>NZ_CP157201.1:645000-3648411 GCF_046736355.1 Pseudoxanthomonas mexicana | reverse complement strand
GCGGTGATGATCGCCGATGCCGACCATGTCATCCGCTACGTCAACCGATCGGTGGTCGAACTGCTGCGCCAGCAGCAGCAGGAACTGCGCAAGTCGTTCCCCGACTTCGACGCCGAGCGGCTGGTCGGCAGCAGCATCCACGGCTTCCACGCCGATCCCGAGCGCGTGCGCGCCAGGCTCGACGGCCTGGCCGGCATGCACGAGGGCAACATCCGCGTCGGTGATGCGTATTTCCGCCAGACCATCATGCCGGTCACCGACACCGCCGGGCAGCGCCTGGGCTTCGTGGTGGAATGGCTGGACCGCACCGACGAGATCCGGCTGGAGTCGGAGATCTCGGCGATCGTGGAAGCGGCCGGCCACGGCCGCTTCGGCCACCGCATGCGGACCGATGCCAAGGCCGGATTCCACGCCACGCTCGCCGCCGGCATCAACCGCTTCCTCGACACCACCCAGGGCGGCGTCAACGAGGTGCGGCAACTGCTGTCGGCGCTGTCGCAGGGCCGGCTGGACCAGCGCATCACCCGCGATCTGGAAGGCGACTTCGGGCAGATGAAGGACGACGCCAACGCCACCGCCGACCACCTGGCCGGCATCATCGGCCGCATCCAGGAATCGGCCGGCAGCATCCACCAGGCCGCGGGCGAAATCGCCTCCGGCAACCGCGACCTGTCCAACCGCACCGAGCAGCAGGCCTCGCGCCTGGAGCAGACCGCCGCCTCGATGGAGGAACTGACCTCGACCGTGCGCCAGAACGCCGAGCACGCGCGCCAGGCCAACCAGCTCTCGCAGGGCGCGGCCGAGGTGGCGCAGCGCGGCGGGCAGCTGGTCGAGCAGGTGGTCGGCACGATGGGCCAGATCGAGGATGCGTCGCGGAAGATCGCCGAGATCATCTCGGTCATCGACGGCATCGCCTTCCAGACCAACATCCTGGCGCTGAACGCCTCGGTCGAGGCCGCGCGCGCGGGCAGCCAGGGCCGCGGCTTCGCCGTGGTCGCCGACGAGGTGCGCACGCTGGCGCAGCGCTCGGCCACCGCCGCGCGCGAGATCAAGGCGCTGATCGACGATTCGGTCGGCAAGGTCGCCACCGGCTCGACGCTGGTGCACCAGGCCGGCGCGACGATGGACGAGATCATCGGCGCGGTCGAGCGCGTCACCGGCATCATGGCCGAGATCTCGGCCGCCTCGCAGGAGCAGAGCGCCGGCATCGAACAGGTCAACCACGCCGTCGCGCATCTGGACGAGACCACCCAGCAGAACGCCGCGCTGGTGGAGGAAGCCACCGCCGCCGCGCGCGTGCTGGAGGATCAGGCCAGCCAGCTGGCGCAGGCCACGGCGATGTTCCAACGCGCCGCCGCGGCCGCCCCGGCGCAGCCGCAGGCGCAGGCCGAAGAGGGGATCCGTTCGTTCGACGACATGATCCAGGCGCACCATGCCTGGAAGATGAAGCTCAAGCGGGCGATGAAGGGCGAGGGCGAGCGGCTGGAACCGGCCGTGATCGGCCGCGACGACGCCTGCGCGCTGGGCAAGTGGATCCACGGCCCCGGCCAGCAGGTCGACGGGCTGCGCGAATACCGCGATCTCAAGCGCCTGCACATGCATTTCCACCGCACCGCCGGCGACATCGCCCGCGCCATCCACCTCGGCCACCATGAGCAGGCCGAGACGATGCTGGAAGGCGAGTTCACCCGCTCCACCCAGGAAACGCTGGTGGCGATCCGCGCGCTGAAGCAGCGGGTGCAGGCCGGGTGAACCCCGGCGCGGCGGGCGGGCCTTGCGTCCTTCCGCCGCGCATCGCCGGCGCGGCGCGGTTCAGCCGCGCGCGGCGTCCCTGCCCAGCAGGGCGCGCAGCCGCGCCTTCAGCGCGCGACCCTCGGCGTGGAAATAGTCGCGCTCGGCGCGCCAGTGCGGGCAGCGTGCCTCCACCTCGCGCCAGAACGCCGGCGAGTGGTTGGGCTGGATCAGGTGGCAGAGCTCGTGCACCAGCACGTATTCGAACGCCGACGGCCGCGCCAGCACCAGCGCCAGATCCAGCGCCAGCGATCCCTCCGGGCTCAGCGAGCCCCATTGCGAGGACATGATCTTCAACCGCAGCCGGCTCGGCGCGCGCGGCAGGCCGGGCAGGTAGCGCGGCAGCCAGCGGCCGACGTCGGCGCGCGCCTGTGCCTCGTAGAACGCGCGCAGGGTGCGCCGCGCCGCGGCGTCGGTGGCGCGGGCCGGCAGTTGCACGTGCACGCCATCGTCGCGGGCATCGATGCGCGCGAAGCGGCCGCCGTGCCAGTGCAGCGGCACGCGTTCGCCGCGCAGCGGCAGCGCGTCCAGGCCGGGCGAGAACGCGATCGGCGCGTCGTCGCCGGCCTGGTGGCGCGCGATCTGGGCGAGCAGCCAGTCGCGGTGACCGTGCAGGAAGCGGTCGCCGGCGATCAGGCTGGCGCGCCAGGGCAGCGTCAGGCGCGCGCCGCGTTCGTCGACGCTGAGTTTCAGGCGCTTGGCGCGCGGATCGCGCACCCGCTGCACGACCAGCGTGCGGCCGTCGTCGAGCGGCAGGTCGACCGTATCGCGCGCCACGCTGCGGGGCGCGGGAGCGAGCAGGCGGCGGAGCGGGGACGGCATCGGGTCATGGTAGCGGAAGCCGGCCAACACCGCCTGTCGCGGGAGCGACGTCAGTCGCGACGGCTGGATGCGCCTGTCGCGACTGACGTCGCTCCCACGAAAGCCACGGGGATCAGTCGGCCTTGCTGAGCCTGAACGCCGGTTCCAGCACGTTGAACAGCCGGCGCACCTCGCCGCTCAGCAGCGCGAAGCGCGCGTCCAGCTCGGCGCGCAGGTCGTCGCGCTCGGTGCTTTCCAGCTGGTCGACCGCGCCTTCGAGGAACTTCAGCTTGCGCACGATCAGGTCCTCGCCGATGACGAAGGACAGGTGGTCGTCCAGGGTCAGCGCCAGCCGGGTGACCTGCTTGCCGGCCTCCAGGTGCTTGGCGATCTCCTCGCTCTGCAGCTCCTGGTTCTGGCACTTGACCACCGCGCCGCCGTCCATCGCGTCCTTCATCTCGCATTCCTCGCCCAGCGACAGGCCTTCGGGCAGCGGTTCGCCGGCGATCCAGCCGGTCAGGATGCTGCGCGGGGCGACCTCGGCGTTCAGCGGCAGCGCCGGGAAGCTGCCCAGCGCGCGGCGGATCTCCGAGACCACGTTCTCGCCGGACTTGCGCGAGGAGGTGTCGACGGCGACGAAGCCGTGCTCCAGGTCCACCAGCGCATCGGTGCGCGAGGGCTTGACGAAGGCGCGCGGCAGCAGGTCGTGGATCAGTTCGTCCTTCAAGCGCTTGCGCGTGCGGCCGCCGGGCTTGCGTCCTTCCTTGGCCTCGATCTCCTCCAGCTTCCGCGCCAGCAGATCGTTGACCACCGCGCCGGGCAGGATGCGGTCCTCGCCGCCGACCGACAGCCAGATCGCCTCGCCGACGCGATGCGACAGCGCCTCCTCGCCGCGGCCGAACGGCGAGATGAAGCCGCGCGAGGACAGCTCCAGCGGCCCGACCGGCTTCAGCGCGGCCTCCGGCAGCAGTTCGTCGAGCTGGGAAAAATCGTGGGCGGTGGGGAAGCGGAACAGGGTGAGGTTGCGGAAGAACATTTAGAAGCCGGAAATGGGGAATAGGGAATGGGGAATCGGAACGGCGGGCGGTGATGATGACGGGGACGGAGCGCGAGGCTTCTACGATTCCCTATTCTCCATTCCCGATTCCCCGCCTGCGAGCCAGGCCGACGCATCGCCGCGCGCCGCGCCGTCGCGATGGCCGAGCGAGAGGAAGTCGAACAGCTTCGGATCGGCCAGCTGCGAGGGGCGCACGTCGCCCAGCGCGCGCGCGATCTGCTCGATGCGGCCGGGGGTCTCGCGCTCCCACTGCGCCATCATCCGCTGCACCTGCTTGCGCTGCAGGTTCTCCTGCGAGCCGCACAGGTTGCACGGGATAATCGGGAAGCCGCGCGCCTGCGCGTAGTCGGCGACGTCGGCCTCGCGCACGTAGGCCAGCGGGCGGATCACCACGTGGCGGCCGTCGTCGGACAGCAGCTTGGGCGGCATGCCCGACAGCTTGGCGTGGAAGAACAGGTTGAGGAAGAACGTGGCCACCATGTCGTCGCGGTGGTGGCCCAGCGCGATCTTGGTGAAGCCGTGCTCGGCCGCGTACGAGTACAGCGCGCCGCGGCGCAGCCGCGAGCACAGCGAGCACATCGTCTTGCCCTCGGGCACGACCCGGTTGACCACCGAGTAGGTGTCCTGTTCGAGGATGTGGAACGGCACGCCCAGCGCGCGCAGGTAGTCCGGCAGCACGTGCTCGGGGAAGCCCGGCTGCTTCTGGTCCAGGTTGACCGCGACCAGCTCGAAGCGCACCGGCGCCTTCTTCTGCAGTTGCAGCAGCACGTCCAGCATCGTGTAGCTGTCCTTGCCGCCGGACAGGCACACCATCACCTTGTCGCCGTCCTCGATCATCGCGTAGTCGGCGATGGCCTGGCCGACCTGGCGGCGCAGGCGCTTGCCCAGCTTGTCCTGCTCGCGCGCGAGGCGGCGCGGATCGGCGGCGGCACGGCGGGGGGCGGGATCGGGCAGGGGCAGGAGGGCGCTCATCAGACCGCGCATTGTACCGGTCCGCCGCGCGGTGACGGATTCGTCCCGGCCGGTGTACGCTGCGGCGGTGGAATCCGAGAACCCCGCCGACACCGCCCAGCGCCTGGCCGAACTGCGGCAGGAACACCGCCAGCTCGACGAGGCGATCGCCCGGCTGGTGGCCGACATCGAGGCCGACGAGCTGGCGGTCAAGCGGCTGAAGAAGCGCAAGCTGTGGCTGAAGGACTGCATCGTGCGGCTGGAGAGCGCGCTGATCCCCGACGAGCCCGCCTGAACCGGCGCGGGCCGGGCCGATCCTGACGCTGGCGGTCACCCCGGCCGGCACTTTCGATGTTCCGCCCCTGCTGGCGGAGCCGTCCCGCCGCCGTTCGTAGCCGCCCCACGGCCGCCCATCCGCATCGGAACCGCGCCAGGCAGTTGGCCCGATGCTTGCTTGATCGTCCCGGTCCACGCCCGGCCCTCCGGGCGCGGCGCATGCCATCGGGAGGAGGCAGATGCAGCAACCGCATGTCGCGATGATTGCCGCCGGCGGCGGCTTGCCGTTGCCGGGGCTGGCCGATCCGGATCTGCGCGTGCGCCGCATCGCGCCCGGCGATGCGTTGGGCGACGTGCAGCGGCTGCGCCGCGAGGTCTACTTCCACGAACAGGGCCACTACAACGATCGCGGCCGGCGCGTCAGCGACGGGCTCGACGGCTGCGGCAACACGCTGCTGGTCGAATCGGAGCAGCGCGCCATCGCCACCCTGCGCCTGCACGACTTCGATGCCGCCGCGGTGCAGGTCGAGTACGGCAACCTGTTCGAGGTCGACACCTTCGCCCGCGCCTGGCCGCTGTCGTCGGTGGCGGTGGCGACCCGCTTCGCGGTGCAGGCCGACCGGCGCAGCAAGGCGGTGGTGGACCGGTTGTTCGACGCCGCCTACCGCTGGGCCCAGCACACCGGCGCGCGCTTCTGCCTGACCGCCTGCGACCCGTTCCTGCACAGCGTGTTCGAGCACTACGGCTTCCGCGAATACCTGCCGCCGGCGATCCTGCCGGGGGTGGAACTGCTGCGCATGGCGCTGGTCGTCGACGACGCCCCGCACCTGCAGGCCTGCGGCTCGCCGCTGCAATGGCTGGTCGAGCGCCCGGCCGAGGCGGTGCCGGCGCGGGCCTGGCTGGAGCGCGCGTTCGGCGCCGCCGATTGAGGGCGCCGGCGGCGGCCCGCGCGGCGATCGCCGCCGGCGCGGGACACGCCGCTACTCGGCCGGCGCGATCACCACTTCCGGCCGCGCCGCCTCCGGGCTGACCCGCTCGATGGTGTGGCGCAGCTCGCGGCCGAGGATGACCTTGGCGTCCTTGGCCCAGGCGTCCAGGCGCTCGTCGAACAGCAGCTTGCTGTTCTCGTCGGGCCAGACCAGCTTCATCTCGCGCATCTTCTGGATGAAGCCGCGGAACAGGGTCCGGTCGAAGAACTCCGGCGCGGCCGGCGCGTACAGCAGGCTCAGGCGCTGGGCGGCCTGCTGGCACAGGCTTTCCAGCTCGCCGGCGCCGAGCGTGCCGGGGCCGTTCTTCACCAGCACCGAGATGGCGATGTAGTAGCGCTCGAACGCCTGCTGCAGCGAGTGGCCGATCGCGCGCAGGCGGAACACCTCGTCGGTCTGGCCGGCGCTGCGCGCCAGGATGCCGCCGTCCTCGTCGTTGATCTGCTGCAGCAGGCCCTCGCGCACGAACAGGTCGATGGTGCGCTCCATCCGCTCGACGAACTCGTCCGGCGTCCACGGCAGGAACAGCTCCTGCTGCAGGAACGGGTAGACGTTGCGGCCGACCCGCAGCACGCCGGCGCGGCTCATGCGGCGGTTGTTCTGGAAGCAGCAGGCGATCCACGCCGAGGCGGTGAACAGGTGCAGCACGTTGTTGCGGTAGTAGCTCAGCAGCACCGCGTTGTCGCCGCCGACGCCGAGCACGTCGCCGAGCGGGTGCGGGACGCGGCTGAGCACGCCGATCTTCTCGGCGTGCCTGATGATGCGGTCCGGCGAATGCGGGGTGACGGTGACCCGGTCCGAGTACGGCAGTTCGGCCAGCAGCGTCTTGCACAGCTCGATCTGCGCGATCAGGTCGGCCTCGCCCATCGCGTGCTTGGGCGTGGACAGCAGCGCCAGCGCCAGCAGGTTGATCGGGTTGACGTCGGCGGCGCGGTTGATGTTGACCTGGATGCGCTCGGCCAGCGCGTCGACGGTCTCCGACAGCCAGGCCGGCTTCTCCTCCTCGCCGACCGGCCTGCCGTCCCAGGCCGGCGCGTGCGCCGCCAGCATCTGGCCCAGCGGGATCGGCTCGCCGAAGTTCACCACCACCTGGCCGTAGTTCTGCCGCAGCACCTTGGGGATGTTCCACAGCAGCGTCCAGATCGATTCCTTCTCCTTCGGCCGGCCGGACAGCTCGTCGAGGTAGCTGCTGCCTTCCAGCAGCTTCTCGTAGCCGATGTAGACCGGCTGGAACAGCACCGGCTTCTTCGGCTGGCGCAGGAACGCGCGCACGGTCATCGAGATCATGCCGCCCTTGGGCGGCAGCAGCCGGCCGGTGCGCGAGCGCCCGCCCTCGATGAAGTACTCGATCGAATAGCCGCCGCCGACCAGCTGGGCGACGTACTCGGCCAGCACCGCCGAGTACAGCGCGTTGCCGCGGATGCTGCGGCGGATGAAGAACGCGCCGCCCTTGCGCAGGAGCGTGCCGACCACCGGCAGGTTGAGGTTGATGCCGGCCACGATGTGCGGCGGCACGATGCCGCGCTCGTACAGCAGGTAGCTCAGCAGCAGGTAGTCCATGTGGCTGCGGTGGCTGGGCACGTAGACCACCTCGTGGCCGGGCGCGGCCTCCTTGAGCTTGTCCAGGTGGTGGACCAGCACGCCGTCGTAGATCTGGTTCCACACGTGCGAGAGCAGGAAGCTGGCCGAGCGCACCACCGGGTTGGAGTAGTCGGCGGCGATCTCCCAGGCATAGGCGTGCGCCTTCTTCCAGGCGTCCTCGGGCTTGGAGTTGTCGCGCCGGGCCTGGGTGGCGATGGCCTCGCGCACCGGCTCGGCGGCCAGCACCTGGTCCACCAGCAGGCGGCGGGTCGAGAGATCCGGGCCGATCACCGCCTCGCGGATGCGGTGGAAGTGGGTGCGCAGCACGCGCGAGAGCTTGCGCACGGTGCGCTCGGGATCCAGTCCCTCGTCCACCGACTCGCGCAGCGACACCGGCGCGGAGAAGCGCACGATGGTGCCGCGGCCGTTGAGCAGGATGGCCAGCAGCCGGCGGGTGCGGCCGACGATCGCCCAGTTTTCCGAGAACAGCACCGAGAACCAGCCGCTCTGCCGGTCCGGCGCGCGGCCGACGAAGATCGACACCGGCACCAGCTGCACGTCCAGCTCCGGATGGCTGCGGTGGGCCTGCAGTACCCGCGCCAGCGATTCGGAATAGGTCTTGGGCGGAGTGGCGTCGGGCAGCAGCGCGCTGCCGGCGTGGCGGCGCGACAACGCCACGTAGGCGCGCTTGCGCGCCTGCGCATCGCCGGGGATCGGCATCGGCGTCAGCGGCGAGGGCATGCCGGCGTCGCGGCAGGCGCGGTCCAGGATCAGCGCGTTGGACAGGCCGTAGTCCTCCAGCACGTAGCAGACCGGGCGGGCGTCGATGACCTCGCGCGGCGACTGCGGCTCGATGCGCAGCGCCAGCCAGGGATCGACCAGCCGGCCGAGCAGGCGCGCCCACCACGGCCGGCGCGCGGCCGCCTGGCCGGCCGGGGGCGGCGGATCCATGCGCGCGGGCGGCTCGCCGGGGGCGGATCCGCCGGCGGGCGGGTGGGCGTGGCCGGCCGGCGCGGTGGACGCGGAGGGCGCCGGCGCCGCGGGATCTTCGGGGAAAGGCAGGGGATTCTGTTCGGGCATCGGCGGCATTATGGCCTATCGGCCCCGGCCCCCAAGCGAATGCGGCTCCGCGCCGCCGCCGCACCGTCGGCGCGGCGGCCGGCGGGTTTCAGGCGGTGTCGGGGGCGGGCGGCGCGGCGGCCGGGTCGATTTCCGGCGGCGGTGGAAGCTCGACCGGCGGCGGCGCCATCGCCGCCTCGGCCTGGCGCAGGTAGCCGCTCAGGTACCAGCGCCCGTCGTGGCGCTCCAGGCTGACCACGGTGTCGATCTCGGCCTCGCCCAGCGGATAGTGGATGCGCACCCGCGCCTGCCCGCCTTCCTGCTCGACCAGGCCGGTGCGCAGGTCGGTCAGGGTGGCGTCCAGGTCCAGCCCGTAGCTGGCCAGGGTGGCCTTGAGCGCGGCCGACACCGGCGCCAGCCGCTGCAGGCTGGCCTGCATGCCGGCGGCCTGCAGCGCCTCCTCGCTGGCCAGGTCGGCCTGGCGGGCGGCGGCGGTGAGGCGGTCGATGGCGGCGTGGGCGCGCGCCGGATCGCCCAGCGGCGCCTGCGCCGCCCAGTCGCTCAGCGCGGCGATGACCTGCGCGTAGTGGTCGCGCTCCTCCTCGCTGTAGTCGCCCTCGTTGCGGACGTACTGCACGCCGAACAGGCCCAGCGTGCGCGCCGCCTCGCGCAGGTCGCGGTCCTGGCGGGCGAACTGGCTGTCGAAGCTGCGCCGCAGCTTCCTTCCCGCGTCCGGCGCCGACAGCGCCGTCAGCATCGGCAGCAGCTGGTCGTCCAGCGGCAGCTCGGTCAGCGGCCAGCGGCTGCGGCCCTCGCGCCAGGCCGTTTCCAGTTGCGCGTGGTAGGCCGGCGGCAGCGCGGCGCGGGCGAACCCGGCCAGGTCGTCGCGTTGCAGGTGCCGGGCCAGGTCGCGCACCGCCGCCGCCGGCTCGGTGGCCGCGCCCTGCAGCTCGGCCGGTTCGCGCTTGCACGCGGCCAGCGCCAGCAGGCCGCACAGCGGCAGCGCCAGCCGCAACCAAGGATGATTCACGGGCGATGGCCGCATCGAAGGATTCCCCCTGTCGTGGCGCATCTTGCTGTCCCGCCGTGGCGGGCGGCAAGCGCGCGCATCACAGTCCGGCGCGCGTCCGCTTCCATCGGCGGTTGCGAGGGGGGAATAAAAAAGGAGGCCGCGCCGCGCATGCGGTGGGCCTCCTGAAAATCCGGACAAGCCGGAGGACAGTGTTGTGGCGCATTCCGGCAGGACCGGACGGACGCAATCTAACCGCCCCGGCAAGCTAATGCAACACCTGAAATTGTCTTGTGCAACTAACTGATTTTATTGATAGAGGCAGAGATTTCGGCCTGGATGGCCTCGGCCGCCGCGCGCGGATCGGCCGCCTGCCGGATCGGCCGGCCGACGACGATGGCGTCGGCGCCGCGGGCGAAGGCCTCGGCCACGCCCAGGGTGCGCTTCTGGTCGTCGCCCACCGGGCCACCGGGGCGGATGCCCGGGCAGACGATGGAAAAGCCGGGTCCGGTGGCCGCGCGGATCAGGCCGGCTTCCTGGCCCGAGGCGATCACGCCGTCGATGCCGGCAGCCTGCGCGGCAAGCGCGCGTTGCACGACGATGTCGGCCGGTTCGCCGTCGATGCCCATCGCCGCCAGGTCGTTGCTGTCCATCGAGGTCAGCACGGTGACCGCCAGCAGGCGCATGTCGCCGCTGCGCGCGGCTGCTGCGGCTTCCATCATGCCGGCGTGCCAGCCGTGGATCGTGCAGTAGCTGACCGGCCAGCGCGACAGGCCGCGGATCACCCCGGCCACGGTGGCCGGGATGTCGAAGAACTTCAGGTCGACGAACACCCGCTTGCCGCGCCCGGCCAGCGCGTCGAGCACGTCGAAGTAGTCGCCGGAGGCCAGCAGCTCCATGCCGATCTTGTAGAACTCCACCGACTCGCCGAGGCGATCGACCCAGGCCAGCGCCTGCGCGCCGTCCGGCGCGTCCAGCGCGAAGATCAGCCGCTCGCGATCGCCCAGCGCCAGCGGCGCGCGCGCCGCGCTCACGGCGCGTAGTCCAGCGCGTTGCGCTTGGCCTCGCGGCGTGCCTCGCGCGGCTGGCGCCACTCGTTGTCGAACAGCGCCGGCTCCCACGAGCCGTAGGTCGGGTTGGGCAGCATCCACCAGCGCTCGCCGAACCAGTCGGCGTACTCCTCGTACAGCGCGTCGCGGCCCTCGCGGGTGTTGACCTGCACCTGCACGAAGTCGCCGATCTGGTCGCCGAACTGCATCAGCACGCGGTACTGCTGGCCGGCCAGGCGGCGGCGGCAGTTCTTCTCGCTGCCGTGCTGCTCGCAGCCCTCGACCACCGTGCCCAGGCCGAGGAACACGCTGTCGTCGGCCACCGGCAGGCCGGCCTGGCGCAGGTTGGCCAGGGTGGCCTCCTTCAGATGGACGGCGCGGTTGGAGACGTACAGCACGGTCACGCCCATCTGGTTGGCGGCCTTGGCGAAATCGACCACGCCCGGCAGCGGCCTGGCCTTCTTCTCGGCCACCCACTGGTCCCAACTCACCTCGTCGTACTCCCTGCCGTCGCGGATCAGCCGCGCCTGGTAGGGCGAGTTGTCGAGCACGGTCTCGTCCACGTCCATCACCACCGCCGGCTTCAGCCCGGTGGCGGCGTTGCCGCGCTCGTCGGGCACCAGCGCGTCCCAGTTAGGTTCCTTCAGCGCGGCCTTGAGGTGATCGGCGGCGGCGCGGTAGGTCTGCAGGCTCAGCGCGCGGTATTCGACCGAGGTCTGCACCCAGGCCACCGCGTTGAGGTTGTCGTCGGCCGGCTGCGACACCGCGGCGATGGCCGGCACGTGCGCCAGCGGCGCGGCGTGGGGCGCAGGCGCCTGCCCGTCGCCGCGCTTGCAGGCGGACAGCGGCAGGGCGAGCGCCAGCAGGCTGGCGGCGATCAGGAAAGGACGCATGGGCGGTTCGCAGGACGAGGAAGGCCGCGATTCTAGCCGAGCCCCGCACCGGCGCGGCCCGGCCTTGCCCGGGGCGGTATCCTGACGCGATGGAAAACGACACCGCATCCCCGAACGAAACCCCCTCCCCGGCCCTGCTGCTGGACGCCGCCGAGGCCCGCCTGCTCGGCTGCCTGATCGAGAAGGAAGCCACCACCCCCGAGGTCTATCCGCTGACCGTCAACGCCGCGCAGACCGCGGCCAACCAGAAGACCGCGCGCGAACCGGTGATGGCGCTGGAGACCGGCGCGGTCAACCACGCGCTGCGCCAGCTCGAGCAGCGCGGCCTGGCCCGGCAGGTGTTCTCCTCGCGCGCCGAGCGCTACGAGCACCGCGCCGCCGCGTTCTTCAGCCTGCCGCAGCAGCAGGTGGCGCTGCTCGGCCTGCTGTTGCTGCGCGGGCCGCAGACCGCGCACGAACTGCTGGCGCGCAGCGAGCGGCTGTGCCGCTTCGCCGACGCCGAGGACCTGCGCCACCACCTGGAACGCCTGATCCAGCGCCAGCCCGCGCTGGTGGTGCGCATCCCGCGCGGGCCGGGCCAGCGCGAGGACCGCTACATGCACCTGCTGTGCGGGCCGGTGGACGTGGCCGCGATCGCCGCGCGGCTGCCAAGCGAAGCGGCGGCGCCCTCGGGCCTGGAGGCGCGCGTGCAGGTGCTGGAAACCGAGGTGGCGCAGTTGCGCGCGCAACTGGACGAACTGCTCGCCGCGAGCGGCGGTTGATCCGCGCGCGGAATAGCACCAGGGCGAGGGCGTTCCCATGTGCCGTCGTCATCCCCGCGAAGACTGGCGCCGGCGCCGACTTCCGCCGCCTGCACGAACGCTGTAGAGCCGAGCTTGCTCGGCTGCGTGCGACCCGGCCAGCCGGACAAGTTCGGCGCTACGGAAGTCCCTGGGTCCCCGCCTGCGCGGGGATGACGGGGAAGTGGAAAGGCGCTAGAACACCGTCACCAGCGCGATCGCCAGCAGCGTGTAGATCGCGATCGCCAACCAGAAATAGCGCGGCGTCTGGTCGCGTCGCAGGCGCCGCGCGCCAGGCCCGGACCGGACGATGATTTCTCCCACGGCGATGCCATAGGCGACGTAGGCCGCCAACGCGATGCCCGGCGCGACGAACACGCCCTTCACGGCGGTCGCCGGCTGCTGCGCAACAGCAGCAGGCTGCCCAGGGCGGTGCCGGCCAGCGCCGCCGCCAGGCCGACCGCGGCGGCGATGGCCAGTTCCAGCGGCCACAGGTTGTGCGAGGTGGGATCGCGGGCGACATCGACCGCCACCCGCAGCAGCACCGCCACCGGCACCGCCGCCGCGGCGATCAGCCATACCTTCCAGAACCGCGCCGTGCCGAATGCGCGCAGCATCAGCGCCACCACCGCCACCGCGACCAGGCCAGGACCGTACAACGAATCGGGCAGGCCGATCTCGCGGTACGGCAGCCGCCAGTACGGGAAGCCGACGCCGATCAGGGCGATGGCGAAACCGAGGACGAGCCAGAAGGGATGGGCGCGGGTCATCGGCGGGCTCCGGAGGCGGTGAACGCCCGCAGCCTAGCGCATGCTCCGCCGCGGATCTCCCCGTCGCCAGCGGCCGCGCGGTTCAGTCGCCCAGCAGCGCCTGGATCGCCGCCAGCCCGGCGCTGGCGCGTTCCTTCTTGTGCGCCGCGTCGGCGACCGGGTCGGCGCCGTCGCGCTGCAGCTCGGACTGCGGCAGCTCGTCGAGGAAGCGGCTGGGCTTGAGCCGGACCTTCTCGCGGAAGCGCTGGGTCTGGCGACTGTAGCTCAGCCACAGCGCCTGCTTGGCGCGGGTGATGCCGACGTACAGCAGCCGGCGCTCCTCCTCCAGGTTGCCTTCCTCGAGGCTGATCTCGTGCGGCAGCGTGCCGTCCTCGCAGCCGACGATGAACACGTAGCGGAATTCCAGCCCCTTGGCCGCGTGCAGGCTCATCAGCCGCACCTGGTTGCCGCCGTCGTCCTTGTCGTTGCGCGACAGCAGCGCCAGCTGCGCGGCCAGGTCGCCGACGCTGGCCCCGCGCGGGCCGCCGTCGAACCAGTCGGCCAGCTCGTCCAGGTTGGCGCGGCGGCGCTCGAACGAGGCCTGGTCCTTGCACTGCGCGCGCAGTTCGGCCAGCAGGCCGGAGCGCTCGACCAGCCGCAGCAGCAGGTCCTTGGCCGACATCGTCGCGGCGTGGTCGCGCAGATCGCGGACGATGTCGGTGAACGCGCTCAGGCCGTTGGCCGCGCGCGCCGGCAGCTGCTTGAGCACGCTCATCGACTCGGCCGCGCGCGACATCGGCGCGTGCGCCAGCTGCGCCAGTTCGGCCAGCCGGGCCAGCGAGGTTGCGCCGACTTCGCGCTTGGGCGACTGCACCGCGCGCAGGAAGGCGGTGTCGTCGTCGGGGTTGGCGACCAGTCGCAGCCAGGCCAGCGCGTCCTTGACTTCCTGCCGTTCCAGGAACGCGGTGCCGCCGGTCAGGTGGTAGGGGATGCGCAGCAGCTGCAACGCCTTCTCCAGCGGCCGCGACTGGAAATTGCCGCGGAACAGGATGCAGAAGTCGCTCCACGGCGCGTTGCGCGCAGTGTGCAGGAAGGCGATCTCGGCGGCGACCTTCTCGGCCTCGTGCTCGTTGTCGCGGCATTCCCACACGCGGATGCGATCGCCGTCGGGCTGGTCGCTCCACAGCTTCTTCAGGTGCTCGTGCGGGTTGTGCGCGATCAGCGCGTTGGCCGCGCGCAGCACCCGGTTGGAGCAGCGGTAGTTCTGCTCCAGCTTGATGATCTCCAGCTTCGGGTAGTCGCGCGCCATCGCCAGCAGGTTGTCCGGGTTGGCGCCGCGCCAGGCGTAGATGCTCTGGTCGTCGTCGCCCACGCAGGTGAAGTCGCCGCGCTCGCCGGCCAGCTGCTTGAGCAGGCGGTACTGCGCGTCGTTGGTGTCCTGGCATTCGTCGACCAGCAGGTAGCCGATGCGCTCGCGCCAGGCCAGCGCGATGTCCGGGTTCCCTTCCAGGATCTGCACCGGCACCCGGATCAGGTCGTCGAAATCGACCGCGTTGAACGTCGCCAGCCGCGCCTGGTAGCGCTGGTACAGCGCGGCGGCCTCGCGCTCGCGCGTGCTGCGCGCCGCCGCCAGCGCCTGCTCCGGCGACAGCCCGGCGTTCTTGGCGCGCGAGATCAGGTTCCTGGCGTCCTCCACCGCTTCGGGCTTGGCGCCGGCCATCAGGTCCTTGACCTGCGCGGCCGCGTCGTCGGCGTCGAAGATCGAGAAGCCGCGCTTCAGGCCGGCGGCGGCGTGCTCGATCTGCAGGAACTTCAGTCCCAGCGCGTGGAAGGTGCAGATGGTCAGCCCCTCGGCCGCATCGCCGCGGATGCGCTTGCCGACGCGCTCGCGCATCTCCTTGGCCGACTTGTTGGTGAAGGTGATGGCGGCGATGCGCTTGGCCGGCATCCGCCCCGCGGCGATCAGGTGGGCGATCTTCTCGACGATCACCCGGGTCTTGCCGCTGCCGGCGCCGGCCAGCACCAGCAGCGGTCCACGGGTGTGCAGGACGGCGGCGCGTTGGGGGGGGTTGAGGGAATCCATGTAGCGAGGAGCGAGCGGAGAGGAGTGAAGAGTGAGGAAAGCGGGGCGTGGGCGGGCGAAGGGCGGGTATTCTGTCACCCTCGGCGCAGGGACGCCTGCTCCCCGTCGCTTCACCACTCACTCCTCACTCTTCACTCCTCTCCGCTCACTCCTCGCTCCCAAGCTCCACGATGGCCAAGCTCTACTTCTACTACTCGGCGATGAACGCCGGCAAGACCACCACGCTGCTGCAATCGGCGCACAACTACCGCGAGCGCGGGATGCGGGTGGCGATCCTGACGCCGCGGCTGGACGATCGCGCCGGCGCCGGCACGGTGGCCTCGCGGATCGGGCTGCGTGCCGAGGCAACGGCTTTCGAGCGCGACGACGACCTGGAGCGCTGGGTGCGCGAGGACATCGCCGCCCACGGCAAGCTGGATTGCGTGCTGGTCGACGAGGCGCAGTTCCTGACCCGCGCGCAAGTCTGGCAGCTCAGCGAGGTGGTCGACGCGCTGCGCATCCCGGTGCTGTGCTACGGGCTGCGCACGGATTTCCGCGGCGAGCTGTTCGAGGGCAGCCAGTACCTGCTGGCCTGGGCCGACGAGTTCAGCGAGATCAAGACCATCTGCCACAGCGGCAAGAAGGCGACCATGACCGTGCGCGTCAACGAGCAGGGCCACGCGGTGCAGGACGGGCCGCAGGTGGAGATCGGCGGCAACGAGCGCTACGTGTCGGTCAGCCGCGCCGAGTTCAAGAAGATCGCGCGCGGCGAGGGCCGCATCGAGCCGTTGCAGGCGCCGTTGCCGCTGCGTTAGGGCACAGCGCTCGTCATCCCCGCCTGACCAGACCTTCGTCTGTTGGAAACCGCGGGGATGGCGGATGCGCCCCGCATCCGCCTCAACGGCAGGCCGCTTCCAGTTGCCCGGTCTCGCGCGCCAGCGCGCCGCCCTCGGGCAGCGCGGTGCGCAGTTCGGCCGCCAGTTGCTCGAAGGCGCGGCGGCCGCTCTCGCGCTGGCCGTGGCGGCAGCGCAGTTCGGCCGCGTAGGCGCGCGCGCTCCAGCGCAGCTTGGGCGGCTCGCTGCCTTCGCCGGGCAGGCGCGCCAGCGCGTCCAGTTCCTGCAGTGCCTGTTCGACATGGCCGAGCCGCCCGGCCTGCCGCGCCATCGACAGCCGCGCGAACGACGTGCGCGGGTGATCCTCGCCATAGCCGATGCGGGTCAGCCGCAGCGCGCGGTCGAACCAGGCGGTGGCGCCTTCCACCTCGCCGCGCGCGACCATCACCTCGCCGATCAGCCGATCGGTCTCGCCGACCAGCGGATGGCTGGCGCCGTACAGGCGCACGCGCAGCCGCCGCGCCTCCTGCAGCGCGGCCATCGCCTCGTCGTGGCGGCCGGCGCTGTGCAGCACCATGCCGTAGTTGAACAGGCCGCCGGGCAGCTGCTGGGCACTGTCCGGGCCGCGCCAGATGGCGATCGCGGTTTCCAGGCTGGACAGCGCGCGCGCCAGGTCGCCGCGTTCCCAGGCGATGATGCCCAGTGAATTCCAGCTCGCCGCGGTCTCGCGGTGGTCCGCGCCCAGTGCCTGCACGGTCAGCGCGTGCAACTGGCCGAATTCGCGCTCGGCCTGCCGGTAATGGCCCAGGTCGACGTCGATGGCGGCCATCTGCCGGCGGATGCCGAGCGTGACCGGATGCCCGGCGCCGTGGATCCCGGTGGCCAGGTCGTGCGCGCGGCGGTAGGCGGACAGCGCCAGCCCGGTTTCGCCGCGGTTGCGGTGCAGCCCTGCCAGGCTGCGCTCGGCGTCGATGACCAGCGGATGGCGCGGGCTGGCGTGCTTCTGCAGGTAGGCCAGCGCCTGCCCGAATCCCTGGATGGCCGCGTCGGCGCCGCCAAGGTCGCCGCTGAGCGAGGCCATGTCCATCATGTTCTCGGCCACGCCGGCCGGATCCTTCAGCTGCCGCCGCAGCACCAGCGCGCGCTCGTAGTGCTGGCGTGCGCCCTGGCGGTCGCCGGCGGCGCGCCGGCAGCGCCCATCCTGGGCCAGGAACTCGGCCACCTGCTGCGGCAGTTTCATCTGCAGCCGCGAGGCCTGCGCTTCCAGCGGCGCCATCACCTGCAGGCATTGCTGCGACCGCCCCAGCAGGCGCAGCACGCGCCCATGCAGCGCGGTCGATTCCAGCGTCAGCGCCGGCGGTACGTCATCCTGCGCCTGCAGCAGCGCCTGCTGCTGTTGCAGCAGCGCCAGCGCCTGCGGGTAATCGCCCAGGCCCACGCGCAGGCGGGCGATGACGCCGAGCAGCTCGGCGTGCGCCAGCGGCTGCGCGCCCAGTTCCAGCGCGCCGCGGCGCTCGCCCGCCTCCAGCAGCTGGCGCATGTCGAAGCTGTCGCCGCTGCGCGCCAGCCCGGCGTTGTCGAACAGGCCGATCACGAAGTCCTGCATTGCCTGCGCGCGCTCGGCCTCCAGCATCGCCTGCCGGCTCTGCCAGAGGCTGGCGCCCAGCGCGGCGATCAGCACCGCCGCGGCCAGGCTGCCGGCCGCCAGCATCCAGCGGTGCCGCAGCAGGAACTTGCGCATCTGGTAGCCCAGGCTCTGCGGGCGCGCGTGGATCGGCCGGCCTTCGAGATGGCGCTGCATGTCGCGCCAGAACGCCTCGACCGACGGATAGCGATGCTCGGGCGCCTTGGCCAGCGCCTTCAATGCGAGGTTGTCGATGTCGCCGGCCAGCAGGCGCGCCTCGCGGCGGCGATCCGGCGACGGCTTGCGATCCTCGCCGCCGCGCAGCAGCGCCAGCGAGGGCTTCAGCGGCTCGACCGCCAGGATCGCCTCCTCCCACTCGGCGTCGGTCTGCCGGCGCAGCCGGTAGGGCTTGGTGTGCGCCAGCAGTTCGTACAGCACCACGCCCAGCGAGTACACGTCGGTGCGGGTGGACACCGGCTCGCCGCGCACCTGTTCCGGCGCGGCGTAGTGCAGGGTGAAGGCGCGCACCTCGGTGCGCGGGTGCAGCGGCGCCGGTTCCGGGTCGTCGAGCAGCTTGGCGATGCCGAAGTCGAGCAGCCGCACCTCGCCCGCGGGCGTGACCAGGATGTTGGAAGGCTTGAGATCTCGGTGGACGATCAGGTTGGCGTGGGCGTGGCTGACCGCGTCGCAGACCTGGCGGAACAGCGCCAGCCGCGCTTCCAGCGGCAGTTCGCGCGACTTGCAGTAGTCGGTGATCGGCACGCCTTCGACGTATTCCAGCGCCAGGTAGGGCTGACCCAGCGCGCCGATGCCGGCGTCGAGCAGGCGGGCGATGTTGGGATGCTCGAGCCGGGCCAGGATCTCGCGCTCACGGGTGAAGCGCAGGCGCAGGTTGGGGTCGGCCAGCCCCGGGCGCAGCAGCTTCAGCGCGACCCGGCGCTGGTACAGGCCATCGGCGCGGGTGGCCAGCCAGACCAGGCCCATGCCGCCCTCGCCGAGCAGCGATTCCAGCCGGTACGGGCCGACCAGCGTGCCGGCCTGCAGCGCGCCGGCCGGGGCGGAGCGCTCCAGCAGCGGCTCGGCCATGAAGTCCTCGTCCTGATCTTCCAGCGCCAGCAGCTTCTCCAGCTCGTCGGCCAGCGCGGGGTCTTCCGCGCGCAGGATCGAAAGCTGCTGCGCGCGCGCGCGCGCATCGAGTTCCAGCAGCACGTCGAGCAGCGGCGAGAGGCGTTGCCAGCGGGCGGCGTCCATCGGCGTAGCGCGCGGTCAGTCTTCCTGCATCGTCGCCATCAGGAACAGCCGCGCCTTCTGCCAGTCGCGGCGGATGCTGCGCTCCGAGCGCTGCATCAGCTCGGCGATCTCCAGTTCCGACAGGCCGGCGAAGTAGCGCAGCTCCACCACCTTGGCCAGGCGCTCGTCGGCGGCGGCCAGCTTGTCCAGGCCGTCGTTGAGCGCCAGCAGCGTCTCGTCCATGCGGATCGGGCCTTCCACGTCCTCGGGGATGTCGGCCACGCGCTTGAGGTCGCCGCCGCGCTTGCGCGCCAGCCGGCTGCGCGCGTAGTCCACCACCACGCTGCGCATCGACGAGGCGGCGTAGGCGAAGAAGTGCGCGCGATCCTCGAAGCGCGCGTTGGCGCCGCTGCCGATCAGCTTGAGGTAGGACTCGTGCACCAGCGCGGTGGCGTCGAGGGTGTGGCCGTGCTGGCCGGACAGCTGCCGCCGCGCCATCGTGTGCAGCTCCTGGTAGAGCGTGGACAGCACGCGATCGAGCGCGGCGCGATCGCCGTTGCGGGCCGAATCCAGCCACAAGGTGATGTCGGATGCTTCGGACATGCGCTTTCCTGCGCGAAGTGAGGAGACGAATATACCGGCAAACGCGCGCGCCGGCCGCCGCGTTCAGCGCTGGCAGCGGCCGCACCACACGGTGGCGCGCTGGCCGATGCTGGCCTGCCGCAGCGGCCGCCCGCAGGCCGGGCAGGGCTGGCCGCCGCGCCCGTAGGCCGACAGTTCCTGCTCGAAATAGCCCGGCGCCCCGTCCGGGCTGATGAAATCGCGCAGGGTGGTGCCGCCGCGCTCGATCGCATGGGCGAGGATGGCGCGCACCGCCCCGGCCAGCGCCCGGTAGCGACCGCGCGAGACCTGGCCGGCCGCGCGCAGCGGCGAGATGCCGGCGCGGAACAGGCTCTCGGCCGCGTAGATGTTGCCCACCCCGACCACCACCGCCTGGTCCATCAGGAAGGTCTTGACCGGCGCCTTGCGCCCGCGGCTCAGCGCATAGAGGTAGTCGCCGTCGAAGGCGTCGGACAGCGGCTCCGGCCCGAGCTCGCGCAGCAGCGGATGGACCTCGCCCGGCGGCTGCCACAGCAGGCAGCCGAAGCGGCGCGGATCGTTGAAGCGCAGCACGCGCGCGGCCTGCCCGCGCGCCGGCGCCAGGCCGATGTCGACGTGATCGTGCGCGCGCACCGGCGTGTCCTGCGGCAGCACGCGCAGGCTGCCGGACATGCCCAGGTGCAGCAGCGCGCTGCCGGCGCCGGTGTCCAGCAGCAGGTACTTGGCGCGCCGGCGCACGTCCTCGATGCGCTGGCCGGGCAGCAGGCGGGCCACTTCCCCCGGGATCGGCCAGCGCAGGTCCGGCCGGCGCAGCGTCACCGCGCCGATGCGTCGGCCCTGCAGGTGCGGCGCCAGGCCGCGGCGGGTGGTCTCGACTTCGGGCAGTTCGGGCATGGTGGCGTTCCGGGGGCGGGAGGCGCGTTCAAGGCGGCGGGCAGGATGGCGATTGTCGCCGTGAAGGAATGCGCGCGCCTGCCCGCCATGAGCTGCGGGCGGATTGGCTGCGTTCAATGGCGCTGCCGGCGGAAGTGCCGTGTCGGCGATCCCGGCATGCGGCGGAGCGTCGGCGTCGGGAATTCGCGTGAAAGCGCCTGGCTGAATCCCGCCACGGCGGACAGGTGAAGTTTGCCCGCGCCGGCCGCATCATGCCCCGGGGCCGACGCGGCCTGCCTTGCCGGAGCGAATGATGATGAGGGCCTTGCTGGATTCTGCGCGCATGGACGTTCCGGAGCGGGTCGGGCGGATCGCCCGGTCGCCTCGGACTACCGCGGCAGTGCCCGACGCGCGCACTGCGATGCGCATCGCCATCGCCACGCTCCTGCTGGCTTGCACCGTCGGCGCCGCCCAGGCGCAGGTCGAGGCCACCACCGACTACCTGTCGCGCATGGACGGCGACGGCGACGGCAAGGTCAGCCTGGACGAATACCTGGCCTGGATGAGCTACGCCTTCGACGCGCGCGACCGCAACGGCGACGGCACGCTCGCCGGCGACGAACTGCCCGGCGGCCGCGGCAATCCCGTCACCCGGCAGCAGCACCGCGAGCGACTGGCCGCCACCTTCCACAAGCAGGACGCCGACCGCGACGGCTACCTGAGCGCGAGGGAACTGGCGGCGCCGCCGCGCTAGCGTGATGCGCCATGCCGATCCCCGGCAGCGCCAGCGGCTGAGGCCGGCATCGCCTTCTTCGCCGACGCCCTTCCAGAAGTTTGCATGCTCTCCTGCATGCAACATGGTGCTGACCCCGGCGGATGATTTACCGGCGAATGGCCGAACTGCTCCAGCGGCGACAACGGGTCACGTTGCGCACTTACCGCACCGGGTAGCCCCAATAATCCATATCACCCTGGGAATCACGGATAAGGTCAGGGAAGCTTCCACTTTGACAGCGTCCATCCCGGCCGGATGACGCTTGCCATTGGCCAGGATGAATCGCCGGATCCAGCCGACATAGGCCTGCTCGGTACGACGGCTGTAGTGACGCACCCGCAGCGCCGCTCGCACTCGATCCAGCAACCGTGGCGAACGCCCGCCGGTTACACCCTCTACATCGCCTGCGTAACTCATACACCCGCTTCCCCAAGCGACAACGCAAGCACACTGGCAGCCTCCCGGTGCCGTGTCTGTCATCCAACCCATTAATTCGAGGCAGGAATCTTCCGGTTGGATTTCCCTTGCGACTATCCCATACTCCGCGCAACACCCCGTTTATGGGGTTGAATAGGTAGTTAGGCCGCAGTGGGTCAAAGTTCGGGGTGGTTCCTGCCTCGGCAAATCCACCGGCTGTTTGCCGGTCGGCTCCGGCTATCGTTCTTCACTGTCTTCGGTGTCGGCAAGTTCGCGGCTTCGGTCTTGGCGTCATGGTTGCCACGCTCGGTTTGCACTTGGCTTTGGTTACTCCGCGCGTCCGGCTTCATCGGGCAAGCCCCGGCCATACAGCTGTGGCATCATCTGCTTCCGGTACGTTGTTCAAAACAGGCAGCGCCGGCCCGGCTAGTAATCCCTCGGCCCATGCTGCCTAACAATTCGTTCAAGCCGAACAACAATCGCTACGCGATTGTTGTCGGCTTAACTCCGGCGTTAGAACTCAGGGGGAGTTTCGCAATGCTGACCTTCAAGACCCAGTTTCCAATCGCATCATCTACAACGATGGAGGAGCTTCTGGAGTGCTGTCGCACTTGGATCAAGAAGAGCCCTTACACAAAGCTTTCGAACTCCATTCCCGAAGATGCTAGTAATGGGAAGTTTGGAGACGATGAGGAGTCCGCAAACTTCGCAAGCTACATTTCTGAGTCGAACTCCACTGGCGGCGTTCGATACGAGAAAACCGATAATGAGGACGTTCGTTGGGTAACGGACGTAGTGGGACATAAAACTGAAGACGCCTTCTGGGTGAGCATTCAGCTGAACGTGGATTCTGAGCTGCCAGTAGAGCGCCTTGAGCAAGGGAAGCGACCGTATATCGTAAAGCTCCTTATGGAGCGCTTCTCAGGAGGACATGACGGCAGCCTCCCTGTAACCGATCAGCCAACTTATCTCGCGGAGACTGACACAGATCTTGCTGAGCAGATCATCTGTGCCAGCACCGGAAGCGTAATGCCGGTCGTCTATGCAAGCAGAGACTCCAAAGAAGAACTGCTGATTGACCCATCTCGGCTGTCAAAGTGGATATCTGGCATGGCTCACGTGATTGTAGAGCCTAGTCGGAGATTTTCATCTCAGATCATGCGGAAGGTGTACGGCGAGAATGTCTACGGAGGTGCTGTTGCCATCTATTGGCCCGACGGGATCGGAAGGTGGACTTACCTTCCAGGAAAGTGGAGCAACTCTGAAGCATTGCACGCCGCTATTTCTAGAAAAGTAAGAATGTCTCTTCTTTACCAACGTGCTCGACGCGAATGCACGTGGTCGTACCTACAAGAGATGGTCTCTCGGCAGAAGCTTGACGAGCTAAGAGCGTCTGGTTCCGGAAACATCGATGAGTACATCGAACACTTCGATAGAGAGATTGCTGCGAAGGACGAAGAGATCCTTAGATTGGAGGCAGAGATCATTAGAGTTCGATACAGCAAAAGGGGAGAGCGTTCCTCCTCTGACAGCGGGGAAACCTCAATAGTTCTTCAAACGAATGAGACTGATCTTTACCAAGGCGAGCAACTTGGGCTGATTACAGATGCCCTTCAAGTAGCAGCGGAATCATCAGAGCAACACTCACGCAGGCGTCAGGTCTTCGATTCGCTGATCGATAACAATGAGAACCCCGGGGATCGAGAAGAACTATTGGACCGGCTTAAAGAGACTCTGCGGAACTACACATCGCTAACCTCTCCAGTGCGTTCTGAGTTAGAGGATATCGGCTTCGTGATCTATGAAGAAGGCAAGCACTACAAGCTTCTATTTCAAGACGACTCGCGCTATCCGTTCACACTGCCTAAGACGGGAAGCGACTGGCGTGGCGGTCTAAATGCCTTCTCAGACTTGAAGAAGAAGGTCTTCTAGGCCTGAGTTCTAACAATTCATTCAAGCCGATGCCGCTTCGCGGCACGGCTTAATTCTGGCGTTAGGGCGCCATGACACTACAGGGGGGAGCATGACAAAGAACCAAGCGTACGACTTTCCGGAGCATTTCCGAGATTTCGTTTTTATGCCGAAGTTTGAGGAGAACGTTGATGCTTTGGCAGCCCTAGCTGAACCAGAGGACTGGGGTTACAAGTCCACAGCGGCTCAACACTCAAAACCAATCCTCAGGAACTACCTGACATACACCTACCGTCGGGTGGCGGAAGAAAAGAAGATCGCAATAACTCCCGATGAGGAGTGCGCGTGCTTCAACCTTGGGCTGATCACGGCATCTCAAGAGCCCATCTATGCGCTGTTCTCTAAGAACAAGCTCGATAACTTTACGCACTACTGGCATTTCTGGAGATTCTGCAGGCGCGGAGAGTTCGACCTAAACAGATTCTCTTCCCTTCCTGACATGGCGCATTACTACGACAATCCCGCAAGTCTGGTGTATGACGCTCGGAAAGAGTTGCGGGTAAACGTAGAGCACATCATCCAAGACAACATTGACCGGTTTCCTGAGGCCCTTAAGACTATGAATTCCTTTGGGCTTCAAAATCTTGTCAAAGGTGCGATCGATTCCGCGCTTGAACGAGTCCGCCGGAACTACAAGACAGCTATCCCGCAGTACTATCAGGGCAGCGTGCAGCTGCTGCTTCCACTCACTTTGCTTGACCCAGCAAAGGCCGATCTAGCACTTGTGGCGGAAAGATTCGGTGACTTCTACCGCGCGGCAACCTGTCTCACGTTAGACATGGCGTACAACAATGCTAGGCAAGTCGCTCGGCCAGACCGTGACTGGCTGGCGCCCTAACAATTCATTCAAGCCGACGCCGCTTCGCGGCGCGGCTTAACTCAGCAACTGTCTTCCGACTGACGGTCAGCCAGGCATCGCGACCTCCTGCACCAGCTCATCGCGACGTCGTGCATTGATGATGGTCAACAGCTTGCGCATGCAGGCGACCAACGCGACCTTAGCCAGTTTGCCGCGTGCGCGAAGTTGCTTGTAGTGCGCCTTCATCGTTTCGTCCCAGCGCACCGCCGACAGGGTGGCCATGTACAGGGCCACACGGACGGGTGATCGTCCGCCGCGGATCCGGCGTGCGCCGCTACTCTGGCCGCTGTCGCGGTTCATGGGTGCCACGCCGACCAGGCGTGCGATCTGGCGGCGGGTTAGGGCGCCCAGCTCCGGCAGCAGTGCCAGGCTGGTGGCCTGGAAGATCGGTCCCAGCCCTTTGCATGATCCCAGTGCAGGCGTTGCGTGCGTATCGAGCAGGCTCTTTATCTGCCGACCGATGGCCATGAGCTCACGGCGCAGGGCCGCGATGATCCTGGCCGCCAGCGACCGGACCGATGCCGGGCACATCGCCATCTGCTGCCGGTGCGCCTGCAGCGCCGTGACCACCTGGCCGCGGCGGCGCAGCCAGTCCCGGAGCTCGCGCTGCCAGGGCAGCGGGGCGCGGTAACGCTGAAACCGGTCGGCGAACATGCGGGCCATCAGGCACAGCAGCCGGGCATCGATGGCATCGGTCTTGGCCACATCGCCGGCCGCACGGGCGAAGTTGCGCGCTTGGCGGGGATTGACCCGCGCCACCCACAGGCCGGCATCGCAGCAGGCTTCCAGCAGCGGCTCTTCGTAGCCGCCGGTCGCTTCGACCACGATCCGGGCCGCCACCTGCGCCAACTGTCGAACCAGCTTGCGGATGCCGGCCGCGCTGTTGGCCACCCGCATCACCCGCGGTCGTCCTTCGATGGCCACGTCCAAGGAGGCCTTGCCCACGTCGATGCCTACTGCCGTCATGCCCGTTCTCCGATAGAGTTGGCCGGTCGAGAGCATCGCGCCCACGGCCCACGCTTATCAGTTCGAGGGAGACCTCGGTCAACTGTCCGGGCGCAGGGCGCGAGAACCGGCATGCGGCCCCTGCTGAGTTACGGTGCTGCTACACCGAGGCGTTATCGGGCGCGCATGCCGGGCTCTCGGCGCCTAAGCTAGGGGAAAGACAAGACATAAGGCGTTAGGTGCCACCGGAGACTTCAGAAGTGCTTGGATTCCACATCATCATGCCTGCACTCCTGATCTCATTGGTGGTCGGTTGCTCGGTCAAAACGCACAACCGAGCTCCACCTACCGATGACACCTCGGCACAACGGCGGCATGAAGACATCCGAGTCTTCCGCGAGAACTTCCTGGCAATGGATCGCGCATTCACACCCGCAACGATCGCGGCCGCGGAACAAAGGTTGTCAAGGCTGGAGAACATGTCTGCATCGATACGGCCGTCGGAGTTCGCGGTGGAACTTTGCCGCATCGCTGCACTTGCGGACAACGCTCATACACAGTGCTTACCCAACTGGCTCGGCCGCGATATTTGCCAAGGGGTAGCGGCATTGGGTGTAAACCAGCCGCCCTGGTGCCAGTTGAAGGAACCGGATTCGGAAATTCCGGACTTCTCGACCATACCGATTTCGTTGTATCCCTTCGGCGAGGAGTTCCATGTCGTCGGTGCAGAGGAGAGAAATTCGGATCTCTTGGGCGCCCGTCTCGTTGCCGTTGAAGGCCATTCAATCGAGCGCATCCGTCCAACACTCCGTGCCTTCTCAGGCGGTACGCCCGCCCATCGCGACGAAAGAGCGGCTCAAGTACTGGTCAGTCCGGAACAATTGTACGTCGTTGGTCTAAGTTCGAGTGAAGACTCGGTGCGATATACGTTCCTCACTCCGGATGGACGTCGGATTGAGCGAATACTCATCCTGCCGAAACCTTCCACGAAGTCCGCGGCATGGCGCTCTATTCCCGATGGAGCATCGGCCGGATGGGCGTTCCAGGCGCCAGACGAACCTTTCCGTTACCGCGATGCACCGGAAATCGACAGCATCGTCGTGCAACTCCGCCAGCACTTGGACGGACACGACCAGAGCATCACCGATTTCCTCGATATAGCAGAGCGCCAAAGGGTCTTGCTCGGTCGCAAGAATGTTGTGCTGGACATGCGGTTCAATCGGGGAGGCAATTTCCTACTCACACGCGATTTCATCAATCGCTGGCCCAAACGCGTGCCGGGACGCTTCTGGGTGCTGACCAGCCGCAGCACTTTCTCCGCTGCGATCGCCACGATCGCGTACCTGAAGCAGGCAGCTCCAGATCGCGTGACACTCATCGGCGAGCCGGTCGGCGACCGATTGATGTTCTTCTCAGATGGCCTGCCCATTCAGCTGCCACATTCCGGGTTATTCTTTCTGCCCTCAACCGTACGCATGGACTACCGTGACGGTTGCAGGAAGTACGACGATTGTTCAGAGGCTGTTGCGCAACCGGGTCGCCCAACCGCAACTTCTGCCTTGCCATTCCTGGGGGAGCTGGAACGCTTGCCGCTTTCCATCTCGACGTTAGAGCCGGATATTCCTGTGCCCTGGACAATAGACTCGTGGCTGACGGGCGAGGACCCAATGATGGAAGCCGTGATAACGCTGGTCGAGCAAGATGCCCAGTGACGCATGAGGCATCGCGTTGATGCCCAACAAGTCGTTCAAGCCGATACCGCTTCGCGGTTCGGCTTAACTCCGGCGTTAGGTGTGCTATGAAACAGCTACTTGCAATTTCAGTTTTCTTTACAGCTTTTTCAGTCAATGCAGCGGAACCTCAAGATGAGAAGTGCGCCTACGATCAAGAGGCACTTCTGTCTCTTGACGAGGCAGCTTTTGACCAAGACTTGCCTAATGGCGGCTGGCGCAAGATTGGAAACATCTCGGGGTGTGAGGCTGCCGCCGCAGAGCTAATTTCTGCCTATCGGGAAAGGCATCCAAACTCTTCATCAACAGTAGCTTGGCATCAAGGTCAGATGCTGGCGTCTGCGGGAATGAATAAGCAGGCCATTCCTATACTTGAGAGTTCCAAGAAAGACCCGACACAAGACATTGCGGGATGGAACCACTACGTTGATGCCACTATTGCCTTCTTGTCTGGCGACAAAGAAAAGCTTGAAAAGGCACGTGATCGGTTAGCGGCTGTGCCCTATGACGCTGCACCAGGCATGCCGCCACTCGTGGATGGGCATGTTGAGTTTACAACCCAACCAGACCAACCACCCGTCAGAATGCGCTGGCCACCAAACATCGATGTGGTGGATGGCTTGGTCAAATGCTTCGGTAAGTCATACGGCGAAGCATATGGGCCATCTTGTCGCCCCGATGGATCATGAGGCGCACAGGTCTAACAATTCATTCAATCCGACGCCGCTCCGCGGCGCGGCTTGATTCAGCCAAGGCAAAGAAATTGGGTACCGCAAGAGATATCTGAAGTGATCAAAACCACCGCCAGCTATACGGTCGAACACTCGGTACCCAGCGTCCAAACCTACCTGTATCTCCGCGAAGCTTGTGGCCTTAGCCCCAAGACCCCCGTCGCAGCAGAGCGAGGGTTGTCGAATACGTTGTTTGGCGTACAGGTGTTCTTCCAGGGAGAGCCGGTCGGAATGGGGCGCATCATGGGCGACGGAGGCTGCTTCTATCAGGTCGTTGATATCGCAGTGCTGCCTGCGCATCAGGGTCATGGACTTGGCAAGAAAATCATGGCGGCGATCGCCGGCTATATCGAGCATGAAGTACCTGAATCCGGCTATGTGAGCCTTCTCGCGGATGGTCAGGCGTATCAGCTTTACCAGCAGTTTGGTTTCGTTCTCACAGCTCCGGCAAGTGTCGGCATGGCTCTCAGGAAAAGTACGGCAGGCGGGATGTAGCGATTCCCTATAGCCACCGGTGGCCTCGACCACGATGCGGGCAGCATCGCGGTAACCGGCGTGCGGCCCTGCTGGACCACGGTGCTGCGCACGCCGGGATCATGGCAATTGCGGTAGGCGAAGAACCTCAGCGAGTTGGCAATGACCATAAGAGCAACGTCACGCAGCAAATTTTTCCTTTACATGGCCTTTGGGTTCCTGGCCATCGCCGTCATTGGATTCTCGACGACCTTTTTCATTCCCCTGGCACGCGGGACTTTCAGGGCGCCACCCATAATCCACATACATGGCGCGCTGCTCTTTGCCTGGCTGCTTTTCTTCATCCTGCAAGCCTCGCTGATTCATAAGCGCCGCATCCTCACTCACAGGCAACTCGGTCTCATGGGCGCCGCACTGTGCGTGGCCATCGTCGTTTCTGGTGTCCTTGTAGGGCTCTATGCGACTCGCAGGGATCTCGCCGCAGGTGGCGACGATCTTGTGCTTGGCCAGTTTGTCAACATCCTGATCGAGATGGTTCTGTTCGGGTCATTGGTTGCGGCGGCAATTGCCTTCCGCCGTGACGGTGAGAGCCACAAGCGGCTACTTCTTCTCGCCACCATCTCCGCACTTGCCCCCGCATGGCTCAGGTTCCGCCATCTGTTTCCTGCGGTTCCAAATCCGTTCGTTACCTTCTCACTCCTGGCCGACTCCCTGCTGCTGCTTGCCATTGCCCGTGACTGGCTTGCAATCAAGCGGGTTCATCCGGTTTATCTTTGGGCCGGCGGCGCTATGGTGGTGGTGCACGTCATTGAACTGCTGGCGATCCGCAGCACCCCTTGGCTGCGCTTGTCGCGCTGGTTGCTTGGCGAACCCGCGGGGTGAATTGACGCCACAAGCGCAACGTCCGGCGCAGTGCTGCGCGTCGCTGGATTGGAGTCTTGCAGCCGTGTCCACGGGAAAAGAAACGCCGGCCACGAGGGCCGGCGTCGGGGTGCCGGCACGCGGGCCGGCAGGGGGAGGAACGGCTTACTGGGTGATGTCCACGTCCTTGGTCTCGCGCAGGAACAGCGAGCCGATCACGAAAGTCATCAGCGCGATCACGATCGGGTACCACAGGCCGTAGTAGATGTTGCCGGTGGCCGCGACCAGGGCGAAGGCGATGGTTGGCAGGAAGCCGCCGAACCAGCCGTTGCCGATGTGGTACGGCAGCGACATCGAGGTGTAGCGGATGCGGGTCGGGAACAGTTCGACCAGCCAGGCCGCGATCGGGCCGTACACCATCGTCACGTAGATCACCAGGATGGTCAGGATGAACACCACCATCGGCTTGTTGATGCGTGCCGGGTCGGCCTTCTCCGGATAGCCCGCCGAAGTCAGCGCCGGCTTCAGCGCGCCGTTGAACGCATCGCCCTGGGCCTTGGCCTCGTCCGCCGCCAGCCCGGTGCCCTCGTAGCTGGAGATCTCGGTGCCGCCGACGTGGATGACCGCCACCGTGCCGGCCGGCGCCTTCTCCACGGTGTACGGCACGCCGGCCTTGGCCAGCGCGGCGGTGGCGATGTCGCAGGAACTGGTGAACTTGGTCTTGCCGACCGGATCGAACTGGAAGTTGCAGGTGTCCTCGTCGGCGGTCACCACCACCGGCGAGGTGGCGCTGGCCTCGGCGACGGCCGGATTGGCGTAGTGGGTCAGCGCCTTGAACAGCGGGAAGTAGGTCAGCGCGGCGAGCAGGCAGCCGGCCATGATGATCTTCTTGCGGCCGATCTTGTCCGACAGCCAGCCGAAGAAGATGAAGAACGGCGTGCCGATGGCCAGCGCGGCGGCGATCATCAGCCAGGTGGTCGTGCTGTCCACCTTCAGCGACTGCGACAGGAAGTACATCGCGTAGAACTGGCCCGCGTACCACACCACCGCCTGGCCGGCGGTCGCGCCCAGCAGCGCCAGCAGCACGATCTTGCCGTTCTTGGAGAAGAAGCTCTCGGTGATCGGCGCCTTGGAGGTCTTGCCCTCGGCCTTCATCTGCTGGAACAGCGGCGACTCGTGCAGCTGCATGCGGATCCACACCGAGATGCCCAGCAGCACGATCGACAGCAGGAACGGGATGCGCCAGCCCCAGGCGTTGAACGCTTCGATGCCCAGGCCCTCGCGCACGCCCAGGATCACCAGCAGCGACAGGAACAGGCCGATGGTGGCGGTGGTCTGGATGAAGCTGGTGTACAGGCCGCGCTTGCCGTTGGGCGCGTGCTCGGCCACGTAGGTCGCCGCGCCGCCGTACTCGCCGCCCAGCGCCAGGCCCTGCAGCAGGCGCAGGACGATCAGGATGATCGGCGCGGTGATGCCTATCGACTCGTAGTTGGGCAGCACGCCGACCAGGAAGGTCGAGATGCCCATGATGACGATGGTGACCAGGAAGGTGTACTTGCGCCCGATCATGTCGCCGATGCGGCCGAACACGATCGCGCCGAACGGACGCACCGCGAAGCCGGCGGCGAAGGCCAGCAGGGCGAAGATGAAGCCGGTGGTCTCGTTGACGCCGCTGAAGAACTGCGCGGCGATGATCGCCGCCAGCGAACCGTACAGGTAGAAGTCGTACCACTCGAAGACGGTGCCCAGGCTGGAGGCGAAGATGACCTTCTTGTGGCCCTTCGTCAGTGCGCCCGGCGGGGTGTTGGCTGCAATGGTGGACATGGGTGCTTCCCTTTAGAAAGTGTATTTGACGTGCGTGTGCAGTCGCTTGAGATCGCCCTCGCGCTCGTCTTCCAGGAAGCGCTGGCCGAAGATCAGTTCCGCGCCGACATCCAGTTTCGGGAATGGCGAATAGATCACGTTGGCGTGGAAGGAATGCGAACGCTCGGTCACGCCGAAGCCGGTGAGGGCCTTGTCGTTGTCGAAGTGCGCGGCGGAATACATCAGGTTGGTGCGGACCTTGGGGCTGAAGGCATGGCGCCAGGCGACGAAGGCGCCGTAGCCGTCCAGCGCGTGGAGGTCGCCGCCGGCGTCGGCGACCACGTCGCTGCCCAGCCCGAAGGCGAGGTAGCGGCCGATGCCGCTGCCGGCGTTGACGGCGTAGCGGATGTCGTCGTTGGCGCCGAGGTTGAACCGGCCCGAGACGCTGACCGCCGCGCCGCTCTCGGTCTGGCCGGCGGCCTTGAACTGGCGCAGCAGGCCGGCGACGCTGAAGTGGCCCCAGCTGCCCTTGCCGGTCCAGCGCGCGGTGACGTCGGGCAGCACGTTGTCGCCGGAGTTGGCCAGGCGCGCGCCGGTCTGGTAGGCGGTGATGGTGGTCTGCGGGTTCTCCAGCGACACCGACCACGGCCCGCTGCTGTAGCGCAGCTGCGCCTGCCGCACGAACACCGTGCCGTCGGTGGGGCCGACGAAATCGACCGCGTCCGGCAGCGCCGCCACGTCCATGAAGTTGGACCAGGTCTGGCCGGCCAGCCAGTTGTTCCAGCTCACGTAGGCCTGGCGCAGGGTGACCGCGTAGGTGTTGGTCGCGGTCTCGTTGCCGGCCAGCGCGTTGCTGCCGCCGCCGAAGAAGTCGGCCTCGATGAAGCCCTTGAACTTGTCGCCGTTGCCGGTGACGTGATCGGCGCTGAACCAGAAGCGCGAGAACTGCGCGTGGAAGTCGGTATAGGCATCGCCGCCATCGGCGCTGGCGCCGCCGACCGGGATGGTGCTGGGCACGTAGAACAGCCGGCCGGAGGAACCGTCGGCGATGCGGCCGTCGCTGGTGTCGGTGACCATCGCGTCCATCTTGACGAAGCCGCCATAGGAGAACGTGCTGCCCGGATTGGCCGCGGTCAGGATGGTGGTGGACTGGATCGGCTGCTTGCCGGCCGGCAGCGCCGCCGGCTGCGCGCTGCTGACCTCGCTGATCCGGCTCTGCGCCTCGGCGATCTGGCCCTGCTGTTGCTGCTGCGCCGACAGCAGCTGCTGCACCTGCCGCTCCAGATCCGCCACCCGCGCCTCCAGTGCCTGCTCGCGTGCGGTCTGCGCGAAGGCCAGGCCCGGCGCGATCAATGCGACGAACAACGCGGCGGCCAAGGGCCGTCGCGACATTGCTGCGAAACGTGTGCTCATAACCCTCTCCCGGTGATCACGGACCGCGCCCAGGGAGCGCGGTTGCCGGCAGACTTGCGCGTCCGCTCCGCATTCGCCTATTCGCCATTAGTCGAAACACGCGCCGAAAGCCGGCATGGCGGCGCCGGATCAGCCGCTTGCAGGGGCTTTCGGAAGGAGGAGCGGGAGGGGTTTTACGACCAAGGTCTAAGTGCCTTGCTGCGATGCCGCAAGCATGGATGCGGCAAACTGCGGGCAGGACGGCTTCCGGCGGCGATGTGCATGCGCGCCGGCGGCCGTCAGAATCGCATCTTCGCAAACGCAAGCTCCGGGAGGGCTCCCCCATGACCGATCTGTATCCGGTGAAGCCGGAATTCGCCGCCAAGGCACGCATCCGCCGCGAGGACTACCTGCGCGACTACCAGGCGTCGATCGACGATCCGCAGGCCTTCTGGGGCCAGGCCGCGCGCCGGCTGCAGTGGTTCAAGGAGCCGACCCAGGTCAAGGACGTCAGCTACGATCTCGACGACTTCCGCATCCGCTGGTTCGCCGACGGCGAGCTCAACGCCAGCGTCAACTGCCTGGATCGCCAGCTGGCCGAGCGCGGCGACAAGATCGCGCTGCTGTTCGAGCCGGACAGCCCCGACGGCGAGAGCCACGGCGTCACCTACCGCGAGCTGTACGAGCGCACCTGCAGGCTGGCCAACGCGCTGCGCAGCCTGGGCGTGCGCAAGGGCGATCGGGTCACCCTGTACCTGCCGATGATCCCCGACGCGGCGGTGGCCATGCTGGCCTGCGCGCGCATCGGCGCGATCCACTCGGTGGTGTTCGGCGGCTTCGCGGCCAACTCCATCGCCGACCGCGTCGCCGACTGCGGCAGCAAGCTGATCATCACCGCCGACGAGGGCCTGCGCGGCGGCCGCAAGGTGCCGCTGAAGGCCAACGTCGACGCCGCGCTCAAGCTGCCGGGCACGCAGACGGTGGAGACGGTGCTGGTCGTGCGCCATACCGGCGGCGCGGTGGACATGCAGATGCCGCGCGACCGCTGGTTCGACGCGGTGGTCGACGAGCAGCCGGCCGAATGCGAGCCCGAGCGCATGAACGCCGAGGATCCGCTGTTCATCCTCTACACCTCCGGATCCACCGGCAAGCCCAAGGGCGTGCTGCACACCACCGGCGGCTACCTGCTGTTCGCCGCCTACACGCACGAGGCGGTGTTCGACCTGCGCGAGGACGACATCTACTGGTGCACCGCCGACGTCGGCTGGGTCACCGGCCACAGCTACATCGTCTACGGCCCGCTGGCCAACGGCGCCACCTCGGTGATGTTCGAGGGCGTGCCCAACTACCCGAGCGTGTCGCGCTTCTGGGAGGTCATCGACAAGCACAAGGTCACCATCTTCTACACCGCCCCGACCGCCATCCGCGCGCTGATGCGCGAGGGCGAGGAACCGGTGAAGAGGACCTCGCGCGCCTCGCTGCGCCTGCTCGGCAGCGTCGGCGAGCCGATCAACCCGGAGGCCTGGCGCTGGTACTACGACGTGGTCGGCGACGGCCGCTGCCCGGTGGTGGACACCTGGTGGCAGACCGAGACCGGCGGCATCCTGATCTCGCCGCTGCCCGGGGCCACCGACCTCAAGCCCGGCTCGGCGACGCTGCCGTTCTTCGGCGTGCGCCCGGCGCTGGTCGATCCGGAAGGCAAGACGCTCGAGGGCGCGGCGGAGGGCAACCTGGTCCTGCTCGATTCCTGGCCGGGGCAGATGCGCAGCGTCTACGGCGACCACCAGCGTTTCATCGACACCTATTTCCGCACCTATCCCGGCACCTACTTCACCGGCGACGGCTGCCGCCGCGACGAGGACGGCTACTACTGGATCACCGGCCGCGTGGACGACGTGATCAACGTCTCCGGCCACCGCATCGGCACCGCCGAGGTGGAGAGCGCGCTGGTCTCGCACCCCAAGGTGGCCGAGGCCGCGGTGGTCGGCTTCCCGCACGACATCAAGGGCCAGGGCATCTACGCCTACGTCACCCTGGTGGCCGGCGAGGTGCAGAGCGAGGAGCTGCTGAAGGAACTGGTGCTGTGGGTGCGCAAGGAGATCGGCCCGATCGCCGCGCCGGATCACCTGCAGTGGGCGCCGGGCCTGCCCAAGACCCGCTCGGGCAAGATCATGCGGCGCATCCTGCGCAAGATCGCCGAGAACGCGCCGGACCAGCTCGGCGACACCTCCACCCTGGCCGACCCCTCGGTGGTCGATTCGCTGGTGGCCGAGCGCAAGGTAAAGTGAGGCAAGGGCGAGGAGCAGGAGTGAGCGGAGAGGGGTGAGGAGTGAGCAACGGCAATGGCGCCGTGTGATTCACCCTCTTTTCTCCTTGTTGCAGGGGGGTGACTGGCCTACCCTCCTGCTTCCGCTCACTTCTCCTCCTCTCCGCTCACTCCTGCTCCCGACCCATGCCCACCCTGCTGATCGCCGACGACCACCCGCTGTTCCGCGAAGCCCTGCGCGGGGCGTTGCAGCGGGTGCTGCCGGGCGTGCGGCTGCACGAGGCCGACAGCGTCGATGCGCTGTACGCGCTGGTGGACCGGCATCCGGACGCCGACCTGCTGCTGATGGACCTCAACATGCCCGGCGCGCAGGGCTTCAACGCGCTGGTGCACCTGCGCGCGCTGCACCCGCAGTTGCCGGTGGTGATCGTCTCGGCGCGCGAGGAACCCACGGTGATGCGCCGCGCGCTGGACCACGGCGCGCTCGGCTTCATCCCCAAGTCGGCCGATTCGGACACCATCGGCCAGGCCATCGGCGCGGTGCTCGACGGCGAGCGCTGGGCGCCGGAGGAAGCGCACAACGCGCCGGCCACCTCGCGCGACGAGCACGAGGTGGCCCAGCGCCTGCGCGAGCTGACCCCGCAGCAGTTCCGCGTGCTGCAGATGCTCGGCGCCGGCCGCCTCAACAAGCAGATCGCCTACGACCTGGGCGTGTCCGAGGCCACCATCAAGGCCCACGTCACCGCCATCCTGCGCAAGCTCGGCGTCACCAACCGCACCCAGGCCGTGCTGATGGCCTGGCTGATGGTGGAGCCGGATGCGATCGTGCTGCCGGTGGAAGAGCAGGATTGAACGAGGGGCGGCTCCGGACCCCTTGGGCGCCGGCGGCGGGATGCGGGCTCAGAACGCCGGCTTGCCGATGCGCAGCACGTAGTCGAGCGAGGCGGCGCCCAGCCCGGGCAGGTTGAGGTAGAGGCCGTCGGTGCCGATGGTCACGCTCTCCACCTTGACGTCGACATAGGTATCGAGGGTGGTGCTGGCGCCCTGGCTCGCGACGTGGATGGCCTTGAGGGTGTAGGTGCCGATGGGCGCCTGGTCGCCCCTGGCATTGCGGCCGTCCCAGGAGAACGGCAGCTCGCCCTTGCCGCCGGCCTCCAGCACCAGCTTGCGCACGACCACGCCGCAGTCGTCGATGATCTGGATGTTGACGATGCCCATCCCGCGGGCCATCACCGAACCGGTGGCGGCGCCGTTGCCGGTCAGGGCGATCTTCTGCGAAGGCAGCAGCACCGAATGGCCTACCAGCAAGGCGCTCTTGAGCACCTGGTCGTCGCTGTGGACGCTGGCGGGTGCGGCCGCGGTCATGTTCAATTCGGATATCCCCTGTACGGTTGAAGACGGCGCGCGTCCGGCGGCGCCTTCGCCCTCCGGCCGGGGGCCGTCCGGCTCCCCGGCGCGCGCAGGCCCGCCCGCCGCCTTGCCGTCGGCCTGTGCGGGCGCGCAGGGCGGGAAGGGAGCGGAGCGCTCCGCCCCGTCCACGGTCACGGTCACGTTGGCGCAGTTTCCCGGCATCGCCGTCCAGTCCGGGCTTGCGCGCTCATGCCCACGACCTCTTCCAGTAGCGGGCGAGCCGTTCGGCCACCTGCGGGTGGTCGCGGTAGTAGACGGCGTTCTCGTGCAGGCCGACCCAGCGCTCGTGGTCTTCCAGCAGGCCGGCGAGATGGCCGTTGAGGTTCAACAGGCTGCCGCGGGCTGTTTCGGCGGGTTCGCGCCGCAGGATGATCTCGACGCAATTCAACAGGCAGCGCAGCAGGTCCAGGCTGTCCTGGCTCTTGCGCTGCGCGGCCACGGCCAACCGTTCCAGGTGCTCGGGCGGCAGCCGCGCGATGGACGCATCGGTCAGGCCCGTGCCCTCGCCCTGCAGCAGTTCCAGTATCCGCACCAGCGGCGTGACGTCCCCGGCCGGGTCCGGCGCATCCGCATCCGATGGCGGTATCGGGAAGTTCATTCATCCTCCGGTGAATCGCCCTTCATTTGGGACGCGGGAAGCCGATACAGGTCTTGGACAGACCCGTTGCGGGCGGAAGCGCCCCGCGGATCCATCGTCACGGGGATGACACTACGTTATTCGTAGTATCGGAGTCAAGCCGGCTTTTCGTAGCTTGCTCTACGATCCCGTCGGAAGTTTCCGTGCCCGCCAAACGCAACGTCCCGATCTACAGTCGAAGACTGCGCCAAGCTCGGGAAGCCAAAGGCTTGTCCCAGCGCAGCCTGGGCATCGAAGCCGGGATCGATGAATTCGTCGCCAGCACGCGGGTCAACCGCTACGAGACCGGCGTACACCAGCCCGACCATCAGACATTGACCCACCTGGCGCAGGTGCTGGACCTGCCGACCGCCTACTTCTATGCCGAAGATGACCGGCTGGCCGCGCTGATTGCGGAATTCCACCAGATCCACCTGACCTCTTCCCGCTTGATCAAGGGGGGCAAGGGAGGCAAGGGGAGCAAGGGGGACAAAGGCGACTGATCGCAGGCGAGGTCCGGCGTCGGTAGCCGGGCCTGCCGCGGCACAGGACAAGCCACTGCCGGGCGCAGCGCGGGATTCCCCGAGTTCGCCGGGACCTGGCTGGAATCAGGCTCCCCCGGTCGCCGGGCATGTGAACCCTTTCCGCCTGGCCTGGTTGCGGCCGAGCATCCGGTCGGTCACCGGCAGCGCGTCGCCGTTGAGCCGCCAGTCGTAGATCACGCTGAAGGCGAGCACGCGGGCGACGTATTCGCGGGTCTCCTTGTAGCTGATGGTCTCGATCCACAGGTCGGGATCGTAATTCGGCCGCTGCGACTGCCAGCGCGCGGTCGGCGCCGGGCCGGCGTTGTAGGCGGCGATGGCCACGTAGGGCACGCCGTAAGTGTCCTCCATCTGCCGCAGGTAGGCGGTGCCGAGGCGGATGTTGGTGTCGGCGTCGTACAGGCTGTCGGCGCCGCCCCAGGCGATGCCGAGCCGCCGGGCGGTGGCCGCGCCGGTGGTCGGCAGCACCTGCATCAGCCCGCGCGCGTTGGCGCCGGAGCGCGCGCGCGGATTGAACACGCTCTCGGCGCGGATCTCGGCCGCCACCCAGGCCGGATCCAGCGCGTGCCGGGCCGACTCGCGGCGGATCGCCTCCTGGTGGTGCAGCGGGAAGCGCAGCTCGTACAGGCGCTGCTCGTCGGGCTGCTTGCCCAGCGAGAACACCGCGCGATCGAACCAGCCGTTGTCGTGCGCCACGCCGACCGCGATGCGGCGCTGGGCGTCGTCGAAGCGCGCCATCGCCTCGTTCCATTCGGCGGTGGCCCAGCCGGGACGATCCAGCTTCCACAGTTCCATCGCCCGCACGATCGCCGGATCGCGGGCGACCGCCGCGCGCGCCTGCGCGCCGTCGTCCGGCTTCCACGGGCACAGCACGTATGGCTGGCCGAGCCGGTCGGCGGCGAGGAAGCCGTGGAAGGTGGGCGAGGCGGCGGCTTCGCGCAGCAGGCGCTGCGCCTCGGCCTTGTCGCCGGTCTTCTCGGCCATGCGCGCCTCGAACCAGCGCCAGCGCGAATCCTCGCGCTGCGCCTTCGGCATCCTGCGCAGCGCGGCCAGCGCGGCGCGCCAGTCGCCGCGCGCCATCGCCTCGCGCACGCGCCACTCGTGCAGGCGCTCGTCGTAGGCCGATTCCGGCACCGCCTCCAGCCGCCGCGCCGAGTCCGGGCCGTACGAGGCCACCGTCCACAGCGCGATCTGGTACAGCACCGGCGCCTGCTCGGCCGGGCTCATGCCCAGCGCCTGCGCGTACTGCGGCAGCTGGCGCTCGGCCGCGTCCGGATCCTTGCCGGCCAGCCGCGCCAGCCCGTGCGCGGCCATCCTGCGGCTGCGCTCGCCGCGCGGCCAGTTCAGCGCGCGCGGGTGCACCGCGTCGATGAAGGCGGCGTAGTCGTTGGCCAGCGCCGCCTCGGCCGCCGGCAGGCCGCGCGCCGCGCTGCGCATCACCGCGCCCTGCTGTTCGGCGGCGGCCGCGTCGATGCGCGCCCAGCGCAGTTCCGGCGGCAGCCCGCCGCGGCTGGCCAGCAGCGCGAACACCGGGTCGCAACCGTCCGGCAGCGACTGGGCCGCGCCGCGCCAGATCGCCTGCGCGTCGCGGGTCCACTGTTCGTCCAGCGCGCCGGTGGCCTGGCGCGCATTCAGCTCGGCGCATTGCAGGGCGGCGCCGCGCTGCGGCCGCCAGTGCGCGCGGAACGTGCGCCATTCCTGCCGCCGCGCCAGCGCCGCCAGCCACAGCGTGCGGAACTGCTCGCCCACCGCCTGGCCTTCGTGGCGCTTGAGGAAGTCCCGCGCCTGCGCATCGCCCACGGTGTCGATGCGCCGGCTCATCTGCGCGAACTGCAACCAGCCGTGCAGCGGATGCCGGGCCAGCGCGGGATCGACCGGCTGGCCCTGCGCGGCGGCTTCCAGCGCGGCGCGCACCTGCGGGCGCTGCGCCTCCAGCGATTGCGCGCGCGACGGCGCGGCGGCGAACGCGCACAGCGCAGCGAGTACGATGATCGAAGCGGAACGGGACATGCGCCGGAATATACCGAAGGCGCATGAACGTCCGTGACGAAAGCGCGACGCATGCCGACAGGGGACGCGATGGACTGGAGCAACGTGTGGATATTCCCGCTGCTGGGCGTGATCGCCGGCATCCTCGCCGGCCTGCTCGGCATCGGCGGCGGGCTGGTGCTGGTCGGCGCGCTGGTGTGGCTGCTGCCGCTGTACGGCGTTCCCGCCGAGGCGGCGATGCACGCGGCGCTGGCCAGTTCGCTGGCCAGCATCGTGCTGACCGCGGCCTCGTCGGCGCGATCCCACCACCTGCGCGGCAGCGTGATGTGGCCGACGGTGGCGTGGATGGTGCCGGGCCTGCTGATCGGCGGCTGGCTGGGCAGCGGCTTCGCGGTCGCGCTGGACGATGCGGCGCTGCGCTGGATCGTCGCCTGCTACTGCCTGCTGGCCGGCGCGCAGATGGCCTTCGGCGGCGTCCGCAACGGCGGCCGGGGCGACGCGCCGCCGCGCGGCCTGCCGCTGACCGCCGCCGGCACCGGCATCGGCGCGGTGTCGGCGGTGGTCGGCATCGGCGGCGGCAGCATGACCGTGCCGCTGCTGGTCTGGCTGGGCTCGCCGCCGGTGCGCGCGGTCGGCACCTCCAGCGCCTGCGGCGTGGCGATCGGCGTGGCCAGCGCGCTGGGCTATGCGCTGCACGCGCCGGCCGGCGCGCTGCCGGCGCACGCGATCGGCTACGTCTACCTGCCGGCGGCGATCGGCGTGGCCGCCGCCTCGGTGCTGGCCGCGCCCTGGGGCACGCGGCTGGCGCACCGGCTCAGCGGGCGGGCGCTGCGGCGCGTGTTCGCGCTTTTCATGATCCTCGTCGCAGTCAGTATCGTGATAGCGAAGTGAAGAGATGACGGCACGTTCGTCGCATGTTGCGGCGTGACTTGCCCTGTTTTTACGATTTGTTTACAAGGAGCGCAGGCCGCTGGCAGCAGTGAGAAAGGAACAGGGGGGCCGTGGCCGACACCACCCATTCTTAAGGAGAGAGAACATGAAACTGCGCATTCGGCCGCTGGCCGCCGCGGTTCACTGCAGCCTGCTGTTCGCTTTGCCCGGCCTGGCCGCCGCACAGGACGCGCCTGCCCGCAGCACGCCCACCACCCTGGACAGCGTCCAGGTCACCGGCACCCGCATCAAGAAGGCGGAGATGGAAGGCCAAGTGCCGGTCCACGCGCTCACCCGCGAGGACATCGAGCGCTCCGGCCTGACTTCCATCGGTGACGTGCTGCAGGAGCTGACCGGCTCCGGCTCGGCGCTCAACACCCGCTTCAACTCGTCCGGCAACTTCGGCTTCTCGCCCAACGGCGACGGCGTCGGCGCCGGCTCGGCGCAGGTGGATCTGCGCCACCTCGGACCCAAGCGCGTGCTGGTGCTGGTCGACGGCGTGCGCTGGGTCAACGAGTCCTCCGCCTCCGGCGTGGGCGCGGCGACCGATCTCAACACCATCCCGCTGGCGATCGTCGAGCGCATCGAGGTGCTGGAGGACGGCGCCTCGTCGCTGTACGGTTCCGACGCCATCGCCGGCGTGGTCAACATCATCACCCGGCGCGCGTTCGACGGCGGCCAGGTCACGCTGAACTACGGCGAGTATGGCGAGGGCGACGGCACCACCCAGGGCGTGGACCTGGCCTGGGGCTATACGACCGATCGCAGCAGCCTGTTCCTCGGCGCCAGCCATACCGACCAGGATCCGGTCTATTCGCGCACGCGCGAGCAGGCGAGCTTCCCGACGCCGGGCACCGGGCTGACCTTCGGCAGCTCGGGCACGCCCAACGGCCGCTTCATCTTCATCGCGCCCACGCCCAGCACGGCCTGTCCGCTGACCGACCATGACGACAATCCGGCCACGCCGCCGGTGGCGTTCTGCAACATCACCACGCCCAATGGCTCCTCGTTTCCCAACGGCGTCAGCTATCCCGACGACTTCATCGGCTTCACCACCGCCAACCGCTTCAACTTCGCCCAGTACAACCTGCTGGTCACCCCGTCCAGGCGCACCGGCGTGTTCGGCCAGTTCCGCTTCGATCTCAGCGATGGCCTGCAGTGGTACGCCAAGGCGCTGGCCAACCGTCGCGAGTCGGTCAACCAGGCCGCGCCCGAGCCGATCTTCCTCGGCCCCGACGCCGGCACCGGCAACCCGCTGGCCGACAACATCTTTATTTCCCGGCTCAACCCGTACAACCCGTTCGGCTTCGATCTCGATTCGGCCGACAACCTGATCATGATCGGCCGCCGCCCGGTGGAAGGCGGCGCGCGCGTGTTCGAGCAGGAGGTCGACACCCGCTACCTGGCCACCGGCCTGAGCGGCAGCTTCGCCGACGCGCGCTGGTTCTGGGACGTCAACGCGGCCTGGAGCGAGAACGAGGCCGAGCAGACCAACTACGGCAGCTACAACATCTACAACATCGCGCTGGCGCTGGGCGATCCGGCCGCCTGCGCGGCGGTGGCCGGCTGCGTGCCGCTGAACATCTTCGGCGGCCCCGGCACCATCACCGCGCCGATGCTGGCGTGGATCCAGCCGGTCGTGCGCGATCGCAGCAAGAACAGGCTGATGCTGGCCTCGGCCAACCTCAGCGGCGATCTGTTCGAGCTGCCGGCCGGCGCGCTGGCCTTCGCCGCCGGCTACGAGTACCGCAAGTACGAAGGCTCGTACAGCCCGGATCCGCTGACCGTGCGCGGCCACTACAACGGCGTGCCGTCGCTGCCGACCTCGGGCGAGTACGACGTCAACGAGGTGTTCGTCGAACTGGACGTGCCGATCCTCGCCGACAGCGCGTTCGGGCAGAAGCTCAACCTCAACCTCGCCGGCCGCTATTCGGACTACTCGACCTTCGGCGGCGAGTTCACGCCCAAGTACGGCCTGCGCTGGCAGGTGACCGACGAGTTCCTGCTGCGCACCACCTTCGCCGAGGGCTTCCGCGCGCCGGCGATCGGCGAACTGTTCGGCTCGGCCGCGCGCGCCGACCTGCAGATCTCCGATCCCTGCTCGATCGGCCTGGGCGGCACCCCGCCGCGCGGCAGCGCCAGCAACTGCGCCGCGCTCGGCGTGCCGACCGGCTACCAGCAGGCCAACTCGCAGATCTCGGTGACCACCGGCGGCAATCCGGATCTGGAACCGGAGCGCTCGCGCAGCTTCAGCGCCGGCTTCGTATGGAGCCCGGGCTTCGCCAGCGGCGCATCGTGGTCGGACCGGCTGGATTTCGAGGTCACCTTCTACCGGCACGACCTGGAAGGCGCGATCCAGGCCATCGACGCGCAGACCCAGCTCGACCTGTGCGTGGCCACGCTCGAAGCGCAGTACTGCGACGGCATCACCCGCGCCTCCACCGGCGGCATCAACGGCTTCAACAACCGGCTGGTCAACCTGGGTTACATCAAGACCGACGGCTGGGACGTCGACCTGAGCTGGGCGCTGCCGGAAACCGCGGCCGGCCGTTTCCGCATCGCCTGGCAGAACACCTTCGTCACCCGCTACGAGGCGGTCGGCGCCGGCGGCACGCGGCAGCCGCGCGCGCCCGGCATCGAGGTCAACGACAGCGCCATCCCCGAATGGACCTCGACCGCGACGCTGGACTGGCGGCAGGGCAACTGGAACGCGTCGTGGTCGCTGCGCCACGTCGACGAGCTGAGCGAGGACTGCGGCGACGCGGTCGCCTTCCCGGTGTGCAGCGACCCGGCCACCGGCACCAACACCCTGGCCGCCACCACCTACCACGACGTGCAGCTGGGCTACCGCTTCGGCTGGATGAAGGGCCTGCAGCTGACCGCCGGCCTCAACAACGTGTTCGACGAGGATCCGCCGATCTGCCTGTCGTGCTCGCTCAACGGCTACGACCCGTCCACCTACGACATCCCGGGTGGACGCTTCTGGTACCTGCGCGCGGACCTGAAGTTCTGACCGCGGCGGGCCGCCACGCGAAAAAGGGGAAGCCGGCGCAAGCCGGCTTCTTCCTGTGCGTGGCGGGCGGCGGGGCCGCGGTTGCGCTCAACCGCGCAGCGCCGCCTCCGGCACGTCGATGTCCATCGCCAGGGCCAGGTGGTCGGAATTGGCCGCCGGCAGCGCGCGGGCGTCGTTGGCGACCAGGTCGGCGCTGATCAGGATGTGGTCGATGGCGCGCTGCGGCCGCCAGCTCGGGAAGGTCGGCACGCAGAACTGCGGCGGCTGCAGGCGGGTGCGCTTGTACAGCGTCTCCATCTCCGGGCGATCCGGCAGGCAGTTGAAGTCGCCCATCAGCACGGCGTTGGGATGGTCGGACAGCAGTTCGGCGATGAAGGACAGCTGCGAGTGGCGGGAGTTGGCGCCCAGCGACAGGTGCGCCACCGCCACGGTCAGGCCTTCGCGGCCCTCGCCGAAGCGCGCCATCAGCACGCCGCGCCCGCTGATGCGGCCGGGCAGCGAATGATCGCTGACCGCGACCGGCTCCAGCCGGCTGAGCAAGCCGTTGGCGCTGCCGGCCACGCGGGCGACGTTGCGGTTGGGCTGGTGGCTCCAGTAGTCGAAGCCGGCGCGCTCGGCCAGGTAGTGGGTCTGGTTGGTGAAGCCCGAGCGCAGGCTGCCGGGGTCGGCCTCCTGCAGGCCGACGATGTCGTGCTGGCCGGCCAGCTGCGCGATCAGGTCCAGGCTGCCGCGCTTGTTGCCCGCCGGCAGCGCGTGCGACCAGCTGCGGGTGAAGTAGTCGCTGTAGCGGCGCGTGCTGGAGCCGGCCTGGATGTTGGCGCTGAGCACGCGCAGGCGGCGGGTCTGCAGCGGTGACTGCGGCGCTTGCGGCGTGCCCGGGTTCGTCATCGGCAGGGCTTCAGCGCGCCGCGCGTTCCTGCGCGATCAGGTGCTCGACGGTGTTGAGCATCTTCTCGTAGCTGTCGCCCACGCTGACCGTGTACTTGCCGTTGACCACCATCGTCGGCGTGCTCTCGATGCGGCTGCGCATGGCGAACTGCTTGCTGCGGTTGAGCTTGGCCTCGATGCCGAAGCTGTTGAAGGTGGCCGCGTAGGTCTTGGGATCGACGCCGTGCCCGGCGTAGAACTGGGCGAACTGCTCGGCGGTCACGCCCTGCACCGGCAGGCTGCGCTGGACGTGCACGGCGTTGAACATGGCGTCGTGGGTCTTGTCGACCACGCCCAGGGTCTCGGCCGCCCAGTAGGCGCGCGCGTACGGCACCCAGTAGCCGCCGAAGGCGGCCGGCACCGGGACGAAGCGCACGTCGGCCGGCAGGCGGCGCTTCCACGCGCTGACCACCGGCTCGAACTGCGCGCAGCCGCCACAGGTGTAGCCGAACACCTCGGCGACCTCGATCTTGCCGTCCTGCGGCGCGAACGGCTGGCCGTTGTCGATCACCAGGTAGTCCACGCCGGCCACCGGCGCCGGGCCGCTGGGCGGCGGCAGCTCGGCCGGCGTCGCGGCGGCGGTTTCGGCCGGGGCGGAGCCGGCTCGGTGGCGGCCGGCTCGCTCGCCGGCGCTTCGCCGGCGGCGGGGGCCTCGCCGGCCGGGGCTTGCTGGGTGACCGGCACCGCCGGCTCGGTCGCGGCAGGTTCGGACTTGTTGCAGGCGGCCAGCAGCGGCAGCAGCAGGGACAGCGCCAGGACGAAACGGGATTTCATCGTTCGGACTCCAAACGGGAAGGAGGGGAAGGCGGGAGGGACATCATGCCGTGGATGGCGGGACGGGAGCGTCGACGCCTTCAGCGTCGCGCCGCCGCGCGCTCGCGCGCGACCAACTGGTCGACGATGCGCAGGGCCTCGTCGAAGTTGCGCCCGCCGATGACGCGGTACCTGCCGTTGACGATCAGCGTCGGCGTGCCCTCGACGCCGGCGGCGGCCATGAACTCGCGCGAGCGCTGCAGCCTAGCCTCCAGCGCCGGGTTGCGCAGGGCGTCGATGAAGCGCTGGCGGTCCACGCCGAGGCTGGCGTAGTAGTCGGCGATCTCGTCGGCGGAGGCGTTCTGGATCGGCAGCAGCTGCTGTTCGTGCAGGGCCTTGAACACCTGGGCGTGGGTGCGCTCGAGCACGCCGAGCGACTCGGCGGCGTAGTAGGCGCGCGCATACGGCAGCCAGTAGCCGCCGAACGCCGCCGGCACCGCGGTGAAGCGCACGTGCGCCGGCTGCCTGCGCTTCCACTGGGCCAGGGTGGGTTCCAGGTGCGCGCAGTGGACGCAGGTGTAGCCGAACACCTCGACCACCTCGACCTTGCCGGCCAGCGGCGCGAACGGCTTGCCGTCGGGGATCTCCACGTAGTCCACGCCCGCCTGCGGCGCGTCGGGAGCGGCCAGGGCCACGGCCGGCAGCAGGAGCAGCAGCAGGGCGAACAGGCGGGATTTCATCGCGGGCATCTCCATCGGGGTTCCACAAAAAGAAACGCCGGCCATGATCGGGCCGGCGCAATGAAGGAGCGGTGACTTGGACCGCCCGCGGGCGGCCAGGTTCATTACGGGGCCGCGGCCACGTCGTCGGCGCGGTCGTGCAGGCCCTGGATGTAGCTGGCCAGCGCCTGGATTTCCTGCTCGGTCAGCGGCTTGGCCACGGCGGACATGACCTTGACCAGCGGATCGCCGGCCAGATCCGGCATGCCGGCCTGGTATTCCTGCAGGCGGCGCACGGTGTAGTCCTGCATCTGCCCGCCGATGTGCGGGTAGGCCGGGCCGGGGTTGCCGGCGCCGGACGGGCCGTGGCAGGCCAGGCAGGCCGGGATGCCGCGCCCGGCGTCGCCGCTGCGGTAGAGCTTCTGGCCGATCTCGTAGAACTTCATGCCGTCGTAGGGGCCGCCGTCGGCGACCACGCTGTCGTCGGCCAGGCCGGCGCCGGACTTCTGGGTGGCGTAGAAGGCGCCGACGTTGCGCATGTCCTGCGCGCTGAGCATCTGCGCGAACGGCGCCATCACCGCGGCCAGCCCGGTGTTGCGCTTGCCCGAGGCGAACAGCGCCAGCTGGTGGGCGATGTAGCGCTCGCTCTGGCCGGCGATGCGCGGGTACATCGGATTGTCCGAGTTGCCGTCGATGCCGTGGCAGGCGGCGCACGCGGCGGCGGCGGTCTGGCCGGCCTTGGCGTCGCCCCAGGTGGTCTTGGCCAGGTCGATCTCCAGCGGCGCGGTTTCCACCGGCGCGTTGTCGGGCACCGGCGTGACCTCGGCGGCCGCGGCCGCCTCGGGAGCTTCGGTGTTCGTCTGTGCAAACGCGACCGCGGCGACGGCCACGATGGCCAGTCCAGCGAGTCCCATGACGCGAGCGTGGCGCATGCTAAAGCTCCGTAAACCCTTGAACGAGGCGGTGCCGGATGGCGACCGCGAAACCGGGCAATTATCGTCGCGGGCCGGGTGGGTGGTCAAATTCGGGGGCAGGGATTGGGGATTCGGGATTGGAGCCATCGTCCATGCTCGTCATCCCAATCCCCAATCCCGAATCCCAATCCCGAATCCAGGCCCACGCCATGCCATGCTATCGGCATGTCCAATCCCCTGAACGCCGCCCGCTACCTGCTCTCGGCGCACAACACCGGCCAGTTGCCGCCCGACGGCGGCCACGAGGTCGCCTTCGCCGGCCGCTCCAACGCCGGCAAGTCCAGCGCGCTCAACGCGCTGGCCGGCCACAACGCGCTGGCGCGGGTGTCCAAGACCCCCGGGCGCACCCAGCAGCTGGTGTTCTTCGAGGTGCAGCCGGGTCGCTGCCTGGTCGACCTGCCCGGCTACGGCTACGCCAAGGTGCCGCAGGAGCTGCAGGCGCACTGGCAGGCCTTCATCGACCGCTACTTCCGCGAGCGCGAGGCGCTCAAGGGGCTGGTGGTGGTGATGGACATCCGCCATCCGCTCAAGGACTACGACCGCCAGATGCTCGGTTACGCGGTGCAGCGCGGACTGCCGGCGCACGCGCTGCTGACCAAGGCCGACAAGCTCGGCCGCGGCCAGCAGGCCAACGCCCTGCAGGCGGTGCGGCGCGAGCTGTTCTCGGCCTACGGCGACAGCGTCGGCGTGCAGACCTTCTCCGGCGAGTCGAAGCAGGGCGTGGAGCAGGCGCGCGCGGTGGTGGCCGGCTGGCTGGGGCTGGCGCAGGCGTTGCCGTCCTCGTCCAGGCTTTCCCGGGATCCCTGAAAGGCCCGTCATCCGCGCAGGCGGATTTTCCAGGAGCTTGCTAGAGCGCCACGTCGAACAGGCTGCCGATCAAGTGCGCGGCGCTCATGGCCAGCGCGCCCCAGAAGCCGGCGCGCAGCGCGCCGCGCAACAGCGGGGCGCCGCCGATGCGGGCCGCGGCCGCGCCGGACAGCAGCAGGCCGGCGAGGGTGGCGAGGGTGGTCACCTCGGCCACGCGCGCTTCCGGCGCCAGCACGGCGGTGGCGAGCGGCAGCAGCGCGCCGGCGATGAAGGCGGCCGCCGAGGCCAGCGCCGCCTGCAGCGGGCGCGCGCGCAGCGTCTCGGTGATGCCCAGTTCGTCGCGGGCGTGCGCGGCCAGCGCGTCGTGCGCGGTGAGCTGCTCGGCGACCTGCCAGGCCAGCCCGTTGCTGAGGCCGCGCTGCACGTAGATGTGCGCCAGTTCGGCCAGTTCCTGCTGCGGCTCGGTCTGCAGTTCGCGCAGCTCCACCGCCAGGTCGGCCGCCTCGGTGTCGGCCTGCGACTGTACCGACACGTATTCGCCGGCGGCCATCGACATGGCCCCGGCCACCAGCGCGGCCACGCCGGTGGCCAGGACCAGCTCGGCACCGGCGCCGCTGGCGGCCACGCCGACCACCACGCCGGCGACCGAGACGGTGCCGTCGTTGGCGCCCAGCATCGCCGCGCGCAGCCAGCCGGCGCGACCGCTGCGGTGGCGTTCGGGATGGCGGCTGAGGGTGTGCAGGCACAGGTGAGGCATGGGCGAAAGCCTAGCCCCATGCGTTTTGCGATGACGAATTGAGACCCACTATCGCTGCCGCGAGGCAGGGCGGTGCGGCGGCGATGGAATACTGCAGGCCGCCCGTGGCGCCGTGGCGGCCGGGGGCGTCCGTTATAGTTTGCGTCCTGCGCCGGGCCTTGACCGGTCCCCCCGCCGTTCGCGAGACCGCCTTTGTCGAGTCCCAGCCATACCGCCGACACGCCCATCACCGACCGCGCGCAACTGGTCGCCTACCTTGCTTCCGGCGAGAAGCCGCGCGCCGACTGGCGCATCGGCACCGAGCACGAGAAGTTCGGTTTCCGCCTGGACGACCTGCGCCCGCCGACCTTCGACGGCGAGCGCGGCATCGAGGCGCTGCTGAAGGGACTGACCCGGTTCGGCTGGGATCCGGTCGAGGAGAAGGGCCGGGTAATCGCGCTGTCCAGGGACGGCGCCTCGGTGACGCTGGAGCCGGCCGGGCAACTGGAACTGTCCGGCGCGGCGCTGGAGAACATCCACCAGACCTGCGTCGAGGTCGGCACGCACCTCAACGAGGTGCGCCAGGTCGCCGACGAACTGCGGCTGGGCTTCCTCGGCATGGGCTTCCAGCCCAAGTGGCGGCGCGAGGAGATGCCGTGGATGCCCAAGGGCCGCTACCGGATCATGAAGTCGTACATGCCCAGGGTCGGCTCGCTGGGCCTGGACATGATGACGCGCACCTGCACGGTGCAGGTCAACCTGGACTACGCGACCGAAGCGGACATGGTGAAGAAGTTCCGCGTGTCGCTGGCGCTGCAGCCGATCGCCACCGCGCTGTTCGCCGACTCGCCGTTCACCGAAGGCAGGCCGAACGGCTACCTCAGCTACCGCTCGCACATCTGGACCGACACCGATGCCGATCGCACCGGCATGCTCGACTTCGTGTTCGAGGACGGCTTCGGCTACGAGCGCTACGTCGACTACCTGCTCGACGTGCCGATGTACTTCTCCTACCGCGACGGCGTCTACGTCGATGCCAGCGGGCAGAGCTTCCGCGACTTCCTGCGCGGCGAACTTCCCGCGCTGCCGGGCGTGCTGCCGACCCTGGGCGACTGGTCCGACCACATGACCACCGCCTTCCCGGAAGTGCGGATGAAGAAGTTCCTGGAGATGCGCGGCGCCGACGGCGGCCCGTGGAACCGGCTGTGCGCGCTGCCGGCGTTCTGGGTCGGCCTGCTCTACGACGATGCTGCGCTGGATGCGGCGTGGGACCTGGTGCGCGACTTCACGATGGCAGAGCGCCATGCCTTGCGCGACGGCGTGCCCAAGCACGCGCTGAAGCTGCCGTTCCGCGGCGGCACGGTGCGCGACCTGGCCGCGCAGGCGCTGAAGATCTCAGTGGCCGGCCTGCGCCGTCGCGCCGTGCACAACAGCCGCGGCGTGGACGAGAGCGGCTTCCTGGATCCGCTGGTGGAGATCGTCGAGGCCGGCCAGACCCCGGCCGAGCGCAAGCTGGCGCTGTTCCACGGCGAATGGAACGGCGACATCGACCGCGTGTTCCGCGAGTTCGCCTACTAAACGCAAGCCGGCGTCACCGCTGCTGTATACTGCCCCCCAGTATCCAGCCGGGGCTGCCCGATGCCGCATTCGCCCGAGGAAAAGAAACGCGTGCTGGCCCGCGTGCGCCGCCTGCGCGGGCAGGTCGACGCGCTCGAGCGCGCGCTGCAGGACGGCGCCGACTGCGGGCCGGTGCTGCAGCAGATCGCCGCCATCCGCGGCGCGGTCAACGGGCTGATGTCCGGCGTGCTGGAAAGCCACCTGCGCGAGGAACTGGCGCAGGCCGCCGCCTCGCCGGCGCGCCGCCAAGCCGGCATCGACGATGCCGTGGCGCTGGTGCGCTCGTACCTGCGCTGATCGTCCTTCCCTCCCAGGAGTCCATGCCATGAAATCACGCGCCGCCGTCGCCTTCGCTCCCGGCCAGCCCTTGCGGATCGTCGAGATCGACGTCGCCCCGCCCAGGGCCGGCGAAGTGCTGATCCGGATCACCCACACCGGCGTCTGCCACACCGATGCATTCACCCTGTCCGGCGACGATCCGGAAGGCCTGTTCCCGGTCGTGCTCGGCCACGAGGGCGCCGGCGTGGTGGTCGAGGTCGGCGAGGGCGTGACCAGCGTCGCCCCCGGCGATCACGTGATCCCGCTGTACACCGCCGAATGCGGGCAGTGCCTGTTCTGCAAGTCGGGCAAGACCAACCTGTGCGTGGCCGTGCGCGCGACCCAGGGCAAGGGCGTGATGCCCGACGGCAGCACGCGCTTTTCGTACAACGGCCAGCCGCTGTACCACTACATGGGTTGCTCGACCTTCAGCGAATACACCGTCGTGGCCGAGGTCTCGCTGGCGAAGATCAATCCCGAAGCCAATCACGAGCACGTCTGCCTGCTCGGCTGCGGCGTCACCACCGGCATCGGCGCGGTGCACAACACCGCCAAGGTGCAGCCCGGCGACAGCGTGGCGGTGTTCGGACTCGGCGGCATCGGCCTGGCGGTGATCCAGGGCGCGCGCCAGGCCAGGGCCGGGCGCATCATCGCCATCGACACCAACCCGTCCAAGTTCGAACTGGCGCGCGAGTTCGGCGCGACCGACTGCGTCAACCCGAAGGATCACGACGAGCCGATCCAGCAGGTGATCGTGGAGATGACCGGCTGGGGCGTGGACCATTCGTTCGAGTGCATCGGCAACGTCAACGTCATGCGCGCGGCGCTGGAATGCGCGCACCGCGGCTGGGGCCAGAGCGTGATCATCGGCGTGGCCGGCGCGGGGCAGGAGATCTCCACCCGCCCGTTCCAGCTGGTCACCGGCCGCAAGTGGATGGGCACGGCCTTCGGCGGGGTGAAGGGCCGCAGCCAGCTGCCGGGCATGGTCGAGGACGCGATGAAGGGCGAGATCGAACTGGCCCCGTTCGTGACCCACACGATGCCGCTGGAGGAGATCAACACCGCCTTCGACCTGATGCACGAGGGCAGGTCGATCCGCAGCGTCGTCCACTATCGATGATGCGCTCCCTCCCCCGCCAGCGGGGGAGGGTCGGGGCGGGGGCAAGCCGGAAGGCCTGCCGCTGCCCGTTTCCCCCATCCGCCCTTCGAGCACGCTCGCCTTCGTAGGGGCGGGGATTTGCAGAGGAATTCCAGAATGCAACGCATCGAACACCGCGCCTGCTTCGGCGGCTGGCAGGACGTCTACCGGCACGAATCGGAGGTGCTGGGCTGCGCCATGAACTTCGCGGTCTATCTGCCGCCGCAGGCGCAGACCGGCGCGAGGCTGCCGGTGCTGTACTGGCTCTCCGGCCTGACCTGCAACGAGCAGAACTTCATCACCAAGGCCGGCGCGCAGCGCCATGCCGCCGAGCACGGCCTCATCCTGGTCGCGCCGGACACCAGCCCGCGCGGCGACGACGTGGCCGACGCCGAGGGCTACGACCTGGGCAAGGGCGCCGGCTTCTACGTCAACGCCACGCAGGCGCCGTGGGCTGCGCACTACCGCATGTACGACTACGTCGCGGAAGAGCTTCCCGCGCTGATCGAGGCGAACTTCCCCGCGACCGATGCGCGCGGCATCAGCGGGCACTCGATGGGCGGGCATGGCGCGCTGGTGATCGCGCTGCGCAATCCCGGGCGCTACCGCAGCGTGTCGGCGTTCTCGCCGATCGCCGCGCCGTCGCAGGCGCCGTGGGGCGACAAGGCGTTTTCCGCCTACCTGGGAGACGACCGCGAGGCATGGAAACGCTACGACGCGACCGAACTGGTGGCCATGACGCAGGAAAAGCTGCCGCTGCTGATCGATCAGGGCGATGCCGACGAATTCCTCGACAGCCAGCTCAAGCCGCATCTGCTGCAGGCCGCCGCACAAGCCGCCGGCCACCCGCTGACGCTGCGGCTGCAGCCCGGCTACGACCACAGCTACTACTTCATCGCCAGCTTCATCGGCGAGCACATCGCCCACCATGCCGCCGCGCTGAAGCGCTGAGCCACCTCTGTGGGAGCGACGTCAGTCGCGACGAAGCTTTGCCGCTAACCTGTCGCGACTGACGTCGCTCCCACGACAGGATGCGGTGATGCGGGGAGCATGAAGTCGGTATAGGCGAAGCGCCCGTCGCGCAGCACGGTGTCGCCACGGCGCAGGTGCAGCGGCGCGGCGAACATCGGCCCGTCCCATACGCAGGTGTGGAACTCGCCGTTCTCGCCGCAGGGATCCACGCCTGCCGGCAGATCCGCCAGCAGGCCTTCGTCGAAATCGCGGCCGGCGAACGCTGCCGGCAGCTGGGTGGTGTCCACGCAGCACAGGCCGGCGCGCAGGCCGGAAGCGATCATCCCGCGCGCCAGCAAGGCGGTGTCGCGGCCGAACAGCGGGGTCAGCAGTCGCCAGCCGGCGGCCGTGCAGCGTTGCTCGCGCCAGGCGCGGATGTCCTCCAGCAGCAGGTCGCCGAAGGCGACCGTGCGCAGTCCCGGCCAGCGGCGCGCGGCCTCGGCCAAGGCCGCGGCCATCGCCGCGTCGTAGGCGTCGTTGTCGCCGCCCGCGCGGATTTCCGCTTCCAGCAGCGGCAGGCCGGCGGCCCGCGCCTGCGCGTGCAGGACTTCACGGCGCACGCCCTGCATCGAGGAACGGCCGTATTCGGCGGTGACGGTGGTCAGCAGCGCGACCACCTCGACATCGGCGCGCTGGCGCAGCGCGTGCAGCGCCCAGGCCGCATCCTTGCCGCCGCTCCACGCCAGCAGCACCGGCGTCGCGGTCGCGGCCATCAGGCCGCGGAGACGTCGCGCAGTTCCCAGCCGTGGCCGGCCAGCAGGCGCAGGCGGTGCTTGAGCACCTGGCCGGGGATGGAGGTGGTGGCGAGCAGGGCAATCTGCAGGTCCTTCTGCTGGCCGCTGACCTGCGCCTGCGGGTCGACCACGCCCAGGCCGGCGTCGACGTCGTCGGGTTCGTCCTGGGACATCTTCCAGCGCTCGAACAAGCGCGGGCTGCGCAAGGCATCCTGCAACTGCTCGGCGAATCCTTCCGCGCCCTGGGCGGTGAAGCTGAAAGCCGGATCGCCGCCGCGGGCGCCGGCGGGATTGGGCAGGTTGATGTAGTAGCGGACCGGCATGGCGTCTCGGGCTCCCTGTTGGGTCGCAGCTTAATGACCGGCAGGTGAAGAAACGGATAAGCCGGCCGCCTCGCGATCGATATCGGAAGAACCTAGCCGGGCTTGAATTCGTGCGGCTCGGCGGCGAAGCCGACCACCACCGCGCCCTTGCCGACGTTGACCATGCCGGTCAGGCTCATCACGCTCTCGAACACCTCGACCTTGTTGTTCTCGCAGATGTCGCGCAGCCGCTGGTAGCCGGGCAGCGCGCGCAGTTCCGACAGTTCGCCGCCGTAGCTCATGCACAGCGTCGGCGCCATCAGGCCCTTCATGACCTGGTTGCCGGCGTGCCGGAACATCTGCTCGACCGCGTTCTCGAAGCCCTTGATCTTGGCCACCGGCTCGGTCGCGCCGCGGTAGCCGCGCAGCACCGGCTTGATGTCCAGCGCGCTGCCGAGCGCGGCGCTGAGCAGGCCGACGCTGCGATCGCCCTTGGTGCGGGCGCGCGCGCGCAGGTAGTACAGGTCGCGCGGGATCATGAAGCCGTGGGTGTTGGCCGCCAGCAGTTCCAGCCGCTCGCGCATCTGCTGTAGGCCGGTGCCGGCCTCGCGCAGACGCACCGCCTCCACCGCGGTGACGCCCTGCGCGGCGAACAGGTTCTGGGTGTCGATCACGCGCAGCGCGAACGGCGAGTTGTACCCGGCCGCCTGCCGCGCCGGCTTGTAGTCGTTGAGGATCGCGAAGCTGGCCTGCATCGCGTTGTCGTGGATCGGGCTGCGCGTGCGGGTGATGGTCAGGCAGAACACGTGGTCGTAGTCGATGACCAGCTTGCCCAGGAACAGGTCGCGGATCTGGTTGACCGTGAACGGGGTGGTCTCGGCCTCGTGGCCGCGCTCGGCCACGTGCGCGTGCAGGAAGCCCAGGGTGGCCTCCTCGTCGCGGTGGTCGGCCAGCACCGCCTCGCCGATGCGGACCGTGATGGGCAGCACCACGATGTTGTTCTTTTCGAGGAACTCGTGCGGCAAATCGCACGCAGAGTCCACCACGATCCCGATGCGCATGTCCTGCCCCTCCCGGCGTGCGTCGCATTCAATCCGCGAAACGTATCGCAAAAAGCGATGCGACGCAGCCTCCGTGGGGTTTCAGTCGTAGGCGCGCGGCAGCGGCCCGGCCTGGCGCAGGTAGCGGTCGCGCAGTTCGGTCTGGCGCGAGCGCATCGGCTGCGCGCGGCCGTCCAGCCAGACCTGCTCGGCGGTGTGCGCCACGTCCAGCGGGTCGCCGCTCCACAGCACCAGATCGGCGCGCCGGCCCGGGGCGATGGTGCCGATCTGCTCGGCCACGCCGAAGGCCTGCGCCGGGATCCGGGTCAGGCCGGCCAGCCCCGCTTCCCACGGCAGGCCGTTGGCGACCGCGTTGCCGGCCAGCTGGCGGACCTTGCGCGCGTTGTGCGAGGCGTCGCCGGCCTGGGTGAAGGCCACCGCCACCCCGGCCGCGTGCAGGCGGGCGGCGTTCTCCAGGGTGGCGCCGATCTGGTCGAAGTCGGCCGGCAGGTCGGCCAGCGCATCGACCAGCACCGGCACCTGCGCCTGCGCCAGCTGCGGGGCGAGCTTCCACGCCTCGGCGCCGCCGGCGATGGCGATGCGGACCTTCTCGCGCGCGGCCCAGCGCAGCAGCTGGCGGATGTCGGCGGCGCGGTTGACCGCCACCACGATGCGGCCCTGGCCGGCCAGGTAGCGCGCCAGCGTGGCGCGGCCGGCGGGGGTCAGCAGCGCGTGCGGCGAGTCGGCCGGCATGCGCCCGCGCGCCTCGGCGACCAGTTGATCCAGCAGCATCCACTGCGCCGCGCGCGAGTTGCCGCTCAGCCCGGAAGCGGCGCTGCCGAGGCGGATGAACAGCGCGCGTGATCCGATTGGATCGGCGCTGCCGTCCAGCCGCACCACGCCGCCCTGGCCGGCGACGAAGGCGCCGCCGGTGGTGGCGCCGAGCAGGGTGAAGCCCAGCCCTTCCACCCGCGCCACCGGGATCAGCACCGAGGCCGGGTTGTAGGCCAGGGTGACGTCGAACTCCGGCCGCACCGGCTGCTCCTTCAGCGTCAGCGAAGCGTCGTCGGTGGCCGATTCGCCGGAGACCTCCTCGATGCCGATGGCGGTGATGCCGCCGAACAGCGCCGGGGTCAGCGGCTTGCCGCCGGCCTCGACCACGGCCACGCCGGCGGGCGCGGACAGCGCGCTGCCGACCGCGCGGATCACCCCGCCTTGCACCAGCACGTCGGCCGCCTGCAGGGTGCCCTGCGGGCCGGCGGTGTGAACGGTGGCGTTGCGGATCAGCAGGTCCTGCGCGGCGGCGGCGAACGAAGCGGCCGCGCATGCGGCCAGCAGCACCGCCCTGGCCGCCGTCCCGGCCAGGGCCGGGACCCGGCGCCGTTCACCGGTCCTGCCGCAAATCTGCACGGAAGTCGCCGGCTCGTGGCCTTTGCTGGAGCGGCGGGAAACATCGCGCACGCGGATCATGGCGCCACCTCCTGGCCCAGCAGGAAGTCGGACTTAGGCCGTCGCGACGGATCGTGGCGGTCGTAGACGCGCGCGCCGTCGATGTACACCTGCTCGGCCCTGGCGTAGACGCTGAAGGGGTTCTGGTTCCACACCACCACGTCGGCCATCTTGCCGGCTTCCAGCGTGCCGGTCTGCTCCTGCACGCCGAGCGCGCGCGCGGCGTTGCCGGTGAGCCAGCGGATCGCGCGCTCCGGGGCGATTTCGCCCATGCCGGCGCGGCGCGCGTTGGCCATCACCTTGGCCGCCTCCTGGTTGAGCCGCTGGATGCCCTCGTCCGAGTCCGAGTGCACGATCGCGCAGCCGCCGGCGGGACGGTCGACCAGCGCGATGTTCTCCTGGATGCCGTCGAAGGCCTCCATCTTGAAGCCCCACCAGTCCGCCCACAGCGCGCCGCAGACGTTCTCCTGCGCCAGCCGGTCGGCCAGCTTGTAGGCCTCCACGCCGTGGTGGAAGGCGGCGACCTTGAAGCCGAACTCCTTGGCCAAGTCGAGCATCGTGGCCATCTCGTCGGCGCGGTAGCAGTGGATGTGCACCAGGATCTCGCCGTTGATGGCGCCGGCCAGCGTGTCGAGCTTGAGGTCGCGCTTGCCGCCGGCGTCGCCGCCGCTGTCCGGCGCGTCGCCGCCGGAAGCGCGCTCCCACCAGCGCTTGCGCTTGGGCGCCTGCGATCTGGGTGCGTTCTTCTTCAGGTACTCGGCCGCGTCGATGAAGGCGGCGCGGTAGCCGGCGACGTTGCCCATGCGCGTGGCCGGGCCGCTCTTGCCGCCGTAGACGCGCTTGGGGTTCTCGCCGCAGGCCATCTTCAGCCCCCACGGCGCGCCGGGGAACTTCATCGCCTGGTAGCTGGTGGCCGGCACGTTCTTCAGCGTCACCCCGCGCCCGCCGACCAGGTTGGCCGAGCCGGGCAGGATCTGCAGCGAGGTCACGCCGCCGGCCAGCGCGGCGTGGAAGCCGGGGTCCTGCGCCCAGATCGAATGCTCGGCCCAGACGTTGGCGGTCACCGGCGAGGTCATCTCGTTGCCGTCGCTGTGCGCCTTGACGCCCGGGCTGGGATACACGCCCAGGTGCGAGTGCACGTCGATGATGCCGGGCGTGACCCACTTGCCGCCGGCCTCGACCACGGTCGCGCCGGCCGGCGCGGCAAGGCCGGTGCCGATCGCACTGATGCGGCCGTTCTCGACCAGCACGTCGGCGTTGTCCAGCCGCCGGCCGTCGCCGACCAGCACGGTGGCCTGGCGGATCAGCAGCGGCGGCGCGGCCAGCGCGCGGTAGGTGCTCGGGTACGGGTCGAAGGTGAAGCGCGAGGTCGGCGTGGCCGCCTGCGCGCCCGCGCACAGCAGCGCCAGGCTCAGCCCGGCCAAGAGTGTCGGTCGCATCGGTGTTCCCCTGGAAGCGGAACCCGGAACCTACCCGGCCGCGGGCCGGTTTGCCAAGTGCGCACCGGCATGCCCGTGACACAATGGCGCGCATGACGGCGCGTCGAGGAAGGCGATGAAAGACAAATCCGACATCGTCGGCAACTGGCTGCCGCGCTACACCGGCGTGCCGCTGGAGCAGTTCGGCGATCACGTCCTGCTGACCAACTTCGGCGGCTACCTCAACACTTTCTCGCAGCTCACCGGCGCGCCCATCGTCGGTCTGGACCGGCCGATGGCCAGCGCCACGTTCGATGGCATCACCATGATCAACTTCGGCATGGGCAGTCCCAACGCCGCCACGATGATGGACCTGCTGTCGGCGACCGCGCCCAAGGCGGTGCTGTTCCTCGGCAAGTGCGGCGGGCTCAAGCGCAAGAACCAGCTCGGCGACCTGGTGCTGCCGATCGCGGCCATCCGCGGCGAGGGCACCTCCAACGACTACCTGCCGCCGGAGGTGCCGGCGCTGCCGGCGTTCGCGCTGCAGCGCGCGGTCTCGACGATGATCCGCGACCTCGGCCACGACTACTGGACCGGCACCGTCTACACCACCAACCGCCGCGTGTGGGAGCACGACGTGGCGTTCAAGGAATACCTGCGCAAGCTGCGCTGCATGGCCATCGACATGGAGACGGCGACCATCTTCGCCGCCGGCTTCGCCAACCGCCTCCCGTGCGGCGCGCTGCTGCTGGTGTCGGACCAGCCGATGGTGCCGGAGGGCGTCAAGACCGAGGCCTCCGACGCCAGGGTCAGCTCGCAGTTCGTCGAGCAGCACATCCAGATCGGCATCGAGGCGCTGAAGCTGATCCGCCGCAACGGCAAGTCGGTGCGGCACCTGAGGTTCGACGAATGACGCAGGAGACGACGATGGACGGGATTGGCCCGCAGCAGGTAACCGGTTTCTGGCGCGAGGCCGGCTACGCCAGGTGGTTCAGCCGCGACGATGCCTTCGACGCGGCGTTCCGCCAGCGCTTCGGCGATGCGCACTTCCGCGCGGCGCGGCGCGAGCTGGAAGCGTGGATGGACGATGCCGAAGGCGCGCTGGCGCTGGTGCTGCTGCTGGACCAGTACCCGCGCAACTGCTTCCGCGGCAGCGCGCATTCCTACGCCACCGACGGCTTGGCGCGGCACTACGCGGCGCGCGCCGTCGAGGCCGGGTTCGACGCGCAGGTGGAGGCGGCGCTGAAGATCTTCTTCTACCTGCCGTTCGAGCATTCGGAGGACCTGGCCGACCAGCAGCGCTCGCTGGATCTGTTCGCCGCGCATGGCGACGCCGGCTACCTGCGTTACGCGCAGTTGCACTACGACCTCATCGTCCGCTTCGGCCGCTTCCCGCATCGCAACGAGGCGCTGGGACGCGCCTCCACCGAAGCCGAACTGGCCTATCTCGCTGGTGGAGGCTTCGCCGGCTAGGGGGCGGGCTGCACCGTAAGCTTGACGCCGAGTGCAGACACGACGCGCTGGATCGTGTCGAATCGCGGATGCGCATCGGAGCGCAGGGCGTTGTAAAGATTTTCGCGGCCGAGGCCGGAGGCCTTCGCGATTTCGGACATGCCGCGCGCGCGGGCGACGACATTCAGCGCATCCTGGAACTCGGTGGCGTTGCCGGACGCGAGTGCGTCGCCGAGATAGGCGGCAATCGCTTCGGGGGTGTCAAGGTATTCCGCCGAGTCGTAGGGGATGGTTTTCGTCTTTGCCATGATGGGTCTCACAGATTCGTCGCGAGTTTCTTTGCGGCCTTGATGTCGTGATCCTGCGTAGCCTTGTCGCCGCCGCACAGCAATACGATCAGGGCGTTGCCGCGCTTCACGAAATAGACCCGGTATCCGGGGCCATGATCGATGCGCAATTCCGAAACGCCTTCGCCGACCGGCTTCACATCGCCGAACAGCCCCCCGCGCAAGCGGTCGATGCGGCGCATGATGATCGCGGCGGCGGACTTGTCGCGCAGGTTAATCAACCAGTCGCGGAAGGTTTCGGTTTGTCGGACTTTCGATCATGGAGTTATTGTATCGAAATCGATACATGCCACAAGCAGGCTATCCAGAAGCCTGTTCCGCTGGATTGCCGTTTCAAGCCATCGACGCGATACGCGCCGTGTATCCAGGGTCGGCGCACATGCACTGCGCATGGAACGGCACGAGATGCCGGGGGCCGCAAGGAACAACGGCGCCTTGCGGCGCCGTCGTCTTCAGTACTTGGCGATGCTGCCGTCCACCTCGTCGGCCCAGGCGTTGATGCCGCCGGTGACGTTGTGGACGTTGTTGAAGCCGCGCGCGCGGAATTCCTCGGCGGCCTGCTGGCTGCGGCCGCCGCTGCGGCACAGGAAGGCCAGCGCGGTGTCCCTGGGCAGCGCTTCCAGCTCGGCGCGGCCGTCGCCGTCGAAGGTGCGGAAGGGCACCGCCACCGAGGCGACCGCGCGTTCGTCGGCCGGGCGCACGTCGACCAGCAGCACCTCGCCGGCGCGTACCCGGGCGTCGGCGTCCTTCGGCGACAGCGCTTGCACTGGCTTGGGCGCGTTGGGGTTGTCGATGGCCAGGCCCTTGCCGCGGATGTCGTCGACCCAGTCGATGGTGATGCCGTCTGCGCGGCGCGCGCTGGCCAGGTCGAACTGGATGCGCAGGCCGTTGGACTCGGCGGCGATCGCGTTGGGATCGTACTGGGCGAGCTGGAAGTTGGGCTGGAACTGCGCGTTGATCGACAGCGACAGCGCGGCCCCGGCGCCGGCGTCCTGCAGCGCGCCGCGCAGCATCTCGGCGGCGGCGGCGGTCACCGTGATCGCCGGCGGGGTGCGATCGGGCGCCTCCAGCCCGAGCAGGGTGGCCAGTTCGCCGGAATTGGTCATCTGCTCGATGATGTCGCTGCCGCCGATCAACTCGCCGTCGACGTAGAGCTGCGGGATGGTCGGCCAGTCGCCATAGGCCTTGATGCCCTCGCGGATCTCCTGGTCGGCCAGCACGTTGACGTGGGCGAAATCCACGCCCAGCGTGGACAGCGCGCCGACGGCCTTGGCCGAGAAACCGCACTGCGGCATGCCGGGCTGGCCTTTCATGAACAGCACCACGCGGCTGGATTGCAGGACGGATTCGATGCGGGAACGCAGGGCGGGATCGAGGGACATGAACGTCTACCGGAAGTCGGGAGGGGAAGTTTACGCCGCGCGGCGGGGGCGGACATGACCTGGATCAGGCGCCGGGCACGTCGCCGCCGATATGGGGCCGGGACAGCGCCGCCGCAAGTGGCGCGGCCTACGGCGCCGGCGCGTCGTGCAGCAGCGCGCGCGCCACCGGCAGCGCCTGCGCGGTCCACAGCGCGTACATCGCCGCCGACGGGTGCAGGCCGTCGTCGGCCAGCATCGCCGCCTGCCCGCCGTGCGCACGGCTGGCCGGAGTGATGTCGACGAAGGCCACGTGCTGGCGGCGGCAGGCTTGCCGCGCGGTGGCGTTGAAGGCGTCGATGGCCTGCGCGGTCGCCTGCGCGTCGCGGCCCTGCCGCCGCGCGAACGGGGTCACGCCCCAGTCGGGGATCGACAGCACCAGCACCCGGCCGGCGCGCTCGCCGGCGAAGCCGATTGCGCGCCGCAGCAGCGCTTCGAACTGGCCGGCGTACTCGTCCAGGTTGCGGCCGCGGTACTGGTTGTTGACGCCGATCAGCAGGCTGACGAAATCGTGCCCGCCCAGCGGTTCCTGCGCGGTGATCGCCGCGTCCAGCTCGTCGGTGGTCCAGCCGGTGGTGGCGATGATGCGCGGGTCGGCCAGCGGCACGCCCCCGGCGCGCAGCGCGCGGGCCAGTTGCACGGGCCAGCGGCCGGCTTCATCGATGCCCTCGCCGATGGTGTAGGAATCGCCCAGCGCCAAGTAGCGCAGTTCGGTGGCCAGGGCGGTGGTGTGCGCGGTGGTGGTCATGGCGCCATGATGCCCTCATCGGCCCCCTGTGGGAGCGACGTCAGTCGCGACCGGGGATCTGGAAGCACCTGCCTCGAAGTCGTTACGGGGAGATGCCGAGGATGGCCGGCGTGCAGCCAAGGCGCGCAAGGTGCCCTCATCCGTCCCTTCGGGACACTTTCTCCCGCAAGCGGGAGAAGGGAACGCGGGCAACCGGGTGGCCGATGCTGTGCCGGAATCCGGAGACCTGGCTTTCTCCGGTCGCGACTGACATCGCTCCCACATCCGCATCGCACATCTCCCACGGATGGGACTATGCGGCGGCGGGCCGCGACTTCGACGTGATCGGCACCACCTTGGTCGCCGCTTCGGCGCGGCGCGACAGCGCGCGGTCGATGCGGGCGAACACCTCGCGCATCGTCGCCGCCTCCGGCAGCAGGGTGACGCGGAAGTGGTGGCGGTAGGGCACGTTGAAGCTGGAGCCGGGCACGACCAGCACGCCTTCCTCCTCCATCAGTTCCAGCGCGAAGGCGTGGTCGTCGAAGCCCTTGGCCGCATCGCCGACCACCGCCGGGAACGCGTACAGCGCGCCGGCCGGGGCGACCAGTTCCAGGTGCTCGCTGGCTTCGCAGGCCTCGATCACCGCGCGGCGGGTTTCGTACAGGCGGCCGCCCGGCGCGCACAGCGCCGAAATGGTGTCCGGGCCGTTCACCGCCGCCTCGATCGCGTACTGGCCGGGCACGTTGGCGCACAGGCGCAGCGCGCTCAGCAGGTCCATCGCGTGCAGCAGGTCGCGCACCCCCTCGCCGTGGCCGGACAGCAGCGACCAGCCGACCCGCCAGCCGCAGGCGCGGTGCACCTTGCTCATGCCGCCGAAGGTGATGCACGGCACCTGGCCGGCCAGCGGCGCGACCGGCTCGAAGCGCGCGCCGTCGTACAGCACCTGGTCGTAGATCTCGTCGACCATCAGCAGCAGGTCGTGGCGCGCGGCGATGGCGACGATGCGCTCGAGCAGTTCGCGCGGGTAGGTCGCGCCGGTCGGGTTGTTGGGGTTGATCAGCACGATCGCGCGGGTGCGCGAGGAAACCAACTGCTCGATCTCGCTCGCGTCGGGCAGGAAGTCGTTGTCGGGATCGCAGCGGTAGTAGACCGGGCGGCCGTCGTTGAGGATGGTCGCGGCCGACCACAGCGGGTAGTCCGGCGAGGGCACCAGCACCTCGTCGCCCGGGTTGAGCAGCGCGCGCAGCGACAGGTCGATCAGTTCGCTGACGCCGTTGCCGACGAACACCCGGTCGGCGTGCGCGTCGGGCGCGCCGCGGCGCGCGTAGGCGGCGGCGATGGCCTCGCGCGCGGCCGGCAGGCCCTGCTGGTGGGTGTAGGGATCGGTGTGATCGATGTCGCCGATGATCGCCTTCTGCAGGTGCTCCGGCGCGCGGAAGCCGAACGCGCCGGGATTGCCGATGTTGAGCTTGATCAGCTTGCGGCCCTGGTTCTCCAGCTCGCGGGCTCGGCGCGCCAGTTCTCCGCGGATCTCGTAGCGGACTTCGGACAGGCGTTCGCGGGTCTTGAGCGGGGAGGACATGGCGGCCGGCGGCGGGCGGGAAAAGGCCCCAGAGCTTAGCGGAAAACCCGCATCGTCGCGGACCAGCGGCCGGCGCGGGATAGAATCGCCCCCCATGACCTCCGCCTCCCCGCCCCAGCCCGATCCCGGCGCCCTGCGCGCGATCGGCTGGCCCTACGCCGGCGAGGCGGAGGATCCGGCCTGGCGCGCGCTGCTGGCGGCGCATCCGCGCGCGCGGCCGGCGCGGGTGATCGAGCAGCACCGCTCCGGCTACGTGGTCGCCGACGGCCCGGACAGCGCGCTGCGCGCCGAATCGCTGCCGGAATGGCAGCGGCCGCGCTTCCCCGCGCACGAGCGGCCGGCGGTCGGCGACTGGGTGCTGCTGGAAGGCGCGCGCATCGTCGCCGCGCTGCCGCGCCACACCGGCGTCAAGCGCGGCGCGGCCGGCGAGCACTACCACCAGCAGGTCATCGCCGCCAACATCGACACGGTGTTCATCGTCAGCGGGCTGGACGCCGACTTCAATCCGCGCCGGATCGAGCGCTACCTGCTGCTGGCCGGCAGCGGCGGCGCGCAGCCGGTGGTGGTGCTGACCAAGGCCGATCGCACCCCGCTGGCCGACGAGGCGGTGGCGGCACTGGCCGACGTCGCCCGCGACGCGCCGGTGCTGGCGCTCAACGCGCGCGATCCCGAAAGCGTGGCGGCGCTGGCGCCGTGGCTGGGCCCCGGCCGCACGGTGGTGCTGGTCGGCTCCTCCGGCGCCGGCAAGTCCACCCTGACCAACACGCTGCTGGGCGACGAGCGCATGCGCACCGGCGCGGTGCGCGAGCGCGACGATCGCGGCCGCCACACCACCACCTTCCGCGCGCTGCTGACGCTGCCCTCGGGCGCCTGCATCATCGACACGCCCGGCATGCGCGAACTCAAGCCGACCGGCGAGGAGGATCTGGCCGAGGGCGGCTTCGACGACGTCGAGGCGCTGGCGGCGCAGTGCCGCTTCCGCGACTGCGCGCACCAGCGCGAGCCCGGCTGCGCGGTGCGCGCGGCGATCGAGCGCGGCGAGCTGGACGAGGATCGCTTCGCCAACTACCTCAAGCTGCGCGACGAGGTCGGCGCGGCGGCCGGCAAGCTGGCGCAGCGGCAGGCGCAGAACGCCGACGCGCGCGGGCCGGGCAAGGCACCGCACAGGCGGCGGCACTGACGCATCATCGTGTCGCCGGCAGCGGCCTCTGCTGGCTGAGGCAGCCGGTTCCCTGTCTGCCTGTCCCTGTGGGAGCGAGGTGAGTCGCGACCGGAGTTCCCACGTCGCGACTGACGTCGCTCCCACAAGGGAGGGTGGTTTGGTGGCTTCACCCGCCATCGCGGCGGGCTGCGGCAGGATGGCGCGATGGAAGAATGTCCGCGTCCATCACGACGCCATCGCTGGGCCGCGCTGCTGCTCGGCGCGTGGCCGGCGCTGGCGGCCGCGTCGGCGTCGCCGGCATGCATCGAAGCGCTGCTGCGCGAACTGGGTTGGCGCATCGAGCCGGCAGCCGAAGTGGCGGACATGCACGTCGGCCAGCCCTGCACGCGCGCCTCGCTCGCCGACGCGCACGCGGCCGGGGATCTGCGCCTGCTGCTGCCGGCGGACATCGATGCCGAGGGGCGCGAGGCCGCGCTGCGGCAGGCGCTGGCCAGCGAAGGCACGCTATGCGCCTACCTGTTCGCGCTCGGCGACAGCACGCGCCGGGCGACCGCGCGGCTGCAGGACAATCCGGGCTACCGCTTCAGCGCGCTGCAACTGGGCTGGATCGGGTTCGGGCCGGGCGGCGCGCGGGCGCAGGGCTGGCGGCGCTTCCGCAGCTTCGGCCGCGGCTACGAGCCGGCGGGCAGCAACGCGCGCGCGCTCGACGCCTTCTACAGCGGCCGGGTGCGCTCGGAATGCGGCGTCGGCCGCCAGGTCGCGCAGCTGGCGACCCAGCGCGAACTGTACGGCGATGACGGCTTCGATGCCGAGTTCGACGCCGGCGAACTTTCCATCGGCACCTTCCTGACCCTGCACGGCACCGACAGCATCCTGCTCGGCCGCAACGCCGGCGAGTTCCTCGCCGACGGCAAGGCCGCGCGCACGGCGGCGATGGGGCGGCAGGCGTTCATGGGCGCGCCGGGCGCGATCGTGCACGCCTACGATCGCATCCTGCTCGACGACGTGCACAACCAGGCCGAGAACTTCGTCGTCGCCGACGTCGACGAGGCGGCGGCGCGGGCGCTGGAGGAACACGGCGGCCTGGCCCACTACGACCGCCTCAACCAGCGCATCTGGTCGCTGGCGCGCGAGATGCGCCGCGGCGACCCGCCCGACTTCCTCGCGCTGCTGCACGATCGCGACGAGGCCGCGCGCGCGGCGCTGGACGAGGCCGATCGCGCGCGCGTGGCGCAACTGGACGCGCTGCTGGCCGATCCGTTCTACACCGGCTTCCGCGTCTACGTGCACCGGCAGGGCGTGCGGCCGATCGGCTACCACGTCGTGCGCCTGCTGGATCTCAACCCGCGCACGCCGTACACGGTCGAGCTGATGCTGCACAACCTGCACACCACGCTGTACCGGCGCTGGATCGAACACCGCCTGCGCCGCTGCGCGGCCAGCGACTGAAAGCGCCTTCGCTTGCCACCCTCGCGCCGCTGCGGCATAGATAGCCGATGACGGCCGCCGACCCCGACCTCGCCCACCACGCCGCGCTGGACCGCCGGCTGGTCCGCGCCGCGCGCGGGATCAAGCTGCTGACCCTGGCGAGCTGGCCGGCCTCGGTGCAGCAGATCTTCATGGACAAGCTGGCGCGCGGCGTGCGCGAACTGCCGCGGGTGGAATACCCGCCGCAGGACTTCGCCGCGGCGCGGCGCGAACTGGCGGCGGTGGCGCGGGCGGCCGACGTCGTGCATCCGCTGGGCCGCTACCTGCGCGAATCGGCGCGCAGCTGGGACATCGCCGCGCAACTGCTGGAGTCGCTGGGCAGCGCGGCGGTGACGACCCATTCGATCGCCTTGTTCGGCCAGCCCGGCGAGCGCCTGCCCGGCGGCCCGACCGCGCGCGAGGCGGCCCGCCACTTCATCGACATCGCCAACGAGCTGGACCGCGAACTGCTCGCGCCGTCGGAGCAGGTGCCGGTCTCGGCGACCTCGATGCAGCTGCAGCTGCAGTCGGACCTGGACGGTTTCTTCGGCGGCCGGGTGGTCGAGGTGGCGCTGGATCCGGCGCTGGTCGCCAAGGCTGCCGCCGGCGCCACCCGCATCCGCCTGCGCCAGGGCGCGGCGTTCAGCGACTACGATCGCCGCCAGCTGTTCCACCACGAGGCGCTGGTGCATTCGCTGACCGCGCTCAACGGCCGCGAGCAGGTGCAGCTGCCCAGCCTGTCGCTGGCCTCGCCGCGGGTGACCGAGACGCAGGAAGGGCTGGCCACCTTCGCCGAGCAGATCACCGGCAGCATCGACATCGAGCGGATGAAGCGCATCAGCCTGCGCATCGAGGCGGTGGCGATGGCCCTGCAGGGCGCCGATTTCCTGCAGGTGTTCGACTACTTCATCGACGCCGGGCAGAACCCGGCGGAGAGCTTCTCGTCGGCGCAGCGCATCTTCCGCGGCGTGCCGCTGACCGGCGGGGCGGCGTTCACCAAGGACACGGTGTACCTGCGTGGGCTGGTCGGCGTGCACACGTTCTTCCGCCGCGCGCTGCACCAAGACCGGCTGCGGCTGGGGCGCTGGCTGTTCGCCGGCAAGATGACGCTGGAGGACGTGGAGGCGTTCGCGCCGCTGTTCGAGGCCGGGACGTTGGCACCGCCGCGCTGGCTGCCGCCGTGGATCGCGCGCGCCAGCGGGTTGGCGGGGATGCTGGCGTTCTCGTTGTTCGCCAATCGCATCCGGTTGGATGTGTTGACCGACAAATAGGGCGGGCGAGCGGAACAAGCTCCGCTCTACAGGCATGCGAGGTTGTAGAGCCGAGCTTGCTCGGCTGCGGTGATGGTCAAGGCTGGCGGGCGAGCGGAGCGAGCTCCGCTCTACAGGCATGCAGGGTGTAGAGCCGAGCTTGCTCGGCTGCGGTGATGGTCAAGACGGGCGGGCGAGCGGAGCAAGCTCCGCTCTACAGGCATGCGGGGTGTAGAGCCGAGCTTGCTCGGCTGCGTTGATGGTCAAGGCGGACGGGCGAGCGGAGCAAGCTCCGCTCTACAGGCCTGTGGGGTTGTAGAGCCGAGCTTGCTCGGCTCCGGGAGTTCAAGGTTCTTCAGCGCACGAACGCCGGCGTTTCCACGGTGGAATGCAGCACCCGCACCGCCGGCGCCGGCAGCGCGGCTGGCATCGCGCCGGCCAGCAGCGCCATCAGGCTGTCGCGGTCCAGGCCGCTGTCGGGCACCAGCCCGATCCAGGCGTTCTTGCCGGCGGCCTTGGCCGCGTACATGCAGCGGTCGGCCAGTTCCACGCTCTGCTCCCAGTCGCCCAGCGCCGGCCACTGCGTCGAGAACGGCCAGGGCGCGAAACCGACCGAGCAGGTCAGCGGCAGCGCGTGGCCCTGTTCCAGTTCCAGCGGCGTGGCGGCGATGGCGTCGCGGATGCGCTCGGCCAGCGCGGCGGCGTCCTCGTCGCGGCTCAGCCAGGCCACCAGCAGGAACTCCTCGCCGCCCCAGCGCACCACCAGGTCGCTTTCGCGCGCCAGCAGCCGCAGGCGGTCGGCGAACTGCACCAGCACCTGGTCGCCGGCGTGGTGGCCGTACTGATCGTTGACACGCTTGAAGTTGTCGATGTCGATCATGAAGAACACCAGGTGCCGCCCGGGCGCGGCGGCGGCCTGCCCGCGCAGCGCGCCGGACGCGCGCTGCAGCCAGTCCTGCAGGTCGCGGCGGTTGGACACCCGGGTCAGCGGATCCAGGCGGGTGGCGACGTCCAGTTGCGCGATGCTCTGCATCAGCTGGCGATTGGCCTGCTCCAGCTGCGCGGTGCGCTCGGCGACGGTGCGGTTGAGCAGTTCGACCTGCGCGCGCTCGCGATGCACGGCCCAGCGCACCCGCAGCGCCAGCCACGCACCCAGCGCCAGCAGCAGCAGCGCGTAGCCGGCATAGGCCAGCGGGTGCCGCCAGGCCGGCGGCCGCATGGTGATGGCCAGCACGCGCGACTCGCCGTAGCGGCCGTCGCGGCCGGCGGCCTGCACCTCCAGCCGGTAGCGCCCGGGGTCGAGGTTGCTGACCGAGAACTCGGTGCGCGCGGCATGCGGGTACACCCAGCCCTCGTGCAGGCCGTGGACGCGGTAGCGCAGCCGCGCCGCCGCCGGCGCGGTGAAGTCGATCGCGGTCATCGCGATCGAGAACACGGTGTCGCGCGGTTCCAGGACGATGTGCTCGGCGTAGACCAGGTCGGTTTCGGCATCGGCATCGGCATCGGCGTCGGGGCCGTTGTCGCGGATGCGGCTGAGCACGCGCAGCGCGGTCAGCACCGGTTGCGCCGGCGCGCTGTGCGCTTCCAGCCCGCGCGGGTCGATCATGTCCAGGCCCTGGGTGCCGCCGAAGTAGAGCAGGCCGCCCTGGTCGCGGTAGCTGGAGCTGCTGTTGTATTCCTGGTTGCGCAGGCCGTCGCGGCGGCCGACGTTCTGGACGATGCCGCTGGCCGGGTCGAGCACGCTCAGGCCGTTGTTGGTGCTCATCCACAGCCGGCCGGCGTGGTCGGGCAGGATGGCGTAGACCACGTTGTTGGACAGGCCGTCGCGATCGGTGATCGCGGTCGAGCGGCCCTGTTCCAGATCGATCCGGAACAGGCCGCCGGAGAAGCTGCCCGCCCACAGCGTCGCGCCGTCCGCGTGCAGCGGCCAGATCGACTTGTGGAGGCCGGTGCCGGCCGGCTCGTATGGCTCGGCCACGCCGCCCGGCGGCAGTCGCCACAGGCCCGAGGCGTTGGTCGCCAGCCACAGCGTGCCGTCGGCCGTGCGCAGCAGCGAGGTCACCCATTGCCCGCGCAGCGGCCGCAGCGCCGGCTCGTCGACGGGGCGGCCGTGGCGCAGCCGCGCCGGCCCGCCGCGGGTGCCGACCCAGACGCCGTCGTCCTCGACCAGCAGGTGGTCGATGCGCGGGTCCGGCAGTCCCTCGATCGCCTGCGTGCGCCCGTCCGCATGCAGCCGCCATAGTCCGCTCTGGGTGCCGATCCACCAGCCGCCCTCGTTCGCCGCGGCCACCGCGCGCACCGAGCGGCCATTGAAGGGCGCGACCGCCCGCCAGGGCGCCTCCGCGCCGTCGCGCGCCATCAGGCCGTTGTCGGTGCCGATCAGCAGGCGCGGGCCTTGCCGCCAGATCGCGCGCAGGCTGCGGCTGGGCCAGGTCGGCGCGGCGCCGACCGTATCCAGGTCGTGGCGGATCGCCGTGGACAGCGGCCGCACCCGGTACAGGCCTGAGGTGTAGGTGCCGATCCACAGCGAGCCGGAGCGGCCCTGGTACAGCTGGGTGATGGCGCTGTCCGGCGGGCGATCGAAGCGCAGGCGCCGCGGTGGCGCGGTGCCGACGGCCGCCACCTCGGCCACCGTGCCGTCGCTGAATCCGGCCAGGATGCGCTCGTCGCGCGTCCGCGCCAGCGCGGTCAGTTCCGCCTCGGCCGGCGCCAGCGCGGCGGCGGCGATGGCGCGCCGCGACCGGCCCTGATCGTCGAGCAGGCGCAGCCCGTCGCGCCGGGTCGCCAGCCACAGCCCTTCGTCGCCGGCCTGCAGGGCGATGCAGTCCTGGCCGTGATCGCCGGGAATCGGATCCAGCCGCTCGCCGCCGACGGCCCACAGCCGGCAGCGGGCGTCCAGCGCCACCGGCTGCCTTCGCGCCGCCGACCAGGCCAGGCCGACAATCGGCGCGGTGCGACCAAGGTTGCGCGCCCGGCCCATCGTGGCGTCGACGTGATCGACGCCGGCCTGGGTGCCGAGCCAGGCGCCGCCGGCCGGATCGACGAGCACGCGCGTCACGCGGGTGTGCGACAGGCCCTGGTCCGGGGTCAGCCGCCAGCGCTTCCAGCTCGGCAGGTGCAGCACCTCGGCGCCGGCGTCGTTGCTGCCCAGCCACATCAGGCCGCGCTCCGGATCGAAGGCCAGGCTCTCGATGCTGCTGCTGAGCAGGTCGCCCGGCGCGCGGTGCTGCGGATCCGGCGAGCGCCGGTAGGCGTTGAAGCGATGGCCGTCGAAGCGGTTGAGCCCTTCCTGGGTGGCGACCCAGAGGAAGCCGCGGTCGTCGCCGCTCATCGCGTTGATGCTCAGCTGCGACAGTCCGCTGTCGAGATCGTAGTGCTCCAGGCTCAGCATCGGTGCCGGTGCCGGTGCCGGTGCCGGTGCCGACGCCGCGGCCGCGCCACCGGCGGTGAGCAGGCAGGCCAGCAGCAACCGGCCTGTCCACGGCATGCCGCGCTTGCGCCGGGGCGGCGGAGGGCGAGCGGGAACAGGCAGGGGACGGGGGTTCACGGAAGCGATGGCGGCCACTCTTGCACGGATTGAAGATCCGGACGTGATGGACTGCAAGCAAACCACGTGCCGTGACGCACAGGATCGTGGCGACGGGGCTGCGGGCCTCTTGCCCGGGGCCGCCGCGCCGGCGTGGCGACGCCGGCGGTCATGCATGGACGCGCAGGGTCACCTCCGGCCGTGGGTCGGTCAGCGCGGCGGGCGCTTGTAGGCGATGCAGTCCACCTCGACCTTGCAGTCCACCACCATCCGGTTCTCCACGCAGGCGCGCGCCGGCGGATGCTCGCCGAAGTAGTGCCTGAACACCGCGTTGAACGCGGCGAAGTCGCGCGCGTCGTCCAGCCACACGCCGCAGCGCACCACGTGCTCGGGGCCGTCGCCGGCCTCGGCCAGGATCGCCAGCAGGTTGCCGATGGCCACGTGCGCCTGCTCGGTCACGGTGCCGCCGACCAGCTCGCCGTCGCGCATCGGCACCTGCCCGGACACGTGCAGCCAGCCATCGGCCTCGACCGCGCGCGAGAACGGCATGTGCTGCCGGCCCTGGCCGACGCCGCCCTCGGCGCCGTATCGCTTGATGTCGCTCATGGGTTTTCCTGCTACGCATGGAGGTTTCAAGGCCCCTCTCCCAGTGGGAGAGGGGTTGGGGGAGAGGGTGCGGGCACCCTCATCCGCACTTTGGGCACCTTCTCCCGGGGGGAGAAGGAAAGGCAGGCTCGGCCAGCGCCGCTTCGGGCGCGATGAAGCGGCCGGCGCGCGCGAGCACGGTGTTGCCGTCGTAGGCCAGTTGCCCGTTGACCCACACCGCGTCGATGCCCTCGGCCGCTCGCACCGGATCCTGGAAGCTGGCGGTGTCGCGCACGCGCGCCGGATCGAACAGCACCAGATCGGCGCACCCGCCCGGGCGGATGCAGCCGCGCGCGCCCAGCGCGAACCGCGCCGCCGGCAGCCCGGTCATCTTGTGCACGGCGGTGTGCAGCGGGAACAGCTTCTGGTCGCGCGCGTAGTGGCCGAGCACGCGCGGGAACGTGCCCCACAGGCGCGGGTGCGGGCGCGGGTCGCGCGGCAGCCCGTCCGAGCCGATCATCGTCAGCGGATGGGCCAGGATGCGGCGCACGTCGGCCTCGTCCATGCCGTGGTAGACCGCGCCGGCCGGCATCAGCCGGCGCGCGGCCTCGTGCAGGTCCAGGCCCCAGCCGGCGGCGATGTCGGCCAGCAGCCGGCCGCCCTGGTCCGGATGCGGATCCGACCAGGTGATCAGGATGTCGTGGCGGTCGGTGACCTGCCTGGGGTCCAGCGTCGAGGAACTGGCCGCGTACGGATAGCAGTCGCAGGCCACGTCGTGATTGCGCGCGGCCGCCTCCAGCGTCGCCAGCACCTCGGCGCTGCGGCCCCAGTTGTCGTTGCCGGCGCACTTCAGGTGCGACACCCGCACCGGCGCGCCGCTGTGGCGGCCGACCGCGAACGCCTCCTCCAGCGCCGGCACGATGCCGGCGAACTCGTCGCGCAGGTGGGTGGCGTACAGCCGCCCGCGCGGCAGTTCGCGCGACAGCGCCAGCACCTCGCTGTCCGGCGCGGCGAACGCCGAGGCGTAGGCCAGCCCGGTGCTCAGGCCCAGCGCGCCCTCGGCCAGCGCGTCGCGCAGCTGCGCGCGCATCGCGGCGATCTCGTCCGCGCGCGCCGGCCGGTCCAGCCGGTCCATCTGGTTGTGGCGCAGCGCGGTGTGGCCGACCAGCGCGGCGACGTTGACCGCCGGCCGCGCCGCCTCGACCGCGGCGCGGTAGTCGGCGAAGCGCGGATAGGCGAACTCGCCGTCCTCGCCGAGCAGGTTCATCGGATCCGGCACCGCGCGCCCCGGCGCCACCGGGCTGGCGCTGATGCCGCAGTTGCCGACCACCACCGTGGTCACCCCCTGCGACAGCTTGCTGGGCATGGCCGGGTTGCGGATGACTTCCAGGTCGTCGTGGGTATGTACGTCGATGAAGCCGGGCGCCAGCGCGCGGCCGCCGGCCTCGATCACCACCGCCGCCGCGCGCGGATCCAGCGCGCCGATGGCGGCGATGCGGCCGCCCAGCACCGCCACGTCGCCGTCGCGCGGCGGCGCGTCGCCGCCGTCGAATACCCGCGCGCCGCGGATCAGCAGGTCGAAGGCCACTCAGTCCCCCAGCGGCAGGCGGTTGTCGCCGCCGCGGTGGGTGTCCAGCGCCAGCTTGATGCGGCGCAGGCGCTCGCGGTTGTCGCCGGCCTGGTGCAGCGCCAGCGTGGTGGCGAGGATGTCGATGGCCAGCATCACCGCGTAGCGCGAGGCGGTGGGCTTGAACACGAAGTCGGTCTCGTCGATGACGATCGGCAGCAGCCAGTCGGCGCGCTCGGCCAGCGGCGTGCCGGCGCGGGTGATCGCGATCACTTTCGCGCCGTAGCCGCGGGCGATGTCGATCGCGGCCAGCAGCTCGGCGGTCAGGCCGCTGATCGACAGCGCCACGATCGCGTCCCGCGAGTCGAGCGTGGCGGCGATCATCTGCATCGCCAGCGCGTCGCTGCACGCGCTGATCGGCCGGCCCAGGCGCATCAGCCGGTTCTGCATCTCGATGCCGAACACCGTCGAGGCGCCGCCCAGGCCGAAGACATGGATCATCCGCGCGCCGGCCAGCGCTTCGGCCGCGCCCTGCACCACCGGCTCCTGCAGGCCGCCGAGGTTGCGCCGCAGCGCGGCCTCGATATCGGTGCAGATCTGCGCGTACAGCGCCGACACCGGCGGCGCGTCGCGCTCGTCGAGGAAGCGCTTGCCGACCGCGCCGGCCTCGGCCAGGCGTGCGCGCAGTTCGCGCACGTTGTCGCAGCCCAGCACCTTGGCGAAGCGCGAGATCGCCGCCACGCTGGTCTGCGCGCGCTCGGCCAACTCGCTGATGCCCAGTTGGGCGGCGGCCGGCACGTCGGCCAGGATCGCGTCGGCGATGCGCTGCTCGACCGGGCTCAGTTCGTCGCGGCGCTGCCGCAGTTGGTAGACGATGTCGAACATCGGTTCGCTCCGTGTCAGAGGATGGCCGCCAGCGCGGCGGTCAGCGCCAGCGCCACCAGCGAGATGATGGTTTCCAGCACCGTCCAGGTCTTGAAGGTCTGGGCCACGCTCATGTTGAAGTATTCCTTCACCAGCCAGAAACCGCCGTCGTTGACGTGCGACAGGATCAGCGCGCCGGCGCCGGTGGCCAGCACCAGCAGTTCCGGGTGCGGGTAGCCGGCGGCCAGCGCGATCGGCGCGACGATGCCGGCGGCGGTGCTCATCGCCACCGTCGCCGAGCCGGTGGCGATGCGCATCATCGCCGCCACCGCCCAGCCCATCATCAGCGGCGACAGCTCGAAGCGCTGCGACAGCGTGGTGATCTCCGCGGCCACGCCGCTCTTGACCAGGATGCCGTTGAGGCCGCCGCCGGCGCCGACCAGCAGCGTGATCGCCGCGGTCGGCGCCAGGCATTCCTGCGAGAACTTCAGGATCTGCTCGCGGTTGAAGCCGCGCATCAGCCCCAGGGTGACGAAGCTCATCAGCGTGGCCAGCAGCAGCGCCACCACCGAGTGGCCGATGAAGCGCAGCGCCTCGTTCAGCATCGTGCCGCGTGCGGCGATCTCGTCGGCCCAGCCGCCCAGCAGCATCAGGCCCACCGGCAACAAGAGCGTGGCGATGGTGATGCCGAAGCCCGGCAGCGCCTCGTCCGGCACGCGCGCGTGGCCCTCGTCCAGCAGCGCGTCTTCCATCGGGTTGTGCGCCGGCAGCCGCACGCGCGGGGCGACGAACCTGGCGAACACCGGGCCGGCCAGCGCCGCGGTCGGCAGGCCGACCACCAGCGCGTAGAACAGCGTGCGGCCGACGTCGGCCCGGTATTCGTGCACCGCCAGCATCGCCGCCGGGTGCGGCGGCACCAGCCCGTGCACCACCGACAGGCCGGCCACCATCGGCAGGCCGACCAGCAGCAGCGGCACGCCGGTGCGGCGGGCGACGTTGAGCACGATCGGGATCAGCAGCACGAAGCCGACCTCGAAGAAGATCGGCAGGCCGATGCAGAACGCGATCAGCATCATCGCCCAGTGCACGTTCTTCGTGCCGAAGCGCGCGATCAGCGTGCGCGCGATGCGCTCGGCGCCGCCGGACTCGGCCATCATCTTGCCCAGCATCGTGCCCAGCGCGACGATCAGCGCGATGTGGCCCAGCGTGCGGCCCACGCCGGCCTCGTAGGCGCCGACGATCTCGCCCGGCGGCAGCCCGGCCACCAGCGCCAGCCCCAGCGCCACCAGGGTGATGGTGATGAACGGATTGAGCCGGTAGCGCGCGATCAGCACGATCAGCGCGATGATCGCCGCGGCGGCGTAGATCAGCAGCGAAGTGCCTGGCGACATGCGTGGGTTCCCGGGCGCTCTAGAAGCAGGTGTGGACCGCGCCGGTCACCCGCCAGTCGTCGTCGACGATCAGCAGGTGCCGCCACTTGTCGAAGGTCAGGCACGGATGCGAGATGTCGAAGCACAGCAGGTCGCCGACGGCGACGTCGTCGCCGGCCTCCACCTGCAGGAAGGCGTGCTGGTCCATCATCGCCGCCAGCCGCCAGTGCGGCGGCGCCGGCCGCGGCGCTTCGCCGCCGGGGCGGTGGTGCAGCACCGGCAGCGGCAGGCCGGCGTCGAACGCCGCGTCGCGCTTGCCCAGCCCGACGATGGCCCGTCCCGGTTCCGGGCGCGACTGCACGCAGGCCCACAAGCGCAGTGCGGGTTGCAGCGAGGAGGCCATGTCGCGCGCGACCGGATTGGCCGCGTGGATGCGCTCGGCCGCCTCGCGGTAGGCGCCGACGTCGTGGGTGAGGTAGCAGCCCGGGCGCAGCAGCACGAGCGCACCCGGATCGCCGGCCAGCGCGCTGAACTCCTCGGCCACCAGGTCGAACCAGGCCGAGCCGGCGCCGGACAGCAGCGCCGGCGTGCGCGCGAACGCGCCGGCCTCGCGCAGGCTCCGCCATTGCGCCACGGTTCGTCGCAGCAGCGCGCGGATGCCGGCCTCGTCCTTCAGCACGCCTTCGTAGACTTCAACCCCGCACAGCGCCAGCGATTGCGGCCAGCGCGCCAGCGCCGCCAGCACGGCCTGCGCCTGGGCGTCGTCGCGCACGCCGGCGCGGCCGCCGTCGACGCCGATTTCCAGCAGCACGCGCAGGACCTGCCCGCGCGCGGCGAAGAACGCGCCCAGCGCATCGGCGTTGGCGGCCGAGTCGACCAGGCAGTAAAACTCGAACGCGGGGTCTTCCAGCAGCGCGGCGACGATCGCCATGTTGGCCTTGCCGACCAGCTGGTTGGCCATCAGCACCCGGCGCACGCCGTGGCGGTAGGCGTCGTGGACCTGCGGCGCGGTCGCCAGGGTGATGCCCCAGGCGCCGGCCTCCAACTGCAGCGCGAACAGCGCCGGGCTCATCGTGGTCTTGCCGTGCGGGGCCAGCGCCATGCCGTAGCGCTCGGCGAACGCGCGCATCCAGGCCAGGTTGTGGCGCAGCGCCGACTCGCGCAGCACCGCCGCTGGCAGGCTCACCTCCTCGTCGAGGATCGAGGCCCCGGCCAGCTGCGCCGGCGTCAGCGGCGCGGTCCCGGCCAGCCCCTTGCCGGCCAGCAGTGGCGCCTCGTCCTGAAATGGATTTTTAACCAAGCGTGGCTCCTGCACGGCGGGCAGGCTCCAGCCGGCCCGGGCGGATATTTACCACAGGGCGGAGCTGGTTTGAAAATTATTTTCTGGAAAAGTGGGCGCAGCCATGCCCACGCGATGGCCCGCGGCGGGCCAAAGCGCGCAACACGCTCTAGAATCGACGGCCAACCCTTCGCATCGCCCTCCATGTCCGAACAAGAAGACTTCAAGCAGGCCGCGCTCGAGTACCACCGCGCCATCCGCCCCGGCAAGATCAAGGTGTCGCCGACCAAGGCGATGCTGACCCAGCGCGACCTCGCGCTGGCCTACTCGCCTGGCGTGGCCTACGCCTGCGAGGCCATCGTCGAGGACCCGCGCGCGGCCAGCGAGATGACCGCGCGCGGCAACCTGGTCGCGGTGGTCACCAACGGCACCGCCGTGCTCGGCCTGGGCAACATCGGCCCGCTGGCTGGCAAGCCGGTGATGGAAGGCAAGGGCGTGCTGTTCCAGAAGTTCGCCGGCATCGACGTGTTCGACATCGAGATCGACGAGCACGACCCGGACAAGCTGGTCGACATCATCGCCTCGCTGGAGCCGACCTTCGGCGGCATCAACCTGGAGGACATCAAGGCGCCGGAGTGCTTCATCGTCGAGCGCAAGCTGCGCGAGCGGATGAACATCCCGGTCTTCCACGACGACCAGCACGGCACCGCGATCATCGTCGGCGCCGCGGTGGTCAACGCGCTGGAAGTGGTCGGCAAGCGCATCGAGGACGTGCGCGTGGCCACCACCGGCGCCGGCGCGGCCGGCATCGCCTGCCTGGACATGCTGGTGGCCCTGGGCGTGCGCCGCGAGAACATCCTCGCCTTCGACCGCGAGGGCGTGATCTACACCGGCCGTCCCAACCTCGACCCGGACAAGGCGCGCTACGCCGCCGACACCGGCAAGCGCTCGCTGGCCGAGATCGTCGAGGGCGCCGACGTGTTCCTGGGCCTGTCGGCCGGCGGCATCCTCAAGGCCGAGATGGTCGCCACGATGGCGCCGCGGCCGATCATCCTGGCGCTGGCCAACCCCAACCCGGAGATCCTGCCGGCCGACGCCAAGGCGGTGCGCCCGGACTGCATCATCGCCACCGGCCGCTCGGACTACCCGAACCAGGTCAACAACGCGCTGTGCTTCCCCTACATCTTCCGCGGCGCGCTCGACGTCGGCGCCACCGTCATCAACGAGGCGATGAAGCTGGCCTGCGTGCACGCCATCGCCAAGCTGGCGCGGCAGGAGGCCTCCGACCTGGGCAGCGCATACGGCGACGAGGTGCCGTGCTTCGGCGCCGACTACCTGATCCCGCGCCCGTTCGACCCGCGCCTGCTGGTGGAAGTGGCCGGCGCGGTGGCGCAGGCGGCGATGGACTCGGGTGTGGCGCTGCGCCCCATCGAGGACATGCGCGGCTACCGCGAGAAGCTCGGCCAGTTCGTCTACCGCACCAGCCTGATGATGAAGCCGGTCTACGACCGCGCGCGCGCCGACAGGAAGCGCGTGGTCTATGCCGAGGGCGAGGAGGAGACCGTGCTGCGCGGCGTGCAGACGGTGGTGGACGAAGGGCTGGCGCGGCCGATCCTGATCGGCCGCCCCGACGTCATCGCCTCGCGCATCGAGCGGCTGGGCCTGCGCCTGCGCGCCGGCATCGACTTCGACCTGACCAACGTCAACGACGACCCGCGCTTCAACGAATACTGGCAGTACTACCACGCGCTGACCTCGCGCCGCGGCGTCACCGTGGCCGCGGCCAAGAACCTGATGCGCTCGCGGCCGACCCTGATCGCCGCGGTGATGGTCGCGCGCGGCGAGGCCGACGCGATGATCACCGGGCTGGTCGGCCGCTTCCACAAGAAGCTCGGCTACGTGCGCAGCGTGATCCCGCTGGATCCGGGCGTGCAGTCGACCTCGGCGATGACCGGCGTGATCAACAACCAGGGCGCGTGGTTCTTCGTCGACACCCACGTGCAGGACGATCCCACTGCCGAGCAGATCGCCGAGGCCACCCTGCAGGCGGCCTACCGGCTCAAGCTGTTCGGCATCGAGCCGCGCATCGCGCTGCTGTCGCATTCCAACTTCGGCAGCCACGAGACGCCGGGGTCGCTGAAGATGCGCCGCGTGCGCGAGCTGCTGCTCAAGCGCAAGCCCGAGCTCAACGTCGACGGCGAGATGCAGGGCGACACCGCCTGGGACGAGGCGCTGCGCCACCGCATCATGCCCGGCAGCACCCTGAGCGGGCGCGCCAACCTGTTCGTGCTGCCCAACCTGGACGCGGCCAACATCGCCTACAACATGGTGCGCGTGGTCACCGACGGCGTGGCCATCGGCCCGATCCTGATGGGCATTTCCAAGCCGGTGCACATCCTGACCACCAGCGCCACCCCGCGCCGGGTGATCAACATGACCGCGATCGCCGCGGTCGATGCGCAGATCCGCCAGCAGATCGAGGCCGAGCGCCACGGCACCGGCAACTGATGCATGGACCCGCCTGTGGGAGCGACGCCCGTCGCGACGGCTTGTCGGTAAGGCTTCGTCGCGACTGACGTCGCTCCCACGGGAACCTGCATGGGATCGGCACGGCTTCAATCGGCCGACCAGACCTGTGCTGGCGGATTCGCGCCATGACAGCAAAAGGCACTGGGTTGACCAGACCGGGCTGTTGAAAGGCGCTTCCGCCTCCGCGTGAATGAAGCGACGGAAGCGGATTGGCCGGTTCGCTAGCGCCCCAGCACGTCCCGCTGCAGCGCATCGATGTAGGCATCGACCTCGGCGCTGCTGGCGAACACCTGCTCCAGCGGCACCGCCTGCACCAGCTCGATGACCCTGCGCACCTGCTCCTGCGCGTGCACCAGCACCACCCGGCCCCGGTGCGGGGCCAGCGCCTTGCGTGCCTTGAGGATGGAGCGGATGCCGGCGCTGCTGATGTAGTGCAGGCCGGCCAGGTCCAGCACCAGCACCGGCGGCCGTTCGGCCAGCAGCGGCGCCAGCCGCGCGTCGAAGGCCTCGTGCGTGTGCGAGTCCAGCCGGCCGTCGAGGACGAGGTACTGGTTGCCGTTGACCGGCGGGTAGATCGCGATGTCCAGGCTCATGGCGCGTCGCCGCCGGCATCGCCCTCGCGCACGCGGCGCTGCAGGGCGTCGAGGTAGGCGTCGGCCTCGGCGGTGGAGGCGAAGATGTCGTTCAGCGGCACCGCCTTGACCATGTCCAGCACGTGCTGGATGTGCGGCCGCGGGTTGACCACCAGCACCTTGCCGCCGTGCTCGACCAGCGCCTTGCGCGCCTTGAGGATGGAGCGGATGCCGGCGCTGCTGATGTACTCCAGGCCGGACAGCTCCAGCACCAGCAGGTGCAGGCGCGGATTGATCAGCGGCGCCAGCGCCTCGTCCAGGTCCTCGTAGGTGTGCGTGTCCAGCCGGCCCTCGAGCAGCACCCGGCGGGTGCCGCGCGCGGCGGGTTCGATCCGGATCTGCAGGCTCATTCGGCCACCTCCGCGTGGGGCGTGCGCAGGCTGACGCTGAGCACGTTGTAGGCGCCGTCGCGGCGGTAGCCGATGTCGTGGGCCAGGTTGCGGATCAGGTAGACGCCCAGCCCGCCGAGCGGGCGCTGCTCGATGTCGGCGTCGAGGCGCGGATCCGGCACCCGGGTCGGATCGAACGGCGCGCCGGTGTCGCGGAACTCCAGCTTCAGCAGCCCGCCGGCGATGGCGATGTCGACCGACAGCTCGTGGTGCCCGCTCGGCGGCACGTCGCCGCCGTGGTCGATGGCGTTGCTGGCCAGTTCCTCGACGATCAGCCGCACGTCGCCGCGCACCTGCGGCTCGATGCCGTGCCGCTGCAGCACCGTTTCCAGCGACGCGTTGAGGTCCTCCAGGCGGGCGTATTCGCCCGGCACGATCAGCCTGATGAGCATGGCGTTTCCTCGTGAGCAAGCGGGGAGGACGCGCGGCGCAGGCGTATCGCCAGCACGGTGACGTCGTCCGACTGGGGGGCAGGATCGGCGAACGCGCGCACCTGCGCAAGCACGTGCGCGCACTGCGCGCCGGCGTCGCGGGCCGGGTCCAGCGCCGCGCGCAGCCGCGCCTCGCCGAAGGCCTCGCCGTGCGGGTCGAATGCCTCGGTGACGCCGTCGGTATAGGCCAGCAGCGTCTGCCCTGGTCGCAGCCGGCCCTCCCACACCGTGAACGCGTCGCTGGCCTCGAAGCCCAGCGGCGGCCCGGCCGCCAGCGGCAGCGTGCGCACGCTGCCGTCGGCCTCGATCAGCCACGGCGATTCGTGGCCGGCGCTGGCCAGCAGGCAGCGGCCGCTGCGCACGTCGATGCTGCCGCACAGCACGGTGGCGAACATGCAGGTCTCGTTGCCCTCGATCAGCCGCCGCGAGGCTTCCATCAGCACCGCCGCCGGCGAGGGCACCGCGTGCGCCATCACCTCCAGCACGGTCACCGTGCGCGCCATGAACAGCGCCGCTGGCACGCCCTTGTCGGAGATGTCGCCGATGGCGAACCACAGCCGGCCGTCGGTCTCGATGAAGCTGTAGAAGTCGCCGCCGACCGCCTTGGCCGGCTGCAGTTGCGCGAACGCCTCCAGCGCGTGGCCGTCGCATTCGAGCACCCGGCCCGGCGGCAGCATCGCCTGCTGGATCTCGCGCCCGATCGCCAGTTCGCTGTCCAGTTTCTGCCGCGCCGCGGCCAGATCGCCGATCTCGCGCAGGTGCCGGCGGATGGCGTCGCTGGCCTGGGCCAGCGTGCGCGCCAGCAGGCCGACCTCGTCCTGGCGATCCTGTTGCGGCACCGCCCGGTCGTACTCGCCGCGGGCCAGCTGCGCGGCCGCTTCCGACAACTGCATCACCGGCCGGCTGATGTGGCCGCCGAGCACGCGCGCCACGACCATGCAGGCCAGCGCCAGCAGCGCGCCGGCGCCGAGCAGCATCCACACCGCGCGCGCCAGCCGCTGCATGATCAGCGCGTGGGACTGCGCCACCAGCAGCGTCCAGCCGCTGCGGCCGATCGGCTCGACCACGGTGTAGTGCGTCTGCCCGCTGCCGGCGTCGGCATGCACGAACTGCACGCGCTCGCCGCGCCGCACCGCCTCGACGGCCGGCATCAAGTCCAGGCGGCCGCTGCGGCGGACGTAGTCCTCCAGGTATTCCTGCCGGGAGACGTCGGCTTCCGCATCCAGCGCCACGGTGCCGGCCGGCGCGACCAGCGACACCCGCCAGCCGGGCAGGTGGGCGAGCGTTTCCAGCGGCCCGGTCAGCCGGTCCAGCGGCACGTCCACGCTGACCATGCCGCGGGTGGCGGCGCCGCGGCCGCGGTCGCGCAGCGGCATGTTGTAGGTGGCCACCCAGGCGTCGCCGGCAAGGGTGCTGCGGTACGGCTCGGACCACCAGCCGCCCGGCGCGGCGACGGTGCGCTGGTACCAGCCGCGATCGCGGTAGGAATGGCCGGCGGCGATGAAGTCGATGCTGCCGCGCGCCGACACGTAGCGGGCGAACGCGGTCTGTCCTTCGCCGCGCGGCTCCAGGATCGCCAGCCCGCCGACTGCGCCCGGCGTGGCGTCGATCATCGCGCGCATGGTCAGCGCCAGCGTCGGGTCGTCGAGGTTGCCGTGGGCGATCAGATCGGCCAGCCCGCGGGTGGTGACGGCGACCCCGGCCAGCGTCGCCTCCAGCCCCTCCGCCGCTTCCTGCGCGTTGGCCCGGGTGTCGCGGCGCGCATCCTCGACGATCGACTGGCGGGCGAACCACACCACCGCCGCCAGCAGCACCAGCAGCAGCCCCAGGTTGAGCGCGCCGGCCCACAGCGCGATGCGCGTGCGCAGGCTGCGCCGCCAGTGCACCGTTCCGATCCGCGCCCGCGCCTGCGTGGACATGCCGATCCCCATCGCTCCCTGCGCCGATAATAGGCTTGCCGCACTGCGACATGCATCCCCGGCCGCGCAGAGGTCTTGCATTGGTGTGGCGGGACTGTCCCGGGACAGCGCCCAATCCCCGCCGAAACAGCCTCCATACGCCTTCGTAGCCACGGCCCGGGCAGGGGCGGTGCGCTACAATTTGCAGTTCCACAGAAACGAAGAATCCGCGCGCGCAGCGCGGCAAACGGGAGCGGCGATGAACTGGTTGAACGAGATGTTGCAGGACGATCCGGATCCGGCGGAGACCCGCGAGTGGATCGAATCGCTGCAAGGGGTGATCAATGCCGACGGCGCGCAGCGCGCCCACCAGCTGCTGCAGGGCATGGTCGAGCTGACCCGCCGCAACGGCGCCTACCTGCCGTTCTCGCCGACCACCGAGTACGTCAACACCATCTCCCCGGCCCATGAGGCCAAGTCGCCCGGCGACGCCGCCATCGAGTGGCGCATCCGCTCGATCATCCGCTGGAACGCGATGGCCACCGTGGTGCGCGCCAACCGCAAGCCCGGCGACCTCGGCGGCCACATCGCCAGCTTCGCCTCGGCGGCCACGCTGTACGACGTCGGCTTCAACCATTTCTGGCGCGCGCCCAGCGACAGTCACCCGGGCGACCTGCTCTACATCCAGGGCCACAGCGCGCCGGGCATCTATGCGCGCTCGTTCCTGGAAGGGCGCATCAGCGAGCAGCAGCTGGACAACTTCCGCATGGAAGTCGACGGCCAGGGCATCTCGTCCTACCCGCATCCGTGGCTGATGCCCGACTACTGGCAGGCCCCGACCGTGTCGATGGGCCTGGGCCCGCTGGGCGCGATCTACCAGGCGCAGTTCATGAAGTACCTGGAGCATCGCGGCCTCATCGAAAAGTCCGACCGCAAGGTGTGGTGCTTCATCGGCGACGGCGAATCCGACGAGCCGGAGACCCTGGGCGCGATCGCGCTGGCCGGCCGCGAAGGGCTGGACAACCTCATCTTCGTGGTCAACTGCAACCTGCAGCGCCTGGACGGCCCGGTGCGCGGCAACGGCAAGATCATCCAGGAGCTGGAAGGCGTGTTCCGCGGCGGCGGCTGGAACGTGATCAAGCTGCTGTGGGGCAGCTACTGGGATCCGCTGCTGGCCCGCGACACCGACGGCGTGCTGCGCAAGCTGATGATGGAGACCGTCGACGGCGAATACCAGAACTGCAAGGCCTTCGGCGGCGCCTACACGCGCGCCAACTTCTTCGGCAAGTACCCGGAGACGGCGGCGATGGTCGCCAACCTGTCCGACGACGACATCTGGCGCCTCAACCGCGGCGGCCACGACCCGCACAAGGTCTACGCGGCCTACCACGAGGCGGTCAACACCAAGGGCATGCCTACCGTGATCCTGGCCAAGACGGTCAAGGGCTACGGCATGGGCTCGGCCGGCGAATCGCTCAACCCGACCCACCAGACCAAGAAGCTCGACGACGACGCCATCCGCACGTTCCGCGATCGCTTCAACATCCCGCTCAGCGACGCGCAGTTGGAATCGGCCGAGCAGGTCCCGTTCTACCATCCCGGCGAGGACTCGCCGGAAGTGCAGTACCTGAAGGAACGCCGCGCCGCGCTCGGCGGCTACCTGCCGCAGCGCCGCGCCAGGGCCAGCGTGTCGGTGGCCGTGCCGGGCCTGGACAAGTACGACCGCCTGCTCAAGGACAGCGGCGAGCGCACCTATTCGACCACGATGGCGTTCGTGCAGAGCCTCAACATCGCCCTGCGCGACAAGGAACTGGGCCCGCGCATCGTGCCGATCGTCGCCGACGAGGCGCGCACCTTCGGCATGGAGGGCATGTTCCGCCAGATCGGCATCTACGCCCCGTTCGGGCAGAAGTACAAGCCGGTCGACGCCGACCAACTGATGTACTACCGCGAGGACCAGTCCGGCCAGGTGCTCCAGCAGGGCATCAGCGAGCCGGGGGCGATCGCCTCGTGGATGGCGGCCGGCACCAGCTATTCGGTCAGCGACGTGCCGATGCTGCCGTTCTACATCTACTACTCGATGTTCGGCTTCCAGCGCGTCGGCGACATCGCCTGGCAGGCGGCCGACATGCGCACCCGCGGCTTCCTGCTCGGCGGCACCGCCGGCCGCACCACGCTCAACGGCGAAGGCTTGCAGCACGAGGACGGCCACAGCCACCTGCTGGCTGGCGCCATCCCCAACTGCCGCAGCTACGACCCGACCTTCGGCTACGAGGTCACCGTCATCCTCCAGCACGGCATGCAGCGGATGATGGCCGAGCAGGTCGACGAGTACTACTACGTCACCCTGATGAACGAGAACTACGCGCACCCGGAAATGCCGGCCGGCGCGGAGGAAGGCATCATCAAGGGCATGTACCTGCTCAAGGACGCCGGCAAGCCCAAGAAGGGCGAACTGCGCGTGCAACTGCTGGGCAGCGGCACCATCCTGCGCGAGGCCATCGCCGCGGCCGAACTGCTGGACAAGGACTTCGGCGTCTCCGCCGACATCTGGTCCTGCCCCAGCTTCAACGAACTGCGCCGCGACGGCTTCGACGCCGAACGCTGGAACCGCTTCAACCCCGAGGCCAAGGCCCCGCGCAAGGCCTACGTCACCGAACTGCTGGAAGGCCGCCAGGGCCCGGCCATCGCCGCCACCGACTACGTGCGCGGCTTCGCCGACCAGATCCGCGCCTTCGTGCCGATGGCCTACACCGTGCTGGGCACCGACGGCTTCGGCCGCAGCGACACCCGCGCCAACCTGCGGCGCTTCTTCGAGGTGGATCGCTACTACATCGCCCACGCCGCCATCGCGGCGCTGGCGAAGGAGGGCAAGATGACCGGGAAGGACGTGGCGCGGGCGATCAAGCAGTACAAGATCGATCCGGAGAAGGCGAATCCGGTTGGGGTTTGAGGATCTCTTCCCTCCCCCTATGTGGGGGGAGGGGTTGGGGTGGGGGCCTTCCCTCACTTGTATCGGTATCGCAAGGATGCGATATGCCACCGAAAATCCGCGATATCCTCGACCTGCTCAAGCACGACGGCTGGATCGAAGTCGCCGTGCGCGGCAGCCATCGCCAGTTCAAGCATCCGGTAAAGCCAGGCCGCGTGACAGTCCCCGGCAAACCGGGCGATGATGTGCCGCCGGGCACCCTGAACAGCATCTTCAAGCAGGCCGGACTCAGGAGGTGATCGCCATGCGCTATGCCGTTGTCATCGAGAAAGCCGAGTCAAACTATGCAGCCTATGTGCCCGACCTGCCGGGCTGCGTCACGACGGGGGCGACCGTCGAAGAAGTGGAAGCAAACATCCGCGAGGCCATCGAACTGCATCTGGCCGGCCTGCGCGAGGATGGGCAGCCAATTCCGGAGCCCTGCAGTTCCGTCGAATATGTGGATATCGCAGCGTAGCGGAAATGAGGCGATCATCGCGCGCTGGTCCAAAGAGGGTGCGCTATTGAGCTGCCCTTGCACAAGATCCTGCCCGCCATGAGTAACCCTTCCATGAGGTTCCTCCTGATGGGAAACAGGGAAACAGGGGTCGGAAACAGGGGTCAGAGTGCACTTTCCTTTACTTTCGCCGGCCTTCCGAGCTTGGCGGGACCGACGCGTCGGCCCAGTTGACGCTCGATAGCGGTGCGGAACCGGTCGTTGCCGAGTGCATGCTGGCGTTGCAGGGTAAGGCGGATGGCTTCTGTTTCGCCGGCATCCACTCCGGACATGACGAGTTCGCGAAAGGAAACAGGGGTCAGAGTGCACTTTCCTTTACTTTCGCGGGCCTTCCGAGCTTGGCGGGACCGACGCTTCGGCCCAGTTGACGCTCGATAGCGGTGCGGAACCGGTCGTTGCCGAGTGCATGCTGGCGTTGCAGGGTAAGGCGGATGGCTTCTGTTTCGCCGGCATCCACTCCGGACATGACGAGTTCGCGAAAGGCCGCGCAACGGCCTTGTTCGGTCGCGGCGAGTGCTAGATAGCAGGCATGCGGATGGACCAGTAGATCAGGTTCTCCGCGGGCATTGGCGCGATGGCTCGACCAGCGATAATCCATAGGATCCGCGACCATGCCGGCACGGACAGGATTGAGTTCGATGTACCGGCAGCAGCGCAATAGGTACTCGCCGCCGTCGACCAAGCAGGACTTGTAACGCCCTTCCCACAGGGTGCCTGTGCGGTGGTAGCGATCGTTGACGTAGCGCACATAGCGCCGGCCGAGTGACTGCATCAATTGCGCGACACGTCCAACGTGGCTGGCGGTCATCAGCAGATGGACATGGTTCGTCATCAGCACATAGGCGTGGATCTGACGGAAACAGGGGTCAGAGTGCACTTTCCTTTACTTTCGCCGGCCTTCCGAGCTTGGCGGGACCGACGCGTCGGCCCAGTTGACGCTCGATAGCGGCGCGGAACCGGTCGTTGCCGAGTGCATGCTGGCGTTGCAGGGTAAGGCGGATGGCTTCTGTTTCGCCGGCATCCACTCCGGACATGACGAGTTCGCGAAAGGCCGCGCAACGGCCTTGTTCGGTCGTGGCGAGTGCTAGATAGCAGGCATGCGGATGGACCAGTAGATCAGGTTCTCCGCGGGCATTGGCGCGATGGCTCGACCAGCGATAATCCATAGGATCCGCGACCATGCCGGCACGGACAGGATTGAGTTCGATGTACCGGCAGCAGCGCAATAGGTACTCGCCGCCGTCGACCAAGCAGGACTTGTAACGCCCTTCCCACAGGGTGCCTGTGCGGTGGTAGCGATCGTTGACGTAGCGCACATAGCGCCGGCCGAGTGACTGCATCAATTGCGCGACACGTCCAACGTGGCTGGCGGTCATCAGCAGATGGACATGGTTCGTCATCAGCACATAGGCGTGGATCTGACAGCCGATCTTGAGGGCGAGCTCACGCAGGTCCTGCAGGTAACGTTGCCGATCAATGTCGGTAAAGAAGCAGGGTTGGCGGTCATTGCCGCGCTGGACAACGTGTTGGGGAATACCGGGTAGGTCTAGACGTGGTTGACGAGGCATCGGTGCCGTCCGGGCAGGGGAACCGCATGCAAGCATTGCGTGTTACGCCATCCTTGGAGATCGGGACTTGCCGCCAGTGGCTGTAGGAAAAGTGCACTCTGACCCCGGTTTTGCATGCTGTCCGATGGAGTCATTGAGCTCGCGAATCAATGCCCAACCTGGCATGCAACTCCCGCTCTGCAGCAGCATTGATCGCCGGCCAATTGCGCTTGCCATCCAAACGGGCGACGGCTGCCGGCTCCATTTCGGTGAAGAACAGATCCGCATGCTTCCATGATCGCGCCGGCGCGGGTACGAACACGCCGGCGATCTGGCCGTTGAAGCCCTGGCTGCGATCCACGCGGCCGTGCATGTCCAGGCGGCCGTACAGCGGTTTGGCCGAGTAGTAGCCCAACAGCCTGCGGTCATCGGAACGCAGCGCGTGGAAGTCGTCCCGGTGCAGCGGGTAGCGGAACCAGTGACGCATGCGCGGCACCGCCTCCGGCAGTAGCCGTGGATCCAGCGAGCGCGGCAAGACGCTTCGCTTCATGGTCTTCCCCGGGTTGGCAGACCGGGACAGGCATCGGCCTGGATGGCCGCTTTGCCGATCACGTCCCGCCGAAGCCCGGGCTCGACTGGGCGGCGGCGCGTACCGGTTCGGTTTCCAGCGTTTCCTCGCTGCGGCGCGGGTCGCCGTGGGGCGGGGTGGTGCCGCCATCGTCCAGGCGGCTGCGCGCGCTGGGCGCGTCGGTCTGCGCGGCGTTGCGCTTGCTGCGTTGCCAGGCCTGATAGGCCAGATAACCCAGTGCGCCGGCGGCCACGATCTTGAACAGGGGCATGGGAATCTCCGTGGAAAGGGCAGTCCAAGGATGTGCCCGTGGGGGTGAGTCGGACGTGATGTGTGGCGGCGCGGATCAGCAGTGGCTGAGTTGCAGGACGCGCCTGGCAGCGCGCCCCGTGCGAATCAACGCCTGCTCGCCAGCACGCCGTCCAGCGCAAGCTGCGGCCTGAACCCGGCCTTTTCCAGCCGCCTGGCCACCTCGCGCGGAACGTCGCGGCCGCTGGTGAGCTTGTTGGGACTGCCGGTGTAGTGGAACAGCTTGCCGCCCCGGCGCAGGACGCGGGCGAGCTGGTCGTAGAACGCCTGCGAATACAGTTCGCCGGCGATGCCGAAGCGCGGTGGGTCGTGCAGGGCGGCGTCCATCGAGGCATCCGGCAACTGCACAATGGCACGGGAGACGTCGGCGTGGAGCAGGTGCAGGCGGCCGCCAGTTTCCGGCGCGCCGGGGTCGGGCGACCACGGATTGAGCGTGCGCAGCCACAGCACGTCGGCGTTCTTCTCGAACGAATGGAGGCGCGCCACGCCGGCATCGAGGCAGCAGGCGGCGAAGTAGCCCAGGCCGCCGCAGGTGTCGAGCACGGTCTTGCCGCGCGGTTCGATCAGCGCCACCTTGCGGCGCGCATCGTCGATCGGCGAGGCGGCGGCGGTCGGCAGCATCTTGATGCCGTCGATTTCGAAGGTCGGCGCACCCCACTCGGTCGGCACCAGCTTGATCAACGATCCGGAGTAGCGCGAGATCGGCATCCAGTCCTCGCCGTCGAACCAGTAGAGGGTGCGATCCTTGAGCCTGCCGGGATAGGGATAGGCGGCACCGCGCCATGTCCAGTGATCGGCGGCCAGCGTGGCGGAGCCTTCGCTGCGGCCCAGGTCCAGCGAAACGGTCCAGGCGTCGTCGCCGGCCTGCCGCGCGGCGAGCAGCGATTCGGCGGTGATGCGGGTCAGCAGCGGGCCGGTGTGGTGGGACACGTGGGGACGGGCGGAATCCGGGGAGGCGCGCATCGTAACCGACGGCGATCCACGTAGGTGAAGGAAAACAGGAGGAAATGCCGGGTTTTTCCCAAAGCCGGATCCGGCCGCGACTCTGCTGGCTGCTATCGCGTATTGATGCAGTCTCAACTGCTGCGAACCCAAGGGCGGATGATGGCCCCAAAGGAGGAATCATGCTCGCATACGAAGTCATGATCTGGCGTGCCGGAGATGCCGACAAGGAGCGCCCGTGGGAGTTGTGCGTGGCAAACTGGATGACGGGCGTCTTTGGTCTGGACTGGTTGCAGGATCTCGAAAAGACCGGATTGGTGGAAGGATGGGCGGGGAACGGATACCCGTATCGATTCCGGATTCAAGTGGGGACGCTTCTGGAAAGCCTGGCCGATGGGCTGCCGGGCAATGCGAGCCCGCCGATCCACGGTGAGGACTACTTTCTCCCGGCCGGCTTCAATGGGAGCCTGAAACTCGATCTGCAGAAGCTCCGCAGTTGTCCCGTGGATGAGTGGCTTGACGGCGAAGCCTGGGACCAGAGTTGATTCGCGCAGGATTCATCGCCAGCCATCGGCTTCAACACACTTCAGATAAGGAGATGCAATGACGCGACTTACCCCAAGATTCACGGAAGCCATCGAATATGCACGCATGGCCCATGATGGGCAGATTCAGAAAGGCACCCGCATCCCCTACCTCGCCCATCTGCTGGGTGTGGCAAGCCTGGTGCTGGAGTTCGGAGGAAGCGAGGACCAGGCCATTGCCGGATTGCTTCATGACGTCGTGGAGGATCGCGGCCTTGAGCATGAACCGATAATCCGCGAAAGGTTTGGTGATGCGGTAGCCGACATGGTCATGGACTGCACGGATGGCAGTGCGGAACAAAAGATCGCGGCCGATACGCCGGAGGCCAAGAAAGCGGACTGGTGGAAGCGCAAGCTGGATTATCTGCAACACCTGCACCAGGAGCCGGAGGCATCGCTGCTGGTTGGAGGATGCGACAAGCTGTACAACGCCCGCTGCATCGTGCGTGACCTGAAGGACCCCTCCGTGGGAACCACGGTGTTCGATAGGTTCACGGCGGGACGTGAAGGAACGCTTTGCTACTACGAATCCATATCGCGGGTGCTGATCCACCGGAAAGCACCCACCGCCGAAATATTCGAGGGTGTCGTGGCGCAGATGCACGAGCTTGCGGGTGAAAAATCAAGATTGCCGCTTGAACATGCCGTGCAGGCATGAGTCCGTGCAGGAGCATCATCGGTCCTGATCTCCGGCTGTCCTGAAAATCAGGATGAGAAACAGTAATCCTGGGACAATCCATGCCTGGCAGGGATGGGTACGAGCCGGATAGCCGATTCACCGATATCCACTACCCCGCCGCTCAACCCGCTGGAGTCACCGGGAGTGTGATCGCCCGGCCTGCCTCACGCCTCCACCGGATCGTGGTAGGCCGCCAGGAACGCGCGCAACGAAGCCGGCTTCACCGGCTTGGTCAGCAGCCGGTAACCGCGCGCGCGCGCCTGCTGCTTGAGTTCGTCGCGGCCGTCGGCGGTCAGCAGCGCGCCGGCGATGGGGCCCTGGCAGGCGTTACGCAGGGCGTCCAGCGTCTCCAGGCCGTCCAGCCGGTCGTGCAGGTGGTAGTCGACCAGCATCACCGCCGGCGCCAGCGCGATCTTCTCCAGCGCCTCGTCCACGGTGCTGGCGGTGATCACCTCGACCTGCCAGCGGCCGAGCAACGCGCGCATGCCGTCGAGGATTTCGTGGTCGTTGTCCACGCACAGCACGCGCAGGCCGGCCAGCGAATCGGTGGCCGGCGCGGCGCGGCGCGGCGCGCGGTGCTCGACGGCGGCCGCGCGCGGCACCATGATGGAGAACATGCTGCCGTGCCCGACGCGGCTGCGCGCGTCCAACTCGTGTGCGAGCAGGCGCGAGATGCGCTGGCAGATCGACAGGCCCAGTCCCAGTCCCTGCTCGCCCCAGTCGAACGGCTGCTGGAAGCGGTGGAACTCGTCGTAGATCTGCCGCATGTGGTTTTCCGGGATGCCCGGGCCGCTGTCCCACACCTGCAGCGAAACATTGCCGCCGCGCACGCGCATGCCCAGCACGATGCGGCCCTGGCGGGTGTAGCGCAGCGCGTTGGCGAGGAAGTTCTGCAGCACCCGCCGCAGCAGCCGGCGATCGCTGCGCACCGGCATCGTGCGCGCGTGCACGCGCAGGTCCAGGCCGCGCCCGGCGGCCACCGGCGCGTATTGCGCGGCCAGTTCGCGCAGCAGTTCGCCGGCGTTGAAGTCGCTGATCTCGGCGTGCAGGTTGCCGGCGTCCAGCCGCGACACGTCGAGCAGGCCGTCGAGCAGTTCCTCGGCCGCGCGCAGCGAGGCGTCGACGCGTTCGGCCAGATGGCGCTGCTCGTCGCCCTCGCTGTCGCGCAGGGCCGAGACGAACAGCCGCGCGGCGTTGAGCGGCTGCAGCACGTCGTGGCTGATCGCGGCCAGGAAGCGGGTCTTGGACTGCTGCGCGGTCTCGGCCACCAGGCTGCGCTCGGCCACGCGCTGCTCCAGCGTCTCGTTGGCCTCGCGCAGCGCGATCTCGGCGCGCTTGAAGTCGGTGATGTCGTTGTAACTGGTGACGTAGCCGCCGCCGGGCAGCGGCTGGCCGCGCATTTCGATCACCTGGCCGTCGGCGCGCACGCGCTCGTACACGTGCGGGGTGCCGGCGCGCATGTGGCCGATGCGCCGCTCCACCTGCTCCTCCACGCTGCCCATGCCGATCAGCTCGCCGCGCTCGGCGTTGTAGCGGATCAGGTCGGCGACCGGGCGGCCGACGTAGAGCATGCCCTCGGGATAGCCGAACAGCTGCTGGTAGCGCCGGTTCCACGCGACCAGGCGCATGTCCGGGTCGACCACGCTGACGCCGGAGCTGATGTTCTCCAGCGTGGTGGAGAGGATCTCGCGGTTGAAGCGCAGTTCCTGCCCGGCCTCGTCCAGCACCGCCACCACCTCGCCCAGTTCCATGCCCGAGCCGCGCAGCACGCTGGTCAGCACGATGCGCGCCGACGCCGCGCCGATGGCCGCGGCCAGCAGGCGTTCGGTGAACTGCACCCAGGCGCGGTCGGCGGTGACGTTGGGCAACAGTTCCACGTCCATCGCCTGCGCCTGCTCGACGAAGGCGCGGCGCGCATGCCGCTCGCCGACCACGCGCTCGGCCAGCGTGAGCAGATCGCCCACGCGCACGTTGCCGGGCCACTCGCCGGCCGACAGCGCCGGCCGCTGCGCGTAGGGATCCAGGAACGGCGCGGCGCGCAGCCGCTCGTCCATGCCGGGCCGCCAGCGCGCCGACACGATCATCATCGCGCCGGTGTTGACCAGCAGCGACCAGAACGTGCCGTGGGTCAGCGCGTCCCAGCCGCTGAGGCCGAACAGCTGCTGCGGCCGCAGCCAGGAAATGCCGAACGGCCCGGCGTGCAGCCAGTCCGGATCGAACCAGCCGGCCTGGGTCATGGTCGGCAGCAGCAGGGTATAGATCCAGGTGGCGAAGCCGAGCAGCATGCCGACCTCGACGCCGCGCCGGCTGCTGCCGCGCCAGTACAGCCCGCCGATCATCGCCGGCGCAAACTGCGCCACCGCCGCGAACGCCATCAACCCGTACGAGGCCAGCGTGCTGTCGTTGCTGCTGCCGCGGTAGTAGGCGTAGGCGGTCACCGCCAGCAGCGCGATCACCAGCCGGCGTATCCACAGCACGCGCGAGGCGACGTCGGCCTCGGCATGCGGCTGCGCCCAGCCGCGGCGCAGCATCAGCGGCATCACCAGGTCGTTGCTGACCATCGTCGCCAGCGCGATGCTGGCCACGATCACCATGCCGGTGGCGGCCGAGAAGCCGCCGACGTAGGCCACCAGCGCCAGCACGTTGCTGCCCTCCACCAGCGGCAGCGACAGGATGATGCTGTCGTCGGCCACGCCGCTGCCGATGCCGAAGCGCGCCACCCCGGCCGCGGCGATCGGCACCACCATCAGCGAGATCAGCGCCAGGTAGCCGCTGAACAGCCAGCGCGCCTTGCGGATGTCGCCGACGTCGCTGCATTCGACCACCGCCACGTGGAACTGCCGCGGCAGGCAGAAGATCGCCAGGAACGCCAGCATGGTCTGGCCGATGAAGCCGACCGGCGGCGCGTTCTCGAACAGCGTGCGCGCCGAATCGGCCACCGCGATGTCGTGCTTGCCCAGCCACAGCCAGGCGAACACGCCGACCGCGATCATCGCCACCAGCTTGACCATCGACTCCAGCGCGATGGCCAGCATCATGCCGTGGTGGTGCTCGGTCGCATCGACCTGGCGGGTGCCGAACAGCGCGGCGAACAGCGCCATCAGCAGCGCCACGTACAGCGCCGGGTCGGAGAAGAAACCGTAGGTGCCGCCGGCCTGCCCGGTCAGCACGCTCAGGCTCATCGCCACCGCCTTGTACTGCAGCGCCAGGTACGGCACCACGCCGATCAGCGCGATCACCGTCACCAGCGCCGCCAGCCGGCGCGAGCGGCCGTAGCGCGAGGAGATGAAGTCGGCGATGGAAACGGTGTTCTCGTTGCGCGCGATCAGCGCCAGCCGTTCGATGATGCGCCAGCCGAACAGCAGCAGCAGCACCGGGCCAAGGTAGATGGGCAGGTAGCCCAGGCCGTTGCGCACCGCGCTGCCGACCGCGCCGTAGAACGTCCACGACGAGCAGTACACCGCCAGCGCCAGGCTGTAGACCAGCGGCCGCAGCCAGGGCCGATCCGGATACATCGGCCGGCGATCGCCGTACCACGCCACGCCGAATAGCAGCGCGGCATAGGCCAGCGACACCAGCAGCAGGATCCAGCTCGACACGTGCTCGGCTACCCTCGCTCCCGCGGAGGCGGCCAGTGTACTGCGTGCGGCGCATGCCACCGCGCCGGGCCGGATTCATTCCTCATGGGGAAATCCCCGGCATTGCCGAGGGGACTCGCAAGGTTCGACTTTCATGGCAGTTGCTTTTTAGCCCCTCTCCCGGCGGGAGAGGGGTTGGGGTGAGGGTACCGCGGAGTGGCGATGATTCGGCTGCGGTGACTTCGCCATCCCCTCGTCCGCCCTTCGGGCACCTTCTCCCGGAGGAAGAAGGAACGGCAGAATTGCCCGCGATGCCTACTCCGCCAGCATCAGCCGTGCGACGGTTTCGGCCTGGCCGCGCAGTTCGGGGATGGCGATGCTTTCCCACAGGCAGCCGATGCGCAGGCTGCCCAGCGTGGCCAGGCGTGGCTGGGCGCGCCCGCCCGCGTCGATCAGGCAGCCATCGGCCGCGGTCTTCAGGCCGATGCCGTGCGGGCCGGGCTGCGCATGGCCCTTGCCGATCACATCGTCCAGCAGCGGATTGCGCATGCTCTGCGCGCGCATCTCCACGCCGGTGGCGTTGATCACGCGCTCGACGTCGAGCGTGCGCCCGCCTCCGTCGCGGCTGCGCAGCGACACGCGCACGCAGCGCCCGGCCTGCAGCACGGTGTCGAGGCGGCCGCGGTGCAGCTGCAGTTGTCCCCGCGCCCGCATCGCCTGCAGTCGTTCGTGCACCTGCGGCGCGATGCGGTGGCGGTGCACGTCCCAGCCGCGCACGGCATGGCGCAGGAAGCGCCGCTGGTCGTCCGGCGACAGCGACTGCCACAGGCGCTGGCCCAGCGGCCGGATGCGTTCCATCACCGCCTGCCAGGGCAACCCCCGTGCCTCGGCCTGCGCCGCCAGCGCGCGCAGGTGGCGCATGCGCCGGCGCAGGTCCATGCCCGGCAGCGCCTCGGCATCGAAATCGGCCACCGCGTGCGGTGCGTGCGGCAGCGGCAGCAGCGCATGGCGGGAGATCACGTGGAGGGCGGCGGTGTGGCCGTTGTCAGCCAGGCTCAGCGCCGCATCGACCATGCTCAGGCCGGAGCCGACGATGACCACCGGCGCCGTGCGCGGGATGCGCTTGACCGCATCGAAATCCCAGGCGCCCAGCAACAGCTCCGCCGGCACCGCGGCGGTGCCGCGCGAGGGCAGCGGCCTGGGCCGGTTGCCCACCGCCAGGGTCGCGCGGCGGCAGTGCAGGGCGGCGCCGTCCTCCAGTTGTAGGCGGTAGCCATCACCGGCATCGTCCAGCGCGACGACGCGCTGCCGGATTACCTCCAGCGTCGCGACGGCGGCCTGCCGTGCCTGCCGCAGGCGCTCCTGCAGGTAGCGCGCGTACAGGCGGCGTTCGAGGTAGGCATGGCCCAGCGCCTGGCGATCAGGCGCGCCCGGCAAGGCGGACAGGGCGAAATCGAGGAAGTCCTCCGGCGCATCGTCGAAACCGCTCATCCGCCGCGCCGGCACGTTGAGCAGGTGCTCGGCATGCGCGGTCGCATAGGCCGCGCCGTGCCCCAGCGAGGGATTGGGTTCCAGCAGGACGATGCGCAGCGGTTGCCGCGCCTGCCTCAGCAGGTGGATGGCCACCAGCACGCCGCTGGCGCCGCCGCCGACGATGGCGATGTCGTAGCCGGGAATCGAAGCCGTTCGCATGCCGTCGATTGTAGGCGATGGCGCCGGCCGGCCCGTTCGCGGCGCGGATGGCGGTTCACATCAGGGTGTCGGCCAGCCGCGCGATGCCTTCGCGGCTGCGCCGCCAGGCCGGGCGCATGCGCCACTGCGCCGGATCCAGCGCGCGGCTGTGGCGCAGGTAGTCGGCTTCTATCTCGCGCATGCGCGCGACGACGCCGCGGTCGTAGCAGATCAGGCCGATCTCGGCGTTGAGCGCGAACGAGCGGATGTCCAGGTTGATCGAGCCCAGCAGCGCGATGCCGTCGTCCACGCTCATGTGCTTGGCGTGCAGGAAGTGCGGCTCGTACAGCGCGATGCGCACGCCGCAGGCCAGCAGGTCGTCGTAGTACGACTCCTGCGCCCACGAGGTCAGCCGCTTGTTGTTGCCGGCCGACAGGATCAGTTGCACCTCCACGCCGGACAGCGCGGCGATGCGCAGCGCCGCCAGCGTGGCGTCGTCGGGCACGAAGTACGGCGTGGTCAGCACGATCCGGCGCCGCGCCAGGTGGATCAGCGCGTTGACGGTGTCGCGCGCGTTCTCGTACGGATAGGCCGGCCCGCTGGGCAGCAATTGCGTCGCCACGTCGTCGGCGTGCACCGGGCAGTCGTGCTGGTAGGGCAGGCGCTGCCCGGTCTCGATGTACCAGTCGCCGGCGAACACCGCCTCCAGGTGCGAGACCACCGGTCCCTGCACGCGCGCGACCAGTTCGCGGTTGGGCAGGCCGGGCACGAACACCGCATCGGCCAGGTTCTGCGAGCCGACGTGGCCGCAACGGCCGTCGATCACCGCCAGCTTGCGGTGGTTGCGCAGGTCCATGCGCCCGCTGCGCCGCCAGCGCAATCCGCCCGGCAGCAACTCGTGCACTTCCACCCCGGCCTGGCGCAGCGGCCTGCGATAGCGCCGCAGGCCGCGCCGCGCGCCGACCGCGTCCAGCAGCAGCCGGCAGCACACGCCGCGCGCGGCCGCCCGGCACAGCGCCGCGGTCACCGCATCGCCGACCGCGTCGTCGAACATCAGGTAGTACAGCAGGTGCACCTGCTCGCGGGCCTGGTCGATGTCGGCCAGCAACGCGTCGATCGCGGCCTGGTAGTCGTCCAGCAGCGCCACCGCGTTGCCGTGGGTGGGCATGAACGCGCCCTGGCGCTCGACCAGCGGCGCCATCTCGAACGCCGCGCCGCCGTCGGGCGTCCAGCGCAGCGCGCGCAAAGGCAACTGCTCCTCGCGGACTACCTCGCTGACCTGCGCCTGCCGTTGCACGCGCCGGCGCGACAGCCAGGGGTGGCCCAGCAGCAGGTACAGCGGCAGGCCCAGCAGCGGGATGAAACCCACCAGCAGCAGCCAGCTGCGCGCCGCCGCCGGGCGGGTACGGCTGGGAATCCACAGCAGCGCGCCGATCCGGATGACCCAGTCCACGATCAGCAGCACGGTGGCGGGCGACCAGTCCGGGGTCATCGTGGGGGCGCGAGGGCGGGCATCGGGCGATGATGCGGCGGGCAGGCGCAAAGCGGAAGCGGCGAGGGAATGGCGATTGCGCGGATGCCGGCGCTTGCCTGCGAAATCCAGGAAGCCGTCATCCCCGCGAAGGCGGGGTTCCAGTGGCTTGCTGGCCATTGAAAGCGAAAGCCCCGGATGACCGGTATGCGGCGGTTGGAAAGCGCTTCCCGCCTGCGCGGGGATGACGCAAAGGCAAAGGCATTCGCGCTCGCGCGAATGCTCCGTGACACGGATGCGGGGAGCCGAAAAGCAACAACCCCGCCGGAGCGGGGTTGTCGGTGAGGCACTAGATCCCCGCCTGCGCGGGGATGACGCAACGGCAAAGGCATTCGCGCTTGCGCGAATGCGCCGTTGCGTCACTTGATCTTGCCTTCCTTGTAGATCACGTGCTTGCGCACGACCGGGTCGTATTTCTTGATTTCCATCTTGCCCGGGGTGTTCTTCTTGTTCTTGTCCGTCGTGTAGAAGTGGCCGGTGTTGGCCGAGGAGATCAGACGGATCTTGTCGCGCTTGGATGCCATGTTCGATTACTCCTCAGATCTTTTCGCCACGGGCGCGCAGGTCGGCGAGCACGGCGTCGATGCCGTTCTTGTCGATGGTGCGCAGCGCGTGCGCGGAGACTTTCAGCTTGACCCAGCGGTTCTCGCTGGCCACCCAGAAGCGGCGCTCGTGCAGGTTGGGCAGGAAGCGACGACGGGTCTTGTTGTTGGCGTGCGAGACGTTGTTGCCGGTCTGCACACGCTTGCCGGTGACTTGGCATACGCGGGACATACGCACCTCGATAGGTAATCTTGTCGCCCATAGCCTGGGAGACGGCGGCCCGGCGGCCTGGCGGGCAGGCGCCGCACGATGCGGAAGGGAACCGCCACGGTGCGGCCGGAATCGTGCTTCCGGCCACGGATCCGGCCAGGCCGGACGCAGCGAGCCGCGCATTATGCCGGGGTTTTCCTTGTGTCGCAAGCACTTACTGTGGGGCGGGGCTTGCTCCGCTGGCCGGGGCTGCCGGCATTACTACGGAGCCGAGCAAGCCCGGCTCCACACGCGGTGCACCATGGGACAAAAGAAGCCCGGCATGCGCCGGGCTTCGATTCGTTTCCGCGGGATGCGCGATTAGGGCCGCGGCTGGTAGCGCAGGCTCAGGCCGTATTCGCGGCCGGGCTGGTTGTACCAGGCGATGGTCTCGTACTGGCGGTCGAACACGTTGCCCACGCGCGCCTGCAGCGACCAGTCGCGGTGGAAGGCGTATTCGGCGCGCAGGTCCAGCGTGCCGTAGCCGGCCACGCGCAGCGTGTTGGCGGCGTTGTCATGGCGGCTGCCGGCGCCGTGGGCGGTGAGGCCGAGGCGGAAGTCGCCGAAGGCGCGATCGGCGTCGATGCGCGCGCTGTTGCGCACGCGACGCGGCAGCAGGTGGTCGTAGTTGGCGCCGGCCGAGCGGTTGCGCGGATCGGCGTGGCTGATCTGGGTGGACAGGTCCCAGCCGGCCAGGGTGGTGTCGAAGGTCAGTTCGGCGCCGCGGATGCGCGCTTCCTCGGCCTGCACCAGGTTGAAGCTGCTGTCGTAGCCGATCATGTCGTCGATGTCGGTCTGGTAGGCGTTGAGCGTCCAGCGACCGTGGCCGGCGTCGTAGATCAGCCCGGCGTTGAGGCTGCGCGATTCCTCCGGTCCCAGGTTCGGATTGCCGGAGAAGGGAAAGTACAGCTCGTTGAAGCTGGGCGCGCGGAAACCGGTGGCGTAGCTCAGGTTGAAGCGCAGCGCGTCGCCGAAGTCGTAGCCCCAGCCCAGGCTGCCGGTGCTGTGGTTGCCGAACTGCTCGTTGTCGTCGTTGCGCAGGCTGGCCTGGAAGCGGTGCGCGCCGACGCGGCCCTGGTATTCGGCGAACAGCGCCAGGTTCTCGCGGTCGGCCACCGTATAGGCGGTGGAGCTGTCCAGGCGATCGTCGATCCAGTCCACGCCGAAGGTCAGCAGGTGCCCCTCGGCGGCCAGCAGGTCGGCCTGCAGCGAAGCGTTGTCGCGGCGGGTGTTGAAGCGGCTCACATGGCTGCGCGGAGCGACGTGATCGGTGAAGTAGTTGTCCGACTTGTCGTAGGCGCGGCCGGCCTGCGCGGTGACGGTGACGCGATCGCCGGGCGTCCAGGTCAGCTTGCCGCCGGCGACCTGCTGGATGTTGTCGGCCTCGTTGCCGCCGAACACGCTGCCGTCGTACTCGTTGAAGGCGCTGGCGTGCAGCGCGCTGCCTTCCAGCTTGACGGTGTCGCCGAGGTTGACGCCGCCGCGCAGGCTGGCCGAGCGGTTGCGGTAGCCGTCGCGATCCGGCTCGTCGGCGAAGCAGCCCTGGAACAGCGTGCCCGAACCGCGGCAGGCATTGATGCCGTCGGTACGCTGGTAGCTCACGTCGGCACCGAACCAGCCGCGCTCGCCGCCGCCGCCGAGGCCGGCGCTGGCCTCGCGCAGGTTGTGGCTGCCGGCGCCCACGCGCAGGTGCGGGCGCAGCTTGCCGTCGTCGCGGCGGGTGAAGATCTGGATCACGCCGCCGATCGCCTCGGAGCCGTACAGGCTGGAGCGCGGGCCGCGGACGATCTCGATGCGATCGATCAGATCGACCGGCAGATCCTGGAACGCGGCCAGCGCCGCCGAGGTGGAGCCGATGCGCACGCCGTCCACCAGCACCAGCACGTGGTCGGACTCGGCGCCGCGCAGGTTGATCGTGGTCAGCTTGCCCATGCCGCCCTGGTTGACGACGTTGACGCCGGCGCGGCCCTTCAGCAGTTCGACCAGCGAACGCGCCTGGCTGCGCTCGATTTCCTCGCGCCCGATGACCTGCGCCGGCACCAGGCTGTCGCGCAGCGCGACCTCGGTGCGGGTGCCGGTCACCACGATCTCGTCGAGCTCGGTGGTGGACGAGGACTGCGCGGCGGCCGCGGCGGGTAGCGCGAGCAGGACGGCCAGGGACAGGGGCCGCAGGGCCGGGATGGATTCGTGCATGTCATTCAACTCCGTTGCGCGATGGGCGCGAAAAAACTGTGGAGTTGCCAGACGAAGGAAACAGCGGACAGCGCACGGCGGCGCGGCACGCCGCGACGCCCTCCGCATCGCAACCAGTGGACTCCCAGGCCGGTCTCCGGACTTGCGAGCGGACCTGTCGCAGGTCCCGTCCCGGCGCCTTCCCATGCGGATGCACAGTGGCCGATGCCGTGGCTTGGCTCGCTTACCGTTGCGGGGGCAGCGCCGGAATGCTGCCGCGCGGGGCGGGCAGGTCACCGGCTTCCCGTTTCAACCCGTGGGCAGGAAGCGCCGCCGGGTCACCTGAAAGCGCGGCGATTATACGGGAAGCGGCCGCGCGCGGCCCCGGGATGGCCGCTGGGCGAGCGGATGCCATCCACGGCGCGCGAACGTGGAAGACGGGAGGGAACGGAATCGCCGCCATCCGGGCCGGCCGGCGCGAGCGGCTTCAGTCCTGCGCTTCGTCCGGCGAGTCGAACGGATCCAGCGCCGGTGCGCCGTCTTCGTCGGACATGTGGGTGGTGGTGACCGGCGCGGCGGCGGGCCGGCCGCGCGGCGGCGGCAGCAGCGCGGCGGCGGCGTCGTAGGCCAGCACCAGCTCGCTGCGGCGTTGTTCGGGCAACTGCTGCCAGTGCGCGTCCAGCAGCGCGCCTTCCAGCGCGTAGAGCAGGTTGAGGCTGGGACGGAAGCCGGCCCGCTTGATGCGCATGAACGCCTCCACCGAGCCGACCGCGGCCAGGTCCTCGTGCGTGCGCAGGCCGACCTGGCGCAGCCACGCCGCCGACTTGGGACCGATGTTGCGCAGCTTGGCCGTGCTCATCGCAGCGCCTCGACGAACACCTGCGCGATCGCCTCCAGCCCGCGCTGGTCGTCGGCGTCGAAGCGGCCCACGCGCGGGCTGTCCAGGTCGAACACGCCGATCAGCGCGTCGTCCTTCACCAGCGGCACCACCAGTTCCGAGCGCGAGGCCGCGTCGCAGGCGATGTGGCCGGGGAAGGCCTCCACGTCCTCGACCCGCTGGGTCTGGCGGGTGCGCGCGGCCGCGCCGCACACGCCCTTGTCCAGCGGGATGCGCACGCAGGCCGGCAGGCCCTGGAACGGGCCGACCACCAGCTCGCGGCCATCGTGGAAATAGAAGCCGACCCAGTTCAGGTCCGGCAGCGCGTGGTAGACCAGCGCCGCCAGGTTGGCGGCGTTGGCGACGCGGTCGGGCTCGCCGGCGAGCAGCGCGCGCGCCTGCGCGGCGAGCTGCGCGTACTGTTCCGGCTTGCTGCCGGTCAGCGGGATGGAGGTGAAGGACATGCGGGCGATTCTATGCCGATCGGCGCGCCCGCGCCCGCTATGATGCCGCCCCGGCCCGAGCAGGAGGAATGCGCCGATGACGATCCCGCCCATCCAGCAGCGACCGCCGTCGGCGCGGGGGGGCGCGTGAGCGGCCTCTACGTCACCGGCACCGACACCGGCATCGGCAAGACCGTCGCCTCGGCCGCCCTGCTGCACGCGCTGCGCATGCGGAGCCTGCGCGCGGTCGGCATGAAGCCGCTCGCCAGCGGCTGCGAGGCCGGCGAGCAGGGCTGGCGCAACGAGGACGCGCTGGCGCTGCTGGCGGCCAGCGATCCGCGCCCGGCCTATGACGACCTCAACCCGTACGCGCTGCCCGCGCCGCTGGCCCCGGAGATCGCCGCGCGCGAGGCCGGCGTGGCCATCGACCCGGCGCGGCTGGACGCGGCCTTCGCGCGGCTGCGCGCGCAGGCCGATCACGTCGTCGTCGAGGGCGTCGGCGGCTGGGCCGCGCCATTGAGCGCCACGCTGGATCAGGCCGATCTGGCGCGGCGCTGGGAACTGCCGGTGGTGCTGGTGGTCGGCCTGCGGCTGGGCTGCATCAACCACGCGCGGCTGACCGCGCGCGCCATTGCCGCCGACGGCCTGCCGTTGCTGGGCTGGATCGCCAACGAGGTGGACCCGGCGATGGCGCGCCTTGAAGAAAACCTTGCCCTGCTGCAGGACCGCCTCCACGCGCCCTGCCTGGGCCGCATTCCCCATCGCCCGCAGGCGGAGGCGGCGCAACGCGGCGCATTGCTGCGCCTGCCCGCGGACTTCGCCCGTCCCGGCGCACCGGCGCCGTTGCTGCGGGCATAAAAAAACCCGGCAGCGCGGGCTGCCGGGTCGATTGCGCGGAGGGAGGGGGAGCCGCGCAGAGGGGGAGAGAGATCCCGTTGTTGCGGTGTTGCTTGATTACTTGGTCTTGACGCTCTTGGCGGCCTTGGCGACGTTGGCCTGGACGGTCTCGCTGGCCGATTCGATCTGGCTCTTGGCCAGCTGGCCGAAGGCCTCGCCGGCCTTCAGGGTCAGGCCGAACACTTCCTGGCTGGCGGCGACCAGGCGCTCGGTGTTGTCCTTGGCGACCTGCAGGCCCTTCGGCCACAGGGTCTTGTAGCCGTCGAGATCGCGGGTGCCGGCGACTTCGTCGAGGAAGGCGGTGGTGGCGTCGATGTTCTTCTCGAACACGCGCAGCTGCACGCCGAACACGCTTTCCGCGTTCTCGAGCGCCAGGCGGTTGGCGCGCGAGGCGGCCGCGGCGAACTGGTGGGTGAAGATGCTGAAGCTGTCGTTGAACTGGGCGGACATGGCGTACTCCTCAGGGGTTGCCTCTATGTTGCGACGCAGCATAGCCCGCGCCTTGTTGCATTGCAACATGCAGGGCGGAGTTCCCGACGAACGGTTGCCCGCCGTTCAAAAAAGGCCTGATCGCCCAGGCCGGCGGCGGCCCGGTGGTTGCGATCAACCGCGGTAGCGGCTGCCGGCGGTGCAGGTCTCGTGCACCACCACCTCGCTCAGCAGCGGCAGGGCAGGCTTGAGCTGCTGCCAGATCCACTGCGCCAGCCGCTCGCTGGTCGGATTCTCCAGGCCCTCGATGTCGTTGAGGTAGTGGTGATCCAGCCGCTCGTAGATCGGCTTGAACGCGGCCTTGATGTCGGCGAAATCCATCACCCAGCCGGCATGCGGATCCAGTTCGCCGGACACGTGCAGCTCGACGCGGAACGAATGGCCGTGCAGGCGCGCGCACTTGTGGCCTGCCGGCACGTTGGGCAGCCGGTGCGCCGCTTCCAGGGTGAAGATCTTGAAGATGTCCATGCCGTCATTGTCCGCCGCGCATGGCGCCGGCCGCAACGGAAAAGCGGAGCCTGGGCTCCGCTTTTCCGCCTGGCCGGACATTGCCGCCGGTTTCAGCTGCCGCGCCGCTGTCCGCCGCCCTGCCTGCGACCGCCGTCGTGGCGCTGCGCGCCGCCGTGCTTCTTCGGCCCGGCATGGGCGTGGCGCGTCGCCTCACCGTGCGGGCGGCGGGCATGCTTCTGCGGGGAGCCGCGGCGCGGGGCGCGCTCGCCGCCGGGCTGGTCGGCCTTGCCCGGCGCGCTGTTGCCCCAGCGGATCGGCACCTGCGGCTCGAAGCCGGGCACGTCGCGCAGTTCCACGTCGCGGCCCAGCATGCGCACGATGGCGCGCAGGTACTTGGCCTCGTCCTGCGCCACGATGGAGATCGCCTCGCCGGTCGAGCCGTTGCGGCCGGTGCGGCCGATGCGGTGCACGTAGTCCTCGGCCACCATCGGCAGGTCGTAGTTGATCACCCGCGGCAGCTGGTCGATGTCGATGCCGCGCGCGGCGATGTCGGTGGCCACCAGCACGTTGATGCGGCCGGCCTTGAAGTCGCCCAGCGCGCGCTGGCGCGCGCCCTGCGACTTGTTGCCGTGGATGGCGGCGGTGTTGATGCCGCTCTTGTCCAGGAACATCGCCAGCTTGTCGCTGCCGTGCTTGGTCTTGGCGAACACCAGCGTCTGCACCCGGCTGTCGGCCGCCAGCAGGTGCAGCAGCAGCTCGCGCTTGCGGCCGCCATCGACCGGATGCACGCGATGGGCGATGGTCTCGGCCACGGTGTTGCGCGGCGTCACCTGGATCTGCTTCGGCTCGCGCATGAACTCCAGCGCCAGCTCGCGGATCGGATCGGCGAAGGTGGCCGAGAACAGCATGGTCTGCCGGTTCTGCCTGGGCAGCTTGGCCAGGATGCGCTTGATCGACGGCAAAAAGCCCATGTCGAGCATGCGGTCGGCCTCGTCCAGCACCAGCACCTCGATGCCGGACAGGTCGATGCTGCGGCGCTCGAGGTGGTCGATCAGCCGGCCCGGGCAGGCGATCACCAAATCCACGCCGCGGCGCAGCGCGTCGAGCTGGTTGCCCATGCCGACGCCGCCGTAGATGGTAGTGCTGGGGATGCGCAGGTACTTGCCATAGCCGCGCAGGCTCTCGTGCACCTGCACGGCCAGCTCGCGGGTGGGGGTCAGCACCAGCGCGCGCGGCTTGCGCGTGCCGCGCTGCACTTCCTGCGGGGTGGTGGCCAGGTACTGGATCAGCGGCAGGCCGAAGGCGGCGGTCTTGCCGGTGCCGGTCTGCGCGCCGGCCAGCAGGTCGTGGCCTTCCAGCGCCAGCGGGATGGCCTGTTCCTGGATGGGGGTGGGCTGGGTGTAGCCCTGTTCGGCCAGCGCGCGCAGCAGGGCGGGCGCCAGCCCGAGGTTTTCAAACGTCATCTTGGCAAAGCTCCAAAGGCGGCCGGCCGGATACGCGCCAGGCCGCGCACGCGGGGGTGCGGCGGCGTACAGGCGCAGGATGCGGAGGGCCGTGACTCGAAGCGTTCCCGTGAAACCGCGCTGCGAGAAGGGGTGCGGACGCGCCTACAGCGGCGGATCCGGGCTTGCGCAACGAAAGAAGTCGGAGCGGAGGCGGGCGCGGGAAGTCGATGGACGTCCCGGCGCCGGCGGACCAGGGGGAAACGAACGGCCGCTGGCAAGCGGGGCGCACTGTAACCGATCCGGGCGGTCCGCGGCGAGCGCCGCCGCCCGCATGCGACCAAGGATTCAGCCAGATTTGAGGGTGGGCGGGAGTATGATGGCCGCTGGTTTTCCATGTTGACCGCGGACGAGCGATGACCCTGCGTGTGCTGCGCCATAACGGTGTCCCGATTGCCGGCATCCCGGCAGGCGCCGAATTCCTCGATGGCTGCGCCGGCTGCCAGGTCAGGCACCTGTCGGTGTGTTCGGCGCTGCCGCTGGAACAGGCGCGCGAGCTGGAGGCGATGGCCGGCGACGTCACTGTGCGGGCCGGCGAACTGCTGGTGCGCGAGGGCCAGCCGCGGCGCGGGGTGTTTTCGGTCACCACCGGCGCGCTGCGGCGCATCCGCCTGCTGCCGGACGGGCGCCGGCTGGTGGCCGGCTTCCTGATGCCGGGCGACTTCATCGGCTTCAGCACCGGCCCGCACTACCGCCATTCGATCGAGGCGATCGTCGACAGCAAGCTGTGCGCCTTCCCCAAGACCGACATGCGCGCGCTGTGCGAGCAGCACCCGGCGCTGGAGCGCGAACTGCTGGAGCGCGCCTGCCTGGAACTGGACGCCACCCGCGACAACCTGATGTCGCTGGCGCGGATGACGCCGCTGGAGCGGCTGGCCGCGTTCCTGCTGGACATGGCCGCGCGCCGGCGCCGCCACGGCGGCAGCGATACCGAGGTGATCCTGCCGATGACCCGATCGGACATCGCCGACTACCTGGGCCTGACCGTGGAAACCGTCAGCCGCAGCTTCACCCGGCTGCGCCAGGAAGGCGTGATCGACACCGCCGACCCGCACCACATCCTGCTGCACAAGCGCGATCGCCTGCAGGCGCTGGCCGAAGCGCGCGGCTGAGGCCGCGCGTCCGCGCCGCATTTCCCAGGTCCCGGGAGAAGGCCGTAGCGCCGGGCCTGCCCGGCGGAGGGTTGTCCGGGGGAGCGGAGCAAGCTCCGCTCTACAGCCATGCCGGATGGACAAACTCGTTACTGCAGGCCTGGAAGTCCGCTTCCTGTCTCCAAGACTTTGCCGAAGAGACTGTAGCGCCGAGCTTGCTCGGCGGGCACGTACCGGAGAGCGGAGCAAGCTCCGCTCTACAGCCGCAAATCTCTCAGGGCAGCGGTTTGCAGCCCAGCGCGGCCAGCGGGCCGTGCAGCGCCGGTACCTGCATCAGCCAGGGCGCGGCCAGGGTCAGCAGGCCGGCCAGCGCGATCAGCGCGGCGGCGGCGCGGCGCAGGGCGGGGCGTTGCAGCCAGCGGCCCAGCCGCGCGCCCGACCAGGTCAGCGGCACCATCACCGGCAGCGTGCCCAGGCCGAACGCGGCCATCGTCAGCGCGGCGTCGCGCGCGTTGGCCTGCAGCCAGGCGGTGGTCAGCAGCGACAGGCTCAGCCCGCACGGCAGCCAGCCCCACAGCGCGCCGGCGGCCAGCCGCCGCGGCAGGGTGTCGGCCGGCAGCACGCGCGCCTGCAGCGGGCGCAGCCATTGCCACAGCCGCGCGCCCGGGCGGGCGAGGAAGTCGAGCCGGCGGCGCGGCATCAACAGGCGCAGCGCGACCGCCACCAGCACCGCCCCGGCCGCCATCCGCAGCCCGACTAGCAGCCAGTCGCTGCGCAGCAGCGCCAGCAGCCCGCCGCCGAGTCCGCCGACCAGCGCGCCGGCCAGCACGTAGCCGCCGACCCGGCCCAGGTTGAGCTGCAATGCCGGTCCCAAGCCGCCGATCCCGCCGGCCGCGGAGAAGCCGGTGGCGATGCCGCCGCACATCGCCGCGCAGTGCACGCCGCCCAGCAGCCCCGCCAGCAGCGCGGCCAGCAGGACTGGAAGATCAATCGGCATCCGGCGGCCCGGGCTGCGGTGGTTGCGGTTGCGGCGGCGGGTCATCGTCAGCCAGCACGTCCAGCGCCGGCGCGTCGAGATCGTCGAACTGGCCCTTGCGCACCGCCCACACGAACGCCCACACCGCCGCGCCCAGCAGCACCAGGCTCAACGGGATCAGCAGCAGCAGGATGTTCATGCGCAGGCCTCCGGTTCCGGCACGCGGCGCGCCAGCCGCAGCGCGTTGAGGGTGACCGCCAGCGACGAGGCGGCCATGCCGAGGGCCGCCAGCCAGGGCGTCACCCAGCCGGCCGCGGCCAGCGGCAGCGCCAGCAGGTTGTAGCCGGCCGCCCAGGCCAGATTCTGCCGGATGATGGCGCGCGTGCGGCGTGACAGCGCCAGCGCCTGCGGGATGCGCGCCAGCGTCTCGCCGGTCATCACCAGATCGGCCGCGCGCTGCGCCAGCGGCGCGCCCTGGCCCATCGCCAGCGAAACGTCGGCGCCGGCCAGCACCGGCGCGTCGTTGAGGCCGTCGCCGACCATCGCCACCACCCGACCCTGCGCCTGCAACCCGCGCACGTAGGCCAGCTTGTCCTCCGGGCTCTGCCGCGCCTGCGCGCCGTCGATGCCCAGCTGCGCGGCCAGCCGCCGCACCGGCGTCTCGGCGTCGCCGCTGCACAGGTGCACCGACAGTCCCTGCGCGCGCAGTGCCGACAATGCCTCGGCGGCGTGCGGACGCAGTTGCTCGGCCAGTTCGAAGCGCGCCACCGCGCGCGCGCCATCGCCCAGCCACACGCCGTCGCCGTCGATGGGACCGCCGGCGTAGGCGCCGCGGCCCAGCCGCCAGCGCGTGCCGTCGACCATGCCCTTGATGCCCTGCCCGGACACGGTCTGCACGGCCTGCGCCGGCGCGTCGACGGCGATGCCGGCGAAGGCGGCGGCGATCGGATGGCGGCTGTCGTGCTCCAGCGCGGCGGCGATGCGCAGCGCGCGCTCGCGATCGAAGCCGTCGAAGGTCTCCACCTGCCGCAACTGCAAGCGTGCGCCGGTCAGCGTGCCGGTCTTGTCGAACACCACGTCGGTCGCGCGCGCCAGCGTGTCCAGCGCCTCGGCGCGGGTGGACAGCACGCCCAGCCGCGCCAGCGCGCCGTGCGCGGTCGCCAGCGCCGCCGGCACCGACAGCGACAGCGCGCACGGGCAGCTGATCACCAGCCAGGCCAGGGTGACTTCGAGCGCGCGCGAAGGATCGTGCCAGTGCCAGAACCCGTACACCGCCAGCGACGACAGCAGCAGCGCGGCGGCGAAGCGGCTGCCGATGCGATCGGCCATCCGCGCCAGCGCCGGGCGGTGCGCCTGCGCCTGCTCGACCAGCCGCGCCAGCTGCGCCAGCCGGGTCGCGCCGCCGGTGCCGGTGATGCGCATCCGCGCCGGCCGCTCGCGGCACAAGGTGCCGGCGTACAGCGGGTCGCCGGCCTGCTTGCGCACCGGATGCGACTCGCCGGTCAGCAGCGCCTCCTCCATGTCCGCGCAGTCGTCCAGCAGCACGCCGTCGGCCGGCACGCCGTCGCCGATGGCCACGCGCACGGTGTCGCCGACCGCCAGCGCCGACACCGGCACCGTCTCCACGCCGCCGTCGCGCTCGCGGGTGGCGAACGCCGGCCGCGCCCGCGCCAGCGCATCGACCTGCGCGGTGGCGATGCCGCGCGCGCGCTGCTCCAGCATGCGCGCGGCCAGCAGCAGGAACACGAACATCACCGCCGCGTCGTACCAGACGTGCGGCCCGCCGCGGATCGTCTCCAGCACGCTGGCGAAATAGGCCAGCAGGGTGGAGCCGGCGATCAGCGTGTCCATGCCGACGTGGCGCTGGCGCAGCTCGCGCCAGGCGCCGGACAGGAACGGCCAGCCGGCGTAGAACACCACCGGCGTGGACAGCAGGAAGGTCAGCCAGCGGAAGAAGTCGCGGGTGGCCGCCGGCATCGTGCTGTCGAAGTCCAGGTACAGCGCCTCGGCCATCATCATCGCCTGCATCGCGCCCAGCCCGGCGATGCCCAGCCGCAGCAGCCAGCGCTTGCGATCGGCCAGCCGCGCCTGCTCGTGCGCGCGGCCACCGGCCAGGTAGGGGCGGTAGCCGAGCGTGGCCAGCGTGCGCAGCGGATCCGACAGCGGCGCGCGGCGCGGATCCCAGGCGATGCGGATGCGGCCGGTGACCGCGTTGGCGGTGCTGTCGATGACGGCCGGCTCGCGCTCCAGCGCGCGATCGATCAGCCAGGCGCAGGCGGCACAGCGCATGCCGTCGGTGAGCACGACGATCTCGCGCCCGCCGGGGATCTCGCGGCCGTGCTCGGCCAGCACTTCCTCGCGATCCCAGATCGACAGGTCCAGCGGTTCCTCGCCCACGCGCGCGGCCGCGGCGCTGCGCAGCGCGTAGTAGCTGTCCAGCCGGGCGTCGGCGATCCAGGCGGCGGCGGCCGCACAGCCACTGCAGCAGTACGCGCGCCAGCCGTCGCCGGCCTGCGCGCGCACCGGCGTGGCCGGCAGGGGTCCACCGCAGTGGTAGCAGTCGCACTGGCCGCCGGAGGCGTCCATCGGTTGGACCTACGGCGCGCGCGCCAGCGCCGGCGCCAGCCGCGCGGCCTGCTGCTCGCGCGGCAGGCGGCCGAGCAGCCGCCAGCGGCCGTCGGCCGGGGCCAGCTGCAGGTTCCAGTCGTGGCCGGGATCGATCGCGGCCTCGGCGCGCCAGCCGCCCTCGGCCGGCAGCAGTTCCAGCCGCACGTCCTCGGCCGCGCGCACCGGGTGCAGCAGGGTCAGCTGCAGCGGCGCCTGCGCGGCGTATTCGCCGGTCACCGGGCGTACTTCCACATGCGCCCCGTCGATGCGCACGACGGCGCTGAGCCTGTCCAGGCGCGCGCGCTCGTCCGGCCCCAGGTCGGTGGTCTGGATCTGCGAGACGCGCTGCACGCGGTCGGTCACCACGTCGGCGCCGCCGGCGCGGATGGCGATGATCACCAGGCCCACGCCGGCCACGATCGACAGCAACGGCAGGCCGGCGACCAGCACGGCCATCGGCTCGCGCCAGAAGGAGGATTTAGGTTCGTTCATGGCAGGGGTCCGAAGAAGCTGCTCTCGACGGTCTTCTCGACCTGGCCGTCGTCGCGGACGACCTGGAAGCGCACCGGGTGGCGGCCGCCGAGCCGCTGCGGCGCGGCCAGCAGCACCGGCACCGAGAGTACCTGCTCGGCCTCTGCGCGCACCTGAACCGGCTCGCGCAGGGCGATGGACGGATCCTCGGACAGCAGCTCGACGCGGAAGCCGTGCGCCTGCTGCGCCTTGTTGACCAGCTTGACCGTGTAGCTGTTCTCGACCATGCCGTCGGCGGTCTCGCGGTACAGCGCGTTGCGGTCGCGCAGCACCTCCACGATCAGCTCGCTGCGGTGGATCACGCCCCAGCTCCAGGCCGAGACCAGCGCCAGCAGGATGAAGCCGTAGACGAAGATGCGCGGGCGCAGCACGCGGCTGGGCTTGCCGTCGATGGCGTTCTGGGTGGCGTAGCGGATCAGCCCGCGCGGATAGCCCACCTTGTCCATCACCTCGTCGCAGGCGTCGATGCAGGCGCCGCAGGCGATGCACTCGTACTGCAGGCCGTTGCGGATGTCGATGCCGGTCGGGCAGACCTGCACGCAGATGGTGCAGTCGATGCAGTCGCCGAGCTGCTCGGGGGCGAACTTCGGCAGCGGCGCGGCCTCCACGCCGGCGCCGGCGAAGGTGATGGTGCCGTGCGCCTGCGCGTGCTGGCTGGCCGCCGACGGGTGCTTGCTGGCGCGGAACACGTAGTCGTAGGCGGTCAGCGCGTCGAGCAGGCCGCGCGCGCGCGCCAGCACGCTGTCCAGGCCGCGCTTGCGCGGGCCGCGCGGTTCGCCGCGCATCGGATCATAGGCGATGATCAGCGTGTTGCGGTCGAACATCGCGCTCTGGAAGCGCGCGTACGGGCACATGTACTTGCACACCTGCTCGCGCAGGAAGCCGGCGTTGCCCCAGGTGGCCAGTGCGTAGAACAGCACCCAGAAGGTCTCCCAGCCGCCCCAGGCGAACGGCAGCAGGCGCGCGCCCAGGTCGGTGATCGGGGTGAAGAAGCCGACGAAGGTGAAGCCGGTCCACAGCGCGAACGCCAGCCACAGCGCGTGCTTGGCGCCCTTGCGCAGGATCTTCTCGGCGTTCCACGGGCCGGCGTCGAGCTTCATGCGCTTGCCGCGGTCGCCCTCGGTCCAGCGCTCCATCCACAGGAACACCTCGGTCCACACCGTCTGCGGGCAGGCATAGCCGCAGAACAGCCGCCCGGCCAGCGCGGTGAAGAAGAACAGCGCCATCGCCGCGATGATCAGCAGCAACGCCAGGAACAGGAAGTCCTGCGGCCAGAACACCAGCCCGAACACGTGGAACTTGCGCGCCGGCAGGTCGAACAGCACCGCCTGGCGGCCGTCCCAGCGCAGCCACGGGAACACGTAGAACATGCCCAGCAGCCAGATCACCGCCGCCACCCGCAGGCGGTTGAAGCGGCCGGCCACGTCGCGCGGATAGACCTTGCGCTCGCTGACGTAGAACGAGTTGCCCTGGGCGTCGACGACCTCGAGCGGGATGCGCTTGCTCATGGCCGACGCCCCGGCAACGCCGCGCACGGACGCGGCAGGGGAAGGAAGGCGGATGGATGGATGGCGGTCATGGCTCAGGCTTCGCCGGTCGTGCCGGCGTGGCGTGCGGATCAGGTTGTGCGTGGTCCAGTATCCGCATATCCGCAGCGCGCGATAGCGACAAATTGTCGCAGGGGGCGCCGGCGGGTGCGGTCATTTTTCCGGCGGCAGCGCCCGGTTGAAGCGGCTGGCCGGGCGCAGCAGGATCCAGGTGAACAGGCTGGAGGCGGAAGTGGCCAGCCAGAACATGAAAAAACCCACCGTGTAACCCAGTTCGCGGGTCATCGGCAGGTGCGGGAAGGTCATGTCGCGCAGCGTCAGCGGGTCGACGAAGGCGAAGAACACCATCGTCGCCACCCCGGCCGAGAAGAAGCTCGGCCAGAGGATCGCCCCGACCCGCTGGACCAGCGGGCGGGGCGGGTGATCGAAGCCGGGCTCGGTGAAATCGGCCATCAAGGACCGCCCTGCGCCTCGGGAGGGCGATTGGACAGCGACCAGACATAGGCCGCGGCCAGCCGCGCGCGGGTCTCGCCGAGCAGTTCGCGGTGCGCCGGCATCGAGCCGTGGCGGCCTTCGGCGATGGTCTTGCGCAGGCTTTCCTTGCTGTCGCCGTACATCCAGTAGTCGTCGGTCAGGTCCGGCGCGCCGAGCTCGGCGTTGCCCTTGCCGTCGATGCCGTGGCAGGCCACGCACACGCCTTCGTACAGCGGCTTGCCCTTGGCGGCGAGGAAGTTGTTGCGGATCGAATCCGGGTTGGACAGCGTGCGCACGTAGGCGATGGTGTAGTCCACCGCATCCGGGCCGCCCATGCCGGTCAGCACCGTGCCCCACTCGGGCATCACGCCCTCGCGGCCGTCCAGCACCGTCTCCAGGATCCGCTCGGGCGAACCGCCCCAGTGCCAGATGCCGTCGGTCAGGTTGGGATAGCCGATCGCGCCCTTGGCCGAGGAGCCGTGGCAGGTGGCGCAGGTGTTGTTGAAGATCGAACGGCCCAGCGCCACCGCCTTGTCGTCACCGGCCAGCCGGTCGATGGACTGGTTGGCGTAGGGGCGGAAGGTTTCCTCCAGCTTGGCGTCCTCGATCTGCTTGCGCGCGGCGTGCTCGTTCTGCGAGGACCACTTGCCATAGCCCTCGTAGCCGCCCAGGCCGCCGTACCAGGCGATGTAGGCGATGCTGAAGATGATGGTCAGGTAGAAGAGGTTGATCCACCAGCGCGGCAGCGGCTTGTTGTATTCGGTGATGTCGCCGTCCCAGACGTGGCTGGTTTCCTCCGGTGCCGGGTCGCCCGGGCGGCGGCGCGAGGTCCACCACAGCAGCCACACGCAGCCGACGATGTTCAGCGCCACCAGGGCGATGACGTACCACGACCATCCCGTACTCATTCGGACTTCTCCCCATCGCCGGCCAGCGGAAGGCGGGCGGCATCGTCGAATTCATGCTTGCGCTTCGGGCTCCACGCCCAGATCCAGCCGGCCACGAATAGCAGCAGCAGCACGGCGGTCACGATTCCGGAAACCATCTTCAGCCTCCCCTCGGGGCGTGCCTGCCCAGGCCCTGCAGGTAGGCCACCACCGCGTCGAGCTCGGTCTTGCCCTGCAGCTCGGCCGGGGCCTGCTCGATCTCGGCGTCGGTGTAGGGATCGCCCAGCTTCTGCAGCGCGCGCATGCGCCTGGCGGTGACCTTGCCGTCCACTTCGTTCTTCGCCAGCCACGGGAAGCCGGGCATGTTGGATTCCGGCACCACGTCGCGCGGGTTGATCAGGTGCACGCGCTGCCAGTCGTCGGAGTAGCGGCCGCCGACGCGGGCCAGGTCCGGGCCAGTGCGCTTGCTGCCCCACTGGAACGGCCGGTCGTAGACCGACTCGCCGGCCAGCGAGTAGTGGCCGTAGCGCTCGGTCTCGAAGCGCAGCGTGCGCACCATCTGCGAGTGGCAGTTGTAGCAGCCCTCGCGGACGTAGATGTCGCGGCCGGCCAGCTCAAGCGCAGGGTAGGGCTTGACCCCTTCCAGCGGCTCGATGGCCTCGGCCTGGTACATCAGCGGGACGATTTCGGCCAGGCCGCCGAAGGACACCGCCACCGCAATCAGCACGGCCATCAGGCCGACGTTCTTTTCGACTTTCTCGTGTGAATGGTTGCTCATCGCAAGTCCTTCAGGCGCGGGCTTGGGAAAGGTCGGGCGACAGCACCGGCTGTTCGCTGACGCGGCTGACCTGGTAGGTGCGCAGCACGTTCCACGCCATCAGGAACATGCCGGCGAGCACCAGCACCCCGCCGCCCAGGCGGATCAGGTAGTACGGGTAGGTCACGTTGAGCGCCTCGACGAAGCTGTAGGTCAGCGTGCCGTCGTCGTTGGTGGCGCGCCACATCAGGCCCTGCATGACGCCGGCGATCCACATCGAGGCGATGTAGAACACCACGCCCAGGGTGTGGATCCAGAAGTGCAGGTCGATGGCCTTGACCGAGAACATCTGCTCGCGGCCCAGCAGCTTCGGCAGCAGCGCGTAGATCGAGCCGATCGAGATCATCGCCACCCAGCCCAGCGCGCCGGCGTGCACGTGGCCCACCGTCCAGTCGGTGTAGTGCGACAGCGAGTTGACCGTCTTGATCGACATCATCGGGCCTTCGAAGGTGGCGATCATGTAGAACGAGATGGCCACGATCAGGAACTTGATGATCGGGTCGGTGCGCAGCTTGTGCCACACTCCGGAGAGCGTCATCACGCCGTTGATCGCGCCGCCCCACGAGGGCGCCAGCAGGATCAGCGAGAACACCATGCCCAGCGACTGCGCCCAGTCGGGCAGCGCGGTGTACTGCAGGTGGTGCGGGCCGGCCCACATGTACACGGCGATCAGCGCCCAGAAGTGCACGATCGACAGCCGGTAGGAGTAGATCGGGCGGCCGACCTGCTTGGGCACGTAGTAGTACATCATGCCGAGGAAGCCGGCGGTCAGGAAGAAGCCGACCGCGTTGTGGCCGTACCACCACTGCACCATCGCATCGACCGCGCCGCTGTAGACCGGGTAGGACTTGGCCAGGCCGACCGGGATGGAGATGTTGTTGACGATGTGCAGCAGCGCCACGGCGATGATGAAGGCGCCGTAGAACCAGTTGGCCACGTAGATGTGCTTGACCTTGCGCTTGGCGATGGTGCCGAAGAACAGCACCGCGTAGGACACCCACACCACCGCGATCAGGATGTCGATCGGCCACTCCAGCTCGGCGTATTCCTTGCCCTGGGTCAGCCCCAGCGGCAGGGTGATGGCGGCGGCGACGATGACCGCCTGCCAGCCCCAGAACACGAACGCGGCCAGCTTGTCGGAGAGCAGCCGCACATGGCAGGTGCGCTGGACCACGTGCAGGCTGGTGGCGAACAGCGCGCTGCCGCCGAAGGCGAAGATCACCGCATTGGTGTGCAGCGGGCGCAGCCGGCCGTAGCTGAGCCACGGCAGGTCGAAGTTGAGCGCCGGCCAGTACAGCTGGGCGGCGATGATCACGCCCACCAGCATCCCGACGATGCCCCAGACCACGGTCATCACGGCGAACTGCCTGACCACTTTGTCGTTGTAAGTCCCCTGGACGCCTTGCATTGCGACCGCTCCTCGGCTTGAACGCGGAAATGATGCGAATTTTCCACCGGTATCAGCATTGATTTCAATCAATGAGAAACCGATGGCGGACTTTGCAGCCCCCATTCGGGAATCATTCGCGTTTGCGTGCTGCCGATGCCGGGGCTTGCGCAAGCCTGCGTGGCAGGCCGGCTCCGCCCGGCATCCCGGAGCCATCGCGTGCCGTCCGGCAAGGCCCGCGCATCGCGCCGGTACCTTGACTTGCGGCACGTGCAGGAGCCGCCTTCACGGCGGCTCCTGGTCCCACGACGCCCGAAGGCGCTTTTTCGGGTCTCCCGGCGAAGCGGTCGCCTGCCGGGAAAGAGGGCTTACTTGACCACCACCAGCGCGCCCTTCATCAGGGTCGAGTGGCCGGGGAAGCTGCAGAAGAAGCTGTAGTCGCCGCCGGCGGTCAGCTTGTTGCCCGGGAAGGTGATCTGGGTCTTCTCGCCGCCGCCGATGAGCTTGGTGGCGGCGATCACGCGGGCGTCGCCCTTGGGCACGTAGTCGCTGGCCACGCCGGCCTTGACGCTGTCGCGCGCGAGCGCGGCCAGGTCCTTGGTCTGGGTGATGACCACGTTGTGGCCCATCGCGGCGGCCGGCAGCTTGCCGGTGTGGGCCAGTTCGATGGTGATCTTGGCGCAGGACGCCGAGACGGTGACGCTCTTCTGGTCGAACTTCATCGCATCGTCGCCCTTGAGCGAGATGGTGCAGTTGCCGGCGGCCTGGGCCATGCCGGCGGCGCCGAGCAGGCAGAGGCCGAGCAGGGAAGCGGTGACGGTTTTCATCGTGTGACTCCTGGTGTGGGTGAGTGGTTCAGGGAGAGGAAGCCGGGGTCGCCAGGGCTTGCCTGACCTGCCGGATGAAGATGGGGTCGGGAATGGCGTTTTCCACCTCCGTGCGCGCCAGCACGCGGCCCTGCGCGTCCAGCAGCACCAGCACGCTGGTGTGGTTGATGCTGCCGTCGTCCAGCGGGCGGTAGCGGATGTCCATCACCCCGGCCAGGGCGCGCACGTCGGCCGCGCGCGGGGTCAGGAAGGTCCAGCCCTCGGCGACGCCGTGCGCCTCCATCCGTTCGCGCATCGCCGCCGGCGTGTCGCGCACCGGATCCAGGCTGATCATCGCCATGTCCAGGCGCGCGGCCTCGGCGGCGCCGAGCTGCTTGCGCACGCCCTTGGCGTTTTCGATGATCAGCGGGCACATCAGGTGGCAATGGGTGTAGAACATCGACACCACGCGGGGACGGCCGGCGAGCTCGCCCCAGGCGCGTTCGCGTCCCTGCTGGTCGGTCACGCGGGCCTCCAGCTGGTAGACCGAATCGCCCGGCAGGGGCTGGGCGGCCTGCGCGTCCGCGGGAGCGAACAGCGGCAGGGCCAGCGACAGCAACAACGACATCAGTTTCATGGCAGGCTCCTGGCGCAACGGAAACCGAGGTTCCCGAGCGTGTTTGCAGGACGCATCGCCGACAGGATGGCGATGCGCTTGAGGACCGTGTAGTTGCCACGGTCGTTGAATTGCAGTGCTCCGGCGCCGCAGAACTGCAGCTTTTCGCCATCGGCGCCGCCGCGCTTTTCCGCGCCGTCCATCAGCGAGGAGAAATCCTCCACCCATTCCCAGGCCGTGCCGTGCAGGCCGGCAACGCCGTGGACGTTGGGGCGGGCGCCGGCGCCGGCGTCGACCGCGTGCGGGGTGCCATCCAGCAGCACGCGCTGGCGCCAGGCCGGGTCGCTGCGCGCATCGGCGCGCTCGGCGTCGGCGGCGGCCGCGTATTCCCATTCCAGCCAGGTCGGCAGCCGCGCGCCCTGCGCCTTGCAGTAGGCGTCGGCCGCGTACCAGCTGACCTGGGTCACCGGCGCATCGCCGTCCGCGCCGGGTTGCTCCGGCGCGGACCACGCCGACAGGTAGTTGCCGTCGGCGAACAGCGTCGGCACGCGATCGCGCCGCCACTGCGGGTGCTGTTGCAGGAACTGCTGGAACTGCGCGCGGGTGACCGCGCGGGTCATCATCGAGAAGGCGGGAACCTCGACGTTCCCGCCGTTCTCCTCGAAGCGGATGGCCGACCTGAAGCTGCCGCCCGACAGGTCCGCGTAGCCCGGGCCGGCGGCCACGGCGGGGACCGCCAACAACGCCAGCAGCAGGGACGCCATCCGCTTCATCGTCGCGCCTCAGTTGCCCTTGGCGGACGGTTGCGGCGTTTCCTTGCTCGACTGCTGGCCGGTGTAGATGGCGTGGTTCTCCTCGCCTTCGACCTTCAGGATGCCCAGCGAGCCCTTGTGGAAGGTGCGGAAGATGCTGTGGTCGACCAGGATGAAGTTGCCCGGCACGTCGGCCTTGAACTCGACGATGGCCGAACCGCCCGCGGGCACCAGCGTGGTCTGCACGTTCTCCTGGTACTTGGTGCCGCCCTCGATGTAGACCTTGTCGAAGATCTCGCCGATGACGTGGAAGCTGGACACCAGGTTGGGGCCGCCGTTGCCGACGAACATGCGGATCGTCTCGCCGGCCTTGGCGGTCAGCGCCTTGTCGCCGGTCATCGAGCCTTCCGCACCGTTGAACACCACGTAGGTCGGATGCTCGTCGATGGCCTTCTCCAGGCTGAAGGGCTGCAGGCCGGGTTCGCCGTACTTGCCCTCGGTGTAGAAGTCGCCCTGCATCACGTAGAACTCCTTGTCCACCTTGGGCAGGCCTTCCGGCGGCTCGACCAGGATCAGGCCGTACATGCCGTTGGCGATGTGCATGCCCACCGGCGGCATCGCGCAGTGGTAGACGTACAGGCCCGGGTTCAGCGCCTTGAAGGTGAACTGCGTCTCGTGGCCGGGCAGGGTGAAGGTGGCCTCGGCGCCGCCGCCGGTGCCGGTGACCGCGTGCAGGTCGATGTTGTGCGGCATGTGCGAGTCGTGGGCGTTCTTCAGGTGGAACTCGACGGTGTCGCCCTGGCGCACGCGGATGAAGCTGCCGGGCACGCTGCCGCCGAAGGTCCAGAAGTTGTAGGTCACGCCGTCGGAGATCGTCATGTCCTTCTCGATCACTTCCAGCTCGACGATGACCTTGGCCGGGTAGTTGCGGTTGACCGGAGGCGGCACGAACGGCGGCGCGGTCAGCACGGCCTTGATCGGTTCGCCCTGCGGCGCGCCCAGCTTGGCGTCGGCCTTGTGGCTGTCATGGGCGGCTACGGCCTGTCCGGCCGCAGCCAGGCCCAGGCCGCAGGCGATGGCACAAGCGAGCAGGCATTGCGTCACGCGTTTCATGTTTTCTTCCTCTTTATGACCTCTCTGGTCGATGGAGAAAATCTATTCCCGGCTTGCGTGCGGCGCCTTGATATCCGTCAAACGCAACGCGCGGAGAAGCAGGTTTTTCAGCTGTCGTATGGCATGCCGCATGCAGGCGGGAAGCTTCGTTCGCGTCGATGAAAAATACCGATTGATCGTAATCAATGCGCGCGTTCTGGAAATCCTGTCGCGTGCCGGCGGCGGCGAAGCAGTACGTGCAACGCGGACGGCGTGGCCGGCAATCGACGCCGGTGCCGGCACAGGGATTGCGCAGCACGCTGCAGGGATTTCGATGGCGAAAGTGGAAGGCGCGATCGCGCGCCGGGGTGAATCGCCGCCGCGATCAGCGCATCAATGCGTGGCGGCGAGGAACCCGATCGCGCGCCGCCGGCAGCGCAACAGCGCGCGCAGGGTGGACAGATAGGCGGCGATCAGCGCCAGCGCCGCCAGCGTGGCCAGGACCGGGAAAAGCGCTGCGGCAGTCAGCGCCAGCGCGGCGGTGGCATGCAGGTACAGCGACAGGCGCTTGTCGCGCTCGGGCAACAGGCGATCCACGCCGGGGATGCGGATGCCGCGCGGGCAGCGCATGCGCAAATCCAGCCAGGTGATGAAGCCGGTGATCTCCAGTTGCATGCCGGTCATCAGCAACGGGAATCCACCGCCGATGGCCAGTGCGCCGATCAGCACGGCGGTGTCCGCGCGCGCGCGCGCAAGTAGCAGCGCGCAGGCCGCGCCGAGCAGCAGCGTGCCCAGCGCCCAGAACGCCAGCAGCGAGGGATTGCGGCGATGGCGCGCGCGCGCCTGCAGCCACAGCGAGGCCAGCATGAACGCCAGCCCCGGCGCGGCCACGCCGGCGGCCAGCGGCAGGCCCGCTCCATGCCGCAACCCGATCGCGCCGCCGCACAGCCCGAGCAGCGCCAGCGCCATCCATCCGCGCAGCCAGGCCGGCGGCACCGGCCGCGTACCTTGGAACATCGGCAATGTGATGCTGCCCACCGACACCACCAGCATCAGCATCCAGCCCAGCGTGCCGGAGGCGGCATGCAGATCGACCAGGCTCACCGGCAGCGCCGCATGGCCGAGCAGCAGCGCCGCCAGGGCCGCGCCCAGCGCGACGGTGGCGACCAGCGCCGCCAGCGCCAGGCCGATGCCGATGCGCAGCAGGCGCAGGCCGGCGCCGCGCAGCAGCGCGATCAGCGCCAGGGCGGCGAAGGTGGACAGCGAACCGGCCAGCAGGCACGCAGCCGCGTATAGCAGCCCGGCATGCGCCAGCAGCATGCCCGGCACGAACAGCAGCAGGCCGAGGTTGAGCGCCGCGTGCACGCCGTAGGCCCAGCCGCCGCGCCGCAACGGGCTGCCGGCGGCCACCGGCAGGAACTGCAGCAGGCTGCCGAGCATCGCGTTGGCCATCACGCCCAAGGTGAACAGGTGCACCAGCACCAGCGTCGGCAGCGCCCAGCGCGACAGCAGCGCGTCCGACCCGTGCCACAGCAGCCACGCGCCGGCCGCCACGCCCCAGCAAGCGGCGCTGTAGAGATAACGCAGCGGCTGCGCCGAAGCCGGCGCGCGCGCCATGTCCAGCGCGGTCATGCGTTGGCGGGCGGGATCAGCCTTTCGGCCATGTCGGTGTGGCAGATCGAGACGCAGGCCTGGCCGAGCGGGAGGTCCTGCACGCGCCAGGCATAGCCCCACGCGTCGAGGATTTCCAGCAGCGGGCCGGGCCGGTGCGGCGTCAGCGCGACGATGCGCTGGTCGCGCGGCAGCCGCTGCACCTCGTCGAGGATGCGCTGCATCGGCTCGGGCGCCGGCAGGTCGCGCAGGTCCAGGCGGATCATGGCCATGCGCCTTCGTCGTCGCGCGGCTCCGGCGCGGCGTCCCCGTGGGCCGGCAGCGAGGTGTCCATGCCGGCCGCGTCCAGCACCTCGCACAGCAGGCCCTCGCAGGCGCAGTCGGATTCGGGCAGGCAGAAACCGTTGTTGCTCATCGCCGTGGCTCCGTCATCCCAGCAGGTAGAACACGCCCAGCGGATGGTGCGCGCGCGCGATGAAGTAGATCTGCGCGAACGCCAGCAGCGCGCCGAGGTAGCAGAACAGACGCGTGCGCCGTGGCCGGCTGCGCTGGAAGGCGAGGATGCCCAGCACGATGTAGGCCAGCACGAGCCCGATCTTCACCGTCAGCCAGCCGTTGGCGAACATCGCGCCGGGCAGGATCGTCAGCAGCATCATCGCCGCGGTCAGCAGCACGGTGTCGATCGTGTAGCTGAGGTAGCGCACCGGCGCGGCCAGCGGCCAGCGCATCGACGCCAGCACCGCCAGCCCGCGCAGCGCGAACAGCCCGCCGCTCAGCAGCGCGGTATGGATGTGGACCGACTTGATCTGCGGATAGAACTCGATCATCGCTCAGCCCCGCCTGCCGTCCGCGCGCGGGCTCAGGTAGATGCGGCCGATGCGCGCCACCCACGGCGCGAACGCCAGCAGCCAGCCGACCGCGGCCACGCACTGCCACAGCAGCGTGTCCGGCAGCAGCTCGGCCGCCACCCGCATCGCCGCGACGACCTGGATGGCGACGAAGGCGAACCACGCCACCTTCGGCATCACCAGCGGCAGGCCGGAATGGCCCTGGGTCACCCGCGTCACCATCGCCACCAGCAGGCTGCCGAAGAAGCCGATGAATAGCGCGTGCATCGGCGCGCGGCCGAACATGAAGTCGCCGCTGAGCAGGTAGCCCACGCTCTGCGTCACGTACAGCGCGAAGGTCACCGGCATCCACGCCAGGCCGATGAACAGCACCGCCAGCAGGCCGGGCATGCGCCCGCGCGGCCACCAGCGCCACAGCGCCAGCAGGCTCAGCAGCAGCAGCGGCACGTCGGCCAGCCACAGCCAGGCGTAGGCGTGCGCGAGCTCCAGCGCCAGGTGCGCCATCAGCAGCGCCCACGCCGCCGCCAGCCAGCCCAGCGGGCGCCAGGCGGTGTAGCCGGGCACCACGTTGGCGGCGAAGAACGGGAACATCCGGTGCGCCACCGTCAGGTACACCGGCAGCAGCAGGCCGAAGCCGCCGATCTTGATGCTGGCGAAGGCCAGCAGCGGACTGGCGCCGAGCACGAAGGCGATGAAGGCCAGCAGTCCCAGCCAGCCCAGCAGCAGCGCGGCGAAGCACGAGCGCGCATGCCAGGTGCGCCCCGGTTCGGCCTTCAGCAGCCGGCCCAGGATGATCAGCCCGGCGCTCCAGCCGGCCAGCGCCATGAACAGGCCGACGACGAAGGCCGCCTCCCAGCCCAGCGTCGACAGCAGGATCGCCAGCTGCCCGCCCATCAGCCCCGCGCCCACCGGCACGTAGTGCCAGCGGCTCAGCTCGGCCAGGCCCATCCAGCGCGGGAACACGGTGAGCAGGAAGCCGAAGATGAAGCTGGGGAACACCAGGTACTGCATGACGAAGGCATGCAGCCAGCCGGCGTACACCGCGGTCTGCGGCATCTGCCAGCCGCCGCGCTGGGCGGCCAGCCACGCCGCCCACCACAGCATCGCCAGCAGCAGGTTGCCGGCGCCGATGAAGAACATCAGCCGGTGCGGCGCCTGCGCCAGCTGGGCCGGCGACATGCGCGGGGACGAGGGAGGCGACACGATGTGCATGGGCGCAGTCTGCCGGCGCGGCGGGTGGGCTTCCTTGACATGGATCAGCCGCGGACGTCATCGCCAATGTGCAGGCGTGCTTGACGCCGGTCAAGGCGCGGCGGCGTGCCGGCGCCTAATTTCACACGCGATCGCCGGCGCGGGCCGCTGGCGCACTTTCCTCCTGCAGACGAGAACTCCCATGCCCGGCACCGGCGAACAAGCGGACTGGACCCAGCGCAGCCTGCTCATGACCGAGGCGTTGCGCGCGCTGGATCCGGAGGCGGAAGTACGCTTCGACGCCGCCAGCGGCAAGGTCAGCCTGCAGACCGTGCTGTCGACCTGGCAGGTGGTCGAGGTGCTGAAGGCGCTCGGCGAGCATGCCGAATTGATCGACGATGGCGACGACGAGGACTCCGACGGTGGCGGCTGCTGCGGCTGCTGCTCGCACTGATTGATCGTGGCGGCCGCCGCGGCCGCGCATCCTGGGCCACTCCGGCAAACGTCCTTTCCGCGCCGGCGACGGCGCGACGACCGCGCGTGCGTGCGGTCAGGATTTCACCGCACGCTTACATCGGCCTCTCCTAGAATCGGCCGCGATGTCCGTGGCCGGGCGGCGTCCGTCTTCCGACGGCGCATCCACAGGAGAGATCGCATGGAAAACGTCAGGAAGCTGTGGATCGGGCTGGCGATCCTGCTGGTGGGTTCCTTCAGCGTGCTGTTGTGGTCAGGCGGCGAGATCCGCCGCAACGCCGCGCCGATGCCCGAGCGGGTGGTTTCCGATGACGGATCCGTGCTCTACACGCGCGCCGAGATCGAGCGCGGGCGCCAGGTCTGGCAGTCGATGGGCGGCATGCAGCTGGGCTCGATCTGGGGCCACGGCGCGTACGTGGCGCCGGACTGGAGCGCGGACTGGCTGCACCGCGAGGCGATGACGCTGCTGGACGGCTGGGCCGGGGCGGAAGCGGAAGGAACCGGCTACCTGCAGCTTCCGGTGGATCGCCGCGCCGCGTTGCAGGGACGGTTGCAGGCGATGATGCGCGCCAACACCTACGACGCGGCCAGCGGCACCATCACCCTGGGCGCCGAGCGCGTGGCGGCCATCCGCGAGGTTTCGGCCCATTACGAGCGCCTGTTCGGACGCGATGCGTCCACCGCCGAACTGCGCGAAGCCTACGCGATGAAGGACGACACCATTCCCGATGCCGAGCACCGGCGGCTGTTGTCTGCGTTCTTCTGGTGGACGGCCTGGGCGGCCACCACCGAGCGCCCCGGGACCGACGTGGAAGCCGAGGTGCAGCAGCGCGCCGGCGTCGAGGCCAAGCGCGTCACCTACACCAACAACTGGCCGGCCGAACCGCTGGTGGGCAACACGCCGCCACCCAGCACCTGGGTGTGGTCGGCCTTCAGCGTACTGTTCCTGATCGCCGGCATCGCGCTGCTGGGCTGGCACCACGCCACCACGCGCGATGAGGAGCCGGGCCACCGCATCCCCGACGTCGACCCGCTGGCGCAACTGGTGGTGACGCCGTCGATGCGCGCGACCGCCAAGTATTTCTGGGTGGTGCTGGCGCTGTTCCTGGTGCAGATCCTGCTGGGCGCGATGACCGCGCACTACCAGGTCGAGGGCCAGCAGGCCTACGGCTACGCCTTGTCCGAGGTGCTGCCGTATTCGATCACGCGCACCTGGCACACCCAGCTGGCGGTGCTGTGGATCGCCACCGCCTGGCTGGCGACCGGCCTGTACATCGGCCCGGCCATCTCCGGGCACGAGCCGAAGTTCCAGCGGCTGGGCGTCAACGTCCTGTTCGTGTGCCTGCTGATCATCGTGGTGGGATCGTTCGCTGGTCAGTGGTTCGCGGTGATGCAGAAGCTGGGCCTGGAGCACAACTTCTGGTTCGGCCACCAGGGCTGGGAATACGCCGACATCGGCCGCTTCTGGCAGATCTTCCTGTTCATCGGCCTGCTGCTGTGGCTGACCCTGGTGGGCCGCTCGCTGTGGCCGGTGCTGCGCGGGCCGAAGACCGACACCAAGGCCATCGTCGGCCTGTTGTTCCTGTCCACCGTGGCCATCGGCGTGTTCTACGCTTCGGGCCTGATGTGGCGCGAGCACAGCCACATCTCGGTGGTCGAGTACTGGCGCTGGTGGCTGGTGCACCTGTGGGTGGAGGGCTTCTTCGAGGTCTTCGCCACCGCGGTGATGGCGCTGATCTTCACCAAGCTGGGCCTGCTGCGCGCTTCCACCGCCGCGGTGGCGGTGCTGTTCGCCACCGTGGTGTTCATGACCGGCGGCGTGCTCGGCACCCTGCACCACCTGTACTTCGTCGGCAGCCCGACCGCGGTCATCGCGCTGGGCGCCAGCTTCTCGGCGCTGGAAGTGGTGCCGCTGGCCTACATCGGCTTCGAGGCCTACCACACCTACCGCTACGGCAACGCGGCGCCGTGGATGCGGCGCTACCGCTGGCCGATCTACTTCTTCCTGGCGGTATCGTTCTGGAACCTGGTGGGCGCGGGCCTGTTCGGCTTCCTGATCAATCCGCCGCTGTCGCTGTACTACATGCAGGGCCTGAACCTGACCCCGCTGCACGGCCACACCGCGCTGTTCGGCGTGTACGGCATGCTCGGCATCGCGCTGGTGCTGTTCTGCGTGCGCGGCCTGCGGCCGCGGCAACGCTGGGACGAGCGCCTGCTCAAGGCCAGTTTCTGGACGCTCAACATCGGCCTGGCGCTGATGGCGCTGCTGACCCTGTTGCCGCTGGGGACCATGCAGTTGCTGGCCGCCATCGAATACGGCTACTGGTACGCGCGCTCGGCCGAGTTCATGCAGCAGCCGATCGTGGACCTGCTGATATGGATGCGCGTACCCGGCGACACCATCTTCAGCGTCGGCGCGGTGGTGCTGGCCTGGTTCGTGATTGGACTGTGGATCCGGCCCAGGCTGGATACGGAGCCGGAAGGCAAGTCGCCGGCGGACAGCAAGGGTCGTCCGCCGCGCTGAAGCCGGCCGGGTAGCGGAATGCAGCCGGGCAAGCCCGGCTCTCCCCGCCCCGGACGCTCTTGTAGAGCGGAGCTTGCTCCGCTGCCTCGACGGGGTGGAAGAAGCACAGTCGGGCAAGCTCGGTTCTACCGAGGTGCTCTTGTAGAGCGGAGCTTGCTCCGCTGCTCTCGGCACCGGAACCGAGGCAGCCGAGCAAGCTCGGCTCTACACCCGCGGTCCTTGTCGGATCCAAAAAGAAAGGGCCGCGATAATCGCGGCCCTTTCCCTGCATCGTCCGCCGGCATGGCCAGCGGGTATGGAGCGGTGGATCAGCTCTTGGCCGGTACCACCTCGCCCGTCGGCACCTGCTTGCGCGGTGCCACCCACAGGCGGAACACGAACCAGGCCAGCGCCAGCGCGCCGACGCTGAACAGCGTGTCGGACGGCACCCGCATCCACACCAGCAGGTCCACGATCGGCTGCTGCATGAACTCGGCCGAGCGCGCGTACCAGTAGCCGTGCTTGAGCGCGGCGTTGAGCTGCAGGATGCCCAGCGGCAGCAGGGTGAACAGCGCCATGCCGGCCAGGCCGATGTTCAACGACCAGAAGCTGGTCTTCAGCAGCTTCTCGCTCCACTGCACGTCCGGCTTCAGGCCGCGCAGGCAGAACAGCATCAGGCCGATGCCGAGCATGCCGTACACGCCGAACAGCGCGGTGTGGCCGTGGGTCGGGGTCAGGTTCAGGCCCTGCATGTAGTACAGCGGCAGCGGCGGGTTGATCAGGAAGCCGAACAGGCCCGCGCCGACCAGGTTCCAGAACGCCACCGCGATGAAGAACATGATCGGCCACTTGTACTTCTGCATCCACGGCGTGGCCTTGCCCAGCTTGTAGCTGTGGTAGGCCTCGAAGCCGACGTAGGCCAGCGGCACCACTTCCAGCGCCGAGAAGCTGGCGCCCAGCGCGATGACCGCGGTCGGGGTGCCGGTGAAGTACAGGTGGTGCAGGGTGCCGAGCACGCCGCCGGCCATGAACACGATGGTGGCGAACAGCACCGCGATGGTGGCGGTGCGGGTCTGCAGCAGGCCCAGGCGGGTGAACAGGAAGGCGATGACCGCCACCGCGAACACCTCGAAGAAGCCTTCCACCCACAGGTGGACCACCCACCAGCGCCAGTACTCGACCATCGACAGGTGCGTGTGCTCGCCCCACATCAGGCCGGCCGCGTAGAACACGCCGATGGCCACGGTGGACAGGAACAGCAGGGTGACGATGGAACGCGACTCGCCGCCGTGGCGAATCGCCGGCCACAGCGAGCGGCCCACCAGGGTCAGCCACAGCGCCAGGCCGATGAACAGGAACCACTGCCAGAAGCGGCCCAGGTCCACGTATTCCCAGCCCTGATGGCCGAACCAGAAGTTGTGCTCCAGGCCCAGCTTCTGCATCACCGCGAACCATTGCCCGGCGAACGCGCCGACCACGATGACCAGCAAGCACACCCACAGGAAGTTCACCCCCAGCCGCTGGAACTTCGGCTCATGCCCGGAGATGGCCGGGCCGATGTACAGGCCCATGCCCAGCCAGGCGGTGGCGATCCACAGCACCGCCAGTTGCGTATGCCAGGTGCGGGTGAGCGAGTAGGGCAATACGTCGGCCAGCGCGAAGCCGTAGGCTTCCTGGCCCTCGACCTGGTAGTGCGCGGTGATCGCGCCCAGCGCGATCTGCACCAGGAACAGCGCGATCACCACCCAGAAGTACTTGGCGGTGGCGCGCATCGACGGGGTGATCTTGATCGACGCCAGCGGGTCGCTCTTGGGCAGCACCGGCGCCATCTCGTCGCCGTGGTTGACCGCGTAGTGCCAGCCGAGCAGGCCGATGCCGGCGATCAGGAACAGCACGCTGAACACCGTCCACATGAAGGCGCTCGGCGGCGGCGTGTTGCCGACCAGATCGTCGGCCGGCCAGTTGGCGGTGTAGGTGATGTCCGCGCCCGGGCGCTCGGTCACCGACGACCACGCCGCCCACCAGTAGAAGGCGGTCAGCTGGCGGCGGTGCTCGGCATCGGGCACGGTGTCGTTGCGCATCGCATAGGCCTCGCGCAGCTCGGCGGTGGCCGGGTCGGCGCTGAACAGGCTCTGGTAGTGCGCGGCGACGGTGGCGATGGCCTCGGCGCGATCGTTGTCGATGCGTATGCTGCCGCTGGCCTCGTCGTAGGTGTTGGGCCGCAGCAGCTTCTGCACGCGCTTGGCGTAGGCGGCCTGGGTCGGCTCGTCCAGCTGCTTGTAGCTGTCCACGCCGGCCTCGCGGCGCGCCCACAGGTCGAGGATGGCCTCGGCCTCGCGGTGCAGCCAGTCCGCGCCCCAGTCCGGCGCGACGTAGCCGCCGTGGCCCCAGATCGAGCCCAGCTGCTGGCCGCCGATCGATTGCCAGACCTGGCGGCCGGTCTCGATGTCCTTGCGGGTGTAGATGACCTGGCCGTCGCTGCCGACCACCTGTTCGGGCAGCGGCGGAGCCTGGCGATGGACCTCGCTGCCGACCCAGAGCAGGACGGCGAACGAGGTGATGAGCAGGGCGGCGAGCCCTGTCCACAACTTGCGTGTCGAATTCATGATGCGGCACTCGTAGGAAAACGGCCGCATGGTGCGCCGCCCCCACCCCCGCCTCCATGACGTACGTCAAGCCGCCGACCGATCGCCGCTTTCCGCCGGGAAAAGCGGCCGATGCGGCAGGCTCAGCTGCGCAGCACCATCAGCGCCATCGCTTCCAGCCGCGCCAGGTCGAGGATTTCCACGTCGCGCTGCTTGATGTGCAGCAGGCCCTCGCTCTCGAACCGCCGCAGCACGCGGCTGACCGTCTCCGGCGCCTGCCGCAGGTAGTTGGCGATGTCGGTGCGCGACATCGTCAGCTGGAACCGGCGCGGCGAGAACCCGCGCGCGGCCAGCCGCCGCGATAGCCCGATCAGGAACGCGGCCATGCGCTCGTCGGCGGAGTTGTCGCGCGCGTACAGCGAGGCGTTGCCGATGTCGCGGCTCATCAGCCGGAACAGGTGCCGCTGCAGGTTGGGCAGCGAGGTGGCCAGCATCGCGATCTTGGGGAACGAGAACCGGCACAGCATCACCGTGTCCAGCGCCACTGCGTTGCAGGGGTAGCGGTCGCCGTCGATGGCGTTCAGGCCGATGACCTCGCCGGGCAGGTGGAAGCCCAGCACCTGCTCGTGGCCGTCGCGGTCGATCTGGTAGGTCTTGACCGTGCCGGCGCGCACCGCGGCGATCGCGCCGAACGGGTCGCCCTCGCGGAACACGTGCTCGCCCGGCTGCAGCGGGCCGACGTGCTCGACCAGCATGTGCAGGTCCTGCAGCGCGCTCTTGTCCATGCCCTCGGACAGGCAGGCCTGCGAGAACGCGCAGGTCGAGCAGAAACGCAGCTCGTCGCCGTCGTCGGACAGGATGCGCGCGTCGGTGCGCGGGAAAACCGGACCCGAATTCACGGACCTGCCCCCGCCGGATTCAGATCACGCGCGAGGCCTGCGGCACGGCCGCCTCGTCGGTGGAGGGCGATAGATAACGGTCGAAGCACATGGCGATGATACGCAACAGCAGCCGCCCGCGCGACGTCGCCCGCAGGCCGTCGGCCGAGAGCTCGACCAGGCCGTCGTCCCGCAGCGGCGCCAGCCGGGCCAGCGCATCGGCGAAATAATCCGCGAAATCAATGGCGTGGCGGCGCTCGACCGCGCGGAAATCGATGCGGCCGTGGCACATCAGCTGCTGGATGACGTCGGCGCGCAGGCAGTCGTCCTCGTCCATCCGCATGCCGCGCCAGACCGGCAGCCGGCCGCGGTCGATGGCTTCCTCCCAGCTGGCCAGGTCGCGCGGGTTCTGGCTGAAGCTGGCGCCGATGTGGCTGACCGCGCTGACTCCCAGCCCGACCAGGTCGCTGTCGGCGTGGGTGGAATAGCCCATGAAATTGCGGTGCAGGTCGCCGCGCCGCTGGGCCAGGGCGAGATCGTCGTCGGGCAGGGCGAAGTGGTCCATGCCGATGTGCACGTAGCCGGCCTCGCCCAGCCGCTCGATGGCGCAGCCGAGCAGGTCCAGCTTCAGCGCCGGCGAGGGCAGGTCCTCGGCGCGGATGCGCCGCTGCGGGCGGAACATCCCCGGCAGGTGCGCGTAGCTGTAGATCGCCAGCCGGTGCGGGCGCGCCTGCAGCACGATGTCCAGCGTGCGCGAGAAGCCCTCCAGCGTCTGCAGGGGCAGGCCGTAGATCAGGTCCAGGTTGACCGAGCGCATGTGCCGCTTGCACGCCTCCACCACCGCCAGCGTTTCGTCCACGCCCTGGATGCGGTTGACCGCCTCCTGCACCTTCGGGTCGAAGTCCTGCACGCCGAGGCTGGCGCGGTTGAAGCCGGCCGCGGCCAGCGCGCGCACCTCGTCGGGATCGATGAAGCGCGGGTCCAGCTCGATCGAGCCTTCGAAGGCGTCGGACTTGGCGAACTGGAAATGCCGCCGCAGCACGTCCACCACCTCGGCGATGCGATCGGTGGCGAGGAAGTTGGGCGTGCCGCCGCCGAAATGCACCTGGACCACCTCGCGGTCGCGGTCGAACAGCGCCGCCATCAGCCCGATCTCGCGGTACAGCCGGGTCAGGTAGGCCTCGCCGCGCGCGACGTCGCGGGTGATGATGCGGTTGCAGCCGCAGTAGTAGCACGGGCTGGCGCAGAACGGCACGTGCACGTACAGCGACAGCGGGCGCGGGATCGGATCGCCGTTGCTGATCGCCACGACCTCGCGCAGCTCGGCTTCCTTGAAGGCGGGCGAGAACTGCGGCGCGGTCGGGTAGGAGGTGTAGCGCGGCCCCGGCCGGTCGTAGCGTGCCAGCAGCTCGGCGTCGAAGAGGGAGGAAAGGGCGGCCATGCTGCACATGCCTAGGCGGATGGCATGCGGCTTGCCTTGACTTGGGTCAACGGGCGCACCCGTTTTCCGTTCAGCCGCCGCAACCGCCGCAGCATTCGGAAGGCTGCCTTTCGATGGCCAGGATCGGCAGCGGGAAGCCGGCGCGGGAAAATACCGAATGCAGCTCGTATTCACCCAGCACCGTGGATGCGCGCAGGAACGTGCCCGAATGATCGGCGTCGAGCAGGGCGGCGGGATCGAGTTCCTGCAGCGCAGAAGCGATGGCGTCCAGGTCCAGGCCCTGGGCGGCGGTCTTGATCCGGTATTGCATGTCCTGTCCTCACATTGGCTGGCGAGCGGCCGGGATGGCGCGCGCGGCCATCATTCCGGCCACGCCGCCGGCCCGCCTTGACGCCGGTCAAGCCGGTGAACCCTGCCGCACCGCAACCGCGGGCTTTCACGGCGCATGGACACGCATGGGTCAACGATGCCGCCATCGGATGCGACAGGAGGGCGGCATGGCAGGTTCGTTGCCGATTACCGAGGAAGTTTCCAACAGCAAGGTCGCCGCGGTGTTCGACGACGAGGCGGTCGCGCGCGAACAGGCCGCGCGCCTGAAGCAGGCCATCGGCCTGACCGACAGCCAGGTGCGCGTGGTGACCCCGCGCAGCGCCGATCCCGCGCGCAGGCTGCAGCCGGAGAGCCACGGCATCTTCCGTACCATGCTGTATGCGCACGCGCGCCTGGGCGTGGTCGGCCTGGTGGTCGGCGCGCTGGCCTTCGGCGTGCTGTGGTGGGCCGGCATCCCGATGATCGTCAACTCGCCGCTGGCCGCGCTCGGCGTGCTGCTGTTCTTCGGCGGCACCGCCGGGCTGATGCTCGGCGGGCTGGTGACCCTGCGCCCGGACCACGACCCCTACGTCTTCAAGGTCATGGGCGCGCTGGAGGAAGGCAGCTCGGCCGTGGTCGTGCACGCCTACGACGTGGCCCAGCGCGCCGACGCGCAGCGCTACCTGGAAAGCGTGGGCGGGCGCACCGTCACCACCCTCTAGCGCACCCCATCCCCGCCTGACCAGACATGACCAGCCATGCGGCTGTTATGAAGCGCTTCGTCTGTTGAAAACCGCGGGGATGACGGCGCAGCATTCAGAACGCATCGCCCGGCACGCGCACCCAGCCTTCCATCAGCACGCGCGCGCTGCGGCTCATCACCGCCTTGGTGACGACCCACCGGCCGTCCGCCAGCCGCGCCTCGGCGCCGACCCGCAGCGTGCCGGAAGGATGGCCGAAGCGCACGGCGCCGCGTTCGCCGCCGCCGGCCGCCAGGTTGACCAGCGTGCCGGGAATCGCCGCCGCCGTGCCGATGGCCACCGCGCAGGTGCCCATCATCGCGTGGTGCAGCTTGCCCATCGACAGCGCGCGCACGTTGAGATCGATGTCGCCGGCGGCGACGGCCTTGCCGCTCGACGCCAGGTAGTCCCGCGGCGGCGCGACGAAGGCCACTTTCGGCGTGTGCTGGCGCGTGGCCGCTTCTTCCGGCGTCCTGATCAAGCCCATCCTCAGCGCACCGGCCACGCGGATCGCCTCCAGCCTGGCCAGCGCGGCCTTGTCATCGTTGATCGCCGGCTGCGACTCGGTGCCGTCGTAGCCGATGTCGGCCGCATTGACGAACACGGTCGGGATGCCGGCGCTGATCATCGTCGCCGCGAGCCGGCCGACGCCCGGCACGTCGAGTTCGTCGACCCGGTTGCCGGTGGGCAGCAGCGCCCCGCCGTCCCCGCCTTCGCCCTCGTCGGAGGGATCGATGAACTCCAGCACGATCTCCGCCGCCGGGAAGGTCACCCCGTCCAGCTCGAAATCGCCGGTCTCCTGCACCTGCCCGCCGTTCACCGGCACGTGCGCGACGATGGTCTTGCCGATGTTGGCCTGCCAGATGCGCACCACGCAGGTGCCGTTCTCCGGCAGCCGCGCCGGGTCGACATAGCCGGCATGGATCGCGAACGCGCCGGCGGCGGTGGACAGGTTGCCGCAGTTGCCCGACCAGTCGACGAAGTCGGTGTCGATGGACACCTGCCCGTACAGGTAGTCCACGTCGTGATCCGGTTGGCTGGCCGGCGAGAGGATCACGCACTTGCTGGTGCTCGACGTCGCCCCGCCCATGCCGTCGGTGTGCTTGCCGTAGGGATCGGGCGAACCGATCACGCGCTGGAACAGGCGGTCGCGCGCCTGACCCGGCACCCGCGCGGCTTCGGGCAGGTCCTCCAGCCGGAAGAACACGCCCTTGGAGGTGCCGCCGCGCATGTAGGTGGCGGGGATTTTCAGTTGCGGGGCGTGCTTCGTCGTCGTGCTCATGGTTCGTCTCCGGTGCCGCCGGACTTCGGCATCCTGCGGGCTTTCCTGGTCGTGGCTGTCTTGCGCGCGGTCGCGGCTCGCATCGTCTCCGCCGTCGCGCGCAGATCCTGCAGATACCTGGCGTCCGCCGCCTGTTCGGCCCGCAACCGCCGCTGCTCGGCAAACGCGTCGTACTGGCGCTCCGCCCACTGCAGCGCGTCGGCATGCCGGGTCTTGCCGGCATTGTCCAGCACCGGCAGTTCGGTGTCGCGCAGGAACTTGTCGAGGAACGCATGCCAGTCGGTCAGGCGGATGTCCTGCCGGCGCATGGCGCGGAATTCGGCCTGGTCCAGGAACATGACGGTGATGCGGTTGAGGGTGTCGATCTCCTGCGCATCCAGGTAGTTCTTGGCGGCGCCTACGTCCTGCTTGAGCACGCGGCTGCCCTTCCAGGCGGTCAGGCCCATGTTGGGCCGGGCGGCATCGGCACGCCGGTGGACGATCTCCGCCGCGGTCAGGCCGGTGGCGGCGTAGTGCATCTTGTTCTGCATGATCGCGAAGAAGTGCTGGCTGTCCTGCTCGCCCTCGCGGTAGTCCACCGCCATCGCGAAGATTTCGCGGATGCGCTGGTACGCTCGCGCCTCGCTGGCGCGGATCTCGCGGATACGGGCCAGCAGTTCGTCGAAGTGGGAGGCCGGGCCGAGGTTGCCCTTGAGCCGCTCGTCATCCAGCACGAAGCCCTTGACCAGGTATTCCGCCAGCCGCGCCGTGGCCCACTGGCGGAACTCGGTGCCGCGGGTGGAGCGGACGCGGTAGCCGACGGCGAGGATGGCTTCCAGCCGGTAGTGCTTCGGTCGGCGGGAGACCTTGCGCCCGCCCTCCTGGCGAACTTGTAAGTAATCCTTACAGGTTGCCGCCTCCTCCAGTTCCCCTTCTGCATAGATGGCTTTGAGGTGCTGGGTGATGTTCTGCGGCGTGGTCTGGTACAGCTCGGCGATCCGGGCCTGGGTCAGCCATACGGTGTCGCCCGCCAGCAGGACGCGGATGCCTGCCGAGCCGTCGCCGGCCGGGTAAATCAGCAGTTCGCCTTCCGTGGCGGGAGCGAGGTCCTTGGGCATGGTGGGTGGTCTCGTTGCTGGTTTTCTCTCCACTTGCGTGAGAAGCAAATGGTCGGAGAAGCGAATCTGCCGCCAGTGGCACAGGTTGAAGCCGATAGCAGCATCGTTTTGGACCTTGCATATGGCAAGGATTGCTATCGGGAGTGTGCGTTGTGGCGAAGATTGGGGGCAAGCGAATAGCCACCCCCTCGTCCTCCCCTTGCCGATGCGCGGCAAGGGGGGGAAGCCGGGTCAGGCGGTCTTGTTCGCGTCGAGGAAATCCTGCGCGAACCGCTGCAGCACGCCGCCGGCCTCGTAGATGGAGACTTCCTCGTCCGAGTCCAGCCGGCAGGTGACCGGCACTTCGACGGTCTCGCCGTTGGCGCGGCGGATCACCAGGGTCAGGTCCGCGCGCGGCCTGCGCTGCCCAATCACGTCGAAGGTCTCGGTGCCGTCGATGGCGAAGCTGTGGCGGTTCTGGCCGGGCTTGAACTCCAGCGGCAGCACGCCCATGCCGATCAGGTTGGTGCGGTGGATGCGCTCGAAGCCCTCGGCGACGATCGCCTCCACGCCGGCCAGGCGCACGCCCTTGGCGGCCCAGTCGCGCGAGCTGCCCTGGCCGTAGTCGGCGCCGGCGATGATGATCAGCGGCTGCTTGCGGTCCATGTAGGTCTCGATCGCCTCCCACATCCGCGTGACCTCGCCCTCCGGCTCGATGCGCGCCAGCGAGCCCTGCCTGACCTGGCCGTCGATTACCGCCATCTCGTTGACGAGTTTAGGGTTGGCGAAGGTCGCGCGCTGCGCGGTCAGGTGATCGCCGCGGTGGGTGGCGTAGGAATTGAAGTCCTCCTCCGGCAGGCCCATCTTGGCCAGGTATTCGCCGGCCGCGCTGTCCAGCAGGATCGCGTTGGACGGCGAGAGGTGATCGGTGGTGATGTTGTCGCCCAGCACCGCCAGCGGGCGCATGCCGCGCAGGGTGCGCTCGCCGGCCAGCGCGCCTTCCCAATAGGGCGGGCGGCGGATGTAGGTGCTCTGCGGCCGCCATGCGTACAGCGGCTCGGCCGCTTCGCCGTGCTCCACGCGGATATTGAACATCGGCTCGTAGACCTTGCGGAACTGCTCCGGCTTGACCGACGCGCGCACCACCGCGTCGATCTCGGCGTCGCTCGGCCAGATGTCCTTCAGCGTCACCGGGTTGCCGTCGGCATCGAAGCCAAGCGCGTCCTTCTCGATGTCGAAGCGCACCGTGCCGGCGATCGCGTAGGCGATCACCAGCGGCGGCGAGGCCAGGAACGCCTGCTTGGCGTAGGGATGGATGCGGCCGTCGAAGTTGCGGTTGCCGCTGAGCACCGCGGTGGCGTACAGGTCGCGGTCGATGATCTCCTGCTGGATGGCCGGATCCAGCGCGCCGCTCATGCCGTTGCAGGTGGTGCAGGCGAAGGCGACGATGCCGAAGCCGAGCTTTTCCAGTTCCGGCAGCAGGCCGGCTTCCTCCAGGTACAGCTGCACGGCCTTGGATCCGGGCGCCAGCGAGGTCTTCACCCACGGCTTGCGCAGCAGGCCCTTCGCGTTGGCGTTGCGCGCCAGCAGGCCGGCGGCGATCACGTTGCGCGGGTTGGAAGTATTGGTGCACGAGGTGATGGCGGCGATGATCACCGCGCCGTCCGGCATCAGGCCCTGCGCCTCCTCGGCCTTGCCGGCGACCAGCTTGGCCTCGTCGGCGATGCCGCGCTCGGCCAGCGCGCGGGTCGGCAGGCGGCGGTGCGGGTTGGACGGGCCGGCCATGTTGCGCTCCACGCTCGACAGGTCGAAGTGCAGCGTGCGCTCGTACTGCGCGCCGGCCAGCGCGTCGGCCCACAGGCCGGTGGCCTTCGCATACGTTTCCACCAGTGCCACCTGCTCGTCGCTGCGGCCGGTCAGGCGCAGGTAGTCCAGGGTGTTGTCGTCGATGAAGAACATCGCCGCGGTCGCGCCGTACTCGGGCGCCATGTTGGAGATGGTGGCGCGGTCGCCGATGGTCAGCGCGGAGGCGCCTTCGCCGCGGAACTCCAGGTAGGCGCCGACCACCTTCGACTGGCGCAGGAACTCGGTCAGCGCCAGCACGATGTCGGTGGCGGTGATGCCGGGCGCAGGCCTGCCGGCCAGCTCGACGCCGACGATGTCCGGCGTGCGCATCCACGAGGCGCGGCCCAGCATCACGTTCTCCGCCTCCAGCCCGCCCACGCCCACCGCGATCACGCCCAGCGCATCGACGTGCGGGGTGTGCGAGTCGGTGCCCACGCAGGTGTCGGGGAAGGCCACGCCGCCCTGCACGTAGATCACCGGCGACATCTTCTCCAGGTTGATCTGGTGCATGATGCCGTTGCCCGGCGGGATCACGTCGACGTTCTTGAACGCGCGCTTGGTCCAGTCGATGAAGTGGAAGCGATCCTCGTTGCGGCGATCCTCGATGGCGCGGTTCTTCGCGAATGCCTGCGGGTCGTAGCCGCCGCATTCCACCGCCAGCGAGTGATCGACGATCAGCTGCACCGGCACCACCGGGTTGACCTGCGCCGGGTCGCCGCCCTGGTCGGCGATGGCGTCGCGCAGGCCGGCCAGGTCCACCAGCGCGGTCTGGCCGAGGATGTCGTGGCAGACCACCCGCGCCGGGAACCACGGGAAGTCGAGGTCGCGGCGGCGTTCGATCAACTGGCCCAGGTAGGCGTCGCGCATCGCCAGGTCGGCGCGGCGGACGATGTTCTCGGCGTGCACGCGCGCGGTGTAGGGCAGCGCGTCCCAGGCGCCGGGCTTCAGGGCGTCGACGGCGGCGCGCGCGTCGTAGTAGTCCAGCGAGGTTCCGGGGAGCGGCTTGCGGTAGGCAGTGTTCATGGCTGGCGTAGGCTGGGCGTGGGGAGCCGCGCGTGGTGCGCATCGCGCGCAACGGCGCGGCTCGCGGGGATTCCGAAGGACGGCGCGGGCATGCTGCGCATGCGCTCCGCGGCCGTGGCGAACCGTGATCTTGCCCGATCCCGGGGCCCGGGCGCATGCGCCAATAGTCCATAAGTCATGCCGCGGACAGCCGCCGCGCTCGCCTATGATGCAGGCAGCCGTGGTGCGCCCCGGTCCCGCCGAGCGCGGGGTCCGAAGGCGTCGCGCGGACAGGGGATCCCGCCCACGCGGCCCCCGAGCAAGCGATCGATGGCCGTCCTGCCCGCAGGCGCGGCCGAACCCGGCAGTGCGTCGCGGCCCGCCAAGGCGCACGCGCGCACGGCCTTTCCAGCCCTGGAGATAGCGTTGAAAAAGTCACTTCTGTCCGTTGCCACCACCCTCGCCCTGACCCTGGCCGCGCCGCTGGCCGCCCATGAACGGCACGATTGCCTGGATGGCGACGCCTGTACGCTGCTGTCGCTGTTCCAGGCCCCCGCCGCCAGCGGCGCCGGCGCCGCGCAGACGATCGAAGCCAAGCGCTACGGCAGCTGGGGCATCGACACCGCCGGCATGGATCGCAGCGTCAGGCCGGGCCAGGATTTCTTCCGCTACGTCAGCGGCACCTGGGCCGACACCACCCAGATCCCCGCCGACCAGTCCAGCTACGGCTCGTTCCTGATGCTGCGCGAGCTGTCCGAGGCGCGCCTGCGCACGCTGGTCGAGAGCTACCCGGCCGGCGATCCGGCCAGCGGCGACGCAGCCAAAATCGCCGCGCTGTACGCCGGCTTCATGGACGAGGCGGCGATCGAGGCGCTCGGCGCCAAGCCGCTGCAGGCGCCGCTGGACGCCATCCGCGCCGCCGGCGACAAGCAGGCGCTGGCACGGCTGATGGGCGCCAGCCAGGGCGATTTCGGCCGCGCCTTCTTCGGCATGAACGTGGGCGACGACCAGCGCGACCCGGACCGCTACACGCTGTACCTGGGCCAGTCCGGCCTGGGCCTGGGCGATCGCGAGATGTACCTGCGCGACAACTTCGCCCCGCAGCGCGAGCGCTACCAGGCCTACATCGCGCAACTGCTCGAACTGGGCGGCTGGCCGAATCCGGCCGACAACGCCAAGGCGATCCTGGCGCTGGAGACGCGCATCGCCGAGGCGCACTGGACCCGCGCCGAGAGCCGCAACCGCGACAAGACCTACAACCCGGTCGAGCGCACCGCGTTCGCGACCTACGCGCCGGGCTTCCCGTGGGCCGAGTACTTCGCCGCCGCCGGCGTCGAGCAGGCCCCGCGCGTGGTCGTGCGCCAGTCCACCGCGATCCCGAAGATCGCCAAGATCTACGCCGACGCCGACCTCGCCACGCTGCAGGCCTGGCAGGCCTTCCACACCATCGACAACGCCGCGCCGCTGCTGTCGCGCGCCTTCGTCGACGCGCACTACGAGTTCCGCGCCAAGTTCCTGTCCGGCCAGCCCGAGCAGCGCGAGCGCTGGAAGCGCGGCGTGGCCTTCGCCGAAGGCACGATGGGCGAGGCGATCGGCCGCGACTACGTCAAGCTGTACTTCCCCGCCGAGGCCAAGGCCAAGATGGACGAGCTGGTCGCCAACGTGAAGGTGGCGATGGGCACGCGGCTGGACGCGCTGGCGTGGATGGGCGACGCCACCCGCGCCGAGGCCAAGGCCAAGCTCGCCGGCTTCGGTCTGAAGATCGGCCACCCGGAGAAATGGCGCGACTACAGCGGCCTGACCGTGGTCGCCGGCGACCTGTTCGGCAACGCGCAGCGCTCGCAGCGCTTCGAGTGGGACTACCGCCGCGCGCGCATCGGCCAGCCGGTGGACAAGGGCGAGTGGAGCATGACCCCGCAGACGGTCAACGCCTACTACAACTCGGTCAAGAACGAGATCGTGTTCCCGGCGGCGATCCTGCAACCGCCGTTCTTCGACCCGTCGGCGGATCCGGCGGTGAACTACGGCGCCATCGGCGGCGTGATCGGCCACGAGATCATCCACGGCTTCGACGACCAGGGCCGCAAGTCCGACGGCCAGGGCGTGCTGCGCGACTGGTGGACGGCCGACGACGCGGCCAAGTTCGAGGCGCAGGCGGCCAAGCTGGGCGCGCAGTACGAGGCCTACACCTTCCCGCAGCTGCCCGGCATGCACATCAACGGCCGCGTGGCGATGGGCGAGAACATCGGCGACCTCGGCGGCCTGACCATCGCGCTGGAAGCCTACCGCCGCTCGCTCGGCGGCAAGCCGGCGCCGGTGATCGAGGGCTTCACCGGCGAGCAGCGGCTGTTCATGGGCTGGGCGCAGGTGTGGCGCACGCTGTGGCGCGACGATGCGCTGCGCCAGCAGCTGGTCAACGGCACCCACTCGCCGGGCCACATCCGCGCGTTCGCGCCGCTGCGCAACCTCGACGCCTGGTACGACGCCTTCGGCGTGGGCGCGGCCGATCCGCTGTGGATCGCCCCGGAGGATCGCGTCCGCATCTGGTGACACGCGCGTTGGCCATGCCCGGGATTTGTAGAGCGGAGCTTGCTCCGCTGCTCCCGGTTCCGAAGCCCAGACGGAAAAGCAGCCGAGCAAGCTCGGCTCTACAACAATAGGCCGCGCAACCGCCCTGTAGAGCGGAGCCTGCTCCGCCGCCCGGCGTCCCGCACAGGGTCCAAGCGCCGCCGAGCAAGCTCGGCGCTACAGGGCGATGTAGAGCGGAGCTTGCTCCGCTGCCCTGCATCCCGCGCAGGGCCCAAGCGCCGCCGAGCAAGCTCGGCGCTACAGGGATGATGTAGAGCGGAGCTCGCTCCGCTGCCTTGCATCCCGCACAGGGTCCAAGCGCCGCCGAGCAAGCTCGGCGCTACAGGGCGATGTAGAGCGGAGCTTGCTCCGCTGCCCTGCATCCCGCACAGGGCCCAAGCGCCGCCGAGCAAGCTCGGCGCTACGGGGATTGATGTAGAGCGGAGCTTGCTCCGCTGCCCTGCATCCCGCGCAGAGCCCAGGCGCCGCCGAGCAAGCTCGGCGCTACAGGGGTGATGTAGAGCGGAGCTTGCTCCGCTGCTTTGAGCCCACGGATCCCCAAAGATCCCGGCCGGCTTGATCCAGATCAAATCAAAAGCAAATGGGAATCATTATCGTTTCAGGAAGCTTTTGACAGCGCGCCAGGTAATGGCCCAGCCCGCGCTTCTCTCCGAAACCGATCTGGAGTTCCCTCGCGATGCACCGATCCTCCCTTTGGCAGCAGCGTCCGCTGGGCCATCCCGCGCATGCGCGCACCCTTCCTCCCTCCCGCCTGCTGAAACCGGCCGTCCTGCTGGGCGCGCTGCTGGCGACGCCGGCCTTCGCCGCCGCCGACGTCAAGGACCTGGACGCCATCATCGTCACCGCCACGGCCACCGAGCGCAGCGTGGACAGCGCGCCGGCCAGCGTGACCGTGGTGACCGGCGAGGAACTGCGCATGCGCCCGGCGCGCGACGTGCTGGACGCGGTGCGCGATGCGCCGGGCCTGAACGTCCGCGCGGTCGGCAGCCTCGGCCGGCGCGTGGTCAGCATCCGCGGCATGGAGAGCCGGCACACCCTGGTGCTCATCGACGGCGAGCGCATCGCCGCCACCGACCAGGTGTTCGGCCTGAGCGATCTGCAATTCGGCTGGATCCCGCTGGAGGCGATCGAGCGGGTCGAGATCGTGCGCGGGCCGCTGTCCTCGCTGTACGGATCCGACGCGCTGGGCGGGGTGATCAACATCATCACCCGCGGCGACGCCAGGCAGTGGCGCGGCAGCACGCGCATCGGCTACGGCCACCTGCCCGAGGACGACGGCGGCGAACTGCGCCAGGCCAGCGTCTACGCCTCCGGCCCGCTCGGCCAGGACTTCAGCCTGACCGTCAACGGTGCCTGGCAGGAACAGCAGCCGCTGCCGGAACCCTCCGACGCGCGCCTGGCGCAGCGCGAGGGCCAGGAACAGACCACGCTGCGCGCGCGCCTGCAATGGCGGCCGGGCGAGGCGCACAAGCTGGCGCTGACGGTGATGAAGGGCGACGAGGATCGCTGGTACGGCACCCGCAGCGGCGCGCTGTTCTACCGGCAGTCCTACGACTTCGACCGCACCCATGCCGGCCTGTCCTACGACGGCGAGCTGGGCGGCGGCCACCTGCGCCTGCGCGGCTATACCGCCACCATCCACCAGCGCCAGCACAACACCGAGGGCGTGGCGCCCTCGCCCGAGCAGGAAGCCGGCGAGAAGGCGCTGGACGGCCACTACGGCCTCGCGCTGGGCGAGCGCCACCACCTGACCAGCGGCTTCGAGGCGCGCGCCGAGCGCCTGCAGCATCCCTCCTTCGCCGGCGGCGAGGAGGAGGCCAGGCAGTACGCGCTGTTCGGCCAGGACGAGTGGCGCATCGGCGAGGCGTTCGACCTGGTCTATGGCGTGCGCTGGGACAAGCACGAACTGTTCGGCAGCGAGTTCAGCCCGCGCATCTACGCGGTGTGGAAACCGGCCGAGCACTGGACGCTCAAGGGCGGCTACTCGCGCGGCTTCAAGGCGCCCATGCTCAAGCAGATCTCGCCCGACTACCGCTTCGACGGTCCGCACAGCTTCATCGGCAACCCCGACATCCAGCCGGAGATGAGCGACAACGTGGAGCTGTCGCTGGGCTATTCGCGCGACGCCTTCTGGGGCCGGGTGACGGTCTACCGCAACACCGTCGAGGACCTGATCAACAGCGTCTGCGTCGAGCGCTGCACCCTGCCGCTGCGCCGCCTGTACCGCTACGAGAACGTGGACGACGTGCGCATCCGCGGCGCCGAGGCCGAGTTCGGCGCGGAGCTGCCGGCGGGCCTGCGATTGACCGCCAGCCATGCCTACAACGACGTGCGCGACGAGCGCAGCGACCAGCGCCTGGCCGAGCGGCCGTTGCAGTCCGGCAACGCGCGCCTGGACTGGACCAGCCCGGGCCAGGCCTGGCAGGTCGAGACGCGCTACGAATACACCGGCCGGCAACGGGTCTACCCGGCCGCCAGCGGCGCGGCGCTGTTGCAGCAGCCTTCCTACGGCCTGTGGAACGCGGCGGTGCGGCGGCGCTTCGGCGAGCGCGCCAGCGTGCAGCTGGGCGTGGAGAACCTGACCGATCACCGGGTCGAGGACGGCGGCGCGCCGTACAACTATCGCGAGCGCGGGCGCTTCGTCTACGCGATGCTGAGCCTGGGTTTCTGATCATGATGCGGCACGCGTTGCCGACAAGCATCCTGCGTGGCGGCCTGCTGCTGCCCGTCCTGCTGCTGTCTCTCCTGCTCGGAAGCGGGCAGGCGGGTGCGCAGCAGGCCCCCGCGCGGGAACCGGCGCCCGGCGCGGCGCGGCTGGCGCTGGTGGGTAGCGGTTTCTTCCCGCAGGGCAAGCTGGCGCTGTACCGGCAGCAGGCGGCCGCCGCCGGCGTGGCGCTGGACTACCATGCCGCGCCGCTGGCGGCCGACGCGCTGCCGGAGGCGCTGGCGCGCATGCGCCAGGCGGATCTGGTGCTGGTGGAAGTGCCGCCGGTGCAGATGTACCGCGACGATCAATTGGCGCAGCAGCTGGCGGACCTGCCGCGCGTGCTGCTGGTCGATCGCGACGGCGAACGCGCGCGCGGGCTGGACGACGAGGCGGCCACGCGGCTGGCGGCCTACGCGCGCAACGGCGGCGAGCGCAACCTGGCCGCGCTGATGGACTACCTGTCGCGCTGGCGCGCCAGCGGCCGCGCGCCGGCCGACGCGATGCCGCCGCTGGTGATGCCGAAGACCGGCCTCTACCATCCGGACTACGGCGATCTCGCCTTCGCCGATCTCGACGCCTACCTGGCCTGGCTGGGGCCGAAGGTGAAGCCGGGCCAGCCGGTGGTCGGCATCGCGATGTTCGCCTCGGCGATCGGCTCGGATTCCACCGCGCACATCGACGCGCTGATCCGCGGCGTCGAGGCGCGCGACGGCATCGCCGTGCCGTTCTTCCGCGACACCGACGCCGGCGCACCGGTGGAGGCGCTGCTGATGCGCGGCGGCGAAGCCTTCGTCGACGTGGTGGTCAACTTCGAGATCATGTACCGCGGCAGCATCGGCCAGGACTACGCGCGGCTGGACGTGCCGGTGTTGCAGGCGATCACCTACTGGGACGGTCCGGAAGCGGCATGGCGGGCCGATCGCCAGGGCATCTCGCCCGGCGCGACCTCGTTCTACCTGGCCATCCCCGAGCAGGCCGGCTTCATCGATCCGCTGATCGTGGCGGCCGGCAAGTCGCGCACGCCGCCGCAGCCGATCCCCGCGCAGATGGACTCGCTGCTGGCCAAGGCGTTGAACTACGCCGCGCTGCGGCGCACGCCGGCGCCGGACAAGCGCGTGGCGATCGTGTTCTACAACTACCCGCCGGGCGAGAAGAACCTCGGCGCGTCCGGATTGAACCTGCCCGAGAGCCTGGCGCACACGCTGGCGGTGCTGCGCGCGGCCGGCTACGACGCCGGCCACGAGACGGCCGCGATGCTGCTGCCGCGCCTGCAACGGCTGCTGGCCCCGTACTACCGCGACGGCCAGTGGGAGGCGCTGGAAAGCGAGGGCCTGCTCGGCCTGCTGCCGGTGCGCGAATACCGGCGCTGGCTGCAGGCGCTGCCGGAAGCGGTGCGCGCGCCCATCGTCGCGCGCTGGGGTGAGCCGGAGGCCGGCGCATTCGTGATCCGGCGCGGCGGCGAGGACTACTTCGCCATCCCGCGCCTGACCCTGGGCCACGTGACCCTGCTGCCGCAGCCCACCCGCAGCGGGGCCGGCGGCGGCGGCGACAGCGGCGCGTCCTACCACGACACCGGCACGCCGGTGGATCACCACTACCTGGCGACCTACCTGTACCTGCGCGAGCCGCTGGCCAGCCACGCCATCGTCCACTTCGGCACCCACGGCACGCAGGAATGGACCTACGGCAAGGAGCGCGGCCTGTCGGTGCACGACAACCCGATGCTGCTGGTCGGCGACGTGCCGGTGGTCTACCCGTTCATCGTCGACGACGTCGGCGAGGCCCTGCAGGCCAAGCGGCGCGGCCGCGCGGTGATCGTCAGCCACCAGACCCCCGCGTTCGGCGCGGCCGGCCTGCACGGCGAGCCGCTGCGCATGCACCAGTTGATCGAGGAATACCACCAGCTCGATCACGGCGCGGTGCGCGAGCAGGTGCGCAGCGAACTGACCGCGCTGGCCGCCGACGGCAGCATCGCCGGCGACCTGGGCTGGTCGCGCGCGCGCATCGAGGCCGGGTTCGACGACTTCCTGATCGCACTGCACGAATACCTCGATGCGCTGGCCGGGCAGGCGCAGCCGCAGGGCCTGCACACCTTCGGCGCATCGGCTTCCGGCGAGCGCCGCACCGACACCGTGCGGCTGATGCTGGGCCAGCGCCTGGATCAGGCGTTGGGACTGGCGAGCGAACATGCCGCCAGCGTGGACTACCGAGAACTGGCGCAGGAACCCGGCCGCGCCTGGCTGCAACACCACCTGCGCGAGGGCCAGCCGCTGGCCGGCGGCGCGCCCCAGGCCGAGCGCGATCTGCTGCAGGCCGCGCGCCGCGCCGACGCCTCGCTCGACGCCACCCACGAGACGCAGGCGCTGCTGGCCGCGCTGGCCGGCCGCTACAGCGCGCCGGGCCTGGGCGGCGATCCGCTGCGCACGCCGGAGAGCCTGCCGACCGGCCGCAACCTGTACGGCTTCGACCCGATGCGGGTGCCGTCGCGCGCGGCCTGGCAGGCCGGGCAGGCCGCATTGGATCAACTGCTGGAGGCGTACCGCGCCGAACACGGCCAGGCGCCGGAGAAGCTGGCGTTCTCGCTGTGGGGCGTGGAGACCATGCGCCACAACGGCATCCTCGAGGCGCAGGTGTTCGCCGCGCTGGGCGTGCGGCCGGTGTGGGACGAGGGCGGCCGCATCAGTGGCGTCGAATTGATTTCTTCCGCCGAACTCGGTCGTCCCCGCGTGGACGTGGTGTTGTCGGCCACCGGCCTGTACCGCGACCAGTTCCCGGTGGTGATGCAGCGGCTCAACGAGGCGCTGGCGCTGGCCGAGGCCGCCGAGGGCGGCGACAACGCCATCGCCCGCCACACCGCGGCGGTGCGCGCACGGCTGAAGACGCAGGGGCTGGACGACGAGGCGGCGGATCGCTACGCGCGCACCCGCATCTTCTCCAGCGCGCAGGGCAACTACGGCAGCGGCCTGGGCGGCAAGGTGCTGCGTACCGACGCGTGGGACAGCGACGCCACACTGGCCGAGTCCTACCTGCAGCGCATGCAGCACGGCTACGGCCCCGATCCGAAGCACTGGGGCGAGATTCCGAAGGGCGTCAACGCCTACGCCGAGCAACTGCGCGGCACCCAGGCGGCGGTGCTGTCGCGATCGTCCAACCTGTACGGCATGCTGACCACCGACGATCCGTTCTCCTACCTGGGCGGGCTGTCGCTGGCGGTGCGCCACCTCGACGGCAAGGCGCCGGCGCTGTTCATCTCCAACCTGCGCGATCCGGTGCGCAGCAAAGTGGAGAGCGCGGCGCGCTTCCTCGCCGCCGAGTTGCAGACGCGCCAGTTCCATCCCGGCTGGATCCGGCAGATGCAGCAGGAAGGCTACGCCGGCACGCTGGAGGTGGTGTCCTCGCTGGACAACTTCTGGGGCTGGCAGGCGGTCGACCCCGGCATGGTGCGCGATCGCCAGTGGCAGGAATTCCACGACGTCTACGTGCAGGATCGCCATCGACTCGGCATGCGCGAATGGTTCGAGCGCAGCAACCCGCACGCGCTGGCGCAGATCGTCGAGCGCATGCTGGAGGCGCACCGCAAGGGCTACTGGCAGGCCGACGAGGCGACCCTGCGCAGCCTGGCGCGCACCTGGAATGAACTCGAATCGAAGCTGGACCTGCTGCCCGGCAGCAGCCAGCTGCGCCCGCACGTGGCGCGGCTGTCGGCCGGATTCGGCCTGGCCGCGCCGGCGCGCGCTGCGCCGGCCGCGGCATCCGCGCGCCCGCAATCGCGCGCCGCCGATGTCGCCGCGCCGCCACCGCCGCAACGACAACAGCAACAACCCGCCGATACGCCGCCGCCCGCACCGGCGATGGCGCGCGTGCAGGGCCTGCGCCTGCGCGCCAGCACGCCCGCGCCCACGCCGGCCCCTTCGCCGTGGCTGTGGTGGGGGCTGCTGCCCGCCGCGCTGGCGTTCACCGGCGGCGCCTTCGCGCAGGCGCGCGGCGTCCGCGCCCAAGTCCTCCTTACCGTCAACGCTTCCCGTCTGGAAACCGCATGAACCCCATCGAGAACTTCCTCTATCACCTGTCCGGCTGGTTCCTCGCGCCGGTGCTGGCGATCATCGTGTTCCTGTTCCTCTACGCCTGCTACGCGCTGGGCGCCTTCCTGGTCGAGGCCGTGCAGCGATACGGAGACAAGCGCACGCACGCGCTGGAGCGCCACTGGCGCGGCAGCGGGGACGGGATGGAGGATCTGGAACTGTGGATCCTGCGCAGGCTGGAGCCGCTGCGCATCGGCACCCGCACCGCGCCGATGCTGGGACTGGTGGCGACGATGATCCCGATGGGACCGGCGCTGGCCGGCCTGTCCGACGGCCGCATGGACGAGGTCGCGCGCCACGTCAGCGTCGCCTTCGCCGCGGTGATCGTCTCGCTGCTGGCGGCCTCGGCCATCTACACCGTGCTGGTGGTGCGCCGGCGCTGGCTGCTGCAGGACCTGCGCCGCATCGAGAAGCTGATGCAGGAGGCGCGATGAGCGCGCGCCATCGCTACCTGGGCGAGGAGGACCAGGACGATCCGATCCTGTCGGTGGTCAACCTGATCGACGTGTTCCTGGTGATCATCGCGATCCTGCTGATCGCGCTGATCCGCAACCCGTTCAATCCCTTCAGCCAGGAACGCGCGGTGATAGTGGTCAATCCCGGCGAGGCGCAGATGGAGATCGTGGTCAAGGACGGCAAGAAGCTGGAACGCTACAAGGCCAGCGGCGAGATCGGCGAAGGGCAGGGCATGCGCGCCGGCGTGGCCTACCGGCTCAAGGACGGCAGTATGATCTACGTGCCGGAAGGCGAGGGCGCGCCGTGAACCGCGATGCGCGGGCGCGGCATCGGCGATAATGCCGGCGTGAACGATCGCCCGCGCATCCAACCCGTCCCCGCCGCGCCGCCGCGGCCCGGCCCCGAGCTATGCAGCGAGGAGGAAGTCGTGCGCCTGGTGCACGATTTCTATGCGCGCGTGCGTCTCGACGCGCGGCTGGGTCCGATCTTCGAGGCGCGCGTGCACGACTGGCCGGAGCACCTGGACCAGCTGGTCGCCTTCTGGTCGGCATTGCTGCGCGGCACCCGCCGCTTCCGCGGCGCGCCGATGCCCAAGCACATGGCCATCCCCGGCCTGTCGGCGGAACTGTTCCTGCGCTGGCTGGAACTGTTCGCGCAGACCACCGCCGAATCCGGCAACCCGGCCCTGCGCGCCGAGGCCGACGAGGCGGCATGGCGCATCGCCGACAACTTCTGGCAGCGCTACCAGATGCAGCAGGATCCGTTCGCCACGCCGTCGCCGCTGCGGCAGCGCAGCGTGCTGCCGATTCTCGGCGGGTAGCCCGGGCCGGCGCGGGATTTCCCTCATCCGGCCTTCGGCCACCCCGTATCAGGTACGGGGCAGGCCCTTCTCCCGCAAGCGGGAGAAGGGAGGTTGTGGAGACGTCTCTGGGTTCCCCTCTCCCGCCTGCGGGAGAGGGGTAGGGGCGAGGGCACGCGGCGAAGCCGCATCCAGTAGACGTTACGGGCATATAGCCTGGTTCGGCGCGGGGATTTCCCTCATCCGGCCTTCGGCCACCTTCTCCCGCAAGCGGGAGAAGGGAGGTTGTGGAGACGTCTCTGGGTTCCCCTCTCCCGCCTGCGGCAGAGGGGTAGGGGTGAGGGCACGCGGCGAAGCCGCATCCAGTAGGCGTTACGGGCATATAGCCTGGTTCGGCGCGGGGATTTCCCTCATCCGGCCTTCGGCCACCTTCTCCCGCAAGCGGGAGAAGGGAGGTTGTGGAGACGTCTCTGGGTTCCCCTCTCCCGTTTGCGGGAGAGGGGCAGGGGTGAGGGCACGCGGCTAAGCCGTGACACAGCCCGTCCCCGACCAGGCCCGCCCCGCGGTGCGGCGGCAGGAGGCGGGCTCCCCCCGCCGGGCGCCCCCCACTTGATCCAAGTCAAACTACATATGGTTGTTTTGTGGGATGGTTTCCACAACATATTGTGGATAAGTGGAAAGGTATGGAAACGACTTCCTCCCCCCGCAAGACCTCCCCGGCGGCCCTGATCGACCCGGTCGCGTCGATAGACGAGTACCTCACCCGAGCCGACTGGCGGGTCAACGCCAACGCCAACCAGGGCTACTCGCTGGGCGGGCTGATCCTGAACGTGTCCGGCAAGGTCACCGCCAACTACTGGCTCTCGCAGGTCTACCCGCCGGAGGTGGGCCGCGCCCACCGCGAGGGCGACCTGCACATCCACGACCTGGACATGCTGGCCGGCTACTGCGCCGGCTGGTCGCTGCGCACGCTGCTGTACGAGGGCTTCAACGGCGTGCCCAACAAGGTCGAGGCCGGCTCGCCCAGGCACCTGTCCTCGGCGGTGGGGCAGATCGTCAACTTCCTCGGCACCTTGCAGAACGAATGGGCCGGTGCGCAGGCGTTCTCCTCGTTCGACACCTACATGGCGCCGTTCGTGCGCAAGGACGGGCTGTCCTACGACGAAGTGCGGCAGTGCATCCAGGAGCTGATCTTCAACCTCAACGTGCCCTCGCGCTGGGGCACGCAGACCCCGTTCACCAACCTCACCTTCGACTGGGTCTGCCCGGCCGACCTGCGCCAGCAAACCCCGTTCATCGGCGGGCAGGAGATGCCGTTCACCTACGGCGAGCTGCAGGCCGAGATGGACCTCATCAACCGCGCCTACATCGAGGTGATGACCACCGGCGACGCGCGCGGGCGGGTGTTCACCTTCCCGATCCCGACCTACAACATCACCGCCGACTTCCCGTGGGAATCGGAGAACGCGCAGCGGCTGTTCGAGATGACCGCCAAGTACGGCCTGCCGTACTTCCAGAACTTCATCAATTCCGAACTGGACCCGGGCCAGATCCGCTCGATGTGCTGCCGCCTGCAACTGGACCTGCGCGAGCTGCTCAAGCGCGGCAACGGCCTGTTCGGCAGCGCCGAGCAGACCGGCAGCCTGGGCGTGGTGACGATCAACTGCGCGCGCCTGGGCTACCTGCACCGCGGCGACGAGGAAGGGCTGTACCGGCGGCTGGACGAACTGCTGGAACTGGGCATGCGCAGCCTGGAGATCAAGCGCGAGGTGATCCAGAAGCTGATCGACGACGGCCTGTTCCCGTACACCAGGCGCTACCTGGGATCGCTGCGCAACCACTTCTCGACGCTGGGGGTGAACGGGGTCAACGAGATGATCCGCAACTTCACCCGCGACGCCCACGACATCACCAGCGAATGGGGCCACGCCCTCGCGCTGCGCATGCTCGATCACATTCGCGCGCGGATGGTCGAGTTCCAGGAGGACACCGGCCACCTCTATAACCTCGAAGCCACGCCGGCCGAAGGCACCACCTACCGCTTCGCCAAGGAGGACCGCCGGCGCTGGCCGGACATCCTCCAGGCCGGCAGCGGACAGCAGCCTTACTACACCAACTCCTCGCAGCTGCCGGTCGGCTTCACCGACGATCCGTTCGAGGCGCTGGAGCGGCAGGAGGCGCTGCAATCGCGCTACACCGGCGGTACCGTGCTGCACCTGTACATGGGCGAGCGCGTGTCCAGCGGCGAGGCCTGCCGCGAGCTGGTACGGCGCGCGCTGGGCCGCTTCCGCCTGCCGTACATCACCGTCACGCCCACCTTCTCGATCTGCCCGGTGCACGGCTACCTGGCGGGCGAGCACGAATTCTGCCCGCGCTGCGACGAGCGGCTGCTGGCGGAACAACAGGCGGCCGCCGCGCCGCGACCCGTCGCCGTTCCATCACCCAAGGAGATGCACGCATGAGCAACCCGGCTTCCCACACCCACAATGCGCACGCCACGCTGGACGACGCGCAGCGCCAGCGCTGCGAGGTCTGGACCCGCGTGATGGGCTACCACCGCCCGGTGTCCAGCTTCAACATCGGCAAGCAGGGCGAGCACGCCGAGCGCCGCTTCTTCAGCGAACGCGCCTGCGCCGCGCCGGTGGCCGCCGCCGCATGATCCGCGTCGGCGGGATGACGCCGCTGACCAGCATCGACTTTCCCGGCCGGCTGGCGGCGGTGTTGTTCCTGCAAGGCTGCCCGTGGCGCTGCGGCTACTGCCACAACCCGGAACTGCTGCCGGCGCGCGCCGCCGGCGGCATCGCCTGGACGGCGGTGGAAGCCTTCCTCGAACGCCGCCGCGGCCTGCTCGACGCGGTGGTGTTCTCCGGCGGCGAACCGACCTCGCAGGCCGCGCTGCCGGAGGCCATCGCGCGGGTGAAGGCGCTGGGCTACCGGGTCGGCCTGCACACCGGCGGCATGTACCCGGCGCGGCTGCGCCGGATCCTGCCGCTGCTGGACTGGGTGGGCCTGGACGTCAAGGCGCCGCGCGACCTGTACGACCAGGTGACCCGGCGCGACCGCAGCGCCGCGCCGATCGATGAATCGCTGCAAGCCCTGCGCGACAGCGGCGTCGATCACGAATGCCGCACCACCTGGGAGCCGGGGTTGTTCCCGCTGGCCGATCTGTACCGGCTGGCCGACGAACTGGCCGCGCGCGGCGTGGAACGCTGGATCGTGCAGGAGTGCCGCGGCGAGGGCTGCCTGCCGATCGCCTCGGCCATGCCGGATCTGGCGCGGCTGCATCGCCAGTTCAGGCATTTCTCGCTGCGCCGCGGCTGAAGGGCGCGGCGCGGGGGCAGGGCCGCCTGCAAGGGTGTAGCATCGCCGACGCAAGCCGGAATCCGCCGCTGCCGCTGCCGGCGCGGGTTCCTCCATCCCCACTGCAACGGGAGGCGCGAGGCGATGTCCAACCCGGATCCGCACAAACAAGGCAGTCCGCTGTGGAGGGTGTTCTGGCTCTACGGCGTGGCCGCGAGCAGCCTGCTGTGGGCCTTGCTGCTGTGGATGCTGGCGCGGCCGGCGCAGGCGGGCGTGATTGTCGCGTTGCTCGGCCTGCTGCTGGCCTACACCGCCTGGATCGTGATCGCGGTCTGGCGCGCGGCGCCGCGCGCCGCCGATCCCCGCTATGGCCTGCTCGCCCGGGCGCTCACGGTGACCTGGGCGATCAACACGGTGCTGCTGGTCTTCTTCCTGGGATTGCAGCGGCTGGCCTGAACGGCGCGGCTCCGTGCATGCGGCCGTGGCCTGCCCGAATGGGGTGGGGTTGATTTCGATCAAACCCCGCCGGCAAGCCGGCCGATAAGCTGCCCGCCCATGAAAGGCATACCAGCGATGGCACTCCGGTGCGATGCGGCGGGCATGCGCCCCGCCACCGTCCCGGACCCGTCGACCATCGGCATGCCGATATCCCCGGGCGCCGGACCGGTGCCGGGCGTGCTCGCCGACAGCCACGGCCGCCGCTTTCCCTACCTGCGCCTGTCGCTGACCGAAGCCTGCAACTACCGTTGCAGCTACTGCCTGCCCGACGGTTACCGCGCCACCGGCGGGGCCGGCTTCCTGTCGCTGGAGGAAATCGTCCGCCTGGTCCGCGCCTTCGCCGCGCTGGGCATGACCAAGGTCCGGCTGACCGGCGGCGAACCAAGCCTGCGCAAGGATCTGGTGCCGATCATCGCCGCGATCTCGGCGGTGCCCGGCATCGCCCGGATCGCGCTGACCACCAACGGCTGCCTGCTGCCGGCGCGCGTGCGCGGCTGGCGCGACGCCGGCCTGACCGCGCTCAACGTCAGCCTGGACAGCCTGGACGGCACGCGCTTCCACGCCATCACCGGCCACGATCGCCACGCCGAGGTGGCCGAGGGCGTGGATCTGGCGCTTTCGCTCGGCTTCGAGGCGGTCAAGATCAACACCGTGCTGCTGCGCGGCCTGAACGACGACGAGCTGCCCGCCTGGGTCGACTACCTGCGCGATCGCCGCACCGCGGTCCGCTTCATCGAATTGATGCGCACCGGCGACAACCGCGAATACTTCCTGCGCCACCACCTGCGCGCGGAAACGCTGGAGCAGGCGCTGATCGAACAGGGCTGGCAACTGCGCCCGCGCCCGGCCGATGGCGGCCCGGCCCGCGAATACGGACGCCCGGGCCATGCCGGGCGCATCGGCATCATCGCACCGTACTCGCGCGACTTCTGCGCCGGCTGCAACCGGCTGCGGGTCACCGCGCGCGGCGACCTGCGGCTGTGCCTGTTCGGCGAATGGGGCATCCCGCTGCGGCCGCTGCTGCAGGCCGACCGCGATCACGACGCGCTGGTGGCGCGCATCGCCGGGCAACTGGGCGCCAAGGCCGACGGCCATCGCCTGCACCAGCAACAGACCGGGCTGCTGTCGCACATGGCGGCGGTCGGCGGATGAACCTGCCGCTGACGAGGCCGTCGGCGGGCCGGCCACGCCGCCATGATGCAGGTCGGACTATGCTGGCGGCCCCTGCCGCCACCGCCATCGAAGGAGAAGCGATCCCATGATCGGCCACGAGCAAGCCCTGGCCATCCTGCTGGCGCGTTCGCGCCGGCTGGAAAGCGTGAGCCTGCCGGTCGCCGAGGCGCTGGACGCCGTGCTGGCCGAAGCGGTGGCAAGCCCGCAGGCGCTGCCGCCGTTCGACAACGCGGCGATGGACGGCTTCGCCGTGGACAGCGGCGGCCGGGCGCTGGAGGCGGGACTGGAAGTGGCCGTCGGCGGCGAACAGGCGGCCGGCGACGGGCGCGCGCGTGCCGAGGGCGGCGCGTGGGAAATCATGACCGGCGCGCGCATCCCCGACGGCCTGGACACGGTGGTGCCGGTGGAACAGGTGGAAGTCCTCGGCGCGGAGCAGGGCGGCGCGCTGCGCACCCGCATCCGCCTGGCCGCGGCCGCGGTGCCGGGCCAGCACGTGCGCCGGCGCGGCGAGGACGTGGACTGCGGCACGGTGGTGATGCGCGCCGGCGAAAGACTGCAGGCGCCGCACCTGGCGATGCTGTCCGCGCTGGGCGTCTCCCACGTGCAGGCGGTGCGCCGGCCGCGGGTGGCGATCATCGCCACCGGGCGCGAGCTGGTGGCGGACCCGGCGCAGGCGCTGGCCAGCGGCCAGATCCGCGACAGCAACAGCCCGTTCCTGCATGCCCGGCTGGCCGCCGCCGGCGCGCAGGTGATCTGGCGGGTGGTGATCGGCGACGACACGATCGCCTTCCAGGGCGCGCTGGACCAGGCGCTGGCGATGGGCGCGGACGTGATCGTCAGCACCGGCGCGGTGTCGCAGGGCCGCTACGATTTCGTGCCTTCGGCCCTGCGCGAGTGCGGCGCCGACATCGGCTTCCACAAGGTCAGGATCCGCCCCGGCAAGCCGCTGCTGTTCGCCACCCTGCCGGGCGGGCAGCTGTATTTCGGCCTGCCGGGCAATCCGGTCTCGACGGCGGTGGGGCTGCGCTTCTTCGTCGAGCCGGCGCTGGCGGCGATGCTGGGCCTGCCGGCGGAGGTTCCGCTGCGGGCGCGGCTGGAAGCGCCCTGGCACGCGCGTTCGGGCCTGCGCATGCACCTGCACGCGCGGCTGTGCTGCGATGCCGAGGGAAGGCTGGTGGCGACGGTGCTGCCGCAGCAGCAGTCGTTCCGGCTGCTGCCGCTGCTGCAGGCCAATGCCTGGGTGGTGGTTCCCGAGGCCGGCGGCGAGCTTGCCGCCGGCCAACTCGTCGATGTCTATGGGCCGGGCCATTGGCAGCCGCCCATGCTGGAGGTGTGCACATGAAGGTGAAGGTCCGTCTTTTCGGCGCGTTCCGCGATCTCGGCGCCGTCCCGCTGGTCGAGGTCGAACTGCCGCAGGACGCGGTGGTGGCGGATCTGCGCGATGCGCTGCACCGCCGCTGGAGTGCGGAACAGGCCGGCTTCAATCCCGGGCTGCTGCGCTGCTCGGCGTTCGCCGACGAGACCCAGGTGCTGCGCGAGCGCGAGCCGCTGGCCGACGGCGCGACGGTGGCGATCCTGCCGCCGGTGAGTGGAGGCTGAGATGGAACGCAACCGTTGTCTCGTCGTCGACGTCCAGGACGGCCGCCTGGATCCTCAGGACGCGCTGGAGTTCGTTTCCGATCCTGGGCATGGCGGCATCGCGATGTTCGTCGGCCGGGTCCGTGACCTCAACAAGGGGCAGGTGGTGACCGGGGTGAGCTACGACATGTTCGAGCCGCTCGCCCTGGCCGGTTTCCGGCGCATGGCCGAACAGACCCAGGCCGAGTTCGGGCCGGCGGCGAAGCTGTACGTCGCCCATGCCAGGGGAAGGCTGGGCGTGGGCGATCTCGCGGTGATCGTGGCGGCGGGAACGCCGCACCGCGACGAAGCCTTCCGCGCCTGCCGGCAGTTGATCGAGGCGGTCAAGCACGGCAGCCCCATCTGGAAGCGCGAGCATTACCAGGACGGCAGCAGCGAATGGAGCGAGGGCTGCTCGCTGTGCGGCCACGACGACGACGCGGCCGCGCCGGACACTCACGCTCCCCGCGACGCATAGCGCGCACGAAGCCGCCGGCGCGGTGCGTTGACGTGGGCCACCGCCCGCGCCCGCGCCGCAGTTGCGCAGGATTGGCCGTCGCCGGCACTCGCGTTTCCGCGCACCTGTGCCCATCACGCGTCCGCACGCCGTGGCCAGGCGTACCCGTCGGCGTAGCAAGGATTACGTAATCGCGCGTCGCACGGCTTGCGCGGCCGAACGTTAGTGATTCCCAATGCGTTTGCGCGCCCGACACGCCTGGCCGCGCGGCGGCAAGCCCGCCAGATACCGGATTGCGGCTCCTTGACTTGGATCAAGAACGAGGCTGATCCGGGAACCGGATTGATTTCAATCAATTCGCATGCGTGAACGCCTATCTAGATTCACCGCCTACAGCATTGTCGGCGGCTCGCTGGGTGCCGGCAGCAACCCTTCCTCCAGGAGAGCGACATGAGCGTCCCGGCCCCCGGCGCCACCCGCAAGCGTTCACCGTTGATCCATGACTGGCATCCGGAGGACATGGCGTTCTGGGCCGACTCCGGCAACCGCATCGCCAACCGCAACCTGATGATCTCCATCCCGGCGCTGCTGCTGGCGTTCGCGATCTGGATGATGTTCTCGGCGGTGACGGTCAACCTGCCGCAGATCGGCTTTGCCTTCAGCACCGACCAATTGTTCTGGCTGGCCGCGCTGCCGGGCCTGTCCGGGGCGACCCTGCGCATCTTTTATTCGTTCGTGATCCCGATCTTCGGCGGCCGGCGCTGGACCGCCATCGCCACCGCCTCGCTGCTAATACCGGCCATCTGGCTGGGCGTGGCGGTGCAGGATCCGACCACGCCGTACTGGCACTTCGTCACCATCGCCATCCTGTGTGGACTGGGCGGCGGCAATTTCGCCTCGTCGATGTCCAACATCTCCTTCTTCTATCCCAAGTCGCGCCAGGGCTATGCGCTGGGCATGAACGCCGGCCTGGGCAACCTGGGCGTGTCGGTCACCCAGTTCGTCATCCCGCTGGTGATCACCGGCGCGCTGTTCGGCCCGCTGCTGGGCGGGCCGCAGGCCAAGGTGGACGGCGGCTCGATCTACCTGCAGAACGCCGGCTTCGTGTGGGTGCCGTTCCTGGTGCTGTGCACGCTGGCGGCGTGGTTCGGCATGAACGACCTGGCCTCCACGCGCTCGTCCTTCAACGAGCAGGCGGTGATCTTCCGCCGCAAGCACAACTGGCTGATGTGCTGGCTGTACATCGGCACGTTCGGCTCGTTCATCGGCTTCTCGGCCGGCTTCCCGATGCTGATCAAGACCCAGTTCCCGGACGTCAACCCGATGGCCTACGCCTTCCTCGGGCCGCTGGTGGGCGCGCTGTCGCGCTCGCTGGGCGGCTGGCTGTCCGACCGCGTCGGCGGCGCGCCGCTGACCTTCTGGGTGTTCGCGCTGATGATCGCGTCGGTGTTCGGCGTGCTGCACTTCCTGCCCGACCACGGCAGCGGCGGTGATTTCCGCGGCTTCCTGGCCTGCTTCCTGGCGCTGTTCGTGCTGACCGGCATCGGCAACGCCTCCACCTTCCGGATGATCCCGGTGATCTTCCGCACGCTGCACGAGCGCTGGTCGGCCGGCGGCGACGAGGCCGCGCAGACGGCGGCGCGCCGCCAGGCCGGCATCGAGTCGGCCGCGGTGATCGGCTTCAGTTCGGCCATCGGCGCCTACGGCGGCTTCTTCATCCCCAAGAGCTACGGCAGCTCCATCGCCATGACCGGCGGGCCGGAGATGGCGCTGTACGGCTTCATCGTCTTCTACGTCACCTGCCTGGCCATCACGTGGTGGTGGTACTTCCGGCGCGGCGCCGAGGCGCCCTGCTGAAGGCAACCACGCAACACCCGACACCCAAGCCAAACCAACACGAACAGCCAAGGGGAGATCCACCCATGAGCCATCTTCTGGACCGGTTGCAATTCTTCCGGCAGGACGCGACGACCTTCTCCGGGGGGCATGGCGTCACCCGGACCGAGAGCCGCCAGTGGGAGGATGGCTACCGCGCGCGCTGGCAGTACGACAAGATCGTGCGCTCCACCCACGGGGTGAACTGCACCGGCTCGTGCAGCTGGAAGATCTACGTCAAGAACGGCCTGGTGACCTGGGAAACCCAGCAGACCGACTACCCGCGCACGCGCGCCGACCTGCCCAACCACGAGCCGCGCGGCTGCCCGCGCGGGGCCAGCTATTCCTGGTACCTGTACAGCGCCAACCGCATCAAGTACCCGCTGCTGCGCGGCGCGCTGGCGAAGATGTGGCGGCAGGCGCGCAAGACGCTGGCGCCGGTGGAGGCCTGGGCCAGCATCGTCGAGGATCAGGCCAAGGCGCGCGAGTACAAGAGCCGGCGCGGCATGGGCGGCTTCGTGCGGGTGAGCTGGGAGGAGGCCAACGAGATCATCGCCGCCTCCAACCTGTACACGGTCAAGCAGTACGGTCCGGATCGCGTGATCGGCTTCTCGCCGATCCCGGCGATGTCGATGGTGTCGTACGCGGCCGGCGCGCGCTACCTGTCGCTGCTGGGCGGCGCCTGCCTGTCGTTCTACGACTGGTACTGCGACCTGCCGCCGGCCTCGCCGCAGGTGTGGGGCGAGCAGACCGACGTGCCGGAATCGGCCGACTGGTACAACAGCCGCTACATCATCGCCTGGGGCTCCAACGTCCCGCAGACGCGCACGCCCGACGCGCACTTCTTCACCGAGGCGCGCTACAACGGCACCAAGACGGTGGCGGTGACGCCGGACTACTCCGAGGTCGCCAAGCTCACCGATCACTGGCTGCATCCCAAGCAGGGCACCGACGCGGCGCTGGCGCAGGCGTTCGGCCACGTCATCCTGCGCGAGTTCCACGTCGAGAATCCCTCGCAGTACTTCACCGACTACTGCCGCCAGTATTCGGACATGCCGCTGCTGGTGCGGCTGGAGAAGCGCGACGACGGCCGCCTGGTGCCGGAGCGCTTCCTGCGCGCCAGTGATCTCGGCGGGCTGGGCGAGAGCAACAACCCCGAGTGGAAGACGCTGGCCTGGGACGAGGTCAGCGGCGAGCTGACCGTGCCCAATGGATCGGTCGGCTTCCGCTGGGGCGAGAAGGGCAAGTGGAACATCGAGGAGAAGGACAGCGCCGGCCGCGCCACGCGCCTGCGCCTGAGCCTGAAGGATCACCACGACGCCATCGAGGCGGTCAGCTTCCCTTATTTCGGCGGCATCGAGCACGACAAGTGGACGGCTTCCACCGGCTTCGACGAGGTGCTGGAGCGCAACATCCCGGTGCGCAGGCTGCAGCTGGCCGACGGCCGCGAATGGACCGTGGCCACCGTCTACGACCTGCTGCTGGCGCAGTACGGCGTGGACCGCGGCTTCGGCGGCGGCAACGTCGCGTCCAGCTACGACGACGACGTGCCGGGCACGCCGGCCTGGCAGGAGCGCATCACCGGCGTGCCGCGCGCCGACGTGATCGAGATCGCGCGCGAGTTCGCCCGCACCGCCGACAAGACCCGTGGCCGCAGCATGATCATCGTCGGCGCGGCGATGAACCACTGGTTCCACAACGACATGAACTACCGCGGCCTGATCAACATGCTGGTCATGTGCGGCTGTGTCGGCCAGACCGGCGGCGGCTGGGCGCACTACGTCGGGCAGGAGAAGCTGCGCCCGCAGACCGGCTGGCAGCCGCTGGCGTTCGCGCTGGACTGGAGCCGGCCGCCGCGGCACATGAACGGCACCTCGTACTTCTACTTCAACTCCGACCAGTGGCGCTACGAGAAGCTGGACACGCGCGAGATCCTCTCGCCGCTGGCCGACGCGTCCAGGTACAGCGGCAGCCTGGTCGACTTCAACCTGCGCGCGGTGCGCATGGGCTGGCTGCCGAGCGCGCCGCAGCTGGACCGCAATCCGCTGCAGGTGGTGCGCGAGGCCGAGCAGGCCGGCATGGCGCCGGCCGACTACGCGGTGGCGCAGATGAAGCAGGGTACGCTGGACTTCGCCTTCGCCGATCCGGACGCGCCGCAGAACTTCCCGCGGGTGATGTTCATCTGGCGCTCCAACCTGCTCGGTTCCTCCGGCAAGGGCCACGAGTACATGCTGCGGCACCTGCTCGGCACCCGCCACGGCTTGCAGGGCAAGGACCTGGGCGAGCGCGGCGCGATCAAGCCGGAGGAAGTGAAGTGGCGCGACGAGGCGCCGGAAGGCAAGCTCGACCTGCTGGTCACGCTCGACTTCCGCATGTGCACCACCGCGCTGTACTCGGACATCGTGCTGCCGACCGCGACCTGGTACGAGAAGAACGACCTCAACACCTCGGACATGCACCCGTTCATCCACCCGCTGTCCAAGGCGGTGGATCCGGCGTGGGAATCGCGCAGCGACTGGGACATCTTCAAGGGCATCGCCCGCACCGTCAGCGGCATGGCGCCGGGCGTGCTCGGCGTGGAGAAGGACCTGGTGCTGGTGCCGACCCTGCACGACACGCCGAACGAACTGGCGATGCCGCTGGGCGTGACCGACTGGAAGAAGGGCGAGTGCGAGCCCATCCCCGGCCGCACCATGCCGTCAATGGCGGTGGTCGAGCGCGACTATCCCAACCTGTACAAGAAGTTCACCTCGCTCGGCCCGCTGCTGGACAAGCTCGGCAACGGCGGCAAGGGCATGAACTGGGATACGAAGGAGGAGGTCGAGTTCCTCGGCGATCTCAACCACCGCGTGCGCGAGGAAGGCGTCAGCCAGGGCCGCCCGTGCATCGAGACGGCGATCGACGCCTGCGAGGTGATCCTGCACCTGGCCCCTGAGACCAACGGCCACGTCGCGGTCAAGGCGTGGGAGTCGCTGGGCGGCTTCACCGGCCGCGAGCACACCCACCTGGCGGTGGGCAAGGAGCACGAGGCGATCCGCTTCCGCGACGTGCAGGCGCAGCCGCGCAAGATCATCTCCTCGCCGATCTGGTCGGGCCTGGAGGACGAGCACGTCAGCTACAACGCCGGCTACACCAACGTGCACGAGCTGATCCCCTGGCGCACGCTGACCGGCCGCCAGCAGTTCTACCAGGACCACGAGTGGATGCTGGCCTTCGGCGAGGGTTTCATGGGCTACCGCCCGCCGGTGGACACCAAGACCATCGCGCCGATCCTGGGCAAGAAGCCTAACGGCAACAAGGAGATCGTGCTGAACTGGATCACCCCGCACCAGAAGTGGGGCATCCACAGCACCTACAGCGACAACCTGATCATGCAGACGCTGTCGCGCGGCGGGCCGATCGTGTGGCTGTCCGAGGACGACGCGCGCGAGGCCGGCATCGAGGACAACGACTGGATCGAGCTGTTCAACGTCAACGGCGCCATCGCCGCGCGCGCGGTGGTCAGCCAGCGCGTGATGAACGGCATGGCGATGATGTACCACGCGCAGGAACGCATCATCAACACGCCCGGTTCGGAGGTGACCGGCACCCGCGGCGGCATCCACAATTCGGTCACCCGCGTGGTGGTCAAGCCGACCCACATGATCGGCGGCTACGCGCAACTGAGCTACGGCTTCAACTACTACGGCACCACCGGCACCAACCGTGACGAGTTCGTGATCGTGCGCAAGATGAACAAGGTCGACTGGCTGGACGGCGAACCCGTGCCCGCCGGGTCCGCCGCCAAGGAGGTGCTGTGATGAAGGTCCGTGCCCAGATCGCGATGGTGCTGAACCTGGACAAGTGCATCGGCTGCCATACCTGCTCGATCACCTGCAAGAACGTCTGGACCAGCCGCGAAGGCGTCGAGTACGCCTGGTTCAACAACGTCGAGACCAAGCCCGGCGTCGGCTACCCGAAGGAGTGGGAGAACCAGGACAAGTGGAACGGCGGCTGGGTGCGCACCGCGGCCGGCAAGCTGGTGCCGCGCGCCGGCGGGCGCTGGCGGATGCTGTCCAAGATCTTCGCCAACCCCGACCTGCCGCAGATCGACGACTACTACGAGCCGTTCGACTTCGACTACCAGCACCTGCACGAGGCGCCGGACGGCAAGCACCAGCCGACCGCGCGGCCGCGCTCGCTGATCAGCGGCCAGCGCATGCAGAAGATCCACTGGGGGCCGAACTGGGAGGAGATCCTCGGCACCGAGTTCGCCAAGCGCGCCAGGGACAAGAACTTCGACGACGTGCAGAAGGAGATCTACGGCGCGTTCGAGAAGACCTTCATGATGTACCTGCCGCGGCTGTGCGAGCACTGCCTGAACCCGGCGTGCGTGTCGGCCTGCCCGTCGGGCGCGATCTACAAGCGCGAGGAGGACGGCATCGTCCTGATCGACCAGGACAAGTGCCGCGGCTGGCGCATGTGCGTGTCGGCCTGCCCGTACAAGAAGATCTACTACAACTGGAAGAGCGGCAAGTCGGAGAAGTGCATCTTCTGCTACCCGCGCATCGAGATGGGCGAGCCGACGGTGTGCTCGGAGACCTGTGTGGGCCGCATCCGCTACCTCGGCGTGATGCTGTACGACGCCGACCGCATCGAGGCCGCGGCCTCGGTGCCGGCGGAGAAGGACCTGTACCAGGCGCACCTGGACACCTTCCTGGATCCGTTCGACCCGGCGGTGATCGAGGCCGCGCGCAAGGAAGGCATCCCCGAAAGCTGGCTGGAGGCGGCCCGCGAGTCGCCGGTGTACAAGCTGGCCATCGACTGGAAGCTGGCGCTGCCGCTGCACCCGGAATACCGCACGCTGCCGATGGTCTGGTACGTGCCGCCGCTGTCGCCGATCCAGTCCGCCGCCGAGCGCGGCCGCATCGGCATGAACGGCGAACTGCCGGACGTGGCCTCGCTGCGCATCCCGGTGCGCTACCTGGCCAACCTGCTGACCGCCGGCGACGAGGCGCCGGTGATCCGCGCGCTGGAGCGGATGATGGCCATGCGCGCCTGGCGCCGCGCGCGCAACGTGGACGGCGTCGAGGACCTGGCGGTGCTGGAGCAGGCCGGGCTGACCGTGGCCCAGGCCGAGGACATGTACCGCTACCTGGCGATTGCCAACTACGAGGATCGCTTCGTCGTTCCCAGCGCGCACCGTGAGTACGCCAACGACGCCTTCGGCGAGCGTGGCGGCTGCGGCTTCAGCTTCGGCAACGGCTGCAGCGGCGACAGCCCGGCGGATCTGTTCGGCCAGCGCAAGTCCACCGCCTACGCGGTGCATCCCAACCGCCAGGAAAAGCACGACGAGGTGGCCGGATGAGCCTGCTCAAGCTGCTCAGCGTGCTGCTGGACTATCCGCGCGAGGAACTCTGGGAGCACGGCGCCGAACTGCTGGAAGCGGCCGACGAGCCGGCCCTGTCCGGATCCCGCCGCGCCGAGCTGGAATGGTTCGTGCGCGACCTGCTCAGGACCGATCCGCTGGAGGCGCAGGACCGCTGGCTGTCGCTGTTCGATCGCGGCCGCTCGATGAGCCTGCTGATGTTCGAGCACATCCACGGCGAATCGCGCGATCGCGGCCAGGCGATGGTCGACCTGGTCGAGGCCTACCGCAGGAACGGCTTCGAGCTGGCGGCCAGGGAACTGCCGGACTACCTGCCGCTGCTGCTGGAATACCTGCAGCAGCGCCCGCAGGAGGAAGCCCGCGACTGGCTGCAGCATCTGGGTCCCATCCTCGGCCTGCTGGCCGCGCGCGCCGAGGAGCGCAAGAGCCCCTACGCGATGCTGTTCGAGATGCTGATCGAATACGCCGACGGCAAGCTCGACCTGCGGGTGATGCGCCAGCGCGCCAGCGAGGAATCCCGCGACGACACCCCCGAGGCGATGGATCGGCTGTGGGAGGAGGAGGCGGTCCGCTTCGGCGCCGAGGCGCCCGGCGAGGACTGCCCGCCCGCCGCCCGCACGATCGCCCGCCCCGCCGCCACCCGACAGGTGCAGCCATGAACCCGCTCAACCAGTTCGCATTCCAGATCTATCCCTACATCGCGCTGGCGGTGCTGTTCATCGGCAGCTGGGCGCGCTTCGACAAGTCGATGTACACCTGGCGCACCGGCTCCAGCCAGCTGCTGTCGGACAAGGGCATGCGCGTGGGCAGCAACCTGTTCCACATCGGCATCCTCGCCATCCTCGGCGGCCACCTGGTCGGCCTGCTGACCCCGCACGCGCTCTACGAGCACTTCATCACCGCGCCGCAGAAGCAGTTGATGGCGATGGCGGTCGGCGGCCTGTTCGGCGCGATGTGCTTCGTCGGCATCTCCATCCTGCTGGTGCGCCGGCTGGCCAACCCGCGCGTGCGCGCCACCGGCACCCGCGGCGACGCCCTGGTGCTGCTGCTGCTGTTCGCGCAGCTGGTGCTGGGCATGATCAGCATCGTGGTCTCGGCCGACCACATGGACGGAGGGGTGATGATGCAGCTGGGCGAATGGGCGCAGCGCATCGTCACCTTCCGCTGGGGCGCGGCCGACTACATCGCCGACGTGCACTGGGTCTACAAGGCGCACGTGTTCCTCGGCATGACGCTGCTGCTGATCACGCCGTTCACCCGCCTGGTGCACGTGTGGAGCATCCCGCTCGGCTACCTGTGGCGGCCCTACCAAGTGGTGCGCCGCCGCCAGCGCCCGCTGCGCTACGGCCCCAGGAGCTGAAGCCATGCGCCGCATCGAGCCGGAACGCCGCAGCCTGCCCATCACCGTCGTCGACCTGCCGGCGCCCGCGCCGGCCGCCGCCCACCACGGGCATCAGCATGATGAGGAGGCCGGCGAGGGCGAGCGCACGCTGGGCCAGCCGGCGCCGTGCCTGCTGTTCGTCGGCGACGCCGGCATCAGCGAGGCCGAGATCGCCCGCGAGATGCAGTTCCACCGCGCGCCGCGGCCGGAACAGGCGCGCGCCGACGCGGCGCGCGCGCTGGTGGTGCGCGAACTGCTGCGATGCGAGGTCGAGCGGCTGGGCCTGGACGGCCAGGTCCGGCCGGCCGCCGGCGAACCGATCGAGGAAGCCCGCATCCGCGTGCTGCTGGAGACCCAGGTCGAGGATCGCAGGCCGGACGAAGCCGACTGCCTGCGCTACTACGAGCACAACCGCGCGCGCTTCCACGCGCCGGATCGCATCCGCGTGCGCCACATCCTGCTGGCCGCGCCGGCCGATGACGCCGCCGCCCGCTTCAAGGCGCGCGCCGAGGGCGAGCGCCTGATCGCCGAACTGCAGGCCAACCCGGTGCTGTTCGCCGACTTCGCCCTGCGCCATTCGCAGTGCCCGTCGAAGGACCAGGGCGGCGAGCTGGGCTGGCTGCAGCGCGGCCAGACCACGCCGGAGTTCGACCGCCAGGTGTTCCGCCTGCGGCAGGGCCTGGCCGGCTTCCCGGTGGAATCGCGCTGGGGCTACCACGTGGTCAGCGTGGACGCGATCGAGGCGGGCGAGCCGCTCGGCTTCGAGCAGGTGCGCGAACAGATTTCCGACTACCTCGAACTGCAGGTGCGCCAGCAGGAACTGCAGCACTACCTGCTCGCGCTGCAGGAGCGCTACGGCGTGCGCGGCCTGCAGGAGATCGAGGCGCTGGCCGCCTGACGCCGCCGCGGGCGGCGGGGCGGTTTTCCTTTCCAGATTCGCTACGGGGACACGAACATGCAGGACCTCACCGGCGTCACAGGCGGCCAGCAGCAACGGGCGCTATGGCTCAGTACCTTCGCCTTCACCGTCTGCTTCGCGATATGGATGATCTTCTCGATCATCGGCATCCAGATAAAGCAGCAGCTCGGCCTCAACGACACCCAGTTCGGCCTGCTGATCGCCACGCCGGTGCTCAGCGGATCGCTGATCCGCATCTTCCTCGGCGTGTGGGCCGACCAGTTCGGCGGCCGCAAGGTGCTGACCGGGGTGATGCTGTGCGGCGCGGTCGCCACCTGGCTGCTGACCTACGCAAGCACCTACACGCAGTTCCTGATCGCGGCGCTGTTCGTCGGCATCGCCGGCGGCTCGTTCTCGGTCGGCGTGGCCTACGTGTCCAAGTGGTTCCCGGCCAGCAAGCAGGGCACGGCGCTGGGCATCTTCGGCGCCGGCAACATCGGTTCGGCGGCGACCAAGCTGCTGGCGCCGATGGTGATGGTGGCCTACGGCTGGACCACGGTGGCCAAGCTGTGGGCGGTCGGGCTGGCGGTGGCGGGCGTGCTGTTCTTCCTGCTCAGCCAGGAGGATCCGTCGCTGGAGGAGCGCCGCCGCACCGGGGTCAAGCCGATGCCGTTCTCCGAGCAGATGGCGCCGCTGCGCAACCTGCAGGTGTGGCGGTTCTCGCTGTACTACTTCTTCGTGTTCGGCGGCTTCGTGGCGCTGGCGCTGTGGCTGCCGCGCTACCTCATCGGCGCCTACGGCATGGACGTCAAGACCGCCGGCATCATCGCCGCCTGCTACTCGATCCCGGCCAGCCTGTTCCGCGTCGTCGGCGGCTGGATGTCGGACCGGATGGGCGCGCGCACGGTGATGTACTGGACCTTCGGCGTGTCGGTGGTCTGCACCTTCCTGCTGGCCTATCCGGACACCCAGTACGTCGTGCGCGGCATCGAGGGCGACATCGCCTTCCGCCTGGCCATCGGCGTGGTGCCGTTCACCGTGCTGGTGTTCGTGCTCGGCTTCTTCATGTCGCTGGGCAAGGCGGCGGTGTACAAGCACATCCCGGTCTACTACCCGCAGCACGTCGGCGCGGTCGGTGGCGTGGTCGGCATGATCGGCGGCCTCGGCGGCTTCATCCTGCCGATCGCCTTCGGCGCGATGAACGACCTGATCGGCGTGTGGACCAGCTGCTTCATGCTGCTGTTCCTGGTGGCCGCCGCCGCGCTGGCGTGGATGCACTTCGCCATCCGCCGCATGGAGCGCCGCCGCCATCCCGGCCTGGTTCAGGAGACGGACCTGCCGGAGATCATCGAGGCGGCGGGCAGCGTGGCGCGGCGATGAAGCTCACCGGTTCCCAGGCCCTGCGGCGATTGCGCGAGGGCAACCGCCGCTTCCACGACGGGCTGATCAGCCTGGATTCGCTGGCCAGCCACGTCAGGCGGCGCGAGCTCAGCGAATCGCAGGATCCGATCGCGATCGTGCTGGGCTGCTCGGACTCGCGCGCGCCGGCGGAGATGGTGTTCGACCAGGGCCTGGGCGACCTGTTCGTGATCCGCGTGGCCGGCAACATCGCCGCGCCCTCGCAGATCGCCAGCATCGAGTTCGCCGCCGCCGCGTTCGGCACGCGGCTGGTGGTGGTGCTGGGGCATTCGGGCTGCGGCGCGGTGCGCGCCACCCTCGACTGCCTGTGCAGCGACGCCTGCTGCTCGCCGGCGCTGCACGCCATCGTCGATCGCATCCGGCCGGCGGTGGAGCCGCTGCTGGACGCGGAGGGCATGGAGCAGCGCGCCCGGTTGATGGCCGCCTCGGTGCGCGCCAACGTGCGCGCCTCCATCGCGCAGATCCGCAACGGCTCGGCCATCCTGCAGTCGATGATCGACGCGGGCGAGTTGCTGATCGTCGGCGCGGAGTATTCGCTGGACAGCGGGCAGGTGGATTTCTTCGAGAATCCCGAGGGCGATGATGACGGCGCGCGGCTTGCCGCGTTGCACGCGCCCGCCCCCCAGGCCACGCGCGCCTTGTCGGCCTGAGAGGCTGATCGGCGCCGATTTGGTCTTCGCGTCATCCCCGCGAAGGCGGGGACGACGTCAAGGTTTTTCCCAGCCGATGAAGGCCCAGCGCCGCGCCGGCATCAGGATCGGTCCCCGGCCGATGCGCTCGTCGTGCCACCGGTGCAGCCGTGCGATCTCGTCCGCGTCCAGCGCGCCCAGCGACCAGGCGACCCGCCGCAGCAGTTCGTCGAAACCGGTGATCGCGGCCGGCTCGCCGCCGTCGATGTAGTCCACCCGCGCGTGGATGCCCATGCCGTGCAGGATGTTGAGGATGTAGATGTAGTCGGGCAGCGGCAGCTGGCGGCGGCCGAGCACCGGCAGGATTTGCGGATCGACGAAGTGGCCGCCGACGCGATGGGTCAGGTAGACGCGCCGGCGTGCCTTGGCGTGCAGCTTCGCCAGCGCGGCGGCCATGTCCTCGACCTGGGTCGAGCGCGATGCGATGGCGATGTCGCACTCGGGCACGTCGTTCCAGTCGTCCTCCCAGGCGCACAGGCGCGCGTCGATGTTGCCGGCGCCCTGCGCGCGCGCGCCCTCGCGCAGCGCCTCCAGCATCGCCGGGCTGTAGTCCAGCGCGACGATGTGGCGCAGCCGCGCCGCCAGCGGCAGGCTCAGCGCGCCGTTGCCGCAGCCCACGTCGAGCAGGCTCTCGCAGCCGGACAGATCCATCCGCGCGATGAAGGCCTCCGCGTAGCCGCCGTGCGCCAGGCGCTTGCCGACGCTGCCGGCGCGCGCGTTCCAGTCGCCAGCGGCCTTGGGACCGCGGGCGGTGGCGGCCATGTGGTCGCGGTAGAGGCGGGCGAAATCGATGGCGGCGATGGTCATGGCGCGGCCGCCGGTGCCGCCTAGGCGGATTCGGCGGCCGCTTGCCTGCCGGGCTGCGGCACGGCGGCCGATGGGGCCGGGTCGATGCGGAACACCGACACCACCTCCTGCAATGCGTGCGCCTGATCTTCCAGGCTGTGCGCGGCGGCGGAGGCTTCCTCGACCAGCGCGGCGTTCTGCTGGGTGGTCTCGTCCATCTGGGTGATGGTCTGGTTGACCTGCTCGATGCCGACCGACTGTTCCTGCGAGGCGGCGGAAATCTCGGCCATGATGTCGGTGACCCGCTGCACCGAGGCGACGATTTCGCCCATCGTGGTACCCGCCTGGTTGACCAGCACCGAACCCTCGGCGACCTTGCCCACCGAGTCGTCGATGAGTTGCTTGATTTCCTTGGCGGCGCTGGCGCTGCGCTGGGCCAGCGTGCGCACCTCCGAGGCGACCACGGCGAAGCCGCGGCCCTGATCGCCGGCGCGCGCGGCTTCCACCGCCGCGTTGAGCGCCAGCACGTTGGTCTGGAAGGCGATGCCGTCGATGACCGAGATGATCTCGGCGATCCTGTGCGAGGACTGCTCGATGTCGCGCATGGTGGCGACCACCTGGCCCACCACCTGCCCGCCCTGCGAGGCGACGCCGGCGGCGCCGATGGCGAGCTGGTTGGCCTGGCGCGCGGAGTCGGCGTTCTGGTGGACGGTGGAGGTCAGTTCCTCCATCGAGGCGGCGGTCTCTTCCAGGTTGGCGGCCTGCTGCTCGGTGCGGCGCGACAGGTCGTTGTTGCCGGAGGCAATCTCGCCGGCGGCGGTATTGATCTGTCCGGAGGCGTGCTGGATGCGGCCGACGATGTCGGTGAGCTGGGCGACGGTGGCATTGGCGTCGTCGCGCATGCGGGCGAACACGCCGTGGAAATCGCCTTCCATGCGGGTGGTGAGATCGCCGTGGGCCAGTGCGTTGAGCAGCCGCGAGACTTGTTCGGCGCTGGAGGACACCGTGTCCACCAGTCCGTTGACGCCCAGGGCGAGCTGGCGAAGCATGCCCTGCATGCCTGTCACCGGGACGCGCAGGCCGAAGTTGCCCTTGCGGGCCGCCTCGAGCAGCGTGGTGATCTCGGCTTCGACCACCGTCTCGGTCGTCACGTCGTGCCACTCCACGACCGTGGCGACCCGCTGCCCGGCGGCGTCGAACACCGGATTGATCAGCAGCGAGAACGCCTGCGAGCCGAAGCGCAGGCGCGCCTGGTGGGTGCCGGTCAGCGTGTCCAGCACCGCGATCTGCCGCTCGGGCTGCACATGGAACTGATCCACGCAGCCCCCTTCCACCTTGCCGGCATCGAAATCGGGCAGCGTCTTGCGGATGTCGTCCTGTGCCTGTTCGAGCAGCGCCCGCATCGCGGGGTTGAGGTAGACGATCCGCCTTTCGCGATCGGCGATCATCACGTTGGCCTTCACCGCATCCAGCGCATTGCGGATGCGCAGGTTTTCCTCGGCCTGCATCTTGAGTTGCTGGACCTCGTAGCCCTGCCGGATCTGCATCGACTTGATGACCCGCGCCAGGTGTCCCTGCATGCCTTCGCCGGCGATGTCGATCTCGCGGGTGTAGTCGCCGCTGGTCATCGCCTGCAGCGTCGCGGCGAGGGAGGCCAGTTCGCCGTCGCGGCGGCGCAGCTCGCGGACGGCGAAGAAGGCAAACGCGCCGGTCAGCAGGAGCGCCGGCCAGATCGTCGATCCGATCGACCCCTTGGCCAGGCCATAGCCGGCCAGTGCCGCCGCCAGGACGATGGCGACCATTCCCGCGGCATACGAGGCTTCATGCCGCCGCGCCCCGGCCAGCAACCGCTGCAGGCGCGCGAACGGCGAGGTGCGGACGACCTGGCCGTGCTCCACCGCGAGCCCGGGATCACCCTGGTTGATGGCCGCATAGGCCTGCTCGGCGGCCGCGATGGCCTCCCGCGAAGCCTGGCGCCGGACCGACATGTAGCCGACCAGCTTGCCATCCGTATGGCAGGGCGTGGCATGGGCGTGGACCCAGTAGTGGTCGCCGTTCTTGCAACGGTTCTTGACCATCCCCACCCACGGCAGGCCCGCCTTCAGGTCCCGCCACAGGTCCGCGAACGCCGCCGGCGGCATGTCCGGGTGGCGGACGATGTTGTGCGCCGACCCCAGCAGTTCGTCGGTGGAAAAGCCGCTGATGTCCAGGAAGTCCCGGTTGATTTCCCGGATCACCCCCTTGCCGTCCGTCTTGGAGACGATGGTGGTGGTGTCGGAAAGGAAGACCTCGTGCCCCGTAATGGGCAGGTTCTTGCGCATAAAGAAGGGACCCCTGATTGAAAGGCGAGGCTTTCATTTCACCCGGGCACCGACCTCCCGGCGCGAGGCGGGGCGTGGCATGCTCCCGGACGCAGCCGCATCGCATCGCGCATCTTGTAGGGCAGAAAACCTTGGGGACATTGATCTTGATCAAGCCGGCATCATTGGAATCCGGATGACGTCAGGGCTCTCTTGTCTGCCCACAGCACGGCATGGCGACCCTGCGCGACACGACGCTCGGCCAGGGGCCCAGAGAGGCAACAAAAAACCCATAAAATCATGGACTTGCCTGTATATTCCGGTACAGATATTTAGATTCTTTCCAAGGCCTTGGTCATGAAGTGTCTCTTTGTCAAAGCCGCATGCAGCGGTATTCACCAGGTTAGTTAATGGTGTCGGTGGCGAAGATTGCAGTTGGCGTATTGGCTTGCGCACGAACGACGGGCCAGTAGAATGGAGCGTCACGCCACCCCTTCACTGCCTTACCTTCCTGTCGGAGCAAGAACAGGATCGGGTGATTGACGGCGTACTTCTTCGCCATCTGACCTTCCGTCTTCTCAGAGTCCGGGGTTTCGATGTAGGTTGCGTGCGAATCTTCGCCCGCTAAGCGCGCGGAGTTGCGTCCGGAAGCGGCCCATAGCCAGACCTTTCCGCGCTGATCCTTGTCCGGGTGCTGAGCGCTCAGATGTGCCAGCGCTGCATGTGCCGCGTCCCATTCAAACGGAGTGGCGTCGTTCTCGTCCTCGAACAGCAAGGTTGGCTGGATCAGTCGCAATAGCTCCTGAGCGACAGATACCGGAACCAACTTCGGCTCGTCTGCGTCGAAGCCGACGAGCTGCTCGATCTCTTTATCGATCTGTTCGATGGCCTTGCTGATACCGTTGGCCCCGGTGCGGTAGCCGGTCTGAAAGCCGATTGGCAGCAAGCGCTTGTGCGGCCGCAGGGTTTGTGTGGTGGAAACCAAGATCTTATTGGGGCTGCATGGGACGATGGCACCGTCCTGCGCCTTGCGAATGAACTGAACAGCCTGGTCCCCGCCTTCGTCGATGGTTGCGCGTAGCGAAGAGTCAAACTCTTCCATCTGCTGCATGGCTTTTCGGATTGGCCACGAGGTGTAGAAGCGTGTCACCGCCAGATCATCACGTCGGTAGCCATACATGCGCGAGTGCTGTAGCACGGTGTCTTGTTGAAACTTGTTGGGGCGACGGCCGTAGTAGAAGCCGATCAGGTTGACCAACGTGACGCCACGATCTAGTACCTGGCCACCGAGGAAAATATTGAGTGGGCTACGGAGCTTGAGTTGGCCGGTATCGTCGAGCAGATCGGCGACGTTTTCTTCCGAGTTAACCTTGGTAATGGTGACGTGATCGTCAGCGAGGCCTTCGACAACGCCAGCGAATACACCCTCAAAGGCAGGGACTGGCTTCTTGTCCAAGATCAATGAGCTTGCCAGGTCATCGTATGCGGCCCGCGCCAGCTCGCGTAGAACAGGCGCACCGTCGTCGGCTGCCTGTTTGAGTTGGTCAACAATTGCTCGCGTCAAACGCTCTTGCCATGCGTGTGCCTCCTTGCCAGCTTCGGAATGGAGCAAGAAGGAGTAACGCAACTTTTTCGGCCTTTTTCCAGCACTGATGCCGTTGATGCGCTGAATGCTGCCGCCGACGATAAATGTGACCAACGCAGAGCGGTAGCCTTTAATCTGCTTGGCAGTGAGTACGTTCTCCAGCTTGAATGCACGCCCGTCTGGCTTCTTGAGTCGGTCAAATTCGTCATGATCAACGCAGAAGTGGATCAGGCTTTCCACAGTATTCTCGGTACCTCGAGCCGACGTGCCAAAGTAAGTGTCTCCGCCAACATATTCCAATGGCACTGGCACCAGTTTAGTGAAGGCCGGGCGCATGGGTTTGAATTCCACCACATTGTCGACTTCCACCTCCGTAGGCTGGAGATAGAGCGAATAGGGAGTGGCGGTAACTTGGAGGAATGAAACGTTCGGGATGACCGAGCGCAAGGTGCTGATTTGAGCAGCGATTTTGTTGGCTTCGTTGATGTCACCTTTTTTTGAGTAACCGATGGAAGCGCTGTCGGCTTCGTCATCCACAATGATGACTCGTTTGGTAGCCATCTTCGGATGGTTCTGGAACAGTTCGATGAGGCGTCGTAGGTTATCGTCTTGCTTTTTGGCGACGAAGATCAGTTTTGAGTCTAACTCGAACTTACCAAACACCTTAGGTGCGCTCATGATGTCGTAGATGTCGAGCTCACCATCTTCGACGAACATCGCGAATTCGCTGCGCAGGCGCTTGTAAGTTTGTTCGATCAGCGCCTTGGAGTTCTTGCTCAGTACAATCGCGATGTCAAATCCGTTGTCGAAGGCCAGCGCCAATACGCTTATGAATGTGCGGGTTTTGCCGCTTTGGACTTTTCCGAGCAGCATGCCTGGTCGCTCGGATGTGGTAGCAGTTGTCAGCAAGGAAGACACCGTTTCTTCTGCACAGCGGAACGTGTCTTCGCTGAAGGACTGATTGGCGCTTCTGTAATTCTGGTAGAAGGATCCGGAGGTGTTGAGTTTGCGTGTCATCAAGGTAGACTCTAGGGTTGTCTCGGATGGTGCGATGCATCAAGGAGGTGAGACAGATCGCCCCGAAAAGCACTGTGCGCGGATGGAACATAAACCAGATGCGATGAGATCCAGCAATCTGTCACGACACTCGGTATTACTTTTCCTGTTAATAAGCATACTTTGCTGCATTCAATAATTCACCCGGTGAACCGTTATCCCCCGCCCCAACTCTCCCTTGCTTATGGAGGAGGGAGTCGCGCATCTTCGCGCAGCATTATCGCCTCCGTGACACCCTTGGCCGCGGCCTGATCCAGTAGGCGAATGGTATCGGGTACCCATGCGTGCATTCGCTCACGCAACATCAGGGCTAGTTCATAAGCGGCTCGGCCATGCCCGTACTGTGCGGCACGCTTAAGCAAATATATGGCGGTGTTGGGATTCTTACGCGTCAGACTACCGTCCCGATAGGCCATTGCTACCAAATAGCATGCAGTGGCGTTACCAATTTTGGTCCCTGCATTGAGGTAAACCAAGCCCTGCTGGCGGTCTTTGCGTGAGCCGTCGCCCAGCTCCCCAGCAAGCAATAAACGCCCTAGGCGCACGCATGCAGGCACATGCTTCCCATGTGCAGCACGCTCCAGCCAGTACTGGGCTGCCTGCATGTTGGGTGCTGCGCCGATACCATCCTGTAGCTGCTTGGCCAGCTGGTATTGTGCATTCAGATCGCCTGTCTGGGCCTTTGATACCAAGACTGAGATACTGTTGATGGTGGCGGCCGGCTTTGGAATATCCTGTGGTGCGACTACGGAAGGCACGGTATCAGCTGCATCTGGCAAGATCAGCTTCGCCAACTCTTCAGCCTCAACTACGTCATGGCTGACCGTGCTGGCCACAGCTTCCTCTGTCAGTGCCCCGGGCGCAGTAAGCGCATCGACAAAGTCCCTGGAAACATCCAGGCCATCGCTATCTGTCGCAGTACCACATGCCTCATCTGATTCAATAGCATCAGTCGCCGTGGCTTGCGCTGATTTGAATTCAACGCCTACTTCAGCTGCCCAGTTGCTGATGCGTTGCGTCCATTCAGGCCCACATGCCCACCCAGTGCCAGGGCTTGAAGCAGCTTCTTGAACCATTTCAAGGCAAGCACCCTTGGTCCAGCTGAGCTCGCCATACTGCAGGTATTCGTCGGCCAGCATTGCGTACCACCGTGCGGCTTCAGGACCGATTCGATGCTTGGCCCACCAAGTGTCCGCATCCTGCTGCAATGCCCCCACACGTGCCAGGATGGCGAGTAGAGTTCCATTGACCTGCTGAAGTACGCCGCGTGGTCGGGTAACCCGATTGGCCATGACTGCGCTGAGTCCATCAGTTTGGCGAATGACTAGCAGGAAGCGAAGCAGGCGCACCGGATCGGGTAAACGGCTTCCAACTGGCAGTGAAACAGCCTTTGGCCGCTGAGCGATTGCAGTCTTCCGCTCGCACCAGTAGGTCTGATCAGTTGGCGGCAACGGCCATGTTTTGGGCTTGCAGACCCAGAGTAGTTGAGGCAGGCAGTCCCAGCCATCGCGCTCGGCCTGTTTGCAGAGCGCGAATTCGAAGGCAGGCGTCCAGCCTTGGTACACCGACTCCGGCTCCTCCCCACAAAGGCGACAACCGATGATCTCGAGGGCATCCTCCTTGATCAGGTCCATCGTTCGCCAGCCTGGCGCTTCCGGACTCGAAGTCGGCCCTGCCAGTCCGTAGTAGCGTGGGGTTACAGAGATCACGTTTGGGCGTTGCCCCAACTGGGACATTGCACTCACGAGAGGCATGTCGATACTTTCTGCAAGAGTTTCGGCCGTGGCTGGGCCATGACGCAGCTCATTCATCAACTGCCCAACATCTCCCCGGAGCACTTCCGGATCGGGAGTCGGGAACCGAGGTTCCAAGTCGAGTCCGTGCTGCGCACTTGAGAAACCAAGGGCAAATAATGAGTTGTTGTTGTCAAGCACGAACAGATGTGGTGCACCGCGTTTGTCGGAGGCCGCTATCCGCAGATCGTTGGACGAACAGGCATCAATATCCTCAAATCGTCTGCGGTACTCCTGCCACAGTACGAATTGCGAAATCGGTACTGAATCCGGGGCAAGATGCACGGCAAGGACATGCAGCCGGATCGCACGTCGCACATAGGCTGACGGCTCATCCCGGCACACGTAGCCGGCGTAAACAGTGAACTTCTTGTGCGCTGACACCACGGCCAGGACATCCGCGATACCGACCCCCAGCAAGGACGCAAACGTATCGGCAGGAAGGGGAAGCGACTGTTTGCTTTCGAGCAACTCGTCCAGCCATTCTTCGATGATGGGATAAGTGGTCCGGGACTTTTCGGGGTCGGTCACCCAGCAGAACATGGAAAATGGCGAGTACCGGTGGAGCGCATGGTCAGCCAGCGCTGCGAGCTGCTGCACGCGTTTCTGCGCGCCAGTTACTGGGAAAGCCACATCCAGTGCCAATAGGATCCAGCCATCGACCACCGACTTGTCATCGCACAGGCTCTCGATTTTCTGGTTCGTCAGTGATGATCCTGTCTCGGTAAATCCTTCAACCAGCTGGGTTATCCACGACGATAGCGCCTCTCTCGCCTGGTGCCCCAAGTCCGGGAGGAACTGCAATCGGCGAATGACTTTTGCTTCAATCTGCCTGACACGTTCGCGTGTAACGTCATATCGTTGGCCAACGACATCGAGCGTCTGTTCGTCATCATCGCCCAAGCCGTAGCGCGCTATGACAATAGCTGACGCACGCACACCATCCAGGCGTGGATCAATAGATTCGATGATTCTGGCAACCAGGGATTCCATTTCCTCGTTTCGGTTGGGGCGTCGCGCCGCCTGCAATATTGGCTCGGGCAGGTCAAGATCGGCAACAGAGTCAATGTCGTTCAATTCATTCTGCACGCTGTCGTCTGGGTCATCGCCCGTCGCGGTGGCGTCCGACGGCACGGCATCGAGCGAGCCTTCGTCAATCGCTGAAAGATACTCGCTGTTCAGCCTGTCGTCGGCGGCGAAGCAAGCCAGGAGCTGGCGATGCAGCTCGTTGATGTCCACCAGAGTCGGACTGCCCTGAACAATCGCCAGAATGCGTCCGCCGGTGGCAACTTGTAGCTCGATGATGGTGCCGTCATTTGACGCTGGGTCATGCGGAAGCAAACTGCCACCCTGAACGGGGAGGGCGTCTTGCAAAGCTGAGCCTGCACGCATCACGCTGCCGCCTCTACCCCGTCCGATTGTCAGCGCACCGCGCGCAACCAGGCGATCACGAACTGACCAATATTTACCATCAGCCCAGCCCTTGTTTTTCAGCTCTCTCAAAAGAGTGACGTTGCCAACACTTCTATCAAGCGGAATCGCTCCCAGCAGCTGATTCTCGAGGGCCTCGATCTCTGCGTCCGTCAATTCTTCAAGCATGCCTGTCCCCTGTTGTTTCTCTTCATGCATGGCCTTGGCGTATTCAGCCACGGCCATCATGCGTATAGCCAGGCCCTCGTAGCTAGGTAAGGTTGAACCGGAATGCCGGTATCTCATTGCCCTGTCAGCCATTTTCCCCAAGGACATGCTGGAGAAAAAGCACTCGGCGAGGTAAACCGCCACTTAGGCATCGGCAAAGACTCCTTGCAGCCCCTGCCACGCCATTACCATTGCCAGCGTATCCAGCTCGCAGTACCGTAGCAACTGGGCGCGCAACCGCTTGCGATCAGATACAGAAAGCAGGTCGTTCTGTAATAGGCCATAGGCAACCATCGCGGCCCCGCCATTGGCAATGGTTGCGCCATCGTCCTCTAGTTCCTCAAGATCAGGCAGGTCAGGATCATCCACCCGCTGCCCGAGCAGCTTGTATGGATCGATCACATTTCCATCGAGGTCGAGCTGGATCCAGGCTTGCCCCTGGAAGTTGAGGCTTAGGATGCCGCCAGGGGCGCCATAGTTTGGCTTCAAGTAGCGCCCACGCAGTTCTTCCGAGCCCATCAGCAGGGCAGGGAGTACCTTTTTCAACGAGCTGCTTCCTCCCGTCCCGGGAAAGAACGCGCAGTTTTCCACAAGTCGGCCCAGGTCAAACAGTCGTCCCAGCGCATCCGTTGTACCCAGCAGGCTTTGGATAAAGGTGATAAGTGCGTCGCGGTCTGGCACCTCACCCAGCTGCACAGCCTGAAGCTGGTCGCAAACATCTTTCAACACGGTACGCTCATGGTCCCACCAGTGCAGGACACTGCCGTTGTCTCCCTCAAGCGCTTGCTTCAGGGCACGGAGGGTGTCGAAGTTGGGCATCCCATCACCAGCCTCGGCCAGGTACTGGCTTTGGTGGCGGATGCTGCCATCGGCTTCGATCATATGGTGGGAGAACTGGAAGAGCAATTGTTCGTAGGGTCGTCGGCCGGCATGGAAGGGTAGGGCTGGCCGGGAGGTCTCGAAGTCGATGAAATGCAGCGGCCAGATGAGAGAGTCGAGCTTGCCTTTCAGGGTGCGTTCTATGATGTGCGGCGCTTTGATGGCATCACCATCTTCTTTGACCTGAAGCCATTGGCGATGGCTGGAAGAAATCTTGTTGTCTTCTGTCTTGAATTTCAGATCCTCTGTTTCTACATCCTGAAGAAGCAGCTTGCCTTCATCCACAAGCATGTCTGTGCGCCTGAATCGATATAGATCGAACACGGTCGCCTTGCCGTTTTCAGCCATGTGGGCGCGGCGCGGGTCGATGGCCTTTAAACAGGTCATCCTGCCATCAAGGCTGCCGGCGGCTTTTTCGGCTGGCGAGGCGCGGAACTCGCAAGAGCGGCACTGGACTCCTAGTCGGGGTGGGAAATGCTCTCCGTCCATGCTCTGTGAGAGCGCTTCGATGCCCTCCTTGAAACTGTAGAACCTGCGGCCCAGATCCAGTGGCTCGTTCACCAGGCGGTCGAGGAGCGCGTCAACAGAGATAATGCTTAGCAGTTCGCGCGCGCTTGCGCCGTCCTGGAGCGAGGGATCGATGTCAATTGAGACCCGTCCGTTGTTCCTGACGATGCGTAGTTTCTGCGCCATTCCATCCGTCGAACAGACGGCTGACTTGTTGGGCATCACCAGGTGGCTGCGGATCGTCATGTCCGGAAATGTCTGGCGCAGCACATAGCGCTGGAAGGCCACGTCATACAGGTAGGACTTCATGTCGCTGGTGAAGCCATTGCGCTTGCCGATGAAGGAGTAGTGATCGGAGGGGTCGAAACCCTTGGCCTTTACCTCATACAGTTCCAGCATGCTCTCCGATTTGCGCAGCAGGTCGACTCGGATGAACAGGTTGCCGACCCGGATGGCCGCCTCGAACAGCAGCACCTCGCTGCGCTGCAACAGTTCCATGGTCTGCGCGACCTGGGCGTCATGCCCTTGGGCATCCACCTCGATGCCATCCGGGAACAGGCACTTGGCCAGCGCACCTACCTGGTGGCCGCCCTCGGCCAAAGCCATCAGGAAGTCGTTGTGGCGGTTGGCATTGGCGTAGCGAGGGTCATCCAGATAGGCCAGCTTGGTCGGGCATTCCAGGGCCAGGGTGAAACGGCTTTTGGTCAGGTGGCGCAAGCGGGTGCTCTCTACGTGGGAGGTGTCAAAAAGTACCAATGCGCGTAGGCCTTGAGCGGGTCGTCGTGGGGAGGCCTGGGACCGACTCCGATAATCTGACCTTCCAAGTCCATCCGCAAGCTACATCGGTCGATTCGATGATTTAACAGAAAGCCGTCGATTCGGTGCCCGGACTCCATGCGGCCAAGTGACTCTTCCATATGCCGCTGGATAGTCTCTCTGGCCAGATCTATGGCGCGCTCCAGTGGTTGATTGTGCGACTTGATGCCCATATGCAGTATGCGGCCAGCACCGATCGCATAACGCCTGTGCCATCTTTGTTGGCTTGGATCGGCTTCACTGGACTCAAGGCCCAGCCAAGGCCAGAACGCGTCGTTCTGGGATGCGAAGACGTTCAATGATGTCTCCGATGCGTATGGCGCTGGCGCTCCGGTCCATGCCCAACAACGCACAACGACAACAGGAAGTTGTTCTAGCCTTGAGAGTAGGTCCTGGAATGGCCAGTCCCAGCAATGGGTCGGAAAGGACTGCTTTGAGTAAAGAAATGTCGTCTGGCTGTACGGGTGAACAACCCATGCTGGCCAGTATCAACTCGGGCCGGGTCATTTCGACCCGCCTCAGGATTTCATCGCGTAGTAGCATCACGGCCTCTGCGGATTCACCAGTAACGGATTAGCAAGTAGAGCTACGTAGTTTCGGGCCGACTTCCGTAGCTCTGTCTTTCAAGTCCATCCGCAGCGACGGCTGATCCCCCCGATGAAAAAGTAAGTAGCTGTTCACGCGATAGCCGGGATCTACGCGCCCTTGAGTTTCGTGCACATGGCGCTGGATGGTCTCACCTGCCAGTTCGATGAAGCGTTCCAGTGGTTGGCAATTGGCTTCATCTGCCAGCAGCAATTTACGCACGACATGCAAGGCCCAGCGACCGAGTCGGTTCTTATTTCGGATGCTTGTTTAACCTCACTGAATTCCATAAGCACCATGACTGGTATGCCTCCACTTCTTCCTTGAGGCGGGTGGCGATGTCGTCTATGCGCAAGGCGCTGGCTTCACGGTCCATACCCAAGGCCACGCATAGCTCCAGCAGGAAGCCGGTCGAGTCTTGCACATAGTCATACCTCGGAAGGGTCAGTCCAAGTAGGGAGTCGGTCAAAACAGTTTTGAGCCGTAGAACATGGCTGGGCCACGCGTGCTTGTAGCCCATCTTGACCAGTATCTGTTCGGATTGGTTGGGTCAGTGGATTCAAAAGGAGCTACTCGCCCTGGTGGCTTGATTCAACCAGCAGCTGCTTTCGTATTTGGTAGTAGTAGGTGTTGGCGACGTTGGGGGAGAGTCCGAGTTGTTCGACTATCATGCTTTTGATGGTTGCAGGTTCGTTGCCCTCGATATGGTTGCGGACAAGCTCTTTGGCCCGCGCCAGGTTACTGTCGGCGCGAGGCGTGCGGGGACGTCGCTGGTCGGCACCGACCGTATCCGCTTCCGTTTCCGCCGCTTCGAGCAGGTTCTGCGTGTCGATGTTCGCGCTTTCGCCATCGCTGTCCTCTTCATCCTGATTAGGTGTGAAGGAGGCAGGCAGCGACTTCTTGGGCTTGAGCCCCAACTTCCGCAGCATCTCGACCTGGCGGATGACGCTGCCCCGGTTGTGTGCCAGCTTGTTCCGGGCGTTGTCGAAGCTGGTCTGCGCCTGCTTCAGGCGGTCGCCAACAGTTTCGAGTTCCTTGGCGAAGTCGCACAGGCGGTCGTACAACTCGCCACCGCGCTTGGCGATTTCCTGTGCATTCCGGTTGTGCGACTCCTGGCGCCACAGGTACTCCACGGTGCGAAGCACGAACACCAGCGTTGACGGGCTGACCAGCAGCACGCCGCTGTCCCAGGCTTCCTTGAACAGGTTCTCGCCGTGATTCACCGCTGCCATGAAAGCCGGTTCGACGGGAACGAACATGAGCACGAAGTCCAAGGTCTGCAACTGGTACATCGACTGGTACTGCTTGCCCTGCAGGTTGCGGATATGGCCTCGTACCGAGCTAATGTGGTTCTTCAGGGCGGTATCGCGTTCCTGGTCGCCGTCGGCGGACACGTAGGCCTCGTAGGCAGTCAGCGACATCTTGGAGTCGATGACCAAACTGCGACCGCGGGGCAGGTCGACCACCACGTCCGGCTGCAGGCGACGACCGTCCTCCTGAGTGTGCGAGGCCTGCGGCCGGTATTCGTGGCCCTCACGCAGGCCACTGGCCTCCAGCACGCGGGTCAGCACCAGTTCGCCCCAGTTGCCTTGGGCCTTGTTGTCGCCCTTCAAGGCGCTGGTCAGGTTCCTGGCGTCCTCGCTGAGTTCCTGGTTCAGCCCCATGAGCTGCCGGACCTGTTCGGCGAGCGCGCTACGGTCCTTGCCTTCCTTGACGTACACGTCCTCCACCTTGGTCTGGAACTCGACCAGTTTCTCCCGCAACGGATTGAGCAGGCTGCCCAGGCTGGTCTGGTTCTGTTCGGCAAACCGCTTGCCCTTCTCTTCGAGGATTTCGTTGGCCAGGTTCTTGAACTGGTCGGCCAGTTGCACCCGGGCTTCCTCGACGAAGGCCACCTTTTCGGCGAACTGCTGTTCCTTGGCCTGGAATTGCTGGTTCAGCCCTTCGAGCCTGGCGACCAGCGCGGCGGCGTTGTTCTCGGCAGCGATGCGCGCCTGCTGTTCGACCTCCAGGCTTTTCTCCAGGGTCTCGATGCGGGTAGCGCGTTCCCTGAGCTGTGTCTGCACCACCGCCAACTCGGTGCCCGCCTCGGCACGGGCCTTGGCCGCGGAGAGGGAGGCGCTGTTGCGCATGGCCAGCCAGGTGAGGCCTGCGCCGGCGATGAGGGAGAGAAGGGAGAAGACGAGGAGGAGGGCGGGCTGGGTCATTGAGGTCCTGGCTGGTTGAGGTGGTGGAGGCCGCATGGGAACATGGCGCATACAAAAAATGTCGCGCGCAAAAGAGGATGGTTGGACGCGGGATCGGACTGTATGGCCGCCGCGTCTCTTGTTTGGAGACGGACGGCAGGTATAAGAACTGTCGGTTTCAAGTGATATGGGCGTAGATGGCGGGTAGTTGGATGCAAATTCCCGGGGCGTTGGTTGGATTGGCTCTGTAGATCGATGGGTGCCGACAATAAATGTCGGTCCATCCCTAGGCTATGTTCCATCGAAAACGACCACGGAGACCGACATGCAGACCACCCAAACCCGTCCCGCCCCACCCACTCAGGTCAGGAATCTGAACGGGTCAGCCCTCATCCGCCGGGGCTTCCTGGCCTGCCGCGCCAGTAGTGGCAACATCGCAAGCATTCCTGGCATCGCCAGCGACGCTACCCTGCGTCGTCACGTTCTGGCACTGGTCCAGGCCGTGGAGACCGGGCTGCATGAGGCCGCCCAGTTGGCCATCTCCCATCCGACGCCCGCCACTCTGGGGGATGCCTTCAACGCTACCGATGCGGTGCAGGCCATCTGCCGGAAGGCCGGTCGACGCGCGGGTGTCGTCGGCAAGGCCCGCACCCAGGCCCGCCTGCAGGTGTTCCTGGCAGGCGTGAAGACCGGCCTCGCCGAACTCGAGGCCGGGCTGGAGTGCATCCCGCTGCTTCCCTGCACCGCACCGGACTATCCGGAGGTGGAGGAATGAATAAGGTCGTCCAGTTTCCCGAGTCGGGTGCATCTGCCGTGGGCCGGCATGCGGGCATGCCTGCTGAAGAAGGTATGGGCATCGATGCCCGGCTGATGTGCCTGCGGGTGATGCGTGAGGTGCTGAAAACCCTCAAGGATAAGAACGACGAGGAAGAGGCATTCGGCACCCCCCTCATGCGCAGCCTGTTGCGGGAGTTTGGCCTGCTCGGCAAGGATGAATCGGCCATCGATGGCGACCTCGTCCGGGGTCGCCTGCATGAAATGCTGGATGAACTCGAAAACTCAACCAGCACCATCTGCATGCCAATGGCCGACATCGCGCGAGGCTTGTCTCGCGTATTCGAGTACGACGCACCCACCCGCGACCTGCTGGAACTGGCCCTGCACGCCAACCGGTGCAAGCCGCTGCGCAAGTTGCTGAGTGTCTTCAGGGACGTGGACGAAGACGAGGTGGCCGAGTTCTTCGGTCGGGTTTTGGGCTACGACATGGAGACGATGTCCGAATCGCTGCGTCGGCAAATCCCGTTTCGTACCAATGAGCCGTTCAACATCGGGTTCTACCATGGCACCACGATGTTCTTCTATCTGGAGTTCAACCGTGCGGCGACCAAGGCCCTGCGCGGCCAGCCTACGCTGGAAAAGATGCTGGGGCTGTTCTTCCGGCTGAGTGACAAGGCCAAGCTCGGCATCGCGGACTTTGACCATCAAGGGACGGAAGTGGGCCTGTTGGTGCAATACGTGCGCCAGGCAATGCTTGTTGGTCGCAAGGGGGCCAATATCCTGCTGTACGGTGCCCCCGGCACCGGCAAGACCGAGCTGGTGCGGACGGTAGCCGAGGAGGTCCAGGCCAGCTTGGTGGAGGTGCCGTCCATGGACGAGGACAAGGACCCGCTGCCTCATTGGAAGCGGTTGACTGCCCTGACGGCGGTCCAGGACATCCTGCGCACCCAGGCCTCTTCGCTGGTGCTGTTCGACGAGGTGGAGGATGTGTTCCCGGTTGAGCCGCCCTTTGGTCGGTCTAGGCATAGCAACAAGGGGGGTGACCGCCACAAGGGCTGGCTGGTGCGCCTGCTGGAGGAAAACGAACGCCCGACGTTCTGGGTGTGCAATGAAATCGCCCACATCGACCCGGCATTCCTGCGGCGTTTCGACTTCGTGATGGAGTTGTCCTCGCCCAAGGCCGAGGCACGTGCCCGCGTGGTGGACAAAGCATTCGCCGGTACCAGGGTCGGTGCCGAACGTCTGGAAGCGCTCAAGACAGACAAGGACATGGCGCCGGGACACTTGGAACGGATGGGTGAGGTGCTGCGGATACTGGACCCGCCGTGCGGCTTCTCGGCCGAAGTGATGCTGGACACGCTGGAACGCAATACCCGCAAGGCATTGGACCTGCCGGCGCGCCAGGTCTCTTCCATCAAAGGGCTGCCCTACCGGATTGAGTGCATCAATGCGGAAGTGGACATGGCCGGGCTGGCCGATTCGATTGCAGAGTTTCCGGCGGTGCGCGTTTGCCTGTACGGTCCGCCGGGGACGGGCAAGACCGAGTGGGCCAGGCAGTTGGCGGCGCGCATCGACCATCCATTGCATGTACGACGCGCCTCGGACCTGCTGGGGAAGTATGTCGGAGAAAGCGAGAAGCTCATACGCAGGGCCTTCGAGGAGGCGGCCAGCGAAGGGGCTGTGCTGCTGATGGACGAGGCCGACAGCCTGCTGTACGACCGCTCGCGGGCACAGCGCTCCTGGGAGGTCAGCATGGTCAACGAGATGCTCACCTGCATGGAGTCGTTCGAAGGCGTGTTCATTGCTTCGACCAACCTGCAAGAAAACCTGGACGAGGCCAGTGCCAGGCGGTTCGACTTCAAGGTGAAGCTGGATTACCTGAAGCCGGAGGGCGTGTGCATGATGTATGCCGACTTGTTGGCTGTACTTGGTGTGGAGGGACAGCCCCTGGACGAGGCCTGGCTGCGGAAGCTCAAGATGCTGGTGCCAGGCGACTTTGCCAATGTCCTGAGGCAGGCACGCGTGGTCAAGGACAATCGTACTCCCGACAGGCTGCTGGCCTTGTTGCTCAAGGAGCAGTCGGGGCGTAGTGGTGTGAACCGAATGAATATCGGGTTCATCCAGCCGGCCGGCGGATGACGACAGGACAAGATTACTCATGGCACGACGCGACGAAATTCAGGCACGGCTGGAAGCCGTGAAAGAGTTCTTCTACGACAAACAGGGGGAGAAATTCACCTTGAGGGAGGTGATGGACGCTCTGGTTGAACGTGGGGATGCCCACTTGTTCGCGGCTGAGGCCCAGGCCAACAAGCGAAAAGAGAGGGCAAGAAACAAGCCGCAAGCCGAGGAGGGTGCTTCTGAGGAAATGGGTCTTGGGGGCGCGGCGGCGGCTGAGAGGAAACGCAGGAAGCGCAGGGTGAAGACGGATGAGGAATTGATGGCCCTAGCCCAGTTGCAGCAGCTGAAGCGAAGCTTGGAAGAGTTGGAAGGCAAGACTTCAAGCAAATCGAAGCTTGGAGGTGACCAGATGAGGCCGTGTTACCTCGTCAAAACCAGCAGGAAGATTGGGAGCCTGGCTGAGCCGGTCTGGAAGGCGAGCAAGCAGCTTGTTGCCGAACGTGAGGATCTGGACGTCGAAAAGTTCTCCGGTTGGACAGCGCTGAAGGCTGTTAGTGGAGTGCTTGATTGGACCATGCCATTGAAGGTCCAGGAAGACGTGAAGGAATACCGGCGGGAGGCTGAAGAGAAGTTCAAGGACCTCCGTACGACAAGTCCCACGGTGCGATGGCTGGACGCATTGTTGCTCCGCCCATCCACGTATCACTTCTTCATGTCACAGCAGATCGATGACCACGTCCGGAGTGTGGTCGAGGACGCGATCATGCTCAAAAGAAAAGTCCGGTTGTTGTTGGACCCGGCAGATGAGAATGAGCCGTTCGGCGGCGAGGCCGTGAAAGTGAGCATCTCGCGTTACATCCTGACACTGCCAAACATTCCGGAAATACTCGTATATCCGCACTATGAAGGGGTGGATCGGTACGGAGACCGCTCCGAGATCGTGGAATGTCTGCGTATTCCCTTGTCGAAGATCAAGGAAGCCACACTCCTTGACGAGGAGGCTGAATTTCGGCCCATCTATCTGTATCGGGAGAAAGGGGAACTAGAAAGTGTGCTTACGCAGTACGGGCGCGCCCGGGAGTGGACGGAAGGTTCTGATGTGGCCGAATTGCGAGTCGAACCTGGATTGATGAGCCGTTGGTCCGGTACATGGATCCACAAGAACATGGAAGTCATCGGTACGGACCTGGAAGGCTGGGTGGTTTGCCGTCTCAGGTACCCCAAAGTACGTGAGAAGTATCACGGATGGAGTGACTTCGGGGATGATCTTTTCGATTTCCTTGCCCAGTACGCCTTCAGTGTGGAAATCCTGTCACCGGAAAATCAGAGGCGTCGGTTTTGGCGAGACTCCTTGAGAAGGGCTGCCATGTACAACGATGCACAAGTGGACTTCGTCCCCGGCGATGACGATTGACTGAATGTCCTTGTGCCACCGGGTTTGATGCGAGAAATTCGCCGGCAGTTCCGGTGGCAGTGGCATGGGATCCATGGCGCGCCGCATTGGGATCGCGTCAGGTTCCATGGCGTGGCTTTGGCCCGTGCCGAGAACATGGATGCTCCGATGTACTTCGCGGTCCTGCACGACTCGCAGCGGATGAACGATGGGTCTATCCGGATCATGGTCCACGTGCGGCCGAGTACGCCACATGGCTGCGTGGCCGCGGACTGATGATCGACCTGGAGGCCCCAGTGTTCGCCTTGCTGCAACAGGCTTGCCACGGGCACAGCAATGGGCAGATGGAGGCTGATCCGGTGGCCTGCTCGGATGCTGATCGGCTCGACCCGGGGCGAGTGGGCATCTACCCCAACTTCCGCCGGCTTTGCACCGCAATGGCCAAGCAGCCCGTGTACATCGAAAAGGCTTGGCGCTGGTCTAGGCGAGAGGCAAGACAAAAAATGTAACGCCATACATAAGCTCTCTTCCAGGTTGGCAATGACGCCCACCCACAACGGAAGGAGAGGTTACATGGCGCAGTACGAAGTGAGGATGAGTCGCCCGGGCGGTGGCAGCATCAATTTCAAGGTGGTGGTCCACGCGGGTACGCCCGACGAGGCCAAGCGCGCGGCCGAGGCGCAGAACCCCGGCTACCGGGCCCAGGCCGTGAGGCGGCTGCCCAATGGTGGCTGAGGCCCCGGGTGTGGAGGCGGCCCGGTCGGTGGCAACCCCGCCGACCGGGCGCGACCCACGACAGTTTCCGTACGGGCTGCTGCTGGTGGCCCCGGGCATCTTCGAATCCGCCAGCGGGTTCAACTGGTTCGCCAGTGAGGCCGAGGCCGTGTCGTTTCTGGTCGAAGGCGTGTGGTCGGCCATCGACTTGCCCGCGAACCGCAAGGCCGCCTGCAGGCAGGTGTTTTCGGAGGTGCTGGCCGTTTGTCCTGCCCTGGACGAAGACGTGCTTGGGCGCCTGGGTGCCGGGCAGGAGGAGTTGCTCGTGGTCTGGGCCGGAACTTTCGAACAGGTGTGCGCGGGCACGGACGAGTTCCTGGCCGACACGCTCAGGGACACCGCCGAACAATTGGAAGCGCCGGGTTTGCTGGACTCACCGAAAGGCCTGGTGGAACTGATGGCGGCCTATCGGTGGCAGTACACCTGTGGGGTCCTGGGGGTTCAGCAGGCCGTGACAGAGATGTCGCCTGGCGACCGGCTGAGGGTCGCCGAGGGATTCAAGAGTGCACTTCACGACAGCAGGAGTAGCGAATGACCAATCCCATCGTCGTTGCCAACCGAAGCCAGCGGGTTGAACGCCTGGCCATGGTCCTGGCGCTGTTTCTGTGTGGATTCGTGCTGGCCGTCGACCTGGTGGCTGTGTGGTTGCTCAGCATGGAGTTCGCCTCGTACGGGAACCTGAAGTTCGTCCTGTTCCTGGTCTTCGCCATTGGTGCCTGTGGGCTGTATCAGTACCGCCGACTTAGTGGTTCGGGCGAGAAGGTTGCCCGCGCCCTGGGGGCGGACCTGGTGTCGCTGGAACCGAAGGATGAGGCATGGAAGCGATACAGGAACGTGGCCACGGAAGTCGCTATCGCCGCAGGTGTGAGGATGCCCATGTTGTTCGTGATGAAACGCAGCCCCGAAATCAACGCTTTTGCTGCCGGCAGGCCGGAACTGGGTACGGCCATTGCGGTCACGCAGGGTGCCCTGGACAAGTTGACGCGGGATGAACTGCAGGGGCTGGTGGCGCATGAGATGGCGCACCTGAAGCACGAGGACATCGACCAGACCCGGTGGCTTGCGGCTGGGCTCTTCGGGTTGGTCTGCTTTGCGTTGTTTGGCGGAATCATCCTGCTGCTGGCTGGCAAGGCTGGGTCTGGATCCAAGGAGGGGCTGGGCGTAGCCGTCGCGCTGGGATTGATTGGACTAGTCATCGCAGCACTGGGTGCCATGGGGTGGTTTGCGGCGGCGGTCATTGACTCCGCAGCCAGCCGCGAGATGGAGTTCAGGGCCGATGCGGACGCGGTGCGGATGGTGTCCAACAGCGATGGCCTGGTGGGCGTGCTGATAAAGATTGGCCAGGAATCGAACGAGTTCCCTTCCGACATCGGGGATCTCGTCCAGTCCGTCAATCCGATGTTTTTCCGCTCGGGGGCCAAGGGCTTCTCGTTCAGTACCCATCCGCCCCTGCTGGACCGAATCCGTGCGCTGAACCCTGGCAAGGCGGCGGAACTGCAGATGATGATGGGTCGGTAGTCCGGCCTCGCCAGGCAAGGCTAAATTCAAAGGGGGAGTTCTAGTGCAAGGTGAATGGATGGATGGGCCCAGGGAGTTTCCGCTTCCGGCATTGGAAAGCAGCACGCCGCTTCCCGACGACCTGCCTGTTGCGGGCGGGCGGGGATACACGAAGGAGGAAGTCTGCATCATCCTGGACGACGAGGTGAGTGAGGATGATGGGGAAGTGCATGGCAAGAGCCATGCGGGTTCGATGATTTCCCTGCGCCTGCAGAAGGAACTGGATGCGATCTGCTGGATCCGGTTTTTGTCGGAGATTGCAATGATCCTGACTCCGGCAAGGCCGTGGCATGCGAATACGCCTTCATGCCCGAGCGAATCGAAAGGGAGCTTCAGCGCATGCCGATGCGGGAGCAGTTCGAAGATGTCCGCATGGAGGTAGTGCGGCAGGAGCTTCGCTTCGACAAGAACAGGAGGAGGTTCGACCGGATACTCGTCTCGGTTACCGCGCTGAAGACAGGGGATGCCGCCAAGCTCCGCGAGACGTTCCCCGAACAGGACTGGGAGGAGGACTACATGGCCGCGCGGGAAAAAGTCGCGTATGAGGCTATCAGCGAGTTCTGGTTCGACCTTGAATTCAATCCGTGGTGCGGTAGTGCGGAATCAACCAGTGGTGATGGCGAGAGCTAATCCCTATACAAGAATCAAAGGACAATCATGTTCTCTCTCACAATCTATGTATTTCTCCTGATAAACGGCCAGCCTGTATCGTCTCCGTCTGCGGTAGTCATCTACGGCATGACCAGCGAATCCCATTGCGCCAGGGTCACCATGCAACATGAAAAGAAATTCCAGAAAACCGGAGTCAATGTCCTCGTGAAAGGGGGGTGCACCAGGGATGAAGGCGGTGGTTGATCCTTATCGTCATTCGGTGCGCCCCGAAGACCTGGACCTGGCGGCATCCCTGCTGGCTGCCAGCAAGCGGCCTGCTGCGCTGACCGGCGCAGGCATGTCGGCCGAGAGTGGCCTGGCTACCTTCAGGGGCACCCACAGCAGCCTGTGGTCTCGGTGGGAGCCGGAGGAACTGGCCACGCCGAGGGCCTACCGGGAGGACAAGGAACTGGTCTGGGGCTGGTACATGTGGCGCATGGGCGCGGTCGCCCGGGCGCAGCCGAATGCCGGTCACAAGGCATTGGCAGTCATGAGCCGGCGCTGGCCGTATTTCGCGATCGTCACCCAGAACGTGGACAACCTGCATGAGCGGGCCGGGTCTACGCGGATCACGCACCTGCACGGCGGGCTGTTCGAGCATCGCTGCTTTGCCTGTGCCCGCCCACATCCCGAATTCGTGGTCCCGGCTGACGCGGCTGACGGCCCGCAACTGCGGTTGGCACCCCCACGCTGCCTCCACTGCGGTGGCTACATCCGCCCCGGCGTGGTCTGGTTCGGGGAGCAGATGCCGGAGGAACCTTGGAATCAGGCGACCGCCTGGCTTCGGGAGTGTGACCTGCTGCTGGTGATCGGCACCTCGGCGATGGTTCAGCCGGCAGCCTCACTGGTCGGATTTGCCCGGCAGCACGGAGCCAAGGTCGTACTGGTCAACCCGGAGGACACCGGGCACTCGAGCCTGGCGGACGTGCATCTGAAGGCCGGAGCTGCGGAGGCGCTACCATTGTTGCTGGATCGGCTGGATCGATCCTGAGCCGCTTACAGTGTCGGGGTCAGCGCCGCTTGACCCTCGTAGGGTGCATGTCGGGGTCGTTTGCTCTTCAAGTTCACCGGGGGCGAGCTCGGGGCAAGGGAAGCCAGGCAGCCTCCTGATTGACTCCATTTGGGCGAGCGGGACGCCAAGGATGGCTGAGAAACCCGCCAAGTTGATCAGCCGGACATACGTGCAATTTCTCCTGCGTGACATCACTGCTCGTGGTTGCTTCCTCGATAAGGCAGTGTGTGTTGTTGAGGGACGAACAAGCTCGCCTAACTCCGTCGTTATCGCGCTGAATTACGCTTCCAGGGCGTCCTGTTGACCGACTGGGGACGACTTTCGATGTCTGCCTGATCGACTCTGATGGCAAGGGGCTTAGGTACGATCAGCCCGGCATCGCCGCTTCTTGGTAGCCCTCGCAGCGTCTGTGAGACTGGCACCGGGAACGGCACCGATGAAGCAATGCGGTCGGACAGGTAAGATCGAGGTCTCGCGGGAAGAGACTAGGGGACCTCAGGAATGGCCAAGGCGTCGGCAGCGGACATCCGCGCAGCGATTCTCGACACGTTGCCGGAAGATGGCAGCACGATCGGCAATGGGCGCCTGAGGGAGCTGATCGCCGCCGGCCTGGGTGTCGAGGTCGATGAGGACGCCTACTTCTCCGTCCGTGACGCCCTGGTGCAAGCCGGGCAGGTCGGGACGGGCCGTGGGCGTGGCGGTTCCGTCCGGCGCGTGCTGGAGGCTGGGACGCCGCTCACTCTGGAGGCGCAGGCCGTGCCTGAAGAGGCGAAGGCCCCCAAGGTCAGGCAGGCCAAGGCCGGCAAGAAGGCCACCGGACGCCGGGGCGAGGACGCCTCGGCAAGCATCATTGCGTATCAGCACGCCGACAAGCGCCGCAACAACCCCGACGTGGGCGTGGTCACCCCCGAGACCGACCCCGACCAGCCGAAGACCACCTGGGCTTACGACCCGCATATCGATCCGGCGCTGCAGTTCGACATAGGCCGCGCCCAGATCGAAAAGCTGATCGACGACGCGCTGGCCAGCGGCGACGAGGCGGTGATGCGGGAGGCCCTGGAGCAGCTCAGGCGCCAGGCTGAGCCCTACCTCAACTGGACCGGCAAGGCCGAGCGCACCAGTTTCGACGTAGACACCGTCAGCCTGCACGTACACGAGCGCATCGACCCGGCCAGCGTCCTGGCCGTGGTGCGCAAGCGCCTGCGGAAGGAGAAGGGCGAGCACGGCGGCACTGGCGACATGTTCCGCGCCTGGTTTGAAGAACCGCTGCCATACCGGGAGGCGATCGAGTTCTACAAGCACGACCGCGGCTGGGCCAACCGCCTGGTGACCGGCGACTCGCTGCTGGTGATGAACAGCCTGGTGCAGAAGGAAGGCATGGCCGGGCAGGTGCAGATGATCTACATCGACCCGCCTTACGGTATCAAGTATGGGAGCAACTTCCAGCCTTTCGTCAACAAGCGCGACGTGAAGGATCGCAAGGACGAGGACCTGACCCAAGAACCGGAAATGATCAAGGCGTTCCGGGATACATGGGAGCTAGGCATCCACTCTTACTTGACGTACCTGCGAGATCGGCTGCTACTTGCGAAAGAGTTGCTGCACGAATCAGGAAGTATTTTTGTCCAGATCTCGGATGAGAATCTTCATCGTGTGAGAAACCTTCTTGATGATGTTTTCGGCGGCCAGAACTTCTCTTCCTTAATTGCCTACTCAACTACGGGTGGCTTCCCTTCGGCAACACTAAGCAGGAAGGGTGATTACGTGCTGTGGTACGCGAAAGACATTAGTAAAGTGAAGTATCGGCGCCAGTATCTCGAGAAAACGTTAGACGATGCCGTGCACGAGGACTACGATCAGGTTGAGCAGATTGACGGCAGCCGTCGAGCATTGGTTCGGGAGGAGAAGATGAATCCCTCGCTCCTGGCTGGCCAGGGGCGAGTCTTCACGGACGGTGATCCAACGTCGCAAGGTGAAGGTGCAGCTACCGTAAATTTCGACTATTTTGGAATTACCCTGCACCCTGGGAAGGGTAATCATTGGAAGGCGCCCGTACCTCACGGAATGCGACGATTGGCTAGGTCGCGCCGCTTCTACGTTACTCCGAAGTCGAAAATTCGCTATGTCAGGTACTTTGACGACTTTCCAGCTAAGCCTATAACCAACACTTGGTTTGACATTGCTGGCGCTGTTCAAGATCGAGCAGATCCGAAAGTCTATGTTGTTCAAACTAGCAACAAAATAGTTGAGCGCTGCTTGCTGCTGACGACAGACCCCGGCGACCTCGTGCTCGATCCCACCTGCGGCTCCGGCACCACTGCTTTTGTCGCTGAGAAGTGGGGACGCCGCTGGATCACTTGCGACACGTCGCGCGTTGCCATCACGCTTGCCAAGCAGCGGCTGATGACCGCCAGCTACGACTACTACGAACTGAAGTACCCGCACGAAGGCCTGCGCGGCGGCTTCATCTACAGGACGGTGCCGCACGTCACTCTTAAGTCGATCGCCAACAACCCGGACATCGATGACATCTATGAGCGAATGCACCCAGCGATCGATGCGGCGCTCGGAAGGCTCAACGCCGCGTTGAAGTCAGGCGGTGCACCCTTCAAGGCTGCCGAAGGTGCACGCAAAGGTACCACGCTGGACTTCGATAAAGGCGATGCGCTGCACGAGTGGGAGGTGCCCTTCGACTTCCCGGCCGACTGGAAGCCTGCTGTACGCGAATCCTTCGACGCCTTCCACGCCGCCCGTCAGACGATGCAGAAGAAGATGGACGAATCCATCGCCGCCCACGCCGACCAGGAAACCCTTTACGACCAGCCTGCTGTGTCGAAGGACAAGCTGCGCATCACCGGCCCCTTCACTGTCGAGGCGGTGCCGTTTCCCAGCGTGCTGTCGCTGGAAGAGAGCGAGCAGCCGCAGGAGGCTGACGCCAGCGTGGCGCGTTTGGGCGAGTCGCTGCGCCAGCACACCTGGCGCGACGAATTGCTGCGCACCGGCATCCGCGGCAAGGGCGGGCAGATGATCCACTTCGCCGATCTGGAGACGCTGCCCGACACGCGCCACCTCCACTGCATCGGCCACACCGAGGCCGGCGAGCGGGTGGTGGTCAGCTTCGGCCCCGAGCACGGAGCGCTGGAGCAGAAGCAGGTGGAGCTGGCCATGCGTGCGGCCGGCGACCTGTTCCCGCGTCCGAAGATGATCGTCTTCTGCGCCTTCACCTTCGACCCGGAGGCGGCCAAGGACATCGACGCCACCAAGGGCATCACTGCCCTCAAGGCGCAGATGAATACCGACCTGCTCACCGAAGACCTGAAGAAGAAGGCGCGCAGCAACCAGAGCTTCTGGCTGATGGGCCAGCCCGACGTGGAGTTGCGCCAGCGCAAGGACGGCCGCTACGAGGTGGAGGTCAACGGTTTCGACTACTTCAATACCACCACCGGCAAGCTGGAGTCTGGCGGCAAGAAGAACATCGCCGCCTGGAGTCTGGACACCGATTATGACGAGCGCAGCCTGTTCCCCCGCCAGGTCTTCTTCCCCATGGCCGGGGCCAAGGACGGCTGGAACAAGCTCCGCAGGACCATCCGCGCCGAGCTGGACGAGTCGCGGCTGGACAAGCTGCACGGTACGGTGAGCCTGCCGTTCGAGCCCGGTGACAACCGCAAGGTGGCGGTGAAGATCGTGGATGACAGAGGCATCGAGTCGCTGAAGGTGCTGGCAGTGCCATGAGCATCGGAACGCAGCAGTTGGACCTCTTCGATGACCTGTCGTACTACGAGGGGGCCGACGTCGAGTACAAGTCCGGTCGTGGGGGGCTCCCCTCCAGCCTTTGGGAAACGTACAGCGCGTTTGCCAACACCGCGGGAGGTACTTTGTGGCTGGGCATCTCCCAGGGCAGCGACGGGCAGTTGCGGTTTCAGGGATTGGAGAACCCGGAAAAGCTCAAGGGCGATATCCACAATCTGCTCAACAATCGGGAAAAGGTCAGCCGGAACCTGCTGACGGATGTGGACGTGGAGATCGTGCGTGTGCCTGATGATGGCAGGGCGCTGATCCGCATCCGCGTGCCGCAGGCCGGGCGTCGCGAGCGCCCAGTCTACGTGGGCAAGGATCCGTTCAACGGTACCTATCGCCGGGATTACGAAGGCGATTACAGGTGTACCGAGGATGAGGTCAGGCGCATGTTTGCCGACCAATCCGAAGAGCCTGTTGACAGTCGAATCCTTGAAGGGTTCGGGATGGAAGACATCCATCCGCAATCTTTGGCGCAGTTCCGGAACCGGTTTGCGTCTCTTGATCCCAGCAACCCATGGCTGGCGGAAGACGATCGAGGGTTGCTGGAGAAGCTTGGAGGGTGGCGGCGTGATCGCCGTTCCGGGAAGGAAGGCGTGACATTGGCAGGCCTGCTGATGTTCGGCCGTGAGGCTGCGATCCGTGACCCGGCAGCGGTGCCCGGCTTTCATCTGGACTATCGGGAGCACTTCTCCGACGACCCGGCCATTCGCTGGACGGACCGGCTCACGCCCGATGGACACTGGGAAGCGAACCTGTTCCAGTTCTACCAGCGGGTCATCGTCAAGCTCGGTGTCGGGCCGGGCATCAAGCAACCGTTTCAGCTGGATGCCGAAGGCTATCGACGAGCAACGACATCGGTTCATGAGGCCCTGCAGGAGGCTCTGGTCAATGCGTTGATCCATGCAGACCACTCCGGTCAGGGCGGGATTGTCATTGACCGCTACTTCGATCATCTTGAGTTTTCCAACCCCGGGACCTTGTTGCTGTCACGTGAGCAGTTGTCCACCGGCGGCATCAGCGAGTGTCGCAACAAGTCGTTGCAGCTCATGTTCCAGAAGCTGGGTGCCGGCGACAAGGCCGGCTCCGGATTGGACCGGATCCGTTCGAGCTGGTCGGCACAACACTGGCAATCGCCGCGCCTGCTGCAGACCTGGCGCCCGGATCGCGTGCAGCTCAGGCTGCCGATGATCAGCACCTTGCCTGAGGTGGCGATGGAAGCCCTGCGCGAACGTTTCGGTTCGACGCTTGATGGCTGCTCTGCCGATGAGATTCAGGCGCTGGTTGCGGCCGAGGTGGAGGGAGAGGTGAGCAATCAGCGATTGCAGGAGATGCTGTCGCTGCATCGGGTAGACATCACCCGGATGCTCAAGGATCTGGTGCAGAAGCGATTCCTGACAGCTGCGAACAAGGGGCGTTGGACGCGCTATTCCCTCGTCGAACCCGAGAGCGGGAAGGTCGGCGCCACTGGAGTGCCTCGGGATTCGGGCTCGATGACCCCAGATTCAGCCTCCAGCCCCCCGGATTCGGGGGCCAGCCCCCCGGATTCAGCCTCCAGCCCCCCGGATTCGGGGTCCAGCCCCCCGGATTCGGAGCATCTGGATCCAGCCCAGGATCCCAAGCTTCTGGGGATTGCAGGACCGGTCAGAAGGGGAGGGGCTGCGCCAAGGCAAGTGGTTCTCCGCACCATTCTGGCCCTCTGTGAGGGAAGGTTCTTGCGACTGCGAGATCTTTCGCAGTTGCTCAACCGGCGGCAGGAAACCCTACGCGACAGCTATGTCCGTGACATGGTGCGGGACGGCCTGCTGGAGCAGCGGTTTCCGGGCACCCCAAGCCATAAGGACCAGGCGTACAGGACGAAGGCTGAAACTCTGGGGGATGCGCGGTGAGTGGCCCCAAGTCCCTGATCATCAACTCGCCCTACCAGGAGCCGGGGCGCCACTGGCAGCAGGGCTCAGGTACCGCGTTGAACCTGGTTGAAGGCCGCCGCCCTGCGGCCTACGAGGTCTTCGACACCCGCAACAACACGAAGCGGGTGGAGGAGCTCAAGCTCGTCAACCGGATCCGCGAGCGAGTGCAAAAGTGGCGTGAGGCGGACTATCCGGGTGTGACCCAGGTGACCCGATCCCTGCTGGTGCATTGGCAGGATTCGACCGCCCGCATGCTGCCGTTCTACTTCTGCCAGATCGAAGCCATCGAGACGCTCATCTGGTGGGTCGAGGCCACGGCCGAGTTCAAGCAGGGCATCTTCCTTGAGGGTGATGGCGGCCCGTGGGAGCGCGTCTGCAACAAGATGGCCACCGGCAGCGGCAAGACCACGGTGATGGCGATGGTCATCACCTGGCAGGTGCTCAACGCCCTGGCCTATCCCAAGCGCAACAAGGACTTTTCCAGGGCGGTGTTCATCGTCGCCCCTGGACTGACCGTGCGTGAGCGCCTGCAGGTACTGCTGCCCGGCAATCCGACCAATGTCTACGACGAGTTCGGGCTGTGCCCTTCTGAAGCGCTGCGGCACAAGCTCAACCAGGCTGAGGTGCTGATCGAGAACTGGCACACGCTGATGCCGCTCAAGCAGCCCGACCGTTCCGTGGTCAGGAAGGGCGCGGAGAGCGACGAGGCGTTCACGCGTCGGGTGCTCGGCAAGTTGGCATCGTATCGGGACATCATCGTCATCAACGACGAGGCCCACCACGCCTACCGGAAACCGGCTGACGTCAAGATCAGCAAAAAGGATGCAGAAGAGCGGGGCATTGATCTGGAGGAGGCTACGCGCTGGATCGAGGGCCTCGATCGGCTGCATCGAACTCGCCGGATCATCCGCTGCTTCGATCTGTCGGCTACGCCGTTCGCGCCGACCGGCAAGACCAACACTGACGAGGGACTGTTTGGCTGGATCGTGTCCGACTTCGGATTGAACGATGCCATCGAAGGCGGGCTAGTCAAGACACCTCGCGTCGTGGTGCGCGACAGCGCGCTCCCCAATGCGAAGCTGCGCTCGAAGCTGTACCACCTCTACCGCGAATCGGAAGTCTCGGAAGATCTCAACCGCAAGGCGGCCAAGCCTGAGGATCCCCTTCCAAAACTGGTCCAGGATGCCTACACATTGCTGGGAGCCGATTGGCTGGAGGCCGCGAAGCAGTGGGAAGAGAGCGGGCACCCATCGCCGCCGGTGATGCTCACGGTCTGCAATCGAACCGAGACCGCCGCCCGCATCGAGCGCTACTTCACCAGCGGTGACGCCTTCTGGCCCGAGTTGCACGCCCCGGAGAAGACGCTGCGAGTCGACTCGAAGGTGCTGGAGAAGGCCGAGATCGGTGAGGCCGCGGCGGCTGACAAGGATTACGAGGCACGCCTGAAGGGGATCGTGGAGGCATCGGGCCTGCCGGAGGATCGCAGGGAGGCGCTCTTGGCGATGAAGAAGGAGGAGGTCCTCCGAGCCATCGTCGACAACGTGGGCAAGCGAGGTACCGCAGGACAGCGGCTGCAAAACGTCATCTCGGTCGCCATGCTGTCCGAGGGCTGGGACGCCAAGAACGTCACCCACATCATGGGCCTGCGCGCATTTACCAGCCAACTCCTGTGCGAGCAGGTGATCGGACGCGGCCTGCGCCGGGTCAGCTATGAGACCGATGAGAACGGGCTATTCCTGCCGGAGTACGTCAACGTCTTCGGCGTGCCACTGTCGATCTTCCAGGACGATGGCGAAGGCCCGACGCCTCCGCCTCCCAAGCCGAGCACGCAGATCGAGTCACTGTCGGAGCGCAACAGCCTGGAGATCCGCTGGCCCAACGTGCTGCGGGTGGATCCCGTGGTGAAGCCGGTGTTGGCCGTGCGCTGGCACGAGGTGCTGCCCTTGGAGCTCAAGCCCGAGGAGACGCCGATCTCCGCCGAGATCGCACCGGCCCTGGGCGGTGCGACGGACTGGAGCAAGATCCACGTCATCGACCTGGAGTTGCTTCCCGAGCAGTTCCGCCTGCAGCGACTGATCTTCCTGGCGGCGCGCAAGGCCTACGACCAGATGAAGGACAGCTTCAGTGGTGGTCGTGAGTACCTGGTCTACCAGCTGATCCGTCTGGTCGAGGAGTTCATCGACTCCGACCGGCTGGTGATTCCGAACCTGTTCCACCAGGAGCCGTTGCGGAAGCGGATCCTGCTGACGCTCAACGTCGATCGCATCGTCGAACACCTCCTGCGCTACGTGTATGAGCAGAACACCGAGAAGTTCGAGCTGATCTTCGACGAAGACATGCCGATCGGCTCAACCCGCTACATGCGCACTTGGTACACCACCAAGCCCAACGTGCCTACCGTGAGGTCACAGATCAGCCATGTGGTGGGCGACAGCAGCTGGGAGGGTTACGCCGCCAATGTTCTCGAGACGTCGAAGCACGTGGTGAGCTACGTCAAGAACGACCACCTCGGCTTCCAGGTCCACTACATGTGGAATGGTTCAAGGCGGCGCTTCCTTCCGGACTTCCTGATCCGGCTGGCTAACGGCAGGACCCTGGTGCTGGAGATCAAGGGCGTCGACGATGACCAGAGCCGCGCGAAACGTTCGGCGCTTGCTGTCTGGGTACAGGGAGTCAACCAGAGGGGAGGGTTCGGCGTCTGGGCGCATGCGGTGGCGTTCGCGCCCGGCCAAATTCCGGATCTGCTGGCGGAGGCTGTGAAGTAGCGTCTTCGCAAGACGGTGGCGCTTCGATCCGGAGAGAGAGAGCCCCTCTCTGACTGCTATGCGGCCGTTCTATTGCGAGGCATTGGCTGGGACCAGCTGTATTGCCTCAACCCCGTTCCGCGGCCGGGTCAGATTTCAAGGCGCAGCCTGGGTCGGTTCTAGGCGTGCGCGAACATCGCGAGTGCAGGATTCATCGAACAGATCAACGCCTGTAGTTTCCGAGAAACTGCGTGGATCGACAGGGCTGATGGCTTGGACCAATCCTTGATGATCGGCAGTCCGACGTTAATAGACGGCAGGCGCTGCATGGGCTTGTCCACGTAGAGCGTGTACACGCGCGGGGCGTCGAACGATTCTCAGCGTTGGCGACGTCATGCAAGGGACTTCGTGAGGCCATGGTTGTCCATAGGCCTGATTTGAGTGTTGGGGTCGTTTTCGCGAGATCGCCCGCGCTTGTGACACTTGGACCTGTCACAGAACCTGTCACAGGCCATTTCGGCGACTTTTGGGGAGGGCTTGCGGCGGCCCTTCAGAAGTGACCTCCAATCTGGATGTGACAGTCGAACTGTCACAAAAAAAGCCCGCGTCGGAAGCGGGCTTTCATCACCTAACGCATTGATTTTTTAGGAAAATCTGGTGGCTATGGGTGGAATCGAACCACCGACCTCGGGATTATGAGTCTCGCGCTCTAACCGTCTGAGCTACATAGCCAAGTTTTGAGATTCTACAGATGTGACTCTGACATTATGAGTGCCGTGCTCTAACCGGCTGAGCTACGTAGCCAGAATTCCAGATTGTCATGGCCGGGTAAGCGCAAGGGCGTGCCCGGGCGGCCATGCTGCGGCCGCGCAACCTGAACCGCGTATTCTTCCCATCCGGCTTGCACGTGTCAATCCCGGCCTGGCGGGTTGTCGGCCGTGCCGTCGCGTGGCACATTCGCAGCCAGTTGATTTTCATGGAGTCCGCATCGTGATCGATCCGGACGGCTACCGACCCAACGTAGGCATCGTGCTGATGAGCCCGGACGGCCGGGTGTTCTGGGCGCGCCGGGTGCGCCGGGATGGCTGGCAGTTCCCGCAGGGCGGGATGAACACCGACGAGACGCCGGTCGAGGCCATGTACCGCGAGCTGCGCGAGGAAACCGGGCTGCTGCCCGAGCACGTCGAGGTGCTGGGCACGACCCCCGGCTGGCTGCGCTACCGCCTGCCGCACCGGGCCATCCGCCGCAACGAGCGCCAAGTCTGCATCGGCCAGAAGCAGGTGTGGTTCCTGCTGCGGCTGGTCGGCGACGAGGGCCATGTGCGGCTCGACGCCAGCGAATCGCCCGAGTTCGACCACTGGCGCTGGGTGGATTTCTGGTACCCGCTCGAGCACGTGGTGCTGTTCAAGCGCGGGGTCTACGCGCGCGCGCTGGATCACCTGTCCCAGTACGCCCGCCGGGTGGCCGGGGCGCAGGCGGTGCCGCCGGTGGACCTGCGCCTGGGCGAGCCGGGCCGCTCCCGCCAGCGCCCGCGCAAGCGTGGCCCGTTCAGGTCGCGGCAGGGCGCCCCGGGGCAGGGCGAACCTTCCAAGAATTGACAATCATTCTCATTCGCGGTGGAATAGGCACGGGCCGCTCCGGCCTTCAGCCAGGTTCCACCGCCGTGTACGTCTGCATCTGCAACGGGATTACCGAACGCCAGATCCGCGAAGCCGCCGAGGGCGGTTGCCGCAGCATGGCCGAATTGACGATGCGCACCGGCTGCGGCTCCAGCTGCGGCAGCTGCATGGACACGGCCAGCGCGATGATCGATCGCGTGCACGGTGAGCGCGCCGCACTGCCGCCGCTGCTGGATCTGTCCCGCGCGGCCTGATCCCCGCCTGCCATCCCGGCCGGGCGCGCCGCCTCCTCCCCGGCGATGACGCCGTCCGGGCGATCCGGAAGATGTACACGATTCGCGTTCCGTCAGCGGCGGGGCGAAAAACGCTAGGCTCTGGCCCTCCCGTCAACCGGAGCCGGCCATGAAAGGCGACGCCAAGGTCATCGAATTCCTCAACAAGGCGCTCTACAACGAGCTGACCGCCATCAACCAGTATTTCCTGCACGCCAAGATGCTGCGGAACTGGGGACTGAAGGAACTGGCCGAACACGAGTACAAGGAATCCATCGGCGAGATGAAGCACGCGGACAAGCTGTCCGAGCGCATCTTGTTCCTCGATGGGCTGCCCAACTTCCAGGCGCTGGGCAAGCTGCGCATCGGCGAGAACCCGCGCGAACTGCTCGAGTGCGACCTGGCGCTGGAGCACGACGGCGTGCCGCTGCTGCGCGAGGCCATCGAGCACTGCGAGAAGGTCGGCGACTACGTCAGCCGCCAGCTGTTCGCCGACATCCTGGAAGAGGAAGAGGAGCACATCGACTGGCTGGAGACCCAGCTGTCGCTGATCGATCGCATCGGCGAGCCGAACTACCTGCTGACGAAGCTGGAAGACTGACCTTCGGCGAGCATCGTGCCCAGCGGCTGCCCGAGCTGCTGGGCGGCATAGCCCTGCAGCGCCATCCGCGCGCGCGCGTACTCGGCGATCACCAGCGCCACCGCCACCGCCGGCCGGTCCAGCTTCATCGCCCGCGCACCCAGTTCGACCCGCTTGGCCGCCGCCGACAGCGCCATCGCGCCGACGTTGGCGCTGGACGACTTCAGCGTGTGCGCGGCGTCGCGCATCGCTTCCAGATCGGGCAGGCTCGCGCTCTTCTCCAGCGTGGCGATGAGCTTGGGCGCGTCTTCCAGGAACAGGGCGATGATGCGGGTGGTCTCGCTGCCGGCGATCTCGCGCAGTTCCTCCAGCATGCTCTGGTCCAGCACCGGCGCGGCCGGCACCGTGGTCGAATGTTCGGCTGACATCGGCGTGGGCACCGGGTTCTCGTCGGTGGGTGGAGGTGCCGCGGCAGGCGCGCCGCGCAGCACGAGGCGGGTCTTGTCCGGCAGCCAGCGCTGCAGGCAGCTTTCCAGCTGCTCGCGCGCGACCGGCTTGGCGAGGTAGTCGTCCATGCCGGCGTCCAGGCAGCGCTGGCGATCCCCGGCCATCGCGTTGGCGGTCATCGCGATGATCGGCAGGCGCCGGGTCGCGCCGCTGGCGGCTTCGTGCTCGCGCCAGCGGCGGGTGGCGGCATAGCCGTCCAGCACCGGCATCTGGCAGTCCATGAACACCAGATCGAAGGGTTCGGCGCTCATCCGCTTCAGCGCCAGGTCGCCGTTGGGCTCGGTCTGGCAGGCATGGCCGAGCGCGGCCAGCAGCTTCTCGGCGACCAGCAGGTTGACCGGGTTGTCCTCGACCAGCAGCAGGCGGACGCCCTCGGCGGGGGGCGGTTCGGCCGCCGGCGCGAGGGGCGAGGGCGCGGGGCGGGCGGGCGAGAACAGCACGGCCGGCTGCGGCGGCGGCGGCAGGTGCTCAGGCGGTGGGAACAGTTCGATGGTCGCCGGCGCGGCGACGGTGTCATCGGCCGCCGGCGTGTCCAGCAGCGCCGCGCGCAGGTCGGCGTCGGGCGCCTGCCGCGGCAGCAGGGTGCTGCCGGCCTGCAGTTCGGCCGGCACCGCCTCGTCGTTGTAGAGCCAGATCAGGCGGATGGACTCGGGATCGCTGCGCCGCGCCAGCGCCCGGTGCAGGGCGCGCGCGGTGCTGCGGATGCCGGAGATGTCGGCCAGCACCGCCATGTAGTCGCTGCCGGGATGGGTGCTGCCGGCGCGCAGGCGGTCCAGCGCTTCCTGGGTGGTCTCCACCGTGGTGATGCGCATGCCCCAGTTGGACAGCAGCAGGGTGATGCGCTGGCGCAGGCGCGCATCGGGACTGATCAGTAGCACGCGGCCCTGGTCCGGACCGCCGCCGCCGCTCGGGCGCAGGTCGCCGACGACCTTCATCAGCGGCACCTCGAACCAGAACGTGGAGCCGTGATCGAGCTGCGAGACCACGTCGATGCGCCCGCCCATCAGGTCGACGATGCGCTTGCAGATGACCAGGCCCAGCCCGGTGCCGCCGTACAGTCGCGTGGTCGAGGCGTCGGCCTGGCTGAACGAGCGGAACAGCCGCGCGCGTGTGGCCTCGTCGATGCCGATGCCGGTGTCGCGCACCTCGAAGCGCAGCAGGTGCTGGGCGGCGGTTTCGCCGAGGCGGCGCACCGCCACGGTGATCGAGCCGCGCTCGGTGAACTTGATCGCGTTGCCGATCAGGTTGGTCAGCACCTGCCGCAGCCGCACCGGATCGCCGCGCACCGGCAGCCGCACCGCCGGATCCAGCTGCAGGCTCAGCCGCAGGCCCTTGTTCTCGGCCGGGCGGTGCATCAGCTGCAGCACGCCGTCCAGCAGCTCGCGCAGGTTGAAGCCGGTGATCTCCAGCTCGAGCTTGTTGGCCTCCAGCTTGGAGTAGTCGAGGATGTCGTCGACGATGCGCAGCAGCTGGTGCGAGGAGGCGCTGGCGGTCTTGAGCATCTCGCGGTGGTCCGGCGCCAGCGGCGCGCGCGCGAGCATCTCCAGCATCGGCACGATGCCGTTGAGCGGGGTGCGGATCTCGTGGCTCATCGTGGCCAGGAACTCGCCCTTGGCCATCGCCGCCGACTCGGCCGCCTGCTTGGCCTGCAGCAGCTGCTGTTCGAGCTGGTTGTGGCGTTGCAGTTCGCGGCGCAGGGTGTCGCGCTCGGATTCGGCCATCGTCGCGCGGGCGTGCAGGCCGGACAGGCGCTGCCACAGCGTGCGCAGCCGCAGTCCGGACAGGATCGCCAGCAGCGCGCCCAGCGCGCCCAGCGCGATCGCCACGGTCAGCCAGGGACCGGGATGGCCCAGCAGCGCAGGCAGCAGCGCGGCCACGGTCGCCAGCGCGGCGGCCAGCGCCAGCCAGGGCAGGATCGGTGCGCGCTCGTGCAAGACGGGCATGTCAGGCCGATCCGCCCGTGCCGTCGTCGGCGCGGCGGTCCACCCGGCCGGTCCCGTCGGTGCGGGACAGCCCGGGGTTCATCGCATCAATGGTCGGCATCACTCTCCCCCTGCTGCAAGCCGATACGCATCCTGCGCGACGCACCGGTCACGCGCGGCGCCGGTTACAGCACCGCGTTGTGGAAATCGAACCCCAGCTCGCTGCCCACGGCCTGGACCAGGTTGCCCTGGATGAAGTCCACGCCGCCCATCCACATCGCGGCGGCCGCCTGCGGATCCTCGATCTGCTGGCCGATGACCTGCAGGCCGAGCCGGTGCGCGTGGTCGATGACCGCGCGCAGCTCGTCGCGCAGGGCCGGGTCGGCATGCGCGCTGGCATAGCGGCTGGCCACGCGCAGGAAGCCCAGCGGCAACTGGGTCAGCAGCGCGTCGGCCTCGGCGCCGGGCTCGAACTGGCTCAGGCAGAACTGCACGCCGGCCGGCATCAGCTGGTGGCAGAAGTCGCGCAGGGTGACGGTGTGGATCAGCGCGTCGGCCAGGCGCAGGTCGATGACCAGCGAGGTGCCCTCGATGCCGCGCGCGGCCAGCGTCTCCAGCAGCCATTGCGCGTGGGTCTCGCGCGCCAGCGTGCGCGGCGACTGCGACACGAACAGGCGCAGCGACGGCCCCTGCGCCTGCCGCTCGGCCAGTACGTAGAGGGCGTGTTCCAGCACCCAGTGGTCGATCTGGGCGATGCCGCCGGCCAGTTCGGCCGCCGGGATCACCTGAGAGGCCGGTAGCAGCGAGCCGTCCGGCTGGCGCAGCCGCAGCAGCACCTGGTACTGCGCCTGGTCGCTGCCGGTGACCGCGACGATCGGCTGGTAGGCGAGCTCGAACTGGCCGTCCTCCAGCGCGATGCGCGGGGCGTCGTCCTGCGGCTGGGCCGGCTCGTAGGCGGCCAGGCTGCTGGGCTTCAGGCGCGCCTGCAGCACCGCGCGCTCGGTCGCCTCCAGCGCGCTGCCGGCGTCGGCGAAACCGAGCGACAGCGGCGTGTAGCCGATCGAGGCGCGCAGGTTGAGCGGGTCGTGGCCGCTGATCTCGAAGGCGCTGCGGGTCAGGCCGTCGCGCAGTCCCTGCGCGTGGGCCTCCAGCGCATTCTCGTCCAGGCCGCGCGCCAGCGCCAGGAAGCTGTTGTCGTTGAGCCGCGCCAGCGGGTACGGCGCGGCGATCTGCGCCAGCTGGCGGCCGGCCTGGTGCATCAGCTGCTCGAAGCTGGCGTAGCCGAAGCGCTCGCGCAGGCTCAGCGCGCTGGCGATCTCGATGAAGAACAGGCCGCCGACGGCCTGCTTCTGGATGGCGTCGTTCAGGTCCTGCAGCAGGAAGGCGCGCGTGGGCAGGCCGGTCTCGGTGTTGACCGCGTGCCCCTGCGCGGCCGCCGGCAGCACCCGCATGCGCGCGCGGCGGATGCGGTTGGAGACCGCGGCGATCAGGTGGCGCGGGCGGATCGGCTTGTTGAGGAAATCGTCGGCGCCGCTTTCCAGCACCTCGAACTGGCGCTCCGGATCCGGGTCGCCGGTCAGGAACACGATCGGCAGGTGCAGGTACTCGGGCTGCTGGCGGATCAGCATGGTCAGGGTCATGCCGTCCTTGCCGGGCATGTGCAGGTCCATCAGCACCAGGTCGGGCCTGAAGCGGGCGATGGCCTCGACCACGCCGTCGGACTGCATCTGCACCTCGGCCTGCATGCCGGCGCCGTGCAGCACGCTCTGGGCGAACAGCGCCTGGCCGCGGTCGTCCTCAACGATCAGGATGCGGTAGGGGCTCTGGTCGTCCTGCGGGCCGCCGTCGGCGCCCTCGCCGGTGCCGGTCGGGCCGGCGGGTGCGGCGGCGGGGCCGGGTGGAGCGCCAGCCGCGCCGGCGGTGCTGGCTGCAACGGAAGCGGTGATGGGGGCGGTGGACACGGGTTCGGGCGTGGGGGGCGGGGGGGACAAGGCTGCCTGCGCGGGCGTGGCTTCGACGTCAACGACGGCATCGCCGGTCCAGCGCCGCCAGTAGTGGGGCGGCGGCGTTTCATGGCGTCCACGCGGACGCGCGCGATCGTCCGGCTGGCGGGAGGTGGCATCAGTGGCGGGCATCTGTCTTCCCCCTGGCTTGGATCCATTATGTGACGAAGTGCAGGGAAATGAGCGGTTCTAGCCGCCTGGCGGGTTGGCCGGGTCCGTGCCGGAGCGTCCCTGCAGGCCCGGCGGAGGGGTGATTTCGACGAAGAAGCGGCCGCCGACGGCCTGTTGCTGGAACGCCTCGGTCAGGTCCTGCAGCAGGAAGACGCGGGCCGGCAGGCCGGTCCCGGCGCCGCCGGCCGCCGGCCCCTGCGCCGCCGCCGGCGGCACCCGCATGCGCGCGCGGCGGATGCGGTTGGAGACCGCGGCGATCAGGTGGCGCGGGCGGATCGGCTTGCTGAGGAAGTCGTCGGCGCCGCTTTCCAGCACCTCGAACTGGCGCTCCGGATCCGGGTCGCCGGTCAGGAACACGATCGGCAGGTGCAGGTACTCGGGCCGCTGGCGGATCAGCGTGGTCAGGGTCATGCCGTCCTTGCCGGGCATGTGCAGGTCCATCAGCACCAGGTCGGGCCTGAAGCGGGCGATGGCCTCGATCACCCCGTCGGACTGCATGTGCACCTCGGCCTGCATGCCGGCGCCGTGCAGCACGCTCTGGGCGAACAGTACCTGGCAGCGGTCGTCCTCGACGATCAGGATGCGGTAGGGGGTCTGGTCGCCCTGCAGGCCGTCGTCGAGTCCTGCGCTTGCGGCGGCCGGGACGGCGGGCGCGGCGGCAGGGTGGGCGGCGGCGCCGGCCGCGGTGGCAACGGTGGCGTTGCCGGTTCCGAGCCGCCGGTAACGGGGCGGCGGCGTCTTGAAGCGTGCGCGCGGACGCACGCGAGCACCCGGCTGGCGGGAGGTGGCATCTGTGGCGGGCATCGTTCTTTCCCCTTGGATGGGATCCATTATGCGGCCAAGGCCGGGGAAATGAACGGGTTTCATCCGCGCGGCCGGGCTGCCGGGCCCGTGGCCGGCGATGGGGAACCGCCGCGCCAGAGGCTGCGGAAGCCGCGCCAGAGCATGCGCCAGGTCCACCACACCAGCAGTGCCAGCAGCAGCGTGCCGCCGACGACCACGGCCAGCGCGATCCACGGATGGCTGAAGGCCAGCGCCAGTCCGCCCAGCACCACGGTGTCCTCGGCGGCCGAGGCGCCCCAGTTGCTGACCGGCTCGGGCGAGGTGTTGAGCAATGCGCGCGAGCCGCTCTTGAGGACATGGCTGGTCAGCGCGATGCCGGCGCTGGCCGCCAGCGCGCCGCCGCCGAGCTGGCCGTCGGGGGACAGCGTGGCGGCGGCCAGGAAGGCGCCGGCCGGCACCCGCGCCAGCGTCTGCAGCAAGTCCCACACCGAGTCCACGCCGGGGATCTTGTCGGCGAAGAACTCGGCCAGCGCCAGCGCGCCGGAAGTGCCCAACACCCACCAGGACTGGGTGACCTGCAGCGCCGGCGGCAGGTCCAGCCAGCCCAGCGCGCCGGCCAGGCCCAGCCCGAACACGGTCAGGTAGACGCGGATGCCGGCCATCCATGCCAACAGGATCCCAATTACGAAAAGATGCGCTTCGGACATGCCGGCGATTCCCTATAGACTCAGCGGTCCCCCTGCCTGTTGCCGAGTATAGGCGCGCCCGCGTCCGCGGGCCGTCATCCGCGAGATGCCCGTCCCCGTGCCGCCCCGCTACCGCATCGTTCCCGACCGGCCGTCGCGGCGGGGACTGTGGATCGCCTTCGCCGTGGCGGTGTGGGCGGCCAGCGTGGCCGGCGCGTGGCAACTGGCCACCTGGCGCGCGGCGCCGGGCATGGCCGCGCTGGAGCAGAGGCTCAGGCAGGCCCAGGCCGCGCTGGCCGGCGAGCGCGCCCGCGCCGAGGGACTGGGCCAGCGCGAGGCCACGCTGGCGGTGTCCGAGCGCATCAGCCGCTCGGCCAACGGCGAGCTGCAGGCGACCCTGGCCGAGCGCGACGAGGAAATCGCCGGCCTGCGCGCCGACGTCGCCTTCTACGAGCGGCTGGTCGGGGCGACCGGCCAGCGCAAGGGCCTGAGCGTGCACCAGGCCGAGTTCATCCCCGACGCCGGCGGCGCCTGGCAGTACCAGATCATGCTGACCCAGAGCCTCAACCGCGGCGCCATCAGCCAGGGACAGATGCGCTTCGCGGTCGAGGGCGTGCGCGCCGGCAAGCTGGCGACGATCGGCTGGGACGAGTTGCGGCAGAAGCCGCAGGCGGGCGGCCAGCCGTATTCGTTCCGCTACTTCCAGCAACTGGACGGCAGCGTCATGCTGCCGGCCGGCTTCACCCCGCAGCGCGTCAAGGTCCAGCTCGCGGGCGAGGACACGGCCGTGGAACAGGCCTTCGATTGGAAACTCGCCACCACCGGCGGAGGAAAATGAGATGTTCAAGAACAAGCCCGTGCGTCCCGACGCGCAGTCCATCGACACGCTGATTGGCGCCCAGGTCACCATCCGCGGCGACATCGTCTTCAGCGGCGGCCTGTACGTGGAAGGGCGCATCCTCGGCAAGGTGATCGCCGAGGACGGCGCCAAGGCCACGCTGACCCTGGCCGAGCAAGGCAGCATCGAGGGCGAGGTGCGCGCGCCGGTGGTGATCCTCAACGGCCGCCTGACCGGCGACGTGCATGCCACCGAGCGCATCGAGCTGGCCGCCAACGCGCGCGTGCAGGGCAACCTGCACTACCAGGTCGTGGAGATGAGCGCCGGCGCGCAGCTGACCGGCCGGCTGGTGCATGCCGACGCGGCCGCCGCCACCACCGCCGAGGTGCTGCGCGAACTGGCCGAGGCCTGAGGCGGGCCGCAGGCGGGAATATCCGCCCGGCGCTTGCGCGCCGCGTGGCGCAGGGGCCATCCCGCCATCGCCGGGAGGAGGGTGGCATGGCGGGTCCGGGGCGTTCACTCCCCCGGGCTCGGTGTAACGGGGGGCTTACCAGGGCCGCTTCCCGCATCCGGGCGCGGCGAGCCGAGCAAGCTCGGCTCTACAAGCCTTGTTGTTGTAGAGCCGGGCTTGCTCGGCTCCGGCCTGCCGGTGGCCCCCCACCTTGCCTGGCAGCGGCACAGACGCGCTTACTGGGCTGGTGGCCCTGGACGGCCCGCCGCGTCGTTCAGAGCCAACTGGGCCGGCGCGCGCTAGGATGCCGCGATGACCCCGTCCGCGCCTCCCGCACCCGCCGGCCAGCCTTGGCTGCTCGCCCTGGCGGTGGTGTTCGTGCTGGCGCTGGGCTTCGGCGGCTGGGGCCTGTGGCGGGTGCTGGCCGCGCCTGGCGACGCGCCCAGCGCGGCGCAGCTGGCCGAGCGGCAGGCGCGCATCGACAGCCTGGAACAACAGGTGGCCACGCTGTCGCGCTCGGACCAGATCAGCCGCGACGCCAACCAGGACCTGCAGAACGCGCTGGCCGAGCGCGACGAGGAAATCGCCGGCCTGCGCGCCGACGTCGCCTTCTACGAGCGCTTCGTCGGCGCCACCGCGCAGCGCCGCGGGCTGGCGGTGCACGAGCTGCGCCTGCAGCCGCAGACCGGACTGGCCTGGCATTTCACCGCCACCCTGACCCAGAACCTCAACCGCGGCGCGGTCAACGCCTGGCCGGCTGCAGGTCTCGGTCGAAGGCACCCGCAATGGCCGCCTGCAACGCCTAGGCTGGCCCGAGCTGCGCCAGCAGGACGATGCGCCGGGCCTGCCGTACTCGTTCAAGTATTTCCAGCAGGTCGAAGGCGATCTGCTGCTGCCGGAGGGCTTCCAGCCGCTGCGCGTGTCGGTGCGGCTGGTGCCGCAGGGCGGCGCGGCGGTCGAGCAGTCGTTCACCTGGGCATCCACGCTGGCGCGCGAGCCGGGCGGCGAAGCTACCGGCTTGAAGTAACCCCCCGCAGCCCCCATCCTTGCGCCCATGTCTACCGTCGTCCCGCTTCCCGGCGCTTCCGCGCCCGACTACCAGTCGCTGGATCGCCCGCTCGATTTCAGCGCCGCGGCCGCGGCCAAGGTGCGCGAGCTGATCCGGGAGGAAGGCAACCAGGACCTGGCGCTGCGCGTCTACATCCAGGGCGGCGGCTGCTCCGGCTTCCAGTACGGCTTCGAGTTCGACGAGAACCGCGCCGAGGACGATCTGGCGGTCGATACCGACGGCGTCACCCTGCTGGTGGATCCGCTCAGCCTGCAATACCTGATGGGCGCGCAGGTCGACTACAGCGAGAGCCTGCAGGGCGCGCAGTTCGTCATCCGCAATCCCAACGCCAGGACCACCTGCGGCTGCGGCAGCAGTTTCTCGATCTGATCGCGCTGTGGATGCCGGCGCGCGCGACGATGCCGATGCCCTGAGCGGCCATGCCTTCGCCGGCGATCCGCTCGACCGCGCCGATCACCTGCGCGACGACGCCGACGCGCTGGCGCGCCTGTGGCCGCGCGCGCGCATCCTGCTGATCGATGCCGAGGGCCGCGCCGGCGCCGACGCCGAAGGACGGCCGCAGGCGCCGAGCGGCGCCGAAGTGGGCGGCGGGCCGGGCACGGCGATCTTCCTCGGGCTGCGCGGCGACACCGCCTGGTTCGCGGTGCCGGCGCAGAACGTGGCGGCGCAGCCGCCGCGCTTCGTCGACCTGCGCAGCGCGGCGGCGGCCTGGCCCGACGCCGAGGCCGGCACCTTCGCGCTGGCGCGCGCGCTGTTGCACTGGCAGTCGCGCACCCGCTACTGCGGCGTGTGCGCCGGCGCGATCGAGTTCCGCCGCGCCGGCTACCTAGGCCATTGCACGCGCTGCGGCGCCGAGCAGTACCCGCGCGTGGATCCGGCGGTGATCATGGCGGTGAGCGACGGCTCGCGGCTGCTGCTGGGGCGGCAGCCGGGCTGGCCGCCGCGGCGCTATTCGGTGATCGCCGGCTTCGTCGAACCGGGCGAGACGCTGGAGCAGACCGTCGCGCGCGAGGTGCTGGAGGAGACCGGCGTGCGGGTGCGCCGCAGCCGCTACCTGGCCGCGCAGCCGTGGCCGTTCCCCGGTGCGCTGATGCTCGGCTTCGCCGCCGAGGCCGAACCGGACGAGCCGCGCGTGGACGGCATCGAGCTGGAGGACGCGCGCTGGTTCGACGCCGGGGAGATCGGCCGCGCGCTGCAGCGCACCCAGGACGACGACGGCCAGGGCATCCTGCTGTCGCCGCGCATCTCGATTGCCCGCTCGCTGATTGAATACTGGCACGCACGGCAGCGGCGCTGACGGCGCGCCGGGCATCCGTCACGCCCGGGCCGTCGAACGCGGCTAGAATCCCGGCAGGGAGGGCGACTCATGTTCGTGACGCTGGTGGCGGTGGTGGTGGCGCTGGTGCTGGGCCATGTCGCGCCGATGTTCGTGCGCGCGCTGCGGCGGTACGACTGGTACGCCGCGTGGCTGCAGGGCCTGTCCGCGCGGTTCGCCGACGGGGAAGGCTTCTGGCGCGGGCGCTACGGCATCGCGCTGGCGCTGGTGCCGCTGCTGCTGCCGGTGGCGCTGCTGCAATGGCTGCTCGACGCGCCGCTGCTGGGCTTGCTGGGGCTGCTGTTCGGCATCGCGGCGCTGGTCTACGCGTGGGGGCCGCGCGATCTCGACGTCGACGTCGAGGCGATCATCGACGCCCACGACCCGCAGGCCCGCCAGCAGGCGATCGCGGCGCTGTGGCCCGAGGGCGGCGTGCCGCGCGCCGATGGGCCAGCGCTGGTGGAGGCGGTATTCCACGGGGCGCTGCGGCGCTGGTTCGGCGTGCTGTTCTGGTTCCTGCTGCTGGGGCAGGCCGGCGCGCTGCTGTACCGGCTGGCGGTGCTGTCGTGCGAAGGCGGGTTCTCGCGCTGGCTGCCGCCGCGCACGCTGGAAGGCGCGCTGCGCCTGCGCGATGCGCTGGAATGGCCGGTGGCGCAGCTGATGACCGGCTCGATGGCGCTGGTGGGCAATTTCGACACCGTGTTCGCCGCCTGGCGCGCGGCCGGCGGCGCGACCTGGCGGTTGTCGATCGCCTTCCTCGGCCAGGCCGCGCGCGCCAGCGTGCGCTGCGAGCTGGAGGAAGAGGCCGAGGACTACGTCAGCGCCGGCCTGGTGCCGGTGATGCGCAGCCTGCCGGAACTGCGCGATGCGATGAGCCTGGTCTGGCGCATCCTGCTGCTGTGGCTGGCGGTGCTGGCGCTGTTCGTGATCGCCGGCTGGGTGAGCTGAGGCGCGGCGCGGGCCTGTCCCATGCAGCCGGGCAAGCTTGGCGCTACGCGCGAGCTTCCGTAGAGCGGAGCTTGCTCCGCTGCTTCGACCGCACATCGCGCGTTGCGCGGCCGGGTAGAGAAAGCAGCCGAGCAAGCTCGGCTCTACAACGGCAGGCCCGGTGATACCTCGCGACCATCCTGTAGAGCGGAGCTTGCTCCGCTGCTCCGGCTTGCCGCCGGGTTCGGCTTTTACGTTGGCGCAAGCAGGGTGAAGGGAAACCACGGCAGGTTGCGGGCCACCCGCGCCGCGGGATGAAGAATGCGCCTGTGGAATCGAGCGCGCCGCCGCGCGTCATCGTACTTGCCGCCGAGTTCGGCTTTTACGTTGGCGCAAGCAGGGTGAAGGGAAACCACGGCAGGTTGCGGGCCACCCAGTAGGCCGGCAACAGAAACAGCCACAGCTTCGGCTCGCCGATGACCCACATCAGCGGTTGCAGGCGACGCGGCTGCCAGCCCTGCGCCTGCGCGGCCAGCAGCGGCATCATCGGCAGCGCCAGCATCGCCAGCGGGTTCATCGCGAAGGCGCCGATGATGTCGCCATGCACCAGTGCGTGCAGCGCGCGGGTCAGCCCGCAGCCGATGCAGAACCAGCCGGTGAAGGCGCGGAACATGCACGGAGGGTAGAAACTGTCGGCGGCGTTGGGATCGAAATTCCACAACAGCCATACGCCGGCGGGGACCGCGATTGCGATCCCCGCCCACAATGCGACCTGCGAAAGCCGGAAGATCATTGCTGCGCGTTACTGGTACTGCTGCAGCATTTCCATATAGCCGGCGCTGCCGACCATCGTGAAGTACACGATGTTGATCACCAGGCCCAGGATCGCCAGTACCGTGGCCACCCAGCACCAGGTCTTGGCGTTGGCCGAGGCACGGCGCGCGCCTTCGACGTCGCCCTGGTTGAGCTTGCTGTTGACCTGCGAGGAGAACACGATTGCCACGATGCCGATCAGGCCCAGCGGGCAGCACAGGCAGGTCGCCAGCACGGTCGAGATGATGGACCACGCGAGATGGTTGGGGATCGGTCCGTGTACGGCGTTCGGCAGAGGAGGGGTGGCGCTCATCTTGTTCTCCATGAGGGTGGTGGTGCAGGAGCGGTGCATCGCTAGTTTAGCCGCCCAGCGCGCCGATCATCCCCAGCACCAAAATGAAAAGCAGGTACAGGGACAATGGGACGATGGCGATGGCGGCCGACAGGATCGCCCAGAAGCGCGCCTTGTCCGAAGCGTCCAGCGCACCGGCAATGTCGCCCATCGCGCGCCTGCCGTCCACCTGCGCGGCGTAGACGATCGAGACGATGCCCAGCGGCAGGCAGCAGAACAGCGTGGTCAGGATCGCCCAGACCAGGTGGCTGGGAACGTACGGGACCGGGGGCAGGGAGGGAGGCAGGGGCGGGACGGCGCTCATGTCGTTCCAGGCAGCAGGGCGGGCGGCGCGCGGTCGGGCGCACCGAGGGTCTCGTCTGGCGTTTCCCCGCCGCCAGCCTAACCGGGATGGCGGCCTTCATGAAGCTCACGCTTCGTCGCCGCGCAAGGCGCGCACCCGTGCCTCCAGCGTGGCGGCATCGACCGCGCTGCCGTCCAGCGGCGCGGCGGCGGCCACGCCGACGCGGGCGCGGAACCGTCGCGGCACCCGCATCCTTCCCAGCCGCCCGCCCGCCGCCGACACGCTGCGCCGGCTCCACATGCTGGCCCACATGCCGCGCAGCGCCATCGGCACCACCGGCACCGGGCGGCGCGCGAGGATCTTCTCCACGCCGGACTTGAACGGGGCGATGTCGCCGTCGCGGGTCAGCGCGCCTTCCGGGAAGATGCAGACCAGCTCGCCCTCGGCCAGCGCCGCATCGATGGCGTCGAAGGCGCGCTGCATCAGCGCCGCGTCCTCCTTCGGGCTGGCGATGGGGATGGCCTTGGCGGTGCGGAAGATCCAGCGCATCACCGGGATGTTGAAGATGCGGTAGTACATGACGAAGCGCACCGGCCGCGGAATCGTGGCCGCCAGGATCAGCGCGTCCATGTAGCTGACGTGGTTGCAGACGATCAGTGCCGCGCCCTCGTCGGGGACGTGCTTCTCGATGCCGTGCAGCTCCAGCCGGTACAGCGTGCGCACCAGCAGCCAGCTGAGGAAGCGCATCAGGAACTCGGGCACGATGGTGAAGATCCAGATCGCCACCAGCGCGTTGGCGATGGCCAGCGCCAGGAACACCTGCGGGATGCTCCAGCCCAGCAGCCGCTGCAGGGCGATGCCGATGCCGGCCGCGGCGACGATGAAAGCCGCGTTCTGGATGTTCATGCCGGCGATCACGCGCGACAGCTCGGCCTTGGGGGTGCGGCTCTGGATCAGCGCGAACAGCGGCACCACGAAGAAGCCGGTGAACAGGCCGATGCCGGTCAGGTCGAGCATGATGCGCGCGCTGCCGGCCAGGCCGACGAAGTCGCGCACCGACACGCCGGCCGCCAGCGCCGCGCCCGGGCGGGCGAAGTACAGGTCCAGCATGAACGCGCTGACGCCGAATGCGCCCAGCGGCACCAGCCCGATCTCCACCGTGCGGCCGGACAGCTTCTCGCACAGCAGCGAGCCGGCGCCGACGCCGATCGAGAACAGCGCCAGCGCGAAGATGTACAACTCCTGCGCGCCACCCAGGTTGACCTCGGCGTAGGTCGGCAGTTGCGCGGTCAGCACGGTGCCGACGAACCAGAACCACGACACGCCGAGGATGGCGTTGCGCACCGCGACCTGCTTGCGGGTGAGCTTCCAGATGGCCAGCGATTCGGGCAGCGGGTTCCAGTTGATGCGCAGGTCCGGCGCGCCGGCCTCCACCGGCGGGATCCGCCGCGCGACCAGGTTGCCGGCCACCGCCAGCAGCACGATCGCGGTGGCCGCCACCACCGGCCCCTGGTTGCCGGCCAGCGCGAAGATCAGGCCGCCGAAGATCATTCCGCACAGGATCGAGATCGAAGTGCCCATCTCGACCAGGCCGTTGCCGCCGGTCAGTTCCTCCGGCTTCAGCACCGAGGGCAGGATTGAATACTTGACCGGCCCGAACAGCGTCGATTGCAGGCCGGTGCAGAACAGCGCCACCAGCAGCACGATCATGTTCTGGGTCAGGAAGCCGATCGCGGCCAGCGACATGATCGCGATTTCCATCGCGGTGGTGATGCGGATGAGCCTGGACTTCTCCAGCTTCTCGGCGATCTGGCCGGCGGTGGCCGAGAACAGGAAGTACGGCAGGATGAACAGCGCCGGCGCCAGGTTGGTGTACAGGCTGCGCTCCTCGGGGCTGACGCCCATGAAGAACAGCAGCGCGATGATGGCCTGCCGGTAGACGTTGTCGTTGAACGCGCCCAGCGCCTGCACGGCGAAATAGGGGAGGAAGCGGCGCTGCCGCAGCAAGGCGAACTGGCTGTATTCGGACATGCGTCCTCCGGTAGGTCCGGCGAAGCCTAGCAAACCGGAAGGACGGCGCGTTGCGCTGGCGCAACGCCGCGGCCCCAGGCCCGTTGCTACAGTGCACCTGCCTGTCCCCGGGAGTCCCAGGGCGATGCTCGCCCGGAGGTTCCTGGCCGATGGCGAAGGAGTCACCGATGACCGAAATCCCGATGCCGGCCGCGTTCCTGGGCCACGGCAGTCCGATGAACGCGCTGGAGCGCAACCGCTACACCGACGCCTGGCGCGCGTTCGGCGCGTCGGTGCCGCGGCCGCGCGCGATCCTGATGGTCTCCGCGCACTGGTACGTCAACGCCACCGCGGTCACCGCGATGGCGCGGCCGCGGACGATCCACGATTTCTACGGCTTCCCGCAGGCGCTGTTCGACATCCGCTATCCTGCGCCGGGCCTGCCGGAACTGGCCGAGGAGGTCGCCGACGCGGTCAGGCCCGATGCGGTGGGCGCGGATCTGGATGGCTGGGGACTGGATCACGGCGCCTGGTCGGTGCTGCTGCATGCGTTTCCCGAAGCCGACATCCCGGTGGTGCAGCTATCGATCGACGCGCGCCTGCCGCCGCAATGGCATCTGGCGCTCGGCGCGAAGCTGGCCGTACTGCGCCGGCGCGGCGTGCTGGTGATGGCCAGCGGCAACGTGGTGCACAACCTGCGCGCGATCGACTGGCAGCGGCCGGACGAAGGCTTCGACTGGGCGCATCGTTTCGACGAGCGGGCGCGCGAGCTGATGTCGCAACGGCCGCACGACATCCCTGAACTGGTCGGGCACCCGGATTACCCACGCGCCGTGCCCACGCCGGATCACTTCCTGCCACTGCTTTACATCGCCGGACTGGCGGCGGCGGAAGGGCGCCCGGCCGAAGTGCTGGTGGATGGATACGCCTACGGCTCGCTGTCGATGACGGCCTATGCGCTGGACGCGGGTAAGCTGCTGATCGCATCCGGCCTGGGCGGCGCGGCAACGCTGGCGACTTCGCTGCCGCCGGACGCCGCCAACGTCTGAACGCCGCCGCGCGAGGGCGGCGTCAGCCTTCGCGCGCGATCGCGCGCCAGCCGATGTCGTGGCGGTGGAACTCGCCTTCCCAGCGGATGGATCGCATCGCCGCGTAGGCGTGCGCCTGCGCGTCGGCCACGCTGTCGCCGAGGGCGGCCACGCACAGCACGCGGCCGCCGCTGGTGACGACCCGGCCGTCGCGCAGTTGGGTTCCGGCATGGAAGACCTTGGCGTCGTCCGGCAGCGGCGCGTCGAGGCCTTCGATGGCGTCGCCGGTGCGCGGCGATTCGGGATAGTTCGCCGCGGCCATCACCACGCCCAGCGACGGGCGCGGATCCCACTGCGCCTGCACGCCTTCGAGCCGGCCTTCGATGGCGGCCTCGACCAGATCGACCAGATCCGATTGCAGGCGCAGCATCACCGGCTGGGTTTCCGGATCGCCGAAGCGCACGTTGAACTCGATCACCTTCGGTGCGCCGGACGCGTCGATCATCAGGCCGGCGTAGAGGAAGCCGGTGAACGGCATGCCGTCGGCGATCATGCCGGCCACGGTCGGTTCGACCACTTCGCGCATCACCCGCGCGTGCACTTCCGGCGTCACCACCGGCGCCGGCGAATACGCGCCCATGCCGCCAGTGTTGGGACCGGTGTCGCCGTCGCCGACGCGCTTGTGGTCCTGGCTGGTGGCCATCGGCAACGCGGTGCGGCCATCGACCATCGAGATGAAGCTGGCTTCCTCGCCTTCGAGGAACTCCTCGATCACCACCCGCGCGCCGGCCGCGCCGAAGGCGTTGCCTGAGAGCATGTCGCGCACCGCGGCCTCGGCCTCGGCCTGCGTCATCGCCACGATCACGCCCTTGCCGGCGGCCAGGCCGTCGGCCTTGACCACGATCGGCGCGCCTTTCTCGCGCAGGTACGCCAGCGCCGGCTCGACCTCGGTGAACACCGCGTAGAACGCGGTGGGGATGTCGTGGCGGGCGAGGAAATCCTTGGCGAAGGCCTTGCTGCCTTCCAACTGCGCGGCCGCAGCGGTCGGGCCGAAGATGCGCAGGCCGGCGGCGCGGAAGCGATCGACCACGCCGGCCACCAGCGGCGCCTCCGGGCCGACCACGGTCAGCGCGACGCCTTCGCGCGCGACCAGCGCCAGCAGGCCGTCGATGTCGGTGGCGGCGACGTCGACGTTGCGGCACTTGTGCTCGCGCGCGGTGCCGGCGTTGCCGGGCGCGACCAGCACTTCGTCCACGCGCGGGGATTGGGCGAGCTTCCAGGACAGCGCGTGCTCGCGGCCGCCGGAACCGATGACCAGAAGTTTCAAGGGGATGTCCTGGATGGAGGTTACGCGCGTAATTCTAGCGGCTGCGCAGCCGGATGCGGCTACGCCGCGCCGGCGGCTTCCTTCAGTCGCGCGGCGGCGATGCGGATGTATTCCGGATCCAGCTCGCTGCCGACGTACAGGCGGCCGCTGCGCAGCGCGGCCACGCCGGTGGTGCCGGAGCCGTTGAACGGATCGAAGATGCGCGCGCCCGGCGCGGTGGAGGCCTCGATGCAGCGCGTCAGCAGTTCCAGCGGCTTCTGGGTCGGGTGCCGGCCGTGGCCCTTCTCGTCGCGGCCCGGCGCGGTCAGCCGCCACACCGACTTCATCTGCTTGCCGTCGTTCTCGGCCTTCATCGCCGCGTAGTTGAACAGGTAGCGGCTCTTGTCGGATTTGGCCGCCCAGATCAGCGTCTCGGTGGAATGGGTGAAGGTGCGGCAGGCCAGGTTGGGCGGCGGGTTGGGCTTTTCCCAGGTGATGTCGTTGAGCAGCTTCATGCCCAGCTGCTGCATCGCGAAGCCGACCGAGTGGATGACGTGGTGGGTGCCGGACACCCACAGCGTGCCGTCGGGCCTGAGCGCGTCGCGGCAGCGGCGCAGCCACTCCTGGTTGAACTCGTGGTTGAGGTCGGGGCTGCGGCTCCTGTCCCACTCGCCCTTGTCGACCTTGACCATCTTGCCGGCGTGGCAGGTGATGCCGCCGTTGGAGAGGAAATACGGCGGGTCGGCGAAGATCATGTCGAAGTACCCCTGCGGGTGCTTGTCGATGATGCGGTCCAGCAGCTCGAAGCAGTTGGCGTGGTAGAGCGCCGCGCGCCCGGACGGTTCGGCCCAGGCCAGCGCGTTGGGCGAGGTCGCGGTGGCCGGGAACGGGCCCAGCCCCAGCGGATCGGCCGGGGCGCGGCGGACGGTTTTCTTCGCGCGCGCCTGCACGTCAGTGGCGGAAGTGGCGCACGCCGGTGAACACCATCGCGATGCCGTGCTCGTCGGCCGCCGCGATCACTTCGCCGTCGCGCATCGATCCGCCCGGCTGGATCACCGCCTTGATGCCGGCGGCGGCGGCGGCGTCGATGCCGTCGCGGAACGGGAAGAACGCATCGGAGGCCATCACCGAGCCCTCGACCTGCAACTGCACGTCGGCGGCCTTGATGCCGGCGATGCGCGCCGAGTACACCCGGCTCATCTGGCCCGCGCCGACGCCGATGGTGCGGTTGTCGCGCGCGTAGACGATGGCGTTGGACTTGACGTACTTGGCCACGCGCCAGGCGAACAGCAGGTCGCGCAGTTCGGCGTCGCCGGGCGCGCGCTGCGTGACCACCTTCAGCTCGCCGGCGCTCATGCCGCGGTTGTCGGAAGATTGCAGCAGCAGGCCCGAGCCGACGCGCTTGCTGTCGTAGTTGTTCAGGCCCTGGCCGTGCGGGATCTTCAGCACGCGCACGTTGGCCTTCTTGCGGGCGTAGTCGAGCGCGCCGTCCTCGTAGTCCGGCGCGATCAGCACCTCGACGAACTGGCGATCGAGGATGACCTTGGCGGTGGCCGCGTCCAGCGTGCGGTTGAAGGCGATGATGCCGCCGAAGGCGGAGGTCGGGTCGGTCGCGTAGGCCAGTTCGTAGGCGTCGCCGCAGGCCGCGCCCACCGCCACGCCGCAGGGGTTGGCGTGCTTGACGATCACGCAGGCCGGCGCGTCGAACTGGCGCGCGCATTCCCATGCCGCGTCGGCGTCGGCCAGGTTGTTGTAGCTCAGTTCCTTGCCCTGCAACTGCTGGAACGTGGCCAGCGTGCCCGGCACCGGGTACAGGTCGCGGTAGAACGCGCCGGACTGGTGCGGGTTCTCGCCGTAGCGCAGGTCCATCACCTTGACGAAGGTGGCGTTCATCTGCGCGGGATACTCGTTGCGCACCGGCACCGCGGCGGAGGCGTCGGCCACCGCCGACAGGTAGTTGCCGATCGCCGCGTCGTACTGGGCGACGCGGTTGAACGCGGCCACCGACAGCGAAAAGCGCGTGGCGGCCGACAGCGCGCCGTCGTGCGCGTCCAGCTCGGCGACGATGCCGTCGTATTGCGCCGGATCGGTAGCCACCGCGACGCGGGCGAAGTTCTTGGCCGCCGAGCGCAGCATCGCCGGGCCGCCGATGTCGATGTTCTCCACCGCCTCTTCCAGCGTGCAGCCGGCGCGCGCGGTGACCTCCTCGAACGGGTACAGGTTGAGCACCAGCAGGTCGATCGGCGCGATGCCGTGCCGCGCCATCACCGCGTCGTCGGTGCCGGCGCGGCCGAGCAGGCCGCCGTGCACCAGCGGGTGCAGCGTCTTGACCCGGCCGTCCATCATCTCGGGGAAGCCGGTGACCTCGGACACGTCCTTCACCGCCAGCCCGGCCTCGCGGATCGCCCTGGCGGTGCCGCCGGTGGAAAGCAGCTCGACGCCGCGCGCGGCCAGCGCGCGGGCCAGTTCGAGCAGGCCGGTCTTGTCGGAAACGGACAGCAATGCCCGGCGCACGGGCAGGAGATCGGTGGTCATCGGGGAGGCGGTGCGGAAGCGGAAGCGCGCATTATAGCCAGCCGCCGCGGGCCGGGTTCCGCCGGCGCGGCGCGCTGGCAGCAGGCGGCTCAGGCCAGCCCGTAGTCCTTCAGCTTCTTGCGCAGGGTGGCGCGATGGATGCCGAGCAGCGCGGCGGCGCGGCTCTGGTTGCCCTCGCAGTGGTTCAGCACTTCGACGAACAGCGGGATTTCCATCTCGCGCAGCACGATCTCGTAGACGTCGTCGGCCTCGCTTCCGTCCAGATCGCGCAGGTAGCGTCGCACCGACTGGGCGACGTGTTCGCGCAGCGGCGGCCGCGGCGCGGCGCGGCTGTTGTCAGGACGTGTGGAGGCGGCGTTCACTCGTATCCCTCTCAAGCGATGGACAGCGTCGGCGACGGCGGCGCTGTCCAGCGGGGGAACGAGTCTAGCGCCTCGCCCGCAGCGGTGCATCCGGTTTCTTTCCGTGAACCGGGTCGCAGCCCGGATGCGACTGCCGGCGCGGCGCCGGTTACAGGAAATCGAACGAGTACGCGACCACGCTGGCGCTGGGCTCGCGGATGCGCACCGACACCTGCGCGCTCTGGCCGGCGGCGATGCCGTGCGGGTCGGCGCCGTCGTCGAGGTACTCGGCCGGTTCCAGCGCGCGCGCGCCGAGCGTGCGGCCGTCGGCGTCGCGGAGCGTCAGCAGCAGCCGCGGCCACGGCTGCCGCCAGCGCGCGTCGTTGCGGAAGGTGGCGCGCGCCTGCAAGGTGCCCGGCACGCCCGGCAGCGGGCGCACGTCGCGATCCAGCATCGCGAACGCGGACGGCTCGCGCCAGGGCGGCAGTTCGCAGCGCAGCATGCCGCACAGCGAGACCAGCAGCGGGCGCCAGCGCGCGTCGCTGGCCAGCTGCGCGCGATCGGCCAGCAGGATCTGCAAGGCCAGCAGCAGCGCCAGTGCAAGGACGGCCAGGATCTGCCATCGCGAGGCCGGGGCCTGCGCGGGCCTGGAATGCGCGCGGCGGATGAAGCTGGGGCCGTGCGCGGCCCCAGCGGGGACGGTGGCCGGCGCGGGTTGGCCGCCGGCCGCCACCGAGGCCGCGGATTCGCCCGGCGCGGTCGCCGTTGCGGCTTGCACATCCCCCTGCAGGGCGGCGGAAGCGGAGGCGTCCGTCGCCGCCAGGGTCGCGGCGGCGTCTTCGCCTTCGGCTTGCGCAGCCGCCTGGCCGGCAATGGGTGGCGCGTCGTCGTCGTTGGCCGGCTCCGGTGCGACCCCATCGGTTTCCTCGCGGACCACCTCACCGGCATCGTCGCCGATGGCATCGCCGACCTTCGCCGCTTGCGAGGCCGGGGGAACATCCGGCATCGCGGGGTGTTCCTCGGGCGGCTGATCGAGCACGTGTCCGGCGGCCATGCTGTCGGCAGCCGGCACGGATGGTTCGGTGGCGCTTGCGGATGCCGCGGTGGCGGGGGAGGAACGCAGCAGGCTGGCGAAACTGTGTGCGCCCGTGCCCGTGCCCGTCGCCAGCGATGGTGAGGGCGCATCCGTACCGGTTCTGTCCGCTGGTGCCGGCGTGAGTCCCAGGTCACCGCCGCAGCGCGGGCACAGCGCGGGAGCGGCCGGCGCATCGGCAGCGGTGGCGATCAGCTCGTGGCAGTGCGGGCAGGCGATGAACATGGCCTTATTCAATCACGGCGCGGGCCGGCAGTGTGCACCGGCGTGCGGCACTCAGGCGCGGTGCACGCCATTGAGACGCAGAGGAATGTCATAAAGCGTGCATCTTGAAATTGTGAGGAGTTTTTCGTATGGGTAAAGGCATTGCCACTGGAAATGAAATCGAAATGGTTGGTAGACGCAAAAAAGTTCTTTTGTTTTCCATGTCTCTGGCAGTGCTTGCGCTTCTATTCTTTGTGGCGAGCAGGGAATGGGGCGGGTTGGATGAGGGCAGTGCGTCGGATGCCTCCTATGGCCCGGGTCATTTCGAAGTGGATGAGGCTGATGCATTGAGGCAGCAGGAAGCTGCTATTGAGAGGCTGGGTGCGCCTCTTCTCGCAAAGGGGAATCGTGGAAATTCAAGCTCACTGGAAGTGGGGTTCCGCTGGAATCCAGATAATCCCGGGATTGCAGAAAGCGAGCAAGATGCTGCTTGGTTGGAGAAGAATGGATATCCGGGCGCGGATGTCCAGATGTACCTGATGTCATTGCCTGTCGATTCCCTCAAGACGTTGTCTGAAAATGGGAATCATCCTGCGCAAGCCATTTATGCCCTCCGTTTAGCCCAGGCAGGCGCATCGCATGCCGACACTCAGGATATTCTGCTCAGGAGCGCTGCATCGGGATCTGTTTATGCCTTGAAGATGGCGGGTGATATCTATATGACGGTAGATGGATATCGTGATCCGGCAATGGCAAATGCTTTCTATGGCCTGCAAACAAGAAGCGGAGATCAAGCAGGGTTTGCGCAGAGACATCTGTTGGGAAGAGGACTGTCGGAAGAACAGAGGTTGCGCTCGGAAGTATTGGAAGAGCTAATGTGGAGGAATCTAAAAAAGACATGCATATCGACACCAAGGCCTGGCTTCATGGAACTATTGGAAAAAGGATTGCAACCAGCCAATGAGATGAACAATAAATGATGCGTAACCAGAGAAAGCCTGAAAAACCCTTTCTGTGGCTATTGCGGCAAGTGGTGGCGTTGTCGCATGTGTAGTGCATCAAGGACCCAGGCTGGATATATACCTGGGTGCTGTTTTGCCGGTTTCGATAGGCCAATTGATAGATCAGAGGCTTCAGGGTGAATGGGGTATTAGAATAATGGCCGGTACGCGTGTTGCCGCTTTGAAGGCGGTAACACGCGATTCGGTTTCAATTACGGGCGGCGCACGCCGTCGATGCGCATCCAGTCCTCGTCGCGCTCGCAGCGCAGCGATTCGAACCACGGCGCATAGCGTTCCAGCAATTCCTGTTCCTGCCCGTGCAGGATGCCGGACAGGGCGATGCGCCCCCCCGGCGCCACCCGCGCGGCCAGCGTGTCGGCCAGCGCATCCAGCGCCGAGGCGAGGATGTTGGCGACCACGATCGGGTAGGTCGCGGCCGGTTCCGCTTCGGGTGCATGCACCTCCAGCCGATCGCCGACCTGGTTGCGCTGCGCGTTGTCACCGCTGGCGATCAGTGCCTGCGGGTCGTTGTCCACGCCGGTCGCGCGCGATGCGCCCAGCTTCAGCGCGGCCAGCGCGAGGATGCCCGAGCCGCAGCCGAAGTCGAGCACGGCCTTGCCCTGCAGTTCACCGCGCACGGCCAGATCGTCCAGCCAGCGCAGGCACAGCGCGGTGGTCGGATGGGTGCCGGAGCCGAACGCCAGGCCGGGATCGAGGCGGATGACGGCGGCGTCCGCGTCCTGCGCCTCGGCCGGCACCGCGTGGTTCCACGGCACGATGAAGGTGCGCTGGCCGAAGCGCATCGGCTGGAACTGATCCAGCCAGGCGCGCTCCCAGTCCTGGTCCTCGACGCTGCGGAACGCCACCTGCGTCCAGTCCAGCCCCGGGTCGAAGGCCTCCAGTGCGGCCAGCAGCGCCAGCGCGTTGCTCTCGTGCGGGAACAACGCAGTCAGCACCAGCGACTTCCACAGCGGCGTCTGGCCCACCCCGGGCTCCAGAATCGCGCGCTCGTTGCCGGTGTCGGCATCGGCGTCGAGCATCGTCACCGCCAGCGCGCCGACGTCCTCCAGCGCGTTCTCGTAGCGCGGCTGTTCGGATTCGGTGCAGCGCAGGGAGAGTTCGAGGTAGGGCATGGGAGGTGAGGAGTGAGCGAAGAGGAGTGAGGAGTGAGTGAGCAGGGGGGGCAAGGGTGGGGAAAACAGTCGTTCGTCCTGCTTTTCCTCGCTTCTCACTCCTCTTCGCTCACTCCTGATTCCATCATGTCAACGCGATGGTCTTGCTCTTGCGCTCGGCCAGCCGCTTTTCCAGGTAGTGGATGTTCTGGCCGCCGGCCTGGAAGCCCTGGTCGCGCATGATCCGCTGCTGCAGCGGGATGTTGGTCTTGATGCCGTCGACGACCATCTCGCTCAGCGCCACCCGCATGCGCGCGATCGCGGTGCCGCGATCCGGGCCGTGCACGATCAGCTTGCCGATCATCGAGTCGTAGTTCGGCGGCACGCGGTAGCCTTCGTAGATGTGCGTGTCCACGCGCACGCCGGCGCCGCCGGGGGCGTGGAAGTGCTGGATCAGGCCCGGGTGCGGCATGAACGTCTCCGGATCCTCGGCGTTGATGCGGCACTCGATGGCGTGGCCGCGCAGCACGATGTCCGATTGCCTGATGGAAAGCTTCTGCCCGGCGGCGATGCGCAACTGCTCGGCGACCAGGTCGATGCCGGTGACCATCTCGGTGACCGGGTGCTCGACCTGGATGCGGGTGTTCATCTCGATGAAGTAGAAGCGCCCGTTCTCGAACAGGAACTCGAAGGTGCCGGCGCCGCGGTAGCCGATGCGGATGCAGGCCTCCACGCAGACCTTGCCGATCTCGGCGCGCAGTTCCTCGCTGATGCCCGGCGCCGGCGCTTCCTCGACCACCTTCTGGTGGCGGCGCTGCATCGAGCAGTCGCGCTCGCCCAGGTGGATGGCGTTGCCCTGGCCGTCGGCCAGCACCTGGATCTCGACGTGGCGCGGGTTCTCCAGGAACTTCTCCATGTAGACCATGTCGTTGCCGAACGCGGCCTTGGCTTCCTGCTTGGTGGTGGCGATGGCGTTGACCAGCGCGCCCTCGGTGTGGACCACGCGCATGCCGCGGCCGCCGCCGCCGCCGGCGGCCTTGACGATCACCGGATAGCCGATCTCGCGGGCGATCTTGACGTTGGCGGCTGCATCGTCGCCGAGCGGGCCGCCCGAGCCGGGCACGCACGGCACGCCGGCGGCCTTCATCGCGCGGATCGCCTCGACCTTGTCGCCCATCAGGCGGATGGTGTCGGCCTTGGGGCCGATGAAGACGAAGCCGGACTGCTCGACGCGCTCGGCGAAGTTGGCGTTCTCCGACAGGAAGCCGTAGCCGGGATGGATGGCCTGCGCGTCGGTGACCTCGGCCGCGGCGATGATCGCCGGGATGTTGAGGTAGCTCTCGGCCGACGGCGCCGGGCCGATGCACACCGACTCGTCGGCCATCGCCACGTGCTTGAGGTTGCGGTCGACGGTGGAATGCACGGCCACCGTGCGGATGCCCAGCGTATGGCAGGCGCGCAGGATGCGCAGCGCGATTTCGCCGCGGTTGGCGATGACGACTTTATCGAGCATGGGAAGGCCGGGAATAGGGAATGGGGAATCGGGAATGGGAAAAGGCTTGCATCTTCATTCTTTGTGGTTGTCCAGAACCTTCATCAAGGCGGTCAACTTGGCGAAGATCGTATCGATCAGCCCGTCGAGCTCCTCGCTCGCGTTCATGTAGCCGAGCCGGTGGGCAATCTGCAATTGCGTGCTCGCCTCGGAAAGCGATCCGCGTGCGATCGAAAGAAAGCGAAGGTATTCGGGAGTGGAGCGGCGCGCGGCGCCCTCGGCGATGTTGGATGGGATGCTGACGGCGGCGCGACGCAACTGCGCCGTCAATCCAAAACGCTCCGACTGGGGAAATGTTTCCGAAAGCTTGTAGATCATTTCCACCAGGCTCATGGAGGCACGCCATACGTCGAGCCGCTCATGCGGCCGCTTCGGCGATTCCCCATTCTCCATTCCCGATTCCCGGCTCTCAGCCGATCACGAACAACGGCTGATCGAACTCGATCGGCTGCCCGCTCTCGCACAGGATCGCGACCACGGTGCCGGAGACGTCGGCCTCGATCGGGTTGAACATCTTCATCGCCTCGATGATGGCCAGGGTCTCGCCGGCCTTGACCGCCTGGCCGACGCTGACGAACGCCGGCTTGTCCGGCGCCGGCGAGGTGTAGAAGGTGCCGACCATCGGCGCGCGCACGACGTGGCCCTCGGGCAGGGCGGCGCCGGCCTTGGCGCTGCCGCCGGTGGCGGCCTCGACCGGGGACTGCATCGGCATCGGCACGGCCGGGCGGGCCTCGACCTGCATCACCGCCGGCGCGGCCTGGGTCATCGGGTAGCCGCCCTTGGGCACGCGCGCCAGCCGCACCGATTCCTCGCCTTCCTTGATCTCGATTTCGGCGAGATTCGATTCTTCCAGCAGGTCGATGAGTTTCTTGATTTTGCGGAGATCCATGAGGGGCCTCTTGGTTGGGCGGCTTCCCCCGGCAGGGGAGAGACGAAGGGAAAGGGGTCAGGCCGGCAAGCGCGCCAGCGCGGCGTCGAGCGCGTAGCGGTAGCTGTCGGCGCCGAAGCCGCAGACCACGCCGACCGCCTTGTCGCTGAAATAGCTGTGCTGGCGGAACGGCTCGCGGGCGTGCGGGTTGGACAGGTGGATTTCGATGAACGGCAGGGCCACCGCCGCCAGCGCGTCGCGCAGGGCGACCGAGGTGTGGGTGAAGGCGGCCGGGTTGATCAGGATGAAGGCGGTGCCGTCGGCGCGCGCGGCCTGCACGCGGTCGACCAGCTCGTGCTCGGCGTTGGACTGGAAGCTCTCCAGCGCGTGCCCGGCGGCGGCGGCCTGCGCGGCCAGCAGCGCGTCGATGTCGGCCAGCGTCGTGCGACCATAGACCTCCGGCTCGCGGCTGCCGAGCAGGTTGAGGTTGGGGCCGTGCAGGACCAGCAGTTTCGCCATCGGCTTGGGTGCGGTGAAAGGGCGGCAGTCTGCGCGATGCCGGCGATGCTGTCCAGATCGCCGAAGTTCGCCGCGTTTCAAGCATCCGCTTGAATTTCTGCGGATTCCTTTGCGCTGTAGAGCGGACTTGGCCGGAAGATGGCCTGCACGCTCCGGACGGCACGGGAGCATCCGGGCCAACGCACTAGTATCGGGGGATTTGCGGGTTTGAGTGCAGGAAACCCCCGGGCAGCAGGACCGCCCGGAGTATGGGATTGCAGGGAATGTCTAGAGGAAAGCCGTTGCGACCAGAAAGGCGACAGCCACGGCAATGGCAACGCCCATCCACTTCACCAGCTTGAGATCCGACTTCATGTCGGCAAGCTCAATCTGGATGCCGACAAGGCCCTCCCGGATGTCGTCCCTGAAGCCGGCAAGGTCGTCCTTCCTAGCCAGGTGGCCAGAGCTGGATTCTGCGAGCGCCACCGTCAGAGCCTCTGTCCACGCCTTGGCTTGCGCCTCGGGGAAGTCGGCCGACTTCAGCTTTTCATAATACTGCAGCGTATCGAACCGGAGGGTCATGGTTACTCCTTACACATGGAATGTCGGGGGTTGTTTTCCTGGCTTGCCTGTCCGGGTGGCGGGCCGTCCTTCCGGTCGGGATGGGCCTTGTCGAGGTTGCGCAGGACAATTGCGCCCACGGTGACGACAACCGCCCGATGATGGCGATGCCAATGCTTCCGGGCATGTCGGGATCTCATGGATCTTGGTCTCCTGGTGGCGAATGGCGTGTGTTGGCCGTCATCCGGGTGTTCAGGAGCATGGCGGTTGGATGCCGGTTCCACCTGGCGGCGGCCTCCGGGCCAAAGCCGAGGCCGGGGGATACATTGGGCCGCTGGCCGGCGTGGCATGGCTGGATTTCGTGCCGATGCTCATGTCTCCCCCGGTGTTTGGCGGCGAAGGATGATGCCCAGGGACTGCGCGCTCCAGCCTTCGTCGCTGGCCTCGATGCAGTCCAGGCACCAGTGGTCGGGGCCGCCGTTTACCAGCACCACCACCGCATCCAGATGGCCGCATATTACGCAAAGACAGGGCGGCGATGTCTTCACTTTCTTCTCTACTTGCGTGATGGAAGGAGGCGGTACAGTTCTTCAAGGAAGCGGGGGGTGTATTTCCAGATAATCCGCGGGAGGTTATAGGCCGGGCGAAAATACGTCCGCGCCCCCTCCAGCGCAGCGCGGCAGACGACCTCGCCGAAATTGATGCGCCATCCGTCTCCGGGCAGCTTGTTGCCGGGTTCATCCTTCCCGTCCAGGGGGGTATTTCCTTCTGGGGATGGTTCATCGCAATCCTCCTGTGCCGGTGGTTCGTGTGGTTGTTCTTCCAGCATAGGAAGACGAACTCGATTCACCAAAAAATCGGCACTCCGGTGCAATCGCGCCCCTGGAGGCCAGCTGTTGCTGGAGAGGTTGGATGCTGATCAAGTCATTTGGGGGGCGGGGATATGTCCTCGGCGGCGCGAGTGCTATCCTCCGGCCATGAGCATCATGAAGCGGATGATTCGGGCGTTCGGCGAGGGGTTGATCGAGAGCGTGCCTTTGTTCTTCGAGCCACTAATCATCGCCTGGCGTCGCGGAAAGCAATGGATCGCCAGGAATCGCCGCTGATGCCGGGTTCCGACATGCCTTGTCGTGATCCTGCGCACCCCCTGCCGGGGGTTGTGACCGAAGCCGGGTACATCGAGTAGGTTCGCAACAGGCTTGATGCCGCTCGCGCCGACCCGCGTCCAGGCATGACTTCCGCGCAGGTGCTCGAATACCTCGGAAACCGGGCTCGCGACATCCGCTCCCGCACATGAAGGCCGGCATGAGTGCATGCCTTGATCCATTGATTTCCCCGCTCGGTTGCGGGGATCGGGGTATGTGCAACAGCATTCGCGAACCGCTTTAAGTCGGTCGCACAAAACCGGGGGCTACTTCTTCGCTGCCGCGCGGCCGGATCTGGCCGGCGCCCGCGCCGGGGTGGCGATCTGGCGGGGGCGCCGGCCCTTGCCCGGCCGATGGGTCGCATCGCCGTTTCCGTGCTGGCTCATCAGCGATTCGAGCAGTTGCTCGTCGGCGCTGGAACAGACGCCGAGCAGCAGCGCCTCGTCGCAGCCGGGCGCGGCGACGTAGGCGTGTCCCATGTTCGAGTCGATGTAGACGCCCTGGCCGGCGCCGAGCTCGACCGGGTCGTAGAACTCGGTATGCACCTCGATCCGGCCTTCCAGCACGTGGATGTATTCCTCGCCGGAGTGGTGGACCAGGGCGCCGAACTCCTCCAGGGTCTTGGCGCGCACCCGCGTCAGCACCGGGATCATGCGCTTGCGGCGCAGCTCCGGGCACAGGTAGTAGTAGTCGTAGTTGGGCGTGTTGACCTCGATGGCGTCGTCGATGCGGCCGATGCTGCGGCGCGCGGTCACCGCCGGCTCGGGCGCCTCGTCCTGCTCGGCGAACAGCTCCGACATGCGCAGCTTCAGCCGCTGGCTCAGTTGCAGCAGCTTGTCGTAGGTCAGGGTCAGGCGGTCGTGCTCGACCTTGGACAGGGTCGAAAGGGGGATGCCCGTCTGCTCGCTCATCTGCTTCAGCGTCCATCCCCGGCGCGTGCGCAGGGAGCGCAGCAGGCTGCCGATCGTGGGGTGTGGCGAGGTCATCCTTCCTGGCTCCTTTGCGTGGCCGGTGCGGGACTGCCCGGCCAAGCCTGGCCAACATCATCGCTTCCCCGGGCAGGGCAAGGAAAGCGCGGCGTCGCCGGCGCCGGCCGCGGCGCCCCTTGGCGGGCACGACCTCCGGCACGTTGACAATTCTCTAATTAGGACCATTATTGCCAAATCAGGATAACTGCGGTCCTGGGAGAAAGCCATGCGGCCGCGGCGCGATACCCAACACGACAACCATGACAGGGGAGAACTGCCGATGCGCCCGATGTCCATGATCCTTGCCGGCCTGCTGGCCGCGGCGCTGATGCCCTCCGCCGCCGCGCAGGAGCCCGACGTGGCCAAGCAGGCCCAGGCGGCGCTGAAGCCGGTGCCCGCCGAAGCGGCCGCGCCGTCGCCTGCGTCCGCGGTCACCGCGCCGGTGCTCGAACGCGGCGACGTGGAGGCGTGGCTAGACGGCTTCCTGCCCTACGCGCTGGCTTCCGGCGACATCGCCGGCGCGGTGGTGGTGGTGGTCAAGGACGGCCGGACGCTGCTGCAGAAGGGCTACGGCCACGCCGACCTGGCCACGCGCGCGCCGGTCGACCCGGAGGCCACGCTGTTCCGGCCCGGCTCGGTGTCCAAGCTGTTCACCTGGACCGCGGTGATGCAACTGGTCGAGCAGGGCAAGCTGGATCTCGATGCCGACGTGAACCGGTACATCGACTTCGAGATCCCGGCGCGCGACGGCAAGCCGGTGACGCTGCGCCAGGTCCTGACCCACACGGCGGGCTTCGAGGAACAGATCCGCGCGCTGATCATCACCGACCCGAAGAAGGTGGTGCCGCTCGGCGAAGCGCTCAAGCACTGGGTGCCCGGGCGCATCCACGCGCCGGGCGGCACGCCGGCCTATTCCAACTACGCCACGGCGCTGGCCGGCTACATCGTCGAGCGCGTGTCGGGCGAGCCCTTCGACGCGTACATCGCGCGCCACATCTTCGAGCCGCTGGGGATGGACAGCTCCAGTTTCAGCCAGCCGCTGCCGCCGGTGCTGCTGGAAAGGATGGCCAAGGGCTACCGCAAGGCGTCGGATGGCGAGCCGCAGGACTACGAATTCATCAGCCTGGCGCCGGCCGGCAGCCTGGCGGCGACCGGCGCGGACATGGCCCGCTTCATGATCGCGCACCTGGGCGGCGGCGCATTCGGCGATGCGCGCATCCTCGGCGCGGAGACCGCGCGCACGATGCACTCGCAGGGGCAGGCCTCGATCGGGCCGCTCAACCGGATGATGCTGGGCTTCTACGAAACCTCGGTCAACGGCCGCCGCGCGATCGCCCACGGCGGCGACACCCAGTGGTTCCACAGCGATCTGCAACTGTTCCTCGACGACGGCGTCGGCATCTTCGTGTCGATGAACAGCTCGGGCCGCGATGGCGCGACCGGGCACATCCGTGGCGCGCTGGTGCGTGGCTTCGCCGACCGCTATTTCCCCGCGCCGCCGGCGAACCATCCGGGCGTGTCCGCCGAGGACGCGAAGTTGCACGCGCGGCAAATCGCCGGGGCCTATACCAGCAGCCGGCGGCCCGACGGCACCTTCCTGTCGCTGGCCAACCTGCTGGGAGCGGTCAAGGTGGCGCCGGACAAGGACGGCACCATCAGCGTGTCGATCGCGCTGGCGCCGAGCGGCGCGCCGAAGAAGTGGCGCGAGGTCGCGCCCTACCTGTGGCAGGACACGGCCGGCGCCGACCGGCTCGCGGCCGAGGTCGTCGACGGCCGGGTGACGCGCTTCAGCATGGAACCGTACGCCCCGATCATGGTGTTCCAGCGGCCGGCCGGGTGGCGCTCGCCGGCGCTGCTGCTGCCGCTGCTCGGCCTGAGCCTGGCGATACTGCTGCTGACCGTGCTGGCGTGGCCGATCTCGGTGCTGGTGCGGCGCTACTACGGCGTGCCGTACCGGTTGTCGGGCGCCGATGCGCGCGCGCACCGGCTGGCGCGGATCGCCGCGCTGGCGGTGCTGCTGGCGATGGGGGCGGTGCTCGGACTGGTGGTGGGGATGCTGAGCAACCTGTCCATGACCAGCACCGACACCGATGGGCTGATCATTGCGATCCGCCTGCTCGCCACCCTGGTGCTGCCGATCGGCGCGGCGCTGGCGGCGTGGAGCGCGTGGCAAGCGCTGCGCAGCCGGCGCAGGCTGCTCGCCAAGGCGTGGGCCGTCGCGCTGGCGCTGTCGTGCCTGTTCCTGCTGTGGATCGGCATCACCCAGCACGTGATCGGCTTCGGCGCCAGCTACTGACCGCCACGCGGCCGGCGGCGGTGCCGCCGGCCTTCCGCCGCATCCGCCTCCTTCCGTCGAACAGCGCGTGTCCAGCCCATGACCCTCAAGCTCGAACTGCACAACGAGCCGCTGCCCCTGTCCTCGCCGTTCCGGATCTCCGGCTACGTGTTCGACGCGATGCCCGCCACCGTGGCGACGCTGCGCGACGGCGTGCACGAAGGCCGCGGCGAGGCCGCCGGCGTGTACTACCTCGACGATCGTCCCGAGCGCATGCTGGCCACGCTGGAGTCGCACCGCGGCGCGATCGAGGCCGGCATCGATCGCGACGAGGCGCAGCGGCTGCTGCCGCCCGGCGGCGCGCGCAACGCGCTCGACTGCGCGCTGTGGGAACTGGAGTCGCAGCGCACCGGCGTGCCGGTGTGGAAGCTCGCCGGCGTGCCGTCGCCGCGGCCGCTGCTGACCACCTTCACCCTCGGCGCCGACGAACCGGCGGCGATGGCGCGCGGCGCGCAGGCCTACGCGCAGGCGCGCGCGCTGAAGCTCAAGCTGACCGGCGACCTCGAACTCGACATCGCCCGCATCCGCGCGGTGCGCGCCGCGCGGCCGGACGTCTGGATCGGCGTGGACGCCAACCAGGGCTACCTGCGTGACCCGCTGGAGCGGCTGATCCCCGCGCTGGCCGACGCGCGCGTGTCGCTGCTCGAGCAGCCGTGCCGGCGCGGCCACGAGGCCGAACTCGACGGCATCGACCACGCCGTGCCGATCGCCGCCGACGAGAGCGTGCTGCACCTGGGCGAGATGGACCGGCTGCCGGGCCGCTTCGACGTGGTCAACATCAAGCTCGACAAGTGCGGCGGGCTGACCGAAGGCCTGCGCATGGCCGAGCGCGCGCGGCAGATGGGGCTGAAGGTGATGGTCGGCAACATGGCCGGCACCAGCCTGGCGCTGGCGCCGGCGTTCGTGCTGGGCCAGCTGTGCGACGTGGTCGATCTGGACGGCCCGACCTTCCTCGTGCGCGATCGCAGCCCGGGCGCGCGCTACGAGGATGGCAGGGTCGATTGCGCGGACGAGGTCTGGGGTCCGCGGCGGGTCGACATGGCGTGAACACGGCGCCGGAGAAAACCTGGTTCGGCCAGCCGCGCGGGCTGACCATCCTGTTCCTGACCAACATGTGGGAGCTGTTCTCCTACTACGGCATGCGCACGCTGCTGGTCTACTACATGACCAAGCAGCTGCTGTTCGCGCAGGAGAAGGCGTCCTTCATCTACGGCACCTACACCGCGCTGGCGTACTTCACCCCGATCCTCGGCGGCGCCGTCGCCGATCGCTGGCTGGGCAAGCGCAACGCGGTCGTGCTCGGCGGCAGCATCATGGCGCTGGGCCATTTCGCGATGGCGTTCGAGCCGCTGTTCTACGTCGGATTGGCGACCATCGCGCTCGGCAACGGGCTGTTCCTGCCCAGCCTGCCCAGCCAGATCAACGATCTCTACCGTGCCGACGATCCGCGCCGCGGGCGCGCCTACAACGTCTACTACGTCGGCGTGAACATCGGCGGCTTCCTCGCGCCGCTGGTCTGCGGCACGCTCGGCGAGGTGTACGGCTGGCACTACGGCTTCGGCGCGGCGGGCATCGGCATGTTCGCCGGCTTGATGATCTACGTGTTCGGACGCGGCTACCTGCCGCCGGAACCGTCGCGTTCGCGCCCGGCGGCGCCGGTGGGCGCGCAGGCCGGCAACCGCCACGCGGTCTGGTGGCTGCTGCTCGGCGTCGGCGTCGCGGCGACGATCTTCCGCGGCGCCTACGAGCAGATCGGCAACACGCTGGCGCTGTGGATCGACACCGGCGTGGATCGCGCCTGGGGCGCGTTCACCATTCCGATGACCTGGTTCCAGTCGCTCAATCCGCTGCTGGTGATCGCGATGACGCCGCTGCTGCTGGCGCACTGGCGCCGCCGCGCCGACGCGGGGCGCGATACCTCCCCGGCGCTGCGCATGGCGCTCGGCGCGCTGATCGTCGCCGGCGCGTACCTGCTGCTGGCCGCCGTGGCCGGCGGCGCCGACGGTGCGCGGGTGGGCTGGCACTGGCTGCTGGCGTTCTTCGTCATCCTGACGATCGGCGAGCTGTACATCCTGCCGACCGGCCTGGGCCTGTTCGCGAAACTGGCGCCGCCGCGGCTGGGCGCGACCACGGTGGCGTCGTGGTTCCTGGCGGTGTTTACCGGCAGCCTGCTGGCGGGCCTGGTCGGCACCTTGTGGACGAAGACCAGCCATGCCGGCTTCTTCCTGCTGCTGGCGGGCCTGGCCACGCTCGCCGCGCTGCTGCTGTGGCGGCTCGACCGGCCGATCCGCCGGCATTCCTGACAAACCCACGGAGGCACGACCATGCCGCGATTCATCCTGTCCGCACTCGTGCTCGCGCTCGCCGCCTGCACCTCCGCGCCGGCCACGCATGCGGCGAAGGAACACTACGACCTGGTCATCCGCAACGGCGTGGTCTACGACGGCACCGGCGCGGCGCCGCAGCGGGTGGACGTGGCGGTGCGCGGCGACCGCATCGCCGCCTGGCTGCCGGCCGGCGCGCAGGCCAGCGCCGCGCGCACGCTGGACGCGGGCGGGCAGGCGGTGGCGCCGGGCTTCATCAACGTGCTGAGCTGGGCGACCGAATCGCTGATCGCCGACGGCCGCGGCGTCAGCGACACCAAGCAGGGCGTCACCCTGGAGATCTTCGGCGAAGGCTGGTCGATGGGGCCGTTCAACGATCGCATGAAGGCCGATGCGCTGGCGCAGCAGGGCGACATCCGCTATCCGATCGAATGGACCACGCTCGGCGAGTACCTGGAATACCTGGAGCGGCGCGGGGTCACTCCGAACGTCGCCTCGTTCGTCGGCGCGACCACGGTGCGCATCCACGAGCTCGGTGAGGACGACGTCAGGCCCGATGCCGCGCAACTGGCGCGGATGCAGGATCTGGTGCGCGCGGCGATGCGCGAGGGCGCGCTCGGCGTCGGCAGCTCGCTGATCTATCCGCCGGCCGCGTTCGCCGACAGCGCCGAACTGACCGCGCTGGCGCAGGCCGCGGCCGAATCCGGCGGCGGCTACGTCGCGCACATGCGCAGCGAGGCGGACCGCTTCCTGGAGGCCTTGGACGAGACCATCGGCATCGCCCGCGCCACCGGCCAGCGCGCCGAGGCCTACCACCTGAAGGCGGCCGGGCAGAAGAACTGGCCGAAGATGGCGCAGGCCATCGCCCGCATCGAGGCGGCGCGCGCGCAGGGCCTGCAGGTCAGCGCCGACATGTATGCCTACACGGCCGGCGGCACCGGGCTGACCGCCTGCCTGCCGCCGTGGGTGCAGGCGGGCGGCCACGAGGCGATGGTGGGCCGGTTGAAGGATCCGGCGGTCCGCGCGCGCGTGATCGCGGAAATGCGCGACCCGGACGTCGCGTGGGAGAACCTGCGCCTGCTGGCCGGTTCGGACGATCGCCTGGTGATGCTCGAATTCAAGAGCGAGCGGCTGAAGCCGCTGATCGGCAGGACGCTGGAACGGATCGCCGGCGAACGCGGGACCTCGCCCGAGGACACCCTCATCGACCTGATCATCGAGGACGATTCGCGCGTGGGCGCGGCGTACTTCCTGATGAGCGAGGACAACGTCGAGCTGGGCCTGCGGCAGCCGTGGGTCAGCCTGGGATCGGATGCGGAATCGTCCGCGCCGGAGGGCGTGTTCCTGAAATCCAGCACGCACCCGCGCGCCTACGGCAACTTCGCGCGCTTCCTCGGCCACTACGTGCGGGATCGGCAGCTGATGCCGCTGGAGGAGGGCATCCACCGCCTGACCGGCCTACCGGCGGCGAACTGGAAGCTGCGCGACCGCGGCTGCCTGGCGCCCGGCTGTCACGCCGACGTCGTCGTGTTCGATCCGGCGACGATCATCGACCGCGCCACCTACGCCGCGCCGCAGCAGTACGCCACCGGCGTCAACCACGTGTTCGTCAACGGCGTGCAGGTGCTGCGCGACGGCGAGCACACCGGGGCGAAGCCCGGACGGGTGGTGCGCGGGCCGGGCTGGCGCGGTGCGGAAGCGTCCTCCTCGCCGGACTGAGCCGGACCGATGAACGGCATCCCTCTATTTTCCATTCAAGTTGACATTTCTCTGATTAGGACCATTATTCCCAATCAGGATTACCGCGGCGCCTCCGGCGACCGCTTCCAACATCGACCCGGGGAGACAGAGCCATGACTGCATCCACATCCATCCGGCGTTCGCGCTCGCGGCTGGCCCTCGCCATCGGTGCCGCCACGGCGCTCGCGGCCACGGGCACGGTGCTGGCCCAGGACGCGGCGCCGGCCGCATCCTCCAGCGCCGATGCGACCGAACTCGACCGCGTGATCGTGACGGCTAACAAGCGCGCGGAAGACATCCGCGAAGTCGCCACCGCGATCACCCGGATCGGCGCGCAGCAACTGGAGAACATCAACGCAACGCAGATGTCCGACTACGCGAGCTACGTGCCCGGCCTGCAGATACAGTCGAGCGGCACGCCGGGCCAGTCGCAGGTCTCGATGCGCGGCATCGCGGCGCTGTCGCCCGGTTCGACCGTCGGCACCTACGTCGACGAAACGCCGGTCGGCTCCAACAGCCTGTACCAGCAGGCGACGCTCTACCAGCTCGACCTGCTGCCCTACGACGTGGAGAGCATCGAGGTGCTGCGCGGCCCGCAGGGCACGCTGTACGGCGCCGGCGCGATGGGCGGCCTGATCAAGTACACGATGCGCAAGCCGGATCCCGCGTACCGCGAGTTCCGCATCGGCGGCGGCCTGTCGTCGCCCAGGGACGGTGAAACCGGCTTCAACTACCGCCTCGGCATGAACGTGCCGCTCGTGGAGGACGCCTTGGCCCTGCGCGCCAGCTTCGCCAGGAACGAGCTTCCCGGCTATGTCGACAACCTGGTCGCCGGCCGCGAGGACATCAACCAGGGCGAGCAGACCAGTGCGCGCGTGTCGCTGGGCTGGCAGGGCGAGGCGGCGAGCGTGCAGTTCGCGGCGATGCGGCAGGAGATCGACAGCGACGACAACGCGACCATCGCGCTGGACCCGGCGACGCGGCATCCGCTCGCCGGCCTGGCCAACTACGTCCACGTCAGCGAGCCGTTCCGCAAGGACATCGACCATTACTCGCTCACCGTCGACTGGGACATGGGCTTCGCCGATTTCGTCTCGGCGACCAGCTACGCCGACACGCACACTTTCATGCGCTCGGACATGACCCTGAGCTACGGCGAATATCCGCTCGCCTTCCTGGCGATGGATCCGACGCTCGAGCCCGGCTCTGCGTACTTGGAGAACACGCTCGACCTGGGCCAGTTCACCCAGGAGTTCCGCCTGCAGTCGAAGCAGGGCGAGCGCTTCGAATGGCTGGTCGGCGCCTTCTACTCGAACGAGGACGGCGACAACCACCAGTACGTCGCGCTCAACCGGCTCGACGGCTCGCCGCTGCCGGCGCCGTGGGACGGCATCCTGGGCGTGCTCGGCGAACTGCTCATCCCCAGCACCTACGAGGAAACCGCGCTGTTCGCCAACGGCGCGTACCGCTTCACCGACCGCTTCAAGCTCGGCGCCGGCGTGCGCTTCTCGCGCAACGACCAGGAATTCCGCCAGGACGTGGTCGGCGGCGTGCTGCTGCCCATCGGCGCGGAGGACAACACCTCCAGCGAGGACGTGTTCACCTGGAGCATCACGCCGCAGTTCCAGATCGGCCCGGATTCGATGGTGTACGCGAAGGTCTCCACCGGCTATCAGCCCGGCGGCCCCAACGTCGTCGCCGTGGGCCTGCCGTCGGCCGTCGATTCGTCGATGCTGACCAGCTACGAGCTGGGCTGGAAGTCGGCGTTCGACGGGCGGCGCGTGCTGCTGGACGTCGTCGCCTACCAGATCGACTGGGAGGACATCCAGGTCGCCTCGCAGGTCAACGGCGTCAGCGGCCTCGTCAACGGCGGCGAGGCCACCAGCCGCGGCATCGAGGTGTCGCTGCAATGGCGTCCGGTCGGCGGCCTGACGCTCGGCCTCAACGGCGCCTACAACGACGCGAACATCGACGAGGATTTCCCGCCCATCGTCGTGCCGCTGGACCCGGACCTCCCGGGCGGCGTGCTCGAGGTCAACACGGGCCTGAAGGGCGATCGCATGCCGTATGTGCCCGACCTGACGCTGTCGGCCACCGTCGATTACTACCTGTCGCTGCGCAACGGCTGGAGCGCGAGTTTCGGCGGCGGCTTCCGCTGGGTCGACGACCGCACCAACGGCACCACGGAGCGCCAGGTCATCGCGATCGCCGAACCGCGCACGGTGCTGCAGACCGACATCACGCCGCCGCTGGCGATCGACGGCTACGGCGTCCTCGACCTGCATGCGTCGCTGGCCAGCGAGCGCTGGACGCTGCGCGGCTACGTCAAGAACGCGACCGACAAGCGCGCCTATTCGACGATGGAGGACGTGACCGGCGCGTTGACCGGCGTGACGCACCACCTGGCGGCTTCGCCGATCCAGCCGCGTACCTTCGGCATCGAAATCGATTTCCGCTTCTGATCCCGGCGCCGTCCGCGCTGGCGGACGGCCCATGCCCGTGCAAGGACCCGAGCGCCACCGCATGCAGACCGCCGTTCCGTCGTTGCGCGAAGTCGAGCCGCTTCCGCAGCCCTACCTGCTGTTCCTCGGCGACGTCGCCGAGCCAGCCTACGCCAAGACCGCGTTCGGACTGCGCGACTGGGCCGGCGAGCGTTGCGTGGGCGAGTTCGCATGCGCGGGCACGACCATTGCCACCGGCCTCCCGCTGATGACGCCGGCGCAGGCCCGCGCGATCGGTGCGCGGGCGATGGTCATCGGCGTGGCCAATCCCGGCGGGCGGATTCCCGCTTCATGGTTGCCGGCCCTGCTGCAGGCGCTGGAATCGGGGCTGGACCTGATCGGCGGCATGCATGCCCGGCTGGCGGACATCGAATCGTTGCGCCACGCGGCCGCCGCGCTGGGACGCCGGCTGATCGACGTGCGCGAGCCGCCGCCGGGCCTGCCCGTCGCCAGCGGCGCCAGGCGCAGCGGGATGCGCCTGCTGACCGTCGGCACCGATTGCGCGCTGGGCAAGAAGTACACCGCGCTGGCGCTGGCGCGCGCGTTCCGTGCGCGTGGGGTCGACGCCGACTTCCGCGCCAGCGGGCAGACCGGCATCCTGATCGCCGGCGGCGGCATGCCGATGGACGCGGTGGTGGCCGATTTCGCCGCCGGCGCGGCCGAGCTGCTGTCGCCGGACGCCGATCCGGCGCACTGGGACGTGATCGAGGGGCAGGGCTCGCTGTCGCATCCGGCCTATGCGGGCGTCTCGCTGTCGCTGCTGCACGGCAGCCAGCCGGACGTGATCGTCGTCTGCCACGAGCACGGCCGCGAGCACATGCTTGGCTATCCGCATTACCCGCTGCCGTCGATCGAGGAGACCATCGACCTGGCGCTGCGCCTGGGCTCGCGGACCAATCCGGCGATCCGCTGCGCCGGCGTCAGCCTCAACACCAGCCGGCTCGACGACGACGCGGCGCGACGCGCGATCGAACAGGCCGGCGCGCGCCTGGGCATGCCGGTGGCCGATCCGATGCGCGCCGGCGATGCGTTCGCGCGGCTGGTCGATGCCTGCCTGGCATGAAGCCGGTTTCCACCGGGTTCCAGCGCTACCTGCTGCCGGGCTTCGTGTTCCAGGCGGCGGTGATCGCCGGCGGCTACGCCACCGGGCGCGAACTGGTGGAATTCTTCCTGCCCGCCGGGCCCTGGGGCGGCCTGCTGGGCATGGCGGTGAGCATGCTGGTGTGGAGCGCGGTGCTGATGGTCAGCTTCGAGCTGGCCCGGGTCGGGCGCGCTTTCGATTACCGCGCCTTCTTCAGGCTGCTGCTCGGTCGTGGCTGGTTCGCGTTCGAGATCGGCTATGTCCTGTTGATGCTGGTGATCATGGCGGTGATGGGCGCGGCGGCCGGGGAGATCGCCTTCAGCCTGTTCGGCCTGCCGAGGCTGGCCGGTTCGCTGGCCATGATCGCCGCCACCGGCGTGATGCTGTTCTTCGGCACCGCCGCGATCGAGAAGTTCCTGGTCGCGTCGGTCGGCTACCTGTACCTGGTCTACGCCGTGTTCGTGGTCTGGTGCGTGGTGGCGTTCGGCGATCGCATCGGCGCCAGCTTCGCCCCGGCCACGGTCGGCGAGGGCTGGTTCGAGGCCGGCGTGACCTACGCCGGCTACAACGTCGCCACCATTCCCGCGGTGCTGTTCTGCGTGCGCCACTTCGGTCGCCGCCGCGAAGCCCTGGCCGCCGGCGCATTGGCCGGGCCGCTGGGCATGCTGCCGGGCGTGGCGTTCTACATCGCGATGATGGGCTACCCCCACGAGATCGCCGGCCAGGCCCTGCCCTCGGCCTTCCTGCTGGCGAAGCTGCAGGCGCCGTGGTTCGAGTGGGCCTTCCAGGTCGCGGTGATGCTGACCCTGGTGGACACCGGCGTGGCCCTGCTGCACGCGATCAACGAGCGGGTCGCCAACGCCTGGGAGGAACGGCGGCGGCCGATGCCGCGGTCGCTGCGGCCGGCGCTGGCGGTGGGCGTGATGCTGGGCGCGGTGTACGCCGCCACCGCGGTCGGCCTGATCGATCTGATCGCCAAGGGCTACGGCACGCTCACCTGGTATTTCCTGGCGATCTACGTGCTGCCGCTGATGACCTGGGGCCTGTGGCTGCTGTGGCGCCCGCGGCGCGCCACAGCGCGACTTCGTTGATTGATGCGTCCGGGAGGACAGGATGGCTGCCATTTCCAAATGCCTGCGGGTTGCCACGCTAGCGGCGGGGGCCTTGTTCGCCGTCGCGGCCTTCGCCGCGCCGCCGCCGGGATTCGACGCGCGCGTGGTGGAGGCCATGCGCGCGCACGAGGTGCCGGGCATGGCGATCGCGATCGTCGAGGACGGCCGGGTCGTGCACGCGAAGGGCTACGGCGTGCGCCGGCTGGGCTCGCCGGAGACGGTGGACGCCGACACCATCTTCCCCACCGGCTCCACCGGCAAGGCGATCACCGCGGCGGCGCTGGCGGTCCTGGTCGACGACGGCAGGCTGGGCTGGGACGACAAGGTCATCGATCATCTTCCCGATTTCCGCATGCACGACCCGTGGGTCACCCGCGAGATGACCGTGCGCGATCTGCTGGTGCACCGCAGCGGCCTGGGCCTGGGCGCCGGCGATCTGCTCTATGTGCCGCGCACCTCGCGCAGCCGCCGGGACGTGGTGCGCGCGCTGCGCCACATCGCGCCGGCGACCAGCTTCCGCAGCGGCTACGCCTACGACAACATCCTCTACGTCGTCGCCGGCGAGCTGACCGAGGCGGTGTCCGGCCAGCGCTGGGAGGACTTCGTGCGCGAGCGGGTGTTCGCGCCGGCGGGCATGGCCAGTTCGGTCAGCGACGAGGACGATCGCTTCGCCAACCCCAACCGCGCGCAGCCGCATGCGCGCCTGGGCGGGCGCGTGCGCGGCCTCGGCACCCAGCAGGTATTGCCCGAGCGCGAGGGCCTGGGCCAGGTCGCCGCGCCGGCCGGCGGCCTGTCGTCGAGCGCGAACGACATGGCGCGCTGGCTGCTGGTGCAACTGGGCAGGGGCGCGCTGCCCGGCGACGGCGGGCGCGTATACAGCGAGGCGGCGGCGCGCGAGATGTGGACGCCGCAGGTGCCGCTGCCGATCCGGCCGTTCCCTGCGCCGATCGCCGACATCACTCCGCAGTTCTCCGGCTACGCGCTGGGCTGGAACGTGCAGGACTATCGCGGCGTCAAGGTCGTGCAGCACGGCGGCGCGGTGTTCGGCGTGCTGACCTTCGTCGTGCTGGTGCCCGAGCGCGGCTTCGGCATGTCGCTGCAGATCAATTCCGAGGACGTGGTGGTGCTGCGCGGGCTGATGTACGAGGTGCTCGACGACGTCCTCGGCCTGCCGCCGCGCGACTGGGTGGCGGCGTTCGACGCGTGGAACCGGCAGCGCCTGGCGCAGGGCGTGGCCGCGCTCGACGCCGCCGCCAGGCCGGACCGCAAGGCTTCGCGCCCTTCGCTGCCGGCCGCCGGCTATACGGGGACCTACGCCGATGCGTGGTACGGACCGATCGCCATCGCCGAACAGGACCGCAGGCTGCGCATCGATTTCCGCCAGACGCCGGGCATGGCCGGCACGCTGAGCCACTGGCAGTACGACACCTTCCGCGCCGACTGGGACGACGCCTCGATCGAGCCGGCCTACGTCAGCTTCGCGCTGGACGCGGACGGCAAGGTCGCGCGGATCACGATGAAGGCGGTCTCGCCGCTGGCGGACTTCAGCTACGACTACCACGACCTGCTGTTCACGCCGGTGGCGGCGGACTAGAACATTTCCGAACCCTCTGGATACTTCCTTCCGTCATCCCCGCGCAGGCGAGGATCCAGTGTCTTTGCTCTGGCTTCAAGACCTGAAGTCACTGGGTCCCCGCCTGCGCGGGGATGACGGATGAATCGTGAAGGTGAATGAGGAAGCGGAACGAACATGCGCCGTCCGGATACGCGCCAGGGCAAGTGGATTCAATCGCCCGCGCGCGCCCAACCGTCGATTTCGCCATGCGCGAACGGACCGACCTTCTGCTTGACGATGCGGCCGTCGGCGCCGACCAGCACGGTATAGGGCAGCACGCCCTTGCGGTTGCCGAGCCAGACGCTGGCATCACGCGGGCTGGGCGTATCGAGCACGATGCCGTAGCCGACCGGCACCTTGGCGAGGAAATCGCGCACGCCCCCGGCCGTGTCCAGCGCCAGGCCGAGCACCTGCACCCCGTCCTCGCCCTGCGATCGGGCGAACCGCTCCAGTTCCGGCATCTCCTCCACACAGGGGCCGCACCAGCTGGCCCAAACGTTGATCAGCAGCGGCCGGCCCGCATAGCGGGCGCGCAGGTCGACGACCTCGCCGTCCAGGTCCGGCAGCGCGATGGCCGGCATCGGATCCCCGCGCCCGGCCGGGGTCACCCCGGCCGGTGGAGCGGGCGCGCCGGCGTCCAGCGCGGCCTGCAACGCGCGCTGGCCGCCTTCGCTGCGCAGCAGGGGACTGCCGCCATGCCACAGGCTGGCCGCCACGCCGAGCGCGCCGGCGGCGATCGCCACGGCGAGGATGCGCGGCATGGTCGCCTTCATCGCGCGGCGCGCTCCAGCGCGCGCTCGACGATGCCGTGGGTCAGCACGGTCGGCAGCACCTCGCCTTCGCCGCCGCCGCGCGGGTAGACCACGTACAGCGGCACGCCGACCGCCTCGTGCGATTGCAGGAAGGCGGTGATCTCGGCGTCCACGTCGGTCCAGTCGCCGGTCATCATCACCGCGTCGTGGCGGCGCATCGCCTGCGCGAAGCGTTCGGTATCCAGCACCGCCCTCTCGTTGGCCTTGCAGGTGATGCACCAGTCGGCGGTCATGTCGACGAAGACGATGCGATCCTGCGCGCGCAGCGCGGCCAGGCGCGCGGCCGAATAGGCTTCGGCGCTGGCCGCCGGGGCGAAGGCGGCCTGCCGCGGCAGCCGGTGCGCCAGCGCCAGCGGCACCAGCGCCGACACCAGCAGCAACGCGGCCAGCGCGCGCTGCACGGCGGCCGCGCGCAGCCGCAGCCGCTGCCACCACCACAGTCCCGCCGCCAGCAGCGCCATGCCGACCAGCACCAGCGCCGCCGCGTCGATGCCGCGCTGCCTGCCGAGCACCCACAGCAGCCAGATCGCGGTCAGGTACATCGGGAACGCCAGCGCCTGCTTCAGCGTCTCCATCCACGGCCCCGGGTGCGGCAGCCGCGCCGCCAGCGCCGGCACGAAGCCGATCAGCAGGAACGGCAGCGCCAGCCCCAGCCCCAGCGCGGCGAACACCGCCAGCGCCAGCGGCACCGGGCTGGCGAAGGCGAACGCCAGCGCCACGCCCATGAACGGCGCGGTGCACGGGCTGGCGATCACCACCGCCAGCACGCCGGTGAAGAAGTCCCCGGCCGGCCCGCTGCGCCCGGTCAGCGCCGCGCCGGCCCCGGCCAGCCGGTAGCCCACCGCGAACACGCCCGACAGGCTCAGGCCGACCGCGAACATCACGTAGGCCAGCAACCCGATCACCCACGGCTGCTGCAGCTGGAAGCCCCAGCCCAGCGCCTGCCCGGCCGCGCGCAGCGCCAGCGCGATCGCGCCGATGGCCAGGAAGCCCAGCAGCACGCCGGCGGTGTACCAGAGCGCGCTGCGCCGCGCCCGCTCGCCGCCGCCGGCCAGCGACAGCGCCTTCAGCGACAGCACCGGCAGCACGCACGGCATCAGGTTGAGGATCAGGCCGCCGGCCAGCGCCAGCAGCAGCGCGACGGCGAAGCTGGCCGGCGCGCGCGAGGTCCGCCGCCGCGCCTCCTCCGGCGGCGGCGTGCGCGGCACGTCGGCGGTGGCCGGCGCATCGTCGTCGTCGGCCGTCATGGCTGGCGCGCCGGCATCCGCGACATCGGCAGGCGAGGCCGTGGCGTCTTCGCTGGAGGTGGGCGCGGCCGGTTCCGGCGTCGCGGCCGTGGCCGCCGGCGTGGCTGGCGACGCCGGAATCGCCAGCGCCACCTGCCGGGTCATCGGCGGATAGCAGATGCCGTCGGTCTGGCAGCCCTGGAAGGTCACTTCCAGCGTCGCCCCGGCCGCGCGGGCGTGCGCGCGCCGCAGCGGCACCGGGACCTCGACCTGGTCGAAATAGACGACGACATCGCCGAAATGCTCGTCGCGGTGCGCCACCCCCTTGGGCCAGCGCGGGGCCTGCAGCGTCAGGCCGTCGGCGCCGGACAGCTTCATCGAGGTGCGGTCGCGGTACAGGTAGTAGCCGCGCGCCGGGGTGAAGCGCAGCAGCAACTGGCCGCCGTCCATCGCCACCGCCTCGAAGCCGAACGCCTGCTGCTCCGGCAGCGGCAGCGCCTGCATGCCGGGCAGCCGCGGTGCGGTCGCCGAGCCCGGCAGCGACAGCTTGCCGAGCGGGGTGAAGCCGCCGGCGGCGGCCGGCAGCGCCACGTTCAGCGTGCGCGTCTGCGGCGGGTAGCAGATGCCGACGTCGGCGCAGCCCTGGTACTTGATGCGCAGGGTGGCGCTCGTCGCGCCGGCGGCGGCCTGCCCGGGCAGGGTGGCGACGAGGCGGTCGCGGTAGGTCTCGACCTCGCCGAAGAATTCGTCGGTGTAGGCCTTGCCGCGCGGCAGCACCAGCTTGCCGCCGGCGAACCCGGCGGTGGCCTGCACGTCGGTGCGGTGGCGGTAGAGGTAGTAGCCGTCGGCGATCTTCCACTCGACCTCGATGCGGTCGGCCGCCGGCGCGCGCGCCGACAGCACGAAGGCTTGGTCGACCGGCAGCAGGTCGTCCGGGTCGGCGGCGGCGGCCAGCGGCGCCAGGCAGGACGACAACAGCAACAGCAGGCGCAGCGACAGGGCCATCGGCTTCAGGGTTCCTCGCAAGTCTGTTCGGCCACCCAGGCCAGGTAGGCGGGCAGGCCGCCGGCTTCGACCGCCAGGATCTCCGGCAGTTCATACGGATGCAGCTGCGCCAGCCGCGCGATCAGCGCGTCCAGCCGGCCGGCGCGGGTCTTGATCAGCAGCTGCGCCTCGCCGGCCTGCTCGACCCGGCCCTGCCAGCGGTAGGTGGACACCAGCCCCGGCAGCGCGCCGACGCAGGCGGCCAGGCGCTCCTCCACCAGCGCGCGGGCGATGCGCGCGGCGGTGTCGGCGTCGGGGCAGGTGGACAGGACGAGGCGGACGGGCATGGGGCGTCGATTATCGCAGACCCGCCCGCCGGGGCCGCGGGCGGCTTCACCTGCGCCGCGCGCAGGAAGGCGGGGCGCGGCGGATGCCCGGTTGTCCAGAAGGCGCGGAGAGCGCCCTCATCCGCCCTGGCGGGCACCTTCTCCCGCAAGCGGGAGAAGGGAAGGCGAGCGGCGCAGGAGTCGTTCTTGGACTGCTCCCCGAGTTTCCCTTCTCCCGCTTGCGGGAGAAGGTGGCGCGCAGCGCCGGATGAGGGCGCTTTTCGAGGCTGCGATGCCCCATCCGCCTTCGGCCCTGTCCGATCCAGCGCGCATGCCGCGCGAACGAGCCGTTCTCACCCCCGCAAACGGAGGAAGGGACATCCGACGGCAGGGCTGAAATCCAGAGATCCAAAAATTTTGGCGGCGGCCCTTGAATCGCCCCGCGGCCAGCCCAACATCAGCCGGCATCCCGGCGTGGCCGGGTTTTTGTACGCGCGTTGCTGGCACTCGCCGGGTGCGAGTGCTAACATCGCCGCCCTTTCCCAGTCCAATCAATCACTTAAGAGGATTGACATGAGCAACATCAAGCCGCTGTACGACCGCGTGGTCATCAAGCGTATGGAAGAAGAGAAGGTGTCCGCCGGCGGCATCGTGATCCCCGACTCGGCCACCGAGAAGCCCATCAAGGGCGAGGTCATCGCCGTGGGCGAGGGCAAGGTGTTCGACAACGGCAACGTGCGCGCCCCCAAGGTCAAGGTCGGCGACAAGGTGCTGTTCGGCAAGTACAGCGGCACCGAGGTCAAGCTCGACGGCACCGATTACCTGGTGGTGAAGGAAGACGACATCTTCGCCGTCCTCGGCTGAGTGCCGATGACGGCGGGAATGGGGAATCGGGAATAGGGAATCGGAAAAGCCGGTTCGCTCCACCCGCCCCATCGTCCGCGTCGTCGCCTCTGCTTTCAACCATTCTCCATTCCCTATTCCCCATTCCCGGAGTTTCAAATGGCTGCCAAAGACATCCGTTTCGGTGAAGACGCTCGTACGCGCATGGTGCGCGGCGTGAACATCCTCGCCAATGCCGTCAAGGCCACCCTCGGCCCGAAGGGCCGCAACGTCGTGCTCGAGAAGAGCTTCGGCGCCCCGACCATCACCAAGGACGGCGTGTCCGTCGCCAAGGAAATCGAACTGGCCGACAAGTTCGAGAACATGGGCGCGCAGATGGTCAAGGAAGTCGCTTCCAAGACCTCCGACAACGCCGGCGACGGCACCACCACCGCCACCGTGCTGGCGCAGGCGCTGATCCGCGAGGGTTCCAAGGCGGTCGCCGCCGGCATGAACCCGATGGACCTGAAGCGCGGCATCGACCAGGCGGTCAAGGCCGCCGTGGCCGAGCTGAAGAAGATCAGCAAGCCCACCGCCGACGACAAGGCGATCGCCCAGGTCGGCACCATCTCGGCCAACTCCGACAGCAACATCGGCGACATCATCGCCGAGGCGATGAAGAAGGTCGGCAAGGAAGGCGTGATCACCGTCGAGGAAGGCTCGGGCCTGGAGAACGAGCTGGACGTGGTCGAGGGCATGCAGTTCGACCGCGGCTACCTGTCGCCGTACTTCATCAACAACCAGCAGTCGCAGCAGGTCGAGTTCGACGACCCGTTCATCCTGATCCACGACAAGAAGGTCTCCAACGTCCGTGAGCTGCTGCCGGTGCTGGAAGGCGTCGCCAAGGCCGGCAAGCCGCTGCTGATCGTGGCCGAGGAAGTGGAAGGCGAGGCGCTGGCCACGCTGGTGGTCAACACCATCCGCGGCATCGTCAAGGTCGCCGCCGTCAAGGCGCCGGGCTTCGGCGACCGCCGCAAGGCCATCCTGGAGGACATCGCCACGCTGACCAACGGCACGGTGATCTCCGAGGAAGTCGGCCTGCAGCTGGAGAAGGCCACCATCAACGACCTGGGCCGCGCCAAGAAGGTCGTGGTCTCGAAGGAGAACACCACCATCATCGACGGCGCCGGCGATGCCGAGCGCATCCAGGCCCGCATCGGCCAGATCAAGGCGCAGATCGAGGAGACCTCCTCGGACTACGACCGCGAGAAGCTGCAGGAGCGCGTGGCCAAGCTGGCCGGCGGCGTGGCGGTGATCAAGGTCGGCGCCGCCACCGAGGTCGAGATGAAGGAGAAGAAGGCCCGCGTCGAAGACGCCCTGCACGCCACCCGTGCGGCGGTCGAGGAAGGCGTGGTCCCGGGCGGCGGCGTCGCGCTGCTGCGCGCCAAGGCCGCCATCGAAGGCCTGAAGGGCATCAACGAGGACCAGAACCACGGCATCCTGATCGCCCTGCGCGCGATGGAAGCCCCGCTGCGCGAGATCGTCACCAACGCCGGCGAGGAACCCTCCGTGATCGTCAACAAGGTCAAGGACGGTTCGGGCAACTACGGCTACAACGCCGCCAACGGCGAGTTCGGCGACATGGTCGAGTTCGGCATCCTGGATCCGACCAAGGTCACCCGCACCGCGCTGCAGAACGCCGCGTCGATCGCCGGCCTGATGATCACCACCGAAGCGATGGTGGCCGAGGCCCCGAAGAAGGACGAGCCGGCGATGCCGCCGGGCGGCGGCATGGGCGGCATGGGCGGCATGGATTTCTGAGAAGTCCGGCCTTCACGCCACGCAGTACCGGAAACCCCGCCGAAAGGCGGGGTTTTCCTTTGCGCCGTGGAAAGCGCAGGGCGAAGCACCCGCAACGCTTCCCCGTTGCAAATGAAACATTCGCGCCTGCGCACGGGCCATGCTATCTAGTGGCGCGATGAACGCATCCGCCCACGCCCGCTGCTGGTATTACCACTCTCCGATACCGGGAGCGGAGGAGCGGCGGCGTTCGTCCTGACAAAGACACCGGAATCCCCCTGAAGCCGCCAGCCCTGGCGGTTTTTTTTTTGCCGCAGGGAAGCGGAACCGCAAACCGAGGAGCAAAACCGTGGCATCCCATACCGACGATCTGCGCATCCGCGCGCTGCATACGCTGGTCACCCCGGCCGAGGTCATCGCCGAGTTCCCCTGCGACGAGGCCGCCTCGCGCACCGTCGCGCAGTCGCGCGCGGCCCTGCACCGCATCCTGCACGGGCGCGACGACCGCATCGCGGTGGTGATCGGCCCGTGCTCGATCCACGATCCGGACGCGGCGATGGAATACGCGCGGCGCCTGCGCCCGCTGCGCGACGCGCTCGGCGATGCGCTGGAGATCGTGATGCGGGTGTACTTCGAGAAGCCGCGCACCACGGTGGGCTGGAAGGGCCTGATCAACGATCCGGACCTTGACGGCAGCTTCCGCATCGACAAGGGCCTGCGGCTGGCGCGCCGGCTGCTGCGCGACATCAACGCGCTGGGGCTGCCGGCCGGCTGCGAGTACCTGGACATCATCTCGCCGCAGTACCTCAGCGATCTGGTGGCGTGGGGCGCGATCGGCGCGCGCACCACCGAGAGCCAGGTGCACCGCGAGATGGCCTCGGGCCTGTCGTGCCCGGTCGGGTTCAAGAACGGCACCGACGGCAACGTGAAGATCGCGGTGGACGCGGTCGGCGCGGCCGCGCATCCGCACCACTTCCTCGCCGTCACCAAGGAAGGACGCTCGGCCATCGCCGCCACCGCCGGCAATCCGGACGGCCACGTGATCCTGCGCGGCGGCAGCGCGCCCAACTACGACGCCGCCAGCGTGGAGGCCGCCAGCCAGGCGATGGCGCGCGCCGGCCTGCCGCCGCGGCTGATGATCGACGCCAGCCACGCCAACAGCGGCAAGGACCCCGACAACCAGCCGGCGGTGGTGGAGGACGTGGCCGCGCAGCTCGAACTCGGCGAGCGCCGCGTCATCGGCGTGATGATCGAAAGCCACCTGCTCGGCGGCCGCCAGGATCCGCAGCCGGGCCGTCCGCTGGCCTACGGCCAGAGCATCACCGACGGCTGCCTGGGCTGGGAGGCTTCGGTGCGCCTGCTCGACCGCCTGGCGCTCGCGGTGCGGCAACGGCGGCTGTCGCAGGCGGCGTGAGCGATCCGTTCGTGGCAGGGCCGAACTGGCCTGGGTTGGCAAGGCGCGATGTTGCAGGGGAAACTTGGCGCGGCAACGTGGCTAATGCCCTGTTCAGGAAACCACGGCACAAAGGTAATTCGTGTTTCACCCAAGCCGTGCCCGCACTGGTCTGGAATCGGTAAGGTCGTGAAAACATTGTGGTTTGCACACCCCAGCAGGCACGGGGGCGGCCCCGGGCAGGCTGAACCGGCCGGTTCTGTTTTGCGGTGCAGCGTGCAAGCCTCGTAACGAAGCCTTCACGATGGCCCCGCATCCCGACGTGGGGGAGGGAGCAAGCCCGCATTGGCCTTTGGCCATTGCGGGCTTTTTTGTGGCCGGGATTCGGGATTCGGGATGGGGGCATGCGTTTGCGGTGGATGCGTGATGCTGGGTTCCGGGCATCTCCGCAATGATCTGCTGTCCGCCCGGTGAGGGAGGCGTAGAATTCACCCCCATGAGTGAATCCAGTGCACGCCAGATTTCCCTGCAAGTCGTTTCCGCCGCGGCGCCGGCCGCGCCGCTGGAGGAGGGCGCCAAGCAGGTGGCCGGCGACAAGATCGCGCGCTCGCCGGTGCAGTTCGCCGAGGCGCCGGTGCTGCGCAAGCCTTCGTGGATCCGCGTGCGCATTCCCTCCGACGGCTCGGTCGCCAGGCTCAAGGCCAGGCTGCGCGAGAACCGCCTGGTCACCGTCTGCGAGGAAGCCAGCTGCCCGAACATCCACGAATGCTTCGGCCACGGCACCGCCACCTTCATGATCCTTGGCGAGGTCTGCACGCGCCGCTGCTCGTTCTGCGACGTCGCCCACGGCCGGCCCAAGCCGCCGGATCCGTCCGAACCGCTGAGCCTGGCCAACACCGTCGCCGACATGGGCCTGAAGTACGTGGTGGTGACCAGCGTCGATCGCGACGACCTGCGCGACGGCGGCGCCCAGCACTTCGTCGACTGCATCGCCGCCATCCGCACGCATTCGCCGAAGACCCGCATCGAGATCCTGACCCCGGACTTCCGCGGCAAGGGCCGCATGGACCGCGCGCTGGAGATCCTGGCGGCCAACCCGCCGGACGTGTTCAACCACAACATCGAGACGGTGCCGGACCTGTATCCCAACGTGCGTCCCGGCGCCGACTACCAGTGGTCGCTGACCCTGCTGCGCAGGTTCAAGGCGCAGCACCCGCACCTGCCGACCAAGAGCGGCATCATGCTGGGCCTGGGCGAGACGATGGAGCAGGTGCAGGCCACCCTGCGCGACCTGCGCGCGCACGACGTGGACATGGTCACCATCGGCCAGTACCTGCAGCCCAGCCCGCACCACCACCCGGTGATGCGCTACTGGACGCCGGAGGAATTCAAGGCACTGGAGGACTACGGCAACGCGCTGGGCTTCAGCCACGTCGCCTCCGGCCCGTTGGTGCGCTCCTCCTACCACGCCGATCGCCAGGCCCGGGAAGCCGGCGTCGGCGACTGACCGGCGCACGGGCGCCAAACGCTGCCGGCCCTCCTGTACCGGCTCGCAATCCGTCCCGCGCCGGGGCTTCACGCTGCTGTACCCCGCACGACCGCCCGTCCCGGCGGAAACGCCGGCTACGGCCGCCATTCACTATTTCTTTCCGCCGGCCGGCTAGGCTGCGATGGTGTCCCGCGCAGATGACAAGCGCCGCAACTTTCGGCACTGTCTGGCGGTCAGAGGCACCCGCAGCATTCCCCACGCATATCTCCCGAGCCGTCCGATGAAGCTGAAGAAAGTCCCCGTCCTCCTGCTGGCCCTGGCGCTGGCCAGTCCGTTGGCGCTGCTGGCGCGCGGCGATGCCGCCGGTGGCGCGCTGCAGGGCGGGCCGACCGCGGATCAGGCGACCACTTCCAAGCTGGTCTACGGGCTGCTGTCGGACAGCCGCTACGCCTACCGCCCGCGCCCGATGGACCAGTCGCTGTCGCAGGACGTGTTCAAGCGCTACCTGGAGGCGCTCGACGGCGGCAAGCAGTTCTTCACCGCCGAGGACGTGAACCGGTTCTCGGTCCACCAGGAACGGATGGGCGAGGCGATCCGCAACGGCGATCTGGCCCCGGCCTACGACATCTTCGCCGTCTACCGCCAGCGCGTGGATCAGCGCGTGGACTACGCGCGCGCGCTGCTCAAGCAGGATTTCGACTTCACCGGCGACCAGCGCTGGGAGTACGACCGCAAGGACGCGCCGTGGGCGGCCAGCCAGCAGGAGCTGGACCAGCAGTGGAAGAAGTCGGTGATGAACGACTGGCTGCGCCTGAAGCTGGCCGGCAAGAAGCCCGACGACATCCGCAAGACGCTGGACAAGCGCTACGCCAACCTCAAGCGCAGCATCGGCGAGCTGAAGAGCGAGGACGTCTTCCAGACCTTCCTCAACGCCTACACCTCCGCCATCGACCCGCACACCGACTACTTCACCCCGCGCACGGCGGAGAACTTCAACCAGTCGATGTCGCTGTCGCTGGAGGGCATCGGCGCGGTATTGCAGCGGCAGGACGACCTGGTGGCGATCCGCGAGATCGTGCCGGGCGGCCCGGCCGACCTGAGCGGCCGGCTGAAGGTCGGCGATCGCATCGTCGCCGTCGGCCAGGGCAAGTCCGGCGCGATGACCGACGTGATCGGCTGGCGCATCGACGACGTGGTCGCGCAGATCCGCGGCAAGAAGGACACCCAGGTCCGCATCGAGTTCATCCCGGCCGAGGCCGGCATCGACGGGCCGCACCAGCAGGTCACCATCACCCGGCAGAAGGTCAAGCTGGAGGAGCAGGCGGCCAAGGCCGAGACCATCGTGCTGCCGGCCGCCGCCAACGGCGAGGCCGAGCGGCGCATCGGCGTGATCAAGCTGCCGGCGTTCTACCAGGATTTCGAAGGCCGCCGCCGCAATCCCAACGACTTCACCTCGGCCACGCGCGACATCGCGCGGCTGCTGGCGCAGTTTAAGATCGACGGCGTCGACGGCGTGGTGATGGACCTGCGCAACAACGGCGGCGGCTCGCTGGACGAGGCGGTCGAGCTGACCGGCCTGTTCATCGACAAGGGGCCGGTGGTGCAGGTGCGCGAGTCCGGCGGCCGCGTCACCGTCAACAGCGACCGCAAGCCCGGCGTGGCCTGGGACGGTCCGCTGGCGGTGCTGATCAACCGCGGCTCGGCCTCGGCCTCGGAGATCTTCGCCGGCGCGATCCAGGACTACGGCCGCGGCCTGGTCATCGGCGAGACCAGCTTCGGCAAGGGCACGGTGCAGAACCTGTTCGACATGGACCGCTGGCCGGCCAGCGAGGGCCCGCGCTTCGGCCAGGTCAAGATGACCATCGCGCAGTTCTTCCGCGTGGCCGGCGGCAGCACCCAGCACAAGGGCGTGGTGCCGGACATCGCCTTCCCGGTCAGCGTGGACGCCACCGAGTTCGGCGAGAGCACCTACGACAACGCGCTGCCGTGGACCCAGATCGCCTCGGTGCCGCACTTGCAGTACGGCAACTTCGCCCCGCTGCTGCCGCGGCTGGAGGCGCTGCACGCCGCGCGCATCGCCACCGACAAGGAGTTCCAGTGGTGGGCCGAGGACGTGGCGCACTTCCGCGCCGAGGCCGCCAAGAAGTACGTGACCCTCAACGAGGCCGAGCGCCGCGCCGAGCGCGAGCGCCAGGACGCCCAGCGCCGCGAGCGGCAGGAACAGCGCAAGGCGCTGGGACTGGCGCTGGATCCGCTGGCCGACGACTCGCTGGACGACGGCCTGGGCGCCAGCGAGCGCGACATCGTCAAGGACGCCGCACGCGAGAAGCTGGCCGACAAGCGCCCGGATCCGCTGCTGCGCGAGTCGGCGGCCATCCTGGCCGACGCCATCGACGTGCTGGGGCAGGACCGCAAGCTGTCGGCGCAGGTGCTGCCGGCCTCGTCGGCGCCCGGGCGCTGGGCCGACTGACGCCGGCCGGCTTCGACGGCAAAGGCACCCGCGCACGCCCCGCTCCCTGGCGGGGCGTGCGCATTTCCAGTCCCGATTTAGTGAATCGGTTTCCTCGAGGGGTATTCCTGCGGCTCCGGCAAAGCAGGGTGTGGTCCCCGATGGAGGAAAAACTAGGACTTGATTCAAAACATAGCGAAATATGTGTATAAGGCACTATAAGTCGCTATAGGTTCCTGCATGGACGAATACCGCAACCCCTTCAATCCGGGCGCTGGCGTCAGTCCTCCGGAATTGGCCGGCCGTGCCGAAGTCATCCAGCAGGCCGTGATCGCCCTTGAGCGCACCAAGCGTGGGCGGCACTCCAAGTCCTTGATGGTGCTTGGATTGCGTGGGGTTGGGAAGACCGTGTTGTTGAACGAGATCGCCAAGCAGGCGAACAGTCGCGGTTATCTGACGGAGATGATCGAAGCTCGTGATGGCGACGACCTGCGCCAGATGCTGCAGCAGGCCATGCGTCGCATCCTGCTGGCCCTGGACAGGAGCGAGCAGACCGTCGAGGCGGTGAAGAAAGGCCTGAGGGTGTTGCGCAGCTTCCTTGGCAACGTGACTGTCAGCGCCGGCGGCGTGGATATCACGCTGGGAGTCGACCCCGAGGTTGGCCTGGCCGACAGCGGCCAGCTGGAAGCGGATGTCGCGGACTTGATACTGGCCACTGCGCGTGCGGCCCAAGCGGTCCAGAAGCCCGTCGCCCTGCTGATCGACGAGTTGCAATATGTGTCCAAGACCGAGCTGGCGGCATTGATCCGCGCCATGCATGCGGTCAACCAGGCGGGACTGCCTTTCATCCTGTTCGGCGCCGGTCTGCCGCAACTGGCTGGCCAATCGGGCGATGCCAAGAGCTATGCGGAACGGTTGTTCGATTTTCCCCGGCTGGATCGATTGTCGCAGCCTGATGCCTTTGCGGCGTTGCGAGAACCTATCGAAGACGAAGCTGCCGGAATCGATGACGAGGCGCTCCGGGAAATCTTCAGGCATACGCATGGATATCCCTATTTCCTGCAGGAATGGGGATACAACGCCTGGAATGCGTGCCAGTCGAACATTATCACCGTGGCCGATGCGCAAGCGGCGACCGATGTTTCGATTCGCAAGCTGGATGGCTCTTTCTTCAGGGTGAGGTTTGACCGGCTCACGCCGGGTGAACGCGACTACATGCGTGCACTAGCCGCATTGGGTGGGGAGCCACAGCGTTCTTCCGACGTTGCCGCCAAGCTGGGACGCAAGGGCAGCAGCGTGGCTCCGGTACGCGACAGCCTGATCAAGAAGGGAATGCTGTATTCGCCGGAGCACGGCATGATCGCGTTCACCGTACCGTTGTTCGATGAATTCATGCGCCGGGAAATGCCGTAGCCACCAGATGTCCGCGCCGCAAGATCCGGATAGCCGTGCCGGCCCGACCGGCATAGCCTTGGTCGCATGAACGCTCCACGCCCTTCCCCCGATGTACTCGACCAGGCCCGGCGGCTGCTGGACGAGGGCGAGCCGACGCTGGCCGAGCTGGCCGCGCGCACCGGCCTGAGCGCCTCGCACCTGCAGCGCCGCTTCCGCGCCCGCTACGGGCTGAGCCCGGCCGAATACCTGGCCCAGCGCAAGCTCGGCCGGCTCAAGACCGCGCTGCGCGCCGGCAGCGACGTGACCACCGCGCTGTACGAGGCGGGCTACGGCTCGTCGTCGCGGCTGTACGAGCAGAGCTCGGCGCGGCTGGGGATGACGCCGGCCACCTATCGCGCCGGCGGACAGGGCATGGAGGTGCGCTGGGCGATGGTCGATACCGCGCTGGGCAAGGCGCTGGTGGCGGCGACCGGACGCGGCATCTGCGCGATCGAACTGGGCGACGACGCCGGTGTGCTGGAGCAGCGGTTGCGGCAGGAATTCCCGCGCGCGCGGATCGAGCGCGTCGATGCCGGCCGCGACGAGTTCCTCGCTCCGCGCCTGCAGGCGGTGGCCGATCGCCTGGCCGGCCTGCAGGCCGAGGTGCCGCTGGACCTGGTGGGCAGCGGCTTCCAGCAGCGGGTCTGGGAAACGCTGATGAAGATTCCGGCCGGGCAGACGATCAGCTATGCGGAACTGGCGCGCCGGCTGGACGCGCCGCAGGCCGCGCGCGCGGTCGCCGGCGCCTGTGCGCGCAACCGCGTCGCGGTGGTGGTGCCGTGCCACCGCGTGGTGCGCGGCGACGGCTCGCTGGGCGGCTACCGCTGGGGCCTGCCGCGCAAGCGGCAACTGCTGGAGCGCGAGCAGGCGCAGTCCGCGCGGAAGTGAGAGGGTGGTGCAAGCTGCGCCAAAGTTCGCCAGCGGCAGGTCCGGAGCCTGGCATGACGCGCGTCGATCGGATGCTGCACGCCATCCCGGTCTGCGCCGCTCCAGCAGCCGTCAGGCGGGTCAACCCAGTGCCTTTGCCTTCAACAGAAGGTTGAAGTCGCCGGATCCCCGCCTTCGCGGGGATGACGGGAGGGCAGGCAATGCTGGCGGATGCAGGCCGTGCGCGAATCCATCCGGGTCCGGTTGCAACTTCCACGCCTTCCGGGTCAAACGGGAGACTTGAAACAGATGCAAGTCGCCCCTGAAAAGATTTCAATGGACCCCGCCGGCTTCCGCAACATCGCCGCCCGGCGCGCGGCCGTAGAATACGTCCCTGCCTCTTCCCCCCGGTGCGCATGAACTCCTCCGACGCTTCCCCGGCCGCGCCCGTGCGTGCCAGCTGGGCCATTGCCGCCGCGCTGGCGATCGTCTACCTGGTGTGGGGTTCGACCTACCTGGGCATCCGCTTCGCGCTGGAAGGCGGTTTCCCGCCGCTGCTGATGGTGTCCGGCGCGCGCTTCGTCTTCGCCGGCGGCGTGCTGTTCGCGTTCCTGCGCTGGCGCGGGGTGGCCGCGCCGACGCGGGCGCAATGGAAGAACCTGCTGGTGATGGGTGCGTTGCTGCTGCTGCTGGGCAACGGCATGGTGGTGCTGGCCGAGCAGACCGTGTCGTCCGGGCTGGCGGCGGTTGCGGTGGCGTCGATGCCGCTGTGGATGGGCCTGTTCGGCGCGATGCGCGGCCAGCATCCGACCGGCGGCGAATGGCTGGGCATCATCGTCGGCTTCGCCGGCGTGGTCTGGCTCAACGCCGGCAGTTCGCTGACCGCCTCGCCGACCGGACTGGTGCTGCTGCTGATCGCGCCGATCGCTTGGGCCTACGGCTCGATCTGGTCGCGCGGGCGCGATCTGCCGACCCCGTTCATGGCCGCGGCCGGGCAGATGGCGGCGGCCGGCGTCATGCTGATGGCGGCCGGGCTGCTGCACGGCGAGCGCTTCGCCAGCGCCGACTGGACGCTGCATGGCGCGCTGGCGGTGGCCTACCTGGCGGTATTCGGATCGATCATCGCCTTCACCGCCTACGTCTGGCTGCTGCACCACGCGCGCCCGGTGCTGGTGGGCAGCTACGCCTACGTCAACCCGGTGATCGCGGTGGCGCTGGGCGCGTGGCTGGCCGGCGAGCGCTTCACCGCGCACGACTACGGCGCGATGGCGGTGATCCTGGCCGGCGTGGTGGTGATCACGCTGGCGCGCAACCGCCGCGCGGGCTGACGATGGCGATGGATCGCAAGGGTTTCCTGATCGCGGCGCTGTCCTTCGTCGTCTGGGGCCTGGTGCCGCTGTACTGGCACCTGCTGAAGGTGGTGCCGTCGCTGCAGATCATCGCGCACCGCATCGTATGGAGCGCGGTGCTGGTGGTCGGCTGGCTGGTGCTGAAGGACGGCCTGGGCTGGTGGCGCAGGATCCGCGCACTGCCGCGCGCATCGGCGCTGCTGGGCGCCAGCAGCGTGCTGATCGCCTTCAACTGGGGCCTGTACATCTGGGCGGTCAATGCCGGCCACGTGGTCGAGACCAGCCTGGGCTATTTCATCAACCCGCTGATCAACGTGGTGCTGGGCGTGCTGGTGCTGCGCGAGCGGCTCAACCCGGTGCAGTGGACGGCGGTGGCGCTGGCCGCCGCGGGCGTGGCCTGGCTGACCTGGAGCGCCGGCGCGCCGCCGTGGATCGCGCTGGGGCTGGCGTTCTCGTTCGGCCTGTACGGGTTGCTGCGCAAGCTGGTCGCGGTCGAGGCGGTGGCCGGGCTGGGAGTGGAGAGCCTGTACCTGTTCCTGCCCGCGCTGCTGCTGGTCGGCTGGGCCGAGATGGGGCACGGCGGCCACTTCCTCGGCGGCTGGGGCTGGCGGATCGACCTGCTGCTGATCTTCGGCGGCGTGGTCACCGCGGTGCCGCTGATCGGCTTCGCCTACGGCGTGCGGCGCATCCCGCTGTCGGTGGTCGGGCTGCTGCAGTACATCGCGCCGACGCTGCAGTTGCTGATCGGCGTGCTGGTGTTCGACGAGGCGTTCGGCCGCGATCGCGCCATCGGCTTCGCGGTGATCTGGCTGGGCCTGCTGATCTACATGGCCGACGGGCTGCGGCGCATGCGCGCCGCGCAGTTGCGCGCCAACGCGCTGGGCGGCGCCCGCTCCTGAAGGCATGCCCGCCATCCCGGTTTTCGCCGGGATGACGGGCCCGGGCGCCGCTATACCTCGCGCAGCGCCGTGGTGATCGGCAGCCGCGCCGCGCGCAGCGCCGGGAACAGTCCGCCGACCAGGCCGATGCCCAGCGCCCACTTCAGCCCGCTCCACAGCAGCTCGGGCGAGACCTTGAACTGGAACACCACCTGGCTGAAGTTGGAACCCAGCGTGGCCACGCTGTAGCCGTTGAACACCGCCCAGGCGATCAGCCCGCCGAGCACGCCGCCCAGCAGCGCCAGCAGCATCGTCTCCAGCATCACCGCCATCACCACCGGCAGGCCGCGGAAGCCGATCGCGCGCATCGTGGCGATCTCGCGCGCGCGCGTGGCCACCGCCGCGTACATGGTGTTGAGCGCGCCGAACACCGCGCCGATCGCCATGATCGTGCCGATCACCGTGCCGAGGATGCGGATCAGCGTGGCCAGGCCGGTGGACTGCTTGGTGTAGTAGTCGCGCGTGGTCAGCGCGTCCAGCTTCAGGCGCGGATCGTTGTCCAGCGCGGCCTTGAGCTGGTCGAAACCGGCCTTGCCTTCCACCGCGACGGTGACCGACTGGTAGGCGCGGCGATCGTAGGCCGAGGACAGCGTCTCGATGTCGGTCCACAGTTCCGAGTCGTGCGCATCGCCGGAGGCGAACACGCCGACCACCGTCCACTCCTGGTTGCCCAGCCGCAGCGGCTGGCCCACGGCGATGCCGCGGTACTGGCCTTTGGCGCCCTGGCCGACGACGATCTCGCGCACGCCGACGTTGAACTTGCGGCCCTCGATCAGCCTGACCTGCGGGCGGACCTGCCAGGCCGCCTCGCTGACGCCGCGGAACTGCGCGTTGGCGTCCTCGCCGCTGCTGGCGGTCGGCAGGTTGACCACCTGCGACAGTTCGGCCGAGAGCACCGCGCGGCCCTGCGCGTCCTTGCGCACGCCGGGCAGGGTGGCGATCAGCGGCACCTGGTCGCGGGTGATGACCGAGTTGGTCTCGGCCTGCGAGCCGCCGCGCAGGATGATCGCGGTGTCGTCGCTGCCGGTCTGCTTGAGCGTGGCGGAGAAGCCTTCGCCCATCGCCAGCATCGCCACCAGCACGCCGACCACGCCGGCGATGCCGATCACGATCACCGACGAGGCGCCCCAGCGCTGCGGCAGGCTGGCGATGCCCACGCGCGCGGCGGCCAGCGCCAGCCGGCCCTGCCGGGTCAGCGCCAGCCACAGCGCCAGCGCGGCGGCCAGCGCCAGCACCGCGTACCACGGCAGCAGGATCCAGGCCACCAGGCCGACGGCGAGCGCGAGGATCGAGACGAGATTGGAAACCCAGGGATTCTTCATGATCATTCTCCTCTCAGCGCCCGGCCAGGGCATCGACGATCCGCAACCGCATCGCGCGCAGCGCCGGCAGCGCGCCGACCACCACGCCGATGGCCACCATCAGCGCAAGCCCGACCCCCCACGTCTCGGCGGGAATGCCGCCGAGCGCGATCATGCCGCCGCTGGCCGCGCTGATCGCCGGGATCAGCACCGCGGCGATGCCCATGCCGAGCGCGCCGCCGAGCACGATCAGCAGCACCGATTCGATCAGCACCAGCGCCAGCACGGTGCCGTTGGTGAAGCCCAATGTCTTGAGCACCGCCAGCTCGGGGATGCGCTCGCGCACCGCCTGCGACATCGTGTTGCCGGTCAGCAGCAGCAGGGTGAAGAACACCGCCGCCATGATCGCGGTGACGATCAGGCCGATGTCGGCGAACTGCTTGGCGAAGGACTGGTTGAACGCCTGCTCGGTCTGCGCCTTGGTCTCGTGGCTGGAATTGGCCGAGATGGCGTCGATGGCCTGCGCCACCCGCGAGGCCTGGTTGACGCTGTCCAGCTTGACCATGTACCAGCCGACCTGGCCGTTGACGTACTGGTTGGCCTCGTCGAAGTACTGCCAGTGGAACATCAGCTGGTTCTCCTCGCCGCGGCGCTTGCTGTCGGCCAGCTTGAAGGTGCCGACCAGCTTCAGCGGCCAGGCGTTGCTGCCGTCCTTCTGCGGGAAGATGGTCGCCTGCAGCGGGATGGTGTCGCCGATCTTCCAGCCGTGGCGCTTGGCCAGCGACTCGCCGACGATCGCGCCGGTGCGCTCGCTCTTCCACGCCTCCAGTTGCGCCGGGTCGATGACGTACTCGGGGTACATCTCGAAGTAGTCGGGGCTGACCGAGAAGTTGGGGAAGAAGTTCTTCGGATCCTGGTAGATGCCGCCGAACCAGGCCGCGTAGGCGACCTTCTGCACGCCGGGCGTGGACTGGATCTGCGGCAGCAGCCGGTACGGCAGCATCTGCGTGATCGACAGCCGCGAGGCCACCACCAGCCGGTCGGCGCCGGCCACGCTGCCGCCGGAGTTGAACGCCACGCGCACCGAATCGAGCAGGCCGAACAGCAGGAACGCGGCGACCACCGACAGCAGGGTCAGGAAGGTCCGCGTCTTGCTGCGGAACAGCGCCGACCAGATTAGGGAAAAGTATTTCATCGGTATCTCCGGGCGAGAAGCGAGGAGTGAGCGGAGAGGAGTGAGGAGTGAGCGAAAGCGGGAGCAGGAGCAGGAGCAGGAGCTTTTTACTCACTCCTCACTCCTCTTCACTCACTCCTGGCTCGCTGGCGCATCGGCCAGTTCGCCCTTGTCCAGGTGGATGGTGTGGGTGGCGTACTCGGCCGCCTTCGGATCGTGGGTGACCATGATGATGGTCTTGCCGTGCTCCTTGTTGAGCAGTTGCAGCAGGCCCAGCACCTCCTCGGCCGAGTGGCGGTCGAGGTCGCCGGTGGGCTCGTCGCAGATCAGGAAGGTCGGATCGGAGACGATGGCGCGGGCGATCGCCACGCGCTGCTGCTGGCCGCCGGACAGCTCGTTGGGGCGGTGCGACCTGCGTTCGGCCAGGCCGACCAGGCCCAGCGCGATCTCGGCGCGGCGGCGGCGGTCGGCCGCGCCCAGCTTGGTCAGCAGCAGCGGCAGCTCGACGTTCTTCTGCGCGGTCAGGGTCGGCATCAGGTTGTAGAACTGGAACACGAAGCCGACGTGGTGGCTGCGCCAGTGGGCGAGCTGGGCGTCGTTCATCTGGTCGATGCGCTGGCCTTCGATCTCGATCTCGCCGCCGCTGGGGCTGTCGAGGCCGCCGATCAGGTTCAGCAGGGTGGTCTTGCCGGAGCCGGACGGGCCCATCAGCGCGACGAAGTCGCCGTGCGGGATGTCCAGGTCGATGCCGTGCAGCACCTGCACCTTTTCCGGGCCGCGCTGGTAGGTCTTGGTGAGGTTGCGGATGGAGACCAGGGACATCGGGCGTTCCTCTTGGTTGGATGCGGTGGGGCTTGGTTGCGGGTGGGGATGGATGTGGGTGCAGGGGCAACGGCTAAGGGCTAAGGGCAACAGCAACAGCAACGGCAACAACAACAGCAACAGCAGCAACAACAACAACAGCTTTCGCGCTGCGCGCGAGTTCCTTTTGTCTTGGCAAAAGGAACCAAAACCGCCTGCGCCAGACGCGAGCCGATGCGGTGAAGCCGCATCGGTGCCCTGCGCTCCTCGGCAGGCGTGGCACGGCGCCCAAACTCGCTTCGCTCAGACAAGGGCGCCTCTACGGCCACGCCCGCCTGCGGTGCTCGGCTCGCTCTACGGCGCTCCAAAGGCAAAATCACGAGCAACAGCAACAGCAACAGCAACAGCAAAAACAGCAGATCGATTCTTTTCCGGCTTCGTTTCCACGAAGGCGGAAACGCTCTTCAACAGCTCGCGCGGGTCGATCCAGCGACGCGATGGCCGTCGCGACGAATCGCCGGAACGGGAAGTGCATCGTGCCCGGGCGACCGTCAGTTCTCCTGCAGCTTCACCTTGGCGCCATCCTTCAGTTCGGCCGGCGGATCCAGCACCACTGACTCGCCGGCGACCAGGCCCTCGCTGACCTGGGCGTCGCTGCCCTGCATGCGCGCCACCTTCAGCCGGCGCAGCTCGGCGGTGTCCTCCGCGCTCACCACGAACGCCACCTGCGCGCCATCACGTTCGACTACCGCGGCGGCCGGCACGCGCACGCCCTTGGGGCGTTCGGCCGGTTGTTCCGGTTGCGGCGCTTCCAGGAAGCTGACTTTCACGCCCATGTCCGGGACGATGCGCGGATCCTTTTCCTTCAGCGCGATGCGCACCTTGACCGTGGCCTTGCCGCGGTCGGCGGTGGGGATGATGGCGATGACCTCGGCCGGGATCTTCCAGTCCTGGTAGGCGTTGAGGGTGGCCTCGACCGGCATCCTCGGCTGCACGCGGCCGATGAACTGCTCGCCGACCTCCACTTCCACCTCCAGCGAATCCATGTCGACGATGGTGCCGATGCCGGTGCGGGTGAAGCCGCCGCCGGCCGACAGCGGCGAGACGATCTCGCCCGGCTGCGCGGCCTTGGCGATCACCACGCCGGCGAACGGTGCGCGCACGATGGTGTTGTCCACGCCCAGGTCGGCGATGGCGAGCTGATCGCCGGCGACCTCGGCGTTGCGCTGCGCGGTCTGCAACTGCGCGCGCAATGCGTCGCGGGTGGCCACGGCCTGCTCGTACTGCGCGCGCGAGACCAGTTGCTGGCCGACCAGCGTATCCAGCCGGCGCGCGTTGGCCTCGGCTTCCTTCAGCTGCGCCTGCACGCCGGCGACCTGGCTGCGCGCGGCCTGCACCTGCGCGGCGTACAGCGTGCGCTGCGCGTTGGCGTCGATCGGATCCAGCGTGGCCATAACCTGGCCGGCCTCGACCCGCATGCCTTCCTCGATCATGATCTCCTTGACCTTGCCGGTGATCTTGGCCGAGACCGTGGCCATGCGCCGCGCCACCACGTAGCCGCTGGCGTCGAGCACCGAGGCCTGCGCGTTCGCGCCGCCCAGCGCCACCGCCGGCGCGGTGCGCACCTCGACGGCCTTGCCCTGGCCGAAGAAGAACAGCATCCACGCGCCGAGCGCCAGCACGGCCGCGATCACGGGGACCCATACGAACCAGCGCTTGCGCCCCGGCGGCGGCGGCGCGGCCGCGGGCTTGCGCTCGATACGGAGTTCCTTCAACAGGTCGGCGGAAGTGTTCATCGATTCACAGGGACGGGAGACGGGGGCAAGTGTGACCAAAGTCGGGACGACAGTCCAAGTTGCCAGAAGTCACCAGATGCGGGCGTGCCGCCTTCACATGGTGGCCTCGCCGCCGGCCGACGCCGTACATCCGGAAGATGCACAGCCTGCCGCGCGGATGCCGCGCCGGCCAGTGACAACTGTCAGGCGATCCGGCTGACGCCTTCGACTGGGGGACGCGCGGCCGCCGGCGCGACGATGCCGCCATCCACCCGGAGCGCGCGACATGCACATGCAGGAAACCCCCATCCAACTTTGCGGCGTGCACAAGCGGCACGGCGCCATCGAGGCGCTGCGCGGCGTCGATCTGGAAGTCGCGGCCGGGTCGGTGCTGGCGCTGCTCGGCCCCAACGGCGCCGGCAAGAGCACGGCGGTGGCGTTGATGCTGGGCCTGCTGCGCGCCGACGCGGGGCGGGCGCGCCTGCTCGGGCAGTCGCCGCATTCGCTCGACGCGCGCCGGCAGGCCGGGGTGATGCTGCAATCGGCGCAACTGCCGGAGACGTTGAGCGTCGGCGAACTGCTGGCGCAGACGCGCGGCTACTACGCGCAGCCGCTGAGCGTGGCCGACTGCGTGGCGATGGCCGGGCTGGAAGGACTGCTGCCGCGCCGCTACGGCCGGCTGTCCGGCGGGCAGCAGCGGCGCGTGCAGTTCGCGCTGGCCCTCTGCGGGCGGCCGCGCGCGCTGTTCCTCGACGAACCGACCACCGGCCTGGACGTCGAGGCGCGCCGGCAGCTGTGGTCGGCCATCGGCGAGACCGCGCGGGGCGGCTGCGCGGTGCTGCTGACCACGCATTACCTGGAGGAAGCCGAGGCGCTGGCCGACCAGGTCGCGGTGCTGGCGGCCGGGCGCATCGTCGCGCGCGGCAGCGTCGCGCAGATCCGCGAGCGCGTGCTGCAACGGCGCATCCGCATCCGCACGCACCTGCCCGACGCGGCCATCGCCGCCTGGCCGGGCGTGGAGTCCGTGCGGCACGAGGGCGAGAGGGTCGAAATCCACGCCGCCGCGGTCGAGCCGGTGATCGCGCGGCTGCTGGCCGCCGATCCGCAGGCGACCGATCTGGAAGTCCACCGCGCCGGCCTGGCCGACGCCTTCCTCGAAATCACCCGCCAGCAGGAGGCCGCATGAACGCCCTCTCCCCGATACCCGCCGCGACCGCGGCCGCGCCTTCGCTGTGGCGCATCCACCTGGACGAGGCGCGCTACGAGTTCCTGCGCGTGCTGCGCACGCCGGCGTTCGCGCTGCCGGCGCTGTCGTTCCCGCTGCTGTTCTACCTGCTGTTCGGCGTGCTGCTCAGCCGCGGCGAAGGCGCGGCGTCCTACCTGCTGGCGACCTACGGCGTGTTCGGGGTGATGGGGCCGGGCCTGTTCGCCTTCGGCGTCGGCCTGGCGGTCGATCGCGAGCGCGGCCTGCTCACGCTCAAGCGCGCGCTGCCGGTGCCGCCGGGCGCGATGCTGGTCGCGCGCGTGCTGACCGCGATGGTGTTCGCGCTGATCATCGCGGCGATGCTGCTGGTCGCCGGCACCACGCTGGGCGGGGTGGCGCTGACGCCCGCGCAGGCAGAGCTGCTGCTGGCGATCGACGTGCTCGGCTCGATCCCGTTCTGCGCGCTGGGGCTGTGGATCGGCACCCTGGTCGGCGGTTCGGCCGCGCCGGGCGTGGTCAACCTGATCTACCTGCCGATGGCGCTGCTGTCGGGGTTGTGGCTGCCGCTGTCGATGCTGCCGGCGGTGTTCTCGAAGCTGGCGCCGCTGTGGCCGTCCTGGCACCTGGCGCAACTGGCGCTGGCGGTGCAGGGGCAGGCCGATGGCGGCGGCTGGGCGCTGCACGTCGGCGCGCTGCTGCTGGCCACGGCGGTGTTCGCGCTGCTGGCGCGGCGCCGGCTGGCGGGTTGAGGTTGGCAGCGCCATCCGGCCGCTCCGGCGGCCGTTCCCGGAACTCCACGCCATGCGCGAGAATCCCGCCATGAACGCCCTGATGCAGATGCTGCTGCGCGGCCGCCGCCGCCTGCGATTGCCCGACGAACGTGGCTGGACGCCGGTGCTGCTGCTGGGCTACCTGGTGTTCCTGTTCGTGCCCTTCGTGTTCTCGCCGGCAACCGTCGGCACCGGCGCGGGCCTGGGCATGCCGCGCGTGGCGCTGTGGCCGACCCTGCTGTCGGTCGCGCTGTTCCTGCCGTTGTACCTGCGCGCATGGCAGGTGGGCGGGGTGGTGCCGATGCTGGGCATCGCCGCGCTCGGCTTCCTGCTGTTGCCGGCCAATCCCTTCGCCAACACCTATCTCATCTACGCCTGCGGTTTCGCCGCCTTCGTACCCGGCACGCTGTGGCGGCGGCTGGGCTGGATGCTGCTGCTGTGCGCGGCGTTCGCCGCGGAGATCGCCTGGCTGCGCTACCCGCCGTTCGTCACCGCGATCTCGCTGATCATCTCGGTGGCGGTGTTCAGCGGCAACCACTACCAGCGCGAGAGCGAGCGCCGCCGCGCCGAACTGCGGCTGAGCCACGACGAAGTGCGCCGGCTCGCCGCGCTGGCCGAGCGCGAGCGCATCGGCCGCGACCTGCACGATCTGCTCGGGCATACGCTGTCGCTGGTGGCGCTGAAATCCGATCTGGCCGGTCGCCTGATCGATCGCGATCCCGCCGCCGCGCGCCGCGAACTGGACGAACTCGGCGGCGTCGCCCGGCAGGCGCTGGCGCAGGTGCGCGGCGCGGTCGCCGGCATCCGCGCCGCTGCGCTGGCGGCAGAGCTGGCCGCGGCGCGGCTGCTGCTGGAAAGCGACGGCGTGGCGTTCCGTTACGAACTGGACGCGAGCTTCTCGCCCGACGCGCTGCCGCCGGGCGTGGAGACCGCGCTGGCGATGACCGTGCGCGAGGCGGTGACCAACATCCAGCGCCATGCGCGTGCGAGCAGCGCCGAGGTATCGGTCGCGCAGGAAAGCGGCGAGGCGGTGCTGCGCATCCGCGACGACGGCCGCGGCGGCGCGATCGTGCCGGGCAACGGCCTGTCCGGCATGCGCGAGCGCCTGTCCGCATTGCGCGGGCGCCTGCGCATCGACGCCGCCTCCGGCCACGGCACGCTGCTGGAGGCGCGCATCCCGCTGGCCGCCAACGACGACGCGCCGGCGGCGTAGCCGCGCCTTCTGCTACCGTCGCCGCATGCGCACCGTGAACGCCGCCGCCCGATGATCCGCGTCCTGCTCGCCGAGGATCAGGCGATGCTGCGCGGCGCGCTGGCCACGCTGCTGTCGCTGGAGGCCGACATCGAGGTGGTCGCGGCGGTCGGCGACGGTGAATCGGCCTGGCGCGAACTGCAACGCCACGCGCCGGACCTGCTGGTCACCGACATCGAGATGCCGGGCCTGACCGGGCTGGAGCTGGCCCAGCGCGTGCAGCGCCACGAACTGGCCACGCGCGTGGTCATCGTCACCACCTTCGCGCGCCCGGGCTACCTGCGCCGCGCGCTCGACGCCGGCGTGGCCGGCTACCTGCTGAAGGACGCGCCGGCCGAGCAGCTCGCGCAGGCGCTGCGCAAGGTGCGCGATGGCGGCCGCGTGATCGATCCGCAACTGGCGCTGGAAGCGTGGTCGGAAACCGATCCGCTCAATGACCGCGAGCGGCAGGTGCTGCGGCTGGCCGGCGAAGGCCGTTCGGCCGGCGAGATCGCCGCCCAGCTCAACCTGTCGGCCGGCACCGTGCGCAACTATCTCTCCGAGGCCATCGGCAAGCTCGGCGTGGCCAACCGCATCGAGGCCTACCGGCTGGCGCGGCAGCGCGGGCTGCTGTGACGCCGCTTGCTGGGCCGCAGGTGCCGGTGACGATGCACCGTCAGCCGTAGCGCGCCTTCAGCATCGCGAACGCGCTGCGCAGCGCCATCGCCTCGCCGCCGGCCGGACGGCCCGGGCGGTCGTTGTCGTTCCAGGCGTAGACGTCCAGGTGCGCCCACTTGAGGTCGGCGGGGACGAAGCGCTCCAGGTACAGCGCGGCGGTGACCGCGCCGGCCATGCGCGAGCCGGCGTTGGCGAGATCGGCGACGTGGCTGGTCAGGTAGCGCAGGTAGGGCCGCCACAGCGGCATGCGCCAGACCGGGTCGCGGCTGCGCAGGCCGGCCTCGATCCAGTCCTGGGCCAGCGCGTCGTCGTTGCTGAACAACGCCGGCAGGTCCGGGCCCAGGGCGATGCGCGCCGCGCCGGTCAGGGTGGCGAAGTCGAGCAGCACGTCCGGCTTCTGCTCGCCGGCCCAGGCCAGCGCGTCGCACAGGATGATGCGGCCCTCGGCGTCGGTGTTGTCGATCTCGACACTGACCCCGCTGCGGGTGGCGATGACCTCGCCCGGGCGGAAGGCGTTGGGGCCGATGGCGTTCTCGACCGCCGGCACCATCAGGGTCAGCCGCACCGGCAACCGCTGCGCCATGATCAGCTCGGCCAGCGCGATCGCGTGCGCCGCGCCGCCCATGTCCTTCTTCATGTTGCGCATGCCGTCGGCGGCCTTGATGTCCAGCCCGCCGGTGTCGAAGCACACGCCCTTGCCGACCAGCGCCACGTGCGGGTGCGCCGCATCGCCCCAGCGCAGCGCGATCATCCGCGGCGCGCGGTGCGAGGCGCGGCCGACCGCGTGCACGGCGGGGAAGTTGCGCGCCAGCAGCTCGTCGCCGGCGATCACCTCGACGTCGGCGGCGTGCGCCTGCGCGATGCCGCGCGCGATGGCCTCCAGTTCGTCCGGTCCCATGTGCTCGGTCGGCGTGTTGACCAGGTCGCGCACGCGCACGCTGGCGGCCAGCAGCGCCTGCGTTTGCGCATCGGGTCGTTCCAGCACCAGCCGCGCCGGCGCGCGCAGCGGCTTCTTGTAGCGGTCGAAGCGGTAGCCGCCCAGGCCCCAGCCCAGTTCCAGCGCGGCCTGCGCAGCCGGTTCCAGCGGCGCGGCGGGCCGCCAGTCGGCCAGCGGCAGCGCCAGCGGCGCATGGCCGTAGGCACAGGGGTCCAGCGGATCGCCGAGGCCGACGATGGCGCCGGCCAGCCCCTGCTCGCCGGGCAGCGGCAGCACGCTGCCGGCAGCGGCGGTGTACTGCTGCGCGTCCAGCCAGGCGTTGACGGCGGCCGATTGCGCCTGCCGCCAGGCCGGCAGTTGCGCGCGTTCGAGCAGGTGCAGCGGAAGGGCGGAGGAAGGATCGAGGGTGAAGCAGGCGGGCAGGGCGGTATCGGTCATCCCCGCATTGTGGATCAAGCGCGCCCGCCGTGCCTGCCGGGCGCGGCCTTCACGCCTGCCCGGTATGGGCGTCCAGCCAGTCGGCCAGCCCGGCCAGGGTGTCGAACTCCAGATCAGGGCGCAGCGTGTCGTGTGACCACGCCAGTCCTTCGCGGTTGATCCAGCAACCGCGCAGGCCGGCCTGCATGCAGCCGATCACGTCCATGTCGACGTGATCGCCGACGTGCAGCACTTCGCCGCGCGCCACGCCCAGACGCTCGCAGGCGGCGTGGAAGATGCTCGCCTGCGGCTTGGCCGCGCCGTGCTCGCGCGCGCCGAGCTGGAAGGCGAAGTGATGGTCCAGGCCGATGCGCCGCAGGTCGGCGTTGCCGTTGCTGAGCGCGGCCACCGGCACGCGCGCGGCGATGCGCGCCAGCGCGTCGAGCGCGTCGGGGTAGAACTCGACCTGGTTGCGCGCGGCGTAGAAGGCCTCGTAGGCCGGCTCCAGCAGGTCCAGGCCGGCGCCGCTGTTCTCCAGCGCCTCGCGCAGGGTCAGCCGGCGCAGCGCGCTCAGGTCGTGGTGCAGGTGCGGGTTCTCGGCGAACGCGCGCGTGCGCAGTTCGCGCATCGCCTCGACCGGGTACATCGTCGCGGTGGCCGGGCTGTGCACGCGCATCCAGTCGTGCAGCACCTGGTCGATGCGCGCGCCGATCGGCGCGAACGGCCACAGCGTGTCGTCGAGATCGAGGGTGATGGCGCGGATGGCGAAGCTCACGCCGGGCATTCTAGCGGTCCTGTCCCGTTGTGGGAGCGACGTCAGCCGCGACGGGCTTTGCCGGCCAGGCGTCGCGACTGACGTCGCTCCCACAGGGGGGGATCACTCCAGCAGCCGCGCCCAGCCCTCCATGCCTTCCACCCGCGCCAGCACCAGCTTGACGCAGACCAGCAGCGGCACCGCCAGCAGCAGGCCGACGATGCCCCACAGCCAGCCGAACAGCATCAGCGCCAGGATCAGCACCAGCGGCGACAGCGCCATCCGCCGGCCGAGCACGATCGGGGTGACGATCTGGCCCTCGATCGTGTGCAGCAGCAGGTACACGCCGGCCGGCAGCAGCGAGCGCCAGGGATCGTCGAAGGTGATGAAGCCCACCAGCACCATCACGATCAGGCCGATCAGCGGGCCGACGTAGGGCGCGAAGTTCAGCAGCGCCACCACCGTGCCCCACAGCAACGCCTCGCCGAGCGGGATCGCCATCGCATGCAGCGCGCCGGCGAAGATCAGGCCCACCGTGGTGTTGATCAGGGTGATGGTCAGCACGTAGCGCGAGACCTCGCGCTCGATCGAATGCAGGATCTCGACGGTGAACTTCTTCTGCTGCCGCCGCGGCAGCAGCGCGATCGCGTTGCGCTGCAGGTTCTCGCCGTAGACCATGAAGAAGAAGGTCAGCAGCACCACCGCCAGCACCGAGGCGAGCAGGCGCGGGGTGGCCAGCAGCGCGCGGTAGGGATCGTCCTGCGCGGTATGCACGATCTGCGGCCGCTTGCCGCCGTTGCCGCCGGCGGCGCGGGCGAAGTTCTCGGCGGCGCGGTTGGCTTCCTGCACTGGGCGGGTCAGCTCGCGCAGCCTGGGCGCCAGCTTGCGCAGCTCGCGCGGGGCTTCCTGCGTCCACGCCATCGCCGGCACCAGCAGTTGCTGGCCCAGCAGCGCCGCGCCGCTCATGCCGCCCAGCAGCACCAGCAGCGCGGCCAGGAAGCGCGGCAGGTACAGCCGCCGCAGCAGCCGGATGATCGGGTTGCCGACCAGCGCGAAGAACGCCGCCAGCAGCACCGGCAGCAGCACGTCCTGCGCGGCCCACAGCGTGTAGCCGATCGCCAGGGTGGCCAGCACGATCAGCGCCACCGATGCGCGCGGCCGCGGGGCGGGTGGCTCGGCGGGCGGGAGGTCGGAGGCGGGCAGGGAATCCGGCGTCGGCGTAAGGCTCACGGCGTTCCCCGCGATGGGTGCGTTGGTGGAAGGGAAGCCGATTATCCGGTCGCGGCGTCATGGCCGCATGAGCGTCCGGCGCGGGGCCAGGCGCTGCGCCGCCGAAGCTCGATCAGCGTTCGGACAGTTCCGTCGCCGCTTCGGCCGGCCGTGGCGCGGCCGCCTCGACATCCGCATCCGCGGCCGCAACGGCATGCGCCTGCGCAGCCGCATCCATGGGGGCGGCATCGGTGGCCGCTTCCTCGGCCGATTCGGCCGCCGTCTCGGCCTGCCGGGCGGCGAAGTTGGCCTGCAGGCTGGCGACCAGCCCGGAGATCGAGGTGATCGTCTGCAGCCAGCGGGTGCCGTTCATCGCCTTCATCGGTTCGGCGCGGCCGGCCAGGAAACCGCTGACCAGCCCGGCCACGACGATGCGCGTCGGCGTCCAACCCTGCTTCCAGGCATGGACAAGGCCGTTCCACTGGCACTGCACCCGGTCCAGGCGGCCCTCGACCAGCGTCTCGGCCCGCTCGACGCGGCGCTGCAACTGTTCGAAGTTCATCGCGGCGCCTCCGGTCCGGCGTCGTCTTCCGCGGCGTCCTGGCCCGGTTCGTCGAACCAGCCCAGCCGGGTCAGTTGCCGGCGGGTGGCGTGTAGGCCGGCGTGGTCGAAGTAGTACATCACCCGCCAGATCGCCAGCGCGGTCACCGCCACGCTGACGAAGGCCACCAGCGACAGCGATTGCAGCCACGACCAGCCCAGCCGTTGCAGGAAGGCGATCAGCGCGCCGGTCAGCAGCAGCCAGGACGAGGCGCCGAACACCACCGCCACGCCCGTCCACGCCAGCCCGCGGCCGAGCGCGCTGCGCGCCAGCGCCAGGTCCGCCGACACCAGCCGGCGCAGCGCGCGGCCGGTGTCCCTGGAGGCGGAGAAGGCCTCGCGCCCGGCGTCTGCGACCTGGCGCAGGCTGTCGGCCAGGTCCGGGGCCGGACCCGGATCCGGCATCTCGCGTTCGGAATCGCTCACGCGCAGCGGCTTACTTGTCGCCGCTGCGCGCCAGCTTGGCGATGATCCAGCCGGCCGCGAAGGCCACGCCGAACGAGGCCAGCGGACGCTCGCGGATCAGCTCGGCGGCGCTGTCGATCAGGTCGCGGCCCTTGTCCATCAGCGCGTCCATCTGCTCCTTGGCGGCGGCGCCGCCGACCTCGGCCGCGGCCAGGCCCGACAGCGCGCTGTCGGCCAGTTCGGACTTGACGTTGGCCTTGCCGAGCTTGAGTTCGTCGCCAGCGGCGCTGGCCGCGCCCTTGATCGCCTCGCCAGCGGCGCTGGCGGCGGACTTCAGGTGCGATCCGGCCTCGCCGAGGTTGCTCTTCATCGAGTCGGTGGCGGTGGGGCTGTTCATCGGTCATCTCCTGCGAGGATGGGGGGACGCGGCCAATCTACCGCAGTAGGGGATGAATGCGCCGTCATGGCGGCGGCGCCCGTTGCGATCTCACTGCATCGGCAGGTTGCCGCGCGCGTTGCCGCGGCGGATCTGCAGGATCAACTGCGGCGGCGGCCGTTCGAAGCTGGCGCGGAAGCCGGCCAGGTCGTTGAAGCTGCCGCTGGTGGCCGCGACCACCACATCGCCGGCGCGCAACTGGTTCTGCGCGGCGCGGCTGTTGCGCGCCACTTCCTTGACCAGCACGCCCTGCAGGCCGGCCTGGCGCAGCGATTCGGGCACCTCGGCGAAGCTGGCGCCGGACAGGCGCGGATCCAGCGTCTCGCCGGCGACCGCGCGCGGCTGTTCCTTCAGCACCGCGCGCAGGGTCAGCGGCTTGCCGTCGCGCCGCACCTCGACGCTGAGCGTGCTGCCGACCGGCTGCAGGCCCTCGAAATTGTGCAGCGACGGCGCATCGTCGATGCGCTGGCCGTTGATCGCGGTCACCACGTCGCCGGCCTGCAGGCCGGCCGCCGCCGCGCCCGAGCCGGCGTAGACGCGGGTGATCAGCGCGCCGCGGGTGGTGTCCAGCTTCAGGCCGGCGGCCACGCGCGCGTCCAGGGTCTGCGTCTCGACGCCGAGCGTGCCGCGGATCACCTCGCCCCGCGTCTCCAGCTGGCGCATCACGTCGCGCGCCAGGTTGGACGGGATCGCCAGGCCCAGGCCGATGTTGCCGGCCATGCTGCCGCGCGGGTTGAGGCTGGCGGTGTTGATGCCGACCAGCTGGCCGCGCAGGTTGACCAGCGCGCCGCCGGAGTTGCCCGGGTTGATCGACGCGTCGGTCTGGATGAAGTTCTGGTAGCCCAGCCCGCGGATGCCGCTGCGGCCCACCGCCGAGACGATGCCTGAGGTCACCGTCTGGCTGAGCCCGAACGGGTTGCCGATGGCGACGACGAAATCGCCGACGTTGAGCGTGCTGCTGTCGGCCAGCGGGATCGCGGTGAGGTTCTCGGCCGGGATGCGGATCAGCGCCACGTCGGTGTCGGCGTCCGAGCCGAGGAACTCGGCGGTGAGCGTGCGTCCGTCGGCCAGCGTCACCTGCACGTCGTCGGCGTTGTCGATGACGTGGTGGTTGGTCAGCACGTAGCCCTTGGCCGCGTCGACGATCACGCCCGAGCCCAGCGACTGGTCGATGCGCTCCTGCGGCACGGTCGGAAACAGCCGGCGGAAGAACGGATCGTCGGCGAACGGCCCCAGCGGCGAGGCCACCCGCACGCGCTGGGTGGTGTAGACGCTGACCACCGCCGGCATCACGTCCTTGAGCATGGGCGCCAGCGATGGCAGCGGCTGGCCGCCGACGGCCGACGGCAGCGCGCCGGTCGCCGGCACGGCGCTGACCACGGCCGGCGCGGCCTGGGCGCTCTGGTTGAGGTTCTCGTGCAGGGACAGGGCGGCGAATCCGCCGAACGCGGAGGCGGCGGTCAGTGCGAGCAGGGTCGGCAGCGGGCGCATCGGTCTGGTCATATCCGGTGGGCTGGGAAAGGGATTCTGGGGACGGATGCGGGCCGGCAAAAGTTCCGAAACCGGCCTGCTCCGGAACCTGAACGAGTCTGCGCATTGCCCGCTAAACCGGCAATGAAGCCGGCCCGGCCGGAGCGGCCGGCGGTTCCCGACGCGGGCGCCCCCGCCGGTCAGCGATGCTTGTCAATCCGTTGACAGGCCGGCGGCCGCGGCGTAGCTTGCATGGTTCGTGCCGCCACTACATCTAGCGGTCAGGCACAGGGAAGGCCCAACCACTGGGGTTTTTGCTCGGTCATCAGCGAAAGGGGCGTTTGGCGCCATGCAGCCTTTGGTACGCGTTCTTGCCAGCAGGATCCACCACACCCGCTACCCACCATCGCGCGGCGCCGCACCGGCCGTGCGCGCCCGCCTTGTCCCGTCCGGGAACACCGCCGGGTGAGGACAGGCACGGGCGGCCCGGCCGCCCACGACAGAACAACCGCATGAAAAGGGAGAACGACAACATCATGAGTACGGTGCGCCTCGAGGCGATCAAGACCGGACCGGCAACGGCCACCATCCCGATGCAGCCGGCCTCCCAGGACATCTGGGACAAGAAGTACCGGCTGAAGACCAAGCAGGGCGCGCCGCTGGACGCCGACATCGACGGCACCTACCAGCGCGTCGCGCGCGCCTTGGCCGATGCCGAGGTTACCGCCGAGAAGCGCGCCTACTGGTACGAGCGCTTCGTCTGGGCGCTGCGCCGCGGCGCCATCCCCGCCGGCCGCATCACCTCCAACGCCGGCGCGCAGGAGCACAAGCCCGCCACCAGCACGATCAACTGCACCGTCTCGGGCACCATCGAGGATTCGATGGACGGCATCCTGGAGAAGGTCCACGAGGCCGGCCTCACGCTGAAGGCCGGCTGCGGCATCGGCTACGAGTTCAGCACGCTGCGCCCGCGCGGCGCGTTCGTCGCCAGCGCCGGCGCCTACACCTCCGGGCCGATGTCCTTCATGGATATCTACGACAAGATGTGCTTCACCGTGTCCTCGGCCGGCGGCCGCCGCGGCGCGCAGATGGGTACCTTCGACGTGTCGCACCCGGACGTGAAGGACTTCATCCGCGCCAAGCGCGAGGACGGCCGCCTGCGCCAGTTCAACCTGTCGCTGCTGATCACCGACGGCTTCATGCAGGCGGTGGAGAACGACGCCGACTGGCCGCTGGTGTTCCCGGTCAACGCCAAGGAGCGCGGCGACGTCGACCTGGACGACGCCTCGCAGGTGGTCTGGCGCGACTGGCCGACCCACAAGAACTACATCACCCGCGACGACGGCCTGGTCGCCTGCAGGATCTACGGCCACATCCGCGCCCGCCACCTGTGGGACATGATCATGGTCTCGACGTACGACTACGCCGAGCCGGGCTTCATCCTGATCGACCGCGTCAACGAGATGAACAACAACTGGTGGTGCGAGAACATCCGCGCCACCAACCCCTGCGGCGAGCAGCCGCTGCCGCCGTACGGCGCCTGCCTGCTCGGCTCGATCAACCTGACCACGTTCGTGCGCGACCCGTTCACCGACCGCGCGTGCTTCGACTGGGAGGAATACAAGGAAGTCGTGCGCGTGTTCACCCGCATGCTCGACAACGTGGTCGAGGTCAACGGCCTGCCGTTGCAGCAGCAGCGCGAGGAGATCCTGCGCAAGCGCCGCCACGGCATGGGCTTCCTCGGCCTGGGCAGCACGCTGACCATGCTGCGGATGAAGTACGGCTCGCCCGAGTCCTGCGAGTTCACCGAGACGATCGCCCGCGACATGGCCGTGGCCGGCTGGGAAACCGGCCTGGCGCTGGCCAAGGAGAAGGGCCCGGCGCCGATCATGGAGGAGCGCTTCACCGTCACCGCCGCGATGCTGCGCCAGCGCCCGGAAATGGCGAAGGACGGCTGGAAGGTCGGCCAGGAGATCCCCGGCAAGGTGCTGCACGCCCGCTACAGCCGCTACATGCAGCGCGTGGCCGAAGTGGTGCCGGAACTGGTCGACGAACTGGCCGAGACCGGCAGCCGCTTCACCCACCACAGCTCGATCGCCCCGACCGGCACCATCTCGCTGTCGCTGGCCAACAACGCCTCCAACGGCATCGAGCCCTCGTTCGCGCACCACTACAGCCGCAACGTGATCCGCGAGGGCAAGAAGTCCAAGGAGAAGGTGGACGTCTACTCCTACGAACTGCTGGCCTACCGCGAGCTGGTCAACCCGAAGGCGATGCCGTTCGCCGAGGAAGCCGACGCCAGGCTGCCCGACTACTTCATCGCCGCCGACGACATCAGCCCGAAGGAGCACGTGGACGTGCAGGCCGCCGCGCAGAAGTGGGTGGACAGCTCGATCTCCAAGACCGCCAACGTCCCCACCGATTATCCCTACGAGGACTTCAAGGACATCTACCGCTACGCCCACCAGCAGGGCCTGAAGGGCTGCACCACCTTCCGCTTCAACCCGGCCGCCTTCCAGGGCGTGCTGGTCAAGGAGGCGGACCTGGAGAACACTACCTACCGCTTCGAGCTGGAGGACGGCAGCGTGGTCGAAGTGAAGGGCAACGAGCAGATCGAATACGACGGCGAGATGCACACCGCCGCCAACCTGTTCGACGCGCTCAAGGAAGGCTACTACGGCAAGTTCTGAGTGCCGGGAAACCTGCCTCCCCCGCTTGCGGGGGAGGATGCCCGGAGGGCAGGTGGGGGGAGCGAGCGCAGCGAGTTGCTTTGCTTCCGCTTGAAAAGCGCCCCCATCCCAACCTTCCCCCGCAAGCGGGGGAAGGGGCGGTTCAGAAGGTTCCAAGCCTCCCCCGCTTGCGGGGGAGGATGCCCGAAGGGCAGGTGGGGGGAGCGAGCGCAGCGAGTTGCTTTTGTTCTACTCGAAAAGCGCCCCCCATCCCAACCTTCCCCCGCAAGCGGGGGAAGGGGCGGTTCAGAAGGTTGCAAGCCTCCCCCGCTTGCGGGGGAGGATGCCCGAAGGGCAGGTGGGGGGAGCGAGCGTAGCGAGTTGCTTTGCTTCCGCTTGAAAAGCGCCCCCATCCCAACCTTCCCTCGCAAGCGGGGGAAGGGGCGGTTCAGAAGGTTCCAAGCCTCTCCACCGTTCCACCCCGCGCAATCGGGTATAGCATCGGCAGCGTCACAGACCACGCCCGCAAGGAGGGCACATGAGCAACGGTAATGGTGTCACGGCGACGCTCTCCGGCGCCGCCGAAAGCGTGAAGGAAAAGGCCGTGGAGATCGGCGAAGCGGTCGCCAGCACCGCCGGCGCCACGGTCGCCAAGGCCAGGAAGGCCGCCCGCAAGGTTACCAAGACGGTGAAGGCCGACATCGCCAAGGCGAAGAAGACGGTGGCCAAGCGCACCGGCACTGCGGCCAAGGCGGTCAAGAAGAGCGTCGCCAAGGCGAAGAAGAAGCTGGAAGCGGCCAGCGCCAACGCCAAGAAGGAGGCCGCCGCGCTCAAGCGCAAGGCCGCCGGCGCCAGGAAGAAGGCGGCCAAGAAGGTCTCGGCCGCGCGCCGCACCGTCAAGGCCGACGTCGCCAAGGCCAAGGGCACGGTCAAGCGCGACGTCGCCGCGGCCAAGCGCAAGGTCGCCAAGAAGGCCACCACCGCCCGCAAGGCGGTGAAGAAGGTGGCCAGGAAGGCGACGAAGAAAGTCGCAACCAGGAAGACGGCCACCAAGGCCGCGACGAAGAAAGCGGTCGGCAGGAAGACCGCCGGCAAGGCCCCGAGGAAGACCGTGAAGAAGGCGGCCAGGAAGGCCCGGTAATTCCGTCGTTTCCCTCCCCCGTCCGCGGGGGAGGGTTTGGCTCCACCGCAGCACACCGAACCAACGCAATCGCATCCAGGAAAACCGACCATGGCCGTCAAGATCGACAAGAAAATCAAGGGCTACAGCGTGCTCACCCCGGAAGACAGGGCGCGCGAATCCGCGCCGCCGGCCAAGGGCGAGTCGATCAGCCGCGCCACGGCCGAAAGCGAGTTGCCGACCGCTGAAATCATCCAGATGCACGAGCGCATCGAGCGCCCGGAAGTGCTGATCGGCAGCACCTACAAGATCAAGTCGCCGCTGGTGGAGCACGCCATGTACGTGACCATCAACGACATCGTGCTCAACGCCGGCACCGAGCACGAGCACCGCCGCCCGTTCGAGATCTTCATCAACTGCAAGTCGATGGAGCATTTCCAGTGGATCGTCGCGCTCACCCGCATCATGTCGGCGGTGTTCCGCAAGGGCGGCGACGTGACCTTCCTGGTCGAGGAGATGAAGGCCGTGTTCGATCCGCGCGGCGGCTACTTCAAGGCCGGCGGCGTCTACATGCCCTCGCTGGTCGCCGAGCTGGGCAGCATCGTCGAGGAACACCTCAAGTCCATCGGCCTCATCCACGACCCGGAAATGAGCGCCCACCAGCGCGCCCTGCTGGCCGAGAAGCGCAAGCAGTACGAGGACCACGCAAAAAAAAACTCTGAAGTAGGCAAATCCGCCTCTCCTTCCCCTGCGACGGCGGATGAGGGCAGCGCGATGCCCGGAGCGTCGGAAGACATCGCCATCACCGGCGACGGCGCCAGCTTCCCGCCCTCGGCCACCCTGTGCCACAAGTGCAGCACCAAGGCGCTGGTCATCATGGACGGCTGCGCCACCTGCCTGAATTGCGGCTACAGCAAATGCGGGTGATGCCGGCTGCCCGCTGCGCTTGCGGGTAGCCGAAGAGGCATTGATGGAATCCGGTCGAACCGCGGGGCTCTTGCGAGCCCCGTTCCTTTTCAAGCGGTTCAAAGACGGAGCCCGGCCGGAGCCGCGACGACCGGGGAAGCCGCAGCGCCTTCGGAGGGTGTGCAGCGAACATTGCGATGCAGCCGCCTCGGGATCCGGGCTTCGCTCTCGGCCCGGTTCGAGGCGTGGCGACGAACGGTGACCTCCCGTGTCCAGCGCGCGCGTTGACCCAGGCGACGGCGCAATGCCGCCGCCCTTCCCGTATGCGCCGGCCAGGCCGATCGTGCCGATGGCGCGTAGGGGCAATGCGCACATTCCACGACATGGAGAGCGTCATGCCAAAAGTCACCCGCATCGAACTCCACTTGCAGACCGGCGGGCAGCGCAATGCCGGTACCGATGGAGACATCTATCTCGGCATATGCGGTCGCGAGTTCTACATCGACTCCCCGGAGGACGATTTCGAGACCGGCGCCACGCGAACCTACGTATTCGCAGGTGCCGGCAGCGACAGGAACGTCCTGCACCCGGAGCTCAACGACCCCACTACGCACAACCTGACGACCGAGAATATCGAGAAGTTTCCGGTCTACATCCGGTTCCAGCCACACGCCAGCGCCCCGCGCTCGGACCGCTGGCAGTTGCAGCGGGCGGATGTGTACCTGAACGGTTTGGACCTGTACGAGTGGAGCACCGCCAGCATCATCAAGGGCCCGGGCATCTGGCTGGGCGTGCACGCGGGCCTGGTGATGCACTTGGCCAGGCACATCGACTCGGCGCCCTCCAGGCCGCCGGTCAGACGCGAGCAGGTGTCCTGACACATCGCGTCCGGCCCGGAACGCTGGAACGTTCCGGGCCAGGCGTCCATGCGCCGTCCGGGAAACCAGGGCCGTTTCCTTCGGGGGGAATCCGTTGCGCGGATTCGGCCCGTCCGAAGCATCCTACGGCGCTATCCACCACCGCAGCACTGCGGCCAGCGCGCCGACCGCGGCCAGCCCGGCGAGCCACAGGCCGGCGAACCAGAGCAGGCGCTTCCACAGTGGCGGCGGCGGAGAGTGCATGCCGTATCCCATCAGTGGTAGCCCTCGTGCCCGACCTTGCCGCGGAACACCCAGTACGACCATCCCGTGTAGGCGAGGATGATGGGGATCAGCACCACCGCGCCGATCAGCATGAAGCGCAGGCTCGATTCCGGCGCGGCCGCCTCGTGGATGGTCAGGCCACCGGGAACCAGGTCGGGGAACACGCTGATGCACAGCCCCGCGAACGTCAGCGCGAACAGGCACAGCGACAACAGGAAGGGCGCCAGCTCGCGGCGTTTGCGCAGCGAGCGCAGCAGGGCGTAGCCGATGATCGCGACCAGCAAGGGAACCTGCGCGGTGAGCAGCACCTGCGGATACGCCATCCAGCGATCGTGGTAGTCGAACTCCAGGCCGATCGTCATCGCGCTCACGGCGGCGATGCCGGCGAGCAGGGCGACGGCGAAGCGGGGCGCGAGCCGGTAGGCGTGCGCCTGGGTTTCGCCGTCGGTCTTCCAGACCAGCCAGGCCGCGCCCAGCAGCGCGTAGCCGGCGACGACGCAGGCCCCGGTCAGCAGCGAGAACGGCGTCAGCCAGTCGAGCCAGCCGCCGGCGTATTCGCGGTTGCCCACCTCGATGCCCTGGACCAGCGCGCCGAGGATGATGCCCTGCGCGAACGCGGCGACGAGCGAGCCGGCGGTGAACGCCACGTCCCACCACCGGCGGTGGCCCGGATCGCGCCACCTGGCCTCGAACGCCACGCCGCGGAACACCAGGGCCAGCACCATCGCGATGATCGGCGGGTACAGCGCGGTCATGATCACGCCGTAGACGAGCGGGAACGCCGCCATCAGGCCGCCGCCGCCCAGCACCAGCCAGGTCTCGTTGCCGTCCCAGACCGGCGCGATCGAGTTGATCGCCTGGTCGCGCCCGCGGCCGGGCGGGAACACCGGGAACAGGATGCCGATGCCCAGGTCGAATCCATCCATCACGACGTAGGCGAACACCGCGAAGAGGATGATCCCGGCCCAGACCAGGGTGATGTCGATGTTCATGCCGGATCCTCCCCTGACAGTTTCATGGCCGGCCCCGGGGTGATGCCGGCGGTGCGGATGGGAGCCTCCTGCGCGTCGGCCGGCGGCTCCTGCGGCTGCACGCCCTTCTTCATCAGGCGCAGGATGTACAGCGTGCCGAAGCCGAACACGATGAAATAGACCACGATGAACGTCAGCAGCGACGTGGCCACCGCCGGCGCGGCCAGCGGCGATGCGCTTTCGGCGGTCGTCAGCAGGTTGTAGACGGTGAAGGGCTGCCGGCCGACCTCGGTGGTGACCCAGCCGGCGATCACGGCGACGAAGCCGGAGGGCGCCATCGCGATCGCCATGCGGTGCAATGCGCTGGAGGTGTACAGCCTGCGCCGCGCGCGCGCGTACAGGCTCCAGATGCCGAGCGCGAGCATCAGCACGCCGATGCCCACCATGATCCGGAACGACCAGAACACCACCGGCAGCGGCGGTTCCAGTTCGTCGGGCACGGTGTCCAGGCCGTCGAGCGGCGCATTGCGGTCGTGCTTGAGGATCAGCGACGAGGCCTTGGGAATCACGATCGCATGGTCGATGGTCCGCGCCTGCGTGTTCGGGATGCCGAACAGGATCAACGGGGCGCCGTCGGGATGGCTGCTGTAGTGGCCCTCCATCGCCATGACCTTGGCCGGCTGGTGTTCCAGCGTGTTCAGTCCGTGCAGGTCGCCCGCGACGATTTGGATCGGCGCGACGATCGCCGCCATCCACATCGCCATCGAGAACATTTTGCGCGCCGCGTCCGGCGACGGCGCCGCGTCCGGCGCGCCCGCCGCGGCCGAGCGCGCGTGCCTGAGCAGGTGGTAGGCGCCGACGCCGCCGACCGCCATGGCCGTGGTCAGGTAGGCCGCGATCACGGTGTGCACGAGCCGGTACGGGAAGCTCGGATTGAAGACGATGTCGAACCAACTGCCGGCAGGAGCGAACTGCCCGGCCTCGTTGATGACGAAGCCGGTCGGGGTATGCATCCAGCTGTTGGCGCTGAGGATCCAGAACGCCGAGATGAAGGTGCCGATCGCCACCATCAGCGTGGCCAGGAAGTGCAGCCTGGGACCGACGCGGTTCATGCCGAACAGCATGACGCCGAGGAAGCCGGCTTCCAGGAAGAACGCCGTCATCACCTCGTAGGCCATCAGCGGACCGATGATCGGCCCGGCCTTGTCGGAGAACACCGCCCAGTTGGTGCCGAACTGGTAGGACATCACGATGCCGGAGACCACGCCCATCGCGAACGTCACCGCGAAGATCTTCAGCCAGAACCGGAACAGGTCGAGGTAGACCTGCCTGCGAGTGCGCAGCCACAGGAACTCGAGCACGGCCAGGAAGCTCGCCAAACCGATCGAGAACGCCGGGAAGATGAAGTGGAAGCTGACCGTGAAGGCGAACTGGAGCCTTGCCAGGAATACGGCATCGAAGGAGTCGAACATGTCCACCTCACCGGGAAAGCGGCCGTGCGCAATGACGGCGGCAGCCTACTCCCGCGCGGGTTCGGGCCGTGTGCACGCGCCCGCTTCAGCGTTCGCGCCTCGGAAACCGGTAGATCACGCTGCCGATCCCGATCGCGATGCCCACCGCGATCAAGTGCGCCGCGCTGGCGCTCAGCAGCAGCGCCAGCGACAGCGCCAGCGCGGCGCTCGGGATCAGCGGGCCGCCGGGCAGGCGCCAGGAGCCGGGCGCGTCGCCGTGCCGTCGGTGCAGCACCAGCACGCCGGCCGAGGTAGTGATATAGGCGAGCAGGCGGGTGACCATCGACAGCAGCGCCAGTTGCACGAACGATCCGCTCAGCGCGAGCGCCAGGGCCAGCGCGCACTGCACGGCGATGGCGATGGCCGGAGTGCGGAAGCGCGGGTGCACCCGCGCCAGCACGCGCGGGCCGTAGCCGTCGACCGCCAGCGTGTGCAGGAAGCGCGGGCCGAGCAGCAGGGTGGCGTTGCTGGTGCCGAGGATGGACAGCGCCGCGCCGGCGGTCAGCAGCAGCGCCAGCCCCTCGCCGCCGAACGTAGCGGCGGCGTCGGCCAATGGCGTGGACGAGCCGGCCAGGCCGGGCAGGGTGCCCTGCGCGACCAGTTGCACCGCGGCGTACAGCACGGTGACCAGCACGATCATGGCCACCAGCGCGAACGGCACGTTGCGCCGCGGGTTGTGGTATTCGCCGGCGGCGACCGACAGGTTCTCGAAGCCGGCATAGGCGAACAGCAGCAACAGCGCCGCCTGGCCGGTGTGCCGCAGATCCGGCGCCGCCGAAGCGGATGCGCCGAAAGCCAGCTCCCAGTCGACGTGGAACACGCCGATGCACACGAACAATGCCAATGGCAGCAGCTTGCCGAACACCAGCGCCAGCGACAGCCGCGCCGCCTGGCGCACGCCGACGATGTTGATGGCGGTGAGCAGCAGCAGCGATCCGGCGACCACGGCGATGCGCCCGCCGCCGCTGCCGGCCGCCGGCCAGAAACGCGCCACCGCGTCGGCCAGCCCGTTGCTCAGCGAGGCGGCGGTGGCCACGCGGGTCAGCCAGATCGTCCAGCCGACCTGGAAGCCGGCGAACGGCCCGAACGCCTCGCGCGCGTACAGCGCGCTGCCGCCCTGCTGTTCGAAATAGCTCGCCGCCTTGGCGTAGCACAGCACCAGCAGGCCCACGGTCGCCCCGGCCAGCAGCACGCCCCACACGCTGAAAGGACCAAGCAGCGCGAACGCGGTGGCCGGAAGCAGGTAGACGCCGCTGCCGACCACGCTGTTGATCGAAAGCCCGAGGATCTGCCAGCGGCCGACGGCCCGCAGCAGGCCGTGACCGGAAGGTGGGACGGATCCGCAGTCGCTCATCTTCGTACCGTGGAAGGCAGGGATCCAGCGTATCAGCACCTCGCCGCATGCGGGCGCCCGGAGAAGCGTCGTCGGTTCCCGTGCCGCAGGACGGATGAAGCCGTCCTGCCGGCATCGTCGTCGCTTCCTTGTCCGGAGTATTTCCATTCCGATTCATTGCACATCCGTCATCCCCGCCTTCGCGGGATGACGGGAAGAAGCACTGGGAATCGACTGATTCGACGCGGGTCCCGCCCGCTGCGCGGCTGCTGGAAGACGCGACCGGCCACGGCGATGCGAAGACATCGCCGTCACGGGCATGGCGGGAATCATTGCCGTCGGCTTCCACCCACCCACGTGCCACAGGCCGATGCGATGGCGATGCTTCCGACGAGTCCTGGCCGCCTTTCCTGCCGCTGATGGAGAACGCATGAAGATCGCGCGCCGCTTCCTCGCAATCCTGCTGCTTTCGCTGCCCTGCGCCGCCTTCGCCGCCGGGCCGGTGTTCGATGCCCACGTCCACTTGTGGAAGGGCGAGGAGTCGGTGCGCGAATACGCCGCGCAGGTCGCAGCGGCCGGGCTGGAAGTGTCCGGCTTCGGCGCAATCCTGATGGCCGGCAAGGGCGAGCCGGCGCGCACGCGCGAGCGCAACGACGAGTTGATCGCGCTTGCCAGGCGCCATCCGGGCATGCTGCCGATCGCCTCGGTGCACCCGCTGGACGGCGAGGCGGCCAGCGAGGAACTGCGCAGGATCGCCGCGCTGGGGGTCAGGGCGATCAAGCTGCATCCGCACACGCAGAAGTTCGACGTCGCCGATCCGCGCGTGCTCGAACTGTGCAGGCAGGCCGGCAAGCTGGGCCTGATCGTGCTGGTGGACAACGCCGGCATCCTGCCCGGCGACAGCGAGAAGCTGTTCAACCTGGCGGTCGGCTGCCCCGGCACCCGCTTCGTCTTCGCCCACATGGGCGGGCTGGACTTCCGCTTCTGGAACGTCCTGCCGCTGATCCGCACGACGCAGGATTTCTTCATGGACAACATCTACTTCGACATCTCGGCCACCGTGGTGCTGATGGCCGATTCGCCGCTGGAGAAGGAATTCGTCTGGACGATCAGGAACGTCGGCATCGAGCGGGTGATGATCGGATCGGACTTCCCGCAGATCACCCTGGAGCAGGCCGTCGATGCGCTGGAGCGGCTGGACCTGAAGAAGGAGGAGAAGGCCCGGATCCGCCACGGCAACGCCAGGGCGCTGTTCTTCCCCACCGACTGATCCGCGCGGGCCGCCGTTTCACCGGCCGGAGACATCCGCCCGCGCACACTGCCACGCCCACCTGCGAGGCTCGATTGCGATGGCGACGACCGATGAAATGGAAGGCAAGCTGTGGAAGGCGCTGCGTTCGGACATGACGATGATGCTGGGACTGGCCCAGGCCGAAGCCGGCCACCTGCGCCCGATGACGGCGCAGATCGAGCAGGATCGCTCGCCGATCTGGTTCTTCACCTCGCGCGAGACCGAACTGGTCAGGCACCTGGAAGGCACCCGGGAGGCGGTCGCCACCTTCGCCGACAAAGGCCACGATCTCTTCGCCACCCTGCGCGGAACGCTGACGCTGGACAACGATCGCGTGGTGATCGACCGACTGTGGAACCGGTTCGTCGCGGCGTGGTTCGAGGACGGCAAGGACGATCCCAAGCTGGCCCTGCTGCGCTTCGATGCGCGCGAGGCGGAGGTCTGGTTGAACGAATACTCGCTGGTGGCCGGGGTGAAGCTGCTGCTCGGCGCCGATCCCAAGGCCGACTACCAGGACAAGACCGCGACGGTGCGCCTGGACGACTAGCCCGGAGCGAACGACGCGGATCCTGCGGCCCGCCGCGTTAACACCGGCCGCGCCGCGGGCGTCCTGATGACAGGCTAATCCGGAGTCTGTCATGCAGCGTCGTCACCTTCTGCTTTCGCTATTGTCGGGCGGCGCCATCGCGGCCGCCGCTCCTTTCGGGCCAGGGATCGCGCGGTCCGCCAGCCTGCGGACCGTCCCCATCGTCGGCCTGCCGTGCGAGGGCTGCGAGGCGGTGTTCGAAGGCTTGCCGGAGCAAATCCCCGCCCGGTCGCGCATCGCGCCGGCCGACGAGCCGGGCGAGCCGATGCTGCTCGCCGGGCGGGTGATCGATGCGCAGGGGCGCCCGCGCTCGGGCATCGTGATCTATGCCTACCAGACGGACAGGAAGGGGATCTATCCGGATCCCGGGCCTCCAGCGGGGAGCGAAGCGCGCCGCCACGGACGCCTGCGGGGCTGGGCGATGAGCGATGCGCAGGGCGGGTACGCGTTCTCCACCATCCGCCCGGGCGCCTATCCGGATACCGACATGCCGCAGCACATCCACATGCACGTCATCGAGCCGGGTTGCGCCACCTACTACATCGACGACGTGATGTTCCGCGACGATCCCAGGCTCACCGCCGGGATGATGCGGACGATGGTCCTTGGCAGGGGCGGCGGCGGCCTGGTCACGCCCGTCATGGAAGACGGCGTCTGGCAGGTGGAGCGCGACATCGTGCTGGGGATGAACATTCCCGGCCACCCGCGTTGTTCCGCGCCATGAGCAGGGCGGTGCGCGAAGGCCGCTACCGGCTGCCCGCCCGCCTGCTGCACTGGCTGGTGGCGATCGCGGTGCCGGCGCAGATCTGGCTCGGCTGGACCGCCGAGCGGACGCAGGAACGGGAGGCGGGCTTCCGGCTGCTCCACCTGCATTTCCAGCTGGGCATGATCCTGCTGGCGCTGATGGTGCTGCGCGCGAGCTGGCGCATCGCGCATGGCGTGCCTGCGCCGGCGGCGGCCGAGCCCGCCTGGCGGCGGCGGCTGGCGGCGGCGATGCACTGGACGCTGTACGCGCTGCTGTTGGCGCTGCCGCTCAGCGGATACGTGATCTGGGTGTGGATGGACGCGCCGATGCAGCTGCTGGGCAGCGTGCAGGTGCCGCGCTTGTTCGAGCCGCCGGCCGACGACGAGACCTGGCGCGCGCTGGCGTGGTACGTGCATTACTACAGCGCCTGGGCGCTGGCCGGGCTGGTCGTGCTGCATGCCGCCGTCGCCCTGTGGCACGAGTTCGTGCTCGGCGATCGCCTGATCCGGCGGCGGATGATGTAGCCGGAGCGCGCCGCGTGTGCGGGCAGAAGCGATCCGTCGCCGCCCGCTTCCGCGATGCGGCGGTGGGCGGAAGGCTTCGCGTGGCATCTTCGCGGGTTTCTTCCCGAGCGGTTTGAACGACGCGAGGACGCTCCGCCCTCCCGCGTCTGGATGCATCTGATTGCCCGTGGATGCGCCACGGCGGCAATCGGCTGCCGGTCAGCGCCAGCGTCCCTTGACGACGGGCGCGACGGCCGGGCCGGGCGCCATTCCATCGGCGATGCTGGACAGGTCGACGGCCTTGAAGCTGCCGCTGCCGTCGATGTCGAGCCAGCCCTTCTGGCTCTGCGCCAATGCGCCGTGGTCGAGGAATACTTCCCCGCCCACCGCGGGCCTGCGGACCTCGCTGCAGCAGGCCGCCGGCACGCGCAGCACGCTGGTGCCCTCGCGTTGCCAGGGCAGGCGGGGGAAGAACTTGCGCACGACCGAATTGTCGACGTGCAGTTCCACGGTGCCTTTCGAGATCGCGATGCACTTGCCGATGCCGATATCAAAGCTCAAGACGGACTCCTTGCAGAACAGTGGTTGACGCTGCGCGGGGTGAACAGGTATCCACCCTGTTCCAGCAGCGAACGCATCCTGGATTCGGCCTGCTTCCTGTCCACGGCGGGATGGCTGCGGAGCGAACAGGAAATGGAACGCGCGCCATTGGCGCCGAGGACGTGCCGGCCGACGCTGAGCCGCCGCGCGGATGCGCGGACGGCATCGGCAAGGACGATGCGGTGCGACTTGATGGATTCCATGCGGTCCACCTCCCGTGCAAACCGGCACTCGACGGACGCGGGAGATAGACGGATGAGGAACGCCGTATTCCGGCTGCGCCCCAGCATAGCACCGGCGATCCGCATGCGGCGCGCTTTCGGACCGGCGGTGCTTCGGCGTCCTCACGCCGGCGTAACGCGCGCCTGCACCGCATCGTCACCGACGCGCATACGCGGCGGCGACGATCATGCAGTTACGCGAGCCAGAGCTTTTCCAGATCCTTGAAGCCCCATTGCCGCGGCGATTCGATCTGGACGATCTGGTCCTGGCAGCCGGGCGCGGCCAGATCCACGTCGTGCAGCAGCAACTGCTGGCGCGATCGCGCCGAGAAGAACACCCGCACGCACGGCGTCAGCAGGCTTCCGGAGTGCTGCTCGACCACCACGCCGAGCTTGTCCGACGCCAGCCGCACCAGCGTGCCGATGGGGTAGATGCCCAGGCTGCGCACGAACGCCTTGAACAGCACCGGATCGAAATGCCCGTTCCAGCTGGCCATGCGCCGCAGCGATTCGCCCGGATCCCAGCCTTGCTTGTAGGGGCGGTTGGAAGTGATGGCGTCGTACACGTCGCAGATCGCGCCCATCCGCGCCAGCCGCGAGATCTGCTCGCCGGCCAGCCGGTGCGGATAGCCGCTGCCGTCGATCTTCTCGTGGTGGTGCAGGGCGATGTCCAGCACCGCGGGATTCTCGATGCCGCCGGCGCGCAGCAGGCGCTCGCCCTCCTCGGGATGGAGGCGGACGATGCGGAATTCCTCGTCGTCCAGCTTGCCCGGCTTCTGCAGCACCTCCAGCGGCATGGCGGCCTTGCCCATGTCGTGCAGCAGGCCACCCATCGCCGCTTCCATCACCTGCTGCTCGGGCAGCTTCAATTGGCGCGCCAGCGCGGTCATCAGCGCGCTGACCGCGACCGAGTGCAGGTAGGTGTAGTCGTCGGCGGTCTTCAGCCGCGCCACGCTGATCAGCGCGCCGGGATGGCGCAGCACCGATCCGCTGATCTCCTCGACCAGCGGCATCGCCTCGGCCGGATCGATCATCCTGCCCAGGCGCGCCTCGCGGAACATCGCCGCCATCACGTCGCGGCCTTCCTCGCAGATGCGCCGCGCGCGTTCCATCTCGGTGGCCAGGGGCGTGGCGCCGGACAGCGCGGCCGGCGGCGTCGGCGCCTCGTCCTGCGCCGCGGCCGGTTCGTCCTGCGGCATCGGTGCGGCGGCGGAAGCCGGCGACGCCATCGCGGCCACGTCCAGGCCCTGCCCGACGTCGATGACGACCTGCCGCACCACGCTGGCCTGCAGCCGCGCGACGTCGTCGGCATCGGCCAGGAACGAGGTGCGCCAGAACGGATGTTTCAGCCACGAGCCGAGCATCCGGTGGACGTACATCCCGGGGCGCAGTTGTTGAACGTCGATGGTCCTGAGCATGAAGCGGCTACTCCCGCCGGGGGGGCGCGGAAAGGTTTGCGGGCCGGGGAGCCGCGGGGCCGGTGCATCCACGGCCGGGCAGGCTGTCCCGTTTTCGGTATCGGCCGTCTCCGCCGAATCTTTAATGTGGAAGAGGCGGGACGGAAAGCGCATGGCCGTCGTCGGCATTCCCTCGCCGGCGGCGCAGCCGGTGGACGCAGACCCCCTGCATGCGGCATGCACCAGCTTAGCGCGGCCGGGCGTCCGCCGCCGCACGAAAACAACGATGCCAATGATTCACGCCGCCTATCGCGATGCGTTGCAGCGGAGGCCGGAATCGCGCAATCGGCCCGGTCATTGCCCGCGCGGCTCAAGTAGCCGTGCCCGGCGGCGATAATGTGGTAATCCCCCAGGGCTTGTGCGCGTGCGACGTCTGCTGACCGGCTGCTGCTGCCTGCTGGCCCTCCTGCTGGGGCCGGTTTCCGCGTGGGCGCTGGATGCCTCCCGCACCGTCGACGAATACACGCTGTCGCACTGGTCGATGGAGGACGGGCTGCCGCACAACCTCATCCACCACATCGCGCAGGATCGCGACGGCTACATCTGGGTGGGGACGTGGGAAGGCGCGGCCCGCTTCAACGGCCTGCATTTCACCCGCTACGAGTCGTCCACCGTGCCCGGCGTGCGCATCGAGGGCGTGCGCGCGATCGCCGCCACCGGCGATGGCGACGTGGTGCTGAACCTGGGGCGTTTCGAGCCGGGCCTGATCCGTTTCCGGCAGGGGCAATGGTCGCGCCTGCCAGGCGAGGCGGGCACGCTGGCCGGCGTGTCCTGCCTGAAATACGGGCTGCACGGCGAATTGTGGATAGGCACCGACAGCTCGCTGTTCCGCCTGGATGGGCAGGGCCGGCTCGATGAAGTCGGCGCGCATCCGCTGCTGCGCGGCGAGCGCGTGCTGGCGGTGTTGCCGCTGCCCGGCGACGAGGTGCTGGTCGGCAACCGCCACGGCCTGTTCCGCATCGCCGGTGGCCAGGTCAGCGACTGGGGCCGCGCAATCGGCCTGCCGGAAACCACCGTGCTGGGGCTGGCGCAGTCGCGGCAGGGCGGATTGCTGGTCGGTGGCAGCGGCGGCGTGTGGCGGGTGCAGGACGGGCAGGTCACGCGCATCTCCGCGCAGCGCGCCGAGGCGATGCTCGAGGATCGCGACGGCAACCTGTGGATTTCCACCCTGGACGGCCTGGTGCGGCACTCGCATGGGCGGGTCGAAATCCTCGGCGAGCGGCATGGATTGAAGGGGCGGCTGGCGCCGTCGCTGTTCGAGGATCGCGACGGCCTGTTGTGGGTGGGCACGACCAACGGCCTGTTCCGCATTTCCGACGGCCCGGTGTTCGGCATCGATCGCAGCGCCGGGCTGCGCGACGGCTATGTGCGCACGCTGGTGCAGAAGGACGATCGCAGCGTCTGGATCGGCCATCCGATGGGCGTGGACGTCTGGCGCAACGGCAGGATGGAGAAGGTGCCGCTGGCCGGCGAAGGCCAGGGCGATCCTTCGGTGCTGTCGATGGCGCTGGCGCGCGACGGCGGCCTGTGGCTGGGCACCTACGACCAGGGCGTGCTCTACCTGCCGCCGACCGACGCCGGGGCGATGCCGGTGCCGGTGCGCATCGACGATCACCGCGGCCTGCCTTCCAACCACGTGCGCGCCCTGCTCGAGCGCGGCGACGGCGAACTGTGGATAGGCAGCAACCTGGGCGTCAGCGTCTACCGCGATGGCCGCATGCTGCGCCATTACGGCGCCGGCGAGGGCATGCCGGCCGGCAACGTCTACGCGCTGCGCGAGGATCGCCACGGCGTGCTGTGGATCGGCACCAGCAACGGCATGGCCGCGCTGGATGCCGACGGCCGCGTGCGCGCCTGGCTGCCGGGCAAGGGCTATCCGGCGGTGGCGGCGTTCGATTTCCACGACGACACCGACGGCAACCTGTGGATCGCCAGCGATCGCGGACTGCTGAAGCTGCGCGGCGACGGCTTCCTGCACCTGGACTACCGCCACGGGCTGCCCAACGACACGCTGTTCCGCATCCTCGACGATGGCCTGGGCAGCTTCTGGATCACCAGCAACCGCGGCGTGTTCCGCATCTCGCGCGCCGCGCTTGCGGCGATGGAGAAGGGGCACATGCAGCGGCTGCCGGTCGAACTGTTCACCCAGGCCGACGGCATTCCCAGCAGCCAGGCCAACGGCGCCAGTTCGCCGGCCGGCTGGCGCATGCGCGACGGGCGGCTGTGGTTCGCGATGTCGGAAGGGCTGGCGGTCATCGACCCGAACAATGCCCGGCGCCAGCGCGGGCAACAGATTTCGCTGGCCATCGAATCACTGGAACTGGACGGGCAGGCGCTGCCGTGGGCGTCGGACTACGCGATTCCGGCCTCGACGCGCCGGCTGGTGATCCACTTCAGCGGCCTGAACATGCGCGCGCCGGACAAGCTGCGCTACCGCTACCGCCTGCACGGCTTCGACGCGGACTGGATCGAGATGGGCAGCGACGCCTCCGCCGGCGCGGTGTACACCAACCTGCCGCCGGGCGAACTGCGCTTCGAGGTGCAGGCGATGAACGCGCCGGCCAACTGGAACGAGCGGCAGCACGTGCAGGCGCACACGCTCACCCTGCAGGTGACCGCGCCCTGGTGGTTGCGGCCGTGGTTCCTGGTGCTGTGCGCGCTGGCCATTATGGCGATGGGGTGGGTGATGGCGTGGCTGTTCACGCGCCGCCAGCGCCAGCAGCGGCGCAGGCTCGAACAACTGATCGACAGCCGCACCCGGGAGCTGACCGCCAAGAACAACGAACTCGAACGCGCCAGCAGCGAGCGCGAGGACCTGCTGCGCCAGCTCGCCCACCAGGCGCACCACGATTCGCTGACGCGGCTGGCCAACCGCCGCGCCGGCGACGAGTTCCTGCAGCGCGCGCTGCAGGACTACCGCCGCGAGGGCCGCCCGCTGTGCGTGGCGCTGATGGACATCGATCGCTTCAAGCTGATCAACGATCGCCATGGCCACGGTTTCGGCGACGAGGTGCTGGCACGCATCGCCGAGGTGGCCGGCCAGGTGATGGGCGAAGACGCCGGCGTGTTCACCGCGCGCTACGGTGGCGAGGAGTTCCTGCTCTGCCAGCAGGACGTACCCTGGCCGGCCGCGTTGCAGAAGCTGGAACGGCTGTGCCGGGAAATCGCCGCGCTGTCCCTCGTCGCCCCCGACGGGACGACGCTGGCGTGCACCGTCAGCATGGGCGTGGCCGAACTGCAACCCGGCCAGGACGCGCGCGCGCTGATGCGCGTGGCCGACGAGCGGCTCTACAAGGCCAAGCAGACCGGGCGCGATCGCATCGTGGCTTCCTGAACCCGGCCGGATCCGGGTGCGTCCACGCGGAAGTTCCGCATCGGGCGGGTGTGATATTCCGGGGCGGGTGGGCGAATAACGGTTGCAAGGGCCAGCCGGCCCGATTCGACCGGAGCCGCCGTGAACCCGTCCGCCCTTTCCAACGAACGCCTGCACGGCCTGGATGCCGTGCGCGGCTTCGCCCTGCTGCTGGGCGTGGCCCTGCATGCGGCCATGTCCTATCTCCCCGGTGCCGAACTGTTCTGGGTCGTTGCCGATGGCGACCGCTCGCAGTTCCTGGCCGGCGGCTTCTGGTGGATACACAGCTTCCGGATGACGCTGTTCTTCGTGCTGGCCGGGTTCTTCGGCCGGCTGGCCCTGCAGCGCCTGGGCACGCGGAATTTCGTGCGGGATCGCGGCAAGCGCATCGTGCTGCCGCTGGTCAGCCTGTGGTGGCCGGTGCTGATGGCGATCGTCGCGGTCATCGTCTGGAACGCCTGGCTGAAGAACGGCGGCACGATGCCGGCGCAGGAGCCGCAGCCGCCGTTGACGATGCGCAACTTCCCGCTGACCCACCTGTGGTTCCTGTACCTGCTGGCGATCTTCTACGCGGCGATGCTGGCGTTGCGCGCCAGCTTGCGCATGCTGGATCGCGGCGGACATCTCCAGGCGGCGCTTGATCGGAGCGTGCGTGCGATCGGCGGGCCCTGGGCGCCGCTGCTGCTCGCCGTCCCCGCCGCGATCGCGCTGGTGTCGCTGCCGATCTGGTGGCACTGGTTCGGCATCCCCACGCCCGACACCGGCCTGATCCCGAACCCGGCCGCTTGCGTGGCCTATGGCCTGGCCTTCCTCGGGGGCTGGGCGCTGCAACGCCAGCCGTCGTTGCTGGCCGCGCAGTCGCGCCGCTGGCCGCTGAACCTGGCGCTGGCGATCGCCGCGTCCGGCGCCTGCCTGTACCTGCTCAAGCTGATGCCGACGACCGCGCCGGCCGGCGACGGCCGCATCGCATGGGGCTACGCCTTCGCCTATGCTGCTGCCGGCTGGGCCTGGAGCCTGGCGCTGATCGGCCTGGCGCTGCGCTTCCTGGGTGGCCACAGCCCGGTGCGTCGCTACCTGGCCGACGCCTCGTACTGGATCTACATCGTGCACCTGCCGTTGACGATGGCCGTGCAGGTCGCCGCGAGCCGCTACGATGCGCCGTGGTGGGTCGAATATCCTGTGGGCCTGGCACTCGTGCTGATGGCGACGCTGCTCAGCTACCAATGGCTGGTGCGCCGCACCTGGATCGGCGCCTGGCTCAACGGCCGCCGCGTGCCGCGCCCGCGCGCGGCAGCGGGGGGCGCAGCGCCTGAAGCGGCGTGATCGACGATGCCTTCCCCTCTCCTGACCCTTCCGGCACGCCCGTGACCCGCGATCAGCACGCCGCCTTCCTGGCCCATCTCGATCGGCACAAGGCGCTGCTCTACAAGGTCGCCAACGCCTACTGCCCGCGGCGGGAGAACCGTGGCGATCTGATCCAGGACATCGTGCTGGAACTCTGGCGCGCCTGGCCGCGCTACGACGGCCGCGCGGCGGTTTCCACCTGGATGTACCGGATCGCGGTCAACGTGGCGATCTCGGCCTTCCGCGGCGAGGGCCGGCGCATCCGCGACGCGCTGCCGATCGAGGAGTTCGGCCTGGACCTGGCCGCCGCCGATCGCATGCTGGACGCCGAGGGCGACGACCTGCGCGCGCTGTACCAGTTGATCGCGCGGCTGGACGAGGTCAACCGCGCGCTGATCCTGCTGTACCTGGAGGGCTACGGCCAGGACGAGATCGCCGACATGCTCGGCATCAGCGCCAGCAACGTCGCCACCCGCGTCAACCGCATCAAGCAGAGGCTGCAGCGCGACTACGCGGCCTCGGAGGAAAGCCCATGAACGCCCCGGATCTGGAACGACTGCGCGCCCGCTGGGCCGAGCACAGCCGCCGCATCGACGACAGCCTGGTGCTGGACGTGGACGCCGTGCGCGCGACGCTGGAGCGCAGGACCTCGGCGGCTTTCGCTTGGTATCGCCGCCGGCGCGTCGCCGGCCTGGCGATCGGCGGCGGCTGCGTGGCCGCGCTGCTGGGTTTCATCGCGGCGCATTGGGGGCGATGGGATTGGGTGGCGATGGCCGGCCTGCTGCTGCCGCTGCTGCTGGCGGAAGTGGCGATCGACCTGCGCGAATGGCGGGCGCTGCGCCGGCTCGACCTGGGCGCGCCGGTGATGCGGGTGCGCGAGGTGCTGCACGCGCTGCGCTGGCGTCGCCTGCGCCTGGCCAAGGGTTACATGCTGTTGTCGCTGCTGCTGTGGTGGCCGTTCGTGCTGGTGCTGTTCAAGGGCCTGTTCGGCGCGGATCTGCTGCGCTGGCTGCCGCCCGGCGTGCTGCTGGTGAACCTGGCGGTCGGCCTGGCCTTCATCCCGATGGCGTTGGTGGTCGCCTGGGCACTGGCGCGCAGGTTCGGCCACATGCCGGGGTGGCAGCGCTTCCTGGACGATTCGGCCGGCGCGAGCTGGCGCCGCGCAAGCGACGAGTTCGCCGCGCGCGAGGCGTTCGAGACGGCGGTGGCCGAGGGCAGCCTACAGGAAGCGGCAGCGCCCGATCTTCTTTCCGACGACGTCCGCGACGGCTTGTGCGCGCTGCGTCGCCGATTGCTGGCGGGGATCCTCGCCTGCGCGGCGCTGGTGCTGTCGTTCGGGTTGTTCAACATCGGCCACGGCGGACAGGCGCGCTTCCTCATACCCAGCCTGCTGCTGATGTGGAGCGCGTTGGTGCACATGGTGGTGCAGATCCTGAACCGCGATGCGTTGTCGCGGACCGGCGGTGGCGCGGGTGCGCTGCGCGAACGCCTGTCGGCGATGCTGGCGCTGCGCCGGCGGCTGGCGCTGGCGACGCTGGCGTTGTCGCCCTTGCTGGCGTCGCTGCTGGCGGTGGTGGTGGGCAGGATCGCCTTCGGCGCCGACCTGATCCGCGATCTGCCGATGCCGGCGATCGCCGGCGCGTCACTGCTGGCGCTGTCGGCAAGCATGCTGCTGGGATGGCGCATCCGCCGCGATCCGGCTGGTTTCGCGCCGCGGCTGCTCGACGCGGTGTGTCTGGGATTCCCGCGGCATGCGCGCCGGCTGCTGGCGAAGCTGCGTGATCCGGAATGAGTTAGGAAGAGCAGCGGAGCAGGCCCTACGGCTTGTCCGGGAGCCCTGTAGAGCGGAGCTTGCTCCGCTGCTACTGGCTCCGGAGCCGATATAGCCGAGCAAGCTCGGCTCTACAACAGGTCACGTAGAGCGGAGCTTGCTCCGCTGCTCCCGTCTCCGGGGCCGACGTAGCCGAGCAAGCTCGGCTCTACAACAGGTCACGTAGAGCGGAGCTTGCTCCGCTGCTCCCGTCTCCGGGGCCGACGTAGCCGAGCAAGCTCGGCTCTACAACACCTCACGTAGAGCGGAGCTTGCTCCGCTGCTCCTGGCTCCGGAGCCGATATAGCCGAGCAAGCTCGGCTCTACGCGGAAATTCAATCGCGCAGTTCCGCCACGTAGCAATGCGCCTGCAACTGTTCGATTACCGCCTGCGCGGCGGCGGCGGTGGAGAGGCCGCGGCCGCCTCTGGCCAGGTCGCCGGTGAAGGCCTGCGCGTTGAGCGCGCCGTCGACCGCGCGCTCGATGCAGTCGGCCTCCTCGTGCAGTTCCAGCGAGTGGCGCAGCAGCAGCGCGCAACTGAGGATGGTGGCGTAGGGATTGGCGATGCCCTTGCCGGCGATGTCGGGGGCCGAGCCGTGGATCGGTTCGTACAGCCCGGCCTTGCCGTCGCCCAGCGAGGCCGACGGCAGCAGGCCCAGCGAGCCGGCCAGCATCGACGCCTCGTCGGTGAGGATGTCGCCGAACATATTCTCGGTGACGATCACGTCGTACTCGCGCGGCCTGGCGAGCAGGTGCATGGCCATCGAATCGACCAACTGGTGCTCCAGCCGCACGTCCGGGAACTCCTCGCGGCCGATGCGCGCGGCGACGTCGCGCCACAGCCGCGAGGTCTCCAGCACGTTGGCCTTGTCCACCGACACCAGGTAGCCGCGGCGCAGGCGCGCCAGCCGGAACGCGCTGCGCAGCACGCGCTCGATCTCGACCACGCTGTAGCTGCACAGGTCGCTGGCGGCATCGGCGGTGCGCGTCTTCTCGCCGAAGTAGATGCCGCCGGTCAGCTCGCGCACCACCACGATGTCCACGCCGGTCAGCAGGTGCGGCTTGATCGGCGAGGCGTCGAGCGCGGCCGGGTGCGGGCGCACCGGCCGCAGGTTGGCGAACAGGCCCAGGCCCTTGCGCAACGCCAGCAGGCCCTGCTCGGGGCGCACCTTGGCGTTGGGGTCGGACCATTTCGGCCCGCCGACCGCGCCCAGCAGCACCGCGTCGGCGCGCCGGCAGCCTTGCAGCGTCGCCTCGGGCAGCGGGACGCCATGCCTGTCGATGGCGATGCCGCCGACGTCGTATTCGGGAAAGGCGAAGTCGTGGCCGTGGCGGCGCGCGACCGAGCGCAGGACGGACACGGCGGCGGCGGTGACTTCCGGACCGATGCCGTCACCGGGCAGGAGGGCGATTTCAGCGTGCATGGGCGGTGGCCTCGTAGCGGGCGATGTCGTTGTGGCGGGTCAGCAGGTAGCCCAGTTCGTCGACGCCCTCGAGCAGGCAGGTCTGCGCGAAGGCGTCCAGCGGGAAGGTGAAGATCGATCCGTCGGGCGCGCGCAGCTCGCGCGCGGCCACGTCGATCACCAGTTCGTCGTCGGGCCGGTGCATCAGCGACTGCACGATCTCCTCGTCCAGCACGATCGGCAGCAGGCCGTTCTTCAGGCTGTTGTTGCGGAAGATGTCGGCGATCTCGCTGGAGACGATCGCGCGAAGGCCCAGGTCGGCCAGCGCCCACGGCGCGTGCTCGCGCGAGGAACCGCAGCCGAAGTTGCGCCCGGCCAGCAGGATCTGCCGTCCCGCGTTTTCAGGCTGGTTGAACGGGAACGCCGGGTTGGGCGAACCGTCGGCCTGCCAGCGCCAGTCGTTGAACGCATGCTTGCCCAGGCCGGCGCGCTCGGTGGTGGAGAGGAAGCGCGCCGGGATGATCTGGTCGGTGTCGATGTTGGTCTGCGGCAGCACGACGCTGCGGGATTTCAGCTGGCGGAATCCGGTCATTGCGCGATCTCTTGAAAGGTGTGCAGAACAAGCTCCTCTCCCCTGCAAGCGGGGGAGAGGGAGCGGTTTCCCGTCGCGGATGTGCTGTGGCGGAACATCACGCGACCTCCTTCTCCGCGGCGAACAGCTCGCGCGGATCGCTGACCCGGCCATTGACCGCCGCCCACGCCGCCGCCAGCGGCGAGGCCAGCAGCGTGCGCGAGCCCGGCCCCTGCCGGCCCTCGAAGTTGCGGTTGCTGGTGCTGACCGCCAGTTGCCCCGGCGCGACCAGGTCGCCGTTCATCGCGATGCACATCGAGCAGCCGGACTCGCGCCATTCGGCGCCGGCCGCGCGCACCACCGCGTCGATGCCCTCGGCCTCGGCCTGCCGCTTGACCTGCTCGGAGCCGGGCACGACCAGCATCCGCACGCGCGGATCGACCTTGCGCCCGCGCAGCACGCTGGCGACCTCGCGCATGTCGCGCAGGCGGCCGTTGGTGCAGGAGCCGACGAACACCACGTCCACCGCCGTGCCTTCCAGCGGATGACCGGACTCGAACGCCATGTAGTCCAGCGACTTGCGCGCGGCGGCGTCGTTGGCGGCCGGGATCGGCGCATCGACGGCGATCGCCGTGCCCGGGTGCGTGCCCCAGGTCAGGGTGGGACGGATGTTGGCCGCGTCGATGCGCACCTCCGCGTCGAAGCGCGCGCCGTCGTCGCTGCGCAACTGCCGCCAGCGCGCCACCGCGGCGTCGAAGTCGGCGCCCTTCGGCCCGCGCGGCGTGTTCGCCACCCAGTCGAAGGTGACCTGGTCCGGCGCCACCATGCCGGCGCGCGCCGGCCTTGATCGACATGTTGCACAGGGTCATGCGCTGCTCCATGTCCATCGCCTCGATGGTCGAGCCGCGGTATTCGATGACGTGGCCGGTGCCGCCGTTGACGCCGATCACGCCGATGACGTGCAGGATCACGTCCTTGGCGCCGACCCCCGGCGCCAGCGCGCCATCGATGGTGATCGCCATCGTCTTCGGCTTGCGTTGCAGCAGGCATTGCGTGGCCAGCACGTGGCCGACCTCGCTGGTGCCGATGCCGAACGCCAGCGCGCCGAACGCGCCGTGGGTGGAGGTGTGGCTGTCGCCGCAGACGATGGTCATGCCGGGCTGGGTAAAGCCCAGTTCCGGCGCGATCACGTGGACGATCCCGCGCTGGTCCGAGCCCATGTCGAACAGTTCGATGCCGTGCGCTGCGCAGTTGCGCGCCAGCGTCTCGACCTGCGCCTGCGCCGCGGCGGTGAAGTAGGGCAGCCTGCCGTCGGGACCGGCCGGCAGGGTCGGGGTGGAGTGGTCCATCGTCGCCTTGGTGCGATCGGGACGGCGCGGCTTCAGGCCGCGTGTAGCCAGTTCGGTGAACGCCTGCGGCGAGGTCACCTCGTGGATCAGGTGCAGGTCGATGTACAGCACCGCGGGCGCGGCGTCGGTCTTGGCGACGACGACGTGGGCGTCCCACAGTTTGTCGAACAGGGTGCGCGGGGCAGGGGAAGATCTCATCAGGTGTTTCCGTGATTTCTCATTAGCGGGTTCAGGCTCCTTCCCCCGCTTGCGGGGGAAGGCTGGGATGGGGGCATGACACGGGGCCACGGGCGTCGAAGGCAGGAGGGATGCGAGAAGCGGCTTTTCTCTCGATGCGGGAACCGGGGAAAGGGAGACTGGCTCCGGCAGCCCCCACCCCAACCCTCCCCCGCAGGCGGGGGAGGGAGCGGTTCGTGCACAGGGTCATGCCACCGCCATCTCCCTTTTTTCCACGCGCCGCTGCCGCAGCAGCCGGTTGGCCACGTCCAGCCAGGCCAGCGCGCTGGCCTCGATGATGTCCTTGCTGGTGCCGGTGCCCTCGTAGTCGATGCCGTCGCAGCGCACCGACAGGCTGGCCTCGCCGCGCGCGTCGGCGCCGATGCCGACGCTGTGCACCTGGTAGCTCTCCAGTTGCAGCTGCACGCCGGTGGCCGCGGCAAGCGCGCCGAACAGCGCGTCGACCGGGCCGTTGCCCTGCGCGGTCTCGGCCACGCGGTTGCCGTCCGGATCCGACAGTTCGACCAGCGCGTTGGCGCGGCTGCCGACGTCGCTGATGGTCATCGACGCCAGCCGGTAGCCCTCGCTCGCCGGCGCGTCCTGCATCAGCGCCTGCAGGTCGGCGTCGCCGACCACGCGCTGCTTCTCGCACAGCGCCTTGAACTGCTCGAACACCAGCTTCAGCTCGTCCTCCTCCAGCCAGTAGCCCAGCGCGCGCAGGCGCGCCTCGACCGCGGCGCGGCCGCTGTGGCGGCCCAGCACCATCTGCGAGGACGGCCAGCCCACGTCCTGCGGCTGCATGATCTCGTAGGTGCCGCGGTGGCGCAGCATGCCGTGCTGGTGGATGCCGGACTCGTGCGCGAACGCGTTGGCGCCGACGATGGCCTTGTTGCGCTGTACCGGCATGCCGACCAGCCGCGACAGCCGTTGCGAGGTCGGCACGATGCGGCGGGTGTCGATGCGCGTGTCCAGGTTGTAGAACGCGTTGCGGACCTTCAGTGCCATCACGATCTCCTCGATGGCGCAGTTGCCGGCGCGCTCGCCGATGCCGTTGATCGAACCCTCCACCTGGCGCGCGCCGCCTTCGACGGCGGCCAGCGAGTTGGCCACCGCCAGGCCAAGATCGTTGTGGCAGTGCGCGCTGAACGTCACCTTGCCTGCGCCCGGTACCTGCGCGATGGCGCGGGCGAACATGCCGCGGATCTCCTCCGGCGTGGTGAAGCCGACCGTGTCGGGCAGGTTGATGGTGGTCGCGCCGGCGGCGATCGCCGCGGCGATGACCTCGTGCAGGAAGTCCTCCTCGGTGCGGGTGGCGTCCTCGGCGGAGAACTCGATGTCGTCGATGTGGCGCCTGGCCATCGCCACGTGCGTGCGCACCGATTCCAGTACCTGCTCGCGGCTCATGCGCAGCTTGTGCTCGCGGTGCAGCGGGCTGGTCGACAGGAACAGGTGCAGGCGCGGCCGCGCGGTCGTCCCCAGCATGCGCAGCGAGGTCTCGATGTCGGCCGGCAGGCAGCGCGACAGCACCGCCAGGGTGGTGGCGTGCAGTTCGCGCGCGATCAGTGCGTGCGCCTCGCGGTCGGACTGCGAACTGGCCGGGAAGCCGGTCTCGATGACGTCCACGCCCAGGTCGGCCAAGCCGCGCGCCATCACCAACTTCTGCTGCGGCGACATGCTGCAGCCGGGCGATTGTTCGCCATCGCGCAGGGTGGTGTCGAAAATCCTGATCTGCGCCGGGGTGTTTGCGGTTGACGTGTTCACCAGATGGGTTCCTCGTGTACTTCTGCTGCTATCGCGGCGGCGACCTCGGGGCGGCGCACGCTGTTCTTGATGGGAGATCTGCCCGTGGCCGCGCGGGCGCCTTCACGGCCGGCGGCAAGCGAAGGCTCGCCCTCGCTGGCGCGGCGGCGCGGCTTGCGCGGCGGGCGCGGGCGCACTTCCGACAGCAGCCGCGCCAGCACCGTGGCGTCGATGTTGCCGCCGGACACCACCGCGCACTTGCGCAGGCCGGCGACGCGGCGGCCGGCGGCCAGCGCCAGCGCGCCGGCGCCCTCGGCGATCAGGTGTTCCTCCAGCGCCAGCCGCACCAGCGTCTCGCGCAGTTCGGCCTCGCGCACGATCACCACGTCGTCCAGCAGCCGCGCGCACAGCCGGCGGGTGATGAAGCCGGGGATCTTGACCCGCACGCCGTCGGCCAGCGAGGCCGCCGGATCCTTCGGCGCGACGTCGCCCTTCAGCGCGCGCACCATCGAATCCACGCCCTCGACCTGCGCGCCGACCACGCGCACGCCCTGCGACTTCAGCGCCAGCGCCACGCCCGAGGCCAGACCGCCGCCGCCGATCGGCACGATCACCACGTCCGGCGCGTGCGGCGCGATCTCGATGCCGATGGTGCCCTGGCCGGCGATCACGTCCGGATCGTCGAACGCGGACAGGAAGCGGTAGCCGTTCTGCGCGGCCAGTTCGCGGGCGAACGCGAACGCCTCGTCGTAGCTGTCGCCGTGCTGGCGCACGGTGGCACCCCAGTGGGCGACCCCGGCGATCTTGGTCTGCGGCGCGCCGTGCGGCATCACCGTGATCGCCTGCACGCCCAGCCGGTAGGCCGACCACGCCACGCCCTGCGCATGGTTGCCGGCGGAGGCGCAGATCACCGGCCGGCGATCGCCGCGCTCGCGCCCGGCCAGCAGCGCGTTGAGCGCGCCGCGCACCTTGTAGGAACCGGTGCGCTGCAGGTTCTCCAGCTTCAGCATCACGCCGAAGCGTTCGGCATGGTGCATCGGCGTGGCCGGCAGGTAGCGGCGCAGCCGCGCCTGCGCGGCCAGCACGTCGGCGACGCTGACGTCGCCGACGTCGGGTTCTCCGGGGCTGGCGTGGCCGGCGTCAGGCATTTGGGAGCCGGGATTTGGGACGGGATTGGGGATTAGGGATTTGGGATTGGCAAAAGCGACAGCGGAGGCACAAGCGTTGAAGAAGACGCCTCCGGATCTCGAACCCCTTGTTCCCTTCCCCCGCGTGCGGGGGAAGGTGCCCGGAGGGCGGATGGGGGCAAGTACGTGGAGTTTGGTTCCCCGGCTGCCCCCATCCGGCGCTGCGCGCCACCTTCCCCCGCACGCGGGGGAAGGGAACGCCTGCGGCAGCGACTAAGGCACTCACGATCTCGCCTCCACCGTCGTGCCTTCCACCGCGGTGATCTCGACCGACTCGCAGTCGTAGATCTTCTGCATCTGCAAGCGCAGCGTCTCCGGCGGCCGCTGGCCGTCCACGACCAGCTGCACCCGCCAGCGGCCGTCGGCGGCGGCCGGTTCGCCGCTGATCGCCTGCGGCGAGAAGCCGCGGCGTTCGGCCATGCCGATCACGCGGGTCAGCGCGCCCTCGGCCGGCTTCAGCACCAGGTCAAGCCGGTATCGCATGGGCGCGGGTCTCCGTGGCGATCTTGGCCGGGTTGCTCTCCAGCATCGAGCTGTTGGCGTGGTTGGGCGGCACCAGCGGCCAGACGTTGGCCTTGATGTCGATGGCCACGTGCAGCAGCGCCGGGCCTGGCTGGGCCAGCAGGTCGGCCAGCGCCTCGTCGACCTGGCTGCGCAGATCGATGCGCCGGGCGGGGATGCCGAACACCTGCGCCAGCGCGGCGAAGTCCGGGTTGTCGGACAGGTCGATCTCGCTGTAGCGCTCGGCGAAGAACAGTTCCTGCCACTGCCGCACCATGCCCAGCGCGCTGTTGTCCAGCAGCACGATCTTTACCGGCAGCCTGCAGCGGGCGATGGTCGCCAGCTCCTGCACGTTCATCATGAAGCTGCCGTCGCCGCTCACCAGCACCACCGTGCGATCCGGGCAGGCGAACTGCGCGCCCATCGCCGCCGGCAGGCCGAAGCCCATCGTGCCCAGCGCGCCGGAGGTCAGGTGGTTGCGCGGATGGTGGAAGCGCCAGTGCTGCGCCACCCACATCTGGTGCTGGCCGACGTCGCAGGCGACGATGGCGTCGTCCGGCGCGATCTCGCTCAGCCGCTTCAGCAGGCCGGGCGCGTAGATGTCGCTGCCCGGCGCGTCGTAGCGGAAGCCGAACTTCTCGCGCCGCTGCTGGCAGGTCTCGCGCCAGGCCTGGCAGGTGCTGCGCGCGGCCTTCAGCGTGCGCAGGCCGGTGGCGACGTCGCCGGGGATGGCGATGTCGGCGCTGCGCAGCTTGCCGATCTCGTAGGCGTCCGCGTCCAGGTGGACGACGCGCGCGAACGGCGCGAACTCGGCCAGCTTGCCGGTGGCGCGATCGTCGAAGCGCGCGCCGACCACGATCAGCAGATCCGATTCCTGCACCGCCATGTTGGCCGCGCGGGTACCGTGCATGCCCAGCATGCCCAGCAGCTGCGGATGGCCGGCCGGCAGCGCGCCCAGGCCGCGCAGGGTCAGCACGGTGGGGATGGCGGTGGCCTCGACGAACTGGCGGAACGCATCGACCGCCTCGGCCAGCGCGATGCCGCCGCCGCCGTAGATCACCGGCTTCTCGGCGCCGGCGATGGCGGCCAGCGCCTCGGCCAGCTTCGCCGCGTCCGGCGCCGGCTGCGGATCCACGCCGGCCGGGACGTGATCGGGCAGGTGGCTGGCGTCGGCCATCTGCACGTCCTTGGGCAGGTCGATCAGCACCGGGCCGGGCCGGCCCTCGCGGGCGATGCGGAAGGCCTCGCGCAGCACCTGCGGCAGATCGTCCGCGCGGCGCACGATGAAGCTGTGCTTGACGATCGGCATCGTCAGCCCGAACACGTCCAGTTCCTGGAACGCGTCGGTGCCCATCAGCGGCGTGGCGACCTGCCCGGTCAGGCAGACCATCGGCACCGAGTCCAGCATCGCGTCGGCGATGCCGGTGACCAGGTTGGACGCGCCGGGGCCGGAGGTGGCCACGCACACGCCGACCTTGCCGCTGGCGCGCGCGTAGCCGTTGGCCGCCAGCGCCGCGCCCTGCTCGTGGCGCACCAGGATGTGCTTCAGGCGCGAATCCACCAGCGCGTCGTAGAACGGCATGATGGTGCCGCCCGGATAGCCGAACAGCGTGTCCACGCCTTCGGCCTCCAGCGCATGCGCCAGCCAGCGCGCGCCGTTGCGCGGGGCGGTGGCGGCGTTCATGCGGCGGCGGCCTGGCGATCCGGACTGGCGTTGTCGCCTTCCGGCTGCGCCGCGTTGGCCTGCAGCCACACCATCTTGGCGCGCAGCTGCTTGCCGACCGCCTCGATCGGGTGCTCCAGGTCGGCCTGCTTGAACTTCTTGTAGTTCGGCAGGCCGGCCTCGTACTCGGCGACCCAGTTCTTGGTGAAGGTGCCGTTCTGGATGTCGGTCAGCACGTCCTTCATCCGCGCCTTGACGCTGGCGTCGATCACGCGCGGGCCGCTGACGTAGTCGCCGTACTGCGCGGTCTCGGACACGAACTCCAGCATGCGGGTGATGCCGCCCTCGTAGAACAGATCGACGATCAGCTTCAGTTCGTGCAGCACTTCGTAGTAGGCGATCTCCGGCTGGTAGCCGGCCTCGACCAGGGTCTCGAAGCCGGCCTGCACCAGCGACGAGGCGCCGCCGCACAGCACCGCCTGCTCGCCGAACAGGTCGGTCTCGGTCTCTTCCTTGAACGTGGTCCTGATGAGGTTGGCGCGCGCGCCGCCCAGGCCGCCGGCATAGGTCAGCGCCAGTTGCTCGGCATTGCCGCTCCTGTCCTGGTGCACGGCGTAGATGCACGGCACGCCGCGGCCGATCTCGTATTCGCGCCGCACCAGCGCGCCCGGGCCCTTCGGCGCGACCAACACCACGTCCAGGTCCGCACGCGGTTCGATCATGCCAAAGTGCACGTTGAGGCCGTGCGCGAACAGCAGGCAGGCGCCGGGCTTCATGTTCGGCGCCAGCACCTCGGCGTAGAGCTTCTTCTGCACCATGTCCGGGGTCAGCACGGCGACCAGGTCGGCGTCCGCGACCGCCTCGGCCGGCGTTTTCACGGTGAAGCCGTCGGCCTGCGCCCTGGCTTCGGTCGGGCCACCTGGACGCAGGCCGACGACGACGTCGAAACCGGAGTCGCGCAGGTTCAGCGCATGCGCGCGGCCCTGGCTGCCGTAGCCGACGACGGCGATCTTGATCTGGGAAGAGGTCTGCGGGGCCATTTGCGGGGTTCCTGGTGGGTGAGCGGAAGGGAGGGGTGAAAACGCGGGTAATAAAAAACCCCGCACCTCTCGGTGCGGGGTTTTGCGAATCTGGCGTTTGTTTCCTGCTTACACGCCGGTTCGTCCCGCACCTGTGGGCGAGGTAATAAGGACGAGGACGAGAATCGACGACGCGGCGGGCGCGGTCGTCAGGTCTGCGGTCGGGGGCGTGTGGCGCTGCAACATGCGGGCAAGAGAAACACGCCGGTTCGCGGCTTGTCAAGCGGGCCGGAATATTTTTTTATCGATGGCCCGACGACCGGCGGACTGGCGCGATGATGGTTGCAACTGCAACCATGAAAAGCCCGCAGAATCGCGGCTCCTTCCGCGCCCGCAAGCATCCAGACGCAAGCCTTTCCATGCCCGAATACCGTTCCAGGACCTCCACCCACGGCCGCAACATGGCCGGCGCGCGCGCGTTGTGGCGCGCCACCGGCATGCAGGACGACGACTTCCACAAGCCGATCGTCGCCATCGCCAACTCGTTCACCCAGTTCGTGCCGGGGCACGTGCACCTGAAGGATCTGGGGCAACTGGTCGCGCGCGAGATCGAGCGCGTCGGCGGCGTGGCCAAGGAGTTCAACACGATCGCCGTCGACGACGGCATCGCGATGGGCCACGACGGCATGCTGTACTCGCTGCCCAGCCGCGAGATCATCGCCGACTCGGTCGAGTACATGGCCAACGCGCACTGCGCCGACGCGCTGGTGTGCATCTCCAACTGCGACAAGATCACCCCCGGCATGCTGATGGCCGCGCTGCGGCTGAACATTCCCGCGGTGTTCGTCTCCGGCGGGCCGATGGAGGCGGGCAAGACCAAGCTGTCCGAGCACAAGCTGGATCTGGTCGATGCGATGGTGATGGCGGCCGATCCCAACGCCTCCGACGAGCAGGTCGCGGCGGTCGAGCGCAGCGCCTGCCCAACCTGCGGATCGTGCAGCGGCATGTTCACCGCCAACTCGATGAACTGCCTGACCGAGGCGCTGGGCCTGTCGCTGCCGGGCAACGGCACCACGCTGGCCACCCATGCCGACCGCGAGCGGCTGTTCCTGCAGGCCGCGCGCACCGTGGTGGAACTGTGCCACCGCTGGTACGGCGGCGAGGATGCGCGCGCGCTGCCGCGCGGCATCGCCACCTTCGAGGCCTTCGAGAACGCGATGACGCTGGACATCGCGATGGGCGGATCCACCAACACCATCCTGCACCTGCTGGCCGCCGCGCAAGAGGCCGAGGTGCCGTTCACGCTGCGCGACATCGACCGGCTTTCGCGGCGCGTGCCGCAGCTGTGCAAGGTGGCGCCGAACACGCAGAAGTACCACATCGAGGACGTGCACCGCGCCGGCGGCATCATGGCGATCCTAGGCGAACTGGCGCGCGGCGGCCTGCTGCACACCGGCGTGCCGACCGTGCACGCCGCGACCCTGGGCGATGCGATCGCGAAGTGGGACATCGCGCAGAATGCGGACGACGCTGTCGCCACGTTCTACAAGGCCGGGCCGGCCGGCATCCCCACCCAGGTCGCCTTCAGCCAGGCCACGCGCTGGCCGTCGCTGGATCTGGATCGCGCCGGAGGCTGCATCCGCGGCGTCGGGCATGCGTACTCGAAGGAAGGCGGTCTGGCGGTGCTGTACGGCAATCTCGCGCCGGACGGTTGCGTGGTGAAGACCGCCGGCGTGGACGAGTCGATCCACGTGTTCGAGGGCAACGCGCGCGTCTACGAGAGCCAGGACGCGGCGGTGAAGGGCATCCTCGGCGACGAGGTGCGGGCCGGCGAGGTGGTGGTGATCCGCTACGAGGGACCCAAGGGCGGCCCCGGCATGCAGGAAATGCTGTACCCGACCAGCTACCTGAAATCGAAGGGGCTGGGCAAGCAATGCGCGCTGCTCACCGACGGCCGCTTCTCCGGCGGCACCTCGGGCCTGTCGATCGGCCATGCCTCGCCGGAAGCGGCGGCCGGCGGGACGATCGGCCTGGTGCGCGACGGCGATCGCATCCGCATCGACATCCCGGCGCGCAGCATCGATCTGTTGATCTCCGAAGAGGCCTTGGCGGCTCGCCGCGCCGAACAGGAGGCCAACGGCTGGAAGCCCGCGCAGCCACGCGCGCGCAAGGTCAGCACCGCGCTCAAGGCCTACGCGCTGCTGGCGACCAGCGCCGACAAGGGCGCGGTGCGCGACAAGGCCCTGCTGGACGCGGATTGGCGCTGAACGGCGGCAGGGTCTTCACATCGCCTAAGGTCTGATTCCCTTCCCACGGCTTTGCCCTCAGATTCCCGGGGGATCGGCCGTTACCGGCAGGGGAGGAAAACCGCTCATGTCCGACATCGAGGGCGCCGGCGGCCCTTGCCGCGACGCGGGAATGCAGGTCCTGCCCGACGCGCCGGTCGCGCTGCTGCGGCTGGACGCGGACGGCGCGGTGATGGCCGCCAACCGCGCCGCGCTGGATCTGCTGGCGGCCGGCGCCGGCGCATTGATTGGGCAGCCCTGCCACTGCGTGTGGGGATTGCCGGCCGATGCGCTGGACGGCGAGGAAGGCGTCTGGCTGGCGCCGGGCGAGGATCCGGCGCGGCGCGTGCGCTACCAGCGCGATCGCGACGGCGGCGGCTGGGTGCTCTCGCTGCCGCATCCGGAAACCGCGGCGCTGCTGCGCGACGTGGCGATGCTGGGGCGCGACGCCGCGCCGGTGGTCGGATCGCCGGCGGTGCAGCCGCTGGCCCGGCGCCTGCACCAGGCCCGGCAGGAACACGCATTGCTCGAGCGCATCGGCACGCTGCTCGGCGGCTGCGATCTCGATCTGGCGCTGCCGGCCGACGTCGCCGCCGAGCCGGCATCGCGGCGAATCGCCGCCGGCTTCGGCAACCTGGCCGAGGCGATCCGCCAGGCGGTGGCGCTGTCGGTGCAGATCGCCGCCGAGGTGCCGCACCTGGTCGGCGACAACGACGAACTGCTGCGCCAGTCGCAGGCACAGGTGGCCGCGCTGGAGAGCGTGCTCGAATCCACCCGCCGCCTGCTGCAGGGCCTGCAGGGCGCCGGCGAGGAACTGCAGGCGGTCATCAGCGTGGCCGCCAGCGCCGACGCCAGCGCGCGCGCGGGCAGCGAGGCGGCGCACCAACTGGGCGATGCGATGCGCGAGGTCGAGCGCCGCGCGGCGCGCGCCGGCGAGGTGATCGAGGTCATCGACGCGGTCGCCTTCCAGACCAACATCCTGTCGATCAACGCCAGCATCGAGGCCGCCCATGCCGGCGAGGCGGGGCGCGGCTTCGCGGTGGTCGCCACCGAGATCCGCCGGCTGGCCGAGAAGGCCGCCACCGCGGCGCGCGACGTGCGCGCGATCCTGGAGGACACCCAGCAGGCATTGGCGCAGGGGACGACGTCGGCGCAGGCGACCGAACAGGTGCTCGGCGGCATCGGCGAACTGCTGGCGCGCGCCAGCGGCGCGATGGAATCGGTGGCCGGGCGGGTGTCCGCGCAGGGCGGCGAGATCGCCGCCATCGATCGCGCGGTCGGGCAGGTGGTGGATCTCAGCCGCAGCAACCTGCAGCACGCCGACCAGGTGGCCGCGCGCGGCGCCGCGCTGGCGCAGGGCACCGCCACGCTGCAGGATTGCGTCGGCCTGTTCCGCCTGCCGGCCGACCCGCTGCGCGAGCGCCGCCATGCGCGCGTGCACGATCTGGCGCGCGCCGGCGCCGCGCGCATCGGCGCGGCCCTGGAGCAGGCGCTGGTCGCCGGCCGCATCGGCGAGGACGCGTTGTTCGCGCGCGACTACACGCCGATTCCCGGGATCGAGCCGGCCAAGTTCACCACCGCCTTCGACGCGCTGTGCGACGAACTGCTGCCGCCCTTGCAGGAGCCCATCGCCGCGCGGCACCCGTGGATCGTGTTCGCCATCTGCGCCAATCCCGACGGCTACGTGCCGACCCACAACCTGCGCTTCAGCCAGCCGCTGACCGGCGATCGCGAGAAGGACCTGGTCGGCAACCGCACCAAGCGCGTCTTCACCGACCGCGTCGGCCGCAGCGTCGGCGCGCACACCGATCCCTACCGGCTGCAGGTCTATCGCCGCGACACCGGCCAGATCATGTTCGACCTGTCGGTGCCGATCTTCGTCGGCCAGCGCCACTGGGGCGGCTTCCGCATCGGCTATACGCTGGGGTGAAGCGTGCGCGCGGCGATCCGGATCGCCGCGCGGCCGGACGAAAGCGGAGCGCGCCTCAGCGCGGTTGCGATCCGGGTCCGATGTGCCGGGCCAGGAACGCCTCCAGGCGGCGGTAGAAGGCGATGTTGTTCTCCTCCTTGTAGAAACCGTGGCCTTCCTTCGGCACGACCATCCACTCCGGCGCGTTGCCCGCCCGTTCCAGCGCGGCTTTCATCGCCTTGGCCTGCACCAGCGGCGTGCGCTCGTCGATCTCGCCGTGGACCAGCAGCACCGGCGCCTGGATGCGCGTGGCCAGCGAGGTCGGCGAATTGGCCGCCAGTTCGGCATCGTCGCGGCCGACCACGCGCGCCAGGTAGTTGAGGCCGTAGCGGCTCGTGCGGATGTCGCCCTTGCTGTACATCATCTTCAGGTCGTAGAGCCCGGACAGGCCGGCGGCGCACTTGATGAGGTCCGGCGACCTGGCCGCGGCCATCATCGCCGAATAGGCGCCGAAGCTCGCGCCATACGCGCAGACGCGCTGCGGATCGGCGTAGCCCTGCGCGATCGACCAGCGGACGCCGTCGAGCAGGTCGTCCTGGATGCGGTCGCCCCATTTCAGGTAGCCGGCGCGCTCGAAGGCATGGCCGCGGCCCTCGGAGCCGCGGTAGTTGACCTGCAACACCAGGTAGCCGCGGCTGGCGAGGAACTGCGCATCGTTGTCGAAGCCCCAGCGGTCGCCGGGCGCGTGCGGTCCGCCGTGCGGCAGCAGCACCATCGGCAGGCGGACCGGATCGCCCGCGCCCTGCGGGATGGTCAGGTAGCCGTCCAGTTCCATGCCGTCGCTGGCGCGGAAGCGGAACGGCCTGCGTTCGCCCATGCGCGCGGCGTCGATGCCTTCGCGGCGGTCGAGCAGCTTGGAGGCCCGGCGCTGCGCGCGGTCGAACAGGTACCACGCGCCGGGATTGCGATCGCTGTGGGCGTGGAGCAGGCTGACCTGGCCGTCGGCGCTGTGGTTCACGTAGGTGACGTGGCCGTCGGAGAAGCTCCGGCCGAGCTCCTGGTGCAACCGCGCTTCCTCTGACCCGGGATCGAAATAGGCCACCTGCGGCCGTCCCGCGCCGAAGGTGGCGGCGAACGGCTGGGTCGGTGCCGGCGTCCACTCCAGAGCGTCTATGCTGGCGAACGCGTCCCTGGCGAGCACTTCCCGAGCGCTTCCGTCGGCGGCCGAGCGCACCAGCATCTGCGGCCCGCCGTCCACGCTGTACAGCGCGTACAGCTGCCGTCCATCGGGAGCGAAGGCGAGCGGCACGAACCTGCCGCCCAGCCGCTGGTGGGGAATCGGTTGCCAGTTCTGGCCCTGGGCGTCGGCGCCGTAGAGCAGGTAGTTGTCGTCGTCGTCGACGCCATAGGCGTAGCGCGGCACGCCGTCGCGATCGAGGACGAAGGACAGGTCCTTGACCGGGATGTCGGCGATCAGCCGGGAAGTGGTCTTTCCGGTGTCTATCTCGTAGAGCTGGGAGCGGCTGGTGCCCCGCGACAGGCGGCGCATGTAGAAGCGGCCGTCGCGCACCTCGGGCAGTCCCTCGATGTAGCCGAATCCGCGGTCGAGGCCGGCGGTACGGGTAGACTGCTGGTATCCGTAGACGTACTTCTGGTTGCCGCCGTCGAAATCGGTGGCGATGATCTCGCCCATCGCCATCGGCTCCTCGCGCGAACCCATCTGCCGTCCCTTGGCGATCACCAGCCGCTTCGGGCTGACCCAGTGCACCTGCACCGGCACCTCGTAGCGCGGCAGGCGCAGCAGCGCGGTCTGCCGCATGTCCTCGATGCGATGGATCGCCAGGCCGTGGTTGCCTTCGCCCAGGTCGATCGACAGCGCCAGGTGGCGGCCATCGGGCGACAGCCGCGGCGAGCCGAGCTTGCCGGAAGCGGCGAAGGCCTCCACCGGCACCGGCTCGGCGAGCGCCTGGCCCGTGGCCATCGCCATGCACGCCGCAAGCGCGGCGCCGCTCCATGTCTTCATCGTGCTTCCCCTGCCTTTGCGGATCCGTGCGCCAGACTAACCGAGCGGCCCGGCGCCGGCCATGCGCGGCGGGCGCGTGCTTTTGGATGCGTTTGGCGGTTTAATACCCGCGGAAGCGGGGGTACCGCCGGCGCCGGGACGGGCCGATGGTTGAGACAGTCCCTTGGAACCTGATCCGGTTGATACCGGCGTAGGGAAGCTTCGCAGGCGCGGCCATGCCCGCCTGTGTCCGCCGCTCTGGCGGGCCGTTCTCCGCGAAGGAGGCCGGCCCGCGATCGCACTTCGGTGCGCCCGCCCACCAAGCCCAGCGGACACTCCATGAACGCCATTCCCGCCTCGCTGCTCCAGCAGACCGAACAACTTTCCGAATCGGTGACCCGGCCGATTCCCGGCTCGCGCAAGATCCACGTCGAGGGCTCGCGGCCGGACCTGCGCGTGCCGATGCGCGAGATCGCGCTGACCCGCACGCCGACCCTGTTCGGCGGCGAGGACAACCCGCCCATCACCGTCTACGACACCTCCGGCCCGTACACCGATCCCGACGCGCGCATCGATCTCGCCAGCGGCCTGCCGGCGCTGCGCGCGCGCTGGATCGAAGAGCGCGGCGACACCGAGCCGCTGGCGGCGCTGAGCTCGGAGTTCGGGCGTTCGCGCGAGCACAACCCGAAGCTCGACGCGGTGCGCTTCCCCGCGCGCACGCTGCCGCGCCGGGCCAAGGCCGGCGCCAACGTCAGCCAGATGCACTACGCGAAGAAGGGCATCGTCACCCCGGAGATGGAGTACGTCGCCATCCGCGAGAACCAGCGCCTGGAGGCGGTGCGCGACGCCGGCCTGCTGGTGCAGCATCCGGGCGAGAGCTTCGGCGCCAGCATCCAGAAGATCATCACCCCCGAGTTCGTGCGCGACGAGATCGCGCGCGGCCGCGCGATCCTGCCCAACAACATCAACCACCCGGAAAGCGAGCCGATGATCATCGGCCGCAACTTCCTGACCAAGATCAACGCCAACATCGGCAACAGCGCGGTGTCCTCGGGCATCGCCGAGGAGGTGGAGAAGCTGGTCTGGGCGATCCGCTGGGGCGGCGACACGGTGATGGACCTGTCCACCGGCAAGCACATCCACGAGACCCGCGAGTGGATCATCCGCAACTCGCCGGTGCCGATCGGCACGGTGCCGATCTACCAGGCGCTGGAGAAGGTGGACGGCCGCGCCGAGGAACTGACCTGGGAGATCTTCCGCGACACCCTGATCGAGCAGGCCGAGCAGGGCGTGGACTACTTCACCATCCATGCCGGCGTGCTGCTGCGCTACGTGCCGCTGACAGCGAAGCGCGTGACCGGCATCGTCTCGCGCGGCGGCAGCATCCTGGCCAAGTGGTGCCTGGCGCACCACAAGGAGAACTTCCTCTACACCCACTTCGAGGACATCTGCGAGATCATGAAGGCCTACGACGTGGCCTTCTCGCTGGGCGACGGCCTGCGCCCGGGCTGCATCGCCGACGCCAACGACGCGGCGCAGTTCGGCGAACTGGAGACGCTGGGCGAATTGACCAAGATCGCGTGGAAGCACGACGTGCAGACCATGATCGAAGGCCCCGGCCACGTGCCGATGCAGCTGATCAAGGAGAACATGGACAAGCAGCTGCGCGAGTGCGGCGAGGCGCCGTTCTACACGCTCGGCCCGCTGACCACCGACATCGCGCCGGGCTACGACCACATCACCAGCGCGATCGGCGCGGCGATGATCGGCTGGTACGGCACCGCGATGCTCTGCTACGTGACGCCGAAGGAGCACCTGGGCCTGCCCAACCGCCAGGACGTGCGCGACGGCATCATGGCGTACAAGATTGCCGCCCACGCGGCCGACCTGGCCAAGGGCCACCCCGGCGCGCAGGTTCGCGACAACGCGCTGTCCAAGGCGCGCTTCGAGTTCCGCTGGGAGGATCAGTTCCACCTCGGCCTGGATCCCGAAAAGGCCAAGGAATTCCACGACGAGACCCTGCCCAAGGACGCGCACAAGCTGGCGCACTTCTGCTCGATGTGCGGCCCGCACTTCTGCTCGATGAAGATCACCCAGGACGTGCGCGACTACGCCGCCGAACAGGGCGTGGACGAGAAGGCGGCGCTGGAGGCAGGCATGGCGGAGAAGTCGGCGCAGTTCCTGGCCGAGGGCGCGCAGGTCTACCGGCCCGGCTGAACGCCGGCGGGCGGCCTTCGCGCTTCTTCACGCGGCGCAGGCGCATGAGGTTGTATCCGGGCATCATCCGGATCAACCTCATCCGCCCTCCGTGGAGGCCGTCATGCGTCACCTTTCGTCCCGAATGCTCCACCCGACGCGCGCCTGGCTGGCGCTCGGCCTGATCGCGCTGCTGGCGGCCTGCGCCACCGGCCCGCGCATCAGCAGCGACAGCGATCCGTCGGCGGATTTCTCGCGCTACCGCACGTTCTCGTTCTACAGGCCGCTGGCCATCGAGGAGCACGGCTACGCGACCCTGACCAGCGGCCGCATCAAGGCCGCCGCGCGCGCGCAGATGGAATCGCGCGGCTACGTCTACAGCGAGAACGCGCCGGACCTGTGGATCAACCTCAACGCCTACCTGCAGGAAAAGACCGACGTGGTCAGCACGCCGGAAGTGGACTACGACTACTACTACAGCTACCGCGCGCGCCGCTACGTGGCGGTGCCGTACTGGCGCGATCGCGCGCAGGTCTACCGCTACACCGAGGGCACGCTGAACGTGGACGTGGTCGATGCGCGCGCCAACCGGCTGGTATGGACCGGCGTGGCGGTGGGGCGTGCCGGGCGCGATGCGCCGGAACGGCGCGCGGAGAAAATCGATTCGGCGATGGCCGACATCTTCGCCCGCTACCCCTATCGCGCCGGATCGGCCACCGCGACGCCGCCTGCGCGATGAGTGAATGCCACCGGCGCGTTGCCGCATCGGATTCGGATTCCGTGCGGAAGCCCGCCGGTGGACACGGATTCCATCGCGCTGAATGAACGAAACCGTGACCGGCGTCCGGGCAAAAAAAATTCGCGCCGGAGCGCGAATCTTGTAACGGTTGTAATAGGACGTCGGCGGAGAGAGAGGGTTTGCCTGAGTGGCCTTGCGTTCATGGCAGGGCACAGGACAGAGGGTAGAATCGCCGCCTTCACGGCGCTTTCCCGTTTCCGCTGCCTGGATTTGCCGATGTTGCGCTCTCGATGCGCGGCATCGGCCAAAAGGCACATGACGAAACTGAACCGCGCGTGCAACTTACGCGCCAATGCCCACGAACGTTTCCCGTCCCCATCCTGCGCTGCCCGCCGATCGCCTGCGGGTGGGCGCGTGCATCATCGACGTGCCGCTGCGCGAAGTCGGCGCGCCGGGGCGCCGCGCGCAGCGCATCACGCCCAAGTCGATGGGCGTATTGCTGGCGCTGGTGCAGCAGCCCGGCAAGGTGGTCGGCCGCGATGCGCTGCTGGCCCAGGTCTGGCCCGACACGATGCCGACCGACGACGTGGTGACCCAGGCCGTCACCCAGTTGCGCAAGGCCTTCGGCGAGCAGCGCGGGCAGTCGCGCTACATCGAGACGATCGCCAAGAACGGCTACCGTCTGCTGGCCGAGGTCGAATGGCTGCCTTCTCCTTCCACCGACGACGAAGCGGCCGCGGACACGGTGCAGGCGCCTCCGCCCGGATTGCCGGAAGCGCCTGCGACGGCGCCGGCTTCGCCCGCGGTGCCGGCCGCCGCGCCGGTGGCCGAGCCGCATGTCCACGCGGCGCCGCGCCCGCCGGGCATGCGGCGGTACGGCCTGATCCTGCTGGTCTGCGCGCTGGTGCTGTTCGCCATCGCGCTGCCGGTGCTGGGCTGGCTGGCGCGTGAAGACGCCGCCCCCGGCGGCGCCGGCGCGCAGGCCGGCGAAGCCATTCCCGCCGACGTGCCGCCGGCCACGCCGCCGCGTCCCTACGAACTGCTGACCTCCACCCCCGGTTTCGAAATCAATCCGACGCTGTCGCCGGATGCTTCGCAGGTCGCCTACCTGGTGACCATGCGCGAGGGCGATGCGGCCGGCGCGCGCATCATGGTGCAGACCACCGACCAGAGTCCGCCACGGGCGTTGACCGAACCGCCCGCCGGCGCCTGGGACACCGACCCGGCCTGGTCGCCGAGCGGGCGCGAGATCGCCTTCGTGCGCAGGCGCCCGGAACAGAGTTGCCAGGTGATGCTGGCCTCGCTCAACGGCAGCGAGCGCGAACTGGCCCCCTGCGATCCGGCCCACCGGCCGGGTTTCGGCTGGTCGCCGGACGGCCTGTCGCTTGCTTTCAGCAATCCCGCGCCAGGCGCCGGCCCGCCGGGCCTGCATGTCTTCGAACTGTCCAGCGGACGCTGGCGCCACATCGACTACGGCGCGCGGCCGCAGGAGGCGGTGCAGTCGCCGCGCTTCTCGCCGGACGGCCGCTGGATCGGCTTCATCCGCAACGCGCCGCTGGGGGATCTGTGGCGGGTGCCGGTCGCCGGCGGCACGCCGGAACGGCTGACCGCGCAGCGCGCCGAGCTGCGTGGCTGGGACTGGACCCCCGACGGCAAGGCGATCGTGTTCGGCCGCCGCATCGACAGCCACACGCGTCTCTATCGACTCGACGTGGCCAGCCGGCAGATGCAGGACCTGGGGCTGGAGGACGCGCAGTGGCCCAGCATCGCCGCGCGCGCGCCGGCGCTGGCGTTCGTGCAGCGCAAGCCGCATTTCGGCCTCTACCGCTGGTGGCGCGACGGGCACGGCCAGCCGCGCAGCGAGCGGCTGTTCGCCTCGTCCGGGCGCGACACCCTGCCTGCGGTTTCGCCGGACGGTACGCAACTGCTGTTCACCTCGGATCGCTCGGGGCGCTTCGGCCTGTGGTGGGCGCAGCTGCGGCGGCCGGAGACCCTGCGCCTGATCGAGGGCCTGCATCCGGAATCGCGCTTTGCGCCGGTCTGGTCGCCGGACGGCAGCCGCGCGCTGGTCGTCGGCAGCGATGCCGAAGGGCGTCCGGGCGTCTTCGAGATCCAGCCCGAACCGGGCCTGGTGACGCGGCTGCCGCTGCCGTTGCCGGCCAGCGAGGTACTGACCGCCGCCTACCTGCCCGATGCGGATCGGCTGCTGGTGCTGGTCGGCGATGGCAGCGAACGCCAGCGCCTGCTGTTGCTGGGGCGGCACGCGGCGGGCTGGACGTCGCTGGCGACGCTGCCGGACGTCTCGTCGGTGCAACTGGATGCGGCCGGCCACCGGCTGCTGCTGACCCGCCTGGGCGAGGATGGCCTGTGGGCGTCGGACCTGGACCTGGATGCGGGCAGCCTGCGCAGGGTCGAGCAAGCGTACCCGGTGCAGCTGCGCCACCGAACCTGGGCGGTCAACGAGGCCGGGCGCATCTATTACCTGCAGCAGCAGGGCGACTGCGCCAGCACCCTGCGCATCCTCGGCAGCGGCCAGTCCGAGGCGCCGCAATGCCTGGACGCCGAGCGACTGTCCTCGATGAACGGCTTCAGCGCGCACAACGGCAGCCTCTACCTCTCCACCACCCTCGAGGACGGCGCCGACATCGCCTTCATGCCCTTGCCGGACCCCGCCGCCAAATCCAAGGACTGGAGCAAGTACCTGTTCTGACTCGATAAATTCCTTTCGTGATTCTTTCGGAAGCGGCATCGGCGAGATTTCGGCGAAGCCTCCCGGAAATTTCCTGCCTTCCTTGCACCGTTTCGGCACAACGCAGCCTCCGATACGGCAAAGCGAAGTGAACGATGGAGCAAAGACGTTGGGGTGATCGCGGCCAGCTGCTGAAGCTGGAATCCGTTGAATCCGGCGAGACGAACGGCTGCGCCGGCGTGGCGCGGCTGGGCAGCGCGCAGGTCGGCGCGGAGCTGTTCTCGCTGTGGGTGCAGCTGCGCGGCACCGCCTGGGCCGAGGCGCGCGAGGGACGGTTCCGGCTGCGCGCCGGGCAGTGGATCGCCTTCGAGAAGGATTCCCGCCCGCTGATCCAGGCCGATCGCCACGGGCTGTGCATCGGCCTGACCCTGGATGCCGAGGCGCTGCGGCGGCTGGGCGGCTTCGCCGACTGCGCCCTGTACGCCGGCCGCGGCCGCATGGGCCGGCACGATGCGCTGATCACCCTGCGCCTGTGGCGCGAGGCCTGCCGCCGCATCGGCGAAGGCGGCACGGCCGACGTGACCGCGCTGCGGCCGCTGCTGCTGCACCTGGCCGGCCTGCAGCAGGAACTGTCGCAGCGCATCGCGCGCTGCCCGGGGCGCTCGCGCAGCCGCAAGCGCCAGGTGTTCGGCCGCCTGCAGCGCGCGCGCCTGTACCTGGAGGGCAACTGCGACCGCGTCGTGCGCATCAGCGAGCTGGCCGAGCTGACCAGCTTCTCCAGCTGGTACTTCTCGCGCACGTTCTACAGCCTGTACGACGAGAGCCCGCAGGCCGCCGCCGCGCGCCTGCGCATCGAGCACGCGGCCGAACTGCTGCGCAGCACGACGATGATGATCGGCGAGGTGGCGGCGGCCTCGGGGTTCGACAACTGCTGCAGCTTCGCCCGCGCGTTCCGCGCGCGCTACGGCGTTTCCGCCAGCGCCTACCGCAGCGGCCTGTCACAGGCGAGGACAGACTCGGCAAAGTCATCGGGCGCAGCGCGCAAAGCGACGGCGCGGGGCGGCACGTAAGTTTGCAAGGTGTTTTAACACGCACCTAACGTCCCTTGAGGAGAGATTGATAATGAACCATCGCAGTTTGCGTGGCGCGTGGCGCGTCGGCCTGTTGCCGGCCGGCATCGCCATCGCCTTGACGCCGGCGTTCGCCGTGGCGCAGGACGCCACCCCGGCGCAGAGCACCACCACGCTGGACAGGCTTGAAGTCACCGGTTCGCGCATCCGCGGCGCCGACATGGAGACCCAGCAGCCGATCGTGACGATCGATCGCCAGGACATCGAGCGCCAGGGCTTCACCTCGGTCGCCGACGTGCTGCAGAACCTCACCTCCGCCGGCTCCCCGGCGATCGCCCGTTCCGAGGCGCTGGCCTCGGGCGAGAACGTGGGCGGCTACTACGTCGACATCCGCAACCTGGGCGCCACCCGCACGCTGGTGCTGGTCAACGGCAAGCGCCTGGGTGCCACCACCGGCGGCTACCAGGACCTCAGCCAGATCCCGATGTCGGCCATCGACCGCATCGAGGTGCTGAAGGACGGCGCTTCGGCCATCTACGGCTCCGACGCGATCGCCGGCGTGGTCAACGTCATCACCCGCAAGCGCTATGAAGGCGCCGAGGCCGCGGCCTACGTCGGCCAGTCCAGCGAAGGCGACGGCGACGTCAAGCAGTATTCCTTCACGATGGGTTCGGCCGGCGATCGCGGCGGCGTGACGCTGTCGGTCGAGTACTCGAAGGAAGACCCGGTCTCGGCCAAGGACCGCTGGTTCTCGAAGGACGGCAACGCCGGTCCGGACTACCCGGGTTCGGGCTGGAGCCCGGTCAGCCAGCGCGGTTCGTTCTGCGATCCGTGCACGCCGGCCGCCTCGGCCGTGTGGTGGACGCTGAACGCCGGCGGCAACCCGGCCAACCGCGCCGACTACCACCCGATGACGGCCGCCGAGTACGCCAACTCGAACGAGCAGATGTTCCTGTCCACGGGCATCGAGCGCCGTTCGGTGTTCGCCAACGCCAACTACGACATCGCCGACAACGTCAGCTTCAACGCCGACGTCCTCTACAACCACCGCTCCACGCACCAGCAGATCGCCGGCTATCCGTACCAGTCGGCCGCGTTCGGCACCCCGCTGGACGCCGACAGCGCGTTCAACCCGATGCCGGGCAACGACACCGCCTTCCGTCGCCGCCTGTGGGAAGTGCCGCGCACCACCCACAGCGAGCTGGAAACCTACCGCTTCGCCGGCGGCTTCAACGGCTTCTTCGAGCTCGGCGACAAGGTCTGGGATTGGGACGTCGGCGCGCTGCTGAACCGCAACCAGTCGACCAAGCGTGGCCACGGCGACATGAGCCTGATCGCCTCGCGCCAGGCGCTGGGCCCGTCCTTCATCAACGCCGACGGCGTCGCCCAGTGCGGCACCGCCGCCGATCCGATCGCCCTGAGCGCCTGCCGCCCGTGGAACCCGCTGCTGCCGTTCGGCGTGGCCGGGCAGGGTTCGCTGGCCGATCCGGAACTGCAGAAGTTCCTATTCCCGTGGTTTACCGACACCGGCCTGACCCGCACCACCAGCTACACCGCCAACCTGTCCGGCTCGCTGCTGGAACTGCAGGCCGGCGATCTGGGCATCGCCGTCGGCGTCGAGCACCGCAAGGAGCAGGGCCGCTTCGTTCCGGACGCGTTCGCGCAGTCGGGCGAGAGCACCGGCCTGGGCGCGACCACGACCGAAGGCTCGTACTCGCTTGACGAGATCTACATGGAGCTGAGCATCCCGGTGCTGGCCGATGTGCCGTTCGCCAGGGAGCTGACCTTCAACGTGGCCGGCCGCTACTCCGACTACTCGAACTTCGGCGACACCACCAACGGCAAGTTCGGCTTCACCTGGCGCCCGGTCGACGAGCTGCTGGTCCGCGGCACCTACGCCGAGGGCTTCCGCGCGCCGACCATCGACAACCTGTACGGCGGCATCGGCACCAGCTTCGAGTCGTACACCGACCCGTGCGGCACCGGCGCGGTCAACAGCGTCAACGGCAACGCGGCCTGCAACGGCGCGGGCGTGCCGGTGGGCTACGTGCAGCTGGGCCAGGGCCTGGTGCCGTGCACGACCTATCCGTGCCAGACGCCGGACCAGTTCATCAGCGGCTCCAACCCGGAACTGCTGCCGGAGACCTCCAAGGGCAAGACCGTCGGCCTGGTGTGGTCGCCGCGCTGGGTGGAAGGCCTGGACATCTCGATGGACTGGTACCGCTACGAGCTGAAGAACATGATCATCTCGGACAGCGTCGACCGCATCCTGCGCGACTGCTACGTGCTGGGCAACGCCGCTCGCTGCGAAGGCATCGTGCGCGCCGACGACGGCCACATCAGCAGCCTGTTCTACGGCCTGGCTAACCTGGGCGCGATGGAGACCGAGGGCTTCGACCTGGGCGTCAAGTACCGCCTGCCGGAGCTGTCGTTCGGCCAGTTCGCCATTGACTGGCAGTCGACCTACACCAGCGTCTACGACGAGGAAGGCGAGAACTCGGCCGGCGAGAAGATCATGATCGGCACGGTCGGCAACCCGGGCATCTTCCGCCTGCGCTCGAACCTGGGCGTGGACTGGCAGCTGGGCGAGTTCGCGGTCAACTGGACCTCGCGCTACTACTCGGGCATGAAGGAAAGCTGCGTCACCGCCCGTCCGTGCACCGAGCCGGATCACTACGCCAACGGTGAGCCGGACGCGATCCGCCGCACCGGTTCCAACACCTTCCACGATGTGCAGGTCAGCTACCAGGCGCCGTGGAACGCCACCATCGCCGTCGGCGCCAACAACGTGTTCGATCACAAGGGTCCGCTCATGTTCTCGAACTCGTCGTACCGCCACAGCGACTACCCGTACTACGGCGGCTTCGACTACGACCGCTTCCTGTACGTCAAGTACACCCAGCGCTTCTGATCCACGCGCTGTCGTTGCAAACGCTACGGCCCCGAAAGGGGCCGTAGTTTTTTTGGGGTACGCGAACTGGAGCGCATCGCGGAAGGGATGCGCGGATTCCAGTCCCTTCCCCCGCTTGCGGGAGAAGGTGCCCGAAGGGCGGATGGGGGCAGCCGTTTGCGACCTGGCGTGGATGGCGCACGCGCTTTCCCGTTGCGGCGCACCGCAGGTGGCAAGCCCTTTGCCTCAAGTGGAACAAGGAACGCGTGCAGCCCAGGCATCCACTCCCTTCAGGAATCCGGACACCCATGAAAAAAGCCGCCCGAAGGCGGCTTTCTTCATCTTGCGCTGGCAGCAGCGCTCAGCCCTGCCGCTTGTAGCGCTCGATCGCGTCCAGCAGCACCGCCTTGGCGTCGGCGGCGCTGCCCCAGCCGTCCAGCTTGACCCACTTGCCCTTCTCCAGATCCTTGTAGTGCTCGAAGAAGTGGCCGATGCGCTCCAGCCAGTGCGGGCTGACCTGCCCGATGTCGTTGATGTGGGTGTAGCCGGAGAAGATCTTGTCCGCCGGCACCGCCAGCAGCTTCTCGTCGCTGCCGGCCTCGTCGCTCATGCGCAGCACGCCGACCGGGCGGCAGCGGATCACCGAACCGGGGATCAGCGGCAGCGGCAGCACCACCAGCACGTCGGCCGGATCGCCGTCGCCGCACTGGGTGTGCGGCACGTAGCCGTAGTTGCACGGGTAGCGCATGGGCGTGGAGAGGATGCGGTCGACGAAGATCGCGCCGCTTTCCTTGTCCACCTCGTATTTCACCGGCTCCGAATCCTTGGGGATCTCGATGATGACGTTGATTTCTTCCGGCGGGTTGGTGCCGGTGGAAACATGGTCCAGGCCCATGAATGCTCCAAGTGCGATAGCTGCGAAGGGGAGCGCGGATTCTACGCGCTTGCGTGTTGCGACGCAGCACCGACGATCGGCGCAGTCCTTCACCTGCCGCAGGCGGCCACGCCGCTATGGTCCGGGCAGGCTTGCAGCAGGAGAAGCGTCCATGAAACGGCGAGTACTGAGCGCCCCCGACATCCAGGTCGCCGAGCAGGCGCTGGCCGCCGCCATCGGCGCCGGCATCGCCGCCGACGACACCGCGCTGGTGGCGCATTCGGACATCGAGATGGCGCTGATCCCCGATTCGCAGAAGGAATCCACGCCGACCGACTTCATCCCCGCCGCCCTGCGCGGCGCGGCCGGCGGCGGCGCGGTCGGCCTGCTCGGCGGCCTGGTCGCCGTGGCCATCCCGACGATGGGCGTGACCTTGGCCAGCGCCGGCCTGATCGCCCTGGTCGGGGCGGCGGTCGGCACCTGGTCCGGGGCGCTGGCCGGCTCGACCGTGCCCAGCTCGGTGCGCCGCGACTACGAGCAGGAAATCGAGGCCGGGCGCGTGCTGGTGGTGCTGGAGAGCGGTGACGAGGCGGTGCTGGAGGACGCCAGTCGCGCCGCCGCCGCCGCCGGCGCGCGCGAACTGCCCGACCAGGAACGCACGCTCACCGCCTGAGGCGCCGGCGTGGGCGTTATGCTTGCGGATTCCCGATACCCTGGAGATTCCGCCATGCGCCGATCCTGGTTGCTGTCCCTGCTGCTGCTTGCCTCGTCCCCCGTGCTCGCCGCCGGGCCGGAGAAGTACGGCGCCGAGGTGCCCGCCGGTTCCGCCACGCCATTGGCGCAGGCGCTGGCCGCGCCGCAGGAGGGACTGACCGGCGTCTTCAGCGGCCGCATCACCGACGTCTGCCAGAAGCAGGGCTGCTGGGTGATGCTGGAGGACGAGGGCCGCACCGCACGCGTGCTGCTGGGCGACCACGAATTCTTCGTCCCCAAGGACGTGCGCGGCCCGGCGCGCGTGCACGGCGTGTTGCGGCGCGTGGCGCTGTCGGCGCAGGTGCGCGAGCACATGGCGGGCGAGTCCACCCGCGCCGGCGAGGTGCCGGAACACGAGTACCGCATCATCGCCACCGGCGTGCAGGTCGAGGCGGACGACCCGGGCGCCTGATCGCCGCTGATCGATCTCCTGTCCGGCCGGCGGCCTCCAGCCGCCGGCATCGCCGTACGATTCCCCCGCCGGAGCGCGTCCCCCATGAACCTGCCGCTGCACCTGGGCCTGCTCGGCGCGCTGGAAGCCGGCCTGATCGCCCTGCTCGCCGGCGTGATCATCTATGCGCTCTGGAGCCGGGTGTGCCGCCGCGCCGGCCTGTCGATCGGCCATGCCATCGGCTGGTCGTGCCTGATTGCGGTCGTCATCGGCGCCGGCGTCGACGCCTGGAACCTGTTCTACCTCGGCATGATGAAGCTGGAGTCGCCGCTGTACGCCAGGCTGGCATTGCAGGGCATCCATGATCCGCAGTCGCTGGGCGCGCGCGTGCTGCTGGAAATGGTCGGCGCACTGGCCGGCGTGGTCATCGGTTGGCGATGGTTCAGCCAGAAACCGCAGCGCGAAAACTTGCGCCAGCACGAAGAAAAAACGAATGCTGAATCCTGAAATAACGCAGGCCTTACGCATCGCGTCCGCCCGTGACGCGGCGTTGACGGCGGGCTAGCAGAGATTTTCCGCGCGCAGGTTAAGCGCGCGTGCAGTGCCGGGTTCGCGCGCATGTTTTTGTTCAGACGTCGATTTGCATCGTGGCTCCGTGCGTCGAGCCACAGTCACGCACTCCCATCACGACGGAGCAAAGACGATGAACAATGACAACCGCAAACCGCTGATCGGCATCTTCGCCCTGGCCGCCGCGCTGGCCGTGCCGGCCGCCTTCGCGCAGAGCGCACAGGACGCGCAGGATCCGCAGCCGCAACGCACGCAGCAGACCGATCCCACCGAGCAGGCGACCGGTTCCACCGAGCAGGAAGCCATGCGCGCCGACACCGCCAGCAGCCAGCGCCAGCAGGGCTGGGCCGATCTGGACAGCAACGGCGACGGCACCATCAGCCGCGAGGAAGCGGCCGCCAACGCCGGCCTGTCCGAGATCTTCAGCCAGGCCGACGCCGATGCCGACGGCAGCCTGACCCAGGACGAGTACAAGTCCTTCGTCGAGAAGAACTACGGCGAGCCGAAGAAGTAATGCCGCGGCATTGAAGGCATCACCCGGGGGCGGCCGCAAGGCCGCCCTCTTTCGTGGGCACGATGAAAGGGAGCGACGGCCTGGCTGATATCCTTCGCTTCCCCCGGCAACGCAAGGCAGGACGGATGACGACGCGCATCCAGTGGGTCGGCTTCGACGGCGACGACACGCTGTGGAAGAGCGAGGACTACTACCGCGCCGCCGAGAGCGCCTTCGAGGAAGTCGTCGGCCGGTACATCGACCTGACCGACGCGCGCACGCAGCGGCACCTGCTGGAAGTGGAGCGGCGCAACCTGCGCATCTTCGGCTACGGCGCCAAGGGCATGACCCTGTCGATGCTCGAATCGGCGATCGAACTGACCGATGAGCGCATCGGTGCGCGCGACCTGCACCGCATCCTGGAGATCGGCCGGGCGACCCTGCAGCATCCGGTCGAGCTGATCGACGGCATCCGCGCGGCGGTCGAGCAGGTCGCCGCGCGCTACGAGATCGTCCTCATCACCAAGGGCGACCTGTTCCACCAGGAGGCCAAGATCGCCCAGTGCGGGCTGGCCGACGTGTTCCACCGCATCGAGGTCGTCTCCGAGAAGGACCCGGCCACCTACGCGCGCGTGCTGCGCGAGCTGGAGGCGCCGGCCGAACGGTTCGTGATGGTTGGCAATTCGCTGCGCTCGGACATCGAGCCGGTGCTGGCGCTGGGCGGGTGGGGCGTGCACATCCCGTACCACCTGACCTGGGCGCACGAGGCCGAACACGGCGTGGCCGACGATGCGCACCGCCTGCGCACGCTGTCGTCGGCGGCCGGATTGCCGGCCGTCCTGGAAGGCATCGAGGCGGCGCTGTGCGACTGAAGGCCCGTGCCCGCGGCCCGGCACGCCTGCGGCACAATGCGGCGATGCCGTCGCGCCCTTCCCGCATGAATCCATGCCTGCTGGTTCTGGCGCTGGCCGCGTCGCCGGCGCTGGCGCTGGCGCTGGCGCAGCAACCGCCATCCGCGCCGCCCCTGGCCGAGGACGACGTGGTGGCGTACGTGCCGAGCAGCGGCGATGCCTGGATCGATCGCCGCCTGTTCGACATCAACCGCTATGCGGCGCGCTATCCGGAGGCCTTCGCCGACGAGATGGCGCGCTACCGCGCGGTGCCGCGCGCCTACGTCGAGGCGATGATGAAGCAGCCGGACTGGACCTCGGCGGACATCTATTTCGCCTGCGCGCTGGCCCAGGTGGCGGGCCAGCCCTGCCGCGCCGTCGTGCGCGAGTGGTCGCGCGACCATGCCGAGGGCTGGTCCGGGGTCGCGGCGCGCATCGGCGTGCGGCCGGGCTCCGAGCAGTACCGGCGCCTGCGCGAAGGGCTGGCGCAGACCTATGCGCGCTGGGCGCGGCCCGCGCCGGAGTAGCGCGGGTTGCCTGGCGCTTGGAGCGCCCTCGTGGGCATGCGCAGAGAAAAAGCCGGCCCGCGATCTTCCGCGCCCGCGCCGGCGATGCCAGACTCGCGGGCCGAGCGAAGGAACCTGGCAAGCATGAGCGAACGCATTCCGCTGTTGATCGATACCGACCCGGGCGTGGACGACGCGCTGGCGCTGCTGATGGCGTTCAACGACGAGGCCCACGAAGTGGTGGGCCTGACCATCGCCGCCGGCAACGTCGGGCTGGGCCACACGGTGCGCAACGCGCTGAAGCTGTGCGAGGTGTCCGGGGTCGACGTGCCGGTGTTCGCTGGCGCGCCGGCGCCGTTGCTGCATCCGGCGCCGGATGCCGGCTACGTGCATGGGCAGGACGGCTTCGGCGACGTCGGCTACCCGCCGCCCGCCCGCCAGGCCGAGGCCGAGCACGCCGCGCTGGCCATCCTGCGCCTGTCGCACGCGCACGCCGGGCGGCTGCTGCTGGTCGCGCTGGGGCCGCTGACCAACATCGCACTGGCGCTCAAGCTGGACCCGACCCTGCCGCAACGCGTGGCCCGCCTGGTGGTGATGGGCGGCGCGGTGACTGGCCACGGCAACATCACCCCGGCGGCCGAATTCAACTTCTATTTCGACCCGGAAGCCGCGCACCTGGTCTTCGAGGCGTTCGAGCGCATCGAACTGGCCGACTGGGAGGCCACCATCGCCCACGGCCTGCACCACGACCGCGTCGCCGCCTGGCTGGCCGCCGACAGCCCGCGTGCGCGCTTCTACGCCGGCATCTCCGAGAAGACCCGGCTGTGGTCGCACGACCGCCGCGGCGACCACTGGTACGCCGCCGACGCGCTGGCGATGGCGCTGGCGCTGGCCCCGGACGGGGCGCTGGAACAGGCCGGGCGCCCACTGGAGGTCGAACTGGCGGGCCGCCACGCCCGCGGCGCCAGCGTGGTCGACTGGCGTCGGGAAGGGGGCCGGGCCGACAATGCGCTCATCCTGCTGCGCTACGACCAGGCCCGGTTCGAAGGGCTGGTCCAGGCCGCGCTGGCGGCCGGCTGACCTCACCGGGCCCGGCTTGCGCCGGACGGGCAGGGCGGTCTACAATGCCGCTCTTCCCTTCCCGCAACACGGTGTGCCCGCCATGAAGGCCGACATCCATCCCAATTACCGCGAAGTCGTCTTCCACGACGTGACCTCCGATTTCAAGTTCCTGACCCGCTCGACCCTGGGCAGCAAGGAAACGACGAAGTGGGAAGACGGCAACGAGTACCCGCTGATCAAGGTCGAAATCTCCTCGGCTTCGCACCCGTTCTACACGGGCAAGCACAAGGTCATCGACACCAGCGGCCGCATCGACAAGTTCCAGAAGCGCTACGCGCGCTGAGGAATTCCGTCCCTGCGACGCCCGACGGCCGCGCCCTGTGCGCGGCCGTTTGCGTTGGCGCGCCGGGCGCGCCCGCCCTTGTACTTTGGTCCGACTTTGGTCCCGGTCGGGGTGCGCGCCGGCGGCCCTATGCGATAATCGCCGCATCCACGGTTCAACCGCTGGACTCCCGTCATACGCCGGCCGCGCAGGCGCCCGGCGCACCCCCACGAAGGAGCGCACACTGTGTCCGAACTTGACCAGGTCACGCTGGCCGCTGGCGACAAGAACATCGCCCTGCCGGTCCTCAAACCGACGCTTGGCAACGATTGCGTCGACATCTCCAGGCTGACCAGGGAAACAGGTCTCTTCACCTACGATTCCGGCTTCACCGCCACCGCCAGCTGCAAGTCGGCCATCACCTACATCGACGGCGACAACGGCGTGCTGCTGTACCGCGGCTACCCCATCGAGCAGCTCGCCCAGCATTCCAGCTTCCTGGAAGTGGCCTACCTGCTGATGAACGGCGAGCTGCCGACCAAGGCCGAGTTCGACACGTTCGAACACGAGGTCACGCATCACACGATGATGCACGAGTCGCTGAAGAACTTCCTGCACGGCTTCCACTACGACGCGCACCCGATGGCAATGCTCGCCGGCACGGTGGCCTCGCTGTCGGCGTTCTACCACGACACCCTGGACCTGACCGATCCCGAGCAGCGCCGCCTGGCCGCCATCCGCCTGCTGGCCAAGATGCCGACCCTGGCCGCGGCCGCCTACCGCTATTCGATCGGCTGGCCGATCCGCTACCCGCGCAACAACCTCGAATACGTCGATCGCTTCCTGCACATGATGTTCGAGGTGCCGAGCGAGCCGCTGGAGACCAACCCGGTCGTGGCCAAGGCGCTGGACCTGCTGTTCATCCTGCACGCCGATCACGAGCAGAACGCCTCCACCTCGACCGTGCGCCTGGTCGGCTCCACCGGCGCCAACCCGTACGCCTCGGTCGCCGCCGGCATCACCGCGCTGTGGGGCCCGGCGCACGGCGGCGCCAACGAGGCGGTGCTGAAGATGCTGGAGGAAATCGGCGACGCCAAGAACGTCGCCTCGGCCGTGGCCAAGGCCAAGGACAAGGAATCGGGCTTCCGCCTGATGGGCTTCGGCCACCGCGTATACAAAAACTTCGACCCGCGCGCCAGGATCATCCGCGAGATGACCCACAAGGTGCTCGGCGAGCTGGGCGTGGACGACCCGCTGCTGGAAGTGGCGATGAGGCTGGAGGAGGCCGCGCTGAAGGACGAGTACTTCATCCAGCGCAAGCTCTACCCCAACGTCGACTTCTACAGCGGCATCATCTACAAGGCGCTGAAGATCCCGACCGAGATGTTCACCGTCATGTTCGCCATCGGCCGCACCGCCGGCTGGGTCGCGCACTGGCTGGAGCAGCAGGTCGATCCGGAAGCCAAGATCGGCCGTCCGCGCCAGATCTACACCGGCTACGACGTGCGCGACTACAAGGGCATCGACCAGCGCTGAGCCGGTCGCCTCCGAAGCGTCGTCCGAAGAACGCCCCGCCGATGCGGGGCGTTTCTTTTGGTTCTTCACCCAAGTCCGGGGGAATGACTGTAGAGCCGGGCTTGCCCGGCTACGTGGGTGCCGGAGCCGGGAGCAGCGGAGCAAGCTCCGCTCTACAGGAGGAGCGTTTTATAGAGCCGGGCCTGCTCGGCTACGTGGGTGCCGGAGCCGGGAGCAGCGGAGCAAGTTCCGCTCTACAGGAGGAGCGTTTTGTAGAGCCGAGCTTGCTCGGCTACGTGGGTGCCGGAGCCGGGAGCAGCGGAGCAAGCTCCGCTCTACAGGAGGAGCGTTTTGTAGAGCCGGGCTTGCTCGGCTACGTGGGTGCCGGAGCCGGGAGCAGCGGAGCAAGCTCCGCTCTACAGGAGGAGCGTTTTGTAGAGCCGAGCTTGCTCGGCTACGTGGGTGCCGGAGCCGGGAGCAGCGGAGCAAGCTCCGCTCTACAGGAGGAGCGTTTTGTAGAGCCGAGCTTGCTCGGCTACGTGGGTGCCGAAGCCGGGAGCAGCGGAGCAAGCTCCGCTCTACAGGAGGAGCGTTTTGTTGAGCCGAGCTTGCTCGGCTACGTCGGCCGGCATCGCCGTCAGCCGGGGGTCTCGTAGCCGGCGATCTCCTCCTCGGCCAGCAACTGCCGCAACTGCGACGACGAGGCGCGCCGCATCGGTTTTTCGTCCACCGAGGACAGCGGCGCCTGGCGCAGCGCGTCGTGCGGCAGCACGGTGACGTCGAAGCCGATGTCCTCGGCGCTGAACACCCATACCGGCAACTCGGCAACGCGATCGCGATCCATGCGCAGGCGGCGCGCGCTGGATTCGGCGGGGATGCGGTGCTCGGCGAGGAAGCGCGCCACCGCATCGGGGTCGTCGCTGTGCGCGTGCAGGTGTACCGGCGTGTTGGCGTCGGCGGTGCCGTCCAGCACAGGCCCGACCAGGCGCGGCGAGAAGGCCTGGAAGAAATCGAGTGCGCGCAATGCCGCCTCGCGGCGCTGGCGCAGGTCCTGCGCATGGTTAGGGCCGGCGAACAGGCGCTGGTACTGGCGCAGCGCGTCCTCGATCTCGCGGTTGCGCGGCAGCGAGGCGTCGTCGTGGATGCCGAGCCGGCTGGCGGCCTTGAGCTTGGCCTGGTGGAAGTCGCGGATGCCGCCCTCGGCCATCAGCCGGGCGGCCTCGTGGGCCAGCCGCAGGCGGCGTTCGCGGGTGCGGGTTTCGGCGTGCTGGCGGGCGTGGTGCATGGCAGGCCTCGGCGTCGAAACTGAGGCGACTGTACATGAAGGAATGTGAGGGTGGAGGCTAGAGACTGGGGCTAGAGACTAGGGGCTAGGGGCTAGGGGCTAGGGGCTAGGGGCAGGGACCAAGGGGAACCGGAGCGGGCAAGGGCGATACGCTTTTCCCGATTCCCGATTCCCGATTCCCGATTCCCGGCCCTCAGAAAATATCGAACGCCGACTCGTCCGGCACCGCTTCCTCCAGCCCGTAGTCGTAGTCCTGGATGCGGTCCATGTCCTCGACCTTGATCCATTCGGTCGCGCCGTTGAGCGTCACCTGGACCATGCCCTCGGGCGGATCGTTGGCGGCGATCGGCTTGTCCTTCAGCGCCACCCGCATGTAGTCGATCCAGATCGGCAGCGCCGCCTTGCCGCCGTATTCGCGGTAGCCCAGCGAGCGGAAGTCGTCGCGGCCGACCCACACCACGGTGGCATAGTGGGCGCCGAAGCCGGCGAACCAGGCGTCGCGGTGTTCGTTGGTCGAACCGGTCTTGCCGCCGACGTCCTCGCGGCCCAGCACCTTGGCCGCGGTGCCGGTGCCGCGCTGGACCACGTCGCGCATCATCGAGATCATCTGGTAGGCGGTGCGCTCGTCGATGGCGCGCGGCGCGGCGACGCTGTTGGGGTCGGCCGGCTTGCGCTCCTCCGGCGCGGGCGCGCTGGACGGTGGCGGCGCGGCTGCCTGCGTCGGGCCGAAGTTGAAGCCGTCCACCACCTGCGAGGCCGCCGCCGCCGCCCCGGCCGAGGTTCCGCCGCAGGCGCGGCAGGCCACGGCGGGGTTCTCCTTGAAGATGACGTTGCCCTCGCGGTCCTTGACCTCGTCGATGAACCACGGCGTCACCCGCGAGCCGCCGTTGGCGAACACCGCGTAGCCGCGCGCCATCGACAACGGGGTCAGCGAGGCAGTGCCCAGCGACATCGACAGGTTGGGCGGCAGCTCGGCCTCGTCGAAGCCGAACTGGCTGATGTACTGGCGCGCGAACGGCACGCCGATGCCGTCCAGCAGCCGCACCGACACCAGGTTGCGCGACTGCACCAGCGCCTCGCGCAGGCGCATCGGGCCGCGGAAGCCGCCGCCGTCGTTCTGCGGCCGCCACATGTGGCCGCGGCGATCGCGGAACACCACCGGCGCGTCCAGCACGATCGAGGCCGGGTTGAAGCCCTTCTCGAACGAGGCCGCGTACAGGAACGGCTTGAAGCTGGAGCCGGGCTGGCGGCGCGCCTGGGTGGCGCGGTTGAACTTGTTGCCGGCGAAGCTGAAGCCGCCGATCAGCGCGCGCAGCGCGCCGTTGTCGGCGTCCAGCGACACCAGCGCGGCCTGCCCGCGCGGCACCTGGCCGATCAGGAACTGGCCTTCCTCCTTGCCGGCCTCGATGCGCGCCAGGTCGCCGCGCTTGAACAGCTGCGCCGGGGTCTTGCCGGTCCAGCGGCTGGCCGCGGCGGGCAGCTTGAGTTCGCTGCCGTCGGCGCGGACCACGGTGATGCCGCCGTCGGCTTCGGTGCCTGCGACGATCACCGGGATCAGCCCGCCCTGGACCGGGATGCCGGCCAGGTGGCCCGCCAGCGCCCCGGCGTCGGCGTCGGCGGCCACGTCGAACTGGCGCTCCACCCCGTTCCAGCCGTGGCGGCGGTCGTACAGGATCAGGCCGCTGCGCACCGCCGCGTCGGCGGCGGCCTGCAGCGGCGCGTCCAGGGTGGTGGTGACGTGGTAGCCCTTGGTCAGCACGTCGCCGCCGAAGCGGGCGATCATCTCCTGCCGCACCATCTCGGCCACGTACGGCGCGTGGGCCTCGATGGGGCGCTCGTGCGGCCTGGCGTGGTGCGGCTCGGCCTTGGCCTGCGTAGCCTGGGCCGGGGTGATGTAGCCGTCCTCCAGCATCCGGTTGATCACGTAGTCGCTGCGCTGCTTGTTGCGCACCGGGTTGCTGATGGGGTTGCCGCTGGAGGGGAACTTCAGCGCGCTGACCAGGGTGGCGGTCTCGCCCAGGGTCAGCTGGTCCAGGGTCTTGCCGTAGTAGTACTCGGCGGCGGCGGCCACGCCGTAGGAGCGGTTGCCGAAGAAGCTCTTGTTGAGATAGAGCTGCAGGATCTCGTCCTTGCTCAGGTCCTTCTCTATCTGCATGGCCAGCATCATCTCGACCAGCTTGCGGGTATAGCTGTACTCGGAGCTGAGGAACCACTCGCGCGCGACCTGCTGGGTGATGGTGCTGCCGCCGGCCACGCGGCCCTCGCGCTTGGTCAGCACCTGCCAGATCGCCCGCGACACGCCCTTGGGATCGACCCCCTTGTGCTTGTAGAAGTTGGCGTCCTCGGCGGCGATGAAGGCCTGCCGGACCAGCGGCGGCACCTCGGCGATGGCCACCGGATAGCGCCGGGTCTCGCCGAACAGGCCGATCAGCTGGCCGCCGCTGGCGTAGACGTAGAGCGGCTCCTGCATCTCGACGTTGCGCAGGGATTCCACGTCGGGCACCTTGGAGGAGACCACGTAGTACAGGACCCCCAGGCCGGCCAGGCCGAGCAGGGCAAGGGCGGCAAACGTGATCAGCGTCCACCGCAGGAAGCGACGTAAACGGGGCATCCGGTGCTTTCCGATTGCAGAATTCTTGGCGGCAGAGTATAGATGCCGCCGGGGTTCCCGAGAGGGAACCCCGGGGGAAACAGGGGCTTGGGCAACAACCTTCGTGAACCGTGACAAGCAGCACAGCCAGGTCACTGATGGTTGCCAAGCGTAAAAAGTTGGTTATTAATGTGGGCGCACGCAAGTCCGTCCAGTGCCCGTCGGAAGGGGAAATACCGTGGGGCTAATCCCAAAAAGCCAGTCGCCGCTCATCGGCGTCGATATCAGTTCGACCGCGGTCAAGCTGCTGCAGCTTTCGCGCGTCGGCAACCGTTACCGCGTGGATCACTATGCGGTCGAACCCCTTCCGCCCAATGCGGTGGTGGAGAAGAACATCGTCGAGGTCGAGGCGGTGGGCGAGGCGATCCGCCGCGCGGTGACCCGCGCGGGTAGCAAGGCCAAGCATGCCGCCGCCGCCGTCGCCGGATCGGCGGTGATCACCAAGATCATCCCGATGCCGGCCGAACTGGACGAGGCCGACCTGGAGGCCCAGGTCGAGCTGGAGGCGGTCAACTACATCCCGTACCCGATCGAGGAAGTGAACCTCGACTTCGAGGTGCTGGGCCCGATGCCCAACAACCCCGAGATGGTGCAGGTATTGCTGGCGGCCTCGCGCTCGGAGAACGTCGAGCTGCGCCAGTCGGCGCTGGAACTCGGCGGCCTGACCGCCAAGGTGATGGACGTGGAGGCCTTCGCGGTCGAGAACGCCTTCGCCCTGATGGCCGACGACCTGCCGATCCCGCAGGACGGCGTGGTCGCGCTGGTCGACATCGGCGCGACGATGACCACCCTCAACGTCCTGCGCCGCGGCCGCAGCCTGTACAGCCGCGAGCAGGTGTTCGGCGGCAAGCAGCTCACCGACGAGGTCATGCGCCGCTACGGCCTGACCTACGAGGAGGCCGGCCTGGCCAAGCGCCAGGGCGGGCTGCCGGAGAGCTACGAGGTCGAGGTGCTGGAGCCGTTCAAGGAAGCCACCGTCCAGCAGATCAGCCGCCTGCTGCAGTTCTTCTATGCCGGCAGCGAGTTCAACCGCGTCGACCAGATCGTGCTGGGCGGCGGCTGCGCCTCCCTGCAGGGGCTGCCGGAGATGGTCGAGGAACAGCTCGGCGTGCCCACCATCGTGGCCAACCCGCTGGCGCAGATGACCCTCGGCCCGCGCGTGCAGGCCCATGCCCTGGCGCAGGACGCCCCGGCGCTGATGATCGCCACCGGCCTGGCGTTGAGGAGCTTCGACTGATGGCAAGAATCAACCTACTCCCGTGGCGCGCCGCGCGCCGCGCGCAGCGTCAGCGCGAGTTCTACGGCATGCTCGGCGCCGCGGCGCTGGCCGGCGTGGTGCTGTCGGGCCTGCTGTGGTTCCACTACAACAGCCAGATCAACGGCCAGAACGACCGCAACAACTTCCTCAAGGGCGAGATCGCCAAGGTCGAGACCCAGATCACCGAGATCGAGGCGCTGGACAAGCAGAAGGACCGCCTGCTGGCGCGCAAGAAGGTCATCGAGCAGCTGCAGGCCAACCGCTCGCAGATGGTCCATCTGTTCGACTCGCTGGTGCGCACCATCCCCGACGGCGTCATCCTGACCAACATCAAGCAGGAAGGCGAGATCCTGACCTTGGAGGGCCGCGCGCAGTCCAACGCGCGGGTCAGCGCCTATATGCGCAACCTCGAGGGATCGGGCTGGATGACCAAGCCGGACCTGTCGATCATCGAGGCCAAGGCCGAGGACGCCAAGACGCCGGTCCCAGTCGGCGATACCCGCACGCTGCCCTACGTGTTCAACCTGCAGGTCCACCTGGCCAACCCCAACGCGACGCCGGAAGGCCAGGACCCGGCCGCGGCGATCGAGGCCACGGGCAGCGTACCGGCGGCCGACGCCGCGGCGACCCCGGCCCCGGCCGAGGCGCCGGCCGTGGAGAATCCGCCGGCGCCCGCACCTGAAACTGCACCGGCCGCGGCCTCGACCACGCCGGGGAGCGCGTCATGAGCCAGAAGAAAACCTCCATCAAGAACCTGGACTTCAACAACATCGGCGCCTGGCCGCAGAACGCCAAGGTCGTCTTCTGCGTGCTGGTCACGGTGTTCATCCTGATCATCGCCTGGTTCCTGCTGATCAGCGGCAAGCGCGAGGAACTTCAGCGGCTGGAAGGGCAGGAGCGCGAACTGCGCGCCGACTTCGAGGACAAGCAGGGCCGCGCCTCCAACCTGGAGCCGCTGAAGCAGCAGCTGGCGCAGATGGAGCAGGTGCTGCAGCAGATGCTGCGCCAGCTGCCCAGCCGCACCGAGATGCCCGACCTCATCATCGACATCTCGCAGACCGCGCTGTCCAGCGGCCTGGCCAACGAGCTGTTCCAGCCGGGCCCGGAATCGCCGAAGGAGTTCTACGCCGAGAAGCCGATCGCCCTGCGCATGGTCGGCAACTACCACCAGTTCGGCGCCTTCGTCAGCGGCGTGGCCTCGCTGCCGCGCGTGGTCATCCTGACCATGCACGACATCTCGCTCAAGCCCAAGGATCCCAAGGCCGGCATCGTCAGCCGCGGCGCCCTGGAACTGTCGGGAACGGTCAAGACCTACCGCTACCTGGACGAGGAAGAAACCGCCGAGCAGGAGAAGGCCGCGGCCGCTGCCGCTGCCGGCCAGGCCACGGGAGGTGGCGCATGAGTCCGCGCAACAGCCGTTTCGTCCGCGCCTGCGCGCTGGCCGGCGTCGCCGTGATGCTGGCCGGTTGCGGCCGCGGCATCACCAGCACGCCCGGCGAGGCGCCCAACCTGGAGAAGTGGGTCAACGACGTCCGCGCCCGCCCGGCGCCGCCGCTGGATCCGCTGCCGGTGATGCAGCAGTTCGAGACCTTCGAGTACGCCGCCCAGGCCCTGCGCGACCCGTTCACCAGCGCCTGGAACAACACCGACGCCGCCGGCCTGCGCCCGGATCCGAACCGGCGCAAGGAAACGCTGGAACAGTACCCGCTGGACAGCCTGGACATGGTCGGCACGCTGGGACGGGGACCCGGTTTGATCGCCCTGGTGATGGCGCCGGACAAGGTCACCTACCGCGTCCGGCCCGGCGCCTACCTGGGGCAGAGCGACGGCCGCGTCACCGCCGTCAGCGAGACCGGCATAGAGCTTGTGGAACTGGTGCCGGATGGCGCGGGCGGCTGGCTGGAAAGGCCCGCATCGATTGCGCTTGAAGATCAGATCAAATGATTAGGGGAAACACGATGACCGCTTCGAACGCCCAACGCCTGCGGCCCGCCCGGCCTTTGGCCACCTTCCGGGTCTGCACCCTGGCACTGGCGATCGGCCTGATGGCCGGCGCGGGGCTCGCCAGCGCCAGCCCGGCGACCCCGGCCACCGAACAGGCGCAGCACCAGGCCAGTGCGGTGTCGGTTTCCAACATCGATTTCCGCCGCGGCGAGGATGGCGCCGGCAGGCTGATCCTGCGCTTCGATCGCGCCGGCGCCAGCCCGGACCTGCGCACCCAGGGTTCCGACGTCATCGTCGACCTGGGCAGCGTGCAGCTGCCCAAGGCGCTGCAGAAGCAGCTCAACGTGGTCGACTTCGCCACGCCGGTGCAGCGCATCGATGCGCACGGCAAGGGCGAGGGCACCCAACTGGTGCTCAACACGCGTGGTGCCTTCGAGTCGCTGGCCTACCAGACCGGCAACGAGTACGTGGTCGAGATCGTGCCGCGCAGCGAACGCGCGGCGATGGGCTCGGGCAACACCGCCACCGCCACCGCGGTGGCGGGCGCGCAGGCGGCCGGCACCGCCGCCTCCGTGCAGCGCTACGGCGGCCGCCCGGTGACGTTCAACTTCCAGGACGTGCCGGTGCGCACCGTGCTGCAGCTGATCGCCGAGGAATCCAACCTCAACATCGTCGCCTCCGACACCGTCGAGGGCAACGTGACCCTGCGCCTGGTCAACGTGCCGTGGGACCAGGCGCTGGACATCGTGCTGCGCGCCAAGGGCCTGGACAAGCGCCGCGAGGGCGGCGTGGTCTGGGTCGCCCCGCAGCCGGAACTGGCCAAGTTCGAGCAGGACAAGGAAGACGCGCGCATCGCGATCGAGAACCGCCAGGATCTGATCACCGACTACATCCAGATCAACTACCACAACGCCTCGGCCATCTTCAAAGCCATTACCGAGGCCAAGGGCGTTGGCAACCAGAACCAGAGCCAGGACAAGGACCAGGAAAACGGCTTCCTGTCGCCGCGTGGCCGCATCGTCGCCGACGAGCGCACCAACACGCTGATGATCAGCGACATCCCGAAGAAGGTCGCGCAGATGCGCGAGCTGATCGCGGTCATCGATCGACCGGTGGATCAGGTGCTGATCGAAGGCCGTATCGTCATCGCCACCGACAGTTTCGCGCGTGATCTGGGTGCGCGTTTCGGCATCAGCGGCGCGTCGGGTAAGCCGGGCGATCGCAGCTCGCTCGGTTTCGGCGGCAGCGTCTCGGCCTCGGGCGCCAATGCGCAGTCGCGTGCCGACGCGGTGATGGCGGGCGAACCCACGTTCCAGGCCAGCCGCGATCTCAACGTCAACCTGCCGGCCTCCGGCTACACGCTGGGCAACCCGGCCGGTCTGGCGCTGTCCATCCTCAACGCGGGCTTCATGCTCGACGTCGAACTGTCGGCGTTGCAGGAAGAAGGCCGCGGCGAAGTCATCTCCAATCCGCGCCTGGTCACCACCAACCAGCGCGAGGCGGTCATCAAGCAGGGCCGCGAAGTCGGCTACCTGACCGTGACCGGCAGCGGTACCGGTATTGCCACACCCACTGTCGAGTTCAAGGAAGCGCTGCTGGAACTGAAGGTCGTGCCGACGATCACCAACGACAACCGCGTCTTCCTGTCGCTGAACGTCAAGAAGGACGAGGTGCTGCGCTTCATCGATCTGGGCGATTTCGGCTCGGTGCCGGAACTGGCACGCCGCGAGATCAATACCGCCGTGCTGGTCGAGGACGGACAGACGGTCGTCATCGGCGGCGTGTACGAGTTCACCGACCGCAGCAGCGTGGCCAAGGTGCCGTTCCTGGGCGACATCCCCTTCCTCGGCAACCTGTTCAAGCGTAAGGGCCGCAGCAAGGAGAAGGCGGAACTGCTGGTGTTCGTGACGCCGAAGGTGCTCTCGGTCAAGCGCTGAGACCACCCGGATGCAGATTGACGACAGGGCCGCGGTTGCGGCCCTGTCGCTTTTCGGGATGAAGGCGGGAGCCGCGGCGACTCTTCCGAAGGGCGCGACGACAAGCTGAATTGTCGGGAACGCCGTGAGCGGATGCTTGAACCAAGGCCGCGCCGATGCGGCAGAATCGGGGCATGAATCCCAACGAATCCGAAACGGAACGCCCCGCGGCCAGCTTTGGCGATGGAGGCGATCGACGCATGAGCACCGGAAATCCGCACGCCGCCTTCCAGCAGTTGCGCTCGGATCTCGCCGCCACCATTGTGGGCCAGGCGGCGCTGATCGATCGCCTGCTGGTTGCGTTGCTGGCCGACGGGCACCTGTTGGTCGAGGGCGCGCCCGGACTGGCCAAGACCACCGCCATCCGCGCGCTGGCCGGGCGGCTGCAGGCGGACTTCGCGCGGGTGCAGTTCACCCCCGATCTGCTGCCGGCGGATCTGACCGGCACCGAGGTGTGGCGGCCGCAGGAAGGCCGCTTCGAGTTCCTGCCGGGACCGATCTTCCATCCGATCCTGCTGGCCGACGAGATCAACCGCGCGCCGGCCAAGGTGCAGTCGGCGCTGCTGGAGGCGATGGGCGAGCGGCAGGTCACGGTGGGGCGGCACACCTATCCGCTGCCGGCGCTGTTCCTGGTGATGGCCACGCAGAATCCGATCGAGCAGGAAGGCACCTTCCCGCTGCCCGAGGCGCAACTGGATCGCTTCCTGATGCACGTGCGCATCGGCTATCCGGAGGCGGCGGCCGAGGCGGAGATCCTGCGGCTGGCGCGCGAACGCGCGCGCGATGCGCTGCAACCGGCCCACGCCGCGCACGAGCGGATGCCGCTGGAGGACGTCTTCGCCGCGCGCGCGGCGGTGCTGGAACTGCACGTGGCGCCGCAACTGGAGCGTTACATCATCGAACTGGTGCTGGCCTCGCGCGATCCGGCGCGCTACGACGCCGAACTGGCGCGGCGCATCGCCTGGGGCGCCAGCCCGCGCGGTTCGATCGCGCTGGAACGCTGCGCGCGCGCGCATGCCTGGCTGGCCGGGCGCGACTACGCCACGCCGGAGGACGTGCGCGCGATCGCGCCCGACGTGCTGCGGCACCGCGTGCTGCCCAGCTACGAGGCCACCGCCGAGGGCTGGGACGGCGATCGGTTGGTGCAGGCGCTGCTCGATCGCGTGCCCCTGCCCTGAAAGCCGTGAACCGGTGACGGCGATGGAAAATCCATGCGGGCCGCGGGTATCGACGCATCCCTGGATGTCTCCAGGCGGTCCGGATGCGCTGGCGGCGGCGCACGCGTGCATGGCTTTCGTCGCCGCGAACAAACAAGTAATGGATGGCCGGATTCGAGTGCGGGGGCGCTCTTCCTTCCCGCGCTTGCGGGGTGAAGCGCCTGTCACCACGAAGACGTTTGGGGAACGTCAAAGGAGTGTAGAAGCGCCCTCATCCGTCCCTTCGGGACACCTTCTCCCGCAAGCGGGAGAAGGAATCGCAAATCGTCCGGTTATCCGCTCGAACGTTGAAATCCGGATACTCAAAAGACGCCCTCAAGCCGCCGTGCGCGCAAGCAGGCAGGCATGCCCGCCTGATGGAGCCACGCAACGATGAGCGCGAGGTCGCGCGATGAAGGCGGGAACCGGCCGCCGCCTTCCGGCGACGGCATCGCGCCGACGCTGGCCGAGCTGATCGCGCTGAAGGCGCTGGCGCAGCGGCGTCCGCCGGCCCGGCGCGGCCGCCACGGGCCGGCGGGTCCGGCGCAGTCCCATCTGCGCGGGCGCGGCATGGAGTACGCCGAGTCGCGCGAGTACGTGGCCGGCGACGACGTGCGCCACATCGACTGGCGGCTGACCGCGCGCAGCGGGCGCACCCACACCAAGCTGTTCCAGGCCGAGCGCGAGCGGCTGACGCTGATCGTCGCCGACACCGCGCCGTCGCTGTACTTCGGCACGCGCGTGCGCTTCAAGTCGGTGCAGGCCGCGCGCGCCGGCGCGCTGGCGGCATGGGCGGCGGTGGCCGAGGGCGATCGGGTGGCGATCCTGCGCGGCAGCCTGCGCGAACCGCCAGTGCGGCCGGCCTCGGGCATGCGCGGGGCGCTGCGGGTGCTCGATGCGCTGGTGCGCTGGTATCGCCAGCCGCCGGCCGACGATGCCGGCCTGTCGGTGGCGCTGGACCATGCCGGCCGGCTGCTGCGGCCGGGTTCGCGCCTGCTGGTGCTGGCCGATCCGCGCAGCGTAACCGGCGTGCCGGCGATGCGCTGGTCCGCGCTGGCCGCCCACCACACCGTCCTCGTGGCGATGCCGACCGACGCGCTCGAACGCGAGCCGCCGCAGGCGCTGCTGCCCTTCGCGGTGGCCGGCGAGCGCATCGAACTGGACATGGCCGATCCGCGCCAGCGCCAGGCCTGGCTCGCCGCCTTCGAGCGGCCCGTGCAGGACGCGCTGGCGCAACTGCCGCGGCGCGGCGTGCGCGCCGTCGCCCTGCCCGCTGAATCGGAAGGCCACGAATGGTTGCCGCTGTTCAACGGCGCCGCGCAGCCGCAGGTGGCGTGATGGCGGATCCGACCCTGATCCTGCGCGACGTGCGGGTGCCGGCGGCGCCGTCGCTGTGGCCGCCGCCGCCGGGCGTGTGGCTCGTCGCCACGGCGCTGGCGCTGCTGCTGGCAGGACTGGGATTCTGGCTGTGGCGGCGCCGGCGCACGCGGCGCAGCTGGCTGCGGTTGTTCGACGCGGCCTGCGCGCAGCCGCAGCCCGCCGCGCAGGTGGCCGCATTGTCGGAACTGCTGCGCCGTGCCGCGCGCAGGGTCGACCCCGGCGCGGATCGGTTGCAGGGCGAGGACTGGCTGCGCTTCCTCGACGGCCGCAGGGGCGGGTTCACGGGCGAGGAGGGCCGGTTGCTGCTGGACGGCGGCTACCGGCGCGAAGTCGATGCGCGCGTGCTGGCGCGTTTGCGGCCGCTGGCGCGGCGGCGCTACCTCGAACTGATGGCGGGACGCCGGTGAGCCTGCCCGATCTCCAGCAGTGGTGGCCCGGCTTCGCCGGATTTGCCTGGGCGTGGGCGTGGTGGCTGATGCCGCTGCCCTGGCTTGCGCGCCGCTTGCTGCCGGCGCGGCGTGGCGCGGGCGATGCGTTGAAGATGCCTTGCGGTTACCTGCTGCGACAGATGGCGACGCCGCGCCGCCTGCTGGCCGGCACCGGCCCGGCGGCGTTGTGGCTGCTGTGGTTCCTGCTGTGCGCGGCGCTGGCGCGGCCGCAGGTGTTCGGACTTGCGCAGGCGCCGCCGCTGAGCGGACGCGACCTGATGCTGGCGGTGGACCTGTCCGGCAGCATGAGCGAGACCGACATGGAACTCGGCGGCCAGGTGGTCGACCGGCTGACCGCGGCCAAGGCGGTGCTGGCCGATTTCATGGATCGCCGCGAGGGCGATCGCGTCGGCCTGCTGGTGTTCGGCCAGCGCGCCTACGCGCTGACCCCGCTGACCCGCGACCGCGAATCGGTGCGCGAGCAGCTGCGCGACAGCGTGGTCGGCCTGGCCGGGCGCGAGACCGCGCTGGGCGACGCCATCGGCCTGGCGGTCAAGCGCCTGCGCGCGCAGCCCGAGGGTCAGCGCGTGCTGATCCTGCTGACCGACGGCGTCAACACCGCCGGCCTGCTGGATCCGCTCAAGGCCGCCGAGCTGGCGCAGGGCGAAGGCGTGCGCGTGCATACCATCGCCTTCGGCAGCGAGAGCGGGCTGATGTCGATCTTCGGCGTACCGATGCCGGCTTCGGCGGCGGGCGAGGGCATCGACGAGGCGACCCTGCGGCGCATCGCCGTGCAGACCGGTGGGCGCTTCTTCCGCGCGCGCGATGCGACCGAGTTGGCCGGCATCTATGCCGATCTGGATCGCATCGAGCCGATCGCCCTGCCCGGCGAGGCGGTGCGGCCGCGGCTGGAGCGCTATCCGTGGCCGCTGGCCGCGGCCCTGCTGCTGGCGGCGCTGCTGGGCCTGTGGCCGGGACGGGCGCGATGACCGGCATCGACTGGAACGCGCTGCACCTGCTGCGCCCGCAGTGGCTGTGGGCGCTGGCCGCGCTGCCGGCGCTGTGGGCGGCGTGGCGCTGGCGGCGGCGCCAGCGCGACGTGTGGCGGCGCCAGGTCGATCCGCACCTGTTGCCGCACCTGATCGCGCCGGGGCCGCGCTGGCGCGGGACGTTCGCCTGGATCGCGCTGGGCTGGACGCTGGCGGTGCTGGCACTGGCCGGGCCGAGCTGGCGACAGGGCGCGCAGCCGCTGTGGCAGCCGGGCGCGCCGCTGGTGATCGCGCTGGATCTGTCGGCGCGCGCGCAGGCCGGCGACCTGCCGCCTTCGCGGCTGGTGCAGGCGCGGGCGAAGATCGCCGCGCTGCTGCGCCAGCGCGAAGGCGGGCAGGTCGCGCTGCTGGCCTACGCCGGCGATGCCTTCACCGTCGCGCCGCTGACCGAGGACGCGGCCAACGTGGCGCTGTTCCTCGATGCGCTGTCGCCGGAGGTGATGCCGGTGGCCGGCCAGCGCGCCGATCGCGCCATCCACCAGGCGCAGCGGCTGCTGGCGCAGGCTGGCTTCGAGCAGGGCGAGATCCTGCTGCTGACCGATCGCGCCGACGCCGACGCGCTGCGGGCGGCGGCGCAGGCCTCGACGCAGGGCTACCGGGTTTCCGCGCTGGGACTGGGCACGGCCGCCGGCGCGCCGTACCGGGAAGCCGACGGCCGGCTGGAGCGCGCCGCGCTCGATGCCGGCTCGCTGCGTGCGCTGGCCTCGGCCGGCGGCGGGCGCTACGCCGCATTGACGGCCGACGATGGCGATCTGGATGCGCTGGGCGTGCTGACGGCGGTGGCCGCGGACATGGCCTCGGCGAAGCCGCGCCAGGGTGGCGGTGCATGGCAGGACGAGGGCTACTGGCTGTTGCCGCCGCTGATGCTGCTGGCGCTGCTGGCGTTCCGTCGCGGCGGCGGGCTGGCCTGCCTGCTGGCGACGGGCCTGTGCCTGCCGCTGGCGCTGCCGGCGCAGGCGCAGGCACGACAGGATGACGGGAGCTGGTGGCAGCGCCCCGACCAGCAGCGCCACCAGCGCATCGAGCGCGGCGCGCAGGCCTATCGCCAGGGCGACTACGCCGCCGCGCAGCAGGCCTTCGAGGGCATCGACACGCCGGAGGGCTGGTACAACCTCGGCAACGCGCTGGCCCGGCAGGGCCGCTACGACGAGGCCATCGAAGCCTACGACCGCGCGCTGGCGCAGCGGCCGCGGATGGAGGACGCCCTGGCCAATCGCGCCGCGGTCGAGGCCGCGCGCAAGCGCCGCCAGCAAGGCGACGGACAGCAGGGGCAACAGGGCCGGCAAGGACAGCAGGAGCCGCAGCGCCAGCAAGGAGAACGCCCGGAGGCGGGCCAATCCGGTCAGTCGAATCCCCGGGCCGGCTCCGCGGCTTCCACGCCCCCTTCCGCGCCGCCCTCGCCACCGTCTCCGCCACGGCAGGAGGACCGCCAGGCCCAGCAGGCCGCCGATGCCGCCCAGCGCGAGCGCATGCGCCAGGCGATGCAGGCGGCTGGCCGGCTCGAAGACGGCGACGCGCGCGACGGCGCGGCCGCGGCGGCCATCAGCGCGGAGGAACGTGAGCGCCGGCAGGCGGTCGAAGCGTGGCTGAGGCGCATCCCCGACGATCCGGGCGGGCTGCTCAAGCTCAAGTTCCGGCTGGAATACGAGCGCCGCCTGAAGGAAGGTACCTCGCCATGAAGTTCCTGTTGACCTGCCTGTTCGTGCTCGGCGCATTGGCCGCGGGCGATCCGGCGCGGGCGCAGGCGACCGCGCGCGCCTGGCTGGAACCGCAGCAGATCGCGCTGGGCGAAACGGTCACCCTGCACATCGAAGGCGACGGCGGCCCGCCGGATCCCGCGCCGCTGGTGCGCGACTTCGTCCCGGGCGAGTTGCAGGTCAGGCGGATGGCATCGACGGCGCAAGGCGCGGCCCGCGCCGGCACGACCTGGTCGCTGGTGCTGACCCCGCGCCGCGCCGGCCGGCTGGTGATACCGCCGCTGCAGGTCGGCGCGCAGCGCACCGCGCCGCAGGTGTTGCAGGTGCTCGATGCGCCGGCCGCCGCGCCGGGCGATGCGCGCATCTTCCTGGAAACCGTGGTCGACGACGTGCAGCCCTATGTGCAGCAGAGTGTCGGCGTCGCGGTGCGGCTGCACTACGCGGTGCCGCTGGTGTCCGGGCAACTGGACCTGGATGCGCCGGAGGGCGCGCTGCTGCAGAAGGTCGGCGACGACCTCACTTCCAGCCGCGAAATCAACGGCCGGCGCTACCACGTCGTCGAGCGGCGCTTCCTGCTGGTGCCCGATCGCAGCGGCACGATCACGCTGCCGGCGCCGCGCTTCAGCGGCCGCGGCGCCGGCGGCTGGCTGGAGGATTTCCTCGGCGGCAACAGCCGCGAGATGCGCGCCGCCGGCAACGCGCGCACGCTGCAGGTGCGCGCGCAGCCCGACGGCGCGCCGCAGCCGTGGCTGCCGCTGCGCGACCTGCGCCTGCGCTACGTCGCCGCGCCGCAGCGCCTGCGCGCCGGGGAGGCGGCGGCGCTGGTAATCGAGGCGACCGCGCTCGGCGCCACCTACGCCCAGTTGCCGGAACTGCCGGCGCCCTCGGCGCCCGGCGCGCAGGTGTTCGCCGAACCGGCGCAGTACGAGGAGACCTTCGATGGCGGCACGCCGCAGGTCAGGGTGACGCGGCGCTACTCGATCGTGCCGGGACAGGCGGGCACGCTGTCGCTGGCCGGTCCTTCGATGGCGTGGTGGGACGTGCAGGGCAACGCGGCGCGGCGCGCCACGCTGCCGGATCTGCGGCTGGAAGTGGAAGCGGGCAGCGGCAGCTTCGCCATGCCCGCCCTCGCGCCGTCCTCGCCATCGGCCGCATCGCAGCCGGCGGCGCCGGGTGCAGGCGCATTGCCGGCGGGCGCGCTGGCGGGCGAAGCGGCGGCCGGCATCTGGCCTTGGCTGGCGGCGGCCTTCGCGCTGTTGTGGCTGGCCACGCTGGTGTGGGCGCTGCGCCGCCGCGCCCCGGACCGGGACGGAATCGCCGCCCCTTCGCCCGCGCGCGAGGAACGCGCGCGTCCGCGTCATGGCCTGGCCGACCTGAAGCGCGTGCTGGATACCGGCGATCTGGACGAGGTCGGCGACGTGCTGCGCGGCATGGCCGCGCCGCCGGCGCGCGACCTGGACGAACTGATCGCCCGCCTGTCGCCGCCGGCCCAGCGCGCGGCGGTGGAGCGGATGCGCCGCGCGCGCTGGGCCGGCGGCGACGCGGTGGCCGCGCGCGCCGCGTTGCGCGAGGCCTTCGCCAGGGGGCCGCAATGGCAGGCCGCGCCACGCGAGCAAGCCTCGCCGCTGCCGCCGCTGTATCCGCCGGGATAGCGCCGGACTCGCGCACGGCGCGGCGGGATAACGCCCGCGCCGCGTCCGCCCTTCCGGCCGGGAAAGGGCCGGCGAAGCCGGTTTGCTAAGCTCCGCGCTTTGCCCAGAACCGATGCCCATGTCCCGGAACCGTCCCGACCAGGCTGCCAAGGCACGCCTCCCGCTGCACTGGAAGATGGCCATCGGCTTCGCGGTCGGCCTGCTGTTCGGGCTGATCGTGCACGTGAGCGGCGCCGACGCGGGCTGGGTCAGGGATTTCACCCGCTACGTCACCACGCCGTTCTCGCAGGTGTTCCTGAGCCTGATCTTCATGCTGATCGTGCCGCTGCTGTTCTCGGCGCTGGTGGTCGGCATCGCCGAGATGGGCGACATCCGCGCGCTCGGCCGGATCGGCTGGAAGACGCTGGCCTACACGGTGGTGCTGTCGGCGGTGGCAGTGCTGCTGGGCCTGGTACTGGTCAACCTGCTCAAGCCCGGCGTGGGCGTGGACCCGGAACTGGCGCGCTCGCTGCTGGTCGAGAACGCCGAGCGCGCCAAGCAGATCGTCGCCAGCTCGGCGGACCAGCCCAAGGGCCTGGACATGCTGCTGTCGATCGTGCCGGACAACGTGGTCAACGCCGCGTCCAACAACGGCTCGATCCTGGCGCTGATGTTCTTCGCGGTGATGTTCGGCGTCGGCCTGGTGCTGACGCCGTCGCAGAACACCGCCCTGCTCAAGCGTGGCATCGAGGGCGTGTTCGAGATCTCGATGACGCTGATCGGGCTGGTCATCCGCCTGGCGCCGTACGCGGTGGCCTGCTTCATGTTCAACCTCGCCGCGATCTTCGGCTTCGACCTGCTGGTGCGGCTGGGCGCCTACGTCGGCGTGGTGGTGCTGGCGCTGGGCCTGCACCTGGTGGTCAACTACTCGGTGGCGCTGAAGCTGGCCGGCGCCTCGCCGCTGAAGTTCTTCCGCGGCAGCCAGGAGGCGATGGTGATGGCGTTCTCGACCGCCTCCAGCAACGCCACCCTGCCGACCGCGCTGCGCGTGGCCGACGAGAAACTCGGCCTGCCGCGCACGGTGTCGCGCTTCGTGCTGACCGTCGGCGCCACCGCCAACCAGAACGGCACCGCGCTGTTCGAGGGCGTGACGGTGATCTTCCTGGCCCAGTTCTTCGGCGTGGACCTGACGCTGGGCCAGCAGTTCATGGTGATGCTGGTGTGCATCCTCGGCGGCATCGGCACCGCCGGCGTGCCGTCCGGCTCGCTGCCGGTGGTGGCGCTGATCTGCGCGATGGTCGGAGTCAACCCGATCGGCATCGGCCTGATCCTCGGCGTCAACCATTTCCTCGACATGTGCCGCACCACGCTCAACGTGACCGGCGACCTGACCCTGGCCACGCTGGTGGCGCAGGGCGAGGACGGGCGCGAGCTGCCGGGCGTGGTCGGGGAGACGTCCGCCCCCTAGGGGTATCCCGCGAGATTCCAGGCCGTCATCCCTGTTTCCGGGCCGTCATCTCGATTTCTGGGTCGCCATCCCCATTCCAGGTCGTCATCCCCGCGAAGGCGGGGACCCAGCGACTTTCCGAATCGTTTCAAGGCACTGGGTCCCCGCCTTCGCGGGGATGACGAAGGGAGATTTCTCGCGGGATGCCACACTGGCCGTCGCGGCGCGAGCCGTGAGGCGCGGCCCCGGCCCGGGCAGGACCGCGATTTCGGGCCGTCCCGCGGCGGCGGGAACGGCCGGGACAACCCGCCCGCGGCTCTGTGGGACAATAGCCGGCCCCGCGCACCGCGGGCCGCCTTCCTTCCCGCCTGAATCCCATGACGACGCCGACCCGCCGCCAGCTTGCCAACGCCATCCGTTTCCTCGCCGCCGACGCGGTCGAAGCCGCCAAATCCGGTCATCCGGGCATGCCGATGGGCATGGCCGACATCGCCGAGGTGCTGTGGAACGACTACCTGAGCCACAACCCGTCCAACCCTCACTGGTTCAACCGCGACCGCTTCGTGCTGTCCAACGGCCACGGCTCGATGCTGCAGTACGCGCTGCTGCACCTGTCCGGCTACGACCTGCCGCTGCAAGAGCTGAAGAACTTCCGCCAGCTGCACAGCAGGACCGCCGGCCATCCGGAACGCCACGAGACGCCCGGCGTGGAGACCACCACCGGCCCGCTCGGCCAGGGCCTGGCCAACGCGGTCGGCTTCGCGCTGGCCGAGAAGCTGCTGGCGCAGCGCTTCAACCGTCCCGGCCACGCCGTGGTCGATCACCGCACCTGGGTGTTCCTGGGCGACGGCTGCCTGATGGAAGGCGTCTCGCACGAGGCCGCGTCGCTGGCCGGCACCTGGGGCCTGGGCAAGCTGATCTGCTTCTGGGACGACAACCGCATCTCCATCGACGGCAACACCGAGGGCTGGTTCACCGACGACACGCCGGCGCGCTTCGAGGCCTACGGCTGGCAGGTGATCCGCGGCGTCGACGGCCATGATCCGCAGGAGATCAAGACCGCCATCGAAACCGCCCTGGCCAATGCCGACCGGCCCACGCTGATCTGCTGCCGCACCACCATCGGCTTCGGCTCGCCCAACAAGGCCGGCAAGGAGTCCAGCCACGGCGCGCCGCTGGGCAAGGACGAACTGGAGGCCACCCGCCAGGCGCTGGAATGGCCGCACGCCGCGTTCGAGATTCCCGAGCCGATCTACGCCGGCTGGCGCGCCAACGACGCCGGCCAGGCGCGCGAGGCGCAGTGGCGGCAGGCGTTCGACCGCTACGCCGCCGAGCACGCCGATGCCGCCGCCGAGCTGCTGCGCCGCGCGCAGGGCGAGCTGCCGGCCGGTTTCGAGGACGCCGCCGCGGCGTACGTCGCCAAGCTGCAGGCCGAAGGCCCGGTGGTCGCCTCGCGCAAGGCCTCGCAGATGGCGATCGAGGCGTTCGCGCCGCTGCTGCCGGAACTGGTCGGCGGCTCGGCCGACCTGGCCCACTCCAACCTGACCCTGTGGAAGGCCAGCAAGTCGGTCGCCAGCGACGACGCCGACGCCAACTACGTCTACTACGGCGTGCGCGAGTTCGGCATGAGCGCGATCGCCAACGGCCTGGCGCTGCACGGCGGCTTCATCCCGTTCGACGCCACCTTCCTGGTGTTCTCCGACTACGCGCGCAATGCGGTGCGGATGAGCGCGCTGATCCCGGCGCACGCGATCCACGTCTACACCCACGACTCGATCGGCCTGGGCGAGGACGGCCCGACCCACCAGCCGATCGAGCACCTGGCCTCGCTGCGCTACATCCCCAACAACGACGTCTGGCGCCCGTGCGACGCGGTCGAGTCGGCGGTGGCGTGGAAGGCGGCGATCCAGCGCAAGGACGGCCCGAGCTGCCTGGTGTTCTCGCGCCAGAACCTGCCGCACCAACCGCGCGACGAGGCGCAGCTGCGCGACATCGCGCGCGGCGGCTACGTGCTGGCCGAGGCCGACGGCGGCGCGCCGCAGGCGATCCTGATCGCCACCGGCTCGGAGGTCGGGCTGGCCATGCAGGCGCGCGAGGCGCTGCAGGCCGGCGGCGTGCCGACCCGGGTGGTGTCGATGCCGTCGACCGACGTGTTCGATCGCCAGGACGCGGCCTACCGCGAGTCGGTGCTGCCGGATGCGGTGCGCAGGCGGGTGGCGGTGGAGGCGGGCATCGCCGACTACTGGCGCAAGTACGTGGGCCTGGATGGCGCGGTGGTCGGCATGAGCACGTTCGGCGCTTCGGCGCCGGCCGATGCGCTGTACAGGCACTTCGGCATCACCGTCGATGCGGTGGTCGAGGCGGTGCGATCGCTGCGCTGATGCGCCCGTAACCCGGGGCGATGCGGGAAGGCCGGAGTAATCCGGCCTTTTCGCTGTCCGGAGAGCCGTGGGGCCGGGCTTGCCCGGCTGCATTTGGCGAAGAGCAGCCGAGCAAGCTCGGCTCTACAGGTGCGAGGGCGGATTTCAGGGCAGCGTCGTATCGCCGCGCAGGATCGGGTACGGGTTGATCGCCTCGCCTTCCCACCAGCGCTTCTCCGGGCCGAGCAGGAAGATCGCGAAATGCAGGTGCGGCGCCTCCGGACTGGCGTTGCCGGTGCTGCCGACGTAGCCGATCACCTGCCCTCGCCGGATCGACTGGCCTTCGGCCAGGCCGTCGGCGTAGCGTTGCAGGTGGGCGTAGTAGTAGGCGTAGCGTCCGCCGGGTTCGAACTGGTAGACGGTCAGGCCGCCGCGCTCGCTGTCGAACAGCTTCTCCACCGTGCCGTCGGCCACCGCGATCACCGGCGTGCCCTCGGCGGCCATGATGTCGATGGCGTCGTGGCGGCGTCCCTGGCTGCGCGCGTCGTTGAAGGTGTCGCCGAGTTGCGAGGGCGCGATGCCTTGCACGGGGACGAGCAGGGCCTCGGCAGGCGTCGAACCGGCGCCGGGCGGGGCGGATTGCGGAAGCGGAGCGGGCGGTGCGGCGGCCGGTGAGGCAATGGCGGGGGACGCGACCGGCGCGGCGACGCGGACGGCTCGCGTCGCCGCCGCCGCGCCGGCCGGTGGCGGGCGACCGGCCAGCCATTCGTAGCCGACCAGCGCCAGCGCGATCGCCAGCAACGCCGCCAGCAGCCATTTCATCGGTTCACTCCTGCATCACCACCGGCACGCTGGCATCGACGGCCGCGGCCACCGCCAGCGCATCCCAGTTGGTCAGCCGCACGCAACCGTGCGACTGCGCCTTGCCGATGCTGCGCGGTTCCGGCGTGCCGTGCAGGCCGTAGTGCGGCTTGGACAGGTCGATCCACACCACGCCGACCGGGTTGTTGGGACCGGCTGCGACCGTGGCCTTGCCGTGCGAGGGATCCGCGTCCCAGAACAGCTTCGGGTTGTAGTGGTAGGTCGGATCCTCGATCACGGCCTTGATCTCCCATTGGCCGATCGGCAGCGGATCGCGCTCGCTGCCGGACGAGGCGGGAAACTGCGCATAGGTCTTCCCTGCCGCGTCGACCAGCGACACCGTCGAGTCGGACTTGTCGACCACCACCCTGGCGGCCTTGGGCAGGGCGGGCAGGCCGGCGACGTTGGGCACCTTGATCGAGGTGCCGGCGCGGGCGAAATCGGCCCGCGGGTTGAGCTGGCGCAGCAGCTCCGGGCTGGCGTGGAAGCGCTCGCCGAGCGCTTCGTCGATCGATGCGTAGCCGAGCGTTTCCAGCCTGGCCTTGGCCATCATGTCGTCCGGCACCTTGCGGTAGGGACCGGCGACGTCAGCCTCGGTGATCGTGTAGTCGACCAACGCCGGCGCGGCGTCGGCATTGAGCGCGTCCCAGGTGGCGGCATCCAGTTCGCCGGTGACCTCCAGCCCGCGCGCGGACTGGAAGCCGCGCACCGCGCGGCGCTGGTTGGAACCGGCCAGCCCGTCGATTTCGCCGGGCGAGAAGCGCGCGCGATCCAGCAACACCTGCGCCCGTATCCGTGCGGCCATGCCTTCGGTGGTCGCGGGCTGATTGATGCCGTCGACCCGCAGCGAGGCGGCGTCGGTGCCGGCGAGCGCGGGCGCCGGAGCGGTGGCGAGCAGCAGCGTCAGGGCGAGCGGAGCGGTGCGTGGATGCATGGATCGTCGTCCGGAGGGGGCCGATCCACCATGCCGGACCATGCCGCCTAGCGCGCGTGAAAATGCTGGACGACGGCTGACCGGCGCGCGCTGGCTATCGCCGCGTACGCCGCAAAGCCATGCCCAGCAGGCGCGCCTGCAGCCTTTCGCCGATGCCGGAGGGATTCTCCAGCCCCATCCGCCGCAAGGCCTCGGCATCGTCGTGGCGGCCGGCGGCCAGCGCCGCGATCAGCGTGCGCAGCTTGCCGGCGCGGTCGCCGGTGCGCGACTTCAGCCAGCCCAGCGCGCCGGCCAGCCGCTGCTCGACCGCGGTGAAGTCGCTGCCCAGCGGATAGTCCGGCAGCGTGCCGTCGCGGCGGAACGGCGCCAGCAGCGCCGACAGCCGCTGCGGCGTGTTCTCCGGCCAGTGCGCCGCGGCGGAGAAATCGCCGGCCAGCTTGCGCGCGGCGCGGGCCTGGTCGAGCAGCCCGGCCTGGAAGCGCGCATCGGCGATGGCGGCCATTGCGGCGATGCAGTCCGCATCGCTGGCGCCGCGCAGGTCGGCGATGCCGTATTCGCTGACGTAGAGATCGCGTAGGTGGCGCGGGATGGTGGCGTGGCCGTAGTTCCAGCGGATGTTGGACTGCGGTTCGCCGCCGTCCTCGCGCACCGCGCGCAGCATCAGCGCCGAGCGCGCGCCGTCCAGCGCGTGCGCCATCGCCACGAAGTTGTACTGCCCGCCGACGCCGGACACCACGCGGCCGTCCTCCAGCCCGTCCGACACCGCAGCGCCCAGCGCCGTGGCCATCATGCAGGAGTTGAAGAAGCGCGCGTCGCGGCGCTGCATCCGCCGCAGGTCGCCGCCGTCGCCGTGCAGCCGGTTGATCTCGCTGATGCGGCGCATGCCGATTCCGCGGCACTGCTCCGGCGGCAGATCGCTCAGCCACCGGTAGAAGTCGGGCGAGCCGAGATAGAACGCGCCGTGCAGGTATTCGCCCTCGCGCTCGAGCCGCGCCTGGTCGCCGGGGCTGGCGCTGCCGCCGTCGATGCGTCGCATCAGCGCCGCGTCGTCGATCACCTTGCGGCGGATGACTCCGGCCTGGACCAGCCTGCGGAAGCCCTCGCTGATCATCTCGCTGCAACCGTACAGGCCGATCGCGAAGGGCCCCAGGCCGCCGTTCCCGCGCACCGCCGGATGCCGCTCCAATCGGGGATCCAGCGCCGCCAGCACGCGCCGGTAGGCGGCGTTGTCGGTGTGGCGCAGTGCCAGCGCATGACACAGCGCGTCGGCCAGCGCGCCGATGCCGATCTGCAGGGTGCCGCCGTCGCGCACCAGCGCGCTGGCGTACAGGCCGATGGCGTAATCGGCGTCGGACACCGGCTGGCGCGGCAGCCCGAACGGCGCCGGGTACGGGCCGGGCGGGGCGACCACCGCGTCGAAGAAACCGTCCTCGACCGCCGCGTCGCCGCCCAGCCACGGCAGCCGCGGATCCACCTCGGCGACCATCAGCGGCCGCGGCAATCCTCCCGCGACGATGGCGTCCACCGCGTCGCGGGTCAGGTCGTTGTTGCACGACAGCGACAGCCGGCCGCTCCGCCCGTCACGCGCGGCCTTCTGCACGATCACGTTGACCTGGCGATCGGCCAGCGCCGCCGCCACGTGGGTGTAGTTGAGGCTGGCGTAGCCAGACTGGGCCTGGCGCGATTGCAGCAACGCGCCGGATTGCAGGTAGAACTCCTCGACCCGGACGTGCGCGGGCAGGGCGTCGCGCTGCATCGCCTGCACGTAGGCCAGGCGCGGGAAATCGTCGCCGAAGTGGCGCGAGACGAACGGCGCCAGGAAGCGCGCCTCCAGCCCGTCGCCGTCGGCGCAAGGCGGGTCCAGCGACAGCGCCGTGTACAGGCGCCATTGTCGCGAAGGGTCGTCCTGCAGGCGCGCGTACAGCGCATTGAGCAAGCGGTGCGGCTTGCCGATGCCCAGCGGCGCGCCCATCCGCAGCGTGTCAGGCGTGCGTTGCAGGATGAAATCGACGGCATGGTCCAGCGAGTCCAGCGAAATCGTCATGGCCGCAGCCTAGGACGGGCCGGGTGACGGCGGCGCCTACGCGGCGGGGCTTGACAAGGGAATTGATTACATGCGTAATCGGTAAAAATTTACGGATGTAATCGCATGCAGATCAGCGATGCCGAGGCGATGGTGATGGAGGTGCTGTGGCGGCGCAGCCCGCAGGGCGCCGACGAAGTGGTCGCCGCGCTGGCGGCCACCACCGACTGGGCCGAGCCCACCGTCAAGACCCTGCTCAACCGCCTGCTCAACAAGGGCGCGATCGAGGCGCGCAAGGACGGCCGCCGTTACCTGTACTCGCCCAGGCTGCCGCGCGGGGAATGGGTGCAGCAGCAGAGCCAGGGCCTGCTGGAAAAGCTGTTCGGCGGCCGCGTCGCGCCGTTGGTGGCGCATTTCAGCGAGCAGGGCAAGCTGTCGGCCGCCGACGTCGCCGAGCTCAGGCGCCTGATCGCGGAGTTGGACGATGAGCGCTGAAATCCTGGCCGCCGTACTGGAAACCGCCGCCGCGGCCTCGGCCGCGATCCTGCTGGCGCTGCTGCTCGGCCGCGCGCTGCGCACGCGCCTCGGCGCGCATGCCGCCTATGCGTCGTGGCTGTGCGTCCCGGCGGCGCTGGTCGCGGTGCTGCTGCCGGCGCGCAGCGCGCCGGTGCAATGGATCTGGGCGATGCCGCAGGCATCGCCCACGCTCGTCCAGCCCATGGCGGCGCTGCCGGCGCCGATCGCCCCGCCCTGGGCATGGCTGCTGGCCACCTGGGCGGCGGGCGCGCTGATCATGGCCGCCGTGCTGTGGCGCCAGCAGCGCCGCTTCCTGCGCGGATTGGGCGCGTTGCGCCCGCGCGCGGACGGACTGCTGGCGGCGCAGGCCACGCGCGGGCTGCCGGCGGCGATCGGCCTGCTGCGCCCGCGCGTGGTGGTGCCGGCCGATTTCGATCGCCGCTACGACGCGCAGGAGCGCGCGCTGATCCTGGGCCACGAGCGCACCCACATCGCGCGCGGCGATCTGTGGGCCAACCTGCTGGTCGCGCTGTTGCGCTGCGTGCACTGGTTCAATCCGCTGGTCCACTACGCCGCGCATCGCTACCGCTGCGACCAGGAACTGGCCTGCGACGAATCGATCATCGCCCGCCATCCCGGCCAGCGCCGACGCTACGGCGAGGCGATGCTGAAGACGCAACTGGAAGGAACGCCGCTGCCGGTCGGTTGCCACTGGCCCGCCCATCCGCTCAAGGAGAGAATCGCCATGCTCGGCAGACCTTCCCCGTCGAGAGCGCAACGGCGCCTGGCCTGGCTGATGGCCACGGCGCTGATCGCCGTCACCAGCTACGCCGCATGGAGGACGCAGCCCGCGCGCGCCGCCGTCGCGGCACAGGATTTCCACTACCGCGTCGCGATGAAAGCGGGCGTGGACGGCGACGTCGGCGAGTACGAACTGCACGAGTATCCGGGCAGGACGTTCGGCGTCGCATCGTCCGGGGAAGGGAAGCCGCGCTGGAGCGTGGAAATCCGGATCGATCCGATCGACGCCGAAAGGATCAGGATCGCCGGCGAGATCGTGGCGGACGGCATGACCGTCTCCAGACCGACGCTGGTGGCCGCGCTCGGCGGTCCGGTCGGCATCCAGGTCACGCTGCCCGACGGCGCGACGTTCGCGCTCTCGATGGATGTCGCGCGACAGGCGGGTCCGATCGCCGCCGGCCGGGCGGCGGGCACCGCGCGAGGTCCGGCCTCGGCCGATCCCGTGGCCGCCGCGGCCGACCGCGCGCGCATGCCGCCTCCGTCGTACCCGCGCGCGGCGCTGCGCGAAGGCCTTTCCGGCCGGGTCGTGCTGCTGGTCGACGTGGATGCCGACGGCGTGCCGTCCGCGGCCAGGGTCGAGCGTTCGGAGCCGGCCGGCGCGTTCGACGAGTCGGCGCTGGCGGCGGTGAAGCGGTGGCGCTTCCAGCCGGCGATGAAGGATGGCCGCCCGGTCGCGGGACGGGTGCGGGTGCCGATCGATTTCTCCTCCGAGATGAAGCCCGTCGCCGCGCCCGACGGCGTCGCCGACGCCCGGCGCTACCGCTGGTTCCAGGTCGGGGCCGACAGCGGGGTCCAGGAAACGATCTGCGACATCGTCCGCAGCGACGACAAGGATCCCGACGTATTCCAGTGCGGCGTGCTGATCGCGGCGGAAACCCGATGAGCGGAAAGACGCGCTGGCTGGCGCTGGCCTCGTGCGCCGCCGTCGCCGCCTGCGCCACCCGCGTGCACAACGTCGACCAGCGGCTGATCCTGCCGGAGGGGGCGGCGCGTTACGAGATGGCCGACAGCCAGGCCTTCGTGTTCCCCATGCCGCAGGACAATGCCGCGCCGTCGTTTCCCGAGGACTACGCGCCGCGCGATCTGCCGCCGACCACGATCTGCGTCGCCTTCGTGGTCGATGCGCAGGGCGCGGTGGACGACGCCAAGGCGCTGTCGGAGGAAGGCTGCGCGCCACCGGAGCGGTACGCGCCGTTGCGCGACGCCGCGCTGGCGGCGGTGTCGCAGTGGCGCTACCAGCCGGCGATGTTCTGCGACTACCCGGACGCGGCCACGCGCGATCGCGACTGGAACGGACGCGGCTGCGCCGGCGACGACGTGCGGGCGCGCGTGGTCGCGGTCTCGCTGGCCTATGCGTTCACCTTCGAGGTGCGCGACGGCGAACGGCGCGTGCGCACGGCAAAGGCGAAGACGGCGCAGTAGGGCGGTGCCGCGGCCTGCCGGGGCATTTCGTTTCAATCCATGAACATCCGTCGTCCCCGCCTGCGCGGAACGACGGAGGAAACATCCGAATCGAAGCGCCAACGCGCGCGTGGATTCTCAATCCAGCGCGTGCACGTCGTCGGCGATCCGCCGCACCTCGTCGGGATGGTGGCTGACGTAGATCATCGGCAGCCGCACCTCGTCGCGCACCCGTTGCAGGTACGGGATCAGCTCCTCGCGCCGCGCCTGGTCCAGCGCGGTCAGCGGCTCGTCGAACAGCAGCAGCGCCGGCTGCGACAGCAGCGCGCGGCCGATCGCCACGCGCTGCGCCTCGCCGCCGGACAGGTTGCGCGTGCGCCGCGCCAGCAGGTGGCCGATGCCGAGCAGCTCGACCACCGCGTCGAAGCCGAAGCGCGCCTGCGCTTGGCCGCCGTGGCGGCCGTAGCGCAGGTTGCCGCGCACGTCCAGGTGCGGGAACAGGCGCGCGTCCTGGAACACGTAGCCGACCCGGCGCCGGTGCGCCGGCACGTCGATGCGCCGCGCGCCGTCGAACAGGCAGCGGCCGTCGATCTCGATGCGGCCGGACCGCGGCCTCACCAGCCCGGCGATGGCGTTGAGCACGGTGGTCTTGCCCGAGCCGGAGGGACCGACCAGCGCCACCACGCGCGCTTCCGACTCCAGGCGCACGCGCCGCGCGAACGCGCCGCGGTGCAGCTCGATGTCCAGCCGCAGCATCAGCGCCGCGTCCCGTCGTGGTTCGCGCGCATCACGCCTCCCGTCCGCGCTGGTGGCGGCGCACCAGCCATTCGGACAGCAGCAGCGCGCCCAGCGAGATCGCCACCGCCACCATCGCCAGCCGCCAGATGCCGGCCTCGCCGCCGGGCACCTGCATCAGCCCGTAGATGGCCGAGGACAGCGTCTGCGTCTCGCCGGGGATGTTGGAGACGAAGGTGATGGTCGCGCCGAACTCGCCCAGCGCCTTGGCGAAGGCCAGCACCGCGCCGGCGACGATGCCGGGCCAGGCCAGCGGCAGGGTGATGGTGAAGAACACCCGCCACGGCCCGGCGCCCAGCGTCGCGGCGGCCTGTTCGAGCCGGCGGTCGGCGGCCTCCAGCGACAGCCGGATCGCGCGCACCATCAGCGGGAATCCCATCACCGCGCAGGCCAGCGCCGCGCCGGTCCAGCGGAACGCGAACACGATGCCGAAGTGTTCCTTCAGGAATGCGCCGACCGCGCCCTGCGTGCCCAGTGTCACCAGCAGCGCGTAGCCCATCACCACCGGCGGCAGCACCAGCGGCAGGTGCACCAGCGCGTCCAGCAGCGCCTTGCCGGGGAAGCGCAGGCGCGCCAGCAGCCAGCCCAGCGCGATGCCCAGCGGCAGGCTGGCCAGCGAGGCCGCCACCGCCACCTTCAGGCTCAGGCGGATCGCGACCCATTCCTCGGGACTGAACCAAGGCAAGCGCGCCGGCCTTACGGAAGCACGCCGAAACCGCGCTGGCGGAACAGCGCCTGCGCCTGTTCCGATCCCAGCCAGCGCACGAACGCCGACGCCTGCGCATGGCGATCGCCGCGCAGCGGCGCGACCGGGTAGACGATCGGCGGATGGCTGTGGTCGGGGAAGGTGGCGACCACGCGCACCGCCGGCTCGGCGCGCGCGTCGGACAGGTAGACGACGCCCAGCGGCGTTTCCCCGCGCGCGACCAGCATCAGCGCGGCGCGCACGCTCTCCGATTCGGCCAGCCTGCCGCGCACCGATTCCCACAGGCCCAGCGATTCCAGCGCCGCGCGCGCGTACTTGCCGGCCGGCACGCTCGCGGTCTGGCCCACCGCCAGCCGGCCGTCGCCGAGCGCGGCCGGCAGCGCGCGCGGCTGCGCCAGATCCACCTTGGCGCGGCTGCGCGCCGGCGCGATCAGCACCAGCCGGTTGCCGAGCAGGTTGCGGCGCTGCGCCGCGTCCACCCTGCCGCGCTGCTGCAGGTAGTCCATCCATTCCAGGTCGGCGGAGAAGAACACGTCGGCCGGCGCGCCCTGCTCGATCTGCCGCGCCAGCGCGGAACTGGCCGCGTACGACACCCGCACCGGCACGCCGGTCGCGGCCTGGTAGGCGCGCGCGGCCGCGTCCATCGACTCCTTGAGGCTGGCGGCGGCGAACACGGTCAGCGGCGCGTCCGGCGCCGGCTTCTGCTGCGCGGCCGCGAGGCCGGGGATGGCGAGCAGCGCCAGCGCGATCAGCGGCAGGCGCAGGCAGGCGGGGAGGATGCGCATCATCGTGGGACGCTCCGGTCGGGGAGGGGGATCCAGGCGCGCGGTTGCGCCCGGATGCCGCGCGATGCCGGTTTGCGGAGCCTGTGCGTCATCGCGATCTCCCGGGAAAGGAGCGGAAACGATCAGGCGCCATCCAGCGCCGTGTTGAGCAACTGCGCCAGCCGCCGCCCGGCGATGCGGATCTGGCGTTCGGCCAGCGGACGGTAATGCGCGTAATAGTCGTCCTGCAACCGCGCCTGCGGCGGATAGAAGCCCGGCGCGGTCACGATGGCGCAGGACTGGCTGGCCCAGCGTGCCGACGGCGGGACCGCGGCCGCCGGCTCGCGCGCCGGGCGCGGCTGCGCGCGCAGTTGGCGCAGCCAGGCATCCTCGTCCAGGCCGGCACTGCCCAGCAGGCCGCTGTCCCACACGCGGTGCAGGTTGCCGCCCTTGCCGCGGTAATGGGTCTGGAAATCGTTGCCGCCCTTGTCGTGCGCGTAGCCGGCATGCAGCGGCTGGTGCACGTCGCCGACGAAGTGGACGACGAACTTCAGCGCGCGCCGGCGTTCCTCCAGCGGCCGCGAGCGGTTGGCGAGGAGGGCCGCCTGCGCGCGGATCGCCTCGACCACGCAGTCGCCGCCGGGGCAGTCGCGTTCGCGCTGGTAGCGGCAGTCGTGCTCGCCGAGGTTGACGTAGTGCCAGCGCGCCGAACGCCGGCCCAGGTCCGGATCGCTGGCGCGCAGGTCGTCGGCCCAGTTGGCGACGCCGGCCAGGGTGGGGTGTTGCTCGCCAGCCAGCAGCAGCGCGATCTGCGCGCGCGCCTGCGGGGTGAGTTCGTCCTCGGCCAGCCGCGCGACCAGGCGATGGCCGAGCGGCCCCCACGCCGAAGCCGGCGCGCAGACGGAGAGGGACAGCAGCAGGCAAAGAAAAGGACGGATCATGCCGGCATTGTACCGGCACGATCCGCCCCGTTCCGGAAGCGTGGTGCGGAAGGCGCAGGCGCTGGACGCCTGCGCCATGCCGGCGCCTGGATCAGAACTTCAGCACGTAGGCCGCGCCGTAGACCAGCGGGTCGATGTTGACCGTGCCGAGCTGGGTGCCGCCGAGGCTGACGTCGCTGTCGATGTCGATCCAGCGCGCGTCGACGCGGATGGCGCCCTTCTCGCCGACCTTGAAGTCGAGGCCGGCATGCGCGGCCAGGCCCCAGGAGTTCTTCAGCGAGACGTCCGAGCCGAGCACGCCGGAGGTGTCCTCGCTGAAGAACAGCGTGTAGTTGACGCCGGCGCCGACGAACGGCGAGACCTTGCCCGCGCTGTTGAAGTGGTACTGCAGCGAGATCGTCGGCGGCAGGTGCTTGACGCTGCCGATGTGGGCGCCGCCGACCGACACGTCGTGCTTGAACGGCGCCGCGGCGATCACTTCCAGGCCGAGGTTGTCGGCGATGAAGTATTCGAGCATCAGCGTCGGCTTGATGTCGTTGTCCACGTCGGCCCGGCCGACCACCAGGTCGCCGTTGTTGGACTTCGGGGCCACCTGGTGGGCGCCGATGGCCAGGGTCAGGTCGCCCTTGGACTGGGCCATCGCCGGGGCGGCGACGGTGGCGAGCGCGGCGGACAGGCCGGCAATCAGGATGCGGGAGGTCGTGCTCATGTGGATTCTCGATGGGAGTGGAGGTACGGGTGCAGTTTTCCGATTCCTTAACGCCTCCGCCTTGATCCTGATCAATCGCGAAAACCCCGCGTTCCGGCCGCCGTCGCCCCGCCTTGCTAGAATATCGGCCCCTTCCATCCACCCGCCGCGCCGTCGCGGCCGCAGGAGCTACTGAACATGGCAATCAAGGTTGGCATCAACGGATTCGGCCGCATCGGACGCAACGTGCTGCGCTCGGCCGTGCAGAACTTCGGCGACGAGATCCGGATCGTCGCCATCAACGATCTGCTGGAGCCGGACTACCTGGCCTACATGCTCAAGTACGACTCCGTGCATGGCCGCTTCAAGGGCGAGATCCAGGTCGAAGGCAACACGCTGATCGTCAACGGCCACCGCATCCGCCTGACCCAGGAGCGCGACCCGGCCAACCTCAAGTGGGACGAGGTCGGCGCCGAGGTGGTGATCGAATCGACCGGCCTGTTCCTGGACAAGGCGACCGCGCAGAAGCACCTCGATGCCGGCGCGAAGAAGGTCATCCTGTCGGCGCCGTCGAAGGACGACACGCCGATGTTCGTGCACGGCGTCAACTGCGCCACCTACGCAGGCCAGGCGATCATCTCCAACGCCTCGTGCACGACCAACTGCCTGGCGCCGGTGGCCAAGGTGCTGCACGACAAGTGGGGCATCAAGCGCGGCCTGATGACCACCGTGCACGCCGCCACCGCCACGCAGAAGACCGTCGACGGCCCGTCCAACAAGGACTGGCGCGGCGGCCGCGGCATCCTCGAGAACATCATTCCCTCCTCCACCGGCGCGGCCAAGGCCGTGGGCGTGGTGCTGCCGGAACTGAAGGGCAAGCTGACCGGCATGTCGTTCCGCGTGCCGACCTCGGACGTGTCGGTGGTCGACCTGACCGTCGAGCTGGCCAGCCCGGCCACCTACGCCGAGATCTGCGCTGAAATGAAGGCGCAGAGCGAGGGCGCGCTGAAGGGCATCCTCGGCTACACCGACGAGAAGGTGGTGGCCACCGATTTCCGCGGCGACGCACGCACCTCGATCTTCGACGCCGAGGCCGGCATCGCGCTGGACGACACCTTCGTCAAGATCGTCGCCTGGTACGACAACGAATGGGGCTACTCGAACAAGTGCCTGGAAATGGTCAAGGTGGTCGCGGCGAAGTAATCGCCACCGCAATCCGCAGGAAGGGCGCCACGATGGCGCCCTTCTTTTTTGGTCTTCATGCCGTCGGCCTTGCCCTTCACCGCGGTCGGCAAAATGCAGCCGAGCAAGCTCGGCTCTACAGGCACCCTTTGTAGAGCGGAGCTTGCTCCGCTGCCCTTCGCGGGAATGTCCGCCGGACTCCCGGCAAGGCATCCATGCCGCCTGCCGTGCCGATGCACTGCGGGCGGCAAAATGCAGCCGAGCAAGCTCGGCTCTACAGGCACCCTTTGTAGAGCGGAGCTTGCTCCGCTGCCCTTCGCGGGAATGCCCGCCGGACTCCCGGCAAGGCGTCCATGCCGCCTGCCGCGCCGATGCACTGCGGGCCGGCAAAATGCAGCCGAGCAAGCCCGGCTCTACAGGCACCCTTTGCAGAGCGGAGCTTGCTCCGCTGCCTTTCGCGGGAATGTCAGCCGGATTCCCGGCAAGGCATCCATGCCACCTGCCGCGCCGATGCATTGCGGGCCGGCAAAACGCAGCCGAGCAAGCTCGGCTCTACAGGCACCCTTTGTAGAGCGGAGCTTGCTCCGCTGCCTTTCGTGGGAATGCCCGCCGGATTCCCGGCAAGGCATCCATGCCACCTGCCGCGCCGATGCACTGCGGGCCGGCAAAATGCAGCCGAGCAAGCCCGGCTCTACAGGCATCCTTTGTAGAGCGGAGCTTGCTCCGCTGCCTTTCGTGGGAATGCCCGCCGGATTCCCGGCAAGGCATCCATGCCACCTGCCGCGCCGATGCACTGCGGGCGGCAAAATGCAGCCGAGCAAGCTCGGCTCTACAGGCACCCTTTGTAGAGCGGAGCTTGCTCCGCTGCCTTTCGTGGGAATGTCCGGGATCCCGGCGACTCTGGCCGCGTGCCTTGCAAAAACCCGGGCGATACCGGAGGCTGCCGCTCCAGTGCCGCAGGCGTGCATCGGATGCGGACAGGCGCGGCATCAGAGGACGTGCGATGGATGACCTGGTAGGACTGCTGGTACTGGTGGGCTTGGCGATACTGGCGATGCCGGTGCTGTTGATCGTGGCGCTGTTCTCCCTCTCCGCGCTCAAGCGCCGCGTCGGCGTGCTTGAGCAGCGGCTGCAGGAACTGCAGGCCGCGCCGCAGGCGCGCCAGGCACCGAGCGAAGCACCTCGCGCACCCGCGCCCGCCCATGCCGCCGGGCCGGCAACGACCACGATCGCGGCCGCTGCCGACGCACCCGCTTCCGTCCAGTCCGATGCCGGTGCCGACGCCGCTGCCGCACGTCCGGCGGTTCCGCCGCCGATCCCGTCGGTTCCCGACCGTCCCGCGCCGCCGCCGCGCCGCCCATCCACGCAGGAAATGCCTCCGCAGTGGCGGCAGCCCGCGCCAGCCCCGCGCGATCCCGAGCCGGGCGTGTTCGACATCGCGCTGCGCGCGATCCGGCGCTGGTTCACCGTCGGCAACGTGCCGGTCAAGATCGGCGTGCTGGTGCTGTTCGCCGGCGTCGCGGCGCTGCTCAAGTACGCCAGCGACCAGGGCCTGTTCTCGTTGCCGCTGGAACTGCGGCTGGCCGCGATCGCCGCCGCCGCGCTGGCCGCGTTGGCCTTCGCCTGGCGCAAGCGCGAGAGCAACCGCGCGTTCGCGCTGAGCCTGCAGGGCGGGGCGATCGGCGTGCTGCTGCTGACCGTGTTCGCCGCGTTCAAGCTTCATACGATGCTGCCGGTGGAACTGGCGTTCGGCCTGAGCATCGTGCTGGTGGCCGGCGCCGGCATGCTGGCGGTGCTGCAGGACGCCAGGGCGCTGGCGGTGCTGGCGCTGCTGGCCGGTTTCCTCGCGCCGATCTGGCTCTCGACCGGCAGCGGCAACCACGTTGCGCTGTTCTCGTACTACGCCATCCTCAACGCGGCGATCTTCGCGGTGGCGTGGTTCAAGTCGTGGCGCGTGCTCAACCTGCTCGGCTTCGCCTTCACCTTCGGCATCGGCACGCTGTGGGGCGCGATGGACTACCAGCCGCACAAGTTCGCCAGCACCGAGCCGTTCCTGCTGCTGTTCTTCGCCTTCTACCTGCTGATCCCGCTGCTGTACCTGCGCCGGCTGCCGGAAGGACGGCGCGACTTCATCGACGGCTGCCTGGTGTTCGGCACGCCGCTGGTGGCGTTCTCGCTGCAGGCCGCGCTGCTGGAAGGCGCGCGCATGCCGCTGGCGTTCAACGCGCTGGGACTGGGCGCGCTGTACGCGGCGCTGGCGTGGTGGCTGCTGCGGCGCATGCGCACGGGCGCGGCGCTGCGGCAGTCCTACGCGCTGCTGGCGGTCGGCTTCGCCACGCTGGCGGTGCCGCTGGCGCTGTCGGCCCGCGCCACCGCCAGCGTGTTCGCGCTGGAAGGCGCGGCGCTGGTGTGGCTGGGCCTGCGCCAGCGGCGCCGGCTGCCGCAGGTCAGCGGCATCGCGCTGCAACTGCTGGCGGCGCTGGCGTTCCTGGCCGGCAGTGGCGCGGCCGCGGACGCCATCGCCAATCCGGCGTTCATGAGCGCGCTGCTGATCGCACTGGCCGGGCTGGGCAGCGCGTGGAGCTATCGCGAACGGCGCCTGGACCTGCCGGCGCTGCTGTTCTACCTGTGGGGACTGGCGTGGTGGCTGGGCAATGGCCTGCACGAGATCGGGCGCTTCGTCGCCTGGGATGCGCGCGCCGACGCCGCGCTGGCGCTGATCGCGCTGACCGGCTGGCTGGCGGCCGAGACGCATCGCCGCCGTCCGGCCGCCGCGCTGGCCGCGACCACGCTGCTGGGGCTGGCCGCCGCCGTGCCGCTGGCGCTGCTGCAGAGCGACGCGCATGGACAGCCGTTCGCCGGTCACGGCGCGTGGGCCTGGCTGGCCTATGCGGTGCTGGGCGTGCGCAGCCTGATCTGCCTGCGCGCCAGCGGGCATCGCCTGGCCGCCGCCGCGCAAGGGGTGTGGTGGCTGGTGTGGCCGTTCGTGATCTCGCTGCTGCTGCTGTGGCTGTGCGATCGCCAGGCGCTGGCCGAGGGCTGGCGCTGGCTGGCGGTGGCGTCGCCGTGGTGCGTGCTGGCCGCGGTGGGCCTGCTGCGCTGGCCGTGGCTGGCGGCGCCGCTGGGCGAGCGTTTCGACGGCTGGCGTCCGCTGCTGCTGGGCCTGTATTTCCTGGTGCTGGCGGTCGGCTGGCCGTTCTCGCTGCTGGCCGCCGGCGACAGCGCGCCGCTGCCGTGGCTGCCGCTGCTCAATCCGCTGGAGCTCGCCCAGGCGGCGACGCTGGCGCTGGCCGCGCACTGGCTGTGGTCGGGGCACGCGCCCGGCATGCTGCGCGACCTGCGGGTGGTGCTGCTGTCGGTTGCCGGCTTCCTGCTGGTCACCTCGATCACGCTGCACGCGGTCCACCACTGGGGCGGGATCGCGTGGAACGAGGGCCTGCTGCGCACCAGCCTGGCGCAGACCAGCCTGACCGTGGTCTGGAGCGCGCTCGGCGTGATGGGCTGGGTGCTCGGCTCGCGGCGCGGCCAGCGCACGCTGTGGCTGGCCGGGGCGGTGCTGATGGCGGTGGTGCTGGGCAAGCTGCTGCTGATCGATCGCGGCAACCTGGGCGACGTGCTCGGCATCGCCTCGTTCATCGCCTATGGCCTGCTGTGCACCGGCGTGGGCTACCTGGCGCCCGCGCCGCCGCGCAACCCCGGGGAAATCAACGCATGAAGACGACGAGGCTGGCCTGGCTGGCGCTGCTGCTGCCGCTGATCGCCACCGCCGCGCCGCGCGAGGACTACGCGCGGCAGTGGCCGCTGCTGCTCGGGCGCGACGACGGCGGCGCCTACCGCGTCGAGCTGGACGCGCAGGTCTACCGCACCGCGATCGGGCCGGCGCTGAAGGATCTGGACGTGATCAACGCGCAGGGGCAGCCGGTGCCGGCCGACGTGTTCGCGCCGGAGGCGCCGCTGACCCGTTCGGCGCGGCGCGTGCCGGTGGCGTGGTTCGCGCTGCCCGCGCAGGCCGGCAAGGCACGCGGCGATCTGGCCGTGTTCGCCGAGCGCGACGCGGACGGCCGCATCCTCTCGGTGCAGGCCCGCGCCGGCGATGCCCAGGCCACCGCCGAAGGCGAGGGCCGCGTGCTGCAGTTCGACCTCAGCCGCGTGCGCGAGCGCGTCGAGGCGGTGGAGATCCAGTGGAACGCCGAGCGGCCGATCCGCGCCGCCTTCCGCGTCGAGACCAGCGACGACCTGCAGGACTGGCGCACCGCGCAGACTCGGCTGGAACTGCTGGACCTGGCGCAGGGCGGGCAGCGCCTGCGCCACAACGACGTGCCGCTGGTGCAGCCGGCGCGCTACCTGCGGCTGACCCCGCTGGACGACGCGCCGGCGCTGCCGGTCACCGGCGCGCAGGCGCGGCTGCCGCCGCTGCGCGCGCAGCCGGCGCTGGCGCACGAGTCGCTGGCCGCGCGCAAGGTCGGCGCGCAGGGGCGCGACTATTACGAGTTCGATCTGCTCGGGCATTTCCCGGTGGCGGCGGTCGACATCGAAGGGCAGGGCAACGCGGCGGTGGAATGGATGGTCGAGAGCCGCGACCGCGAGGACGCAGCCTGGCAGCGCCGCGCCGGCCCGTGGTTCGCCTGGCGCGTGGCCGGCAACAGCGCGGCCAGCGTGTCGCAGCCGCAGGCGCTGGCGGACGTGCCGGTGCGCGACCGCTACTGGCGCCTGCACGCCACCCGCGGCGTCCCGGTGGAAGCGCCGACGCTGCGCCTGCTGTACCGGCCGGAGGTGGTGGTGTTCCTGGCGCAGGGCGAAGGGCCGTACACGCTGGTGGCCGGCAGCGCGAAGGCCGCGCGCGCGGCCGCGCCGATGCCGCAGCTGGTCGATGCGCTGCGGCGCTCGCAGGGCGACGACTGGCGCCCGGCGCCGGCCTACCTGGGCCAGCCGCGGACGCTGGCCGGCGACGCCGCGCTGGCCCCGCAGGCCACCCCGGTGAACTGGACCGGCTGGCTGCTGTGGGCGCTGCTGCTGGGGGGTGCGGCGCTGGTGGCGGCGATGGCGTTCAGCCTGCTGCGGCGGCCGAAGGTCGACTAGGTTCGATTTGTCCGTCGTCCCCGAAGGCGGGGATCCAGCGACTTCAGCAACTGTCTTGTGGTCGGGCCTGCCCAGGCCATGACCAAGCCCTCGAGACGCAGCTCGGTGTCGTAAGACTGTCGTACTATCGCCGCATCGCTCACGTACGCAAGCCGTATGCCTTTCCCGGCGCTTCGTGAAGAGTACCTCGCGTCCCTGAAAACCCGTCGAGGGTATCGATGAACGTTAATTCCGAATTGATCATCAAGCTCCGCAAGGAGCGATCCTGGTCACAGGAAGAATTGGCCATCGCGGCCGGGTTGAATCTGCGGACCGTTCAACGCGTCGAAAAGTGTGGATCAGCATCGCTCCAGTCAAAGAAGGCTTTGGCTGCGGCGCTGGATATCAACACCCAAGACCTCAACAGCGAGGAAATACGCATGAAACCTTGTCCGGTATGTGGCTCGAATGAGATTTATCAGTATGGGAAGTACTTTCCAAACCCGGGCGGTGCAATGGGGGAGACATTGCTCCCTGGGTTGGCCGGTGGCTTTTTTGCGGCCGAGATCTGTCCGTGCGTATGTCACGGTTGTGGCTACGTTCGAATTTTCGCCTCTGAGGAAGCCAGGAAGAAGTTGAATGCCTCAAAGCACTGGAAGCTCGTTGGCGCCTGACATCGTTCAAGCCGGATTGCTCCGCGATTCGGCTTGATCCCGGCGTTGCATGGGGACGCAGCCAGTCGGCGAACCGCCGGGCCATCAGCGCAAGGATGCGGGCGTCGATGCCGTCGCTCTTGGCCAGATCGCCGGTAGCGTTGGCAAAGCGCCGGGCCTGGCGGGGTCACCCGGGCAATCCGGGGGCCGGCGTCGCAACAGGCTTCGAGCAGAGGCTCCTCGTAGCCGCCCGTGGCTTCGGCCTTCGCGGGGATGGCGGCAGAATCAAGAATCCGAATCGAAACTGCCCTGGCGTTCAGCCTCGACGCATCGGAATCGCGGCGTGCCGGCCCGCCCCGGTTTGCCCGCCCGCGCCGTAGCCGGGACAATAGGCGTCTTTCCCCGCCAGAAGGAACGCCGCATGGCCATCGTCCGCATGACCGACCTCGATCTGTCCGGCAAGCGCGTGCTGATCCGCCAGGATCTCAACGTGCCGATCGAGAACGGTCGCATCACCTCCGAACAGCGCATCGTCGCCTCGCTGCCGACGCTGAAGCTGGCGCTGGAGAAGGGCGCGGCGGTGATGGTGACCTCGCACCTGGGCCGGCCGAAGGAAGGCGTGTGGAGCGAGGCCGATTCGCTGGCGCCGGTGGCCGCGCGCCTGTCCGAGCTGCTCGGCGTGGAAGTGCCGCTGCTGCGCGACTGGACCGAGGGCGTGGACGTGCAGCCGGGCCGGATCGCGCTGCTGGAGAACTGCCGGATGAATCCCGGCGAGGGCAAGGACGACGAGGCGCTGTCGCGCAAGTACGCGGCGCTGTGCGACGTGTTCGTGATGGACGCCTTCGGCACCGCGCACCGCGCGCAGGCTTCCACCCACGGCGTCATCCGCTTCGCCCCGGTTGCGGCCGGCGGCCCGCTGCTGATGGCCGAGCTGGACGCGCTGGCCAAGGCGCTGCACGCGCCGGCGCGGCCGCTGCTGGCGATCGTCGCCGGCAGCAAGGTCTCGACCAAGCTCGAACTGCTGTCCAGCCTGGTCGGCAAGGTCGACCAGCTGATCGTCGGCGGCGGCATCGCCAACACCTTCATCGCCGCGGCCGGCCATGCGGTCGGCAGGTCGCTGTACGAGGCCGACCTGCTCGACACCGCCAGGCAGATCGTCGCCGACGCGCGGGCGCGCGGCGCCGACATCCCGCTGCCGACCGACGTGGTGGTGGCCACCGAGTTCAAGGCCGACGCGCCGGCCACGGTGAAGCCGGTGGCCGAGGTCGCCGACGACGAGCTGATCCTCGACATCGGCCCGGACACCGCCGCGCGCTACGCCGGGCTGATCGCCGGCGCCGGCACGGTGGTGTGGAACGGCCCGGTCGGCGTGTTCGAGTTCGACGCCTTCGGCAAGGGCACCGAGGCGCTGGCGCGCGCGATCGCCGCGTCGAAGGCGTTCTCGATCGCCGGCGGCGGCGACACCCTGGCGGCGGTGGACAAGTACGGCATCGGCGGCGACGTCGGCTACATCTCCACCGGCGGCGGCGCGTTCCTCGAGTTCCTCGAAGGCAAGACGCTGCCGGCGGTGGCCGCGCTGGAGGCGCGCGGGCAGTGAGCCGCACCACGCTGTTCTTCGACCTCGACGGCACGCTGATCGACTCGGCCGTCGGCATCACCCGCTGCGTCGCCCACGCGCTGGAGCGGATGGATCACCCGGTGCCGCCGCAGGAAGAACTGCGGCGCTGGATCGGCCCGGCGCTGCGCACCAGCTTCGCCCCGCTGCTGGGCGAGGCGGCGCGGGTGGAACGGGCGGTGGAGCATTACCGCGAACGCTTCGAGAGCCACGGCTGGAGCGAGCACGAGATCTACCCGGGCATCGGCGAGGCGGTGATCGCGCTGCGCCAGGCCGGCCACCGACTGGCGGTGGTCACCGCCAAGAACGAGCCGCATGCGCGCAGGATCGTCGAGCACCTGCCGTTCGGCGACTGCTTCGACGACATCGTCGGCGCCACCGCCGACGGCGCGATCAGCCACAAGCCGGAACTGATCGCCGAGGCATTGCAGCGCCTGTCCTTGCGCGCGCCCGATTGCACGATGATCGGCGACCGCCACATGGACATCGAGGGCGCGCGCCACCACCGCATGCGCGGCGTCGGCGTGCTGTGGGGCTTCGGCGGCGAGGCCGAACTGCGCGCCGCCGGGGCCGATGCGCTGGCGCGGAATCCGCGCCATCTGCTGGATCTGCTGGCGGCTTGAATGCTGCCTCCCGGCAAGGCGGCATGCACGCAAACGTTCTCCCTTCCCCCGCTTGTGCGGCATGCCGCGCGAACCGGCCGAACGCCCGGCGCGCTGCGCTGGGCCGGACAGGTGCCCGAAGAGCCTGCTCCGTACTTGATACGGTAGCGGATGGGGGCAATCCGTTCGCAACCTGGCCCGGTGACGCGCTTCCCCTCATCCGGCGCCGTGCGCCACCTTCTCCCGCAGGCGGGAGAAGGAAACGGACGAAGCAGATGATGCGAGGGTGGTGGCAGTTCCATCGCCCGCTTCGCGCAATACGCGCAAGCAGCCATGTGCAAGCGCAGCAATCAGGCCTGCGCAAAGACCAAAAAAATACCACTCGTCAATGCGGGAAAACCGCTTGAAAACAGCGGTTTCCGCTTGTCGCGCCTGCTGTCCCGGGACAACCCCGCCAACCCCGCGCGCAAGGCCATCGCCGATGCGCGCGGCTGTGATAGCGTTTGTGCGTTTTCAGCCGCAGAAGATTCCATGAGCGCACGCCTACGCCGCACCAAGATCCTCGCCACGCTCGGACCGGCCACCGATCCCCCCGGCGTGCTCGACGATCTGTTCCGCGCCGGCGTCAACGTGGTGCGGCTGAATTTCTCGCATGGCGATCCGTCCGCGCAGGCCAGGCGCGCCGCCGCCGTGCGCGCCGCCGCGCAGCGCGCCGGCGCCGAGGTCGGCATCCTGGCCGACCTGCCCGGCCCGAAGATCCGCATCGAGCGCTTCGCCGAGGGCAAGGTGATGCTGCGCGCCGGCGAACGCTTCGACCTGGTCGCCGACGCCGGGGCGCCGCCGGGCGATGCCACGCAGGTCGGCGTCAGCTACCTGGGCCTGCCCGGCGACGTGCAGCCCGGCGACGTGCTGCTGCTCGACGACGGCCTGATGCAGCTGCGCGTCGAGCGCGTGGAAGGCGCGCGCATCGTCTGCAGCGTGCTCAACGACGGCGCGCTGTCCGATCGCAAGGGCCTGAACAAGCAGGGCGGCGGGCTGTCGCTGGGCGCGCTGACCGAGCGCGACAAGGAACTGATCGGCATCGTCGCCAAGATCGGCGTGGACTTCATCGCCGTGTCGTTCTGCCGCAACGCCGAGGACATGAACGAGGCGCGCCGGATCGCCCGCGCGCACGGCAGCGACGCGGCGCTGGTGTCCAAGATCGAGCGCACCGAGGCGATCGAGAACCTGGCCGAGATCGTCGACGCCAGCGACGTGGTGATGGTCGCGCGCGGCGATCTGGGCGTGGAGATCGGCGACGCCGAGCTGCCCGGCCTGCAGAAGAAGATCATCCGCGAGTCGCTGGCGCGCAACCGCGTGGTGATCACCGCCACGCAGATGCTGCAGTCGATGGTCGAAAGCCCCATCCCCACGCGCGCCGAGGTGCTGGACGTGGCCAACGCGGTCATCGACGGCACCGACGCGGTGATGTTGTCGGCCGAGACCGCCGCCGGCGCCTACCCGGTGCGGGCGGTCGAGGCGATGGCGCGCATCTGCCTGGGCGCCGAGAAGCAGTTCGAGATGGACACCGATTTCGAGAAGGCGCCGCGCGACCTGCTGCGCGCCGACCAGGCCATCGCGATGGCGGCGATGTTCCTGACCGAGCACATCGGCGTGCGCGCGATCGTGGCGATGACCGAGTCCGGCGGCACCGCGCGCTACCTGTCGCGCTTCCGCGCCAACGCGCCGATCTACGCGTTCTCGCGCCACGACGGAGCGCGCCGGCGCATGGCGCTGATGCGCGACGTGGTGCCGATCGCCTTCGACAGCCGCGGCCTGGCCCCGCGCGAGGCCGCGCGCGAATCGCTGCGCTGCCTGTGCGACCGCGCGCTGCTGGACGAGGGCGACCGCGTCATCTTCACCAGCGGCGACCACATGGAGACCCACGGCGCGACCAACACGCTGCGGCTGCTGCAGATCGGCGCCGACGGCAAGCCCGAGGGACTGGGCGAACTGTAGGGCCCGCTGCTTTCGCAGGCATCGTCCGGCGCCCACGCCCGGGGCGCTGGTCTATAATTGGTCTTTTCCCGCCCCCTCCACAGGAACCCCTCATGAGCATCGAACAGCTTGCAGAAACCGCCCAGGCCATGGTGGCCCGGGGCAAGGGCATCATCGCGATCGACGAGTCCACCGGCACGATCGCCAAGCGCTTCGCCGGCGTGGGCATCGAGAACACCGAGGAGAACCGCCGCGCCTACCGCGAGCTGCTGCTGACCACGCCCAGGCTCTCCGACTACATCTCCGGCGCGATCCTGTTCGACGAGACCCTGCGCCAGTCCACCCGCGACGGCGTGCCGTTCGCCAAGCACATGGCCGCCAACGGCATCATCCCGGGCATCAAGGTCGACAAGGGCACCCACCCGCTGGCCGGCTGCCCGGGCGAGGTGGTCACGGAAGGACTGGACGGCCTGCGCGATCGCCTGAAGGAGTACTACGCCCTGGGCGCGCGCTTCGCCAAGTGGCGCGCGGTCATCACCATCGGCGACGACATCCCGTCCGGCACCTGCATCGAGGCCAACGCGCACGCGCTGGCGCGCTACGCCGCGCTGTGCCAGGAGAACGGCCTGGTGCCGATGGTCGAGCCGGAGGTGCTGATGGACGGCAACCACGACATCCAGACCTGCTACGAGGTCACCGAGGCGACGCTGCGCTCGCTGTTCGGCGCGCTGTACGAGCAGAACGTGCTGCTGGAAGGCACCATCCTGAAGGCCTCGATGGTCATCGCCGGCAAGGACTGCCCGGAGCAGGCCGACGTCGACGAGGTGGCCGAGTCCACCGTGATGTGCCTGAAGAGCACCGTGCCGGCGATCCTGCCGGGCATCGTGTTCCTGTCCGGCGGCCAGACCGACGAGCAGTCCACCGCCCACCTCAACGCGATGAACCGCCTGGGCAACCTGCCGTGGCCGCTGAGCTTCTCCTACGGTCGCGCGATGCAGCAGGCCGCGCTGAAGCTGTGGTCGCAGGACCTGAAGGGCAACTTCGCCAAGGCGCAGCAGGTGGTCCATGCGCGCGCCAAGGAGAACGGCCTGGCGGCGATGGGCGAGTGGGAAGGCTGATCGGCCTGTTCACATCTTCATGCATGCGAAGACGCCGGCTGATGCCGGCGTCTTTGTTTGGAACGCGGATTCCTGGGCTTCCCCTCTCCCCCTGCTTGCGGGGTCGAGGTGATCCGTTTGCGCGGCATGCCGCGCTTTCCCCCTCATCCGCCCTTCGGGCACCTTCTCCCCGCTGGCGGATGAGAAGGACTCTTCCGTAACCGCTGTGGGACCTCAGGGCAGCGAAGCCTCAGCCACCGACGCCAGCCATTCGTCGTCCGATCCCTCGTTGACGCCCTCGAACAGCGGGGTGGAGAAATAGCGCTCGCCGGTATCCGGCAGCATCGCCAGCAGCACCGAGCCGGGTTCGGCGTCCTGCGCGACCCGCAGCGCGGCGGCCACGGTGGCGCCGGCGGAAACGCCGACGAAGATGCCTTCCTCGGCGGCCAGCCGGCGTGCATGGGCGATCGCCTCCTCGTCGGCGATCTGCAGGATCCGGTCGGCGACCTCGCGATTGAGCACTTCCGGCACGAAGTCCGGCGTCCAGCCCTGGATCTTGTGCGGCTTCCATTCGTTGCCGCTCAGCAGCGCCGCGTTGGCCGGCTCGGCGGCGGTGATGCGCACTTCCGGGCGCGCCACCCGCAGCACTTCGCCGACGCCGGTCAACGTGCCGCCGGTGCCCCAGCCGCTGACGAAATGATCCAGCGGCAGGCCGGCGAAGTCGCGCAGGATTTCCGCCGCGGTGGTGTTGCGGTGGTAGGCCGGGTTGGCGGGGTTGGCGAACTGGCTGGCGAGGAACCAGCCGTGCCTGGCGGCCAGTTCCTCGGCCTTGCGCACCATGCCGGTGCCGCGCTCGGCGGCCGGGGTCAGGATGACCTTGGCGCCGTAGGCGCGCATCAGCTTGCGGCGCTCGATCGAGAATGTCTCGGTCATGGTGGCGACGAACTTGTAGCCGCGCGCGGCGGCGACCATCGCCAGCGCCACGCCGGTGTTGCCGGAAGTGGCCTCGACGATGGTGTCGCCGGGCTTGAGCAGGCCCCTGGCCTCGGCGTCGAGGATGATCGCCAGCGCCAGGCGGTCCTTGACCGAGCCGCCGGGGTTGAACGACTCGACCTTGGCGTAGACGTTCACGTGCGCGGGCGCGATGCGCTGCAGCTTGACGACCGGGGTGCGGCCGATGGTGTCGAGGATGCTGTCGTGGATGGCCATGCGAGTCTCCGGTAGCGGCGAGGCAAAGGGGAAGCGGGAATCAGGCCGCGTGCGCCAGCGTGGGCGCCGCGTCCTTCAGGGCGGGTGAGGAAGGCGCGGCGTCGCCGCGCAGCGGCGCGTCGCCGAACCAGTGCAGCGTGTCGGCCAGCGCGGCGACCTCGCCCAGGATCAGCAGCGCGGGCGACTGCACGCGGTGGCGCAGGGCGGCGGCGGGCAGGTCGTCCAGCGTGCCGGTGACGACGCGCTGGACGGCGCGCGAGCCGTTCTCGACCAGCGCGAACGGCGTGCCCGGCGCGCGGCCGGCCGCCAGCATCCGCGCGCGGAAGCCGTCCAGCCCGGCCACGCCCATGTAGACCGCCAGCGTCTGCCGTTCCTGCGCCAGCGCGGCCCAGTCCAGCGTATCCAGCGAGTCCTTGCAGTGCGCGGTGACCAGCCGCACCGACTGGGCGTGGTCGCGGTGGGTCAGCGGGATGCCGGCGTAGGCACCGCAAGCCAGCGCCGCGGTGATGCCGGGCACCACCGCGTAGCCGACGCCGTGCGCGCGCAGGAACTCCAGTTCCTCGCCGCCGCGGCCGAACACGAACGGATCGCCGCCCTTCAGCCGCACCACCCGCAGGCCGGCGCGCGCGTGCTCCAGCATCAGTGCGTGGATCTGCTCCTGCCGCACGCTGTGGCCGCTGGCGGACTTGCCGACCTCGATGCGCGCGGCATCGCGCCGCGCCAGCCGCAGCACGTCGTTGCTGACCAGGCGGTCGTGCAGGATCACGTCGGCCTCGTTCATCGCGCGCAGCGCGTTGAGGGTCAGCAGGCCCGGGTCGCCGGGGCCGGCGCCGACCAGGGTGACGAAGCCGGGGCAGGCTGCGGCCACGGGGGAGGCCAGCGCCTCGTCCAGCCACTGCGCGGCGCGCTCCGTCTGGCGGCGGCGCAGCAGCTGCGGCAGCGGCCCGGCCAGCGCGTCCTCGAAGAAGCGGCGGCGCTGGCCCAGCTGCGGGAAGCGCGCGCGGATGCGCTGGCGCTGGCGGGCGAACAGGTCGACCAGCGCGCCCCAGCTGTCGTCCAGCCAGGTCTCCAACTGGCGGCGCAGGTGGCGGGCGACCATCGGCGCGCCGCCGCCGCTGGAAATGGCGACCTGCAGCGCGCCGCGCTCGATCACCGCCGGCACGTGGAAGCTGGACAGCTCGGCGTCGTCCACCACGTTGGCCAGCAGCCGGCGCGATTCGGCGGCCGCGGCGACGGCGTGGTTGACCCGGGCATCGTCGGTGGCGGCGACGACCAGCCATACGCCTTCCAGCCAGGCCGGCGTGAAGCCGCCTTCGACATGCGCGATGCGGCCCTGCCTGGCCCAGTCGTCCAGGCGGGCGGTCAGCGCCGGCGCGCCGACCCGGGGCAGGGCGCCGGCGTGCAGCAGCGCCTCGACCTTGCGCTCGGCGACCGCGCCGCCACCGACCACCAGCACCGCGCGCTGGCGCAAATCGGCGAACAGGGGAAACAGCGGTGCGCTCACGGCGGTGTTCTGTGAAGTCGGGCCGCTGACCCTAACGTCGGGTTATATGGGCGAGGAAATGACGAACCCCTCTGCACATATTCCTTGTGGTTATAAGCGGCGGCGGCTACGTTCCGGGGAAATCCTCTACATTCACGAGCCGTTCCGGCCTCGCCCGTCCCCACCATGACGTTGACCCAACTCCGCTACCTGGTGGCCATCGCCGACGCCGACCTCAACATCACCCTGGCGGCCGCGCGCGTGCACGCCACCCAGCCGGGCCTGTCCAAGCAGCTCAAGCAGCTGGAGGACGAGCTGGGCTTCCTGCTGTTCGTGCGCAAGGGCCGCAGCCTGGAGGCGATCACGCAGGCCGGCGGCGAGGTCATCGAGCGCGCCCGCGCGCTGCTGGCCGAGGCCAACAACATCCGCACCTACGCGGCCAACCAGCGCCGCGAGAGCCAGGGACAGCTGATCCTGGCCACCACCCACACCCAGGCGCGCTTCGTGCTGCCGCCGGCCATCGCCCGCATCAAGCAGGCCTACCCGCAGGTCAGCGTGCACCTGCAACAGGCCGCAGAGAGCGACGCGCTGGACCTGCTCAGCGCCGGCGACGCCGACATCGCCGTGGTCAGCACCTCCGGCGACGAGCCTGGCGCCGGCATCGCCGTGCCGCTGTACCGTTGGCGGCGGCTGGTGCTGGTGCCGCGCGGCCACGCGCTGGATCGCGGCGACGCCGTCCCCGGCATGGAAGACCTGTCCCGGCAGCCGCTGATCAGCTACGAATCTTCCACCCGCAGCGGGTCGTCGCTGCAGCGCGCCTTCGCCGGCGCCGGGCTGGAGCCGAGCATCGCGGTGACCGCGCTGGATGCCGACCTGATCAAGACCTACGTGCGCGCCGGCCTCGGCGTCGGCCTGCTGGCCGAGATGGCGGTCAGCGCCGGCGACACTGACCTGCGCGCCTGGCCGGCGCCCGGGGAGATCAAGGAGTGCATCGCCTGGGCGGTGCTGCCGCGCGAGCGCGTGCTGCGCGACTACGCGCTGGACCTGGTCCACGCGCTGGCCCCGCAGGTGGACCGCCGCGACCTGCGCCGCGTGCTGGACGGCAACCAGTCGCCCGACTGGCCCGAGCCGCCGACCTGGCAGTCGTTGACCCAGACCATCACCAGCTAGGCGTATCGTCCACCTTCCCGCAGCCCGGGCGCACCCAGCCTGTAGAGCCGAGCTTGCTCGGCTGACCGCGCCCGGCCAATGTGAAGTACTTCCCGGCTGCGCCGGGATGACGAAGTGAAGTGAAGCGGAAGTGCCACGGCCTGCACCCGGGTCATTGAGCGGCGCGCGCGGCCGGGTTCTACTGCGGATCGTCCGAGGGAGGTGACAGGCGATGAAGCCGATATCCAGAATCGTGCTGCGCATGTATGCGCCGGCCGCGCTGGTGCCGGTCGGCGGGCTGCTGCTGGCCGAGATGTTCGCGCGCTCGCACCGGCTGATCGGCAGCGTGCCGGCAGCGCGGCTGGCGTCGCTGGTTTTCCTGCTTGCGGTGATGGTGGCGCTGTACCTGGCGTTGCGTGCCAGCTGGCGGCTGTGGCGCTGGGCGCAGGGCCGCGAGCAGCGCTGCGAGTGCGGCGGCCCGTTGTCGCGCCCGCGCACCGACCGCCAGGGCCGGACCTGGCGCAGGTGCATGGGCTGCGGCGCGCGGGTCTGATCGACGATCAGCCCGGGCAATCCGGCGCCGCCGGCGCCAGGCTGTCCACGCACTGGCGCAGGTCGGTCGTCCGCACCGCCAGCTCGACGTTGGCGCCGACGTCCAGTGCAAATCGCTCCACCTTCGGCTCGCCGCAGCGGGTGATGCGATCCACGCCGGCGGCGAGGCGGCAGTCGTCCGCCTGCACGACGTAGTGGCAATGGCCGCTGTCGCTGCGCAGGCATTCGAAGCGGGCGACGCCGCCGCGCAGGGTGGCGCGGCTGTGCAGCGTGTCCACGCCATCGGCCGAGGCGCGCACCACCGTGGTCGCCTGTGGCCTGTCGTGGCAGCCGGCGAGCGAGAGCAGCACGGAAAAGCAGCTGGCGATGATGCGCATGGCGGAGTCCTCGTGGCGGCGGCGCGTCCTGCGTGCGGCCGCGGTGCGTGATCACATGTTGCGGAACAGCGGCATGAAGGCCTGGCTGACGGTCAGCGTCTCCGGGCGCGACTTCAGCTTCACCCGGCCCTTGCCGGTGTCGTCGCGCGCGATCGAGGCGATGGCCTTGAGGTTGACGATGGTGGAGCGGTGGATCTGCTTGAACACGTCCGGATCCAGCGCGTCGAGCAGTTCGCGGATCGGCTTGCGCAGCAGCGCCTCGCCGTCGGCGGTCATCACCGTGGTGTACTTGTTGTCGGCCTGGAAGTAGGCCACGTCCTCGACCATGATCAGCCGCGTCTCGCGGCCGGCGCTGGCGGTCAGCCAGACCAGCGGCTCGCGCTTGCGCGCGTTCGCGCCGGCCAGCCGCCGCAGCAGTGCATCGAGCGTGGCGGTGTCGGGATGGCCGCTGGCCGCGCGCGCCTGCAGCCGCTGCACGGTGGCCTGCAGCCGTTCGCGCGTTACCGGCTTGAGCAGGTAATCGACCGCGCCCTGCTCGAAGGCGTCGATGGCGTGCTGGTCGTAGGCGGTGACGAACACGATCTGCGTGCGCGGGCTGGCCTCGCCGGCGGCGCGCGCCACTTCCATGCCGGTCAGCCCGGGCATGCGGATGTCGAGGAAGGCCACGGCGGGCTGGTGCTCGGCGATGGCCTCCAGCGCGCTGGCGCCGTCCTCGCACGCGGCGACGATGCGCAGCTCCGGCCACACCTCGCGCAGCAGCGAGGCCAGCGCGGTGCGCAGCAGTTCCTCGTCCTCGGCGATCACGCAGTCAGTCATGGCGGCGCTCTCCTGCGGTGGGCACGGCGATGGTCGCGGCCACGCCGGCGGGGAAGTTGGACACGATGGAGAAGTTCGCCGCGCCGCCATGCAGCAGGCGCAGTCGTTCGCGCACGTTCTTCAGGCCGATGCCGGTGCCGCCGGTCTGCGCGTTGAAGCCCAGGCCGTCGTCGGCGACGGTGACCGACACCTGGCCGTCGTGCTCGCGCGCGCGGATCCACACGGTGCCGCCCTCGGTCTTCGGCTCCAGGCCGTGCTTGATCGCGTTCTCGACCAGCGTCTGCAGCATCATCGGCGGGAACGGCTGGCGCTTCAGCGGATCCGGCACGTCGATCTGCAACTGCAGGCGATTGCCCATGCGGATCTTCAGGATCTCCAGGTACGCCTGCGCGCGCTCAAGTTCGTCGCCCAGGGTGGAATCGGTGTCGTCGATCTGCGGCAGCGAGCGGCGCAGGTACTGGATCAGGTGGCCGAGCATCTGGTCGGCGCGGGCCGGATCGGTGCGGGTCAGCACCTGCGCGCTGGCCAGCGTGTTGTAGAGGAAGTGCGGCTCGACCTGGGCGTGCAGCAGGTTGAGCCGGGCCACGGTCAGTTCCTTGTCGGTGACCGTCTGCGCGACCTCGGCCTTCTCGCTGCGGCGGCGCTCGGACACGCGGCGGGTGATCGCGCGGGTCAGCGCCTCGACGTTCTCCAGGTTGCTGCCGTCGTCGAGCAGCAGCAGGTCGGTCCACACCTCCGCGTCCGGGCCGCACAGCAGGGTGATGCTGCTGGTGCCGTGGCCGGGCGTCACCGTGGCCTTGATCTGGTTGTGCTTGATCGCCAGCCGCGCGAACACGTTGAAGCGCGACGGCGGCCGCTCGGCGTAGGGATCGGCGCGGGGCACCCTGGCGCGCGCCTGCAGGCTGTCGCGCGCGCTCTCGATGTGCTCGCAGCGTGGCAGTTCGCGCAGCGCCGCGTCGAGCATGTCGAAGGCCTCGCCGGCCTCGCACGGCATCTCGATCTGGCGGCGGTGGCGGGTGGACAGCGTGGTGCGATCGACGCGGCTGGCGATCAGGCCGACCCGGCGGATGTGCGAGATCGTGCCGATCAGCACCGACACCATCAGCAGCATGCACAGCAGGCCGAAGATCCAGCCCGGGCCGTCGTTCATGCCGTAGAACAGCCCGCTCCACAGGAACCCGGCCAGGATCAGCGTCACGGCCCAGGCGAACAGCATGCGGAAGACGAGATGGAGGCTGGCGAACACGGCGATCACGGCGGTCTGACTGATGGCGGCGAGCATAGCGGCCCGCGCGGCGGCCGCCAGCGGATCGCGATGAAATCGGAGGGAGGGCGACGAAATGCCCCCGGGAAGGAGCAGGAGCGGGAGCGGATGGTTTCGATTGCGCGGATTCGCGTGCGGGATGCGGATCGCTACGGGGCCGTTTCGGGATGCAGCTCCCTCTCCCCCCTCGCATCGCGATGGGGGTGGCTTGGGGTGAGGGGGAGCCGGCATTCCTATCGGCGTCAGCCCCCTCACCCCAGCCCTCTCCCCCGCAAGCGGGGGAGAGGGGGCTTGATGGGTCGCGTGGATATTTGAATGAGGCCGCTGTAGCCGGCGGAATTCTCCCCCTTGCGTACGTCTTGAACGGCATGTGGGGATGCGGCCCCCTCTCCCCCGCGAGCGGGGAGAGGGGGTTTGATGGGTCGCGTGGATATTTGAATGAGGCCGCTGTAGCCGGCGGAATTCTCCCCCCCTTGCGTACGTCTTGAACGGCATGTGGGGATGCAGCTCCCTCTCCCCCATCGCATCGCGATGGGGGAGAGGGTTGGGGTGAGGGGGGCTTCTGCTTGGATCCGCGGGCAGCCGGCATTACTCGCGGCGTCAGCCCCCCTTACCCCAGCCCTCTCCCCTGCGAGCGGGGGAGAGGGGGCTTGATGCGTCGCGTGGATATTTGAACGAGGTCGCTGTAGCTGACGGAACTCTCCCCATCGCATCGCGATGGGGGAGAGGGTTGGGGTGAGGGGGGCTTTTGCCTGGACCCCGGGAAGCCGGCCTCCCGCGGCCTCATCCCGGGCTACAGCTTGGCCCGCTGCCCGCGCAGGCCGGCGAGCTGGGCGCTCCAGTCGGCCAGTCGCGCGCGCTCCTGCTCGACCACCGCGGCCGGGGCGTTCTGCACGAAGGTGGCGTTGCCGAGCTTGCCCTCGCACTTGCCGATCTCGGCTTCGACGCGCTTGATCTCCTTGTCCAGGCGCGCGCGCTCGGCGTCCAGATCGACCAGCCCTTCCAGCGGCACCAGCAGCTTCAGGTCGCCGACGATGGCCGCCGCCGCGGGCGGCGCATCGGCGCCGGGTTCCAGCCATTCGATGCCTTCCAGCCGGAGCAGGAACTTCAGCGACGGGGCGAAACGCTCCACCCGCGCGGTATCGTCGGCCTGGCCGCCTTGCAACAGCAGGCGCACCTGCCTGCCCGGCGGCACGCCCAGTTCGCTGCGCACGCGCCGCAGCGCGGTGACCATCGACTTGAGCCATTCCACGCCGGCCTCGGCGGCGGCGTAGCCGGCCGCGTCGTCGTTGGCGACGGGGTAGGGCCGCAGCGAGATCGTGGCCGCGTCGATGCCCAGGCGCGGGGCGACCTGCCGCCACAGTTCCTCGGTGACGAAAGGCGTCAGCGGGTGCAGCAGGCGCAGCAGCGATTCCAGCACGTGCAGCAGGGTGTGGCGGGTGCTGGCGGCCGCCTCGGCGTCGTCGCCGGCCAGCGCCGGCTTGGCCAGCTCGACGAACCAGTCGCAGAACTCGTTCCAGGCGAACTCGTACAGCGCCTGCGCCAGCAGGTCGAAGCGGTAGGCGGCGAACTGCGCCTGCGCTTCGGTGGTGACCTTGGCGAGGCGGGCGAGGATCCATCTTTCGGCGTCGGTGGCTGGCTGCGGATGGGCTATCGCGTTGCCCCCATCCGCCCTCCGGGCACCTTCCCCCGCAAGCGGGGGAAGGGAATCGGTAGTGTTCATCAGCACGAAGCGGCTGGCGTTCCACAGCTTGTTGCAGAAGTTCTTGTAGCCCTCGGCGCGGCCGAGGTCGAACTTGATGTCGCGGCCGTGGGTGGCCAGCGCGGCGATGGTGAAGCGCAGCGCGTCGGCGCCGTGGGCGATGATGCCGTCGGGGAATTCCTTGCGCGTGGCCTTCTCGATTTTCTCGGCCATGCGCGGCTGCATCAGCCCGCCGGTGCGCTTGGCGACCAGGTCCTCCAGCGCGATGCCGTCGATGATGTCCAGCGGATCCAGCACGTTGCCCTTGGACTTGGACATCTTCTGCCCATCCTTGTCGCGGATCAGGCCGGTGATGTAGACGTCGCGGAACGGCACCTGGCCGGTGAAGCTGTCGGTGGCCATGATCATCCGCGCCACCCAGAAGAAGATGATGTCGAAGCCGGTGACCAGCACGTTGGACGGCAGGTAGCGGTCGAAGCCGCGCTCGGCCATCGCCTGCGCGTCGGGCCAGCCCAGCGTCGAGAACGGCCACAGCTGCGAGGAGAACCAGGTCTCCAGCACGTCGCTGTCCTGGTTCAGCACGGCGTCGTCGCCCAGCCCGTGCGTGGCGCGCACCTCGGCCTCGCTGCGGCCGACGTAGCAGGTGCCCTCGGCATCGAACCACGCCGGGATCCGGTGCCCCCACCACAGCTGCCGGCTGATGCACCAGTCCTGGATGTTCTCCATCCAGTGGCGGTAGGTGTTGATCCAGTTCGGCGGGACGAACTTCACCTCGCCGTTCTCGACCAGTTCCAGGCCACGCTTCGCCAGCGCGTCCATCTTTACGAACCATTGATCGGTCAGGTACGGCTCGATCACCTGGCCGGTGCGATCGCCGCGCGGCACCTGCAGCTTGTGCGGCTTGGTCTCCACCAGCAGGCCGAGATCCTCCAGGTCCGCCAGCACCGCCTTGCGCGCGTCGTAGCGGTCCAGGCCGCGGTACTTCTCCGGCGCGTTGTCGTTGATCGCCGCGGTCGGGGTGAGGATGTTGATCAGCGGCAGGCCATGGCGCAGGCCGACCTGGTAGTCGTTGAAGTCGTGCGCCGGGGTCACCTTGACCACGCCGGTGCCGAACTCGCGATCGACGTAGTCGTCGGCGATGACCGGGATCTCGCGATCGGTCAGCGGCAGCTTCACCGCCTTGCCGATCAGGTGCGCGTAGCGCTCGTCGTCCGGATGCACCATCACCGCGGTGTCGCCGAGCATCGTCTCCGGGCGGGTGGTGGCCACGACCAGCGAACCGCTGCCGTCGGCCAGCGGGTAGGCGATCGACCACAGGAAGCCGTCCTCCTCGACGTTCTCCACCTCCAGGTCGGAGATCGCCGTCTTCAGCACCGGATCCCAGTTGACCAGCCGCTGGCCGCGGTAGATCAGGCCCTGCTCGTACCAGCGCACGAACGCCTCGGCGACCGCCGCCGACGGCTGCGGATCCATCGTGAAGGTGCTGCGCGACCAGTCGCCGGAGGCGCCCAGCCGGCGCATCTGCCGCTCGATGGTGTCGCCGGAGGCCGCCTTCCACTCCCACACCTTGGCGATGAAGCCGTCGCGGCCGAGCGAGTCGCGGGTGTCGCCGTTGCCCTCGAGCGCGAGGTTGCGCGAGACCACCATCTCGGTGGCGATGCCGGCGTGGTCGGTGCCCATCTGCCACAGCGTGTCGTAGCCGCGCATGCGGTGGTAGCGCACCAGCGCGTCCATCAGCGTGTGCTGGAAGGCGTGGCCCATGTGCAGCGTGCCGGTGACGTTGGGCGGCGGCAGCAGGATCGTGTACGGCTCGCCCCGGCCGGTGGGCCTGAAATGGCCGGCGGCCTCCCATTCGGCGTAGAGGCGCGATTCGAAGGATTTGGGTTCGTAGCTGGGGGCTAAGTCGGTCATGGGGCGGGAATCGGGAATGGGGAATGGGGAATGGAGGATCAAGAGCGGGAATCGCCGGCGTCCTGGCCTTTCCGATTCCCTATTCCCGATTCCCCCTTCCCGGCTGTCACATGTCGTACTTGTTCAACTGGAACCCCAGCGCCTTGTACTGCTTCCAGCGCTCGCGCAGCGGTTCGCGCGCGGACGGGTCGGCGGGGACGACTTCCAGCACGCGGTCGCAGGCGCCCAGCCAGCAGTCGTCGCGCAGGTTGATCACCAGCGGCCGCGACGGCGCGTCGAAGCCGGGCGCGGCGATCAGGATCGGCGTCACCTCGTCGTCCTCGTCCTGCCCGGCGATCTGGTGCGGCAGGTAGGCGTCGTCGTCGAACGCCCACAGCAGGTCGTCCAGTTCCTCGGCCTGGGCCGTGTCGCGCGCCAGGATCAGCGTCGGCAGGTTGGCCTCGTAGGCCTTGCGCGCCAGCTCGCAGACCAGCCGCAGCGGTTCGCCGAGGAAGCGCGGCTTGGCGATCAGGTAGAAGTCGGCGCGCATGGGGGAAGCCGGGAGTGGGGAATCGGGAATGGGGAATGGAAAAGCCGGCAAGGCTCCGGAAGCGGCAATGGCATCGTCACTGTGGACAAGTTTCTGACCATTCCCGATTCCCGACTCCCCATTCCCGGCCCTTCAGGCAACGCGGTCAAGCAACCACTGCGCCAGCAACCCCACCGGCCGCCCCGTCGCCATGCCGCGCTTGCCCTCGTCGTTGGCCACGCCGGCGATGTCCAGGTGCGCCCAGCGCTGGCCCTCGGCGAAGCGCGCCAGGAAGCAGCCGGCGGTGATCGCGCCGGCCCAGCGGCCGCCGATGTTGTAGACGTCGGCGAAGCTGGATTCGAGCAGGGTCTGGTACTCGTCCCACAGCGGCAGGCGCCAGGCGCGGTCGAACACGTGCTCGCCGGCGGCCAACAGTTCCTGCGCCAGGTCGTCGTGCTTGCTCATCAGGCCGCTGGCGTAGCGGCCCAGCGCGACCATGCAGGCGCCGGTCAGGGTGGCCACGTCCAGCAGCGCGGCGGGCTTGAAGCGCTCGGCGTAGGTCAGCGCGTCGCACAGGATCAGGCGGCCTTCGGCGTCGGTGTTGCCGACCTCGATGGTCTTGCCGGACATGCTGGTGATGACGTCGGACGGGCGGTAGGCGTTGCCGTCGATGGCGTTCTCGACCGCCGGCACCACCACCACCAGGTTCAGCGGCAGCTTCATCGTCGCCGCGGCGACGAAGGCGCCGAGCACGCTGGCCGCGCCGCACATGTCGTACTTCATCTCCTCGATGCCGCCCTGGGTCTTCAGGTTGACGCCGCCGGTGTCGAAGGTGATGCCCTTGCCGACCAGCACGTAGGGCCTGGCCTCGGCGTCGGCCGCGCCGTTCCACTTCAGCACGATCAGGCGCGGGCGGTTGGCCGAGCCGCGCGCCACCGCCAGCAGCGAGCCCATGCCCAGGGCCTCCATCTGCGCCTCGTCGAGGATCTCGGCCTGCGCGCCCTCGTGCGCGGCGGCGAACCGCTGCGCCTGCTCGGCCAGGTAGGCCGGGTTGCAGATGTTCGGCGGCAGGTTGCCCAGCTCGCGGGCGAAGCGGACGCCGGCGGCGATGGCCTGGCCCTGCGCCAGCGCCTGCTCGTCCCCGCCGGTGACCAGCACGCGCTTGAGGCCAGGCTCGTCGTTCTTCTTCTTGCCCAGGGTGGCGGTGTAGCGGTAGCTGGCGTGATCGGCGGCGATCACGGCCTGGCGCAGGTTCCAGGCGGCGTCGCGGTCCTTCACCGCCACCTCGGCCAGGGTGAACAGCGCCTGCGCCACCGGGCCGGTCTTCAGCGCGCGGGTGGCGTCGCCGATCGCCTTCAGGTACTGCGGCACGCCGAACTTGCCGGCATCGCCCAGGCCGACCACCAGCACCCGCGGGGCGGCCACGCCGGGCAGGTCGTGCAGCAGGGTGGTCTTGCCGGTCTTGCCGCTGGCGTCGCCGCGCTCGACCAGCGCCGCCAGCCGGCCGCCGCTGGCCGCGTCGATCGCCTGCGCGGCCGGGGTGAGGGTCTTGTCGGCGTAGGCGCCTACCACGATGCAGTCGAAGCCGGCCGCGGCCGGGGCATCTTGGTTCAGGGTGAATTCCAGGGTCATTGAGCAGATTCCAGGTCCAGTTCCGTACAATCGCCGGCTCGCGGGCCGATGGCCCGCGCCGCCCGGGGCCGTGCCGAAGCAGGCGCGCAACGCCGACGAACGAACCCAGGATTGTAAATCAAGCACGATGCCCAGGCTGGACCGCTATCTTTTCCGCGAATTCACCCAGAGCTTCCTGGCGACGCTGATCATCCTGCTGGTGGTCAGCGTGGGCGGGGTGATGGCCGACCTGCTGGGCGAGGTCGCCGACGGCAAGGTGCCGGCGCGGCTGCTGCTGTCGCAGCTGGGCCTGCAATTCCTCGGCTACATGCCCTACATCGTGCCGCTGGCGCTGATGCTGGGCCTGCTGCTGTCGTTCTCGCGGCTGTACCGCGACTCGGAGATGGCCGTGCTGACCGGTACCGGGGTCGGCCCGGCGCGGCTGCTGCGGCCGTTGCTGCTGCTGGTGGTGCCGGTGGTGGCGCTGGTGGCGGCCTGTTCGCTGTGGCTGGGCCCCTGGGCGATGCGCACGGCCGAGCAGATGCTGGAACACGCCAACCGCAGCCTGGTCGTCTCAGGGCTGGACGCCGGCAAGTTCACCGTGCTGGCCAACGGCGCGGTCATCTACGTCAGCGCCATCTCCACCGACGGCACCGGCCTGAGCCGGGTGTTCATCCACCGGCAGAAGGATGGCCGCTTCGACGTGGTGACCGCGCGCAGCGGCGAGATGTTCTTCGAGGGCGAGCGCGAGCGCTACCTGCGGCTGAACGAGGGCTTCCGGGTCGAGGGGCCGGTCGACGGCGGCCTGGACTACCGGCTGATGCGCTACGCCAGCAACGAGATCGCCCTGCCCGAGCGCGCCGACACCCGCGACAAGGACGACCCGCAGCTGCTGCCGACCACCACCCTGCTGGGCGACGCCCGCCCGCAGGCGCGCGCGCAACTGCATGCGCGCCTGACCCCGCCGCTGCTGGCGCTGGCGTTCGCGCTGCTGACCCTGCCGCTGTCGCGCAGCGCGCCGCGGCAGACCCGCTACGGGCGGGTGATGCTGGGCTTCCTGGCCTACATGTTCGGCGTCAGCCTGATGTTCAACGGCACCCAGTGGCTGGCCGAAGGGCGGCTGCCTTCGCCGCTGGGCCTGTGGTGGCTGAGCCTGCCGCTGCTGGCGATCGCGGCGTGGTTCTACTGGCGCGACGGCGCGCTGTCGCGGCCGCGCGCTGTCGCGGCGGGGGCGGGCGCATGAGGCTGCGTCCCAACCTGCACGATCTGTACGTCGGCCGGGTGGTGCTGGTCACCGTGCTGCTGACCTGGACGGTGCTGGTCGGCCTGGACGTGGTGATGGCGCTGTCCGGCGAGGTCGGCAAGCTGGGCGGCAACTACACCTTCGGCCATGCGCTGGCCGGCGTGCTGTACACGGTGCCGCGCCGCGCCTACGTGATGTTCCCGACCGCGGCGGTGATCGGCTCGCTGATGGGACTGGGCCAGCTGGCCGCCAGCTCGGAGCTGACCGCGCTGCGCGCGCTGGGCCTGTCGCGCCGCCGTCTCGGCGTCTCGGTGGCGGTGGCGCTGGGGCTGCTGACCGGCCTGATGATGATCAGCGGCGAGACGCTCGGCCCGTGGGGCCAGCGCCAGTCGGACATGCTCAAGACCAGCGCGCGCTTCGGCGACGTGGCGCTGGACCGCTATTCCGGCCTGTGGGCGCGCGAGGGCAACACCTTCCTCTACGCGCAGAGCGGCGAGGAGGGCGAGATCGACGGCCGGCCGACCCTGCAACTGCGCGACGTGCGCCTGTACGAACTGGCCGGGGACGGCCGGCTGGCGTCCATCGCCCACGTCGCCACCGCCGATCACCAGGGCGATCACTGGCTGTTCAAGGACGTGCGCCGCACCACCTTCCACGCGCGCAGCGCGACCCAGCAGCACGTCGCCAGCGATCGCTGGGAATCGGAACTGGACACCGCCGTGCTGGCCTCGGGCATGACCCGCGCGCGCAACCTGCCCACCCGCGAGCTCAAGCAGAACATCGACTACCGCCAGCGCAACGGCCTGGACGCGCGCGAGTACGAGGACCTGTACTGGGGCCGCTGGTTCTATCCGATCAACGTGCTGGCGCTGTGCCTGGCGGCAATCCCGTTCGCGTTCGGCAGCCTGCGCAGCGGCGGCATGGGCAAGCGGCTGTTCATCGGCATCGTGTTCGCGATCGGCTTCTGGGCGCTGCAATTGCAGTTCGTCCGGCTGGCCAGCGCGTTCCACCTGGATTTCCGCGTCGCCTATGCGATCCCGCCGCTGCTGCTGCTGGGCATGTCGGCGTGGATGTTCAGGCGGCGCAGCAGCTGAGGGGTCAGCGCCGCTTCGGCAGCCGGATCGCGCGGGTGCCGCTGAGGCGGTCGTGCCACGCCAGCTTTTCCCGATCCCGCCACGCCCACCAGAACCCCAGTCCCGCCGCCGCCAGCGACAGCGTTCCCGCCGCATAGCGCAGCCACAGCGCGCGCCAGGAGGGCGTCGCGCCGTCCGCCGCGACCACCTGCAGGCGCCACGGCCGCATGCCCAGGGTCTGCCCGCCGCGCCGCCAGCTCAGCGTCGCGTACAAACCGGTGACGACCCAGCAGCCCAGCCACAGCAGCCAGGCCAGCAGCGAGAACGGGCGGATGTTCTCGTGCGGATCGTGATGGCCGAGGAAGGTGTAGCCGAGGGTGAACAGCGCCGACAGCAGCATCCACAGCGCCAGCGCCGGCCAGAGGTCGTAGAACAGCGCCAGCAGGCGCCAGCCGATCAGGGCGGAAGGCGGCGCCGGGGCGGCGGGAGAGGTGTCGTCCATCGCGAAAGGATAGCGGCTGGCGGCGGGCTTCTTCCCCACCTGGATTCCTCCAACGCCTCCCGGGTGTTCAATCCCGTCATCCTCGCGCAGGTGGGAACCCAGGACGGCGAGCGCGGGGGCGCAGGGTGAGAAGAGCCGTCATCCTCGCGCAGGCGGGGACCCAGCGCCTTTAGCCTTTGCCCTCAAGGCCCTGAGAGAGAACGTCATGGCGCGAAACGAAACCCTCTAAGCTCTGCGCCATGCCCGCCGCCACGCCCGCCGACCGACGCCGCAACACCCACGCGCTGCCGCCGGTGCCGCCCGCCGACGCCGCCGCCATCGCCGCCTTCATCGACGCGATCTGGGCCGAGCACGGCCTGGCGCAGGCCTCGCAGGACAGCTACCGGCGCGACCTGGAGGGGCTGGCGCGCTGGCGCAACCGTGGCGAGGGCGGCCTGGCCGACGCGGAGCGCGAGACGCTGTTCGAGTACCTGGGCTGGCGCGCGCAGCAAGGGTATTCGCCGCGCAGCACCGCGCGCCTGCTGTCGTCGCTGCGCGCCTTCTACAGCCACCGCATGCGCAGCGGCGCGCGCGGCGACGATCCGACCGCGCTGCTGGACCCGCCCGCGCTGCCGCGGCTGCTGCCCAAGGCGCTGTCCGAGAGCCAGGTCGAGGCGCTGCTGGCCGCGCCCGACGTCGATGCCGCCGAGGGCCTGCGCGACCGCGCGATGCTGGAACTGATGTACGCCGCCGGCCTGCGCGTCAGCGAACTGGTCGGCCTGCCCGCCGGCGCGGTCAATCTGCGCCAGGGCGCGTTGCGGGTCACCGGCAAGGGCAGCAAGGACCGGCTGGTGCCGCTGGGCGACGAGTCGCAGCACTGGTTGCAGCGCTACCTGGACCAGGCCCGTCCCGCGCTGGCGCAGGGCAGGACGGTGCCGGCCGACGGCCACGGCCAGGTGCCGCTGTTCATCGACGCCGCGCGCAAGCCGCTGAGCCGCCAGTACTACTGGTCGCTGGTCAAGCGCTACGCGGCGGCGGCCGGCATCGACCCGGCGCGGGTGAGCCCGCACGGCCTGCGCCACAGCTTCGCCACCCACCTGCTCAACCGCGGCGCCGACCTGCGCGCGTTGCAGATGCTGCTGGGCCACAGCTCGCTGTCGACCACGCAGATCTACACCCTGGTCGCGCGGGAGCACCTCAGGCGCCTGCACGGCCGCCACCATCCGCGCGGCTGAACACGCGCCGGTGCGGGATGGCCCGCCCGCGTCGCCGGCGTGCGAAAATCGCGCCCTTCAGGCGGCCCCCCCGGCCGTACAGGAACCGATGATGACCCGTCTCGCTTTGGCCGCCTTGCTGGGCGCACTGAGTCTTTCCGCCTGCGCCCAGGCCCCGCAGGCGCCCGGTGCGGCGACCCCGGGCGACAAGCCCGCGCCGGCCGCCCCGGCCCCGGTGGCGGCCGCGCCCAAGGCCGGCACGCCCGACGCGCGCGCGCAGGAGGCCATCGCCAGGCTCGACGCGCAGGTCAAGGTCGACTACGTCGGCGCCGCGCCGATGCCGGGCTTCCGCGAGGTCATCGCCGGCGGCCAACTGCTGTACGTCAGCGACGACGGCCGCTACCTGATGCAGGGCACGGTGCTGGACCTGGAAGACATGAAGGACGTGAGCCGCGGCAGCCCGGCGCTGCTCAAGTACCGCCGCGAGCTGCTGGCCACCGTGCCGCACGCCGACCGCATCGTGTTCGCGCCGCCCAATGCCAAGTACACGATCACCGTCTTCACCGACATCGAATGCGGCTACTGCCGCAAGCTGCACAGCGAGATCGGCGAGCTCAACCGGCTCGGCATCGCGGTCGAGTACCTGGCCTTCCCGCGCATGGGCCTGGGCAGCCAGGACTACAAGGACATGGTTTCGGTGTGGTGCGCCTCCGATCGCCGGCGCGCGCTGACCGACGCCAAGGGCGGCAAGCCGGTTTCGCCGCGCGACTGCAAGACCCCGGTGAACATGCAGTTCGACATCGGCCAGCGCATCGGCGTGTCCGGCACCCCGGCCATCTACGCCGCCGACGGCAGCCAGCTCGGCGGCTACCTGCCGCCGCAGGCGCTGCGCGAGGCGCTGGATCAGCTGGAAGGCGAAGGCGCGGGCGGGCGCTGAGGCACGGGCATCGGCGGCGTGGCGGCAGGACGGTATCCGGATCCAGTGAGGAATGGGCCCTGTAAACGGCCCGCTCATCCCTTCCTCCGCTTGCGGGGGAAGGTGGCCCCTTGGGCCGGATAGGGGGCAGCCGTCGGCGCGAAAGCTAGTAGCACAAGGATCTGAGCCATTGCCCCCATCCGCCTTCGGCACCTTCCCCCGCAAGCGGGGGAAGGGATTGCATGGCATGGCCTTACGAGAATCCGGGTCCCCTAGAAACCCGTCACCGCCAGCGTGACGGCTGCCGCTGGGCGGATGAGTCCTGCGATGGCCGGCCATGCCCTCCGGTACAATATGCGGCCCGTCCTGACGGCACGCACCCACGGTTCCGGACATGATCGTCCTCGAAGGCCAGCCGGCCTTGTCGCAATTCCGCCGCGCGCGGCTGGAAAGCAAGCTGCAGTCCCTGGTCCCCTCGGTCGCCGTCAGCGGCGCCTGGCACGTCTACTTCATCGAGCCCGAACCCGGCGCCACGCCGGATCCCGAGGCGCTGAGGCGCATCCTGCAAGCGCAGGCGCAGCCGGAAACCGCGGCCGACGGCGCGGTCTCGCGCTTCGTCGTGCCGCGGCTGGGCACGCTGTCGCCGTGGGCGAGCAAGGCGACCGAACTGCTGCGCGGCGCCGGCCTGCCGGTCCGGCGCGTCGAGCGCGGCATGCGCATTGACCTGACCGGCTGGCAGGACGCGCCGGCGCTGCGCAAGGCGCTGCACGACCCGATGACGCAGTCGCTGCTGGACGAGCGCGCGCAGGCCGCCGGCCTGTTCACCGCGCCGGCGCGTAGGCAGTTGGAGCGCATCGCGCTGGCGGATCTGGAAGGCGCCAACCGCCGCCTCGGCCTGGCCCTGGCGCAGGACGAGATCGACTACCTGCGCGAGCGCTACACCGAGCTGGGCCGGGACCCGTCCGACGTCGAGCTGATGATGTTCGCGCAGGCCAATTCCGAGCACTGCCGGCACAAGATCTTCAACGCCAGCTGGACCATCGACGGCAAGGAGCAAGACCGCTCGCTGTTCCGGATGATCAAGCACACCCACGCGCAGACCCCGCAGCACACGCTCAGCGCCTACAGCGACAACGCCGCGGTGGTGGAGGGCTACCCGGCCGCGCGCTTCCGTCCCGGCGCGGACGGGCAGTACCGCAGCGAGCCGGTGGTCGAATCGGCGTTCTGCATCAAGGTCGAGACGCACAACCATCCCACCGCGATCGCGCCGTTCCCCGGAGCGTCCACCGGCGCCGGCGGCGAGATCCGCGACGAGGGCGCGACCGGCCGCGGTGGCAAGCCCAAGGCCGGCCTGACCGGCTTCTCGGTCTCGCACCTGCGCATCCCGACCCTGCCGCAGCCGTGGGAGGCGCCGCGCGCGCTGAACCCGCGCATGGCGCCGGCGCTGGAGATCATGCTCGACGGCCCGCTCGGCGGCGCCGCGTTCAACAACGAGTTCGGCCGGCCCAACCTGCTCGGCTATTTCCGCAGCTTCGAGCTGGCCGAAGGACCGGGCCTGGCCCGCGCCTACGACAAGCCGATCATGCTGGCCGGCGGCCTCGGCGCGATCGATCGCATCCAGGTCGAGAAGAAGCGGCTGTCGCCGGGCGACGCGGTGATCGTGCTCGGCGGCCCGGCGATGCTGATCGGCCTGGGGGGAGGCGCGGCCAGCTCGGTGGCCTCGGGCGAGAGCGCCGAGGAGCTGGACTTCGCCAGCGTGCAGCGCGACAACCCGGAGATGGAGCGCCGCTGCCAGGAGGTCATCGACCGTTGCGTGGCGCTGGGCGCGGACAACCCGATCCTGTGGTTCCACGACGTCGGCGCCGGCGGCCTGTCCAACGCGGTGCCGGAACTGCTGCACGACTCCGGCGTCGGCGGCGTCATCGACCTGGACAGGGTGCCCAGCGACGATCCCTCGCTGTCGCCGCTGGAACTATGGTGCAACGAATCGCAGGAGCGCTACGTGCTCGGCGTGCCGCAGGAGCGACTGGACGAATTCGCCGCGATCTGCGCGCGCGAGCGCTGCCCGTTCGCGGCGATCGGCCTGGCGACGGCGGAGGAGCGGTTGGTCGTCGGTTATGGCGTCTTCGACGCCGGGAATCGGGAATCGGGAATCGGGAATGGCGAACCGCCAGCGTCGCCGGCTCCTGCCCATTCCCCATTCCCCATTCCCCATTCCCCGCATCCCATCGATCTTCCGATGGACGTGCTCTTCGGCAAGCCCCCGAAGATGCACCGCGACACCGCGCATCCGCCGGCGCTGCGCTGGCCGGCGTTGCAGACCGCCGGGCTCGATCTGCGCGAGGCCGCGCTGCGCGTGCTGGCGCACCCGACCGTGGCGTCCAAGCAGTTCCTGATCACCATCGGCGATCGCAGCGTCGGCGGCCTGACCGCGCGCGACCAGCTGGTCGGTCCGTGGCAGGTGCCGGTGGCCGACTGCGCGATCACGCTGTCGGGCTTCGACGGCTACGTCGGCGAGGCGATGGCGATCGGCGAACGCACGCCGCTGGCGCTGCTCGACGCCGCCGCCTCGGCGCGGATGGCGGTGGGCGAGGCGATCACCAACCTGTGCGCCGCGCCGATCGAGTCGCTGGAGCGCATCAAGCTGTCGGCCAACTGGATGGCCGCCGCCGGCCACGACGGCGAGGACGCGCTGCTGTTTGACGCGGTCAGGGCGGTGGGCATGGAGCTGTGCCCGGCCATCGACGTCAGCATTCCGGTGGGCAAGGATTCGTTGTCGATGCAGGCGCAGTGGGTTGCGTCCGGGAATCGGGAATCGGGAATCGGGAATGGTGAAAAGCATGCCGCCGCGCCCGATGCATCCGCTTCTCCCATTCCCCATTCCCCATTCCCCATTTCCGGCGAAACGCAAAAGAGCGTGTCGCCCGTCTCCCTGATCATCAGCGCCTTCGCCCCCGTCACCGACGCGCGCGCGCAGCTCACGCCGCTGCTGGCCGACGAACCCAGCGACCTGTGGCTGATCGGGCTGGGCGCGGGGCGCAAGCGGCTGGGCGGGTCGGTGCTGGCGCAGTGCCATCCGGACGCCAACGGCGGCGATGCGCTGCCGGCGTTCGCCGGCGAGGTGCCGGATCTGGACGATCCGCAGCGCCTGCGCGATTTCTTCCGGCTGATCCAGGACGCGCGCGAGGCCGGCCTGCTGCTGGCCTACCACGACCGCAGCGACGGCGGCGCGTTCGCCGCGCTGTGCGAGATGGCGTTCGCCTCGCACCGCGGCCTGGAGATCACCCTCGACGGCTGGGGCGACGATCCGTTCCGCACGCTGTTCGCCGAGGAACTGGGCGCGGTGGTGCAGGTGGCCGACGAGGACCGCGCCGCCTTCGCCGATCTGATCGAGCGCCACGCGCTGACCGAGTGCGCGCAGCGCATCGCGCGCCCGACCGGATCGCCGTCCGTGCGCGTGCAGCAGGACGGGCAGTCGCTGGCGCAGTGGCGCTGGGACGAGCTGTTCGACGCCTGGTGGTCAGTCAGCCACGCGATGCAGAAGCTGCGCGACAATCCCGACAGCGCCGACCAGGAGCGCGCGATCGCGCGAGATTTCGCCGCGCCGGGGCTGAAGCCGAAGCTGGCCTTCGACCCGGCCGAGGACGTCGCCGCGCCGTTCGTCGCCACCGGCGCCAGGCCGAAGGTGGCGATCCTGCGCGAGCAGGGCGTCAACGGCCAGATCGAGATGGCCGCGGCGTTCGCGCGCGCCGGCTTCGACGCCTTCGACGTGCACATGAGCGACCTGCTGTCCGGCCGCGTCGCGCTGGACGGCTTCCACGGCCTGGCCGCCTGCGGCGGCTTCAGCTACGGCGACGTGCTCGGTGCCGGCCGCGGCTGGGCCACCTCGATCCTCGAGCACGGCGCGCTGCGCGAGGCGTTCGCCGCGTTCTTCGCGCGCGCCGACACCTTCTCGCTGGGCGTGTGCAACGGCTGCCAGATGATGAGCCAGCTGCGCGACATCGTCCCCGGCGCGCGGCACTGGCCGAAGTTCCTGCGCAACCGCAGCGAGCAGTTCGAGGCGCGCACCGCGCTGCTGGAAGTGGTCGAGTCGCCCTCGATCCTGTTCCGCGGCATGGCCGGCTCGCGCATCCCGGTGGCGGTGGCGCACGGCGAGGGCCGCGCCGAGTTCGACAACGCCGTCGACCAGGCCGCCGCGCGGGTGTCGCTGCGCTACGTCGACGGCGACGGCCGCATCGCCGATGCCTATCCGCTCAATCCCAACGGATCGCCCGACGGCATCACCGGCCTGACCAGCGACGACGGCCGCGCCACCATCCTGATGCCGCACCCGGAGCGCACCCCGCGCGCCGTCAACCTGAGCTGGGCGCCGGCCGGCTGGGCGGAGGATTCGCCGTGGCTGCGGATGTTCCGCAACGCGCGGGTGTGGGTGGGCTGAAGCCTGTGCAACGGGCCGCCCGCCGCGGCGGCCCGGCCGCCGCCGAACTGGTACATTTCGGCGGTCAGCCAGGAGGGTGTGCGTGAACGCAGTCGTGCAGGATGATCTTCCGCCGGTCGCAGGGAGCGACGATGCCATCGTCCAGCGCCTGCTCGACAAGGGCCGGCTCAAGGACGTGGATCTGGCGCGCGCGCGCCGCCTGCACGAGGAGACCGGCGGCAGCCTGCTCACCCTGCTGGCGCGGCTGGGGCTGGTGTCCGAGCGCGACCACGCCGAGACCGTGGCCGAGGTGCTGGGCCTGCCGCTGGTCAGCGCGAAGGACGCGCCCGACGCGCCGCCCGAGTCGGTGGCGTTGTCGGTCCGTTTCCTCAAGCAGTTCCACCTGTGCCCGGTCGGCGAGGACGAGGCCCACGTCGATCTGCTGATGGCCGACCCGCAGGACGCCTACGCCATCGACGCCGTGCAGCTGGCCACCGGCCGGCGGGTGCGCGCGAAGGTCGCGCCGCGCGCCGAGATCGGCGACCTGATCGAGCGCTGGTACGGGCAGGGTCGCAGCGCGATGGGCGCGATCGTCGAGAACGCCGACGGCGAGGCCAGCGGCGATCTCGACGACGTCGAGCACCTGCGCGACCTGGCCTCCGAGGCGCCGGTGATCCGGCTGGTCAACCTGGTGATCCAGCGCGCGGTCGAGCTGCGCGCCTCGGACATCCACATCGAGCCGTTCGAGAACCGGCTGAAGGTGCGCTACCGGGTCGACGGCGTGCTGGAGGAGGGCGAGAGCCCGCCGGCCAACCTGACCGCGGCGGTGATCAGCCGCGTCAAGATCATGGCCAAGCTCAACATCGCCGAGCGCCGCCTGCCGCAGGACGGCCGCATCATGCTGCGCGTGCAGGGCAAGGAGCTGGACCTGCGCGTGAGCACGGTGCCGACCGCGCACGGCGAGAGCGTGGTGATGCGCCTGCTGGATCGCGAGACCATCGTGTTCGACTTCGAGCGGCTCGGCTTCACCGACGCCTTCCTGCCGCAGTTCCTGCGCGTGCTGGAGCAGCCGCACGGCATCCTGCTGGTGACCGGCCCGACCGGCTCGGGCAAGACCACCACGCTGTACACCGCGCTGAGCCGGCTCAACACCAGCGACGTGAAGATCATCACCGTCGAGGATCCGGTCGAATACCAGATCGAGGGCATCAACCAGATCCAGGCCAAGCCGCAGATCGGGCTGGACTTCGCCAACGCGCTGCGCAGCATCGTGCGCCAGGATCCGGACATCATCATGATCGGCGAGATGCGCGACCTGGAGACCGCGCGCATCGCCATCCAGTCGGCGCTGACCGGCCACCTGGTGCTGTCCACGCTGCACACCAACAACGCCGCCGGCGGCATCACCCGCCTGCTCGACATGGGCGTGGAGGATTACCTGCTGACCTCCACCGTCAACGGCATCCTCGCCCAGCGGCTGGTGCGCCGGCTGGAGCCCACGCACGCGGAGAGATATCCCGCCTCGCCGGAGGAGATCGACAAGTTCGGCCTGCGCCGCTACCAGCCCGAGGGCGAGATCTTCCTGTACCGCCCGCGCGCCTCGGCGATCGCGCCGACCGGCTACCTGGGCCGCACCACCATCATCGAGTTCCTGGTGATGAACGACGAGCTGCGCCGCGCGGTGATGCGCCACGCCGGCATGGGCGAGCTGGAGCAGCTGGCGCGGCAATCGGGCATGCGCACGATGTACGAGGACGGCATCGCCAAGGCGCTGGCCGGCCAGACCACCATCGAGGAAGTGCTGCGCGTCACCGAAGAATAGCGGGGGATCGCTTATGGTTTGCCACCGGCCGGACCGGAATGGAGTCGTATCGGACATGCGAAGGAATCGTCGCCTCGCCCTGGGGGCCGCGCTGCTGCTGGCCGGCATCGCCGCTGCCGCGGGCGCGGCACCGCCGAAGAAGCTGGCGCGCGAGGCGATCCCGGCCGGCTTCGCCATCGGCAGCGGCCAGCCTTCGCTGGAGCTGGAAGTGAAGGTCGAGGGCGGCGCGGTGGTCTCGTCCGCGCCGGCCTCCGGTGGCCAGGGCAGCCTGCGCGCGGTGCGCAGCGGCGGCGAGGACGATGGCCAGACCATGTTGACCATCAGCGGCAGCCTGGACGTGGCGGTCAAGTTCGACCTGTACGTCTCGCGCGACGGCCGCACCTTCGAGTACGCCAGCAGTTGCGCGGTGACCCCGGGCATCTCCTCGTTCGAGATGTGGCGCTACCCGGTGCGCGAGTTCGCCTTCGGCAACGTGCGCGCGATGCCCGCCGGCAGGATGAGCTGCGACTGATCATGCCGCTCTACCGCTACAAGGCGCTCAACCCGCGCGGCGAGATGCTCGACGGCCAGATGGAGGCCGCCAGCGACGCCGAGGTGGTCGCGCGCCTGCAGGAGCAGGGCCACCTGCCGGTGCAGGCGCAGCTGGCCGGCGAGGCCGGCGGCGGGCGCTCGTGGCGCAGCCTGCTCAAGCCGCAGGCGTTCGACGGCGAGCGGCTGGTGCAGTTCACCCAGCAGCTGGCCACCCTGCTCGGCGCCGGCCAGCCGCTGGATCGCGCGCTGACCATCCTGCTGGACCTGCCCGAGGACGAGAAGGCGCGCCACGTCATCGCCGACGTGCGCGATGCGGTGCGCGGCGGCGCGCCGCTGTCGTCGGCGCTGGAGCGCCAGCACGGGCTGTTCTCGCGGCTGTACGTCAACATGGTCCGCGCCGGCGAGGCCGGCGGCAGCCTGCACGAGACGCTGCAGCGGCTGGGCGAGTATCTTGAGCGCAGCCGCGCGCTGAAGGGACGCGTGGTCAACGCGCTGATCTACCCGATCATCCTGCTGCTGGTGGTGTCGGCGGCGCTGCTGTTCCTGCTCGGCTACGTGGTCCCGCAGTTCGCGACGATGTACGAGAGCCTGGACGTGGCGCTGCCGTGGTTCACCCAGGGCGTGCTGTGGCTGGGGCTGGGCGTGCGCGAGGGCTGGCCGCTGCTGGTGGCCGCGCCGCTGCTGCTGCTGTGGTGGCTGGACCGCAAGCGCCGCGACCCCGTCTTCCGCGACCGGCTGGATCACTGGCTGCTGCAACGCAGGCTGGTCGGGCCGCTGCTGGCCCGGCTGGAGGCCGCGCGGCTGGCGCGCACGCTGGGCACGCTGCTGCGCAACGGCGTGCCGCTGCTGCCGGCGCTGGGCATCGCCCGCAACGTGCTGGGCAACCGCGCGCTGTCCGACGACGTCGGCAAGGCCGCCGAGGACGTCAAGAACGGCCACGGCCTGTCGGCCTCGCTGGCCAAGGGCAAGCGCTTCCCGCGGCTGGCGCTACAGATGATCCAGGTCGGCGAGGAGTCCGGCGCGCTCGATGCGATGCTGCTGAAGACCGCCGACACCTTCGAGCGCGAGACCGCGCAGGCGATGGACCGGCTGCTGGCCGCGCTGGTGCCGGTGATCACCATCGCGCTGGCCTCGGTGGTGGGGCTGGTGATCGTCGCGGTGCTGGTGCCGCTGTACGACCTGACCAACGCGCTGGGCTGAGGGCCGCGGCGCAAGCAACGTTCACAGACGAGGAATCACACTGCATGCCTTCCGAACCCAGGACCGTCCCGATGCGCCTTTCCCGTTCGCTGACCCGCTCCCCGTCGCCGGCGCTGCAGCGCGGCATGAGCCTGCTGGAGATCATCATCGTGCTGGTGCTGATCGGGCTGGTGCTGACCCTGGTCGGCAACCGCGTGCTGGGCGGCGCCGATCGCGGCCGAGCCAACCTGGCCAAGTCGCAACTGCAGACGCTGGCCGGCAAGATCGAGAACTACCAGCTCGACACCGGCGCCCTGCCGTCGCGGCTGGACGACCTGGTCACGCAGCCGGGCAACGTGGCCGGCTGGCTGGGGCCGTACGCCAAGCCGGCCGAGCTGAAGGATCCCTGGGGCAGCGACATCGAGTACCGCGCGCCGGGCCAGAACCAGGCCTTCGACCTGATCAGCCTGGGCGCGGACAAGCAGGCCGGCGGCGACAGCTACGCCGCCGACATCCGCTACGAGTGACGGGCGGCCGCCGGAGCCGGACGCGATGGCACCGAGCCTGTCCCGCCCCCGCCGCGCGCGGCGCGCCATGCGCGGCGTCTCGCTGCTGGAGATGATGCTGGTGGTCGCGCTGATCGCCGTCGCCAGCCTGCTGGCGGCGATGGTGCTGACCGGTGGCATCGCCGGCATGCAGCTGCGCTCGCAGACCAAGGAGATCGCCGCGCAGCTGCGCTACACCCGCGCGCAGGCCATCGCCACCGGTCGGCCGCAGCGCTTCGTCATCGATCCGCATGCGCGCCGCTGGCGCGCGCCCAACGATCGCCGTGGCGAGGTGCCGGCCGCGATCGGCGTGGCCTTCACCGGCGCGCGGCAGGCGCAGGAACGCGCGGGCGAGGGCGGCATCCTGTTCTTCCACGACGGCGGCTCCACCGGCGGGCGGGTGCGCCTGCAGCGCGGCGAGGCCGCCTGGGTCGTCGACGTCGGCTGGCTGACCGGGCAGGTGACGATCGCGCGCGCCGAAGCGGTGCCGCTGTCGTGAGGCGGCAGCGCGGCTTCACCCTGCTGGAGGTCGTGGTCGCCTTCGCCCTGCTGGCACTGGCGCTGACCCTGCTGCTGGGCTCGCTGTCGGGCGCGGCGCGGCAGGTGCGCCAGGCCGGCGACGCCAGCCGCGCCAGCCTGCACGCGCAGTCGCTGCTGGCCGGCGTCGGCGTCGGCGAGCCGCTGCGGCCGGGCCGGTCGCAAGGACGCTTCGAGGAAGGCCGCTACCGCTGGACGCTGGAGGTCGCGCCCTACGACGAGCCGCGCGCGGCCGGGGCGTTGCTCGATCCGTACGCGCCGCGCCTGCTGGCGCTGGACCTGGCGGTGAGCTGGGGCGACGGGCCGGACCAGCGGCTGCGCTGGCAGACGCTGCGGCTGGCGCCGCTGGATCCGGACCAGCCGCAGGCGATCCAGTGAAGCGCGCCGCTTCCGGCTTCACCCTGATGGAAGTGCTGGTGGCCACCGTGCTGCTGGCCTCCGGACTGGCGCTGGCCTTCGCCACGCTGCGCTCGGCCACCGCGCTGGTCAACCGCGGCGAGATCCTGGCCGAGCGCAACGAGCGCATCCGCGCCGTGCAACAGTTCATGCGCAACCACCTGACCTCGGCGCTGCCGGTGGCGTTCGCAACCGATCCGGCGACCTTGCAGCAGTCGCGTTTCATCGGCGAGGCGCAGCGCGTGCGCTTCGTCGCCGACCTGCCCGACTACCTGGGCCGCGGCGGTCCCTACCTGTACGACGTGCGCGCCGGCGACGACGGCCGCCTGCTCGTGGAATTCGCGATGGTGCAGGCCGGGACCACCGTGCGCGAGTCCCCGCCGCGCGCGCCGGACACGCTGGCCGGCGATCTGCGCCAGGTGCGATTCCGCTACCGCGGGCTGGGCGCCGACAACGCGCTCGGTCCCTGGCAGGATCAGTGGCAGGCCGCGGACCAGCTGCCGTTGCAGGTGGCCATGCAGGTGCAGTCGGCCGACGGCCAGTGGTGGCCGGAGATGGTGGTGACGCTGGCGCGCAGCGAGGGCGGCGGTGGCGCCGGCGCCGCGCTGCCGCCGCAGGAGCGGCGATGAACGCGGCGCGCGGGGCGGCCCTGCTGCTGGTGCTGTGGCTGGTGGCGCTGCTGGCGGCGCTGATCGGCGCGTTCGCGCTGACCGCGCGCATCGAGTCGTTGCAGGGCCGGGTGTTGCGCGAGGGCGCCGCCGCCCAGCAGATCGCCCGCGCCGGCGTCGAGTACGCCCTGCTGCGCGTGCAGGATCGGCAGCCGCAGACGCGCTGGGTCGCCGACGGCCGTCGCTACGACTGGCGGTTCGCCGGCAGCGACGTGCAGGTGCGCATCGTCGACGAGAGCGGCAAGGTCGATCTGAACCAGGCCGACGCGCAGTTGCTGTCGCTGCTGATGCAGGCGGTCGGCGAGCCGCGCGAGGCGGCCGAGCGGATGGCCGCGGCGATCATCGACTGGCGCGATCCCGACTCGCTGGGCCAGCCGGTGGGCAGCGCCGAGGACGCCGACTACGCCGCGGCCGGATTGCCCTACGGAGCCAAGGACGCGCCGTTCGACACCGTCGCCGAGCTGGGGCAGGTGCTGGGGATGACGCCGGCGCTGTACGCGCGGCTGTCGCCGTGGCTGACCCTCCATTCCGGCCGGGCGATGCCGGACCCGGCGTTCGCGCCCGCCCCGGTGCTGACCGCGATGGGCCTGGACGCGCAGGCGTGGCTGGCCCAGCGCGAGGGGCCGCTGGCCGCCGACGGCGCGCAGTTCGTCGGCGCCGGCAGCGGCACGTATAGTATCGAGAGCCGCGCGCGCCTTCCCAATGGCCGGCAGGCGGCGCTACGGACGGTGGTGCGTACGGGAGGAGGCCCGGTGCCGGGTTCGGTCTACACGATACTCCGGTGGGAGGAGGGAGAGCCGCCGCAATGAACACGATGCGCGAAAGCCTGCGGCGGCGGACCGCCCGGCTGGGGCCGGGCGCGGGCGACCTGCTGGACTGGTGGGGACGCTCGCTGGCCGCGCTGCTGCCGGCGCGCTGGCGCGCGCTGCTGGGCCTGTCGCGCGAGCGCCTGCTGCTGCGCGCCGACGGCGACGAGCTGCAACTGGACTGGCAGCGCGCGGCCGAATGCCAGCCGCTGGCGCGCCTGCCGCTGCCGCTGGAACCAGCCGAACTGGAGTCCGTGCTCGATCGCCGCGCCGCCGAACTGCCGCGCTGGCTGTTGCTGCCGGCCGCCAGCGTGCTGCGCCGCGGCCTGCTGCTGCCGGCGGCCGCGGCCGAGCGCCTGCGCGACGTGGCCGGGTTCGAGATCGACCGGCAGACCCCGTTCACCGCCGAGGCGGTGCGTTTCGACGCGCGCATCGTGCAGCGCCGCGCCGACGGCCAGATCGAGGCCGAGCTGGCGGTGGTCCCGCGCGAGCGCTTCGACGCCGCGCTGGCCGCGCTCGGCGGCCTGGCCGGCACGCTGTCCGGCGTCGATGCGGCCGACGCCGAAGGCGCGCCGCTGGGCGTCAACCTGCTGCCGCCGGCCGAACGCAGCGCGCGCGCCGCGCCGCAGCGGCGCTGGCAGTGGCTGCTGGCGGCGATCGCGCTGCTGGCCACCGCCGGGGCGATGTGGCAACTGCTGGACAACCGCCGCGCCGCCGCCGACGCGCTGGCCGCGGCGATCGAGGACAAGGCGCCGGAGGCGCGCCGCGCCGCCGCCCGCCAGCAGTTGCTGGTCAGCCTGATCGAGGGCACCGCCGCGCTGGACAAGGCGCGCGCCGCGCGGCCGACCAGCGTCGAGGTGCTGGCCGAGGCGACCCGCCGGCTGCCCGACGGCACCTGGCTGGAGAAGCTGTCGATCGAGGGCGAGCGGCTGACCCTGATCGGCCTGAGCCCGGAGGCGTCCGCCCTGGTCGGGCGGCTCGAGGGCTCGCCGCTGTGGCGCTCGCCGGCGCTCAGCGGGGCGCTGCAACCCGATCCCGGCACGCGCATGGACCGCTTCACCCTGACCGCCGAACTGGTCGCGCCGCCGGCCGCGCCACGGCCGCAGCGAGGAGACGCCGATGGCGCCAGCCGTGACTGATCGCGACCGCTGGCTGGCGCTGGGCCTGCTGCTGGCCGTGCTGGCGCTGGCCTACATGGCGCTGGTGCATCCGTGGTGGAGCGTGCCGCTGGCCGAGGCCAACGCCCGCATCGACGAGCTGCGCGAGCGCGACCAGCGCGTGCGCGCCCAGCTCCGGCGCGCCCCGCAGGTCGAGGCGCAGCTGCAGCAGGCGCTGGCGCAGCAGGCGCAGCGGCCGGGCTTCCTGCCCGAGGCCACCGTCGAACTGGCCACCGCCGGCCTGGTGCAGCGGCTGGAGGCGGTGGTGCGCGAGGCCAGCCCCGGCAACCGCAGCTGCGCCATCTCCAACCAGTCGCCGCTGAGCCTGCCCGGCGGCGATCCGTATCCGCGGGTGGCGGTGCAGGTGCGCCTGCGCTGCGGCATGCCGGAGTTGACCTCGATGCTGCACGCGCTGGAGACCGGCCGGCCGCGGCTGTTCATCGAGAACCTCAACCTGCTGACCCAGGTCTACGCCTACAACAGCCAGGAGACCGGCGGCGGCGGACTGGACGTCAGCTTCGACCTGTACGGCTACCTGAAGCCCGCCGCCGCGCCTCCCGCGCCGGCCGCGGGCGCCGCCGCGGGAGGCGCCGATGCGCCCTGACGCCCTGGCGCCGCGTACCGGCGTGCTGGCGGTGGTCGCCGGCTGGGCCGTGCTGGTCTACGGGCTGGTGCTGTTCGGGGTGGGCGGACGGGTCGCGCCGCTGCCCGACGATCCGGCGCAGGCCGACCGCCTGCCGCAGTTGCAGGCGCCGGCCGCCGACCGGGTCGGGCCGCTGCCGCAGTACGCCGTCATCGGCGAGCGCCCGCTGTTCTCGCGCAACCGCCAGCCGCAGCCGTTCTTCATCGCCGGCCAGCAGGAAGGCGCGCCGCAGGGCTTCGACTACGTGCTCAGCAGCGTGCTGGACACCCCGGCGCTGAAGCTGGCGATCCTGCAACCGGCGCAGGGCGGCGAAGGCGTGCGGGTGCGGCTGGGCGAGGCCCCGCAGGGGCAGCCGGGCTGGCGGCTGGTGGAACTGCTGCCGCGCAGCGCGGTGTTCGAAGGCCCGGAAGGACGGCGCACGCTGGAACTGCGCGTATTCGACGGCAGCGGCGGCGCGCCGCCGACGCCGGTCGCGGCGCCTTCGCCGGGCGCGCAGGCGCCGCCGGTTTCCGCGCCGCGCATCACCGGCGGTCCCGCGCCGGCCGCATCCGCCCCGGCGGCGGCGACCGCTGCTCCCCCGCCTGCCGAACCGGCCGCGCCGCAGGCCCCGACGGCCACCGTCGAGCCGCAGAGCACCGAGGCGCAGATGGAGGAAATCCGCCGGCGCATCGAGGCCCGCCGCGAGCAGCGCCGGCGGCAGGAACAGAACCCGACCCCTCCGGCCCCGCCCGGACAGACACAGTAGAGTGCAGGCATGAGGCTACGTTTCCTTTCCCTTCCCCTGTGCATCGGCATGCTGGCCGCCTGCGCCAGCGTCCCGACGCCCGACGTGCGCCGTACCCCGGCGCCGGCCGCCGCGTCCGGCGAGGCGCAGACCGTGCCGCTGGCCGAGGCCGAACCGCCGCGCAGCGGGCCGCAGGCGCAGATCCGCCGCGGCAGCGGGCAGATGATCAACCGCGGCGCCGCCAGCGCGCCGCCGCCGTCGCTGCGCGGGGCCAGCAGCGGCGCGGCCACCTTCAACTTCGAGGGCGAGTCGGTGCACGCGGTGGTCAAGGCCATCCTCGGCGACATGCTCGGGCAGAACTACGTGATCGCGCCCGGCGTGCAGGGCACGGTGACCTTGGGCACGCCCAACCCGGTCTCGCCGGCCGAGGCGCTGAGCCTGCTGGAGATGGTGCTGGGCTGGAACAACGCGCGGCTGATCTACACCGGCGGCCGCTACAACATCGTCCCGGCCGACCAGGCGCTGGCCGGCACCGTCGCCCCGCGCACCGGCGACGCCGCCGGCGCGCGCGGACACGAGGTGCGGGTGGTGCCGCTGCGCTTCATCTCCGCCAGCGAGATGAAGAAGGTGCTGGAGCCGTACGCGCGCCCGAACGCGATCGTCGCGGTGGACGCCTCGCGCAACGTGATCACGCTGGCCGGCTCGCGCAGCGAGCTGGAGAACTACCTGCGCACGGTCGAGATCTTCGACGTGGACTGGCTGTCGAACATGTCGGTGGGCGTGTTCCCGTTGCAGTCCGGCCGCGCGACCAAGGTGGTGGCGGACCTGGAGAAGGTGTTCGGCCAGGACAGCAAGACGCCCAGCGCCGGCATGTTCCGCTTCCTGCCGCTGGAAGGCGCCAACGCGGTGCTGGTGATCACCCCGCAGCCGGCCTACCTGGATCAGATCCAGCAGTGGCTGGAGCGCATCGACAGCGCCGGCGAGGGCAGCCGGCTGTTCTCCTACGAGCTGAAGTACATCAAGGCCAAGGAACTGGCGCAGCGGCTGGCCGAGGTGTTCGGCGCCGGCGCGAGCGGCGAGGGCCGCGCCACCGGCGGTCCCGGCAACGTGTCGCTGATGCCCGGCACCGACCCGGTGCAGATCAACGACGCCGGCGTGGACGGGCGCGACGGCAGCGTCGGCTTCGGCGGCAGCAGCGGTTCCGGCGGCGGGCTGGGCAGCGGATCGCTGTCGCTGAACCAGCGCGACAACGGCAACGCGGCGGTGACGCTGGAAGTGGAAGGCAGCCGCGTCGGCGTATCCGCGGTCGAGGAGACCAACACGCTGCTGGTGCGCGCCAGCGCCAGCGCCTGGCAGTCGATCCGTGAGGTGGTCGAGAAGCTCGACGTGATGCCGATGCAGGTGCACATCGAGGCGCAGGTGGCCGAAGTGACCCTGACCGGTGACCTGAGCTACGGCGTCAACTGGTATTTCGAGCGCGCGGTGACCGACGTCGGCCTGCCCAGCGCGGAGGGCCGCACCACCTGGAGCGGACTGGCCGGCAACATCACCGGCACCGGCAGCGCCAACAACGCGATCGGTCCCGGGTTCAGCTGGACCTTCCTGGGACGCAATGCCGCCGCCATCATCACTGCGCTGGACGAGGTCACCGACGTGCGCCTGCTGCAGACCCCGTCGGTGTTCGTGCGCAACAACGCCGAGGCCACGCTCAACGTCGGCAGCCGCATCCCGATCTCGTCGGTCACGGTCAATCCCGGCCTGGGCGGCGACAGCACCTACAGCCAGGTGCAGTACCTGGACACCGGCATCATCCTGAAGGTGCGCCCACGCGTGACCCGCGACGGCATGGTGTTCCTGGACATCGTGCAGGAGGTCAGCACGCCCGGCGACATCCCCGACGACAACGGCAACGTGCGCATCAACACGCGCCGGCTCAAGACCGAGGCGGCGGTGCAGGCCGGCAACACGGTGATGCTGGCGGGCCTGATCAGCGACGGCGCCAACAAGGGATCGCGCGGCATGCCCGGTCTGAGCCGGCTGCCCGTCATCGGCGGATTGTTCGGCCGCCAGACCTCGCGCAGCGAGCGCAGCGAGGTCATCGTGCTGCTGACCCCGACCATCGTGCGCAATCCGCAGGAAGCCAACGCACTGACCGACGAGTACGGCCAGCGCTTCCGCGCGCTGGAGCCGCTGCACGCGCCGAAGAAGAAGTGAGCGCGGCCGGCGCCGAGTTGCCCGTCGTGCTGCTGCCGGTGGGCGTGGACGACGATGCGCTCGACGCCTGCCTGGGCGCGCTCGACGCCGGTACCCCGGCCGGCACCCGCGTGTGGCTGGCCGACGACGCGCAGGCCGGCCCGCGCGGGCTGGCGATCGTCGAGCGCTGGCTGGGCAGGACCCGGCTGCGCGCCGACTACACCCGGCGCCCGCAGCCGCTGGGGGAGGTCGCCCACCTGGACCAGATGCTGCGGGCCTGCGAGGGCGTCGACGTGGTGGTGCTGGCGCCCGACGCGCAGCCGCTGCCGGGCTGGCTGGCGCAGTTGGCCGCCTGCCTGGCGCGCGACGCCGCCATCGCCACCGCCACGCCGTGGTGCAACGCCGGCGAGGCGGCGGCGTGGCCGCGCATCGGCGAGATCGTCGCGCCGCCATCCGACTTCGCGCGCACCGCGCAGGCCTGCGCGGCGATGCCGCCGGTCCATCCCGAACTGCCCGCCGCGGTCGGCCACGCGGTCGCCCTGCGCGCCCGCGCGCGCCAGCGCGCCGGCGGGCTCGACGCCAGCAGCTACGGTTCCTGGTACGCGGCGCTGATCGACCTGTCGCTGCGGCTGTCCGGGCTGGGCTGGCGCAACGCGCTGTGCGAGACCGCGTTCGTCGCCCGCGGCGGCGAGGGCGTGCCGGCCGACGGCGACATGGACGCGCTCAACGCGCGCTGGCCGGCCTGGCATCCTCGCCTGGCCGACTTCCTGATGGGCGATCCGCTGCGCGCGATGCGCGCGCAGCTCTCGCAACTGTGCGCGAGCCTCGATGCGCCGGAGCGCCAGCGTGAACTGTTCGACTGACCCGCGCGCCATCGCCGCCGTCGTGGTCAGCCACGAGAGCGCGGCCACGCTCGACGACTGCCTGCTGCGGCTGCGCGCCGCGCGCGACGTGGCCGAGATCCGCGTGGTCGACAACGCCTCGCAGGACGACACCCTGGAGATCGTCCAGCGGCACGCGCTGGCCGATCCGCGCCTGCGCTTCATCGCCAATCCCGACAATCCCGGCTTCGCGGTCGGCTGCAACCAGGGCGCGGGCGATTCCAGCGCGCCGTGGCTGGCCTTCGTCAACCCGGACCTGCGGGTGGAGGCCGACACGCTGGCGCGGCTGCGCGATCACGCCGTCGCGCTGGGCGGGCCGGCGTTGCTGGGCGTGGACCTGGTTGGCGAGGACGGCCGCCGCGATCCGGCCGCGCGCCGCCGGGATCCGGACTTCGCCGCGATGCTGGCCTCGCCCGCGCGCGCGGCGCTGGACGTGCCGCGCGATCCGGAACTGGCGGTGCAGCCGGTGGAGGCGATCTCCGGCGCGCTGATGCTGCTGCCGCGGGATCTGTTCGCCCGGCTGGGCGGGCTGGACGAGGGCTACCGGCTGCACGCCGAGGATCTGGATCTGTGCCGGCGCGCGCGCATGGCCGGCGCACGGGTGGCGGTGGTCAACGAACTGGCGGTGGTGCACGTGCGCGGGGTGTCCAGCCGCGCGCGCCCGCTGTTCGTCGAATGGCACAAGCACCGCGGGCTGTGGCGGTATTTCCGCAAGTTCGAGGCCTCGCGGCGGAGCGTGTTCACCCACGCCACCGTGGCAGGCGCCATCTGGGCGCATTTCGCCGCGGTCTGGCTGAAGCGGATGCTGGGCCGGCGCTGAGGGCCTGCGGGATCTGTGGAAGCTGTGGGAGCGACGTCAGTCGCGACGGGCAGCCGGTAAGGCCTCATCGCGACTGACGTCGCTCCCACAGGGAATGTCGCTTCCGGAACCGGCCCGGCCGCGTGTGTGCGGCCGGGCCGATGCGTCACTTCAGCGCCTTGAACCGCAGGCGGTGCGGCTGCGCGCCCTCGGCGCCGAGGCGACGCTTCTTGTCTTCCTCGTACTCGCGGTAGTTGCCCTGGAAGAACTCCACGTGCGAGTCGCCCTCGAAGGCGAGGATGTGGGTGGCGATGCGATCCAGGAACCAGCGATCGTGCGAGATGACGAACGTGTTGCCCGGGAACTCCAGCAGCGCGTCTTCCAGCGCGCGCAGCGTCTCGATGTCCAGGTCGTTGGACGGTTCGTCCAGCAGCAGCACGTTGCCGCCCTGCAACAGGGTCTTGGCCATGTGCAGGCGGCCGCGCTCGCCGCCCGACAGCGAGCCGACCAGCTTCTGCTGGTCCTGGCCCTTGAAGTTGAAGCGGCCGATGTAGGCGCGCGACTGGATCTCCACGCCGTTGATGTTGAGGATGTCCAGGCCGCCGGAGACTTCCTGGAACACGTTGTGGTTGCCGGTCAGCGCGTCGCGGCTCTGGTCCACGTAGGCCAGCTTGACCGTCGGGCCGATGTTGATCTCGCCCGAGTCCGGCTTCTCCTTGCCGGTGATCATCTTGAACAGCGTGGACTTGCCGGCGCCGTTGGGGCCGATGATGCCGACGATCGCGCCCGGCGGCACCAGGAAGCTCAGGTTGTCGATCAGCAGGCGGTCGCCGAACTTCTTGCTGACGTTCTTGAACTCGATGACGCTGTTGCCGAGGCGCTCGCCCGGCGGGATGAAGATCTCGTTGGTCTCGTTGCGGCGCTGGTATTCGACCGACTGCAGCTCGTCCAGGCGGGCCAGGCGCGCCTTGCCCTTGGAACGGCCGCCCTTGGCGTTCTGCCGCGCCCATTCCAGTTCCTTGGCGATCGCCTTCTGGCGCGCCTTCTCCTGGTTCTCCTCCTGCTTCAGGCGCTCTTCCTTCTGCACCAGCCAGTCGGTGTAGTTGCCCTTCCACGGGATGCCGCGGCCGCGATCCAGCTCCAGGATCCACTCGGCGGCATTGTCGAGGAAGTAGCGATCGTGGGTGACCGCCACCACGGTGCCGGGATAGCGCTGCAGGAACTGCTCCAGCCACTCCACCGACTCGGCGTCGAGGTGGTTGGTCGGCTCGTCGAGCAGCAACATGTCCGGCTTCTGCAGCAGCAGGCGGCACAGCGCCACGCGGCGCTTCTCGCCGCCGGACAGGTTGCCGATCACCGCGTCCCACGGCGGCAGGCGCAGCGCGTCGGCGGCCACTTCCAGCTGGTTCTCCAGCGTGTGCGCATCGCCGGCGGCGAGGATCGCCTCCAGCCGCTGCTGCTCGGCGGCCAGCTTGTCGAAGTCGGCGCCTTCCTCGGCGTAGGCCTCGTAGATCTTCTCCAGCGCGGCCTGCGCCTGCAGCACCTCGCCGACGCCTTCCTCCACCGCCTCGCGCACGGTCTTGGCCGGATCCAGTTCCGGTTCCTGCGCCAGGTAGCCGACCTTGATGCCCGGCTGCGGGCGCGCCTCGCCGGAGAAGTCGGTGTCCACGCCGGCCATGATCTTGAGCACCGTGGACTTGCCGGCGCCGTTGAGGCCCAGCAGGCCGATCTTGGCGCCGGGGAAGAAGCTCAGCGAGATGTCCTTGATGATCTGGCGCTTGGGCGGGACCGTCTTGGACACGCCGTTCATGGTGTAGATGTACTGCGACATGGTGACTCCGGTGGCACGGGGCCAGCGCCCGGACACGGGGCCGCGGGCGGAGGCAGGAGAGGGAAGGCACCGATTATACCGGCAAGGCCACGTGGCCATTGGCTGAATGCCAGCCGAGCGGCAACGGCCGCCGCCGGGGGTAACCGTTTCCAGCCGGAATCGGTTCAGTTGCCGCTCGCATGATGGGGGCTGTCACACCTTCATCACGGAGTCGCCATGAACAGCAGACGTTTGCTCCAGGCCCTGACCTGCGCCGTGTTCGCATTCGCCGTCACCGCGCCGGTGCTGGCGCGCGACGACAACCGCGGCAACCGCCACCACCAGTACGACCGCCGTGATGACCGCCGCGGCCACGACAACCGCTACGACAGGCGCCACGACAACCGCCACGCCTACCGGCAGGGCTACCAGGACGGCCGTCGCCACGACAACCGCTACGACCGCCGCCACAGGCCGGTCGTCGTCCACCACTACCGCCCGGCGCCGCCGCGCGTCGTGTACCACCACCCCGCGCCGCACCGCTGGGCGCGCGGCCAGCGCTACCACGACTACTACCGCGGCCCGGTCTACGTGGTGCACGACTACGGCCGCTACCACGTCCGCCGCCCGCCGCATGGCTACCACTGGGTGCGCGACGACCGCGGCAACCTGCTGATGGTGGCCATCGCCACCGGCATCATCGCCGACCTGCTGCTGCACCACTGACGTCCACGATGCTGTGGAGCCGGGCTACAGAGGCGGTTCCCGGCGGTTCGACGAAAAGCGCGCTCCGGCGCGCTTTTCGCTTTTGAGGGCCGGGCGCGGGGTGCATTCGTGCGGGCGACCCCGGCGGGCTACAATCCGGGGCCCTGCCGCCCATCCTCCGGAGCCACGATGTTCCCGCGCGACGCCCGCATCGAAACCTACGATCCCGAACTGGCCCAGGCCATCGCCGACGAGGCGCGCCGGCAGGAGGATCACGTCGAGCTGATCGCCAGCGAGAACTACGCCAGCCCGCGCGTGCTGGAGGCGCAGGGCAGCGTGCTGACCAACAAGTACGCCGAAGGCTACCCGCACAAGCGCTACTACGGCGGCTGCGAATACGTGGACGTGGCCGAGCAGCTGGCCATCGACCGGGTCAAGCAGCTGTTCGGCGCCGACTACGCCAACGTGCAGCCGCACAGCGGCTCGCAGGCCAACCAGGCGGTGTACTTCGCCCTGCTCAACCCGGGCGACACCATCCTGGGCATGTCGCTGGCCCACGGCGGCCACCTCACCCACGGCGCCAAGGTCAACGCCTCGGGCAAGCTGTTCGACGCGGTGCAGTACGGCGTCAACGACCAGGGCCTGATCGACTACGACGAGGTCGAGCGGCTGGCGCTGGAGCACAAGCCGAAGATGGTCGTGGCCGGCTTCTCCGCCTATTCGCAGGTGGTGGACTGGGCGCGCTTCCGCGCCATCGCCGACAAGGTCGGCGCCTACCTGTTCGTCGACATGGCGCACGTGGCCGGCCTGGTCGCCGCCGGCGTCTACCCGAACCCGCTGCCGCACGCCCACGTGGTCACCTCGACCACCCACAAGACCCTGCGCGGCCCGCGCGGCGGCATCATCCTGGCCAAGGGCGCCGGCGAGGAAATCGAGAAGAAGCTGCAATCGATCGTCTTCCCCGGCATCCAGGGCGGCCCGCTGATGCACGTCATCGCGGCCAAGGCGGTGGCGTTCAAGGAAGCGCTGGAGCCGGAGTTCAAGGCCTACCAGCAGCAGGTGGTGAAGAACGCGCAGGCGATGGCCAGGACCATCATCGAGCGCGGCTACAAGATCGTCTCCGGCGGCACCGAGAACCACCTGATGCTGGTGGACATGATCGGCAAGGACATCACCGGCAAGGCCGCCGAGGAAGCGCTGGGCAAGGCGCACATCACCGTCAACAAGAACGCCGTGCCCAACGACCCGCAGAAGCCGTTCGTCACCTCCGGCCTGCGCATCGGCACCCCGGCGGTGACCACGCGCGGCTACCTCGAGGCCGACTGCGTCGAACTGGCCCACGCGATCTGCGACGTGCTCGACGCGCCGAAGGACGAGGCGGTCATCGCCCGCGTGCGCGAGGTGGTGACGGCGCAGTGCCGGAGGTTTCCGGTTTATGGCTGAGGGCGAGGAGTGAGTGGAGAGAAGTGAGGAGTGAGCGAGAGCAACGCTCTTGTCGCCTTGCCTGAACGCCGCTGGTACCCTCCGATGACGATGCCCACTCACTTCTCACTTCTCTCCGCTCACTCCTAGCCCCATGCACTGCCCCTTCTGCCAGCACACCGATACCCGCGTCATCGATTCGCGCGTGTCCGAGGACGGCGCGACGATCCGCCGCCGCCGCGAGTGCGAGGCGTGCGGGGAGCGCTTCTCGACGCTGGAGAACATCGAGATCAAGCTGCCGGCGGTCATCAAGAGCGATGGCCGCCGCGACGTGTTCGATGCGCGCAAGCTGCGCGCCGGCTTCGACCGCGCGCTGCAGAAGCGCCCCGTTTCGGAGGAGCAGATCGAGGCGGCGGTGCGCGCGGTGGTGCATGCCATCCGCATGAGCGGCGAGCGCGAGATCGCCTCGCGCCGGATCGGCGAGTTCGTGATGAACGAGCTGCGCAAGCTCGACCACGTCGGCTACGTGCGCTTCGCCTCGGTCTACCGCAGCTTCCAGGACGTGGCCGATTTCCGCGAGGAAATCGAGAAGCTGGAGCGCGACCTGCCGGCCGGCGAGACGCAGCTGCCGCTGCTGGGCGGCGACGTGGTGCCGTTCGGCAAGCATCCGGACAAGCACAGGAAGCGTTGAACGGCGTGGGCATCGTCCATCCCGGCGAGTCGATGACGCGGGTGCCGCCGGCTGGCGCCCGCAAGGCGGACGACGCTGCCGCCGGACTGGCACGCGGACAGCGAACGGGGATGCCGCTGCCGTGAGCGAGACCAGCTTCACCGCCTTCGACCACCAGTGCATGGCGCACGCGCTGCGCCTGGCCGAGCGCGGCGCCTACACGACGCGGCCCAACCCGATGGTGGGCTGCGTGATCGCCCGCGATGGCGAAATGGTGGGCGAGGGCTGGCATCGCCGGGCCGGCGAACCGCATGCGGAAGTGCTGGCCCTGCAGGCGGCCGGCGAGCGCGCCCGCGGCGCCACCGCCTACGTGACGCTGGAGCCGTGCGCGCACACCGGCCGCACCGGCCCCTGCGCCGATGCGCTGATCGCCGCCGGCGTGGCGCGGGTGGTCGCGGCGATGCGGGATCCGTTCCCGCACGTCGATGGCGCCGGCTTCGACCGGCTGCGCGCGGCCGGCATCGCGGTGCAATCGGGGCTGATGGAGGCGCAGGCGCGCCGGCTCAACCGCGGCTTCATCTCGCGCATCGAGCGTGGCCGGCCGTGGCTGCGGATCAAGCTGGCGACCAGCCTGGACGGGCGCACCGCGATGGCCGACGGCGAGTCCAAGTGGATCAGCGGCGAGGCCGCGCGCCGCGACGTGCAGCACTGGCGCGCCTGCGCCGGCGCGATCCTGACCGGTGCCGGCACCGTGCTGGCCGACGATCCCTCGCTGACCGTGCGGCTGGGCGACGACACCCCGTTCGTGCCGCCGCTGCGGGTGGTGCTGGACCCCGGGCTGGCGACGGTGGCGCGCGGCAAGGTGCGCGAGGGCGAGGCGCCGACGCTGTACGTCCACGACGCGCAGGCCAAGCCGCCGCGCGAGATCGACGCCCAGCGCGTGGTCGCGCCGGTGGTCGGCGGCCGCTTCGACCTGCTCGCGGTGCTGGAACTGCTGGCCGCGCGCGACATCAACGAGGTGCAGGTGGAGGCCGGCGCGACCCTGGCCGGCGCGTTCGTCGCCGCCGGCCTGGCCGACGAGATCCTGCTGTACGTGGCGCCGGTGCTGCTCGGTGACCGCGCGCGGCCGTTGTTCGCCGGGCTGGGCATCGAGGCGATGGCGCAGCGCGCGCACCTGCGGGTTGTCGATGCGCGCGCCATTGGCGAGGATCAGCGCCTGCTGCTGCAGCCGTCCTCCGCCGTGTCCTGAATCCATGCCCGCCGTCTTCAAGGACCACTTCTCCGGCGTCGCCGCCCACTACGCGGCCTCGCGCCCGGGCTATCCGGACGCGCTGTTCGAGGCGATCGCCGTGTACGTGCCGTCCACGGCGGAAGTCTGGGAGCCGGGCTGCGGCAGCGGCCAGGCCACGCGCGGGCTGGCCGCGCGCTTCGCCCACGTCCACGCCTGCGATCCCAGCGCCGCCCAGCTCGCCCGGCACTGGGCGCAGGCGCAGCCGCAGGCCAACGTCACCCTGCGGGTGGAGGCCGCCGACCAGCCGAGCCTGGCCGATGCCAGCGTCGGCCTGGTCGCGGTGGCGCAGGCGCTGCACTGGTTCGACCGCGAGGCGTTCTTCGCCGGTTGCGAGCGCGTGCTGCGCCCGGGCGGCGTGCTGGCCGCGTGGACCTACCAGGACGCGGTCTACGACGACGACATGGCCGAGGCCGCCGAACAGGTGCGCGACCACATCGACCCGTACTGGCCGCCGGAGCGCAACGACGTGGACCTGGGCTACCAGCACTACCGCTGGCCGTTCGAGCCGCTGCCCGCGCCCAACCTGGTGCTGACCGCCGACTGGACCCTGGCGCAGGTGCTGGGCTACGTCGGCAGCCTGTCGGCGGCGGTCGGTTACCGGCAGGCCACCGGCCGCGACGCGGTGGCCGACCTGGGGCCGCTGCTGGCCGCGGCCTGGGGCGATCCCGCCGCCGCCCGGCGCATCCGCTGGCCGTTGATTCTGCATCTGCGCCGCAAGCCGGATTGAAGGCGCGCAGCGCCGGCGACGCCGGCGGGATGCAGCGTCCGTCCCGCCGTGATGGCCGCGACGACGGGCAATGCTAGAATCCGCCCGCCGGTTCGCCGGCCCACCTCATGCAACGTCTTCAGGGCGGGGTGCAATTCCCCACCGGCGGTAGGTCTTCGCAATCCAGCGCGAGGGCGAGCCCGCGAGCGCTTGCGGCGCATGCCGCTCCACCCGGAGCCGGATGTCCGCAAGGTCAGCAGATCCGGTCGAATGCCGGAGCCGACGGTCACAGTCCGGATGAAAGAAGACGGCTGCGCGCGAACAGGCGACGCCACCGCGTCGCGCCCGTCCGCGCGCGTCCGCCGCCCTGGGGACGTTCTCGCCTCGTCCATCGCGGGAAACGTTCCATGCACATGCACATCCTTCTGCAACAGCCGGCGCCGCCGTCCGCGGCGATGCGCGGGGCCTTGCCGCGCAACGGCGTTTGGCGCCGGCCCGGGGAGGCGCGCTGATGTTCACGGGCATCATCGAAGGCGTCGGCCGGCTGGCCGGCCGGGAGCCGCGCGGCGGCGACGTCCGCTTCACCTTCGAGGCCGGCACGCTGGCGTTCGACGACGTGCGCCTGGGCGAGAGCATCGCGGTCAACGGCGTGTGCCTGACCGTGATCGATTCCGATGCCGTCTCCTTCCGGGCCGATGCGTCCAACGAGACGCTGGCGCTGACCACGCTGGGTGCGTTGCCGGTCGATGCGGCGGTGAACCTGGAGCGGGCGATGCGGCCCACCGATCGCCTCGGCGGCCACCTGGTCAGCGGCCACGTCGACGGCACCGGCCGCGTGCTGGCCGTCGTTCCGGACGCGCGCGCGCAGCGCTGGCGCTTCGCCGCTCCGGCCCCGCTGCTGAAGTACGTCGCGAAGAAAGGCTCGATCTGCGTCGACGGCGTCAGCCTGACCGTCAACGAGGTCGACGGCGAAGGCTTCGAGGTCGCGCTGATCCCGCACACGGTCGCGCACACCGCCTTCGCGCAGACTCGCATCGGCGATGCGGTCAACCTCGAAATCGATCTGGTCGCGCGCTACGTCGAGCGGCTGCTGCAGGGCGCGCCGGCGGCCTGAAGCCGGACGCCTCCCATCCCATTTTCCGGAATACGCAATGTCCTTCGCCCCCATCCCCGAACTGCTCGAAGAAATCCGCAACGGCCGCATGGTCGTCATCGTCGACGACGAGGATCGCGAGAACGAAGGCGACCTGATCATGGCCGCCGAGCTGGTCAAGCCGTCGGACATCAACTTCATGGTCACCCACGCGCGCGGCCTGGTGTGCCTGTCACTGACCCGCGAGCGCTGCGCGCAGCTGGGGCTGGCGCCGATGGTGCAGAACAACACCGCGCAGTTCCACACCAACTTCACCGTCAGCATCGAGGCGGCCGAGGGCGTGACCACCGGCATTTCCGCCTATGACCGCGCACACACCGTGCGCACCGCGGTGCGGCCGGACGCCAGGCCTTCCGATCTGAGCCAGCCGGGCCACATCTTCCCGCTGATCGCCCAGCCCGGCGGCGTGCTGACCCGCGCCGGCCACACCGAGGCGGCCGGCGACCTGCCGATGCTGGCCGGGCTGGAGCCGGCCGGCGTGCTGGTCGAGGTGCTCAACCCCGACGGCACGATGGCGCGGCGCCCGCAGCTGGAGGTATTCGCGAGGGAGCACGGCCTGAAGATGGGTTCGATCGCCGATCTCATCGCCTACCGGCTGGCGACCGAGCACACCGTCGAGCGCGTCGACGAGCGCGACATCGACACCGAGTTCGGCCCGTTCCGGCTGGTGACCTACCGCGACCGCATCGCCCACGACCTGCATTTCGCGCTGGTGCGCGGCACGCCCGGCGCGTCCGCGCCGGCGCTGGTGCGCGTGCAGGTGGAGAACCCGCTGGCCGACCTGCTGCACTGGCGGCGGGAGGATTTCGGCGTGGCCGCCACCGATGCGCTGCGCGCCATCGCCGCCGAAGGGCAGGGCGTGATGGTGGTGCTGTCCGAACCGCGCAACGCCGAGGCGCTGCTGGCGCGGCTGCGCCAGCAGCCCGAGGTCCGCGCCAACGGCAAGGACGTGGGCCAGTGGCGCCGCAACGGCGCCGGCGCGCAGATCCTGGCCGACCTGGGCCTGCGCCGGCTGCGCGTGCTGGGCACGCCGCGGCGGCAGGTGGGGCTGGCGGGGTTCGGGCTGGAGGTGGTGGAGTACGTGTGAGGCGGGGCGGGGATGACCGGACATTCGTCCGTTGAAAGCGGGGATTCGGGATTTGGGATTCGGAAAAAGCGCTGGCTTCCCTTGCATGTCGGGCAGCTTCGAAAAAAGCATCCCCTGGCCTCTAGCCTCTAGCCTCTAGCCTCTAGCCTCTGGCCTCTGGCCTCTGGCCTCTAGCCTCTGATCCCCACCCACCCACCTGCTAAACTCCCGCCCCCAAGGACTCCCACGCCCATGTCCCACTACGAAGGCGATCTGCGCGCCCCCGAAGGCGCCCGCTTCGCGATCATCGCCAGCCGCTGGAACCCGCGCATCACCGACGTGCTGGTGGCCGGCGCGCGCCAGAGCCTGGCCGGCAACGGCGTGGCCGAGGAGGCGGTGGACGTGGTGCGCGTGCCCGGCGCGTGGGAGATCCCGGTCGCCGCCGCGCACCTGGCGCAGGCTGGCGGGCATGTGGCGATCGTCGCGCTGGGCTGCGTGATCCGCGGCGACACCCGCCACTACGAACACGTCGCCGACCGCTGCGCGGAAGGACTGATGCGCGTGCAGCTGGACACCGGCGTGCCGGTGCTCAACGGCGTGCTGGCGGTCGAGCGCATCGAGGACGCCGAGGCGCGCGCCGGTGGCAGCCACGGCAACAAGGGCGAGGAGGCCGCGCTGGCGGCCATCGAGATGGCGCAGTTGATCGCGCAGTTGCAGCAACCCGCAGGACAGGAGCGAGCGTGAGCCGACATCAGCATCCCCCGCGCCGCGACGGCGTGGATCCGGTCACCCGCGCACGCGCGCGTCGCCGCGCGCTGCAGGCCCTGTACGCCTGGCAGGTGTCCGGCGGCGAGGTCGGGCAGGTGATCGCGCAGTTCGCCCACGAGCAGGCGCACGAGATCGCCGACCTGGAGTATTTCGAGGACCTGGTGCGCGGCGTCGTCCGCCACCGCGCCGCGCTGGACGAGGCGCTGCTGCCCTACCTGGATCGCACCGTCGAGGAAGTCGATCCGATCGAGCGCGCGGTGCTGCGCATCGCCACCTACGAACTGCACCACCGGCTGGACGTGCCGTTCCGCGTGGTGATCAACGAGGCCATCGAGACCGCCAAGCGATTCGGCGCCGAGCACGGCCACACCTACGTCAACGGCGTGCTCGACCGCGCCGCGCCGGACTGGCGCCCGGCCGAGGCCGGCAGGACGCGCTGAATCCAACCCGCTTCCCTTCCCCCGCTTGCGGGGGAAGGTGCCCGAAGGGCGGATGGGGGCGGGAACGCGGCAGCGAAGCTGATCGCAACTCGGCTTTCATCTCGTACGCAAGCCTTCCTCGATATGCCGCTATGCTGTTCGCATGAGCACCGGCGAATTCGACCTGATCGAACGCATCCGCACGCGCATCGCCGCGCGCGCCGACGTGGTGCTGGGCATCGGCGACGACGCCGCGCTGCTGCAGCCGCCGCCGGGCCTGCAACTGGCGATCACCGCCGACACGCTCAATGCCGGCGTGCATTTCCCGCAAGACACCACGGCCGCCGACATCGGCTGGAAATCGCTGGCGGTCAATCTCTCCGACCTGGCCGCGATGGGCGCGCAGCCGGCCTGGTGCACGCTGTCGCTGTCGCTGCCCGGATCCGACGCCGGGTGGATCGACGCCTTCCTCGACGGCTTCCTGGCGCTGGCGCAACCGCACGGCATCGCCCTGGTCGGCGGCGACACCACGCGCGGCCCGCTGTCGATCGCGGTCACCGCGATGGGCTGGGTCGAACCGGGCCGCGCACTGCGCCGCGATGGCGCGCAGGCCGGCGACGATATCTGGGTGACCGGCACGATTGGCGACGCCGCCGCCGCGCTGGCGACGCTGGACGCCTGCGACGCCGCGCTGCGCTCGCGGCTGGATCGTCCCACGCCACGCGTGCGCGCCGGACTTGCGCTGGCCGGGCTGGCGCATGCCTGTGTCGATGTCTCCGACGGCCTGCTGGCCGACCTCGGCCACGTCTGCGCACGCAGCGGCGTCGGCGCGGAGATCGACATCGACGCGCTGCCGGCCTCGCCGATGCTGCTCGCCTTCGCACCGGCGCACCGGCGCGTCTTCCAGGCCAGCGGCGGCGACGATTACGAGTTGTGCTTCACCGCGCCAGCGCAACGCCGCGACGAAGTGCTCCGCGCCTGCGCCGACGTCGAGACGCCGGTCGCGCGCGTCGGCCGCATCGTCGTCGGCGAGGGTATCCACGTGATGGATGGGGCGGGGCGGCCGTGGCAGCCTGTGCGCATGGGCTACGATCATTTCCGTGAGGATTGATGGCTGTGTTCTTCAAGAGATCGAGACAGTGCGGGTTCCCCATACGGAATCCCGGTGTCGTTGGATGCGCTGCCATTGGCCAGGAGTAGGCCTGTTCACTTTCCCTTGGACCAAGGGACTAGAATGCGGCCATTACCTTGCGAGGCGTAACCATGACGACCTTGGCGTTCAAGCAAGCGGCGCACCAGTTGATCGACACCTTGCCGGAGACGGCAGGCTGGAACGAGTTGATCTACCGGGCAGTGGTGCGCAAGGAAATCGAGGCGGGCCTGGCTGACAGCGCGATCAGCCTGGGAGCGTCGGCCGATGAGGTGTTGCGCGAGTTCGGGCTGGCCGACGGCGAGTGAAGGTCGTCTGGACACCGCGAGCCCAGACGAGATTGAGGGCGATTCGGGACTACATCCGCCAAGAAACCGGAAATACCCAGATCGCGGATCGGGTGGTGCGGATGCTGGTGAGCAAGTCGAAGCGTTTGAGCTGGCCGGGCATGGCCCGTTCGGGGCGAGCAGTGCTGGAGTATCAGCACCCGGATGTATTGGAACTGCTGATCGCGCCCTATCGCCTGATCTACATCGTGCTGCCGGCACGGATCGACGTACTGACGGTGATGCACGAGCGGCAGTTGTTGCCCGGCGATGCCGATCCAACCGACTGAACGCGGTGGAACAACCTGCTACGGCAACACCTTCCCAGGATTGAGGATCCCGTCCGGATCCAGCGCCCGCTTGATCGCGCGCATCGCCTCCAGCGTCGCCGCGTCGAACGCCTGCGCCATGAACCCGCGCTTGGCCAGGCCGATGCCGTGCTCGCCGGACAGCGTGCCGCCCAGCGCCAGCGCCAATGCGAACACGCGTGGCAACGCAGCCTGCGCGCGCGCGGTCTCCGCGGCGTCGTCGGGGTGATACAGGATGTTGACGTGCAGGTTGCCGTTGCCGGCGTGGCCGAAGGCGACGATCGGCAGCGCGTACTCCGCCGACAGCGCCTCCACCCCGGCGACCAGGTCCGGGATGCGCGACACCGGCACCACCACGTCCTCGTTGATCTTGCCCGGCGCGATCGTGCGCAGCGCCGGCGACAGCGCGCGCCGCGCGGCCCATAGGCGATCGCGGGCGACGCCGTCGGCGGCCACGTCCAGCGACAGCAGGCCTTCGCCCTCGGCCGCCGCGCCCAGCGCCGACAGCGCGCGCGGCAGGGTGTCGTGATCGCCGTCCGCCTCGATCAGCAGCATCGCGCCGGCTTCCGGCACGTCGCTGCCGTTGTGGCGCAGCAGCGCCAGGCTGCGGCGATCCATGAACTCCAGCATCGCCGGCACCGAAGGCTGCGCCATCAGCCGCGACACCGCCGCCGCCGCGCAGGCCGCGTCGCGGTAGAACGCGCGCAGCCCGGCCTGCGCGATCGGGCGCGGGGCCAGCTTCAGCGTGGCCTCGACGATCAGCGCCAGCGTGCCCTCGCTGCCGACGAGCAGGTGGGTGAGGTCGTAGCCGGTGGAATCCTTGGTGTACGGTCCGCCGCAGCGGATCAGCTCGCCGGCGCCGGTCACCGCGACCAGTCCCAGCACGTTGTCGCGGGTGGCGCCGTACTTCACCGCGCGCGGGCCGCCGGCGTTGGTCGCCAGGTTGCCGCCGACGGTGCAGGTTTCCGCGCTGGACGGATCCGGCGGCCAGAACAGCCCGTGCGGCATCAGCGCCTGCTGCAGGTCGCCGTTGCGCACGCCCGGCTCGACCACCGCGCAGCGGTCCGCCGCGCGCAGCTCGATGATGCGATCCATCCGCGCAAACGACACCACCACGCCGCCGTGCACCGGCACCGCCGCGCCGGTGGTGCCGGTGCCGGCGCCGCGCGCGACGATCGGCACGCGGTGTTCGCGGCAGGCGCGCACCAGCGCGACCACGTCCTCGCGCGTGCGCGGCAGCGCCACCGCGGCGGGCGGCGCGCTGCGGCGCGAATCGTCGCCGGCGTGCGCCAGCCGCGCGGCCTCGTCGGTGCGCCAGCCTTCGTCGCCAAGCAGCCGCGACAGCGTCTGGTGCAGGGAATCGGGAATCGGGGTCATCGGCGGATTGTAGACACGGTCCGCATCGCCGCCGGAATCGCGGCGGAAGGGGGATCAGATCTCGTCGGCGCGGAACGCATCGCGGATCCATCGCAGCCGCGGCGGCTCGCCCTCGGCCTCGACCACGTCGAAGCGGCAGGGCGACTGCGCATGGCGCGGATGCGCGACCAGGAAGGACTGCGCCGCGCGCACCAGCCTGCGCCGCTTGCCGACATCGACCGAAGCCGCGCCGCCGCCGAACGCGGACGAGGCGCGGTAGCGCACTTCCACGAACACCAGCGTGTCGCCGTCGCGCGCGCCGGGGTCCAGCATCACCAGGTCCAGTTCGCCGCCGCGATAGTTGACGTTGGCGGCCAGCGGCCGCAGGCCCGCCTCGACCAGGTGTTCGCGCGCGGCTGCCTCGACCGCCGCACCGCGGGTCCGGCGGTCAACCGCCATCGGCGACCGGCACCGCGCGGCCGCCGCTGAAGACCGACCAGGCCGGCGTGCGCTGCACGTTGCCGAAGCCGTCGAGCTGCAGGGTGCCGGTGGCGCCGCGCACGCGCGCGTTGGCCTGGGTGACCAGCCTTTCCAGGTAGGCGCTCAGCAGCCAGGCGTCGTAGCCGAAGGCGAACAGGCGCGCGGCCGGGCCGCGCGCGGTGGCGAGCTGTTCGCCGGTGATGCTCGCCGCGGGCAGGCCGGCGATGCCGCGCGAGGTCCAGATCTCGGTCGGGAAGGCGATGCCGTCCAGCGCCGCGTCCTCCTCCGGCTTGCCGGTGCCCGACAGCAGTTGCGAACTGGCCACGCGCGTGCGCCCGGCCAGCCCGGCCAGCGCCAGCTGCGGCGCCAGCACGCGCGCGGTGGAACCCTTGATCGCCAGGAACACCGAATCGACCCCGGCCTGCGCGGCGGCCTGCAGCGCGGCCGACAGATCGCCCGGCGTGTCGCCGACGCTCAGCACCTGCGCGACCTTGCCGCCGCGCTCGGCAAAGCGCGCGCCGAAGGCCTGCGCGGCGCGGCGGCCGCTGTCGTCGCTGCCGGCGATGACCAGCGCATGCCTGCGCTCGCGGGCGGCCAGGTATTCGGCGGCGACCACGCCGTCGTCCTCCGGCGCCAGCGAGAAGCTCGCCGCGCCCGGCGGCGGCGCGGCATCGCCGCGGTTGAGCACCAGCAACGACACCGGCAGCTCGTGGCGGTTGAACAGTGCGTCCACGCTTTCGCGGCCGAGCGGGCCGATGACGAAGTCGGCGCCGGCGGCGACCGCGCGGTCATAGGCGGCCAGCGCGCCGGCGGAAGTGGTGCCGGTATCGAAGAAGTCGATGTCCGGGCGCCGCCGGCGCTCGCCGTAATAGCCGGCCAGCAGGCCGTCGCGCACCGGCGCGGCGGCGGTGGCCAGGTCGCCGGACAGCGGCAGCAGCACCGCCAGCTTCAGCGGCGGGCGATAGCCGTCGCCGTCGGCGGCGGGCCGGTCGGCGGCGAAGCGCCACTGCCCGCTGCGATCGAACGGGCGCGGCAGCGCCAGGCCACGCCGCTGCAGGGCGCGACCGGCGAAGTTGTAGAGCGGATCGCCGGCCGGCAGGGCGGCGACGTCGCGGGCCAGGGTGGCGTCGTCCAGCGTGGCCAGCAGGCGCTCGATCTCGCGCATGTTGGCCGCGCGCGCCTGCCCGGCCAGTTGCGCGTCGCTGGCGGCCAGCGCGCGCGCCGCCGCGAACGAGGGATCCAGCGCCGTCGCGCGCGAAGGGCCGCTGACCTGCGTGGTCGCGCAGGCGGACAGCAGCGTCAGCATCAGCAGCAGGGCGAAGATCCTTCCGTATCGCATGTCCACGGGCATGTCGGCGGCCGTTCCAGGGAAACCGGCTACGATTCTACCCTTGCCGAAGTGATGACACCCCCTGATGTCCGGAACCCTGTTCATCGTCGCCACCCCCATCGGCAACCTCGCCGACCTGTCGCCGCGCGCGCAGGACACCCTGCGCACGGTGGCCGCCATCTGCGCCGAGGACACCCGCCGCAGCGGCCAGTTGCTGGCGCACTTCGGCATCGCCACGCCGATGCTGGCCCTGCACGAGCACAACGAGGACGCGCTGGCCCAGCGCATCGTCGCGCGCCTGCAGGCCGGCGAGTCGCTGGCGCTGGTCAGCGACGCCGGCACGCCGCTGGTCAGCGACCCGGGCTTCCGGCTGGTGCGCGCCGCGCGCGCGGCCGGGATCAGGGTCAGCCCGGTGCCGGGATCGAGCGCGGTGATCGCGGCGCTGAGCGTGGCCGGCCTGCCCAGCGATCGCTTCGCCTTCGAGGGCTTCCTGCCGGCCAGGCCGGCGGCGCGGCGCGAGGCGCTGGCCAGGCTGTCCGGCGAGACGCGCACGCTGGTGTTCTACGAATCCTCGCACCGCATCGCCGAATCGCTGGCCGACCTGCGCGCGGCCTTCGGCGACGATCGCCCGGCGGTGCTGGCGCGCGAGCTGACCAAGCTGTTCGAGACCGTGCTCGACGGCACGCTGGCCGAGCTGCATGCGCGGGTGGAAGCCGACGCCGATCAGCGCAAGGGCGAGTTCGTGCTGATGGTGCAGGGCGCCGGCGACGATGCCGCCGCGCAGCTGGCCGAGGGCCGCCGCGTCTACGCCCTGCTCAGCGCGCACCTGCCGCCCTCGACCGCGGCCAGGCTGGCGGCCGAGATCACCGGCGCGCCGCGCAAGGCGCTGTACGGGCAATGAGGGGAAGTGGCGGAGCCGGCCGATAAGCCGGGTTCTGTCGTGGACAGTCATTCCTCTAGGCGCAGCGTCGCCGCTGCGCTCGAGCAACCTACCCGGAGGCACTGCGGGCCGCAGCATCGCCTCCCTATTTGGTCTTGCTCCCGGTGGGGTTTGCCGTGCCGGTCCGTTGCCGGACTCGCGGTGCGCTCTTACCGCACCATTTCACCCTTGCCGTCCCGCTTGCGCGGTCTTGGGCGGTATCTTTCTGTTGCACTTTCCGTCGGCTCGCGCCGCCCAGGCGTTACCTGGCACCGTGCCCTGTGGAGCCCGGACTTTCCTCGGCATCCGCAAGGGATGACGCGACTGTCTGGCCGGCTCCGCCACGCGCATTGTCGCACGTCCGCCTCCCGCGCCGGCGCAGGCGGGCACCGCCCGTTCAGTGCGGGGCGGTCGCCAGCGTGGTCTCGCCCAGGAATGCGCCGCCGGGGCCGAAGCGGCGCTCGCGGATCCAGCCGCGTCCTCCATGATCGATGGCGATCAGGGTGCTGGCGCGGGTGCCGTAGCTTGCATCGCGGATGAAGACCGGCGAGAGCAGGCGTTCGCGCGCCAGGCCGATGCCGGTGGCGGGCAGGGCCGCATCCTCGGCGCGACGCTCGTCGGACAAGGCCGGCCACAGCGCATCGGGATCCTCGCCGCCACCGGCGATCCAGCCCTGCATCGCCCGCACCAGCCGCGCGGTCTTGGGCCAGGGCGCATGCAGGTCGTTGCCGTTGGACAGGCCGTGGATCCCGGGCGGCAGTGCCTGGTGGCGGGGATGCGGGTGGTTGCCGACGAACACGCAGTCGGCCGCATCGGCCAGCAGCAGGTTGAACGGCGCGTAGCCGGCCGCCTCGTCCAGCAGTTCCGCGGCCATCGCGGCGGCGGGAAGCCGGCGGCGCAGGAATCCGCTGACCAGCGTGCCGCGCGAGGACGCCCTTGTCCCGGCCTGCGCCGGGTCGCGCACGTTGGTGACCACCGCCATCCGGCCAAGGTCGTCGATCCCGACCCAGGTGCCGCCGGCCTGGAGGTCGCGACCGGCGAGCAGGCCCGGCGCCTCGGGCCAGCGCGCCAGCGGCGCGGTCGGCCGGGCGTGGAATTCGTCGCGGTTGCCGGCCAGCACCAGCCGCCAGCGGGGATGGGCCTGCCAGGCCAGGGCGAGTACGCACATGCCGGCATTGTCGCGCGAGGGCGCATCGAAAGGCGCCCACTCCTCTCCACCGGGGGGCAGCGATGTTAAGGCGCGGTCACGACCGTGAACCCAGCCCCAATCTCAAAATTTGAGACTAAACAGCAACTTGTGGATAAGGCTTGAACAAGTCTCTGAAGTTCGCCGCAACCCATTGATGGGACAAGTGATTTTTTCCTTTGTTGCCTGTTGACAACCCGACGGCCGGTGCTAATGTGGGCATTCGTGGGAAAACCGGGTTTTACGTGGTTTTTCGTGTTTCAATAATCCTTCACAAGCGGATTGCGGGGCAGCGGCGACGTGTTTCAGGGTGAGACCGCCATCACAGTGGACGACAAGGGCCGGCTGGCGGTGCCCACCGCCTACCGCGACCTCGTCGCGCGCGAGTGCGGCAACCGCCTGGTGCTGACCTACAACCCGTTCGAGTCCGGCTGCCTGTGGCTGTACGCGGAAAAGGAATGGCAGCGGGTCCGCGACGACGTGATGGCCCGGCCCAACACCCTGAAGGTGGTGCGCAGCCTGCAACTGAAGCTGGTCGGCGCGGCCACGCCGCTGGAACTGGACGGCAACGGCCGCATCGGCATCCCGGCCAGCCACCGCAACGCGGTCGGCATCGAGAAGAAGGCCGTGCTGCTGGGCATGGGCGACAAGTTCGAACTTTGGAGCGAGCAGGCGCATCGCGCGCAGATCCAGCAGACCATCGGCGATGCGGATCTGAGCGACCCCATGCTCGAGTTGCGGTTGTGAACCAGGGTGAGGGCGCGCGGCCCGCCGCGTCGGCCGCTCACCTCCCCCCGCTGCATTTGCCGGTGTTGTACGCGCAGGTCATGGACGGGCTGCAGGTGAGGGAGGACGGAACCTATCTCGATGGCACGTTCGGGCGTGGAGGGCACGCGCGCGGCGTGCTCAGCCAACTCGGCCCGGGAGGCCGCCTGCTGCTGATGGACAAGGATCCCGAAGCCATTGCGGTCGCCGAACGCGAGTTCGGCCCGGATGCGCGCGTGTCGATCTTCCGCGGCAGCTTCGCCAGCCTGGCCGACTGGGACGCCACCGCCGCCGGGCTGGACGGCGTGCTGCTGGACCTGGGCGTGTCCTCGCCGCAGCTGGACGTGGCCGAGCGCGGCTTCTCGTTCGGCAAGGACGGCCCGCTGGACATGCGCATGGATCCGGACGCCGGCCAGAGCGCCGCGCAGTGGCTGGCGCAGGCCGACGAGCGCGAGATCGCCGACGTGCTGTGGACCTACGGCGAGGAGAAGCAGAGCCGCCGCATCGCCCGCGCGATCGTCGCCCGCCGCGCGCAGGCGCCGCTGACCCGCACCGCGCAGCTGGCCGAGCTGATCGCCTCGGTGATGCCGCGCGGCAAGTCCGACATCCATCCGGCCACGCGCAGCTTCCAGGCCATCCGCATCCACATCAACCGCGAGCTGGCCGACCTGGAAACCGGCCTGGACGCGGCGCTGTCGCGGCTGAAGCCCGGCGGCCGGCTGGCGGTGATCAGCTTCCACTCGCTGGAAGACCGCATCGTCAAGCGCTTCATCAACCTGCACGCCAAGGCCCCGCCGGGCAACCGCCGGCTGCCCGTGCAGCAGGACTTCGTGCCGACCCTGCGCGCCATCGGCGATGCGCAGAAGGGCACGGCCGGGGAAATCGCCGCCAATCCGCGCGCGCGCAGCGCGGTGCTTCGGGTGGCGGAGAAGCTGGGAATGGGGAATAGGGAATCGGGAATGGGCCAGGGCTCTTCGCTATTCCCTATTCCCGATTCCCCATTCTCGGCACCTCCACACGGAGGCGCCCCATGACTCGCATCCTGCTGGCGGTGCTGGTCGTCTGCACGGTGGCCTCGGCGATCGCGGTGATCCATGCGCGCCATCGCCACCGACTGCTGTTCGTCGAGCTGTCGCGGCTGGAGCGCGCGCGCGACGAGCTGAACGTCGAGTTCGGCCGCCTGCAGCTGGAGCAGGCCACCGTGGCCGAGGCCAACCGCATCGATCACATCGCGCGCACCCGGCTGGGGATGAAGTTCCCCGCCACCGACGACATCGTGGTGGTGCGGCCATGAAGTGGTTCCGGCGCGACGACGCCCCGGCCCTGCCGCGCAACCGCAACCGCGCGCGCTTCAACCTGCGCAGCCGGCTGGCGCTGGTCACCGGCACGCTGGCGCTGTGCTCGTTCAGCCTGGTCGGGCGCGCGGCCTACGTGCAGCTGGTCAACAACGACTTCTACCAGCGCCAGGGCGACGCGCGCTTCCTGCGCGAGATCCCGATCCCGACCTCGCGCGGCATGATCACCGACCGCAACGGCGAGCCGGTGGCGGTGTCCTCGCCGGTGGAGTCGATCTGGGGCAACCCGCAGGAACTGCTCAAGGCCCCCGATCACCTGCCGGACCTGGCCGCCGCGCTCGGCGTGCCGCTGGACCACCTGACCAACCGGCTGTCGCAGCGCGCCGACAAGGAATTCGTCTACCTCAAGCGCCGGATCAACCCGGACGAGGCGCAGCGCATCCTCGCCCGCAGGATCCCGGGCGTGTTCTCGCAGCGCGAGTTCCGCCGCTTCTACCCGCAGGGCGAGGCGATGGCGCACGTGCTGGGCTTCACCAACGTCGACGACCACGGCCAGGAAGGGCTGGAGCTGGCCTTCGACGAATGGCTGCGCGGCACGCCCGGCGCGAAGAAGGTGATCCGCGACAACCGCGGCCGCATCGTCGAGAACGTGGACCTGGTGCGCTCGGCGCAGCCCGGCAAGAACCTGACCCTCAGCATCGATCGCCGCATCCAGTTCCTGGCCTATCGCGAACTGCGCAACGCGCTGATCGAGCACCGCGCCAGCAGCGGATCGATGGTGATCCTGGACGTGGCCACCGGCGAGGTGCTGGCGATGGTCAACCTGCCGACCTACAACCCCAACGCGGTCGACGGCGGCAAGCCCGACGCGCGCCGCAACCGCGCGGTGACCGACGTGATCGAGCCGGGCTCGACGATGAAGCCGCTGACCGTGTCGGCGGCGCTGAAGGCCGGCACGGTCAAGCCGACCACGCTGGTCGACACCTCGCCCGGCTACATGGCGCTGGGCCGCTACACGATCCGCGACGTGCCGCGCAACAACGGCGTGCTCAGCGTGACCGGCATCATCACCAAGAGCTCGAACATCGGCTCGGTCAAGCTGGCCGAGAAGCTGTCCAACGACTACTTCCACTCGGTCGTGCGCAGCTTCGGCTACGGCAGCGCGCCGGGCAGCGGCTTCCCCGGCGAGGCGGCCGGCATCCTGGCGCCGCCGGCGCGCTGGAACGGCCTGCAGAAGGCCACCATGTCCTATGGCTACGGCCTGTCGGTGACGCCGCTGCAGATCGCGCGCGCCTACGCCACGCTCGGCAACGGCGGCCTGCGGGTGACGCCGACCTTCGTCAAGGGCGAACGCCACGAGGCGCCGCAGGTGCTGGAGCCGGCGATCGCGCGCGAAGTGGTCGGCATGATGGAGACCGTGGTCAGCCAGGGCGGCGCCAGGCGCGCCGGCGTGCTCGGCTACCGCGTGGCCGGCAAGACCGGCACGGCGCGGCTGGCCTCCGGCGGCGGCTACGCGCGCGGGCGCTATGCCTCGCTGTTCGCCGGGCTGGTGCCGGCGAGCAACCCGCGCTTCGCCGCGGTGGTGGTGATCAGCGATTCGCAGGAGGGCGGCTACTACGGCGGCCTGGTCGCCGCGCCGGTGTTCCATAACGTGATGGACGGCGCGCTGCGGCTGATGGACGTGCCGCCGGACGACATCGAGACCTGGCTGGCGGTGCAGGCCAGGGGCGAGGCCAGGGCCGCCGGCCAGCGCCCGGCGCCCGCGGCGCACGACGAATCCGCGGTGGACACCACCGCCTTCCACGACATCGCGCCGCCCCCGGCCTTGCCCGCGGAAGGAGCGCCGCGATGAGGCGGATGATGACGCTGGCCGAACTGCTGCCCGACGTGGACGTGCCGCGCGGGATCGTGGTGCGCGGGCTGGTGCAGGACAGCCGCGCGATCGAGCCGGGCGACGCCTTCGTCGCCATCGCCGGCTTCGGCGCGCACGGATTGGGCTTCGTGGATCAGGCGCGCGCGCGCGGCGCCAGCGCGATCCTGTACGAACCGCCGGCGCCGGACGATCTGCCGGTGCCGCTCGACGCCATCGCCGTGCCCGGCCTGCGCGCGCGCATGGGCGCGCTGGCCGATCGCTTCCACGCCTATCCCTCGCGCGACATCGCGATGGTCGGCGTCACCGGCACCAACGGCAAGACCTCGACCGTGCAGCTGCTGGCGCAGGCCTGGCACATCCGCGGCGTGCGCTGCGGCAGCATCGGCACGCTCGGCGCCGGCATGTACGGCCAGGTCAAGCCGACCGGCTTCACCACCCCGCTGGTGCTGCAGATGCATGCGCTGCTGGCGCAGCTGCGCGACGCCGGCGCGCAGGCGGTGGCGATGGAGGTCAGCTCGCACGCGCTGGACCAGGGCCGGGTGGACGAGGTGCATTTCGACGTCGGCGTTTTCACCAACCTCACCCGCGACCACCTCGACTACCACGGCGACATGCGCGCCTACGGCGAGGCCAAGGCGCGCCTGCTGCGCTGGCCGGGGCTGAAGGCGGCGGTGATCAACCTCGACGACGACTACGGCCGCGAGCTGCACGCCACGCTGCCGGAAGGGCTGCGCCGCATCGGCCTGAGTTCGCGCGGCCACGCCGACGCCACGCTGCGCGCCGACGATCTGCGTCTGGACGCCGCCGGCATCGCCTTCGAGCTGCGCGCCGGCGAAGAATCGCATCCGGTGCAGTCGCGACTGCTCGGCCGCTTCAACGTCGACAACCTGCTGGCGGTGGCCGGCGCGCTGCATGCGCTGGGCGAGGCGCCGGCGGAGATCGCGCGCACGCTCTCGCGCCTGCAACCGATCCACGGCCGCATGAACCGCCTCGGCGGCGACGGCGGCCGCCCGCTGGTGGTGATCGACTACGCGCACACGCCGGACGCGCTGGCGCAGGCGCTGGACAGCCTGCGCGGCCACGTGCAGGGCCGGCTGATCTGCGTGTTCGGCTGCGGCGGCGAGCGCGACGCCGGCAAGCGCCCGCAGATGGGCGCCATCGCCCAGGCCGGCGCCGACGTGGTCATCGTCACCGACGACAACCCGCGCGGCGAGGACGGCGACCGCATCGTCGCCGACGTCCTCGCCGGCTTCACCGACCCCGACTCGGTCACCGTGCTGCGCGACCGCGCCGCCGCCATCGGCCATGCGATCGCGCAGGCCGGCGCCGACGACATCGTGCTGATCGCCGGCAAGGGACACGAGCCCTACCAGGAAATCAAAGGCGTGCGACATCCTTTCGACGACACCCAGGCGGCCCGCCAGGTCCTGGAGGCGCGCGCATGAAGCGGCTACCGCTCTCGCTGCTCGCGCACTGGGCCGGCGGCGAACTGCACGGCGACGACGTGGTCATCGGCACGATGACCCACGACACCCGCGCGCTGCTGCCCGGCAGCCTGTACGTGGCGCTGCGCGGCGAGCGCTTCGACGGCCACGACTTCGCCTACGACGCGGCCATGCGCGGCGCCAGCGCGGTGCTGGTCGAGCACCCGGTGAAGGTCGACGTGCCGCAGATCGTCGTGGCCGACAGCCAGCTGGCGCTGGCGCGCATCGCCGCCGGCATCCAGCGCGAGCACCGGCAGAAGGTGATCGCGCTGACCGGCAGCAACGGCAAGACCAGCGTCAAGGCGCTGGTCGTCTCCATCCTCGAGCGCGCCGGCGAGACCTACGCCAACCCCGGCAACCGCAACAACGAGATCGGCCTGCCGCTGGCGATCATCGACGCGCCCGAGGAAGCCGAGTACGCGGTCTACGAGATGGGCGCCGGCAAGCCCGGCGACATCGCCTACCTGACCGACATCGTCGCGCCGGACGTGGCGCTGGTGAACAACATCGCGCCGGCGCACCTGGAGCGGCTGGGCACGCTGCTGGGCGTGGCGCAGACCAAGGGCGCTATCTACGAGGCGCTGCCGGCCGACGGCGTGGCGGTGATCAACGCCGACGACGCCTTCGCCGGGTATTTCGCCGAACGCGCCGGCGCGCGCCGGATCATCCGCTTCGGCATCGACGCCAGCGCCGACGTCCAGGCGCGCGACATCCGCCTGCACATGGCCGGCTCGGCGTTCACCCTGATCACGCCGCAGGGCGAGGCCCGCGTGACGCTGGCGCTGGCGGGCCGCCACAACGTGCTCAACGCACTGGCCGCCGCCTCGCTGGCGCTGGCCTGCGAGGTGCCGCTGCCGCTGATCGCGCAGGGACTGGCCGCGGCGCGGCCGGTGGCCGGGCGCCAGGTCAGCCACCGGCTGCGCAGCGGCGCCGAGCTGATCGACGACAGCTACAACGCCAATCCCGGTTCGCTGGGCGCGGCCATCGACACGCTGGCCGCCGGCGGCGGCGAGACCTGGCTGGTGCTGGGCGACATGGGCGAACTCGGTCCCGGCGGCGAAGCGCTGCACGCCGACGCCGGCCGCCGCGCCAGGCAGGCCGGCATCGCCCGGCTGTTCACGCTGGGGCCGCTGAGCGCGGCGGCGGCGGCCGCCTTCGGCGATGGCGCGAGCCACCACCACACCCACGAGGCGCTGGTCGAGGCGCTGCACGGCCAGCTGCACGAAGGCGTGCGCGTGCTGGTCAAGGGATCGCGCGGCAGCGCGATGGATCGCGTCGTCGCCGCCTTGTTGTCCGCAGGGGAGGACACCACGCATGTTGCTTGAACTGAGCCGCTGGCTGCAGCAACTGGAGAGCCTGTTCGGGCTGTTCGGCTACCTGACCTTCCGCGGCATCCTGGCCGCGCTGACCGCGCTGTTCCTGTCGCTGTGGCTGGGACCGGCGGTGATCCGCCGGCTCGGCCAGCTCAAGGGCGGCCAGCCGATCCGCAAGGACGGCCCGCAGTCGCACTTCTCCAAGGCCGGCACGCCGACGATGGGCGGGGCGCTGATCCTCATCACCGTGCTGCTGTCGGTGCTGCTGTGGGGCGACCTGCGCAACAAGTACGTGTGGACGGTGCTGCTGGTGATGCTGGCGTTCGGCGCGATCGGCTGGTACGACGACTGGATCAAGATCGTCCGCCGCGATCCCAACGGGCTGAAGTCGCGCTGGAAGTACCTGCTGCAATCCATCTGCGGCCTGGCCGCCGGCCTGTACCTGTACCTGTACGCCGACGTGCCGGCGGCGACCACCTTCTACGTGCCGTTCTTCAAGTCGATCGCGCTGCCGCTGGCCGGCATCTCGTTCGTGGCCATCGCCTACTTCTGGATCGTCGGCTTCTCCAACGCGGTCAACCTGACCGACGGCCTGGACGGGCTGGCGATCATGCCCACCGTGCTGGTGGCCTGCGCGCTGGCGGTGTTCGCCTACGCCTCCGGCCACGCCGAATTCTCGCGCTACCTGCAGATCCCGGCGGTGCCCGGCGCCGGCGAGCTGGCGATCATCTGCGCGGCGATCGCCGGCGCGGGGCTGGGCTTCCTGTGGTTCAACACCTACCCGGCGATGGTGTTCATGGGCGACATCGGCGCGCTGGCGCTGGGCGCGGTGCTGGGCACCATCGCGGTGATCGTGCGCCAGGAACTGGTGCTGGTGATCATGGGCGGCATCTTCGTCATCGAGACGCTGTCGGTGATGATCCAGGTCGCCTCGTTCAAGCTGACCGGCAAGCGCGTGTTCCGGATGGCGCCGATCCACCACCACTTCGAGCTGAAGGGCTGGCCGGAGCCGCGCGTGATCGTCCGCTTCTGGATCATCTCGGTGATCCTGGTCCTCATCGGCCTGGCCACGCTGAAGGTGCGCTGATGGGCGAACCGCTGCGCCAGGCGACACGATACGAAGCCATCGAAGGCCGCTTCGACCCGTGGCTGGTCGGGGTGATGCTGGCGCTGGCGGCGCTGGGCGTGGTGATGGTGGCGTCCAGCTCGATCTCCCAGCACAGCAACCCGTTCCACTACCTGGTCCGCCACGTCATGTTCCTGGCCGCCGGCATCGGCCTGGCGCTGGCGGTGATGCGCTGCGAGCTCAAGACGGTGGAGAAGTACAACCAGCTGCTGCTGCTGGCCTGCGTCGGCCTGCTGCTGCTGGTGTTCGTGCCGGGCCTGGGCGTGAGCGTCAAGGGCGCGCACCGCTGGATCAACCTGGGCGTGTCCAACTTCCAGGTGGTGGAAGTGGTCAAGGTGTTCTTCATCGTCTGGCTGGCCAGCTACCTGGTGCGCTTCCGCGACGAGGTGCACGCGACCTGGCCGGCGATGCTCAAGCCGTTCGGCGTGGCGCTGACGCTGGTGGCGCTGCTGCTGCTGCAGCCGGACTTCGGCTCCTCGCTGCTGCTGCTGGCGATCACCGCCGGCATGCTGGTGCTGGGCGGGGTGAGCATCGTGCGCATCGTCATCCCCGGCATCGCGCTGGTGGCGATGCTGGCGATGCTGGCGGTGGCCGCGCCCTACCGCATGCGCCGCATCACCTCGTTCACCGATCCGTGGGAAGACCCGTTCGGCAGCGGCTACCAGCTCACCAACGCGCTGATGGCGATCGGGCGCGGCGAGTGGACCGGCATCGGCCTGGGCGGATCGGTGCTCAAGCTCAACTACCTGCCCGAGGTCCACACCGACTTCATCTTCTCGGTGATCGGCGAGGAACTGGGCTTTGCCGGCATCTGCCTGGTCATCGCGCTGTACGTGCTGCTGGTCGGGCGCGCGTTCTGGGTCGGCTACCGCTGCGTGGAGATGCGCCGCCATTTCGCCGGCTACGTCGCCTTCGGCGTGGCGCTGTGGATCGGCCTGCAGAGCTTCGTGTCGATGGGCGTGAACCTGGGCCTGCTGCCGACCAAGGGCCTGACCCTGCCGTTGATCTCGTCCGGCGGTTCCAGCGTGCTGATGACCTGCGTGGCGATGGGCCTGCTGCTGCGCGTGTCCTACGAACTGGAGCGCACCCAGCGCCAGGTCGCCCTGCGCGGCGATTTGATGCAGCAGGGCGCGACCGGCAGCGCGGAGGAAACTGCGCCCGTCCCGCCCGGGCCGGCGGCCCCGTCGCCGGTCCCCAGCCGGCTGCGCCCGCGCGTCGAGCCGACCTTCGGGAGGATCGCATGAGCGGCGCGCATGCCGGTTCCGCGCACGATGCGCCGGTCATGATCCTGGCCGGCGGCACCGGCGGGCACATCTTCCCGGCGCTGGCGGTGGCGCACGCGCTGCGCGCGCGCGGCGTGCCGGTGGTGTGGATGGGCGCCGAGGGCGCGATGGAGGCGCGGCTGGTGCCGCCGCACGACATCGAGCTGGACACGCTGGCGATCAGCGGCCTGCGCGGCAAGGGCGCGCTGGCGCTGCTGGGCGCGCCGGTGAAGATCCTGCGCGCTGTCCGCGCGGCCGGCCTGGTGCTGCGCCGCCGCCGGCCGCGCGCGGTGATCAGCTTCGGCGGTTTCGCGGCCGGCCCCGGCGGCGTCGCCGCGCGGCTGATGGGCTTGCCGCTGCTGGTGCACGAGCAGAACCGCGCGCCCGGCTTCACCAACCGCGTGCTGGCGCGGCTGGCGCGGCGCGTGCTGACCGGCTTCCCGGGCGCGTTCCCGCGACGCGAGGAACCGGTCGGCAACCCGGTGCGCGCGCAGATCGCCGCGCTGCCGCCGCCGCGCGAGCGGCTGGCCGGCCGCGAGGGACCGCTGCGGCTGCTGGTGCTCGGCGGCAGCCAGGGCGCGCGCGCGCTCAACGACGCGCTGCCCAGAGCGCTGGCGGCGCTGCGCCAGGCCGGCGTCGCCTTCGAGGTGATCCACCAGTGCGGCGAGAAGCTGCGCGACGAGGCGCAACGCGCCTATCGCGACGCGCAGATCGACGCGCGTGTGGAAGCCTTCATCGACGACATGCCGGCCGCCTACGCGGGCGCCGACCTGATCGTCTGCCGCGCCGGCGCCTCGACGCTGGCCGAGATCTGCGCGGTCGGCCTTGGCAGCGTGCTGGTGCCGTTCGCGCAGGCGGTCGACGACCACCAGACCCGCAACGCCGAGTACCTGGCCGAGCGCGACGCGGCGGTGCTGCTGAAGCAGGACGACAGCCTGGCCGCGCGGCTGCAGGAAACCCTGGCTGCGCTGGCCGCCGACCCGCAGCGCCGCCTGCGCATGGCCGAGGCCGCGCGCGCGCTGGCGCTGGCCGATGCGGCCGAGCGCATCGCGGACATCATTCTGGAAGAAGCACGATGAAGCTGGGAACAGGAAATGGGGAATGGGGAATGGAAGAAGCGATGCGCATTGCGTTAGGCGCGCGCGCGGGTAGGGGGGCGCTTGCGATTCCCCATTCCCGATTCCCCATTCCCGGCTCCGAAGGAGCGCGAGCATGATGGCCGCCGCCCGCGAGCGCCGCCTGCAGCACACCGGCAACCTGGCGCGCGAGTTCCGCCGGGTGCATTTCGTCGGCATCGGCGGCTCCGGCATGAGCGGCATCGCCGAGGTGCTGTGCACGCTGGGCTACGAGGTGTCCGGTTCTGACAACGCCGACAACGCGGCCACCCGCCGGCTGGCCTCGCTCGGCGCGCGCGTCATGCGCGGGCACAACGCGTCCAACGTGCTGGGCACCGACTGCGTGGTCGTCTCCAGCGCGATCCGGCACGACAACCCGGAACTGATGGAGGCGCGCAGCCAGCGCATCCCGATCGTGCCGCGCGCGGCGATGCTGGCCGAGCTGATGCGCTTCCGCCGCGGCATCGCGGTGGCCGGCACCCACGGCAAGACCACCACCACCAGCCTGACCGCGGCGGTGCTCAGCGAGGGCGGGCTGGATCCGACCTTCGTCATCGGCGGGCAACTGCTGGCCGCCGGCGCCAACGCCAAGCTCGGCGACGGCCAGTGGCTGGTCGCCGAGGCCGACGAGAGCGACGGCAGCTTCCTGCGCCTGAACCCGCTGATCTCCATCGTCACCAACATCGACGCCGATCACCTGGAGAACTACGGCAACGATTTCGAGCGGGTCAAGGCCGCCTTCGCCGAATTCCTGCAGCGCCTGCCGTTCTACGGGCTGGCGGTGCTGTGCATCGACGACGCCAACGTCGCCGCGCTGGCCGCCGACACCCCGCGCCACGTGATGACCTACGGCTTTGCCGACAACGCCGACGTGCGCGCCGAGGACGTGGTGCAGGAAGCCGGGCGCATGCGCTTCACCCTGCGCCTGCCCGAGGACGTCGGCGCGCCGGTGACGCTGGCGCTGCCCGGCCGCCACAACGTGCTCAACGCGCTGGCCGCCGCCGCGGTCGGCTGGCAGCTCGGCGTGTCGCCGGAGAACATCGCCCGCGCGCTGGAGAAGTTCGCCGGCATCGGCCGCCGCTTCAACGACCTGGGCCAGGTGCGCGTGCGCGACGATGCGTCCGTGCGCGTGGTCGACGACTATGGCCACCACCCGAAGGAACTGGCGGCGGTGTTCGCCGCCGCCCGCGGCGGCTGGCCGGACAAGCGGCTGGTGGTCGCCTTCCAGCCGCACCGCTACAGCCGCACGCGCGACCAGTTCGACGCGTTCGCGGCGGTGCTCTCGGAAGCCGATGCGCTGGTGCTCAGCGAGGTCTACCCGGCCGGCGAGGCGCCGATCGCCGGCGCCGACGCCAGGTCGCTGGCGCGCGCGATCCGCGCGCGCGGCCGCAACGAGCCGGTGGTGGTGAGCCAGGTCTCTGAACTGGCCTCGGTGCTGCCCGACGTCCTCCAGGATGGCGATCTGCTGCTGATGATGGGCGCCGGCGACATCGGCCACGTCGCCCAGCAGATCGCCGCGCACGGTTTCGAGGGAGGCGCGGGCGCATGAGCCGGTACGATCTGCCGCCGCTGCGCGTGAGCGACCCGGCCGGCTTCGGCCGCGTCGCCGTGCTGATGGGCGGCACCAGCGCCGAGCGCGAGGTCTCGCTGGATTCCGGCCGCAACGTGCTGGAGGCGTTGCGCGCGCGCGGCGTGGACGCGTTCGCCGTCGACGGCATCCCGGCGCTGATCGTGGCCATCGGCGACGGTCGCGTCGATCGCGTCTTCAACATCCTCCACGGCAACCGCGGCGGCGGCGAGGACGGCGTGCTGCAAGGCCTGCTGGAGGCGCTGGGCTTGCCGTACACCGGCCCCGGCGTGCTTGGCTCGGCGCTGACGATGGACAAGATCCGCACCAAGCAGGTGTGGATCGCCGCCGGCCTGCCGACGCCGCGCTTCGCGCGCATCGCGCCGGGCGCGGCCCCCGGGTCGAGCCCGGGGCAGGCGTTGCGCGAGGCGGCGCGGTCGCTGGGCCTGCCGGTGTTCGTCAAGCCATCCTGCGAGGGCTCCAGCGTCGGCGTGTTCCGCGTCCTGCAGGACGGCGATCTCGATGCGGCCATCGCCTTCGCATCCGGCTACGCCGGTGAACTGCTGATGGAGCAGATGGTCATCGGCGAGGAATACACCGTCGGCATCCTCGGCCGCGTCGCGCTGCCGTCGATCCGCATCGTGCCGGCGGGCGAGTGGTACGACTACCACGCCAAGTACGTCGCCGACGACACCCGGTACCTGTGCCCGGGACTGGAAGGAGAACAGGAGGAGGAAATCCGCGCGCTGGCGCTGGCCGCCTTCGATGCCGCCGGCTGCACCGGCTGGGGCCGCGTGGACGTGATGCGCGACCGCGAGCGCGGCCTGCAACTGATCGAGGTCAACACCGCCCCGGGCATGACCAGCCACTCGCTGGTCCCCAAGGCCGCCGCGCAGGTCGGCGTGGATTTCGGCGAGCTGTGCTGGCGGATCCTGGAGCAGACGCTGTGAAGCCGGGAATGGGGAATCGGGAATGGGGAATGGTCAACGGCGGCCGTGCGCGCGCTGTTGCCTTTGCCGTGCCCATTCTCCATTCCCGATTCCCCATTCTCGCCTCCGCAGGAGGCAACCCATGACCGCCATCCTCCGCATCCTCGCCTGGCTGCTGGCGCTGGCGCTGGTCGCGCTGCCGGTGGTGGCGGTGCTGAACGGCTGGATTGGCGCCGAGCGCTGGCCGCTGTCCAGGCTGCGCGTGCACGGGCAGTTCGAGCAGGTGGATCCGGCGCAGTTGCGCGCGGTGGTGCTGCCGCACGCGCAGCGCGGCTTCTTCGCCGTGCGCCTGCAGGACGTGCAGGACGCGATCGAGAAGATGGCCTGGGTCGAGCGCGCCGAGGTACGCAAGCGCTGGCCCGACGTGATGGAGATCGTCGTCGTCGAGCACCGGCCGTTCGCGCGCTGGGGCCAGGATCGCCTGCTGTCCGAACACGGCAAGCTGTTCCCGACACCGAAGGATCTCGACGTGCGCCGGCTGCCGCTGCTGGCGGGTCCGGACTCGCAGGTGCTGGAAGTGGTTGCGCTGTACAACGAATCGCGGCAGATGTTCGCGCCGGTCGGGCTGGAAGTGCGCAGCCTGGCGATGGATCGCCGCGGCAGCTGGTCGCTGGACCTGAGCAACGACGTGCAGGTGGTGGTCGGCCGCACCGACGCGCGCCCGCGGCTGGCCCGCTTCGTGCGCGTGCTGCCGCAGGTGCTGGCGCGCCAGCACGCGCCGCTGCTGCGCGCGGACCTGCGTTACACGAATGGCTTCGCCCTTGTCTGGGCGAAGCCGGGAATCGGGAGTCGGGAATCGGGAATGGGAGAAGCCACGGCCAGCGCCGGTGCCCTTCCCGCTTCGACGCACCCAACGGCCCGGGAACGTTCTTCCGCCTTTTCCATTCCCCATTCCCCATTCCCTATTCCCGGCTCCAACACATGAACCGCAAAGGCGACAAATCGCTGATCGTCGGCCTCGACATCGGCACTTCCAAGGTCACCGCCCTGGTCGGCGAGTATTCGCCGGGCAATCCGATCGAGGTGATCGGCATCGGCTCGCACGAGTCGCGCGGGCTCAAGCGCGGCGTGGTCGTCGACATCGAGTCGACCGTGCAGTCGATCCAGCGCGCGATCGAGGAGGCCGAGCTGATGGCCGGCTGCGAGATCCGTTCGGTCTACGCGTCGATCTCCGGCGCGCACGTGCAATGCAAGAACTCGCCCGGCATCGTGCCGATCCGCGACGGCGAGGTGACCTGGGCCGATCTCGACCGCGTGCTCGACGCGGCCAAGGCGGTGGCGATCCCCGCCGACCAGAAGATCCTGCACGCCATCCCGCGCGAGTACGTGCTCGACGATTCGCAGGAAGGCATCCGCAACCCGGTGGGCATGACCGGCGTGCGCCTGGAGGTGCACGCGCACCTGGTCGTGTGCGCGCAGTCGGCGGCGGCCAACATCAGCAAGTGCGTGCAGCGCTGCGGCCTGCAGATCGACGATCTTATTTTGTCCTCGCTGGCTTCCAGCGTCGCCGTGCTGACCAGCGACGAGCGCGAGCTGGGCGTGGTGCTGGTGGACATGGGCGCCGGCACCACCGACCTGGCGGTGTTCGTGCAGGGCGCGATCTGCCACACCGCCTCGCTGCCGATCGCCGGCGACCACGTCACCAGCGACATCGCGCACATGCTGCGCACGCCGACGCCGGAAGCCGAGCAGATCAAGGTGCGCTACGCCTGCGCGCTGGCGCAGCTGGCCACCGCCGAGGAAAGCATCCAGGTGCCCAGCGTCGGCGATCGCCCGCCGCGCCGGCTGCCGCGCCACTCGCTGGCGCAGGCGGTGCAGGGCCGCTACGAGGAGATCTTCGAGATGGTGCAGGCCGAACTGCGCCGCTCGGGCTTCGAGGAACTGGTGCGCGCCGGCATGGTGCTGACCGGCGGCGCCTCGAAGATGGAAGGCGTGGTCGAGCTGGCCGAGGAGATGCTGCAGATGCCGGTGCGCGTGGGCATCCCGCAGCACGTCACCGGCCTGGGCGAAGTGGTGGGCAACCCCGTGCACGCCACCGGCGTGGGCCTGCTGCTGATGGGCAGCCAGATCGAACACCCGCGCCGCCCCTCGCTGCCGACCGGACGCGCCGGCAGCTTCTTCAACAAGCTGAAGAACTGGTATCGGGGCGAGTTCTGAAGATCCGGGAATCGGGAATAGGGAATCGGGAATGGTTAACGGCAAGAGCGAAGGCAAAGGCAGAGAGCGGCAGGCAGGAAGAGGCGAGCGCTAGGTATCACGCAGTATCCACATAAAACACAACAACTCGGCCGGTTGAGGACGAGGGGAAGGATGAGGAAGACCTGCTCTTCCGATTCCCCATTCCCGACTCCCCATTCCCGGCACTCAAAGAGGACAAGGACATGGCACATTTCGAACTGGTTGAAAAAATGGCCCCGAACGCGGTGATCAAGGTCATCGGCGTGGGCGGCGGCGGCGGCAACGCGGTCGCGCACATGGTCAACGGCAGCGTCGACGGCGTGGAGTTCATCACCGCCAACACCGACGCGCAGGCGATCAAGAACTGCGGCGCCAAGCTGCAGCTGCAGCTCGGCGGCAACGTCACCAAGGGCCTGGGCGCCGGCGCCAACCCGGAGGTCGGCCGCCAGGCCGCGCTGGAGGATCGCGAGCGCATCATCGAGGCGCTGGACGGCGCCGACATGGTGTTCATCACCGCCGGCATGGGCGGCGGCACCGGCACCGGCGCCGCGCCGGTGGTCGCGCAGCTGGCCAAGGAGATGGGCATCCTGACCGTGGCGGTGGTGACCAAGCCGTTCCCGTTCGAGGGCCGCCGGCGCATGCAGGTCGCGCTGAAGGGCATCGAGGAACTGAGCCACCACTGCGACTCGCTGATCACCATCCCCAACGAGAAGCTGATCACCGTGCTGGGCCGCAACGCGACGATGATCCAGGCCTTCCGCGCCGCCAACGACGTGCTGCTCGGCGCCGTGCAGGGCATCGCCGATCTGATCGTGCGTCCCGGCCTCATCAACGTCGACTTCGCCGACGTGCGCACGGTGATGTCGGAAATGGGCCTGGCGATGATGGGCACCGGCAGCGCCCGCGGCGACGACCGCGCGCAGGCCGCCGCCGAGTCCGCCATCCAGAACCCGCTGCTGGACGACGTCAACCTGGCCGGCGCCAACGGCATCCTGGTCAACATCACCGCCGGCCCGGACTTCACGATGGCCGAGTTCGACGAAGTGGGCCGCACCATCGAGGGCTTCGCTTCCGAGGACGCCACCGTCGTGGTCGGCACCGTGCTGGATCCGGAGATGCAGGACGAGGTGCGCGTGACCGTGGTCGCCACCGGCCTGAACCGCAGCGTGGCGCGCCAGCCGGTGCGTACCGGCAACGACCTGGGCGGCAGCTTCCGCGAGCCGGTGCGCGCGCCGATCAAGCTGGTCCGCGACGCCACCACCGGCATGCCGATCCACGACGCCATCGGCAGCGCCGACCCGGTCGCCGATGCGGTCGGCTCGCTGGGGCTGCGCCGCAACGTCGGCGGCGCGGCGCCGTCGATGGGTGCCCCGGCGCCGGCGGCGGCCGAACTGCCCAACGACTACCTGGACATCCCGGCGTTCCTGCGCCGCCAGGCGGACTGAGGCGGAGATGCGACCCTCCCCCGCTTGCGGGGGAGGGCAGGGTGGGGGGCGAACGGAACCGGTCGGCTTCCCGGTAGCCCCAATCCCAACCCTCCCCCGTGAGCGGGGGAGGAAGCAGTACAACGCCATGTCCCTTGCTGCCGGGTCGCCTTCGGCCCGGCAGCCCTTTCCTCCCTCCAATGGGTCGGAAAGGCCCGCCACAGCATCGTTTCGGCGATGGGACAGTGCGGTTCTTCGGCCAAGATTCAGCGGCCTGCGTGGTATTCTCGCGGCCTTCACGAGCTTCCTGCTTCCGACTCCATCCCCGATGTCCCAGCAACGCACCCTCAAGAACGTGATCCGCGCCACCGGCGTGGGCCTGCACAGCGGCGAGAAGGTCTACATGACGCTGCGTCCGGCCCCGGTGGACACCGGCATCGTGTTCCGTCGCGTGGACCTGTCGCCGGTGGTGGAGATGCCGGCCAGCGCCGGGCTGGTCACCGAGACCACGCTGTGCACCGGCCTGAGCCGCGACGGCGCCAAGGTGCAGACGGTCGAGCACCTGATGTCCGCGCTGGCGGGCCTGGGCGTGGACAACCTCTATGTCGAACTGTCCTCGGCCGAGCTGCCGATCATGGACGGTTCGGCCGGGCCGTTCGTGTTCCTGCTGCAATCGGCGGGCATCGCCGAGCAGGACGCGCCCAAGCGCTTCATCCGCATCCTGCGCCCGGTCGAGGTCACCGACGGCGACAAGGTCGCGCGCTTCACCCCGTACGACGGCTTCCGCCTGGGCTTCACGGTCAAGTTCGATCACCCGATGATCCCGGCCTCGCAGTCGCGCGCGGAAGTGGAGTTCTCCACCGGCGCCTACATCAAGGAAGTCTCTCGCGCGCGCACCTTCGGCTTCATGCGCGACCTGGAATACATGCGCGAGCGCAACCTCGGCCTCGGCGGATCGATGGACAACGCCATCGTCCTGGACGAGTTCCGCGTGCTCAACGAGGACGGCCTGCGCTACGCCGACGAGTTCGTCCGCCACAAGATCCTCGACGCCATCGGCGACCTGTACCTGGCCGGCCGCCCCATCCTGGGCGCCTACGAGGGCTACAAGTCCGGTCATGCGCTCAACAACAAGCTGGTGCGCGCGCTGCTGGCCGAGACCTCGGCCTGGGAAGAGATCAGCTTCGGCAAGAGCGCGCCGTCGCCCATCGCCTACGGCCAGCCGTCCCTCGCGGCGGCCTGAACTTCACCCGCTCGTCGCGGCGGGGCCGGCAGACTGGCCCGCATGCCGGAAGTGTGACCGGAAGGTCTCACAATGGTTTCGTTTAACATAAAAATAACGAATGACTAACGAATAGAGCCGGTTCTGCCGGTACTATCCCCTGGCCGTCGCGCCGGGGCATCACCGTTTCCGCCCGCCGCGCCGGTCACCAGAAGCGCCTGCGGGATTCCTGGACACGGATTCCTCCAGCGTTGCCAAGGCCGCCGCCAGCGAACTGCGGGCGGTTTCGCTCAGCGGGCGCGTCGCGCCGGCGGCCGTGGCGGCAGGCGCGAACGGTGCGATCGCAGTCTTGATGGCCACTTCGGTGGCCGCCAGTCCGATGGAGCGGGCCACGTCGAGGATGTCCGGGGCAGCCAGCCGCAACCTGGCCCGCCAGATGGGCGAATCGACGATAAAAACGAGTCGTCCGCCTTCCGCCACATTCGCCAGACGGCAGTGGTCGGCCAGGGGAGGCGGCAGGCAGGGGCGAAGTTTCTGTTCCAGCGCGTCGAGCCACAGGGCGCGGCGCACCGGGTCGGTTGCGGCATCCGTCAGGGCCGCCTGCAAGGCAGGCAGCGGGGTTGCCGAACGGCGCGGGCTGGACTTCGGATCAGACATCGGAATCTATGAGCTTTCAGAACATCCTAAACAATCCGCGTGCCTGGCTGGCCTGGCAAGTGGCCTCCCACACCCGCAGGGCACGCGGAATCGTCGCCGCGCGCCCGCTCGCCAGCGCCGGCGTGCTGCTGGCGGCGGGGTTGCTGGCCGGCGTCGGCGCGCGCAGCGCCTACGGCACGGCCCAGGCCGCGATGTTGCAGGCCGGCGCCGAGCGCCACCAGGCCGAACTGGAACAGATGCGCCGCGGCGCCCAGCAGGAAGTCAACGCGATGGCCGCCCGCCTGGGCGAGTTGCAGGCGCAGGCCAACCGCCTCAACGCGCTGGGCGAGCGGCTGACCCGCGTCGGCCAGCTCGAGGACGGCGAGTTCGACTTCAACGAGCCGGTCGGCATCGGCGGCAGCGACGAGGCCACCTACGACATGAGCCCGGCCGAGCTGGAGGAGGGCGTGGACCGGCTGGGAAAGCAGTTCGCGGCGTCGGGCCAGCAGCTGTCGGTGCTGGAGGCGCTGCTGTTCAACCGTGAGCTGGACCGCAACGCCACCCCGGGCCGCATGCCGATCGCCAACAGCTACATCACCTCCGGCTTCGGCGGCCGCGCCGACCCGTTCGGCCGCGGCGCGCAGAACCACAAGGGCATCGACTTCAAGGCCAACGTCGGCGATCCGGTGCTGGCGGTGGCCGACGGCGTGGTCGCCTTCGCCGGCGTCAAGGGCGGCTACGGCAACGTCATCGACGTCGACCACGGCAACGGCTACATCACCCGCTACGCGCACAATTCGCGGCTGCTGGTGAAGGCCGGGGATCTGGTCCGCGTCGGTCAGGAAGTGGCCAAGGCCGGCTCCAGCGGGCGCTCGACCGGCGCGCACGTGCATTTCGAGGTGTGGCAGGACGGGCGCGTGCTCAACCCGCGCAAGTTCCTCGGCGAGGGCCCGACCCCGGTGGGGCGCGTCTCGCGCGGCTGACGCCGCGGCGCGGCGTCCGGCTTGCAAACGGCCGGACCCGCCCCAAGCTACAATGCGGTGTTGCCAGACAGGGCGCGGTGCGCCCTGTTTCGTTTCGGGCGTTGCGGCCGCGGCTTTCCGCGCCTGCCCGTGCTCCATTCCAACCCGGTCCCCTACATGATCAACAACCTGCTTACCCGTGTCTTCGGCAGCCGCAACGAACGCCTGCTGAAACAGCTCCAGCGTAGCGTCGGCAAAATCAATGCATTGGAACCGGAGCTGCAGAAGCTGTCGGACGAGCAGCTGAAGGCCAGGACCGAGGAGTTCAAGCAGCGGGTGGCCGGCGGCGAGCCGCTGGACAGGATCCTGCCGGAAGCCTTCGCGGTCTGCCGCGAGGCCTCGGTGCGCGTGCTGGGCCTGCGCCACTACGACGTGCAGCTGATCGGCGGCATGGTGCTGCACCTGGGCAAGATCGCCGAGATGCGCACCGGCGAGGGCAAGACCCTGGTCGCCACGCTGGCGGTGTATCTCAACGCGCTGGAAGGCAAGGGCGTGCACGTGGTCACCGTCAACGACTACCTGGCCCGCCGCGACGCCGCGCAGATGGGCAAGCTGTACAACTGGCTGGGCCTGTCGGTCGGCGTGGTCTACCCGGGCATGCCGCACGGCGACAAGCACGCCGCCTACGCCTGCGACATCACCTACGGCACCAACAACGAGTTCGGCTTCGACTACCTGCGCGACAACATGGCGATGTCGAAGGCCGACCGCTTCCAGCGCGGCCTGCACTACGCGATCGTCGACGAGGTCGACTCGATCCTGATCGACGAGGCGCGCACGCCGCTGATCATCTCCGGCCCGGCCGACGAGTCGCCGGAGCTGTACATCAAGGTCAACCGCATCGTGCCGTCGCTGACCCGCCAGGCCGACGAGACCGGCGAGGGCGATTTCTGGGTCGACGAGAAGGGCAAGCAGGTGCACCTGTCCGAGGCCGGCATGGAGCACGCCGAGGACCTGCTGCGCCAGGCCGGCATCCTCGGCGAGGACGACGTCCTCTACGGCGCCAACAACCTGTCGGTCGTGCACCACCTCAACGCCGCGCTGCGCGCGCACGCCATCTACCAGCGCGACGTGGACTACATCGTCCGCGACGGCGAGGTGGTGATCGTCGACGAGTTCACCGGCCGCACCCTGCCGGGCCGGCGCTGGTCCGACGGCCTGCACCAGGCGGTCGAGGCGAAGGAAGGCGTGCCGGTGCAGCGCGAGAACCAGACGCTGGCCAGCATCACCTTCCAGAACCTGTTCCGCATGTACGGCAAGCTGGCCGGCATGACCGGCACCGCCGACACCGAGGCCTACGAGTTCCAGAGCATCTACGGGCTGGAAGTCATCGTCATCCCGACCCACCGCCCGACCATCCGCAAGGACTCGCCGGACCAGGTGTTCCTCAACCGCGGCGGCAAGTTCAACGCGGTGCTGGCCGACATCAAGGACTGCCACTCGCGCGGCCAGCCGGTGCTGGTCGGCACCACCTCGATCGAGACCTCCGAGCTGCTGTCCGAGCACCTGCGCAAGGCCGGCGTGCATCACGAGGTGCTCAACGCCAAGCAGCACGAGCGCGAGGCGCAGATCGTCGCCCAGGCCGGCCGCCCAGGCGCGGTGACCATCGCCACCAACATGGCCGGCCGCGGCACCGACATCGTGCTGGGCGGTTCGCTGGACGCCGAGCTGGAGCAACTGCCCGAGGATGCCACCGACGCCGACCGCGCCCGTATCAAGGCCGAATGGCAGCAGCGCCACGATGCGGTCAAGGCCGCCGGCGGCCTGCACATCATCGGCACCGAGCGCCACGAATCGCGCCGCATCGACAACCAGCTGCGCGGCCGCTCCGGCCGCCAGGGCGACCCGGGTTCCTCGCGCTTCTACCTGTCGCTGGAAGACAACCTGATGCGCATCTTCGCCTCGGACTGGGTCCAGAAGGCGATGAAGCTGATCGGCATGAAGGAGGACGACGTCATCGAGGACCGGCTGGTCACCCGCCAGATCGAGAAGGCGCAGCGCAAGGTGGAGGCGCACAACTTCGACATCCGCAAGAACCTGCTCGACTTCGACGACGTCAACAACGACCAGCGCAAGGTCATCTACGCCCAGCGCGACGAACTGCTCGACGCCGAGAGCGTCAAGGAGAACATCGACGGCATCCGCGGCGACGTGGTCGCCGACATCGTCGCGCGCTACGTGCCGGCCGAGTCGGTGGACGAGCAGTGGGACCTGGCCGGCCTGGAGCGCGAACTGGCCGAGGAGGCCGCGCTGGACCTGGCGGTGACCCGCTGGCCGCAAGAGACCGAGGAACTGGACGCCGAGGCGATCGAGCAGCGCGTGCAGGAGGCGATGGCCGCGCATTTCGACACCAAGGAGCAGGCCATCGGCGCCGAGACGATGCGCGCGCTGGAAAAGCACATCATGCTCACCGTCGTCGACAAGAACTGGAAGGAGCACCTGGCGCGCATGGACTACCTGCGCCAGGGCATCCACCTGCGCGGCTACGCCCAGAAGCAGCCCAAGCAGGAGTACAAGAAGGAAGCCTTCGAACTGTTCTCCAGCATGCTGGAGAACGTCAAGCGCGAGGTGGTGACCCTGCTGGCGCGCGTGCGCATCCGCAGCGAGGAGGAAGTGGCCGCGCTGGAAGCGCAGGAACGCGCGCTGGCCGAGGCCAAGGCGCGCCAGCTGCAGTTCCAGCACGAGGACGCCGGCGGCTACGGCGCCGATGAAGAAGCCGACCAGGTCCGCGCCGCCGGTCTGCCGCAGGGCGGCTACGCCCAGTCGGGTCCGCAGACCGTCCACCGCGACGGCCCCAAGGTCGGCCGCAACGACCCGTGCCCGTGCGGCAGCGGCAAGAAGTACAAGCACTGCCACGGCCAACTGGGTTGAGCTGAAAACGCAAATGCTCACCTAACTCGTTCCCTTCCCCGCTTACGGGGGGTGAGGGCGGTTCGTCTGCGCGGCATGCTGCGCGAACCGACCGAACGCCCAGCGCGCTGCGCTGGGCCGGACAGGTGCCCGAAGGGCGGATGTGGGGGCAGGCCGCTTGCGGCTTGGCCGCAAGCGCGCAGGAAGGGCCGCTTGAATGGCCAGCTACCGCATCCTTCGTGTGGGAGCGACGTGAGTCGCGACTGCAGAATAAATATGAGCCCCGGCAGGCGAAGCGCCCAGCAGCCCCGTCGCGACTCACGTCGCTCCCACAGAAGAAAGCCTGCAGCGATGCCCCGCTCTCATTCCCTTTCCCCGCTCGCGGGGGAAGGTGCCCGAAGGGCGGATGGGGGCAGGGCCTCCTTGCGGCCAGACCGAAAGCGCACACGAAGGGCCGCATCGAGCGGCCAGCTGCTGCGCCCTTTGTGGGAGCGACGTGAGTCGCGACTGCAGAATAAATATGAGCCCCGGCAGGCGAAGCGCCCAGCCGCCCCGTCGCGACTCACGTCGCTCCCACAAAAGCAGCCTGCCTCACGTAAAGCGTATGCTCTCATGTGGCGCTGAGCGCCCTAGCGGCGGATGGGGCAACCGGAAGATCACCAGGCGAAGCAAGGCGAAAACGTTGCCTCCCTCGCCCAATGACGGCAAGCTGCCGCCATGTCCGCCGAAAAACCGCTCCGCTCCATCCATGTCGTCGCCGGGATCATCACCGACGCGCGCGGCCGCATCCTGCTGTCGCGTCGCACCGAAGGCAGGGATCTGGCCGGACGCTGGGAATTCCCGGGCGGCAAGCGCGAACCCGGCGAGACCCCGGAAGAAGCCCTGATCCGCGAGCTGCAGGAAGAACTCGGCATCACTCCCGAGGTCGGCGCGGCCTTCATCAACGTGCCGCAGCTGTACCCGGACAAGCGTTTGCGGCTGGACGTGCGCTTCGTCACCGGCTGGCAGGGCAACCCGCGCGGCCACGAGGGCCAGGCGCTGGCCTGGGTGGCGCCGGACAAGCTGCCGCGCTACGACATGCCCCCGGCCGACAAGCCGGTGGTGGCCGCGCTGCTGCAGCCGGACCGCTACCTGGTCACGCCCGAGCCCGGCCCCGACGCCGAGGGCTGGCTGGCCGCGCTGGAAACCGCGCTGGAGCAGGGCATCCGCCGCGTGCAGCTGCGCGCGCGCACGCTGGCCGGCCCGGCCTGGGAGGAACTGGCGCGCAAGGCGGTCGCCCGCTGCCGGCAGGTGGGCGTGGACGTGCTGATCAACGGCGACATCGCCTTGGCGCAGGCGCTGGAAACCGGCGTCCACCTGCGCGCGGCACAGTTGCCCGCACTGGCCGAGCGGCCCTTGCCTGCGGGCCTGCCGGTGGCCGCGTCCTGCCACGACGTGGACGAACTGCGCCAGGCGCAGGCGCTGGGCTGCGATTTCGCCCTGCTGGGCACGTTGAAGACCAGCGCCAGCCATCCCGGTCGCACGCCGCTGGGCTGGGAGGGCTTCGCCACGCTGCGCGAAGCCGTGTCCCTGCCCATCTATGCCATCGGCGGCCTGTCCCCGGACGACCTCGACCAAGCCCGCCAGCACGGCGCCCAGGGCGTTGCCGCAATCCGCGCGTTGTGGCCGGTGGAAGCGACGGTGACCTGAGCAGGCAAACCGCCGCCGCTCTCCGCACTCACGCGGTTCTTCCGGAAAAGCTGCTTATGGGCAATACCGCTCGTGGTGAGTTCCTCGCCAGGCTCGAGACAACATACCTGTCGAAGTCCGCTCGTGGTGAGCCTGTCGAACCACGCTCTTCTCCATGGCGCCCGTCATTCCCGCGCAGGCGGGAACCCAGCACCTTTGCTTTCGACCGCCTCAAATCACCGGATTCCCGCCTGCGCGGGAATGACGGAATCGAGGTTTTCCTGGCCTTTGGCCAACGCCAGCGCCCGGTAGCGCGCATCCAGCCCGGCCACCGCTTCGGCCAGGTGTTCCAGGTCACCATCGTTGACCAGGATGTCGTCGGCGATCGCCAGCCGCTGCACCCGCGTCGCCTGCGCGGCGATCATGCGCCCGGCCAGGGCCGCGTCGATGCCGTCGCGCCGCATCAGCCGCGCGTGCTGCGTGGCCTCGGGTACGTCGATGACCAGGATGCGGTCCAGCCACGGATAGGCCGCGCGGCCGCCTTCTCCGGCCTCGCTCCGCGCCTCGGCCAGCAGCGGCACCATCGCCACGGAATAGGGGCCGGGCGCGCTGCGGCAGGTGTCATGCAGGCGCCGGCGGATGACCGGGTGCAGCAGGCCCTCCAGCGCCCGCCGCTCGGCCTCGTCGGCAAACACCCGCGCACGCAGCGCGGCGCGGTCCAGCCGGCCGTCGGCCTGCAACACGCCGGGGCCGAAACGGGCGACCACCGCCTGCAACGCCGGCTGGCCCGGCTCGACCACCTCGCGCGCGATCAGGTCGGCATCGGCCACCACCACGCCCCGCGCCACGAAGGCCTTCTCGACCGCGCTCTTGCCCGAGGCGATGCCGCCTGTCAGTCCGATGATGTAGTGGGTCATGGATGAATCACGTTGCCTGCGGAAGGAATCCGTTGCTAGGTATCTGCCTGCCCGGCACGGCTGGCAAGCCATTCGGCGCGCACCAGCCGCTCGGTGCGCATGACATGCAGGATGTACACCTTGTGGCCGTCATGACGATAGAAGACACGGCAAGGCGGCTCGATGATCTGGCGGTAGCGCAAGTGCCCCAACTCCACCGGGATGCTGCCGCTTTCCGGATGTTCCGCCAATTGCCCGACGTGTCCGAAGATGCGCTCGACCAGCCCCGCGGCTGCGCCGGGATTCTCCAGGGCGATGTAATCGGCGATGGCGTCCAGGTCGTCCAGCGCCGGCTCGGTCCAGACTATTTCAGCCATCGCGCCAGGCGCGTCCGGGCCTGGGCGTGACTCATCACGCGTTCCTCGGCAAGCGCCTGCTCGCCGCGGGCAATGCCTTCAAGGACGGCCAGGCGCTGTTGCATGAGCCGGTAGGTCTCGACATCCACCAGATAGGCGCTGGGCAGGCCATGCTGGGTGATGAGGATGGGCTCCCTGTCCCGCTCGATGTCGGTGAGCAGTTCGGTCGCCTGGCGCTTGAGGGTGGTAACCCGTTCGGTACGCATGGAGTGACACTAAAGTATCACTCCTGGCCCTGCAAGCATCACGTCGATGTGCCGGTTACCCGCCCAACCCCGCATAGCGCAGGTAGGCATCGACCATCTGCTCACCCCAGAAGAACACGATCCAGCCGGCGATGGCCAGGTAGGGGCCGAACGGGATGGGCGTGGCCCGGTCGCGGCCCTTGGCCGCCAGCCAGATGGAGCCGATGATCGCCCCGACCAACGAGGAAATCAGGATGGTCGGCAGGATGCCCTTCAGCCCGACCCAGGCGCCGATGGCCGCCAGCAGCTTGAAGTCGCCGTGGCCCATGCCTTCCTTGCCGGTGATCTGCTTGAACAGCCACCACACCGACCACAGCGACAGGTAGCCGGCAATGGCGCCCAGCACGGCCGGCTTGACCGGCATGTAGAGGTTGTCGGTACTGGCGATCAGGCCCAGCCACAGCAGCGGCAGGGTCAACTGGTCTGGCAGCAGCCGCGTGCGCAGGTCGATGCCCGACAGCGCAATCAGGAAGCAGCTCAGCAGCGCCGCGCCGAAGCCCTGCCAACCGAAGCCGAAGTGCCAGACCGAGGCCAGCGCCGCCAGTGCGGTCAGCAGTTCCACCAGCGGGTACTGCGGCGAGATGGGCGCCTTGCAATCGCGGCACCTGCCGCGCAGCGCCAGCCAGCTGAACAGCGGAATGTTCTCGAACCAGGACAACTGGTGCTTGCAGTGCGGGCAGTGCGAGCGCTCCACCACGATGCCCGGCGGCGGCGGCTCGTAGATCTCGGGCAGCTCCAGGATCTCGCGCGCATCGCGCTTCCACTGCCACTCCAGCCGCCGCGGTAGCCGCAGGATCACCACATTGAGGAAACTGCCGACCAGCAGGCCGAGGGTGGCGACGAGCGGGTAGCCGAGGCCGGGGTTCTGATCCAGGAATGCCACGCAGTCTTACCCGACCACCATCGCCAGCTTGAAGATGGGCAGGTACATGCCGATGACCATGCCACCGACCAGCACACCGATGACGACCATGATCATCGGCTCGATCAGGCTTGCGAGCGCATCGACCGCGTTGTTGACCTCCTGCTCGTAGTACTCGGCCACCTTGAACAGCATCGCATCCAGTGCACCGGCTTCCTCGCCGATGGCGGTCATCTGCACGACCATGTGCGGAAACAACTGGGTCTGCTTCATTGCCATGTTGACTGGATAACCGACAGCCACATCATCACGGATGCGCAGCACCGCTTTTTCATAGACCGTGTTGCCGGTGGCACCAGCAATCGTGTCCAGTGCTTCGACCAGCGGCACACCCGCCTTGAAAGTTACTGCCAAAGTACGGGAAAAACGGGCGATGGCCGAGTTGTGCATGATCTGCCCGATCACCGGCACTTTGAGAATCATACGGTCAAGGAAATGCTGGAATTCCGGTGAGCGTTTCTTGAAGAATATGAAAGCAGAAATGGCACCTATTGTTATCGCGAGCAGCAGCCACCAGTAAGCAACCATGAATCTGGAAGCTGCGACGATGAGTTGAGTGAAGGCGGGCAGATCTGCCCCAAAATCCTTAAAGACCTCTTCGAATTGCGGAACCACGAAGATCAACAGCACGGCGCTGACAATGATCGCCACGGCTATGGTCATCGTGGGATAGAAAAGTGCCTTGCGTATCTTTCCCTTCAGGGCCTCGATGTTTTCCTTATAGCTGGCGATGGTCTCCAGCACGGTTTCCAGCACGCCAGCGCCTTCACCTGCAACTACAAGGCCACGGTATAGCTCGTCGAACTGAACCGGATGCTTGCTGATGGCTTCCGACAGTGATGAGCCGCCTTCGATATCGTTGCGGATCGTGTCCACAAGTTTCTTCATCCGGACGTTCTTCTGACCGCCCGCAATGATCTCCAGTGCAGCGATCATCGGAACACCGGATTTCATCATCGTCGCCATCTGGCGGCTGAAGAAGGCGATTTCCTTCGGTGAGATGGGCTTGCCAGCGGCGCCGAACAGCGGCTTGGGCTTGGGCTTGACGGTGCCCGGGGTGATGCCCTGCCGGCGCAACTCGGCGCGCAGCAGGTTGGCGTTGCGGGCCTCGCTTTCGCCCTTCATCTTGATGCCACGCTTGTCGATGCCTTCCCAGACGAACGGGACGAGCAGCTTGGTATCGCGCGCGGTCGGCGTGATGGTCCGGGTGGCTTTCTTGGCGGCGCTGCGGGTGACGGCCATCATGTTTCCCCTACCGGCTTCCCCAGCCGGATGTATCCGCTGCATGGTAGCCGTTTATGGCCGGAAGGGAACCATCCCACTGTGATGCAGGGCAGGGTTCCGACGTTGCCTCTGCCGAACTTCCCTCGTTTACGGGAGGGTTGGGGCGCGAAGAATTGTGTCTTGCCCCCATCCCGGCCTTCCTCCGCGAGCGGGGAAGGAGCAGGTCACATGTCGGAAAGGCGGAAAACGGCTCCCTCCCCCGTTTACGGGGGAGGGTTGGGGAGGGGCGTGGGGATTGCGGGTTGCCCCATCCCAACCTTCCCCCGGGACGGGGGAAGGAGCGGGTCATGCGTATCCCTCAATCCTTCGTCACCCGGTTGATCTCGGCCAAGCTGGTGATGCCATTCTTGACCTTCAGCAACGCCGACTGGCGCAGATCGCGGATGCCGGCCTTCCGGGCCACCTCGGCAATCTGCATGGCATTGCCGCCCTGCAGGACGATCTCGGCGATGGCATCGCTCATCGGCATCACCTGGTAGATACCGGTGCGGCCCTTGTAGCCATCGGTGCACTCGTCGCAGCCGACCGGCTCGTAGACCTTGAAGCCGGACCGGATCTCGTCCTCTGTGAAGCCCTCGGCCAGCAGCGTGTGCTGGGGCAGGTCCACCGGTCGCTTGCACTTGCCGCACAGTCGCCGCGCCAAGCGCTGGGCGATGATCAGCGTCACCGAACTGGTGATGTTGTAGGGCGCAATACCCATGTTCATCAGGCGCGCCACCGTCTGCGGCGCGTCGTTGGTATGCAGGGTGGACAGCACCATGTGGCCGGTCTGCGCCGCCTTGATGGCGATTTCGGCGGTTTCCAGATCGCGGATTTCGCCGACCATGATGACGTCCGGATCCTGGCGCAGGAAGCTGCGCAGCGCCGCGGCGAAGGTCATGCCGCGCTTGACGTTCTGCTGCACCTGGTTGACGCCGGGCAGGCGGATTTCCACCGGATCCTCGGCGGTGGAGATGTTGCGGGTCTCGTCGTTGAGGATGCCCAGCGCGGTATACAGCGACACCGTCTTGCCCGAACCGGTGGGGCCGGTGACCAGTACCATGCCGTAGGGCTTGTGGATGGCCTCTTCGAACAATTTTTGCTGGTCTGGTTCGTAGCCCAGCTTGTCTATGCCCAGCTTGGCCGCGCTGCCGTCCAGGATACGCAGCACGATCTTCTCGCCGAACAGCGTCGGCAGCGTGCTGACGCGGAAGTCGATCTGCTTGGTCTTGGACAGGTTCAGCTTGATGCGACCGTCCTGCGGTACGCGCTTCTCGGCGATATCCAACTGCGACATCACCTTCAGGCGTGCGGCGATGCGATCCCTGAGCTTGACCGGCGCCTTGGCCACCTGCTTCAGGATACCGTCGATGCGCAGGCGCACGCGGTAATCGGTCTCGTAGGGTTCGAAGTGGATATCCGAGGCGCCGCGCTTGATCGCATCCACCAGCACCTTGTTGACGAACTTGACTACCGGCGTGTCGTCACCCTTGGCGTCGACGCCGGATTCGTTGCCGGCATCGTCGTCGGTGCCGATCTCCAGGTTTTCCAGTCCTTCGTCATCGCCATCGCCGAAGGTGCTGCCGAGGTTGGAAGAAGCGTTGGCCCATTGGTCGATTGCGCGACGCAACGAATCCTCGTCCACCAGGATGGGTTCGACCACCAGGTTGGTATGGAACTTGATCTCGTCCAGTGCGTGGCTTTTGGTGGGATCTGATACGCCAACAAACAAACGCGTGCCGCGCTTGAACAACGGCAAGACTTGATGCTTCTGCAGCAACTCATCACTGACAAGCTTGATTGCACTATGTGAAGAGTCAAAGGCCGCCACATCCAACAGCGGCATGCCAAATTCGATGGCATTGGCTGCCGCCAGTTGAGCAGGGGTAACAAGTTTCTTCTCGGCGACCCATTGGGCCAAGGGCACTTTGGCTGCCGCGGCACCGTCCATGGCCACGCGGGCGCTGGCGTCATCCAATGCGCCATCGAGGACGAGTCGTCTTGCGATTCCCGTTATGCCCACAAGATTCGCAGATACTGAAACGTTCATAGATTCCTGATTCGGCTGCTGCAATGATAGTGACTTGCTAAGGGCTCAGTAAGTCACATGGGTCGCCGACATAACCGCTTCGGAGTGACGATTCGACTGCACAAGTCCATGCGATGCGGCCATCCGCCTGGGTTGGCGTGAACCGGACACGCGTGTTTGTCTGATAGATGCTGACGAACGAACCCGTTGATGAATTGCAGATAACATCGTTAGGGGATGAACCGGAAGCCACGCCTGCGCAAAGATCGGTTATTTCATTGTTTATGTTGTCGGCGACCTTGATCTTCTCGCCGGCAGCACTGGCAATGGCATCTGTTATGTGCGCTTTCGCCGTATAGTCCCTATACAACGGCAATGCAATCGCAGCTAGGATTCCAATGATGGCCACGACGATCATCAACTCGATGAGGGTGAAGCCGCGTTCGCGTGACGACATCTTATTCCCCGTGTTCATGAGTTTAATGACCAAGGTGATCGGCTGCACATATCGTGCCAGATGATTTGCCTGAAAAAAGAAACCCCGCAGTTGCGGGGTCTCTTTCTTGCATCAGTAGGGTATTACGAGGGATCCAGTTCGTCGCAATTGTCGCCGACGAAGCCTCCGCGGCTCGAAGCGGTAACCTCGCACGTCCATTCGATACGGCCGTTGGCTTCCGTCGGAGTCAGTTCGACAGTCGCATCGCGATAGGTGCTGGTCAGAACGCCGGCAGCGCAGCTGATTTCGCTCTCACCAGTGGCTCCCGACGCGACACCCGTGCAAAGGTCGGCAATTTCTGCGCCGATGTTCTCGCCGACCTTGACCTTCTCACCGGCGGAACTGCCGACCGCATTGGTGATCTGGGCCTTGGCGGTGTAATCGCGATAGAGCGGCAGAGCGATGGCGGCCAGGATACCGATGATGGCGACCACGATCATCAGTTCGATCAGGGTAAAGCCCTGCATGTTCTTCTTCATTACATTTCCCCTTTCAGGATGGCTTGATGGTGACGATGGGACACACAAGCCCGCGTGTCCCGTGGACCGTGGGCGCCGTGCGATGCACGTGCTGGAGGGATGGAGCAGTTTGCGTGCCAACTCCGGCGGTTCCTTCCCTGTTCTGCCAAGTGCAGCACAGGAAAGACCCCAAACGCTGAAGTCGGGGCGGACTATGGCACCAAATCCACGGGCTGGGTATCGGGGAAGCGGGGCTGCAAGCCTGAGCGGCGTCACGATTCCGACAGAATGTAGCGGGGCGCTGGCATCGGCTTTTTTTGCCTTGACGCCTCGCGTCATAAAGTGACGTAAGGCGTCAGTTTCGGCGTCAAAGGATTGGCAGAAGGAACCTGACCTATTCCATCCCCAGCTTCTTGAGCTTGTAGCGCAACGCCCGGAAGGTGATGCCGAGCTGGGCGGCGGCGCGGGTCTTGTTCCAGCGGTTGTCTTCCAAGGCCTTCTGGATGGCGGCGCGCTCCAGTTGCTCGATGTAGGAGGGCAGGGCGCCGCCGGCCGGGTCGATGTCGATGGCGCCGGGCGCGTCGGGCACGACCTCGCCGTTGCCGAAGTCGCCGCCGAACTTCCTGGCCTGCGGGTTGTGCTGGGGCAGGTAGAGGTCGTCGATCTCGATGCCGTGGCCTTCGGACATGGCCAGCGCGCGCTCCAGGATGTTCTCCAGTTCGCGCACGTTGCCGGGGAAGCCGTAGCGGCCCAGCGCGGCCATCGCGTCGGGCGAGACCGAGGGCGGGTTGCGGCCGTGCTGCTCGGCCAGCCGTTCGAGGATGGCGCTGGTCAGCTGCGGCAGGTCGCCGGTGCGCTCGCGCAGCGGCGGCACGCGCAACTCGATGACGTTGATGCGGTAGTACAGGTCGTGGCGGAAGCGGCCGTCGTTGGCCAGTTCGCCCAGATCCTTGTGGGTGGCCGAGAGGATGCGCACGTCCACCTGCACCTCGCCGGAGGCGCCGACCGGGCGCACGGCCTTCTCCTGGATGGCGCGCAGCAGCTTGACCTGCATGGTCAGCGGCAGTTCGGCGACCTCGTCCAGGAACAGGGTGCCGCCGTGGGCGGCCTGGAACAGGCCGGCCTTGTCGGCATGGGCGCCGGTGAAGCTGCCCTTCTTGTGGCCGAAGAACTCGCTTTCCATCAGCTCGGCCGGGATGGCGCCGCAGTTGACCGGCACGAACGGGCCGGAGGCGCGCGCGCCCTGCTCGTGGATGGTGCGGGCGACCAGTTCCTTGCCGGTGCCGGACTCGCCCATGATGTAGACCGGCGCCTGGCTGCGAGCGACCTTGGCGATGGTCTCGCGCAGGGCGATCATGGCCGGGCTGGTGCCGAGCAGGCGGCTGGCGTGCTCGGGCGGCGGGATGGCGGGCGGGCTGCGCTCGGTGTTGCTCAGTTCCAGGGCGTGCTTGACCAGCCCGCGCAGCACGGTCAGGTCCACCGGCTTGCTGACGAAGTCGAACGCGCCGGCCTTCAGCGCCTCGACCGCCAGCTCGATGTTGCCGAAGGCGGTGATCATCGCCACCGGGGTCTGCGGGTAGAGGCGGGCGATTTCCCCGACCAGGTCGATGCCGTTGCCGTCAGGCAGGCGCATGTCGGTGAAGCAGAGGTCGTAGCGGTTGCGCGACAGCAGCTCGCGGGCCTCGCCGAGGTTGGAGGCGGTGTCGATGCGCAGGCCCATGCGGCCCAGGGTCAGTGTCAGCAGTTCGCGGATGTCGCGCTCGTCGTCGACGATAAGGGCGCTGCGGTTTTGGCTCATGAATCCCCCTCAAGCCCCTGTGGCGCCAGTGTAAGGCTGAATGGGGAATACGACCAGCCTGGCCGGAAGGGTGCGGGGGATTTTCTTGCAGGCAGCCCGTTGCCGGGGCGGGGTATGGCGCAGCATCAGGGGGATTTGCCGTGGGGCGGTTTGGCGCCCACGGCAGGCTTGTCGGGGGCAAGCTTGAAGCAGCGGAGCAAGCTCCGCTCTACGAAAATGCGCGTAGAACCGAGCTTGCCCGGCTGCTTTTGCCGGAAGGCCTACTTCTTCTTGTTGATCAGGAAATCCTCGGGCTTCTTGTCCTTGGCGACCAGTTCGGCCATCCAGCGCGGCTGCTTGCCGCGGCCGGTCCAGGTTTCCTTGGCGTTGGCCGGGTTGCGGTATTTCGGCGGAACCTTGCCGAGCTTGCGGCCGGCCTTCGGGCCGGGCTTGGCCTTGCCGCGCGCGGACGTGCCGGCCACGCCGAACAGCTCCTCGATGGTGTAGCCCTCGGCCTTGGCGAACTTGGTAATCCGGCTGCGGATGCTGGCGATGGGCGTGCGCTTGGCCAGCTTGCTCTGCTGCTGCTTGGCCTTGTTGATCAGCGAGCCCAGCTCCTTGGCGGACAGTCCACTCAAATCAATCGACATCAATCTCTCCGTTTACGGGATTATCAGGGCGGAAACAAGGATGATAATCGACAAATAACCGGAACATGGCATCAAGCGCGCAAAAAGCCGGGAAACGTGAGGAAATTCACGCTTCGCGGTGGTCTTCGCGTTTCAGGCCTTGCCGATCAGGCGCGAAACCAGGGTTTCGCGGTCGAGATTCTCGGCATTTTCCGCCGCGCGTGCGCGATATTCGAACGTGCCGGCGGCCAGCCCGCGCTCGGACACGACCACGCGGTGCGGGATGCCGATCAGCTCGATGTCGGCGAACATCGCGCCCGGGCGCAGCCCGCGATCGTCGAGCACCGCATCGACGCCGGCCTGGCGCAGTTCGTCCAGCAATGTCTGCGCGGCGTCGGCGACGGCGGGGTCGTTCTTCGGGTTGATCATGCACACGGCCACCGTCCAAGGCGCCATCGCCTCGGGCCAGAGGATGCCGTTGGCGTCGTGGTTCTGCTCGATGGCGGCGGCGACGATGCGCGAGACGCCGATGCCGTAGCAGCCCATCGCCAGCACCGCCGACTTGCCGTTCTCGTCCAGCACGGTGGCGCCCAGTGCCTCGGCGTACTTGCGGCCGAGCTGGAAGATGTGGCCGACCTCGATGCCGCGGACGATGCGCAGCTGGCCGCCGTCGGCGGCGCGATCGCCGTCGACCACGTTGCGGATGTCGGCCACCGTCTCCGGCTCGGGCAGGTCGCGGCCCCAGTTGACCCCGGCCAGGTGGTAGCCGGCCTGGTTGGCGCCGACGACGAAGTCGGCCATCGCCCCGACCTCGCGGTCGGCGACCACGCGGATCTCTCGGCGCGGCTTGACCGGGCCGAGGAAGCCGGGTTCGCAGCCGAGGTATTCGGCGATTTCCGCCTCGCTGGCCAGGCGGTAGTCGGCCAGCCCGGCGACCTTGGCCAGCTTGATCTCGTTGACCGCGTGATCGCCGCGCACCAGCGCCAGCACGAAATGCTCGCCGGCCATCACCGCCACCGACTTGACCGTGCGATCCAGCGCGATGCCGAGCAGCGCGGCGACGTCCTCGCAGGTCTTCTGCGCAGGCGTGTCCACCTTGCGCATCGGCTCGGAAGGGAGCGGGCGCGGGCCGGGCTCGGCGGCCTGCGCGGTCTCGACGTTGGCCGCGTAGTCCGAGCCGGTGGAGAAGGCGATGGCGTCCTCGCCGGAATCGGCCAGCACGTGGAATTCCTGCGAGGCGTCGCCGCCGATGGCACCGGAGTCGGCCAGCACCGCGCGGAAATCCAGTCCCAGCCGGGTGAAGATGCGGCTATAGGCGGCGTGCATGTTGCGGTATTCGCGCACCAGATCCTCGTCGGTCAGGTGGAACGAATAGGCGTCCTTCATCAGGAATTCGCGCGCGCGCATCACGCCGAAGCGCGGGCGGATCTCGTCGCGGAACTTGGTCTGGATCTGGTAGAGGTTGAGCGGCAGCTGCCGATAGCTGCTGAGCTCGTTGCGGGCGAAGTCGGTGACCACTTCCTCGTGGGTGGGGCCGTAGCAGTAGTCGGCGTCCTTGCGGTCCTTGATCTTCAGCAGCTGGCCGCCGAACTTCTCCCAGCGCCCGGTTTCCTCCCACAGCTCGCGCGGCTGGATCGACGGCATCAGCAGTTCGATCGCACCGGCGCGGTTCATCTCCTCGCGCACCACGGCCTCGACCTTGCGCAGCACGCGCAGGCCCAGCGGCGCCCAGGTGTAGATGCCGGAGGCCAGCTTGCGGATCATGCCGGCGCGCAGCATCAGCTGGTGGCTGGCGATCTCGGCGTCGGCGGGGGTTTCCTTGGTGGTGCGCAGGGGAAATTGCGAAAGGCGCATGCGGTCGGGGTCGCGGGTCGAAAACGCGTAGTTTGCCAGCGTTGGGCGCTTTGTGCGGTGCGACAGGGCGGGAACCGTGTAAAAAACCGGGGAAGGCCCCCGCCGTTGCGCCGCATCGTCGTTCCTTTATCCCCAGCGGGATACGGGTGGTCAGGCCGTGGACTTCCAGTCGGAGCGGGTGGGCGCCAGGTCGAGCACGGTGGCGTTTCCCGTCGCCGGATCGCGGTCGTACAGGAGCACGACGGGATAGCCCTTCACCGGAACGAAATGGGTGCCGTCAGGAAGCCGCTGGTAGCTGGCGACGCCATCCAGGGAACCGGCCAGCGTGCCGATGGCATCGTCCTGCCTGTCGGCCGCCTGCGGATTCTTCGCGTCGAGTTCGCGGAACAGGCGTTCGCGTTCGTCGGCCGCCTGTTTCGACCACTCGACCGCCATCAGCCGCGTCCGGCCCGGAGCGCCTTCATCCTTTCATTCACCTGCTCGTCGGTGTAGCGGACCGGATCACGGCGGCCAGCCTCGGCACGTCCCTGCAGGAAGGCGAGATAGGCGGCGTCCTCGTGGGTTTGCCTGAGCGCCGCGGCGCGGTCGGGTCGGCGACGAGGGTTCGCCACATTCGGCGACAGGCCGCTGGCATCCACCTGGTAGCGGGCTATCCCGATGTCGCGCAGCACGCGCGCGGCGGCGTCGATGCCCGTGAACAGTCGCTGCGAGCCCTCCTTGGTGGCCAGCACGCGTTCGCCCGTGCCGACCTTGAAGCGCACGGTGTAGCCGCCGCATTGTCCGATGAGGAGGGTTTCACGGACGCTGCCGGCGGCGGCCAGTTCGCGGGCGGTGGCGAGTTTGACGGTCTGGGGCATGGGGTTCCCAAATATCTATTATCCGGGGATGAGATATTTGTACACCTGCGCCTGGTCAATTGTCCAATCGGGTCGTCGGCCTTGCCGCTGCGAGGATTCGCGCGCCAACTCGTCATCCCCCGCGCAGGGGGATGATGCCCCTTGTTCGGAGGTCCGCAGAAGGCGGGCCGGGGTGGATCAGTTCGTGCAGTAGGCCTTGACCGCGGCCTCGGCCAGGGTGCGCTGGTTGGCGCGCTGGGTCGCGTCCAGCGGCTGGCCGGTGCTCTTGCCGTCCTCGCCGGTCTGGTGGACCGGGGCGTCGCCCTGCAGCAATTCGAGGTTGCGGCGGGCAGTGGTGCACTGCGGGTTCTCGACCGACTTGCCGGCCGGGACGGCGGCCTGGGTGGTGCCGCCGCGGTTGTCGATGCGGCGATCCTGGTACTTCTCACCGGCAGGCGGCTTGTCCGAGTAATGGGTCACGCCGTTGGCGTCCTTCCACTGGTAGACGGTGCCGGCGAGGGCGGGCGCGCCCAGGCACAGCAGGCCGAGCAGGGCGCAGGCGGGCAGGAGGCGGGGCCGGGCGATGGCGTGCATGACAGGGTTCCGGGGCAGGTCGGGGGAATGCCCGGATTGCAGCACTCCGGCCGGGGGCTGGCAAGTCGGGGCCGACGGGCATTGGGCTAAACTGCGACGCATGGACCCGATCAAGCCGCCACCGCGCTCGCGCGGCATCTACCTGTTGCCCAACCTGTTCACCACGGCCGGCCTGTTCGCCGGCTTCTACGCGATCATCGCCGCGGCCAACGGGCAGTTCGAGCGGGCGGCGGTGGCGGTGTTCATCGCCGGCCTGATGGACGGCATCGACGGGCGGGTGGCGCGGTTGACCGGCACCAGCAGCGATTTCGGCGTGCAGTACGACTCGCTGGCCGACCTGGTCAGCTTCGGGCTGGCGCCGGCGCTGGTGATGTACCACTGGTCGCTGTCGGCGCTGAAGTTCGATGGCCAGATCCCGGGGCGCATCGGCTGGGTGGTGGCCTTCCTCTATGCGGCCTGCGCGGCGCTGCGGCTGGCGCGCTTCAACACCCAGGTCGGCACGGTCGACAAGCGCTGGTTCGTCGGCCTGGCCAGCCCGGCGGCGGCGGGTTTGATGATGTCCTTCGTCTGGGCCTTCGCCGACGGCACGCTGGGCCAGAGCGGCGAGGAACTGCGCTACGTCGCGCTGGCGGTGACGCTGGCGGCGGCGTTGCTGATGGTCAGCCGGATCCGCTTCTGGAGCTTCAAGGGCAGCGGCGAGGGCGGCGCGCGCGCCGACCGGGTGCCGTTCGTGGGATTGATCCTGGCGGCGGTGGTGCTGGCGGTGCTGTTCATCGACCTGCCGCGCACGCTGCTGGCCGTGGGCGTGCTGTACGCGCTGTCGGGACCGCTGCTGTGGCTGTTGCAGCGCACGCGGCGCGGCGGGACCGCGGAGTGAGCGCAGTGCGGCCCGCGCCGCAATCGCTGTGGTCCGCGCAGCAGCAGGCGTGGCTGTCGGCGCTGGGGCATACGATCTACCTGACCGGCGCACCGGTGGCGGCTGCGGAAGAAGTGCCGGCGCAGGAGGGGCATGCCGGTTCGACGCAGCCGGCGGCGCCCGGGGGCCGCCCGCCGCCGGCACAGGCACGGACGGCTCCGCGCGTGCCGCCGCGACCGGTGGATGTCGCGCCCTCGCGCCCGGCGCCACCGCCGCGGGCCGGTTCGCGCTTGCCGGATCGGCTGCACTTCGCCCTGATCCGGGCTTCCGGCTGCAATCCCAATGCGCCGGAGTCGGCGGCGATCATCGCCGGCTGGCCGCCGTCGTCCGAACTGCGCGGCAACCCGGCCGCCAAGCGCGCGCTGTGGCCGAGCCTGCGCGCGTTGCGCAGGCAGCAGGCAGGGTCGTGAACGCGGCCGGCGTCTACGCCAGCACCCATGCCATCGCGCTGCGGCCGCTGCGCGAGGCCGATCTCGACGACGTGATGGCGATCGAGCAGCGCGCCTATCCGTTCCCGTGGACGCGCGGCATCTTCCGCGACTGCCTGCGCGCCGGCTATCCGGCCTGGGCGATGACCGAGCATGGCTGCCTGATCGGCTACGGCATCGTCAGCCTGGCCGCCGGCGAGGCGCACGTGCTGAACATCTGCACCGCGCCGGAGCGGCAGGGACGCGGCCACGGCCGCCACCTGCTGCGCGCGCTGGTGCGGCTGGCGCGCGAGCAGGGCGCCGAGCGCGTGTTCCTGGAAGTGCGGCCCTCCAACCTGCCCGCCATCGCCCTGTACCACAGCGAGGGCTTCAACGAGATCGGCCGGCGCCCGCGCTACTACCCCACGCGCGACGGCCGCGAGGACGCGCTGGTGATGGCGAGGGAACTGGTGGTTGACGACAACATCAGCCGGATGCCGTCGTTGTAGCGTTGCGACTTGCGTCGCTCCCGCATCGGCAACGGATTGCTTTCCCGTCGTACCGCCAGACCCATACGATTTCCCACAACCTCAGGGCGGGATTGTGGGAGCGATGCAAGTCGCGGCATGGCGGCAGCGAAAGCGCCCTCATCCGGCCCTTCGGGCCACCTTCTCCCGCAGGCGGGAGAAGGGATGCATCGAGAATGCTAGCCTCTAGCCTCTGCTCCTGCCCCCTCAAACATCCTGATGGATGCCGCACTCGCGCTTGAGGCCGAAGAAGCGGGTGTCCTCCTCGCGCATGCCCGGTTCCCAGCGCGAGGTGGTGTGGAAGTCGCCGATGGACACGTAGCCTTCCTCCCACAGTGGGTGGTAGGGCAGGTCGTGGCGCTTGAGGTATTGCCAGACGTCGCGGTCGTTCCAGTCGGCGATCGGGTTGAACTTCCAGCGCCGCTCGCGCTGTTGCAGCACCTGGACGCCGGCGCGGGTGCTCGACTGGCCGCGGCGCAGGCCGGTGAACCAGGTGCCGACCTCCAGTTCGCCCAGCGCGCGCTTCATCGGCTCGACCTTGCGCAGATTGTTGTACTGCTCGATGCCGACCAGGCCCTGTTCCCACAGGCGGCCGTGGCGCGCTTCCATCCAGGCGCGGCTGACCAGCGGGCGGAACACCTGCAGGTTCAGCCGCAGGCGCTCGGTCAGTGCGTCGGCGAAGCGGTAGGTCTCCGGGAACAGGTAGCCGGTGTCGATCAGGATGACCGGGATGTCCGGCTTCTGCCGGGTGACCATGTGCAGCAGCACCGCCGCCTGCGCGCCGAAGCTGGACGACATGGCATGGCGGCCGGGGCCGTTCTCCAGCGCCCAGCGCACGCGCTCCTCGGCCGGCATGGCTTCCAGGCGCCGGTTCAGCGCATCGAAGTCGGGCGTCTGGCCATCGGATTGGGGAAGCGGGGAGGCGGCGCTCATGCTTGCAGTTCCAGTGCGATCCGGCGGTGGGTGGGATAGGGCGGCAGTTCGACGATGCCGGCGCGGTGCAGGAAGTCGCCGAAGCCCTCGCCGGCCTCGCGCTCGCCGGCATAGCGGCCGAACAGCGGGTCCAGCGTGTCGAGGATTTCGGATTCGCTGATGTTCTCGCGGTACAGCGTGTTGAGCCGCTGGCCGCGGTGGTCGGCGCCGAGCATCAGGTTGTAGCGGCCGGGCGCCTTGCCGACCAGGGCGATCTCGCCCAGGTAGGGGCGCGAGCAGCCGTTGGGGCAGCCGCTGATGCGCAGCAGGATCGGCGCCTCGCGCAGGCCGTGCCTGTCCAGCAGCGGTTCCAGCCGGGCGTTGAAGTCGGGCAGGTAGCGCTCGGCCTCGGCCATCGCCAGCGCGCAGGTGGGCAGGGCCACGCAGGCCATCGAGGCGCGCGCCAGCGCGGTCGGGGCGCGGTTCTCCTGGTCCAGCGCGTGCGCGCGGACCAGCGCGTCGATGCGCTCGCGATCGCCGGCCGGCACGCCGGCGATGACCAGGTTCTGGTTGGCGGTCAGGCGGAACTCGCCGCGGTGCACGCGGGCGATCTCGCGCAGGCCGGTCAGGTGCGGGGCGCCGGGGCGGTCGGCGATGCGGCCGGTCGGCAGCGACAGGGTCAGGTGCCACCGGCCGTCGTCGCCCTCGACCCAGCCGAAGCGATCGCCGTTGTGATCGAAATGCCAGGGCCGCGCCGGCTGCAGCCTGAAGCCGGCGCGCTCCTCCATCTGCGCGACGATGAAGTCCAGGCCGTGATCGTCGATGGTGTACTTGAAGCGGGCGTGCTTGCGCTCGACGCGATCGCCATGATCGCGCTGCACGGTCAGTGCGGCGGCGGCGATGGCCAGCGCCTGCTCCGGGGCGACGAAGCCGATCACGTTGGCCAGGCGCGGGTAGGTCCCGGGGTCGCCGTGGCTGGCGCCCATGCCGCCGCCGATGGCGACGTTGAAGCCGGCCAGGCCGCCGGCCTCATCGACGATGGCGATCAGGCCGAAGTCGTTGGCGAACACGTCCACGTCGTTGATCGGCGGCACCGCCACGGCCATCTTGAACTTGCGCGGCAGGTAGACCTTGCCGTAGACGGGATCCTCCTCCTGCCCGCTGTCGGCCAGCTTCTCCTGGTCCAGCCAGATCTCGTAGTAGGCGCGGGTCTTCGGCAGGAATTCGGCCGACAGCCGCTGCGCCCACGCGTACACCTGCGCATGCAGCCGCGACTGCAGCGGGTTGCTGCAGCCGAGCACGTTGCGGTTGACGTCGCCGCAGGCGGAGATGGTGTCCAGCGCGGCGGCGTTGATCGCCTGCATGGTCGCCTTCAGCTCGCGCTTGATCACGCCGTGGAACTGGAAGGTCTGGCGGGTGGTGACGCGCAGCGAGTGGTTGGCCCAGGTGGTGGCGATGGCGTCCAGCTTCAGCCACTGCGCCGGGGTGAACACGCCGCCCGGGGCGCGGACGCGGATCATAAACTGGTGCGCCGGCTCCAGCTTCTGCCGGCGGCGCTCGTCGCGCAGGTCGCGATCGTCCTGCTGGTAGCTGCCGTGGAACTTGACCAGCCGCTGATCCTCTTCCGACAGCGAGCCGGTGACCGGATCGGTCAGGCCTTCCAGCAGCGTGCCACGCAGGCCGCGGCTGTTGATCTTGATGTCTTCGACGGAAGGGTGGGTCATGGCGTTGGCGGGTGACGGTGTGTTTTTCTCCTTCCCCTTCAAGGGGAAGGCCGGGATGGGGATGGTTCTTCGATGGTTCGGGAGAAGGGGGGCTGAAAAGACACCATCCCCACCCAACCCTCCCCTTGAAGGGGAGGGCTAATACACGTCGCGCGCATAGCGGCCCTCGGCCTGCAGGCGGGTGAGGTATTCGGCGGCGGCCTCGGCGTCGCCGCCGTTGTGCGCGGCCACGATGTCGAGCAGCGCGGCATGCACGTCCTTGCCCATCGAGATGGCGCCGCATACGTACAGGTGGGCGCCGTTCTGCAGCCAGTCGTAGAGATCCCGGCCATGCTCGCGCAGGCGGTGCTGGACGTAGGTTTTACGCGGTTCCCCCGCAACGGCCCGCACATCCGTGTGCGGACTGTTCACAGGGTCGCGGGAGAAGGCCAGGTCGAGGCGGTGAAGCTCCTTTCGCCGCAGGGCGTCCTGCCACTCGACCTGATAGAGGAAATCGGTGTTGAAGTGACGGGCGCCGAAGAACAGCCAGTTGCGGCCGGCCGCGCCGGTTTCGGCGCGCTCCTGGACGAAGCCGCGGAACGGCGCCACGCCGGTGCCGGGGCCGATCATGACGATGTCGCGCGAGGCGTCGGCCGGGACCCGGAAGCGCTCGTTCGGCTCGATGTAGACCGGCACGCCGTCGCCCTCGCCCAGGGCGGCGAGGAAGCCGCTGGCGGCGCCGAGGTGGTCGTGGCCGTGGGCCTGGTAGCGCAGCACGTCCACGGTCAGGTGCGCTTCCTCGCCCACCCGCTTGCGGCTGGAGGCGATGGAATACAGGCGCTGGGCGGGCGGGCGCAGCGCGGCCAGCAGGCCGTCGGCGTCCCATTCGGCCGGCCAGCGGTGCAGCACGTCCACCAGTTGGTGATCGCCCAGCAGTGCGGCCAGGCCGGGATTGCCCGGTTCCAGCAACTGCCGCAGCTCCGCCGCGCCGGCGCGTTCGGCGTGCGCGGCCAGGAACGGGCGCGACAGCCGGGTCAGCTCGCGGCGGCTGGACAGCCATTCGTGCAGCGGCCGGGTCTCGCCGTTGGCGCTGGCCGCGGCGGCGCCGTCCAGCCGGGCCGCCCGCAGCACCGCCTCGACCAGCGCGTCGGGGTTGCGGTGGCGCACGCCCAGCGCGTCGCCCGGCTCGTAGGCCAGGCCGGAGCCTTCCAGCGACAGTTCGATGTGGCGCACGTCCTTGTCGACCGGGCCGTACTCGAGGAAGCCGACGTTGCGGAACTCGCGGCCGCTGAGGCGCTGGTTGAGCAGCAATTCGGCGGCGAAGGGCTTGTCGTGCGACCAGGCCGGCGTGGCGTGCGGGCGCAGCGGGGTGACCGTGGCCAGGTGCGCGGCCGGCGCGCTCTTGAGCAGCTCGCGGGCGTGCGCCAGCGCCTGCGCGCGCCAGGGCGCGGCGACGGTGTCGATGTCCAGGTCGGCCTCGCCCAGCGGCTGCACGCGGGTGGCGCCCAGTTCGGCCAGGCGGGCGTCGATGCGGCGGGCGATGCCGCAGAAGTCGGCGTAGCTGGTGTCGCCCAGGCCGAGCACGGCGTACTTCAGCTCGGGCAGCTTGGGCGTGCGCTTGCCGGCGAGGAACTCGACCAGGCCGATGGCGTCGTCCGGCGGGTCGCCCTCGCCCTGGGTGCTGATGACCACGTACAGCAGGCGCTCGCCGGCCAGTTCGCGCTGCGGGTAGGCGTCGGCGCGCAGCAGGCGCACCGCCAGGCCGGCTGCCTCGGCCTCCTGCGCCAGCGTCTCGGCGGCGCGGCGGGCGTTGCCGGTCTGGCTGCCGTAGACGATGGTCAGGCGCTGGCCGGCCTGGGCCGCGCCGCCGGGCAGCACCGCCAGCTGCGGCGCGCCGTGGCCCTGGGCCAGGCCGGCCGCGTAGCCGGACAGCCACCACAGCGAGGCGCCGTCCAGGCCCTCGACCACCCGCGCCAGCAGCGCCCTGCGCTCGTCGGGCAGCGGGCTGGGGGCCAACAGGGGCGGCGCAGCGGTCATCGGCCTGGGTCCACTCGTCTCGGGGAAAGGACACCGATGCTAGGGCGGGGACGATGGCGACAGAAAAGACGATTGGTTATGGGCTTATCGCCCGTGCTTATTTCAGAGGAGTGCAGGCGAAGGGGAATACTGCGCGCCCCGTCCGTCGCCGGATCCATCGCGCACGGCTGCTAATCTTCCCTTTTTGCCGTGCCTGCCCGTTGATGACCGCCGACCTGTCCCACCTCGACCGCTTGGAGGCCGAGAGCATCCACATCCTGCGCGAAGTCGCCGCCGAGTTCCGCAACCCGGTGCTGCTGTACTCGGTCGGCAAGGACAGCTCGGTGCTGCTGCACCTGCTGCTCAAGGCGTTCGCCCCGGCGGTCCCGCCGATCCCGCTGCTGCACGTGGACACGCGCTGGAAGTTCCGCGAGATGATCGCCTTCCGCGACCGCCGCGCCGCCGAGACCGGGGTGGACCTGCGCATCCACGTCAACCCGGACGGCATCGTCCAGGACATCGGCCCGATCAGCCATGGCGCCACCGTCCACACCGACGTGATGAAGACCCAGGGCCTGAAGCAGGCACTGGAGCAGTGGAAGTTCGACGCCGCCATCGGCGGGGCGCGCCGCGACGAGGAGAAGTCGCGCGCCAAGGAACGGGTGTTCTCGTTCCGCAACGAGCGCCACCGCTGGGATCCGAAGAACCAGCGCCCCGAGCTGTGGAACCTCTACAACGCGCGCATCCGCACCGGCGAGAGCGTGCGCGCCTTCCCGCTGTCCAACTGGACCGAGCTGGACGTGTGGCTGTACATCTACCGCGAGAACATCCCGGTGGTGCCGCTGTACTTCGCCGCCGAGCGGCCGGTGGTCGAGCGCGACGGCGCCCTGATCCTGGTCGACGACGAGCGCCTGCCGCTGCGCGAGGGCGAAACCCCGCAACTGCGCAAGGTGCGCTTCCGCACCCTCGGCTGCTACCCGCTGACCGGCGCGATCGAATCGGAAGCCGACACGCTGGAGAAGATCATCGCCGAGATGCTGGTGACCACCAGTTCCGAGCGGCAGGGACGCGTCATCGATCACGACCCGGGCGCTTCGATGGAGAAGAAGAAGTTGGAGGGGTATTTCTGATGAAGCCGGGAATCGGGAATGGGGAATCGGGAATGGAAAGAGCGGGTGTATCGCACCCGGATGGAGTAGAGCGGGCTGGCGCTTCTGCCATTCCCCATTCCCCATTCCCCATTCCCGGCGGCACCGAAATCGCCGCCTACCTCGCAAAACACGAAACCAAGCCGCTCCTGCGCTTCATCACCTGCGGCAGCGTCGACGATGGCAAGAGCACGCTGATCGGGCGGCTGCTGCACGACAGCAAGCGATTGTTCGACGACCAGCTGGCGGCGCTGGAAAAGGACAGCCGCCGCCACGGCACCCAGGGCGAGCGCATCGACTACGCGCTGCTGCTGGACGGGCTGGCCGCCGAGCGCGAACAGGGCATCACCATCGACGTGGCCTACCGCTACTTCGACACCGACAAGCGCAAGTTCATCGTCGCCGACTGCCCCGGCCACGAGCAGTACACCCGCAACATGGCCACCGGCGCGTCCACCGCCGACCTGGCGGTGGTGCTGGTCGATGCGCGCAAGGGCCTGCTGACCCAGACCCGCCGGCACAGCTACATCGTCTCGCTGCTGGGCATCCCGAAGGTGGTGCTGGCGGTCAACAAGATGGATCTGGTCGGCTACGAGCAGGCGGTGTTCGACGAAATCGCCGACGGCTACCGCGCGCTGGCCGCGCAGCTGGGCATCGCGCAGGTGCAGTGCATCCCGCTGTCGGCGCTGGAAGGCGACAACCTGGCCACGCGCTCGCCGAACACGCCCTGGTACGACGGCCCGGCGCTGCTGGAGCACTTGGAGACGGTGCCGGTCGATCCGTTCGACGCGGCCACTGGCCTGCGCCTGCCGGTGCAGTGGGTCAACCGGCCGCACCAGAACTTCCGCGGCTTCGCCGGCACCCTTGCCGCCGGCGAGGTCAGGCCGGGCGATCCGATCGTCGTGCTGCCCTCGGGCCGGCGCTCGACCGTGGCGCGCGTGCTCGACGCCAGCGGCGAGGCGTCGGTCGCCCGCGCCGGGCAGGCGGTCACGCTGACCCTGGCCGACGAGATCGACATCAGCCGCGGCGACGTCATCGCCGCCGCCGGCGACCCGCCGCAGGTGGCCGACCAGTTCGCCGCGCATGTGCTGTGGATGGACGATGCCGCGCTGCTGCCCGGCCGCCCGTACTGGCTCAAGATCGGCACGCGCACGGTCAGCGCCAGCGTCACCGAGATCAAGCACCGCATCGACGTCAACACGCAGGAGGCGCTGGCCGCCAAGCGCCTGCAGCTCAACGAGGTCGGCTACTGCAACCTGTCGCTGGACGAGCCGGTGGCGTTCGCGCCGTACGCGGAGAACCGCGCGCTCGGCGGCTTCATCCTGATCGATCGCCAGAGCAACGCGACGGTGGCCGCCGGCACGCTCGACTTCGCCCTGCGCCGCGCCGGCAACGTGCACTGGCAGCACCTGGACGTGGACAAGGCCGCGCGCGCGCGCATCAAGGGGCAGGTGCCGAAGGTGCTGTGGTTCACCGGCCTGTCCGGCGCCGGCAAGTCCACCATCGCCAACCTGGTCGACAAGCGCCTGCACGCGCTCGGCTACCACACCTTCATCCTCGACGGCGACAACGTGCGCCACGGGCTCAACCGCGATCTCGGCTTCACCGACGAGGACCGCGTCGAGAACATCCGCCGCGTCGCCGAGGTGGCGCGGCTGATGGCCGACGCCGGCCTGATCGTGCTGGTCAGCTTCATCTCGCCGTTCCGCGCCGAGCGGCGGATGGCGCGCGAGCGCTTCGAGCCGGGCGAGTTCCTCGAGATCCACGTCGACGTGCCGCTGGAAGTGGCCGAGGCGCGCGACGTCAAGGGCCTGTACCGCAAGGCGCGCGCCGGGCTGATTCCCAACTTCACCGGCATCGACTCGGCCTACGAGGTTCCCGAGCATCCGGAACTGCGCCTGGACGCCGGCGGCGATGCGCCCGAGGCACTGGCGCTGAAGGTGCTGGCGGCGCTGGGACTGGAGTGAACCCGACGCGCCGATGAGCGGTCGGCAAGGGTCATTGGTCATGCCCCGGTCAACCGCAAAGGCATCACCTGCGTTCACCACCGACCGGTAAACTGCCGGGCAACGAGAACACGGGATCCTGCATGTCCAGCCGAACCGGAATCCGCGCGGCCGTCGCCGTGGTGGCCGCCCTTGCGCTTGCCGCCTGTGGCGGCAAGGAGCCTCCCAGGGCGGCGTCCGGGCCGGCGGCGGTTCCGGTCATCACCCAGGTGGTCGGGCCGACGGCCTGGAGCGACACCCTGCAGGGCCTGGGCACGGCGCGCGCGCGCGAGTCGGTCACCCTGACCGCCAAGGTCAGCGAGATCGTCGATCAGGTGCATTTCGAAAGCGGCCAGCAGGTCGCCGCCGGGCAGAAGCTGGTGACCCTGCGCGGCGATGCCCAGCAGGCGGCGCTGGCGCAGGCGCAGGCGGCCTTCGTCGAGGCCGACCAGCTCTACCGCCGGCAGAACGAACTGGCCGCGCAGCAACTGATCGCGCGCTCGGCGCTGGACACCCAGCGCGCGCTGCGCGACGCCGCCGCCGCGCGGGTGGCGCAGATGCGCTCGGACATCGGCGACCGCAGCGTGCGCGCGCCGTTCGCCGGCCTGCTCGGCATCCGCCAGGTCAGCCCCGGCGCGTTGATCACCCCGTCCACGGTGATCGCCACCCTCGACGACGTCTCGCGCATGTACGTCGATTTCCAGGTGCCGGAGGCGGCACTGGCCTCGGTCGGCATCGGCCATGCGGTCAGCGCGACCAGCGCGGCCTGGCCGGGGCACAGTTTCGAGGGCAAGGTGCAGACCATCGATGCGCGCATCGATCCCGATACCCGCGCGGTCACCGTGCGCGCGGAGTTCCCCAACCCGGAGCTGCGACTGCGCCCGGGCATGCTGCTGGACGTGCGCCTGCACCGCCCCGAGCGGCAGGCGCTGGTGATCCCGGAGATCGCGGTGGTGCAGGTCGGCCGCGACTCGTTCGTCTGGCGGGTGGGCGAAGACGACGGCGTCGCCCAGGCGCCGGTGAGCACCGGCGTGCGCCGCGACGGCAAGGTCGAGATCGTCGAGGGCCTGGCCGCCGGCGATCGCATCGTCGTCGACGGCACCGGCAAGCTGCGCCCGGGCATGAAGGTGGCCGAGGCCAGGCCGTCGCCGCCGGCCAACGGCGCGCCGCCGAAGGCCGACGCGCCGGCGCCCGCGAAGGACTGACCGAATGAAGCTGTCCGACATCTCGATCAAGCGGCCGGTGCTGGCGGTGGTGATCAGCCTGCTGCTGATCGTGCTGGGCATCATGTCGTTCATGCGGCTGACCCTGCGCGAGCTGCCCAACATCGACCCGCCGATCGTGTCGGTGCAGGTCAGCTATCCCGGCGCGTCGGCGGCGGTGGCCGAAACGCGCGTGACGCAGATCCTCGAGGACGCGCTGGCCGGCATCGAGGGCATCAACACCATCCAGTCGCAGAGCCGCAACGGCCGCTCCGACATCACCATCGAGTTCCGCCTGACCCGCGACATCGAGGCCGCCGCCAACGACGTGCGCGACGCGGTCAGCCGGGTGATGGACCGCATGCCCGACGAGGCCGATCCGCCGGAAGTGGCCAAGGTCGAGGCCGACGCCGACGTGATCGTCTGGCTCAACATGCGTTCCACCGTGATGGACACGATGGAGCTGACCGACTACGCCGATCGCTACATCGTCGATCGGCTGTCGGCGATGGACGGCGTGGCGCGCGTGCAGCTCGGCGGCGGCCAGCGCTACGCGATGCGGATCTGGCTGGACCGCGACGCGATGGCCGCGCGCGGCATCACCGCCAGCGACGTCGAGGGCGCGCTGCGGCGCGAGAACGTCGAGCTGCCGGCCGGGCGCATCGAATCGGCCACGCGCGACTTCACCCTGCGGGTGGAGCGCGGCTACCGCGAGCCGGCGCAGTTCGCGCAGATCCCGCTGCGCAAGGGCGCCGACGGCTACGTGGTGCGGCTGGGCGACGTGGCGCAGGTGGAACTGGGGCCGGAGGAGCGCCGCTCCTACCTGCGCAGCAACTTCGTGCCCAACGTCGGCCTGGGCATCGTGCGCACCTCCACCGCCAACGCGCTGGACGTGGCCCGCGCCGCGCGCGCCGAGGCCGAGAAGATCCAGCAGACCCTGCCGGAAGGCACCGACATCTTCGTCGCCTACGACGGCACGGTGTTCATCGACGCCTCGATCAAGCGCGTGTACTGGACGCTGGGCGAGGCCATCGTGCTGGTGATCGGCGTGATCTGGCTGTTCCTGGGCAGCCTGCGCGCGGCGCTGATCCCGGCGGTGACGGTGCCGGTGTGCCTGGTCGCCGCGTTCATCGCGCTGTACGTGTTCGGCTATTCGATCAACCTGCTGACCCTGCTGGCGCTGGTGCTGTGCATCGGCCTGGTGGTGGACGACGCCATCGTGGTGCTGGAGAACGTGCAGCGCCGCGCCGACCTGGGCGAACCGGCGCTGGTCGCGGCGCGCCGCGGCACCGCGCAGGTGGCGTTCGCGGTGATCGCCACCACCGCGGTGCTGGTGGCGGTGTTCCTGCCGGTCGGCTTCATGGAGGGCAACACCGGGCGGCTGTTCCGCGAGCTGTCGGTGGCGCTGGCCGGCGCGGTGGCGCTGTCGGCGTTCGTCGCGCTGACGCTGACGCCGATGATGTGCTCCAAGCTGGTCCGCCCGCACGGCAAGGCCACCGGCTTCAACGCCTGGGTCAACCGCCAGCTCGGCCGCGTCAGCAGCGGCTACGGCCGCCGCATCGGCCGGCTGGTCGCGCTGCCGGGCCGGCGCATCCTGTGGATGATGCTGGCGGTGATGGGCGCGTGCGTGGCGCTGATCGCGCTGCTGATGTGGAAGGTGCCGAGCGAGCTGGCGCCAGCCGAGGACCGCGGCCGCTTCTTCGTGATGGTCGATGGCCCGGAAGGCGCCGGCTTCGACTACACCGTGCGGCAGCTGCAGCAGGTCGAGGGCGTGCTGGCCGAATACATCGGCGACGACAAGCCGATCCAGCGCGCCAACTCGCGCGCGCCGCGCGGCTGGGGCGGCGGCGAGGAGATGCACACCGCGCAGGTCATCGTGTTCCTGCAGGACTGGGACAAGCGCGACATGGCCACCGAGGAAGTGGTCGGCGAGCTGCGTTCCAAGTTCGCGCAGCTGCCGGGCGTGCAGGCGCGCGCCAACGTGCCCGGCGGCCTGATCGGCGGCCGCGGCCAGCGCTACCAGCTGGTGCTGGGCGGGCCGGACTACGCCGAGATCGCGCAGTGGCGCGACCGCATGCTGGCGCGCATGGCGCAGAACCCCGGGCTGGTCGACATCGACTCGGACTACAAGGAGACCCGCCCGCAGATGCGCGTGGAGATCGACCGCCAGCGCGCCGCCGACCTCGGCGTGTCGGTGCAGGAGATCGGCCGCACGCTGGAGACGATGATGGGCTCGCGCCGGGTCACTACCTTCGTCGACAACGGCGAGGAATACGAGGTGATGGTGCAGGCCGACCGCGACAAGCGCGCCTCGCCGGCCGACCTGGAGAACACCTACGTGCGCGGCGGCGGCGGCGCGCTGGTGCCGCTGTCCAACCTGGTGACGCTGAGCGAGATCGCCGAACCCGGCAGCTTCAACCGCTTCAACCGCCTGCGCGCTATCACCATCAGCGGCGGGCTGGCGCCCGGCTACACGATGGGCGAGGCGATCGCGTGGACGCAGCAGGCGGTGGCCGAGGAACTGCCGGACTACGCGCAGATCGACTGGAAGGGCGAGACGCGCGAGTACCAGGAGGCCGGCGGCGCGATCCTGCTGACCTTCGCGCTGGCGCTGCTGATCGTCTACCTGGTGCTGGCGGCGCAGTTCGAGAGCTTCATCCATCCGTTCGTGATCATGCTGACCGTGCCGCTGGCGGTGCTGGGCGCGCTGATCGGCCTGTGGCTGACCGGCGGCACGCTCAACCTGTTCAGCCAGATCGGCATCGTCATGCTGGTCGGCCTGGCGGCCAAGAACGGCATCCTCATCGTCGAGTTCGCCAACCAGCTGCGCGACGAGGGCCGCAGCGTCGCCGAGGCGATCGCCGAGTCCTCGGCGGTGCGCCTGCGCCCGATCCTGATGACCGCCGCGGCCACGGTGATGGGCGCGGTGCCGCTGGTGGCGGCCGGCGGGCCGGGTTCGGCCAGCCGCGCGACGATCGGCGTGGTGGTCATCGCCGGGGTGATGTTCTCGACCCTGCTGACATTGTTCGTGGTGCCGGCGTTCTACGCGCTGCTGGCGCCGTTCACGCGTTCGCCGGAGGCGGTGGCGCGTGACCTGGAAAAACTGGAGCAGGACACCCCGCCGGTCAGCGGGCATGGCTGAGGAAGCCGCGCCGGCGAAAGCCTCGGAGCAAGTTCCGCTCCACGACGGCCGCATGTAGAGCGGAGCTTGCTCCGCTGCTCTTGCTCGTATCAATGCGCTTTCCCGCAAGCGGGAAAGAGCCATGTCGTGCGTCGCCCCCCGGATACGGCGCCGGATGCCGGCTTGCATCGCCGGCCGGGCATCCTGCGGATGTCGGCACGCGGCCGCCCGGTGCGCGGCGGCGCGCATTGCGGTTATCTTGTGCCGATCCCGTGCGGGCAGCCGCCCGTGATTCCCTTTCCCTGACCCTGGCCGGAGACGTTGTCCCGTGGAAGCATTTTTCGCTTGGTTGAACAGCATCATCTGGAGCAATGCGCTGATCGCCCTGTGCCTGGGCGCCGGCCTGTGGTTCACCTTCCGTACCCGCGTCATGCAGGTGCGCGGTTTCGCCGAAATGTGCAGGCTGACGGTGACCGGGCAGAAGTCCGATGCCGGCGTGTCCTCGTTCCAGGCCCTGGCGATCTCGATGGCCGGGCGCATGGGCATCGGCAACATCGCCGGCGTCGCCACCGCCATCGCCTACGGTGGCCCGGGCGCGGTGTTCTGGATGTGGGTGATGGGCTTCCTCGGCGCCTCGACCTCGTACATCGAGAGCACGCTGGCGCAGATCTACAAGGAAAAGGATGCCGAGGGCCGCTACCGCGGCGGTCCGGCCTACTACATCGAGAAGGCGATGGGCCTGAAGTGGTACGCGATGGTGTTCGCCATCGCCACCATCGTCGCCACCGGGCTGCTGCTGCCGGGCGTGCAGGCCAATGCCATTGCCGACAGCGCGAGCAACGTGCTGTGCGGCGGCGGGACTGGCTGCGCCGCGGTGGGTGGCATGGGGGCGATGAAGCTGTGGATCGGGCTGGGGGTCGCGGCGCTGCTGGCCACGATCATCTTCGGCGGCATCAAGCGCATCGCCACGTTCGCCGAGATCGTGGTTCCGTTCATGGCGCTGGCGTTCATCCTGATGGCGGTGCTGGTGATGATCCTCAATGCCGACAAGGTGCCGGGGATGTTCGCCGACATCTTCTCCAGCGCGTTCGGCGCGCATGCGGCGTTCGGCGCGATCATCGGCCAGGCGATCGCCTGGGGCGTCAAGCGCGGCATCTACGCCAACGAGGCGGGACAGGGCACCGGGCCGCACGCCGCCGCCGCCGCCGAGGTCTCGCACCCGGCCAAGCAGGGCTACGTGCAGGCCTTCGCCATCTATTTCGACACCATGCTGGTGTGCACCTCGACCGCGTTCCTGCTGCTGTCCACCGGCATGTACAACACCTTCCAGGTGGTCAAGGAGTCCGGCAGGGACGCGCTGGTGCCGGTATTCACCGGCGTGCCGGGCCTGCAGCCCTCCGAGGGCGCGCAGTTCACCCAGGCGGCGGTGGAATCGGTGCTGCCCGGCTGGGGTGCGGGCTTCGTGGCGCTGGCGCTGTTCTTCTTCGCCTTCACCACGATCATGGCGTACTACTACATGGCCGAAACCAACATGACCTATGTCGCCGGCATTCGCCGCACCCACCCGCTGGCGACCCTGCTGCTGCGGCTGGGCATCGTCGGCATGGTCGTGTTCGGCGCCTACCACAATGCCGAGATGGCATGGACGCTGGGCGACATCGGCGTGGGCCTGATGGCTTGGCTCAACATCATCGCGATCCTGATCCTGCAAAGGCCGGCGCTGATCGCGCTGCGCGACTACGAGCGGCAGAAGAAGCTGGGCCTGGATCCGACCTTCGATCCGGACGCGCTGGGCATCCGCAACGCCGACTTCTGGCGCAAGGGGCGCTGAGGTGGGCCAGCGTCGCGATCGCGGAGCGGGCGGCGATCCCTGGGCCGCGCACCGGCGCGGCACGGGCGACGCGCGTCCCGCACCGCGGCCGCGCGCGCCCGAGATTACCCGCGCCGGCGCCGGCGAAGAGGTGCGCCTGTACGGCTTCAACGCCGTGCAGGCGGTGTTCGCGCGCCGGCCGGAGGCCATCCGCAAGCTGTACCTGGCCGAGGCGCGCATCCCGCAACTGCAACCGCTGCTGGCCTGGTGCGTCAGCCGCCGGGTCGGCTACCGGGTCGTACCCGAGGCGGATCTGGGCAAGCTGGCCGCCAGCGCCCACCACGAGGGCGTGGTGGCCGACGTGCTGAAGGAAGCGCCGCTGTCGCTGGCGGACTGGCTGCGCGCGTTGCCTGACGGTCCCGCGCTGGGCATCTGGCTCGACGGCGTCGGCAATCCGCACAACTTCGGCGCCATCCTGCGCTCGGCCGCGCACTTCGGCGCGGCCGCCATCCTGCAACCACAAGGCTCGACGCTGGCGCTGTCAGGCGCGGCCGCGCGGGTCGCCGAAGGCGGCGCGGAAAGCGTGCCGCGCGTGCGGATGGGACACGCCGGCGAAGCCATCGCGCAACTGCGCGACGCAGGCTTCCGGCTGGCCGCGACCGTCGTGCGCGATGGCGCGGATCTGTTCGCAACGCCGCTGCCGGCACGGCTGGTCTACGTGATGGGCGCGGAAGGCGAGGGCATGGATGCGCAGTTGGCGGCTGCCTGCGATTTGCGTCTTTCCATCCCGGGTACCGGCGCGGTCGAAAGCCTCAACGTGGCGGCAGCAACGGCGGTGTTCCTGGCGCAGTGGCGGCAACAACGTCATGAAAACCCACCTGTGGGAGCGACGTGAGTCGCGACGGATCGATTTTCCGGTCGCGACCCACGTCGCTCCCACAAGTTGGAGTTCCGGTCCGGGCCTCGAAAGGCTGTACCTGTCACTCCTGCGGTAGAAACAGCCTTCACTTACCGGCGCCCGCTTCCTTCGGCCTGCTGCCGAAATCCCCCTCGGCCTCCGCCGCCAGGTAGGCGAACACCGTATAGGCCGCCACGTTCTGCGCCAGCGCCTGCGGATCGATCTTGTCCAGCGTGTCGTCGGCGGTGTGGTGCAGGTCGAAGTAGTCGCTGCCGTCCTGCGCCAGCCAGGCCCAGGCGCCGCCCTTGGCGGCGATCGGACCGATGTCCGGGCCGGGGCCGCCCTGGGTGGGCGCGTATTCGATGCCCAGCGGCGCCAGCGCCCCGGCGATCTGCCGGGTCGCCTCGCGCGAGCCTTCCGGCGCCGGCGAGCCGGTGTTGAAGGCGTAGATGCGGCCGGCGCCGAAATCGCTCTCGGCGGCGATCTGGTGCAGCTTCAGGTCGTCGCCGTATTTGTCCGCGTAGGCGCGGCCGCCGTACAGGCCCTGCTCCTCGTTGGCGAAGGCGACCACGCGGATGCTGCGCTTCGGCGCCCGCTTCAGTTTGCCGATCAGGTGGCCGGCCGCCATCGTGATGCCGACGCCGGCGGCGTCGTCCACCGCGCCGGTGCCCAGGTCCCACGAATCCAGGTGTCCGCCGATCACCACCACCTCTTTCGGCAGGCTGCGCCCGGTGATCTCGCCGATCACGTTGTGCGAGGTGTATTCGCCGTCCCAGCCGCAATCGAGCGCCAGGCGGATGCGCACCGGGCCGCGCGCGACCAGCCGCGCGAGCTGGTTGGCGTCGGGCACCGACAACGCCGCCGACGGCACCGGGGTCAGGCCCTCGTCATAGCGGGTGATGCCGGTGTGCGGCACGCGGTGCGAATCGGTGCCGGCCGAGCGCATCACGAAACCGATGGCGCCCTTGCGGATGGCCTCGGACGGGCCGCGGCTGCGCACCGCGCCGCCGGGGCCGTAGCCGCGTCCGTCGCGCGCGGCGATCATCTGGTAGTCGACGAAGGCGATCTTGCCGGCCAGCGATCCCGCCGGCGCGGCCTGCAACGCGGCCAGGTCGGCAAAGCGCACCACCTCGGCCTCGACTGTGCCGCCGGGGCTGCCGCCCAGCGCGGTGATCGCCAGCGGCTGCGCATGCGTGCCCAGCACCTCGGCCTTCTCGCTGCGCCGCTCCCATTTGGGGAACGACACCGGCTCGGTCCATACCCGGTCGAATCCGAGTTCCCTGAATTTGGCCTGCGCCCAGGCCACCGCGCGCGCATCGGCCTCGCTGCCGGCAATGCGCGGGCCGATCTCGGTGGTCAGCGACTCGACCACTTTCCAGCCGGTGTCGTCGGCCAGCGCCTGCTCGCGCAGCACGGCCGCGGTGCGCAGCGCATCATCGGGGATGCGGGTCGGCGCGGGCGCGGCGAAGGCGGTGTGCGCGGCCAGGGCCAGGACCAGCAGGGAAAGACGACGCATGCGACGGCTCCACGAGGACGGAAGCGCCGAGCTTAGCAGCCCGCGCCGCCGCTTCCCCAGTGCAGGAATGCACGGCATGCGCGCGAAAAGAACCGCCTCCGTCCCGCGTCTGCACGCGCCCTGCGCTTCCCTTCTCGCGCTTGCGGGAGAAGGTGGCGCGAAGCGCCGGATGAGGGCGCCTTGCGCGGCACCGCGTACCGGAATCCGGATAGCCCCTATTTCTGCAGCGAATCCCGGATCTCGCGCAGCAGCAGCACTTCCTCGCTGGGCGCGGCCGGTGCTTCCGGTGCGGGCGGCTGCTTGCGGGCAAGGCGATTGACCGCCTTGATCAGCAGGAAGATGGCGAAGGCGACGATGACGAACTGGATGACCGTGTTGAGGAACTCGCCGTAGCCGATCACCACCGCGGGAATCTCGGTGCCGTCCGCCTCCACGCGCGCCGGCGCCAGCGTCCACGCCAGTTGCGAGAAGTCGACGTTGCCGATCAGCCAGCCGATCGGCGGCATGATGATCTTGTCCACCAGCGCGGTGACGATCTTGCCGAACGCCGCGCCGATCACCACGCCGACCGCCAGGTCGAGCACGTTGCCGCGCATGGCGAATTCCTTGAACTCGCTGATCATTCCCATCATCCATCTCCAGGTTGGCCACGGCGCATCGCCGCGCCGCAAAGACTAGCGCAGCCGGGCTCAGCCGGTGATGGCGCCGTGCAGTTCGATCACCCCGTCCAGGCGGGCGACGAAGCGATCGCCCGGCACCAGCGCGGCCACGCCGGCGGGCGTGCCCATGAACACCAGGTCGCCGGCCTTCAGCGCGTACAGCAGCGACAGTTCCTGCAGGATGTCCGGCACGTCCCAGATCAGATCCCGCAACGGCCCGTGCTGGCGCACCTGGCCGTTGACCTCCAGCGTCAGCGACAGTCCCTCCAGCGCCGGTACCTGCGTGGCCGGCACCAGCTCGCTGATCGGGGCGGAATGATCGAAGCCCTTGCCGGTATCCCACGGCAGGCCCTTGGCCTTGGCCTGGCCCTGCAGGTCGCGGCGGGTCAGGTCCAGGCCGACGCCGTAGGCGATCACCAGCGCCTGCGCCTGTTCGCGCGCCAGCGGCCCCGGCGGCGCGTCGGCGCCGAGCGCGGCGACCAGTTCGACCTCGTGGTGCAGATCCTGCGTGCCGGGCGGATAGGGCACGTCGGCGTTGCCGGTGACGATGGCGTCGGCCGGCTTGTGGAAGAACACCGGCGTGCCGCGCTCGGCGCGCGAGGCCGGCGCGGCGGCGCCCATCTCGCGGGCATGGTCGGCGAAGTTGCGGCCGACGCAGAAGATGCGGCGCACCGGGAAGGTGCCGCCGCCGCGGACGGGCACGCGCGGCTGCGCGGGAGCAGCGATGATGTCGGTCATGTCATCGGCCGGCCGGGCCGGCGGCGAGGGAAAGAGCCGGCGAGTTTATCGCGACAGCGGCAGCACGGGCTTGCGCACCACGCGGTACTCGCCCTCGACCGCGCCGTCGCGCGCGACCGGCTTGCGGCGCTGGCTGACCAGCTTGTAGACCAGGCCGGCGGCGATCATCGCCGCGCCGACGAACAGGCTGAAGAACACCAGCACGCCCAGCAGCACCAGGCCCAGCAGGCCCAGGGCCAGGCGCAGCAGCGGATGGCGCGGCTTGCGCGGGGCGAAGGCGGCGCGGAAACCGCTGAAGTGGAAACTGCGGGCGGACATCATGGCGAGGGCGTCGTGTCAGAATGTGGCAGGAGCCGATGCGGGCAGTATCGGATGACACAAATGTGACTGTGTGAGGACTTCGTTAAGCCATGTCGCTGATTCGCCTCGATGCCTTGCAGGACGGCGGTTTCGCCGAAGTCGAGGCCAGTCTCGACGGTGACGCCGAATCGCTGATCCTCTACCGCGACGGCGACACGGTGCGCGCCTGGCTCAACGTCTGCCCGCACGCCGGCCGCCGGCTGGACTGGGCGCCGGGGCAGTTCCTCAAGAGCCGCGAGGGCCATCTGGTCTGCGCCGCGCACGGCGCCAGCTTCGAGGTGATCCACGGCCAGTGCGTGGCCGGGCCGTGCCGCGGCGACAACCTGCGCGCGGTGCCGGTGGCCGTGGTCGATGGCGAGGTGCTGCTGGCCTGAGCGCTTGCCGCCTCAACCGGCCCGCCCGCCCCACCAGAACATCAGGTTGACCATCACCACCACCACCAGCGTATAGATCAGCGACAGCGGGCCGCCGACGCGCCAGAGCTGGCGCGAGGTGTAGTTGGCCGGGCCGGTGATCATCGAGATGATCGGGTTGGAGGCGCTCATCAGGTTGTTGGAGGCCGACAGCGCGACGATCAGCGCGAACGCGGTCGGGTTGCCGCCGGCGGCCAGCGCCAGGTTGATCGCCATCGGCACCATCACGATGGTCGCGCCGACGTGGCTGATCACCAGCGAGAACGCGGTGGTCAGCAGCGCCACCGCGATCTCCAGCACCCACACCGGCATGCCTTCGGGCAGGCGGTCGACGGTGTGGCCGGCGACCCACGCCGCCGCGCCGCTGCTGTCCATCGCCCAGCCCAGCGGGATCAGCCCGGCCATCAGGAACACGGTCTTCCAGTTGATCGAGGCGTAGGCCTCGTCCATGCGCAGCACGCCGGTCAGCAGCATGCCGGCCACGCCGGTCATCAGCGTCAGCGACACCGGCAGCCTGGAAGTCAGCGCGATCAGGATGGTGATGGCGAAGATGGCCATCGCGATCTTGAGCTTGTGCGGCCGCTGCTCGCCCTTGGGGTAGTCGGTGACGACGACGAAGTCGCGGCTGCCGGCGGCCTGGTGCAGGTCCTGCCAGATGCTGTGGAACACCAGCATGTCGCCGGCGCGCAGCTGCACGGTGCGCACGTCCTCGCGGATGACCTTCTTGTCGCGGTTGATCGCCAGCAGGCTGATGCCGTTCTGCTTGCGCAGGCGCAGCTCGCGCGCGGTCTTGCCGATGAAGCGCGAGGTCGGCGGGATCACCGCCTCGGAGATGCCGGCGCGGCTGGGGTTGAACAGGTCGCCGAAGTGGCGCAGCCGCGAGGACATGCGCAGGAAGTGGTTCTGCGCGAAGTCGGCCACCGCCTGCCGCGCGCCCATCACGCCGAGCACGCTGCCGACCCAGATGCGCATGTCCGCCGGCGGCGCCAGCCGGGTGTCGTTGCCGGTCTGCAGCGCCAGCATCAGCGGCGCGTCGTGCATCGCCTCGGCCTCGCCCAGCGACATGCCGACCAGCGGGCTTTCGGCGGTGACGACCAGCTCGAACACGTCGCCCTCGATGCCGTAGGTGTGGGCGAAGTAGCTCTCGGTGCGCGCCGGGGTGACCACGCCGTCGTCCTGCTCGGTCTCCTGCCTGAGCTTGCGGTCGCCGTAGTAGCGGAAGTACAGCAGCGAGGCGGCCAGCAGCACCACGCCGATCGGCAGCGGCGCGAACATCCGCAGCGGCTCCAGCGTGGCCAGGCCCGAGGGCAGGTTGTTGTTGGCCGAGATCAGCAGGTCGTTGAGCAGGATCAGCGGCGAGTTGCCGACCATCGTCAGCGCGCCGCCCATCACGATGGCCGCCGCGATCGGCAGCAGCAGCCGCTGCAGCGACAGGCCGCTGCGCGCGGCCAGCCGCGAGGCCACCGGCAGGTACAGCGCCATCACCGACGGGTTCTGCATGATCGACGAGTTGAGGCCGGCGATGGCGGTGGTCATCAGCAGCAGGCGCTGCTCGATGCCGTGGCCGCGGCGCAGCAGCCACGAGGCCAGCCGGTTCAGCGCACCGGTGCGGTCCAGCCCGGCGCCGAGGATCATGGTGGCGATGATGCTCATCACCGCGTTGCCGGAGAAGCCGCCGAAGATCTCCTCCGGCGCGATCAGCCCGGTGATGCCCAGCACCACCAGCACCACCAGCGCGACCAGGTCGGCGCGGATGCGCTCGAACAGGAACATCGCCATCGTGAAGCCGACCAGCCCGAGGACGAGCTTCATGTCGGTGGTCAGCGTCAGCGCGTTGTCCATGGCCGCCGGGAATGGGGAATGGAGAATGGAGAATGGGCAAGGCGGCGATCCATCGCCTGCGCGGCGGATTCAGGGCGCGGCAAGACTCCCGTATGGATGGAAGGAGGCGGCAGGATCATGGCCTGTCCATTCCCTATTCCCGATTCCCCATTCCCGGCTTGTCGTAGAGCAGATCCCACACCCCATGCCCCAGCTTCCGGCCGCGCGTCTCGAAATGCGTCTGCGGCCGCCAGGGCGGGCGCGGCACGTGCCCGCGCGGGCCGGCGCGGTTGCGCAGGCCGGGGGTGGCGTCGAGCACGTCCCACATCTGCTCGGCATAGTCCTGCCAGTCGGTGGCCGCGTGCAAGCGCCCGCCGGGGCGCAGCTTCTCCGCCAGCAACGCGGCGAACGCGGGCTGGATCAGCCGGCGCTTGTTGTGGCGCTTCTTGTGCCAGGGGTCGGGGAAGTAGATGCGCACCTCGTCGAGCGCGCCGTCGGCGATCTCGTTGCGCAGCACCTCGACCGCGTCGTGGTGGTAGAGGCGCACGTGATCGGCGCCGTCCTCGGCCAGCGCGTTGAGCAGGCGGCCCACGCCGGGGGCGTGCACCTCGATGCCGATGTAGTCGCGCGCCGGATCCTGCGCGGCGGCGAAGCGCAGTGCCTCGCCGTTGCCGAAGCCGATTTCCAGCACGCGCGGCGCGCGGCGCCCGAACGCCGTATCGAAATCACGCAACCGGCCGGTGTAGTCGAGGCCGAAGCGCGGCCATAGCGTATCGAACGCGCGCTGCTGCGCCTCGGTGAAGCGGCCCTGGCGCAGCACGAAGCTGCGCACCTCGCGCCGGCCCCCGGTCGGGGCGAAGGGCTTGGGCGGCGCCTTGGCGCCGGGGCTGGTGAACGGGTCGGTCATCAGCCGATGAGGCCGTCGATCGGGCTGGACGCCGAGGCGTTGCGCCGGCGCGGGATGCGCCCGGCCAGGAACGCCTCGCGGCCGGCCTCGACCGCCTTGCGCATCGCGCTGGCCATCAGGACGGGATTCTTCGCGCCGGCGATGGCGGTGTTCATCAGCACGCCGTCGCAGCCCAGTTCCATCGCGATGGCCGCGTCCGAGGCGGTGCCGACGCCGGCGTCGACCAGCACCGGCACCTTGGCGTTCTCGACGATTTCCAGCAGGTTGTACTTGTTCTGCACGCCCAGGCCCGAGCCGATCGGCGCGGCCAGCGGCATCACCGCCACGCAGCCGATCTCCTCCAGCCGGCGCGCCAGGATCGGGTCGTCGCTGGTGTAGACCATCACCTGGAAGCCGTCGGCGACCAGTTGCTCGGCGGCGGCCAGGGTCTGCACCACGTCCGGGTACAGGGTCTTCGGATCGCCCAGCACCTCCAGCTTGACCAGGGTGTGGCCGTCGAGCAGTTCGCGCGCCAGCCGGCAGGTGCGCACCGCGTCGGCGGCGGTGTAGCAGCCGGCGGTGTTGGGCAGGAGGGTGTACCTGTCCGGCGGCAGCACGTCGAGCAGGTTGGGCTCGTTGGGCGACTGGCCCAGGTTGGTGCGGCGGATGGCGACGGTGACGATCTCGGCGCCGGCGGCCTCGGTGGCCAGCCGCGTCTCCTCGAAGTCCTTGAACTTACCGGTGCCGGTAAGCAGGCGGGAACGGTAGGTTTTTCCCGCTATCACCAGCGGGTCGGTGGGGGTGGCGTGCGACATGCGGCGATTATCGCCCAAACCCGCCGGCAAGCGGCATCCGCGGCGGGAAGGGTCGGTGCCGCGCTTCAGCCACCGCCCAGCGCGTGCACGATCTCGACGCGATCGCCATCGCGCAGCGCATGGGTCGGGTGCTGTCCGCGCGGGACGATCTCGCCGTTGACCTCGACCGCCACGCGGCGGCCGGCCAGGCCCTCGTGCATGAGCAGGGTGGCGAGGGTGCAGGGCGTCGGCAGCGAATGCGGCTGGCCGTTGAGCTGGATGTCCATGCCCGCCATTGTCGCCGCTGCCGGCGGCGCTGTCAGGCCCGGATGCCGCAATGCAGCGTGAAGCGCGGCGGGCTTGGTGGAACGATGCGGGCCATCCGCTGGCGTACGGCCCGCGCGACATCCCTGCAGTTCCCTTCAGCCGTGGAGTTTCCATGAAGCCGTTCCCGATGCCCGTCCGTTCGCTGCTGGCCGCCTCGCTGGCGCTGGCGGCGCTGCCCGCCTTCGCGCAGGGCCAGCCGTATTCCAAGACCGTGTTCTTCGGCGACAGCCTGACCGACTCGGGCCATTTCCGTCCGGCGCTGGTGCAGAGCGGCGGTCCTTCCGCGGCCATCCTGGGACGCTTCACCACCAACCCGGGCCTGGTCTGGTCCGAGTTCCTGGCCGACTACTACGGCACCTCGGCCAACAGCGCCAACCAGGGCGGCAGCAACTACGCGGTCGGCGGCGCGCGCACCGGCACCGGCGGCAGCGGCGCGCTCGGGCCGATCCCGTCGATGACCACGCAGCTGTCCAGCTACCTGGCGGCCAACGGCGGCCGCGCCGATCCCAACGCGCTGTACACCGTCTGGGGCGGCGCCAACGATCTGTTCGCGGTGGTCGCCGGCGCGCCGGCGCAGGCCACCATCGCATCGGCGGTCACCTCGCAGGTCGGCATCGTCGGCGCGCTGACCCAGGGCGGCGCGCGCTACATCCTGGTGCCCAACATCCCGGACCTGGGCCAGACCCCGCAGTCGCTGGCGATGGGCCCGGCCGCGGCCGCCGCCGGCACGCAGCTGGCGACCACCTACAACAACGCGCTGTACGGCGGGCTGGCCTCGGCCGGCCTGCGGGTGATTCCGCTGGACACCTTCAGCTTCCTGCGCGAGATCACCGCCTCGCCGGCCGCCTACGGCCTGACCAACGTCACCGGCATGGCCTGCGGAGCGACCAGCTCGGTGCTGTGCAGCCCGGCCAACTATCCCGCCGGCGCGGCGGAGAGCTACCTGTTTGCCGACGGCGTGCACCCGACCACCGGCGCGCACCGCATGCTTGCCCAGTACGCCACCTCGGTGCTGGAGGGGCCGCGCCAGATCGCGGTGCTGCCGCACGTGGCCAGCGCGATCGGCCGCGGCCGCGCCGAGCGCGTGGCCCACCACGTCGAGGGCCGCCCGCAGGCCGACGGCGTGCGCTGGTGGGGCGACCTGCGTGGTGATTTCCTGCGCTACGACCACGGCGACAACTTCGACGGCGCCGCGCCGGCCGGCACCTTCGGCGTGGACTGGTCGCGCGGTTCGATGGTCTATGGCGTGTTCGGCGGCTATGGCCGCAATGCGCAGGACTATGGTCGCCGCGGCGGCAGCTTCGACCAGAGCGACGCCACGCTCGGCGGCTTCGCCGGCTGGTATGGCGAGCATGCCTGGTTCAACGTGCAGGCCAGCTACAGCCAGTTGTCCTACGACATCGATCGCGAAGTGCAGATCGGCCCGGTCACGCGCCGCCACAGCGGTTCGCCGGACGGCAGCAACATCGGCGTCGGCGTGGCCGGCGGCTTCCAGTTCGGCGACGGCGCGCTGCGCCACGGCCCGGTGGCGAGCGTGCTGGCCCAGCGCATCGAGATCGACGGCTACACCGAGAGCAACCCGTCCGCGACCGCGCTGGTGCACGGCGACCAGGAATTCGATTCGCTGCTGGCCAGCGTCGGCTGGCAGTTCGACTACAGCATCCACGACCACCTGCGCCCGTACGCGCGGCTGACCCTGGATCGCGAACTGGAGAAGCTGCCGGAGCAGGCGTTCGCGCAGTTGCAGACGATGCCCGGCGTGGCGCCGTACGCGGTGCCCGGCGTGGAATTCGATCGCAGCTACGGCACCGCGGTGCTGGGCGCGCGCACCTCGCTGTTCGGCCTGCACGCCGACCTCGGCCTCAGCACCACGGTCGGCCAGAAGGGGGGCACCAACGCCGGCGCGTTCCTGACCCTCAGCGGCAGCTTCTGAAAACCCCGCGCGCACCGGCCGCCGCGGCCGGTGCGTTGCGCATCCGCCGCGGCCCGGCATAGACTTCACCATGCCGCGCGGGTGTAGCTCAATGGTAGAGCTGTAGCTTCCCAAGCTACTGACGAGGGTTCGATTCCCTTCACCCGCTCCAGTTTAGGTTCCATGGAAATCCAAGGAGTTCCATAAACCCCTGTCAGCCAAAGGACTTTTTGCTAGGCAGGCGTCCAGTGAGAGCCACCGAAAGCCACCCGAAGCCACGACTTTTAAGTCCAAGCTTAAGTCCAAGTAAGCGGGTTGGTTGAGGTCCGGTTTGTTGCTGGGGCGGAGCGGGCCATGCGAAGAGGATCTGACTCCTGACTCTGTTCAGGAGCAGACATGGCACTCACCGATGCAGTCGTCCGGCACGCCAAGGCGACCGGAAAGGACTACACCCTCCCTGACTTCGACGGCCTCACGCTGTCCGTCTCCGCGGTCGGCACCAAGGCTTGGTACTTCCGCTATTACTGGCTGGGTCGGCAGAAGCGAATGTCCTTGGGGCACTACCCCGAGATCGGCCTGCGCGAGGCGCGCATCGAACGGGACAAGGCGCGCGCCTTGGTCGCCAAGGGCATCAACCCGCAGCGTCAGCGCACGAAGGATCGGCGCTTGGCGACCGATGCCGAGCAGTACACGTTCCAGGCCGTCTACGACAAGTGGTTCGCGTTCCGCCAGCAGAGCCGTCTGAAGAAGACCGGGCGCAACGTCACGCTCGGGACGCTTCCACGCATCTTCAGCAACGACGTCCTCCCATCGCTGCGCAAGCGCTCGATCTACGAGATCAACCGCGCTGACCTACTCGAAATCGTCGGGCGGATCGAGAAGCGCGGTGCCCCGTCGATCGCCGAGAAGGTCCGGACCTGGCTCAACCAGCTCTTCCGGTACGCGCTGGTGATCGTACCCGGGCTGGAACGCAATCCGGCCTCCGACCTGGATGTGGTCGCCATGCCGGCGCCGCCCGTGCGCCACAACCCGTTCCTGCGCATGCCCGAGGCACCCGAGTTCCTGCAGCTGCTGCGCAAGTACCCCGGCCGGCTGCAGACCCAGGTCGGCGTCCGCATGCTGTTTCTGACGGGTGTGCGCACGGGCGAGCTGCGGCTGGCGACCCCGGATCAGTTCCACCTCGATGACGCTCTGTGGATCATCCCGCCGGACGTGGTCAAGCAGCTCGAACTGAAGATGCAGAAGGAGAACCTGCGCACGGAGGATATCCCGCCCTACATCGTGCCGCTGTCGGTGCAGGCGGTCGAGATCGTCCGGCACATGCTCGACCGGTTCAAGAAGTCGCAGAAGTACCTCTTCCCGGGCGCCAAGAGCCTGAAGCAGCGCATCAGCGAGAACACGCTCAACGGCGCGATCAAGCGCCTGGGATACGCAGGTCGGCTCACGGGCCATGGCATCCGCGCCACGATCTCGACGGCGCTCAACGAGCTGGGCTATCCGGACAAGTGGATCGACGCGCAGCTTTCCCACGTCGACCCGAACCCGGTCCGTCGAACCTACAACCATGCCGAGTACGTCGACCAGCGCCGGCACATGATGCAGGACTGGGCCGATCGACTGGACCTGCTCGAACAGGGCGAGGTCGAGGCGGCCTGCAGCCCTCTGAACATTCAACTGGAAGGCTTGCCCGTCCTGGAGGCTGGCATGAGCCTGCCGGCTCCGCCGGCGACCGCGGGAATGCAGAAGCTGGTGCTGTCCACACCCGCTGCCGTTGCCGCTGCGCCGCAGCCCGTCCAGGTGCAGCCCATCTCCGTACGGCGCCTGTCCGCGGTGCGGGTGCCCAAGACGGAGCCGGCCATCTCCAATGTCCAGCGCGAGCGCATGATCCTGCTCGACATCCTGGAATCGCCCCACAACCTCTCCGTTGCCGACTACGCCAAGCTCGCCGGCAAGTCGCGTCGCTGGATCACCTACGAGGTCACGGCCGGGAACCTGTTGTCGATCAGCCTGGGCAATCGCGGGCAGCGCGTGCCGGACTGGCAGCTCGACCCGCTCAAGCGTCGCCTGGTCCAGACCGTCCTGAAGCAGACGGCGCGCGGCGTGGACCCGTGGGAGATCTATCACGCGCTCATGCAACCGTGCGCCGAGTTCGGCGGCGAGTCCGCCGTCGAAGCGGTCACCGCCGAGAATCTCGGGGCAGCGGTCAAGGCGGTTTGCCGCACGCTCGCCATGCAGGTGTTCGATGGCCCTGTTCCGCACCGCGAGGGCTATCGGTCTACGCGACCGTCTGCCCTCGTTTGAAGAAGCGGTCGATCGCTGGAGAGTCGGCGCGCTCGGGCCGGATCAGATGGGTTCCGACCCGGTATGTGCTGTCCGCCAGCGAACGCATGACGACACCCCAGTTCCGCGACCGTTCGAGGAGCGGTCGCGGAGCGATGCCGACCCCATAACCAGCCGCCACCTGTACGGCCATCAGCGCAAACGAGGTCGACCGATAGGGAATAGCTGGCTGCGGGCCGAACAACGCTTCGCAGGCGCGTGGGCAGCACTCGAACAAGGTGTACGGTCGGAGCTTGTCCACTGGAACCGCCGGATAGCTGAGCAGGGGTGATCGCTCTGGTAGGGCGACGGCCAGTTCATCCTGCCAAAGCAGGTCGGCCCGCAGGTGCGGCGCCGGCGTGTCTGCCATGACTATCCCGATGTCGTAGCGGCCATCCGCCAATCCCTCGAAAAGACTGGCCTCGGATGCCTCGTGCACAACGACGGATGTTTCCGGCTCCTCAGCCCGCTGCAGGGCAAGCAATGATGCCAAGCGTGGCGACGACGGCACGCAGGATGTGACGCAGAGCTTAAGCGCAGAAGCTCGACAAAAGGCTTGCATGAAGGCCCGTTAGGTCATGGCTTGAAGCGATTGTCGCAACCGCCATCATAAAATGAGTTAAATTTACCGTGGTTTAACTTAGCGCGCTGAACGACGCTTTTGCCGATGCAGAAGCGCTCCGTCCAGCGAGGCCGCCCGGTCGGCACGACCACCTACGAGCCTGAGCCCGCGTTGGCGTTCGGACAGGCTGTTCGCGCTGCACGCCTGGAGCGAGGGATCGCCCAGGAAGAACTTGCAGCGGTGGCGGAAATCGATCGTTCGCACATCGGCAAGATTGAGAGGGGCGAACATATGCCAACCTTGGCGTTGATCCTCAAAATCTCAAACGCGCTGCGCATGAGTGCGGCTGATTTGATGTCGACGACAGTAGCTAACCTGCAATCGGGCAGAAAAACCTAAGCCCAAGTGTCAACCCGGTTTAACTGTCCGGATGGGCGTGCAGGTACGTGAGGAACTGCTGTAATGCGACGCACGGCTCGTTACCCGCCAGGTGCAGCAGATAGGTTGTGAGCACGGCTGATTCGCTGGCTAGCGGTCGGACCACGATGTCTGGATGTTTGCAGAGCGCCATGCGGGTGGTGCTTGTAAACCCGACGCCGTAACCTGCAGATACCAGCGTGAGCATCATGTCCGACGAGCGTACATGCTCGACGACTTTCAGATCCTGCTCCAGCGTGCGAAGCAGCAGCGTCAGTTCGCGAGAACATCCCTCGTAGGTCTGCGGATCACACATGACCAGCGGATATCGGGCCAGTTCCTCGAGGGGTATCTCCTTGTACGCCAGCAGTGGGTGGTGCGTCGGGATCGCCGCGAGCAGCGTGTCGCGCCAGACGGGCTCGGCGCAGATGCCGTCCCCGACGTTGGCGGTATGCGCAAAGCCTGCCCTGAAGTCCCCCGCGCGAAGCCCCCGCAACTGTTCCTGCAGAGGTACTTCGCAGATACGTATCTCGATCTCTGGCGCATCTTCCCGAAAGCGCGCCAAGATCTCGGACAGGCGGGGGTCGATGGCGCCATCTGAGATGGCGATGCGCAAGCTCCCGCGATATCCGGTCGCGATCGCCCTGACGTTCTCGCCAGCCTGTTCTAGGAGCGCCAACACCCGACGAACTTCGTCGAGGTAGACGGAACCTGCTGCGGTCAGACGGGTGCCCATTCGATTGCGATCAAAGAGCACCACGCCTAGATCTTCTTCCAGCTCCTTGATTGTCCTCGACAAAGGAGATTGCTCGATGTGCAAACGCTCGGCTGCGTGCGTGAAGTTCAGCTCCTCACCTAGAACGACAAAACAGCGAAGGTGTCGCAGTTCCATAGGCCATACTCCGAGTCAACCTCGAAACCTTCCTATGCATGGTTGAGCTTTCATTGCCTGAACCGCTGCATCATTCATGGGTAGTGCCCCGGTTGTGGATCAGTCGCGACGAGTTGGCCAGGATGCCGATATCCGGGATGGATTGAAGCGCCGCCGCGTAGAAGGCCACCGCAGCAGTACGATCAAAGTGCAGTCGATGTTTGGCTATGTCGTGCGTGGGTCGCGATATGCGAGCAACCTGAGCGCATTGAACACCACCAGTAGCGTGGACCCCTCATGGATGGCGACGGCCGGGCCGATGCCCAGGCCGAAGATCGTGGCAGGCACCAGGAATGCGACGATGCCGAGGCTGACGTAGACGTTCTGCCGGATCACGCCGCGGGTATGCCGGCTTAGGCCCACCGCGAATGGTAGGTGGCGCAGGTCGTCGGCCATCAGCGCGACGTCGGCGGTTTCCAGCGCAACGTCGGAACCGGCCGCGCCCATCGAGATGCCAACCGTGGCATTGGCCATCGCCGGCGCGTCGTTGACGCCATCGCCGACCATCGCGACCTTGTCCTGCTCGCGCAGCTTGCGGATGGCCTCGACCTTGTCCTCGGGCATCAGGTCGCCCCAGGCTTCGTCGAGGCCCACTTCCGAGGCGATCGCCTCGGCGACGCGCTGATGGTCGCCGGAGATCATGATCATGCGCGTGATGCCGAGCGCGCGCAGTTCCTTGAGCGCCTCCGGCGCACCTTCGCGCGCGGTGTCGAGCAGGCCGATGGCGCCTAGGTCGCGCGTGCCTTGTCTGACCACCATCGAGGTGCGGCCGGCCTCGCGCAGCTGCGCGATGGCGGCCGTCGCGGACTCGCCCAGCGGCGCCACGCCGTCGGTGCCGAACATCTCGGCCTTGCCGATCCATACCGTCTCGCCGCCGAGCGTGGCCGTGACACCGCGACCGATGAGATTTTCCAGGCCGCCGGCGGCCGGGATCTCGCGCCCGCCGAGCCGTTCCCGACCATCCCGGGCGATGGCGGCGGCCAGCGGATGATCGCTGAGCGACTCGACCGCGACCGCGACGGTAAGCAGTTCCTCCTCCGTGACACCCTCCACCGTGACAACGTCGGTGATGCGAGGCCGGCCTTCGGTCAGGGTGCCGGTCTTGTCGAAGGCCATCGCGTTGAGCGAGCCTAGTTCCTCCAGCGGTGCGCCTCCTTTGATCAGCACGCCACCGCGTGCCGCGCGGGCGATGCCCGAGAGCACGGCGCTGGGTGTGGCGATGGCCAGCGCGCACGGACTGGCCGCCACGAGCACGGCCATCGCGCGGTAGAAGCTGTCGCGGAAGGGCTCGTCGACGACGACCCAGGCGAACAGCAGCAGGAAGGCCAGGACCAGGACCGCGGGCACGAAGATCCGCTCGAACCGGTCGGTGAATCGCTGGGTCGGTGACTTGCGTGTCTCGGCCTCGCTGACCATTTTCACCACGCGCGCCAGCGCCGAATCGCTGGACTTGCGCGTGACCTCTATCTCGATCGCACCGCTGCCATTGATGGTGCCGGCGAACACGCGCGAAGCGGCATCGACGCCGTCGGGCCGCGCCCGCGCCGTCGCGGGGTCGTCCACGGGGCGCTTGTCGACCGGAATGCTTTCGCCGGTCACCGGCGCCTGGTTCACGCTGGAGGTGCCGAGCACGAGGAAGCCGTCGGCCGGCATGCGCTCGTTGGGCTTGACCAGCACGATGTCGCCGACGGCGAGTTCCTCGACCGCGATCTCCTGCACCTGCCCACCGCGACGCACGACGGCCGTGTCGGGCGCCAGTTCGGCCAGCGCCTCGATCGCGCGCTTGGCGCGACCCATCGCGTAGTGCTCGAGCGCGTGTCCGAGGCTGAACAGGAACAGCAGCAGCGCGCCCTCGGCCCATGAACCGAGCGCCGCGGCGCCGGCGGCAGCGACCAGCATCAGCGTATCGATCTCGAACCGCTTCATGCGCAGGTTGTCGATCGCCTCGCGCAGCGTGTAGACGCCGCCGAAGAAGTACGCCGCGACGTAGCAGGCGAGCGGGAGCCAGCCAGGCGCACCGGCGACCAGCTTCTCGATAGCGTACCCGGTGATCAGTAGACCGCCGCAGACCAGAGCGAAGATCAGCTCGGTGTTCGGGCCGAGCAGGCCGCCGTGCGCGTGCCCTTTGTGATCGCCGGCTTCATGATCGTGGTCGTGATCCCCTTCGGCATGGGCATGCTGTTCCTTGGCCGGTTGCCCACGCGGCACCACCTTGAGTTCCGCCAGCGCCTTCCGCAGGTCCTGCTCCGAGGTTCGCTCACGGTCGAACTCGATGGCGACCCGGCCCGCGGCACTGGCCTCGGCTTCCAGGACGCCCGGCAGCGCCCGCAGGCGCTCGCCGACCGTCCGCGCCCGGCGCTGGTGGACGATGCCGTCCACCTCCCAGGAGGCGTGGCCGTAGCGACCGCTGATCTCAGCGCCAGCCCCCTCGACGATCTCGCGGATGCGCGCCAGCGGAAGCATCTCGGCGTCGTAATGGATGCACACCTGCGCCGGCGTTCCATCCTCGCCGTCGCGGACGTGGACCTGCTCGATGCCGTCGCGGCCTTCGAGCTCGCGGATGAGGCGCCCGACGCAGGCATCCGCCTTGTCTGGAACATGAGGGAGCAGGATCTGAAGATCCAGGCGCAGTTTCTCGGTCATGGTGTTCTCCGTGAATCCGTGGGAGATGTAATTCGTTGACGATCAACCCGTTGGCGCAGACGGAGGTGCCGCGGTCCATGGGGGGTATTGGGTGCTTGGAGTCCTAGCCGTCGCAGCTTCATGTCCTGACCTCTTGACGCACGTTGCGCAGGATTTCGACGCCGCCAAGAGATGCGACTACGGCGATCAGCGCACCTGCCACCAAGTCCGGCCAGGGCGAGCCCAGCCACAGCACCAGCGCACCGGCGACGATCACGCCGCCGTTGGAGATGAAGTCGTTGAAGCTGAAAGTCTCCGCGGCCTTCATGTTGACGTCGTCGGACCGCATACGGCGCAACAGGACTAGGCACCACAGGTTGATTACGGCCGCAACCAGCGCCAATCCCATCATCACCGGGCCCAGTGGCTCGGCTCCGTACAGCCAGCGCCTGACCACGTCCGCCATCACCGCGACCGCGAACAGCAGCAGCATCACACCAGAAACAGCCGCCGCCCCGCGTTTCCACGCGGGACGGCGGTCGATGGCGAGGTAGCTCAACAGATAGACGGCCGCGTCCGATCCGTTGTCGACGGCATTGGCGAGCAGGGCGCTGGAGTCGGCCATCCAGCCGGCCACGCCCAGCCCGACGAACAACGCCAGATTCCACAGCAAAACCTGCCGCAGGACGCCTTTCTGCCGGGCTGGATCGAGCATCATGTCGCGTGCCGCCTGGGTCGATGCTTCGCGGTCGCGCGAGCAGCGAAGGTGGGCAGCACGAGCAGCGTCAATACCGTTGCTGTGATCAACCCACCGATGACCACGGTCGCCAGCGGTTTCTGCACCTCGGCGCCGGAGCCGGTGGCGATCGCCATTGGGACGAAGCCGACGATGGCCACCAACGCGGTGGTCAGCACCGCCCGCAGGCGGTTGGCGGCACCGGTCGCCGCCGCTTCCAGAGGCTCGTCCCCCGCGGCTAGGCGTTCACGGATGGCCTGCATCAGCACCAGGCCGTTGAGCGTCGCAACGCCGGAGACCGCGATGAAGCCCACCGCCGCGGACACCGAGAAGGGCATGCCGCGCACTAGCAGCGCCAGTATGCCTCCGACCAGCGCCAGCGGGACGCAGACGAAGACCAGCGCCGCCTCACGGATGGTGCCCAGTGCCATATACAACAGTGCGCCGATCATCAGGAACACGACCGGGATCACCAGCGCCAGCCGCGCCTCGGCACGCTGCAGGTTCTCGAACTGCCCGCCCCAGTCAAGGTAGACGCCGCTGGGCAGAGACACATCGGCCACGGCTGCTTGCGCCTCCCCGACGAAGCCGCCCAGGTCACGGCCACGGACGTTGGCCTGCACCACGATGCGACGGCTGCCGTTGTTGCGGCTGATCTGGTTGGGTCCTTCGCTGACCTCGATGCGCGCGACCGAGGACAGCGGCACCACGGTGCCGTCGGGAGCTACCACGGGCAGTGCAGCGAGCCGGGCTGGATCATTCCGAGCGTCTTCATCGAGCCGAACTACCACGTCGAACCGGCGGTCGCCCTCGAAGATCTTGCCGGCGGCAGTGCCACCAATGCCAGTTGCCAATGCCTCGCTGACGTCCGCTGCGGTCAAGCCATACTGTGCGGCAGCGGCATGGTCGACCCGCACGGTGAGCGTCGGCAGGCCCGACACCTGCTCCACGCGCACGTCCGCCGCGCCGTCGATGCTGCGGAGCTTGAGCGAAATCTGGTCGGCGATCGGCTGCAGGACGTCGAAGTCGTCGCCGAACACCATCACAGCCAGGTCCGTGCGCACGCCGGAGATCAGTTCGTTGAAACGCAGTTCGATCGGCTGGCTGAACTCGAACGCATTGCCGATCTGGTTGCCGACGATGCCCTCAAGTCGGCCGATCAAGTCTTCCTTGCTTAACGACTTGTCTGGCCACTCGGATTTCGGCTTGAGTACGATCACGCTGTCCGAGATGTTGGTCGGCATGGGATCGATGGCCGCCTCCGCCGTACCAGTACGGGAGAAGACCGTCTTCACTTCGGGTTCGCTGGCGAGGGTCTTCTCCAGGGCCAGTTGCATCGCCAGCGACTGCTCCAGCGAGGCGGAAGGGACTCGCAGGGCCTGCATCGCCAGGTTGCCCTCGTCGAGGGTCGGCATGAACTCCCGGCCCAGCGAAACGAATGCCGTGAAGCCGATCGCAAGCATGGCGACCGCGCCGAGCAGGACCGCGCGGGGCCGCGCGACCGCAGCGCGGATGACCGGCTCGGCCTTGCCGCGTACGAAGCGGATGATGCGGGTCTCGTGTTCGCCGTCTTGTCCGCCTTGGTGCCCGCGTTCCTTTTCGTGCGACGGCGCATGTCCGGGCCGGGGCTTGGGATCGCGCACGAACAGGGCGGCCATCGCCGGCACGAAAGTGAAGGAGAAGATGAACGCTCCGACCAGGGCGAGCATGAAGGTCGCGGCCATCGGCTGGAACGTCTTACCCTCGACGCCTTCCAGCGTGAGGATCGGCGCGAACACCAGCAGGATGATGAGCTGGCCGAACGCGGCCGGCCGCACCATCTTGCGCGCCGCCTGGATCGCGACGCCCAGACGCTCCCCGGCGGAGAGCGACCGTCCCAGTTCGGCCTGCTTCTGGCCGAGCATCAGCAGCGTGGCTTCGATCACGATCACCGCACCATCGACGAGGATGCCGAAGTCCAGCGCGCCCAGGCTCATCAGGTTGCCGCTGATCCCGAAGCGGTTCATGCCGATCACCGCGAACAGGAACGACAGCGGGATCACCAGCGCGGTGATCGCCGCGGCGCGGATGTTGCCGAGCAGCAGGAACAGCACCACGATGACGAGCAGCGCGCCCTCGGTGAGGTTCCTGGCGACGGTCTTGATCGTGGAGTTGACCAGCATGCTGCGGTCGAGCACGGGTTCGGCGACGATGCCCGGAGGCAGGGAGCGGTTGACCTCGGCCAGACGCTCCGCCGCTGCCTGCGCCACCGTGCGGCTGTTGCCGCCGGCAATCATCAGTGCCGTCCCGAGCACCGCTTCATGGCCGTCGCGCGTGGCGGCGCCCAGCCGCGGCGCCTGTCCCAGCTCGACACTGGCCACGTCCGAAACGCGGATCACCACGCCGCCGCGATTGGCGACCGGCGACTGTGCGAGGTCGTCGACCGTCTGCGCCAGGGCATCGGCCCGGACGATCAGGCCTTCGCCGGCACGCTGGACGAAGCCTGCGCCGGCCTGGACGTTGGCGCGTTCCAGCGCTTGCACCAGATCGCCCAGGCCAAGACCGTAGGCGGCCAGCCGCTCGGTGTTCGGGCGGACGGCGTATTCCTTGACGTAGCCGCCGATCATGTCAACGCCCGCCAGGCCCGGCGTCGTGCGCATCTGCGGCGCGATGATCCAGTCCTGCACCGTGCGCAGATAGGTGGCGCGTTCTTTCGCCGTCGCGAGCCGGTCGCCCTCCGGCGTGAGATAGACCTCGCCGGCCTGCCATCCGGGCGTGTTCGGCTTGCCGACGTTCTCCGGGTCGAACGGGACGAAGTCCACCGTCCACATCAGCACCTCGCCGAGGCCGGTGGTGACCGGCGACATCATCGGCACCACGTCCTCGGGCAAGTCTTCCTGCACCTCGCGCATGCGCTCGGCCACTTGCTGACGTGCGAAGTAGATGTCGGTCTGGTCGGTGAAGATGGCGGTGACCTGCGAGAACCCGTTGCGCGAGAGCGAACGCGTGCTGGTCAGGCCGGGGATGCCGGCCAGCGCCGTCTCAAGCGGGTACGTGACCTGTCGCTCGATCTGGCCTGGAGCAAGTGCGGGTGCGATGGTATTGATCTGCACCTGCCGATTGGTGATGTCCGGTACCGCGTCGATCGGTAGCTTGCCGAGCTGGAACAGGCCATACGCCGCGATGACCGCGGCGACGAAGACCACCGCCCAGCGGAAGCGCACCGCCGTTTCAATGATGAGTTTGAACATGGCGGGGTCCTCAGTGGCCGTGCTCGGCCTCGCCCTTGGCGAGTTCGGCCTTCAGCAGGAATGCGTTGGTGCCGGCGACGCGCTCGTCGCCCGACAGCCCGTTGAGGATCTCGATGCGCCCGCCCGCGCGGCGACCGGCGAGCACCGGGGTCGCACGGAAGCCCTTGCCGTTGTCGGCCACGAATACGACCGAGCGGCCCTCCACGGTTTGCACGGCGTCGGCAGGCACGGTCAACGTGTCGTCTTTGGCCGCCGCGACCACGACGCCGGACACCGGCGTACCTGCCGGCGGCAGCGGGCCGGATTCCGGGCGCGCACGGATGATCGCCATGCCACCCTGCTCGCGGACATCGGCGGCGGAGCCGATCACGATGGCACTGAAGCTGCCGTTCGTGCCGGTGACTTCGATGCGCGCGCCGGGTTCGACTTGCGCCGCGAGCGCGGGCGGGGCGGAAAACACGAGTTCTGTCTGCGCTGGATCGGCCACGTTGGCCACGATGTCACCCGCGGCGACGAAGCCGCCGGGCGTCACCTGGACCGCGCCGACCACGCCTGGTACCGAGCTGGTAATGGTCACGCGCCCACCTGCGTTCGGCGAGCCGGCCGCGACGACCTGGGCTGCGGCCGCACGGGCCGCCGCTTCGGCCGATAGCGAGCGTGCCCGCGAGGCTTCGAGTTCCTGTTTTGCGACCACGCCCTGAGTTACCAGCGCCTGGTCGCGCTGATACACCAGCCGTGCCGCTTCCGCTTCGGCGCGTGCCGCATCCGCATTCGCACGCATCGTTGCGGCTTCGCCGCTGACAATCACTGCCAGAGGCTGGCCGACGCGAACCCTGGTGCCGGGTGCGACGATGACGCGCTCCACGCGACCACCGATGGAAGCAGCAACGGCGGCACGTGCGCCAATAGCGGGCTCGACACGTCCACTCAGGCGTGTCTCGCTGCCACCACCGCGACCAACGGCAACCACCTGGATACCTGACGCTTCGATCTGCTGCTGGGTCAGGGCAACCAGGCCCTCCTCGCTCTCGGTCGCTTCATCGCCATGGTCGTCATGGCTGTCTTTCTCGTCATGGCCCCCTTCGGCGCCGTGATCTGCATGGCTTTCTTGTGTCTGATCGTCACCGTGCGATCCATGGCCGTCATCATCGGAGTGGGCAGCATGGGACGCTCCGGCATCTTGGCTGCTGGTGAGCCTCGCAAGGCCGAAGCCTGCGACGAGGGCGACCAGGAGTGCGGCGACGTAAATCAGCCGCCTAGTATTTGTTTTCATCGGGATTCTCCGAACGGGGCGCGGCCTTCCAGGAGCGCCAGGTCGATTTCGGCAAGAACGCGCGCGATCCGCGCGTCCACGGCGGCATTGCGCGAGGCGATCAACGCCGAGCGCGTGCTGCGAAGTTCAAGTTGCGAGATTCGGCCAGCCTCGAAACCGACGCGGGACAGGCGATAGGCCTCCTCGGCAGCTGCGACACCGCTATCGGCGGCGCGTGTCCGGCTGTTCGAGGCGGCTAGCGTGGCCTCTGCGGCCAGTCGCTCCGCCCGTACCTCCTGTTTCTGCGCGATCAGCCGGGCCTCGGCGGCCCGCTGCTCGGCATATGCGGCTCGAATGCCACCCCGATTGCGATCGAACAGTGGAATGGTCAATTCGAGGCCGACCGTAAATGCCTCATCGTTGGTTTCCCGGAACCGGGTCCTGCCAACGGCGGCGCTGACATCCGGAAGCGCGCGACGCCGTTCGACCGTCACCAGTCGGCTCGCGGCATCGAGTTCGGCCTGTGCAACCCGGACGGCGAGAGGATCGTCTGCACCGACTCCGGTCGGGTTGGAAGTACGGTCCAACAGGCTTGCACTGATGGCTTGGACGGGTCTTTCGAGCATGGCGATCGCCGACAACCGCGCGAACGCACTGTCGCGGAGGGCCTTGGTTTCATCGAGTGCAGCCCTGGCGGCCTCGACCTCGCTCTGTGCCTGGACACCGCGCAGGGTCGCCTCGCGGCCCTGTTCGACCATGGCCGCGACCCCGCGCGCGTCCTGCTCGGTCAGCGATAGGGCCTCAGCAGCGAGGTCGTAGCGTCGTGCTGCGGCTTCGGCCTCGGCATAGGTCAGTGCCAACTGGCCCGCGACCTGCCAGCGAGTCTGCACGCGCCGAAGGTCCGCTGCGTTGGCCTCGGAACGCGCCGCCTGGATTCGGGCGGAGCGTTGGCCAAACAGTTCAAGGGGCTGGTTGATCGACAGCGTCGTTTCGCCGTTGCCGGTACCGTTGTAGGGGCCGGTGCCGTAGACGTTCTCTCGGCTGTAGGCGATTGAGGGATTGGGAAGGGCGCGGGCCTGCTCCGCACGGGCGGCAGCTGCGTCATAGACGGCATTGGCTTCGAGCGTCGACGGCAGCGCGTCGAGCCGGGCAACTAAATCATCGTAGGACGGGGCGGTCTCGACGACAGTGTCGTTCGCCATTGAAGGCGACGCCAATGCCAAGACAGCCACGGCCAGTCCGACCGCGATGAGCGGCCGTCCAAGCGGCGTAAACATGGGAACTCCGGAAGCAAAAGTTGACGTGGGAACCCGTCAGAACGGGCACTGAACACGTCAGCCTCGCGGAGGCCTCAGGGGTCCTTCGGATATTCCGGATGCGGGAGGATCATCCTGCGATACAGCCTGAACGGCGCGCACGGCGTCGTAGCCCACAGTCGTACTGGATGGGACGTTTGCTGTCGAGTGATGGCAATGGCCGTGGGCGCAGACGCCGTGGGCGTTGCTGGAGTCATCCCCCTTGCCGGCATCGTCGCTTGGCGATGACGCATGGTCATCCAATGCAATCGCCGTATGCGTATCGAGCGATTCGAACGAGCAAGCGAACGCATCGGCGATAGGCAAGATCACCAGCACTGCGACCAGCAGTGCGGCAATGGTGCTTCTCAGCTTGACGAGTGTTCGATGCATCGGCGAAACATACCAGTCAAAGCTCCCCGGACACAATAACAAGCTGCCTTCCCCCTATAGAAATCCAACAGGGCCGCCAGCGCCTTGCTCAGGCCTCCCCAAAACTCTTGCAAAACCGAGGCTTGGCCGGCCTGCCGCACCGACTCGCCCAGCATGCTGGCGTGCTGATCTAAAGGGTAATCTTTGGGGTCTATTCAGCTAGAAACTATGAGCCCTTCTCCGGGGGGGCTGGGGATCGAAGGAATGGCCGGTCGAGAATGTGCTCCTTCCAAAGCCCTCATGGGGCGATCTTCGAGTCGATGCACTCGGAAAAGACGTCTAGGTCAGGGTCATAGACTGAAGACCGGACTTGCATGAGACCAAGTACGGAGTGAAACAGGTTGTCGTGGCTGAGCGAATTGCCCGCCTGACGCTTGACGCAGCGCACATCGATGCCAGCGTTGTCGCGCATTCCCGGAGAAATCCACACCACCATCGGCACCTTGATCTGGGTTTCCGGTGCGATCGCGTAGGGGAAGCCGTGCAGGTAAAGGTTTCCTTCACCTAGGGACTCGCCGTGGTCCGAGAGATAGATCATCGCGGTATCGTGCGATCGATCCTGCGCAAGCATCCGGATGGTCCTTGCCAGAAAGTCATCGGTCTCCAGGATGGCGTTGTCGTAGGCGTTGACGATCTCTTCCCGGCTGCATTTTCCGAGGTCCGGGCTCCTGCAGTCCGGGACGAAACGTCGCAGCGACGGCGGATATCGCTTGAAGTAGCTGGGGCCGTGGTTCCCGAGTTGATGGAGCACGACGACGACATCGCCCGGATTGTCGTCGATGGCATCGTGCAGTCCCTGCAGCATCACGGCGTCGCGGCACGCCTGATCGTCGCAAAGCGGGTCGGCGCGCGGTTCACGGTATGACTCGAACGCCAACCCGGCGCATACGCCCTTGCACCCGGTCTGGTTGTCGCGCCAGAGCGTCCTGATGCCTGCGCGCTCCAGTACATGCAGCAGGGATTCGGATCCACGGATGAGCTGCTGGTCGTAGTTCCGCCTTCCGGTGGCCGAGAACATGCACGGAACCGAGACCTCGGTGTTCGATCCGCAGGCCGTGACATCCGTGAAATTGATGACGTCCAGTGACGACAATTGCGGGGTCGTCTGCCGGCGGTAGCCGCTCAGTCCCCAGTTCTGGGCGCGGACGGTTTCGCCGACCACGATCACCAGCAGGTGGGGCTTGGTTGACGGTCCGTGGCCCACCAGTCGCGCATCGGCCCCGATGACGCGGCGGGGTGCATCCGCCACGCGCGCGTCTTCCCCGAGAACCCGGGGGATCGAGACGAGATAGTTGCCTGGCGCGATCAGGTAGCGCAGGGATTTGTGGTTCCGCATCAGTGACGACAGGTCGTCAAAACACGTCGCCAGCACCAGTCCGGTCAGCGCGATGACGGCGAGCAGGAACACCAGACGGCGAGCCAGACTGCGCTTCCACCCGTACGTCCTGATCTGCGTCCACCAGACGAGCGCCGAGGGCAGAACGCCCAGGGCGAGCACGGACAACGCCAGGCCCGGCGTCAGCAGCTCAAGGGCCTCCGCCGTATCGGTTCGCAGTACGTTCCGGATCATGCTGGGATCGAGATGGACCCCATAGCGATCCGCAAAGTAGGCGGCCGCCGCAGTCGCCATCAGAAGCAGCGTCAGCAGCGGTTTGACCGTCCAGCGGTTCAGTACGAGCCCGAGCAGGATCGCATGCAGGCCCGCGATCGCGAGACCGGCGCTGGCGAGCAGACGCCAGCTGCCGGGCTGATCCAGCACGCCCGTTTCCCTGACGCCCGACCAGAATGCCCCGTTTGCGGTGGCGACGAAGAACACGCTTGCGATGGCGATGAGGCCTTCCACGCTGATCGAGGGCCTGAGCCCCGCAAGCCGTCGATCAGCCGAGGAGTACAGGAGTCCCTGCGTCGCCGCTGAAAGCTCCGGCCTGCTCGGTCCGCGGCCTCCCTTTTGCGTTCTCCACAGTCGATGGCCGGTCACGGCAGAGCACCGTGATCCGGGCCGGAACCGTGTCCGCTGCGCGGGCGCAGATCCAGATAGAGACTGTATGCCGCAGTGAAGGCCGGCAGCAGGTTTTGCAGCACGCCGACCGCATCCTGCTTGTTTGAAAACAGGAAGTAGGCAAGGGCCATGAGGCTTCCAGCCAGGCTCATGTACCAGAACAGGCGGGGAATGACCGGCCTGCCGGCACGCCGGCTCGCCAGGAACTGGACGACCCAGCGGGCACCGAACATCAGCGCGCCGGTCACTCCGATGAGCTTCCAAGGTGTCAGGACGATCCCGATCCAGGCGAGCCAATCGATGGGGTCGTTCATGGCCGGGCCTCCTGGACGGGGCGGCTGCGCGCGCGCACATGGCGTGCGACGAGCCACGACACGCCAAGCAGGTCCCGGATGCCCACGAGCGCCCGTCCGAAGTTGGTGTACTTGGACCTTCCGGCTCCCCGGGGACGGTGGTTCACCGGCACGCTGACCGTGCGCCAGCCCGCCCGCTGCATGAGCGCGGGCAGGTAGCGGTGCATGTGGTTGAATGCGGGCAGCGAAAGGAAGGCTTCCCGCTCGAACAGCTTGATCCCGCAACCCGTATCCGGTGTGCCGTCGTGCAGGAAGCTGCGCCGGATGCGGTTGGCCAGCCGTGACGCAATCCGCTTGGCCGGCCCGTCGTTGCGCGTGACGCGCCAGCCGGCGATCAGCTTCACGTCCGACGGCGATTTCTCTAGGTGAGCGATCAGCTTCGGGATGTCGGCGGGATCATTCTGGCCGTCGCCGTCGAGTGTCGCGATCCATGAGCCGTATGCGTTCTGCACGCCGGTCAGCAGGGCGACGCTCTGTCCATAGCACGCTTCGTGCTGGATTAGTCGCAACTCGGGGATCTCGTTCTTCAGCGCCAGGACCACCTGCGCGGTGCCGTCGCTCGAACCGTCGTCGACGCAGACGATGTCGAATGCAACGCGGCCATGCAGGTGCTGCGACACTTCGCGCACCAGCGACGCGATGTTGTCGCGTTCGTTGAGCACGGGGATGACGACAGAAAACAGATTCATGGGAGGGGTCTCGGTGTTGTGGGTGTAGTGGATCCGCCGTTATGAAGTCCCCTCTTCTCCCTCATCGGCGGGAGAGACGGAGCCGAGCAGCTTCGTTGCGACATCGCCATTTCTAGCGATCCACGCCGAACAGATCGCGGCTGTAGACTTTTTCGGCCACATCAGCCAGGTCTGCGTTCAAGCGGTTGCTGACGATCACTTCGCTGCGGCGCTTGAACTCGGCCAGATCACCGATCACTTCGGAGTTGAAGAACGCAGGCACGTGCAGCAACGGCTCGTGCACGACCACCTCCACGCCTCTGGCCTTGAGCCGCTTCATCACACCCTGCACGCTGCTGGAGCGGAAGTTGTCGCTGCCGGCCTTCATCACCAGCCGGTGGATGCCGACCACGCGCGGCTTGCGGCGCAGGATGTCGTCGGCGATGAAATCCTTGCGCGTGGTGTTGGCATCGACGATGGCGCGGATCAGGTTCTGCGGCACATGGCGGTAGTTGGCCAGCAGTTGCCGGGTGTCCTTGGGAAGGCAGTAGCCGCCGTAGCCGAACGAGGGATTGTTGTAGTGATCGCCGATGCGCGGGTCCAGGCATACACCGTCGATGATCTGGCGCGTGTCCAGCGCATTGATCGCGGCGTAGGTGTCCAGCTCGTTGAAGAAGGCCACGCGCATCGCGAGGAAGGTGTTGGCGAACAGCTTGATCGCCTCGGCCTCGGTGTTGCCAGTCAGCAGTACGGGGGCACCCTGACGCGTGCTGGCGGCCAGCAGCAGGTCGGCCAGTTCGCGTCCGCGTGCCGAGTGTTCGCCCACGACGATGCGCGACGGTTCGAGGCTGTCATGCAGCGCCGAGCCTTCGCGCAGGAACTCGGGCGAGAACACGATGTTGTCCGTGCGCAGTTCCCGTTTGAGCGAATCGGTGAAGCCAACCGGCACGGTGGATTTGATGACGATCAGAGCTTTCGGACACAGCGCCGTGACATCGCGAGCCACGGTTTTCACCGAGTCGGTGTCGAAGCGGTCGGTTTCCGGGTCGTAGTTGGTCGGCGTGGCGACGATCACGTAGTCCACGCCCGCATACGCCTGGCGTGCATCGCTCGTGGCGTGCAGGCGCAGCGGATGGTTGCGCAGGTGCGCTTCGATGCCGGGATCGGCAATCGGTGAGGTGCGGTTGTTGATCGCCGCCACGCGTGCCGTGTCGATGTCCAGCACGGTCACCTCGTGATCGCGTGCCAGCATTACCGCGTTGGCCAGACCAACGTAGCCGCCGCCTGCTATGGCAATGCGCTTCATGCGGCGGCTCCCGCCGGGTGGCCGTAGTAATCGCGGTGCCAGGCGACGAAGCGTTCCAGCCCCTCGGCAAGACTGGTGCGCGGTGCATAGCCCAGATCGCGTGCGGCCAGCGAAATGTCGGCGCGCGTGCTCAACACATCGCCCGGTTGCATCGGCAGCAGGATGCGTTTGGCGGATCGGCCGAGCAGGCGTTCGAGATGGCTCACCATCGCGTCCAGCCGCTCGGGACGGTCATTGCCGAAGTTGTAGACGCGGTGCGGCGCGTCGCCGTCGGTGAGAACCGGCTCGCTTTCCAGCAGGCGCACGATGCCATCCACCACGTCATCGACGAAAGTGAAGTCGCGTTCCATGTCGCCGCCGTTGTAGAGGTCGATGGCCTCGCCGCGCAGGATGGCGTTGGTGAACTTGAAGTACGCCATGTCCGGGCGGCCCCACGGGCCGTAGACGGTGAACAGGCGCAGGCCGGTCATCGGAATCCGGTACAGGTGCGCGTAGGCGTGACCGATCAGCTCGTTGGCCTTCTTGGTGGCGGCGTACAGCGACACCGGAGTGTCGGTGCGGTCCTCCAAGCAGAACGGCTGCTTGACGTTGGCGCCATAGACCGAGGACGAGGAGGCATAGACCAGATGCCGCACGCCGTGGCGGCGTGCGCCTTCGAGCACGGTCAGGAACCCGGTGAGGTTGCTGTCGATGTAGGTGAACGGCGCGTCGAGCGAATAACGCACGCCGGCTTGTGCGCCCAGATGCAGGATCGCGTCGAAGCGGTGGGCATCGAACAGTGCGGCCATCGCTTCGCGGTCGGCCAAGTCGATACGTTGAAACGTGAAGCCGGGCTGGCCTTCAAGCTGCGCAAGACGGTCGTGCTTGAGCGCCACGTCGTAATAGGTGTTGAGATTGTCGATGCCGAGCACGCGATGCCCGTTCGCCAGCAGGCGGCGTGCGCTGTGGAACCCGATGAACCCGGCTGCGCCGGTCAGGAGGATGTTCATGCGATGCGGCCTTCGCTCGCATTCGATGTCCGATGCCTAGCCGGCAGGCACGTCGCAGCCGGAGAGCCAAGCGTTCTTGAGACCGGCAATAGGCAAACGATCTTGCGGGCCTCCTTGCGGGCCTCCTTGCGCGCAGGGGGTACTACCGAGATCGAGTCCGGAGCCACCGATGATGTCGAGCTGGCCTGACAGCTGTCCGTATAGGGGAATGCAGCGTGCTTCATGGCTGACTCTCCATCCTGTCGGCGTCGCTCGCACGTCCGGGTAACAGCCACCACGTCCGCCGGTTGGCGACACCCAGCGCAACCAGCTCGCCGTCGCGAAATCCTTGCGGAATTGCCGAGCCCACGATGAGCAGCCACCTATCCTCTGGTGCCTGTGCCTGCCACGTGAGCGCGCTTTCGAGTTGATCTACCTCCGGCCGGTTGAAACCGAACTCCGTGGTCGGCGATTGACTCATCAGCAGCTGCTGCTCGCGCCATCCCACTAGACCGAGTTGCGCATCCGGGCCGATTTGTCGCGCAACGGTTTCCATAAGTCCGCGAGACGAGCTTGAATCGTTGAGGACAACGGCGCCGCCGATGCCGAATGCGATCCATATTCCCGCCAGACCGACGAGGGTGCCGGCAACGACCCGCTCGCTCATGGCGACGATGGCCCCGAACGCCGCCGGCAGCGCCATGGAGAGCACTAGCCAAGCTGCACCTTCCGAGCCTAGGGACATGCCGCGCGCCAGCAGAAGGCGACTTTCAAAGCCCGGATCGGTGAACAGCATCGCAAGGCCCGCTACAAGGAGCACAAGGGCCAGAACCACAATGAATCCGAGGAGCAGCAGGCGTGGCCCGTCGCGTCTCAGCAGCCCGGGAAGAAGCGGTGCGAACGCCAAGCATGCCAATGGCAGCGCCGGCAGGATGTACATGTCCCGCTTGCCCGAAGGAATCGAGAAGAACAGGACGATCAGCAACCAACCGCCCAGCAGGAGCAGGTAGCGTGGATCGCCCCGGAAGATGCGTCGTTTCCAGGGCGCAAGCGCCCAAGGCATCGCCAGCATCAGCGGCAACCACGCACTCACCATCACGCCCGCGAAGTACAAGGGCGGTTTGATGTGCGTCCAGGACTCCGCATAGCGTTCGACGGTTTGCCTGAACAGGATGTCCCGGGCATAGGCCAGGTGCTCGGCGGAAGGCGCCAGCCGGACGGCTGCCAGCATGGGGCCCAGCCACAGTGAGATGGCTGTCAGTAGCGCGATCGGCCCCAGCCAGAACTTCCAGTCGCGCCACCAAGCACTCGATATGCTGCGTTGCCACCAAGTAGCGGCGATCGCTGGAATCAGCACCAGCAGCGCGATGATGCCGACGCCCTTGGTGATGACGCCTAGCCCCGCGGCGAACCACCCCAGCGTCCACATCTTCCAGTCGGGTCCCTGGAGGATGTGCCGCAGCAGGCCATAGTGCGCAAGCGTGACCCAGGTCACCAGCAGGGGATCGATCTGCGCGCGCTTCATCTGCAGGGTGAACTGCAGGGTGAACAGCAACGCCCAGCCTGCATACAGCCCGATCTGCCGGTTCCACAGGCGGCGGCCGAGATCGTAGGTCAGCGCGATGGTCAGCAGGCCGGCCAGCAGCGACGGCAACAGGAAAGAAACCCGCAGGTTCCCCGTGGCCCAGTACAACGCCGCCTGCATCCACATGAACAGCGGTGGCTTGTCTGAGTAGAGTTCAAGTCCCCGATGTGGGAACAACCAGTCGCCGCTTTCCACCATCTGCCTGGCCACGAGCGCAAAGCGCGGCTCGTCGGCAGGCCAGGGGTCTCGTAGTCCTAGCCCGGCACCGAGCACCGCGAGGGCGGCGAGCAGCAGGATGCCAATGCCTGGCGAACGGAACTGATTGAAGGTCAGGCGAAGAGATGCGGCTGCCGTCATCGCACGCTCCCGCTTCCACCGGCATCACGCCGGCAGGCAGGACGCGCGACAACGCAGCCACCGGTCGCCAGAGGCGACCAGCCGGTACGGTCGTACATGGGGATACCCGTGAGTCTGTCTAGATGGCAGTCAACGCGGCAGAACGCCGCGAAATACTTGCGTTCAGACTCTGGGTGGACGCATCAGCCCATCGGGTAGAAGAGACTTCGGAGAAGGCTTCTCGGGAGTGACGAGAAGGATCTTGTCAATCGTTGCCGAGGAGAGTGGGGCAAATGGCGTGTGTCCCACCGTGTGGTGACAGTGCCCATGCGCACAATCTTCCGCATGATCTCCAGGGGCGGAATCAGGATCAGTAACGTGCGACTGCACCGTGTCCGGTTCGACCATGCAAGCAGCTGCGTCAATCGCCGGCACGACCACGATGATTGCCAAAAGCAACATCATGACCAACCTTCGGCTCTGGACAAGGAACTCTGACATGCAAAGGATTCAAGACGATCTATGAGCCCGGCGATTCAAGACAAGCAACTGACTCTCCACCGCCAGATATTGCGCCCGGGAGAGGGCATCACTTTGCCAGGGGTCCCGGCCTAGCGTCAAGACTCATGTAGAAGAATTCGGTCGAGTTGGGCATCTCCGCCCGGCATCTGCAAAACAGTTGTTAAGTTCTGGTTTGGGCATCGTTAGGACGGTTGTCGTGGGCTGGCATGGTTCGCTTCAATCTTCGACCAGATGCAATAGCGGCCGCCCGACTCGTCAGCGCAGAACTGAGAGATATGGATTGTTCGGAGGTACGTCCTGGAACAACTGAGTCGGATCTTCCAACAGGTATCCATGCAATCGCCGGGACTTGCGAGGCCCGACCACGTCGCAGGTCCAGATGTTCAGGCCGCTGGGTTGCTTGCGATGCAATTGCAGTCGCTCGAATCGCTTCTGCACCCATTGCCAAGGCTGTTGCTGTTCCTGCTTGGCTAGCGGACCGATCAGCGGGTGCTCCTGGGCGTATCTTTGGAAGACGCCGGGGCTCACCAGGTAGGCGGTGTCGCTCACGGTGTGCACCAGTGCCTTGGCATCGTTGATGATGAGTCGACGCGACGCGATGCCGGCCTTCAGCCACGCCATGAAGTGCTCGCCCGAGGGCGTCGGCGGCTCACCGCTCGACTCGACGTGACTGGCCGCAGCCGGTGGCGCCGGGTCGTCGGATCTTCCTGGCGTGGAGAGCAGCTCGAGCAGCGCGTCCACCCCGTCCACGGCCGCCGCTTCGAGCGCGTGCATCGCCGCCGGTGACGCTTCGGCATGCGGCGCCGGCTGCGATGCGGTCGGGCGACCAGGGACGGCGGCAACGGGGGACGTTGGCTCGGCAGCGTCCGTCTCCGGCGTCGCATCCTGATCCACTAGGACCGTGCCGGCGAACGGCGCCGGCCGCTCGTTCGCCTCCCAGATCAATGCGGGAGAGAGCTTGAGCAACGTGAAGCTGTGCGACCAGCCGGCATTGCTCGTGATCGTAGCTTTCCAGATCGCCTTCCCGTCCGGAGTGGGCAGCGCGATGCCATGGTCCTGCAGCACGTTGAACACGGCCGTGTTGTTCGACGGAATGCCTTCGACCCCTTGCGACAGCAGGTGCGCCCGCAACTTGTCCGAGACCGTCTTGCTGACCAGCCACAGCGCCTCCTGCGTCAGCCAGCCGTCCGACGCCTGGGGCTGATTGATCTTGAACTCCTCCTTCAGCAGGTAGCGCAGGCCGTCGAGCAGCTTGCGTTGCAGCGCGTGCCGCGGAGCCGCCAACGCCTTGCTCGGATCGCCTCCCAGCTCCTGCGCAACCGAGGCTTGGTCGGCCTGGCGCACCAGCTCGCCCAGCATGCCGGCATGCTCGTACTGGCCGGCCAGCACGTACAGCAGCGCCGCCCACAGGTCGGGATACGCGCTGAGCCAGTCGAGGATTTCGGCGTCGAGCACCTGGGTGTAGAGCAGCCCGGTGGCGGCGCTGTGCAGCCGGTACTCGCGCTCCTTGCGATAGCGGAAGCGATACGGCCGCTTGATCGGCCCGTGCCACGGGTGCCAGGCCATGCCGTCGGCATGCTCGACGTGCAGGTCGACCGCGACCTTGCCGATGTCGTGCAGCAAGGCCGCATAGGCGGCGCCGGCGGTCCAGGCTTCCGCCTGCGCCGCCTGGACCTCGGGCGGTGCGCCAGCCGGCAGCAGATGGGACTGCCGCAGCTTCAGCGCATAGGCCACGATCTCCAGGCCGTGGTCGAGCATGCCGCCGGGGTATGCGTGGTGGTGGCTCTCCGAGGCGGGGAACTGCTGGACCAGATCGGCGTACCGTTCCAGCGGCGCCAGGTACAGCGAGGCGAACTGCCTGCGTGACAGCGAAGTGCGCTGCCAGATGTGTTCCAGCAGCCGCTGCCGGCGCGGGGTCGCCAGCAGCGACGCGGCCGACGCCGGTCGCGTCAGTCCTTTGGGAGGCTCGGTGGCGGGCGTCGGCGCCGGGCCGGCGGGCGGTGGAGTCCGTTTGCGCTGGAACAGGGAGAGCATGCTGATACCCGGGAGACGGACCGGCGGGAGCGCCTTTTGGCCTTTTCGGGTAGGGCCTTTCCCCTTGATGCCCCATTCCCTTGCCCCTTGCCGGCCCTTTGGCCTTTGACCCTTTGCGTATAGGGCTCGGGCGGGCCGGATGCCTGGATCAAAGCGATACCGGTCAACCCGGCATCCTGGGTCGGCCAAGCGCTCCCGAGCACCTAGATTGACGAGGTAAGGAAAAATCCTTACTATCGGACGCACTGAAGTCAGGAGCCCGACCATGCCGACCGTGCGCGAGCAGGCCACCATCACCTCCAAGGGACAGATCACCCTGCCCAAGCCCATCCGGCAGGCGCTGGGCGTCGATGCTGGCGGCAAGGTGGACTTCGAGCTGCGCGAGGACGGCCAAGTCGTGGTCACCCGCGTTGACGCGGAGCATGAGGATCCCGCCATCGGGGCCTTCCTGGATCTGCTGGCCCGGGACATCGAGGCCGGTCGCCATGTCCGCAACCTGCCCGAGGATCTTGCCCGCGCAATGCTGGAGCAGGCAGGTCGCGGCGCGAACCTGGACGAGGAGATCGACGGCGAAGTGGCGCTCTGATGCAGCGCCACGGCTGGACGCTGCTGTTCCACGCGTGCGTGATCGAGCAACTGCGGAAGCTCCACGCCGCCGTGCAGCGCGCCGAGCGGAGCGATCCGGAAGGCTTCGAGTCGAACGCCAACGTCAAGCTGTTCCGGGCCTTGAGCCAGCTGATGCTGGAGGCCGTGCCCGGCGACCCGGCACGGGACGAGTACCGCCAGGGCAACACCCTGGGACCGGCCCACCGCCACTGGCGGCGGGCCAAGATCGGAAGACGGTTCCGGCTGTTCTTCCGGTACGACTCCAAGGCGAAGGTGATCGTCTACGCCTGGGTCAACGATGAAACGACGCTGCGTTCGTCAGGCAGCAAGTCCGACCCGTATGCACTCTTCGAGAAGATGCTGGGCCGCGGAAATCCGCCCGACGACTGGAACGCATTGGTGGCCGCGAGCCGGCAGGAATGGAGCAAACTGGAATAGTCCTCCTACGCATGTAGCAGGTGACGACGATGGACACGAAGACCCGCATCAGCAATGCAGAGCGCCTCGGCCGCTGGGTCGGCGGGATGTGGCGTGCAGGCGTCCGTCGCGAGCGCCGGCTGGCCGGCTGGCTGGTGGTGCGCGGCCTGCCTGCGGGCGTGGCCGCGGCGCTGCTGTGGGTGGTCAAGCTGGCCGTGCTGGGCGTGCTGCTGTACGCCGCGTTCTGGCTGACGCTGCTCGTCGTCGCCGTCATGGCGGTGGCCTGGGCGACGCAGCGCGGCGACGACGCGCCGGCGGACGACTACTCGTTCACCACGCTCGACGAGCTGCGGAACACGCCCGGCTACGACCCGAACCTCTACAACGACCACTCGCACGAGCGGTACGAGGACAACTGACTGGCTGGCCTGCCTGGCCGGGCGCGCCAACGGCAGGCCATCATGGGCGCTGTCGTTCGAGAGGGCGTGATCGAAATGGCGAAGACATGCATCGTCTGCGGGAACCCCGCAGGCTCCAAGGAACACGTGTTCCCCGCGGCGCTCGGGGGCCGGAGGACGAACTCCGGCATCTACTGCACCACCCACGACAACAGCCACTCCGGCCTGGTCGGGGCGATCGCCGGCCAGATCGACTTCATCAACGCCTACCTGGGCGTCCGCCCGGACCATTCCGACGCGATCAAGACGGTGCACGCCAACGATCCGCTGACGGGCGAACCGATCACCATCTCCGCCGAGGAGATCAAGTTCCAGCAGTCGCGCGTGCTCTCGCAAACGCCGGTGGAAGGGGGAGGCATCGCGATGCAGGTGGCGAGCCCGGATCGGCGGGCCGCCAAGGAATGGACGGCCGAGATGGAGCGCCAGGGCTACACCGTCGCGTTCCAATCCCAACCCACCGAAGATCGCTACATGCTCGGTGCCGTCCACCATCGCCGCGCGTTCGGCGGTACGTGCGGGCTTGGCGCCGTGGCTTACATCGTCCAGACCTTCTTCGCCCAGGAGTTTCCCGACGTCGCCAGGTCGGGAGCACTGTCCGGCTTCATCGCCTACACCCAGGCCGTCGCCAAGGTGGCCATCCTCGGCGGCTGCACGCGCATCGACGGCGAGCGGCCGGAACTGGTCGAGGCCCGAGCGATCCTGGCCGCCGCGCTCGCGGGCACGGGCTGCAGTGCGCCGGCGAACTGGGACTTCACCCGCATGGCCGGCGCAGCCCCCAACGCGTTCGAGTTCGGGCATCGGGTCATCGTCGGCGTCGATGGGTCCGATGGAACTATGTACGGACGCCTGTCGCTGTTCTCCGCCTTCGACTTTGCCGTCTGCCTCGGGACCGCGCCACCCGGCAAGGAGACGCGCGAAGTCACCATCGACATCGACCCGCTGGCCGAGCACCCGCCCCAGGACATCAGGAAGGTCACGGCGCACACCGCATCCAGCCGCGTCGATGCCTCGCAGCTCGGCGGCGATGCCCTCGCGAAAGCGATCGCCGATGGCACACAACAGCAAGTCCTCCACAGTCTGCTGGAGCGTTTGACCGACTACCAGCTCGCCAGGCTCGTGCGCACCATGGTCGCCTCCCTGGCGCCGCTTCCGACCTTGCAGGCGCTGGATCGCCGTGCCTTGATCGCGCAGTCGCTCGATGAGCAGTCGCAGCAGGTCTGGCGCGCGGTAACGTACATGATCGGCGGATTCAAACAGCAGTTGATCGCGGGAGGAGCCGAGCGCGTCGCGCCCGTGCTCGACATGTTGGTCGCGCACGACGTGCGTTCCGCCAGCGGGTTGTCCCGGGAAGCACAGGCGATGCTGTCGCTGGCCAAGGCGGCGCTTGCCGACCAGATGGAACGGGACTTCGCCGCCGGCGCGCTCGACGAGCAGCGGATCGCCGACCTGATGGGGCGCGGGCCCGGGCTGCACATCGTCGGGTCCGCCGTGCTGGAACCGCTGCTGCAGGCGTTCGACCGCAATACCTGATTCGTCCCCGGCGGCTACCGCAGCTTCGGCGAGATCGCGCCCGCCCCCTTGCCGCCCGCCTGCGTCGCGCCCTTGGTGCCCTCCGACATGCCCTGCAGTGCGTAGCCGGCGCGGATGCCGACCCAGCTCAGGCCGGCCAGCCAGAAGCTGGGTAACACCACGAACATCGTCGCCATGACGAAGTTCAGCAGCATGTCCCCGAACGCGTTGTTCAACCCGATCAACGGATCGAAGTTGGTGTGCGGGCGATTCCACCCGAATCCCCAGCCATACAGCGCATCCAGGATCGTGCTGTCGATCCAGCGCGCCAACTGGAACCAGAAGTCGACGAAGAACATGGCGAACTGCACAACGCTCAGCGTGACCAGCGTCTTGAGATCGTAGGTGCCGATCAGTAGCACCAGTGGAATGCAGATCACCAACGCAAGCTTCAGCAGCGCCAGCACCATCGGCAGCGCCTGGCGCATCACGTCCATTGCGGGAAAGTATCCCAGCGACCCCACCGCCAGTCCCACGTCGCTGGCCGCGCGCGTGACGATGTTCGGCAGCGTCATCTCAATCTGCCCGCCGTAGTCGCTGTAGACCGCGCCCTGGTTCAGCTTCTGCTGCCGTGGCGAGGCGATCGCGCGGATCACCGAGTCGTCCACCTGGTCCCGGCTCAGGAACCCGGCCCACCCGGTGATGCGGGTCGTCAGGCTGGGGTCCACCTGCGCCAGCAGCCGCGCACGCAGCCCGTTGGTGTCGGACCACCATTGCCGGCAGGTTGGATAGCCTGCGCCGCTGGGGACCTCAGCCAGGCCCGCATCGCGGCCGCTGTTGTACGGCCAGCCCTCACGTGGCGACTTGGAGCGATAGGTGTCGTAGAAGCCGGGCGTGTCCACGAAGAACCGGGAGCCGATCCAGGTCACATCGTGCATCTGCTCCTCGGTCAGGTCGGGACGGTTCATGAACAGCCGCGCACGCGCCGGCCCGTAGCAATTGTGGGTGAAGTCGGCCACCTCTTGGGCCAGCACCGGGTCGTCGATGCGGGTGTTATCGATGTCCATGCGGATCTGTCGCAGGTCCGTGCCGCACGGGATGGCGGCGACGGAGGCGCCCGTCACCGCGCGCGAGATCGCGTGCATGAAGAACCACCACACCGGCACCTTGGCCGACTGGTTGTTGAGCGTGCTGAAGGACTGCGACCAGCCCGTCTCCGAAGGGGTCGGCACGTTGACCTGGCACTGGGTCGAGCGCGAGCGGTCGAACTGCAGCGTGTTGAAGTCGACGTCGATGAACGGGATGCCGGCGAACATGATGACCACGATCGCCACGAATACACGGTTCTCGATGCGGGCCGCGCTCAGGATGCCCTTGTTGCCTTCGTCTGCCCCCTCGCTGCGCGCCTTGAGCCATTCCTGGATCACGATTGCCAGGAACGGGATCGCGAACACACCGCTGGTGACCAGCACGTTCCAGATGCCGTTGTGGACGATCCACGAGACCAGCGTCAGGTAGTATTCCAGGTAGTCGGTGGTGTAGAGGGTCATGGGAGGCTCCGACTCATCTGGCCTACATGAAGCGGCTGACTTCCAGCGCAACGACCGCCAGCACCGCGGCGATCTCCACGCGCAGCAGGCGCTGGCGCGCACCGCCATCCGGCTCCCGCGCGTGCAGCCGGCGGCGCATCCACAGCCAGCCGTAGACCGTGACGGTGTAGAGCAGCAGCCGCCAAGCCAGGAACCAGCCCGCATGCGCGCGCATCCACTGGTGCCAGCCCTCGATGCTCCCGGCCATGCGGATGCCGACAAGGTTCACCACGGCGGCGGCGATCAGCACCATGACCAGCATCAGCAGCGCCAGCAGCGCGCGAGCACCGTAGCGGCGGACGGCGACCCAGCTCACGGGTTGTTTCCGTTCCGTGGCCGCTGCAGCTCGTCGAGCCGGTTGCGGGTCGGATCGCCTTCGTAGATGCCGCGGGAGCCGGTTGAGCGCGTGCTGTGGCGCTGGATGATGGCCGAGGGGGAGTTGCTCGCAAGCTCGCGGCGCAGTTCGAGTTCCGTCTTGAGGTTGTGGATCTCGCGGTCGAGGATGTCGCTCTCGTGGGTCACGGCCTGCTGTGCCAGCTCGTTCGCCGCCACGTTGGGCTCCTTGCGGCCGGTGAGCAGCGTGCGTTGTAGCAGTAGCGCCTTCTCCAGCACGCTGGACAGCGCCACTTCCGAGGCTAGCCGCCGCGCGAGGATGTCCTGGTCGGGTTCGTCGCGCAGCGCTTCGATCACGCCGCGGGTGATCGGCAGCGAGGCGCTGCTGGCCTCCCGCAGGTTCTCGAAGCTGGTGGGCCGCGTGCCAGCCACCAGTTCCTGCAGCACTTCCAGCTTGTCCTCGTATTCCTCTTGGATCAGCGGGGTCAGCCCCACGCCGGGCGTGGTGGTGGTCTTGGTGCAGGATTCACACGTGCGCTGTTCCTGTTCGCCGAGCACGCGCACGGCCCAGGCGACGGCATCGTCGGGCGAGCGCCAGGTCTCGCAGGCCAGGTTGCCGTTGCAGCTACCGGGATCGATGCTGCCGGTGTCGGTGACGTCGCGGCCGTTCAGGAGGTTGTAGCCCGCGCGGGTAACGTCGCCGACTACGCGAACGGGGCTCTGGCCTTGGCCGCCGGCGTTGTCGCCGCCTACCCAGGGCACGCCGTTGTTGCCGCGGTTGGCTTCGGCTTCGTCGATGGCGGAGACCGCATCGCCGCTCTGCGCGGACTGAGTCAGGGCCATGCCTTCGGCAATTTGGTCCCAGCTGCGTTGGCCGCCCGCCATGTCGGCCATGCGGTTCGCGATCGCGCGGCAGGTCATCTTGCTGCGGTCGAAATCCAGCCTCGCCTGCAGCACGCCGTTGGTGAGCAGGTTATAGAGGCCGGGGTCGGCGCGCTGGATGATCAGCGCGGGCAGCGAGGCGACCGCTGAGGTGGCGTTCTGGATCACCGAGGACATGATGGTCTGGAAGCCGTTGGTGATGCCGTTGAGTTGGTTCTGGATGGTGGCGCTCAGGCTCATGTCGCCGCAGATCAGGTTGCTGTTCCAGCCCACGCCCACGCCGATGGAACGCATGTTGGCCGCGCCGCTCATGGAGACCGCGCGGCCGCCGCCGATGCTGTAGAGCACGTCGTCGCCGATCACGCTGCCCTGGTGCTGCACGCCGTACTCGTTGACGCGGGTCTGCGCGCGGATCTCGGTGCAGGTCAGCAGCAGCGCGAGTATGAGCAATGCGGCGTCGACGCGGCGGGAGTTGCGGGATGGGGTGCTGGCGGTCATGGCGTGCCTCAGTCGAAGTCGATGCTGCCCAGGAAGACCTGGCCCCGCCGCTCGCAGCAGCTGTACGGGCGCCAGAGCGCCCAGGCGTAGTCGCCCTGCTGGGCTTGGACGCGCGTGTCGGTGTGGGGGAAGACGGCGCAGGAGTTGGAGAGCGTGGGCGTCAGCTCCTGCCACTTGCCGGTGCTGGCGTCGGTTTCCATCAGCGCGCCGGCCGGCCAGTAGCCGTCGCGCTCGTCGGCCAGCAGGGGCTGGTAGACGTGCGGCTGGCCGCGGCGGGTGACGATGTCGCCGGCGCGCTGGGCGACGACGGCGCCGGACTTGTAGTCGTCGGTCTGGTGGAGGAAGCCGCCGCGCGGGTAGACGTTCCCCCACATGTTCAGGCCGGTCCGGGTGCCGATCTCGCGCCGGCCCGGGATCAGCGACTCGGGGTAGACCATCTCGGGCACGTTGTAGCGCCAGGCGAGCGTGTCGAGGGTGCTCAGCAGATAGGGCATGAACGCGGTGCCCGCGCCCTCGCAGGCGTAGCCGGAGGCGCTGGCGAACTGGCTGAACACCTGGCCGCCAGGATGGCCGATCACGTCGGCGTTCTTGAACTTGGCGAGGTTGTTCTCGTGGTCCTCGTTCGTGGTGCCGTCGCCGCCGTCCTCGGCGGTCGGGTTGGGCGGGCTCATGAACCGCACTTCGGTCCAGGGGTTCTCGCCGGTATTGCTGTAGCTCGACACCACGGCGTCGGGCACGTAGTGGCGCACCTTCACCGAGGTGCGCACGGTGCAGCCGGTCCAGGTGCAGTAGAGCCAGTAGCAGATGCCGACCACCCGGTATTCAAGGCAGTCAGGCGAGAGCGTGGAGGCGACAATCGTTCCGGTGTTGACGGCGTGCGACGACGCGGCGGCCGCGAGCAGGACGGCGCCCATGCTGGTGCGCAGGCGGCGCGAGGGCTTCATGGCCGGCTCCTGCGGTGCGCGTCGATGCGGGCGACGGCCTTGGCAACGTCCGCTTCGCCGTAGACGACATAGCGCTGGTCCACCACCACCGCAGGGATGGTGGTGATGCCGAGGCTCCAAGCGTCCACGACACCCTGGTAGGCGGTCGCGACGCGGGTCTGAAGCGCGGCGCCGCCGGCCTTAAGGCGCTGTTGGACGAGCGCGGTGCTGCGGGTGGCGTCGGCCGGCAGGTCGGTGGCCAGCTCGGCCTCGATGCGGGCGGCCTGATCCAGCGTGATGACGCGCGCGCCGGCCGGCGCCTGGACGGGATGGCGGCTGTCGGTGACGACGATCAGGGCGTCGTTGGCCTGGGCGGCCGCATGGCCGGCGAACGCGGCGAGCAGCGCGACGGCCAGCAGGCCTCGCCGCAGCATCGGAGAATCGAGGGATGAGGTCGGCATGGTGAACTACCGTCGAGTGGACGATGGCGGTAGTCGACCGCAGTCGATGCGGGGGCACGACAAACAAACGGGCACCGGCGCCCCCCGATTTGCCGGGATGCGCGGAACGGCCTGGGGAAAATGGGAGCCGAAGCCCCTAGCTCAACGAGATCAGGTTCGGCAATGGACGCAATGACGCGACGCGCGCGGCCATTCTGTGTGCAGATCGTCAATGATCAGAGGATGCTGGTGTCTGCCTCGATCCGCGTGCTCGCGCATGTGAGGGTGATCCGGCGAGAGGTCGTGGTGATCGTGGGCGATGTTGGAAGGATCGCTGGCAGGCCAAAGCCTTAGCGCCAATACCACGCCGGCAAGGCCGATCAGCGACATGAGAGTGAAGGTCGGTTGCAGGCCAAAGGCGGCGCCGAAGCGCCCCGCCAACGGATAGCAAACCAGCCAACAGGCATGCGACAGCGCAAACTGCGCGGCGAACATTGCAGGCCGATCCTCGGCATGGGCGGAGCGACGCAACAGCCGGCCAGAAGGCGTTTGCGCCACGCTGTAGCCGAAACCGATCACCACCCAAAGCGGCAGCAACGCGATATAGGACGGAACCAGCGCCCCTATGGCTGTGCCGATGACCAGCACGGCAGCTCCGGTGACCATGACTAGGCGATCCGCCAACCTGTCGAGCAGGCCGGGCAAGACAAACGCAGCGATCATCGAGCCGCCCCCGAACGCCGCCAACGCCCAGGCCACTTCTGCTTCGCCCAAGCCGAAACGGGCTTTCACGAGGACGACCGTGTTCACGATCACCATGGCCCCCGCGGCCGACACGGCAAGGCTGATCGCCAGCAGCCCCCGCAGCCGGGGGGTGGCGAGGTAGAGGCGAATGCCCCGCGTGGTGCGCTCCGAGATGCCACGGCGCGGGCCAGGCATGGATGCGGGCAACGCCACGCTGACCACCAGCGCTGCCGAGACAAGAAAGCCAAGCACTGTCCCGGCAAACAGGTTGTGGAAACTGATGACGGTCAGCAGCGCCGCCGCCAGCACCGGAGAGATCAGGCTTTCCAGGTCGTAGGCCAGCCGGGAGAGCGACAGGGCCTTCGTGTAGTCGGCCTCGTTGGGCAGGATCTCAGGGATCGTCGCCTGAAAGGTTGGCGTGAATCCGGCGGACGCCGCCTGCAACACGAAGATCAGCACATAGATTTGCCAGACCTCGGTGACGAAAGGCAGGCAGAGGGCCACGGCTGCTCGAACCAGGTCCAGGGCGACCAGCAGCGATCTGCGCGGCAGGCGGTCGGAGAACGCCTGGGCGATCGGGGCGATGCCGACATAGGCCACCATCTTGATGGCCAGCGCCGTACCAAGCACCGCCCCGGCATCGGCGCCCGCCAGCTCGTAGGCGAGCAGGCCCAGCGCCACCGTCATCAAGCCGGTGCCCACCAGCGCGATCACTTGGGCGGCGAACAGGTGGCGATAAGCACGATTCTTCAGGACGGCGAGCATCGCATCACCTCAAAGCAGCTTGGCGAGCGCCTTCATTTCAGCCAGGACGGAGGCCGAGCCATGGTCGAGGCAATGGTCGATGTGGTCGTGGATCAGCGCACGCTTTGCCGCCGTCACCGCGCTTTCCACCGCCGCGAGCTGGCGGGCGATGTTGAGGCAGGGCTCCCCCGCGTCGATCATGCCGATGACGTGGCGGAGGTGGCCTTCGGCACGCTTGAGGCGCTTCACCAGATCGGGATGGCTTGAGTGTTTGCGCGATTCCTTCATGGAGGGACTGTATCCCCCCAGGGGGGATATACGCAAGAGCGCGAGGCTTCAACAGAACGCCTTGTCTTAGGCCAGTTTCGCGTCTCAGGGCGCAGCAAAAGGAAAAGCGGGAGCCGAAGCTCCCGCGGTGGATCACGATGGGACGTGCTGCTCGATGGCCTTGCGCGCGGGGACGCGCCAGAACCGGTCTACCAGCCGCCCTTGGAGCACGCGAGCCTGCAGGCGCAGGTTCTTGGCCGTGCAGTAGTTGTCCCAGCTGTGCTCGTAGGAGGCTTCGTCGTACAGGGCACGAGCCTCCTTGATTACCTGTTCCGCTTCCTGGTCGGAGGTGATGGGCAGGCACCAGCGGATGCCAGGCGTTCTCACTTCGCCGGTCAGCACCAGACGCTCGTTGCGATCGACAACGGTGAAGGATTCGGGGCGAAAGCTGAGGGCTTCATCGTCGTCGCTGAGATCAAAGCGATCCGCGGCATAGCATTGCTCGATCAGGGATATGGCCTGTTCGATGAGGCCGCACTGGCCGATCTCGAGCGTGCAGGGTCTCCAGAAGGTCCCGTAGATGGGATCGTCTTCGAGATACTCCACCTCGCCCTGGCAGGTGATGGTGAACTGGCGCCAGAACACGTCCTCGCGGACATAGGTGCCGGCGTGGTAGGGATCGGCGACAAAAGGGACGCCGTCGAAGTGATGGATGGCGGGTTGCATGGTGCGCTCCTTGGAATGGCACATGGGCATACCCGCCCCCATCGGACAGGTGCGCCCGTATGGGGTGGAAGAAGGCCGCCCGGCGAGCGGGCGGCGATGGAACTAGATGAGGCCGTTGAGGGCGAACGAGTACGGCTCGCCCTTGCCGATCACGAAGTGATCGAGCATGCGGACGTCGATCATGTCGAGCGCCTCGCGCAGCCGTTGGGTCAAGACCCGGTCGGCGGTCGATGGCTCGGTACCGCCGGACGGATGCTGGTGCGCCACGATCAGCGCCGCGGCGTTGTGGACGAGCGCTCGCTGCATGATGACGCGGGGGTGTACGTCCGCAGAGTCGATCGTTCCTCTGAACAGGACCTCGAAGGCGATGACCTGGTGCTTGGTGGTCAGGAAGACGACGGCGAACACTTCGCTGGGCTCCTGCATGAGCTGCAGGCGCAGGTAGTCGCGTGCGACATCGGGCCAGGTCAGCGTTGGACCGCTGGCATAGAGCCGGTGCTCCAGTAGCGCGATGGCTTGCGCGACGATCCAGTCGTCGTGTTCGCTGTTGGGGGTGGTGGACGCGGCTCCGATGGCATCTTGGACGGTCAGGGACGAAAGCATGGGTATGGCCTCCATGTTTGAAGTCGGAGGCGCGCCCATGGGAGGGACTGGCCCTCCGGGACGATGGGTGGATACAGCGGGAAGAAGTGGCATCCACCATCGCGGGTGCGATGGCTGTTCGCGTCGAGGGATGCGATGCGAACGGTTCGGTCAGCGCGGTATCACCGCGCCGTAGCCTCGAAGACCGTGGCTACCTGGGCATGTCGCCATCGTCGATGGCGGACAGGTCCGGGGGCTGGGCGGGCGCGGCCGGCAATTCGTTGGACGTGAGCAGGTCCAGCGCGGAGAGCAGCGCGTCGGCCTCGACCGGGCCGGGCAGCAGCAGGGATTGGCCGGTGGCCTCGTCGCGCACGCGCAGGGTTGGCGTGGCGTTGATACCGTCGCGGCTGCCCTCGCGTGCCTGGGCCTGGATGCGCGCCACGGTGCGGTCGCTGTCGAGGCAGGCTTGCAGCGCGGCGGACTGGCCGGGAAAGCGTGCCTCCTCCGGCACGCCCTGGCCGTTGCCGCGGGTGTGCTGGTAGAGCCAGGTCACGGCCTGCCAGAACGCGGCCGGTCCGCCGGTCTCGCCGGCGCACTCGGCCAGGCTGGCGAGCTGGGTGGCCGTCGGCTCGTGCGCCGGCAGCGGCAGGTGGTGCCAGCGCAGGCGCGTGTCCGGGTGCTGGTCGATCCACGCCATCACTTGGGGGACATACGCCTTGCAGTACGGGCACTCCAGGTCGGCGTAGAGGATCAGCGTGAAGCGGGCCTCGGCGGCGCCATGGTGCCACGGCGGGCCGGCCTGCTGGGCCGGCGTGGCGGCCGGGGCGTCATTGCCGGCCGGCAGCGGCGGCAGCGGCGCGTCGGGCGCCGGTGGGCCGGACAGGAACCAGGCCAGCAGCAACAGCAGCACCAGCGCTGCCGCGGAGGCAGGCCAGACAAGGCGGCGCCAGGCGCCGCGGGGGGACGGGGTCGTCGTTCGCATCGCTGTCCCTGTGGTCGAATCCGGGCCGATTGCCGGGGGTCGAGTCCATCACCTGCGCGCGGGCGCAGGGGGCAACAATCCGGCATGGCCGGGTTCCCCTTGTGAGGTGGCATGTGACAAAACCTCTGCTATATTCTCCATGCAGCAGAGGAATCGTCACAGTGGCAAACACCAGCACCCAGCGCGACCAGGCGCTCAAGCTCCTGGGCGCCCGTTCCACGATGCGGCGGAGGGACTTCGCCGCCCGAGGCATCGACCCGGAGACGCTTGCGCGCCTGGTCCGGGAAGGCGTCGTCGTGCGTCCGGCACGGGGGCTGTACCAGCTGGCCGACGGGCCGGCCGACGCTCGCCGGGCGCTGGCCGAAGCCGCGGCGCTTGTGCCCAAGGGCGTCGTCTGCCTGGTGTCGGCGCTGCAATTTCACGAACTCACCCTGCAGATGCCGTCGAGCGTGTGGATGGCGATCGAGCGGACCGCCTGGCGCCCGCGGATCGACTACCCGCCGATCCGGTTCGTGCGCTTCACCGGGTCGGCCATGAACGAGGGGGTCGAACGGCATCGCATCGAGGGCGTGGACGTGGCGATCACCGATCCGGCGCGGACCATCGTCGATTGCTTCCGCTATCGCGAGAAGATCGGGATCGACGTGGCGCTGGAAGGACTGCGCGAGGGCCTGCGGCAGCGCAAGGCGACGAGCGATCAGCTGTGGCGGTACGGGACCAAGGCCCGGGTCTGGTCGACCATGAAACCCTATGTCGAGGCGACGGTGGCCGATGGCGCGTGAACCCCTGAAGAACGTCGGCGCATCGGTGCGGGCTCGCCTGCTGCAGCGCTCCCGTGACGAGCGCACCGACTTCCAGATCCTGCTGACGCGCTATGCGCTGGAGCGGCTGCTGTACCGGCTGAGCGTGTCCGCCCATCGCAACCGCTTCATCCTCAAGGGCGCAATGCTGTTCGTGACCTGGGTGGAAGCGCCGTTCCGTCCGACGCGCGATCTGGACTTGCTCGGCTATGGCGAGAACAGTCCCGAAGCAATTGCCGAAGCGTTTCGCGCGATCCTGGCCCAGCCCGTCGATGACGACGGTGTGGCGTTCGATGTCGATGGGCTCGAAGCCGCGCCGATCCGCGAGGAACTGGAGTACGGCGGCGTGCGGGTTCGCACGCGGGCCACGATTGCCGGCGCTCGCGTTCCGATCCAGGTCGATGTGGGTTTCGGCGATGCGATCACGCCCGGGCCGATCGAGATCGACTACCCGGCGCTGCTCGATGCGCCGGCGCCGCACCTGCGGGCGTATCCCGTCGAGACAGTGGTGGCGGAGAAGTTTCATGCGCTCGCGTCGCGCGGCATCGCCAACAGCCGGCTGAAGGATTTCTACGATCTGTGGGTGATCGCCTCGACGTTCGAGCTGGAGCGGATGCCGCTGGCTGCGGCCGTCCGCCAGACCTTCGAGCGGCGCGACACGGCGCTACCGCAGGAGCGGCCGACCGGGTTCACCGCTGCCTACGCCGAGACCTGGGGCGGACAGTGGCAGGCGTTCCTGACCCGCGAGCGGATGGCGGCAGCGCCGGGGGACCTGGCAATGGTGATCGCGGACCTGGAGCGCTTCCTGATGCCGCTGCTGGAGGACGTGAAAGCATCCTGGCGCTGGAAGCCTGGTCATGGGTGGCACGAGGCAAGGTAAGCGCGTATTCCGCACAGGCACGTTCGCGATTCACCCAATCGCCTGACTGCGCCAGAGCGCGACGTCACCCTAGCGCGGTTAGCAGACCCTCGTCGCCGTGCATCGAAAACGGTTCGATGCCGCGGGCGCGGTCGATCTGCTCGGCGATCTTGTAGGCGGCGTCCAGTTCGCTGATGCCGAATGCCTGCATCATCCGGAAGCGTTCGGCCTTCTCTTCCGGTTCGGTCTGCGCCAGCGCCAGGTGCAGGCTCGGCGGTACCGCGCGGAACAGCAGCTCCATGCTGCGCGAGAGGATCACGCCTTCGCTGAACTTTCCCGCCTCCTTGCGTGCGGACAGCATCAAGGCTTTCTGTGCGGGCGTGAGTTCGCGGAACCTGGCGATCTTCTCGACCTCGTCGGGCGGCATGCTGAGGCAGATCCACCATTCGATCATGTTCAACATGGCCTCTGCCGCCTTGGGCAGGTCGTCCAGGTTCTGCGTGGCAAGCCAGAACCACGCGCCGAGCTTGCGCCACATCTTCGTGATCTTGACGATGTAGGGCGCCAGCAGCGGGTTCTTGGTGATGATGTGGCCCTCGTCGGTGACGTTGACGATCGGCCTGCCGAGGAACTGGTCGCGCTCGGCGATATTGTTGACCGCGTTGATCAGCGACGTGTACGCGACCGAAAGCTGTGCGTTGTATCCCTCCCGCGCGTAGGTCGCGAGGTCGACGATGGTGATGTCCGCCTCGGGCCATGGCGTGCCGGGGCGGTCGAACATCTCGCCGTCCGCGCCCTGGCAGAACATGTCCATGGCGTCGGCCATTTCCAGCAGCCGGGTGCGCCGGGTCTCCGGAAGCGTGGCGTCGCGGCCGCGCTCGCGCAGCGCGTCGCGCACGTCGCGGGTAAGCACGGTGCGCTGCTCGGCAACGCAGCGCTTGGCGGCGTCGAGAATGCACTGCCGGATTAGGCTGCGGTCGGCGCGCGTCATGCGCGCTTCTTCCTTCTCCTCGCCGCCGGTGATCATCAGCCGGGCGGTGATCTCCAGTTCGCCGAGCACGTCGCGCTGCTCGTCGCCGCTGTCCTCCTCGTCCTTCTCCTCGTCCAGCGCGTCGGCATCGAGCGTCTGTACCTGGCTGGGGGTCTCGACCAAGCGATGCGCGTCGGCGAACGGCGCCAGGCTCACGCCGGAGCCGGGCGCGAGCTTCACGCGATTGACGGTCATGCCCAGCCGGGCGGCATGGTCGCCGAGCAGGCCGAACGAGTTGCCGGCTTCCACGATGAACATGCGCGGCCGGTAGATCGCCGCGACCTGGTTGAGGATGTTGTTGAGGGTGGCGCTCTTGCCCGATCCGGTCGGCCCGAAGAAGAACATGTGCGCGTTCATCTGCCGGTCGAGGCGGTTCAGCGGATCGAAGGTGACCAGGCCGCCGCCGCGGTTGAATACGGTGATGCCGGGGTGCCCGGTGCCCTGGCTGCGCCCCCACAGCGGCGCCACGTTGACGGCGTGCTGCACGAACATCAGCTGCGTGTACCACTGACGCTTGTCCTTGGCCGGGTCGTAGACGCAGGGCAGCCAGCGCAGGTAGGTGTTGAGCGGCGCGACCTCGTCGTCTTCGCGCACGGGCTGCAGGCCGGCGTTGAGCAGGACATTGCCCAGCTGCAGGCCGCGCGCGTCGAGTTCGGCCAGGTCGCGTCCGCGCAGGTAGAACGTCAGCGCGCCGCGATAGAGCTTGTGCGCGCTGCCGATCAGCCCGCGCGCCTGCTCCACGTCGTGGCGGGCCTGTTCGGACGCTAAGGTCTCGCCGACGGCTTTGCGCGCCAGGTGGTTCAGGTGCGCTTCGAGCACGTCCTGCGGCGTCGCCACCAGGGTCAGGCAGAGGGTCGTGTCTTCCGGAAGCTGGTCGAACAGCGCATTGATCGCGTCGCCGCCCTTGCGGGTCTCGCCCGTGATGTGGCCGGTGGACGGCGGCATGCGCAGGCGGTCGACGCTAATCGCCCGATGCGGCAGCTCGTCGAAGTACCACAGGCCCTCGGCGACGTCCGAACGCGGCTGACCGAAGAACAGCCGCTGCGCGAAGTCCGTGCCGCTGGCCAGCTCGATCTCGCCAGGCTCGGCTTCGTCGGGATAGCGGGCCAGTGCGTAGAAGCGTTCGCGGTCGGCTTCGCTCGGCCCCAGCAGCGTCGGGTTCGGGTTGAACCAGCGCAGCAGCCAGGCGTGGATGTCTGCCGCGCCGAGGCGCCGCGCGCGCACGCCGGCGTTGGCAAGTCCGCCGACCAGGCGGTCGCAGACGATGTGCAGCGCCTGTTCTGGCGACTGTCCGCGGCGGCTCGGTCCCTGGCCGACGCGGCGATACACCACCATGCGCGTGCGCCGCGACTGGCCGCGCCAGGGCAGGCGCGTGACGGCGGTGTCCTCGAACAGTCCGCCGGCCTTGGCGATCGCGTGCAGGTGATGCCCGAACGATTGCAGGTAGAACTCGCTGAAGGCGGTGCCGCGCGCGCGTGACTGAAGGTAGTTGCGCAGGTCCTCCAGGTAGCGGTCCCAACTGGTCTCGTCCTGCGCGTAGAGCTGGACCACCCACGGGTTCTCGTCGAGTTCATCGAACGAGTCCTGCAGCGCGTTTTCCAGGGTGTCGCGGACCTGGCTCAGCCATTCGGGCTCGCGGCCCTCGGTCCCGATCGGCTGCAGCTCGAAAAAGGCCGCGACCGAAGCACCGTCCTCCAGCAACATGCAGTGGGATTCGGGCAGGTACTCCGCCCACGGCAACAGGTCCGCGAACGACGGCGCGACGTCGTACAGGGCCTGCTCGTCGGCGACCGTGGCCCGGCGGCGGGTCCGCGGGCCGCCTCCGGGTTCGGGGATGCCGTTCGCGCGCAGCTGGGCGGTATGGCGTTCCCAGGCATCAGGCGTTGCCGGAGTCGTGGCCGGCGCGGGCCGCGTCCGGCGCTTGAGCGAGGGCCACGCGATCATCAGTAGTCCTCGGTCCGTTCGCCGGGCAGCGCGTAATGGATCTGCTGATACAAGGGGAATACCGTCGTGTAGCCGGGCACCGGTGCCTGGTCCGTGCCGGCCAGGTGCGGAAACACGTACATCACCAGGTCCGGGTTCGGTAGGCGGTGGAACTGGCGGTAGATCTCGTTCTGCGCGGTGCGCGTGTAACGTGCCTGCACGGCGGGAGCGGCCTGCACATCGGTGGCCGTGAGCGGACGGCGCAGCGACTGCCGGGCATCGAGCAACCGGCGTTCGCTCGGTCCGCCGGCACCACCGCCGGTCTCGGCGTTCCAGATGTCGAGCATGGTCTGGTCCGAGCGCGGCATCAGCTCGTCCTTCGTGGTCGCGCAGCCGGCCAGCACTAGGGCAATCCCCAGCGCGGCCAGCGCGTCAGTCCAGGTCTTGCGCATGGGTGGTGTCTCCGAGTCGGTGATCGACGCGGCGGCCGGCCGGGTCGTAGTCGATGGTCAGGGGTTCTTCGAGATGCACGGCGACCTTGGCGCCGGGTTGCACGTAGACGGCTGCGAACGCCTGGCCGTAGAGCTTGTTGACCCAATCGGCCATGTCGCGGACACCGCCGGCCAAGATGCGGCCCATCGCTTCGTTGCCGGTGATGCCCACCGTGCCGATGGAGCCATCGGTGCCGACGTAGGACATGCGGCCGCTGGCGGTGTCGATCAGGGAGGCCACGCCGGCGCTGGCAGCGGTGATCAGTGCTTGGCTGCCGAGGTACTGCTGCGCGTTGGAGCGGCGGTCGCCGCTGACGCAGGGAATCCCGTGCGGGTCACTGATCCAGCCGAGGCCGTCCTGGGTGGTGTTGCCATCGTTCTGCTGGCGGTTGCTGCCGCGCTCGCGATCTTCGGGAACGGTGCGGATGGTCCCGTCGTTGAACACGAACGTCACCGAGCGGATCTGGCCGCGCACGCACGAGAGCGTCCAGTCGCCCGACGCGGTTCCGCTGACGACGGCACCGGCCACGTCGGGGATATCGATGCCGTTGGCGGTGAGGTTGTCGGGGCCGATCAATACCTTGAACGGGTAAGGATCGTTCACCGTCCCGTCGATCGGCACGCGGCCGATCAGTGCCGTCATGGCGACCGATCCCATCAGCGTGGAGTTCGTCGGGACGGTGTAGACAGGCTTCATGCCCGGCTTGCCGGCTGCGCGGCGACCAGCGTCCACGGCGTCGTCGGTGGCTTGGCTAATGCCTTCGCCGGCCTCGCCAAAGCTCGTGGGAAAGCTGAAGTTGTCCGTGCCGCCTGGGGAACGTCCGCGTCCTTCTTTGCGTGCGTCGTCCGGCTCGACCCAATGGATGGAGTCGCTGCCGGCACCGGTACTGTCGCCCGGTTCCAGGCCCAGGCCCACTGGCAGGTCGGCGTGGCCGTCCCGGCGACCGGTCACGCCGTCTAGGCGTTGCTGTAGCTCCTGCAGCAGGCCCTGGGTCTGCTGCCGTTCGGCGGCGGCCTGCTCCCTGTCCTGTCGAAGCTGGTTGCGCTCGGTTTCGATCGCGCTCTGGATACGGCGATCGACGGCGCCCTCGCGCTGGCGCAGGCGTTCGTTCTCGTCGCGCTGCGCCTTGTTCTCCGTCACTGCTGTCTGCAGTTCGCCGCGCAACTGCCGGACCTGCGCCACGAGCGTGGCGACTGTATCGCGGGGCGTATCGCCCGTGATCCCGAGCGCGGCGGCTTCCTCCGGGGTGAGTTGGTCTGTTGGTCCCTGGTGGGAAGTGTCACCGCCACCGGAAAACAGCTTGAAGCCGACGAAGACCAGCAATAGCACCATCGGGATCATCAGCCACTTGAGCAGGCCGTTACTCTTCATCGCGGCCTCCGTTGCTGTCGCCAGGTGCGGCAGGCACCGGCAGGTTGAGCGCGGCGTCGACGGGAGCAATTGCCGGCAGCAGCGCCTGCGGAAGGCCATGTCCGCGGGTGACGAGGTAGACGACCGTGGTGTCCTCCGGTGAGCCCGCCGGCCCGAGGTCGGGGTGCTGGAACGCCGCGGTCAGGAAGTCGCCCTGGAGGGCGCGGGGGTCGAGATCGAGCCAGTGCTTCGCGATGTTGCGCAGGCGTACGGCGCTTACCCACAGATCACCCAGGCGCCAGGCTGCCAGCGCCTGTGCGTGCACCGGCAGTGTCGGCAGCAGCGAGTGCAGCGGCAGGTCCTGACGCAGATTGGCGCGCGTGATGCCTGGTACCGGCTCGACCGTGCGCAGCGGCGCGTAGAGGTTTTGTGCCGCGTAGCGGGTAAGCACCACCGGCACGGGCGTCGGTGGCGCCAGTCGGTCGGTCGGCGCGGTGCGCGTTGTCGCGTCCTCCCCGGTCGTGCCGCGCTGGCCCGTCGCCGGTGCCGCGGCCACGATGCGGACCGGTTCTAGCGGCGGTTGTCCGTCCTGCGGCGTTTCGGCCGCGATGTCCAGCAGGATCACTGTGCCGCTGTCGGCATCCTGGAGTTGCAGCCGCGTCGGTTCGATCGGCTCGCTGGCGCGCAGGTAGACGGCACCGGCTGCGCTCTGCACACGCAGTCGTGCACCAACCGATGCGGGCACGCCGATGCGCACGTTGCGGTCGATGAAGATCACCCGTTCCTCGCCGACGACGAGCGGCACCGCCAAGGGGAGCCGTTCCCAGCGCAGGATCTCGACGGCATGGACAGGAAGGGACAGCGCCAGCAGCAGCGCGGCACCGAGCGTGGCGAGTGGGCGGTTCATGGTGTGTCTTCCGCGGGAGGGGGCGGCGCGGGAATCGGCGCGGGATCGGCAGGAGTGGCGATGCGCTGCGGCGTGCCGTCGTAGCAGTCGATCGCCAGGCCAAAGGGGTTGCGCTGCGGATCGACGTCCGCACGCACGACCTTCAGCGGGTAGCGCACGAGCGCGCGCTTGACCTGCTCGGCGCCGTAGTACTCGTCGGCGGTGACGTCGAGCGTGACGACCCAATCGCGGTCCGAGACCGTGCGCACGCGCGTGGCGGGGCTGGAGCCGTAGCCGCGCCCCGGAATCTCGTAGATGCCGCGCACGCGCTGGCGCAGCTCGCCGGCATTGCGGCGGTACTCGTAGTCCTGTCGCAGGAACGCCTGGCAAGCCGGCGTGAAATAGGCCGACAGCGCGTGCAGGTTGCGGGGGTAGTCGTCGTCGCCGTTGGTCGGCCAGCGCTGCAGTTGCTGCCAGACGTAGAACGTGAAGGCGTAGACCGACTCGGGCGGCACCTCCCACCATTTGCGCGTGCTGCCCGAGCGCAGGTCCGGGGGCACGTGGATGGTCAGGTCGCGCGGTGCGCTCCACCAGCCGAACCCCATCACCAGCGCCAGTCCGACGACCACGCTAGCCCCGATGCGCAGGGTCTTGATGTGCGCTTCGAGGCGCAGGACCTCGTTCTTGAACCGGCTCATGGTGTCCGGCTCCTACGTGTGGTCCAGTAGCCCGAACGCGTCACCAGGTGACGGCCGCCGACGAACCGGCTTAGTGATGAGTGGCGCGTTGTCACCCGCCATTGCAGTTGCCGGTACAGCCAGGTGTCCGGGCGTCCGCGCTTGAGACGGCGCAGCGCCCCACCGCCTCCGAACACCCCGAGGGCGACGGCCGCGACGATCGCCGTGGGCAGCAGCGCGATCGTCGAGAGCGCCAATGCCAGGGGCACGCCAACGCCGAACCCCATGGCCGCCGACAAGCCTGCGCAGACCCACAACTCGTCGGCGGTCAACCCGCGCACGACGACCGGATGTCGGTTGAGCCGATGCGGGAGGAACGCAACCGTGCCGTCCGGCCGGAAGTCCTGGTCAGCCATGCCGACGGCCTTAGAGGATGCCGGTGGCTTCGGTCAGCAGCCAGATCCCCACGACCAGCAGGATCGCGCCGACGGCGACGGTGAGGCCGAACTGGCCCCATGTGGCGCGGCCGTTGTGGATTTCGGCGTAGCGCGTGTAGGCGTGGTAGCACACGCCGACGAACATCGATGCGACCACCAGCAAGGCGATCAGCATCACGATGTCGTAGCCGTAGTTGCGCAGCGTCTCCATGATGCCGCTGCCCTGGCCGCGCGAGGGGTCTTCGATCGTCGGCAGGCCCTGGGCCTGGGCGAGCGGCGCGAACAGCACGACGGCCGGCAGCGCGGCCAGTTGCGAAAAACGCGGGAAGCGAAAGCGACGGGATACCGGGTTCATGTGGCGACCTTTAGGAGAGCAGGAAGAAGGTCAGCACCAGGTACATCGCGATGAAACGGATCACGACACCTGCGAACTGACGCTGGGAAATCCGCTGCTCGGCCCAGCCGACATAGGCGGTCCGCATCGCCCACACGCCCCACACGAGGAGCACGGCGAATACGGCGCCGACGACGACGACCGAGACGGCGGAAGGGGGAAAGCCGCCGTTGGCCTGGAAGGCGGCGGTCTGGGCGGCGTTCATGGCGTAGCCTCCGGTTCACGGGAGGCGGAGGCCGCGGCCTGGCGGTAGTCGCCGAGCAGCACGGCCGGATCGCGTGGCTGGGCGCGCGATGGCGTCAGGTATTCGCGGATGCCGGTACGGACGCGCTCAAGGTCGGCGCTTAGCCGGGGGTAGTCGAAGTAGTAGCGGGCGCGCTCGTCGCGGGCGCGCGCGGTCTCCTGCGCGATCAGCCGGTCGATCGCGTCGAGCTGGCGAAGTGCGGCGGCCAGGCGCGCGTGCTCGGCAGTGGCGTCGTCGGCATGCGCGCGGGCCGGTAGGCCCAGCGCGATGCACAGCGCCAGCAGCAGGCCCGGCACGCAACGCCAGTCGGCGACAGGAGAAACGGTCATCCGCATTTGCCAATCCGCGAATCACGAGGAATGGCGAAATGCTCTCGATGCGGTCAGATGCGCGCCGCAAACAATGTGGATTGCCGCCGGCCCGATTGATGGCCGGGCGCGTCCGCGCTAGAGGTACTTCTTGAAGGTGCTGGCGGCGATGCCCACCGCCACGCCCAGCAGGATCGCGCCGGGCAGCAGGATCAGCAGCGGATGCACGCTGACCGGCAGCGCCAGATAGACGACCCACGGCAAGACGATCAGGGGCATCAGGGCCGCCTTGGCGCGGTGGTACACGAAGCCGGATTCGCGGCCGGCGCCGAACTTGCGGACGTCGCGTCGTGCCAGTCCATCGACGAAGCCGACGAACGCCGCCATCAGGAACAGCGGCAGCGTCAGGGTCAGCACCAGGAGCCTGACGATGAAGGTGAGCGTGGTGTAGGCCGCGGCGATCAGGTAGCTCTCGGTCCACACGTAGACCTGGCTCACGTAGTAGCGAAAGTCGCGCGTACCGCCTTGGCTGGGCGCGCGCGCCTGCGTCGAGGCGTTGCTCATCCATTCGAGCAGGCCGCTCTTCACGAAGATCCATTCGTAGGAACGCTCGACCAGCCAGTGTGCGGTGCGGCCGGGCTCCTGGACGACGGCGCTGCGGGTGAAGTGCGCGGAAAGCTGGCCGAGTTCGTAGTCGAGCATGCCCTGGGCGTGGCGCCAGCCTTGTTCGGGCCAGAAGAAGTGCATGCCGACGCACTCGATCACGATGGACAGCAGCAGCGCTCCGATCAGCACGCCGAGGAACCGGAACGGCATCGTCACGATGCTTGCCAGCAGTCCCTGTTGGCGGGTCTGCTGGTGCTGGGCGGTGGTGGCTGGATCCTTCATGGCCGCAACTCAACCGGCGCGGCTTCGGTGCCGGCGATGTGGCGGAAGCCTTCAAGCAGATCGTCCGGCAGCGGCGTGTCCTGCAAGCCGGCTGCGGCGTTGCCTTCCCACCAGTCGCCTGCCTCCGCGTAGTGCTGGCGCATGTAGCCGGCGAGCTGCTGCAGGTCGTGCGGCATCACCTCGTCGGGATCGGGGGCCGGCAGCGGCATGCGGATCTTCCACAGGTTGCCGCCCTGCATCAGCGCGAAGGCTTGGCCCTTGGGTAGCCCGACCACGTGGGCCGATTCGATCATCGGGACGCTCGTGCTGGAGATGCGATCCTGCGTGTTGGAGGTGAAGTCGGTCGGGCCGTGGATGTCCGAACTGTCGGTGGCGCCGCTCATCAGGGTTGTGGCGTAGACCTCGACCTTCGGCAACTGCCGGGTCAGCAGTTCCGCGGTCGCCGTCTCGCGAACGCGCAGCATGATCAGGTTGTTGAAGTTGCCGACGACTTGGCCGGCCTTGGCGCGGTTGCCGATGCGCGCTTCGATGTCGCTTAGCGTCTGCGTATAGGCAGTCACTTGCAGGTCGGCGCCGCCGCCCTTGTTTACCAACGGGATGAACTCGTCTCCCATGAGTTCGTTGAACTCGTCCGCGTGGAGGTTGATCGGCACCCTTGTCCTGGTTGCAGTCCCCGGAAGGCCGTCATCGATGCCGAACTTGTAGATGTGCCCGGCGACCGACACGAGATCGCTGAACATGCTGTTGCCGACCGCGGCGGCAACCTCCGCGTCCGACAGCGCATCCAGGCCGACGTAGACGACCGCGCGCTTGCGGATGATCTGCATCCAATCGAAGATCGGGCGCGGATCGGTGAGATCGGAATAGTCAGGCGCCAGCAGCTGCGCGATCTTGCCGGTGGTCAGCTTTTCCAGCAGCGGCAGCAGGCTCGCGACGATCTTGTCGAAGTAGGTTCGGTCGTAACGCACCGCGCTGCGCAGACCGTCGAGCACCGGGTCGTAGACGCGCACCTGCGAGAGGTACTGTTCCAGCGCGACCACCCGCTTCTCGCGGCCGATCATGTTGCGCGGGATGTTCTTCTCGTTGAGCCGTGCTTCCAGCTGGACGATGACCTCCCACGCCTTCGGTTCGGTCCGGGCGAAGAAGTGGGCGGCGTACTCGATGAACAGCGCATCGATGTTGATCACATGCCTTTGGATCAACTGGTAATCCGGGCGCTGTCCCAGCTCCACGAGGGCGCGCGCGATGATGTTCACGAATCTCCACGCGAACTCCCTGAAGGCGGCTGAGTTGCCCTCGCCGGAGAGCTGTCCGGCAATGCGCGTGGCGACTTCCGAGATGCGGCCAAAGCGCCCCACGGCGTTGTAGCGGGAGCTGATTTCGGGCCAGCCCAAATGGAAGATGTAGAACTCGCCCTCGCGGCCGGCGCGCTTGGCCTCGACGTACATCCGCTTCAGGAGATCGGCATCGCCCTTGGGATCGAATACGATGACCACTTCGTGCTCGCCCGCGGCGTTGCGCCGCCGGATGTCCTGCGTGATGAAAAGCTCCGCCAGCCGGGTCTTGCCGACGCGCGTGGTGCCCAGGACCAGGGTGTGGCCTACGCGCTCGGGTAGCGGGAGGGAAACGTCGATTTCGTGCGGTTCGATGCCGTGCAGCCGCGGCATGCCGCCGACCGGCGGCAGCGGACGCGCGGGATTGAGCGGGCTGTCCCAGGCCAGCGCCTTGGCGAGTTTGGAGATGGGAAACGGCGCGAACTCAAGCCGCTCTTCGAGCCGGCGCGCGATCCGGTAGGCGGCTGTCGGCTCGACGTAGCGTCGGAACTCCGGCCGGTAGGTCTGCATCAGCCGGTGCGTGTGCTTCTGTTCCCACCGGAAGCCCCTGCCGATGAAGAGCCGTTGCTGGCTCACCGGCACGTCGCGGCTGGTCATCACGTAGCGCGGCAGCCGGCGGATGTTGCGCCGGTAGCGCAGGATCACGAGCGCATCGCGCAGCCGGATCGCGCCGTAGGTAAGGAAGGCCAAGGCGCTGCCCAGGCCCAGCAGCGGGCTTAGCGCGAGCGACCACGGTGCCGCCACGCACACCAGCGCGGCGCCCGCACACACCGCGACGGTATAAAGCTCCACCGCTGGCCGCAGCAATACCTCGATCGCGTAGCGCTGGGCCATCGCGGGGGCTTCACTGCTCGATGCCCGTGGCCGTCACCAACACCGGGTAGTGGCGCAGCCCCAGGCGCTGGGCCAGCTCGTCGCCGGAGGCCGGCGCCAGCGGCAGCTCGGGGATCAGCGCGCGCAGCGAGGCCAGGGCCTGCGGCGATTCGACCTGGACCACCAGCCCTACGGCACCCAGCTCGTGCAGGGCCGATCCCCGCTGGCGCAGCCAGGCGCGCGAGCGGTCGTCGTCGCCGATCAGGAAGAGCGGCCGCAGTCCCGGCGCCTGGATCACCCGGCGCGCGACGTCGCCGGGCGACAGACGGACCGAGCGCACGGGCAGCATGTCCGCCTCGTCGAAGGCATGGTTGGGTACGCGGGGCAGTTCGATGCGCGGCGGCGGCCGGTCCGCGCGGGGCTGGAGGTTCAGCGCCTCGTAGTACGGCAGCGCGGACGCACCGCCCCGGTCTTCGACGACGACCAGCGGCGGAGACTGCGCCAGCGTCGCGAACGACAGGCACGACAACACCGCCAGCGGGGCGGCGGCACGAAAGGACTTCATGGCAGGTCTCTCCTGGTGGTGGTATCCAGCCGGGGTTCGCCGAGCACGCGCGCGAGGTGCTTGTCGACGCTGCGGCGATAGCGCGCGGCGGGCGCGCCGCCGGCGGGACGGTGGTAGCGACCAATGGCGACGAGCCAGTCCTCGCCGGGGGTGTGCTGCTCGCGCAGGATTTCGGCCGCGATGGCGAGGTTGCGGTAGGGATCGAGCAGATCGCAGGGGTGCGCGTAGCGATGCCGCTGGTAGCCGACGTTGATCTGCCCGAGTCCTGCGTCGATGCGGGTCGGGGGCACCCGGCGCAGCGCGTGCTGCAAGCCGGCGCAGGCGTCGGCACGGGTGCCGTAGCGCTTCGAGGCGCCCGCGACGTTCAGCGTCCACGGCCAGGGGATCAGGCGGCCGTTGAGTCGGGTCCCGCTCTCTTGAAGGGCCACGGCGTACAGCACGGTGGACGGAACGCCGGCACGCTGCGCGGCCAGCTGGTAAGCCGGTGGCGGCACCTCCTGCGCGGCGGCGGTGATCGCGGCCAGGCCACACAACACGCCCAGCGCGATGCGCGCTACTGCTGGCGCTGCCATTGGCCGCCAACCTGCCGCACGACGGCGGGCAGTTCGCCCTGCACACCGAGGGAAAGCCACCGGCCGCCGTCGTGGTTGAGGGTGATGTGGCCGCTGCGTACCTTGGCCGGATCGATGCGGATGCGGCGAGCCCATTCACGGATGCGTGCGTCGTCGCCGCGACTGCCGACGACGTAGATGTCGAAGGACACGCCTTCGGCCTGCATACGCTGGACGGTCTCGTCGCAGCCGGAACAGGCATCCTTGATGAAAACCGCGATGCGTTCGCCCGCTTGCGTCATGCCGGGGGGTGCCGCACCCGCGCCGGGCAGGTTGACGCGCTGCATGCCCGGCGCGAGCCGTTGCCAGGCGGCGTCGTAGGCGCGCTGGTATGCCAGCAGCTTCTCGACGCGCCGCGCTTCGATCTGGACCTGCAGCTCCGCGAACCTGCGCCGCTCCTCGTCCGAGCGGGCCTCGATGCCCAAGGCGGTCAGCGGGTCCAGGTTCGGCGACGACAGGCCCAGCGGTCCCTGCATCAATTCGCGGTAGCGAACCCACTCCTCCGGTCGTAGCCCCCAGTCGCGCGCCTGGTCCTCGTCGCTGCGTGCGATAGGAGCAGGCCGCTCACGGCTGGGGGCCACGTTCGTTGCAGCAGCCTGCGGCTGCTGGGCCAATAGGGACTGCGGCGCGCTAAGCGCGAGCGCGGCAAGCAGGCCAAGGGCGGCGGTGGCGTGCTTCATCGGCGACACCTACCGGGCTGGTACCGTCAGGCGACGGGTCTCGGTGCCGTGCTGGAACACCGCGATGTCGCCCTCGATGGCGGTCAGGCGCCAGCCGGCTTCCTCCTCGCCCGGCCGCAGCAGCCGGGCCTGATCCAGGGCGCTGCTCTCGGCCGGAAGAATCGACAGGAACCGTTCGCCGGCACGAAGCTCAGCGCCCATGACGCGAAACGGCGGCTCGACCGGCTTCGGCGGAGTGGTGGGGGCCGTACCAGGCGCGGTGGCAGGCCGCGGCGCCGGCCGGGCGGTCGGTCGCGCCTCCAACCGTTCGATGCGTGCCTGCATGGTCTGAAGCGCGGCATCCGCGGACCGGTCGCCCAGTGATTGTTCAAGCGCCGAGAGCCGGCGGTCGAGCGCCTGGCGGTCAGCATCGTAGCGAGCCTGCGGCACGGCAGGCGGCCGTGTGCGCGACTGTTCGGAGTCCTGGGATAGCTCGGTCAGGCGCTGCTCCAGCGCCGCGATCTGCGTGTCTGCCGTACTGGCCTCGGCCTCGTCGGCGAGCTTGGTCAGGGTGACGTGGTTGACCACCGCGCCCGTGCTGATCAGCAGCACCCAGGTGACGGCGGCGACGTGCAGCAAGGTCGCCCGCCGCGGGTACGCGGTGCCCGGCATCGTCGGGGTCATGGCTGGTCCTCCACCGCAAGCGGGAAGGTCTGCACCTGGACGTCAGCATCCGGAGCGGTGGTCGGCTGGGGTTCGGTCTCGGTCGGCGCTGAAGCGACGTGGCTGAAGCACACCAGGCGCGTGCCGTCGTCCACGTGGAGATCCCAGGCGGGGCCGGTCAGGGTCAGCAAGGCGTCGCGCAGGACCAGCGGCCCCAGCTGGTAATGGGCCGCCGGCAGCGGCAGCCTGCCGAGGGCCTCGGTGTCCTGGCCGCCGCAGAGCTGGTAGCCCGAACGCCGCAGGACATGGCGCAAGGCGTCGGCGACGGTGGCATGCAGCGTGTCGGGCGTGGACACCTCCACCACCTGCAGCAGCAGGTCCCGCTGCGCGGCGCTGGGCGCCAATTCGATCAAGGTGTAGCGGCCGTACCGGACCACCGGGACGAACTCCGGTGACAGGTCGGGTGCGACGGCGGCCGGTGCCTCGGGCGTCGGCGTCGGCGTGGGCGCCGTCGCGCAGCCGCCGAGCAACGCGGCCCAGAACAAGCCGAGCAGGCCGGACAGCAGGTGGCGTCCGGGATCACGAAACCAAGGATCGGAGGGGCACATAGCGTGGCGTCCTGAAGCGACGAGCCATCACCATCGCCGCGGCGATCCCTTCGGGCAGCAAACAAAGCGAATCCTTCCGCGCCGGATTAACTGGCGCGGGGGATGCGCAAAGAAAGCCGCCTGGGTGCTAGTGTTTGTCCACGACCGGATCCGGCTCTCGGGCAACAGGACAGGAGCATCGGAATGGACAGGAAAATCGCAGTCGAACGGCTGATTCAACAGGTGAAGGACTACGCCAATGGGCGGGCAAAGGACGTAGCGCGAGGCGCAGAGACTCCACGGCTTGCGGCCCTGCTGGTGCAGAAATACGGGCGCGGCGTGGTCGACGCCATTGCAACGGCGTTCGACGATCCGCGCGCCGCTGATCCCATATCGAGGGTCGTGGATGATGAGACGGCAAGGCTCGACCCGCTTTGGCGTGAACACGATCGCGAGCGATGGGCTGGTCATCCGGCTGATGTGATCGTCCACAGCTAGATCCGGATACCAAGAAGAACGGCCCCGAAGGGCCGTCGTAGTGGAGGAAGTGCCTGCGTCAGTCGTCGGCATTGGTGGGAGCTGGACTCTCTTCACCTGGCGCAAGGTTGAAGTGCGAGACAAGTTCGCCTATCGGCAACTGCTCGCTGGTGATCTCGACGTCGGTGTGCTTGAGGAATGCCGCGAACCAGAAATGGCTGTCGGAGACGTTGAGCGTGTCGGCCTCCGTGCTAACGAAACGGTCGTCGCTGCTCGAATCCGTCTGGTCCGAGCCTTCCTCGTCGTCATGCGACAGGTACTGCGCGCGGTAGTCGAACTTCTCGACCTTGTAGAGGCCATGCTCCTTCACCACCGCCGCGAGGCGAAGAATCTTGCGCGCGGTGGAGAGGTCGATCGAGAACTCGACGACGGCCGGCAAATCAGCAAACTCGTCGCTGGAGGACACTTCTGTACGAAACAGCTTGTCGTCTTGCATGATGATTCTCCTGGGAAGGATGAGTGATGAGGTAGGGATACGGAAGAAAGAAAGGCGGCCCTCGAAAGAGCCGCCGGCATGGAGGAACTAGGCGGCGACCAGTTGCCTGGCCAGCGCCACCTCGACGGAATCCCCGTCTTGGTTCAGGACATCGAGTCCCGACTCCGGCACGTCTCCCGACGTGCTCTGCGACACCATGATCTTCTTCGCCATCAACCCCAGGCAGGTCATCTGCGAGGAGTTGGTGTAGCCGAGATAGATCACGCGCACGGACTGCTTCTGCCCGATGCGCCACGAGCGCCGTGCTGCCTGCTGCAACGAGTAGACGTTGTAGCCGCTCTGCATGAAGACGATCGTGGGGAACTCCAACAAATCGAGGCCCGTCTTGACCAACTCCGGGTTCGTGACCAGGACATCGATCCCGCGATCGAGCTGCTCGGCAATCCAGTCTTCCCGGCGGGACGCATCCACGCTTGCGCGCAGCACGGCCACCTTGAAGCCTTCCTGCTCGAGCAACACCTTGAGGCGCGACGTGGTATCGCGCGTGCCGGTGTAGACCGAATAGACCAGGGTCTTGCGCCCTTGCGCTTTCTCCTGCTTGCAGATGTCGATCAGCTCGCGCTCTTTCGGCGTGATCTCGAACTCGGTGAACTGAGCCGGGACGAACGCCAAGGTGCCGCGCGTGCGCGGGTGCACTACGGTTTCAGGCCGGAAACAACAATCCGGCCAGGCCAAGAGCACGTTGAGCACTACGCCCAACAGGGTCGTGTCGCGCTTCGCCAGGGCTTGCTTCAGCGCCTGGGTCAGCCGACCCGACAGATCGCGGTAGGCGGCGGCTTGCTCCGCCTCCATCGCGACTTCGCGGAACTCCTCGTCGTAGGGCGGCAGCACGTTGCCGCCGATGTCCTTCAACTTCAGGAAGACCGTGAACGGCAGGATGCAACGCAGGACGCCCTTGGGACCGAAGCCCGGCGCCTTGACGGTGCGCACCGACACCTTCGAGCCCTTGGCCGTCTTGTGCGCGGTGGCCTTGCTCTCGGAGTAGATGTCCTTCAGGACCCCGTGGTCCCTCATGAACGCCATCGCGGCCGACGTCATGCTGCCGCTCTTGGTCGGCCGGTAGCCGTCTTCGATCATGCGTCCGGGCAGCGCCCGGAACAGCAAGTGGAACAAGTCGTCGCCGTAACCGCCCATCAGGGTGCCGGTGAGCAGCAAGGTCTTGCGCGACTTCGCGGCGAGGACGCCCATGGCTTGGCCCTGGGCGCTTCCGCCGTTCTTGTACTCATGCGCTTCGTCGGCGACCAGCAGGTCGAACGTGCCGTGCGGCAAGTAGCGCTTGATGAACTCGCTGGGCTGATAACCTCCCGTGCCGAATCCGAACTCCATGTTCGCCATGGCGCGTTCCATCCGGTGCGCCTGTCGATCCGAGAAGATCAGCTCGCCACGCTCATCCATGAGGTTGACAAACTCATAGATGTTGTCCCCAAGCATCGATGCCAGGAAGGCATCACCGAACTTCTGCATCAGCTTCTGCGCGGTGACCTGGCCGATCGTCGGAATGCGGGTCAGGGCCTTGAGGACGGCGGAGGACTGGTCGCTGGCGGACAGGCTCCGGGGACGAATCAGGCTCCACAACGCGGAGCCGCAGTGGCTGCACTTGCGGCGCTGCTCCTCGGCTTCGAGGTCGACCGGATTGATCGGCTCGCCGTCGAGGTCGGTGATGACCTGGCCGCAGTCGGGGCACGCGCCCACGTCGCCGTCGAGCGTCCGGTGCCGGGTGAAAACGGGTTTCCAGTGGAACCCCATCCTCATCCTGACGCGCCCAAGGACAAAGAACTCCTGGCCCTGCGCCGGCACGTTCAGCTGCTCGCGCAGCTTCATGAGCTTGACGAGCGTATCCGGGCCATTGAGCACCCAGACGCGCGCACCGGCGACGGTTTCCTGGATCTCCCTCCGCCACTTGTAGACCAGGTGGGGCGGGCTCAAGACGAGCGTGCGGCGGTAGCCTTCGGCGTTGAGCACGGCGGCCGTGGCGATGCCGACGGTGGTCTTGCCGCAGCCCATTTCGCCATTGACGATCGCAGCGCGTTCGCCGCGATCGATCAGCAGCTCGCTGACGGCGTGGACCACGTCGGCCTGGGCCGGGAACAACTGGCGCTTCAGGCTTGCCAGGACCAGTTGGCGATGTGCCCGCGGTTGCCCGGTGTAGACAGGCGGGTTGGCCCGATTGAGGGCTTCCAGCAGGTCATCGCCGCATTCGGCGACGAAGTCCTGAAGGCTCATCGTGAGAGAGGAAGATTCCGCATCGAGCAGTTCGCCCTGCAAGGCAGTGCCTTCCGCGGATGGAACGGTGTCGAGATCGAGAGACATGGTGGTGCTCCAAATGAATGGGGCACGCACCTCCCTTGTGGGGCGATGATGTGCCCCGTGGATGGGAAGAATGGCGACGGCTTGCGCCGTCAAACTGGGATCAGTACTCGCTGGGCAGCAGCAGCGTCGTGACGCTGCGGTCCCACTCGGTGACGATCCAGAGAGTCAGGTCTGGCGCGACCTGGTAGGACGAGAACAAACGATCCTCGCCCGAAGCCAGCGCCAGGTCGTTCTGGCGTCGGTCTTCGTCGGACAGGTCGCCCCAGTCGCCGCTGAGATGGCGGCGCAGGTACGCGCTGGGATTGAGCCGGCCCCGTTGGATCAGGTCGGAAATCCCACGAGTGACGATCATCTGCCCCGGCGAAAATCGCGGTTGGGGCACGAGGCTGATGAAAACGGCTTCTTTTGCCATGGTGGTAGCTCCTTCGTGGAAAGAACGGGGCCACGGCAGCCCATCGGGGCGGCGTGGCCCCATGGGGTGGACAGAAGCTGCGTCGTGCAGCAGGCGATCAGCGAATGGTCAGCACCTCGCCGCGCGTCGGCGAGTCGGGTGTCAGATCCAACGCACGGATGACCGGAACGAACTTGTCGGTCAGGATGCGCGTCTCGGCCACAGAGCCATCGTCGCGCTCGGTGTACTCGGTCTGGAGCGTCTTCTCCTTGTGCGTGTCGCCTTTGACGGCGAGCACGCGCCCGGTCTTGGACGTCACCACGCCGGAGATCGCGCCTGCAGCCAAGGCCAGGGCGGTATGCCATTCCGACAAGGCCCGCGCCGGCGGCCGCAGCGACTGCTGTGCCGGCCCGAGATGGACATCGAGCGCGGGCCAGAGTCCTTGCAGCCGGCCGATTTCGATGCCGAACTGCTCGGGCTCCATCGTCACGCGATAGAAGTGCTCCGGCTCCGCCGGGATGGCGGGAACGACATACGGCTGGAACGGCCACTCGATGGGCAGTTCTTCGGCTTCGGCATCGCCTTGCCCGATCTGCAGCAGCAGGCCGCGCGTGGCTTTTGCCGAGTCCGATGCCTGGTCGCGCTGGCGAATGCGCCGACCGAAGATCACCACCTGCTTGAACTGCGTCTCCACCGCTCGGTAGATGCGCAGGTCCGCGAAGTGGCGCACCAGCCACCCGACCAGTTCGGCGTCGAGGATGTAGTGCGGCACGATGAACACCAGCACCCCGCCATACTGCAGTAGCGGCAGCGAGCGCTGGTAGAACAGCTTCTCCAGTCGGGCACGGCCCTGGCCCTGATAGCCGATGTTGCCGTTCACGTCCTTGGACAGGTCGCCGTAGGGCGGATTGAGCCAGACCAGCCCGAAAGACTGCCTGGAAATGATCGTGTCCATCAGGTCGCCATGGATGCAGTGATCGACCATCTGCCGCGCGTGCCGGGCGCGCTCGCCGTCGTACTCCACGGCGAACGCCCGGACCTGCTCGCGCCCGAGGGCGTGAGCGGCTTCGGCCACGGCGACGCCTTCGCCGGCGCACGGATCAAGGATGCACATCGGCCCGGTAGCGGGCGCCAGTGCAGCGAGCGCTCTTTCGAGCGTGGGTTCATCGGTGGGGAAGTACCCGTTTCGGACGAAGTTGCGGGCGAGTCTTGGAAACATCAGAGCCATCGGAATCTCCTGGTAGCGAAGATGAAAGGAAGCGGACGTACACGTGCACGTCCGGAACGGAAGTCCTCACGCCACTTCTGCAAGCAGTCGTTCGGAGATGGTTCGGATCGCGGATGCGTCCGGGGTAAGTACGTCGTCGCGGATCAGCGCACCCAGTGCCTTGCTCAGCACGGGTACGTTGATGGCGAGCCGGTGGCCTTCCAGCGGCCCAAGGGCGGCAGGAAGGCGGGTCAGCATCGCCTGCGTCTTCAGCAGGTCCAGCACGGTGTCGCGCCAGTGATTGAGCAGCGGCAGCGGGCAGGTGTCTCGCACCAGCGCCCACAACCGTTCGACCCGGTGGTCCGAGTCGCGTGGCAGAAGTGCAAGCGCGCTAGCGTTGGCCTTGTCGGGTTTCACGCAGCGGCGATCGAACAGCCACAGATGGACCATCGACCCGAACAGCGTGCGGCGGTAAGCACGGGTGCTGCGCTTGTCCAGATGTTCGACGTTGCCGACGAACACCGGGATCGAGCCGCCTTGCTCGGTCAGGATGTGGAACTGGTCCAGTCCCTGCTCGTCGCGCCCGAGGGTCAGGCGAGCCAGGAACTCCTGGACGGCCGTATCGCGCGCCCAGACGGAGAGGAAGACCAGGTTGCCCTGTTCGTCGCCGACAAAGCCGTCGGTCATGAGGTCAGGACATTCGTCGATGCGGTACAGTGTGGTGGAAGAAGTGTTTGCGGGCATGGTGGTGTCCTCGGATGAACGGGAACAGCACCGCCCGCTGGGGCAAGTGCTGCCCCAGGGGGTGGAAGAAAACCGTTCAGTCCGGCTCGAACTGCCGGGTGTGCGGGTTGAAGTGAAGCGCCTCGTCCACCGCGGTGATCGGCGTGAAGCCGTCCAGGTAGATGCTGCCGAGGTACTGGTCGCGGTAGGTCAATGCCTGCCGTGCCTGTTCCTCGGTGAGGCCGTTGCTGATGAAGTACTCGAGCATTTCCTCGTCGGAAGAAACTTCGTCGTTGGACAAGCTCCCTTCAACGAGCTTCAACAGCGAGGGCGGGAGCGCAGCCAGGATCGAGTCCATGTCGATTCCTCCTGTGCGGACTAGGAGCCGCAACCGGCCGGGCAGTAGCCCAGTTCGATGCCGTGCGTGCAGAAGCCGTTTTCGGCGAGCCAGTCCTGGGTTTCCTGCCGTTCGGCAGGTGTCGCGTAACCCCATTCCTGGGCCGCGATTTCCAGGGCCTGAGCACGCTGGCTTTCCGGCAATCGACTGACTTTCGCGTCGATCTCCGAACTGAAAAGCGTGACCCAGTGGTCCCAGGACAGGCCGCAGCCGCGCTGGGCGTTTGCTGCGGCCGTCTTGCAGATTTCCCGCCACGCGGGTTCATCCAGCGTTGAACGAGTGGTGTCGTGAGCGATGGTGGACATGATGGAGACCTCCAGAAGAAAGCCAGGGCCTCCCCCGCATGGGGAAGGAACCACAGCGGGTGGATGAAGAACACCGCGGATGCGGCGTGGCGATCAGGCCGCGGCAAGCTCCGCTTCGTGCTGCCACTGTTGCAAGGTGGCATCGAAGCTGTAGCCGAGCTTGCTGAGGCGGGTGCATTGCAGGCGCAACGTGCGGCGGTCGATGGTCGGGTCCAGCTTGACCGTCTCGCCCAGCGGCCACAGCAGGCCGAAAAGTGCGACGTCTTCGGCGTCGGAACTGCCAGCTGCCACAGGGGCTGCGGGCGCTTCCATGCCGAAGGGCCGGGTGTCGATCAGAGGATCGTTCGTGGTCGAGGCCGGTACGGCTGCTGGCGTTGCCGCCATCGCCGTCGGCTGTTCCTCGTCGATCGGATCGACCTCCTGGACGTTGAAGGTGCGGGCGTCCTCCTTGCCCAGCTTGTCGATGCCGGACAGGGTCATGCCGTTGAGGCTGGCGCGCAGTTCGATGCGGACGCCGCCTTGGGACAAGACGGGCTTGTTGAAGATGCGCCGGATGGCGAACTCGCCCTCGTACTTGCCTTCCTTGTACTGCTCGAACTCCGGATCTTTGACAACGAAATCACCCAAGCAGCAGGTGAGCAGGCAGACATTGAACGGTCCGTTGCGGCCCCGGATGGTGCGCAGCTTGAGCTGGCCGGGAACGACGATGGACTCCAGGTGGGCGTGACGTGCAGCGTTCATGTGACGACTCCTTTGATGATAGAAAACAAGGCTCCCGACCGGCCGGATGGACGGGGGATGACCTCATGGGAAAAGGAAGCGGGTGCCGGTCGCGAAGGGCCGGAACCGGGAGGGAGATGACGGACGCGGGATGCGCTAGGACGGATCAGAACCAGTGCGGTGTGACGCACCGCAGCCTCGAAGGTCTAGGCTGCCTGGGCATGCTGCCGGCGACGCCGGCGGACATGGGGGTAAGGTTGCGGCGAGGTTCGACGCCAAGGGGAGCGGCAATGCGATTCCGGTTGCTCCCCTGTTTCTGATCTATGCGGCGTGTTCTTGCGGTGCCGGCGGTCTTCCGCGCAAAGAAAACGGACCACGCCCGATGGGGTGGTCCGTTGGGTACTACGCTTTCAGTTCACGCATGCCTTCGGCCAGCAGCCAAAGAGCGCGATTCAAACGCACGTTCTGGTCGATGCCCTGCACCGGCCGGGTACGTTGCCGGCGGCCGTTGGCCGTGCGGCCGTCCAGTCCGCCCTTGACCAGGTTCTCCTGGACCCGGTTGAACGTGGACCACAGGTCGGATTCCCGGTCATCGAAGCGCCGCGGCCGCAGCAGCTGGCTTTCGGTGATAGGCACCGAGCCCGAGCCCGCGTACTTCAGCGTCAGGGCCGAGTGCGCGAACACTTCTGCTTCGCCTTCGTCCAGCGTGATGGCGCGCATGGTGTCCCGGGAGTGCTCGATCCGCTCGAAGCTGCTGAGGACTTCATAAGCGCCTTCGATGACGTGGCTCGTGACGTCGCCCTTGTGGGGCACGCGCACGTCCAGGGTCGTGTCGCCGCAGACCAGGCCGTTGTGGCAGACGAAGCGGAACATGCCGCCCAGCATCTGATAGCTGCTGGTGCCGTCGTGCGAGTTCAGCAGGATGATCTCGTTGGCCTCGGCTTGGCCATCGATCTGGCTGGCATGCCGCAGCCGCAGCATGTGCTTGGTGAAATCGCGGCGATCCTCCTGCCGCACGCGGGTCTGGCAAACGAAGAACGGCTCGAAGCCTTCCTTGCGCAGCTTCTCCAGCACGGTGGCGGTCGGAATGTAGCTATAGCGCTCCGACCGGCTATCGTGCGCGGCCTCGGCGAAGATGGATGGGGCGACGGTGCGGATCTGATCGTCCGACAGCGGGCGATCCGAACGCAGCACGGGGGATCGCGACCCAAAGCGGGATGCGAGTTGCATGGCAGTCTCCTTGGAGAAAACGCAAGCAGTCCCGCAGGCCAGAGGCCGGCGAGGACCGATTGCAGGGATGAAGAACAGCCCGGAAGGGCCGAGGGAATCCGGGTCGAACCCGGTGCAGCCTCACGCCGCCGACACCGAGGTGCCGGCGGCATGAAGACTGGGAGGAACACGCAGGACCCGGATGGGCCTTGCAGATCAGAACGAAGCCGCCAGGGCGGGCTCCTCTTCAGGCACTTCGACGTTCGCCTCCTGCGGAGCAGGCTGCGCGGGCGTCTGGGTGCCGTTGACGTCCTCGGCTTGGGCGCTCGCCTCGGACGCGGTAGCGTCCTGGGGTGCGTCGGCTTCGGAAGTGGTCGGGTAGACCCGCTGACCGTTGACCTTGATCAGGCCGATGTGGATCAGCTTCGACTCCAGGCTCGCCGCGGCTTCGCCGGCCCGTTCACCCTTGGTGCGGATGTACGGCTCGGCCTTCATGCCGTTCAGACGAAAGGCGATCAGTACCTTCTTCTTCGCCTCGACGGCCTGCATGCAGCGCCGCACCAGGTGCTCCGCGTCGCGGTTGGCAACGATGGTGTCGATGTACCGGTAGTCCGGATCGTCGACCGGTCCGCTGAGCACACCGAGGGTGCACGCAAGGAACGGATCGCTCTCCGCCGGTCTCACCAGCTTGGGACGGTTGAGGTAGCCGATGCCATGGGTGATCAGGTCGTACTGCTCGATCGTCGCCAGTTCGGCGGGATCCAGCGGCTCGGCCTTGAGCAGACGCGCCTTGAGGCTGGCTGCCGGCTCGCCCTTGCGGTCGCCCTTGGGACGGATGAACGGATCGACCCACAGGTCGCCGAGACGGAAGCGCACGAGCGGACGCTGCTCCGGATCGTCGTTGCCGACGTAGCGTTCGACCAGTTTCTTCGCCTCCGCACCGGACACTTTCACGTCGAAGTAGCGGCGCTTCTCGTCGTTGGCGGAACCCACGAGGGCGGCGATGGTGCAGGCCAGAAACGGCTGTGCCTTGCGGCCGCCGGTGGCTTTCACAACGCGGGCGCGCTGGATGTAGCCGATGCCCGAGGTGTGCAGGTCGAAGTAGGACTTCTGATTGAGTGCTGTGGTCATGGTGAATCTCCAGACTTAGGATCAAGAACAGCGGAGACACACCTTTCCCACGGCGGGGAGGTGCGTAACCCCGCGATGGGTTGAGGAACATGGGTGCATCACCACCGGCGAGCCGGCGGTCGTTCGCGCGAGGATGCGATGCGAACTGGTTCAGTCACACGGGTGAGCCGTGCGCAACCTTGAAGACCGAAAGTTGCCTGGTTGACGCTGACAACGTCAGCGGAACGTGATTTGCAGCCTACGCGCGGGGCCTGCCGTCGCGAGCGGAAATGGGTATCCGTCCGAGACCGCATTGGCCGAAGGCGGCCGCCTGAATCTGAAGGGCTTCCCGCCGCGAGGGCGGGAAGCAAGGCCGGGATCAATGCCGGACGGACTTGGGGCCAGACAGGTGCTGGATGCGGATGAAGCGCCAGGTGCCGTCGTCGATCAGGCGTTCCAGAACGCTGCCGAGATCGTCGAAGAACACGTCCTCTACCCGTTCAACCTGCGTGCCGTCCCGGTGCAGCTCGATCACGTACTGGTCGGCAGCGCGGTCGTAGAGCACGGTGACCTGGCCCTCGAACTTCCCGGTTGCAACGGAGAAGCGGATGGCTGGCGGCGTCTTGAGGATATTGGCCGGCGTCGGATCGACCCAGCTGAAGTCTTTGGCGCCCGCATCGACCAGCATGTGGGTGATGCGACGGAAACCATCGGGGGCTGGCAACTGCTCCAGCTGATTGATCAACTCGGCCAGCTCGGGGCAACGCGGCGCCGGTATCGGCAGCTTGGCCGGTGCACTGCCCAGCACGAACGTCTGCACCGTGTAGGGCACACCATCGGCGGTTCGTTCGGTCCGCTCTTCGGGTGTGTCGGCCCGCAGGCCGTCGAAGCGGCGTCTGGCGTAGGGTTCCACGTGAACCTTGGCGCCTTCGGCGGGATCCTCGGTCAAGAGTGCCCGATCGAGCACCGCGAACTCAGCGCGGCCTGTCTTGACGACGATGACCTCGGCGGTCTTGGCGATCACCTTGCCGTCGAACGGCTTCGGGTCGACCTGGAATCCCAGGGCCGAAACCTTGGGCTGGCCGTCGAAGATGTTGAACTTGAAGCTGCGGACATTGGAAGGCACATGGCCGTGAACCAGTGTCGGCATCTGATCGCGAATGGCTTGGGTATCCATGGGAGGCTCCTTGAGGAAAAGTCAAGGGACTCCCGCCCGCAAGGGAGGATCGTCCCTTGTGGGTTGCGTGATGGACGCGAAGCGCGTCCGGGGATGAGGAAACGACCAGCACGGCAAGCCGCGCCGCAGTCCTGAAGGTCTCGACTGCCTGGGCATGCTGCCGGCAACGCCAGCGAACATGCAGACAGCCTGAAGGAGTGCATGCCTGGAATCGCCGGGGAATCGGAACTTCGCCAGTACCGGGTTCCGGAAAAGAAAGAGCCCCGGCATGGGGGCTCAGGGTTCACTCGTCTTCGTACAGCGGCAGGCCGTCCAGCACAGGCGCATCGGCGTCGAACACCAGCATGCGGACGTCGGCCAGCGCGGCCAGATGAAGCACCTCGACGAGGCATTCCGGCATACCCTTCTTCCGATGCTCCTGTCGCAGTCGTTCGGCGGTGGTGCCGTCGACCAGTTGCAGGTTCTCGTCGGTCCAGGGCGTGGCGATCAGCTTTACGCCGATCGCCGGGCTGTAGGGGATGCGGAATGCGACGAACAGGAAGCGGCTCGGGGTCGCAAGATCGGCCAGATCAGCCAGATAGCGGCCTGCCTCCTCGGTGATGTGCGCGAAACTGATTTCCCAGCACCGGCTGTAGTAGCCCGTCTCGAACTTCAGGCGTCGCACGACCTCGCGCGCAGCTTCCTCGGAGTACGTGTCGCCCACGTGCACGGGCTGGCCGTCGAAGTCGTCCGCAGCGACGGCGTAGACCACCGCGCGCACGATGCCCTCGGTCGGACATTGGGATTCCAGCTCTTCAGGCACTTCCTGCCCTTCGGTGATCAGCGCGAAATCCTTGCCGATCAGGCAGGGAAACAGCGCGACCTGATCGTCGGGCAGGTACGCCTGGCTGGCGTGCAAGGGTCGCCAAACCGGCGGGCAGTCCTCCTCATGCGTGATGAGGAGGGTACGAACGATGCGCGGGTTCAGATACCCGCGGGCGAAGGGGTTGTCGATGGTAGACATGGGATTCGCTCCAGCAGAGTATGGCTGGGTCCATCCCCGGCTGGGGATAGATTCCCCAGCGGGTCGATAGAAGTGGCGTCCGGTCAGGCCGGCACAGGTGACGGTGGATCACCGAGCAGTTGCTCGATCACACGCCTGCGCAGGCGTTCGCGAATTGATTCCTCGCTGATGCCTGCAAGCAGCGTCTGCGTCTCTTTGGCGATCCTGGCGGCGGCCTTATCGAGGTCGTCAGCAAGAAGCGCCTGGTGCAGATCCAGCCCCAGGTCCAGTGCCTGGCGGGAACTACTGAACACGTTCAGCTCACGGCTGAGGAAGCAACCCTCGCCGCCGAACTCGAACAGGCGTGGCTTGCTGCAATGCCAGCAGCCCTCGAACTGGATGGCGGCCAGGTTATGGCCGTCGTTGAAGCACGAGGCGATGAGCAGCAATGCGTCCAGGTCCGCGGAATCCTCGAACCGATGATGTTCGATGAGGTTCTGCAGCTCCAGGTTCTGATCTGCGCCGAAGTGCGGGGCCAGCACTTCAAGGATCATTGCCATCGACGGGTCTTCCTCGTCCGGGACCGGAAGATCGAGCACGGTAGCGAGGTCGGTCAGCGCCTCCAGTACGTCGTCCCATTGCGGGTCGTTGGATTCGGATATGCGCGCAATGTAGGTCTGTCCGTTGCCAGGATAGGACGCATCCAGATTGAAACCGTCGAACAGCGCGGTGATGACGGGTGTGACCCTTTCGAGCATCAGGACGCCGGTGGCGTCGTAGTAGTTGTTGGCCATGGTGGCTCCTTGGGATGAAAGCGCGGAGCCACGCCCCTGCGGACGATGGCATCCGCAGGGAGAAGCCCGAGGCCACGAAGGCTCCGGGCGGTGAAAGGCCGGCAAGGATCAGTCGCCGAAGTCCGTGGGATCGCCCAGGGCCTTCAACAGATCGATCAAGCCGCCGTTGGCGAGCTGGTACAGCGCGTTGTAGTCGTCGCCGGTCGGCACCTGCTCCAGGCGGTCGAGCCGGGCATCGAGGTCGAGGATGCTCTGGCGCACTTCACGGGCGAGCACCAGGGCTGGCGAGGGTTTCTCGCCATCGTCGGTCGCGCCCAGCGCCGTGAGTACGGCTTTGGGCGACAGCGCATCCTTGAGGGATTCGTACACTTCCGGCGTTTCGATGCGGCAGACCGCCTCGGTCTGCTCGCTGCCGATGGAGAATTGAGTGATCTCGTCGTCGTCGGCACCTTCGGTGTCGTAGTCGACGATCACGATCCGCGGATGCGGGATCGCACCGGACCAATCCTGGACGATGACGGTTTGGACGAGGCCGCCTTCAAGGACGACGGCGATGGAAGGGATTCGGGACATGGTCGCTCCTGGGAAAAGAAGGAGGGACATGGCCCCGAACGGGGACGCATGTCCCTCGTGGGGTTGGAAAAGAGAAAGCTGCTGGCTTGCCGGATGAGGTTCACCAGCCGGTGTAGTGCAGCGTCAGGTCGGCGATAACCTTGCGTCGCTGCAGATCGAGGCCGCCGAGGTCGGACAGGCCCTCGAAGCCGCAGCGTTTGAGCATCGCTCCGCCTTCGTGGCTGTTGTAGAAGCTCACCATTGCGGCGAGGAACATCCGCTGCCCGCCGCTCAGGACGCCCAGGGCGTCGCTGATCATCAGCAGGTTCGGACGCAGGTCCCACTTGGTGGTGGCTTTTTGCAGGCCCTCGCGCGTGCCGTCGCCGAACCATTCGGCGCCGGCGATCCTGGCGCCACGCTTCCAAGCCTCGAAGAAAGCCTGGGGCGCGTCGGTGAAGTGCTGTTGTTCCAGCACGATCTGATCAAGTACGTCGGACGGAAGAGACGAGTTCATGACGGTACTCCGGAGGGAGAGTTGGAATCAGGGTTCGAGACGCTGCTGCCAACGCCCGGTTGCCAGGGCGCGATCTGCGGCGTGCCGGGAACGGAAGTACTCAGCGGACTCCCGGGAGACGGGACCGTCGTCATCGGCTGTGCCGATGTAGTGACCCGCGGCGCTGTGGCGTATCCGCAGCGGCAGGCGCTTGCCCGTGTAGGCCAGGGCGAGATAGCCGATGGACTCGGCTCGGGCGTTTGCGGCGTTCAGTGACGCCGGTGTGGATCCAAGGGACATGGCTTCTCCTGGTTGAGGACCGGGAGGCCATATCCCGACGGGTATGGAACTCCCGTGGGGTGGAGGTGAAAGCATCGGCGTCGGGGGAAGACGCTCGTCCGCAAAACGATGCGAGGCGGACTGGTTCGGTCGGTGCGGGGAACCGCATCGCAGCCTTGAAGACCGGGGCTGCTGGCGTGGTGCTGACGGACGTCAGCGACACATGTGCGCAGGATTGGCCGCGCGCGTGGGCGCGTCATGCGGAAATCGGCATTCATCGCTCCCCCGATTGCCGGTCGGCGACGCCGCTGTCGTGCGGCGACGTCGGGGCTGGGAAGCGAGGTGGTGTTTGGGGTCTCCTGCTCGGGAGAGCGAAGGCTCGGTGTGCCGGGGCCGTAGCTCAGGAAAGCGGGAAGAAGACGCCGAAGGCGGCTAGCGCCTTCGGCTGCGAAGGAAGAAGCCACCCGTGGGCTGTCGCAGGGATCTGGCCGTCGGTGGAGCCTGTCGCTGCATCAGCAATCACACCCGACCCATGTCGTGGCTGGGGTCGAAATCGTTCGGCACACATCCGTGCACAAACGGAGCCCGTTGTTCCACCGGCGGGCACCGGCATCGATTACCGTCGACCCGAGGGGTCTCCCGAGGACTCGCTGGGCAACGGATGCCGGCAAATCCTCGGGGGACCTCTCGGGAGAGGCGGAAGAACACGGATCAGTGGAATGGCGTCGAACGCGATTCGGGGAGCAAGGGCCTTCTCGTCCCGCGGGCCTTGGGGGCGCGGCGGGACGCGCACACCGTCGCAGAAGGTGACGCGCGCTAGGGATGTCCCGCGGGGTGCGCGGGAAACGGGCCTCGCCGCCGCTGGCGCGGCCGACGTGGCGCAGGGTTCGAGAGCGTCAGGACGCCTTGGGTGAGGTACGCCGTTTGCGCGGCGCGCTGCGCTTGCCGGCCGAGGATTCGACAGCCATCGTGCCCTTGCAGTCCGGATACCAGCTGCAGGACCAGAAGGCGCCGCTCTTGCCGCTGCGCTGGCGCATTGGCGAACCGCACTGCGGACAGGCCGGTGCAGGCGGCAGCTTGATGGGAAGCGTTGCAGCGCGGTACTGCTGCACGAGCTGGGTAACCCAGGCAGATTGCTTGGCGATGAACGTGTCCAGCGTCATCTGCCCGGCTTCGATCACGTCCAGTGCCTGCTCCCACACCGCTGTTGTGCCGGGATCGGCAATCGCTGCGGGCACGGCGTCTATCAGGGTGAAAGCCGCGTCGGACGCGCGGATCGCGCGCCCCTTCTTCAGCAGATAGCCACGGCCCAGCAGGCCGCTGATGATGTTGGCGCGCGTGGCCTCCGTGCCGATGCCGGTCGTATCCTTGAGCTTCTGTGCCAGCCGCGGATCGGTGACCAGCTTGGCGACGGACTTCATGGCCCTGACCAACTCGCCTTGGGTATACGGCTTGGGCGGCAGGGTCTTCAGTGTCTTCAGATCGACGGCGCCGATCGGACAGAACAGGCCGGTGTGCAACGCCGGCAACACCTGGCTGCGCTGCGTGTCCTCATTGTCCGCATCATGCGGTTCCGGCGCCGCCAGCGCCTGATGCCATCCGGGGACGATGATCTGCTTGCCCACCGCCACGAGCGATTGTCCGGCGCAAGTCAGCTGGGCCACGGTGCGGTCGAACTCATGAAACGGCAGGAACTGCGCGAGATAGCGGGCGCGGATGAGCCGGTACAAAGCCAATTCCTTGTCGTTCAGCGCCGACAGGTCGATCGGTTCGAGCGTGGGAATGATTCCGTGGTGCGCGGTGACCTTGGCGTCGTTCCACGCGCGCGAGCGTTGGCTGCGGTCAAGCCGGGCGACCAGCGGGCGAAGGCTCGGATCGGTCTTGACCAGACTGTCGAGCACGGTCGGTACTTCAGCCAGCATGCTCTCGGGCAGGTAGCCGCAGTCCGGCCGTGGATAAGTCGTTGCCTTGTGTACCTCGTAAAGAGATTGCGCGATGTTCAGGGTCTCCTGCACATCGAGCCCCAGCTGTTTGGAACACACTTCCTGGAGTGTGCTCAGATCGAACGGCAGCGGCGGACCTTCGCGCATGCGTTCGGTCCCGACCGACGCCACCCGGGCACTGCCGGCGGCGCGCATGCTGGCGACCGCCTGCTGCGCCACGGGCTGCTGCAGGCAGCGGCCTGCCTCATCGGTGCAGCCCTTCGGCGCCGTCCAGCTTGCCGTGAAAATCTGGCCCGCATGGGTTAGCGAGACGTCGATGGGCCAGAACGGAACGGAGACGAAACGCGCGATCTCGCGGTCGCGATCCACCACCATCTTCAGCGTCGGTGTCTGGACGCGGCCGACCGACAACACGCCGTTGTAGCCAGCTTGTCGACCGAGCACGGTAAACAGCCGGCTGAGATTCATCCCCACCAGCCAGTCCGCCCTGGATCTCGCCAGGGCCGAGTAGTACAGCGGCAATGTCTCGCCGGAAGGCTTCAGCGCGCCGAGTGCCTTGCGGATCGACGCATCGTTGAGCGCTGACAGCCATAGCCGCTGAATCGGCCCCCGGTAGCTGCACAGGTCGATGATCTCGCGGGCGATCATTTCGCCTTCGCGGTCGGCGTCGGTGGCAATCACCAGCTCGGTGGCCTGGCCGATCAGTTGCTTGACGGTCTTGAACTGCGTGGCGGTCGCGGCCTTGGGCTCGACGCGCCAGCGATCGGGGATGATGGGTAGCTGTTCGATGGACCAGCGCTTGTAGCGCTCGTCATAGCCTTCGGGCGGAACGGCCTCGACAAGGTGGCCGATGCACCAGGTGACGACGGTGCCCGCGCCGCTGTAGCAGCCGGTGCCGCGCTGGCTGGCGCCCAGCACGCGGGCGATGTCCTTGCCTTGGGACGGCTTCTCGCACAGAAACAAGCGCATGAAGCCTCCTGGGTGTGCGTGACGGTCATCGAATGGCCCTCAGCATTCCCGGCAGACTCGTTTGTGGCAGCAAACAACGTGGAAACCGCAGACTCCCGCTTTGCGGACGCTGGCGCAGCGCCCGGAAGTCGCGCGCTGGCGCAGGCAGGTTGCCGGCATGGATTGCCGCAATAGCGCGACGGCCTGCGCTGTACCAGGAGCGTCTGCATTGGCGGCGCAGCGCTCCATGGACGTCAGTGGAGCTATCCCCTGGGGATAGCCGGCGGCTGGATGCGGCGAGGAAGCGGAGCAGCGATCGGCGAACGGATCGCCGCTCCACCAGGTTTCATGTGGAGTCCGAGCCCGAATCCGAGTCGGTGCCGGCCGGCTTGGCGCTGAGCTTCACCGACTCCACGCGGAACGGCAGGATGCCGACGCGGCGCGCTTCGATCTTGAACGTGGTGCGCTCGTTCTCCTCGGCGTCTTCCCACTCGTCCTTGACCGTGCGGCCCTCGACCAGCACACGCATCCCCTTCTGGTACAGGGTCCGCCAGTGCTCGGCGTCGCGATGCCACAGCTCGACCGGCGCCCAGTAGCCGCCGCGGTCCTCGTAGCCATCCTTGGTCGGGATCGGATTGTCGAAGTAGACGTTCAGGCGCAGCAGCCTGCGCGGTTCCTCGTTGCCGTTCGGGAACTCCCGGTAGTCAGGCGCAGAACCGATGTTGCCTTCGCCAACGAAATGCGTGCTCATGTTTGGACTCCTTGGGTGGGTGGGATGACCGGCGCTACCGATGGTTGGCGCAGGTCTTGGGGGTGGTGTCGGATCAGGTGCGGGTGGCGCCGTTGGACGCGCTTCGGGCCGTGCTGGCCCCGTTGCGGCGCTGGTAAACCTCGTGCGCCAGATCGAGCTTGCTGGCGCATTCGAGAGCCTGTCGTCCGAGCGTATGCAGCAGGCTGATCTGCATGTTCAGCACGACGCGCTGGACCTCCATCGCGAACAGGTCGTCGATCAAGGTGTCCGGCGTGGCCGGGCTCTCCATCAATTCCTGCCACAGGGCCACGCCCATTGCGGAGCGGTCCTGCCTGCGCCAGCGCAGGAAGACGGTGCCTGCGCCAGTGGTCTGCTGGGCCAGTTGAATGGGCAGCAGGCGGAAGGGATAAGTGCCGGCCTGCGCCAGCACGCGCCGCTGCGCCAGTTCGATCAGCGCATCCCGCATCGCGTGACACCGGCTGGCCCAGTCCTGGAGAGGTCCCTTACCCTTAAAAGGCTGTAAAAGGCCCTTTAGAGAGGCTGCGTGTTCCAGTTGCTGGAAGTCAGTCTGTTCCAGGCTGAAGAAGCGCCGGGGAGCGCTGGCGTCGGTCGCGGGCTTCATGCCGGCTCACCCTCGTCGGCCGCGCTCGGTTCTGCGCTTGGCTGACCGTCGTCGACTTCGTGCGCAGCTTGACCGTCCTCCATCGCCTGGCGGCGGGGCGAGGACGACAAGGGAGAGCGCCGCGCGATGGGCGGGGCGTAGCGCGAGCGCCGCGTGCCTTCGAGCACGTCCTGCGGCAGTTCTCCGTACTTCTCGAGGGCAGCACGCGCCGCGGCGTTCTTGGCGGCGAAGTCGTCGCGGGTGCAGCCCGAGTAGCGGTATTGCTGGGCCAGCGAGAAGAGGCTGCGCAGCGCGTGGGCGCCTTCGTTGAGCCAGCGTTCCAGCGTCGAACGATCGATCAACGCGGTGTGGTGGGCCAGGATCAGCTTCCGGGCCAGGTCGTCGTAGTCCGCCAGCAGATAGACCGCCATGAAGCCCAGTTGCGCGTTCACGAACAGGGGCAGCTTCACCGGCTGCACGTTGAGGTTCTCCCCCAACGACAAGGCGGGCGGCACATCCGATAGCGCTTGGTCGACCTGTTCGCGCAGCGCCTGCAGGCTGGCCTTGGTCTGCGTGAGCTTCTCCTCGATCCGAAGCATCCACCAGTCCGAATACGGGTCGTCCTGCTCGGCGCCGCGCTTCATCTTGTTCATGACCGCGATGTAGCCGTTCAGCCCGACGATGCCCGCCCGTCCTTCCGACGGTGCGCGACCATGCCAGATGCGCGAGGCGTGATGCGTGTGCAGCGTGAGCGACATGGCGCTACGCAGCGATCCGAGATTGAGTTGCAGGGGTTCGTTTGCCATGAGGACGACTCGCGGGTGATGAACGAGCCGCCAGCATCCCGGCGCGCGGGAAGGCCGTCAGTCAACAAATCGAACGAGCACGATGCCGGTTTGGGAAGCCTGCGGAAGGCTTCCTGTCGCAACTATCCCCAGGGGATAGCGCTATGGAAGGCCAAGGAAATCCAGTCGGACAGGGCTCGACGTCAGCGCGTCAACATTGGGCTTGGTTCTGGCAACGGCTGGCGAGAAGGCTTCCTGCTGCAACTATCCCCAGGGGATAGCGCCATGGAGCGCCAAGGACATCCGCTCGATCAGGACTTGTCCAGCATCGAACGCAGGTGCGCAAGGTGGGCGCGAACCACGTCGGGGCTGGCGGCCTTCGGTGGACGCGCGATCGGTTGAGTCGCCGCTGGCGGACTCCTGGTGTCGCCCTGTCCGGCCCAAGCTTTGAACTCACCGCGGATGGCCTTCTGGATGATGCCGAACAGGTAACCGGCGGGGTTGCGCACCGTGCTGCCCCGGCAACGCGCGTTCCACTCATCGAGCACCGACTGGCGCTGTTCGGCATCGACCCGCTGCAGGGCCACCAAGGCTCCGGCCTGTTGCTCATGCTTCATCTGCTGGAATCGTTCCGGGAGGCGAAGGTGCTGCAACGCGCGCGGTACTGTACGTACTTCTTTGATACTGAGTACTTCAGTACGGTCCTGCTTCGGATTCCGAAGGAGGTCGGTTTTGCTGGCTTCCGGGCCTGCTTCGGAATCCGAAGCAAGCTGTGATCGGCTCCGAAGAAGGGCCGCGAAGCCTTCTTCGGATTCGTGGTCGGTGTCGTCCTGTGGATAAGTCTGAGGTTCGCCTTCGACCTGCCGGGACATGCGCTGTGCCAGTACCTGGAGACGGGTCGGCAGCACGTGGCCGTTGATCAGCGGATCGCCGGCCACTTCCCGCAGTGCCTGTTGCCCCACGCGCTGGATCGCCTTGCTCGCATGGGTCAGCGCATGGCTGACCAGTTCCAGGTAGCCCGAATCGAGCTGCATCGCCTCGAACGGGCTCAGTGGTTCGTCGTGGAGCACGTAGAGGTTACCGAGGATGCGGCCGCTCCTGGCGTCGCGGCGGCGTCGCACCAGGCTGAGCCAGCGCGTGAGCCTCAGCACTGTCAGGGCACGTGCGACGGTCTCGTGGGAAGCCTTCGGCGCACAGGGCATTGATGTCAGCCACGGGCGCAACTGCTCGTAGGTCGGCCACGCAGTCAGGCCATCGTCGTTGAGCATCAGGCGGCACACCTGCCAGGCGTTGCGTTCCAGCGGGGTAAGCCGGCGGTCGAAAAACAGGCCCCGCGGCACCGCTTCGTGTCGGTTCCCGCTGAACAGGAAGCCATCTTGCGGCGTGCTCGTGCCGGTTCCGGTGCGTGCCGCTTCCAGGCGCCCCAATGCGCCGTCGAGCAAGGTCGATAGCGATACGGGACCAGTCGTGCTGGATCCAGGCGTCACCATGGACCTACACCAGCCCTTGATCGATCCAGCTCCGTATCGCGGCCCAGATCACGGACATGGGTAATGACAGCGACTCGGCCAGGTCCATGGTCAATGTCAGCATCGTCGTTTCATCGTTCAGGGCGATGCCGCGTTCGTCGAGGGCGGGCTTCCACTGGCGCCACAGCGCTGTTTCCTGTTCTTCGTTCAGGACCGGGTGCCGACCCTTGCGCTTTGGCAGCCCCAGGATTTCACGGCGCAGCGCGACCTCCTGATGGGTAAGACCGAAGAACTTGCTGACCATCTCGGTGCTGGCGCCCAGCCGGAGCATGCGATCGACGGTGTTGATCTCGTGCTCGATGTCGTGCATCTGGCTGACCAGCCGCCATAGCATGTCCGTGTTCACCTTGACCGAGCACCAGGGCACCCGCGCATTGGCGAGCAGCGCGACCAGCGCCGGTTGTTTGAGCACGTCCAGTTCGCGCTCTCCGAACCCCATCGCCAGGCAGCGGCGCAGCTGGCCGTTGCGCAGGTCGTGTAGTGCCTGGGCGACGACAGCTTGGTTCAAGGGATGGGGTGCCGACATGATCGCCTCCGGTCCGCTGCTCAGGTCGTGGAGCCGCTGGTCGTATCGGCGTCCAGGTCCATCAGGCGACGTGCCAACCGGAGCAGGCGAAAGAGCTTGACCAGTCCGGTGTCGCTGAGACGGGGTATGTCCGCCGTGCCGAGCGCGCTTCCTAACAACAGCGCACCGAGTGTCGCTTCCAAGTCCAGCGGCTGAGGCGGCCGTTCGGCGCCCTGGCGCTGGCTCAGGGCATGCAGTAGCGCCAGGACGGTTCGACCGAATGTCGGCAACGAGGAAGGGTCATCGAGGTGACACGTGAAGCCGACGCCCGCGTCGGTTGCCTCAATGCGGTTGGCAAGCTGCGCCTCTCCGGCGATCTCATGGGCGAACTGCGCGATGTGTGTGCGCAGTCCGTCAGGCGTATCCAGCCCCGGTTCGATGTACCAGACGTCAGAGATGGGAAACAGGCCGCCGGCTTGGACGGGAATTGCCCGTAGCACGCTGTCTCGGAAGTCGGGACGATCCTCGCCGGTATGTTCCGCGACCAGTTGCTGGATCGCCTGCAACCGCTCAGTGCTTGCCGCGGGCGAGACGATGTGGCCTTGCAGTCGGTGTTCTTCGTCGCCTTCGGATGGCGCGTGCGTCGAAGGGGCCGCCGATGGAGCCTTGGGTGGCTGGGCCTGCCTGATGGCGGGCTGGGATTGGCTCTCCTTCGTGACGTCGGCCGCCTGATGAGTTCCCGCTAGGGGTTGGAGCCTGAGCGGCGGCGTGGCCGACATGGAGGCAGGCTCCGGCGTCGAAGGTTCAGTAGGCAAGCTCGGCGGACTGGTCACGGCGCGCTGCCGGCTTTCGACATTGACGATATCCAGTTCCAGCGCGTTGTAGTCGATGCCCAGCAGGTCCGACATCTGGCCGATCAGTTCGTCCTGGACGCGTTGGGCGGTGAAGGCGTCGGGCCGGGTATCGAACTGCGCCAGGACTTCATGGAACAGCGTAGTGAAATCGGTCGGCAGCGCCTTGCCCTGTGCCCGCGTCTCCCAAGCCCATTCGGCGGCCTTGCGAAGGACGGCCAGCCGCTCGGCTTGATGTCGGCCGAGCCCACCATAGAGGATGTTGGGGATCGCGGGCAGCAGGTAGCGCACGGTGTCTTGCATGCGACTGATGTGCGATTGCTGGATCGGATAGCCGTCGGCAGCAAGGCGGCGGGCGAGTTCGGACTGCGACAGCGGTTTGCTGTTCTCCTGCTCATACAGCTCGCGTGCTTTTTCGATGCCCAACGCACGTTCGATGAACGTGAGGCCGCCATGTAGTTCGTTCTCGGCCAGGTGACCGGTGAGTGCGATGATTTCGCCGCGTTCGGGCCAGGGGCGGAACAAACAGGAGATGCGGAAGAAGCGCTCGTCCTTCGTCTCCGACCACAGCTCGCGCAGGATCGCCAGCCGCGTGTTGCCACCATTGCGGATGATGTAGTGGTCGGCGTCGGGACGTCGGGTGATCGGTGGCGGCGCGTCCAGGCCACGCTCACGGATCGACGCCTTGATTTCGTCGTACAGCGGATTGCGGGTGATGCGCGGATCCAACTCGTAGGGGCGCAGCTCGTCGAGCGTCACGACCATGGGCGTGTCCGCGATGGGATCGCTCAGTGTCCGTGCGGCGGGGCCTTGCCGTTGGAAGCCCTCGGCCAGCAGCTTCGAGGCCATGTCGGCCGGCGTCAGCTCAGCCATGGCCGTCTCCTGGCTCGCTGGCCTGCCGATCGGCACGCCGCAGCTGGGCTCGCGCGTTGCGCGCGGCCCGGTGGTCGCTGGCCGTGGAGCAGGTATAGATGGGCGGCAGGCCCGGCTTCGTGAACTTCAGGTGGCCGCCGGGCGTGCGTACCACCTCCCAGCCCTCGCGCAGCGCGAAGGCGATCAGGCCGCGAAGCTGCTTGTGCCCGCGCGTCAGGTCATGGGCGCTGGACATGGCCTGTCTCCCGCGGCGCCTTCCCGTCTACCTGGCTGAAGGCCGCCTGCCAATGCGGCAGCAGCTCGCACGCGACCGCGCGGATCGTCTCCAGCGCGCTTGGTGCGCTGCGTCCGGTGGGGCGCCGGTTCTCCACCCGATGCACGGGCAGTCCCTGCGTCGCCGCGCGCGGATAGGCTTCGATCGCCGGAACGGCGGTGTCCAGCACGCGCACGTCGCTGCGCCCGTCGAATATCTGGCGCAATGCCTGCTGGATCACGCGGGCGTTGGCCGACACCGGATGCACGCGGTTGAGCAGCAGGCTCAGATGGGGCGGCTTGATGCCCAGATGCCGGTAAGGCGCGATGTCCTCGATCAGCTGCAGCGTCCCTCGCCGCAACTCTCGGGCCGCGAGGATTTCCGGCGTCACCGGCGACAGCGCCATGTCGGAGGCCAGGACGGCCATCTCCAGGAGCGCGCTGCGCGCTCCCTGCGTGTCGAGCAGCACCAGGTCGTAGCTCGCCTGGAAGGTGGGGAGCAGATGCCGGAGCCGCAGGCGCCCATCGGGCGCATGGAGCAGCAGCGTGTTCAACTGCCCCTTGTCGTCGTTGGAGAGCACCACGTCGAGCCGATCGATGTACGTCCGGGAAACCAACTGTTCCAGGTCGCGCTCGTTGAAGGCCAGCAATTCGTAGATCCCGCTCGGTGCGCGATGCGCGAGCGGGTAATAGCTCGAAAGCGTCGGCTGGACGTCCAGGTCGACCAGCAGGACGCGCAGCCCTGCGTCGGCGGCGAACCCGCCCAGGTTCGCGGTCGTCGTGGTCTTGCCGACGCCGCCCTTGGTGGAAATGATGGAGATGACCAGCATCGTCTGATTCCTCGTCGCGTAGGTGAAGGACGGGGCTAGACGCGCTGGTTGCGGCGTTCAGCGATCCATTGCTCGACTTCGTGCGAGTCCCAACCGACTGCGCGAATCCCGAGACGAATGGCCTGCGGGAACTTGCCGGCCCGCATCAGGTTGTAGATGTGCGCGCGCTTGAATCCGGTCTTTGCCTCAACCTCGTCGCGGCGAAGGATGCGGCGCTCGCCCGCCGGCAGCGGAAGGGATTGGTCCTCCGTCATGGGGATCACTCCTTAGCGCTCAGGAGCGCTTGTTAGGGTGATCCGTAGTTGATTAGTCCTTGCCGGGGATGAACACCGCAAATGCGGTTTCCGCGACCGCAGATACGGGCTTGCGTTTGCGCTAGTGCGCCGCGCGCAACTTGCGGCGTGCCTGGGCGAACTTCGACTGCAAGGTGCGTTCGGTGATACCCATCAGGGATCCATGGTGCGCGATCAGCGCGCTGATCACCGCCTCCTGGCTGGTGAAGCGTGAGTACGGTACGCCGGATGGGGTGCGGCCGAGCATGACATCGAGCATCGCGCCGATGACGTTCAGGTAAGTCGACTCGGACCGATCGCTGAGCGGACAAGGTGCGCAGGACGCAACCGGAGCATCCTGCTTTTTCATCTGTTCCTGCAGCGTCCGCAACTGATGGCGGCACAGGTCAAGTTGTGATTTCAGCACTTCGCGTTCCACCAGCAGGGCACGGCCGGCTTCGATGGTGATGACCGGGTGGGCAATGCGCTCGGAGCGCGAGAAGAGAAAGGGCGGACGCTGCTCGGGATAGGTGTGAAGCATCCACCGCTTCAGGTCGACATGGCGAATGGTGAGGTCGGGGGAGTCCCAAAGCGACTCGTCGTGCATCGTGATGCCGTTCTGGCCGTAGGGCAGCTCGCCGTGGAAGATCGCGTCGTAGATGCGATCGGAGTAAAGGCGCAGCTCGTTGCAATGCGGGCAATCCAGGGTTGCCGGAAGCGTCCGTGATCGCACACCGGCCAGGATGTCCTCCCGAAACCGGAACAGCCCGGCCCATCGGATCGCGGCATCAATAGGCCGGTAGTACACGGCCGAAAGTGAGTTCCGTTGCATGTGGCTGTCTCCGTGCTGCCGCTACCTCATCGAAGGCTCCTCTGCGCCCAGCTCAAGGCTGATGCGTCGATATCCTGAGACCGGCGTGGTCGGGTAACGGGCCACATTGCCGGAGGGTGTTCAGCCGCACGAAGAGAGGGAGTTACCCTTCGACCCCTCTGGGCGTAGCATGTGAACTGCCAACAGCCACGTCCGCCGATGGCGGGCTGGCGGAGGGTGACTGCGCTGGTGGTGACGATGCGGATCGTCACGGCGACAGGCGGCAGGTCACACCACTGTCATGGTCGTGAGCGTCCAGTGAGCCGCCGTGCTTGACAAGTCTCGTTCCGAATACTGTGTGCTACTTGCGATCTATCGAGGGACGAAATCCGGTCCTGTCGTCGCAAGTGATGCCTGGCACCGGGTCGATCTCACCTGTTGCAGACCCGTTGGGTCTGCTGATAGATCGAAATGGAATTGCCAAGCGGGTGGACGCGAGCGTAGCCGACCCCTCCGGCTTGATCGCATGGGGCGCCAGGCGCAGCGATGCCAGGCAGATGCCGGCCACGGCAGCCGAGCTACGGCGCTACGCCGAACAGGCTTTCGGCGGCTGCCGCTATCAGCTTGGCCTGCGGAATGTCCGCGCCGGGCGCTACCAAGTCGAGCCAGGCCTCCAGCCTGGTTTTCGACAGAGTCACGGCATGGACTTCGTGTCGGGCGGTAGGGCTGAGCTGGTGCGCTTGCCGGTGGCGCGCAATCGGCGTGCGGGCGGTGGTGCCAGGGCCAGGTCCTGGAGCTTCCGTCCAACCCTGTCGTCGGCGGCAAGCGCTTGCAGGTCCTCCTCCAGACCGAGCACGGCCAACACCCGGACGTAAGAACCCAGCGTCGCACCCGGGTCGCCGGCTTCCACCTTGTATACGGTGGTCCGTGAGATACCCGCCCGCTGCGCCACGACGGCGTTGCTCAGCTTGCGCCGTAAGCGGGCCAAGCGCAGCCTCTCGCCCAGGTCGGAGAGCAGACGTTGCTCCTGTGGGAAAACGACGGGAGGTTTGCGAGGCATGTTTCTATTTTGGGCAAAACGTATGAAGATTGTCCATAATAGCGTTAACTTCTCCGAGACTGTCGCGGCACCGTCTGCGGCGGTCCGCTTGGCAGCGTGGGAGCCCTGACACTGGCTGTCGGTAGCCGTCGTTGGCCCCCGGTGGAACGTCTGCGTTGCCCAGCTTTGTGAAGCCGGCTAGACTAAGTCCAAGCGTCAGTCCAAGCGCTGCGCGGACTAGCGGGAAAAGCGTTCCAACTCAACCACATAGGAGTTGGATTCGATTCGCATCACCCGCTCAAATCCACTGAAGGCCATGGAGCGCCACTGACGTCCATGGAGTGCTGCGAATCAGAGGCCAATCAGGGGCTTAGGCCCCTTTTTCGTGGCTGCGACGTTCCAGGGACGTCTACCGAAATCCACCGACAGCCAGTCATTTTGAGTCCATTTTTTTGACCTTTTTTCAAGGGCTGAGAGCGATGGACTCGCTTGGGTGTCGCTGGCCGGCAGCGCTAGGATCTTCGTTTCCGACTTGGGTCAGGAACGGGCGCCATGCCGCTCAGGGACATCGCGGTCCGGCAGGCCCGGGCCACCGGCAAGGCCTACACCCTCGGCGATGGCCGCGGGCTGGCGCTGAATGTGGCCGCCAATGGCAGCAAGAGCTGGCATTTCCGATACCCTTGGCTAGGCAAGCAGCGACGCATGTCCTTGGGAACCTACCCGGAGGTCAGCCTCAAGGAGGCACGAACCCGTAGGGAGGCTGCCCGGGCTCTGGTGGCCAGTGGGGTGAATCCCCAGGAGCATCGCAAGCACGAACGACTGGTCCGGCACCTGGCGGAAGAACAGGTCTTCCAGGCTGTCTTCGACATCTGGGTCGAGCATCGTCGCCTCAGCCTGAAACCCAAGCGCCAAGGCAGCCTGGTGCAGATCCAGCGGATCTTCCGGAAAGACATCCTGCCAACGCTCAGGAAGCAGTCGATCTACGACATCAGCCGAAGCGATCTTGTCGCCGTGCTGGCAAAAATTGAAGCTCGCGGTGCACTCACCATTGCCCAGAAGTGCCGGCTCTGGCTCCGGCAGCTCTTCCGGTTTGCCATGGTCAAGTTCCCGGGACTCGAGCGCAATCCCGCGCTGGATCTGGATGCCGTTGCCCTGCCGAGGGTGCCAGTTGTCCACAATCCCTTCCTGCGAGTGGAGGAGTTGCCGCTGCTTCTGCAGGAACTACTTGGCTATCGGGGCCATCAGCAGATTCGACTTGGCTTGCGTCTGCTGCTGCTGACAGGCGTACGCACGGGCGAATTGCGATCCGCGACGCCGGATCAGTTCGATCTGGAGCGAAGGCTCTGGACTGTTCCTGCAGAGCTTGTAAAACAGCTGCAACTGACGATACGCAAGCAAGGCAAGCGGTCGCAGGACGTGCCGCCTTACGTCGTCCCCTTATCGACTCAGGCTCTTGAAGTCGTACGCCAGCTGCTTGGCTTCGTACGACCGGGTCAGCGCCACCTCCTGTCGCAACGCGGCGATGTAAAGAAGCCGATCAGCGAGAACACGCTGAACCAGGCACTCGAATCATTGGGGTTCAAGGGGCGCCTGACCAGTCACGGCATCCGCGCCACCATTGCCACCGCGTTGAACGAATACGGCTACCCCAAGGCCTGGATAGACGCCCAACTGTCGCATGCGGATGCTGAAGGCGGCGGGGCGGCATACAACCACGCCGAGTACATTGAGCAGCGCCGGCGCATGATGCAGGACTGGGCTGATCGTTTGGATCAGATGGAGCAAGGCGCCGCCGCTGTGACGAGTGCGTCGATATTGGGATCTACGGTTGCTTCGCGAGATGCAGAAAAGGAGCAGATCGCCCGGATCCTTTACTTGGAGGGCGGCACGATGGTTATCGTAGTTCCTCCTAGCGCTCCAGATGTGGTGAAGGGATCCGCCATTTCTGTTTCGGGCTCTTCGGCAGTACGGTTGCCGCCATCAGACCGCGATAGGCTGGAGGCTTACGAAGCACCGCACAACCTTCCACTGTCGGCGTACGCCGTGCTTGCAAAGAAGTCTTGCGAACAAATCCTTGGGGATATCAAGGCCAGACGACTGCTTGCGCTTTCCCTGGATGACCGGGGATACCGGATTCCTAGTTGGCAGTTGGATGCAACCAAGTATCTGTTGACTCTTACCGTATTATCCCTTGCGGACGAGATTGATGCTTGGGAAATCTATTGGGCTTTTTCCAGATCAATGAAGCGATTGGGGGCGCGAACGCCCCTGGAGACTGTGATATCGAGCACAATCCTTGAAGTTAGCGAAATCGTGTGTACCAACCTCCGCGAACAAAGATTAGATACCTAGTCTCTGAATAATAATAGTAGCCTGCTCCCGATAGCGGAATAGCGTTTGGGAATGACTATTTCGGGGGCAGATGCCTGAGCTAATGTAAGCCCGTAAATTTCGCTGATAGGTCGAGGAATCCGCCTCAATCTTGTTCGAAAAAATTAGATTCTGCATTGTGCGTAGTGCAGTATCTGCATCCACCATTTTGGATTGAAACTAAGTGGCAAATTCTCACATTCGCGTCGACAGTGTACGAGCGTCCCGGGACGGACATGAATTCCACGAGGCGTGGGTAGCGCGCAAGAGTCTGGGCTTATTGCTTCCTAGGGACGCCTTCGTCGGCATTGCTATCGAAGGCTTTTCGCCCGGTGACAAGGCCGCCAAGGAAGCCACGGAGATCGCGGATGCCGTCCTGTACTACGGCCGCTACGCATCATTCAAGGGAGCGACGCGAGTTGTCGTCGTGCAGGTCAAGTACTCGAAAGCGTCGGAGAATAAGCCTTTCCGTGCCACGGATGCCAAGTACACCATTGCGAAGTTCGCCAAAACCTATCGCGCGCTCAAGCGCGACCATGGCACCGCCAAGGCAAGAAGCCGTTTGCGTTTCGAACTCGTCACCAATCGTCCGATTCATCCGGAACTTACACAGGCGATCCAGGCGGTTAGCAAGGGACTACCCATGCACGGAGTGGTTAAAGCACAGGCCCAGCAGTTGCAAGTGGCGTGCAAGCTGCGGGGCAAGGATCTGGCCGAGTTCGTCTCTCGCCTTCAGATCACCGGTGTTGTCGGTGACCTGACAACGCACAAGCAGCAGCTGGCTATTGCCGTCGCGGATTGGTCTCCAGCTCGAGACTCGTTGGCACGACTGCGGTTGAACTTGCTATGCAACCTCGCCCGCACCAAGGCGAGCTTGATTGCCCAGGACCGCAATGTCATCACGCGGGCTGACATTCTGACGGCGCTGGAAGTCGCGCACGAGGACGATCTATTGCCGTGCCCGGCGAGCTTTCCGGAGGTCGGGGAGATCGTCGAGCGTTTGCAGCTTGCCGACGTCGCCAAAAGCGTTCCTGGCTTGACCCGCCCACTGATCGTCCATGCCGACGCCGGGGTGGGGAAGACCGTGTTTATGCGTTCTTTGGCGAGCCGACTGGCAGCAGATCATGAAGTAGTGCTGTTTGATTGCTTCGGCAGTGGCCAGTATCGGGCGCCGAGCGACGCCCGACACTTGCCGCAGCGAGGGCTCATTCACATAGCAAATCTGCTTGCCTGCCAAGGGTTGTGCGATCCGCTGTTGCCTGGCCCCAATCGCGACGACGAGTTGATTCGGATCTTTTGTTCCCGGCTCGCCCAGGCCGCCGAGACCGGACGCAGGGCGGATCCGGGTCGTCAGCTCGTGCTCCTCGTCGATGCCATCGACAACGCCAGCGAGCACGCAACGTTCCGTGGCGAGACCGCGTTTCCCAAGCTGCTGGTGGAGCAGATTGGTATCGCGGGAGCCATCCCTGGTGTCCAGATCATCGTCAGTTCACGTACTCATCGGCGAGAAAAGGCCACGGGGGCAATTCCATGCGAGGAGGTGGAACTGCGTCCTTTTACCTTGGACGAAACCCGAGGCTATCTGCGCCCGCGCGTTGACGGACTTACCGAGGCCAAGCTGCAGGTCGCGCAATCACGGTCCCGAGGCAATGCGCGCGTGCTCGAACACTTGGCGAAGGACGATCCTGGACTTTTGGCTCCAACCGAGTTTGAGAAGGTTATCGAGCTTGATGACTTGCTTCGCAAGCGAATCGACGATGCCTTAGGGGAAGCACGGAGACAGGGCTACCAAGATTCGGAGGTGAGGTCGTTCCTAGCCGGCTTGGCCACGCTTCCACCGCCGGTTCCCATTCAAGAGTTCTCCGAAGTTAACGGAGTGTCGGAGGGGGCGGTCAACAGCTTTGCGGCCGATCTGGCGCCCTTGCTGGAGCAAACCAAGCACGGATTGATGTTTCGGGATGAGCCGACTGAGACACTGATTCGCGAGACCTACGCCGCGGACAAGGAAACGCTGCGCATGTTGGCCCTAAACCTCAATGGCATGCAGGCAAAGTCGCTTTATGCTGCGACCACGCTCCCTGAGCTGCTGCAACAGTTGGGCGATGGCCAGCAGTTGTTCGATCTTGCATTCGACGACAGGCTCCCGGCGACGCTCACCAGTGCCGCCGGAAAACAGGCCATTCGTCAGGCCAGAATTCGTGCCGCGGTGGCTTACGCCGCACAACACGATGAGATCGAGCACCTAGTTCGATTACTGGTTGAGCTGTCGACCATCACATCCGTCAATCAACGCGGAACCCAATATTTGCTGGACCACCCGGATCTGACGGTCAACGCGGGCGATGTGGATTCGTTGCGGCGCCTGTTCGAGGCGCGGACCGACTGGCCGGGGACGCGCCACGCACGGCTGGCGATTGCACATGTCCTCACTGGAGACCTGGCTGACGCACATCGCCACGCGCAACGCGTTTACGAGTGGCAGCGACACTATTTCGACCAGGACGATGAAGGCCGTGCCCGCAAACATGGACCGACGGCCCTGGACATGGCGTCCCTGCCTCTGTGCCTGTTGGCGCGGGGAGAAGGCGAAGCGGCTGCCCATGAAATGGCGAGCTGGTATGACTGGTTTGGCTACGAGGTCGCCACACACCTGTTTGCCTTCATCAGGGCTGCTCAGGCAAAAGGGCTGATTGCCGCCGCCGCAGTGCGTCAATTCCTGACCTCAAAGGCCATAAAACCAGGAATACTCGCGGCCGCCATTGCACAGGCAGACGGCGATGCGCCGTTGCAGTGCGAACTCGTCGCTGCGCTGGCGAAGACCTGCCACAAGGCCAACTACGGCGAGCAACACTATCGCCCCCATGAGCGTCCGATTATTCGCGGCATGCTGCGGGCCGCAACTGTCGCGATGGTGCTGGGCATGCGCGATGAGTCCATCAAGATCTCAGCAGCCGCCAAGCTGCCGATCCCGGCACTGCACACTTTCATGGACGAGTACTGGACGGGGGATATCTATCCCTACATCGCCATCCAAGTCTTGGGCTGCCTAGCTCAGGGTCTGGTTCCGGAGGAAAGGCATCTTCTGCCCAGGGAATTGGCCGAAATTTCTGCCACCCTCCCGGGAGCATTGAAGGGTAATGACTTCCGAGACGCCCTGAAGAAGGCACTGCAGGACAGCCACCAGAAAGCGAGCAGCGAGCCCGAAGCGACTCGGCGCCTGAGCTATGAGACAAAAAGTTCAGCGGAGCGATCATTGACAGCCGCCTGAGCGCTTGGGAGCGAGTTGCGACAGCCTTCGCGAAAGCCATTGACGCGAGCGGTCGGAGCAACGGGCGATTGGCCCCGTTGATCGCAGTGTGGAGCGAGCTTCGGTGCAAGAACGACTACCACTCGGGAGGTGCCGCGGCCCAGCGCCAACACGATGTGGTCGGGGAGCGCCTGATTACCTTGGTATTGGGTGCCAGCCCCGACATGGATCTTGTGGAGGTGGGCGAATTCGTAGAGCGGGTAAGCAGTCCCGGCGTGGCGCCTCCGTCCAACGTCATCGAGATCATTGACATCCTGGCGAGCCGGGCTCGCTGCCACGTTCTTGCGGGAGCGGCGTCCCTGAGGGTGCGCGATGCCATTGAGCGCGAGGATGAGGTGACTCGAAGGGCCTCGTTGTACGCGAGGCTGTCGAGGGCGATCTCGCCCGCGAGCAAAGACGAAGCAGTGGACTACTTCCGAAGCGGCCTCGAACAGATGGACGCGATCGGTTCGGGCGACTGGGAGTTCGTCAACGAATTGATGCATTTCGCCAGCTCGCTCCGTGGTAGCGTGCTCGCCGATGAAGACAGCCACACACTGTCCAACATCTGTGACCTGAACCTGGGCGAAGAATACAAGTTCAACTGGGCCGGATACGGTTCGGCGCTCGCGCGGGCGGCGGGCGTTAAGGGTCTGGCACGACTTTGTCGTTGGGAAGACCGAGAAAGGATTTCACTGGATTACACCCTGTTGCCCTACATCAAGGCCCTGCTTGATGCAGAAAAGATCGAACCAGAAATCGCGCTGACCATGTTGCGCGTTTGTGATTCTGCAGAACTGTACATCTGTGGCACAGAGCACCTGATCGAAACCTTGGAAGCGTTGTCTCCCGCGCCTTCGCCAGCGATCGTGCACGAATTGATTCGCCAGTACGAACAAAACAATCCATCGTCATTTGGGGCAAAGGCACCTTTGGCCCTAGCGCGCCTTGCAAAGCGATTCTTGGGCGACACTTGTGAGGCCTATCCGCGGCTTACCTTGGCAGCCGAAACCATTGAGTCCACGACGCACGAGTACAATGACCTGAATAATTGGCGCGTTTCCACACCCGCACCCGGCCGGGAGGAAAGGCAGGCGGAAGAGGACGCTCATGTGGCTGCCGCCAAAGCGCGGGCCGAAGCCATTGATCCACAGGATGAGGCCGCGGTTGCCCAAGTGCTTGTGGACTTCGATGGTGCGTCACAATGGCGGCGTCTGGAGCGCGATGTCCTGGACGTTTTGCGGGCGCGGGTTCCGTTTGCAGGATGGGCGCGTTACATCGAAATAATTGCTCGGCAAGAATCCCTCGACCTTTACGACAAGCTCCACGAACTTGGTCAATGCAAGGCCAGCTGGTCTGGGGCATCGACCGCTGTGCCCAAAGCGCTCAAGGCCAGCGCTGAGCTGGTCATCCGGGCCAATGCAGGGGAGTTTGTCTCCGCTGGCAGCCTGTCCGGCTGGCACCTCAAGGAACTAGCAGAACTTACCGGCGCAGATCGACATGCGCTGACGATGGAACTTCTTAGGGAATTTTCCCTACCGAACACGGAAGTGCCAGCCTCGGTTTGGCTGGCCTTCGCCGCGTACTTCAATTCGAAGGCCGAACCAGGCACAGGCCAGAAAGCGCTTCATCGGCTGCTGCGCGGCGGGGCGGCGAAACTGGCCCCCCTAGTTACGGAAGGCGCTTGGGAAGAGGGCCTGTATCCGGAGGAAGATCCTGTGGAAGTGGCCGCCGGACTGATCTGGTTCGGGCTGGGGGCGCCGAAGGCCGATCGCCGCTGGATGGCTGCCCATAGCCTCAGAACGGCGGTACGGTTGGGGCGAGACGACGTCCTCGATGCGGTGGCCAGTCACTTCGACACGAAGGATGCTGGGCCATTCAGCGCCAAGGAACTGCCTTTCTTCTATCTGCACGCCCAACTTTGGCTGTTAATCGCCATGGCGCGCATCGCACTGGACGCGCCCGCGGTTATTGCACGTCATTCCAAATGGCTGTTGCGTATCGCCCTGGGCCGGGATGGCCCGCACGTTCTTAGGCAGCACTTCGCCAAGGCCGCGCTCGTGGCGTGCGAGCGGGCAGGGATCTTGAGCTTGAGGCGGGCCGAATCGAAGGCCTTGCAGGAGGTGAACTGTTCGTTGTTCGCCCCGATCACGTCTCGCGACTACCCGCAATATTCGTTTGCGGAGTCGCGACCTGCTGGCGCGTCGGTCCCCGCCAAGGAACTCCACTTAGAGTACGACTTCGACAAGTACGACGTATCCAATCTGAGTCGGCTGTTCGGTCAGCCCAAGTGGCAGACCCGCGACAGCATCAACCGCTGGGTGCGAGCACACGACACGCAGATCACCCACATGTATGACCTGGCCGGGCGCGCACAAAACCAGCGGCAGGGACGTGGCGAGATTACCGACGAGTACCACACCTACGGTGAGCAACTGTGTTGGCATGGCTTCCTTGCCGTAGCCGGGCAATATCTGGCTGCACACCCGATCGTGCAGACGCCGTATGACGAAGATCAGCCTTTCGAGGCGTGGCTGGATCGCTGGACGCTGACGAGCGAAGACGGCCTGTGGCTTGCCGACGGCACCGATTGGCGGCCTTTGGAAACGCGAATCAACCTGCGTGAGATCGGCCCCGAGGGAGTTGGATTGACGGCCGATTTGGGCAAGTTGTGGGCGGTGCTGGGCATTGGCGAGGCGCTAGGGGAATGGCTGGTTGTCGACGGCGACTGGAGTTCAGTGGATGGCGTCGGGGTGCACGTCCAATCGGCGCTGGTGTCGGCCAAGGCAGCGGACAAGGCCGCTGCGCGCCTGGCGAAATTAGAGCCATTTCAGGCGTTCTTGCCGCACGTGGAAAGTGACGAGGAGGCTGAAGGTCGCTATGGCAGCTCGCATGAACTGTATCGGCCGTGGATTGTCCAGCCTCAAGAATCGTCCGGGATCGACGGAGCGGATGTTCTGGGTGTTACGGGGGCCGCGCATCGGGCAAGGCTATCGAGAGACGCGATCCGCTTCGGGCAGCTCACACCTAGCGATCCGTTCGCTCGAACTTGGGTCGATGCCGCGGGCGTGAATGTCGTCCAAGCCCCGGTTTGGTGCCAAGTCGCCGATCGAGGCGATGTAGGACGAAGCACCGGCGCCAGACTGCTGTGCAATACTGATTTCGTCCGCCGATACCTGACGGCAAAGCAAGCCGACTTGTTGCTTCTGGTAATCCTGCGCCAGACCGATTCCGGCACCAGCAGTCGGTCTACTCAGTACTGGCACACGACTGCGGTGGTGCGCGTGGCCGCCAACGGGTCGATCAGCACTTATCCTGGCGTGGGAAACGAGTTGCACAAGCCCACCTACTGAACCGTCCGCGTTCGACGACCAGACGCCGTAGCAAGTCTATTTGGAGCGGACCTAGCTCGAGGTGATGCGTCCGCTTCTGGCCGATCGTGGTCTAGGTCTAGCCATGTGCAGCTAACACCGTCAGGTACGGGGCCATGGCTTTCCATGCGCCTGCCTGCCCGGCGAGTTGGGCGATCTCAGCAGGCGTGGCCTTACGTTGACGCAGTGTTTCGCGCATTGCTTTGATGACCACTGCTGTCCCGATCACGCGACGGTAGCGGAACAGATCGACGATCGTCTTGATGACACCATAGATCGGGACCGGGGTCTGCCCGATCATGTGATATTCGACGTTGGTCGTCAGCAGTTTGGGCGGGAAGCGGACGATCCGCACGGCGGGATAGGCAATGCGAGGGCGCCAGTCCTTCTTGCTCAGCGCCACCCAGACGTGGGTGGGGAGCTGATCGGTCAGGCCGTGGAAGGCCAGCGCCGAGGTCAGGCAGATGACGCCCCTAGGGATCAGTTTGGCCACCTCCGCCAGCGAGTGCTGCTGGCCGAGTTCCGCGTCGGTGAGCCGGTACAGGCCCCGGGCCAGCCGCGTGATCGCGCCATCCCGTTCCAGCCGTGAGACGGTTGCAGCCGTAATCCCGGCGTCGCCGAACTCGCGCAGACGCATCATCCCGCGGCCTTTCAGCAGCGAGAGGACTCGTTCCCGCTGGGAGACCTGGGGTGCCGACATCTGATAGAAAACCTCGGCCAAAATGAAAAAGTGCATAGGTTTTAACACATGCCTCTCCCGGGGTGTTGCCAGCCGCAGCCGGAACTCCTCCTGGTCCCGGTGGTATCCCTCGTCGCCCTCACAGCCCCGGGTGATTGGTCTCACGATGAGGGTGTAGTGTGGGTCTGCGCGATGTTGCGGAGCGTGACCATGCCGATCATTCATGAACAGGCCACTGTCACTGCGACGGGGCGACTCACCCTTCCGCGAGCGGTTCGGCAGGTGCTGGGGGTGGGGTGCGGTGATGCCGTAGCGTTCGATGTGTACGACGACGGCCGGGTCGTGATCAGTCGTGCGAGGGGCGAACACGAAGATCCGGCCATCCAAGCATTCCTGGGTGTACTGGCCCGGGATATCCGGCATGGCAAGCGCGTCCGGCGGCTTCCGAAAGCGCTGATCCACGCCATGCAAGCGCATGGCGGCAGTGGCGTTGATCCAGATGAGGAGATCGAGGGCGACGTTGCGCTCTGACGTGGACAGGGTTAGGGGCGGCCTGCGGCCGCACGAAACTCCGCATGGGCCGAGAATGATCGCGCTTTGCGTCGGTGTATTGAGCCGCTTGGAGGAGCGCGACCTCGCGCCATGCTGGCTGCAGGCGGACTGGACGCTTACCAGCCGGCTATTCCCAGGAGGTCTGGGGGTCCAGATGGCGCGCCAGTTCCATGGCCTCGTGCAGAACCCGGCCAATGACGATCACGTCGGAGTGCAGGCGGTAGATCAGAAAATGCCGGGGATGCTGCACGATCCCGAGCTCGGTGCGGGCGTGCTCTCGACTCAGGCGCAGGTGCCAGGACCGTACCGCGGTGCCGAGTTCGGGGCGTTCGAGACTGCCAGGACGATCCGGTTGCGTGGCGATATCGCGGAGTGCTGCGACGATCAGGGCTTCGTATCGCCCGCGCGCGACCTCGCCGAACTGCGCTTGCGACCAGGCCAGAATGTCGAGGATGTCGGACTGTGCCGCGGCAGAGAGCCGATACCCGACCATCAACCTGCCGTCTGTACCTGGCGAGCGGCCCGCTGGCCCAATTGCCCGATGAAGTCTTCCAACTGGTCATTGGCGATGTCGGTGTAGCGTCCGGCAGCCACGTCTTCCCAGCCCTGGCGGGCCGCCTGCTGGAGCGCCTTGAGCTTGGCCGCTTCGATGCGTTCGCGTTCCTCGATCAGACGCAGCCCCTCTCGCAGCACTTCGCTGGCATTCTGGTAGCGGCCGGATTGCACCAGCGTTTCAACGAGATCGTGTTGGTGATGGCTGAGCACTACGTTGCGCGTGGGCATGCTCGTTGTTCCGAAGCGGTTGAGGCACGGTCACTATAACGGGAATTGGCATATTATGCCAATGAGGCAGTACGGAGCGAGGGGGATCGAGTCTCCATCAACCAGCCGTTGTGATGAGGCGGCTCCTTGGCTGCGCGGACCAGCTGGTAGCCTTCGCTGACTCGTGCTGGACGATTGCATTGCCGGGGTTTCAGCATGTGGTTTAGACTAGTCCAACCGGGAGTCCAGCTCGCACCTGGACAGTCGGGAAATCGTTCTAACTCAATCACTTAGGGGTTGGATTCGATTCCCTTCACCCGCTCCAGTTCAGTATCCACAGCAGTTCCACGGGACTGCCTTGGAAGATTCAGGGAAAAGGAGCTTCGGCTCCTTTTCTCGTTTCGGCAGGTTCCCTTGGAGACCGACCGGCTGTCTGCCGACAGCCCGTGCTTTCGATGCCATTTCTCCGGCGACTATGGTGCCGGAATGGGGCTGGCGCCATTGATTGGGCGCTGCTTCGGTTCCTTCATCGCACTCACGTGGAAGTGGGTAGACGAATGGCGATTCCTTCCTGCTCGATGGTCTGTGGCGGCAGGTCTTGGGAAAGCCGTTCCCAGCCGGCATCGCGGGCGTGCCGCGCCATGCGGGTGCGGGTGGCTTCGGTTGTTTCGGAATACGCTGTCCCATCCAGCTGCTGGACGTCCATCAGCCAGGGGTGAAAGGCATGCCGACGGATACACCTGTTCCTGATGTGGGCTGCAATCCTGAATCCGCCCTGGTCGATGTCGCTCCAGTGATAGACGGGAGTGGATTCCGGCAGGGAATCGAGGATGTTTGCGTAGGCGCGGCACCAACTGGGAGAAGGCATGCCGCCGGTGAAGAGGATCAGGCCAGCGGCTGCGTCCGGATGCTGGCTGGCCAGATGGAAGGTGGTCAGGTTCTCGATGCTCAGTACCCAGGCCGGCGTTCCCGAATATCCGACGACGTGCCGGTTGGAAACGCCGATGAATGGCCAGGCGATCGGGCAGTCCTGCGATGGGCTCAGTTCCAGCCTGCCTGTACCCGCCACCAGGAACGGCTGGGGCTCCTTGAGCAGTCCCAGCTCGCCGAACACTTCTTCCTGCTGCCTTGCCAGGGAGGAGAGGTGTTCGGCGGTGAGCAGGTCGATGTGGCGCGAAAGCGCTTCGATCCGCTTCGTGTCCTGGAACAGGCGGCGGCTGAGGACGCGGACGATCTGGTCGTCGCCCCCTCCCTGCTTCAATGCTTCCAGTACCTGCAGCGCGTCGGCGAAATCACGGGCGCTGTCCGTGCCGAGCCCGCGCGGCGATTTCAGGCGGGTCCAGGCTTCCAGCAGTTCGGCAACGCGCGGATAGCCGGCCAGCCAGGGATCCAGGATGGCCTGCGCGGCCTGCACCGATTCGGACGCGGTGGCGGTGCCGAGGAAGGTTGCCAGCCTGTCCACGTCGCGCAGGCGGACTTTCTCCAGCGGGCGATCCTCGCCTCCCTGCCTGGACCATTCCAGTCCCACGGCGCCAGCACGCTCGGCCGCGATGAAGCGTACGTGGCAATGCTGGCGCTGCTCGTAGCCCTGCTGCCAATACGCCGAGTCCGTGCCGGTGAAAGCCGTCTGGATGGCGCGATCCGAACCACGAAGCCGGGCCCGCTCGCCGCGTCGGAGCAGGTCGGCCAGGACTTCGTCAACCAGCGGCATGCTCGGTTTCCGCGATCTTGCTCATGGCCTGCTCCACCAGCTCCGGATGCAGCAGGTAGTTGTCGCTCTGCAGCAGTTCGCGGGCTTCGTCGAGGACGATGTTGCGGGTCAGCTGGACGGTGCGCGAGCCGTAGCGGGCCATGTCGTAGTAGATGTTCAGGAACGAGGACATCTTGGCCTGATCGGTTTCGGGACCGGCCATGACCAGTTGCAGGCCGAGCGCGTTGAGGTAGTCGGCGGTGGCGCGTACGTTCTGTGCGTCCATCTTCTCGAACGCCTCGTCCAGCAGCATGATGCCGCCGCCAGCGTGGCCGCCGCGGGTCTTGCCATAGGCCGCCGCCAGCGCGGCGCCGAAGATGACGTACAGCGGCGTGCGGTGCTCGCCACCGGAGCCCGGCCCCAGGCGCTTGCTCAGCAAGCCGATGGATCGGTTCTGGGCGAAGATCTCCACGTCGTAGCTGAAGAAGCGCCGGTGATCGTTGAGCGGGCTGGTTTCATGCAGCAGCCCGGAACTGGCGTCGCCTTCGACCAATGCCTTGAACTCTTCCGGCACCTGGCCCGCGCCGCCGAAAATGTCTTCCTCGGCGTTGCCGTGCTCGCGCACGCGCCTGAGGAAGTCATACAGGGCGCGATGCTGTTCGACCGGGACGTACCTGAAGCGATAGCGCTCGCCGTTGCTGAATTCCGGCGCATGCTTCAACACGTCGTTGAGGCCGCTGATCTGTTCTTCGATGGCCTCGAAGCCTTCCAGCAGGGTTTGCGCCACGTCGGTGCGGAACACCTTGACCGCCGCTTCGTAGGCTTCCTGCGACCTGGCCTCCTGCTCGGCCAGTTCCAGGTCTTCAAGGCGTTGCCTGTCCTCGAGGATGAACTTGTAGGCGCGTTCCCACTGATGGCTGGCGATGTCGATGTTCTGCAGCTGGAAGTCGCGGATGTAGAAGCTGAACTTCTCCCAGGCCTCGCGGTCGTGGTTCTTCGCCGCCTCTTCGGCATTGTGGATGGCGACCTGCAGGGCGCGCAGCAATTCGTTCCAGTTCTCGCCATGACGCTCGTCGTAGCGCCCGCGGTGGCGTTGCACTTCGTTGGCGTTGTACAGCGGATGCTGGCGGGTCCTGGCTTCATCCAGCATGGCCAGGCCTTGTCGCTGGGCAAGGCCGTCGATGCGGCTCCTTGCATTGTCCAGTTCGGTTTCCAGCCTGGACCGGAGGCCAACCAGCTTGTTTTCGGTGGCATCCGCCTCGGCGAGCCGCCTGCTGGCGGCCTCGAAACCGGCATTGAGGCCGGTCAGCCGATCCGACTGGGTGGAAACCAGCGCTTCCTGCAGGTCGGACAGTTCGCGGCCGCCGGCCACCGAAGTGGTGAAGAGGGCTTCCAGTCGCGGATAGGTGGTTTCGATGTCCGCAAACAGGGACAGGCGCTGCTCGATGGGAGCGATGAGCTTGACCTGTGCGTCGGCGCGTTCCAGCGCGGCCTGCGCATCGTCATGGGCGGCCTGGGCCGCATGGCGCTGCGCGTCGCTGTCGCCACGGCCGATCAGCAGTTCGTTGCGGGCGGACAGGCGCAGGCGCTCCACGCCGCCGCCGGAGCTGACCATGCCGTCGCTGGAAATCGCCTTGCCGCCGGCCTGCAGTTGTTCGGCGCTGTTGGCCAGGGACAGCTGGCCCAGTTCGCCTTGCAGATAGCGCACGGCGGCCTTGTCCGCGCCATCGATCAGCTGCGCGGCGAACTTGCCGCCGCCCTTGGCGATCCACGGCCTGCCGCGCGAGGGCAGGGCGAGCTTGACCCGGAAGATGCTGCGGGCTTCCTTGTGTTCCTTGTAGACGCGGATGGCGTCCAGCTCGCGTCCCTCGGGGACGAGCAGGGCGTCGACGTGGATGCCCAGGTAGGCCTCCAATGCCGGTTGCCATTGCGGGTCGGCAATCTTCACCAGGTCGCAGATGGGTTCGGCGCCGATGCCGGCGTCGGCCAGCAGGCGCTGCAGGGCCAGCACTTCGCGGCGCAGCGGGGTGAGGCCGCGCTGCGTCCGCTCCCGTACGGTCTTCGCGTCGCGCAGTTCGTCCCTGGCCTTCTCGGCGTCGCGCTCGGCCGCGGACAGGGCCTTGTTGACCAGGCTGCGCAACTGGACCATCGATTGCATGGCCGACTGGAGGGCGGTCGGTTCGGGAGCGTGCAAGGCATTGGCCTGTTGCTGCAGGCCGAGCAACTGGGTGATGGCGTCCTCGAAGCTGGCCTGGTGGTTGGCCATCGCCGGCAATCTTCCGGCCGAGACGGCGGTGTCCAGCGCCAGTTTCAGCAGTGCGTCCAGTTCCTTGCGCGTGCTGGCGTGCCGGGCTTCCCGTTCTTTCAGGCGTTCGGATTCGCCGGCCTGTTTCAGGTATTCCGGATCTGTGTGCAACAGCCGCAGGGCACGGTCGCGTGCTTCCTGCGCCTGGCTCTTTTCGGTCGCGGCACGACCGAGATCCAGCACGGCCGTTTCCCGTTGCCGGCCCAGCTCGTCGGCCTTGTCCTGTTGCTCGCCCAGTTCTTCGGCGATGCGTTCGGTTTCATAGAGTGCGCGCAGTGCGTTCAGGTTGGCGTGCGCGGTGCGTTCGCGCCTGACCAGGGCGTAACGGTCGGCCACGGCGCTGGCGCGTTCGATGCGATCGACCAGGCGGCGGATCATCTCGCGCACGTCGCGGAACTGCTCCAGGCGCGTGCGGAACCCCTTCACGTTGGTCAGGCGCTGCTCGACAAGATGCTGGCGCAGGGTTTCGTCGAGATCGTCCACGTCCTTGTTGAGCTTGAGCGAGCGGGCGAAGGCCGAGCGGATGGCGCGGGTATTGGGGCGTTCGCCCGGCGAGGCCAGGTGGCCGACGAAGAGCTGGCGCAGGAACTCCTCGCGGTTCTGGGTGAACACCGGCGTGGTGCCGGCCAGCGTGCACAGGTCCTTGGCGATGTGCTGGAACTTGCGCCAGGGCAGGATCGTTTCCCTGTCGGCCTCGGGATCGACGTGGTCGCGGGTGGCCAGCGCCACGCCGGGCAGGATGTAGAGGCTGTTGAACGTGTGGTCCGGGTCGTCGGCACTGGCCGCAAGAGATACGCCGGCGGTGACCGGGATGTCCGTTTCCGGATCGCGGAACACCAGGTCGATATAGGTGTTGGCCGAGGTGCGGCAGCGTTCGGCATCGCTCTGCCCGTACACGCCCAGGCAGTATTCGCGCAGGGTGCGGGCGCGCTTCTTGCCTTCGCCGGAGGCGTTGAAGTGGGTCTTGTTGCTGTCGGCGGCCAGCAGCACGATCTGGAAGGCGTCCAGCAGCGCGGTCTTGCCGGTGCCGTTGGGACCCAGGAAGGCGGTATTGCCGCCGAGCTGCAGATCTTCGCGTTCGTACAGGAAGTACTGGACCATTCCCAGGGCTTCAAGCTGCTTCATCGGCGTCTTCCTCTTCCGGCGTGTCGGCGTGCGCGGCCAGTTGCAGCAGGGCGGTTTCGCCCAGGACATCGACGATGCCCGGGCGGATGGCCACCTGGAGGCGCTGCTCGTCGCGGGTGTCTTCCAGGCGGGCGATGCCGTAGCGCTTCATCGCCTGCAACTGTTCTTCGAGCAGGGTCCTCGCTGGCAGCTCGCGGTTGAGCAGGTCCTTGTAGGCGCGTTCGAGTTCGATCATGTCGACGAAGGCCTCGCCGGCGACGATCTCGGTGGCGTGCATCTTGTCGTCGTACAGGCGGCGCAGCACCAGCGCCAGGCGGGTTTCGGCCAGGCGCATCTTCTCGGCGACGTACTGGCCGGGCGTGGCCACCACGTAGCCCATGTGTGGGTTATGGGTGATGGTCATGCCGATCTGGGCGAGCAGGGTGTCGTATTCCTTGCGATGCCTGACGATCAGCTCGTAGGCGATGCGGCTGCGCGCATCGCTGGCATACAGCACCTGCTCCATGATCAGCCGGTAGCCGGCCTTCTGGTAATCGCTTTCGTCATGGGTCTGGCTTTGGGCGGCCAGTCGTTCCCAGTGGCTCATCGGGCGCGCTCGCGTTGGATGTGGAACCGAGGATGTTCGAGGTAGGGGTTGCGGGTCGTGCCTTCGGGCAGGAACTCGATGCGCACGCCTTTGAGCATCTGCAGCTGCGGGTCGGAGCGGCGCTGCGAGGGCGGGCAGGCGTCGTGCGCGGCGATCAGCAACAGGCGCTGGTAGCAGCACAGGTCGTTGATCGAATCGATGCCCAGTTCGTCGGAAGTGACGGCCGCGCGCTGGCCCAGGTGGCGCGCCACGTAGTTGGCCAGCTTCACCCTGTCCACCAGGCGGTTGTCGGCCATGCGCTTGCGCAACTGCTCCAGGGCCAGTTCCTGCAGGGTCGGCGGGCGTTTCTCCACTGCCGTGGCCACGGCCGGCCTGCCCGCCGTGCGCGGCTTGGCCAGCAGTTCCTGGCCGGCATGCCGGAAGCCGGAAGCAGCGGGCAGCGCCACGTGGCCTTCGTCCAGCCGGTCGGTGGCCTGCAAGGCGCGCGCCAGCAGCTTGTCCAGCTGCCTGGGGGCGCGCATCTTGTATTCGATGAAGGAAATGGCGCGCTGGTTGGCGTCGCGGATTTCTTCGTCCAGCCTCTGCAACTGTCCGTCCACGTCCTTCAGGCGCATCAACAGGCGGGTGTCGCGTTCGTACAGGAACTCGGCGCGGATGCGGTCGCCGCCCGCCTTCTTTTCCTGGTACCAGGCAATCAGGGCTTCGCGCCGCTCCCCATCGTGCTGGAATTGCAGGGTCATGGCCAGGATCTGCGAGCGGTGCTGCAGCGGGTGATCCTTGGTGCGCAGCTCGCTGTAGTCGGCGATGAAGACCTTCTCGACGTATTCCTCGAAGAAGCCGCGGACGAACTCGCGCGCCGAGGTGCGCTTCATCAGTTCGTCCATCAGGTCCTGGACGCGGCAGCCGGTGTTGGCGATGTGGGCCATGCATTGCTTGGCCTGCTTGGCGGCTTCCGCGTACTGGTCGCCGCTGGCCTCGCCACTGGCCACGGCGCGCAGGTTGAAGTAAATCGAGCGAACCTTGCTGCCGAGGAATTCCGGCTCGTGGCGGGCGAATTCGCACAGCACGGTGTAGAACTGGGCGATGACCGGGCGCACGGTGATCATCTCGGCCACGCCCCGGCGGCGCTGGCTCAGCCAGCCCGATTCGGCCAGGATGCGGACGATCTCGTGCGCGCGGATGGTGAGGGGCGTCTCGAGTTCTTCTTCCCAAGGGTCGTCGGCGGCCAGCAGGGTTTCGATCTTGCGCACGACCACCGGCCTGGGAGTTTCCTCGCCCGGCGAACGGCCTCCATCGCCCCACATCTCATCGATCAGGCGGCACAGCAGGATCCAGTAGCGACGGCCGTTGCTGGCGGCCAGCGGGCGGAACAGCTCGGGTGGCAATCGTTCGAACAGCGGCGGGACGTCGTCTTGTCCCGGTGGATCGGATGGAAGCATTGCTGTCCTGGCAATTCCCCTGTTGCCGTGATTCTAAACAGTTCGGTTTCACCGGTTGAGACAAGCCGCGCTGCCCGGCCAGCCTGCACGAGCGGTGGCTGGGCAGGCATGGCGGGTTCTGGAATGGGTGCGTTGCCGGATTTTCGGTGGCTGGTCTAGACTAGCTTGTCCACCCGTCCATGCGCTGCGCGGGTTCTTGGGAAATCCTTCCGACTCAATGGGTTGAGGTTGAAATTCGATTCCCTTCGCCCGCTCCGCCCGGCCGCGATCCTGCGCCAACGGCGTGAACGCCCCCTCATCCCGGCCGGCATGGCGCAGCCTCGCGGCATGTCGGTCTTCGTTCCCCACGCCGCCGCATGAAACTCGCCATCCTCTCGCGCAACAGCTCGCTGTACTCGACCCGACGGCTGGTGGAGGCGGCGCGCGCGCGTGGCCACAGCGTGCGCGTGCTGGATCCGCTGCGCTGCTACATGCGCATCGCCTCGGACGGTTTCACGATGCACTACAAGGGCCGGCCGGTGTCCGGCTATTCGGCGGTGATCCCGCGCATCGGCGCTTCGGTCACCCGCTACGGCACCGCGGTGCTGCGCCAGTTCGAGCTGATGGGCAGCCACAGCCCCAACCCGTCCGACGCCATCCTGCGCGCGCGCGACAAGCTGCGCGCGCACCAGCTGCTGGCCGCGCAGGGCATCGGGCTGCCGGTGACCGTGTTCGGCGACAACCCGGACGACACGGTGGACCTGCTGTCGATGCTCGGTCCGCCGCCGCACGTCATCAAGCTGACCGAGGGCACCCAGGGCGCCGGGGTGATGCTGACCGAGAAACCCTCGGCCTCGCGCGGGGTGGTCGAGGCGCTGCGCGGGCTGTACGCCAACTTCGTGGTGCAGGAATTCATCGCCGAGGCGGAAGGCGCGGACCTGCGCTGCTTCGTGGTCGGCGGGCGGGTGGTGGCGTCGATGCGCCGGCTGGCGCCGGAGGGCGATTTCCGCTCCAACCTGCACCGCGGCGGCACCGCCGAGCCGGCCGAGGCCAGCGCGGAGGAGCAGGCGGTGGCGGTGCGGGCGGCGCAGGTGCTGGGCCTGGGCATCGCCGGGGTGGACCTGATCCGGTCGCGGCGGGGGCCGCTGGTGCTGGAGGTCAATTCGACCCCCGGGCTGGAAGGTATCGAGGCGGTCTGTGGCCGCGACATCGCCGGCGACATCATCGAGCATGCTGCCGGCCTGGCCTGAACAGGGCGCGGCAGGGGCCTTCACCCCTGTTTAACTTTGTCTTTAACGCGCGTTTAATCGCGCCGTGCGTAGCCTTGGCCGGACCGCAGCTTCGCGTCTTTCCTCCTCGGAAAACACGGAATACGGTAAATCGGGGCTTTACTTGGCCCAAGCGGGCGCCAATCCGCTTGGGCTTTTTTGTGCCATCGCCCGCGACCGGCCCGCGCGGCTTGCCGCCGCGTGGGGCGCTGGCTACATTCACCTTCCCCTCTGCCGGCGGTCAATACGCTGGGCATCCCGTACAACATGGAGACCTGGCGCCGATGCGCATCCTCGTCATCGAAGACAACAGCGACATCGCCGCCAACCTGGGCGACTACCTCGAAGAACGCGGGCATACCGTGGATTTCGCCGCCGACGGCGTGACCGGCCTGCACCTGGCGGTGGTGCACGAGTTCGACGCCATCGTGCTGGATCTCAACCTGCCGGGCATGGACGGGCTGGAGGTCTGCCGCAAGCTGCGCAACGAGGCGCGCAAGCAGACCCCGGTGCTGATGCTGACCGCGCGCGACACCCTGGACAACAAGCTGGCCGGCTTCGATTCCGGCGCCGACGACTACCTGATCAAGCCATTCGCGCTGCAGGAGGTCGAGGTGCGCCTGAACGCGCTGGCGCGGCGCGGCAAGGGCGTGCAGACGCGCGTGCTGGAAGTGGCCGACCTGGAGTACAACCTGGACACGCTGGAAGTGCGCCGGCAGGGCAAGCTGCTGCAGCTCAACCCGACCGCGCTGAAGATCCTGCAGGCGCTGATGGAGGCCTCGCCGGCGGTGGTCACCCGGCAGGAGCTGGAGACCCGCGTGTGGGGCGAGGAACTGCCGGACTCCGATTCCCTGCGCGTGCACATCCACGGCCTGCGCGCGGTGGTCGACAAGCCGTTCGACACGCCGTACATCCAGACCCGCCACGGCATCGGCTACCGCATCGCAGCGCCCGATGCCAGCAGCTGAGCCGTCCCGGCGGCCCCATCGCGCGGTGCGCTTCCGCCGCCGCCTGCGCACCCGCATCGTCCTGTCGTTCGTGCTGCTGGGCACGTTCCTGTCCGCATTCATCGCGGCCGCCACCTTCTACGTGCAGAACCGGGTCGAGAACCGCGTGATCTCCGACACGCTGGTCAAGAACAACGACCTGTACGCCGAAGGGTTCTACCGCGATCCGGACGCGCTGGGCGTGGCGTTCGAGAAGATCCAGGGCCGGGTGTTCGGCCCCGACAAGCTGGACCGGGTGCCGCCGGAATGGCGCGATCTGCCCGACGGCGTGCACGAACTGCGCGCGTCCGATGCCGGCGAGGACGAGCGCATCTACAAGCTCGCGGTACGCAAGGACCCGCAGTACTGGTTCTTCCTGGCCTACGACATCGCCGAGGAACGCGAGAGCCAGAACCGCCTGAAGACCGCGCTGGTGGTGCTGGTCATGCTGCTGAGCGGCCTGTCGCTGGTGGTGGGCTGGTGGTCGGCCTCGCGGGTGATGAGCCCGGTGTCCGAGCTGGCCTCGCGCCTGCGCGCCTATCGCGGCAGCAGCAACCCGCGGCCGCTGGCGCCGCATTTCCCCGAGGACGAGGTCGGCGAGCTGGCCAGGGCGCTGGACGACTATGCCGAGCGGCTGACCGAGGTGGTGCAGCGCGACCGCGAGTTCAACGCCGACGTCAGCCACGAACTGCGCACGCCGCTGGCGGTGATCCGCGGCTCGGTCGAACTGATGCTGTCGCGCCCGGACCTGGACGACAAGAGCCGCGCGCGCATCCAGCGCATCCAGCGCGCCGAGCAGCAGTGCACCGATCTCATCAGCGCGCTGCTGATGCTCTCGCGCAACGAGCGCGGGCACGGCAACACCGATGTCGCGCGCGTGGTCGAGCAACTGCTGGACAGCCATCGCGCGCAGATCGGCGGCAAGCCGCTGGAACTGCGGATGGAGGGCGTGGCCGGGCTGAAGGTCGACGCACCGGAGACCGTGCTGTCGGTGGCGCTGGGCAACCTGATCGGCAACGCGGTCAAGTACACGCCGCAGGGCGAGGTGGTGGTGCGGCTGCTGGAAGACGCGGTCGAGGTGATCGACTCCGGCCCGGGCCTGAGTGCGCAGGACGCGGCGCGGCTGTTCGAGCGTGGCTACCGCGGCACCCATGCCGGCCACTCGCAGGGCGGCGGCATCGGCCTGTCGATCGTCAGCCGGCTGTGCATGCTGTACGAATGGCAGGTCGGCGTGCGGCCGGGCGTCGAGCGCGGCGTGGTGGCGACGCTGCGCTTCGCGCCGGCGCGCGAGGATGCCGGCGCCGCCGCCCGCGCCTGAAGGCGGACGTCGGTGCGGCTACAGGGTGATCCAGAAGCAGCCGTAGCTGCGGCGCAGGCCGAGCGTCGTGCTGGCAGGCGTGCTGCCGTTGGCCAGGGTTTGCTCCAGTCGCAGCGCGATCGGCCGCTGCGGCTGCGTGTGCGGGTAGTAGCCGTCGCGGTTGTCGTCGATGACCTGGCCATGTTGATCGAGCACCGGCGGCGGACGGGGCCGCACCGGCACGATGTCCACCAGCGGCCGCGCGACGATCTTCTCCAACTGGTCGAGAATGCGGTTGGCCGAGGCGTTGGACACCCCGTTCCACAGGTAGATGCTGGACAGGCGGTTGACGTCGCCGGCGGCGACCGCGCCGTTGATCTGCGCGACCAGGTCGCTGAGCGTGCGCGAACAGCCGGCGCGGTAGACCGCCCCGGCCTGCACGGCGGCGGCCGAGGGCAATCGGTCGGTCGCGCCGACGTCCTCGCAGCGCTTGTCGGTGTAGATCGCCTCGCCGGTCGCGCTCATGCAGCGGGTGACGCCCTGCGCGGCCGCGGAAAGCGGCCACAGGCAGCACAGCAGGAGGAAAAGCCGGGGCAGGACGGACATCGCCGACGAGCCTAAACGCTGGGCCGTGGATGCGCCATCGGCAGGGCGTGACGGAGGTCGGGTATCGGGTCGCCGGATGCGGCCTCCGTTCAGGCCGGCGGGCTTGTCGGGCGCCTTCGCTTCAGTCGTCCAGGCGGGCGAGCACGGCCTGGGTCGGGCGCGACAGGTTGAGCGTGTAGAAGTGCAGCGCCGGCGCGCCGCCGTCCAGCAGGCGCCGGCACAGCGACGCCACCACGTCGGCGCCGAACTCGCGCACCGATTCGACGTCGTCGCCGTAGGCCTGCATGCGCTTGCCGATCCAGCGCGGGATCTCCGCGCCGCACTGCTCGGAAAAGCGCCGCAGCTGGGTGAAGTTGGAGATCGGCATGATGCCGGGGATGATCGGGATCTCCACCCCCAGCCTGCGCACCGCGTCGACGAAGCTGAAATAGGCGTCGGCGTTGTAGAAGTACTGGGTGATGGCGGCGTCGGCGCCGGCCTCGACCTTGGCCTTGAAGTGACGCAGGTCGATCAGCGCGTCGTCGGCCTGCGGATGCGTCTCCGGGTAGGCGCCGACCTCGATGCGGAAGGTGTCGCCGTGCTCGGCGCGGATGAAGGCGATGAGATCGGAGGCGTAGCGCAGGTCGCCCGGATGGCCCATGCCCGAGGGCAGGTCGCCGCGCAGGGCGACGATGCGGTTGCAGCCGATGGCGCGGTAGAGCCTGAGCAGCTCGCGGATCTCCTCGCGGCTGCCGCCGACGCAGGACAGGTGCGGGGCGGCGTCGAAGCCGTGGTGCTGCTTGAGGTGGCGCACCGTTTCCGAGGTGTAGCTCAGGGTCGAGCCGCCGGCGCCGAAGGTGCAGGACACGTACTCGGGGGCATGCCGCTTCAGCCGCTCGGCGGTGCGGTCCAGCTGCGTGCGCTGCTCGTCGGTCTTAGGCGGGTAGAACTCGAAGCTGATCTTGGACATCGCGGGTGGCTGGCCGGAAAGTGGATGGATAATATCTCTTTATCGCGATGGATGTGAAGTTTAATGCCCCGGCGCCGTCCATCCCCGCCATCGGCCGCTGCCGGGCCGGCGCGGCCGCTCGTCATGTTTTCCGCCCCGCCGGAGCGCAGGGCGGCAATCTGTCGTCATTCCGGTCCAACCCAAGGAGAGACGTGATGGCGATGTCCCGCAAGATCCCGTGTTCGCGCAAGTTCAACCCCGCCGTGATGCTGGCGCTGCTGGTGGCCGCGGTGACCGCGCCTTCCGGCCGCGCCGCCGAGACGTTCGAAGGCATCTCGGTGGAAGTGGTCGGCCAGGGCAGGCCGGTGCTGATGATCCCCGGCCTGAGCAGCGGCGCCGAGGTCTGGCGCGAGACCTGCGCGGCGCTGCAGCCGCAGGTGCAGTGCCACATGGTGCAGCTGCCCGGCTTCGCCGGCCTGCCGCCGGTGAAGGAGGAGCGCTTCCTGGAAGGCATGCGCGATCGCCTGCTGCGCTACGTCCAGGCGCGTGGCCTGCGCCAGCCGGCGGTGATGGGCCACAGCCTGGGCGGCGTGCTGGCCTTGCAGATGGGCATCGCCCGGCCGCAGGCGGTGGGGCCGCTGGTCATCGTCGATTCGCTGCCGTTCCTGCCGGCGGCGCAGAACCCGGCGGCCACCGTCGAGACGGTCAGGCCGATGGTGGAAGGCATGCGCGCGCAGACGCAGGCCGCCGACGAAACTGCCTATCGCGCCCAATCCGACGCGGTCGCGCGCAGCATGGTGCGCACGCCGGAGCGGGTCGGCACCGTCGCCGATTGGAGCGTGGCCAGTAATCGCGCCACCACCGCACAGGCGATGTACGAACTGATGACCACCGATCTGCGCGGCGAGATCGCCGCCATCCGCTCGCCGACCCTGGTGCTGGGCGCATGGGCGGCCTATGCGCCGCACGGCGCCACCCTGGAGTCGACCACAGCCATCTTCCGCACCCAGTACGCCGGGCTGGAAGGCGTGCGCGTCGAGGTCAGCCAGAGCGGCTACCATTTCCTGATGTGGGACGACCCGCAGTGGCTGCAGGCGCAGGTGCGCGAATTCCTCGCGCTGCCGGCGACGCGCTGACGCCCGCGCCCATCCGGGGAGGAACGGGATTGGACACCGACATCGACAGGCAGCAGCGCCGGTTCTGGGCGATCAACACCGCGGTCTGGGCCGTCTACGTCGCCTTCAACCTGTTCCTCGGCGCGACCTTCTTCGGCTGGTACTCGGGCATGGTGGCGATCAGCGTGATGCTGGGCGCGCTGCTGTGCCTGTCCAGCGGCCTGCTGCGGTGGCGCGCGCTGCGCCACGGCTGGTTGCAGCGCGACGGCCTGGCGCTGGCGCTGCGCCTGTGCGGTGGCGTGCTGGCCGGCGCCACCGCCACCCAGCTCCTGCTGGCGCTGCTGCTGGTGCCGATGATCGGGCTGGGCTGGGTCGAACTGCCGGGCGGGCGCGCCGACTACCGGCCTTCCGCCGCGTTCGGCTACTGGGTCAACACCGCGATCGTGCTCGGCCTGTGGGCGGCCGGCTGGGCCGGCTGGCGCTCGCTGCGACGGGCGCGGCAGAGCGAGCTGGCGCGGCTGAAGGCCGAGTCGGAGCGCCATGCGCTGGAACGCGACGCGCTGCGCGCGCGGCTCAACCCGCACTTCGTCTTCAACGCGCTCAACAACCTGCGCGCGCTGATCAACGAGGATCCGGCGCGCGCGCGGGAGATGGTGACCCGGCTGTCCAGCACGCTGCGGCATGCGCTGGAGCACAACGCGCAGGAATGGGTGCCGCTGGCGGACGAGTTGCAGGTGGTGGAGGACTACCTGGCGATCGAGCAGATCCACTACGAGCAGCGCCTGCGCGTGCGCCGCGAATGGGACGACGCGGTGAGGACGGCGTTGATACCGCCGATGGCGCTGCAACTGCTGGTCGAGAACGCGATCAAGCACGGCATCGCGGTCACTCCCGGCGGCGGCGAACTGACCCTGCGCATCGCCCTGGAGGCGCGCACGCTGCGCGTGGAGGTGGGCAACCCGGGGCGCATCGGGCGCGGCGAATCGGCCGGGCACGGCGTCGGCCTGGCCTACCTGCGCGAGCGGCTGGCGCGCAGCGAGCGGCCCGGCCGCTTCGAACTGCGGCAGCAGGGGACGCAGGTGCTGGCATGCCTGGAGATACCGCAATGAACACGCTGCGCGTGCTGATCGTCGACGACGCCCGGCTGGCCCGGCAGGAACTGCGCACGATGCTGGCCGAACTGCCCGCCGTGCAGTGCGTGGGCGAGGCCGACGACGTGCCGGCCGCGCGCGAGGCGATCGCGCGGCTGCATCCGGACCTGGTGCTGCTGGACATCCAGATGCCGTCGGGCAGCGGCTTCGACGTGCTGGAAGGGCTGGAGCGCGCGCCGGCGGTGGTGTTCACCACCGCCTACGACCAGTATGCCGTGCGCGCGTTCGAGGCCAACGCGCTCGACTACCTGGTCAAGCCGGTCGCGCCGGAACGCCTGTGCGCGGCGCTGGAGCGCGCGCGCCAGCGCGTGCAGCAGGACGATGCTGCCGACGCCGCTGCCGGCCAGCCGCCGCCGCGCGGGATGCTGGGGGCCGAGGACCAGGTGTTCCTGCGCGACGGCGAGCGCTGCTGGTTCGTCGCCCTGGCCGAGATCCAGCGCATCGTCGTCGACGGCAACTATGCGCGGGTGTGGTTCCGCGACCAGAGCGCGCTGCTGGCGCGCAGCCTCAGCGCGCTGGAGGCGCGGCTGGATCCGGCGCTGTTCTTCCGCGCCAACCGCAACACGCTGGTCAACCTGCGCATGGTGCGCGGGGTGGAGCCTTCGATCGCCGACGGCTACCTGCTGCGGCTCAAGGACGGCAGCGAAGTGGAGGTCTCGCGCCGGCAGGCGCGCGAACTGCGCGAGCGGCTGGCGTTGTGAAGCGGGGACGCCTGGCCTCCAAGCTCATGGCGCGGGGCGGCGACGCCGTCATCACGGGCTCCGCAAGGGCAAGGCAGGGGTAAGGAAGCGGGGGCCGCGGCCGATAACCGATTCGGGGGAATGGCCCCTGCCGGGGGGTGGCACATGCGGTTGGTGCCCTTGAACAAGTCGGATATCCAGATCGGGAAGGAGATCCCGTGGAACATCTACGACTGCCACGGCGGCAAGCTGCTTTCCAAGGGCGTGGTGGTGGCTTCCGATTCCATCCTGGTGCGCCTGCTCGAGCGCGGCCTGCGCGATGCCGACGAGGGCGGCGAGGCCGCAAGGCATGCCGCCGACATGCAGGAACCGCCGGCGCCGTCGGTCTTCGACCGGGTGGCGGCGTTGTCGATCGAGCTGAACGCGCTGCACGAGAACCTGCTCAACGGCCGCCAGCGCGACGGCGCTGCCGCGGTCCACGCGCTCGCCGGGCGGCTACTGGCCAGCTACCGCCGCGAGCCCGACGGCATGCTGGCCGCCTTCTACCTCGGCTGCGAGGAGGGCAGCCATGCCGAGCGCATGCTGCACGTTTGCGTCCTGTGCGAGCTGATGGCGTCCTGGGTCGAACCGGAGGCGGCGGCGCGCGCGGCGATCAGTGCCGCCGCGCTGACCTACGACATCGGCATGCACGTGTTGAACCCAGTGCTGAACCGGCAGGCCGAGCCGTTGAGCCAGGCGCAGCGGCGCGAACTGCGCGCGCACTCCGCCGGGGCGGTGGACCTGTTGAGGAATGCGGGCGTTACGGACACGGCGTGGCTGGACATCGTCCACTCGCACCACGAGCGCATCGACGGCAGCGGCTATCCGCGCGGGCTGCGCGGCGATGACATCAGCTGGGCGGCGCGCATCCTGGCGGTGGCCGACATCTACTCGGCGATGATCCGGCCGCGCGCGCACCGCGAGGCGCTCAACGCCAAGGATGCCCTGCGCAGGATCTTCCTCGAGCGCGGCCGGCTCGTCGATCCGGAACTGGCCGCCGTCCTGATCAAGGCGGTGGGCGTCTACCCGCCGGGCGGGCTGGTCAGGCTGGCCAACGGCGAGATCGCCGTCGTGGTCCGCCGCAGCGGGCATGCGACGGCACCGAAGATCAAGTCGGTGGTCGGGATGGATGGGGTGGCGCGCACCCGGCCGGTGTCGCGCGATCCGCAGGATCCCCTGCACGCCATCATCGACGCGGTTCCCTTCAGCCAGTGCCGGTTCGCGATGGCGACGGTCAGGCGGCTGTGGGAATAGCGATGCGGGGCGCGACGGGAACCCGCGTGCAGGGGTTCCCGTCGCGGTCGCATCAGTAGCGGTAGTGCTCGGGCTTGTACGGGCCTTCCACCGGCACGCCGAGGTAGTCGGCCTGAGCCGGGGTGAGCTTGGTCAGCCTGACGCCGATCTTCTCCAGGTGCAGCCGCGCCACTTCCTCGTCCAGCTGCTTGGGCAGGCGGTAGACGGTCTTCTCGTAGGCGTCCTTGTTGGCCCACAGGTCGATCTGCGCCAGGGTCTGGTTGGAGAAGCTGTTGGACATCACGAACGATGGGTGGCCGGTCGCGCAGCCCAGGTTGACCAGGCGGCCCTCGGCCAGCAGGAAGATGCTGTTGCCGCCGGCGAAGGTGAACTTGTCCACCTGCGGCTTGATGTTGGTGCGGGTTGCGCCGGAGGCGTACAGCGCATCGACCTGGATCTCGTTGTCGAAGTGGCCGATGTTGCAGACGATGGCCTGGTCCTTCATCGCCTTCATGTGCTCGAGGGTGATGATGTCCTTGTTGCCGGTGGTGGTGACGTAGATGTCGCCGGTGCCCAGGGTGTCCTCGACGGTGGCGACCTCGAAGCCCTCCATCGCCGCCTGCAGCGCGCAGATCGGATCGATCTCGGTGACCACGACGCGGGCGCCGTAGGCGCGCAGCGAGTGCGCCGAGCCCTTGCCGACGTCGCCGTAGCCGCACACCACCGCGACCTTGCCGGCCAGCATCACGTCCATCGCGCGCTTCAGGCCGTCGGCCAGCGATTCGCGGCAGCCGTACAGGTTGTCGAACTTGCTCTTGGTGACCGAGTCGTTGACGTTGATCGCCGGCACCAGCAGCGTGCCGGCCTCGGCGAGCTGGTACAGGCGGTGCACGCCGGTGGTGGTCTCCTCGGACACGCCCTTCCAGTCCTTGACCACGCGGCCCCAGTAGCCCGGGCGCTCGGCCGCCACGCGCTTGAGCAGGTTCTTGATCACCTGCTCCTCGTGGTTGCCCGACGGGGTGTTCACCCAGTCGCTGCCGTTCTCTAGCTCGTAGCCCTTGTGGATCAGCAGGGTCACGTCGCCGCCGTCGTCCACCACCAGCTCCGGGCCGGTCAGGGTGCCGTCGGCCAGGGTGAAGGTCAGCGCGTCGAGCGTGCAGTCCCAGTATTCCTCCAGCGTCTCGCCCTTCCAGGCGAACACCGGCGTGCCGGTGGCGGCGATGGCGGCCGCGGCGTGGTCTTGGGTCGAGAAGATGTTGCACGAGGCCCAGCGCACGTCGGCGCCGATGTCCTTCAGCGTCTCGATCAGCACCGCGGTCTGGATGGTCATGTGCAGCGAGCCGGTCACCCGCACGCCCTTCAGCGGCGCGGTGGCGGCATGCTTGCGGCGGATCGACATCAGGCCGGGCATCTCGTGCTCGGCGATGTCGATTTCCTTGCGGCCCCAGTCGGCCAGCGAGATGTCGGCGACCTTGTAGTCGCCTTCGGTGGAGAAGGTCCTGGGCAATGCGTTCATTCGGGTGCTCCGGTCAATGGCGAGAAATCTCGCGTTCGCCGGGCGCCGTTGTCGCTTGAAGATCGCGCCGAGCCTGGCCGGCCGCAGCGCCTGCCGGCGGATACGGATGGTCGCAGCGCCCCTCGGCGAAACGGCGCGCATTATATCCCTGCTTCGCGATGGAGGGATGAATGGGCAGGCCCGCACCGGTGACGCTATCCTGCCGGCTTCGTTCCGAAAGGGGAGTTGTCCGGGATGCGCAAGCACCTGTTGTCGTGGCCGTTGTTGTTCTCGTTGTTGCTGGCGCCGGTCGCCTGGAGCCGGACCCCGGCGCCGCCGCCCGCGCCGGCCGCTGCTGCCGATGCCGGCTACCGGTTGCCGCCACCGGAGCTGCAGGCGCTGGTCGATGCGCCGCGCCCGCCGCAGATCTCGCTCAGCCCGCGCCGGGACCTGATCGTGCTGACCCAGACGCCGGTGCTGCCGGGCATCGACATCGTCGCCCAGCCCGAGCTCAAGCTGGCCGGCCTGCGCATCCACCCGCGCACCCGCTCGCAGAGCCGTTTCTCGTTCGGCACCGGCCTGTCGCTGATGGACGTCGCCAGTGGCAAGGAGCACGCCATCGCCGGTCTGCCCGAGCCGCTGGCGGTCGCCGGCGGGCGCTGGTCGCCGGATCAGCGCCACTATGCCTTCAACCACATCGACACCCGCAGCGGGCGCAACGAGCTGTGGATCATGGACGTGGCCACGCGGCAGGCGCGCCTGCTGCTGGAGCGCCAGCTCAACACGGTCGCCGGCAGCGGTTTCGGCTGGATGCCCGACAGCCGCCAGCTGCTGGTGCAGTTGCAGCCCGAGGACGCGGCGAACCCGCCCGCGCCGAACCTGGTGCCGTCCGGGCCGAACATCCAGCAGACCGCTGCCAGCGGCGTGGTCAGGCAGTTGCGCACCTACCAGGATCTGCTGCGCAACGAGGACGATGCGCGCTTGTTCGAGCACTACCTGAAATCGCAGCCCGCGCTGGTCGATCTGGCCGGCAACGTCACCGCGCTGGGAACGCCGGTGCTGTCGCTGGGGCTGGATGCCTCGCCCGACGGCCGCTACATCCTGCTCCAGCGCATCGAGCGCCCGTTCTCGTACCTGGTGCCGATGGGCAGCTTCCCGCGCCGCATCGAGGTGATCGACACGCAGGGCAGGCTGGTGCACGAGGTGGCGAAGATCCCGCTGATCGAGGGCCTGCCCACCGGCAACGACGCGGTGCGCACCGGCGTGCGCGCGATCGAGTGGCGCAGCGATGCACCGGCCACGCTGGTCTGGGCCGAGGCGCAGGACGGCGGCGATCCGGCGCGCGAGGCGGCGATCCGCGACGCGGTGTTCATGCAGGCCGCGCCGTTCGAGCGGCCGCCGGTGACGCTGGCGCAGCTGGGCATGCGCTACGGCGGCATCTACTGGGGCCGCGGCGATCTGGCGCTGCTGACCGAGTACTGGTGGAAGACCCGGCAGGTGCGCGAATGGCGCATCGCGCCCGACGACCTGGCGCGCGCGCCGCAGAAGATCCGCGAGGGTTCCTTCGAGGATCGCTACGCCGATCCGGGCTCGCCGGTCACCCGGCTCGACGAGCGCGGGCAGTCGCGGCTGCTGATCGCCGGCGAGGACAGCGTGTTCCGCGTCGGCGCCGGCGCCTCGCCGGAGGGCGATCGCCCCTTCCTCGACAAGGTGAGCCTGTCCGACGGCAAGCGCGAGCGGCTGTTCCATTCGCAGGCGCCGTACTACGAATCGCCCTCGATGCTCGACACCGAGGGCCGACGCCTGCTGGTGTCGCGCGAGTCGCCCGACGAACCGCGCAACTTCCATGTGCGCGAAGGCGACGGCGAGCTGCGCGCGCTGACCCGCTTCCCGCACCCGACCCCGCAGCTCAAGGGCGTCAGCAAGGAGCAGATCCGCTACAAGCGCAGCGACGGCGTCGAGCTGACCGCCACGCTGCTGCTGCCGCCGGGCTATGACGCCAAGCGCGACGGCCCGCTGCCGCTGCTGATGTGGGCCTACCCGGGCGAGTTCAAGTCGGCCGACGCCGCCAGCCAGGTCACCGATTCGCCGTACCGCTTCAATTCGGTCGGCTACTGGGGACCGGAGGCGTTCCTGGCGCGCGGCTACGCCGTGCTCAACGATCCGTCGATGCCGATCGTCGGCGAGGGCGATGCCGAGCCCAACGACACCTACGTGACCCAACTGGTCGCCAGCGCGCAGGCGGCGGTGGACGAGGTGGTGCGCCGCGGCGTGGCCGATCGCGATCGCATCGCCGTCGGCGGGCATTCCTACGGCGCGTTCATGACCGCCAACCTGCTCGCGCACACGCGCCTGTTCAAGGCCGGCATCGCGCGCAGCGGCGCCTACAACCGCACGCTGACGCCGTTCGGCTTCCAGGCCGAGGAGCGCAACTACTGGCAGGCCGCCGACACCTACCGGCAGATGTCGCCGTTCGACCACGCCGATCGCATCAAGGACGCGCTGCTGCTGATCCACGGCGAGGAGGACAACAACTCCGGCACCTTCCCGGTCCAGAGCGAGCGCATGTTCGCCGCGATCAAGGGCCTGGGCGGCAACGCGCGGCTGGTGATGCTGCCGAAGGAAAGCCACGGCTACCGCGCGCGCGAATCGATCCTGCACATGCTGGCCGAGACCGACGCCTGGCTGCAGCAGCACCTCGGCCCCGGCCGCGCGGCGCCGGCAAAACCGGCGGCGAAATCCGCGGCGAAATAAGGCCAATCGCAGACCACGGCAGCCGCTGCGGCGCTGTCGTGGCCTGTCTCCGCGACATCCGCCATCGCCTCGATGGCGCAGTGCAACAATACGCGCCGCGGTTCGGTTAGGCTTGGGATTCCCGCCTTCCGGACCGTTGCGCGCCGATGAACCAGTACCGCAGCACCCTCGAATTCGCCGCGCCTGATCTGCCGCTGCGCGACGACGTGCGCCGGCTCGGCGCGCTGGTCGGCGACATGCTGGCCGAGCAGGTTTCGCCGGAGTTCCTCGACGAGGTCGAGAAGGTGCGCATGGCCGCGATCGCGCGCCGGCAGAACGACGAACCGCTGCACACGCTGGCCTCGCTGCTCGACGGCCTGGCGCCGGCGCGCGCTGAGGCGCTGATCCGCGCCTTCAGCACCTACTTCCAGGTGGTCAACATCGCCGAGCGCGTGCACCGCATCCGCCGCCGCCGCGACTACCAGCGCGCCGGCAGCGGCAAGCCGCAGCCGGAAGGGCTGGAGGACACGCTGCGCAGGCTCGAGGCGCAGGGCGTGACCCTCGACGAACTGGCCGCGTGGCTGCCGCGGGTGGACATCGAGCCGGTGTTCACCGCGCATCCGACCGAGGCGGTGCGGCGCGCGCTGCTGGAGAAGGAGCAACTGATGGTCGCCAGCCTGATCAGCGACCTGGACGGCCAGCGCACGCCGGGCGAACGCGCCTCGGACATCGCGCGCTTCCGCATGGCGCTGACCTCGACCTGGCAGACCGCCGACTCCTCGCCGGTGCGCCCCGGCGTGGAGGACGAGCGCGAGCACGTCGGCTTCTACCTCATCGAAGTGCTGTACCGGGTGATGCCGGTGCTGTACGAGACGCTGGAAAGCGCGATCACCGCCACTTGGGGCGACGCGCCGCAGGTCACCTCGCACCTGCCGCGGCTGCTGCGCTTCGGCACCTGGGTCGGCGGCGACATGGACGGCAATCCCAACGTCGACGCCGCCACCGTCGCCGCCACGCTCGCCGCGCAGCGCGACGCGATCCTGGCGCGCTACCTGAAGGAACTGCGGCAGCTCACCACGCTGCTGAGCCAGACCGTGCCGATGGTCGGCGTCTCGCCGCAGGTGCTGGCGCGGGTGGAGGAATACCGCGCGCTGCTGCCGCGTGCCGCCGCGCAGTCGCGGCCGCGCCACGGCGACATGCCGTACCGCCTGCTCAACGACCTGATGCGCGCGCGCCTGCACGCCACGCTGGAGAACCGGCCGGAAGGCTACGCCGGGCCGGAGGAATTCGCCCACGACGTCGACCTGATCCTGCACAGCCTGGCGGCGAACCGCGGCGTGCATGCCGGTTGGTTCGCGGTGCGCCGGCTGGCCTGGCGCGTGCGCAGCTTCGGCTTCCACCTGGCGCGGTTGGACGTGCGCCAAGAGTCGGGCGTGCACGCGCGCGCGCTGGCCGAGGCGCTGGGCGACGCGCGCTGGGAAACGCGCGAGGCGGCCGAGCGCGCCGCGCTGCTGGCGCCCTACGCCTCCGGCGAACGCGCGTTGCCGGAGGCCGCGGACGAGGGCAACCGGCGCCTCGACGCGGTGTTCGCCGCCTTGGCCGATGCGCTCCGCCGCCACGGCGCCGATGCGCTCGGCGCCTACATCGTCAGCATGGCGCACGACCGCGCCGACGTGCTGACCGTACTGGCGCTGGCGCGCCGCGGCGGGCTGGTGGACGGGGACGGCCAGGTGCCGCTGGACATCGCGCCGCTGTTCGAGACCATCGACGACCTGCGCCACGGCCCGGACACGCTGCGCGACCTGGCCACCGATCCGGTCTACCGCCGCCACCTTGCCGCGCGCGGCGGCGTGCAGATGGTGATGCTGGGCTATTCGGACAGCGGCAAGGACGGCGGCATCGCCGCCTCGCGCTGGGGCCTGCAACGCGGCCAGTTCGAGCTGATGCAGGCCGCGCAGGAGCTGGGCATCAAGCTGACCTTCTTCCACGGCCGCGGCGGATCGATCATCCGCGGCGGCACCAAGACCACGCGCGCGATCGACGCCGCGCCGCGCGGCAGCGTCGACGGCCGCCTGCGGGTGACCGAGCAGGGCGAGGTGATCCACCGCAAGTACGGCATCCGCGCGCTGGCGCTGCGATCGCTGGAGCAGACCACCGGCGCGGTGCTGCTGTCGAGCCTGCGCCCGCGCCCGCCGGAACCGCGCGAACCGCAGTGGCGCGAGGTGATGGAGCAGGTGGCCGGCGACAGCACGCGCGCCTATCGCGCCTTCGTCGAGGCCGAGGGCTTCATGGACTACTTCCGCCAGGCCACGCCGATCGACGTGATCGAGCGGATGACGCTGGGCTCGCGGCCGTCGCGCCTGCTGGGCCAGGACGCGGCGCTGTCCAACCTGCGCGCGATCCCGTGGGTGTTCGCCTGGAGCCAGGCGCGCGCGGTCATCCCCGGCTGGTACGGCGTCGGCAGCGGCCTGCAGGCGGCGGTGGACGCCGGCCACGCGGCGGCGCTGCACGAGATGGCGCGCGACTGGCCGTTCTTCAGGACCTTCCTCGACGACGTGGCGATGGTGCTGTCCAAGGGCGACCTCAACATCGCCGAGATGTTCTCGCGCCTGGCCGGGCCGCTGCACGAGGCGTTCTTCCCGCGCATCCAGCGCGAGCTGGCGCTGACCCGGCACTGGCTGCTGGCGCTGAACGACCAGCAATCGCTGCTCCAGCACGACCCGCGGCTGTCGCTGTCGATCCGCCTGCGCAACCCCTACGTCGATCCGATCAGCGTGATCCAGGTGGACCTGCTGCGGCGCTGGCGCGAGTCCGGCCGCGAGGACGAGGCGCTGTTGCGCGCACTGGTGGCCAGCATCAACGGCGTCTCGCAGGGCGTGCAGAACACCGGTTGAGGCCACTCCCTTCTACCGTCGTCCCCGCGCAGGCGGGGACCCGGCGACTTCAAGCCTTCAAGGGCAAAGACACTGGATCCCCCCCTGCGCGGGGATGACGGTATTTGCCCATTGCCCCGCCACTGTGGGAGCGACGTCAGTCGCGACGGGGCCTTGCCGATGACCCGTCGCGACTGACGTCGCTCCCACGGCGGGTCCTTCAGCCGTCGAGCTCGGCCCAGCGCGCATAGGCGGCGTCGAGCGTCGCCTGCGCGGCGGCCAGCGCCTCGTTGGCGGCGACGATGGCCGCGCCGTCCTGCTGGTAGAAGCCGGGATCGTTCATCGCCTGCGTGCGCGCGGCGACCTCGGCCTCCAGCGACTCGATGCGCGCGGGCAACTGCTCCAGTTCGCGCGCGTCCTTGTAGCTGAGCTTGCGCTTCGGTTCGCCGCCGCCGGCCGTCGTCGCGGCAGGCGCAGGGGCGGCTGCGGAGACGGCGACGGATTTGGAAGCCGGTTCCGGCTCGGTCGCGAACAGCGCCGCCGGGCGCTGCCGCACCCAGTCGCTGTAGCCGCCGACGTAGTCGGCCAGCCGGCCGCCGCCTTCCAGCACCAGCGTGCTGGTCACCACGTTGTCGAGGAACTCGCGGTCGTGGCTGACCAGCAGCAGCGTGCCCTTGTAGTCGGCCAGCAGTTCCTCCAGCAGTTCCAGCGTCTCCACGTCGAGATCGTTGGTCGGTTCGTCCATCACCAGCAGGTTGGACGGCTGCGCGAACAGCTTGGCCAGCAGCAGGCGGTTGCGCTCGCCGCCGGACAGGCGGGTGATCGGCGCGCGCGCGCGCTCGGGCGAGAACAGGAAATCCTGCAGGTAGCCGACGATGTGCTTGCGGGTGCCGTTGATCTCGACGAAGTCGCTGCCTTCGCCGACGTTCTCCAGCGCGCTCAGCGATTCGTCCAGCCGGCTGCGGTGCTGGTCGAAGTAGGCGATCTGCAGGCCGGTGCCCAGCGTCACCTCGCCCTTTTGCGGCTGCATCTCGCCGAGCAGGATCTTCAGCAGCGTCGACTTGCCGGCGCCGTTGGGACCGATGATGCCGACCCGGTCGCCGCGCATGAGGGTGGTCGATACGTCATCCAGCAGCACGCGGCCATCGTAGGCCTGGGTCACGCCGCGGGCCTCGATGACCTTCCTGCCGGAGTTCTGCGCGCTGGCCGCCTCCATCTTCACGTTGCCGGAAAGTTCACGCCGCTGCGCGCGCTCGCGGCGCATCGCCTTCAGCGCGGTGACGCGGCCCTCGTTGCGGGTGCGGCGGGCCTTGATGCCCTGGCGGATCCACACTTCCTCCTGCGCCAGCAGCTTGTCGAAGCGCGCGTTCTCCTGCGCCTCGGCGTGCAGGCGCTCCTCGCGCCGGCGCAGGTAGTTGTCGTAGTCGCCGGGCCAACTGGTGACCCGGCCGCGATCGATCTCGACGATGCGGGTGGCCAGCGCCTTGAGGAAGCTGCGGTCGTGGGTGACGAACACGATGCTGCCGTCGAACTGCTTGAGGAATCCTTCCAGCCAGGCGATCGCGTCGATGTCCAGGTGGTTGGTCGGCTCGTCCAGCAGCAGGATGTCGGGCTTGCGCACCAGCGCCTGCGCCAGCAGCACGCGCCGCTTCATGCCGCCGGACAGCGCGGCGAAATCGGCGTCCTCGGGCAGTTCCAGCCGGCTCAGCACCTGCTGCACGCGGCGATCCAGATCCCAGCCGTGCCGAGCCTCGATCTGCGCCTGCGCCGCGCCCATCGCCTCCATGTCGCCGTCGTGCAGCGCGTGGTGGTAGCGCGCCAGCAGCGCGCCCAGGTCGCCCAGGCCCCGCGCGACCACGTCGAACACGCTGCCATGCGTGTCCTGCGGCACTTCCTGCGCCATCCGCGCGACCACCACGCCGTCCTGCACGCGCAGTTCGCCGTCGTCGGGCTTCAGCTCGCCGGCCAGCAGCCGCATCAGGGTGGACTTGCCCGCGCCGTTGCGGCCGACGATGCAGATGCGTTCGCCGGATTCGATGGAGAGATCGACGCGCTCGAGGAGCAGCGGCCCGCCGACGCTGAAGTCGACGCGCTGGAGTTGGAGGAGGGACATGCGCGCATTGTACCGGGGCGGCTGGCCTGGCCGCCGTGCGCGGGCGCGGCGGGCCGGAAAACAGGACGGGCCGCTCGCGCGGCCCGTCGTGCTTGCGATGCGGCGGTCGCCGGTCGCTTACTTCAGCCTGGCATCCGCGCGCAGCGCCTCGGCCTTGTCGGTCTTCTCCCACGAGAAGGCGGTGGCGGTCTGCTTCTTGCCGGCGCCGTCGGTGTAGGTGACCTGCTGCGGCTTGCGGCCGAAGTGGCCGTAGGCGGCGGTGGCCTGGTACACCGGGTGGATCAGGTCGAGCATCTTGACGATGCCGTAGGGGCGCAGATCGAAGTGCTTGCGGATCAGCCTCTCGATCACGTCGTCGCCGACCTTGCCGGTGCCGAAGGTGGTGACCGAGATCGAGGTCGGCTCGGCCACGCCGATGGCGTAGGACACCTGCACCTCGCAACGGTCGGCCAGGCCGGCGGCGACGATGTTCTTGGCCACGTAGCGGGCGGCGTAGGCGGCCGAGCGGTCGACCTTGGACGGATCCTTGCCCGAGAACGCGCCGCCGCCGTGGCGGGCCATGCCGCCGTAGCTGTCGACGATGATCTTGCGGCCGGTCAGGCCGCAGTCGCCGACCGGGCCGCCGATCACGAAGATGCCGGTCGGGTTGATGTGCACCTTCTTCTTCGGCAGCGATTCCAGCCACTTCTTCGGCAGCACCGGCTTGAGGATGTGCTCGTACACGCCCTCGACCAGGTCCTTCTGCTTGATGCCCGGGTCGTGCTGGGTGGACAGCACGACCGCGTCCAGGCCGACCACCTTGTGATCGTTGTCATAGCGCAGGGTGACCTGCGACTTGGCGTCCGGGCGCAGCCACGGCAGCGGCGAGTTCTTCTTCTTGCGCACCCTGGCCTGCTGCTCGACCAGGCGGTGGCTGTAGTAGATCGGCGCCGGCATGAATTCCGGGGCCTCGTTGCAGGCGTAGCCGAACATCAGGCCCTGGTCGCCCGCGCCCTGTTCCTCCGGCTTCTTGCGGTCCACGCCGGCGGCGATGTCCGGCGACTGCTTGCCGAGCATGTTGATGATCGCGCAGGTATGGCCGTCGAAGCCGACGTCGGAGTTGTCGTAGCCGATGCTGTTGATCACCGAGCGCGCCAGCGCCTCGATGTCCACCCACGCGGTGGTGGTGACCTCGCCGGCGACGATGGCCGCGCCGGTCTTCACCAGCGTCTCGCAGGCCACGCGGGCGCGCTTGTCCTGGGCCAGGATGGCGTCGAGCACCGCGTCGGAGATCTGGTCGGCAATCTTGTCCGGATGGCCTTCGGAGACCGACTCGGAGGTGAACAGATAGCTGGACATCAGGCTTATATCCCTGCATTCGGATGAAAAGATGGGCGCGCATGATACACGTGCGGGCCGGTCGGCGCATTCTGGGCCATTCAGGATGTGCCGGATGTTAAGCCATCGACGGCGGCGGCCGCGCGGCGACGCCTGCCAGCCCTGGGCACGCCGGCCGGAGCGGCTTGCCGTGAACCGGGGCGAGGCACGGCGGCACGGGACGCTCTAACATCGGCACATGGATTCGATCACCCAGATACTGCTCGGCGGCGCGGTCGCCGCCGCGATCGCGCCGGCCGCCCACCGCCGTGCCGCGCTGCTGGCCGGCGCCGCGCTCGGCACCCTGCCTGACCTCGACTCGCTGCCGCTGGCGCTGCTGGCCGACGATCCGGTCGCGCTGATGACGATGCACCGCGGCGCCAGCCATTCGCTGTTCGTGCTGCCGCTGGTGGCCGCGCTGATCTGGTGGCTGTTCCTGCGCTACGGCAGGGGCAGGGTGGCCGAATCGCCACGACACTGGTTCTGGGCGATGCAACTGGCGCTGATCACCCATCCGCTGCTCGATGCCTTCACCGTCTACGGCACCCAGCTGTGGTGGCCGCTGGCGCCGCCCCCGGCGATGTGGTCCAGCGTCTTCATCATCGATCCGATGTACACGGTCTGGCTGCTGCTGGCCTGGGCGGTGGCGTGGATCCGCCCGCACAACCGACTTGCGCAGCGCGCGCTGGCCGCCGGGCTGGCGCTCAGCAGCGTCTACCTGGGCTGGTCGCTGCTGGCCAAGCACCTGGTCGATCGCGAGGCCGACCGCGCGCTGGCGGCGATGGGGCTGGCCGACGCGCCGCGCTTCTCGGTGCCGATGCCGCTGAACACCTTGCTGTGGCGGGTGGTGGCGATGACGCCGTCGGGCTACGTCGAGGCCGAGCGCTCGCTGATCGCCGATCGCGGTCCGATGGTCTTCCACGGCTATCCCTCCCAAGTGCAGGCGCTGGCCGAGGCGCGCGCGGCCGGCATCCCGGTGGTGCGCCGGCTGGACTGGTTCAACCGCGGCTTCATGCGCGCGCAGGTGCAGGGCGACAGGCTGGTGCTGTCGGACCTGCGGATGGGGCTGGAGCCGGACTACAACTTCCGCTTCGAGGTCGCGCGGCGGCAGGACGGCCGCTGGCAGGCCATCGTGCCGGTGCAGCAGGACTGGGCGCTGCCCGGCGCGGGCGACGAAGGCGCCGGCGAACTGCTCGGCGCGATGTGGCAGCGCATCTGGCACAGCTCGGGGCGGCCGTTCCGGCATGCGGTCGGCGGGGCTGCGGAAACCGGGCGCGATGGCGGTACCGGCCAGCGCTGAATCAGTACAAGGGCAGGTGGAACGCCGCGCCCGCAGTGTTCCGCCTGGGGCTTCTCAGGCCGCCGCCGGCAGGTCCGGCGTAACCCCGGCGATCAGCGCGTCGAAGTAGTCGCGGGTCAGCCGCAGCTGCTGTTCCGGCGACTCGGCGCGCACCACCGCCGCGCGGAACGCGCCGCTCTCGGGGTGATCCCTGGCATACCAGCCCAGGTGCTTGCGGGCGATGCGCACGCCCTGCGGCTGGCCGTAGAACGCGTGCAGCGCCTGCAGGTGATCGAGCAGGGTGTCGCGGACGAAATCCAGCGGCGGTTCCGGCAATTCCTCGCCGGTGGCCAGGTAGTGCGCGATCCGGCCGAGCAGCCACGGCCGTCCCTGCGCGGCGCGGCCGATCATCACCGCGTCGCAGCCGGTATGCGCCAGCACCTGCGCGGCCTTGCGCGGGGAGTCGATGTCGCCGTTGGCGATCACCGGGATCGAAAGGCCGGCCTTGATCGCGGCGAGGGTGTCGTACTCGGCGCTGCCGGTGTAATGCTGGTCGCGGGTGCGTCCGTGCACGGCCAGCGCCTGGATGCCGCAGTCCTGGGCGATGCGCGCGATGGCCGGGCCGTTGCGGTGCTCGCGATCCCAGCCGGTGCGAATCTTCAGCGTCACCGGCACCGGCACCGCCGCGACCACCGCTTCGAGGATGCGCGCCACCAGCGCCGGCTCGCGCATCAGCGCCGAGCCGGCCCAGGCGTTGCAGACCTTCTTGGCCGGGCAGCCCATGTTGATGTCGACGATCTGCGCGCCGTGATCGACGTTGTAGCGCGCCGCCTCGGCCAGCATGCGCGGGTCGGTGCCGGCGATCTGCACGCTGATCGGATCCGGCTCGCCGGCATGGTCCATCCGCCGCAGTGACTTGGACGTGTTCCAGAAGCGCGGGTCGCTGATGGTCATCTCCGACACCGCCAGCCCCGCGCCCAGCCGCTTGCACAGCTGCCGGAACGGCTTGTCGGTGACCCCGGCCATCGGGGCCAGGATCACGTTGGGGGCGATGTGGTGGGGACCGATGCGCATGGCGGGGATTCTAGCGGGGCGCGCGCAGCTCAGGATCGGCGGTCAGCCGGCTTGCGGCTTCATCCTCGGCATCGCCGACGCCGCGCCGGCCCGTTCGGTCGAGGCGGCGGCGTAGCGGTTGGCGAAGCGCACGTGCTCGCCGAACGCCGCCCGCAGCGACTGCGCCAGCGAGGCCGCCAGCGCGCCGTTGAAGGCGTCGCCGGCGCCGGTGGTGTCGATCGCCTGCGCCGGTTCGGCGGCGATGCGGTAGTAAGGCTGGGCGTCGCCGCGCAGCGCGTCGTCGGCGTGCGAGACGAACGCGCCGACCGAGCCCAGCGTGATCACCACCGTGCCGCGCGGCAGCAGCTTGCGGCACAGCGCGTGCAGGGTGGCGCCATCGGTGGCGGCGACGTCGTCGGCCTCGATGCGCTCGCCGACGTGGCGCGCCAGCAGCGCGGCGAACTCGGTCTCGTTGGGCGTCAGCACGTCGGCGTGCGCGAGCAGCGCGTTGGTCGAGGCGGCGTTGGCCGGCGCCGGGTTGAGCACGGTGACCGCGCCGGCCTCGCGCGCCAGCGCCAGCGCCAGTTCGACGGTGTCGGCGGGCGATTCCAGTTGCGCCAGCAGCACGCCGGCGCGGGCGATGCCCGGCTGCTGCCGCTGCACGAAGGCCGGCTCCAGCGCGCCGTTGGCGCCGGCGCCGATCACGATGGTGTTGCGGCCATGCGCATCGACGTAGATGCCGGCGGTGCCGGTCGGCTCGGTGCTGGCGTCGGCCAGCAGTTCGATGCCGTCGGCGGAAGCCAGCCCGCGCGCCAGCGCGCCGCCGGCGTCATCGCCCAGCGCGCACACGAACGAGGTCGCCGCGCCGGCGCGCGCCGCGGCCACCGCCTGGTTGAAGCCCTTGCCGCCGGGACCGGTCGCGTACTGCCCCGACAGGGTCGCGCCGGGCGCGGGCAGCGCCTGGCAGCGCCAGACGTGATCGACATTGAAGGAACCGACGACGACGACAGGACTCATCTTGCTTGCACTCTTGCGGGGAGGGCGGCCGGCGCGCGGCTCAGCCGAAATGCGACAGCACGCCGGCGATGGTGGCGGTCATCAGCGTGGCGATGGTGCCGCCGAGCACCGCGCGCAGGCCGAAGCGCGCCAGGTCCGAGCGCCGCTCCGGCGCCAGCCCGCCGATGCCGCCGATCTGGATGGCGATCGAGCTGAAGTTGGCGAAGCCGCACAGTGCGTAGGTCGCGATCAGGCGGCCCTCGTCGGTCAGCGTCACGCCCTCGACCTGGCCGTTGACGATGCCGGCCAGCTGCAGGTAGGCGACGAACTCGTTGATGACCACCTTCTGCCCGATCAGCGAGCCGACCGTGTTCGCGTCCTGCCACGGCACGCCGATCACCCAGGCGACCGGCGCCAGCAGGTAGCCGAAGATCGTCGCCAGGTCGGTCGGCTTGCCGAGCGCGGCCTGCAGGCCGGTGACCTCGCCCAGCCAGGTCAGCGGCGCGTTGATCAGCGCGATCAGCGCGATGAACGCCAGCAGCATCGCGCCGATGTTCAGCGCCAGCTTCAGGCCGTCGGCGGCGCCGGCGGCGGCCGCGTCGATGAGGTTGCTGGAGGTCTTCTCCACCTCCATCTTGACCGTGCCGCGGGTGAGCGGCGCGCCGGTCTCGGGGATCAGCAGCTTGGCCACCACCAGCGTCGCCGGCGCGGCCATGATGCTGGCCGCCAGCAGGTGCTTGGCGTAGAACGCCTGCTGCGCCGGATCGCCGCCACCGAGCATGCCGACGTAGGCGGCCAGCACGCCGCCGGCGATGTGCGCCATGCCGCCGATCATCATCGTGATCAGCTCCGACTCGGTCATCCGCGCGATGTACGGGCGCACCGTCAGCGGCGCCTCGGTCTGGCCGATGAACACGCTGGCGCAGACGCTGGTGGTCTCGGCGCCGGACACCCGCATCACCTTGGTGATCGCCCACGCCATCGCCTTGACCACTGCCTGCATCGCACCCAGGTGGTACAGCACGCCCATCAGCGCGGCGAAGAAGATGATGGTCGGCAGCACCTGGAAGGCGAAGATGAAGCCGAAGCGTTCGGTGTCCATCAGGCTGCCGAAGATGAAGCCGGAGCCGGCGTTGACGAAGCCGAGGATCTTCACGAAGCCGTGGCCGAGCCAGTCGAACACCTCGCGCCCGCCCGGCACCAGCAGCACCAGCGCGGCGAAGCCGATCTGCAGCACGATGCCGGTGGCGACCAGTTTCCAGTCCACCGCGCGCTTGTTGTTGGAGAACAGCCAGACGATGCCGACCAGCACCGCCAGGCCGAACAGGCCGAACCCGATCCGCCCCAACGCTTCCAACATGGAATCCCCCGTACCGCTTCTATTTATATGAAGGGCGGAAGTCTAGCAGGCCATTCCGGCCCGCCCGCGGGCGTTCAGCCCACGCCGTGCCAGGCCACCCACAGCGCCAGCAGCAGGAACGCCAGCGCCGCCAGCGTGCGCGCCAGCCGCAGCGGCAGCCGGTCGGCGAAGCGGTGGCCCAGCCAGACCACCGGCAGGTTGGCGATCAGCATGCCCAGCGTGGTGCCGGCGATGACCTGCCACAGCGGCTCGTAGCGAGCGGCCATCAGCACCGTGGCGACCTGCGTCTTGTCGCCGATCTCGGCCAGGAAGAACGCCACCGTGGTGGCGATGAAGGCGCCGCGCGCGGGCAGGGCGGTCCTGTCCTCGTCCAGCGCGTCGGGCTTGAGCGTCCACAGCGCCACCGCCAGGAAGCTGCCGGCGACCAGCCAGCGCAGCAGGGCGGGCGAGAGCCAGCGCGCGATTTCCGCGCCCAGCCACGCCGACAGCGCGTGGTTGACCAGGGTGGCGACCAGGATGCCCCAGGCGATCGGCCAGGGCCTGCGGTAGCGGGCGGCCAGCAGCAGGGCGAGCAACTGCGTCTTGTCGCCGATTTCGGCGAGGGTGACGGCGCCGGTGGACACCAGCAGGGCTTGCAGGGACGACATCGAGGACTCCGGGGCCGGGCATTCGCGCGGGACGCGAAGGCAAACGCCGCGCGGCCCGGCCCGGGTCGCGCAACGCCTGCCTTCGGTCTTGCCCGGCCTGGTTCCAGGGCGCGTCGAAGTACACGACACGCCCCAGGCCCCGCGCACCACGGCATTTCGCCAAGTGTGTTGATGCGCGGAATCCGCACGCGGCGGACGGGCTACTCCCCGGAAGGAAGAGGCGCGCATTGTACGGGATGCGAATCCGGCATGGCTGCCGTTGCCGGCCGGGCCGTCGTCCCGAGGCCGCGCCTTTCGTCGGCATGGATAACCCGGGTGTTGACCTGCTAATGAGAATCATTATCATCGGTAGCGTTCCCAATGGAGCTTCCCGATGACCGCCTTGGTATCCCACCTGCCTACCGCCGAAAACCCGTTGCTGCGCGAGCGCAATGCCGCTCCCCGCGTCGTGCCCGCCGAGGAATCGCTGGACAGTGCGGCCCTGCTGAAGGGCCGGCGCGAAGTGCTGATCCGGCATGGCGACCGCGTCTACCGGCTGCGCCATACCAGCAACGACAAGTTGATCCTCACCAAATAGTCCTGCGTCGAAGGCCGCCACCGCGGCGACGTGGCGCCCTGGCCGAAGGCGGGCAGGGCGGCGCGCGCAACCGGCAGCCTTTCATTCGGTGCGCGACCATCGTCATCGCCGCGCCGGGCATTTCCTCTCTCTTCCTCCTGGGCGCCAGCCACGGTTCCATCCGGCCGCCAGCTCACCGGGCCTGTTGCAAACCCAACGAGTCCAAGCAGCCGACATGCGACCCTCCCTCCTGGCGACCGCCCTGTGGCTGGCCGTCGCCGCCAGCGCCCACGCCGGCGCCCCCGATGAATCCACTTTTGCGCCCGATGGCCCGAACGACGCCGGCGTGCGCGAATTCGACCGCGTGCAGGTCACCGCCACCCGCACCGAGCGCGCCATCGTCGACGTGCCCAACACCGTCGACGTCATCGATCGCGAGCAACTGGACGATCGCCTGATCCGCGACATCAAGCACCTGGTCCGCTACGAGCCGGGCGTGTCGGTCGGCTATACCGGCGGGCGCTTCGGCGCGCTGGGCAGCTTCCGCATCCGCGGCCTGGAGGCCAACCGCGTGCTGATCCAGACCGATGGCATCAACGTCTCGGACAGCTTCAGCTTCGGCAGCTACCTCGACGCCAACCGCAACTTCGTCGACCTCGAGACGCTCAAGCGCGTGGAAATCGTGCGCGGCCCGGCCAGCGCGCTGTACGGCTCCGACGCGCTGGGCGGCGTGGTCGCCTTCGTCACCAAGGATCCTTCGGATTATCTGGAGGAGGGCAAGGACGCCTACTTTGGCCTGAAGCTGGGTTTCGAGAGCGAGTGGGACGGCCTGTTCGGCGGCGTCACCACCGCCTTCGGCGGCGAGCGCTGGAGCGGCATGGCCGCGCTCAGCCACCGCCAGGGCAAGGAAACCGAGAACCAGGGCGAGGACCACAGCACCGATCCGGTGCTGGTCGACGGCGTGGCGACCCACCTGCGCACTGCACCCAACCCGCAGCGCCGCGACGGCCGCAGCCTGCTGAGCAAGCTGGTCTACGCGCCCGACGCCAACCAGCGCTTCCGCCTCACCCTCGACGCCAACGAGGACTACAGCCGCATCGAGGCCTATTCGGCGCGCACGCTGCCGTCTGCTTTCGCCGCCGGCATCCTCGACATGGACGGACGCGACCACCAGACCCGCGCGCGGCTGTCGCTGGAGCACGAGGTCGACGCGATCGGCGCCGGCTGGGCTGACGCGCTGACCTGGAAGATCTACCGCCAGGACAGCGAAAGCACGCAGCGCACCGGGGAACTGCGCAGCAACAACACCCGCCGCGAGATGGAGCACAACTTCGACCAGCGCGTATACGGCGTGCAGGCCAACGTGTTCAAGGCCTTCGATGCCGGCGCCGCCTCGCACGCGCTGACCTGGGGCCTGGACGCGTCGTGGACGCGGACGCGCGAGAAGCGCGACGGCGTCTCCATCAACCTGGCCAGCGGCGCGGTCACCCGCCAGGTCGGCCAGGACAACTTCCCGGTGCGCGACTTCCCGATCAGCGAGACCACCCGCGTCGGCCTCTACGCGCAGGACGAGATCGGCCTGGCCGGCGGGCGGCTGACGCTGGTGCCGGCGTTGCGCGTGGACTATTACGAACTCGATTCCACGCTGGACGACATCTACGCCGGCGACAACCCGGGCATGGCGGTGGCGGGCATGAGCGAGACCAGCGTATCGCCCAAGTTCGGTGCGGTGTGGCGCTTCGACGAGCGCTGGTCGGTGTTCGCCAACTACGCGCACGGCTTCCGCGCCCCGCCCTATGGCGACGTCAACGCCGGCTTCGTCAACCTGCAGAGCCGGTATACGGTCATCCCCAACCCGGACCTGAAGCCGGAGACCAGCGACGGCTACGAACTGGGCCTGCGCTTCGCCGGCGACGCTTTCCATGCCGGGCTGACCGGCTACTACAACGACTACGAGGATTTCATCGAGTCGTTCGTGCTGGTCAGCGCGCCGCCGCAGACGCCGCTGATGGTGTTCCAGTCGCAGAACGTGTCCGAGGCGCGCATCTACGGCGCCGAGATCAGGTTCGGCCTGGACATCGGCGCCTTGAACGCGAACCTGCGGGGCTGGTCGTTGCAGGGCGCGGCGGCGTACTCGCGCGGCGACGACCAGACCGACGACGTGCCGCTCAACAGCGTCGATCCGCTGCGCGGCACGCTCGGCCTGGCCTACGACGGCGCGCGCTGGGGCGCCGAACTGGTGGGCACCTTCGCCGAACGCAAGCTGCGTCCCGCGCAGGAAAGCCAGTACAGGCCCGCCGGCTACGGCGCGCTGGACCTGCTGGCGCACTGGCGCTTCGCCGGCAACGCCAAGGTCAACGTCGGCGTCTTCAACCTGACCGACAGGAAGTACACCGACTGGGCCGACGTCAACGGCGTGGCGGCCAGCAGCCGCGTGCTGGATCGCTACACCCGTCCCGGCCGCACGCTGTCGGCCAGCCTGACCCTGGCGTGGTAGCCGCCGCCATGAGCCACCGCCTGCCGCTGCAGCCGCGCAACGCACCGTCGCCGACGACGGCGGCGCTGCCCCCGCCGCAGCGGCTGGCGGAACTGGGCACGGTGCTGTGCCTGTATCGCCCGCAGCTCGGTGGCGAACTGGGCGGCTGGGCGCAGGCGGTGCGGGTGGAGGCGCGCGCCGGCGTGGACAGCGATGGTTTGCGCGAGAGCCTGCTGTTCTTCGACCGCGACGGCCGCTGCTGCTGGCGGCTGTACCTGCTGCCCGACAGCGATTTCCTGGCCTGGGACCGGCTGCTGTCGGAACTGCCGGCGAGCGGCGAGGCCGACAGCGCCGCCGGCGTGGCCGAGCGGTTGTGGCGGCGGCTGGCCGGCCGGCTGGGTGGCGAGCGTTGGAGCGCCAGTCCCGTGCAACTGCATCTGGTCCGCGCACGGGGCCGTGCGCCGCGACTGGCCGCGCTGCCCACCGAAGTGTCGCCGCTGGGCGCGGCCACCGCGCGGCGCATCCTCCAGGCCGAGGGCGCGGAAGGCGGACAGCGCATCCATGACTGCTGCTGCGCAGCCTCGGCGCCCGCGCCGAGGGCGGCGGGAGGCGCGGAGTCCGCTCCCATCCTTTTTCGTACAAGAGCCATCTGATGAACATCAAGACAGCCTTTCCCTTCGTCCTCGGCCTCTGCGCATTCGCGGACGCCGCCCACGCGCAGGACCCGGCGAGCGATCGCCAGTCCATCCTGGCCATGCAGGGCGACTACAGCGTCGATTTCGCCTTCGACGAGACCGTGCTGCTGCAACCCGGCTACGAGCGCCACCCCGCCATGCGCAGCGGCGGCGAGGAGACGGTGATCGTGGTCGAGGACACGCCCGCCCGCATCGTGCTGCAGCACATCCTGGTCGACGCCAAGAGCGGCCACGTCACCAAGCACTGGCGGCAGGACTGGATCTACGAGGCGCCGCAGCGCTTCGAGTTCACCGCCGATCAGACCTGGACGGTGCATGCCCTGCCGGCGGAACAGACGCGCGGGGCGTGGACGCAGTGCGTCTACGAGGTCAGCGACGCGCCGCGCTACTGCGGCACCGGGCGCTGGGAATACCGCAACGGCACCGCGACCTGGACCAGCGACCTGAGCTGGCGTCCGCTGCCGCGCCGCGAGTACGTCCAGCGCAGCGACTACAACGCGCTGGCGGTGATCAACCGCCATACGCTGACGCCGGAAGGCTGGACGCACGAGCAGTTCAACACCAAGGTGCTGCGCAAGCCGGACGGCGCGCAGGTGGAACTGGCGCGCGAGTTCGGCTTCAACGACTACCGCAGGACCGGCGACGTCGATTTCGCCCCGGCCAGGGACTACTGGAAGGCCACCGCCGCCTATTGGGCCAAGGTGCGCGCGCACTGGGACCGCTACCTGTCGGTCGCGCCGGGCCTGCGCCTGAAGACCAGGATCGACGGCATGTCGCTGATCATCCCGCTGTTCACCCAGGCCGGCGACGTGCAGGAAGGCAGGCCGGTGGCCGACGCCGAGATCGCCAAGGTGTTCGCGCAGTGGGTGGAGCCGGCATCGAGCCGGCAAAGGTGAGACGACTGTAGCGCCGGGCTTGCTCGGCGGATGGGTGCCGAGGAGCGGAGCAAGCTCCGCTCTACAAGAGGAGGGACGGCCGTAGAGCGGAGCTTGCTCCGCTGCTCTCGGCTCCGGAGCCAGCATGGTCGAGCAAGCTCGACTCTACGGAAGTGCGTAGCGCCCGGTTTTCCGGCTGGCTAAAAAAGACCCCGGCGAAAGCCGGGGCAGGGGATTCATGCAATCTCGTTGTTGTCATGACGCAACGACCGGCCGCGGTCTTGCGCATCCGCGTCGCCGCCAGGCGAGGAGGCATCATCGCCTCGCGTTCTCATGCGCGCCGCTGGTTCGGCAAAGGCCGCGCACGGGAAGCGGAATATCGGGAACCTCACGCGCGCCCGTCTCAATCACGCCGGGCCGGTGGCGGTGGCGGCGCCGGAGGAGCGACCGGCGCCAGTGGCGCGGACAGCTCCGAATCCGATTCCTCCGTGTACACGTGGCCATCGCGATCCACGGTGACGATGCGGGCGATGGTGTGGGTGGTGGCCTTGGGCGCCGGTGGCGCGGCGGGTGCGCGGGGAGTCGCCGCGGTGGGGGGAGCAGGAGGGGCGGGCGGCGCTGGCGGCAGCGGGATGCGCAGCGGCGTGGACTTCGGCAGGGTCAGGTTCAACTGCTGGCCGCGCTTGTCGCGCAGGTAGTCGATGGCGACCTGGCTGCCGACCGGATGCCCGCGCAGGATCGCCATCGCCTCGCGCGGCGTATCGACCTCCTTGCCGCCGATGCGCTGGATGACGTCGCCGGCTTCCAGGCCCTTCAGATCGTCGCTGGTGGACAGCACCAGCACGCCGCGGGTGGCGCCGAAGTAGCGGCCCAGCCGCGCATCGACCGCGGCCAGGTTCAGCCCGTTCCAGCGGAACGCGTCGGCCAGCACCGCCAGCCTGCACGCGCCGCCGTCCTGGCAGTCGTCGCTGCCGAGCCGGCGCAGCTCGCGCTGCACTTCCGGCGCGATCAACGTCGGCATCTCGACCCGCAACCGCGCCAGCTTCTCCTGCAGTTCGGCGTCGATGGCCGGTCGCGGCGCGTTTTCAAGCATCAGCGCCAGGGCGCGGGTCTGCTGCGGCGTCACCGAGGTGGTGTGCGTGCGCCCGTCGCGCTGGTAGCGCAGTTCGATGGCCCGTTCCGGTTGCAGCCTGGCCAGCGCCTTGCGCGCCGATTCCAGCCGGTGCGCGCCGCTGTCGCCGGCGATCGCCTTGCCTTCGACCGCGAGCAGGCGATCCCCGGCCTTGAGGCCGGCCTTGGCCGCGCCGCCGCCGGGGGTGACGCCGCTGATGCGCACGCCGGCCTCGTCGTCGGGCGCCAGCAGCACGCCGACCAGTACCCGCTGCTCGATGTCGATGCGCCGGTTCCCGGCCTCGGCGGCCGCCAGTTCGGCGACGCGGCGCGCGGCGCGCGCCATTTCGGCGCGTGCATCGGCCAGTTCCTGCTGGCGCGCGGCTTCGTGGCGTGCGGTTTCATGCGGTGGTTCGGCGGCCGTCGCCGGCAGGGCGAACACCAGGCCGGCCAGCAGCGGGGAGGACAGGAGTCGTTTCATCGCAACCTCGGTTGTATGTGGATCCGTTGGAATCAATGGACGCTGGAGATGAAGCCGCTGCCGCCTTCGGTGGCCAGCCAGCGCTGCGTGCTCTCGACGCCGGCCAGCTGGCGCAGCGTCTCCACCCGCTGCGTCCACAGCGCGCGGCGGTCGTCGCCGTCCAGCGCGGGCGCCGACAGCGCCGCGTCGATGTCGGCCAGATGCCCCTGCAAGGCGTCGCTCACCACCATCGCCGGGCCGCTGGCCATCGGCGAAGGCTGCGCTTGCACCAGCAGTTCCTCCAGCAGGGCCGATTCGGCGTAGAGCGCTTCCAGCGCGGGCGTGGAGGCGGGCCGGGCGACCGCGCTGGCGATGGCCGCATGTGGGGAATTGCGGCGCGTCGTGGCCATGCGCGGGGATAGTGTGGGTGGCGTCGGCAGCGACGCGATGGCCAATGGCGGATCCGCCTGCTTCCGCTCCTGCGTGGCGGCGGGCGCGGAAGATTCCGGCGCATCGCCATGCCGCGCTGTGCGTTCGGCTGCCGCAGGCGCCGATTGCGATGCCAGCGCCGGCATCTCCGGATCGGTGGCCGGCCGCTTCCACGCCAGCCAGGGCAGCGCCATCGCCGCCAGCAGCGCGGCCGCCGCGCTCCAGCGCCGCCAGCGCGGCGGAGATTGCGGCCGGGAGCGCGGCAGTCGCGGCGACAAGCGCTCCCAGCCGCCGTCCGGCGGCGTTTCCAGCGGCAATGCCGACAGCGCCTGTTCCCAGTCGGCGGGGGCGCGTTCGCGGGCGTTGGCGTCAGGCATGGACGGGTTCCTCCATCTGCAACAGCGCGCGCAGGCGGCGGGTGCCGCGGGCGAGCTGCGATTTCGAAAAACTGGCAGTGCGCTGCATCAGCGCGGCGATCTCGTCGTGGGTATAGCCCTCGGCGTGGTACAGCCACAGCACGCTGCGGGTGGTGGCCGGCAACGACGCCAGCGCGCGCTGTAGCGCGCTGGCGTCGGCGGCGGCGGCCGGCAGCGGGCCGGCGTCGGCGGGCAGGTCGTCCTCGTCGATGCCGATCTCGGCGACCAGGCGGCGGCTGCGCCGCAGCCGCATCAGCGCCTCGTTGACCGCGATCTGGCGCAGCCAGCCCCAGAACGGGCCGCCTCCCCGGTAGTCGTCGAGGTGGTGGTACAGCTTGAGCATGGTGTCCTGCAGCACGTCGGCGGCGGCCTCGCGGTCGCCGCAGATGCGCAGCGCCAGCGTGAACACCGGCCGCTCGAACCGCCGGTAGATCTGCTCGAACGCGTCCTGCCGGCCGGCGCGCGCGTGGGCGAGCAGGCTGTCCGGCACGTCGATGGCGAATTGCGAAAGGGCGGGCATGTACCGGTACCAGATGCGCCGGGCGGGAAAAGCGTCGCACCCTCCCGGTCCGGCGGGCGGCGCGCGTCATATACTCGGGATCACGCAAAGACTAGGGAAAGGGGAGCAAGTCATGTTCGAAACCGGTTTTCTGGCGATCGTGGTCCTCATCGCCGGCATCGTCGTGCTGTTCAAGACCGTGCGGATGGTGCCGCAGGGCTACGAATGGACGGTCGAGCGCTTCGGCAAGTACACCCATACGATGACGCCCGGCCTGCACTTCCTGATCCCGGTGGTCTACGGCGTGGGCCGCAAGGTCAACGTGATGGAGCAGGTGCTCGACGTGCCCAGCCAGGAGGTCATCACCAAGGACAACGCGGTGGTCAAGGTCGACGGCGTGGTGTTCTTCCAGGTGCTGGACGCGGCCAAGGCGGCCTACGAGGTCTCCAACCTGGAAGTGGCCACCATCGCGCTGGTGCAGACCAACATCCGCACCGTGATCGGCTCGATGGACCTGGACGAGTCGCTGTCCAACCGCGAGTCGATCAACGCGCAACTGCTCAACGTGGTCGATCACGCCACCCACCCGTGGGGCATCAAGGTCACCCGCATCGAGATCCGCGACATCCAGCCGCCGCGCGACCTGGTCGATTCGATGGCCCGGCAGATGAAGGCCGAGCGCGACCGCCGCGCGGTGATCCTGGAGGCCGAGGGCCACCGCCAGGCCGAGATCCTGCGCGCCGAGGGCGACAAGCAGGCCGCCATCCTGCAGGCCGAGGGCCAGAAGGAAGCCGCCTACCGCGAAGCCGAGGCGCGCGAGCGCCTGGCCGAGGCCGAGGCCAAGGCGACGCAGATGGTGTCCGAGGCGATCGCGCAGGGCGACGTGCAGGCGATCAACTACTTCGTCGCGCAGAAATACGTCGAGGCGTTCAAGGAACTGGCCACCGCGCCCAACCAGAAGTTCGTGCTGATGCCGATGGAATCCAGCGGCATCATCGGCTCGATCGCCGGCATCGCCGAACTGGCCAGGGAAGCGATGGGCAGGCAGCAGGCCGCGCCGCCGCGCATGCCGCCGCGGACGGGGGGCTGAGCCATGCGCTGGGATGTCACGGGTTGGGCGGCGGTGATGCTGCTGCTGTTCGCCGCCGAGGCGCTGGCGCCGGGGGCCTTCATGCTGTGGATGGGATTCGCGGCGGCGGCGGTGTTCGTGGGCGTGCTGCTGGTGCCGGGCATCCCGCTGCTGGCGCAGGTGGTCGCCTTCGTCGTGCTGAGCTTCGTGTCGATCCAGATCTACCGCAAGTGGTTCCGCCGGCACGCGCGGCAGAGCGATCGCCCGCTGCTCAACCGCCGCGCCGAGCAGTTGATCGGCTGGGTGGCGCCGCTGGATCAGGCCATCGTCGGCGGCCGCGGCCGGGTCAAGATCGGCGATGCCTTCTGGGTGGTGCAGGGCCCGGACCTGCCGGCCGGCACGCAGGTGCGCGTGATCGCCGTGGACGGCATGACGCTGAAGGTGCAGGAAGCAGCCTGAGCCGGCTGCGTCGCCGTCTTCCATACCGCGCCGCATCTTCCAGGATGCGGCGTTTTCGTTTCCGGCCGTGGTCGCGCCGCCGTGCCCGGGCGGCGATAATGGCGTTCTTTGCGCACGGAGCCGCCATGACCCGCAAGACCATCCTCAACGACACCCATCGCGCGCTCGGCGCCAAGATGGTCGACTTCGGCGGCTGGGACATGCCGATCAACTACGGCTCGCAGATCGACGAGCACCACCAGGTGCGCCGCGACGCCGGCATGTTCGACGTCAGCCACATGACCGTGGTGGACCTGCACGGCGCGCGCGCGCGCGAGTTCCTGCGCCGGCTGGTGGCCAACTCGGTGGACAAGCTGAAGAAGCCCGGCAAGGCGCTGTACACCTGCATGCTCAACGGCGACGGCGGCATCATCGACGACCTCATCGTCTACTACCTGGGCGAGGATTTCTTCCGCCTGGTGGTCAACGCCGCCACCCGCGACAAGGACCTGGCGTGGATCGCCGCGCAGGCGCAGGCCTTCGGGGTCGAGGTCCGCGAGCGCCCCGAGTTCGCGATGATCGCCGTGCAGGGGCCGCAGGCGCGCGGCAAGGTGCTGTCGCTGCTGCGCGAGGAGGACCGCGCAGCCGTCGACAAGCTGGCCCGCTTCGCCGCCACCGAGGCGCGCACGCAGGGCGGCGTGGCGCTGTTCGTCGCCCGCACCGGCTACACCGGCGAGGACGGTTTCGAGATCGTGCTGGACGAGGGCGAGGCGGTGGCGTTCTGGAACGCGCTGCTGGCCGCCGGCGTCAAGCCGGCCGGCCTGGGCGCGCGCGACACCCTGCGGCTGGAGGCCGGCATGAACCTGTACGGCCAGGACATGGACGAGGCCACCACCCCGTACGAGGCCGCGCTGGCGTGGACGGTGGCGCTGGACGAGGGCCGCGACTTCGTCGGCCGCGCCGCGCTGGAGAAGCAGCTCGCCGCCGGCGCGCCGCGCCAGCTCATCGGCCTGGTGATGGACGAGAAGGGCGTGCTGCGCCACGGCCAGAAGGTGCTGACCGCGCACGGCGAGGGCGAGATCCTCTCCGGCACGTTCTCGCCGACGCTGGGCAAGAGCATCGCCTTCGCGCGCGTGCCGGCCGGCGAGCCGGCGCAGCTGCGCGTGGACATCCGCGGGCGCGAGGTGCCGGTGCGCGCGGTGAAGTTCCCGTTCGTGCGCGACGGCCAACCGCAACCGGGCGTGCTGGAATGACGCGCGCCCGGCGCGGCCGGCCGGCCCGCTTCCCCCGCGCCGGCACTTCGCTAAACTATCGCCCCGTTCCCCCTACCGCCCAACCTTCCGGAGTGCCGACATGAGCGAGATTCCTGGTGATCTCAAGTTCCTCAAATCCCATGAGTGGGCCCGCGTCGAGGGCGGCGGCCGCGTGACGGTCGGCATCTCCGATCACGCGCAGGGCCTGCTGGGCGATCTGGTCTACGTGGAACTGCCCAACGTCGGCGACCGCATCGAGGCCGGCAACGCCAGCGCCGTGGTCGAATCGGTCAAGGCCGCCTCCGACGTCTACTGCCCGGTCACCGGCACCGTCGTCGAGGTCAACAACGCGCTGTCCGACAAGCCGGAGACCATCAACGAGGACGCCTACGGCGAAGGCTGGATCTACGTCGTCCAGGCCGAGGAGCCGGAGCAGCTCAACGACCTGCTGTCTCCCGACGACTACGCCGAACTGCTCGAGGACGAAGGCTGAGCCCTCTCCGCCGCCGGTTCGCAGAAGGCCGCCTCCGGGCGGCCTTCTTCTTTCGGGAATCCGGATTCGGATGCGGGACCGGAGGGCGGGACGGTCTGCGAATCCTTCTCGCCTGCGAAAGAAGGTGTCCCGAAGGGACGGATGATGGCGCTTCCTTGCCGTTGTCCTTCCGCCTTCGCGGGAGCCAGGATCTTCCCCGCGCCAGCTCGGGAAGCAGGATCGTCCCCGCACCGGAATCCGGCCATCCTCTCTTTCCGGAAGCGGCGGCGCACGCGACGGCCTTCGACCATCGTCCATTCTTCACCTCTCGATCACGCGCCGGCCTCGCGGCGCGCGTTCGATGCGCGCGAAACCTGCCGGAAAGTTTGCGCAAATCCGCGCAAACGAGCTTGTGCGACGCCGAAACCAGGGCGCGCCGGCAAAAAAATTTTGTCTCCCGTCGCCGGTCCGCGGACGGGCGGCGCGGCATCGTCGCGGCGACCGCGGCGCGATCGCCGAAACGCTCCGGCGCGAAGCGTCGCGAAAAAAACACCTAGTTTTTGCGCGTATTTTTTTCGCATGCCGCGCACGCGCGCGATGCGGGGGTGACGCCGTCGCGGTCGACGCGCTGCCCGGGACGCGCGATCGATCACCGGCGACGCCGACCGGCGGCAAAAATTTTTTTGCAAAAGTGTTGACACCCAGAAAAACCGTGATTAGGTTTCGCCCAGCAGAAGATGCCTGCGAATGCGAGTGAGTCGGATCAACACGACAGCGCGAGAGAAAAACCAGTCGATCGTCCAGGCCGGGATCACGGCGGACGCAGGGCTCGCTTCCCCCGAAAAAAAGCATCGCCTCTTCCAACAGACACCCGCGCCGTCCCGCGTCGCGGGTGTTTTCGTATTTGTAGGGAGCCACGCGATGCGTGGCCCCTTGCGTATCCGCTCCGGCGCGACCGCGCCGGCGGCTGCCTGCGGGTCCGACTCCCGCGGCGCTTTTGGCAACTGGGCCTGCCTACGGGCAGAACTGCTGCAAGCAGACGTAAATCCATAGTTCACTGACGAGGAGCCATCTCATGGCAACGAAGAAAGCTGCGAAGAAACCGGCCAAGAAGGCCGCGAAGAAGGCCACCAAGAAATCTGCGGCCAAGAAGGTCGCCAAGAAGGCCACCAAGAAGACCGCGAAGAAGGCGGTGAAGAAGGTCGCCAAGAAGGCCGCCAAGAAGGTAGCCCGCAAGCCGGCCGCCAAGAAGGCCGCCAAGAAGACCGCGAAGAAGGCCACCCGCAAGGTCGCCAAGAAGACCGCGAAGAAGGCCGCCAAGAAGGTAGCCCGCAAGGCGCCCGCCAAGAAGACCGCCAAGAAGGCGACCAAGAAGGTAGCGAAGAAGGCCGCCAAGAAGCCCGCCAAGAAGGCTGCCGCCAAGAAGCCCGCTGCCAAGAAGCCCGCCAAGCGCTCGAAGAAGCGCGCGGCTCCGGTCGCGCTGCCGGCAACCCCGGCTCCGCTGATCTAAGCAAGTCCCGACAAGCCGTAAGACCATGAACCCCCTTCCCGTGCCCAGCGGGGAGGGGGTTTTTTCATGCCTGAAGGTGTAGCCTGCGCGCCTCCAGGTCGAAGGCGGAAGGACGCGAACCGAATGAAACTGCTCAAACCGGCGTTGGCGATCGCGCTGCTGCTGGGGACGCTGCTGCTCGGCGGCAGCCTGCTGTTGCCGCCGACGACCCGGGTCGAGCGCGTGGTGGTGATCGACCGTCCCCAGGCCGAGGTCTTTGCGCGGCTCGACTCGCTGCGGGAGTTCCCGCGATGGTCGCCGTGGGCGCAGGACGATCCGGACATCCGCTACACCTTCAGCGGGCCGGCCAGCGGCGTCGGCGCGAAGATGGAATGGTCGGGCAATCCCGCGGTCGGCAGCGGCCACCAGATCATCCGCCGCAGCGAGCCCTACCGCCTGGTCGCGGTGGAGCAGGCGTTCGGCGGCCGGGTGTCGCTGGCGACCTACACGCTGTCGCCCGGCAATGGCGGCACCGAGGTGATCTGGAGCATCGAGATGGCGCACGGGCTCAACCCGCTGTCGCGCTGGGTGGGATGGATGGCCGCGCCGATGATCGGTGGCGATTTTGAACGCGGACTGGCGCGCCTGAAGGCGATGCTGGAGGCGCAGGACTGAACCGGTTTCATCCGGGTGGTGCGTAGGGCGGAGCTCGCTCCGCTGCCCTTGGTTCCGGAACCCGCAGGAAAGGCAGCCGGGCAAGCCCGGCTCTACGCACCGTCGGTGCCTGAATCGAGGTTCGGATACCGCCGCGTCGCGTCATGCGGTGCCGATGCAGGACGCGCCGGGTTCAGTGCGGCGAAGCGGTCGAGCGGCTGGAGGAACTGCCGCTGTTGTCGCGGTGGCCCGCATTCTCCGCCGGCGCCTGGCGGCTGGATTCGGCCAGCAGCAGATCGTCCATCGCCGGGGTGTCCAGCCACGGCTGCGGCGGCAGCCCGAGCGCGCGGTCCAGCATCGTCGGCAGCAGGCCGGAAGGCAGGCTGCTGTCGCTGTTCCACAGGATCGCCACGCCGAAGTCGCGTTCCGGCAGCAGCGCGACCAGGCCGCGATAGCCCTGCACCGCGCCGGCATGGAACACCACCTTCTGCCCGGCGTAGTCGAACACCCGCCAGCCCAGCGCATAGCTGGCCGCCTGCAGGCGCTCGCGCCGCCAGCCGCTGCGCATCTCGCCCGGGGTGAAGATCAGCGGCGCGTGCAGCGTGGCCAGCAGCGGCGCCGGCAGCACGTCCGGACGATGCCCGGTCTGCGCCAGCAGCCATTGCGCCATGTCGCTCGCGCTGGCGTTGACGCCCGCCGCCGGCGGCAGGCGGTAATAGGTGGGCTTGGGACTGACCGATACCCAGCCGTTGCGGCTGCGCACGTGCGGACGCGCCCAGCGCGCGCTGGCGTGGATGCCGTCCAGCCCGAGGCTGGCGTCGGCCATGCCCAGCGGCTTGAACAGGCGGCGCTCGACCTCCTGCTCGTAGGCATCGCCGCTGGCCGCGTGCACCACGTCGCCGATCAGGCTGAAGGCGACGTTCTGGTAGGCGTAGCACTGCCCGGGCAGGCAGGTCAGCGGCGCGTCGGCGAGCTTGCGCGCGACCTGCCGGTATTCGGCATTGGCCTCGATGTCGCGATCGTAGGCGTTGTGCGCCTTCAGCCCGGCGCGGTGGCTGAGCAGATCGGCCACGGTCACGCGCCCGGTCGAGTGCGCGTCGTTGAGCTGGAAGTCCGGCACGTAGTCGCTGACCTTGCTGTCCCAGCGCAGCGTGCCGTCGTTGACCAGCAGTCCGGTCATCGTGCCGGCGAAGGCCTTGGACAGCGACGCCAGCCGGAACACCGTGCGCTCGTCGATCTGCTGTGGCGCGGCGACGTCGGTGACGCCGTAGCCGCGCGCGCTCAGCACGCGGCCCTCGTGCACGATCGCCATCGCCAGGCCGGGCACGCGCTGGCCGTAGGTCAGTTCCTGCGCCATCGTCTCGAACATGCGCACGTCGAAGCCGGCCGGCAGCGGCGTCGTGGCGGTCTTCGACAACGCTGCCTGGTACAGGCGCGGCTGCGCCGCAGACACGGCGGTCACGGAGTCGAAGTCATGCTGCGCCAAGGTGGGCGTCTGCGCCGTGGTCGGCAGCGTCGAGGGCAGCAGCAGGCCGATCAGGGCGATGCGCAGGCCGCGCGCGCGGCGTGAGGGACGTTCATCTTTCATCATGCGCGTGGCCTGCGTAAGCTGTGGCTGTCGGGATGATAGCGTCCTTTTCTGATTGCACAAACGGGGAGAAGTTCCATGTCCATGTTGTTCATCTTGTTGATGATTGTGGGGCTAGCCGTCGTCGTCGTGTTGTGGGGCGTGGGCATCTATAACGGACTTGTGACCGCGCGCAACGCATTCAGGAATGCATTCGCGCAGATCGACGTGCAACTGCAGCGCCGCTTCGATCTGATCCCCAACCTGGTGGAGACCGCCAAGGCCTACATGAGCCACGAGCGGCAGACGCTGGAGGCGGTGGTGGCCGCGCGCTCGGCGGCGCAATCCGGGCTGGCGGCGGCCAAGGCCAACCCGGGCGATCCCGAGGCGATGGCGCAACTGGCCGCGGCGCAGGGCCAGCTGAACGCGGGGCTGGGACGGCTGCTGGCCATCGCCGAGGCGTATCCGGACCTCAAGGCCAACCAGAACATGATGCAGCTCACAGAAGAGCTGACCAGCACCGAGAACAAGGTCGCCTTCGCGCGGCAGGCCTACAACGACGCGGTGATGGCCTACAACAACAAGCGCGAGATGTTCCCCTCCAGCGTGGTGGCCGGCGCGTTCAACTTCGCCCCCGCCGCGCTGCTCGACATCCCCGCCGACAGGGCCGAGGTGCGCGAGGCGCCGAAGGTGCAGTTCTGAGCGGCCGGGATTGGGGATTTGGGATTCGGATGACCAGACATTCGTCTGTTAAAAACCGCAAAAGCCCGAAGTCCTCCTCGGGCTGTCATCAAGCCCTGGACCATCACCCAGCTTGCGTTGGGATGACGAGCAATGGCGCATGCTGTCCCTAATCCCTAATCCCTAATCCCTAATCCCTAGCCCCTAGCCCCTAGCCCCTAACCCCTAACCCCTAACCCCTAACCCCTAACCCCTAACCCCTAGCCCCCAATCCCCGCTCCCATGAACTTCTTCGAGCACCAGGCGGCCGCGCGCCGCAGTTCGACGCGGATGGTGGTGCTGTTCGCGCTGGCAGTGTTCGGCATCGTCGTCGCGGTGGATCTGGCGGTGCTGCTGTTGTTCGGCGGCGGCGACGGGGCCGGCATCGTCGGGCTGCTGGCGTTCAGCACGCTGGCGACGCTGGCGGTGATTGGGCTGGGGTCGCTGTATCGCCTCGCGACGCTGCGCGGCGGCGGCGAGGCGGTGGCCTTGCAGATGGGCGGCAGCGAGGTGCCGGAGGACACGCGCGACCCGCAGCTGCGCCGGCTGCGCAACGTGGTCGAGGAGATCGCCATCGCCTCCGGCGTGCCGGTGCCCAAGCTGTACGTGCTCGAGCACGAGGCCGGCATCAACGCATTCGCCGCCGGCTACGCGCCGTCAGACGCGGCGGTGGCGGTGACCCGCGGCGCGCTGCACAAGCTCAACCGCGACGAGCTGCAGGGCGTGATCGCGCACGAGTTCAGCCACATCCTCAACGGCGACATGCGGTTGAACATTCGCCTGATGGGCGTGCTGTTCGGCATCATGATGCTGAGCATCATCGGCCAGCGCGTGCTGCTGTACGGGCGCGGCGGGCGCGGGCGCGACGGCAGCGCGATCCTGATCATCGCGCTGGTGGCGATGGTGGTCGGCGGCATCGGCCTGTTCTTCGGCCGCATGATCAAGGCCGGGGTCAGCCGCCAGCGCGAGTTGCTGGCCGATGCCTCGGCCGTGCAGTTCACCCGCCAGACCGCCGGGCTGGCCGGCGCGCTGAAGAAGATCGGCGGCCTGCAGGAAGGCTCGCAGCTGGCCGACAAGGGCAAGGCCGAGGAAGTCAGCCACATGCTGTTCGGCGAGGGCATGGCGTTCTCGCGGATGTTCGCCACCCACCCGCCGCTGGTCGAGCGCATCCGCAAGCTGGATCCGCTGTTCGACCCGCGACAGCTGCAGGAACTGTCGCGGCGCTGGCTGGCCGCACCGCCCGACGGCCTGCAGGAGGACATCGCGCTGGGACTGGCCGACGGCGTCGCCCGCGCCGCGCCGCCGCCGCTGCCGGGCGCGACGCAGGATCTGGACGTGACCCCGCCGCAGGTCGCCGCGCAGGTTGCCCTGCCTGCGCAGGACGACTACCAGCGCGCTCACGCCATCGTCGAGACGCTGCCGCAGGAATTGCGCGCGCTGGCCGGACGCCGCGACCAGGCGATGCCGCTGCTGCTGGGCCTGCTGCTGGACGGCGACGAGGCCGTCGCCGGGCGCCAGCGCTACGAGATCGCCGCGCGCATGGGCGAGCCGATGGCGCGGCAGGCGGACGAATTGCGCCGCACGCACCTGCACGGGCTGCACCCGATGCTGCGGCTGCCGCTGGCGGCGCTGATCTTCCCGGTGCTGCGGATGCGCCCGCGGCCGGAACTGGAGACCTTCCTCGACACCGTCGATGCGGCCGTGCACGCCGACGGCCAGGTGTCGCTGTTCGAGTACTGCCTGGCGCGGCTGCTGCAGGTGCAGGTGCGCGAGGCGCTGGATCCGGGCCGCCATGCGCGCTTCGGCCGGCGCAAGCCCGGCAACGTCAAGCAGGAGTTCGCCACCCTGCTGGCGGTGGTCGCGCAGGCCGGCCATGCCGATCCCGCGCAGGCGCGGCGCGCCTACCTGGCAGGTTTGCAACGGGTGCTGCCGCGGGATCACCTGCCGTACGCGCCGCCGGCGGCGGGCGTGCAGGCGCTGGACGCGGTATGGGAACCGCTGGACGCGCTGGATCCGCTGGCCAAGCAGGTGATGGTCGAGGCGATCACCGCCGCCGCCAGCCACGACGGGCGCGTCAGCGTGGCCGAGGCCGAACTGCTGCGCACGATCTGCGGCGTGCTGCACTGCCCGCTGCCGCCGGTGCTGGAACGCGCATGAGCGCGCGCCGGATCCTGTGCCTGCTGGCGGCATGGGGATTCGGCATCGCGGGCGCGCACGCGGTCACCTGGGGCGAAAGCGCATCGGACCGGGGCAGGCGTTCAGGCCACGGCCCGGCCGCGGATCAGATCCGCCGCACGCTCGGCGATCATGACGGTCGGCGCGTTGGTGTTGCCGCCGGGCAGCGTCGGCATCACCGAGGCGTCGACCACGCGCAGTCCGGCCACGCCATGCACGCGCAGTTGCGCATCGACCACGGCCTCGGCATCGCCGCCCATCCGGCAGGTGCCGACCGGGTGGTAGATGGACTCCGCCTTGGCGCGCACGAAGTCGGCCAGTTCCGCATCCGGGAGATCGTCGCGCGGCGGCGCCAGCGGCCCGCCGCGATGGCGGTCGAACGCGGGTTGGGCGAGCAGGTCGCGCGACAGCCGCGCGCATTCGACCATCATGCGCAGATCGAAGCCTTCCGCATCGCCCAGGTAGTTGGCGTGGATGCGGGCCGGCGCGCGCGGGTCGGCGCTGCGCAGCTGGATGCGGCCGCGGCTGCGCGGGCGCAGGAAGCAGGCGTGCACGGTGTAGCCGTCGCCGGGCAGGCGGTTGCGGCCGTGGTCGTCGAGCATGGCCGGGACGAAGTGCAGCTGGATGTCGGCGCGCGCGTCTTCGGCCAGCGGCGAGCGCACGAACGCGCCGGCCTCGGCGATGTTGCTGGTGCCGGCGCCGCGGCGGCCGCGCAGGTAGTAGTCGAAGGCCAGCCGCAGCTCGCTGGCGCGGTCGTAGCTGATGCGCGAGGTGCAGCGCTGCAGCGTGCAGATGTCCAGGTGATCCTGCAGGTTGCCGCCCACCCCGGGCAGGTCCTGCGCGACCGCGATGCCGTGCGCGCGCAGGTGGTCGGCCGGGCCGATGCCGGAGAGCATTAGCAGCTGCGGCGAGTTGATCGTGCCGGCGCCGAGCAGCACTTCGCGCGTGGCCTCGGCGCGGTGGCGGCGGCCGCCGCGTAAATACTCGACCGCCACCGCGCGCCCGCCGCGCAGCACGATGCGCTCGGCCAGCACGCCGGTCCGTACCTCCAGGTTGGCGCGCGCCCGCGCCGGGCGCAGGTAGGCCGCGGCGCTGGAGCAGCGCGCGCCGTCGCGCTGGGTGACCTGGTAGAAGCCGACGCCTTCCTGCGCCGGGCCGTTGAAGTCTTCGTTGCGCGGCAGGCCCAGCTGCATGCCCGCCTCGACGAAGGCCTGTGACAGCGGATTGCGGTGGCGCAGGTCGGACACGTGCAGCGGGCCGTCGCCGCCGTGCAGGTCGTCGGCGCCGCGCGCGTTGCGTTCGGCGCGGCGGAAGTACGGCAGCACGCCGCGCCAGTCCCAGCCCGCGGCGCCGCGCGCGGCCCAGTCGTCGTAGTCGGCCGGCGTGCCGCGCACGTAGCACATCGCGTTGATCGAACTGGAGCCGCCCAGCACCTTGCCGCGCGGCCACCACAGCCGGCGGTTGCCCAGGTTCGGCTCCGGCTCGGTGTCGTAGCTCCAGTTGATGCGGGTATTGCCGACCAGCCGCGCCAGCCCGGCCGGCATGTGGATGAAGGGATGCCAGTCGCGCGGGCCGGCTTCCAGCAGCAGCACGCGGCAGTGCGGATCCTCGCTGAGGCGATGGGCGAGCACGCAGCCGGCCGAGCCGGCGCCGATGATGATGTAGTCGTACACGCACGCTCCCCGCGGCGAAGATCGCAGCGACGCTAGCGGCGCCGGCTAGAGCATGTGCTCGGCCGGATGCTCCCGCCCGGCGGCGGGCGTTCCGAACAGACGGGCCGGCATGCTGGTGATGTTGCGGTGCATCGTATACCTTGCGCGCGTGGCGACGCCCCCGTCCGGGACGGTCGCTGGAACCCAGCAACCGCAGGCCGTCCCGATCCCGATGAACGACACTCCCCGCCAGACGTCGCCGCTCGGCCGTTTCCGCGCCGCGCTGGGCGATTCACCGCCGCTGCTGTGGTCGTTCCTGTATTTCTTCTGCCTGCTCAGCGGCTACTACGTGCTGCGCCCGGTGCGCGAGGCGATGGCCGCCTCCAGCGACATCGAGGCGGTGTTCCCGCCGGCGATGATCGGCTTCTTCGCCGAGCGCGGCGTGGCCCTGGGCGAGTTCACCCTGCAGGTCATCTTCACCGCGGTGTTCGTGATCATGCTGCTGCTGCAGCCGGTGTACGGCTGGCTGGTCAGCCGGTTCGCGCGGCGGGTGTTCCTGCCGGTGATCTACGGCTTCTTCATCGCCACGCTGCTGCTGTTCCACGCGATGTTCGACAGCGGCGTGGCCGGGCGCGGCCTGGCCTTCATCCTGTGGCTCACCGTGTTCAACCTGTTCGCGGTGGCGGTGTTCTGGAGCTTCATGGCCGACGTGTACAGCAACGCCGAGGCGCGCAGGTACTACGGCTACATCGGCGCGGCCGGCACCCTCGGCGCGTTCCTCGGGCCGATGCTGACCCGCACGCTGGTCCAGCAGATCGGCATCCCCAACATGATGCTGGTCTCGTGCGCGCTGCTGGCGATCTGCGTGGTCTGCATCCTGCGGCTGCGGCGCTACGCCGTCGTGCGCGAACGCGAGCGCAGGCAGGCCAGCGGCGAGAAGCCGATGGGCGGCGAGGTGCTGGCCGGCCTGAAGCTGGTGGCGAAGGAACCGCTGCTGCGCTGGATGGCGCTGATGGTGGTGCTGGGCGTGGGCGTGGGCACGCTGCTCTACAACGAGCAGAACCGCATCGCGCGGACGATGTTCGCCACCGCCGACGAGCGCGCGGCCTATTTCGCCATGCTCGACCTGGCGGTCAACTCGCTGACCCTGGTCGCGCAGCTGCTGATCACGCGCGCGCTGATGTCGCGCTTCGGCATCGCGCCGGCGCTGCTAATCCCGGGGGCGGCGGTCATCGTCGGCTTCTCGATCCTGTCGGCCTCGCCGCTGCCGGTGATGGTGGCGATCGTGCAGGTGGCCACCCGCGCCAGCGAGTTCTCGCTGGCCAAGCCGGCGCGCGAGACCATCTACACCCGCGTCGGCCGCGAATGGCGCTACAAGGCCGGCGCGGCGATCGACACGGTGATCTACCGCGGCGGCGACCTCGCCTTCGTCTGGCTGCACAAGCTGCTGTCCGCGTTCGGCTCCAGCGCGGTGTTCGGCGCGGGCGTGCTGATCGCGTCGGCGATGACGTTCAGCATGTGGCGGCTGCTGCGCGAGGAGGCGAAGCTGCCGCCGGAGCGCACGCAGCGCCCGGCCGGGACGGGCGATGCCGCCATGCCCAGTGCCGGTTGACCGTGGCCGGCTGAGGGCAGATCGCGCAGCCAGCCGCGCGGACTTCGGCGAAACCCGCATCGTGGTGCGGGCGTGGAATACCGCCTCGCCGCCGTGTTCGAGGCATCACGATGCCCGCTCCTCCCCCGCGATCGGGGGAGGGCGCATGGCGCTTCAGGCCGCTTCGCGCGGCTGGCGCTTGTGCTGCGGCAGGTCGTAGTAGCTGGCCGCGCGCAGCTCGTGGGTGTCGAAATCGTCGACGGTGATCGTCTCCAGCGTGATTGCGCGCAGTTCTTCCAGCTGCTTGCGCTCCTCGGCGGTGATCCAGCCCTCGCGCACGCCCTCGTCCAGCTGCGAGGCGTAGTCCAGCGCCTCGATGCCCTTGGTCTTGAGCGCCTTGAGCAGCTTGCGCTCGACCGGCTCGGCGGCGATGGCCTTGGCCAGGTAGCTGGCGATGCGGCCGCCGGGGTTGTTCTCGCACGGGGTCAGGAACACGCCGTGCGCCAGCCGGTCGCGCGCCTCGTTCTGGGTCATCAGCAGCGAGGCCACGCGATGGCCCAGGCGATCGCCCGGCGCCTCGGCGCGGCGGCCGAGCGGGAAGATCAGCGCCCACATCAGCCAGCCGATCGGGCGGATCGGGAAGTTGCGCAGCGCCGCCGACAGCGCGTTCTCGATCCTGTGCACGCTGTCATGGAAGGCCCAGGCCAGCAGCGGCTGGTCGGCCTGCGGCGCGCCCTCGTCGTGGTAGCGCTTGAGCATCGCGCTGGTCATGTAGATGTGGCTGAGCACGTCGCCCAGGCGGCCGGACAGCGACTCCTTGAACTTCAGCTTGCCGCCCAGCGTCATCATCGACACGTCGGCCATCAGCGCCAGGTTGGCCGAATAGCGGTCCAGCTTGCGGAAGTAGCGGCGGGTGTAGGCGTCGCCCGGCGCCGCGCCGATCTTCGCGCCGGTGATGCCGAACCAGAACGAGCGCACCGCGTTGGAGATGCCGTAGCGGATGTGGCCGAACAGGCTTTCATCGAACACTTCCAGGCCGGCGGCGTGATCCGGATCCTGCGCGGCCTGCATCTCCTTCATCACCCACGGATGGCACAGGATCGCGCCCTGGCCGAAGATCAGCAGGCTGCGGGTCATGATGTTGGCGCCTTCCACCGTGATGGCGATCGGCGCGGCCTGCCAGTTGCGGCCGGCGAAGTTGCGCGGGCCCAGGATGATGCCCTTGCCGCCGATGATGTCCATCGCGTCGCTGACCACCTCGCGGCTCATGCTGGTGCAGTGGTACTTGGCGATCGCCGACGGCACCGAAGGCACGTCGCCGCGATCCACCGCCGCGGCGGTGGCCTGCGACAGCGCGCTGATCGCGTAGGCCTTGGCGCCGATGCGCGCCAGCGCCTCCTCCACGCCCTCGAAGCGGCCGATCGACAGGCCGAACTGCTTGCGGATGCGCGCGTAGGCGCCGACCACCACCGCGCCGGCCTTGGCGCCGCCGCTGGCGGTCGAGGGCAGGGTGATCGAGCGGCCCACCGCCAGGCATTCGTTGAGCATGTTCCAGCCCAGGCCGGCCTTCTCGGCGCCGCCGATCAGCTGGCTCAGCGGGATGAACACGTCCTTGCCGCGCACCGGGCCGTTCTGGAACGGCGAGTTGAGCGGGAAGTGGCGGCGGCCGACTTCAACGCCCTCGGTGTCGCGCGGCAGCAGCGCCAGGGTGATGCCGATGTCGCGGGTGTCGCCGAGCAGGCCGTCCGGGTCGTACATGCGGAAGGCCAGGCCGATGATCGTGGAGACCGGCGCCAGGGTGATGTAGCGCTTGTCGAAGGTCAGCCGGATGCCGAGCACGTTGGCGCCGTTCCACTCACCCTTGCAGACGATGCCGTAGTCGGGGATCGAGGTCGCATCCGAACCGGCGAACGGGCCGGTCAGGCCGAAGCAGGGCACTTCCAGCCCCTGCGCCAGCCGCGGCAGGTAGTAGTCCTTCTGCTCCTGCGTGCCGTAGTGCACCAGCAGCTCGCCCGGGCCCAGCGAATTGGGCACGCCGACGGTGGAGCTGACCACGCTGGAGATCGAGGCGATCTTCTGGATCACCTTGTGGTGCGCCAGCGCGGAGAAACCCAGGCCGCCGTACTGCTTGGGGATGATCATGCCGAAGAACCTGTTCTTCTTGATGAAGTCCCAAAGTTCCGGTGGCAGGTCGGCGTGGACGTGGGTGATTTCCCAGTCGTTGACCATCCGGCACAGCTCCTCGACCGGGCCGTCCAGGAACGCCTGCTCCTCGGCGGTGAGCTGCGGCTTGGGGTAGTCGAGCAGCTTCTGCCAGTCCGGGTCGCCGGTGAACAGCTCGCCCTCGAAGCCCACCGATCCGGTCTCCAGCGCGATGCGCTCGGTCTTGGACAGCGGCGGCAGCACCTTGCGGAAGACCTTCAGCATCGGCGCGGTGATCAGCGGCTTGCGCAGGAACGGCAGCAGCACCGGCAAGGTGGCGATGGCCAGCAGGATCGCCGCGATCGCGGTGGCGGTGGCATGCGCGCCGAGCAGCCAGCAGGCCACCAGCGCCGCCGCGCCGATGGCGGTGAAGACGACCAGCCGCAGCCGGTGGTAGGCGGCGAACGCGCCCGCCAGCAGCAGGACGAGGAAGGGGACGACGATGCTCATGGGCGTACTCCGGACACGGATGCGATGACGGCTTCGGGAAGATCGGCTGCGGCGGCTGGCGCGGGGAGCCCGGCCAGGTATTCCAGCACGGTGGCGGTAAATGCGTCGTTGTCGTCGCCGGCCACCATGTGCGTGGCCTGCGGCAGATGCACATGATGCGCGTGCGGGACCAGGTCGAGGAACTCGCCCACGGTGCGCTCGGACACCAGGTCGCTGCGCCCGCCGCTGATCAGCAGGATCGGGCACTGCAGCTTGCGCGCGGCCTCGGCGATGCCGTCCTGGTGCTGCTCGCTGTCGCGCGCCAGCTCGTCGATCAGGCGCGGGTCCCAGTGCCAGCGCCAGCGGCCGTCCCCGGCCGGGCGCAGCAGCTCGCGCAGGTCGTCCGCGCTCTTGCGCGAACGGCGGTGCGGCAGGTAGGCGGCGATGATCTCGGCGGCGTGCTCGGGCGAGTCGAAGCCCTCGGGGAAGGCGGTCATGAAGCCGAGGATGCGCTGCATGCCGGCCATTTCCCAGCGCGGAGTGATGTCGACCAGCACCATCGCGCGGAACAGGCCCGGCCAGCGCGACTCGGCGACCATGCCGAACAGCCCGCCCATCGACGCACCGACCAGCACCGGCGCCTGCGACTGCTCGCCGGCCACGATGATCAGGTCGTCGGCGAACTGGTCGCCGGCATACGGCTCGGCTTCGGCGTTGCGCCCGGACTGGCCGTGCCCGCGCGCGTCATAGGCCAGGCCGCCATGCCCGCGGGCGGCCAGCGCCTGCGCGGTGCGCCGCCAGGCTCCGCGCGTCTGGCCGAAGCCGTGCGCGTAGATCAGCCGGCTTTCGCCCTGCAGCGGTTCGGCCGAGGTGAATGTGGACGCCGCCAGCGTCAGGCCGCCGGCGCCGCGGATGCGGACCGGAGGCGTGTCGCCGTCTGCGGGACCGGCAGGAGAGGAATGAAGGACCATACGGATAAGTATGGGCATCCGGAATTAGAGTAGTCAATCGGTTTTGCGGAAGCGGAAGGCGCAAGCCCTTGATTGCAGGATGGATACGCCGCAATGCAGCAAACATACCGCCGCAAACCGCGCCGTATGGTTAAATGCAAACATGAACACACCCGACGAACAGCCCGCTCCCGCTTCCCGCAACAGCCGCCTGAGCGCGGACGACTGGGCGCAGGCCGCGCTCGATCTGATCGCCGAGCAGGGCGTTTCCGCGGTGGCGGTCGAACCGCTGGCGCGCAGGCTCGGCGTCACCAAGGGCAGCTTCTACTGGCATTTCCCCTCGCGCGACGCGCTGTTGCAGGCGGCGCTTGAGCGCTGGGAATCGGTCGAGCAGGAAAGCGTGTTCGGCCAGCTGGAAACCGTGCCGGATCCGCGCGAGCGCCTGCGCGCGCTGTTCCAGCTGGTCGGCCACGAGGTCAAGTCGCACGTCATCTACAGCGGACTGCTCAAGGCGCTGGATCATCCCGCCGTGCAGCCGGTGATCGACCGCGTCTCGCAGCGCCGCCTGGAGTACCTGGTGGCCTCGTTCCGCCAGGCCGGGCTGGGCCGCACCGATGCCCACCACCGCGCGCGCCTGACCTACGCGGCCTACGTCGGCTTCCTGCAGCTGTCGCTGCAGTTGCAGCAGCCGCGGATGACGCACGAGGAATTCGAGGCCTACCTGGAGCACGTGATCTCCACGCTGATCCCGGCGTAGCCACCGGCGGCCTGCCCGCGAGCGTCCCGGCGGCCGGGCGCCCTGCCGCATCGGCCCATCGCTCCCGCCTGCCTGCGCGGCACGGGCCGGACCTGTCCACCGCCTGCGTCGCCTGTCCCTTGACCGTCCTGCCGATGGTTCAGCGTTGTCCTCGTCATTGGCGCGCGCCATTGGTATCATTTTGGTCTCATTCTTAGAGGGCAGGGCATGAACGCAGCGGTCGATCTCTTCAAGACGGCGGATTCCCAGGGTAGCCAACTGCAGGCGCTCAACGCCTGGGTGGCCGAAGTCGCCGCGCTGACCCAGCCGGATCGCATCCACTGGTGCGATGGCAGCGATGCCGAGAACGCCGCGCTGATCGCGCAGATGCAGGCTGACGGCACGCTGCTGCCGCTCAACCCCGACACCCATCCCGGCAGCTGGCTGCACCGTTCCAGTCCCAGCGACGTGGCGCGCGTGGAGCACCTGACCTTCGTCTGCACGCCCGAGCGCGAGGACGCGGGTCCCAACAACCACTGGATGGCGCCGGCCGAAGCGCACGCGAAGATGGACGCGCTGTTCGCCGGCTGCATGCGCGGGCGCACGCTGTACGTGGTGCCGTACTGCATGGGGCCGATCGACTCGCCGCTGGCGCGCTGCGGCGTCGAGATCACCGACTCGCCGTACGTGGTCGCCAACATGCGCATCATGACCCGCATGGGCGCCGCGGCGCTGGCGCGCATCGAGCGCGAGGGGACCTTCGTCAAGGGCCTGCATTCGACCGGCGAGCTGGATCCGGATCGCCGCTTCATCATGCATTTCCCGGAAGAGCTGGCCATCAAGAGCTACGGCTCCGGCTACGGCGGCAACGCGCTGCTGGGCAAGAAGTGCCACGCGCTGCGCATCGCCTCGCACCAGGCGCGCAGCGAGGGCTGGCTGGCCGAGCACATGCTGATCGTCGGCATCGAGAACCCGCAGGGCGAGACCCACTACGTCGCCGCGGCGTTCCCCTCGGCCTGCGGCAAGACCAACCTGGCGATGCTGATCCCGCCGCAGGGCTATCGCGAGGCCGGCTGGAAGGTGTGGACGGTCGGCGACGACATCTGCTGGATGCGCCCGGGCGCCGACGGCCGCCTGTACGCGATCAACCCGGAAGCCGGCTTCTTCGGCGTCGCCCCCGGCACCTCGGAAAAATCCAATCCCAACGCGCTGGCCAGCATCGCCCGCGACACCATCTTCACCAACGTCGCCGTCACCGACGACAACCAGCCGTGGTGGGAAGGGCTGGACAAGCGAACCCCGGCGCTGGACTGGCAGGGCCGTCCCTACGACCCGGCCAACGGCCCGGCCGCGCATCCCAACTCGCGCTTCACCGTCAGCGCCCGGCAGTGCCCGAGCTGGTCGCCGCGCGCCGAGGACGCGCAGGGCGTGCCGATCTCGGCGATCGTGTTCGGCGGCCGCCGCGCCTCGCTGGTGCCGCTGGTGTTCGAGGCGCGCGACTGGACCCACGGCGTGCTGGTCGGTGCGGCGATGGGCTCGGAGACCACCGCCGCCGCGACCGGCGCGGTCGGCGTGATGCGCCGCGACCCGATGGCGATGAAGCCGTTCTGCGGCTACAACTTCGCCGACTACTTCGGCCACTGGCTGTCGTTCGACAAGCCGGGCGCGAAGCTGCCGAAGATCTTCCACGTCAACTGGTTCCGCAAGGGCGAGGACGGCGCGTTCCTGTGGCCGGGCTTCGGCGACAACCTGCGCGTGCTGGAATGGATGATCAAGCGCGTCGAAGGCCAGGCCGAGGCGGTCGAGACGCCGATCGGCTACCTGCCCGACGCCGACGCGCTGAACCTGCACGGCCTGTCGCTGAGCGACGAGGCGCGGGTCAAGCTGTTCTGGTTCGATCGCGACGGCTGGCGGGACGAGTTCGAGGGCATCGGCCAGTTCCTGGGCGAGTTCGGCCCGCGCACGCCGGCCGCGCTGACGGAAGAGCAGCAGCGCATCGCCGCCCTGCTGGCGGAATAGTCGCGACGCGGTCCCCAGGGAGGCAAGCGGAGCAAGCTCGGCTCTACGAGCGTGCGCGAACCTGTAGAGCCGAGCTTGCTCGGCTCGGCTTCTGGACCACGCATTGCCCCGCCGGGATCGGGAAACATGCGAAACCCTCTCTAAACCCTCCCGGCGGAACCCGCATCCCACCCGGTATGCTGACCCCCGTCGTGAGCGACCTGATGACAGACACCGGCCCAGGCGCGGCCGAGCAGACCGATGCGGCCCTGGCGCGGGCGGCCGCGCGAGGCGAGGTACCGGCGTTCGAGGCGCTGTATCGCCGCCATGCCGGCCGCGTGCACGGTGTGATCGTGCGCCTGGTCGGCGGGCATGGCGCACGCGCCGAGGATCTGACCCAGGAGGCGTTCGTCCGCGCCTGGCAGGCGCTGCCCGGCTTCCGCTTCGAAAGCGCATTCTCGACCTGGCTGCACCGGCTGGCGGTCACCACCGCGCTGATGGAGCTGCGCGCCCGCCGCAGCCAGCCGCGCTTCGACGACGACGAGGCACTGGACGAGGTGCCGCAGCCGGATTCGGCCGGACACGTGACCGCGCTGTCGCAGGATTTGGAGCGCGCCGTGGCCACGCTGCCGCCGCGGGCGCGCGCCGTGCTGGTGCTGTACGACGTGGAAGGCTGGAAACACGAGGAAATCGCCGAACAGCTCGGCATGGCCGTCGGCAGTTCCAAGGCGCAGCTGCACCGCGCCCGCCAGTTGCTGCGGCAACGCCTGGAGGCATGAGCATGAACACCGATACCGACTCCAACGACCGCCTGCGCTGGCGACTGCGCGCGATGCAGCGCGAACTGCCGCCGTCGCGCGACCTGTGGCCGGGCATCGCCACGCGCATCGCGGCGACGCCGCAGTCGCCGCCGCGGCCGGCCGAGCCTCGCCGCAGCGCCTGGCGACGCTTCACGCCCTGGGCCAGCGCCGCCTCGGTGCTGCTGCTGGCCGGCCTGCTGTGGCGCACCGGCGCGCTGGAAGCGCCGCGCGAGGCGCCGCTGCTCCCGCGCGAGGCCGCTGCCATGACCCGCGACTACCAGGGCGCGCTGGCGCAACTGCCGCCCGCGCCGACCTCGCCCGAGGTCGCCGGCGCGCTGGAAGACCTCGATCGCAGCGCGCAGCAGATCCGCAGCGCGCTCGACGCCCATCCCGATGCGCGCTTCCTGCTGGACAAGCTGCGCCGCACCTACGCCCGGCGCCTGGCCCTGACCCAGCGCCTCGCCATGACCTGACCGAAGGAACCCCTGCCATGAAACGCACGATCACGACACTGTTGCTGCTGGCCGCCGCGCTGGCCCCGGCCGCCTGGGCGCAGAGCGCCATCGACCAGACCCGTCCGCTGGACGCGCGCGGCAAGCTGGAGATCGAGAACCTCAAGGGCCGCATCGAGGTGCGCGCCTGGGACCGCGACGAAGTCCACATCACCGGCACCCTCGGCAAGGGCGCCGAGAAGCTGGTCGTCGAAGGCGATGCGCGGCGGCTGACCGTGCGCGTCCAGTACCCGCGCACCAGCGGCCTGATCGGCGGCCGCTCCGAACCCAGCGACCTGCGCCTGACCGTGCCGCTGCGCGCCGACCTGGACATCGAATCGGTCGCGGCCGACATCGACGTGTCCGGCGTGGCACCCGCGCACCTGTCCATCGAGAGCGTCAGCGGCAACATCGTCGCCGCCGGCGCCCCGCGCAAGGCCGAGATCGAATCGGTCAGCGGCAACCTCACCCTGACCCTCAACAGCGCCGACGTCGAGGCCGAGTCGGTCAGCGGCAACGTGCTGCTGCGCGGCCGCCTCAACGGTGAGGTCGGCGTGGAGACCGTCTCCGGGCGCATCCAGGTGCAGGTCAACGGCGAACAGGTGCGGGAACTGACCGCCAACACCGTCAGCGGCGACGCCGACGTCCGCACCGCGCTGGCCGGCGGCGGCGAGATCAAGCTCGAGTCGGTCAGCGGCGACCTCAGCCTGCTCCTGCCGAAGGAAACCTCGGCGCAGGTCAGCGGCGAAACCTTCAGCGGCACCCTCAAGGCCACCGGCGTCACCATCGAAAAGCGCCGCGGCCCCGGCGCCAGCTTCACCACCCGCTACGGCAACGGCGACGGCAGGATCAGCCTGACCACGTTCTCGGGCAATGCGGAAGTGCAGGTGGAGTGATCGCCGAATCGATCGGCGTCATGTAGCCCGGCTACAGGCTGGTGGGTGGCTTGGGGGGAGGAACCCCATCCATCCTGAAGCGTGTGTTGAAGGCGACCGTGATGCGCAGGCCGGCATCCTTGGGCTCGAAAGTGCTGACTTCATGCAGCAGCCACGAGGGGAACAGCACCAGTTGCCCGGGTTTGAGGCGGGTGGGGATGTTGCCCAGCTGGAACGGCGGCTTCATCCCGTGCGAGGCCATGTCCACGTACATGGTATTGGCCAGGTAGGGACTGATGAAGGTCAGGCGGCCACTGTCGGGATCATGCTCGTCGCCTTCCTGGCATACGCAATAGACGCCCGACCAGGAGTGCATGGGGTGGTTGTGCACGCCGAAATACCCGCCCCTGCGGGTGATGTGGAACCATGATTCGTAGGCGATGTGCAGGCGCTGCAGGGTCGCGTTGTCGAAGCCGTTCAACTGGCCGATGTGCTGGTACAGCTGCGACAGGCAGAAGTCGCGCATCTTCGCCACTGCCGGATGCGGCCAGTCGAACAGCGTGAACGCGCTTTCAAACATGGCATGGTTGCGGTGGGTATAGGGATCGGGATTGGCGTACTTGTCGCCCTGCGACTCGCATTTCAGGAACAGTTCGCGCAGTTCCGCATTGAGCGTGGCGCAGTCATCCAGTTGCGCGGTGACGATGGGAACCGCGAAGGCGGTGATGATGGTGGACATGGCAGGGCCGGCAATGTGTTGGTGGAAAGTCTAAACCACCACCGGTTCCCCGGTGGCCGGGCCTGCCGGCGTTGCTGACTGGATGCGGGTATCTACAGGCCGGGAGAGGCGCAGTTCTTGCCCGCCTCCAGGCATGGGGTGTACCTCTGCTGCCTGAGCAGGTGCTCCTTGTTGGCCTCCCGGCGACGCTCGCGCTCGGCGACGGTAAGACAGGTCTGCTGCTTGCGGTGGCTGCCGGTGACCTGCTCGCGCGTACAGATCACGCGGCTGTCGGCGCGCGCGCCGGTGAGGATGGTGTTGATGTGTTCCTGGGTATTGAACAGCTCCACCCTGGCCTGCATGGAGAGTTCGTCGACGCTGCCGACGCCGGCCAACTGCGATTCCATGTGGCGCAGCAGTCCCAGCACGTTGTCGCGATCGTTCTGCTTGATTTCCGAATACTTGTTACCTCCGGACAGATCGGCGCGGATGCGGGCGGCCTGTTCCTGGAAGGGAGCGGCCTGCACGTTCAAGTCGGCATCCGCTTCCCGGGATGCCAGGCTCCCGGCAGGAATCGCTGCCAGGGCGATGCCGGCCGTGAGCAGGATGAGGAACTTCATGGTCATGCTGGCTGCCTCGCCGTGACATCGGGGGGCCAGATTTATCACTGCCAAAATGGCTTTTCAAGCAAGGGTGGCCAGTGCGGTGCTATCCCGGTGATCGGGACAAAAAGGAAAGGGACCCCGAAGGGTCCCTTTCTGGTGTTGCGAACAAGCGTGGATCAGAAGCGCTGGGTGTAGCGGATGTAGGGCACGCGGCCCCACGGATCGTACAGGTAGTAGTCGTAGCTGCTGCCACCCAAGGACTGGTCGTACACCGGATCCTTGTTGGCCACGTTGTTCACACCCAAGGTGATGGTGGCGTTCCAGGGCGCCTTGTAGTTGACCTGGAGATCGTGGGTGATGGCCGACGGCAGGCGATCCGGGTAGCTGTCGTAGAACGCCATGTTGCTGTTCTGCGTAGCCGTGCGGTTCGACGTGCGCACAAGCGCCAGCCAGGAACGGTAGGCCGCCGACTGGGTGCCGTGGATGTAGTTGATGTTCCAGTTGAAGTTCCAGTCACCCACCGACCAGACGTTGGTCAGCACGCCACGCAGGCGCGGATAACTCGGGGTGCCCACGACGCTGGAGTTGCCGTTGCTGCTGTAGTTACCCACATAGCCCAGGATCAACTGGTTGCGCAGCCTGCCGGCATTGCCCATGTCGAAGTTGGTGCGCAAGGTCAGGTCGTAGCCCTCGGTCTCGATCCAGCCGATGTTGGCCGAACCGGTCTGGGCGTTGACGATGCCGTTGGTGACGATACCGCCGTCGAACGTGGCGCCCAGACCCAGCGACTCGTTCGGCACCTGGGTGCCGACCGGGAACTGGGAGATGCCGGTCGGGCAGATCTGGATGGTGCCACGCAGGCAGCCGACGATGGTGCCCATCGACACGGCCTGGATCGAATCGGTGATCTCGATGTTGTAGTAGTCCAGGGTGACGTTCAGCCAGTCGGTGGCATCCCACACCGCGCCCAGGCCCCACTGCTTGGACTGCTCGGAGCCCAGGTTGGGGTTGGAGATGGAGTAGGTGGTCACCTGGGTCTGGCAGCCGGGGTTGCCGGTCAGCAGGATGCAGGTCGCCGGATCGCTGGTGGCGGTGGCGCTGAACGAGGTCTTCTGGGTCAGCAGGTTCAGCGGCGGCGCGCGGAAGCCCTCGCCATAGGTGGCGCGCAGGGTCAGCGTATCCATCGGCTGCCAGCGGAACGAGATCTTCGGCGCGAAGTCATTGCCGTAGTCGCTGTAGTTCTCGTAGCGGCCCGCCAGGTTGATCTCGAACTTGTCGAACACCGGGAACAGGGCTTCCACGTAGCCGGCGTAGACGTCACGGCCACCGGAAGCGGAGTTGCCGGCCGAGCCGACGATCTGGCCCGATTCGGACAGCGGATCGTAGTTGTCCTGGTAGAACTCCTCGCGGTACTCGCCACCGACCACGGCGGCGGCGGTGCCACCCGGCAGGTCGAACAGGTCGAAGGAGGCGCTGCCGTAGACTTCCTTGTTGGTGGTCTTCATGTCGCGCGAGATGGTCGCGGTCATGCCCAGCCCCTTGGGATTGCCGGCATAGGGGTTGTAGATGTTGTAGTTGCCGTTGTCGATCTGGACCTGTGCCAGGCCACCGACCACGTAGTTGGTGCCGATGTTGGTGGCACGCGATTCCACGTAACGGGCGCCGAACTCCACGTCCACCTTGTCGGCGATGTTGCCTTCGAAGCCGAGGTTGTAGTTGTAGGTGGTGTTCTCGAGCCTGTTGTCACGTTCGCCCAGCGCGGCGAAGCGGTGGAACAGGTACAGGGTCTGGTTTGCGACGCTCTGGTAGTATGGATCGCTGGCATTGGGGTTGTTGCCGCCGAGGGTGCCCGGATGATTGCGGGTACCCGGACGCAGGATGATCGCGCCGCCCGGCCACGGGCTGGACGGGACCGCGGCGAAACGGCCAAAGGCTTCGCTGCGGCTGACGGTGGCGTTGAAATACATCATCCAGTCGTCATTGATCTGGTAGTCGCCACGGCCGAACACCGCGGTGTTCTCGAGGCTGGTCAGGTTGGCCGAGGTGGCGCTGTGGTTGAACTGGCAGACGCGGTTGGTGTCCTGCCAGAACAGGTCGCTGTCATCGCCGTTGGTGCACAGGCCGGGCACCGAGGTGCCGAACACCGGATGGTTCAGGCGGGCCGATGCGGCAGTGGACGTGGACGTCGCGAAGTTGTTCGAGTAGACCGAAGCACCCGGCGAGCTGTACCAGTAGTCGCGATCGCGGGTGAAGATGACGTCGCGATTGGAGTAGGAGGCACCAGCCAGCACGCGGCCACGCTCGCCGGAAGCACCGATGATGAAGCTCATTTCCTCGGTATCGCCACCGGCCTGGGTCGGGCGGCCGATGCCGTAGGTCATCTCGGCGCCTTCGAAGTCCTTGCGGGTGATGATGTTGACCACGCCGCCCAGGGCGTCGGAGCCATAGATCGCCGAGGCGCCGTCGGACAGCACTTCGATGCGCTCGATGGCCGCCATCGGGATGGAGTTCAGGTCCTGCGAGTTGCCCACCATCGGTGCGGTCGGGGCGCGACGGCCGTCGATGAGGACCAGCGTGCGCGAGGTGCCGAGGCCGCGCAGGCTGACGCCGGAGAAGCCGCCCCACGAACTGCCGGAGGTCGACTGGTAGGAGCCGAACGAGTTCAGGCTGGTGTTGCGCAGGTAGTCGGCAACCGAAATATCACCGCTGGCCTCGAGCTGGGCGCGGTCGATGACCACCACCGGCAGGGCGCCTTCGACGTCGGCGCGCTTGATGCGCGAGCCGGTGACCGTGATCTTGTCGAGCTGGGTGGTTTCGCTGGAGCCCGCGGAACTTTCGGAGCTTTGCGCGAACGCTACGCCGGTGGTGGCAAAGCTCGCGACGCCCGCAATGAGCGCGAGATTGATTGCATCGCGGAGCCTGGTGGTTTTCAAAGTCATTACTCTCTCTCCAAGGTTTGGCTTGGGTTATCCCCATGGGAGCCCTGCCGATGGAGTCAAGAAAGACGCCAAGATCGGCAAAGCTGTGGCCGATACTAGCCAGCTTTGGAGAGAAATTAAAGTGTTGTTAAGAAAAACTTTGAAACGGGAAAATCGACCGGTTTTGGTCAGAGTTCCTGCTCGTACCTGACGTACGGTACCGTACCCTCGTCGGCGCTTTCGCCGGTCAGGGCAAACGGATTCTTGCCGCGGGTGACCACGTTCTCGGCGCCGACGGTGAGCTGGCCGCTCCACGGCGTGCGCCAGGTCAGGCCCAGGCCCAGGCCTTCCCACTTGCCGGGCTGGCCGGGAACGTCGACGACGCGGCCGATGATGTTGGCGCTGAACGGGCCGTAGCCGCCGCCCACGCTCAGGCTCTTGCTGTTCCAGTTGTCGGTCAGCGCGGGGACTTCGGAAGGCGCGACGAGGCGGGCGCGGGCGATGGTGCCGCCGATCGAGACGAAGCCCTCGCTGCCGATGTTCTTCTGGCCGAACACGGCCAGGTCGCTCTGCTCGATGCGGCTGCCGGCGTTCTTGCCGCCCGACAGCCAGGCCGGGAGGATGTCGCGGCCGCTGCCGGCCGACAGGCCGAGCTTGCCGCCGGGACGCGACAGCGAGGCGCTGGCGGAGACCCGCTGGCTGAGCGCGGCATCGTCGCCGTCGTCGCCCAGCGAGGCGAGCATGCAGTGGCTGGCGAGGTTGCCGATGCTGCCGACGACGCCGCTGCGGCGGTTGCAGACCAGGCCCAGCTCGTCACCGGCGTCGAGGCCGAAGGCGGCGTTGAGGGTGTTGGCGCCGAAGCGCCAGCGGGCGCCGGCGGTGGTTTCGCCGGTGGGTTCGAGCAGCAGCACCGCTTCGACCTTGCCGCTGTGGTTCAGTACCGGCAATGCGGTCGGCGCGCGATCGGTGGCGAGGCGGACCGGCGGCTTGTTCTGCGCATGCGCGCCCGCCGCTACGCCGAAGGCGAGCAGAAGGGCGATGGGCAGGTGCAGGCGACGCAGGTTCATGGCTCGCTTCAGACTCCGTGAAACCCTCGGAGTTCCCCTCCGGAAGGGGAACCGATGCTAGGCCGTTTATGTTTATTTAACAAGTCCCCGGTGCGCCGACGGTTCATTGCAACCGGTCCGGCGCGTCCATTCTGACCGCAGTCCCAGTGAAAAGTTCGTCGATCTGGTCACGGTCGAACCGGTAGTCCTGCCCGCAGAATTCGCAACGGACCTCGGCCAGGCCGTCGGCCAGCGCGGCGGTGGCCTCGGCCTGGCCCAGCGACTGCAGCATGCCAGCCACCCGTTCGCGCGAGCACGAGCAGGCGAAACGGACCGGGCGTTCGGCCAGCAGCTGCGGCTCTTCCTCGTGGAACAGCCGGTGCAGCAGCAGGTCGGCGGGCGTGGCCAGCAGTTCGGCCTCGCCGAGCGTGTCGAACAGCGCCCCGGCGCGGGTCCAGCCATCGGCGTCGCCCTCGTCGCCGGGCAGCTTTTGCAGCATCAGGCCGGCGGCGCCGTGGGCGTCGCTGGCCAGCAGCAGCCGGGTCGGCAATTGTTCGGACTGGCGGAAATAGTCCTCGAAGGCCTCGGCCAGCCGGCCGGCCTGCAGGGCGACCAGGCTCTGGTAGCGCTGCGGTTCGCGCGGATCCAGGCCGGGATTCTCGATGGTGATGGCCAGCAGGGCGTCCTCGCCCAGGGTGCGCAGGTCACGTGGCGCGTCCTCGCCGTCGGCCAACTGGGCGATGCCGCGCAGCGTGCCGGCGGCGGTGCATTCGGCGAACAGGGTGCGCAGCGGGCCGGGGCTGCGCAGCTGCACCGACAGCCGGCCATCGATCTTGGTGTGGCCGGTGAACAGCGCCGCGGCGGCGCAGGCCTCGCCCAGCAGTTCGGCGGCCGCGGGCGGGTAGTCGGCGCGCTGGCCGATGGCCTGCCAGGTGTCGCGCAGGCGGATGGCGACGCCGCGCACGCCGGCGCGGGGCAGCAGGAAGCGGGTCAGCACGTCGTGGGAGGCGTCGGTCGGGTTCAAGGGCGTTTCGGGCATCGTGGGGGACGGGCGCGGCATCGCATAATGGCGCCTGTATCGAAAGGATGGATGCGGATGAAGATGGGGGCGTGCAAGCGTGCCGCAAGGGGGAACCGCCGTGGGCTCGCCTGAGCGGCGACGCCCGCGCCGCAGGCGGTGGCTGCGCTGGCTGCTGGCGCTGCCGCTGCTGCTGGCCGCGGCCAGTGCGCTGCAGGTGGCGGTGCTGCGCTTCGTCGATCCGCCGTTCAGCGCGTTCATGGTCGCGCGGCAGTTCGAGGCCTGGGGGCAGGGCCAGTGGCGGTTCCGCATCGCCTACGACTGGCGCGACCTGGACAGGATCGCGCCGAGCCTGCCCTTGTCCATGATCGCGGCCGAGGACCAGAACTTCAGCAGCCACCGCGGCTTCGACCTGCGCGCGATCGAGAAGGCGCGCGAGCACAACGCCAAGGGACGGCGCGTGCGCGGCGCCAGCACCATCAGCCAGCAGGTGGCCAAGAACCTGTTCCTGTGGCAGGGTCAGGGCCGCGCCTCGCGCTGGGTGCGTAAAGGGCTGGAGGCCTGGTACACGCTGCTGATCGAGCTGATGTGGCCCAAGCAGCGCATCCTGGAGGTGTACGTCAACGTGGCCGAACTGGGCGACGGCATCTACGGCGCGCAGGCCGCCGCGCGCGAGTACTGGCGCAAGGACGCCGCGCGCCTGACCCCGGCCGAGAGCGCGCGCCTGGCCGCGGTGCTGCCGGCGCCGCGCCGCTACGACGCCAGGAATCCCGGCCCCTACGTCCAGCGCCGCAGCCAGTGGATCCAGCGGCAGGTGCGGCAGATGGGTGGCGCCGGCTACCTGCAGGCGATGGAATGAGGCGCGCATGAGCAAGCAACGCCTGACGGTGGTGATCGCCGCCCACAACGAGGTCGAGGCATTGCCGGCGCTGCATCCGCGCATCGCCGCGGTGCTGGCGGGGCTGGACGGCATCGACGGGCGCGTGCTGTACGTCGACGACGGCAGCCGCGATGGCACCTGGGAACTGCTCCGGCGCATCGCCGCCGCGGACCCGACGGTCGGCCTGCTCAGGCTGTCGCGCAACTTCGGCAAGGAGGCGGCGCTGACCGCCGGGCTGGACCTGGTCGACGAGGGCGCGGCGATGATCCTCGACGCCGACGGCCAGGATCCGCCCGAGCTGATCCCGCAGTTCGTCGCGCGCTGGCGCGAGGGCTACGACGACGTGCACGGCACCCGCATCGAGCGCGAGGGCGAGGGCTGGCTCAAGCGCGCGACCGCGCATGGCTTCTACCGCGTCATCGCGCGGCTGTCGAAGACCCCGATCCCGGCCGACACCGGCGACTACCGCCTGCTGTCGCCGCGCGCGCTGGCGGCGCTGCGGCAGCTGCGCGAGCGCCACCGCTTCATGAAGGGGCTGTTCGGCTGGATCGGCTTCAACCAGGTCGCGGTGCCGTACCGGCGCGAGGCCCGGCTGGCCGGGCACAGCAAGTTCGGCTTGTGGAAGCTGTGGAACTTCGCGCTGGAGGGCATCACCAGCTTCTCCACCGCGCCGCTGCGCGCGGCGACCTACCTGGGCGTGCTGACCGCGCTGCTGGCGTTCCTGTTCGCGCTGTGGATCGTGGTCAAGGCGGCGCTGTGGGGCGACCCGGTGGCCGGCTGGCCGACGATGATGAGCGTGATCCTGATGCTGGGCGGCGTGCAGCTGATCGCGCTGGGCCTGATCGGCGAGTACCTGGGCCGGTTGTACGAGGAATCCAAGCAGCGCCCGCTGTACCTGGTGGACGTGTGGCAACCGGCGGGCGAAGGAGTATCCTCGCAGCAGCCACACCACCAGGAGCCCGACGATGCGCACGGTACGTCAGTTGCTGGGGGACAAGTCCCCTGAGATTTTCACGGTATCGCCCGATGACTCGGTGCTGGTGGCGATCAACGAGATGGCCGCCCGCGCCATCGGCGCCTTGCTGGTGATGCAGGACGGCGTGCTCGAAGGCATCGTTTCCGAGCGCGACTACGCGCGCAAGATCATCCTGCACGGCCGCTCGTCGGCCGGGACGCAGGTGCGCGAGATCATGACCGCGGACGTCATCACCGTCGGTCCCGACGACACCGTGGACCGCTGCATGCAGGTGGTCACCGGGCACCGCATCCGCCACCTGCCGGTGGTCGATGCCGGCACGGTGATCGGGGTGATCTCGATCGGCGACCTGGTCAAGGCGGTGATCGAGGACCAGCAGGTCGAGCTGGACCAATTGCAGCGCTACATCGCCAGCTGACGGCTCATTTGGCGTAGCTGCCGCCGCAGTTGCTGTCCTCGCCCGGGCCGGTCTCGAAGGTCGCCAGCAGCGCCGCCGGCGGGGTGATGCTGCCCAGCGCCAGCGCGACCGCGCCGCGCAGGCCCAGCCGGGCGAAGTCCGGGCGGAACGAGGGATTGTCGAAGGTGCCGCCGATCACCAGCGGCGAGCGCAGGGTGAGGATGCTGCGGTCCTTCGGGCGCGGGCGCAGCAGCAGGTCCATCGATTCGTCCTTCAGGTTGATGCTGCCCTCGCCGACGACGATGGTGTCGGTCGAGTCGAACGCCAGGCTGCGCGCCTCCATCAGGCCGTCGGTGACCTTGAAATCGCCGAACGCGCAGCGGATCGGGATGGTCTTGTCCCTGGTGACCAGGAACTTCAGCGCCTCGGCGATATCCAGCCCGGCCAGTTCCATCAGCAGGTTGCTGATCTGGCCGCGGCCCATGCCCACCGCGATGTCGCCGCTGGCGGTGCCGAGGATGCCGGCGATCGAATTGCCCTGGCCCGAGAAGGCCAGATCGCCGCCGATGCGGCCGACGGCGTCGCGGGTGATCCCGGCGTCGGGGAACAGTTGGTTGAGGTTGAGGCCGCGCACGGCCGCCTGCAAGCGGGTGTCGATTGCCTCGCGTCGCGCGTCCATGCGGATGGTGGAGCGGATGTTGCCGCCGGCGACGCCGAAGTTGAGCGGTTCCAGCCGGAGCAGGCCGGCGTCGAGCTTCAGGTGCGCGTCCATGTCGTCCAGCGGCCAGCCCGGCGCCAGGATGCTCTGCGCGCGCAGGCGCACGTCGGCGTCCATCGCCCGCAGCTTGGCCAGGTCGTAGGGCGTGTTCGGCAGGACGCGGCCGTCGGCGGCATTGCGCGCGGCCTGCGCGCGCAGTTCCGGGTTGGTCGATTCGCCGTCGCCGGCCTGCGGCGCGGCGCCGACGAAGCCGGCCAGGTCATCGAAGTCAAGCTTCTTCGAGACCAGTTCCGCCTGCAGTCGCGGGCGCTCGCCGCCGACGGTCACCGCCGCGGTGCCGCCGAGATCGCTGTCGCCGACCACGCCGTTGAATCCCTCGTAGCGCCAGGTGTTCTCGTCGCGGCGGAAACGGCCGTCGAAGCGGTAGGGCGGCGTCGGCGGCAGGGCGATGCCGAGCAGCGGGTACAGGTCTTCCAGGTTCTTGCCGGACAGCGCCATGCGCAGGTCGAAATCGCGCAGCCGCAGCGGATCGATCAGCGTGCCGCGCGCGTGCGCGTGGGTCGCGCCGGCGCTGGCGCGCAGGTCGACCCGGTAGGGGCCGACGTCGTCCTGCAGGTCCAGCGGCGATTGCGCGGTGCCGGACAGGGTGAAGGCGTTCTTCGCCCACCGCCCGCCGCCCTTGAGCGCGATCGACGGCGACTCGGACGCGGTGCGGGTGGGCAGGCTGGCCACGTCCAGGCGGATGTCGGTGCCGCCGCGCGCGTCGAGGAAGCGGAACTTGCCGTCGTCGACCCAGATGCGGTTGAACTGCGGCGGCTTGCCGCCGCCCTGCGGGCCGAACACCCAGTTGCCCTTGCCCTCCGGTCCGGTTTCCAGGTGCAGGCGCGGCTGGGCCAGGCGGATCTCGGGGATGCGGAACTGGCGCCTGAAGATCAGCGGCCACAGCGCGACGTCCAGCTCGGCGCGCTGCGCCGCGGCCATCACCGGTTCCTTCGACCACGGCGCGTTGCCCAGGTGCAGGCGCTCGGCGCTGATGGTGGTGATGCGGCCGAGATCGACGTCGAGGTCGCCGTCGATGCGGAACTCGCGCTGGGTGCGTGCGCTGACCTGGCGCTCCAGCGGGCCCTTGAACCAGTTCCAGTCGAACAGGATCCACAGCGCGACCAGTGCGGCGACGATCGCGCTGGCGACGAGGATCGCGCGGGACGAGGGCGGCCGGCGCGCGAAGCGCCATCGGGCGGGGCGGTTGGCATCCATGCCCGCACTATCGGCGAGCGCGGATTCAGCAACCGCGAAGGCCATGTCAACGCGGCGTGCAGGCCGCGGCCGCGGTTCAGCCGGGGGAAGGGCGGATCAGCCGCCGCGCAGCCGCGGCATCAGCACCTGCTCGGTCACCGCGATGTAGTGGCAGACGCTGCCGGCGATCACGAACAGGTGCCAGATCGCGTGCGAGTAGCGGATCGATTCGCGGTGGTAGAAGAACGTGCCCAGCGTGTAGGCCACGCCGCCACCGAGCAGCCAGCCCAGCGTCCAGCCGTCCAGCGAGGTCAGCAGCGGCTTGATCGCCACGATCACCAGCCAGCCCATCGCGATGTAGATGATCGTCGACAGCAGCTTGAAGCGGCCGGTGTAGAACAGCTTGAACACCACCCCGGCCAGCGCCAGCGTCCAGATCGCGGTGAACAGCCCCCAGCCCCACGGCCCGCGCAGGCCGATCAGGGTGAACGGCGTGTAGGTGCCGGCGATCAGCAGGTAGATCGCGCAGTGGTCGAACACCTTCAGCCGTCCCTTCGCCACCGGGTGCTGGATGGCGTGGTACAGGGTGGAGGCGGTGTAGAGCAGCAGCAGGGTGACGCCGAAGACGATGGAGGCGCCGAGCTGCCAGGCATCGCCGTGGATGGCCGCCAGGGTGATCAGCACCGCGCCGCCGGCCAGCGCCGCGGCCGCGCCGAGGCCGTGGGTCAGCGCGCTGGCGATCTCGTCGCGCAGGTCGATCAGGTGGTCGGCGCGCTTGCGCGCGCGCAGGATGCGGAAGGGGGTGGGGTCGCTGTCCATAGGACGCTGAAATTACCGCAACGCAGCAACCTGCGCACCTGTCCGGCGTTCAGCAAGCCCACGGGCCCACGGCCTATGCGAGCACGCTGTGCGCGTGCTCGCGGGTAGCGAGGAATTCCACGTCCGGCGCGCGCTCCTGCGCCAGTTGCAGGTTGACCCGGGTGGGGGCCAGGTAAACCAGCTCGCCGGCCGCGTCCAGCGCCAGGTTCATCGCGTTCTTGTCGCGGAACTCCTCGAACTTCTTCGCATTGCCGCAGCGCACCCAGCGCGCGGTGACCACGCCGACCGGCTCGAATGAGGCATCGACGCCGTATTCGTCCTTCAGCCGGTAGGCGACCACGTCGAACTGCAGCACGCCGACCGCGCCGAGGATCAGGTCGTTGCTCATCAGCGGGCGGAAGAACTGGGTGGCGCCTTCCTCGGATAGCTGCGCCAGGCCCTTCTGCAACTGCTTGAGCTTGAGCGGATCGCGCAGGCGCGCGCGGCGGAACAGTTCCGGGGCGAAGTTGGGGATGCCGGTGAACGACAGCGCCTCGCCTTCGGTGAAGGTGTCGCCGATGGAGATGGTGCCGTGGTTGTGGATGCCGATGACGTCGCCCGGCCAGGCCTCGGCGGCGATCTCGCGATCGCTGGCCATGAAGGTCAGCGCGTTGGCCAGCTTGACCTCCTTGCCGCTGCGCACGTGCAAGGCCTTCATGCCGGCGCTGAACCTGCCCGAGCACACCCGCATGAACGCCACCCGGTCGCGGTGCTGCGGGTCCATGTTGGCCTGGATCTTGAAGACGAAGCCGGCCAGCTTCTCCTCGGCCGGCTGCACCGTGCGGGTGGTGGTGGCGCGCGGCTGCGGCGGCGGCGCGTGCGCGACGAAGAAGTCCAGCAGCGGCTGCACGCCGAAGTTGTTGACCGCCGAGCCGAAGAACACCGGGGTCTGCCGGCCGCGCAGGTAGGCGTCCTGGTCGAACGGGTGGCTGGCGCCCTGCACCAGTTCCAGTTCCTCGCGCAGGTTGGCCAGCATCCCGGCGCCGATGCGCGCCTCCAGCTGCGGATCGTCCAGCGAGGCGAAGATGGTCGAGTCCTGGCGGGTGAAGTTGCGGCCCGGCTCGTACAGGTGCACCTCGCCGCTGATCAGGTGGACCACGCCCTTCAGCCGCGAGCCCATGCCGATCGGCCAGGTCACCGGCGCGCACTGGATGCCGAGCACGCGCTCGACCTCGTCCAGCAGCTCGATCGGATCGCGGCCCTCGCGGTCCAGCTTGTTGATGAAGGTCATGATCGGCGTGTCGCGCAGCCGGCACACCTCCATCAGCTTGATGGTGCGCTCCTCCACGCCCTTGGCCACGTCGATGACCATCAGCGCCGAGTCCACCGCGGTCAGCACGCGGTAGGTGTCCTCGCCGAAGTCGGCGTGGCCCGGCGTGTCGAGCAGGTTGACGATCCTGCCCTCGTAGGGGAACTGCATCACCGACGAGGTCACCGAGATGCCGCGCTCCTTCTCCAGCGCCATCCAGTCCGAGGTGGCGTGGCGCGCGGCCTTGCGGCCCTTGACCGAGCCGGCCATCTGGATCGCCCCGCCGAACAGCAGCAGCTTCTCGGTCAGCGTGGTCTTGCCGGCGTCGGGGTGCGAGATGATGGCGAAGGTGCGCCGGCGCGCGGCTTCGAGGGAAACTTCGGACATGGACAGGGCGCCCGGGCGGGCGCGGACGAGGCGGGAAAGGGGCGGATTATACCGCCCCCCGCCGCCCGCTCAGCGCGCCAGGAACGGATGCGGCAGCCGCTTCAGCGCCGCCAACTCCAAGCCGCGCAGCAGCGCCAGCACGGCGCAGGCGCCGCACCAGGTCGGCATCAGCCATGCCGGCGCCCGATCGCCGGTGACCGCCGACATCGTTGCCAGCGCCGCCACGCCGGCGCCCACGATCAGCAGCGGCCCGGCGACGCCGATGGAGGCCTGGCGCGCGCGGCGCAGCGCCAGCCAGGCCGCCAGCATCATGCTGGTGGCGCCGATCCACAACAACGCCCAGTAGTACGGCGCCGGCGCCCCGAGCAGCCAGCCGTAGGCGGACATCAGCGCCAGCGAGGCCAGCAGCGACATCAGCTGCCGGCGCGTCAGCGCGCGCGCCAGCGCGTCGGCGTGTCCGCCGGGCCGGGCCAGCCCCGGCAGCAGCGCCAGTTCGTGCAGGCCCAGCGCGGGACGGTGGTAGAGCGTCCACAGCCGCAGTGCCGGCATGGCGGCCGAAAACGCGACCATCAGCGCGGGGAAGGCCAGCGCGACGAGGTTGCCGCCGCGCAGTTCCTCGCCCGAATAGAGCAGCAGCCACGACAGCGCCACGCCCAGCAGCCAGGCGTTCTCGAGCAGCAGCGCGCGCCAGCCCGCGCCGAAGCCGGGACCCAGCGCCAGCGCCAGCGCGGTGTCCGGCTCGCGCGCCAGACCGGCGGGAATCCGCGTGCCCTGCAATAGGTGCATCAGCCCGGCCTGCTGCTGGCGCGCCTGCTGGTCGGCCGGGCTTTCGCCCAGTGCGGCCTGCAGCGACAGTGCGATCGGCACCGACCACGCGCGGGCGGGCATGCCGTGCCGGAACAGCCGTGCCCACAGCAGCGCCGAGATCGTCGCCAGCGCGGCGCCGGCGAGGGCCATGCCGGCGGTCGGCGAGGGCGGCTGCAGCGCCAGCGCCGGCACCGGCAGCACCCGCGCCAGCAGGCCGGCGCCGAGCAGCGCGAACACCAGCCAGGGCGGCATCACCGCGAAGAACAGGCCCATGCCGGCGGCCAGTGCCAGCGCCGCCAGCGAAAGCGGCAGGTCGCTGCCCAGCGCCGCCCACAGCAGCGCCGGCAGCGGCACGCTGAGCATGACGCCGATCAGCAGGGTCGAGGGCAGGTGCGCCAGCGGACGCGGGATGCGCAGCTGGCGCGCATGGAAGGCGAAGCCGAGCACGCGGCTGCCGGTCAGCATCCACCAGAACAGCACGGCGATGCCGGTGAGCAGCAGCTGCAGGGTCTGGCGTTTCGCGGACGCGATATCGAACAGCGACAGCACCAGCGCGGCGGCGACCAGCGCGGCGAGCGCGATCCGGACGGCGCGCTGGCCGCCGAGCAGCAGACGCGGGGCGAGCAGGACGGTCGTGTTCATCCGGCGACCTCCACGAACAGATCCTCCAGGCCGAGCCGATCCACGCGCACGCCCTCGATCAGCAGCAGGTCCTGCCAGGCGCGCGGATCGCCGGACAGCACCAGCACCGCCGCACCATCGGGCAGTTGCAGGCGCGACAGCTCGCCGGGCAGCCGCGCCGGCAGGCCCGGCGTCGCCGCGGCCGGCAGCCACACGCGCGCCACGGTGTCCTTCACCTCGTCCAGCGCGCTGTCCAGCAGCAGCCGTCCCTCGTGCAGGAACGCCACCCGCGAGGCCACCCGCTCCAGGTCGGAGACGATATGGCTGGAGAACAGCACCGTGGTGCCGCTGTCGCCGGCCTGCACCACCAGTTCGCGCAGCAGTTCGCGCCGCGCCACCGGGTCCAGCGCGGCGGCCGGCTCGTCCAGCACCAGCAGGTCCGGCCGCGGCGCCAGTGCGCGCACCAGCGCCAGCCGCTGCGCCTCGCCCGGCGACAGCTTGCCGATCACCCGGCCGGGATCGAGCTGCCAGCGTTGCAGCAGCGCCTGCGCATGCGCGCGGTCCCAGCGCGGGTACAACTGCGGCAGGTAGTCGAACAACTGCCCGACCTTCAGCCACTGGAACGCCTGCGGCTGCTGCGGGACGTAGCCCAGCCGGGACTTGCGTGCGTCGTCCAGGCGCAGCGCCGGCGCGCCCATCAACAGCGCCTGGCCGGCGTCCGGCCGCAGCAGGCCGAGCAGGGCGCCGATCAGCGTGCTCTTGCCGGCGCCGTTGCGGCCGATCAGGCCCAGCACCTCGCCACGGAACAGATCGAGATCGACGCCGCGCAGCACCTGCCGCTTGCCGTAGGCCAGGTGCAGGCCGCGCGCCGAAAGCGGCATTTCCAGGTCCAGCCCAGCGGCCTGGGGCGCAAGATCGATTGCCATTGCGTTCATGGGTTCTCCTCGTCGATGAGTTGGCGCAACCGCGTCAGCACGCGGTCGCTGGGCAGTTCCAGTTCCCGGCTGTGGCGCGCGACTTCGCGCAGGGCCGGGTCGAGCAATCGCAGGCGCGCCGCTTCGCTGGCCTCGCCGGTCCGGCGCGAGGCCACCGCCATGCCCTTGCCGCGCAGGCGTTCGAGCAGGCCCTCGGCCTCCAGCTGGCTGTAGGCGCGCGACACGGTCATCGGGTTGATGGCGTGGGCGGCGGCGACCTCGCGCACCGACGGCAGCGCGTCGCCGGCGCGCAGCTGGCCGGCGCTGATCAGCCGGCGCAGCTGCTCGACGATCTGGCGGTAGATCGGCTCGGGCAGGGCGGGGTTCACGTGCAGCAGTTGCGCATCCATGTGTATCAATACATCAATACACTCGGGTTTTGTCAAGCCCCGGTGGCGAAAAAGTCGCGGGAATCAGGGAGCGGCGCTGCCGGCCGCGGCGTCCTGGCGGGGGAACTTCAGCTCGCCGAGCGGCCCGAACATCCGGAACGGCACCGACTCCAGCCGCATGCCGCGGTTGACCTGCAGCACGAAGTGCAGGTGCGGGGCGGTGGAGAAGCCGGTGTTGCCGGACAGGCCGATGCGCTGGCCCTTGCGCACGTACTGGCCGGTGCGCACCTGCACGCCTTCCGGCTGCAGGTGCGCGTACAGCGCCATCGTGCCGTCGCCGTGCAGGATGCGGATGAAGTTGGCGCGGCCGCCGAACTTCTCGCGGTTGAGCCCGGCCTGGTCGAAGTCCGATTCGACCTGCATCACCACGCCTTCGCGCACCGCCAGGATCGGCGTGCCCTCGGGCACGGCGAAGTCGATCGCGTGCAGGTTCTGCGCGTCGTTGTGGCTGAACGCGCCGCCCGGCCCCTGGTCCACCCGCACCCGCCCGTACTCGAACGGCAGCCGGTAGTCGTAGTCCTGCGGGTGCGCGCCCGGATCCCCGGGCAGCGCGTCCATCCGCAGTTCGAAATCGCCGCCGCGCAGCGGATCGGGCAGGGTGATGTTGGCCACCAGCACGCTGCTGCGCGCCGGCACCGGCGCGCGCGCCGGCAGTCTCGGCGAGGCGACGGCGTTGCGGTTGCGCAGGAAGCCCAGTTGCACCTCGACCGGGCCGTGCATCAGGTTGTCGGCCCAGGCCTGGTAGCGCAGGCCCTGCTTTTCCAGCCGCAGCCGCACCAGCGCGCTGGGCGGGTTGCGGAAGCGGATGACGTCCACGTCCTGCGCCAGCGCGTCGGCCTCGGGCGGGCGGTCGCCGTAATGGGTATAGCCCTGCTTGTCCTTCCAGCGGTACAGCCGCGCCGCCTCGGCCCGCGTCGCCGCGGCGAGCAGCGCCGTGGCCAGCAACGCCGCCGCGATGCGCGCCGCCGCCGTCACTGCAGGCAGTCTTGCCGCAGGGCCAGCGCGCGGGCCACGTCGCGCAGATCGAAGGCGGCCAGCGAACGGTCGTCGTGCAGGGCGAACAGCGCGCCGGCCGGGAAGCGCGCGGTCGGCGCGGCGTACAGCGTCTGCCCGTCGGTGTTGGCGACCTGCTCGCCGCGGAAGATGCCCACCGGCTGCAGCGTGCGCCGGTCGTAGACGCGGAACAGCGTCGGCGCGACCTGGTCCACGGCGATCCAGTAGCCGTCCTCGGCGCTGCACGCCCACAGCGAGATGCCCTCGGCGTCGGCGTCGAAGACCGGCAGGCTGGAGCCCTGGTAGCGGCCATCGAAGCCGTACTCGCGCAGGGTCGATCCGACGCGGCGATCCTCGTCGGCGATCAGCAGGCGGTCGTGGGCGGGATCGCCGGCGATGGACTCGACCATCCGCAGCGCGCCGTCCGGGCCGGTGTCGCCGAAGGCGCCGAGGTAGCGCGCGCGCAGGCGGCCGTCGTCGCCGCGATCCACCCGGTAGCGGCGCACCCGCTGGTCCAGCTGCGACAGCGCCGGCAGCACGCGCTTCTCGACGTCCTCCATGAAGCTGTCGGTGACCAGCACCTCCAGTTCGCCCGGGCCGATCTCGTGCAGCCACAGCCCGTACGGGAAGCGCAGTTCCCCGGCGCCGAAGGCGGCCAGCGGGGTGAAGTCCGGCAGCTCGAACACCTGCACGCGGTGGTTGTCGCGCTCGGTCACGAACAGCAGGTCGCCGAACACGGCGATGCCGTTGGGACGCTCGAACTGCCCCGGCCCGTGGCCGCGGCCGCCGACCTGGCGCAGCGGCCGGCCGCTGTCGCCGTCGTAGACGAGCAGGCGATGGCTGGACTTGGCGGTGGCGATCAGCCACAGCGCCCCGTCCTCGCTGGGCCAGGCCGCGACCGAGTCCAGCTCGTCGCCCTCCGCCGGCTCGGAGATCCAGCTTTCGCGGATCACCTGGTCGGCGGGGGTGACCGGGGCGGGCGCGGTCGGGCGGGAAGTGTGCGGCGGCGCGGAGGCGCAGCCGGCCAGCAGGGCGACGCAGAGCGCGCCAATCGAAAGGTATTTCGTCATCGCGGCCATTATGCGCCATGCCCGGCGCGGGCCGCGAGCGCGACCATCGGACCAGCCATCGCTCAATCCGGATAAAGAGATTGACAAGGCGGAAAGCCGCTGGCATCCTGCCCGCACCATCGAGACCGGCGGAGGGACAGGCCCTTTGATGCCGGGGCAGCCCGCGGAAGCGCAAGCGACCGCGTAGGTGCCAAATCCTGCGGGGATTCGCGTTCTTCGGAACGGCGTCCGCCGAAAGATGGTTCGTGACGTGCCTTCGCACGACGAACGCGAGCTCCGCGAAGCTCGATGGCCGTAGTCCCTTTCCCGGATACCGCCATGAGCTACGCAACCGCATCTCCGCTTTACGCCTGTACCGCCGCGCCGGCCTCGGATGCGGCGTCCGCCGCAGGCGATACCCGCCCCGATGCCGTGCGCGGCGAACTCACCCTGCCGCTGACGCTGCGCCACGCCGGCCCGCGCGTGGTCACCGTGCGCTACGAACTGCTCGGCCCGCAGGGCGCGCCGCTGACGCTGGTGGCCGGCGGTATTTCCGCCCACCGCCACCTGCGCGCGGGCGAGAGCTTTCCCGAGCCGGGCTGGCTCAACACGCTGATCGCGCCCGGCCGCACGCTGGATCCCACGCGCCGGCGCCTGCTGGCCATCGACTACCTGGGCGCCGACGGCCGCCTCGACGCGCCGCTGGACACCGCCGACCAGGCCGACGCCATCGCCCAGCTGCTCGACGTGCGGGAACTGGGCCCGCTGCATGCCTTCGTCGGCTATTCCTACGGTGCCCTGGTCGGCCTGCAACTGGCCGTGCGCCATCCGCACGCGCTGCGCCGGCTGGTCGCGGTCAGCGGCGCGCACCGCCCGCATCCCTACGCCTCGGCCTGGCGCGCCCTGCAGCGCCGCGCGGTGACCCTGGGCCAGCTGCAATGCGCCGATGCGCAGGGGCTGTCGCTGGCGCGCCAGTTCGCCATGCTCAGCTACCGCACGCCGGAGGAATTCGGCGAGCGCTTCGACGCCGCGCCGGAAGTGGTCAACGGCCGCGTGCGCGTGGCTGCCGAGGACTACCTCGACGCCGCCGGCGCGCAGTACGTCGCGCGCACCCCGGTCACCGCCTACGTGCGCCTGTCCGAATCCATCGACCTGCACCGCGTCGACCCGGCCGCGGTGGCGGTGCCGACCGTGGTCGTCGCCGTCGAGGGCGACCGGCTGGTGCCGCTGTCGGATTCGGTCGCGCTGGTCGAAGGGCTGGGCACGCGCGGCCAGCTGCGCGTGCTGCGCTCGCCCTACGGACACGACGCCTTCCTCAAGGAAACCGATCGCATCGACGCGATCCTCGCCAGCGCGCTGCGCATCGGAGAAAACGCATGAGCCAGATCACCCCCGACTCCCCGCGCGCCTGCGCCTCTGCCACCGCCGCCGTGCGCGCCGGCATCGACCGCGACACCGCCTACGGCGCGGTGACCCCGCCGATCGTGCTGTCGTCCAACTTCAGCTTCGACGGCTTCGGCAACAAGCGCGAGTACGACTACACCCGCAGCGGCAACCCTACCCGCGACCTGCTGGGCGAGGCGCTGGCCGAGCTGGAAGGCGGCGCCGGCGCGGTGATCACCGCCACCGGCATGGGCGCGATCACCCTGGTGCTCAACGCGCTGTTGCAGCCGGGCGACAGGCTGGTGGTGCCGCACGACGCCTACGGCGGCAGCTGGCGGCTGTTCAACGCGCTGGCGGGCAAGGGCCACTTCGAGCTGATCACCGCCGACCTGACCGACCCGCGCTCGCTGGCCGACGCGCTGGCGCAGTCGCCGGCGCTGGTGCTGATCGAAACGCCGTCCAACCCGCTGCTGCGCGTCACCGACCTGCGCTTCGTGATCGAGGCCGCGCACAAGGCCGGCGCGCGCGCGGTGGTGGACAACACCTTCCTGTCGCCGGCGCTGCAGAAGCCGATCGCGTTCGGCGCCGACCTGGTCATCCATTCGACCACCAAGTACGTCAACGGCCACAGCGACGTGGTCGGCGGCGCGGTGGTCGCGCGCGAGGCCGAGCTGCACCAGCAGCTGGTGTGGTGGGCCAACGCGCTGGGCCTGACCGGCTCGCCGTTCGACAGCTTCCTGACCCTGCGCGGCCTGCGCACGCTGGACGCGCGGCTGCGCGTGCACCAGGAGAACGCCAACGCCATCGCCGCGCTGCTGGACGGCCACCCGGCGGTGTCGAAGGTGTACTTCCCCGGCCTGGCCTCGCACCCGGGTCACGCACTGGCCGCGCGCCAGCAGCAGGGCTTCGGCGCGATGCTCAGCGTCGATCTGCACGGCGGCGAGGCGGCGGTGCGCGCGTTCGTCGAAGGGCTGCGCTGGTTCACCCTGGCCGAGTCGCTGGGCGGTGTGGAGAGCCTGATCGCGCATCCGGCCACGATGACGCACGCGGCGATGACGGCGGAGGCGCGCGCCAAGGCGGGCATATCCGACGGCCTGCTGCGGCTGTCGATCGGCATCGAGGCCGGCGAGGACCTGCTGGCCGACCTGACGCTGGCGCTGGCGCGCGCGGAAGCGGCCGCATCCGCGTGCAAACGCGCGCTCGCCGACGCATGAGCGCCGTCGTCCCGCTGGCCGGCGCGCGCCGGCACAAACCGCGCCTGGCGCTGCTCGGCACCGGCGGCGTCGGCAGCGCCTTCGTCGATCGCTACCGCCGCCTGCTGGCCAAGGGATTGCCGCTGCCCGAGTTCGGCTGGCTGGCCAATTCGCGCGCGCTGCACGACTGCGGCGAGGATGCCGAACGGGCATTGCAACGGGCGCGGCGGTCGTCGCCGCGGCGCGACGCGCTGCCGCCGTGGGCGGAGAACGAGAGCCTGCGCGCCGGCGATCTGATCGTCGACGCCACCGCCAGCGAGATCGTCGCCGACTGGCACGCCGAATGGCTGGCGCGCGGCGTGCACGTGGTCACCGCCAACAAGCTCGGCAACGGCGCCAGCGAGCTGCGCGCGCAAGCCATCGCGCAGGCGATCCGCCATTCGGGCGCGCGCTACGGCGACGCCGCCACCGTCGGCGCCGGCCTGCCGCTGCTGCGCAGCCTGCGCGCGCTGGTCGCCGGCGGCGATCGCATCCACCGCATCGAGGGCGTGCTGTCCGGATCGCTGGCCTGGCTGTTCAACCAGTACGACGGCGCGCTGCCGTTCTCGCATTGGGTGCGGCAGGCGCAGGCGGCCGGCTATACCGAGCCGGACCCGCGCATCGATCTTTCCGGCGAGGACGTGCGCCGCAAGCTGCTGATCCTGGCGCGCGCCTCCGGGCTGATGCTGCGCGGCGAGGACGTGCAGGTGCAGTCGCTGGTGCCGGTGGATCTGGCCGCGCTGCCGCTGGAGGAAGTCGACGCGGCGCTGGAACGGCTGGACGAACCGCTGTACGCGCACTGGCGCGCCGCCCGCGACGCGGGTGCGCGCCTGCGCTTCGTCGGCCGCTTCGACGGCTACGGCGACAGCGCCGAGGTCGGCCTGCAGGCGCTGGACGCCGACCATCCGCTGTGCGGCGGCGCCGGCACCGACAACCGGGTGGCGATCTTCAGCGATCGCTATGCGACGCGGCCGCTGCTGATCCAGGGGCCGGGCGCCGGCACCGAGGTCACCGCGGCGGCGCTGCTGGACGACGTGCTGGCCATCGCCGCGGGTTAGCGGGACAGGCGCGCGGCCTGCGCGTGCGTCCGCCGCCGCTCAGCGCGGCGGCGCGCAGGGATGGTGCGGCCCGGTCAGCTGCAGGCAGCCGCGCCGGATCAGTTCGCCGGGGTCGAGCCGGTGCGCGCCGCCTTCCCCGGCCGATGGCCGCAGCGAGGTGGGGCGGTAGGCGGCCCAGCCGTTGCGGCCGTGCTGCTTGACCTGGTAGAGCGCGCGGTCGGCCAGCGAGACCAGTTGCTCCCAGCTCAGCAGATCCGGCTGGTTGGGGAACAGCGGATACTCGATCAGCCCCAGCGACGCGGTGATCTGCAGGTCGGCGCCGCCGATGTCGAAGCGGTGCGCCGCCACCGCCATGCACAGGCGCTGGCCCAGCGCGGCCAGGTCGGCGCGCGGCATCGGCCGGAACACCATCAGGAATTCCTCGCCGCCCCAGCGCACCACGTATTCGCCCTGGCGGGTCATGTCGCGCAGCAGTCCGGCGATCTGCTGCAGCACCTGGTCGCCGGCCTGGTGGCCGTGGTTGTCGTTGATCGACTTGAACTGGTCCACGTCCAGCAGCGCGAAGATGATCGCCTCGTCGCCGGCGGCGAAAGCCGGGTCGCGCTGGTGGTAGGCCAGGTCGATCGGGATCTGTTGCGCCATGTAGCGGCGGTTGTGCAGGCCGGTCAGCGGATCGGTCAGGCTGATCGCCTCCAGCCGCTGGTTGGCCAGGCGCAGGTCGCGGGTGCGCTGCTCGACCAGTTCCTCCAGCGCGCTGCGCTGGCGCAGGTGGCGGCGCAGCAGCCAGCGGTTGGACAGCAGCAGCAGCGACAGCAGGCCGACGGCCAGCGCCACGTAGAACCACGGGCTCTCGTAGAAGTACGGCGCGATGCTGAAGGGCAGGCGCGCGACGGTGCGGCTGGACAGGCCGCTGTTGTTGGTGCCGATCACCTCGAACACGTAGCGGCCCGCGGGCAGGTTGGTGTAGGTGGCGCTGCGCTGGTTGGGATCCTCCAGCAGGCGCCAGTCGGCGTCGTAGCCGGCCAGGCGGTAGCGGATGTCGATGTGATCGGAGGCCTGGAAGCTGAGCGTGGTGAACTCGAAGCGCAGGTCGCGCGCCTGGCGCGGCAGCAACCAGTCCGCATTGGGATCGGCCGGCCGCCATTGCGGGCCGACCTGCACCCGTTCGATCACCGATTCGGGGATGTAGCGGTTGCCGATGATCCCCTCCATGTCCATGACCACCACGCCGTCGCGGGAGGGCAGCCACAGCGCGCCCTGGTGGACGAAGCCGCGGCTGTTGCCGGCGCCGTTGCAGCAGTCGCCCTTCTGGCCGCCGTGGCGGTCGCCGCGCTCGTTGAGCAGGGTTTGCGCGCGCACCGGATGGGTGGGGTTGCCGGTGGCCGCCAGCAGGTCGGCGATCGGGACGCGGTAGATGCCGCGCAGGCCGCCGACCCAGAGGAAGCCGCGGGCGTCGTCGGCCATGAAGAACGGCGCGTTGACCGGGATGCCGCGCGACTTGTCCAGCCGGGTCCAGCGATCGCCGTCGCGGACGAGCAGTTCCTCCTCCGACAACACCCCGACCAGCCATTGCCCGCCGGGCAGTTCGTGCAGCGCGGTGACGTGCGGGCTGTCCAGGCCGGTGCCGGTCAGGGCGATGGCGTGCAGGCGGCCGTCGCGCCATTCGTACAGCCCGCTCTGGGTGCCGGCGAGCAGGCGGCCGTCGCGGGTCTGGTGCAGCACGCGCACGCGCGGGTCGGCCAGCCCGGCCGATTGCCCGTAGTGGGCCAGCGCGCCGTCCTCGTCCAGCCGGTACAGGCCCAGGCTGGTGGCGAACCACAGCCGCTGCTGGCGATCGCGCAGGATGCCGTTGATCTGCGCCGCATCCATCGCCTTCAGCGCCGGCAGCGGTTGCAGGCGGCCGCCGCGGTACAGGGCCACGCCCGAGCGCGTGCCGATCCAGGTGCCGTCGCGCTCCGGCAGCAGGCTGTAGGCGCTGGCGTGCGGCAGGTCGCGTCCCGCCACGACCTGCCGGAAGTGGCCGTCGGCCAGCACGCTGACGCCGTCGTCGCCGCCGACCCAGACGCGTCCGTCCGGGCCGATCGCGGTGGTCCACAGCAGCGGGGTTTCCAGGCCCTCGGTGCGGCTGTAGCGCCGGGTCCAGCCGTTCCAGACCCGGCTGACGCCCTCGACGCCGCTGCCCAGCCAGAGGTTGGCCTCGCGGTCCTCGTACATCGCGCGGATCGACTGCAGCGCTCCCTCCGCCCCGGCGCGCTCGACCACGCGCCCGCCGTGCAGCCGGTACAGCGTGTGCGCGGTCGCCGCCCACAGGTTGCCGTCGCGGTCGCGGTACAGCGACTCGATCGCCGTGTCGCCCAGCTCCGGGTCCTCGTGGCGGCGCCATTGCCGGCCGTCGAACCCGAACAGGCCCTGGCTGCTGCCGGCCCAGATCCGGCCAGCGTCCTCGGCCAACTGCCGGACCAGCGCGGTGGCAGCCTCGGCCGGCAGCGGTTGCCGGCGCGGTTCGCCGTCGCGCACCGCATAGGCTGCGCCGCGGCTGCCGATCCACAGCGCGCCGTCGCTGGCCGGCAGCAGCGCCAGCGCCCCTTCCGGCAGCGGGTGGCGGCGGACCAGGCGGCCGTCGGCCACCGCCAGCACGCCGCCGCTGGAGGCCACCAGCACGGTGCCCTTGTCGTCGATGTCGAGATCGTTGACGTCCACGACCGCGGCCGGCTCGCCCTCGGCCAGCGGCACGCCGCTGAAGCCCTTGCCGGCCTCGTGCACGGCTAGGCCCTGCGGCGTGCCGATCCACAGGCGGCCCTGCAGGTCGGTCTGCAGGGCCTGGATCCAGGTGCTGGGCAGGGCGGGGGTGTTGTCGCGATCGAAGTTGACGAAGCGCGCGCCGTCGAAGCGGCTCAACCCGGCCTGGGTGCCGAACCAGAGGTAGCCGGGCTTGTCCTGCGCGATGGCGATCACGCTCAGCTGCGGCAGGCCCTCGGCGAGGCTCCAGCTGTTGCGCACGTAGTGGTGGAACGACTTGTCCGGATCCAGCGCGGCCGCGGGCGGGCACAGCAGCGCCAGGCCCGCGATGCAGGACAGGCCCCACGCCAGTCGGCGCGCGCCAGGGGGCGCGGCGCCGCCGGATTTGTCGGGACGAGCGAACAGACGGACCCCCTACGGCCGAATGCCTACTGCCGGAGTATCGGCAAAGCGGGCCGGGACTGCAGCGGGGAAAAATGAACAGGCCGGGCGCATGCTCCCGCGATACCTGCGCGCGGCCATGTCGAGCGACCATCGGCGCGCTCCAGTCGTGCAGAATGGCTCCTCCGGCCCCCGCAACAAGATGATGAAGATCGATCCCGCCATCGTCCGCCGCCTCCGCGAACAGCGCGCCTGGTCGCAGGAGCAACTGGCCGAAATCGCCGGCGTCAGCGTACGCACGGTGCAGCGGGTCGAAACCGGCGGCAGTGGATCGCTGGATACGCGCATGGCGCTGGCGGCCGCGCTGGAGGTGGCGCCCGCCGCACTATGTGCCCCCGGCACCGGGGACGACGGAGCGCTGCCGACCCTTCCGGCTGACGGATTGGACGAGCGGATATTCCGCCGCTACGTCGTCGCCATCGGGTTCGCCATCGTCTTCGCCCTGTCGCTGCTGGTCGGCTACCTGGTGTCGCGCGATTTCGCAGCGAAGGAAAACCGCAGGGATTGCATCGCGGCCGGGCGCAGCGACTGCCGCTGAACGACCGCGCAGCATGCCGGGGTTTGGCAGGGCGGCCGGCAAGATCGACTGCCGTGCGCCAACTCGTTGATTCCAAATGGTTGTCGGGTGACTGTCGGGCCGGTGGCGTGGCGGCCAGGCGAGTGTCCGGCGTCAATGCCCGTCCCATCCACAGCCAGAGTGAACCCCATGCAATCCGACATCCACATCAATGCCGCACAGCTCGACCGCCTGCTGGAGGATCGCGGCTGGACGCGGCAGGATCTGGCCACGCGCGCAGGCATTCCGCTGCAGCGACTGCAAGAGGCCACCGATCGCGGCACCGGTCCGCTGCAATTGGGTTGGGCGCTGGCGACCGCGCTCGGCGTGTCGCCGGCGTTGCTGGACGCCGATTCGGCACAGGGGCGAGACTGGATCGAACACAGGAAAGCCAAGGCCGCCTTCCTGCTCGTACTGCTGTTCCTGGTTTCGGCGTTCCTCGGTTACCAGGTTGGCAGCGATTACGCCGCGCGTGCCAATCGAGCCGACTGCGCGGCGGCCGGTGGCACGGACTGCGGCATCAGCACTCGATGACGTTGACCGCCAGCCCGCCGCGCGAGGTTTCCTTGTACTTGTCCTGCATGTCGCGGCCGGTGTCGCGCATGGTCTTGATCACCTTGTCCAGGCTGACCTTGTGCTTGCCGTCGCCGCGCAGGGCCATGCGCGAGGCGTTGATCGCCTTCACCGCGCCCATCGCGTTGCGCTCGATGCACGGGATCTGCACCAGCCCGCCGATCGGATCGCAGGTCAGGCCGAGGTTGTGCTCCATGCCGATCTCGGCGGCGTTCTCGACCTGCGCGGGGGTGCCGCCGAGCGCGGCGACCAGGCCGCCGGCGGCCATCGAGCAGGCCACGCCGACCTCGCCCTGGCAGCCGACCTCGGCGCCGGAGATGCTGGCGTTCTCCTTGTAGAGGATGCCGATGGCCGCGGCGGTGAGCAGGAAGTCGAAGATGCGCTGCTCGCCGCCGCCACCGCCGCCGCAGAAGCGATCGTAGTAGTGCAGCACCGCCGGGATGATGCCGGCCGCGCCGTTGGTCGGCGCGGTGACCACGCGGCCGCCGGCGGCGTTCTCCTCGTTGACCGCCAGCGCGTACAGGTTGACCCAGTCCAGCACGGTCAGCGGATCGCGCATGGCCGCCTCCGGCTTGCTGGACAGCTCGCGGTGCAGCGCCGGCGCGCGCCGCGAGACGTGCAGGCCGCCGGGCAGGGTACCTTCCTGGCGGGTGCCGCGCGCCATGCACGACTGCATCGCGTCCCAGATCTCGCGCAGGCCGCTGCGGATCTCTTCTTCGCCGCGCCAGCACTTCTCGTTCTCGAACATCAGCTGGGCGATGCTCAGCCCGCTGCGCTGGCACTGCGCCAGCAGTTCGTCGCCGCTCCTGAACGGGTACGGCAGCGGCGTCTCGTCGGCGACGATGCGATCCGAGGCGGCGTCGTCCTGGTTGACCACGAAGCCGCCGCCGACCGAGTAGTAGTCGCGCGTGGCGATCACCTCTTCGTTGCCGTCGTAGGCGGTGAAGCGCATGCCATTGGTGTGGTAGGGCAGCTTCTGCCGCTTGTTCAGCAGCAGGTCGCGCTTCTCGTCGAAGGCGATGGCGTGGCTGCCGCCGAGCAGGATCCTCTTCTCGCCGCGGATGCGTTCCAGCGCCGGCGGGATGATGTCCGGATCGATCTCGTTGGGATAGTGGCCTTCCAGCCCCATCAGCACCGCCTTGTCGGTGCCGTGGCCGCGGCCGGTCAGCGCCAGCGAGCCGAACACCTCGGCGCGGATGCGCGCCACGTCCTGCAGGCGGCCGGGCTCGGCCAGCCAGCGCGCGACGAAGCGCGCCGCCGCGCGCATCGGCCCGACGGTATGCGAGGAACTCGGGCCGATGCCGATCTTGAACAGGTCGAAGGTGCTGACGGCCATGCCGGATATCCTTGGGTAGGCGGTGCAGGCACGCGGGCCTGCAAGCCGACCATTCTAGGACCAGCACCGTTGCGCCGATAGTTGCCACTGCTTCGCCGGCAGCCCCTACACTTGCGTATGGATTTGATCCTCTACCAACGCGACGACTGCCATCTGTGCGATCTCGCCCTGGCGGTGCTGGCGGACGCGCGCGCGCCCGAGTTCGACAGCGTGTTCATCGACGACGACCAGGCGCTGGAAACGCGCTACGGCGCGCGCGTGCCGGTGCTGCGCGACGCCGCGCGCGATCGCGAACTGGACTGGCCCTTCGACGCCGCCGCCCTGCGCGCATGGCTGGACTGAAGCCGGCCGGCGCGCGGGCCGGCCTCAGCCGGCCGGCTTGAGCACGACCCGGGTGCTGATCGCCACTTCGTCGGGGATGGTGGCGGTGTCGGCCCATTCGCCGCCGCCGACGCCGAAGTCCAGCCGCTTGACCGTGGCCTTGCCGTTGAGGACCGGCTGCGCGCCCGGCGTCCAGGTGAAGGTCAGCGTGACCGGCTTGCTGACCCCGCGCAGCGTCAGCGTGCCGTCGGCGGCGTACTGGTTGCCGCCCAGCGCGCGGAAGCTGCCCGCGCTGTAGCGCGCCTGCGCGAACCTGCCGATGTCGAAGAAATCGCCGCCGGTCAGCGTGCTGTCGCGATCGTCGTTGCCGGTGCGGGTGCCGGCCAGCTGGATGGTGACGTCGAGCCGGCTGGTTTCCAGCTTCTGCGGATCGAAGCTCAGCCGGGTGTCGAAGCCGCCGAAACGGCCGGTGAACACTTCGCCCTGGTAGTTGCTGGCGAAGATCAGCGTCGAGCCGGGCGCCTGCACGTAGTCGGCGGCGAAGGCGGGCGCGGCGGCGGCCAGCAGCCACGCGGCCAGCGCCAGGCGCGGGGAAAGCGTGCGCGTCATGGAGAACTCTCTTGCGGGGGAGGAAGGGAAGGCTTGCGTCGCCAGGCCGGCAGCATGCGGCGCAGGGTGTCGTCGTTCCTGAACAGGTGGTGGTACAGCGCCGCGCCCACGTGCGCCAGGACCAGCAGCGCCAGCAGCCAGAACATCAGCGCGTGCGCCTGTTCGGCCATTGCCTGCAGCTCGCGATCGCGGCCGGTGAGGGCGGGCAGGTTGAACAGCTTGAACCATTGCAGCGGATAGCCGGCGGCCGAGTTCAGCACCCAGCCGGACAGCGGGATGGCCAGCATCAGCAGGTACAGCGCGGCATGGGTGATCGCGGCCACGCGCTGCTGCCACGGCGGCGTGCCGTCGACCGCGCGCGGCGCGCCGGCGTACAGCCGCCAGGCCAGCCGCAGCGCGACCAGCGCCAGGATGGTCAGGCCGATAGCCTTGTGCAGCGCGTAGACGTTGATCTTGCGCGGCCCGTTGGGCAGGTCGCCCATGCTCAGGCCGATCCCGGCGACCACCAGCAGCAGCGCCACGATGATCCAGTGGAACAGCTTGCTGACGGCGCCCCAGCGTTCGGTGGTGTTCTTCAGGGTCATGGCTCGGGTTCCGGCTCGGCGGGAGAAGGATCGACGGGGAGTGTGGCATCGTCCTGCGCGTCTTGGCGGCGGCGCACCGCCTCGGCCTCGATGCGCAGCTGCACCTCGTCGCCGATGAGGTTCTTCCAGGCGTCGATGCCGAACTCGGAGCGCAGGATCGTCGCGGTCGCCGAGAAGCCGGCGGTGCGGCGGAACGGCGGCAGCGGATGGCGCCTGATCGCATTGAGGCGCACGTCGAGGGCGATCTCGCGGGCCACCCCGCGCAGCGTCAGCACGCCGTGCACGCGCGCGCGGTCCGCGGCCAGCGGTTCGACGGCGGTGGAGACGAAGGTCGCGTGCGGGTGGCGCTCGCCGTCGAGCAGGTTGCGCGCCAGCGTGGCCTGGTTCCACTTCGCATCGCCCAGATCCAGCCGCTGCAGTGGCACGCTGACCTCGATGCGCGCGCTGTTCCAGTCCTGCGGGTCGAACAGCAGCTCGCCGGTGCTGCCCGAGACCGCGCCCAGCGCCTGCGAGAAACCGGCGTGATCGACGGCGAACAGCACCCGCGTGTGCACCGGATCCAGTTCGTAGCGCTCGGGCGCGGCCAGCGCCTGCGGGATGCCGGCAACGGCGAGGCCGATCATCGCCGGCAGCGCGGCACGCACGAAGGGAAGGGTCGATCGCATCATCGGCGGCCATTCTAGTGACCGGAAGGGCGATGAGGGCGCGCTTGCGCCTGCAACGGTCCGTTGCGACCATGCCGGGCGTCGCAACGGGGAAGCCGGCACGAATGGACGCTTGCAAGGATCTGCCGCCGAGGCAGGACGGCGTGTCGCGGTGGAAAGCGGTATCCGCCAGCGCGAACGCGTGGCCGCGTGCCGGCCTCGCGCGCGCGGCGCAGGCGCTCGCGTCCGCCGCGCTGGCGGCGTGGCTGCTGGCCCTGTGCATGGCCGCGCCCGCGCACGCCGGCCTGCCGGAAACGCCGCGGTTGCGCCAGCTCACCGTCGCCGACGGCCTGCCTTCCAACGTGGTCTACGACATCGCCGAGGACGCCGAGGGCTATCTGTGGCTGGCCACCATCGACGGGCTGGCGCGCTACGACAGCATCGGCTTCCGCGTCTGGCGGCTGGGCGAGGGGCTGCAGGACAACACGATTTCCTCGGTCCACGTCGATGCGCGCAACCGCGTCTGGGCCGGCACCGCCGCGGCCGGGCTGATGATGCTGGAAGCCGATCGCCAGCGCTTCCACTACTACCGCCGCGGCGATCATCCGGAGATCGGCAGCGACACGGTGTGGAGCGTGGTCTCCACGCCGGACGGCGCGATCTGGTTCGGCACCCACGACGCCGGCCTGCACCGCATGGACGAGGAGGGGCGCATCCGCCGCTTCATGCCGGTCGCCGGCGACGATCGCAGCCTGCCCGGGGTGGCGGTGACCGATCTGGAAGTCGATGGCGAAGGCCGCCTGTGGGTGGCCACCGAACGCGGCGTGGCGCGCTGGACCGGGCGCGATTTCGAGCGCGTGCCGGCCGCCGCGCACGCCAGCCTCTCGGTGTCGGGCATCGTCGTCGATCGCGCCGGCGACGTCTGGATCGGCACCCCGCTCGGCGCCAGCGTGTACCGCCGCGACGGCAGCTGGTCGCTCGATCCCTGGGACATGCGCGGCGGCATGCCGATCTACGGCCTGCTGCTGCAGGACCGCAACGGCATCGCCTGGCTGGACACGCTCGACGGCATGCGCCGCGGCGAGGAAGGACAGACCTTCGCGGTGCCGCTGTACAGCAACCTCACCCGCGGCCGCGTGCGCCCGCAATGGAACCGGGCGCTGGAGGATCGCGAGGGCGGGCTGTGGTTCTCCAGCATCGATGCCGGCCTGTGGTACCTGCCGTCCAACTGGCGGCAGTTCTCGGTGCTGGCCAAGGACGAGGGCGACCCCGGATCGCTGGGCAATGCGCAGACCTACGGCATCGCGCCCTCGACCAGCGGGCACCTCTGGCTGGTGGGATCGTCCGGTACGCTGGACCAGCTCGATCCGGAGACCGGCGAGGTGCGCCACGTGCTGGAGGACATCGGCGACGGCGCGGTGGCCAACGCGGTCATCGAGACGCGTGACGGCGTGGTGTGGGTTGGCTACCCCGACGGCCTGCTGCGCTACGACCCGGCCACCGGCGCGCAGCGCCGCTGGGGCGCCGGCGACGCCACCGACGCCGCGCCGCAGGGCGACGTGAACCTGCTGCACGAGGACGCGCAGGGCCGGCTGTGGGTCGGCGCCGGCTACTGGGGGCTGCAGGCGCGCGATGCGCAGGGCCGGGTCGGCGCGCAGTACCGCTTCGACGGCCGGCACGGGCTCGCGCCCGGCGAGGGCATCCTGCACGTCGCGGGCGGGCGCGACGGCGCGCCGTGGATCGCCGGCTCGGCCGGCCTGCAGCGCTGGAACCCGGGGAAGTCGCGTTTCGAGCACGTGCCGGGCGTGGCGGAAGAAGTCACCGAGTCCTTCGCCTGGGACGAGCAGGGCGTGCTGTGGGTGGCCGGGCTCGGCACGCTGCGCGCCTACCGCCTGGAGGACGGGCGCTACCTGCCAGGGCGGCATTTCGATCGCCGCCACGGGCTGCCGCAGGTGGTGTTCACCGGCCTCATCGTGGACCGGCGCGGCATCGTCTGGGCGGCCAGCCCGCGCGGCCTGGTGCGCATCGATCCCGGCAGCGGGCTGGTGCGCGTCTACGGCATCCACGACGGCCTGCCCGGGCAGGAAATCATCGCCGCGCCAAGCCGGCGGCCGCAGGACGGGCGCCTGCTGATCAGCGCCTCGCACGGCATCATCATCTTCGACCCGGCGGTGATGCGGCCCTCGCCGCGGCCGCCGCGGCTGGTGATCGACGCGGTGTCGTTCCGGCAGGGAACCGGCCGCGTCCACGCGCCCGACGCGCGCGCGGCTTTCGAGCTTGGCCACGGCGATCGCGATCTGCGCGTGGTGGCGCGGCTGCTCTCCTACGCCAACGCGCGCGCGCACCGCTACCGCTTCCGGCTGTCGGACTACGACGCGGGCTGGGTGGAGGTGGGCGCCGACGGCGAGCGCACCTTCTCGCAACTGCCGGCCGGCCGCTACCGGCTGGAAGTGGCCGGCAGGACCGCCGACAACGTCTGGTCGGACACGCAGGTGCTGGTCTTCGAGGTGATGCCGCCGTGGTGGCTGCGCGGCTGGGCGATCGCCTCGTGGGCGGCGCTGGCGCTGGGCGCGCTGCTGCTGCTGGCGCTGTCCTACCGCCGGCGCCTGGCCCGCCGCAGCGAATGGCAGCTGGCGCTGCACAAGCGGCAACTGGCCGAGCAGGCGTCCGAGGCCAAGTCGCGCTTCCTCGCCACCCTGGGCCACGAGGTGCGCACGCCGATGACCGGCGTGCTGGGCATGAGCGAACTGCTGCTGGCCACGCCGCTGGACGAGCGCCAGCGCGGCTACACCCAGTCGATCCAGCGCGCCGGCACGCACCTGCTGCGGCTGGTCAACGACGCGCTGGACCTGGCTCGGATCGAATCGGGCAAGCTGGAGATGCAGGCGATCGATTTCGATCTGCACGCGCTGCTGCACGACGTGGTGGCGCTGATGGCGCCGGTGGCGCGCAAGCGCGGGCTGGCCTTCGAGGACGACATCTCGCCGGCGCTGCCGCGCTGGGTGCAGGGCGATCCGCTGCGCCTGCGGCAGATCCTGCTCAACCTGCTGGGCAACGCGACCAAGTTCACCCCGCAGGGCACGGTGTCGCTGCGCGCCCTGCCCGGCGCCGGCGGCACGCGGATGCGGCTGGAAGTGGCCGACACCGGCCCGGGCATCAATCCCGAACAGCAGGCCCGGTTGTTCCGCCGCTTCGAGCAGGCCGAGGGCGCGCGCACGACCGCGCGCTACGGCGGCAGCGGGCTGGGCCTGGCGATCTGCCAGGAGCTGGCGGTGGCGATGGGCGGCTGGATCGGCGTGGACAGCGCGCCGGGGCGCGGCGCGCGCTTCTTCGTCGAACTGCCGCTGGTCGCGGCGCAGTCCGCGCCGGCGCCGCGCCGGCCGCAGCCGGCCGCGCAACGCGCGCTGGACGTGCTGCTGGTCGAGGACGACATGACCGTCGCCGAGGTCATCGCCGGCCTGCTGCGCGCGCGCGGGCACGCGGTGGTCCATGCCACGCACGGGCTGGACGCGCTGAGCACGTACGCCGGCAGGCGCTTCGACGTGGCCCTGCTGGACCTCGACCTGCCCGGCATCGACGGACTGGTGCTGGCCGAACAGCTGAAGCTGCGCGGCTTCGGCGCGCCGCTGCTGGCGATCACCGCGCGCGCCGACGCGCAGGCCGAGCCGCAGGCGCGCGCGGCCGGCTTCGACGGCTTCCTGCGCAAGCCGGTGACCGGCGACATGCTCGCCGAGGCCATCGCGCACCTGCTGCCGCAGCAGCCGGAGCCGGCCGCCGGCGAGGGGCTTCGCTAGCGCGCCTCAGTCCGCCCACGCCTCGGCGTAGACGGTGCGGCGCGGGTCGTCGGGATCGGCGTGGACCCAGATGCCGCTGATCTCGTTGATCTCCAGGTACAGGCTGTCGGGGTTGACGGTCATGCGGCAGTCCTGCGCGGGGCCGGATTCCTCGCGCAGCCGGCGCTGCAGGCAGCGCGTCTCGATCAGCCGGCGCAGGTCGTCGGCCACCGCCGCGTAGGCGGCCTCCAGCACGTACTGGTGATCGCCCCACAGTTCCGAATCCATCAGCCGCACCTCGGCCACCGGATGGCCGGCCATCGTCGCCGCGCCGGGCTTGAGGTAGGCGGTGCCGGCCAGGGCGATCATCGCCACGCCGGCGCTGTCCTCGTCCAGCGTATGGCAGTCCAGGTGCAGCCGCTCGACGGCCTTGCGCCAGGGCAGCGCGATCTCGTCGATGCGGCGCGCGCGCACGCCCAGGCAACCGCCCTGGTCGCCGCCGCTGCCGTCGACCACCGGCTGCAGGATCACCGGGAAGTCGTCGCCGGAGAGTTCCAGCGGCGGCGCGCCCGTCCTCGCGGCCTGCGCCGGCAGCGCCAGCAGGGCCGCAACCAGCAACGGCGCGGATTTCATCGCTACCGGGGAAGCCCGCATGCGCATGTCACAGGCCATCGACGATGGCGGCGCGCCGCCGCCGGTATTCGTCCTGCTCGATCAGGCCCTTGGCGTGCAGGTCCGCTAGCGCGCGCAGGCGCGCCTCGGCCGGTGTGCCCGTGCGCCGCCCGCCTCGCATCGCATGCGCCAGCAGCGCGATCAGCGCCGCCACCCCGCCGGCGGCCAGCGCCAGCGCGCCCAGCACGATCAGCCAGTGCCAGATGCTCAATCCACCCATCTCCGTCTCCCTGTCCTTGGCGGGCCGCGATTATCGCCCGTGGCGCGGAAGATGCGGTCAACGCAACCGCTGTGCTTCCGTCACGCCGAACGCGGGATCGTAGTAGAACCAGCCACCGGCATGGCCGGCCAGCCAGTCGATGCCGGCACGGGCGTCGTCGGGCACGTGGCACAGCAGCGACGCGCCGGCCGGGAGCCGGCCGCGGGCGCGTCGCCGAGGAATTCCAGCAGCGTCGGCGGCGGCGGGTCACCCCAGTTGAGGCAGCGCGCTTCGGCCGCGGTGGCGGGGTTCCAGTCCATCTTCTTCCAGAACGCCGCGCGCCCGGCCGCGTCCAGCACCCATGCCTGCGCGTGGCTGCCGTCGGCCGCCAGGGTCACGCGGTAGCCGTCGTCGTCGCGGGCGACGATCCACACCGGCTCGCCGGGTTGGCCGGTATGGCCGTGCCCGTAGCGGCCGGCGAAAGCGTCGTCGCCGGCCGGTGCGCCGGCGGCGCAAGCCAGCGCGAACGTCGCCGCGGCGGCGACGGATGTCCTGCGCATCACCTCAGCGCGCGCTGAGGCGATGGACCGCGTCGACCAGCGCGGCGACGTGATCGGGGTTCATGTCCGGCGACATGCCGTGGCCGAGGTTGAACACGTGGCCTTCGCGGCTGCCGCCGTTGCCTTCGGCGTAGCTGTCCAGGACCGCGCGCGCCTGCGCCTCGATCGCGGCCGGCGAGCCGTACAGCACCGCCGGATCCAGGTTGCCCTGCAGCGCGACCTTGCCGCCGGTGCGGCGCGCGGCCTCGCCCAGTTCGACCAGCCAGTCCACGCCGACCGCCTCGGCGCCGCTGGCGGCCAGCGCTTCCAGGTGCGCGGCGTTGCCCTTGCCGAACAGGATCAGTGGCGTGCGTTCCTCGCCTTCGCCACGTTCCAGCTCGCGCGCAATGCGCTGCAGGTAGGGCAGCGAGAACTCGCGGTACATCGCCGGGCTCAGCACGCCGCCCCAGGTGTCGAACACCTGCAGGGCCTGCGCGCCGGCCGCGCGCTGCGCCGCCAGGTAGGCGATCACCGCGTCGGTGTTGACCGACAGCAGCCGGTGCAGGGTGGCCGGATCGTTCAGCGCCATCGCCTTGATGCGGGCGAAGTCCTTGCTGCCGCCGCCTTCGACCATGTAGCAGGCCAGCGTCCACGGGCTGCCGGAGAAGCCGATCAGCGGCACCTTGCCGTCCAACTCGCGGCGGATCACCCGCACCGCGTCCATCACGTAGCGCAGCTCGGTCTCCATGTCCGGCACGCCCAGCCGATCGACGTCGGCGGCGCTGCGCACGGTGCGCTTGAACTTCGGGCCTTCGCCCTCGACGAAGTGCAGGCCCAGGCCCATCGCGTCGGGGATGGTCAGGATGTCGGAGAACAGGATCGCCGCATCCAGGTCGAACCGGCGCAGCGGCTGCAGGGTGACCTCGCAGGCGATCTCCGGATGCTTGGCCATGCCCAGGAAGCTGCCGGCCTGCGCGCGGGTGGCGCGGTACTCGGGCAGGTAACGGCCGGCCTGGCGCATCAGCCAGACCGGCGTGCGATCGACGGGTTGGCGCTTGAGCGCGCGCAGCAGGCGGTCGTTCTTGAGGAGGGAAGCCAAAACGGGACTCCTTGGGCGGTCTATCCGGCGGCCGCGTCGGCGATGCCGGGGTGGGGAGGGAAGGCGGGCACCGTCAGCATCCGGCCCGTGGGGCGACGACGGGCCTCATGGCTGCTGCGCACCGCGCGCGAACATCACCTGGAAGCCGCGCTTGAGGTGGCTGTCGCGCGCCTTCTCGAACGCGGCGATGGCCTCGTCCTGCAGCAGGTACTGCTCGCGCCGCAGCTGGGCGCGGCCGCCAATCTGGCCGGTCTCGCGCAGCAGTTCCCAGCCGCCGAACAGGTCCGGTTGCAGGGTGAGCTGGACGTAGCGCGGGGCTTCGCCCGCGACCGGGCGCTGCTGGAGGAGGAGACGCATGGCGCGATTGTAGCCTGCCGCGCCGGCGGGCCGGGCGCCGGTTCAGCCGGCGCGCAGCACCGCTAGCACCGCGGCCTCGTCCACGTCCGGCACCACCTCGGCACGGCCGATGCCGCGCCACAGCACCAGCCGCAGGCGGCCGGCGAGGTTCTTCTTGTCCAGCCGCATCCGCGCCAGCAGCGCCTCCGGCGCCAGCCCGGCGGGAATCTCCGTGGGCAGGCCGTAGTCGCGCAGCAGCGCGCGCAGGGTTTCGGCGTCGTCCTCGCCGGCCATGCCCAGCGCCGCCGACAGCCGCGCGGCCAGCACCATGCCCACCGCCACCGCCTCGCCGTGGTTGAGGTTGTCGTTGTCGGGGCTCCCATAGCCCTGCTCGGTCTCGATGGCGTGGCCGAAGGTGTGGCCGAGGTTGAGCAGCGCGCGCTCGCCCTGCTCCAGCGGATCGCGCTCGACGATCTCGGCCTTGTGCTCGCAGCTGGCGGCGATGGCCAGCGCCAGCGCCTCGTCGTCGCCGGCCAGCAGGGACTCGCGCTCCTGCCGCAGCCATTGCAGGAAGCGCGCATCGCGGATCGCGCCGTACTTGATCACCTCGGCCAGGCCGGCGCGCAGCTCGCGCGCCGGCAGCGTGCGCAGCGTCGCGGTGTCGGCGAAGACCGCGCGCGGCGGGTGGAACGCGCCGACCAGGTTCTTGCCCTGCGCGATGTCCACCGCGGTCTTGCCGCCGACCGACGAATCGACCATCGCCAGCAGCGTGGTCGGCAGCTGCACGCAATCGACCCCGCGCATCCAGCACGCCGCGGCGAACCCGGCCAGGTCGCCGACCACGCCGCCGCCGAGGGCGAACACGCAGGCATCGCGGCTCGCGCCGAGCGCGGCCAGCGCCTCGATCGCGTGGCCGAACTGCGCCAGCGTCTTCGACGCCTCGCCGGCCGGCAGCACGAAGGTGCCGATGGACAGGTCGGCGCGCGCGCGGTGCAGCGCCTCGCGCACCTGCGCCGCGTACAGCGGGGCGACGTTGGCGTCGCTGACCAGCAGCGCGTGGCGGCCGCGCACCTGCGCGGCCAGCGCACCGGCGTCGTGCAGCAGGCCGGGCGCGATGGTGATGGCGTAAGGATGTTCGCCGCCGACGGCGACGGTGCGGGGGGCGGGATTCATGCGGGGGACTCGCAGCGCTGCCAGTGCCGGGCCAGCAGGCGGATCAGGCGGGCGGTGGCCTCCGCCGGCGCCAGGCCGTCGGTGGGCAAGGCCAGGTCGGCGGTTTCGGCGTACAGCGGGTTGCGCACGCGCGCCATCTCGCGCAGCACCGGGTCGCGATCCGGCTGTTGCAGCAGCGGGCGGTTGGCGCAGCGGGCCAGCCGGTCGATCTGCGCCTCGACGCCGACCTGCAGGTGGACCACGAAGGCGCGCTCGCGCATCAGCGCGCGGTTGCCGGCATCGAGGATCGCGCCGGCGCCGGTGGAAACCAGTTGCCCGTCCCCGGCCAGCGCATCGCGCAGCGCCGCCGATTCGTGCTGGCGGAAGCCGGCCTCGCCGGCATGCTCGAAGATCGCCTTGACGCTGGCGCCGGCGCGCTCGGCGATGGCCTGATCCAGATCCACGAACGCCAGGCCGAAGCGCTCGGCCGCGCGCCTGCCGAGCGAGGTCTTGCCGGCGCCGGTCGGGCCGATCAGCACGAGGTTGGGGGCGGGATTCATCGCACGCGATGCTAACACTTCGTGGCGGGTCTCTTAACGCCGCAACGCCTACGGTCGCAGGTTCCCGGCGCATCGCGCCCATCGCAAGGAACCGGCCATGTCCGTCGCCAAGATCATCGAAATCAACGCGTCCTCTCCAACCAGCGTCGAGGACGCGGTCAGGTCCGGCCTGGCCAAGACCGCCGAGACGCTCAACGGCATCCAGGGCGCCTGGATCAACGAGATCAAGGTCGTCACCGACGCCAGCGGCAACATCAGCGAATGGCGGGTCAACCTGCGGGTGACGTTCGTGGTCGAGTGAGTGCGGCTGTCGACAGCCTTGTTTGCGCGTATGCGGCTCAGCCTGACGTGCGCCGCAACGCATCCAACACCACCGTGCGGTCGGCGATGGCCGGTAGCGTGCGCAGCGCCTGCCGGCTGATGCGTTCGTAGAACTGCACGAACCGCGCCACCTGCTCGCGGGTCATGCCCGCGCGTCCTGGCTGCGCGGCCTGCAAGGCCTGCTCCTGCTGCCAGCGCCATTCCGGCACCACCCCGAAGCCGGGGCCTTGCAGGAACCACAGCCTGTGCACCTGCGCCCACAGCGGCGGATAGTCGCGCGCCAGCGTGGCGTTGCAGTGGCGGCGCCAGCGGCCGTCGGCGTCCTCGTCGCGCTCCAGCGCGTTCAGCGGCGCTTCCAGCGCGGCCTCGTCCTCGGCCGGCACGCCCAGGCACCAGCCCTCGAACACCAGCAGGTCCAGCGGCCGCTCGATGCGCGTCCATCGCGAGGCCGGCAGGCGATCGTCGGCCAGCTTGTCGAAGCGCGGCAGCGCCACCGGCCGGCCATGCGCGATCGCGTCGAGCGTGTCCAGCGCCAGCGGCAGATCGTGGGTGCCGGGCGGGCCGCGCGTGCGCAGCAGCGGGTGGACTTCGCGCGCCAGCCGGAGGCGCGCGTCGGCGGTGAGGTAGAAATCGTCCAGCGACAGCGCGGCCGCGCGCAGTCCGCAGGCCTCGGCGGCGGCGACCACCTGTGCGGCCAAGGTGGACTTGCCGCAGCCCTGCAGGCCGGCGATTCCCAGCACCGGCGTCGCCCGTCCGGTGCCGCGAGCATCGGCCAGCGCCTGCCGCACCAGCGCCGGCGCGAAGCCGTTGATCGAGGTCATGTGCGAACCGGCTGACATGCGGCGACAATAGCGCAACGATTCCACCGACCGGGCCCCGCCATGACCGACCTGTACGCCGAAGCCCTCTCCACCTTCGCCGCGCTCTTCGACGAGGCGCAGGCCAGTGGCGGAGATACCGAACCCAACGCGATGACCGTGGCCACCGCCACGCTCGATGGCCGCCCGTCCGCGCGCACAGTGCTGCTGAAGGCGTTCGACGCGCGCGGCTTCGTGTTCTACACCCACATCGGCAGCCACAAGGGCCACGAGTTGCAGGACAACCCGCGCGCGGCGCTGCTGTTCCTGTGGCGCGGCCTGCGCGAGGCCGGCGTGCAGGTGCGCATCGAGGGCGGCGTGCAACTGGTCAGCGACGACGAGGCCGACGCCTACTTCGCCACCCGCCCGCGCATGAGCCAGATCGGCGCATGGGCCTCGGCGCAGTCGCAGACGCTGGCCTCGCGCGAGGAGTTCGACGCGCGCATCGCCGCGGTCGAGGCCGAGTTCGAAGGCCGCGAAGTGCCGCGCCCGGCCGGCTGGAGCGGCTTCCGGGTGGTGCCGCAGGCGATCGAGTTCTGGTATGGCGCGACCTTCCGCCTGCACGAACGCTGGCGCTACGAGAGCGATGCGGCCGGCGTGTGGGGCAAGCGGATGTTGTTTCCGTGAGCGTACGGGAATCGGGAATGGGGAATGGGGAATCGTCCGCAGCACCTGGTGCGGGTGCCTCCGATTCCCCATTCTCCATTCCCCATTCCCGGCTCCAGAGAGGACCGCAACGCATCGTCTGCCTGACCGAGGAGCCGACCGAGACGCTGTACGCGCTCGGCGAGCAGGATCGCATCGTCGGCATCAGCGGCTTCACCGTGCGCCCGCCGCAGGCGCGGCGAGAGAAGCCCAAGGTCAGCGCGTTCACCAGCGCCAAAGTCGACGAGATCCTCAAGCTCAAGCCGGATCTTGCGATCGGCTTTTCCGACATCCAGGCCGACATCGCCGCCGAACTGGTGCGCCGCGGCGTCGAGGTGTGGATCGCCAACCATCGCAGCGTCGAGGGCATCGTCGACTACGTGCGCCGGCTCGGCGCGCTGGTCGGCGCGGCCGCGCGGGCCAACGCCTATGCCGACGAACTGCGGCGCGGGCTGGACGACGTCGAAGCGGCCGCCGCGCGGCTGCCGGCGCGGCCGCGGGTGTACTTCGAGGAATGGGACGAACCGATCATCACCGGCATCCAGTGGGTGGCCGAACTGGTGCGCATCGCCGGCGGCGACGACGTGTTCCCCGAACTGTCGGCCGAGCCGCTGGCGAAGGCGCGCATCCTCGCCGACGGCGATCCGGTGATCGCGCGCGAGCCGGACATCATCCTCGGCTCGTGGTGCGGCAAGAAGTTCCGTCCCGAGCGGGTGGCCGCGCGTCCCGGCTGGCACGCCATCCCGGCCGTGCGCGACGGCGAATTGCACGAGATCAAGTCGCCGCTGATCCTGCAGCCCGGCCCGGCGGCGCTGACCGACGGCGTCAAGGCCATCCATGCCGTCGTGCGCGCCTGGGCCTTTCGGGAAATGTGAAGGGCCTTCATCGACAAGCGCAGGCCCGTATGGCATACCTACGCCGTTCACCCACCCGGAGCCCCGCCATGTTCCTCAGGTTCGTCCTTGCGCCCCTGCTCGCCGTCGCCCTCGTTTCCGGCACCTGCACCCAGGCCTACGCCGGCGTCATCACCACCCAGCAGGCGCTGTCGGCGGAAGTCCGCTCGGCCACCGAGCAGGAAGTGCGCACCGCGCTGGCGCGCGACGACGTCCGCCAGGCGATGCAGCAGCTCGGCGTCAATCCGCTCGACGTGGACGCGCGCATCGCCTCGCTCAGCGACGCCGAACTGATGCAGTTGCAGGGCGAGATCGATCAGCTGCAGGCCGGCGGCATCCTGGCGGTGATCGGCGTGGTGTTCGTCGTGCTGCTGATCCTCGAACTGGTCGGCGTCACCAATATCTTCAGCAAGGTGTGATGAAGCGCGTCGCCTATCGCCTGGCGGCGCTGCTGGCCGCCGGGGCGGTGAGCGGCTGCGCCATCAATCCCCCACTGCGCGTTCCGCCGCTGGCGCCTGCCGGCGGCATCGACCTGCAGCAGCAGGTGCCCTTCCACCCGCAGACCGAGTACCAGTGCGGCCCCGCCGCGCTGGCCACCGTGCTGGGCGCCAGCGGCGCGGCGGTCACGCCCGAGGCGCTGGCGCCGCAGGTCTACCTGCCGGGTCGGCGCGGCAGCCTGCAAGTCGAGCTGATCGCCGCGACCCGCCGCGCCGGCCGCATCCCGTATCCCATCGCGCGCGACCCCGAGGCGCTGTTCGCCGAACTGCAGGCCGGCCGCCCGGTGCTGGTGTTGCAGAACCTGTGGGTGCGCACCGTGCCGCGCTGGCACTACGCGGTGGTGGTCGGGGCCGACGCGGCGCGCAACCGGGTGGTGCTGAACAGCGGCGACAGGCGCGGCCTGCGCATGCGCGCGCCCACCTTCCTGCGCACCTGGGACTGGGGCGGGCGCTGGGGACTGGTGACGCTGCGCCCGGGCGAACTGCCGGCGCGCGCCGACGCCACGACCTACCTGTCGGCGGTGGCCGATTTCGAGGCGGTGGCCGGCGCCGAGGCAGCGCGCCCCGCCTACGCCGCCGCGCGCCAGCGCTGGCCGCAGGATGCGCGCGTGCCGATGGCGCTGGGCAACCAGGCCCATGCGGCCGGCGATCGGGCGGGTGCGGCGACGCACTACCGCGATGGACTGGCGCTGGCCCCGGCCGATCCGGTGCTGGCCAACAACTACGCCAGCACGATGGGCGAACTGGGCTGCCGCGAGCAGGCGCTGGCCGCGCTGGACGCGATCGGCGAGCCACCCTCGCGCTGGCGCGAGCAGTTGCGCCGCACCCGCGAGGAAGTGATGGCGATGCAGCCGGGGCGCACCGTCGCGTGTGAAACGCTGGCGCTGCCGCTGCGGTAGCGAAAAATAAGAGCCGCAGGCCCGTTTGTGGCGGCTGCCGCGCGCTCTGAAGGAATCAGAAGTTGCGCTGGAACTTCACCGTCTCGCGGCGCTCGCCCGCCTTGATGCGCGCCTCGAAGCGATAGCTGTCGTGCGCGGAAACGCGCACCACGCCGATGTGATCGGTGTAGTCGCCGCTGCGCACCGCGCGCAGCGCGACCTGCTGGCGCGCGCCGGCCAGGTCCACGGCGTGCAGTTCCACCTCGCCATCGGCGCTGCTTTCCTCGCCGTCGCGCAGCTGGCGCAGCGCCACCACCACCAGCGCGTTGCGCGCGTCGCGCTTGACGCCGTACTGGTCGGCCACCGCCTGGTTCAGCGCCAGCGTCGGCAGCGCGTTGTAGCGCACGCGCAGATCGCCGAAGTCGCTTTCGGCCAGCGCCGGCGGCACGAACGCGGCCGCGCGTGGCCGGTCGCCGCCGGAGCAGGCGGCCAGCGAGAGCAGGAGCAGGGCGGGCGAAAGGAAACGTTGCATCGGCAGGGATCTCAATCGTTGGCGGCCGACAACTGCCGGCCGCGTTCGGTGGCGGCGGCGATGGCGCGATCGACCAGCGCCTCGAAGCCGCCGGCCTGGAAGGTCTCGATGGCGGCCTGGGTGGTGCCGTTCGGCGAGGTCACCCGGCGGCGCAGTTCGGCCGGGGCTTCGCCGCCTTCGATCAGCATGCGCGCCGCGCCCAGCAGCGTCTGCCGGACCAGCGTGCGCGCCGCTTCGGCCGGCAGGCCCTGGGCGATGCCGGCCGCTTCCATCGCCTCGGCCAGCAGGAACACGTAGGCCGGGCCGCTGCCGGAAACCGCGGTCACCGCGTCGATCAGCGCCTCCTCGTCCACCCAGACGGTCGGGCCGGCCGCCGACAGCAGCGCCTCGGCGCGCTCGCGCCCGCGCGCATCGACCTGCGCGGCCGCGTACAGGCCGGTGACGCCGGCACCGAGCAGCGCCGGGGTGTTGGGCATCGCGCGCACCACCGGCAACGCGCCGCCCAGCCAGCGCTGCAACTGCGCCGAGGTGATGCCGGCGGCGATCGACACCACCAGCGGCGGCTGCCGCGCGGCGGTTTCCGCCAGCGACGCGCAGACCTCGCGCATCACCTGCGGCTTGACCGCCAGCATCCACAGCTCGGCGCCGTCGGCGGCCTGCGCGGCTTCGGCGAACACCTGCACGCCGAAGTCCTGCGCCAGCGCCTCGCGCAGCGCCTGCACCGGCTCGGCCACGCGGATGCGTGACGCCTCGACGCCGCGCCCGACCAGCCCGCCGATCAGGCTGCGCGCCATGTTGCCGCCGCCGATGAAGGCGATCGACGCATCGGGCAAGGGAAACGGGGAACGGGAAGCGGGCATGGGCGGACGGACGCGGGGAAAAGTCGTGGAATGGTATTACGGTTTGGCGAACTCCCGCCCGAGCCGAGCAAGCCCGGCTCTACAAACCCCCCTGTAGAGCGGAGCTTGCTCCGCTGCTCCCGACTCCGGAACCGACGTAGCCGATCAAGCCCGGCTCTACAAACGCTCCCTCTTGTAGAGCGGAGGTTGCTCCGCTGCTCTCGGCTCCGGAACCGGCGCAGCCGAGCAAGCTCGGCTCTACGACAAGCTAAGGAGACATGCCCGAGGCTCGCGGCCCGAACAGCGCGGTTCCCACCCGCACCATCGTCGCCCCTTCGGCCACCGCCAGCGCATGATCCTCGCTCATGCCCATCGACAGCGTGTCGATGCCGGCATGGCGCGCGGCCAGGTCCTCGTACAGCGCGCGCATGCGCCGGAACGCATCGCGGCGCAGCGCCATGTCCTCGTGCGGCGCGGGGATGGCCATCAGTCCGCGCAACGCCAGCCGCGGCTGCGCGGCGACCAGGGCGGCCAGCGCCGGCACGTCCTCCGGGCGGCAGCCGTGCTTGCTGCCCTCGTCGTCGATGTTGACCTGGATCAGCACGTTCAGCGGCGCGCGCGCCGGATCGCGGTGGCGCGCCAGCGCCTCGACCAGCTTGGGCCGGTCCACCGTCTGCACCCAGTCGAACAGCTGCGCCGCCTGCGCCGCCTTGTTGGATTGCAGGTGGCCGATCAGGTGCCATTCCAGCGAAAGCGCGACCAGGTCACGGACCTTGCCGGCCGCTTCCTGCACATAATTCTCGCCGAAGGCGCGCTGCCCGGCCGCCGCCAATCCGGCGACGGCGCCGGCTGGATGGGTCTTGGACACGGCCAGCAGCCGCGGCGCTGGCCGCCCGGCGGCGACGGCGGCGTTCTCAAGACGTTGCAGGGTCTGGCTGAGGTTCTCGGCGAGCATCCGGTGCGGCCGTTGGCGGTGGCGGCGGGATGGCTATACTGCCTTTCGGGGATGTATCGTTCCAGTTTCGCAGCACTTAGGGGAAGCAGCGTCATGGATATCGCCGAACTTCTGGCGTTCTCGGTCAAGAACAAAGCCTCGGACCTGCACCTGTCGGCCGGCCTGCCGCCGATGATCCGGGTGGACGGCGACGTGCGCCGCATCAACATCCCGGCGCTGGACCACAAGCAGGTCCATGCGCTGGTCTACGACATCATGTCGGACAAGCAGCGGCGCGACTACGAGGAGTTCCTCGAGGTCGACTTCTCGTTCGAGATCCCGTCGCTGGCGCGCTTCCGCGTCAACGCCTTCAACCAGAACCGTGGCGCCGGCGCGGTGTTCCGCACCATTCCCTCCGAGGTGCTGACCCTGGAGGACCTGGGTTGCCCGCCGCTGTTCCGCGAACTCATCGCACAGCCGCAGGGCCTGATCCTGGTCACCGGCCCGACCGGCTCGGGCAAGTCGACCACGCTGGCGGCGATGATCGACCACATCAACAAGAACGAATACGGCCACATCCTCAGCGTCGAGGATCCGATCGAGTTCGTGCACACTTCGCAGAAGTGCCTGATCAACCAGCGCGAGGTCCACCGCGACACTCACGGCTTCAACGAGGCGCTGCGCTCGGCGCTGCGCGAGGATCCGGACTACATCCTGGTTGGCGAGCTGCGCGACCTGGAGACCATCCGCCTGGCGCTGACCGCCGCCGAGACCGGCCACCTGGTGTTCGCCACCCTGCATACCAGCTCGGCGGCCAAGACCATCGACCGCGTGATCGACGTGTTCCCGGCCGGCGAGAAGCCGATGGTGCGCTCGATGCTGTCCGAATCGCTGCGCGCGGTGATCTCGCAGGCCCTGCTGAAGAAGATCGGCGGCGGCCGCACCGCGGCCTGGGAAATCATGGTCGGCACCCCGGCCATCCGCAACCTGATCCGCGAGGACAAGGTCGCGCAGATGTACTCGGCCATCCAGACCGGCCAGCAGAACGGCATGATGACCCTGGACCAGCACCTGCAGGACCTGGTCAAGCGCGCCCTGGTCACCCGCCAGCAGGCCAAGGAATACGCCAAGGACAAGCGGTTGTTCGAGTGAAGCCGGGAATCGGGAATGGGGAATCGGGAATGGTTGAGGCCATGACGATTGCCATCCTTTCCGAAGCCGGCTTTTGACGATTCCCCATTCACGATTCCCCATTCTCGGCTCCGAAGGAGCACACCATGAGCACCATAGATTTCACCTCCTTCCTCAAGCTGATGGCGCACCAGAAGGCGTCGGACCTGTTCATCACCGCCGGCATGCCGCCGTCGATCAAGGTGCACGGCAAGATCTCGCCGATCACGCAGACGCCGTTGACCTCGCAGCAGTCGCGCGACCTGGTGCTCAACGTGATGACGCCGGCGCAGCGCGAGGAGTTCGAGAAGACCCATGAGTGCAACTTCGCCATCGGCGTGGCCGGGGTGGGCCGCTTCCGCGTGTCGTGCTTCTACCAGCGCAACCAGGTCGGCATGGTCCTGCGCCGCATCGAGACGCGCATCCCGACCATCGAGGAGCTGAACCTGCCGCCGGTGATCAAGACGCTGGCGATGACCAAGCGCGGCATCATCATCTTCGTCGGCGCCACCGGCACCGGCAAGTCCACCTCGCTGGCGGCGATGATCGGCTACCGCAACCAGAACTCGACCGGCCACATCATCACCATCGAGGACCCGATCGAGTTCGTGCACAAGCACGAGGGCTGCATCATCACCCAGCGCGAGGTCGGCATCGACACCGACACCTGGGAGAACGCGCTGAAGAACACCCTGCGCCAGGCCCCCGACGTCATCATGATCGGCGAGGTGCGCACCCGCGAGGGCATGGACCACGCCATCGCCTTCGCCGAGACCGGCCACCTGGTGCTGTGCACCCTGCACGCCAACAACGCCAACCAGGCGATGGACCGCATCATCAACTTCTTCCCCGAGGACCGCCGCAGCCAGCTGCTGATGGACCTCTCGCTCAACCTCAAGGGCGTGGTCGCCCAGCAGCTGATCCCCACCCCGGACGGCAAGGGCCGCCGCGTGGCGATGGAAATCATGCTCGGCACCCCGCTGATCCAGGACTACATCCGCGAGGGCGAGATCCACAAGCTGAAGGAAGTGATGAAGGAATCCACCAACCTCGGCATGAAGACCTTCGACCAGAGCCTGTTCGAGCTGTACCAGGCCGGCGAGATCTCCTACGAGGACGCCCTGCGCTACGCCGACTCCCAGAACGAGGTGCGCCTGCGCATCAAGCTCGCCCAGGGCGGCAACGCCAGCACGCTGGCGCAGGGGCTGGATGGGGTGGAAGTGGCCGAGGTGCGCTGAGGCGCGTCATCGTCGTTCCAGTGCGGCGCATCCGCGCATGGGTGAAGGGTCCCGTATCCGTATCGTGGTACGGGGCGTGAACGGGGTGGCTCGGGGCATGGCCGCGGTGGCGACGCATGCCGCCCGGCCCGCGCCGCCGCGATAGAATGCCGCCATGTCCAATCTCGCCCTGCCCCTGGCCAACCAGCTGATCATCGCGCTGCCCGCGCTGGATGATCCCAATTTCGCCCGCACCGTGGCGCTGATCTGCCAGCACGACGAGGACGGGGCGATGGGCGTGGTCATCAACCGGCCGTCCGAGTACACGCTGGGCGAGGTGCTCTCGCAGATGCAGCTGGACACCGACGACGAGGCGCTGCGCGAGCGCGTGGTGCTGGCCGGCGGGCCGGTGCATCCGGAGCGCGGCTTCGTGCTGCACGACGACGGGCGCGAATGGGACTCGCGGCTGGAAGTGGCGCAGGGCCTGTACCTGACCACCTCGCGCGACATCCTCGAGGCGATGGCACGCGGCGAAGGCCCGGACAACGCCATCGTCGCGCTCGGCTGCGCCGGCTGGGGCGCCGGGCAACTGGAATTCGAGCTGGCCGAGAACAGCTGGCTGACCGTGCCGGCCGATGCCGAACTGATCTTCGACGTCCCGCTGCCCGAGCGCTGGCACGCCGCCGGCAGTCGCATCGGCGTGGACATGAACCGGCTCACCGACTACAGCGGCCACGCATGACCGCTCGCGCGCCGACGCCGTCCAGCGGGAACCGCGGCCGCGGCGCGACGCCAGCGATGCCTGCGCCACGGCAGGGAGGCGGAGGATGAAGCTTGACGGTACCGTGCTGGGTTTCGACGTGGGCGCGCGCCGCATCGGCGTGGCGGTGGGCAGCGCGTTCGGCGTCGGCGCGCGCGCGCTGGCGGTGATCGACGTGCACGCGCAAGGCCCGGACTGGGCGGCCATCGACCGCCTGCACGCCGAGTGGAAGCCCGACGGCATCGTCGTCGGCGATCCGATGACGCTGGACGGCGGCGATCAGCCGATCCGCAAGCGCGCCCACGCCTTCGCCCGCGAGCTGCACCTGCGCTACAAGCTGCCGGTGGTGCTTGTGGACGAGCGCGCCAGCTCGATCGAGGCGGCGCAGCGCTTCGCGCTGGATCGCGCCGAGGGGCGCAAGCGCCGCCGCGACGCCGCCGCGCTGGACGCGGTCGCCGCCGCGGTCATCATCGAGCGCTGGCTGGCCGCGCCGCAGGACGCCACCGCGGTGGTGGCGTGATGCGCGCGGCTCCTTCCGAACCTACTTCCCCGATGCCTGACCGCCCATGACCGAGCAACTCGATTCCGACGGACGCCTGCGCCACCTGCTGACCCTGGAGAACCTGCCGCGCGAGATCATCTGCCGGCTGCTCGACCGCGCCGGGCAGATCCGCGACACCGCGCTGGGGCGCACCCAGCGCCGCAACTCGCTCGACGGCACCACGATCTGCACGCTGTTCTTCGAGCCGTCCACGCGCACGCGCAGTTCCTTCCAGATCGCCGCGCAACGCCTGTGCGCTGACGTGCTGAACTTCGACGCCTCCACCTCGTCCACGCGCAAGGGCGAGACCGCGCGCGACACGCTGAAGAACCTGGAGGCGATGGGCGTGCGCGGCTTCGTCGTGCGCCATTCCGACGACGGCGCGGTGGCCGCGCTGGCCGAGGCGGCGGGCGAGGGCACGGCGCTGGTCAACGCCGGCGACGGGCGCAGCGCGCATCCCACCCAGGGCCTGCTGGACATGCTGACGCTGCGCCAGGCCAAGGGCGCGGACTTCTCCCGGCTGAAGGTGCTGATGGTCGGCGACGTGGCGCACTCGCGGGTGGCGCGCACCGACCTGCACGCGCTGCGCACGCTGGGCGCCGGCGAGATCCGCGTCTGCGGCCCGCGCAGCCTGCTGCCGGACGACGCCACGCTGGACGGCTGCGTGGTCGGCGAGGATTTCGACGCGCTGCTGGAAGGCGTGGACGCGGTGATGATGCTGCGCCTGCAGCGCGAGCGGATGGAAGAGGGACTGGTGTCTTCGCTGGACGACTACCACCGCGACTATGGCCTGACCGCGCAGCGGCTGGCGCGCGCCGCCGCCGATGCGGTGGTGCTGCATCCCGGCCCGATCAACCGCGGCGTGGAGATCACCGACGAGGTCGCCGACGGCCCGCAGTCGCTGGTGCTGCGCCAGGTCAGCAACGGCGTGGCCATCCGGATGGCGGTGCTGGAGGCGTTGCTGGGGTAAGCGCTTCGATCGGGCCTTTCGCCGGGTTGCGGCAAGGGGACGGTGCGAGCGCTGGAATGACGGCTTGGGAATCCATCAAGCATCGTCATCCTGCGCAGGCGGGAACCCAGCGACTTCGCCCTGTTGAAAGCCCGGGACACGGATTTCCCGCCTGCGCCCCCGGCAAACCGGTTCTGCCGGTGGGAGCGACGTCAGTCGCGACGGGCCATCGGTAAAGCCTCGTCGCGACTGACGTCGCTCCCACAGATACGGGGTTTTCGCTACCGGAATGCCGGCACAGGCTCCCACTCGCTTTCCGCGCAGATCACTCCAACGCCGCGACGATGCGGTTCTTGCCGGCGCTCTTGGCCTGGTACATCGCCTTGTCGGCCCGTTCGATCAGCGCGTCCTGCGGTTCGCCCGGGCGCCAGCAGGCGACGCCGGCGCTGAAGGTGATCGAGATGCGCTGGCCTTCGTGCAGGAACGGGCGTTGCGAGATGCGCTGCAGCAGCCGCGTGGCGGTGGCCTGCGCCTCGCGGAACGGTGCATCCGGCATCAGGATGACGAATTCCTCGCCGCCGAAGCGCGCCACCGCGTCGCTGCCGCGCAGGGTGGCCTGGACGGTGTTGACCAGGTGGCACAGCGCGGCGTCGCCGCCGAGGTGGCCGTGGCGGGCGTTGATCTCGCGGAAGTCGTCCACGTCCAGCAGCAGCAGGCACAACGGCTGGCCGGTGCGCAGCGCGCGGGTGGACTCGCGCTTGAACAGTTCGTCGAAGCCGCGCCGGTTGAGCGCGCCGGTGAGCTGATCCACGCGCACCAGGCTGGTCACGTCCTGCAATTCCTGCTCCAGCCGCTGGATGCGCTGCTCGGCCAGCTCGACCTGCTGGCGCGCTTCCAGCAGGTTGTTGCGCGCGTTCAGCGCCTGCTCCTGCACCTGGGTGGTGTCCAGCAGGATCTCGTCCATGCGCCGGCCCAGTTCGGCCACGCTGCGCGCATTGCGGATGGCCTGCGCGTGGTAGGTGATGCGATCGTGGTAGATGCCGGTGCTGGCGGCCATGCCGTCGAGGCGATCGACGAAGGTCACCATCATCTCCTTCATCGCCTCCTTGGATTCGGCGATGCCGTGCTTGAGCAGGCCCTGCTTGTAGATGACCTCGCGCAGGCCGGCGCGGGTCTGCTCCAGGCAGGCGCGGTCCAGCGGGCCGGCCAGCAGGTCGCGCACCGCGGCGATCTGGCCCTGCAGCCAGTTGCCGTCCTCCAGCAGCTCGCCGACGTTCTCCAGCAGCAGATCGAACAGGCTGCGCATCAGGTCGTGGGCGTCGCTGGCCTCGCGCGCGCGCTGGCCGATGGCGTGCGACAGCTCCTTGAGCTGCTGCGCCAGCGGCGCCAGCGGCTGGTTCGGCTGCCACTGCTTGATCGACTGCGCCATCGCGTGCGACTGCTCGGCCATCGGCGGGTCGTCCTGCAGCAGCGCTTCCAGCGCCACCGCCACGGTGTGGTGCAGCAGGTCGCGCAGCTGCTCGGCCTCGCCGGCCGGCGGCGTGGCACCCGGCAGCGGCGTCTCGTCGGGGATGGTGCGCAGGTACTTGTCGATCAGGTGGCGTGCGGCGCGTCCGTATTCCTCCCAGTCGGCGGCCGCGCAGGCGGTCTGCAGGCGCCGGCCCATGTCGCCGACTTCGCCCGGCAACCCGGCCACGCCGGCGGCGAAGGCGGCTGCCAGGGTCGCCGGCTCGCGCGCCTGGGCGAACAGGGCGAACAGTTCGGCGGCGCTGATGGGCGGTGCGGAAGCCGGCACCAGGGTCTTGCCGTTGGAGGTCGCCGGGCGCACCACCGCCAGCGGGGTGGATTCGACAACGGCGGGCGCGGCCGGCGTGCTGCGCGCGCGCGACCACAAGCGGCGCAGGCCGCCGGGGGAGGTACCGGAGATCTCTTTGGGGGTATCGGCCATCGCGGGATTCCTGGAGCCTCCCCGGACACGACCGGGGCTCCGGGCGTCGACAGGGGCGGTGACAGGTTATCGGCCGGCCGCGCGGCGAGTTGAGGCACGGGGCCGCTTCAGCGCGGCGGCAGGCGCTGGGCCAGCAGCCAGGACCACAGTTCCGGCTCGGCGTAGGCCGCGTCCCAGGCGTTGTGGCCGGCTTCCGGGTATTCGGTGTAGCGCACCTCGCCCGCGCCCGTGGCCTGGAACGCCTGGTACAGGCGACGCGACTGCGCCGGCGGGACGACCTCGTCGCGCGCGCCGTGGAACAGCCAGATCGGCAGGTGCGACAACCGCGTCGCCGCCGCAAAGTAGGGGTCGATCGCCTCGCGCGCCAGGCTTTCCACCCGCAGCGTGGCCAGTTCCGGTCGTCCTGGCGGGGTGATGCCGCCGCAGATCGGCACCAGCGCGGCGAAGCGGTGCGGTTGCAGCAGCGCCAGTTCGAACACGCCGTAGCCGCCGCGCGACAGGCCGGTGAGGTAGGTGCGGGCCGGGTCGCCGCCGAACTCCGCGCTGGCCGCTTCCAGCGCCGCCATCGCCATCGTTGCGACCTCGCCGTCCCACGAGCGTCCCTCGGGCGATTGCGGGAACACCGCCAGCGCCGGGAAGCTGCCAGCATGGGTGCGCAGGTATGGCCCCAGCCCGGACTGCGTCTGCCGCACCCCGTCGCTGCCGCGCTCGCCCGAGCCGTGCAGGAAAAGCACGACCGGCAACGCGCCACCGCGAAAGCGGCGCGCCGGCACGAACACCTGGTAGCGGTAGGTCATACCCGCATGGACCAGTTCGCGCTGGACGAAGCGGCCGCCGTCGTCGCCGGGCCGGGTCATGCGGCAGCCCGCCGGCAGCAGCGCGAGGAATGCGGCCAGCAGCAGCGCCAGGCGCGCCGCGCGGCGGACAGGGGTTCGGGACGACGGAGTGGCGTCATTCATCGGGGCTCCCCGGAGCTTGGCGTCATGCGCGAATGTCGCACAAGCCGCGGACGTTTGCCTCGCCCGCAGGGAACTGCCGCATGCGGATGCGGCCGGGACGATGGCGTATGATGCCCCCGCTTTTTTTGTCCCTGTCCATGCCGTGGGCCATGTTGGCTCCGGAATCAGGGACATATCTTCGCCTTGGCAGACATCGGACAACAAAAGGGGAATCGAACGACATGAAGGAGACCAAGACCGCCTGCGCCTGCGCCATCGTGCTCATGGCGATGGGCTGGATGCAGGATGCGCACGCGCAGCGCTCGCCCTGGTGGGAACGACAGAAGGCGGCACAGACGGCAACTGGGGCCGGCACCAGCGATCACACCACGCAAAATGGTGCCGCGCCGCCGCCGCCCGTGCAGCAATACTCGCCGTATGCGCCCCCCGCAAGCCGGGAAAAGGTCGAGGAACCGTCCTATACCTATATCGAAGCCGGTGCTGCCCGCGTGGATGTGGATCTGTACGAGCTCGACGAAAGCAGCAATGGCGGTTACGTGCGCGGCTCGCTGGCCGTCACCGACAACCTCTATGTGTTTGGCGGTTATGACCGGGTTTCGGAAAGCTGGAGCGCCGATGCCGAACAACTGAAGGTCACCATCGACCAGGCCGAAATCGGTCTGGGAACGAGCATCTCCCTTTCCTCCCGCACCGACTTCATCAGCGAACTGTCGCTGCTGAGGCTGGGAGCCGAGCTGGACTACGAGGACAGGGAGTATCCCCAGGACAACCTGAGCATCGGCGACCATCTTTATGCCGGCAAGCTGATGCTGGGTGTTCGTGCCAGGCCCCTGTCCAGCCTGGAGTTGTGGGCCAAGGCCGGCTACCTGCGGTTGGACGACAACTTGCTGATCGACGATTCCGGAGTCGGCAACGTCGGTTTCCAGTACCGGTTCAACCCGGTCTGGGGACTGGTTGGCGAGGCGGAGTTCTACGAGGACGTGCGCTTCTACCGTCTGGGCATCCGCGCCAACTTCTGATCGGGATGCCCGCGGGCATATCGGGCCGGAATCCTTCGAGGATTCCGGCTTTTTTTGGGTTCTTCTTCCGGCGCAGGGGAGTCTTCCCGCACGCGGTCGGCCAGCGAACGCAGCCGAGCAAGCTCGGCTCTACACGCGAACTTTGTAGAGCGGAGCTTGCTCCGCTGCTTCTCTGTTGCTCAGCGCAGCAGGATCAGCGTGGCCAGGCCGAGGAAGCAGAAAAAGCCCATCACGTCGGTCACCGCGGTCACCACCACCGTGCCGGCGACGGCCGGATCGATGTTCATGCGCTTGAGCGTCAACGGCAGCAGCACGCCGGCGCTGGCGGCGGCGCAGAAGTTGATGATCAGCGCGCCGGCGATCACCAGCGACAGCGGCCAGTCGCGGAACCAGAGGAAGGAGACCACGCCGACGATGCCGCCGATCAGCAGGCCGTTGATCAGCGCCACCCGCAGTTCCTTCCACAGCAGGATGCGCGCGTTGCTGGCGCCGACCTGGCCCAGCGCCAGGCCGCGCACCATCAGCGTCAGCACCTGCACCGCGGCGTTGCCGCCGATGCCGGCCACGATCGGCATCAGCACGGCCAAGGCGACGATCTTCTCCAGGGTGGCCTCGAACTGGCCGATCACGCCGGCGGCCAGGAACGCGGTGAACAGGTTGATGCCCAGCCACACCACGCGGCCGCGCACCGCGCGCCGGACCGGCGAGAACAGGTCCTCGTCCTCGTCCAGGCCGGCCGCGCCCAGGGCCTGGTGCTCGGCCTGCTCGCGGATGATGTCGACCACGTCGTCGATGGTGATGCGGCCGAGCAGGATGTTGTTCTCGTCCACCACCGGCGCCGACACCCAGTCGTGGTCGGAGAACCGCCGCGCCACTTCCTCGGCGCTTTCGCCGACGTCGATGGCCGGCTGTTCGTCGTCGACCAGGCGGTTGATCGGCGTGCCGTCGTCGTGGGTGACCAGCGCGGCCAGCGACACCCGGCCCAGGTACTGGTGGCGGCGGCTGACCACGTACAGGTGGTCGGTGTGGTCGGGCAGTTCGCCGCGCAGGCGCAGGTAGCGCAGCACCACGTCGACGTTGACGTCGGCGCGCACGGTGACCACGTCCGGGTTCATCAGGCGGCCGGCGGTGTCCTCCGGATACGACAGCACCTGCTCCAGGCGCTCGCGGTTCTCGCGGTCCATCGACTTGAGCACTTCGTCGATGACGGTGTCGGGCAGGTCCTCGACCAGGTCGGCGAGGTCGTCGATGTCGAGATCCTCGACCGCGGCGACGATCTCGTCCGGATCCATGTCGGCCAGCAGGCTCTCGCGCACCTCGTCGCCGACGTGCACCAGCACCTCGCCGTCGTCCTCCGGATCGACCAGGCCCCAGACGACCTCGCGCTTGCCCGGCGGCAGCGATTCGAGCAGGTTGCCGATCTCCGCCGGCGCCAGCGTATTGACCAGCCGGCGCACCGGGCCGAGCCGGCCGCTGTCCAGCGCATCGGACAGCAGGCGCAACTGGCGCGCGGTCTTGTCGTGGCGGACGGCTTCGGCCATGCGCGTCTCCGGTGGCGGTGTGGCGGACCGCGTCGGCGCGACGCGGCAGGTCAGGTGTTCATGCGCGCATTATCGCCCGACCGTGGTCCGATGGACACCCCGCGGACGGAGGGGAAGCCGGGTGGGAGCGACGTGAGTCGCGACGGGGTATCGGTAAAGCGCTGTCGCGACTCACGTCGCTCCCACGGGGGAAGCGGCCTTCAGCCAGCGTTCGATGCCGGCGCGGTCGCGCGCCTGCAGCAGCTTCTTCGCGCGTTCGCGCAGCCGCGACAGATCGCTGTCGCGGATCGCCTTGCGCACCTCCAGCAGGGTGGCCGGATGCAGGCTGAACTCGGTCAGCCCCAGCGCCAGCAGCAGCGGCGCCATCCGCGCGTCGCCGGCGATTTCGCCGCAGACGGCCACCGGCACGCCGTGCCGCTCGCCCAGCGCGATCACCTGGCGCATCAGTTGCAGCACGCCCGGGTGCAGCGGCGAATACAGATCGCCGAGGGCGTCGTTGTTGCGATCGGCGGCCAGCAGGTACTGGACCAAGTCGTTGGTGCCGAGCGAGAGGAAATCGACGTCGCCGATGAAGCCCGCCAGCGCCAGCGCCGCCGCCGGCACCTCGATCATCGCGCCCAGCGCGATCGTCTCGGCGACCTCGTGGCCCTGCGCGCGCAGCTGGCGGACGATCGTCCCGAGCCGGCGGCGCACGGTGACGATTTCCTCGCGCGCGCTGACCATCGGCACCAGGATGCGGATCGGCCCGTAGGCCGAGGCGCGCGCGATGGCGCGCAACTGGGTGTCGAACACGTCGCGCCGCGCCAGCGACAGGCGTATGCCGCGCAGGCCCAGCGCCGGATTGTCCTCGCCGCGCACGGACAGGCCGATGCGATCGGCCTTGTCCGCGCCCAGGTCCAGCGTGCGGATGGTCACCGGCCGCCCGCTCATGCCCAGCACCGCGTCGCGGTAGATCTGGAACTGCTCGTCCTCCGACGGCAGCGCGTTGTGCTGCAGGAACAGGAACTCGGTGCGGTACAGCCCCAGCCCGGCCGCGCCCAGCGCATGCGCGCGCGCCACGTCCTCGCGCGATTCGGCGTTGGCGTACAGCGCGACGTCGACGCCGTCGCGGGTGCGGGTGGGCTTGCTGCGCAGGCGGCCGAGCTCGCGCTGCTCGCGCGCGGCGTCCTTCAGGCGCTGGCGGTAGCGGCGCAGGTCCGCCGCCTCGGGATTGACGATCACCTCGCCGCTGCCGCCGTCGACGATCAGCACGTCGCCGTCGTTGATGCGCTGCCAGGCCTTGGCGATGCCGACCACCAGCGGCAGGTGCAGGCTGCGCGCGAGGATCGCGCTGTGCGAGAGCGGGCTGCCGGCGGCGGTGACCACCGCGACCACGCCGTCGGCCTGCAGCTGCGCCAGTTCCGACGGCGCGATGTTGTCGCCGACCAGGATCTCGCCGGCCACGCCCTGGGTCTCGATGGCGCGCTTGTGCAGGTGCGCGTGGATGCGGCCGATGACGTGATCCAGATCGTCCATGCGGCTCTTGAGGTAGGGATCGTCCATGCCCTCGAACACCGCCGCCAGCCGGTCGCGCTGCAGCCGCAGCGCGTAGTCGGCCGAATAGCGGCCGGCGTGGATCAGTTCGTCCAGGCCCTTCAGCAGTTCCGGGTCGTCCAGCAGCAGCGCGTGCAGGTCGAGGAACTCGCCGACCTCGCGGGCGAGCGCGCCGTGCAGGCGCTCGCGCATGCGGTGCATCTCCTCGCGGGTGGCGGCGATGGCCTGGCGCAGGCGCTCACGCTCGCCGGCGACCTCGCCGACGCCGATGCGCCGCTCGACCACGTCCAGCGCATGCGGCAGGCGGATGCGGGCGCGGCCCAGCGCGCTGCCGCGCGATGCCGCATGGCCGGGCAGCAGCATCCTCATCGGGAACTGCCGGCAACCGCGGGAGCGGGCATGTCAGCCGGCGCGGCCTTGCAGGCAGGCGCGGGCGCGACGATCCGGCGGGCACGGGACGGGGGCACTGCCTGGTCGTGTATCGGCATATCCTCTCCTGCCTGTCCCGCGGCCCCCGCACGCGGGCTCCTGCCTGTCGGGGCTCAGCTGTCCTCGTCGAACTTGCGCTCGAACAGCGACACCAGCGCGTCCATCGCCGTCGCCTCGTCCTCGCCGTCGACGCGCACGGTCACCGGCGTGCCCTGGCCGGCGGCCAGCAGCATGACGCCCATGATGCTCTTGGCGTTGACCTCGCGGCCCTTGGCCGACAGCGTCACGTTGCAGCGGAACGGCGCCAGCACCTGCACCAGCTTGGCGGTGGCGCGGGCGTGCAGGCCGAGGCGGTTGGCGACGGTGAGTTCGCGTTCAAGCATCTTCGTGGATGACTCCGTTGCGTGCGCCGGCCGCCGCGGTGGCAGGCAGTTGGTCCAGTCCCTGTTCCGGGTAGTTCATCACCCGCAGCAGCATCGGCAGGCTCAAGGCGGACACCCTTCTGACCGGCGTGCCCAGCCGCGCCAGCAGGCCGGCCAGGTTGCTCGGGCTGGCGCCGTACAGGTCGGTCAGCACCAGCACGCCGTCGCCGTCGTCCACCCGCCGCAGCGCGGCCGAAGCCAGCGGCAGCGCGGCGTCCAGATCGGCGTCGAACGGTACCTCGAAAGCCTCCGCCCGCAGCGGCAGCGTCCGCAGCAAGGTGGTGGCGACCGCCAGCAGGGACGCGCCGATGCCCGGATGCGTGATGAGAAGAATGCCACAAGCCATTCCGGAACGTTAACAGACCGGGATGACAGTCAGGAAGCATCGCCTTCGCACTGCACCATGCCGCGCGCCGGGACAATCGGGGACATCGCCTGCCAGCCGCCGGCCGGGCGACGGCGGGGCCTACTCCAGTTCGCGGTGGAAGGTGGCCACCTGCTCCCAGCCCTGGTCGCGCGCGTGCTGGGCCAGCGTCTCGGCCAGGAACACCGAGCGGTGCTTGCCGCCGGTGCAGCCGAAGGCGATGGTCACGTAGCTGCGGGTCTCGCCGCGCAGGCGCGGCAGCCAGGTGCCGAGGAACTGGCTGACCTGGTCGACGTACTGGCCGACTACCGCCTGCCCCTGCAGGTATTCGCGCACCGGCGCGTCGCGGCCGGAGAACGGCCGCAGCGCCGGATCCCAGTGCGGGTTGGGCAGCACGCGGGCGTCGAACACGAAGTCGGCGTCGGTCGGCACGCCGCGCTTGTAGGCGAAGGACTGGAACAGCAGCGACAGCGCCGCGCCCTTCTCCGGGGCGAACTGCGCGATCAGGCGCCGGCGCATCTGGTGGACGTTGAGGTCGCTGCTGTCGATGACGATGTCGGCCTCGGCCAGCAGCGGGGCGACGATCTCGCGCTCGCGGGCGATGGCCTCGGGCAGCGACAGCCCGGTGTGGCTGAGCGGGTGGCGGCGGCGGGTGTCGGAATAGCGGCGCAGCAGCACCTCGTCGCGCGCGTCGAAGAACACCAGGCTGCCTTCCAGCCCCAGCTGCGCCAGCGCCGCGCGCCACTGCGCCAGCCGCGACAGGTCGCTGTGGCGGTTGCGCACGTCGATGCCGACGGCGATCTTCTGCGGCAGCACGTCGTCGCGCATCAGGCTGCGCACGAACGAGGGCAGCAGCTCGACCGGCAGGTTGTCGACGCAGTAGTAGTCCAGGTCCTCGAAGGTGCGCAGCGCGACCGACTTGCCCGAGCCGGACAGGCCGCTGACGATGACCACCTTCGGCGCCGCTCTGGCGCCGGCGCCGTTTTCGTCCTCGCAGGTGATGGGCAGGTCGCCGGTGTTCATGGCGTGCTGCGCTCCAGCAGGTTGCTGTGGCGGGCGATGAACATCGCCGCCGGGTCGATGCCCTTGGTGCGCAGGATGTGCAGCCGCGTGGCCGCCTCGGTCAGCACCGCCAGGTTGCGGCCGGGCATCACCGGCAGGGTGATCAGCGGCACGTCCAGGTCCAGCACGTGGCGGGTGCCGGAATCGCCGGTCAGGCGCTCGTAGCCGTGCGGGTTGGGCTCGGTCATCGGCTTGGTCAGGTGCACGATCAGGCGCAGGTACTTGTTCTTCTTCACCGCGGTGTCGCCGAACATCTCGCGCACGTTGAGCACGCCCAGGCCGCGCACCTCCAGCAGGTCCTGCAGCAGTTCCGGGCAGGTGCCGTCGAGCACGTCGGGGGCGATCTGGGTGAACTCGGGCGCGTCGTCGGCGACCAGCCGGTGGCCGCGGCTGAGCAGTTCCAGCGCCAGCTCGCTCTTGCCGGACCCGGCCTCGCCGGTGATCAGCACGCCGATGGAATAGATCTCCATGAACACGCCGTGCAGGGTGACCCGCGGCGCCAGCGTGCGGGCGAGGTGGTAGGAGAGGTGGTTGAGCAGTTCGTGGCCGCGCTTGGGCGAGACCCACAGCGGCGTGTCCGACTCGTTGGCCGCCTCGCGCAGGTCTTCGGGGCAGGACTGGTTCTTGCTGATCACCAGCGCCAGCGGGCGGAACTGGATGATCTTCTCGATGGTCTCCCAGCGCAGGCGCGAATCCAGCGAGTCCAGCCAGGCCAGTTCCTCGCTGCCGAGGATCTGCACCTTGTTGGGATAGACCGCGTTGAGGTAGCCGGCCAGCGAGGGCCGCCGCGCCACCGTGTCGACCGATTCCAGCACGCGCCTGTCGCCCTTCTGCCCGGCCACCCAGCGCAGCGCGAGCTTCTCCTTCTGCTGGTCGAAAAGCTCGCGGGCGGTGATGCTGGTGTTCATCATGTCGTCGCGTCCTGGAGCGCGCATCGTCGGCGGCGCGCAGCGCGCCATCGTGGCGAGTTTAATGCCGAGCCGGGCGGGGCGCGAATCGGCCCGCCGCATGTGCAGACGGGAAGGCCGCTGGCCTTCCCGTCGTACGCGAACCGGTTGGGTGCAGGCGCCGTCGCCTGCCTGCGCTCAGCCGGCCAGTTCCCCGCGCGCGGCACGATGCTGCTGATCTTCCTTCTTTTCCTTGTGCTTGATCACCAGCCGGTCGAGCTTGTCCGCGAGCACATCGATGGCCGCGTACATGGTCGGCGCGCTGGCGTCGGCATGCAGGGTACGGCCGGGGATGTTGATCGTGGCCTCGACCAGGTAGTCGGGCTTGCGGGTGGCCAGTTGCGTGCGGACCTCCAGGGGTTGTTCGAAGTGCCGCCCGAGCTTTTGCAGCTTGGTCTCGACGTACTCGCGCAGGGCGGGGGTGACTTCGACTTCGTGGCCATAGGTCTCGATACGCATCTTTGTCTCCTTCGGTCTTGGGGCCGCACCGGCGGTGCGGGCAGTGCGTCGTCTTCGACAACGCGGACGGTTTGGGGTTCCGTAATCTCCAGTTCCGCAACGGCGGTGAGGGGCCTGATCCAAAGATGGACCCGAATGCGGCCGGGATCAACCGTCCCCGCACGTAATTCTCGAGAGAGTTTTCCTATCGCCCGCACCGGCCTTGCCGCGGGCCGCGCAAGGCGCATCCGCCCAGGATGCGTTTAGCCGATGCGCACCCGCTCGTGCGAGGACAGGATGTGCATAGCCTCGCGGTACTTGGCCACGGTGCGGCGCGCGACCGGCACGCCGGAGGCCTTGAGCAGATCCGCCAGCTTGGCGTCGGACAGCGGCTTGCGCGGGTTCTCGGCGTCGATCAGGCGGCGGATCATCGCCTGGATGGCGGTGCTGGAGGCCTCGCCGCCGCCGTCGGTGTCGATGCCGGAGGCGAAGAAAGCCTTCAGCGGCAGGGTGCCGCGCGGCGTGCGCACGTACTTGCGCGCGATCGCGCGCGAGACGGTGGATTCGTGCAGGCCGACCTCGACGGCGACCTCGCGCAGGGTCAGCGGGCGCAGCGCCTGCTCGCCGAATTCGAGGAAGGCCGCCTGCTGGCGCAGCAGGCAGCGGGTGACCTTGAGCAGGGTCTCGCCGCGCGCCTCCAGGCTCTTGAGCAGCCAGCGCGCCTCCTGCAGGTGGTTGCGCAGGTAGCCGGCGTCCTGTTCGCCGCACTGGCGGATCATCTGCTCGTAGCCGCGGTGGATGGTCACCTTCGGCAGGGTGTTGCCGGCCAGCGCGGCGCGCCAGACGCCGCGCTGGCGCCAGACCACGCAGTCGGGGACCACGTAGGTGTCGTGGCCGATCTCGCCCAGCTGCGCGCCGGGCTTGGGATCCAGGCCGCGCAGCAGCGCGATCGCGGCCTCGACCTCGGCCAGCGGCCGCTTCAGCTCGCCGGCCAGGCCGGCCGCGCCGCTGCGCGGCAGCCGTTCCAGCGCGCTGTCGGCGATGCGCAGCGCCACCGCCTTGCCGGGGGTGTCGTCGCTGAGCGTCTCCAGTTGCAGGCGCAGGCATTCCTGCAGCGTGCGCGCGCACACGCCGACCGGGTCGAAGCGCTGCAACTGGTGCAGCACGACCAGGATCTCGTCCTCGCTGGCGACCAGTTCCGGCAGCAGCGCCTGGGCGATGGCCGACAGCGGCTCGCGCAGGTAGCCGTCGTCCTCCAGCGCGTCGATCAGCGCCGCGCCGATGCTGCGGTCGCGCGGCGACAGGTGCGACAGGTGCAGCTGCCAGAGCAGGTGATCGTGCAGGGTGTCGGCCTCGGCGATGCGCTCGGCGGCGCTGCCGGAATCGTCGTCGTCGAAGGAGCCGCCGCTACCGGCCTGCCAGGGGCCTTCCTCTTCCGGCGACCAGTCCTCGCCGGCGGCCGGGTCATCGTGCGCGGTCGCTTCCTGGCCGGAACCGGGTTCGGCGGAAGGCTCGGGCGGGGCGGCGCCCTCGTCGGCCCAGTCCAGCAGGGGGTTGGTTTCCACCGCCTCGATCAGTTCGGCCTCGAGCTCGGGGGTGGACATCTGCAGCAGGCGGATGGCCTGACGCAACTGCGGCGTCATGACCAACTGCTGTCCCAGCGATGTCTGCAACCTCGGTTTCATGGACGATCCGTCAAGGGGCGGGATGCCGGCCGCGGCCGGCCGCCGCGCTCAGAGACGGAAAGCGTCTCCCAGATAGACACGGCGGACGTCCGGATTGGCCAGCAACGCATCGGGCGCCCCCTGCGCCAGCACGCTACCGGCATTGAGGATATACGCCCGGTCGCAGATTCCCAAGGTTTCGCGCACGTTGTGATCGGTGATGAGCACGCCGATGCCGCGGTTCTTGAGGTGCTTGACGATGCGCTGGATCTCGCCGACCGAGATCGGGTCCACGCCGGCGAAGGGCTCGTCCAGCAGCATCAGCCGCGGCCGCGCGGCCAGCGCGCGGGCGATTTCGCAGCGGCGGCGCTCGCCGCCTGACAGGCTGGCGCCGAGCTGGTCGGCGACGTGGCCGATCTGCAGTTCGTCGAGCAGGCCGTCCAGCTCGCGGTCGCGCCCCTGCGCGTCCAGGTCCTCGCGCAGTTCCAGCACCAGGCGGATGTTGTCGGCCACCGACAGCTTGCGGAACACCGACGGTTCCTGCGGCAGGTAGCCCACGCCCAGCTTGGCGCGGCGGTACATCGGCTCGGCGGTGATGTCGCGGCCGTCCAGCGCGATGCGGCCGGCGTCGGCGGCGACCAGGCCGACGATCATGTAGAAGCAGGTGGTCTTGCCGGCGCCGTTGGGACCGAGCAGGCCGACCACCTCGCCGGCGTCCAGGGTCAGGCCGAAGTCGGCGACGACCTCGCGCTGCTTGTACTTCTTGCGCAGGCCCTGGGCGATGAGCATCAGTTCTTGCCCTGCGGCGCCGCCGACTTGGGCTGGATCACGGTGCGCACGCGGCTGCCGTCGCCGCCGCTCTGCATGCCGCCGGTGGTGGTGTTGTAGACCATGCGCTGGCCGCTGTTGGAGCCGCGCGGCGAGGAGATGGTGTAGTTGCCGATGAAGACCACGGTCTCCTTCAGCAGGTCGTACTCGATGCGGTCGGCGGCCGCGTCCATCCAGCTTCCATCGTCCAGCTGCTGGCGCATCTTGACCTGCTTGCCGGTGAAGATGGCCTTGGACAATTCGCCGTTGCTGCGGATGATCTCGCCGCGCGCGGCGTTGATCGACAGCGTGCCCTGGGTCAGCACGACGTTGCCCGACAGCACGGTGGTGCCGTCGCCGGTGACCACGCCGCTCTGCGAGTCGGACTCGATGTCCATCGGCTGGTTGCGATCGGTCGACTTGGCCAGCGCCAGCGGCGACGCCAGCAGGAGCGCGAGTGCGAGGATGCTAGCGTTGGCGCGGTTCATAGCGTGACTTGACCTGGGATTTGAAGAGGTATTCCTTGGTTTCGAGATTGGCTTCGAAACCGCGACCGCTGAGTATAGAACCGGGCTGGGTGAGGGTCACGACGTCGTCGGTGACGGCCAAGTCGGTGTTCGGGAAAACGTTCAGGCGGCCGGTGCGCAGGGTGGTCGGCCGCTCGGTGCCCTCGGGGCTGTCGCCGCGCACGTCGTCGCGCAGGCGCAACTCGTCGCCCTTGGGACTCAGCCAGCCGGTGTCGGCGCGCATCCGCCAGTGCCGCCCTTCGGCGTCGGGCATCAGGAACAGCGGGGTGGCGATGTCGAAGCTCTGGTCGGCCGGATTGCGGTGCATCTGCGGCGAGCGCACGGTCAGCGACTCGCGGCCCCGGCTGTCCAGGGCGATCAGCTCGAAATCGCGCATCACGTAGTCGGAGCGGTCGGTGAGCGGCCCGGTCGGCGCCGGCTTCTCGCGCTGTTTCCAGGCCGACCAGCCGCTGACCAGCGCGGCCACCAGCAGCACGCCGCCGAGGATGCGGCGCCAGTTCACGCCGGATCCCCGAGGATGGCCGGCAGGTGGCCGTGCGCGCCCAGCAGCAGGTCGCACAGTTCGCGCGCCGCGCCTTCGCCGCCGCGCGCCCGGGTATGCCAGTGCGCGTGGCGCGCGGTCCAGGCGTGCGCGTTGGCCGGCGCCACCGCCAGTCCCACCGCCTTGAACGCTTCCAGGTCGGCCAGGTCGTCGCCCATGAAGGACACCTCGTCCAGCCCGATGCCCATTTCGGCGCACAGCCGCCCGACCGCCGTGCGCTTGTCCTTGACCCCGCTCTGGATGGCCACGTCCAGTTCCTGCGCGCGCAACTCGGCGGCGCGGCCGCTGCGCGCGGTGATCAGCACCACCCGGATGCCGTGGCGGCGCAGCAGCACCAGCCCCTGGCCGTCGAGGATGTTGAACGCCTTGATCTCGCGGCCTTCCGAATCGAGGTAGATGCGCCCGTCGGTCAGCGTGCCGTCGACGTCGAAGCAGGCCAGCCGCACGCGCGCAGCGCGCCGGAGCAGGTCGTCATCGAGGTCGTGCAGGTGGGAGAGGGGCATGGGGGCGAGGGATTAGGGGCTAGAGGCGAGAGGCTAGGGTTGGGACAGAGGAGACGTGGACCTGTGGACTGGAGGAGGATGCGGATGGCAAATCTCGACGACATCCCGCTTTCACCAATCCCTAGCCTCTCGCCCCTAGCCCCTGCCTTTTACACCACGCGCGCACGCAACAGGTCATGAATATTGAGCGCCCCGACCGGCCGCTGTTCGCCGTCCACGACGATCAGGCCGCTGATCTTGTGCGTCTCCATCATCCGCGCCGCCTCCACCGCCAGTTGATCGGCGGCGATGGTCTTGGGCGCGCGGGTCATCACGTCGGCGATGTTCGCGCTGCGCACGTCGATGTCGGCGTTGTCCAGGGTGCGGCGCAGGTCGCCGTCGGTGAACAGGCCGACCAGCGCGCCCCGCGCATCGACCACCGCGGTCATGCCCAGCCGCTTGCGGCTCATCTCCACCAGCGCCTGGCTCAGCGAGGCGTCGTCGCGCACGCGCGGCACCTCGTCGCCGGCGTGCATGACGTCGGTGATGTGCAGCAGCAGGCGCCGGCCCAGGCTGCCGGCCGGGTGCGAGCGGGCGAAGTCGTCGGCGGTGAAGCCGCGCGCCTCCAGCAGCGCCACCGCCAGCGCGTCGCCCATCGCCAGGGTGGCGGTGGTGCTGCTGGTCGGCGCCAGGTCCAGCGGGCAGGCCTCGGCCGGCACGCTGACGTCCAGGTGCACGTCGGCCTCGCGGGCCAGCGTCGAGGCGGGCTTGCCGGTCATGGCGATCAGCGCGTTGCCCTGGCGCTTAAGCACCGGCAGCAGCATCAGCACCTCGTCCGACTCGCCGGAGTAGGAGATGGCCAGCACCACGTCGGCGTCGGTGATCATGCCCAGGTCGCCGTGGCCGGCCTCGCCCGGATGGACGAAGAACGCCGGGGTGCCGGTGGAGGCGAGGGTGGCGGCGATCTTGCGGGCGATATGGCCCGACTTGCCCATGCCGGTGGCGACCACGCGGCCGCGGCAGGCCAGGATGCGCCGGCAGGCGGCCGGGAAGGCGCCATTGGAGCCGGCCCCGCCGATGCGCGCGGCCAGCACGTCCAGCGCCCGGGACTCGATTTCGACCACCCGGCGGCCACTGCCGGCCAGGCTGGCATCGGTCACGGCATCGGGGGCGGGCAGGGACTGGGACATGCGGACGGCGGCCCGGAAGGTAGAATGGCCGGCCATTTTATTAGGAAAGCGCTGTGGACGCCGAAACCATCCGTGAACTCATCGAGGCCGGCCTGCCCGGCGCGCGCGCGCAGGTGCAGGGTGACGACGGCGTGCACTTCGAGGCCACGGTGGTGTCCGAGGCGTTCCGCGGCAAGCTGCCGCTGGCCCGCCACCGGCTGGTCTACGCCACCCTGGGCGAGCGCATGGGCGGCGAGATCCACGCCCTGGCGCTGAAGACGCTGACCCCGGACGAGGCCTAGGGCCTGTCCCCATGGCGTGGGCAGGCCCTAGAGTGCACGCCGGCAGTTGCCTGTGCGGCGGCGTGAGCTACCGCATCGACGGCCCGCTGGGCGATCTGGTGCTGTGCCACTGCTCGCGCTGCCGCAAGGCCAACGGCTCGGCGTTCCAGGCGGTCTCGCCGATCGCCACGGCCGACTTCGTGCTGCTGTCCGGTGCCGATCTGCTGTCCGAATACAGTTCCTCGCCCGGTGTGCACCGGGTCTACTGCCGGGTCTGCCACGCGCCGCTCTACAGTCGCCGCGACGCCGCGCCGGATATGCTGCGCCTGCGCGTCGGCACGCTGGACACGCCGGTGGACGCGCCCGTGCGGATGCACATCTTCACCGCGTCCCGGGCGGAGTGGTACGAGATCCGCGACCCTGCCCCGCAACACCCCGACCGTCCCGGCGAGTGATCGCCGGCGACCCGCTCCTTCCACTTCCCATCGACAACGACATGCAGAAAATCATCGTCACCGGCGGCAACGCCCTCCACGGCGAGGTCGGCATCTCCGGCGCCAAGAACGCGGTGCTGCCCATCCTGTGCGCGACGCTGCTGGCCGACGCGCCGGTGGAGATCACCAACGTGCCGCACCTGCACGACGTGATCACCACGGTGAAGCTGCTCAGCGAACTCGGCGCGGGCATCGCCATCGACGAAGGCACGCTGGCCAGGGGCCGCAGCATCGTCGTCGATCCGCGCAGCGTGAACCAGCACGTGGCGCCTTACGAACTGGTCCGTACCATGCGCGCCTCGATCCTGGTGCTGGGACCGCTGCTGGCCCGGCACGGCGCGGCCGAGGTGTCGCTGCCCGGCGGCTGCGCGATCGGTTCGCGCCCGGTCGACCTGCACATCAAGGGCCTGCAGGCGCTGGGCGCGGAGATCACCGTCGAGAACGGCTTCATCAAGGCGCGCGCGGACCGGCTGAAGGGCGCGCGCTACGTGTTCGACATGGTCACCGTGACCGGCACCGAGAACGTGATGGCCGCCGCCACGCTGGCGCAGGGCACCACCGTGCTGGAGAACGCGGCGATGGAGCCGGAGGTCACCGACCTGGCCGACTGCCTCAACGCGCTCGGCGCGCGCATCGAGGGCGCGGGCACCTCGCGCATCACCATCCACGGCGTCGAGCGGCTGTCCGGCGGGCGCCACGTGGTGCTGCCGGATCGCATCGAGACCGGCACCTTCCTGGTCGCCGCGGCGATGACCGGCGGCCGCGTCACCGCGCGGCGCGCGCGTCCCGGCACGCTGGACGCGGTGCTGGACAAGCTGAAGGAGGCCGGCGCCGAGCTGGACTGCACCGACGACAGCATCACCCTGGACATGCACGGCCGCCGCCCGCGCGCGGTCAGCCTGACCACCGCGCCGTACCCGGCGTTCCCGACCGACATGCAGGCGCAGTTCATGGCGCTCAACTGCATCGCCGAAGGCGTGGCGGTGATCAACGAGACGATCTTCGAGAACCGCTTCATGCACGTCAACGAACTGCTGCGGCTGGGCGCGGACATCCGCGTGGAAGGGCACACCGCGATCGTGCGCGGCGTGGAGCGGCTGTCCGGCGCGCCGGTGATGGCCACCGACCTGCGCGCGTCGGCCTCGCTGATCCTGGCCGGCCTGGTCGCCGGCGGCGAGACCGTCATCGACCGCATCTACCACCTGGATCGCGGCTACGAGAACATCGAGGAGAAGCTCGGTGCGCTCGGCGCGAAGATCCGCCGGGTCGCCTGACATGGCCACCATCACCCGCCGCTTCACCCTGCGCCGCAAGCTGCTGCTGGCCGCCGTGGCGCTGCTGCTGGCGCTGGTGGGCTGGCTGCACGCGACCGGCGCGGCCGGCACCCGCGGCCTGGCCAGCGAGGACATGGACTGGAACGCCGACGGCACCGTGACCGGTGCCGAAATCCTGCAGGCCTTCACCTCGGTGACGGTCAGGCAGAGCCGCGAAGGCGCGCGCGAGTGCAGCGCCTATGCCTGGCGCGGCAACGGCCAGCCGATCCGGGTCGATTGCCGGACCAGCTTCCGCGAGGAAGGCGAGTAAGGGAGCCGCTTGTGCTCGTCATTCCCGCCTGCGCGGGAATGACGATGCTTCCGTGCGTTCAGTGCCAGCCGGTCAGCTTGAGGTCGATGGCGTCGCTGCCGTTCTCGCGCTGCAGGATGCGCGCCGGCACCGGGATGTCGTTGACCACCCAGACGATGGTCTGGCGGTCGCCGTCGGTGCGCTGGACCCTGGTCGCGTCGTGGGTGCGGCCGCCGACGGTGACCTTCTCCCTGCCGGCGACCTGGTAGGTCATCGGCTTGGCGCGGCCGTTCTCGACCATGCGGTAGGTCAGCGGCTTGCCGGCGGCGACGTCGCGCACGATCGCCAGGTTGACCAGCAGCGCGTCCATGTCGCCCTTCTGCAGCGGCACCGGGCCGGCGCGGTCGGGCTTGACGTCGCCGGACCAGGTGGCCTGCGCCTTGCCCCAGTCGTAGGTCGTGTTGACCGCCTTCTTCTTGATCAGGAAACGCGAGTTGTCGCTGCTGGACAGCGGGCGCAACTGGCCTGCGTGCTCGTCGAACACGGTCTGCTGCGACAGATCGACCGCCTGGTTTTTCACCGTCAGGCTGTACTGCCAGCGGTTGCCCTGCGGGGCCAGCACCATCCTGCCTTCGCCCTGCATGCCGAGCGCGTTGGCCTGGTAGGTGGCGGTGAAGGCCTCCACCGCCAGCGCGGGCGCGCAGGCGCCGGCCAGCAGCAGGGCGGCCAGCGGACGGCGGAGCGTGGTCATACGGAGGTTCTTCATGTCATGGCACTCCTTGGTAATCGACCAGGCGCAGGTCTATCGCGTCCTGGCCCTTTTCCCGCTGCAGGATGCGCACGGGAGTGGGTACGCCTGCGGCCACCCAGAAAATCTGCTCGTCGTCGCCACCGTTGGTGCGGACCACGCGCATCGCATCGTAGCTCAGGCCCTCGACCTCGATGATCTCGGTCTGCGCCGCCACCGCGTACTCGTAGCGGCGCACGCGGCCGTTGTCGACCACCCGGTAGTCCAGCCGCCGATCCGGCGCGGCGTCGCGGATCACCGCCAGGTTCATCAGCAGCGCGCTCATGTCGCCGTCTTGCAGCGGCAGCGGCGCGCGCCGCTCCTTTTTGATGTCGCCCTGCCACTGCGCGCTGCCCGCCTGCCAGTCGTACAGGCCGACCATGCGCTTGCCGCCGAACAGCGCGCTTTGCACGGTGGCCTGGGTCGCCGGCCGGTAGCGATCGCCGTCGGCGACGTCGAACACCGTGCTCTGCTCGATGTTCAGCCGCGCCAGCCGGGCGAACCCGCGCGTGCCGCGCACGCCGAGATCGATCTGCCAGCGATCGCCGTCCAGGCGGGCGACCTTCATCGTCGCGCTGCCGGCCAGCTTGCCGTCCCGGTACGCCTGGTAACTGGCCACGAACGGCTCCAGCGCCAGCGCGGGCGCGGCGGCCAGGGCCAGCATGCCGCTCAGCAGGACACGCAGGGGCAGTCGGGGCATCTTTTTCGTCGTCAGTCGTCGGGGCGGGTCAGGTCGCCCGTGGAATCTAAGGACAGCGGGCTAAATAGCGGCTGATCATCCAGATGCGCCTTGCCGTCCCGTTCAGCCAGGCGTCCGGCGGTGGCCAGCCGCAGCGTGGCGACCAGCAGCGCATGCTCGCGCGGCAGCAGGCGGGCGGCCAGCGCCGCGGCGTCGTCGCCGGCCAGCACCGGGATGCGCGCCTGCGCGATCACGGTGCCGGCGTCCAGCTCCGGCACGACGAAGTGCACGCTGGCGCCGTGTTCGGCGTCGCCGGCGTCGAGCGCGCGCTGGTGGGTGTGCAGGCCGCGGTATTTCGGCAGCAGCGAGGGATGGATGTTCAGCAGCCGGCCTTCGAAACGGGCGATGAACGCCTCGCCGAGGATGCGCATGTAGCCGGCGCAGACGATCCAGTCCGGCCGCGCCGCCGCCACCGCGTCGGCCAGCGCGGCGTCGAACGCGGCGCGGTCGGGCCAGGCGCGCGGGCTGGCGCTCCAGCGCAGGGCCTCGGGCACCTTGTCCAGCGCGGCCGCGTCGGCGCGATCGGAGAACACGCCGACGATTTCGGCATCCAGCGCGCCGGCGGCGATCGCCTCCAGGATCGCCTGCAGGTTGCTGCCGCGCCCGGAGGCCAGCACCGCGATGCGCCGGCTCATGGCCGCGCTCCCGCCATCGCGCGCCGGCGCCACGGCCAGGCCGACACGCAGCCCAGCGTGGCCAGCAGCATGTCGGCGTGCGCGTCCCAGATGTCGCCCTGCTGGCCGTTGTAGGACTCGGCCGCCTCCGGCGACATCGCCAGCGCGATGCCCCATTCCATCCATTCGTAGACCAGGCTGCTGGCCATCACCAGCAGCACCGCGATGGCGAACGCCTGCCACGGCGTCGCCCGCGCGTGGCGTTCCAGGTGGAAGCGCACCGGCGGGGCGAAGCACAGCCCGTACAGCAGGTGGACGAAGCGGTCGAAGTGGTTGCGCTGCCAGCCGAACGCCTGCTGCGGCGACCAGCCGGCCAGCGCCTGCGCCCATTCGTCGTAGGGCACGTTGGAATACAGCCAGCGCGCGCCGATGCAGTGGACGACGACGAACAGGCAGACGAAGGCGTAGTGCGGGGTCTTCAGCGGCCAGCGCCGGTCCAGCCAGACCAGCGCGGCCAGCCCGGCCACGGTCAGGCTGCTGTGCAGCGCCTGTTCCAGCGGCCACGGCGGCGCTATCCAGCTCAGCGCGAACACCGCCAGCGTCGCCGCCAGCGCCCAGCGCTTGCCGTGGGCCATGCGGATCAGCCGATGCGCACGCGTTCGCCGCCGGACGCGGCGACCACCTGGCCGATGCGCCAGTGCGCCAGGCCGTGCGCGTCCAGCGCCGCCTCCAGCGCGCCGGCCTGCGCCGGATCGGCGATCAGCACGAAGCCGATGCCGCAGTTGAAGGTGCGCCACATCTCGGCGTCCTCGACCGCGCCCTCGCGCTGCAGCCATTCGAACACCGGCGGCAGCGTCCACGCGCCGGCGTCGATGTCCAGGCCCAGCCCGTCGGGGACGACGCGGATGATGTTCTCGGTCAGGCCGCCGCCGGTGACGTGGGCCATCGCGTGGATGGCCTCGCCGTGCGACTTCAGCAGCGCCAGCACCGGCTTGACGTACAGCGTGGTCGGCGCCATCAGCGCGTCGGCCAGGGCGACGCCGCCGACCTGCGCGTCGGCCGGGCGGCCGGCACGGTCGTAGATCCGGCGGATCAGCGAATAGCCGTTGGAATGCGGGCCGGACGAGGCGATGCCGATCAGCACGTCGCCCTGGCGCACCTTGCCGCCGTCGAGCAGTTGCGATTTTTCGACCGCGCCGACGGTGAAGCCGGCCAGGTCGTATTCGCCGGGAGCGTACATGTCGGGCATCTCGGCGGTCTCGCCGCCGATCAGCGCGCAGCCGGCCAGTTCGCAGCCCCGGGCGATGCCGCCGACCACCGCCACGGTGGTCTCCACGTCGAGCTTGCCGGTGGCGAAGTAGTCGAGGAAGAACAGCGGCTCGGCGCCTTGCACCAGCACGTCGTTGACGCACATGCCGACCAGGTCGATGCCGATCGTGTCGTGGCGCCCCAGTTGCTGGGCCAGCTTGAGCTTGGTGCCGACGCCGTCGGTGCCCGAGACCAGCACCGGCTCGCGGTACTTGCCGGACAGGTCGAACAGCGCGCCGAAGCCGCCCAGCCCGCCCATCACCTCGGGGCGGAAGCTGCGCCTGACCAGCGGCTTGATGCGTTCCACCACCGCGTTGCCGGCGTCGATGTCGACCCCCGCGTCGCGGTAGGTCATCGGGGTGGGGGGCGGGGATGCGGTCACGGCGCGCTCGTCGGCTTCAAGGCAAGGACCGGCAATTTTAGAGCGTGTCATGTGCTTTGGGGTGCTTTGCCGCGTGGGGAAGTGCTCCGGGTGCATGGCGTGCGCTGCCGGAAACCGGCCGCCGCGCGCGCCGGATGAACGGCCCGGATTGGCGCTGGCCGGCCATTCGGGCAACAATTCCCTCCGATTCGTCGAACCCAAGGACGCTCGATGCGCCGGATTTCCGCCTTCGCCCTCACGGCCCTCCTGTCCCTGGCGGCCGCGCCGTGGGTCGCGCCGGCGGCGTGGGCGCAGTCCGAGCCGCGCCTCGAGGGCGAGGCGGTCAGCGCGCGCGGCCTGTACGAAGCCGAGGTGCCGGTCAACAGCCAGGCCGAGGCCGACCGCCGCGGCGGTTTCACCCGTGCGCTGGGCGCGGTGCTGGCCAAGCTGACCGGCGACCGCGGCGTGACCGCCAAGCCCGGCGTGGCGGCCGAGCTGCGCAACGCCGCCGACTACGTCGAGCACTACGACTACCGCCAGGACCAGGGCACCTCGCCGTCCGGCGCGCCGACCTTCCGCACCCTGCTGGTGGTGCGCTTCCGCGAGGCCGACGTCGACGCGATCGCCGGCGTGCTGGGCCTGCCGATCTGGCCGCAGCCGCGGCCTAAGCCGGTGATCTGGCTGGCCATCAACGACGGCAGCGGCCCGCGCCTGGTCGGCCTGCCGCAGACCAACGCGGCGCGGCCTTTGCTCAACCGCGCCGTCGAGCGCGGCTTCAGCCTGGGCCTGCCCGCCGGCAGTACGGCCGAACAGGCATTGGTCGGCGCGATCTGGCGCCAGGACACGGCCGCCATCGCGCGCGCCTCCTCCCGCTACAGCCCGCCGATGCAGTTGATCGGCAAGCTCTACCGCGACGGCGGTAGCGGCTGGAAGGCCGACTGGGTGTTCGTCGATGCCGGCAAGGTGCTGTCGAGCTGGTCCACCCGCGACGCCGACGCGCGCCGGGCGATGGCCGGCGGCGCCGATGGCGCGGCCGAGGCGTTGATGAAGCGCTACGCGCGCCGGGTCGCCATCGGCCAGGCCGGCAGCTACCGGGTGGTGTTCGCCGGGCTGCACGGCAGCGACGATTACGTGCGCCTGATGGGCCGGCTGCAGAAGATGTCGGTGGTCCGCCGCATCACCCCGGTGCGCGCCGGCGGCGATCGCCTGGAACTGGATCTGGAACTGCTGTCGGGTCTGCCCGGGTTCCAGCGCATGCTGGGCGAGGACGCGCTCATTTCCGCGGAAGAAGGCCAGCCGCCGGTCTACCGCATCCCCTGATTCCCAGGCCCACCGGAACGGAACCTCCGCATGTCGCTGACCCAGACTCCCCCCGTCAATCCGATCGCGCGGCGCTGGCAATGGCTGATCATCGCGCTCATCGCCGGCTGGCTGATCTGGCTGCTGGCGCCGGTGCTGACGCCGTTCGTGCTGGCCGCGCTGCTGGGCTGGCTGGGCGATCCGTGGGTGGACCGGCTGCAGCGCCGGGGGCGCTCGCGCACCACCGCGGTGGTGCTGGTGTTCACCCTGATGCTGCTGCTGCTGGCGCTGGCGCTGCTGATCCTGGTGCCGATGATCGAGCGCCAGGTCATCGAGCTGATGCAGTCGCTGCCGACCTACCGCGACTGGTTCCTGCTGACCGCGCTGCCGTGGGTCGAGCAGCGCACCGGCCTGGAACTGACCGCCTGGCTCAACGCCGAGCGCATCACCGAGTGGATCCGCGGCCACTGGCAGCAGGCCGGCGGCGTGGCGGCGACGTTCTTCGGCACGCTGTCGCGCTCGGGCTTCGCGGTCATCGCCTGGGTGGTCAACCTGGTGCTGCTGCCGATCCTGACGTTCTACTTCCTGCGCGACTGGGACAAGCTGGTCGAGCGCATCGCCGCGCTGGTGCCGCGCGATCACGTCGGCACCGTCGGCCGGCTGGCGCGCGAATCCAGCGACGTGCTCGGCGCGTTCCTGCGCGGGCAGTTCCTGGTGATGCTGGCGCTGGGCGCGATCTACGCCATCGGCCTGTCGATCATCGGCCTCAAGCTGGGCCTGCTGATCGGCATCATCGCCGGCTTCATCAGCTTCATCCCCTACCTGGGCGCGGCGGCCGGCGTGGTGATGGCGGTGGTGGCGGCGCTGGTGCAGGCGCAGGGCTTCGATCTCAAGCTGATGGGCGGCATGGCAGTGGTGTTCACCATCGGCCAGCTGCTGGAGAGCTACGTGCTGACCCCGCGCATCGTCGGCGACAAGATCGGCCTGCACCCGGTGGCGGTGATCTTCGCGGTGATGGCCGGCGGGCAGCTGTTCGGCTTCCTCGGCATGCTGCTGGCGCTGCCGGTGGCGGCGATCGCCAACGTGCTGCTGCGCTACGCGCACGAGCAGTACACCAACAGCCCGCTGTACGCCGGCGATCGCCCGGCGATCCTGCTCGATTCCCATCTCGACATGGGCATGCCGGGCGAGGCCGCGCCGCGCGACAGCGACGACCGGTGAACACGGCGGCCGGCCCTTCCGGCGGCACGCCGCAGTTGCCGCTGGCGCTGCGGCCGCCGCCCGACCAGCGTTTCGAGAGCTATGTCGGCGCGCCCGATGGCGCACTGGCGCAGTTGCGCGCGCTGGCCACGCGGCCGGCGGCCGACTGGATCTACCTGGCCGGCGCCGCGCGCACCGGCAAGACCCACCTGGCGCTGGCGCTGTGCGCGGCGGCCGGGCAGGCCGGTCGCCGCGCGGCCTACCTGCCGGCGGCGGCCGGCGCCGGGCGCATGCGCGAGGCGCTGGAGGCGCTGGACGGCCACGACGTGATCGCGGTGGACGGGCTGGAGGCGGTGGCCGACGCGCGCGACGACGAGGTCGCGCTGTTCGACTTCCACAACCGCGCGCGCGCGGCCGGCATCGGCGTGCTCTACACCGCCGCCGCGCTGCCCGACGAACTCGGGCTGGTCCTGCCGGACCTGCGCTCGCGGCTGTCGCAGTGCGCGCGCATCGTCCTGCCGGCGCTGGACGACGAGGGCCGGCGCGAGGTGCTGCGCGATCGCGCGCGCCGGCGCGGGCTGGTGCTGGAGGAGGCCGCGCTGGACTGGCTGCTGACCCGCAGCGGGCGCGACCTGGGCAACCTGATCGCCGTGCTGGAGAAACTGGATCGCGAATCACTGGCCGCGCAGCGGCGCGTCACCGTGCCGTTCCTGCGCCGGGTGCTGGAGGCGCGCTGAGCGACAAGGCCCCGGAGAAGGGGAAGCATTCGAATCAAGAATGCATGGACGGCATCGTTTCTGGCTGATGCAGGAGCCGGGCAAGCTCGGCTCTACAAACCCGCTGCCTGTAGAGCGGAGCTTGCTCCGCTGCCCGCCTGGCGTGGCTTTCTACAGATCGCCGAAGCGCGATTGCAGCACCGCGATCGCCGCCAGCCCCGCGGTCTCGGTGCGCAGGATGCGCGGGCCCAGGCGCAATCCGGCGAAGCCCGCCTGCGCCAGCAGTTCGCGATCGCGCGGCGACCAGCCGCCCTCCGGGCCGATGGCCAGCGTGATGCCGCCGCCATCGCGATGCTCCAGTTCCGACAGCGCGCGTTCGCCGCGCGGATCCAGCGTCAGCCGCATGTCCCCCGGCGCAAGCTGCGTGGCCAGTTGCGCCAGCGCCACCGGCGCGGCCACTTCCGGCACCACCGCGCGACCGCTCTGCTCGCAGGCCGCGACCACGACGCTGCGCCAGTGCACCAGCCGCTTGGCCATCCTGTCGGCGTCCAGCTTGACCTCGGTGCGCTCGGCGTTGACCGGGACGATCGCGGCCACGCCCAACTCGGTGGCCTTCTGCAGGATCAGGTCCATCTTCTCGCCGCGCGCGATGCCTTGCACCAGGGTGATCCGCAGCGGCGACTCGTTGTCCACCGGGGTGGCGGACAGCACCTCCGCCTCGGCGCCGCGCTTGTCCACCGCGGTGAGCCGCGCCGGGTAGTCGTGCCCGTCGCCGTTGAACAGCACGCAGGCGTCGCCCTCGCGCAGCCGCAGCACGCGGGTCAGGTGGCTGGCGGCGTCCCCGGGCAGGCGCAGGCCGCGGCCCGGGACCAGCGGCAGGTCGACGTGGCAGCGGGTCAGGCGCATGCGGTGGCTTCCTCGATGGCGGTGGCGGTGGCGGCCGCCAGCCGTTGCAGCTGTTCCTCGTCGATGCAGTACGGCGGCATCCAGTACAGCACCTCGCCCAGCGGCCGCAGCAGCACGCCGCGATCCAGCGCGGCGCGGTAGGCGCGCAGGCCGATGCGTTCGGAGGCGTCGAACGGCGCGTCGCGCCTTCCGTCGCGCGCCAGTTCGAAGGCCACGATCATGCCGGCCTGCCGCACCTGCGCGACGTGGCGGTGCTGCGCCAGCGGCGCGGCCAGCTCGGCCATCCTCGCCGCGGTGGCGCGGTTGCGCGCGATGACGTCGTCCTGCACGAAGATGTCCAGCGTCGCCAGCGCCGCCGCGCAGGCCAGCGGGTTGCCGGTGTAGCTGTGCGAATGCAGGAAGGCGCGCTCGCGCGAATCGTCGAGGAAGGCGTCGTAGAGGTCCTGGGTGGCCAGCACCGCCGCCAGCGGCAGGAAGCCGCCGGTCAGGCCCTTGGACAGGCACAGCAGGTCGGGCGCGACCCCCGCCTGCTCGCAGGCGAACATCGTGCCGGTGCGGCCGAAGCCGGTGGCGATCTCGTCGGCGATCAGGAAGACGCCGTGCGCGTCGCACAGTTCGCGCGCGCGCCGCAGGTAGTCCGGATGGTGCATGCGCATGCCGCCGGCGCACTGCACGCGCGGTTCCAGGATCAGCGCGCAGATTTCGCCGGGATGGCGCTCGAACAGGTCCGCCAGCGTATCGGCGGCACGATGGGCGGCCTGCGCCTCGCTCTCGCCGTCGCGCGCGGCGTAGGCGTCGGGCGAGGGCGCGAACAGCGCCTCGGCCAGCAGCGGCGCATAGACGCGGCGGTACAGCGGGATGTCGCCGACCGCCAGCGCGCCGAGGGTCTCGCCGTGGTAGCCGTTCTCCAGCGCAACGAAGCGCGTGCGCCGGGTTTCGCCGCGGTTGCGGAAGCAGTGGAAGGCCATCTTCAGCGCCACCTCCACGCCGGCCGAGCCGTTGTCGGCATAGAACACCTTGGCCAGCGGCGCGCGCCCCTGCTGGCGCGGCGCGATCGCCAGCAGGCGCTCGGCCAGCTCGACCGCCGGCGGATGGCTGAAGCCGGCCAGGATGACCTGCTCCAGCCGCCCGGCCTGCGCGGCGATGGCCGCGCCGATGCGCGGTTCGGCGTGGCCGAACAGGTTGGTCCACCAGCTGCTGACCGCGTCGAGGTAGCGGCGCCCGTCCTGGCCGATCAGCCAGGCGCCTTCGCCGCGCGCGATCGGCACCAGCGGCAAGGTGTGCGGATGCTCGCGCATCTGCGTGCACGGATGCCACAGCACCGCCAGGTCGCGGCTACGCCAGCGGTCGGCCTCTGCTAGCATTCGTATTTCATGATCCGTCTCGTGCATCTCCCCATGATATCGGCCGCACCGTGCCGTCGTCCGCAGGCCGGCCGCGGTCCGGGGCGCGCATGAGCCGTCCGCTGCCCGTGATCCACGGCGTCACCGAGCGCATCGGCGGCGAGCGGGTGGAGGAACTGGATCTGGAATTCAGCAACGGCGAGCGCCGCCGTTTCCACCGCATCCGCCCGCAGGGGCATGGCGCGGTGGTGGTGGTGCCGATGCTCGACGCCGATACCGTGCTGCTGGTGCGCGAGTATGCCGCCGGCATGCACCGTTACGAGCTGGGCCTGGTCAAGGGCCGCATCGACGCCGGCGAGACGCCGGAGCAGGCGGCCGACCGCGAGCTGAAGGAAGAAGCCGGCTACGGTTCGCGCCGCATCGACGTGCTGCGCAGCCTGACCCTGGCGCCCATCTACATGGCCCACCAGTCCTGGCTGGTCGTGGCCCGCGATCTCTATCCCGAGCGACTGCCGGGAGACGAACCGGAGGAACTGGAAGTAGTGCCGTGGAAACTCGACGACCTCGACGCGCTGATGCTGCGCGAGGATTTTTCTGAAGGCCGTTCGCTGGCGGCCCTGTTCATCGCCCGCGAATGGCTGCGTGGCGCCCGATGACGCGGATGAGCGCGGATCTGCACGAAGCCGTCCTGGTCATCGCCCGCGAAGCCGGCGATGCGATCCTCGGCATCTACGACAACGCCTTCGACGTGCAGCACAAAAGCGACGACAGCCCGCTGACCGCCGCCGACCTGGCCGCCCACCGGGTCATCAGCGAGGGCCTGCAGCGGCTCACGCCCGGCATCCCGATCCTGTCGGAAGAGGGCGCCCACATCCCCTGGTCCACGCGCAGCGGCTGGAGCACCTACTGGCTGGTGGATCCGCTCGACGGCACCCGCGAGTTCGTCAAGCGCAATGGCGAGTTCACCGTCAACATCGCGCTGGTGACCCAGCACGTGCCGGTGTTCGGCGTCGTGCACGCACCGGTGGGCGGGCACACCTGGCATGCCGAGCAGGGCCGCAACGCCTACCGCCGCAGCGGCCAGGTCGACGTGCTGCTGCGCACCGCCCGCCCGGCCGCGCGGCCGCTGCGGGTGGCCGCCAGCCGCTCGCACCGCGACGCGCGCACCGAGGCGGTGCTGGCCGGCATGGGCGAGATCGAGACGATCGGGCTGGGTTCGTCGCTGAAGTTCTGCCGCATCGCCGAGGGCGGGCTGGACGTCTACCCGCGTTTCGGCCCCACTTCCGAATGGGACACCGCCGCGGCCCAGTGCGTGCTGGAGGCCGCCGGCGGCGCGCTGCTGGCGCCGGACGGCCGCGCGTTCCGCTACAACCGCCGCGAGACGCTGCTCAACGGCGACTTCATCGCCCTGGGCGATCCGGCGCTGCCGTGGCGGGCGTGGCTGGCCGCCGCCGAAGCGCAGCAGCATGGCTGAAGCGCACGGCATCGACGGCCTGCTGGCGATCATGGCGCGCCTGCGCGATCCGCAGGGCGGCTGCCCGTGGGACTTGGAGCAGGACTTCGCCAGCATCGCCCCGTACACGATCGAGGAGGCCTACGAGGTCGCCGACGCCATCGATCGCGGCGACCTGCACGCGCTGAAGGACGAACTGGGCGATCTGCTGCTGCAGGTGGTGTTCCATGCGCGGATGGCGCAGGAGCAGGGCGCGTTCGCCTTCGCCGACGTGGTCGCGGCGATCAGCGACAAGATGCTGCGCCGGCATCCGCACGTGTTCGGTGCTTCGACAGGCGCGGGGCAGGCTGTCTCGTTCGATGACGCGCAGGCGCAGACGCTGAACTGGGAAGCGATCAAGCGCGCCGAGCGCGAGGCCGCCGGCGAGCGCGACGACTCGGCCCTGGCCGGCGTCTCGCGCGGGCTGCCGGAATGGCAGCGCGCGTTGAAGCTGCAGTCGCGCGCGGCGCGGGTGGGCTTCGACTGGCCGGGCCCGGCGCCGGTCATCGACAAGCTGCACGAGGAAATCGCCGAGGTGCAGGCCGAGTTCGCGCGTGGCCCCGTGGACGGCAACCGCGAGCGGCTGGAGGAGGAGATCGGCGATCTGCTGTTCGTCGCCGCCAACCTGGCGCGGCACGCGCAGGTCGACGTCGGCGGCGCGCTGCGCCGCGCCAACCACAAGTTCGAGCGTCGCTTCCGCGCGATGGAGGCGCTCGCGCGCGCCGACGGCACGCCGCTGGCGCAGCTGTCGCTGGCGCAGCAGGAAGCCTGCTGGGAAAGGGTCAAGCAGCAGGAGCGGGGCGATCCGGCTGCCTAGCGGGTTTTCCCTGCGACCGCTCCCGTAGAGCGGAGCTTGCTCCGCTGCTTTCCGCGCTCTTGACCGCCGCATGGCGGCTCAAGCGCGGACCGGCGACTTCAAGCCGTTCCCGCGCGCGTACCGCTACCGCCACGCCGCCCGCCATCCGATACTCCCCCGATGAAGACCTTGCTGCTGTTCATCGTCACCGCGGTGGCCGAGATCGTCGGCTGCTATCTGCCCTGGCTGTGGCTGCGCAAGGGCGGCAGCGCATGGCTGCTGCTGCCGGCGGCCGCCAGCCTGGCCCTGTTCGCCTGGCTGCTGACCCTGCACCCGGCCGCCTCCGGACGGATCTACGCGGCCTATGGCGGCGTCTACGTAGCCACCGCGCTGGTCTGGCTGTGGGCGATGGACGGGATCCGCCCGGATCGCTGGGACCTGCTCGGCGTGGCGCTGTGCCTGGCCGGCATGGCGGTGATCATGTTCGCGCCACGGGCCGCCTGAAGCCCGCCGCTGCCAGGTTCGATTGCGTGCGGAGCCTGTTCATCTGAATCTTCACATGGCCTGCACTCGCGGCTGGGTAGGTTCACAAACCTGAAGATCACAGGAGACGTTATGCGCCACGCTCAGGAAACGGCCGGACTGGTGTTGGTGGTGGAAGACAACCGCAACATCTCGGAGATGATCGGGGAGTACCTGGAAGGCAGGGGCTTCGAGGTGGACTACGCCAGCGACGGCCTGGACGGCTACCGGCTGGCGGCCGAGAACAGCTACGACGTGCTGGTGCTGGACCTGATGCTGCCGCGCCTGGACGGCATGGAAGTGTGCAAGAAGCTGCGCACCGAGGCGCGCAAGTCCACGCCGGTGCTGATGCTGACCGCGCGCGACACGCTCGACGACAAGCTCACCGGCCTGAGCTCGGGTGCCGACGACTACCTGACCAAGCCGTTCGCCATCCAGGAACTGGAGGCAAGGCTGCGCGCACTGATCCGGCGCGAGCGCCGCCAGGTCGGCTCGGAGGTGCTGAAGGTGGCCGACCTGGTGCTGGATCCGGTCAGCATGCGCGCCACCCGCGGTGGCATCGAGCTGATGCTTTCGCCGATCGGCCTGCGCCTGCTGACCATCCTGATGCGCGAGTCGCCGCGCGTGGTCACCCGCCAGGAGATCGAGCGCGAGATCTGGGGCAACGGCCTGCCCGACTCGGACACCCTGCGCAGCCACCTCTACAACCTGCGCAAGATCATCGACAAGCCGTTCGACAAGCCGCTGCTGCACACCGTGCAGAGCGCGGGCTACCGCATCGCCGACATCGGCTGAAGGGGCGGGCCGCGCCGCTTTTCGTACAAGACGGACACGCAGATGCCCCACGGCCTGCCGCGCAAGCTGCGCATCGCCTTCATCCTGCAGGCGGTGATGGTGAGCGTGGCCATCGTGGTCGGCGTGTACCTGATCTCGGCGGTGATCAAGCACAGCCTGATGAACACCGCCCTGAAGGAAGAAGCCGCGCACTTCTGGCAGCTCTACAGCGCCTCCACCGCGCAGCCGCCGCCCAACACCTACAACATCCGCGGCTACCTGGTGCCCAGGGGCCACTCGCCGATGGTGCTGCCGGAGAACCTGCGCGAGCTGCGCCCGGGCTTCCACGAGCTCGAGCAGGACCGGTTGCTGGTGCTGGTGGACGAACAGGCGCCGGGCCGGCTGTACCTGGTGTTCCTGCAGTCGCAGGCCGAACGGATGGCGTTCTACTTCGGCACCCTGCCGATCATCCTGACCCTGATCGCCATCTACGTGGTGTCCTGGCTGACCTACCGCGCCTCCAAGCGGTTGGTCTCGCCGGTGAGCTGGCTGGCGCGGCAGGTGGCGGCCTGGGATCCGCGCCACCCGGAAGTGGCCGTGCTGGCCCCCGACAGGCTGCCGGCCGACGTGCAGGGCGAGACCCGCCAGCTCGCCGCCGCGCTGCACGGCCTGGGCCGGCGGGTCAGCGCGCACGTGGCGCGCGAGCGCGACTTCACCCGCGACGCCAGCCACGAGCTGCGCACCCCGCTGACCGTCATCCGCGTGGCCACCGACATGGCGATGGCCGAAGACTCGCCACCGCGGGTGGCGCGCGCGCTGCAGCGCATCCAGCGCGCCGGCCGCGACATGGAGGCGGTGATCGACGCCTTCCTGATCCTGGCGCGCGAGGCCGAGGTCGAGCCGCAGAGCGAGGAATTCGACGTCGCCGACATCGTGCTGGACGAGGCCGAGAACGCGCGCGCGCTGCTGATCGGCAAGCCGGTGGACCTGGAAGTCACGCTCAACGCGCGCCCGCGCCTGCACGCGCCGCCGCGGGTGTTCCAGGTGGTGATCAGCAACCTGCTGCGCAACGCCTGCATCTACACCGAGCGCGGCCGCATCGACGTGATCCTCGAACAGGACCAGCTGATCGTGCGCGACACCGGCGTGGGCATGACCGCCGAGGCGATCGTGCGCGTGTTCGAACCGTTCTACCGGGTCGACCCCGACCGGCCGCAGGGCATCGGCCTGGGCCTGTCCATCGTCAGCCGGTTGTGCGACCGCTTCGGCTGGAAGGTCGAGCTGGACAGCGTGCCGGGGCAGGGGACCTGCGCGACCGTTCGCTTCCAGGGCTGACAGCCGCCGGTTCAAGTCAGCTTTCGTCACTGTCAACGGCGCGGCCTTCCGTGCGTTAATCCCCCACTTTCCCTCCCCAGCCGACTCACCGATGAGCCAGCCCCGTCGTCCTGCCCCGCGTCCCCGTCCCCTTCTTCCCCGCATCGCGCTCGGCACCCTGGGCCTGGTCCTGATCGCCGGCGGCATCTGGTACTTCACCCAGCGCGGCGAGCGCGACAGCGAGGGCGCGTACCGCACCGCGCAGGTCGAGCGCGGCGACATCCGCGTGGCCATCTCCTCCACCGGCACGCTCAGCGCCACCTCCACCGTCGTGGTCGGCAGCCAGATCTCCGGCCAGGTCACCGACGTGCTGGTGGACTTCAACAGCCGGGTGAAGAAGGGCGACGTGCTGGCGCGCATCGATCCGAGCACCTACGAGGCGCAGATCGCGCAGGGCAACGCGCAGATCGCCAGCGCCCAGGCCTCGCTGCGGCAGGCGCAGGCGACCCTGGCCAACGCCGAGGCCGACTACCGCCGCAAGGCCGACCTGGGCGGGCAGCGGCTGGTCGCGCAGAGCGACGTCGACCTGGCGCGCGCGGCGCTGGACCAGGCGCGTGCGCAGGTCAACTCCGCGCAGGCGCAGATCCGCCAGCAGACCGCCGCCACCCAGACCACCCGGGTCAACCTGGACCGCACGGTGATCCGCTCGCCGGTGGACGGCGTGGTGCTGACCCGCACCATCGAACCGGGCCAGACCGTGGCCGCCAGCCTGCAGGCGCCGGAGCTGTTCAAGCTCGCCGAGGACCTGGCCAAGATGAAGATCGAACTGGCCGTGGACGAGGCCGACATCGGCCAGGTCGAGGTCGGGCAGAACGTCACCTTCACCGTCGATGCCTTCCCCGACCGCCAGTTCCGCGGCAAGGTCGAGCAGGTCCGGCTGGCCGCCACCACCACCAGCAACGTGGTCACCTATCCGGTGGTGGTGTCGGTGGACAACAGCGACCAGACCCTGCTGCCGGGGCTGACCGTCAATGCCGAGATCGAGGTCAGCCGTCGCGACGGCGTGCTCAAGGTCGGCAACGCCGCGCTGCGCTACAAGCCCACCGGCGCGGACGCCAGCGCGCCCGCCGCCGCTGCCGCCGCGCCCGGGCAGGGCCCGCAGCGCGCCGGCGGCGGCATCGGCAACGACCTGGCCGAGGCCGCGGCCGGGCTGGAACTGACCGATGCCCAGCAGGCCGCCTTCGACGCGGCGTTGAACGCGATGCGCGAGCGCCAGGCCGCGCGCATGGCGCAGGCGCAGCAACAGGCCGGCGGCATGTTCGGCGGTGGTCCCGGTGGCGGACCGCGCGTGGTCGTGGCCGGTGCGGGCGACGGCAACATGCAGGGGCAGATGCGCCAGCGCATGATCGAGCGCATGCAGCAGGATTTCGCCGCCTTCCGCGCCACCCTGGACGAGCGCCAGGCCACGCGCTGGGACAGCGCGCTGAAGGCGCTGATCGGCGCGCGCCGCGCGCCGATCTACAAGCTGGTCGACGGCAAGCCGCAGGCGGTGCAGGTGCGCATCGGCGCCAGCGACGGTTCCAGCACGGAGGTCTCCGGCGACATCAAGGAAGGTGATGTCGTGGTGATCGGCGAACGGGCCAGGCAATGAGCCCGGCCGCCTACCCTGACGCCGGCACCGCGACGGCGGTGCCGGTCATCGAGACGCACGGGCTGGGCAAGGTGTATTCGCCCGGCACCGAGGCCGAGGTCGTCGCGCTCAAGGGCGTGGACGTGAGCATCGCGCGCGGCGATTTCGTCGCCATCATGGGGCCGTCCGGCTCGGGCAAGTCCACGCTGATGAACCTGATCGGCTGCCTGGACACGCCCACGCACGGCAGCTACCTGTGCGACGGCATCGACGTGGCGACGCTGGATCCGGAGGAACTGGCGGTCCTGCGCCGCGACAAGATCGGCTTCGTCTTCCAGGGCTTCAACCTGCTGCCGCGGATGAGCGCGCTGGAGAACGTGGCGATGCCGCTGGGCTACGCGCAGGTGCCGGTGGCCGAGCGCGCCGAGCGCGCGCGGCAGGCGCTGGCGGCGGTCGGCCTGGCCGAGCGCGCCGGCCACCGCCCCAGCGAACTGTCCGGCGGCCAGCAGCAGCGCGTGGCGATCGCCCGCGCGCTGATCAACCGCCCGGCCATCCTGCTGGCCGACGAGCCGACCGGCGCGCTGGACAGCAAGACCGGCGAGGAGATCCTGGCGCTGTTCAAGCGCCTGCGCGACGACAACCACACCGTCGTGCTGATCACCCACGACGCCGAGGTCGCCGCGCACGCGGATCGGATCCTGGTGATGCGGGATGGGGAGTTGCACGAAGAGCCGGGAATGGGGAATCGGGAGTAGGGAATGGTGAAAAGTCCTGACTCCTGCATTTCGTTCGCCTGTGCCGGGTGGAACTGCCGCTTCCAGCCATTCCCTATTCCCCACTCCCCATTCCCGTCCAAGCCATGAACTTCACCGACATCCTCCGCACCGCCATCTTCGCCCTGCGCGGCAACTGGATGCGCAGCGCGCTGACCTCGCTGGGCGTCATCATCGGCATCGCCGCGGTGATCGTGATGGTGTCGGTCGGGCAGGGCACGCAGGCCGAGATCGACAAGCTGGTCTCCGGGCTGGGCTCGCAGCGGCTGGACATATCGCCGGGCGCCGGGCGCGGCGGCGGCGGCGTGCGCATGAGCGCCGGCAGCTTCTTCACCCTGCGCGAGGGCGATGCCGAGGCCATCCGCACCGAGATCCCCGAGGTGCAATACGTCGCCGGTTCGCTGCGCGGCAACACCCAGATCGTGTTCGCCGAGAACAACGCCTCGACCAGCTGGCAGGGCGTGCAGCCGGACTTCTTCGCCATCAACAGCTGGACCCTGGCCAACGGCGAGGGCTTCAGCGCGCAGGACTATTCCGGCGCGGCCAAGGTGGTGATCCTGGGCGAGACGGTGCGCCGCACGCTGTTCGGCGAGGACAGCGGCGTCGGCCAGACCGTGCGGCTGGGGCGGGTGCCGTTCACCGTGGTCGGCACGCTGGCGCCGAAGGGCCAGGGCGGCTTCGGCCAGGACCAGGACGACGTGATGATGGTGCCGCTGGAGACCGCGCGGCGCCGGCTGATGGGCGCGATGGGGCTGCCGCCGGGGGCGGTGATGCAGATCGCGCTGACCGTGGCCGACGCCAAGGACCTGTCCTACGTACAGGGCGAGGTCGAGGCGCTGCTGCGCCAGCGCCACCGCATCGCGCCGGGCGCCGAGGACGACTTCAACGTGCGCAACATCTCCGAGATCGTCGCCACCCGCACTGCCACCACCCGGCTGATGTCGCTGCTGCTCGGCGCGGTGGCGACCATTTCGCTCATCGTCGGCGGCATCGGCATCATGAACATCATGCTGGTGTCGGTGACCGAGCGCATCCGCGAGATCGGCCTGCGCATGGCGGTCGGCGCCGGGCCGTCGGACGTGCGCCGGCAGTTCCTCGCCGAGGCGATGCTGATCTCGCTGATCGGCGGCGTGCTGGGCATCGCCATCGGCATCGTCGGCGCGCTGCTGGTCGGCAAGTTCAGCGACCTGCCGGTGGCGCTCAACGGCCAGGTGATCGGGATGGCGGCCGGCTTCTCGGTGGCCACCGGCCTGTTCTTCGGCTACTACCCTGCGCGCAAGGCCTCGCAGCTGGATCCCATCGAGGCGCTGCGCTCGCAATAGCGCCCCTAGACGGCGGACGATGCACAATCGGCCGATGGACATCGCCGCCTACCGCCGACTGCTCGCCCAGGCGCGGCGCCTGACCCGCCGCGCCGACGAGGCCGAGGACCTGGTGCAGGACACGCTGCTGGCCGCGCTCGAAGCCGGCCTGGCACGACCCGGCCTGGCTTTCGGGCGTGCTGCGCAACTTGGCGGCGATGTCCGGGCGGACGGCGGCACGGCGGCGGCGCAGGGAGGCCGCCGTGGCCGACGCGATGCCGGGCGAAGCAGCGCCATCCGATGCCGCGGCGGGCAACGATTGCGAATCCGCCGCCCGGGCCTGGCTGCTGGAAAGGCTGCCGCCGTCGGCGCGCCGCGTCGCGGTGCTGGCGTTGCATGGGCTGTCGGCCGACGAGATCCGCTGGATCCTCGGCATCGAGGCGACCGCCTTCCGCCAGCGCCTGACCCGCATCCGGCGCGCGCTGGCCGAGTTGCCGGCCGACCGCCGCGCCGAAGTCGCCGCGCTGGCGCAACTGCGCGATCCGGCGCGTTCGGCGGACCTGCCGTTCGGCCGCATCCGCCGCGTGCTGAAGACGGCGCTGCGCGATGCCGATGGCATCGGCGCGCACGACGGCGACGGCCACCTGCTGGTCCTGCGCCCGCGCGCTCACGTTCGCAGCGCCGGCGGCAACTGATCCCTACATCCCAACGGAAGAGGAATCCCATGCTCGCCGAATGCAAACTGGATACCGTCGTTTTCTTCGTCGCCAGCCTCGAACGCAGCGTCTCCTTCTACCGCGACACGCTGGGCCTGTCGGTGGAGCGCATGGACGGGCACGACGGCCCCTTTGCCACCGCGCAGGCCGGACCCGTGTCTATGGTGTTCATCGAGCGCCCGGCCAGGGCGGGCGAGAGTCCGGTCGTGGTGTTCAGCATGGATGCCGGCATCGACGACTGCGCCGAGGCGCTGGCCGCGCAGGGCGTGGAGATCGTCGTGCCGGTCAGCGAGGCGCCGGATGGCGGGCTGAGCCTGGACTTCATCGATCCGGACGGCTGCGTGCTCAGCCTCTATCAGCCGCCGGGCGCCGCGCGTCGTCGCTGAGGCGGCGAGCCATCGGGATCAGCGCAGGTACGGCGCGATCAGCTCGCGCCACAGTTCGTAGCCCTGCCGGTTCAAATGCAGCCGGTCCTCGATGAACAAATCCTCGCGCGGCTGCCCGGCCGCGTCCAGCATCGGCGTGAACACGTCGATGAACTCCACGCCGCGCCGCCTTGCGGCCTCGTCGCGGATCAGCGCGTTGGCGCGGCGCTGCGCATCGAGCAAGTGCGCGCGCGAGGGACTGGGCTTGCTGGCGATGTAGGCGATGCGCACGCCGGGCAGATCCTTGCGCACCCGCTCGACGAAGGCGACGAAGTCGCGGTGCAACTGCTCCGGCGCGCGCCCGCTGTTGAGGTCGTTGTCGCCGGCGTAGAGCACGATCAGCCGCGGCCGGTAGGGCACGACGATGCGATCGGCGTACCAGGTGCTGTCGCGGATCTCCGATCCGCCGAAGCCGCGGTTGATGACCTCCGTGGCGGGGAAATCCTCGGCCAGCGTGTCCCATAGGCGGATCGACGAACTGCCGATGAACAGCACCGCGCCCCGTGGCGGCGGCGTGCGCGCGTCCTCGGCGGCGAAGCGCCGCATGTCCTGTTCCCAGTCGGGGCTGGAGACCTGGCGGGGAATCTCCGGCGGCGCGGACGCGGGAGGCGGGGCGATGCCGGCGCAGGCGGCCAGGCCCAGCAGCAGCAACAGCGGCGACAGCCGGCGCGTGAGCAACGTCATGGGGGAATCTCCGGTGAAAGCGGCACCTTATCCGAGATTCCCGGTGGTTGCCCGCCACCGCCAAGGCGTGAGAGCCACCGCACGGGGCGGGAACCGGCACGGGTCGATGCGGCGGGCTTGTGGCAAAATTACCCCCTTTGGTCCCGCCCGCCCCGCATGCCCGCGTCCGCCCTCCGTTTCCCGCCGCCGCCTTCCATCGGTCCTTCCGTAGCGCAGGCTGGCCCGCCGCCGGCGCGTCGTGCGCTGCTGCCGTCGCGCGGACGCGGCTGAGGCCCGCCCGTGGCCGATGAAACCGGGCACCTGCCGCGCGGCCCGGCGCGCATGCTGAAGGCGACCGTCTGGTCGTTGCAGGGGCTGCGCGCAGCCTGGCTGCACGAGTCCTCGTTCCGGCTGGAGGTCTACCTGCTGGCGGTGATGGGACCGCTGGCGCTGTGGCTGGGCCAGGACGGCATCGAGCGCGCGCTGCTGCTGGGCAGCTGCCTGCTGGTGCTGGCCGCCGAGCTGCTCAATTCGGCCATCGAGGCGGTGATCGAGCGTTACGGCGCCGAATTCCATGAACTGGCCGGCCGCGCCAAGGACATGGGGTCGGCCGCCGTGTTCGTGCTGATGCTGAACGTGCTGCTGTGCTGGGGCCTGGTGCTGGGCCCGCGTTTTTTCTGATTTCGTCGAGGATGTAGAAAGATGATGGAGATGCTGACCGATCCGCAGGTGTGGATCACGCTGGTGACGCTGAGCGCGATCGAGATCGTGCTGGGCATCGACAACCTGGTGTTCATCTCCATCGCGGTCAGCAAGCTGCCGCCGCACCAGCGCGAGGTCGCGCGCAAGTTCGGCATCGCGGTGGCGTGCATCAGCCGCATCGCCCTGCTGCTGACCCTGGCCTGGCTGGCCGGCCTGACCGACGACCTGTTCACGCTGTTCGGCATCGGCATCTCGGTGCGCGACCTGGTGCTGATCCTCGGCGGCCTGTTCCTGCTCTACAAGGGCATCAAGGAGATCATCGAACTGGTCAAGGGCGTGCCGGAGGCGGAGGACGTGCACACCCGCCCGGCGGCCTCGTTCGCCGGCGTGATCGCCCAGATCGCGGTGATCGACATCGTGTTCTCGCTGGACTCGGTGATCGCCGCGGTCGGCATGGCCAACCATACCCCGGTGATGGTCGCGGCGATCCTGCTGGCGGTGGCGGTGATGCTGCTGGCCGCGCGCCCGCTGGGCCAGTTCATCGACAACAATCCCACCATCAAGATGCTGGCGCTGGCCTTCATCGTGCTGGTCGGCGCCTACCTGACGGTGGACGGCTTCGGCCTGCACATCCCGAAGGGCTACCTGTACGCGGCGATGGGCTTCTCGGCCGCGGTCGAGTGCCTGAACCTGTGGGCCAAGCGCAGCGCGCGCCTGCGCCAGCTGCCGGACTGAAAGCGCGGCGGGCCCGCACGCGCCGGCGCTTGCCGGCGCGGCGTCGCGCGTTGTGGATTGATCCGGGGCGGAAGGTCAGAATGGCGCTTCCGCTTCCCGAGGGCCGCACCGGCATGACCTATCTCCACCAGATCGATCCCGTCGCCCTGTCGCTCGGCCCGCTGAAGCTGCACTGGTACGGCCTGATGTACCTGCTCGGCTTCGTCGCGGCGTGGTGGCTGGGGCGCCAGCGCGTGCGTGCCGGGCGCCTGCCGGGCGTGGACGCCAACGCGTTCTCCGACCTGCTGTTCTACGGCATGCTCGGCGTGGTGCTGGGCGGGCGCATCGGCTACGTGCTGTTCTACGGGTTTTCCGGGTTCCTTGAAAATCCGCTGTCGATCTTCAAGGTCTGGGAAGGCGGCATGAGCTTCCACGGCGGCCTGCTCGGGGTGATGCTGGCGGCGTGGTGGTGGACGCGCCGGCAGCGCCTGCACTATTTCGACACGATGGACTTCGTCGCCCCGCTGGTGCCGCTGGGGCTGGGCTTCGGCCGCCTCGGCAATTTCATCGGCGCCGAGCTGTGGGGCAAGTACACCCAGGCCGGCTGGGGCGTGATCTTCCCGACCGATCCGGCGCTGTCGGCGCTGTCGGCCGTCGAGCTGAAGGCGCAGCATGCGGCCGGCATGCTGGATCAGTTCGCCCGCCATCCTTCGCAGCTGTACCAGGCGGCGCTGGAGGGACTGGTGATGTTCGCCGTGCTGTGGACGTTCTCGCGCAGGCCGCGCCCGCGCTACGCGGTGTCGGGGATGTTCGCGCTGCTGTACGGCGCGTTCCGCTTCGCCGTGGAGTTCGTGCGCGTGCCGGACGAAGGCCGCTACGTGGCCTGGGACTGGCTGACCAAGGGCCAGATCCTCAGCGTCCCGCTGATCCTGCTGGGGCTGTACCTGCTTTGGCTCTCGCACCGCGCCCCGACCCTGCAGCCGGCATCGCCGGCCGGCGCGAAGAGCGCATGAAGGCCTACCTGGACCTGCTGCGCCACGTGCTGGAGCACGGCGCGGAGAAGTCCGATCGCACCGGCACCGGCACGCGCAGCGTGTTCGGCTGGCAGATGCGCTTCGATCTGGAAGAAGGCTTCCCGCTGGTCACCACCAAGAAGCTGCACCTGCGCTCGATCGTCCACGAACTGCTGTGGTTCCTGAAGGGCGACACCAACATCGGCTACCTGCAGGACAACAAGGTCAGCATCTGGGACGAGTGGGCCGACGAGCATGGCGAGCTCGGCCCGGTCTACGGCCGGCAGTGGCGGCATTGGACCGGCCCGGACGGGCGCGGGATCGACCAGATGCAGTGGCTGGTCGATGAGATCAAGCGCAATCCCGATTCGCGCCGGCTGGTGATCAGCGCCTGGAACGTGGCCGACCTGCCGCGGATGGCGCTGATGCCGTGCCATGCGCTGTTCCAGTTCTACGTGGTCGACGGAAAGCTCAGCTGCCAGCTCTACCAGCGCAGCGGCGACATCTTCCTCGGCGTGCCGTTCAACATCGCCAGCTACGCGCTGCTGACCCACATGGTGGCGCAGGCGACCGGGCTGGGCGTGGGCGATTTCGTGCACACGCTGGGCGACGCGCACCTGTACTGCAACCATTTCGAGCAGGCGCGCGAGCAGTTGTCGCGCGAGCCGCGCCCGTTGCCGAAGCTGCGGCTCAATCCGCGGGTGAAGGATTTGTTCGCCTTCGCCTACGACGACATCACCATCGAAGACTACGACCCGCATCCGGCGATCAAGGCGCCGGTGGCGGTATGAAGAGCCGGGAATCGGGAATGGGGAATGGGGAATCGCCAGCGGCCGCATCCGGCGGCGAGGCCGTCAGCCGGGCGGAGCAACGCTCCCATTCCCCATTCCCCATTCCCCATTCCCGCATCGTCCTGATTGCAGCGCTGGGCCGCGATCGCGCCATCGGCCGTGGCAACGACCTGCCGTGGCGGCTGCCGGACGATCTGAAGCGCTTCAAGGCACTGACGCTGGGCAAGCCGGTGCTGATGGGGCGCAAGACTGCCGAGTCGCTGGGGCGGGCGCTGCCGGGGCGGACCAACCTGGTGCTGACCCGCGGCGGGCGCGTGCCGTTCGAGGGCATGCGGGCGGTCGCGTCGGTGGAGCAGGCGCTGCGCATCGCCTCGGAGCCGGGCGCCCGCGAGCTGTGCGTCATCGGCGGCGCCGAGATCTACGCGCTGACCCTGCCGCTGGCCGCTGCGCTGCACCTGACCCATGTCGATACCGTGGTCGCCGACGGCGATGCGTTCTTTCCCGAATTCGACGCGGCCCGCTGGCGCGTCACCGCCCGCGAGGCGCATCCGGCCGATGCGAAGCATGCCTTCGCCTTCGAGTTCGTCGATTACATGCGCTGCTGACCGTCAGCGCCAGCGCTGACTGCCCTTGTGGGAGCGACGTCAGTCGCGACGAGGCCAGTTTCCGGTCGCGACTGACGTCGCTCCCACGGGAGGCGGTGGCATCCATCGAGTGGGCAGGTGCGAAGCACGCCTTCGCCTTCGAGTTCGTCGATTACATGCGCTGCTGACCGTCAGCGCCAGCGCTGACTGCCCTTGTGGGAGCGACGTCAGTCGCGACGAGGCCAGTTTCCGGTCGCGACTGACGCCGCTCCCACAGGAGGCGACGGGCATCCCGGCCGACAGCGTAGCAACAACACAGGACGAACGGTTCAGTCCTTCGGCAATTGCCCCTTGGGCGGCGGTGCCACGTCGCGCCCGGGCACCTGCACGATGCGCAGTTCGTCGGTGTCCAGCTGCAGCGCGGTCAGCTTGCCGCCCCAGACCGCGCCGGTGTCGATGGCGTGCACGCCGTGGCCGATCATCAGGCCCAGCGTGGACCAGTGGCCGCAGACGATTTTCAGATCGCGCTCGGCGCGGCCGGGAACCTCGTACCAGGGATACAGCCCCTGCGCCTGGGTGCCGGGCGCGCCCTTCTCCTCGACCACCATGCGCCCGCGCGGCGTGCAGTAGCGCATCCGCGTGAGCAGGTTGATGATCGCGCGCGCGCGGTCGAGGCCGGCCAGCCCCGGCGACCACGGCGGGCGGTCGCCGTACATGTTGCGCAGCAGCTTGCGGTAGCCGCCGCCGTGCAGCTGCTGCTCGACCTCGCGCGCGTGCTTCTCGGCCAGTTGCGTGGTCCACTTCGGCGCCAGCCCGGCGTGGATCATCATCCAGCCCAGCTTGCGGTCGGCGTGCAGCAGCTTCTGCATGCGCAGCCAGTCCAGCAGTTCGCGCGCGTCGTCGGCCAGCACCACGCGCTGCAGGTCGATGTTGACCTTGCGCTGCTCGTCGCGGCTGCGCTCGCCGATCGCCAGCAGCGACAGATCGTGGTTGCCCAGCACCACCACGCTGTGCTCGCGCAGCGAATGCACCAGCCGCAGCGTCTCCAGCGACTGCCCGCCGCGGTTGACCAGGTCGCCGCAGAACCACAGCCGGTCGCGCGCCGGATCGAAGGCGATGCGCTCCAGCAGCCGCGCGGTGGCGTCGTAGCAGCCCTGCAGGTCGCCGATTGCCCAGACCGCCATCAGTGCAGCGTCCGCGGGATGGACAGGGTGAACTGCGGGATCGGCGCGTCGAAGCGGGTGCCGTCGTCGGCCAGCATCCGGTAGCTGCCGCGCATCGTGCCCAGCGGCGTCTCCAGCACCGCGCCGGAGGTGTAGCGGAAGTCCTCGCCGGGCCGCAGGTGCGGCTGCTCGCCGACCACGCCCTCGCCGGTCACTTCCTGCACCTTGCCGTTGGCGTCGGTGATGATCCAGTGCCGGCCGAGCAGTTGCGCCGGCACCTGGCCGCGGTTGCGGATGCGGATGGTGTAGGCGAACACGTAGCGGCCGTCCTCGGGCGCGGACTGATCCTCGAGGAAGCGGGTGGCGACGTCGACGTCGATGGCGTGGTCGGGTTTGTGCATGCCCGACAGTTTATGCAAAGCCATGTGAGGGTTCGACTATGCCGCAGGCGGCAGGTTGGCCAGGCGGATGAAGCCGTCCACCTCGACCTGTTCGGCGCGCAGTTCCGGGCGCAGCCCCGCCGCGACGATCTGCGCCTCGTCGCAGACGCCGGACAGCGCGTTGCGCAGCGTCTTGCGGCGCTGGCCGAACGCGGCGCGGACGATGTCGGCGAAGCGGCGCGCGTCGGCCACCCGCACGCGCCCGGCCGGCAGCGGCACCATCCGCACCACCGCCGAGTCCACCTTCGGCGGCGGCCGGAACGCGCCCGGCGGCACTACGAACAGCGGCGTCACCTCGCAGTAGGCCTGCAGCATCACGCTGAGCCGCCCGTAGACCTTGCTCCCCGGGCCGGCGGCCATGCGATCGACGACTTCCTTCTGCAGCATGAACACCATGTCGCCGATCGCCTGCGCATGTTCCAGCGCATGGAACAGGATCGGCGAGGACAGGTTGTAGGGCAGGTTGCCGAGCAGGCGGATTTTCCCTTCGCCGGCGAGCTTGCCGAAGTCCACCTGCAGCACGTCCTTGTGGACGATGGTCAGCCGGCCGACGCCTTCGGACGCCTCCATCAGCGGCGTGATCAGGTCGCGGTCGAACTCGATGGCGGTCAGCTCGCCGTGCTTCCTCAGCAACGGCAGCGTGATCGCGCCCTGGCCCGGGCCGATCTCGACCAGGCGATCGCCCGGCCGCGGATCGACCGCCAGCACGATGCGATCGATGTAGTGGCGATCGGTCAGGAAGTGCTGGCCGAGCGATTTCTTCGGAGGCGCCTTGAACGTCATCGCGCCAGTTTACGTCGCGCGGCGATGGCCGCGCAGGTCGCGGTCGCGGCGAACAGGCTGGAAGGATCGGCGACGCCGCGCCCGGCCAGCTCCAGCGCGGTGCCGTGATCGACCGCCACGCGCGGATAGGGCAGGCCGAGGGTGAGGTTGACCGCCTGCTCGAAGCCGCTGTACTTGAGCACCGGCAGGCCCTGGTCGTGGTACATCGCCAGCACCGCGTCGAAACCGGCCAGCTTCTGCGGCAGGAACGCGGTGTCGGCCGGCAGCGGCCCGATCAGCTGCAGACCCTCGGCGCGCAGCGCGTCCAGTACCGGGATGATGACGGCGATCTCCTCGCCGCCCAGGTGGCCGGATTCGCCCGCATGCGGGTTGAGGCCGAGCACGGCGATGCGCGGCGATGCGATGCCGAAGTCGCGCAGCAAGGCCTGGTGGAGGATGCGCAGCGTGCGCGCCAGCCCCTCGCCGGTGATCGCGTCGGCGACCTCGCGCAGCGGCAGGTGGGTGGTCGCCAGGGCGACGCGGACGATGTCGTTGGCCAGCATCATCACCACCTCGCAGCCGGCGCGTTCGGCCAGCAGTTCGGTGGTGCCGGTGTAGGCGATGCCGCCTTCGTTGATCGCCGCCTTGTGCACCGGGCCGGTCACCAGCCCGTCCAGCGCGCCGGACAGGCAGGCGTCGGCGGCCGTGGCCAGGGCGGCGATGACGGCGGGCGCATTGCGCGGATCGGTGTGGCCGAAGCGGCCGTCGGCCGCCTGCGGGACGGCGTGCAGCGGCAGGTCGCCGGGGCGCTGCCAGTCCTCGCCGGGTTCGCGCAGGCGCAGCGGCAGGGCCAGCGCCTGCGCGGCGGCGCGCAGCGGGCGCGGATCGGAGAAGGCCAGCAGCGTGCAGTCCTCACGCGCCCGCTGGACGAGCCGCACGCAAAGTTCCGGCCCGATGCCGGCCGGCTCGCCGGGCACCAGGGCGAGCCGGGGTTTCATCAGCCGCCGCTGGCGTTCTCGCCGCGATCGCCGCTGCGGAAGTTGACGTAGGCCTCGCCGCGCAGTTCCTGCAGGAAGCGGTTGTACTCGTCCTCCAGCTTGCGGCGGCCGATGGTCTCGCGCATCTGCGCGCGCTGGTTGGCGCTGCCCATGTCGGTCTGGCGGGTGGCCACGCGCTGGACGATGTGCCAGCCGGCATCGGTGCGGAACGGCGCGGTCACGCCGCCGTCCTCGACCGAGGCGAGCTGCTGGCCGAAGCCGGGGCCGAAGGCGTCGGCGGGGAACCAGCCCAGGTCGCCGCCCTCGCCGCGGCTGTTGGCGTCCTCGGACGACTCGCGCGCGACCTCGACGAAGTCGGCGCCGCCGGCGATGCGCGCGCGCAGCGTGTCGATCCTGGCCTTGGCGGCCGCCGCGTCCTGCACCTCGGTCACCCGGACCAGGATGTGGCGGGCGTGGTATTCGGTCATCATCTGGCTGCCGGCCTGCGCGGCGTCGCGGGTCTCGACCAGCTTGAGCAGCTGGAAGCCGCTGGGGCCGCGGATCGGGCCGACCATCTGCCCCGGCTGCATGCCGCGCAGCAGGTTGACGAAGGCGCTCGGGATCTCGTCCAGGCTGCGCCAGCCCAGGTCGCCGCCCTCCAGCGCGTTGGGACTGTCGGAATAGCGCACCGCGGCGGCCGCGAACTCCATCTCGCCGCGCTCGATCAGGCCCTTGACGCCCTCGGCCTTCTGCTGGCCGACGCCGATCTGCTCGGCGCTGGCGCCTTCCGGCAGCGCGACCAGGATGTGCGCCAGGTGGTACTGCACGCTGCCGCCGGCCTGCGCGGCCAGCGCCGCGTCCACCTCGCCCTCGCTGACCTGCACGCGGCTCTGGGCGAAGCTCTGGCGCAGCCGCTGCACGCTCATCTCCTCGCGCAGCGAGGCGCGGAAGTCGTCGAACGACATGCCATCGGCCTGCAGGCGCTGGCGCAGCGCGTCCAGGCTCATGCCGTTCTGCTGGGCGACGGCGGCGACGGCGCTGTTGAGTTCCTGGTCGCTGACGCGGATGCCGCTCTCGGCGGCGCGCGCGACCTGCAGCTTGACCAGCACCAGGCGCTCGAGCACCTGCCGCTCCAGCACCGCGCGCGGCGGCAGCTGGCCGGGCTGGTTGGCGTACTGGCTGACGACGTTCTGCACGGCGCGCTCGAGCTCGCTTTGCAGGATGACGTCCTCGTTGACGACGGCGGCGATGCGGTCGAGGGGCTGTAGCGTCTGGGCGTGGGAGACGCCGATGGCGGCGGCCAGCAGCACGGCCAGCAGGACGCGGTTGAACAGGGCGCGATTGGGCATGGTCTTCATGGGATTGGGTCCGGAGCCTGGGCTTTGCCGGCCGGAGTAGAGACGGTGTTGCCTGGCGGGACCAGATAGAGGTCGTCGCGGTAGTACCCGAGGATAGCACGGCGCAAGGTGCGCTCGGTGTCCTGGCCGGCCGAGCCCAGTCCCTTGAGGACGAACTCGACCTGGAAGGCGGTGTTCATGTCGCCCTCCCGGCTGCGCACGTAGCGACGCACCAGCGCGCGCACCGCCAGGCAGCAGCTGTCCCACTGCACGCCGGCGATGCCTTCGAGCATCTGGTCGTCCTCGAAGGAGTGGTAGTAGCGGCCGACCACGCTCCACGCCGGGGTGACCGGGTAGAGGAAGGAGAAGTCGGCCTGTTCCAGCAGGTCGCGGCGGTGGCGGTAGGTCAGGTTGACCACGCCGTCCTCGCCGAACAGGTAGCGCGCGCGCACGCTGGCCAGGTCCTCGCGGCGGAACTTGGGATCCCACTGGTAGGACGCGCCGATGGTCCAGCGATCGGTCGGCGCGTAGTTGGCGTCGGCGACCCAGGCCGACTTGCCCTGCGACACCGGTATCTCGCCCGGCGCGGTGACCCGGTTGTCGTCGAAATAGCGGATCTGGCCGATGCTGGCCGACAGCCGCTCGAAGCCGTCGGACTGGCGCAGGAAGCGCGTGCTCAGCGCCAGGGTCAGCTGGTTGGCGTCGGTCTGCCGGTCCGGGCCGGTGTAGCGGTTGTCGCGGAACATCTGCCCCCAGCTGAAGGAGAACGGCCGGGTGTCGAAGATCGGCAGGCCGTCCTGCTCGCGGTAGGGCGCGTTGAGGTAGAACAGGCGCGGTTCCAGCGTGTGCAGGAAGCGGCTGCCCTTGATCTCGGTCTCGCGGTCGAAATACAGGCCGGCGTCGAGCGAGGCGATCGGCAGGCTGCGCTGCGGCGCGTCGTCGCGGTAGGGCGCGGCCTGCGCCGGCGTGACCTGATCCGGCGCGATGCCCAGGGCTGCGGCGGCCTGCTGCGCGGCCAGGCGATCGGCCAGGCCGTCCTCCAGCCGGTAGGCGGTATGCCGCCAGGCCAGGGTGGGGATGACGAACCAGGCGGCGCCCTGCAGCGGCATCGACACGAACGGCTTGATGTCCACGCGGCTGCCGCCGGGATGCTGGTCGTGCTGGAAGCGCACCGCCTCGGCATGCATGCCGGCGGTCAGCCAGCGGCCGAACGGCTGCTCCCAGTTGGCGTACAGGCGCGGCAGCCGGTTGTAGGGCAGCGACAGCTCGCTGATGGTGTAGTCCGACAACTGCCAGTGGTCGGCCATCAGGCCGCCGCTCCAGTGGCGGCCCAGGCCGAAGATGCCGGCGCTGCTGACCACGGAGGTCATCGCCTGGCCGTACAGCGAGTTGCTGAAGTCCTCGGTGTAGCGCGAATCGCTGATCCAGGTCAGGTTGGCGCGCGCCTGCCAGATGCGGTTGAGGTTGTGGTTGCCGGCGAAGGCGAACATGCCGCGGGCGTCGTCCGGATCCGGGTTGCGCAACGGGTCGAAGCCGGGCTCGCGCGCGCGGTCGCGCAGCAGCTCGTCGCTGGGCATCCAGCTGCCCTCCAGCACGCCCTGGCCCTTCGGGTACAGGTAGCGGAACTCGGCCCCCAGCAGCGCGCCGCGATCGCTCATGTAGCGCGGGTACAGGGTGGCGTCGTAGTTGGGCGCGAGGTTGAAGTAGACCGGCTGCTCATAGTCGAAGCCGTTGCGGCCGGACATGCTGATCGACGGATACAGCAGGCCGGTATGGCGGCGGTCGTCGATCGGGAACTTCAGGTAGGGCACGTACAGCACGGGAAATTTGCCGAGCCGGATGGTCGCCCCGCGCGCCACGCCCCAGCCGGCGTCGGTGTCCACGTCGATGCGCCGCGAACGCAGCTCCCAGCGGCGATCGGAGGGATCGCAGGTGGAATAGGTCGAGTGGCGCATGATGCCGGTCGAGCCCTTCATCTCGATGCGGTCGGCGCCGCCGTTGCCGCGCCGCGACACCAGCTGGTAGCGGATGTTGTCGATCTGGTGGGTGTCGTCCTCCTGGTTGCCGCGCGCGCGCTCGGCGACCAGGCGGATGCCGGCGTCCTGGTAGCGCACGTGGCCGTCGGCGACGTAGGTGTCGTTTTCCTGGTCGTACTTGAGGTTGTCGGCGCCTAGGAACTGGTCGCCGCGGGTCAGCGCGACGTTGCCCTGGTATTCCAGGTTGGCCTCGGTGCCGCCGAGTTCATCGCCCTCGATCGAGGTCGGCAGTCCGGTGCGATCGCCGCGTGGCTGGCCGGCCGGCGCGCCCGCGAAGCTGGGGATCACGTCCTGCACTGGGCACAGCGCCCAGCTCACGGGCTTGTCGTCGTCGGCCATCGCCGGCAGGCAGAGGGCGATGCTTAGCGGCAGCGGCAGCAGGCGGAAGGCAGGGCGCACGCGGTGCAGGGCTCCATGAGCGGGAGGCGAAAGCGGCCGCTAGCTTGCCGGATAAGGCGCATGCGGGCAATGAAGGCCCCACGGCGGTTTCGGGCGGGGTTCATGCTGTGCCCCGGTCGCGCGGGCAGGGGCAGTGGAGCATGATCGGCCCTGCGCCATCCCGTAGAGCCGAGCCTGCTCGGCTGCTGCGGCTTCGCGCGGGGCAGGGCAGTGGAGCAAGCTCCGCGCTACGCCATCTTGCGGGGCCGGGCTGGTTCGGCTGCCCTGGCTAGCGCAGCTCGTCGCAGTGGGCGACGCTGCATTCGCGCAGCGCCTCCAGGTCGTAGCCGCCCTCCAGCATCGACACCACGCGGCCGCCGGCATGGCGGCGGGCCAGCGCGCGCAACTGCCGGGTCAGCCAGGCGAAGTCGCTGGTCTCCAGCATCAGGTCGGCCAGCGGATCGCGCACATGCGCGTCGAAGCCGGCCGAGATCAGCAACAGCTGCGGCTGCAGGGTTTCCAGCGCCGGCAGCAGCTCGTCCTCCCAGACGTTCTGGAAGCGGAAGCCGCCGCTGCCCGGCGGCAGCAGCACGTTGAACACGTTGCCGACCCCGCGTTCGTACGGCGCGCCGCTGTTGGGATACAGCCCGGACTCGTGGCTGCTGAAGTAGGCCACGCGGGGATCGTTGAAGAAGATGTCCTGGGTGCCGTTGCCGTGGTGGACGTCGAAATCGACGATCGCCACCCGTTCCAGCCCATGCGCGTCGCAGGCGTGGGCGGCGGCGATGGCGATGTTGTTGAACAGGCAGAAGCCCATCGCGGTGCTGCCGGTGGCGTGGTGGCCGGGCGGGCGCACCGCGCAGAAGACGGTGTCGGCGTCGCCGCGCATCACCGCGTCCACCGCCGCCACGCCGGCGCCGGCGGCGTGCAGCGCGGCCTGGCGCGAACCGGGCGACATCGCCGTGTCCGGATCCAGTTGCAGGTAGTCGTCCGGCCCGGTGTCCAGCACCTGCCGGATCAGTTCCTCGGCGTGCACGCGCTGCAGGTCGCCGCGCTTGACCATCGGCGCCTCGCGCCAGTCGGCATCGCCGTGGGCCTGCCGCAGGGCTTCCAGCACCACCTGCAGCCGCGCCGGTCTTTCCGGATGCTCGGGACCGGGATCGTGCTGCAGGCAGGCCGGGTGCGTGTAGATGATCACGCGTGCCGGCGCTGGTGGTTCCAGATCACTTCGCCCTGGCCGTCGTGGCGCGCCAGCACGCGCGCCAGCACGAACAGCAGGTCGGACAGGCGGTTGAGGTAGCCGATGGCCTCCGGCCGCACCGCCTCGTGGCGGGCCAGGGCGACGGTCTCGCGCTCGGCGCGGCGCACGATGGTGCGGGCCAGGTGGCAGCGCGCGGCGGCCTCGCCGCCGGCCGGCAGGATGAAGTCCTTCAATGCCGGCAGCGGTGCGTTGTAGTGGTCCAGCCGCTGCTCCAGCGCGGCGACGTCGGCGGCGGTGATCGCCGCGTGGCCGGGGATGCACAGCTCGCCGCCGAGATCGAACAGCTGGTGCTGGAGGGTGGTGAGCAGTTCGCGCACGTCCTGCGGCAGCGCCGGCACCGCCAGCAGCACGCCGAGCGCCGAGTTGGCCTCGTCGACGGTGCCGTAGGCGTTAACCCGCGCCGAGTCCTTGCCGACGCGGGTGCCGTCGCCCAGACCGGTGCTGCCGTCGTCGCCGGTGCGGGTGTAGATGCGGGAGAGGCGGTTGCCCATCGGCGCGCCGTCAGCCGGCGCGGCGGCCGTGCGGGCGCGCCAGCCGGACCGCCTGGGCGATGCCGACGTGGACGATGACCGCCAGGCCGACGTAGATGGCGGTGGTGCGCAGGTACGGCAGCAGCCAGTCGGTGTAGTTCTTCCACCAGCCGGCCAGGCTCGGCTCGGCGACGCTGTCGCTGAACCAGTAGAAGCCGCCCTGGCTGAACAACTGGCAGGCCACCACCGCGCCGATCAGGCTGGCGACCAGCAGGGCGAGCGCCTTGCCGTCGGCCTTGCGGTACTGGCGGCGCACCAGGCTGCCGCCCATCCACAGCGCGAAGTAGGCCGGCACCAGGAACCAGTAGCCCGGCGACATGCAGTAATGGGCGAAGAAATCCATGCCCTGGCGGGTGATCGCCACGTAGTCCACCAGCACCGCCAGCGCCATCAGCGCGGGGAACGCCCACCTGCCCCAGCCGCGCAGGTAGAAGCCGGCGATGAAGAACACCGCCCACGACGCGTCCGGCACCGGCGCGAAGTGGTACAGCAGGTGGCTGCGGGTGGCGATCATCAGCGCAGCGAGCAGGGCCAGGATCACGGCCTTCTGGGTTTGGGTGTTCATGCGGTGCGGTTCCCGGGACTCAAGCCGCCATTCTAGCCGAGCCGGCGGCCCCGGCCCAACGCGACGATGGGCCAAGGGCGCGCAGGCCGGAGCCGGTATCATGGCGCGATGACGACACGGCACGATGTGGTGATTGTGGGCGGCGGACTGGTCGGCGCGAGCCTGGCCATCGCGCTGGAGCGGACCGGGCTGGACGTGGCGATGGTCGAGGCCACGCCGGCGGCGGCGATGCCGGCGGTGTTCGACCAGCGCAACCTCAGCTTCGCCGCCGCCACCGTCAACGCGCTGACCGCGCTGGGGGTGATGCAGAAGCTGCGTGCGCCGGCCGGCGCCATCCAGCGCATCCACGTCAGCCGGCAGGGCGATTTCGGCCGGGTCCGGCTGGAGGCGGCCGACTACGGCCGCGACAGCTTCGGCCAGGTGGTGGTGGCGCGCGACTTCGGCGAGGCGCTGGAGGCGCGGCTGGCCGAACTGCCGCGGCTGGCGCGCTACCGCCCGGCGCGCTTCGTCGCGCTGGGCGAGGAAACCGAGGGTGTGCGCGAGCTTCGCATCGACACGGAGGCGGGTGGGCAATCGTTGCATGCGCGGCTGGTGATCGCCGCCGACGGCACCGCCAGCGCGGTGCGCGCGGCGCTGGGCATCGATACCGACGAGCACGACTACGCGCAGACCCTGTTCGTGGCCCGCGTGCGCGCCGAGCGCGCGCCCGACGGCACCGCCTACGAGCGCCTGACCGCGCACGGACCGACCGCGCTGCTGCCGCGCGGCGATCGCCATTACGGCGTGGTGCATGGCGTGGGCACGGGCGAGACCGAGGCGGTGGCCGCGCTGGACGAGGCCGGCTGGCTGGCGCGCGTGCAGGCCGCGTTCGGCTGGCGGGTCGGGCGGCTGCTGGCTTCCGGCGAGCGCAGCGCCTATCCGATCCGGCGGGTGGTCGCGCAGCGGCTGCAGGCGCCGCGCGCGCTGCTGCTGGGCAACGCCGCGCAGACCATCCACCCGATCGGCGCGCAGGGCTTCAACCTCGGCCTGCGCGACGCGCTGACCCTGGCCGAACTGCTGCAGGGCGAGGCCGATCCCGGCGCCGCCGCGCTGCTGGACGAATACGCCGCGCGCCGCGCGGAGGATCGCAGCCGCACCCTGGCCTTCTCCGACGGACTGGCGCGGCTGACCTGCAGCGACGCGCCGCTGGCCGGCGCGCTGCGCAGCCTCGGCATGCTGGTCGCCGGCAACACTGCGCCGGTGCAGTCCTGGCTGGTCGGCGGGGCGATGGGCTTCCGCGGGCAGGTGCCGGCGCTGTGCCGGGAGGCCGGGCGATGAGCCGGCGCGGCAGGCTCGATGCAGTGGTGGTCGGCGCCGGCGTGGTCGGCGCGGCGGGCGCGCTGGCGCTGGCGAAGCAGGGGCTGGAGGTGGCGCTGGTCGAGGCGCGCGAGCCGGCGGCCTGGTCGCAGGACGATCCCGACCTGCGCGTGTTCGCCTTCGCCGCCGACAACGCGCGGTTGCTGGACGAACTGGGCGTGTGGGACGGCATCGCCGCCGCGCGCGCGCAGCCGTATCGGCGCATGCGCGTGTGGGACGCGGCCGGCGGCGGCGAGCTGGCGTTCGACGCCGATCGGCTGGGCCAGCCGCAACTGGGCTGGATCGTCGAGAACAGGCTGCTGGTCGAACGGTTGTGGCAGGCGCTGCCGCAGGCCGGCGTGCGCGTGCTGTGCCCGGCGCGCGTGCAGACGCTGGAGCAGGACGCAAGCGGCGTGCGGCTGCGGCTGGAGGATGGTGGCCGGCTGGAGGCACGAGTGGCGATCGCCGCCGACGGCGCCGAGTCGGCCCTGCGCGCGCTGGCCGGGGTGGACGTGGATCGCCACGACTACGGCCAGCGCGGCGTGGTCGCCTATATCCGGACCGATGCGCCGCACGAGGACACCGCGTGGCAGCGCTTCCTGCCGACTGGTCCGCTGGCGGTGCTGCCGTTCGCGCAGGGGCTGGCCTCGATCGTGTGGACGCTGCCGGACGCGGAGGCGCAGCGGGTGCTGGCGCTGCCGTCCGACGACTTCGGCCGCGAGCTGTCGCGCGCCTTCGGCGGGTGGCTGGGCGAAATGCGGCTGGCCTCGGAGCGCGCTGCATTCCCGCTGCGCCGGCAACTGGCGGCGGCCGAGGTCAGCGGGCGGGTGCTGCTGCTCGGCGACGCCGCCCACGTCGTGCATCCGCTGGCCGGGCAGGGCGTCAACCTGGGCCTGCGCGACGTCGCCGCGCTGCGCGCGATGGTGGCCGACGCGCAGGCGCGCCGTACCGACTGGGACAGCGCGCACCGCCTGCGCCGCTGGGCGCGCGGACGCCGCAGCGAGAACGCGGTCGCCGCCCATGCCTTCGACGGCATCAACCGGCTGTTCTCCAACGACGAGATGCACCTGACCCTGCTGCGCGGCCCGTTGCTGGGCCTGGCCGGGCGGGTGCCAGGCATCGCCGCGGCGCTGTGGCGCAGGGCGGCGGGGGCATAGAGCGTTTTGCCCGTCATTCCGAGCGTGGATATTTGAACGACGTGCCGTCGATGCTCTGGATATTGAACGGCGCGTCATCGATGCGTTTGTAGAGCCGAGCTTGCTCGGCTCTGCCGGCTCCGGAGCCTAGAGCAGCGGAGCAAGCTCCGCTCTACATCCATCCGGAAGGGGGGATGACGGGGCCTACGGCAGGAACGGAAACGCCAGCTTCAGCAGCGCCTTCAGCGCGCCCTCGGCGGTGCCGGCCACGGCCCTGGCGCCGAGGCTGTTGAGCGCGTTGCGCACGTCCTGCCAGCGGAGTTTGGACACGTCCTTCCTGAGCAGCTCCGCCACTTCCTCCGATGCCGGCGCCATCTGCTGCAATGCGCGGGTGACCGCTTCCGGGTCCGGACGCAGGTAGCCCCAGCGCTCGGCCATCGCCAGCAGCGCGTCGAAGCGCACCGCCATCACCTCGCGGTTGCGCTCGTAGACCGGCAGCGCGCCCACGTCCAGCAGCGCCTGCTCGAACTGCTGCGCGTCGTCCGGGTGCTCGATGCGGATGGCGAGGAAGCCGTCCTTGCGGCTGCGCTCGCTGACGTGCTTGGCGCCGGCGCGCAGGTTGGCCTCGGTCAGCACGGTGGCGACGATGCGCTGCAGCGCGGCGTCGCGTTCCTCCGGCACCAGCGCGCGCCAGCGCGCGTAGCCGTCGCGGCGCAGCGCCTTGACCTTGGCCGGCGTCACCCGCAGCTTGCCGGCGACGGTGAAGTTGGACTCGCTGCGCTCGATGGCGCCGTCGCGCTCGAGCAGCACGAAGATCAGCAGTTCCAGGTCGCGCTTGGTCAGCGACTGGAAGCCCTGCAGCAGGGTCAGGCGCAGGAACTCGCTGCCGAACGCGGCCGGATCCTTGAGGGGGAGGGTATTCATGATGCTCCTTCGCTGGAGGACCAGTGTGCCCTGGCCGGATTGCACGGCCTGAGACTACCCGATCCCGCCGTCGCGCCACGTGCCCGCGGCCACCGGATCGCGTAGGGTGATCGCACGACTGGAGGAAGAACGCGGATGAAGACTTGGCTGGCGGTGGCGTTGATGGCGGGCGGGTTGGGCATGGCGACGATGGCGCAGGCGGACGGGCAGGCGCTAGCGGTGGAACCGGACTACCTGGCGCCGCCAGCGTCGCTGGCGCCCGGGCGCGTGCAGGCCATGCAGCAGCGCCTGCTGGACTGGCCCGGCCTGGCCCGTTACCGCGAGGACAACGCACGGCTGCCGCCCCGCGAACCGGGGCGCGTGGTTTTCTACGGCGATTCCATCACCGACGGCTGGGGTCGCATACCGGGCACGACGTTCTTCCCCGGCCTGCCTTACGTGAACCGCGGCATCTCCGGCCAGACCACCGCGCAGATGCTGGTGCGCTTCCGCCAGGACGTCATCGCATTGCATCCCGAGGTGGTGGTCATCCTCGCCGGCACCAATGACATCGCCGGCAACACCGGGCCGGCCACGCTCGAGATGATCGGGGACAACCTGCGCTCGATGACGCAGCTGGCGCAGGCCAACGGCATCCGCGTGGTGCTGGCGTCGGTGCTGCCGGCCAGCGCATACCCGTGGCGCCCGGGCCATCAGCCGGCCACGAAGATCCGCGCGCTGAACGCATGGATCGCGCAATACGCGCGCGAATCCGGCGCGGTGTACCTGGACTACCACGGTGCCCTGGCGAACGCCGAGGGCGGACTGGATGAGAAATGGGCGGCGGACGGCGTGCATCCCACGCCGGCGGGTTATGCGGTGATGGCGCCGCTGGCCCGGCAGGCCATCGATCTGGCGCTGGAAGCGGAATAGGAATACCGGCGCGTCAGCGGCCGGCCTCGCGCCCCGGCGTGTCCACCCGGAACGCCTCGATCGCGCCGCGATCCTGCAAGGTGACGTAGACGGTGCGGCCGTCCGCGCCGCCGAAGGCGACATTGGTCGGCTTGCGGCCCTTCAGCGGTATTTCCCGAAGCAGCACGCCATCGGGCGACACGACCGCCACCCCACCGGCATCGTAGCGGGCGATGTAGAGGTTGCCCGCCGCGTCGGTGCGCATGCCGTCCAGGCCGTGATCGTCGAAGCGGATCAGCAGCCGCTTGCCGGCGACGCCGCCATCGGGCGACAGGTCGTATCGCCAGACGTTGCGCTGCACGCTCTCGTTGACGTACAGGGTCCTGCCGTCCGGCGAGACCTCCACGCCGTTGGTCGTGCCCATGCCGGTCTCCAGCAGGTGCGCGCGGCCGTCGCGGTCGATGCGCCACAACTGCCCGTCGCCGTGGCTCCAGCGCGGATCGCTGGCGTACAGCGTGCCGTCCGGGGCGATGGCCAGGTCGTTGGGCTGGTGCATGCGCGGCTCGTGCGCGAACACCGCCACCGCGCGCGTGCGCGGATCGATGCGCAGCACGTTGTGGCCGCGGTAGTCGGCCACGTACATCAGGCCCTGCCGATCGAAGCGGATGCCGTTGCCGGTGCTGCCCTCGGGCAGTTCGACGAACAGCGCGGCATCGCCGCTGCCGTCCGCCTGCGCGACGACGCGGCCGATGGTGCCCTCGCGGGCGAAGTTGGCCGCGTACAGCGCGCCGTCCGGCCCGACCGCCGGCCCCTCGATGCCTTCGGTGAACACGCCGTCGCCGACGTAATCGCGCGCCAGCCAGAGCGGTTCCGTCTCCGCCACGGGAGCGGGCGAGATCGCCGCGTGCCGGCAGGCCGCGAGCGCGCACAGCAGCGCGACGATGGCGACGGGCATCAGGCGACGCTGCATCCGGTCATTCCTGCGGAAACGGACGGCGAGTATAGCCAGCGCTTTCCGCCTTCGATGCGGGAGTTGCGCAGGTTGTACCGGACATGTTCGGGAGAACGCCATGACGGCAGCCGCGGGTCATCCGTGAGTCACGGCGTGTCCCGGCAAGCGCGCATCATGGTCGCGGAATGGCCGCTACTGCGGTCGTCGCGATTGCGACTCAGCTTGCGCGGATCCGGGCGACCATTTGCTTCAGCGCGTCCCCGGCGCGGCCTGCGCCTGGATTTCTCGGATCAAGGCATCGAGCCCGGGACGCGTGTCGATGCCCAGCGGAGGCAGGCCCGCGCGTGCACGGGCCAGTTGCATGTCCCGGATGATCTGGTGCGCCATCAATGTGGCGTACATCCGTTGCTGAGGGGTGAGTTCGATCATCCCCTGCATCGCCCCGGCCGGCCAGTTGCCGCGCAGTTCCGATGCCTTCAAGTAGGCGGCTGCGCGAACCGGGTCGGGCGATCCGCCGCCCTGGTAGCTGCGGGAGAGCGCCTCGAGCGCGTAGATGGAGCCCATCCGGGCGGATTCGGACAGGAATTCCAACGCCTCCTGGCGCCGTTCTGGCTCAAGAAGCGCGAGCTGCTCCGCATCGAGAATGGTGGAGGGATCCAGCGCACGAGATCGATCCAGTCGAACGCCGATTCCGCGCTGCGATGCTGCTTGCTGCGCCGCCTCGTTCGAGGGATAGCCATTGCGACGCAACCATGCCAGCTCGGCGTCCGTCCTTGCCCCTGACAGCGGATCGCCGATGCGCGGCGATGAATCCCGCGGGCTTGAAGCCCGCATTGCGGCGGTTTGTACCGGGTCGATTGCATCGTGTCGTCTTGCCGTGTCTTCCGCATTCATCGCGGTCATTTCCACGGGTGATGACGGCGGGGCCTTGCCTGCTTCGTTTCTGGAAAGGAAAAGCAATGCCGCCGCGGCGGCGAGCAGGACGACAAATCCCAGTACGGGCTTCCCTGGTCTCACGCCATGCTCCTGTTTTCCCCGGATGGGCCGCCGGAAAATTCAAGCCTGCCGGCAGGCGCAAGTCAACGCTCCATGCAGCGAACGGATTGGCGAGGCACCCATGAAGCCAATCATCGCGGCGTCGCGAACACCGTGATCTCCTCGCGGTCGTGGTAGAGCTGGCGCGCGCGCACGGTCAGCGGCTTGCCCGCCTGCGCGGCGAACAGGTCCAGGCACAGCCGGGTCTCGTCCCAGCGCTTCTTCATCGGCAGCTTGAGGTTGAAGATCGCGTGCCGGCACCAGCCTTCGCGGATCCAGGTGGCCATGCGCTCGGCCACGCGGCGCGGCTGTTCGACCATGTCGCAGACCATCCAGTCCAGCGGCTGGGTCGGCTTCCAGTGGAAGCCGTCGGCTCGCAGGTGCTCGACCAGGTCACTGTCGAGCACGTGCTGGCGCAGCGGGCCGTTGTCGATCGCGCTCACGCGCAGGTGGTGGCGGATCAGCACCCAGGTCCAGCCGCCGGGCGCGGCGCCGAGATCGGCGGCGGTCATGCCGGCGCGCAGCAGGCGTGCGCGCTCGTCCTCGTCGAGCAGCGACAGCAGCGCCTCCTCCAGCTTCAGCGCCGACCGCGACGGTGCGTCCGGCAGCAGCTTCAGCCGCGGGATGCCGAGCGGCCACGGCGCGCCGTCGCGCGGGTCGGCGCTGGAGGCGAAGGCGTGATCGCCGCGCACGAAGGTCACGTGCAGGCGCGGCAGGCGCGCGTCGGCGGCGGCGGTCAGCACGCCGGCCTTGCGCAGCGCCGGCCGCAGCGCGTTGCCGAAGCTGCGCGCCAGCCCGGCCAGCGGCTTGCCTTCGTCCGAATCGGGATGCTCGATCCACATCTCGCCGAAGCGGCCGGCGCCTTCGAGCGCGGCCAGCAGCGGGGTGATGCGATCGCGCGGGTCCAGCCCGCGCAGTTCGGCCAGCAGGCGCAGCTTCTGCCGCGCGAAGATCAGATCGCGCCACGGCAGCGCGCGCTGCATCGCCGCGCCGTCCTCGCCCAGCAGCAGCGCGTAGCCGTCGTTGCGGTTGGCGCGCGCATAGGCGGCGATGCCGGCCTGCGCGGCGCGCTCGGTCAGTTCGGCGGCCAGTTCCGGCTCGAAGCCCTGGCGGCAATAGCACAGCAGCCCGTTCATGGCCGTCATCGCGGCGAAGCGGCCCCTTCCCCCGCTTGCGGGGGAAGGCCGGGATGGGGGCGGGACGAAGCCGCGAAAGCGGGTGTCCGATGCGGATTGCGATGGGCGAACCGTGCCGTCGCGCGGGCGTCCAGCGGATGGGCAAGGACGAGGGCGCCGGCCGGCCCCCACCCCAACCCTCCCCCGCAGGCGGGGGAGGAGGCGGTCATGGTCTTAATAGCGATCGCCACCGGATTCCCCATAAGCGCGCAGCACCTCGCGCGCGGCGTCGCGTTGCAGATCGCGCACGACCTCGATGCCGCGCCGGTTCAGCTCGCCGATCCAGTCGGCCGGCAGCGGGCCTTCGTCGAACTCGGTCAGTTCCATCACGTCCTCGGCGCGCGCGCCGATCAGCAGGCGGTCGATGCCGGCCCACACGGTGGCGCCGTAGCACTGGCAGCAGGGCTGCGACGAGCTGGCCAGCGTGATCGGGGCCATCCGCTCGTTCAACCGCGGGGTCTGCAGGCGCTGCTGGGCCAGCATGTAGGCCATGTTCTCCGCGTGCGCCAGCGAGCACGCATGCGGCATCACCCGGTTGACGCCGACGGCGATGACGCGGTGATCCGGGCCGAACACCACCGCGCCGAACGGCCCGCCGCTGGCGGCGTCGACGTTGCGGCGCGACAGATCGATCGCCAGCGCGACCTTGGCCGCGTCGTCGTCGAAGGTCGCGGCGGTGTCGACGGCCTCGTGCACCCAGGCCGGCAGGGTGAGGTGGACCTGCGCGTACAGCATTCGGTTCGTTCCTTGCGATGTTGCCTACGCCCGCATGATGCGGGCGGAAGAAGGGAAGGAGGCGCGCAGGCCGCGCGGCGTCAGTCGACCGCCTCGCAGCGGCTGTTGACGCATTGGCAGGCCTTGATCTCGCGGAAGCCGCAGATGCCGGCCATGCCGCTCCTGGCGCACTGCGCCTGCACCGCCTGCGGATCGGTCGGGCTGTCCTTGTTGACGCAGGCCGGCATCGCGCCGCAGCAGTTGCCGACGTCCTTGACCGCGCAGTCGGCATTGCTGCGGCAGCTGAAGTCGAGCTGCACCGGGGTCGTTGCCGCGCGCGGCGGCGTGGGCGAGGACATCGGCGGCGCGTCGGCGCTCGGCGAGGTCGAGGAAGGCGCCGCGCAGGCCGCCAGGACCAGCGCCGTCGCGACGGCGATGAGGAACGATCGCAGCATGTCCGTGCTCCACGGGTCGAGGGTGGCGGCAGCTTCAGCCGGCCGGCGCGGGCGCGGCGTGAACCGCGCCGGCGACGCGCCCTCAGCCCTTGTCGGCCCAGGTGTCGCGCAGCGTCACGCTGCGGTTGAACACCGGTCGCGCGGGCGCGTGGTCGCGGCGATCGGCGACGAAGTAGCCCAGCCGCTCGAACTGGAACGACTGCTCCGGCGCGGCCTGCGCGGCGGCGGGCTCGACATGGCCAGTCACGGTGCGGCGCGAGTCGGGGTTGAGATGGTCGCGGTAGCTCTTGCCTCCGGACTCGTCGTCCGGGTCGGCGACGGTGAACAGGCGGTCGTACAGGCGGATTTCCGCTTCCACCGCGTGCCGCGCGCTGACCCAGTGGATGGTGCCCTTGACCTTGCGGTTGGCGCCCTCCATGCCGGGGCGCGATTCGGGATCCAGCCAGCCGCGCAGTTCGACGATCTCGCCGGCGTCGTTCTTGACCACCTCGTCCACGCGGGCGATGCCGGCCCCGCGCAGGCGCACTTCGCCGCCGGGCACCAGCCGCTTCCAGCCCTTCGGCGGCACTTCGGCGAAGTCCTCGCGCTCGATCCACAGCTCGCGCGAGAACGGCACCTGGCGCTGGCCGAACGACTCGTCCTTGGGATGGTTGGAGAAGGTCAGCGACTCCTCGTGATCCTCCGGCAGGTTGGCCAGCACCAGCTTCAGCGGATCGATCACCGCCATGCGGCGCGGCGCATGCGCGTCCAGGTCCTCGCGCAGGCAGCCCTCCAGCACCGAGAAGTCGATCACCGAGTTCTGCTTGCTGATGCCGACGCGATCGACCAGCAGCCGCAGCGCGGCCGGCGTGTAGCCGCGGCGGCGCAGGCCCTGCAAGGTGTACATGCGCGGATCGTCCCAGCCGTCGACCAGTCCTTCGCCCACCAGCGTGGTCAGCTTGCGCTTGCTCATCACCGTGTAGTTGATGTTCAGGCGCGAGAACTCGATCTGGCGCGGTTTGCCCGCCTCCTTCGGCAGGCCCCTGGCGAGCAGTGGCTCCAGCAGTTCCGGATGGCCGGCCAGGTCGACGTTGTCCACGCACCAGTCGTACAGCGGGCGGTGATCCTCGAATTCCAGCGTGCACAGCGAGTGGGTGATGCCCTCGACGGCGTCGCCCAGCGCGTGGGCGAAGTCGTACATCGGGTAGATCGGCCAGGCGTCGCCGGTGTTCTGGTGCTCGACGTGCTTGATCCGGTACAGCGCCGGGTCGCGCAGGTTGATGTTGCCGCTGGCCATGTCGATCTTCGCGCGCAGCGTGCGCGCGCCATCGGGGAACTCGCCGGCGCGCATGCGCGCGAACAGGTCCAGGTTCTCCTCGACGCCGCGCTCGCGGTACGGCGAATCGCGGCCCGGCTCGGTCAGGCTGCCGCGGTACTGGCGCACTTCCTCGGCGCTGAGATCGCAGACGAAGGCCTTGCCGTCACGGATCAGCTTCTGCGCGGCCAGGTAGTAGACGTCGAAGTAGTCCGAGGCGTGGCGCAGCTCGGCCCACTGGAAGCCCAGCCAGCGCACGTCGTCCTGGATGGCGGCGACGAACTCCGGATCCTCCTTGGCGGGGTTGGTGTCGTCGAAGCGCAGGTTGCAGCGCCCACCGAACTCGGCGGCGATGCCGAAGTCCAGGCAGATCGCCTTGGCGTGGCCGATGTGCAGGTAGCCGTTGGGCTCGGGCGGGAAGCGCGTGCGGATGGCGGTGTGCTTTCCGCCGGCCAGGTCCTCGCGGACGATCTGGCGGATGAAATCGCGCTTTTCCGGGGTTTCGCCGGCAGCGGTGGAGGCGGGGGAATCGGACATTGCGGGCAGGAGGGCGCGGAAAACCGCAAGTTTAGCCGGTCCGGTCGCCGGCCGGGCCGCGCCGTGGCGGGCATGCGACGTTCACCGCGCCGGCGCGTATGCTGCGCGCAGGAGGCCCGCATGCAGATCGTCTACCGCGCCAATCACCTGTTCGATGCCCACCTGGTCCGGCACGCGCTGGAAGAGGCGGGCTTGCCGGCCTTCGTGCTCGGCGAATCGCTGCTCGGCGGCATGGGCGAGCTGCCGGTGTTCGGCATGCTGCGGGTCTGCGTGCCGGATGCGGCGGCCGGACAGGCGCAGGACATCATCGCCGCGCTCGACCTGGGGGCCGCGCCCGAAGACCCTGCCTGGGACGAGGATGCCGGCGAGCCCGGCATCCTGCCCGCCTGAACCCGCGAGGAAACCGCCATGCCGGGAATCGGAGCCTGGAAGCAACGCCTGCCGCGTGAAGGAGAAGCACTGCCCGGCCGCGACCGGCCGCTGCCGCTGCACAACGTCCACCACGTCAACGGCGCGCCGTTGCGCGACGCCTTTGTCGGCATGCAGCAGGCGCAGTTCGGCATGGGCTGCTTCTGGGGCGCCGAGCGCCGCTTCTGGCAGCAGCCCGGCGTGGTCAGCACCGCGGCCGGCTATGCGGGCGGGCCGACGCCCAACCCCACCTACGAGGAAGTCTGTTCCGGCATGACCGGGCACGCGGAGGTGGTGCTGGTTACCTGGGATCCGGCGCTGATCACGTTCGAGGCGCTGCTGCGCGTGTTCTGGGAAAGCCATGACCCGACCCAGGGCATGCGCCAGGGCAACGATCTCGGCACCCAGTACCGTTCGGTCATCCATTGCACCACGCAGGCGCAATACGATGCCGCGCTGGCCAGCCGCGCGGCGTACCAGCGGCTTCTGCACGCGGCCGGGCATGGCGACATCACCACCGGGATCGTCTTCCCGGCGCCGCCGTTCCATTACGCCGAGGACGCGCACCAGCAGTACCTGTCCAAGCATCCCGGCGGCTATTGCGGGCTGCGCGGCACCGGGGTGGTTTGCGCGGTGGGGCCGGATGCCTGATGCCTTCCGTCCTGCTGCGGCGGAACCTCACGTAGAGTCGAACTTGCCCGGCTCCCGGGCAACCCGGAAAGCAGCGGAGCAAGCTCCGCTCTACGCCGTGGCGGCCTGGCCCAGCCGCTGGCGGATGGTCTGCCGTAGCGCTTCCAGATCGGCGGCGAAGGCGGCGATGCCGTCGCGCAGCTTCTCGCGGGCCATCGCATCGGCGGCCAGGTCGGTGGCGAAGCGCGCCGCATCGACTGCCGTGGTGGCGACTGCGTCGGCGGCGTCGGGGGAGAGCCTGCGCGGCAGTTCGCCGGGGTCGGCGGCCAGCTTCTCCAGCAGATCCGGCGAGATGGTCAGGCGATCGCAGCCGGCCAGCGCCTCGATCTGCGCGGTGGAGCGGAACGAGGCGCCCATCACCACGGTCGGCGAGCCGCGCTTCTTGAATTCGGCGTAGACGCCGCGCACGAACTTCACTCCCGGATCGTCGTCGATGCTGGCCGGTGGCTGGCCGTTGGCGACGTACCAGTCGAGGATGCGGCCGACGAAGGGCGAAATCAGGAACGCCCCGGCCTCGGCGCAGGCGATGGCCTGGGTCGGGTTGAAGATCAGGGTCAGGTTGCAGTCGATGCCCTCGGCCTGCAGCTGGCGCGCGGCCTCCACGCCTTCCCAGGTGGCGGCGATCTTGATCAGCACCTTCTCGCGCGGGATGCCGCGCTCGGCGTACATGGCGACGAACTTGCGCGCCTTGGCCACGGTGGCCGCGGTGTCGTGGGCCTGGTCGGCATCGACCTCGGTGGATACCCGGCCGGGCACCAGCCCGGCCAGCATCGCGCCGACGCCGACGGTCAGGCGATCGGCGATCTCCCCGACCAGCGCATCGTGGTCTTCGCCGCGGCCGCGCGCCCAGGCCAGCTCGCGCTCGATCAGGCCGGCGTAGACCGGCAGGTCCAGCGCCTTCTTCACCAGGGTGGGGTTGGTGGTGCAGTCCACCGGCTTCAGGCGCTTGATCGCGTCGTAATCGCCGGTGTCGGCGACCACGACGGAGAGTTGGCGCAATTGATCGAGCTTGGACGGGGCGGGGGCGGCGGTCATCGGGTGATCCGTGGGGGAAAACAGGCCGGGCAGTATGCCTCGGGGGAGCGTGCGCCGCCTCAGCGGAAGAAGTCGCCGCTGGCCTCGGGTTGGTAGGTGATGGCGGTCACGCGCAGGCGCAGCATCCGCCCGCTGGCGGTCTGCCAGTCGATGCTCTGGCCGGTGGACAGGCCCAGCAGCGCGGTGCCCACCGGCGCCAGCACCGAGACGCGGCCGCGCTCGACTTCGGCCTCGTGCGGATAGACCAGGGTCAGGCGGTGGCTTTCGCCGGTCAGCTCGTCGATGCATTCGACCGTCGAGTGCATCGTCACCACGTTGTCGGGCATGGCCTCGACGGTGCGCACGTCGGCGCGGTTGAGCTCTTCCATCAGCGCCAGCGCGGCCGGCAGGCGGCGCAGGGCGGGCGAGTCGAGCAGTTGTTCGAGCCGGTTGAAGTCGCGCTCGGAGACGATGATCGAGGGCGGCAGGCCGCTGCTGGGTTGGGTTTCCATCGGGGTTTCCTTGATTGGGGGTGGGGCCTTCGGAAAAGCAGATGGGCGCCGCGTCGCCACGGCGCCCATCGAACCTGTTTTTCCGGTTGCCGCTACCGTAGCGGCTGTCCGCGCGGGGTTCAAGCCGCGCTGCGGCGGGGGCGGGGCGCGGCGGCGGGGAGCGGCGGCGGGGCCACCGCGGCGTCGATGCTGAAAAGGTCCGCCGGCAGCTGCTGGAACACCTTGGCCAGCTCGGCCAGGAAGCCGCCCATCGCCGAACTGCGCCGCCACACCATCGCGATGCGACGGCTGGGCGCGCTGTCGCTGAAGGGCAGCAGGCGGATGTTGCGCGGGCGCGCCACTGGCGGCTTGACCGCCAGCGACGGCAGCAGGGTGATGCCGACGTCGGCGGCGACCATCTGCCGCAGGGTCTCCAGGCTGGTGGCGCGGAACTCGGATTCGCTGGCGCCGGCGATGCGGCACACGTCCAGCGCCTGCTCGCGCAGGCAGTGGCCGTCCTCCAGCAGCAGCAACTGCTGGTCGTTCAGTTCCTCCAGCGTGAGCGCCTCGCGCCGCGCCAGCGGATGCGACTCGGGCACCGCCAGCACGAACGGTTCCTCGAACAGGAATTCGGCATGCAACTGGTCGTCGTGCACCGGCAGCGCCAGCAGGCCGGCGTCCAGCTTGCCCTCGCGCAGGCGCGACAGCAGCACGTCGCTCTTTTCCTCGACCAGCAGCAGCTCCAGCTTGGGGAAGCGCTCGCGGATGTGCGGGATGACGTGCGGCAGCAGGTACGGCGCCAGCGTGGGGAAGATGCCCAGCCGCACCGTGCCGGCCTCGGGGTCGCGGCTGCGGCGCGCGGCCTCCTTCATCTGGTCGACCTCGGCGACGATGCGGCGCGCGCGGTCGGCGGCGTCGCGCCCGGCCGGGGTCAGCATGACCTTGCGCGGCGCGCGCTCGACCAGCGACACGCCCAGCTCGTCCTCGAGCTTGCGGATCTGGGTCGACAGGGTCGGCTGGCTGACGAAGCACGCCGCCGCGGCGTGGCCGAAATGCTTGTGGTCGGCCAGGGCCACCAGGTACTTCAGGTCCCGCAGGTTCATCTGTTCTCTCCCCAGGTACTGCCGCGGCTCGCCGCCGCGGCTTCCCGCTACCCCAATGTACGCCGCGGCCCGGCCGGATTGCCGGGCCGGCCACGCCGCCGGTCAGGCCGCGATCGTCTCCGGCGCCGGCGTCGGTGCGCTGGCGCGGATCAGGTGGTCGAACGCGCCCAGCGCGGCCTTGGAACCCTCGCCCATCGCGATGACGATCTGCTTGTACGGCACCGTGGTGCAGTCGCCGGCGGCGAACACGCCGGCCACGTTGGTCTGGCCGCGCTCGTCGACGAGGATCTCGCCGCGCGCGGACAGATCCACCACGCCCTTGAGCCACTCGGTGTTGGGCAGCAGGCCGATCTGCACGAACACGCCTTCCAGCTCGACCCGGTGCGAATCGCCGCCCTCGCGGTCGCGGTAGACCAGGCCGGTGACCTTGCCGCCGTCGCCCAGCACCTCGGTGGTCTGCGCGCCGGTGACGATGCGCACGTTGGGCAGGCTGCGCAGCTTGCGCTGCAGCACCTCGTCGGCGCGCAGCCTGGCGTCGAACTCGATCAGGGTGACGTGGGCGACGATGCCGGCCAGGTCGATGGCCGCCTCCACGCCGGAATTGCCGCCGCCGATCACCGCCACGCGCTTGCCCTTGAACAGCGGGCCGTCGCAGTGCGGGCAGTAGGCCACGCCCTTGTTGCGGTATTCGTTCTCGCCGGGCACGTTCATCTGCCGCCAGCGCGCGCCGGTGGACAGGATCACCGTCTTCGACTTCAGCGAGGCGCCGTTGGCCAGCTTCACTTCGATCAGCCCGTCGGCGCCTGCCGGCAGCAGCGCCTCGGCGCGCTGCAGGTTCATCACGTCGACGTCGTATCCGCGCACGTGCTGCTCCAGCGCCGCGGCCAGCTTCGGGCCTTCGGTATGCGGCACCGAGATGAAGTTCTCGATGGACAGGGTGTCCAGCACCTGGCCGCCGAAGCGCTCGGCCGCCACGCCGGTGCGGATGCCCTTGCGCGCGGCGTAGACGGCCGCCGCCGCGCCGGCCGGGCCGCCGCCGACCACCAGCACGTCGAACGGCGCCTTGGTCTTGATCTTTTCGGCCTCGCGCGCGGCGGCGTTGGTGTCGAGCCTGGCGACGATTTCCTCCACGCCCATGCGGCCGGCGCCGAACACCTCGCCGTTGAGGAAGACCATCGGGACCGACATCACCTCGCGCTTCTCCACCTCGGCCTGGAACAGCGCGCCGTCGATGGCGACGTGGCGGATGCGCGGGTTGAGCACGGCCATCAGGTTCAGCGCCTGCACCACGTCCGGGCAGTTCTGGCACGACAGCGAGAAATAGGTTTCGAAGCGGTAGTCGCCATCGAGCGCCTTGATCTGCTCGATCACGTCCTGCGCCACCTTGGACGGGTGCCCGCCCACCTGCAGCAGCGCCAGCACCAGCGAGGTGAACTCGTGGCCCATCGGCAGGCCGGCGAAGCGCAGGTGGATGTCGTGGCCCGGGCTGGTCAGCGCGAACGAGGGCGTGCGCTCGTCGCCGCCGCGCTGCTCGCTGACGGTGATCCGGTCCGACACCTCGACCAGGTCGCGCAGCAGCGACTGCAGTTCGGTCGAGCCGTCGCTGTCGTCCAGCCAGGCGGTGATGTGGATCGGGCGCACGGCCTTTTCCATGTAGGCCTTCAACTGGGTCTTGAGGTTGGCGTCCAGCATGGGGGATGGCTCCGGGGATGGCGGAAAGGGGGAAGGGCAGGGCACTTGCAGCAGCGGCCCGCGCCGGTACGCATCCGGCGGGAGAGGGAACCAGGCGAGCGGCACAGGCCGCTGCTGCAAGCGTCCGTTTCGGGCCGGCCTCCGGGCGCGTGGCCCGGAGACGGCGGTTTGCGGTACCGCGCCGTGCCCGCGGTCTGGCCGGCGGGGCACGGCGGATGCCGGGGTGGAGCCTTAGATCTTGCCGACCAGGTCCAGCGAGGGGGCGATGGTCTGCGCGCCTTCCTTCCACTTGGCCGGGCAGACCTGGCCCGGGTTGGCGGCGACGAACTGGGCGGCCTTGAGCTTGCGCAGGGTCTCGCTGACGTCGCGAGCGATGGCGTTGTCGTGGACTTCCAGGGTCTTGATCACGCCTTCCGGGTTGATGATGAAGGTGCCGCGCAGGGCCAGGCCCTCTTCGTCGATGTGCACGCCGAAGGCGCGGGTCAGCTGGTGGGTCGGGTCGCCGACCAGCGGGAACTGCGCCTTGCCCACGGCCGGCGAGGTCTCGTGCCACACCTTGTGCGAGAAGTGGGTGTCGGTGGTGACGATGTAGACCTCGGCGCCGGCCTTCTGGAACTCGGCGTAGTTGTTGGCGGCGTCCTCGACCTCGGTCGGGCAATTGAAGGTGAAGGCGGCCGGCATGAAGATGAGGACGGACCACTTGCCCTTCAGGCTGGCGTCGGTGACCTCGATGAACTCGCCGTTCTGGTAGGCGGTGGCCTTGAAGGGTTGGACCTGGGTGTTGATCAGGGACATGGAGCAATCCTCTTGGTGGGGTGAAGGGGTGGAGAAAACAGGGAACATGTTAGGCAGAGCCTATTGATTCCTCAAATTGATTGATGATATCGAATCGATAGTGTTTGACTATCAGTGGCGTTCAATGCCTGTTCATCCTGGGAGCAAGCCGCTCCATGCCCGCCGCAAGGCGGCAGGAAAAAAACCGGGGCGACAACCCGCAACCTTCTGTTTTCCTTTGCATTACCGCCTGGAATGCTCACTGCCAACGGGAGGCCGGTGGCGGCCGGGACGCCTCCGCGCGGATTTCCGCCACGGTCCAGTCCGCGTCCTGCCATGCTTGCCGGCGCGTTCCCACCGATAGGACACGGCGATGGTGCGGTGCATTGCCGGGGCGCGGGCCGGGCGTCGGCTACCATGCGCGGGTGACGACTCCCGCCTTGCCCCGCCCCGACGCCCTGTTGCGCGAGGCGGTCGCCCGCCTGCCGGCGCCCGACGCCCGCCATGACGCCGAGCGCCTGCTGCTGCACGCGCTCGGTCGCGATCGCGCCTGGCTGTTCGCGCACGGCACCGAGCCGGTGCCCGAGGCGGTGCGGGAAACCTTCCTGGCGCTGCTGGCGCGGCGGCTGGCCGGCGAGCCGCTGGCCTACATCCTCGGCCGGCGCGGGTTCTGGACGCTGGACCTGGAGGTCACCCCGCAAACGCTGATCCCGCGCCCGGAAACCGAACTGCTGGTGGAACTGGCGCTGGCCCGGCTGCTTGCGGACAGGCCGGCGCGGGTGGCCGACCTGGGCACCGGCAGCGGCGCCATCGCGCTGGCGATCGCCAGCGAGCGCCCGCTGGCGGCGGTGGTCGCCACCGACGTCGACAAGGCCACGCTGGCGGTGGCGGTGCGCAACGCGCAGGCGCACGCGCTGGACAACGTCTGGTTCCGCCGCGGCGACTGGTGCCAGGCGCTGGGCGGCGAGCGCTTCGACCTGCTCGCCAGCAATCCGCCCTACATCGCCGAGGGCGATCCGCACCTGGCGCAGGGCGATCTGCCGCACGAGCCGGCGCGGGCGCTGTCGTCGGGCGCGGACGGGCTGGATGCGATCCGCGCGATCGCCGCGGCGGCGCCGCGCCACCTGGTGCCCGGCGGCTGGCTGCTGCTGGAGCACGGCCGGGACCAGGGCGCGGCCGTGCGCGCGCTGCTGGCGGCGGCCGGGCTGGTCAAGGTGGAGACGGCGCGCGATCTGGAGCAGCGCGATCGCGTCAGTCTCGGGCGCATGCCGGGGTAGGACGCGGGCGGCCGTCAACGGACGCCTGCGCTAGAATCCTCCGCTTCATCGCAGCGAGTCTGGGCATGCGCACGCTCTATCCCGAGATCGAACCGTTCGACACCGGCACCCTCGCGGTCGACGACCGCCATACGCTGTACTACGAGCAGTGCGGCAATCCCGACGGCAAGCCGGTGGTGCTGCTGCACGGCGGGCCGGGCGGCGGCATCAGCGCCAAGATGCGGCGCTTCCACGACCCGGCCCGGTACCGCATCGTGCTGTTCGACCAGCGCGGCTCCGGCCGTTCGACCCCGCATGCGGATCTGGTCGACAACACCACCTGGCACCTGGTCGCCGACATCGAGAAGCTGCGCCAGAAGCTGTGCATCGAGCGCTGGCAGGTGTTCGGCGGCAGCTGGGGCTCGACGCTGGCGCTGGCCTACGCGCAGGCGCACCCGCAGCGGGTGACCGAGCTGGTGCTGCGCGGCATCTTCATGCTGCGCCGCTGGGAGCTGGAATGGTTCTACCAGGAAGGCGCCAGCCGGCTGTTCCCGGATGCGTGGGAGCACTACGTCGCGGCGATCCCGCCGGTCGAGCGCCATGACCTGATCTCCGCCTTCCACCGCCGGCTGACCAGTGACGACGAGGCGACCCGGCTGGCCGCCGCGCGCGCCTGGAGCGTGTGGGAAGGCGCGACCAGCTTCCTGCACGTGGATACCGACTTCGTCGACAGCCACGAGGATCCGAAGTTCGCGCTGGCGTTCGCGCGCATCGAGAACCACTACTTCGTCAACGGCGGCTTCTTCGAGGTCGAGGACCAGCTGCTGCGCGACGTCCACCGCATCGCCGACATCCCCGGGGTGATCGTGCACGGCCGCTACGACGTGGTCTGCCCGCTGGGCAACGCCTGGGACCTGCACAAGGCCTGGCCGAAGGCGAAGCTGGAAATCACCCCGGCCTCGGGCCATTCCGCCTTCGAGGCCGAGAACACCGATGCGCTGGTGCGCGCGACCGACGGCTTCGCCTGACCGCAGCGCGGACGGGGCCGACGACATCCCGGTGGCCTGAGCCGCGCAGCCTGTAGGACCGAGCTTGCTCGGCTGCTTCGGTTTCCAAACCCCGTGCAGCCGAGCAAGCTCGGCCCTACAGGGTTCACGCGGTGTGCATCAGATCGCCTCGAAGCGGTTGGCCGCCACGTTCTTGCGCACCCGCGCCGGATCCCAGATGCGGCCGTTCATCGCGATGTAGACGCCGGGCGGCAGCGACTGCACCGCGCCGACCGCGCAGCCGATGTTGAACTCGGCGTCCGAGCCGCGGAAGCGCGCCGGGTTCAGCGCGCCGGTCAGCACGATGGTCTTGCCTTCGATCGACGCCAGCACGCGCGCGGTCTCGACCATGCTGTCGGTGCCGTGGGTGATCAGCACGTGCCGGGCCGACTGCGCGGCGACGGTGGCGCGGACCAGTTCGCGATCGGCGTCGCTGATGTGCAGCGAATCCTTGCGGATGATCGGGATCACGCTGAAGCGGAACGCCACACCCAGCTCCTGCAGGATGCGGCCGATCTGCGGCTCGCCGACCTGGAAGTCGGACTTGTCGTCGAAATAGATCTTGTCGATCGTGCCACCGGTGGTGACGATCAGCAGTTCTTCCATCTTCATCACTCCTGCCGGCACTCAGGGATCGTCCGGCGCAGTATCTGGGGGTGTCAGCGTGTACGGCTCGCCATAGTGCTCGCAGATGCCTTCCAGTGCCTGGGAGGGCGGGGCCACGACGCGCCAATTATCGCCGCTTGGCCGCAGGAAGGTGCAATCCGCGGCTTCGACGCCACCGTCGCCGTCGCCGTGCGCTCCGACCCGCACCATCAAATCCATGTTGTCGTACCGAAGCGGGAGTTCATGCGGACGCGACAAGTCCCAGGCATGGAACTCCCAGGCGCAGCAACTGGCGCGGCCGGCCTCGACCAGCCAGCCTTCGCGCACGGACAGCTCGGCATAACCGCCGCTGAAGAAATGCAGCAGCTTGCGGCGGTGCGGATCGATCCGGTAGACGTCGCCCTCGCAGTTGGGGCCGGCGCCGCACATGCCGCGGACCTCGGCCTCGTGCATGCCATCGCCTTCCAGGTCCAGCAACGCCACATGGCCGGTCGATGCTTGCTCGCTGGGCTGGTCGACATGCAGGCGATCGCAGCGCTGGCCGTCGGCGCAGTACAGCGTCAAGCGGTGGCGCCGGGTGCCCGGGAGCGGACAGGTGGTGGCCACGCCGAGGTGACTGCCGTCGCGGTTGCGCACGCGCTGTTCTGGCTGCGGCTGGCAGTACTCGCCGGCAAGCGGGTTGGCCATCGCGTCCGCCGCTGCAGCCAGCATCGGCAGCGCGGCCAGCGTCGCCAGCAGGGCCGGTGCCATGAACCTCATCTGCGGCGACCGAAGCGCGCGCGCAGGCCGGGCCAGCTGGAGGTTGCAATCACGCCCAGGGCAAGCAGGATTTCGGCCCAGGCGAACAGGCGCTGCCGGGGATCCGTCCATGCGGCCATCACCCCGTGGCTGAACCAGAACAGCGCCAGCACCCCGGCCCAGAAGGCGGCGCGCCGGCCGCCCCGCCAGGCCGGAAGCGCCAGCAGCAGCGGTGGCAGGACGAACACCAGCAGCGCGGCGATGAAGTTGCGGCCGTCGTGGAACCAGGCCAGGTACAGCGCGGCCAGCGCAAGCAGGGCGGCACCGAGCAGGCGCCGGGACGCGAGCGCCGCCATCAGCGTTGCAGCCTGCGCGCGACCTCGGCCACGCGGCGGCCCAGCGCGCGCGCCAGCGCGGCTTCCTCCTCGCTGGGCTGCGGATCGTCGTCGCCGCCGGCGACGTGGCTGGCGCCATACGGCGTGCCGCCGCTGCGGGTGGTGCTCAGCAGCGGCTCGGTGAAGGGGATGCCGACGATCACGCAGCCGTGGTGCAGCAGCGGGATCTGCATCGACAGCAGCGTCGCCTCCTGGCCGCCGTGCATCGTCGCGGTCGAGGTGAACACCGCCGCCGGCTTGTCCACCAGCGTGCCGCTGGCCCACTCGGCGCCGAGCCCGTCGATGAAGTGCTTCAGCGGCGCGGCCATCGCGCCGAAGCGGGTCGGGCTGCCCAGCACCAGCCCGGCGCATTCGGCCAGGTCGCGCGGCTGCACGTAGGGCGCGCCGTCCTCCGGCACCGGCGGCAGCGCGGCCTGGGTGGCGGCGACCACCGGCGGCACGGTGCGCAGGCGCGCGTTCATGCCGTCGATCTCGCCGACGCCGCGGGCGATGTGCCGGGCCAGGCGCGCGACCGAGCCGCCGCGGCTGTAGTAGAGCACCAGGATGTCGGGCATCGCGCACCGCTCGCAGGAAGGGCCGCACAGTATCGGCGATGTCGGCCGCGCGGCGCATCGGTTAACCTGCGCCGATGGAGCCGCTGGACTCGATCAACCGCTGGAGCGAACGCCTGCGCGACCGTGCCCGCGCCGGCGCCTTCGCGCGGTTCCTGGCCCGGCGCTTCCTCGACGACCGGCTGTTCCAGGCCTCGGCGTCGCTGGCCTACACGACCCTGTTCGCGCTGGTGCCGCTGGCGATGGTGGTGTTCGGCGTGCTGTCGGCGTTCCCCCAGTTCGGCGACTGGAGCGACCAGCTCAGCCACTACGTGTTCTCCAACTTCGTGCCCAACGCGGCGCGCTCGGCCGAGGCCTACCTCAAGCGCTTCCTCGACAGCGCCGGCCAGCTCACCGCGGTCGGCGTGATCGTGCTGGTGATCTCGCTGCTGATCACGCTCAACAGCATCGAATCCACCTTCAACCACATCTGGCGGGTGTCCTCGGCGCGGCCGCGGCTGAGCCGCTTCCTGGTGTACTGGACGGTGCTGACGCTGGGCGCGCTGGTGGCGGCGGCCTCGCTGGCGATGTCGGCGCGCTTCTTCGCGCTGCCGCTGTTCGCCACCTCGCAGGGCCGGGTGGTGCAGACGCTGGCGCTGACGCTGACGCCGGTGCTGATCGAGTTCGCCGCCATCGCCGCCATCTACCGGGTGGTGCCGCACCGCACGGTGCAGCTGCGCCACGCCTTGGCCGGCGCGCTGCTGGCCACGGTGCTGCTGGAGCTGATGAAGTGGGCGCTGGGCTTCTACTTCGCCACCTTCAACACCTACCAGAAGCTGTACGGCGCGGTCGCCTCGGTGCCGATCCTGCTGATGTGGATCTACCTGTGCTGGGTGTCGATCCTGCTCGGCGCGTCGCTGGCCTCGGGCATGGCGGCGTTCCGCTACCAGCCGGCGGCGATGCGCCTGCCGCTGGGCTACGAGATCTACGGGCTGCTGCGCATGCTCGGCCGCTTCCAGCAGGCGCGCGCGGAAGGGCGCGGCCTGCACAGTGAGCAGATCCTGGCGCTGGAGCCGATCCTGACCGACTCGCTGATCCAGCAGATGCTCGGCCAGCTCGCCGGCATCAACCTGCTGCGCCGCGCCGAGGACGGCGAATGGCTGCTGTCGCGCGACCTGGACGGGATGACCCTGGCCGAACTGTACGAAGCCTGCCACCTGCGCATCCCCATCGCCGAGGCGCACCTGCCGCTGCACGACGACGCACTGGGCTGCGACGTGCGCATGGCGCTGGACGACCTGCGCGTGCCGCTGCGCGACCTGCTCAAGCGCAGGGTCAGCGATCTCTACCGTCCCCCTTCAGGAACCCCCGCATGACCCGATACGCATTGCCGCTGCTGGTGGCCCTGGCGCTTGGCGCCTGCCAAGGCGGCGCCAGCGATCCGCAACCGGCGCAGGCCCCCGCCGCGCAGGCGACGCCGCCCGCCGCCGACAAGGAACGCGACGCCGACGGCACCGCCACGGTGCCCGAACTGGTCGTGCAGACCGTGGACGGCCAGCGCTACGACCTGGCCGAGCGGCGCGGCCGCTGGGTTGTGGTGAACTTCTGGGCGACCTGGTGCGCACCGTGCCTGAAGGAGATGCCGGAACTGTCCGCGCTCGACGCGATGCGCGAGCACGTCGAGGTGATCGGCCTGGCCTACGAGGAAATCGAGCCGGAGACGATGCAGGCGTTCCTGCGCGAGCGTCCGGTCGTCTATCCGGTGGCCATCGTCGACGTCTACGACCCGCCGGCCGACTTCGCCACCCCGCGCGGCCTGCCGATGACCTACCTGATCGCACCCGACGGCCGCGTGGTCAAGCGCTACGCCGGGCCGGTGACCGCCGAGGATCTGGAGAAGGCGATCGCCGCGGCCGGCGGGCCGGCGCACGGCGCATGAGCGCAGCGGCCGCGCGCTTCGTCGTGTCCGGGCGCGTGCAGGGCGTGTTCTACCGCGCCGCCACCCGCGAACGGGCGCAGGCATTGGGCCTGCGCGGCAGCGCGATCAACCTGCCGGACGGCCGCGTCGAGGTGATCGTCGCCGGCGACGCCGGCGCCATCGAGCAACTGGCGCGCTGGCTCTGGCAGGGCCCGCCGCAGGCCAAGGTGGACGGTGTCGAAAGAGGCGAACACGCCGCGCCGGTGGGCGAGGGCTTCGTCACCGGCTGAAGGCGCGGTCCGCGGCGAGAGACGGATGGATTGCAAAGGAAGCGGGCAACGCGCTATTCGCGCAGCCGCGGCCGCAGCGCGGCCAGGTTGCACGGGCGCGTGCGCAGGTCCAATTGCGCGCGGATCAGCTTCTCCCAGGCGGTGCGGCAGGCCGAAGTGGAGCCGGGCAGGCAGAACACGAAGGTGCCGTTGGCCAACCCGGCGAAGGCGCGCGACTGCATCGACGAGCCGCCGATCTCCTCGAAGCTGATCGCGCGGAACAGCTCGCCGAAGCCGGGCATCTGCTTGTCCAGCAGCGGCGCCAGCGCCTCGGGCGTGCTGTCGCGCCCGGTGAAGCCGGTGCCGCCGGTGACCAGGATGCCGTCCACCTGCGCCTCGGCGATCCAGCGCGAGACGATCGCGCGCATCTGGTAGACGTCGTCGCGGACCAGGGCGCGCTCGGCGAGGCGGTGGCCGGCTTGCTGCGCGGCCTGCGCCAGGTAGTCGCCGGAGGCGTCGTCGTCGAGCGTGCGTGTGTCCGACACGGTCAGCACGCACAGATCAAGCGGTATGAAGCGGTCGTATCCCATGCCCGTAGCCTAGATCATTTCCGTCGCCGAGCGGTGACGGAGGGTGCATGCCCTGCATCGGACGTACCCGCCTCCTCATCCTGTGGGAGCGACGCGAGTCGCGATGGGCCGTATCGACAATCCGTCGCGACTCACGTCGCTCCCACGGATCCGATGCAATGGAATCAGGCGAACGCCGCCGGCGCCAGGCCGGCACGGTGGCGCTGCGCCATCGCCCGCGCGACGGCGGCGAAATCGCCGGCGAAGCCCGCCATGTCGAACAACCCGGCCTGTGCGCGGCGTTCGGCCAGCCGCGCCTTCAGCGCCGCCAGCGCGTCCGCGTCGTTGCCCAGCGCGACGGCGCGGGCGACGAAGGCCGCATCGTCGGCGACGTTCATCGCTTCCATGCCGAGGTGGTGGTTGAGGCTGCCGGCCACGCGCGCGGCGAAGGTCTCGCCGGGGCAGGTCAGCAGCGGGCAGCCAGCCCACAGCGCGTCGGAGGCGGTGGTGTGCGCGTTGTACGGATGGGTGTCGAGGAACAGGTCGGCGTGGCGGTAGCGCGCCAGGTACTGCGCATGCGGCAGCTTGCGCATGAACACCAGCCGCGCCGGATCGACGCCGCCGCGCCGGGCCTGCTCGCGCAGCCGCGCGTCGGCCTGGCCCGGTCCAGACAGCAGCCACAGCACGCTGCCGGGCACCCGCGCCAGTATCGCCAGCATCCGCGAGAAGCTGCGCGGATTGATCTTGTAGCTGTTGTTGAAGCAGGCGAACACCACGCCCTGCGCGGGCAGTCCGCATTCCTCGCGCGGGGGCGGGGCCTCGACGGTGCGCGCGGTGTCGGAAGGCTGGAAGCAGCGCGGCAGCCACGCCACCGCCTCGGAGTGGTGCGCGCGGCGCGCCTCCGGCAGCACGAAGCGATCGGCCAGCACGTAGTCGATCCACGGCGCGCCCGAGGTGCCGGGATAGGCCAGCCAGTTGACCTGCACCAGCGCCGGCCGCATCGCCAGCACCTCCGGCGCGCCGCCGCCGCCCCAGCCGCGCAGGTCGAACAGCACCTCGACGGCGGCCTGGCGGATCGCGCCGGCGATGTGTGCGTGCGACTGCCCGGCCACCTCGTGCAGGCCATGCGCGGCGGCGTGCAGGCGCTGGCGGATCGGGCTGCCGTCGTCGCCGTTGAGCGCGAACAGGTGGATCTCGACCTCGTCGCGCCGACGCAGTTCCTCGAACAGCCGCACGGTCAACAGCCCGGTCGGATGGTTGCCGAAGCCGTTGGACAGGAAACCCAGCCGCACCGGTCCGCCGGCCAGGGGCGCGGCCGGCGGCAGCGGCCGCACCTGCGCGGCGATCTCCCTGGCGCGCAGCCTTGCGCAGGCCAGCTGCTCGGCGGGCGCGGCGTCCTCGCTGAGGAAGGCGAACGGCTCGATCGCACCCTGTCCCTGCGCCACCGCGCGCCGTACCTGCGCCGACAGCGCGTCGAGGTCGCGCCAGTCGCACAGCCGGCGTCGCCAGTTGAGCAAGTGCGCGGCGATCATCGGCTGCTGCGGCAGCAGCCGGTAGGCCTGTTCATAGGCGCGCGCGGCGTCCTCGGCGCGGCCGGCGTCCTCCAGCGCATGGCCCAGCCACAGTGCGATGCCCGGGTGCTGCGGCGCCTGCGCCGCCGCGCGCTCCAGGCACTGCACGGCTTCCGCATGGCGCTTGCGCATCCAGTACGCGCGTCCCAGCCGGGCGAGCGCCTCCGGATGCTCCGGACGCAGCGCCAGCGCGCGCTGCGCGGCGGCGATGCCGGCGGCGCTGTCGCCGTGATCCAGCTCGGCCTCGGCCAGCATCACCCAGGCGATGAAGTCCTGCGGCTGGCGCGCGACTTCGGCGCGCAGGCGCGACAGTGCGGTCGGGATGGCGCCGGTCATTGCAGGGAAGAGCGCAGCGCGCCGGCGCGGTGGTGGGCGATGCTCATGCGCTCCCGTCCTCCCATGCCCGGACGACGCTTCGGAGGAATGCGCCCTCTCCCCGGCAAGACCGGGGGAGCGGGCGGGGGCGAGGGGGACTGTTCCTTCCAGAAGCGCGCATCGGCCAGGCCTCACCCTTCCGACAACCGCGCCAGCTCCTCGGCCTGGTGCTCGCGCGCGAGCCGATCCAGCAGCTCGTCCATCGCCCCCTCGATCACGTTGGGCAGGTCGTACAGCGTCAGCCCCTCGACCCGGTGATCGGTGATGCGCCCCTGCGGGAAGTTGTAGGTGCGGATGCGCTGGCTGCGATCGCCGCTGCCGACCTGCAGCTTGCGCGACTGCGCCTGCGCGGCCTGCTGGCGGCTGCGCTCGGCGTCGAGCAGCTGCGCCTTCAGCCGCTTCATCGCCTTGTCGCGGTTGGCGTGCTGGCTGCGTTCGGTCTGCGACTCGACCACCACGCCGGTCGGCAGGTGGGTGATGCGGATGGCCGAGTCGGTCTTGTTGACGTGCTGGCCGCCGGCGCCGGAGGAGCGGAACGTGTCCACCTTCAGGTCGGCCGGGTTGATCACGACGTCGTCGATCGCCTCGTCCTCGGGGATGATCGCCACCGTCGCCGCCGAGGTGTGGATGCGGCCCTGCGACTCGGTCGCCGGCACCCGCTGCACGCGGTGGGTGCCCGACTCGAACTTCAGCCGCGAGAACGCGCCGCGGCCGCTGACGCGGGCGACGATCTCCTTGTAGCCGCCGTGCTCGCCCGGGCTGTCCGACTCGACCTCGACCTTCCAGCCCTGCCGCTCGGCGTAGCGCGCGTACATGCGGAACAGGTCGCCGGCGAAGATCGCCGCCTCGTCGCCGCCGGTGCCGGCGCGCACTTCCAGGAACAGGTTGGCGTCGTCGCGCGGGTCCTTGGGGATCAGCAGCAGCGACAACTCGTCCTCCAACTGCGCCAGCCGCGCCTGTGCGGCGGCGATCTCCTCCTCGGCCAGTTCGCGCAGTTCGGGGTCCTCGCGCATCGCCTGGGCGGCGGCCAGGTCCTGCCGGGCGCGGGTCTCGGCGGCCAGCGTGGCCACCAGCGGCTCCAACTGGGCGAACTCGCGTGAATGGCTGCGGAAGCGTTCGTTGTCGGCCAGCACCGCCGGGTCGGCGAGCAGGCGTTCAAGTTCCTCGCGGCGCTCGGCCAGCGCTTCCAGCTTACGGCGCAGGGTCGGCGTCATCAGGCTTCTTGGAGTGGGAGTAGGGCGCCTGCGCCGGGAACAGCCGCTCGGCCGCGCGGGTCAGCTCGCCGTCGCCGCGCAGGGCGGCGTCGCGCAGGGCGGCGGTCGGCGGGTGCAGCAGGCGGTTGGTCAGGGTGTGGGCGAGGAAGTCCAGCACCTCCTCGGCCGGCTTGCCGTTGGCTAGTTGCTGGCGGGCGCGCGCCAGCACGTCCTCGCGGGCGGATTCGCCCAGCGCGCGCAGGCGCTTGAGCGGTTCCTGGCGGGTGCTGGCCTGCAGGGTCTCGACGTAGCGGGTGACCTGCAGGTCGATGATCGCCTCGGCCGCCTCGGCGGCCTCGCGGCGGCTGCGGCGGTTGTCCTCGACCGCGCGCTCCAGATCGTCGACGGTGTACAGGTAGGCGTCGGCCAGTTCGGCCACGTCGGCGGCGATGTCGCGCGGCACCGCCAGGTCGAACAGCAGCATCGGCTTGTGCCGGCGCGTCGCCAGCGCCTGCCGCACCTGGGCGTGGGTGATGACCGGATCCCGGCTGGCGGTGGCCGAGAACACGATGTCGGCCTCGGCCAGGTGGCGGTCCAGCTCGCTCAGCGGCAGCGCGTAGCCGCCGTGGCGCAGCGCCAGTTCCTGCGCGTGGGCCAGGGTGCGGTTGGCGATCAGCAGCCGGCGCACGCGGCCCTCGCTCAGGTGCTTGGCGGCCAGCGCGATGGTCTCGCCGGCGCCGATCAGCAGCACGCTCGAATCGCTGAGCCGGGCGAACGAGTTCTCCGCCAGCCGCACCGCCGCCGAGGCCACCGACACCGGGTTGGCGCCGACGCGGGTGTCGGTGCGCGCGCGCTTGGCCACCGAGAAGGTCTGCTGGAACAGCCGGTCCAGCCGGTTGCCCAGCGCGCCGTGCTCGCGCGCGTTGACCCAGGCGTCCTTCACCTGGCCCAGGATCTGCGGCTCGCCCAGCACCATCGAGTCCAGCCCGGTGGCCACCCGGAACAGGTGGCGCACGGCCTCGGCGTCGCGGTGGCGGTACAGGTAGGCGTCCAGGCCCTCGGCATGGGTGGCCAGCCAGCTCGCCAGCACGTCGCCGTCCTCGGCCACGGCATACAGCTCGGTGCGGTTGCAGGTCGACAGCAGCGCGGCTTCCTCCACCCGCGGCAGCGCGCGCAGCGACGCCAGCGCCTGCGGCAGCGAGCCGCCGTCGAAGGCGACGCGCTCGCGCAGTTCGACCGGCGCGGTCTGGTGGTTGAGGCCGAGAACCCACAACGTCATGGTTCAGGTGCTTGCGATAAGCTGCTGGCTGACAAGGCCGCTATTTTACGGTCCCGCCGCCGCTTATGCCCGCAATGATTCGCATCACCCTCGCCGCCGCCCTGCTGGCGCTGCCGATGTCGCTCCCCGCCGCTCCGCCCGCCGCCCCCGCCGAGGACCCGCTGGTCGCGGTGATGGCCGGCGAGTACGCACTGCAGGCCGGCCAGTTGCCGGAGGCGTCGCGCTGGTACCTGCTGGCCGCCCGCCGCGAGGACGACGCCGGCCTGGCCGAGCGCGCCACCCGCATCGCGCTGCTGGCCAACGAGGATCGCCACGCCGCCGAGGCGCTGAAGCTGTGGCGCCGCCACGCGCCCGAGTCGCTGGCCATGCGCGGCGCCGAGGCCACCCTGGCGCTGCGCCAGGGCAAGGTGCGGCAGGCGCGGCGCGAACTGGGCGCGCTGATGCGCGAGGACGATCCGCTCGGCTGGCGCCATGCACTGGTCGCGCTCGGCAGCGGCGGCAAGGATCCCACCCTGTCGGCACGGCTGCTGGGCGAACTGGTCGACGACGGCGCCGTGCCGGCCCGGCTGGAGGCGTGGCTGGCCTTCGCCGGCCTGGCCCAGCAGCTCGAACAGCCGGCGCTGTCCGGGCGCATCGTTGCCGAGGTGGTGCGGCGCTTCCCCGAGGAGCCGCGGGTGGCGCTGCTGCATGCGCGCCAGCTGATCGGCGGCGACCGTAAGGAGGAGGCGCGCAAGTTGCTGGACGGGCTGATGCCGGCCGCCGCCACCGACCAGGCCATACGCCTGGGCCTGGCCGAGGAATACGACCGCCTCGGCGACCCGGTCGCGGCCTCGGCCGCGCTCGCGCAGGGACCGCAGGACACCCTGACCTACGGCCTGCGCGCCTCGCTGCTGGCCAAGGGCGAGGACGATGCCGCGCTGGCCGCGCTTTACGACGAACTGCGCGGCCAGGCCGAGGGGAACGATGACCCGACCGTCCAGTCCGGCCCGGAACGCCTGCTCCTGCTCGGCCAGATCGCCGAGTTCCTGAAGCGCCCGCAGGAGGCGCTGGACTGGTACCGCAGCGTGCCCGGCGGCGAGCAGCGCGCCGAGGCCCAACTGCGCGCGGTCAACACGCTGCACCAGCTCGACCGCAAGGCCGAGGCCTACGCCGAGGTGCGCCGCCTGCAGGCCGATGCCGAAGGCGACGACGACGCCCGCCGCAACGCCTACCTGCTGGAGGCCGAACTGCGCCAGAAGGACGGCGAGGACGCCGCCGAGCTGGACGTGTTCGCGCGCGCGCTGGCCGCCTATCCGGACGATCTGGCGCTGCTGTACTCGCGCGGGCTGGCCTGGGAGCGCCGCGACGACATCGAGCGCGCCGAGGCCGATTTCCGCCGCATCCTGGTGGTCGATCCGGAGAACGTGGCCGCCCTCAACGCGCTCGGCTACACCCTGGCCGACCGCACCACCCGCTACCAGGAGGCGCTGGAGCTGATCGACCGCGCCCGCGTCGCCGCGCCCGAGGACGCGGCCATCATCGACAGCTACGGCTGGGTGCTGTACCGGCTGGGCCGCCACGCCGAGGCGCTGGTCGAGCTGCGCCGCGCCTTCACCCTGCGCAAGGACGCCGAGATCGCCGCCCACGTCGCCGAGGTGCTGTGGGTGATGGGGCAGAAGGAGCAGGCCCGCCACTACTTCGAGGAGGCGCGCCGGCTGGATCCGGAAAACCGCGCCCTGCAGCGCGCGCTGGAGAAGACCGGCGCATGAACCTCGCCAGGAACCTGCTGCTGGCCGTGCTCGCGGCCGGTCTGGCCGCCTGCGCCAGCCACCCCGTGCGCACCGACGGCCCCGCGCTGCTGCGCGATCCCGAGGCGCTGGCCGCCGCGCAGGCGCGCCAGGCCAACCGCGAGGCCTGGCTGCGCAGCCGGCCCGGCTGGTCGTTCTCCGGGCGGGTCGCGGTCAGCCAGGCCGGCAAGGGCGGCAGCGGCCGGCTCGACTGGCGGCAGGACGGCGAGGGCTACGTCATCTCGCTGGCCGCGCCGGTGACCCGGCAGAGCTGGCGGCTCAGCGGCGATGCCGCCGGCGCGCGGCTGGAGGGCCTGGAGGGCGGCACCCGCGAAGGCGCCGACGCCGACGAACTGCTGCGCCAGGCCACCGGCTGGGACGTCCCCATCCGCCACCTGGCCGACTGGGCGCGCGCGCTGGCGGCGCCCGGCGACGGGCCGGCCGAACCCGCTTTCGACCTGGACGGCCGGATCGTCCTGCTGGCGCAGTCCGGCTGGCGCATTGCCTATTCCGACTGGCAGCCACCCGAGGGCGACGCCCCGGCCATGCCGCGGCGGCTGGAGGCCGAGCGCGGCGTGGCGCGGGTGCGGCTGGTCGTCGACCAATGGCAGTTCGACCCGCCATGAGCGCGGTTGCCGACAGCGGTTGGTCGTCCTGGCCGGCGCTGGCCAAGCTCAACCTGTTCCTGCGCATCACCGGCCGCCGCGCCGACGGCTACCATGAGCTGCAGACCGTGTTCCGGCTGCTCGACTGGGGCGACACGGTCGAACTGCGGCCACGCGCCGACGGCCGCGTCCACCGCCTCGGCGATTCGGCGGCCGGGGTCGCCGAGCAGGACGATCTGATGGTGCGCGCGGCCAATTTGCTGAAATCTTCGGCCAATGTCGTCCAAGGCGTTGACATTCGTGTCGAAAAGCGCATTCCCAGCGGCGGTGGTTTCGGCGGTGGCTCGTCCGATGCGGCCACCGTGCTGGTCGCCCTGGACCGGCTCTGGGGGACCGGCCTGTCCACCGCGACGCTTGCCGGCCTCGGCCTGCGGCTGGGCGCGGACGTGCCGGTCTTCGTCCACGGCCACAACGCCTGGGCCGAGGGCGTGGGCGAGCGGCTGACCCCGCTGGCGCTGCCGCCGGCGACCTACCTGCTGGTCGACGCCGGCGTCCACGCGCCGACCGCCGCGCTTTTCCAGGCCCCCGATTTGACGCGCGATGCGCCAGCCGCGAAAATATCCGACTTCGTTTCGGGAAGCCTGCTCGACAATGCGTTCGAGCTGGTGCTGCGCCGGCGCGAACCCGTCATCGACCGCGTGCTGACCGCGCTTTCCCGCGTGGGTCGCGCGCGTCTGACCGGTTCGGGCGGGGGCTGCTTCGTCGAGTTCGGCGACCGCGCCTCGGCCGAGGCCGCGCTGGCCAGGCTGGACGGGCTGCCGCCCGGCGCGCGCGCCTGGCTGGCTGCGGGCGCTGCGCGCTCGCCGCTGCTGGAAGCATCCGGAACGGAAAACAATCCAGGGGCGTCGCCAAGTGGTTAAGGCACCGGGTTTTGATCCCGGCATGCGTAGGTTCGAATCCTTCCGCCCCTGCCAGACCCAAAGCCCATGATCCGCCGTCCGCGGCGGATCCACCGCCACGCCTTCGCCGGGACGACGCCATGCAAGACGACCGCAACCTGCTTGTGTTCTCCGGCAACGCCAACAAGCCGCTGGCGCAGAGCATTTGCAAGGAACTGGGCGTGCGCCCGGGCAAGGCGCTGGTGTCCACCTTCTCCGACGGCGAAGTGCAGGTGGAGATCGAGGAGAACGTCCGCCGCCAGGAAGTCTTCGTCGTCCAGCCGACCTGCGCGCCGGCCGCCGAGCACCTGATGGAGCTGCTGGTGCTGATCGACGCGCTCAAGCGCGCCAGCGCCGCCTCCGTCACCGCGGTGGTGCCGTACTTCGGCTACTCGCGCCAGGATCGCCGCCTGCGCTCCTCGCGCGTGCCGATCACCGCCAAGGTGGCGGCCAAGATGTTCACCGCGGTCGGCACCGACCGGGTGCTGACGGTGGACCTGCACGCCGACCAGATCCAGGGCTTCTTCGACATCCCGGTCGACAACGTGTACGCCTCGCCGCTGCTGCTGGCCGACATCTGGCGCGCCTACGGCACCGACAACCTGATCGTGGTCTCGCCGGACGTCGGCGGCGTGGTGCGCGCCCGCGCGGTCGCCAAGCGCCTGGACGACGCCGACCTGGCCATCATCGACAAGCGCCGCCCGCGCGCCAACGTGTCCACGGTGATGAACATCATCGGCGACGTCGAGGGCAAGGACTGCGTGCTGGTCGACGACATCGTCGACACCGCCGGCACCCTGTGCGCGGCCGCCGCGGCGCTGAAGGCGCGCGGCGCCAACAAGGTGGCCGCGTACTGCACCCACCCGGTGCTGTCCGGCCCGGCGGTGGACAACCTCAACAACTCGGTGCTCGACGAGCTGGTGGTGACCGATACCATCCCGCTCTCGCCCGAGGCCCGGGCCTGCGGACGCATCCGCCAGCTCAGCGTCGCCGAACTGCTGGCCGAGACGGTGCGCCGCATCGCCTTCGGCGAGTCGGTCAGTTCGTTGTACGTGGATTGAGGACGGGAGTGGGGAGTCGGGAATAGGGAATGGCAAGAGCGGCGCCCCGCTTCTTCCATTCTCCATTCCCGATTCCCCATTCCCAGCTTTACAACGGCTCTTCTGGTCGCGGAAGAGTCACCCCAGGCCGCCGCGAGGCGGTTCATTCAACCGAAGGTAGTAAGCAAATGGCAACGACACACGAAATCAAGGTGCAGCGCCGCGAGGACGAGGGTAAGGGTGCGAGCCGCCGCCTGCGTCACGCCGGCCAGGTGCCCGCCATCGTCTACGGTGGCGATCTCAGCCCGGTCAGCATCCAGCTGAACCACAACGAGGTCTGGCTGGCCAGCCAGAACGACTGGTTCTACTCGTCCATCCTGGACCTGAGCCTCAACGGCGACGTGCAGAAGGTGCTGCTGCGCGACATCCAGCGCCACCCGTACAAGCAGCAGATCATGCACCTGGACTTCCAGCGCATCACCGGCAACGAAGTGCTGCGTGCGACCGTCCCGTTGCACTTCGTCAACGAGGACAAGTCGCCGGCCGGCAAGTCCGCCGACGTCGTGGTGACCCACGAACTGAAGGAAGTCCACGTCGCCTGCCTGCCGAAGGACCTGCCGGAGTCGATCGAAGTCGACCTGTCGGATCTGAAGGTCGGCGACATCGTGTACCTGTCGGATCTGAAGCTGCCCGGCGGCGTCGAACTGCCGCAGCTGAAGCTGGGCAAGGAACACGACGACGCGGTGGTCACCGCCAAGCATGGCAAGGAAGAGGCCGCGGCCGATGCGGACGCCGACAGCGCCGAAGTGCCGGCCACCAAGGCCAAGAAGGACGACAAGTAATCCCGCCCGGGAGCCGGCCCCGCGGCCGGTTCCCGTCGCGGCATCGTTGCGATGACAGGCTTGCGTCTCATCGTCGGACTGGGCAATCCCGGGGCCGAACACGCGAAAACCCGCCACAACGCGGGTTTTCGTTTTGTCGATACCCTCGCCGCGCGCGAGGGCGTCCGCTTCGGGCTGGAGTCCAGGTTGTTCGGCGAGACCGCCAAGGTGGTCATCGCCGGCCAGCCGATCTGGCTGCTGCGGCCGTCCACCTACATGAACCTGTCCGGCAAGTCGGTCGCCGCCGCGCTGCGCTACTGGAAGATCGAACCGGAGCAGGCGCTGCTGGCGCACGACGAGCTGGACCTGGCGCCGGGCACGGCGCGGCTCAAGTTCGACGGCGGCCACGGCGGCCAGAACGGCCTGCGCGACACCATCGCGCACCTGGGCCACGGCCGGTTCCACCGCCTGCGCATCGGCATCGGCCATCCCGGGCACAAGGACCGCGTGACCGGCTGGGTGCTCGGCAAGCCCGGCAAGGACGACGAGATCCTCATCGGCCGCGCCATCGACGACGCGCTGGACGTGCTGCCGCTGGCGGTGCAGGGTGATTTCATGGAGGCGATGAAGCGGTTGCACACGGCGAGGGAATAGGGAATGGGGAATGGGGAATCGTGAGAGCAGCAATCCGCCTGCTTTTCACCATTCCCCATTCCCGATTCTCCATTCCCGGATTCAAATCATGGGCATCAAATGCGGCATCGTCGGCCTGCCCAACGTCGGCAAGTCGACCCTCTTCAACGCGCTGACCAAGGCGGGCATCGCCGCGGCCAACTTCCCGTTCTGCACCATCGAGCCGAACGTCGGCGTGGTGCCGGTGCCGGATCCGCGCCTGAACCAGCTGGCCGAGATCATCAAGCCGCAGAAGGTCGTCCCGACCGCGGTCGAGTTCGTCGACATCGCCGGCCTGGTCGCCGGCGCGGCCAGCGGCGAGGGGCTGGGCAACAAGTTCCTGGCGCACATCCGCGAGGTGGACGCGATCACCCACGTGGTGCGCTGCTTCGAGCACGGCGACATCATCCACGTCGCCGGCAAGGTCGATCCGCTCTCGGACATCGACACCATCGACACCGAGCTGGCGCTGGCCGACCTGGACAGCGTCGAGAAGGCGCTGAACCGCGCCGAGCGCTCGGCCAAGGCCGGCGAGAAGGACGCCATCGCCCGCAAGCCGGTGCTGCAGAAGCTGCAGGCCGGCCTCAACGACGGCAAGCCCGGCCGCGCGCTGGGCCTGGACGCCGAGGAACTGGCGCTGGTGCGCGATCTGTTCCTGCTGACCCTCAAGCCGGTCATGTACGTGGCCAACGTGCTCGAGGACGGCTTCGAGAACAACCCGCACCTGGACGCCGTGCGCGCCCGCGCCGCCGAGGAGGGGGCCGAGGTGGTGCCGGTGTCGGCGGCCATCGAGGAAGAGCTTTCGCAGCTGGACGACGCCGACCGCGACGCCTTCCTGGCCGACCTTGGCCTGGACGAGCCGGGCCTGAACCGGGTCATCCGCGCCGCCTACAGGTTGCTGGGCCTGCAGACCTACTTCACCGCCGGGGTCAAGGAAGTGCGCGCCTGGACGGTCAAGGCCGGCTCGACCGCGCCGCAGGCCGCGGCGGTCATCCATACCGACTTCGAGAAGGGCTTCATCCGCGCCGAGACCATCGCCTTCGACGACTTCATCAAGTACAGGGGCGAGGCCGGCGCCCGCGACGCCGGCCGGCTGCGGCTGGAGGGCAAGGAATACCGGGTCCAGGAAGGCGACGTGCTGCACTTCCGCTTCAACGTCTGAAAAATGCGCCACGGCACGTTGACAGACCCGAAGGTTCAGGCCAAAATCTCGTGCTCTTTCACCCAGGCATGATTTTGACCGCGAAGGTCGGCTCATTCCGGTGAATCCGGAGGGATACCCAAGCGGCCAACGGGGGCAGACTGTAAATCTGCTGGCTTACGCCTTCGGTGGTTCGAATCCACCTCCCTCCACCAGTTATCCGGAGCAGGCGCCAACAGGGGCTTGCGCCGAAGCAGCAAGGACCGTGGAGGTGGGTGAGAACCGCCGCCGTGGTTCGACAGAAGCGCCGGAGGGCGCTTCTGAACGTGCCGAAGGCACGGCCCGGAGGGCGAGGCGCGCAGCGCCGAGTCATCCACCTCCCTCCACCGGTTTCACCTGTTGTCTGGTTGTTGTGCGGTCTCCCGGCGCGGGAGTAGTTCAATGGTAGAACTGTAGCCTTCCAAGCTACTAGTGCGGGTTCGATTCCCGTCTCCCGCTCCATTCGGACGTCCAGCACCAACCAGGCGGCAAGCAAAAAGGTTTCACGCTCACGTAGCTCAGTCGGTAGAGCACCTCCTTGGTAAGGAGGAGGTCGATGGTTCGATTCCATTCGTGAGCACCATCCACGCGGTATCCAAGCAGCATCCATTCAACTGATCTGAGAACAGGCAGCCATGGCAAAGGGTAAATTCGAACGCACCAAGCCGCACGTGAACGTGGGCACGATTGGTCACGTTGACCACGGCAAGACGACGCTGACGGCGGCGCTGACGAAGGTGGGCGCGGAGCGCTTTGGCGGCGAGTTCAAGGCCTATGACGCGATTGACGCGGCGCCGGAAGAGAAGGCGCGCGGCATCACGATTTCGACGGCGCACGTGGAATACGAGAGCCCGACGCGCCACTACGCGCACGTGGACTGCCCGGGCCACGCCGACTACGTGAAGAACATGATTACCGGCGCTGCGCAGATGGACGGCGCGATTCTGGTGTGCTCGGCGGCGGACGGCCCGATGCCGCAGACGCGCGAGCACATCCTGCTGTCGCGCCAGGTGGGCGTGCCGTACATCGTGGTGTTCCTGAACAAGGCGGACATGGTGGACGACGCCGAGCTGCTGGAACTGGTGGAGATGGAGGTTCGCGAACTTCTGTCGAAGTACGAGTTCCCGGGCGACGACACCCCCATCATCGCCGGTTCGGCGCGCCTGGCGCTGGAAGGCGACCAGTCGGAGATTGGCGTGCCGGCCATCCTGAAGCTGGTGGACGCGCTGGACAGCTGGATTCCGGAGCCGCAGCGTGACGTGGACAAGCCGTTCCTGATGCCGGTGGAAGACGTGTTCTCCATCTCCGGCCGCGGCACGGTGGTCACGGGCCGCATCGAGCGCGGCATCATCAAGGTGGGCGACGAAATCGAAATCGTCGGCATCCGCCCGACCCAGAAGACCACGGTCACCGGCGTTGAGATGTTCCGCAAGCTGCTGGACCAGGGCCAGGCGGGCGACAACGCGGGCCTGCTGCTGCGCGGCACCAAGCGCGACGACGTGGAGCGCGGCCAGGTGCTGTGCAAGCCGGGCAGCATCACCCCGCACACCGAGTTCGAGGCGGAGGTGTACGTGCTGTCGAAGGACGAGGGCGGCCGTCATACGCCGTTCTTCAAGGGCTACCGTCCGCAGTTCTACTTCCGCACCACCGACATCACCGGCGCGGTGACGCTGCCGGAGGGCGTGGAGATGGTGATGCCGGGCGACAACATCAAGATGGTGGTGAGCCTCATCAACCCGGTGGCGATGGACGAGGGCCTGCGCTTCGCCATCCGCGAGGGCGGCCGCACCGTCGGCGCCGGCGTGGTGGCCAAGATCATCAAGTAACGATTTGACCCCTGCGCGCGCAAGTGCGCAGGGCTTCGTCGAATCGTCGTCCCCGCGCAGGCGGGGATCCAGCGACTTGATGAAGCTCAGCAGGGCGGGCCGGGAACCTCGGTCCGCCTTCGCCGTCTAAGGGAAGCCTTCGGGCAACCGGTTGAAAACGTACGCCAGTAGCTCAATTGGCAGAGCAGCGGTCTCCAAAACCGCAGGTTGGGGGTTCGAGTCCCTCCTGGCGTGCCACTTCCGCGGGTGCTCCCACCAGATCCCGGCCTTCATCGACCGGACTTAACGAAGAGCGACAGCGACTTGAACAGCAAGGTCGAACATTCCAAGACCGCCGCGACGCCCGCGGCCGACATCGCCCGGTACGTCCTGGCCGGGGCCCTGGTCCTGGCGGGCCTGGTGGCGTGGTGGTGGTTCAACGGCCAATGGGCCACGCCGCTGCGTTCGCTGGCGGTGGTCGCCGGCCTGGTGCTGGGCGGCCTGGTGTTCCTGACCACGGGCAAGGGCCGCGACACCCGCGAGTTCCTGTCCGAATCCCGCTTCGAAATGCGCAAGGTCGTCTGGCCGACGCGTCAGGAAGCCACGCGCACCACCTGGGTGGTGATCGTGGTGGTGATCATCCTGAGCCTGATCCTGGCGGGCTTCGATTTCGCCATCAAGGCGCTGATCGAGCTGTTCCTGAACTTTGGCCGCTGAGGAGAGTGCCGCAGTGAAGCGTTGGTATGTCGTTCACGCCTATTCGGGCTTCGAGAAGTCGGTGGCGCAGGCGCTGCGCGACCGCATCGTCCGCGACGGCATGCAGGACCGCTTCGGCGAGGTGCTGGTCCCGACCGAGGAAGTGGTCGAGATGCGCTCCGGCCAGAAGCGCCGTTCCGAGCGCAAGTTCTTCCCGGGCTACGTGCTGGTGCAGATCGAGACGCACGACGAGGCCGGCATCCCGCGCATGGACAACGAGAGCTGGCACCTGGTGAAGGACACCTCCAAGGTGCTCGGCTTCATCGGCGGCACCGCCGACCGTCCGCTGCCGATCCGCGACGAGGAGGCCGACGTCATCCTCCAGCGCGTGCAGGACGGCGTCGAGAAGCCGCGCCCCAAGGTGCTGTTCGAGCCGGGCGAGATGGTCCGCGTCACCGACGGCCCGTTCAACGACTTCAACGGCGTGGTCGAGGAAGTCAACTACGAGAAGAGCCGCCTGCGCGTGGCGGTGCTGATCTTCGGCCGCTCCACCCCGGTGGAACTGGAATTCGGCCAGGTCGAGAAGGCCTGAGCCAGGTCCGGCGCCGGTTACCCTGGCCGGGCGGAAACCTGCTATAGTACGCGGCTCCCTGTCCGGTCCCCGGGCAGCGGAACCAGCCACGGCCGCCTCGCGCGGCCGTCGGCGCGACTTCGATACGCGATGCCGGGACGCGTGATTTTCCCGGTCCGATGGGGAGCCTTCACAGGCGCTAGCACCCGGAGAGCACTCAAATGGCAAAGAAGGTTGTCGGTTACATCAAGCTGCAGGTGAAGGCCGGTCAGGCCAACCCCTCGCCGCCGGTCGGCCCCGCGCTGGGCCAGCGCGGCCTCAACATCATGGAATTCTGCAAGGCGTTCAACGCCGCCACGCAGAAGCTGGAACCGGGCCTGCCGGTGCCGGTGATCATCACGGCCTATTCGGACCGTACCTTCACCTTCATCACCAAGAGCACCCCGGCCACCGTGCTGCTCAAGAAGGCCGCCGGCGTGACCTCGGGCTCCAAGCGCCCGAACACCGAGAAGGTGGGCAAGGTCACCCGCAAGCAGCTGGAAGAGATCGCCAAGGCGAAGGAACCGGACCTGACCGCGGCCGACCTGGACGCGGCGGTACGCACGATTGCGGGTTCGGCCCGCTCCATGGGCCTGACGGTGGAGGGTTAAGAGATGGCACAGACCAAGCGACAGAAGGCCATCCTGGCCGCAGTGACCCCCGGCAAGGCCTACGCCATCGACGAGGCGCTGAAGATCGTCAAGGGCGCGACCAAGGCCAAGTTCGTCGAGTCCGTCGACGTGGCCGTGCGCCTCGGCGTGGACGCCAAGAAGTCCGACCAGCAGGTGCGCGGCTCGACCGTACTGCCGGCCGGTACCGGCAAGTCGGTGCGCGTGGCGGTGTTCGCCCCGGCCGGCGCCAAGGCTGACGAGGCCGCCGCCGCCGGCGCCGAAGCCGTCGGCATGGACGACCTGGCCGAGAAGATGCTGGCCGGCGACCTCAACTACGACGTGGTCATCGCCACGCCGGACGCGATGCGCGTGGTCGGCAAGCTGGGTACCGTGCTGGGCCCGCGCGGCCTGATGCCGAACCCGAAGGTCGGCACCGTGTCGGCGAACCCGGCCGAGGCGGTCAAGAACGCCAAGTCGGGCCAGGTGCGCTACCGCACCGACAAGGCCGGCATCATCCACTGCACGATCGGCAAGGCCAGCTTCGACGACGAAGCGCTGAAGAACAACCTGCAGGCCCTGCTGGCCGACCTGGTCAAGGCCAAGCCGGCCACCGCCAAGGGCCAGTACCTGCAGAAGATCTCGGTCAGCTCGACGATGGGCCCCGGCGTCACCGTCGACCAGTCCTCGCTGAGCTTGAAGTGACGAACTGACCCGCGCGCGCAGCGCGCGGCTTTGTCAGTTCGTCATCCCCGCGAAGGCGGGGATCCAGCGCCTTGAAGCCTTCGCTCCAAGGCGCCGGAAAGCAACAAAGTCGCTGGGTTCCCGCCTTCGCGGGAATGACAGTGAGAATTTTGAGGGCAGTCGCCCAGGGCCATCCACCAGCCGCAAGCGACAGCCGTCAAAGACCGCAGGTGCGGTCAGCGCGTATCGGCGACGGGCAGGGAGGCTCGCACTGGCAGGGAATCGCCGCCGATGCAAGCGGGATCGCTTAATCCGTCCCCGCGAGGGGGCGCGCCTGCGCAGATGGTGCCGCCTTCTGGAAGTTTTCTGGTCGTCCTTGCGGATCCGCCAGATCGGAAAGGCCACCACGGGATGCACGGCATCCCCGGCGCTCAGGGAAGGGTGCCGCCCTGGACCGCAAGCGGCAGGAGCCGCGAGCGGAATTGAAAGGCTGGGACCGGGCAGGGACCGGGAATTCGTCAGGCCGCGCAACGCCGCTTTCACGAATCCCCAATCCTCAATCCCGAATCCCCGCTTGAAACGTGAGGAGTGTATGGCTCTCAATCTGACCCAGAAGCAAGAAGTCGTCGCCGAACTGGCCGACGTCGCCGCCAAGGCACACTCCCTGATCGCCGCCGAGTACGCTGGCACCACGGTCTCCCAGATGACCGCGATGCGCAAGAAGGCTCGTGAGAACGGCGTGTACTTGAAAGTCGTCAAGAACACGCTGGCCGCACGCGCCGTCGAAGGTACCGAATACGAGTGCGCCAAGGATGCGCTCGTCGGTCCGCTGCTGTACGCGTTCTCGACCGGGGAGCCCGGCGCCGCCGGTCGCCTGATCAAGGAATTCGCCAAGGGCAACGACAAGCTGCAGCCCAAGCTCGTCGCCGTCGGCGGCCAGCTGTACCCGGCCAGCCATGTCGAAGTGCTGGCGTCGCTGCCGACCCGCGACCAGGCCCTGGCCATGCTGGCCCGCGTCCTGGCCGAGCCGGTCACCATGTTCGCCCGCGCGGTCAAGGCCGTCGGCGAGCAGCAGGGTGGCGGCGCGGAAGCGGCTGTCGAAGCCGCCGCCGAGACGGCCTGAGTTCTCAACGACGGTTCACCACTGAACCCAAACCCAGACAACTTTCAAAGGTAAACACAATGTCCCTTTCCAACGAGCAGATCGTCGAAGCCATCGCCGGCAAGACCCTGATGGAAGTGATGGAGCTGGTCAAGGCCATCGAAGAGAAGTTCGGCGTCTCCGCCGCCGCCCCGGTCGTCGCCGCTGCCGGTCCGGCCGCCGCCGCCGCCCCGGTCGAGGAGCAGACCGAGTTCACCGTCACCCTGAAGTCGGCCGGCGAGAAGAAGGTCGACGTCATCAAGGCCGTGCGCGCCATCACCGGCCTGGGTCTGAAGGAAGCCAAGGACCTCACCGAGGCCGGCGGCGTCCTGAAGGAAGCCGTGTCGAAGGAAGACGCCGAGAAGTTCAAGAAGGACCTCGAGGCCGCTGGCGCGACCGTCGAAGTGAAGTAAGCGATATCCGTCGCCACGCTGCACCGGCGACACACCGAGGCCGGGGGCGCAAGCCCCTGGCCTTCGGTCGTTCCAGCGGGAGTGGGGAATAGGGAATAGGGAATCGTAAAGCGCAGGCCGCATGCAGAGCCTGGACACGATTCCCCATTCCCTATTCCCGATTCCCGCGAAAGCAATGAGTTTGTAGTTGGAAGTAGCGGCAGAGGGCGTGCTGGTGCCGGCAATACCAGCGACTTCCAACTGAAAATTCCCACCATTCGAAAGAATGTCCCCCGGGTCCGCTGACGAGCGGCTCCCCAGATGCGAAGGCACAGCCACATGACGACATATTCGTTCACCGAGAAGAAGCGCATCCGCAAGGATTTCGGCAAGCAGCGCTCGATCCTGGAAGTCCCGTTCCTGCTCGCCATCCAGGTCGATTCCTACCGTGAATTCCTCCAGGAGCATGTCGATCCCGCCAGGCGCGAGGACAAGGGCCTGCACGCCGCGCTGAAATCGGTGTTCCCGATTTCCAGCTACAGCGGCAATGCGGCGCTGGAGTATGTCGGCTACAAGCTGGGCGAGCCGGGCTTCGACGAGCGCGAGTGCCGCAACCGCGGCCTGAGCTACGGCGCCCCGCTGCGGGTGACCGTGCGCCTGGTGATCTACGACCGCGAGTCGTCGACCAAGGCCATCAAGTACGTGAAGGAGCAGGAGGTCTACCTCGGCGAAATCCCGCTGATGACCGACAACGGCACCTTCATCGTCAACGGCACCGAGCGCGTCATCGTCTCGCAGCTGCACCGCAGCCCTGGCGTGTTCTTCGACCACGACCGCGGCAAGACCCACAGCTCGGGCAAGCTGCTGTACAGCGCCCGCATCATTCCCTACCGCGGCTCCTGGCTGGACTTCGAGTTCGACCCGAAGGACGCGCTGTTCACCCGCATCGACCGCCGCCGCAAGCTGCCGGTCTCGATCCTGCTGCGCGCGTTGGGCTACTCCAACGAGGAGATGCTCAACGAGTTCTTCGACGTCAACACCTTCCACATCCTGCCGGAAGGCGTGCAGCTGGAGCTGGTCGCCGAGCGCCTGCGCGGCGAGACGCTGAACTTCGACCTGGCCGACGGCGACAAGGTCATCGTCGAAGCCGGCAAGCGCATCACCGCGCGCCACGTCAAGCAGCTGGAGCAGTCGGGCATCGCCGCGCTGGCCGTGCCGGACGAGTACCTGGTCGGCCGCATCCTGTCGCACGACGTCATCGACGCGTCGACCGGCGAGCTGCTGGCCGTGGCCAACGACGAAATCACCGAGGACCAGCTGGCCAAGTTCCGCAAGGCCGGCGTGGACGCGGTCGGCACGCTGTGGGTCAACGACCTGGATCGCGGCCCGTACCTGTCCAACACCCTGCGCATCGATCCGACCAAGACGCAGCTGGAAGCGCTGGTCGAGATCTACCGCATGATGCGCCCCGGCGAGCCGCCGACCAAGGACGCCGCGCAGAACCTGTTCCACAACCTGTTCTTCACCTTCGAGCGCTACGACCTGTCCAGCGTCGGCCGGATGAAGTTCAACCGCCGCGTCGGCCGCAAGGAAGTCACCGGCGAGGCCGTGCTTTACGACAAGAAGTACTTCGGCGCGCGCAACGACGAGGAGTCCAGGCGCCTGGTCGCCTCGCTGGGCGAGAGCTCGGACATCCTCGACGTCATCAAGGTGCTGACCGAGATCCGCAACGGACGCGGCACCGTCGACGACATCGATCACCTCGGCAACCGTCGCGTGCGTTCGGTCGGCGAGATGGCCGAGAACGTGTTCCGCGTCGGCCTGGTCCGCGTCGAGCGCGCGGTCAAGGAGCGCCTGTCGATGGCCGAGTCGGAAGGCCTGACCCCGCAGGAGCTGATCAACGCCAAGCCGGTGGCCGCCGCGATCAAGGAGTTCTTCGGCTCCTCGCAGCTGTCGCAGTTCATGGACCAGAACAACCCGCTGTCGGAAGTGACCCACAAGCGTCGCGTCTCGGCGCTGGGCCCGGGCGGCCTGACCCGCGAGCGCGCCGGCTTCGAAGTGCGCGACGTGCACCCGACCCACTACGGCCGCGTCTGCACCATCGAGACCCCGGAAGGCCCGAACATCGGCCTGATCAACTCGCTGGCCGTGTACGCGCGCACCAATGGCTACGGCTTCCTCGAGACCCCGTACCGCAAGGTCGTCGATGGCGTCGTCAGCGACGAGATCGAATACCTGTCGGCGATCGAGGAGAACGAGTACGTCATCGCCCAGGCCAACGCGCTGCACGACGCCAAGGGCAAGCTGACCGAGCAGTTCGTGCCGTGCCGCCAGCAGGGCGAATCGCTGCTGAAGCCGCCGGGCGAGGTCGACTTCATGGACGTCTCGCCGATGCAGACGGTGTCCATCGCCGCCGCGCTGGTGCCGTTCCTGGAGCACGACGACGCCAACCGCGCGCTGATGGGCGCCAACATGCAGCGCCAGGCCGTGCCGACGCTGCGCGCGCAGAAGCCGCTGGTCGGCACCGGCATCGAGCGCGCGGTGGCGCGCGACTCGGGCGTGACCGTCAACGCGCTGCGCGGCGGCGTGGTCGAGCAGGTCGATGCCGGCCGCATCGTGGTCAAGGCCAACGAGAGCGAGATCTCCGGCGAGCACGATGCCGGCGTCGACATCTACACGCTGATCAAGTACACCCGCTCCAACCAGAACACCTGCATCAACCAGCGCCCGCTGGTCAATGTCGGTGACGTGGTGGCGCGCGGCGACGTGCTGGCCGACGGCCCGTCGACCGACATCGGCGAACTGGCGCTGGGCCAGAACATGCTGATCGCGTTCATGCCGTGGAACGGCTACAACTTCGAGGACTCCATCCTGCTCTCCGAGCGCGTGGTGGAAGAGGATCGCTACACCACGATCCACATCGAGGAGCTGACCTGCGTCGCCCGTGACACCAAGCTGGGCCCGGAGGAAATCTCGGCCGACATCCCCAACGTCTCCGAGCAGGCGCTGAACCGCCTCGACGAGAGCGGCGTGGTCTACATCGGTGCCGAGGTGCGCGCCGGCGACATCCTGGTCGGCAAGGTCACGCCCAAGGGCGAGAGCCAGCTGACCCCGGAAGAGAAGCTGCTGCGCGCGATCTTCGGCGAGAAGGCCTCCGACGTTAAGGACAGCTCGCTGCGCGTGCCGCCGGGCATGGACGGCACCGTCATCGACGTGCAGGTCTTCACCCGCGACGGCATCGAGAAGGACAAGCGCGCGCGCCAGATCGAGGAATACGAGATCAAGCGCGTCAAGAAGGACTTCGACGACCAGTTCCGCATCCTGGAAAGCGCCATCTACGCGCGCCTGCGCTCGCAGCTGCTCGGCAAAGTGGTCAACGGCGGCGCCGGCCTGAAGAAGGGCGACAGCCTGACCGACGCGGTCCTGGACGGCCTGAAGAAGGCCGACTGGTTCACCCTGCGCATGAAGGACGACGATGCCGCCGAGGCGATCGAGCGCGCACAGAAGCAGATCCAGGCGCACGAGAAGGAGTTCGAGCGTCGCTTCGCCGACAAGCGCGGCAAGATCACCGCCGGCGACGATCTGGCCCCGGGCGTGCTGAAGATGGTCAAGGTCTACCTGGCCGTGAAGCGCCGCATCCAGCCGGGCGACAAGATGGCCGGCCGCCACGGCAACAAGGGCGTGGTGTCGACCATCGTGCCGGTCGAGGACATGCCGTACATGGCCAACGGCGAGACCGTGGACATCGTGCTGAACCCGCTGGGCGTGCCGTCGCGCATGAACATCGGCCAGGTGCTGGAAGTCCACCTGGGCTGGGCCGCCAAGGGCCTGGGTCGCAAGATCCAGAACATGCTCGAGGCGCAGGCCAAGGTCGCCGATCTGCGCAAGTTCCTCGACCAGATCTACAACCACGACACCTCGCTGGGCGAGCAGCGCGTCGACCTGGGCCAGTTCAGCGACCAGGAACTGATCGCGCTGGCGCAGAACCTGACCGACGGCGTGCCGATGGCCACCCCGGTGTTCGACGGCGCGGCCGAGTCCGAGATCAAGCACATGCTCGAACTGGCCGACCTGCCGATCAGCGGCCAGACCCAGCTGTACGACGGCCGCACCGGCGAGGCGTTCGATCGCCACACCACGGTCGGCTACATGCACATGCTGAAGCTGAACCACCTGGTCGACGACAAGATGCACGCGCGCTCCACCGGCCCGTACTCGCTGGTCACCCAGCAGCCGCTGGGCGGCAAGGCGCAGTTCGGCGGCCAGCGCTTCGGCGAGATGGAAGTCTGGGCGCTGGAAGCCTACGGCGCGGCGCACACCCTGCAGGAAATGCTGACGGTCAAGTCGGACGACGTGCAGGGCCGCAACCAGATGTACAAGAACATCGTCGACGGCGAGCACGAGATGGTCGCGGGCATGCCGGAATCCTTCAACGTCCTGGTGAAGGAAATCCGCTCGCTGGCCATCAACATGGAGCTGGAAGACAACTGAGGAGCCGGGAATGGGGAATCGGGAGTAGGGAATCGTTGAAGCCGATGCGAAAGCACCGCCGACGATTCCCCAGCCATCCGATTCCCCGCTTCTGACGATTCCCGATTCTCAATTCCCGATTCCCGGAGAAGAACATGAAAGACCTGCTCAACCTCTTCAACCAGCAGCGCCAGACGCTCGACTTCGACGCGATCAAGATCGCGCTGGCCTCGCCGGACCTGATCCGCTCGTGGTCCTTCGGCGAAGTGAAGAAGCCGGAAACCATCAACTACCGCACCTTCAAGCCCGAGCGCGACGGCCTGTTCTGCGCGGCCATCTTCGGCCCGATCAAGGACTACGAGTGCCTGTGCGGCAAGTACAAGCGCATGAAGCACCGCGGCGTGGTCTGCGAGAAGTGCGGCACCGAGGTGACACTGGCCAAGGTGCGCCGCGAGCGCATGGGCCACATCGACCTGGCCTCGCCGGTCGCGCACATCTGGTTCCTGAAGTCGCTGCCGTCGCGCATCGGCCTGATGCTGGACATGACCCTGCGCGACATCGAGCGCGTGCTGTACTTCGAAGCCTACGTGGTCACCGAGCCCGGCCTGACCACGCTGGAACGCCGCCAGCTGCTGACCGAAGAGCAGTACATGCAGGCGCGCCAGGAGCACGGCGACGACTTCGACGCCGCGATGGGCGCCGAGGCGGTCTACGACCTGCTGCGCACCATCGACCTGCAGTCGGAAATGGTGACCCTGCGCGAGGAAATCGCCAGCACCGGCTCGGAGACCAAGCTCAAGCGCCTGACCAAGCGCATCAAGCTGGTCGAGGCGTTCCTGGAGTCCGGCAACCGTCCCGAGTGGATGGTGATGACCGTGCTGCCGGTGCTGCCGCCGGACCTGCGCCCGCTGGTGCCGCTGGACGGCGGCCGCTTCGCGACCTCCGATCTCAATGATCTGTACCGCCGCGTCATCAACCGCAACAACCGCCTGCGCCGCCTGCTCGAGCTCAACGCGCCCGACATCATCGTGCGCAACGAGAAGCGCATGCTGCAGGAATCGGTCGACGCCCTGATGGACAACGGCCGCCGCGGCCGCGCCATCACCGGCACCAACAAGCGCCCGCTGAAGTCGCTGGCCGACATGATCAAGGGCAAGCAGGGCCGCTTCCGCCAGAACCTGCTCGGCAAGCGCGTCGACTACTCCGGCCGTTCGGTCATCGTGGTCGGCCCGACCCTGCGCCTGCACGAGTGCGGCCTGCCGAAGAAGATGGCGCTGGAGCTGTTCAAGCCGTTCGTGTTCGCCAAGCTGCAGCGTCGCGGCCTGGCCACCACCATCAAGGCCGCCAAGAAGCTGGTCGAGCGTGAAGAGGCCGAGGTCTGGGACATCCTGGAAGAGGTCATCCGCGAACACCCGGTGCTGCTGAACCGTGCGCCGACCCTGCACCGCCTGGGCATCCAGGCGTTCGAGCCGGTGCTGATCGAAGGCAAGGCGATCCAGCTGCACCCGCTGGTCTGCACCGCGTTCAACGCCGACTTCGACGGCGACCAGATGGCCGTGCACGTGCCGCTGTCGCTGGAAGCGCAGCTGGAAGCGCGCGCGCTGATGATGTCGTCCAACAACATCCTGTCGCCGGCCAACGGCGAGCCGATCATCGTGCCGTCGCAGGACGTCGTGCTCGGCCTGTACTACATGACCCGCGCGCTGGAGAACAAGAAGGGCGAGGGCATGGCGTTCGCCAACATCGCCGAGGTCAAGCGCGCCTACGACAACCGCGCGGTCGAGCTGCACGCCAAGGTCAAGGTCCGCATCAGCGAGACCGTGGCCGACGAGAACGGCGGCAAGCAGAAGAAGAGCTCGATCGTCGAGACCACGGTCGGCCGCGCGCTGCTGGCCGAGATCCTGCCGGAGGGCCTGCCGTTCGCGCTGGCCAACACCGAGTTGAACAAGAAGGCCATCAGCCGCCTGATCAACTCCAGCTACCGCATGCTGGGCCTGAAGGACACGGTCGTGTTCGCCGACAAGCTGATGTACACCGGCTTCGCCTACGCCACCCGTGCCGGCGTCTCCATCGGCATCGACGACATGCTGATCCCCAACGAGAAGAAGGGCATCCTGGGCGAGGCCGAGCAGGAAGTGCTGGAAATCCAGGAACAGTACCAGTCCGGCCTGGTCACCGCCGGCGAGCGCTACAACAAGGTCGTGGACATCTGGTCGCGCACCAACGAGCGCATCGCCAAGGCGATGATGGACACCATCGGCACCGACAAGGTGGTCAACGCCAAGGGCGAGACCATCGACCAGAAGTCGATGAACTCGCTGTACATCATGGCCGACTCCGGCGCGCGCGGCAGCCAGGCGCAGATCCGCCAGCTGGCCGGCATGCGCGGCCTGATGGCCCGCCCGGACGGCTCGATCATCGAGACGCCCATCAAGGCCAACTTCCGCGAAGGCCTGAACGTGCAGGAGTACTTCAACTCCACCCACGGCGCGCGCAAGGGCCTGGCCGACACCGCGCTGAAGACCGCCAACTCCGGTTACCTGACCCGCCGCCTGGTCGACGTGGCGCAGGACGTGGTGATCACCGAGGTCGACTGCGGCACCGTCGAAGGCCTGACCATGACCCCGATCGTGGAAGGCGGCGACGTGGTCGAGCCGCTGCGCGAGCGCGTGCTCGGCCGCATCGTGGCCGAGGACGTGTTCCTGCCGGGCAACGACGAGGATCCGATCGTCACCCGCAACACGCTGCTGGACGAGGGCTGGGTGCAGAAGCTGGAGGACGCCGGCGTGCAGGCGCTGAAGGTGCGCTCCACCATCACCTGCGAGTCCGACTTCGGCGTGTGCGCGCACTGCTACGGCCGCGACCTGGCCCGCGGCCACATCGTCAACATCGGCGAAGCGGTCGGCGTCATCGCCGCGCAGTCGATCGGCGAGCCCGGCACCCAGCTGACGATGCGTACCTTCCACATCGGTGGCGCGGCCTCGCGTGCGGCGGCGGTGGACAACATCACCGTCAAGACCACCGGCTCGATCAAGTTCAACAACCTCAAGTTCGTCGAGCACGCCAACGGCAGCCTGGTCGCGGTGTCGCGCTCGGGCGAGCTGTCGGTGCTGGACGGCCACGGCCGCGAGCGCGAGCGCTACAAGCTGCCGTACGGCGCCACCATCAACGCCAAGGACGGTGACGCGGTCACCGCCGGCCAGATCGTGGCGAACTGGGATCCGCACAACCACCCGATCGTGTCGGAAGTGGCCGGTTTCGTGCGCTTCGTCGACTTCGTCGACGGCGTGACCGTGATCGAGAAGACCGACGACCTGACCGGCCTGGCCTCGCGCGAGATCACCGATCCCAAGCGCCGCGGCTCGCAGGGCAAGGACCTGCGCCCGATCATCCGCATCGTCGACAAGGACGGCAAGGACCTCAACATCCCGGGCACCGACCTGCCGGCGCAGTACCTGCTGCCGCCGCGCTCGATCGTCAACCTGCAGGACGGCGCGCCGATCGGCGTGGGCGAGGTGGTCACCAAGGTGCCGCAGGAAGCCTCCAAGACCCGCGACATCACCGGCGGCCTGCCGCGCGTGGCCGACCTGTTCGAGGCGCGCAAGCCGAAGGATCCGGCGATCCTGGCCGAGCGCTCGGGCGTCATCAGCTTCGGCAAGGACACCAAGGGCAAGCAGCGCCTGATCATCAAGGACACCGACGGGTCCGAGCACGAGGAGCTGATTCCCAAGTTCCGCCAGATCATCGTGTTCGAAGGCGAGCACGTGGCCAAGGGCGAGACCATCGTCGACGGCGAGCCGAGCCCGCAGGACATCCTGCGCCTGCTCGGCGTCGAGCCGCTGGCCGCCTACCTGGTCAAGGAAATCCAGGACGTCTACCGCCTGCAGGGCGTGAAGATCAACGACAAGCACATCGAGGTCATCACCCGCCAGATGCTGCGCAAGGTCGAGATCACCGACGCCGGCAACACCCGCTTCCTGGCCGGCGAGCAGGCCGAGAAGCAGCGTGTGATCGAGGAGAACGCCAAGGCGCTGGCTCGCAGCGAACTGCCGGCCAAGTACGACCCGGTCCTGCTGGGCATCACCAAGGCCTCGCTGGCGACCGAGTCGTTCATCTCGGCAGCCTCGTTCCAGGAGACCACCCGCGTGCTGACCGAGGCGGCCGTCCGCGGCACCAAGGACAACCTGCGCGGTCTGAAGGAAAACGTCATCGTCGGCCGCCTGATCCCGGCCGGCACCGGCCTGGCCTATCACAACCAGCGCCGCCGCAACGCTTCCGGCCTGACCGAGGCCGAGGTCGAGGCCCTGGGCGCCGTCGGCGTGGCCGAGGCCGCCCCGGCCGCGGCCGAACCGAACGCCGCGGCGGGCGAGGAGTCCAGCGCCAGCTAAAGCAGCAGCATCGGCGGCCCAGCGGCCGCCCCAGACCACGAAATGAGGCGCAGGGAGCGCCTCGTTTTCGGCCCAGGAAGGGCGGGATCGCAGTCAGTACCCCGGGACCGGCCGCCGCGTTTGACGCTGCAGCCGGATTCCGGCTATACTCTTCCGTCTTGGCGGGCCGGTTTCGGCCTGCCTTCGTTTTCACGCAACTAGGCCGCAGCGCCTCCATCGAAGAAACCATACATGGCAACCATCAACCAGCTGGTCCGCAAGCCGCGCCAGGCCGCGACCTACAAGAGCGCCTCGCCGGCGCTGGAAAAGTGCCCGCAGCGCCGCGGCGTCTGCACGCGCGTCTACACCACCACCCCGAAGAAGCCGAACTCGGCGCTGCGCAAGGTGGCCAAGGTGCGCCTGACCAACCAGGAAGAAGTCATCAGCTACATCGGTGGCGAAGGCCACAACCTGCAGGAGCACTCGGTGGTGCTGGTGCGCGGCGGCCGCGTCAAGGATCTCCCCGGCGTGCGCTACCACACCGTGCGCGGTGCGCTGGACGCCTCGGGCGTGGCCAAGCGTCGCCAGGGTCGTTCGAAGTACGGCGCCAAGCGCCCGAAGGCATAAGGGAATAGAACATGTCTCGTAAAGGCTCAACCCCCCAGCGCGAAGTCCTGCCGGATCCCAAGCACGGCAGCCAGACCATCGCCCGCTTCATCAACATGGTCATGCTCAGCGGCAAGAAGTCGGTCGCCGAGAAGATCGTCTACGGCGCAATGGACGTCATCGGCGAGAAGAACCCCAACGCCCTGGAACTGGTCGAGAAGGCGCTGGACAACGTCGCCCCGACCGTCGAGGTCAAGTCCCGCCGCGTCGGCGGCGCGACCTACCAGGTGCCGGTGGAAGTGCGCTCGACCCGCCGCCTGGCCCTGGCCATGCGCTGGCTGATCGAATCGGCGCGCAAGCGCGGCGAGAACTCGATGCCGCGCAAGCTGGCGGCCGAGCTGCTGGACGCCTCGGAGAACCGCGGCGGCGCCATCAAGAAGCGTGAAGAAACCCACCGCATGGCGGAAGCGAACAAGGCGTTCGCGCACTACCGCTGGTAACAGCGTTGCAACGGCCTGCCCCCGGCTTTTCCGGGGGCTTCGGCGTCCTCCCGGGGACGCCCTTGCGGCCCAATCGCCGCATGTCCACGTCGAAGGCCGCCCGAGGGCGGCGTTCGACCATGTGAAAACCGCGAATTCCTTCGCAACAGCCGTGCCCGTACCGGCTGCCCAAACCGAATCAAAGAGAGACTGTCGTGGCTCGCACCACTCCCATCGAGCGTTACCGCAACTTCGGCATCATGGCCCACATCGACGCCGGCAAGACCACCACGTCCGAGCGCATCCTGTTCTACACCGGCAAGAGCCACAAGATTGGTGAAGTGCACGACGGCGCCGCGACCATGGACTGGATGGAGCAGGAGCAGGAGCGTGGCATCACGATCCAGTCCGCCGCCACGACCGCGTTCTGGAAGGGCATGGACAAGTCGCTGCCGGAACACCGCTTCAACATCATCGACACCCCCGGGCACGTCGACTTCACCATCGAGGTCGAGCGTTCGCTGCGCGTGCTCGACGGTGCGGTGTTCGTGCTGTGCGCCGTGGGCGGCGTGCAGCCGCAGTCGGAGACGGTGTGGCGCCAGGCCAACAAGTACCAGGTGCCGCGCATCGCGTTCGTCAACAAGATGGATCGCACCGGCGCCAACTTCGCCAAGGTCCGTGACCAGCTGAAGGCGCGCCTGGGCGCCGCGCCGGTGCCGATGCAGGTGCCGATCGGCGCCGAGGACGGCTTCGAGGGCGTGGTCGACCTGCTGAAGATGAAGGCGATCCACTGGGATACCGCCTCGCAGGGCCTGAGCTTCGAATACCGCGACATCCCCGCCGATCTGGTCGAGCAGGCCAACGAGGCGCGCGCGTTCATGGTCGAGTCCGCCGCCGAGGCCAGCGAAGAGCTGATGGACAAGTACCTGAACGAGGGCGAGCTGAGCGAGGCCGAGATCATCGGCGGCCTGCGCGCGCGCACCCTGAAGACCGAGATCGTGCCGATGTTCTGCGGCACCGCGTTCAAGAACAAGGGCGTGCAGGCCATGCTCGACGGCGTGGTCAACCTGCTGCCGTCGCCGGTCGACGTGCCGGCGGTGCGCGGCGTGGACGTCGACGACGAGAGCAAGGAGCTGACCCGCGAGTCCAGCGACAAGGCGCCGTTCTCGGCGCTGGCGTTCAAGATCATGACCGACCCGTTCGTCGGCTCGCTGACCTTCTTCCGCGTCTACTCGGGCACCCTGAACGCCGGCGATGCCGTGCTGAACTCGGTCAAGGGCAAGAAGGAGCGCATCGGCCGCCTGCTGCAGATGCACTCCAACAACCGCGACGAGATCAAGGAAGTGCTGGCCGGCGACATCGCCGCCGCGGTGGGCCTGAAGGACGTCACCACCGGCGACACGCTGTGCGCGCAGGACGCGCCGATCGTGCTGGAGCGCATGAGCTTCCCCGAGCCGGTGATCTCGATGGCGGTCGAGCCGAAGACCAAGTCGGACCAGGAAAAGATGGGCCTGGCGCTGGGCCGCCTGGCGCAGGAAGACCCCTCGTTCCGCGTCAAGACCGACGAGGAGTCCGGCCAGACCATCATCTCCGGCATGGGCGAGCTGCACCTGGACATCATCGTCGACCGCATGAAGCGCGAGTTCAACGTCGAGGCCAACGTCGGCAAGCCGCAGGTCGCCTACCGCGAGACCATCCGCAAGGCGGTCAAGCAGGAAGGCAAGTTCGTGCGCCAGTCGGGCGGTCGCGGCCAGTACGGCCACATCGTCATCGAGATGGCGCCGGCCGAGCGCGGCGCGGGCTTCAGCTACGAGAGCGCGATCGTCGGCGGCGTGGTGCCGAAGGAATACGTCACCGCGGCGGGCAAGGGCATCGAGGAAGCGATGAAGAACGGCGTCATCGCCGGCTTCCCGGTGGTCGACGTGGCCATCAAGGCCGTGGACGGCTCGTTCCATGACGTCGACTCCAACGAAATGGCGTTCAAGGTCGCCGGCTCGATGGCGTTCAAGGAGGCCTTCAGCAAGGCCAGCCCGGTCCTGCTGGAGCCGATCATGAAGGTCGAGATCGTCACCCCCGAGGAATACCTCGGCGACGTGATGGGCGACGTCAGCCGCCGCCGCGGCATCCTGCAGGGCCAGGACGACAGCCCGTCCGGCAAGATCATCAACGCGATGGTGCCGCTGGGCGAGATGTTCGGCTACGCCACCACGCTGCGTTCGATGTCGCAGGGTCGCGCCACCTTCACGATGGAGTTCGACCACTACGCTGAAGCGCCGGCCAACATCGCCGAAGCGGTCGTCAAGAAGAATTAAGAGCAGTGATTCGGGACAGGGGATTCGGGATTCGCAAGAGCGAATCCCGCTTCTCCCAATCCCCAATCCCTAATCCCCAATCTCGGAGTTAGAAAAATGGCAAAGGGTAAATTCGAACGCACCAAGCCGCACGTGAACGTGGGCACGATTGGTCACGTTGACCACGGCAAGACGACGCTGACGGCGGCGCTGACGAAGGTGGGCGCGGAGCGCTTTGGCGGCGAGTTCAAGGCCTATGACGCGATTGACGCGGCGCCGGAAGAGAAGGCGCGCGGCATCACGATTTCGACGGCGCACGTGGAATACGAGAGCCCGACGCGCCACTACGCGCACGTGGACTGCCCGGGCCACGCCGACTACGTGAAGAACATGATTACCGGCGCTGCGCAGATGGACGGCGCGATTCTGGTGTGCTCGGCGGCGGACGGCCCGATGCCGCAGACGCGCGAGCACATCCTGCTGTCGCGCCAGGTGGGCGTGCCGTACATCGTGGTGTTCCTGAACAAGGCGGACATGGTGGACGACGCCGAGCTGCTGGAACTGGTGGAGATGGAGGTTCGCGAACTTCTGTCGAAGTACGAGTTCCCGGGCGACGACACCCCCATCATCGCCGGTTCGGCGCGCCTGGCGCTGGAAGGCGACCAGTCGGAGATTGGCGTGCCGGCCATCCTGAAGCTGGTGGACGCGCTGGACAGCTGGATTCCGGAGCCGCAGCGTGACGTGGACAAGCCGTTCCTGATGCCGGTGGAAGACGTGTTCTCCATCTCCGGCCGCGGCACGGTGGTCACGGGCCGCATCGAGCGCGGCATCATCAAGGTGGGCGACGAAATCGAAATCGTCGGCATCCGCCCGACCCAGAAGACCACGGTCACCGGCGTTGAGATGTTCCGCAAGCTGCTGGACCAGGGCCAGGCGGGCGACAACGCGGGCCTGCTGCTGCGCGGCACCAAGCGCGACGACGTGGAGCGCGGCCAGGTGCTGTGCAAGCCGGGCAGCATCACCCCGCACACCGAGTTCGAGGCGGAGGTGTACGTGCTGTCGAAGGACGAGGGCGGCCGTCACACGCCGTTCTTCAAGGGCTACCGTCCGCAGTTCTACTTCCGCACCACCGACATCACCGGCGCGGTGACGCTGCCGGAGGGCGTGGAGATGGTGATGCCGGGCGACAACATCAAGATGGTGGTGAGCCTCATCAACCCGGTGGCGATGGACGAGGGCCTGCGCTTCGCCATCCGCGAGGGCGGCCGTACCGTCGGCGCCGGCGTGGTGGCGAAAATCATCAAGTAACGATTTGACCCCTGCGCGCGCAAGTGCGCAGGGCTTCGTCGAATCGTCGTCCCCGCGCAGGCGGGAAGTGCTTCACAACGACCGAATGGCCGGTCATCCAGCGACTTTGCAAGGCAAGGCAGCTTAAAAAGCAGCCTTGGCGTGCATCCCGCCCGCAACGCTGCTAGAATGCCGGCCCCGCTCGCCGGGACAGCTTCACCCGGCCCGCAAGGGCCAGAAGACCGCAGTACCCCGCCGACGCTTCCTGGGAAGCGCCGGCCTACCGCGAAAAGAGGTGCAGGATGCACCTCGTGTTCGCCAGACAAGGGATGTCGCGTGCCCGTGCCGGCGTCTCCCGCAAGGGAATCGCCGGATTTCCGTCTTGTTGTTGACGGAACCCGGCATGCGTCCTATACTTTTCTGTCTGGGCGGGCCGGTTTCCACCGGCCTGCCCAGTTTTTCAGGATGAACCCCAGGCCGTTCAGGCTCATCCGGCGTCCGCCACCTCGCGGGACCGAATACGGGGCTTAAACGACTGGACCCAACCGGGGCAAGGCATCCCAGAGGCCGCGCCCGTCGCTCTTTAACGAAGGAAACTTCCGTCATGGCGGACCAAAAGATCCGAATCCGGCTCAAAGCGTACGATCATCGCCTGATCGACCGCTCGGCCAGCGAGATCGTCGAGACGGCCAAGCGGACCGGCGCGCAGGTGCGCGGCCCGATCCCGCTGCCGACCAAGATCGAGCGCTTCACCATCCTCGTCTCCCCGCACGTCGACAAGGACGCGCGCGACCAGTACGAGACCCGCACGCACAAGCGCGTGCTCGACATCGTCGACCCCAACGACAAGACCGTGGACGCGCTGATGAAGCTCGAACTGGCTGCCGGCGTCGACGTCCAGATCAAGCTGACCTGAGGCACCGACCATGACCGCGAAGAAATATTCGTTGGGTCTCGTTGGCCGCAAGGCCGGCATGACCCGGGTGTTCACCGAAGACGGCAAGTCCATCCCGGTGACGCTGATTGAAGCCACCCCGAACCGCATCACCCAGATCAAGACCCCGGAAACCGACGGCTACAGCGCCGTGCAGGTCGCCGTGGGCACCCGCCGCGCCGCGCTGATCAACAAGCCGATCGCCGGCCACCTGGCCAAGGCCAAGGTCGAGGCCGGCCGTGGCCTGTGGGAGCTGCGCGTGGAAGCCGACAAGCTCGGCGACTTCAGCGTCGGCGGCGAGATCAAGGCCGACATCTTCGAAGTCGGCCAGAAGGTCGACGTCCAGGGCGTGACCAAGGGCAAGGGCTTCCAGGGCACCATCAAGCGCTGGAACTTCCGCATGGGCGACGCCACCCACGGCAACTCGCTGTCGCATCGCGCGCCGGGTTCGCTGGGCCAGCGCCAGACCCCGGGTCGCGTGTTCCCGGGCAAGAAGATGTCCGGTCACATGGGCGCGGTGCAGCAGAGCACGCAGAACCTGGAAGTGGTTCGCGTCGATGCCGAGCGCGGCCTGATCGCCGTTCGCGGCGCCGTCCCGGGTGCCCCGGGTGGCGACGTGATCGTGCGTCCGGCAAGCAAGGCTTAAGGAGAACGACGATGGAACTCGCCATCACAGGTAGCGCCAACAAGCTGTCGGTCTCCGACGCCGTGTTCGGTCGCGAATTCAGCCAGGACCTGGTCCACCAGGTCGTCGTTGCCTACCGCAACGCCGGTCGCGCCGGTACCAAGGCGCAGAAGACCCGTTCGGAAGTCAACGGCACCACCAAGAAGTCGAAGAAGCAGAAGGGCGGCGGCGCGCGTCATGGCGCATTGACGGCCCCGATCTTCGTCGGCGGCGGCGTGACCTTCGCGGCCAAGCCGCGCAGCTTCGAGCAGAAGGTCAACCGCAAGATGTACCGCGCCGCCATCTGCGCGATCCTGTCCGAGCTCAACCGCCAGGATCGCCTGAAGGTCGTCGAGTCCTTCGACGTCGAGGCGAGCAAGACCAAGACGCTGCTCGAGAAGCTCAAGGCCCTGGACGTCGGCCAGCGCCCGCTGATCGTCACCGAGGAAGCCTCCGAGCACCTGTACCTGTCGGCCCGCAACCTTCCCTACGTGGAAGTGCGCGACGTGCAGGGCCTGGACCCGGCTTCGCTGGTCGGCGCCGACACCGTCGTCGTCACCGCCGATGCGGTCAAGAAGATCGAGGAGTGGCTGGCATGAGCAACGAGAAGATTTTTGCCGTGCTGCGTGCGCCGCGCGTGTCCGAGAAGACCGCGCGCCTGCAGGAAGTTTCCAATCAATACGTCTTTGAAGTCTCGAACGACGCCACCAAGGCCGATGTGAAGGCCGCCGTGGAAAAGCTGTTCGACGTCAAGGTCGAGGCGGTCAACGTGGTCAACGTGAAGGGCAAGAACAAGTCCTTCCGCAACCGCAACGGCCGTCGCGGCGACTGGCGCAAGGCGTACGTGCGTCTGGCCGATGGCCAGGCGATCGACGTGTCGGCCAAGGCCTGAGGTAGACCCACATGCCACTGATGAAATTCAAACCCACTTCGCCCGGCCGCCGCTCCGCGGTCCGCGTGGTGACGCCCGATCTGCACAAGGGTGCCCCGCACGCCGCGCTGGTGGAAAAGCAGAGCAAGACCGGCGGCCGCAACCACCACGGCCGCATCACCACCCGCCACATCGGCGGTGGCCACAAGCAGCACTACCGCATCGTCGACTTCAAGCGCGACAAGGAAGGCATCGCCGCCCGCGTCGAGCGGATCGAATACGATCCCAACCGCACCGCGCACATCGCGCTGCTGTGCTACGTCGATGGCGAGCGCCGCTACATCATCGCCCCGAAGGGCCTGAAGGCCGGTGACCAGGTGATCGCCGGTTCCGACGCCCCGATCAAGGCCGGCAACACGCTGCCGCTGCGCAACATCCCGGTCGGCACGACCGTGCACGGCATCGAGCTGAAGCCGGGCAAGGGCGCCCAGATCGCCCGCGCCGCCGGCGCCTCGGTGCAGCTGGTCGCGCGCGAGCAGGGCTTCGCCACGCTGCGCCTGCGCTCCGGCGAAATGCGCAAGGTGCCGGTCGAGTGCCGCGCCACCATCGGCGAGGTCGGCAACGACGAGCACAGCCTGACCAAGCTCGGCAAGGCCGGCGCCAAGCGCTGGCGCGGCATCAAGCCGACCGTCCGCGGTGCGGCCATGAACCCGGTCGACCACCCGCACGGTGGTGGCGAGGCCAAGGCCGGCCAGGGCAACCCGCACCCGGTCACCCCGTGGGGCGTGCCGACCAAGGGCTACAAGACGCGCAAGAACAAGCGCACCCAGCAATTCATCGTCCGCGATCGTAGGGGCTAATCGACCATGGCACGTTCACTCAAGAAGGGCCCGTTCGTCGATCACCACCTCGTCAAGAAGGTGGAGGCCGCCGGCGGCAGCAAGAAGCCGATCAAGACCTGGTCGCGTCGCTCGATGATCCTGCCGGAGATGGTGGGCTTCACCATCGCCGTCCACAACGGCAAGAACCACGTTCCGGTGCTGGTCAACGAGAACATGGTCGGCCACAAGCTCGGCGAGTTTGCCGTCACCCGGACCTTCAAGGGTCACGGTGGCGACAAGAAAGCCGGCGGCAAGAAGTAAGGAGAGATGATCATGGAAGCGAAAGCCATCCTGCGCACCGCGCGCATCTCCCCGCAGAAGGCCCGCCTGGTCGCCGACCAGGTGCGCGGCCTGCCGGCCGAGCGCGCCGTCAACCTGCTGAAGTTCTCGGACAAGAAGGCCGCCCACCTGATCAAGAAGGTCGTGGAGTCCGCCATCGCCAACGCCGAGAACAACCAGGGCGCCGACGTCGACGAGTTGAAGGTCAAGACCATCATGGTCGACGAAGGTCCGACGCTGAAGCGTTTCATGGCCCGCGCCAAGGGCCGCGGCACGCGCATTCTCAAGCGCACCAGCCACATCACCGTGGTCGTGGGCGAGGGCAAATAAATGGGTCACAAAGTACATCCGACCGGAATCCGCCTGGGCATCGCCAAGGACTGGAACTCCAAGTGGTTCGCCAACAAGCGTGATTACGCCGATTACCTGGCGGCCGACCTGAAGGTGCGCGAAATGCTGCGCAAGAAGCTGGCGCAGGCCGGCATCTCCAAGATCCTGATCGAGCGTCCGGCCAAGACCGCCCGCGTGACCATCCACACCGCCCGCCCGGGCGTGGTGATCGGCAAGCGCGGCGAGGACATCGAGAAGCTGCGCAAGGAAGTGTCCGAGCTGATGGGCGTCCCGGCGCACATCAACGTCACCGAAGTGCGCAAGCCCGAGCTCGACGCGCAGCTGGTGGCCGAGTCGATCGCCCAGCAGCTGGAGCGCCGCATCATGTTCCGCCGCGCGATGAAGCGCGCCGTCGGCAACGCTATTCGCCTCGGCGCCCTGGGCATCAAGGTCAACGTGGCCGGTCGCCTGAACGGCGCCGAGATCGCCCGCTCCGAGTGGTACCGCGAAGGCCGCGTGCCGCTGCACACGCTGCGTGCCGACATCGACTACGGCTTCGCCGAAGCCAAGACGACCTACGGCATCATCGGCATCAAGGTGTGGGTCTACAAGGGCGAAATCTTCGATTTCAGCCAGGTGGGTCAGGAGAAGCAGGACGACGCGCGCCCCGAGCGCAGCGAACGTCCGTCGCGCCCGTCCCGTGACCGCGACGCGAGGTAATCAGTCATGTTGCAACCCAAGCGAACCAAATACCGCAAGATGCACAAGGGCCGCAACGAGGGCCTGAGCTGGAGCGGCAACCTCGTCAGCTTCGGCGAGTACGGCCTGAAGGCCACCGCGCACGGCCAGCTGACCGCGCGCCAGATCGAGGCCGCGCGCCGTTCCATCAGCCGCTACGTCAAGCGCGGCGGCAAGATGTGGATCCGCGTGTTCCCCGACAAGCCGATCACCAAGAAGCCAATCGAAGTCCGCATGGGCTCCGGCAAGGGCAACGTGGAGTACTGGGTCGCCCAGATCCAGCCCGGCCGGATGATCTATGAAATCGAAGGCGTCAGCGAGGAAATCGCGCGCGAGGCGTTCCGCCTGGCCGCGGCCAAGCTGTCCGTCACCACCACTTTCGTGACCCGGACGGTGCGCTAATGGAACTCAAGCAACTCCGCGAGAAGTCGGCCGACGAACTGAAGGCCCACCTGACCGACCTGCGCAAGGAGCAGTTCTCGCTGCGCATGCAGCAGGTCACCGGCCAGCTGCCGAAGACCCACGAAACCCGCCGGGTGCGCCGCGAGATCGCTCGCGTCAAGACCCTGCTCGGCAGCCAGAAGTAAGGAGCACCCGAGATGAGCGATAACAAAGACAAAGCGCAACGCACCATCGAGGGCCGCGTCGTCAGCAACAAGATGGACAAGACCGTCACCGTCCTGGTCGAGCGCCAGGTCAAGCACGCGCTGTACGGCAAGTACATCCGCCGCTCGACCAAGCTGCACGCCCACGACGCCGACAACAGCTGCAAGGAAGGCGACGTCGTCCGCGTGGTCGAGATCGCCCCCCTGTCCAAGACCAAGAACTGGCGCGTGGTGGAAATCGTCACCCGCGCGGCTGAATAAGAGGAGTCTGAATCATGATCCAGATGCAGAGCTACCTTGACGCGGCCGACAACTCCGGCGCCAAGGAACTGATGTGCATCAAGGTGCTGGGCGGTTCCAAGCGCCGCTACGCCCACATCGGCGACATCATCAAGGTGACCGTCAAGGACGCCATTCCGCGCGGCAAGGTCAAGAAGGGCGAAGTCTACGACGCCGTGGTCGTGCGCACCCGCAAGGGCGTTCGCCGCCCGGACGGCTCGCTGATCCGCTTCGACGGCAACGCCGCCGTGCTGCTCAACAACAAGCAGGAGCCGATCGGCACCCGCATCTTCGGGCCCGTGACCCGCGAGCTGCGTTCCGAGAAGTTCATGAAGATCGTTTCGCTCGCGCCCGAAGTGCTCTGAGCGGAGGACATAGAAATGGCAAACCGTATCAAGAAGGGTGACCAGGTAATCGTCACCACCGGCAAGGACAAGGGCAAGACGGGCGACGTCGTGCGCGTGGACGGCGACCGCGTGGTCGTCTCCAACGTCAACATCGTCAAGCGCCATACCAAGCCGAACCCGCAGGCGGGCATCGCCGGCGGCGTGGTCGAGCGCGAAGCCTCGATCCATATCTCCAACGTGGCGATCCTGAACCCGGCGACGGGCAAGGGCGAGCGCGTTGGCTTCAAGGTGCTGGAGGATGGACGCAAACTGCGTGTGTTCCGCTCCAGCGGTGAGGCGCTCGACGCCTGAGGAATGAGGTCATGACCACCCGTCTCGAAAAAATCTACAAGGAAGAAGTGGCGCCGGCTCTGATGAAGAAGTTCGGCTACACCAATCCGATGGAAGTGCCGAAGATCACCAAGATCACCATCAACATGGGTGTCGGTGAAGCGGCCACCAACAAGAAAATCCTGGAAAACGCCGTGGCCGACCTGGCCAAGATCAGCGGCCAGAAGCCGATCACGACCAAGTCCCGCGTGTCGGTGGCTTCGTTCAAGATCCGCGACGGCTGGCCGATCGGCTGCAAGGTCACGCTGCGCCGGGCCAAGATGTACGAGTTCCTGGATCGCCTGATCAGCGTCTCGCTGCCGCGCGTGCGCGACTTCCGCGGCGTGTCCGGCCGTTCCTTCGACGGCCGCGGCAACTACAACATGGGCGTGAAGGAGCAGATCATCTTCCCGGAAATCGACTTCGACGCCGTCGACGCGATCCGCGGCATGGACATCGCCATCACCACCACCGCCAAGACCGACGCCGAAGCCAAGGCGCTGCTCGAGGCGTTCAAGTTCCCGTTCCGCAATTAAGCGCCGGGATTGGTGGTTCGGGATTCGGGCTTCGCAAGGGCCCGCTTCCACGAATCCCGAATCCCAAATGCCGAATCCCAAGGATTTAGAGTTTATGGCAAAGACCTCGATGGTGAACCGCGACATCAAGCGGGCCAAGCTGGCGAAGAAGTACGCCGCCAAGCGCGAAGCGCTGAAGAAGACCATCTCCAGCACCACCGCCTCGTACGACGAGAAGATGGAAGCGGTCACCAAGCTGCAGAAGCTGCCGCGCGACTCCTCGCCGAGCCGCGAGCGCAACCGCTGCGAGCTGTCCGGCCGTTCGCGCGGCGTGTACCGCAAGTTCGGCCTGGGCCGCAACATGCTGCGCAAGGCGACGATGAACGGCGACGTGCCGGGCCTGCGCAAGGCCAGCTGGTAACCCGGCGGCGGTAACGCCGGTCCGGCCCCGCGCCGGGCCGCCAGGACGAGTCCGGCACAAGCCGGACTCGTTGTTGTACAATGCCCGGCTCCCCGCGCGGATTTCCGCCGGTGGCCGGCAACAGACCCCCGGGCATCCCCCGGTCAACCCCGGATTTTCGCGAAAGCGGATATCGGTGCTACTCATAAGGCAAACATCATGAGCATGACTGATCCCATCGCCGACATGCTGGTCCGCATCAGGAATGCGGCCGCGGTCGGCAAGCCGACGGTGAAGATGCCGTCCTCCAAGATCAAGGCGTCCATCGCCGACGTCCTGAAGGCCGAGGGCTACATCGCCGACGCGCGCGTCACCAAGATCGAGAACAACAAGGCCGAGCTGGAAATCGTCCTGAAGTACTTCGAAGGCAAGCCGGTCATCGAGAAGCTGAGCCGCGTGTCCCGCTCGGGCCTGCGCCAGTACCGCGGCAAGGCCGAGCTGCCCAAGGTCCTCGGTGGCCTGGGCGTCGCCATCATTTCCACCTCCAAGGGCATCATGACCGATGCGCAGGCGCGCCAGCAGGGCGTCGGCGGCGAAGTCCTGTGCTTTGTGGCCTAACGGAGTAAACCCATGTCCCGTGTAGCCAAGAAGCCGATCAGCCTGCCCAAGGGCACCGAACTGAACATCCAGGCCGACAGCCTGACCGTCAAGGGCGCCAAGGGCACCCTGTCGATCGCCCGTCCGGCCGGCGTGGAAGTCAACAACGACAACGGCACCATCACCCTGTCGCCGAGCGCTCCCGAGCACGACGCCATCACCGGCACCATCCGCGCGATCCTGGCCAACATGGTCAAGGGCGTGTCGGAAGGCTTCGAGCGCAAGCTCGAGCTGGTCGGCGTGGGTTACCGCGCCTCGATGCAGGGCCAGGACCTGAACCTGTCGCTGGGTTTCTCCCACCCGGTGCTGTTCAAGGCCCCGGAAGGCATCACCATCGCCACCCCGACCCAGACCGAAATCCTGGTGCAGGGCGCCGACAAGCAGCGCGTGGGTGAAGTGGCCGCCAAGATCCGCGGTTTCCGTCCGCCGGAGCCCTACAAGGGCAAGGGCGTGAAGTACTCCGACGAAACCATCATCCGCAAGGAAGCGAAGAAGGCGTAAGCACGCCTTCGGCTTCGAGGAATTCCATCATGAGCATCAAGAACACCGCCCGCCTGCGCCGCGCCAAGTCCACCCGCGCGCACATCCGCGTCCTCGGCGTGCCGCGCCTGTCGGTGCTGCGCACCGGCCAGCACATCTACGCCCAGCTGTTCACCGCCGACGGCGCCAAGGTCATCGCGTCGGCCAACACCCTGCAGGCCGACGTCAAGGAAGGCCTGAAGAACGGCAAGAACAGCGACGCCGCGGCCCGGGTCGGCAAGATCATCGCCGAGCGCGCCAAGGCCGCGGGCATCGAGAAGATCGCCTTCGATCGCTCGGGCTACCGCTACCACGGCCGCATCAAGGCGCTGGCCGACGCCGCGCGCGAAGGCGGCCTGCAGTTCTGATCATTGAAGGGCATGGGGCTCGTCCCCATGCCCGTACCCGTCGGCGCGGGATGGCGCCGGACGCCGCGTCTCTTCTGCAGGCGCGCGCGGTCCACCGCGGCACACCACAACCATAAGCGGCCCAGCCGTACATACCCAATCAACCAAGGAATCCAGAAATGGCAGAAGAACAACGTGGACCGCGGGGTCGCGATCGCGACCGCAACCGCGAGGAGAAGGTCGACGACGGCATGATCGAGAAGCTGGTCGCGGTCAACCGCGTCAGCAAGACGGTCAAGGGCGGTCGCCAGTTCACCTTCACCGCGCTGACGGTGGTCGGCGACGGCAACGGCAAGATCGGCTTCGGCTACGGCAAGGCCCGCGAAGTCCCGGTCGCCATCCAGAAGTCGATGGAGTACGCCCGCAAGGGCATGCTGAACATCGACCTGAACAACGGCACCCTGTGGCACCCGGTCAAGGCCGGCCACGGCGCGGCGCGCGTGTTCATGCAGCCGGCCTCCGAAGGTACCGGCGTGATCGCCGGCGGCGCCATGCGCGCCGTGCTGGAAGCGGTCGGCGTGAAGAACGTGCTGGCCAAGGCGGTCGGCTCGCGCAACCCGATCAACCTGGTGCGCGCCACGCTGAAGGGCCTGAGCGACATGCAGTCGCCCTCCCGCATCGCGGCCAAGCGCGGCAAGAAGGTGGAGGAACTCCTCAATGGCTAACGAGTCCAACAAGACCGTCAAGGTCCGCCTGGTGCGTGGCCTGCGTGGTTCCCAGTCGCGTCACCGCCTGTCGGTGAAGGCGCTGGGCCTGAACAAGCTCAACGACGTGCGTGAACTGAAGGACAGCCCGCAGGTGCGCGGCCTGATCGCCAAGGTCCACTACCTCGTCAAGGTCGAGGAGTAATCATCATGCGTCTCAACACTCTCACCCACGCCGACGGCGCCCGCACCGAGCGCAAGCGCGTCGGCCGCGGCATCGGTTCGGGCCTGGGCAAGACCGCGGGCCGCGGCCACAAGGGTTCGTTCGCGCGCTCGGGCAAGGGCAAGATCAAGGCCAAGTTCGAGGGCGGCCAGATGCCGCTGATCAAGCGCCTGCCCAAGGTCGGCTTCCGCTCCAAGCTCAAGCTGGACTGCGCCGAAGTGCTGTCCTACCAGCTCGACAGGCTGGAAGCCGGCGAGATCGACTTCGCCGCGCTGCGCGCCGCCAAGCTGGTGCCCAGCACCGCCAAGCGCGCCAAGATCGTCAAGAAGGGCGAACTGAGCAAGGCGTTCGTGCTGAAGGGCGTGCTGGCCACCGCCGGCGCCAAGGCCGCCATTGAGGCTGCCGGCGGCAGCGTGCAGGAGTAACCGACGCATGGCGCAGGGCAATGCCGCCAGTGCACTGGCAGGCGCGGGCAAGTTCACCGAACTTCGCCAGCGCCTGCTGTTCGTCCTCGGGGCGCTGGTCGTCTATCGCATCGGCTGCTTCGTGCCGGTGCCGGGCGTCAATCCCGACGCCATGCTGGCGATGATGCAGGCCCAGGGCGGCGGCATCGTCGACATGTTCAACATGTTCTCCGGCGGCGCCCTGCACCGTTTCAGCATCTTCGCGCTGAACGTGATGCCGTACATCTCCGCGTCGATCGTGATGCAGCTGGCCGTGCACATCTTCCCGTCGCTGAAGGCGATGCAGAAGGAAGGCGAGTCCGGCCGCCGCAAGATCACCCAGTACTCGCGCATCGGCGCGGTGCTGCTGGCGGTGGTGCAGGGCGGCAGCATCGCCACCGCGCTGCAGAACCAGGTCGCGCCGGGCGGCATGCCGGTGGTGTACGCGCCGGGCATGGGCTTCGTGCTGACCGCGGTGGTCGCGCTGACCGCCGGCACCATCTTCCTGATGTGGCTGGGCGAGCAGGTGACCGAGCGCGGCATCGGCAACGGCGTGTCGCTGATCATCTTCGCCGGCATCGTCGCCGGGCTGCCGGGCGCGGTCATCCAGACCGTCGGCGCCTTCCGCGACGGCTCGATGAGCTTCATCTCGCTGCTGCTGATCGTCCTGCTGGTGCTGGCCTTCACGTTCTTCGTCGTGTTCGTCGAGCGCGGGCAGCGTCGCATCACGGTCAACTACGCGCGCCGCCAGGGTGGCCGCAACGCATACATGAACCAGACCTCGTTCCTGCCGCTCAAGCTCAACATGGCAGGCGTGATCCCGCCGATCTTCGCGTCCAGCATCCTGGCCTTCCCGGCCACGCTGGCGCAGTGGTCCGGCCAGGCGACCTCGGCCACCTGGCTGCAGCGCATTTCCAACGCGCTGGCGCCGGGCGAGCCGCTGCACATGATCGTGTTCGCGGCGATGATCATCGGCTTCGCGTTCTTCTACACGGCGCTGGTGTTCAACTCGCAGGAAACCGCCGAGAACCTGAAGAAGTCGGGCGCGCTGATCCCGGGCATCCGCCCCGGCAAGGCCACCGCCGATTACATCGACGGCGTGCTGACCCGGCTGACCGCGATCGGCTCGATGTACCTGGTCATCGTCTGCCTGCTGCCGGAAGTGATGCGCACGCAGCTGAACACCTCGTTCTACTTCGGCGGCACCTCGCTGCTGATCGTGGTGGTGGTGGTGATGGACTTCATCGCGCAGATCCAAGCGCACCTGATGTCGCACCAGTACGAGAGCCTGCTGAAGAAGGCCAACCTGAAGGGCGGCTCGCGCGGCGGTCTGGCGCGCGGCTGACGGCATACACCCCGCGGGGAGCGTCCTCCCCGCATCGCCCGGCCTGCGGCCGGACGACTTAGATGGGCGGCCCGCGCGGCGATCCTGCGCGCGGGTGAGAACCGGCCAGTCCCTGCGCCAGAGTAGCGCGGGCGGAGCGGGCAGGGGGCAACCCCGGCTCGCGCCAGGCGGGTTCCGGCGCCGGAGCATGGGCACACTCCCCATGCCGGGCTTGGGTCGACTCTCGGGTCGGCCCGGGCTTCCATGTAACCCGGGATCAGGCTAGAATTTCCAGTTCACTCTGCCAGCTTGCGGCTTTCCCGAAGGGGACGGGCCGCATTCGGGCCATCAAACAACAGTTGGAGATCGCGTCATGGCGCGTATTGCAGGTGTCAACCTGCCTGCCCAGAAGCATGTCTGGGTGGGGCTGCAAAGCATCTACGGCATCGGCCGTACCCGTTCGAAGAAGGTCTGCGAAGCCGCAGGCGTGGCTTCGACCACCAAGATCCGTGACCTGTCCGAGCCGGAAGTCGAGCGCCTGCGCGCCGAAGTCGGCAAGTACATCGTCGAAGGCGACCTGCGTCGCGAAGTGGGTATCGCGATCAAGCGCCTGATGGACCTGGGTTGCTACCGCGGCCTGCGCCACCGCCGCGGCCTGCCGCTGCGCGGCCAGCGCACCCGCACCAATGCCCGTACCCGCAAGGGTCCGCGCAAAGCCATCAAGAAGTAAGGGGCGCCCATCATGGCCAAGCCAGCTGCTGCCAAAGTCAAGAAGAAGATCAAGCGCGTCATCACCGACGGCGTCGCCCACGTCCACGCTTCTTTCAACAACACCATCGTGACCATCACCGACCGCCAGGGCAACGCGCTGTCGTGGGCGACCTCGGGCGGCGCGGGTTTCCGCGGTTCGCGCAAGTCGACCCCGTTCGCCGCGCAGGTCGCCGCCGAGAAGGCCGGCCGCGCCGCGCTGGACTACGGCGTGAAGTCGCTGGAAGTCCGCATCAAGGGTCCGGGTCCGGGCCGCGAGTCGGCCGTACGTTCGCTCAACAACGTCGGCTACAAGATCACCAACATCATCGACGTGACGCCGATCCCGCACAACGGGTGCCGTCCGCCGAAAAAGCGCCGCGTCTAAAGGGGGCGACAAGAAATGGCTCGTTATATTGGTCCCACCTGTAAGCTCGCGCGCCGCGAAGGCGCCGATCTGTCCCTCAAGAGCCCGGCCCGCGCGCTGGACTCCAAGTGCAAGCTGGAGCAGAAGCCCGGCCAGCACGGCGCCGCCCGCAAGGGCAAGCTGTCCGACTACGCCACCCAGCTGCGCGAGAAGCAGAAGGTCAAGCGCATCTACGGCCTGCTGGAGCGCCAGTTCCGCAACTACTACAAGAAGGCCTCGACCAAGAAGGGCAACACCGGCGAGAACCTGCTGCAGTTGCTGGAAACCCGCCTGGACAACGTCATCTACCGCATGGGCTTCGCGGTGACCCGGCCGGCCGCGCGCCAGCTGGTCTCGCACCGCGGCGTGCTGGTCAACGGCAAGTCGGTCAACCTGCCTTCCTACCAGGTCAAGGCCGGCGACGCGATCGCGCTGTCCGAGCGCGCGCAGAAGCAGCTGCGCGTGCAGGAATCGCTGACCGTGGCCGAGCAGCTCGACCTGAGCCCGTCGTGGGTCGAGGTCGACTCGAAGAAGTTCAGCGGCGTGTTCAAGTCGGTGCCGGAGCGTTCCGACCTGCCGGCCGACATCAACGAAGCGCTGATCGTCGAGTTGTACTCGAAGTAATTCATTCACGCACCCCCGATGCCCCCACATCGGGGGTTTGCAGGAGACAAAGCAACATGACGGGTATCACTCAGCAAGTGCTGCGCCCCCGCGGCCCGCAGATCGAGCGCCTGACCGACAACCGCGCCAAGGTGGTCATCGAACCGCTGGAGCGCGGCTACGGCCACACGCTCGGCAATGCGCTGCGCCGCGTGCTGCTGTCGTCCATTCCGGGCTTCGCCATCACCGAAGTCGAAATCGACGGCGTGCTGCACGAATACAGCACCATCGAAGGCCTGCAGGAAGACGTGCTCGAAGTCCTGCTGAACCTGAAGGACGTGGCGATCCGCATCCACACCGGCGACAGCTCCACCCTGAGCCTGTCCAGGCAGGGCCCGGGCGTGGTGACCGCCGCCGACATCAAGACCGATCACAACGTCGAGATCCTCAATCCGGACCTGGTCATCTGCACGCTGACCAAGGACACGGCGATCAACATGCGCCTGAAGATCGAGCGCGGCTTCGGCTACCAGCCGGCCGCCGCGCGCCGCCGCCCGGACGAGGAGACCCGCACCATCGGTCGCCTGGTGCTGGACGCCTCGTTCTCGCCGGTGCGCCGCGTCGCCTACGCGGTGGAAGCCGCGCGCGTGGAGCAGCGCACCGACCTGGACAAGCTGGTGCTGGACATCGAGACCAACGGCACCATCGACGCCGAGGAAGCCGTGCGCACCGCCGCCGACATCCTCAGCGACCAGCTGTCGGTGTTCGGCGACTTCACCCATCGCGATCGCGGCGCGCCGAAGCAGGCCGCCAGCGGCGTGGACCCGGTGCTGCTGCGCCCGATCGACGACCTGGAGCTGACCGTGCGTTCGGCCAACTGCCTGAAGGCCGAGAGCATCTACTACATCGGCGACCTGATCCAGAAGACCGAGGTCGAGCTGCTCAAGACCCCGAACCTGGGCAAGAAGTCGCTCACCGAGATCAAGGAAGTCCTGGCCCAGCGCGGCCTGTCCCTGGGCATGAAGCTGGAGAACTGGCCGCCGGCCGGCGTCGCCCAGCACGGCATGCTTGGGTGAGGTAGCGCGTTTGCGAGCCATTGGCTCGCGCGCTGCCGAACGCCCGGCCACGGATGGCCGGGCAGGGCGTTCCGAAGCCCGCGCAGTTTCGCCATGGACGGCAAGCATGATTTTTTTCAGTAAATAGGCAAGCCCCCACGCCGACGGACCCGAAGGTCCGCGGCATTCCGGTCAGGGACGGCCGGTTCGGACCATCCGCAGTCCATGCTTCAACGCCACGATGGCGACAGCGAACTCCAACGTTTCGACATTCAACAGGAACCCGACCCATGCGCCACCAGAAATCCGGCCGCAAGTTTAGCCGCACCAGCGCCCACCGCGAGGCGATGTTCAGTAACATGGCCGCGTCGCTGATCAAGCACGGCCTCATCCGTACCACCCTGCCCAAGGCCAAGGAACTGCGCCGCGTCGCCGAGCCGCTGATCACCCTGGCCAAGGTCGATGGCGTGGCCAACCGCCGCCTGGCCTTCTCGCGCCTGCGCGACAAGGAAGCCGTCGGCACGCTGTTCACCACCCTCGGCCCGCGCTACCAGTCGCGTCCCGGCGGCTACCTGCGCATCCTCAAGTGCGGCTTCCGCGCCGGCGACAACGCGCCGATGGCCTACGTCGAGCTGGTGGATCGTCCGGAAGCGCCGAGCGCCGAGTAAGCGCCCCGCCGCCACGATTGCCATGACGAACCCCGGCCCGCGCCGGGGTTCGTTTTTTGCGCCGGGCATGTCCATAATGCGGGCTGGATTTTCGCGGCCCCGACATGAATCCGTTCACCTGGTCCTTTCGCGCGCAGTTCCTGCTGGGTTTCGTCGCCTGCGCGGCATTGCTCTCCTATGCCCTGTACACGCAGCACTACGGCGGCCTGCTGCCGTGCCCGCTGTGCACGTTCCAGCGCGGCGCGTTCGTGCTGCTGGGCGGGGTGTTCCTGATCGGCGCGCTGCACGCGCCCCGCGGCAAGGCCGGCCGGGCGGCGTATGCGCTGCTGGCGCTGCTGGCGGCCGCGATCGGCACGGCCATCGCCGGCCGCCACGTCTGGCTGCAGGGCCTGCCGCCGGACCAGGTGCCGGCTTGCGGCCCGGACCTGTCCTACATGATGGAAGCCTTCCCGCTGCTGGACGTGCTGCGCAAGGTATTCACCGGCTCGGGCGAGTGCGCCGAGGTCGACTGGACCTTCCTGGGCCTGGCGATGCCGGCCTGGAGCCTGATCTGGTTCGTGGCGCTGGGCCTGTGGGCGCTGTATGCAGGCTACCGCAGCCGGAAATCTATTTTCCGCTGATGTGGCCCCGGCGCTGCGCGGGCGGGGTTTGACGCGGCGCATCAATCTGGCAGGATGACGATTCCCCCGAGGAATCGCCATGAATTCGTCCGAACGCAATCTGCGCGCCGTCAACCTGCCTGCCGACTGGGCGCCGGACAGTTGGCGCGCCCGGCCGGCCCTGCAGATGCCGACCTATCCGGACCCGGCCGGGCTGGAGCAGGCGCTGGCCGAACTGCGCCGGTTGCCGCCGCTGGTGACTTCCTGGGAAATCTTCTCGCTGAAGAAACAACTGGCCGAGGCGCAGGAAGGCAAGCGCTTCCTGCTGCAGGGCGGCGACTGCGCGGAGAGCTTCAGCGACTGCGAGTCGGGCCTGATCTCCAACCGGCTCAAGGTGCTGCTGCAGATGAGCCTGGTGCTGGTGCACGGCATGCACCTGCCGGTGGTGCGCGTGGGCCGCTTCGCCGGCCAGTACGCCAAGCCGCGCTCGGCCGACAGCGAGACCCGCGACGGCATCACCCTGCCGAGCTATCGCGGCGACCTGGTCAACCAGCCCGAGTTCACCGAAGCCGCGCGCGTGCCGGATCCGCGCCGGATGATCAAGGCGCACGCGCGCTCGGCGATGACGATGAACTTCGTGCGCGCGCTGATCGACGGCGGTTTCGCCGACTTGCACCATCCCGAGTACTGGAACCTGAGCTGGGTCGGCTATTCGCCGCTGGCCAACGAGTACCAGCAGATGGTGTCCTCGCTGGGCGACGCGGTGCGCTTCATGGAGACGCTGGCCGGCTCGGAGGTGCACAACCGCATCGACTTCTACACCTCGCACGAGGCGCTGCTGCTGCCGTACGAGGAGGCGCTGACGCGCGAGGTGCCGCGCCACTGGGGCTGGTTCAACCTGAGCACGCACTACCCGTGGATCGGCATGCGCACGGCCGCGGTCGATGGCGCGCACGTGGAATACCTGCGCGGCGTGCGCAACCCGATCGCGATCAAGGTCGGCCCGTCGGTCCACCCGGACCAGCTGCTGCGCCTGATCGACGTGCTGAACCCGGACGACGAGCCGGGCCGGCTGACCTTCATCCACCGCATGGGTGCGGCGCAGATCGCCGACAGGCTGCCGCCGCTGCTGGAGGCGGTGCGCCGCGACGGCCGCCGGGTGCTGTGGGTCTGCGACCCGATGCACGGCAATACCGAGAGCACAAGCAACGGCTACAAGACGCGCCGCTTCGACAACGTGCGCAGCGAGGTCGAGCAGTCCTTCGATCTGCATGCCTCGGTCGGCACGCGCCTGGGCGGCGTGCACCTGGAGCTGACCGGCGAGGACGTCACCGAATGCACCGGCGGCGCGCGCGAGCTGACCGACGTGGACCTGGAGCGCGCCTACCGTTCGACCGTCGATCCGCGGCTGAACTACGAGCAGTCGCTGGAAATCGCCATGTGCATCGTGCGCAAGCAGAACCAGCTGGCGGTGCCGACGCTGCGCTGAGCGGCGTCGTCGGCACCGGGTTGACCGGCCTGGCGGCTGTTGAAGAGCGCCTGCGCCTGCGCGGAAATGATGGGTAAAGGGGGACTTGCTCGATTCCCCCCGCGGAGCGGTCTTGCGCGACGCCGCGGGCCGGCTCAGGACCAGTGCGCGACCGCGCTGCTGGCCGGGCGCGGGATGTCCCAGGTGATGTTGCGCGCCAGCAGCCTGGCCAGTTCGCCGGCCGGCAGGGCTGGACTGAACAGGTGGCCCTGCATCTCGTCGCAGCCGTGGCGTGCCAGCCATTCGGCCTGTTCCGGCGTTTCCACGCCTTCGGCGATGGTGCGGCAATGCAGCTGGTTGGCCAGGCCGATGATCGCGCGGGTGATCGCGCCCTGGCTGGGCTCGGTCACGTCGCGCACGAACGACTGGTCGATCTTGAGGATGTTGAAGCCGTAGTTGCCGAGGTAGCTCAGGCTGGAGAAGCCGGTGCCGAAATCGTCGATGGCGATGCGCACGCCCATCGCCTTGAGCGCGCGCAGGGTGCGGCCGGTGCGCTGCACGTCGCGCATCAGCGTGGTCTCGGTGACTTCCAGTTCGAGGAATTCCGGCGCCAGGCCGCTGTCGCCCAGCGCCGCGGCGACGGTGTCGAGCAGGCGGTCGGTATCGAAGTTGGCGGCGGCCACGTTGACCGAGATGCGCACCGGCGGCAGGCCGGCCTGCTGCCAGATGCGGTTCTGCCGGCACGCGGCGTGGATGGCCCATTGGTCGATGTCGACGATGAGGTTGGTTTCCTCGGCGATCGGCAGGAACTCGCCCGGCAGCGCCAGGCGATCCCCGCGCTGCCAGCGCGCCAGTCCCTCGATGCCGACGATGCGTCCGGTATGGCGATCGATCTGCGGCTGGTAGTGCAGGACGAGGTCGCCGTTGCGCAGGCCGCGGCGCAGGCTGTTTTCCAGCTCGATGCGCGCATCGACGCTGGCGGCCAGCTCGCGGGTGTAGAAGCGGGTGGCGTTGCGGCCGCTGCGCTTGGCCAGGTACATCGCCGCGTCGGCGCGCATCATCAGCGTGGCCGCGTCGTAGCCGTCCTCGGGGAACAGGCTGATGCCGATGCTGAAGGCCTGGTGCAGCTCGTGCGAGGCGACGGTGTAGGGCGTGCCGCCGATGGCCAGCAGGCGGTCGGCGAGCTGCAGCACGTCCTCGCGGGTGATGACGTTGTCCATCAGCACGACGAACTCGTCGCCGCCGGTGCGATAGACGCCGCCGAGATTGCCGACGTTGTGCTGGATGCGCCGGGAGACCTGTTGCAGCAACTGGTCGCCGACGTGGTGGCCGAGCGCGTCGTTGACGTGCTTGAACAGGTCCAGGTCGAGGAAAAGCACCGCCACGCCATTGCCGCGGTTGGTGGCGGCGCTGATCAGGTGGCCCAGCGTCTCGTTGAGCTGCAGCCGGTTGGGCAGCCCGGTCAGCGAGTCGTGGTGGGCCAGGTAGGCCATGCGCGCGCCCAGCGCGCGCGACTCGGTGATGTCGCGCAGCACCAGCACCGAGCCGATGCGCGCGTCGTCGCGCCCGTGCAGCGGGGTCAGCGTGCGCTCGACCAGCATGCGGCGGCCGTCGCGGCGCAGTAGTTCGGTGTCGCCGGGCATCGCCGCCGGCAGATGTTGATCGCCGCCGTCCGCATCGCCGACCTGGGCCAGCGCAAGCACCTGCCCGATGGGCTGCTGCAGCGCCTCCTGCAAGGTCCAGCCGCTGAGGCTCTCGGCGGCGGGATTCATGTAGGTGATGCGCTGGTCCACGTCGGTGGTGACCACCGCCTCGCTGATCGCGCTCAGGGTGACCTGGGCGCGTTCGTTGGCGTTGTAGAGCGCGGTTTCCAGCCGCGCCTTGTCGGTGATGTCGATCAGCATCGCGAAGAAGCCCTGCACCCGGCCGTTGGCGCCGGCGTCGGGGGTGAAATAGCAGCGCATCCGCCGCAGGTTGCCGTCGCTGCCGGGGAAACTGGCCTCGAAATCGACGTCGCGTCCCGACAGCACCGCGTCGACATGGGGCTTGCGGCGGGCGTAGTGACCGCTGCCCAGCAGTTCCTGCAGCGATACCCGCGGCCGGTACGGAGCGGCCCAGGCGATCGTTTCCAGCGCCGCGCGGTTGCAGAACAGCAGGCATTCGTCGCGGTCGTACTGCGAGATCAACGCGGGCAGCTTGTCGGTGATGCGTTGCAGGTGATCGCGCGCCAGCGCGGTTTCGCGGTGGGCGCGCCGCTGCTCGCTGATGTCGTTGACCATCAGGTACCAGCCGGCGATGTGCCGGTCCTTCTCGACATCGGGCACCAGCGAAACCTGCACCGCGCGCGTCGGCTCGCCTATCTCGGTCTCCCAGGACGCGCCGCCTTCGGTGGCGCCGCCGGCCATCGTCTGGCGGATGGCGCGGCAGAATGGCGAGGCCGGTCCGTGCACGTCCTCGATCGTGCGCCCGCTCCAGCCGGTCGGATCGCCGCCGAACCAGTCGCGCGTGGCGCGGTTGGCGAAGCCGTACTGGCCGTTGCGATCGATGTAGGCGATCAGGGCCGGCAGGTGGTCGGCCATCGCGTCGAGCAGCGCGCGGCTGCGGCGCTCGGCGCGCGCCAGGTTGCGCAGCAATGCGAACAACAGCAGGCCGAGCAACACGCCGCCACCGCTCAGCAGCAGGATGGGCAGCAGTTTCGGGACGGCCTCCCACAGCGGCGGCGACTCGGCGCGCAGCCGCCAGTCCTGGCCGAAGATCCGCGCGCTGGCGTCATGGCGGAAGGCCGGCGCCCCGTCCGCACCGTGGCGCTGGCGCAGCGGATGGCGCCGGTAGACCGCCTCGGCGTCGCTTCCCGGCAGGAACAGCGCCAGATCCATGCCGTCGGCGCCGGTTTCCTGCAACGACTCGTCGATGATCTGCTGCCAGCCGAAGCCCGCCGTGACCAGGCCGCGCAATTGATCGCGCCGCTGGCCGGCATCGGCGTCCGCGGCCAGCGCGGTGGCGTAGACCGGGGCATACAGCAGGAACCCCGGTACCTTGGCGCGGTCGCGCGTACCGTCACCGAACTGGATGTGGATGGCCTGGCTCAGCTCGCCGGAGACGATGGCCTTGTCGATGGCGGCGCGCCGCGCCGGGTCGGACATCAGGTCGCGGCCCAGCAGGACCTGCGTGCCGGCGACGTCGGGGTAGAGCAGCTCCAGCACGATGTATTCGTCGCGCCGCCCGGCGGGGCGGATGTCGAAGCCGGGACCGTGGACGGCGCGTTGCCGTTCGAGGTAGGCCATGCGCTCGTCGTCGCGCAGGTGGCGGGCGAAACCCAGGCCATGCACGCCCTGCTGGCGCTGCGGGATCCGCAGCTTCTGCACCAGGGCGGTGAAGCTGGCGCGATCGATCCGTTCACGCGCCTCCAGCACGCCGGCCGCGGCGCGCACGGTGTCCTCGTAAGTGAGCATCCGGGTGGTGATGGCGGTGGCGGCGGCATCGGCGCGGGCGGCGAAGCTGGTGCGCGCGCTGTGCCTGGCCTGCTGCCAGGCGGCATGGCCCAGCCACAGCGACAGCAGCGTGGTCACGGCGAGGACGATCCAGGCCAGCGCGTACAGGCGCCTGCGGCGCCGTGCGGACTGCTGGCGCGAGGTACCCAGCAGCCTCGGTTCCGAAGCACGATCCGGCCTGGTGTCCGTGCGGCTGGTCATCTTCCCCCTGCGCCCGTCGTGATCGAATCCCTCGCCGGCATCCTACCCCGCGGTCCGGCCGGCACAAGCGGCCGGGCCGGGCGGCGGCAGGGATGCCCGCTCACTGCCTTAGCGGCGGCGTTTGCGGTATCTGCAGGGTCGGCAGGTATACGGGCGGCTTGCGCGCGCGGGTCATCTGCTCGTAGGCGTAGCCGAGCGCCAGCAGTCGGCCCTCGCTCCAGGCCGGCCCCATGAAGGTCAGGCCCAGCGGCAGGCCGTGGCTGTGCCCCATCGGCACGGTCAGGCTGGGATAGCCGGCCACCGCGGCGGCGCCGTAGCCGGCGCCGGGGAACCGATCCCCCTGCGCGTAGTCGGTGGGCCAGGCCGGCCCGGTGGTCGGCGCGATCAGGGCATCGAGCCGCTGCGCCTTCAGCGCCGCGTCGATGCCCTCGGGGCCGGCGAGCTGGCGCGCCAGGCTGCGCGCGGCGATGTAGGTCGGATCCGCCAGGCTGCCCCGGGTGTTGGCCATCTCGAACAGTTCCTGGCCGAAGTGCGGCATCTCCTCGCTGCGGAACTGCTGGTTGAAGCCGATCAACTGGGTCAGCGAGGTCAGCGGCGCGTCGTGCCCGCGCAGGTAGCGCTCGACGCCGGCCTTGAACTCGAACAGCAGCACTTCCAGTTCGGCCTCGCTCCATTGCCCTTCGGTGGGGATCTCGGCATCGACCAGGACGGCGCCGGCCTCGCGCATCACCTCGAGCGCGGCCTCCAGCGCCGCCGCCGCGTCGGGGTGGATGGCGGACTTGCTGCGCAGCACGCCGATGCGCGCGCCCTTGAGCGCGTCGGGCCGCAGCCGTTCCCGGTAGTCCGGGGTCATGTTCCAGGCCGCCTGCTGGGTGGCCACGTCGGCGCTGTCGCGGCCGGCCATCACGCCCAGCAGCACGGCGGCGTCGGCGACGCTGCGGGTCATCGGGCCTGCGGTGTCCTGGCTGTGCGCGATCGGCAGGATGCCGCCGCGGCTGATCAGGCCGACCGTCGGCTTGAGCCCGACCAGTCCGTTGACCGCGGCCGGGCAGAGGATGCTGCCGTCGGTCTCGGTGCCGACGGCGACGGCGGCGAGGTTGGCCGATACCGCCACCGCGCTGCCGGAACTGGAGCCGCACGGGTTGCGATCCAGCACGTAGGGATTGCGGGTCTGCCCGCCGCGCGCGCTCCAGCCGGAGGTGGAGCGGGTGGAGCGGAAGTTGGCCCATTCGCTCAGGTTGGTCTTGCCGAGGACGACCGCGCCGGCCTCGCGCAGGCGGCGCACCAGGAAGGCGTCGCCGGCCGGGCGCAGGTCCTTCAGCGCCAGCGAGCCGGCCGAGGTCGCCATCGGCACCGCGTCGATGTTGTCCTTCAGCAGCACCGGGATGCCATGCAGCGGCCCGCGCACCGACTGGCTCTTGCGCTCGACGTCGCGCAGCGCGGCTTCCTTCATCGCGTCGGGATTGATCTCGATGACCGCGCCCAGCCGCGGGCCGGCCTGGTCGATGGCGGCGATGCGGTCGAGATAGGCGCGGGTCAGGGTGCGGCTGTCCAGTTCGCCGCTGCGCATCAGCGCCTGCAACTGCGCGATGTCCATTTCCGCGTACAGGAAATCGCTGGGCGCCTGCGCGCCGGCGGCGGGCGGCGGAGCCGGCTGCCGGCAGCCGGCCGACAACGCCAGGAACAGCACCAGCAATGCGATGCGTCGCATGTTTCTTCCTCGGATCCCCAGCGTCGCAGGCTACGCAGCGGCGGCCGGGCGCGTCAATTCCTGCGGCGGCGGATGTCGCGCGCCAGCACGGCGACGATGACCACGTTGACGATCAGCAGCGCCCAGGTGTGCCAGCCGGGATGGCGGAGCAGCGCGTAGACGTCCAGCGGCAGGTACAGCGCCGAGCCGATGCAGCCCAGCCACGAGGCCCAGGCGCGGGTGCGCCACAGTCCCCAGGCCTCGACGAAGCGCATCGCCGCGTACAGCGCCAGGATGGCCGCCGCCCAGTGCACCGAGCGGTCGCTGATGGCGTCCAGCAGGCCCTGCGAGGCGCCTTGCTGGACGTCGATGCGCAGGCGCGCGGCGAGCTCGCGCGCCATCTGCCGCAGCGGCTGCGGGCCCAGCAGTTCCAGGCCGGCCGCCGCCGCGACCGCCAGCGCGCCCTTGGCGCCCTCGAACAGCGCGATGGCGTGCAGGCCCGCGGTCGGCGTGGCGGGTTCCGGCGGGACGGTCACCTGGACCACGCCGGATGCCTCACGCGGCGCGGGAAGCGCGCTTGCGGTCGCTCTCGGTCAGCAGCTTCTTGCGCAGGCGGATTTCCTTCGGGGTGACCTCGACCAGCTCGTCGTCCTCGATGAAGTCCAGCGCCTGCTCCAGCGTGTACTTCAGCGCCGGGGTCAGCTTGATCGCGTCGTCCTTGCCGGCCGCGCGGATGTTGGTCAGCGGCTTGGCCTTGATCACGTTGACGGTCAGGTCGTTGTCCTTGGAGTGGATGCCGACCAGCTGGCCCTCGTAGACGTTGTCGCCCTCGGCGGCGAACAGGCGGCCGCGCTCTTCCAGCGGGCCCAGCGAGTAGGCCGGGGTCACGCCGGGCGCGTTGGCGATCATCACGCCGTTCGAGCGCTTGGCGATCGGGCCGGTCTCCTTCGGGCCGTAGTGATCGAACACGTGGAACAGCAGGCCCGAGCCCTGGGTCAGGGTCTTGAACTCGTTCTGGAAGCCGATCAGGCCGCGCGCCGGGATCATGTAGTCCAGGCGCACGCGGCCCTTGCCGTCGGACTCCATGTTCTTCAGCTGCGCCTTGCGGGTGCCCAGCTTCTCCATCACGCCGCCCTGGTGCTGCTCCTCGATGTCCACCACCAGCTGCTCGATGGGTTCCATCAGCTGGCCGTCGATTTCCTTGATGATGACTTCCGGGCGCGAGACGGCCAGTTCGAAGCCTTCGCGGCGCATCGTCTCGATCAGCACCGACAGGTGCAGCTCGCCGCGGCCGGAGACCAGGAACTTGTCGGCGTCGCCGGTCTCCTCGACCTTCAGCGCGACGTTGTGCAGGGTCTCGCGCTCCAGGCGCTCGCGCAGCTGGCGGCTGGTGATGAACTTGCCGCCGGAGAACTCCTTGTGGCCGGCGAACGGCGAGTTGTTGACCTGGAAGGTCATGCTGATGGTCGGCTCGTCCACGGTCAGCGCCGGCAGCGCCTCGGGGGTGTCCAGCGCGCACACGGTGTCGGAGATGCTCAGGTCCTGGATGCCGGCGATGGCGACGATGTCGCCGGCCTCGGCCTCCTCGACCTCGATGCGCTCCAGGCCCATGAAGCCGAGCACCTGCGCGATCTTGCCCTGGCGCTTCCTGCCCTCGCGGTCGATCACGCTGACCGGCTGGTTCTTGCGGACCTTGCCGCGCTGGATGCGGCCGATGCCGATCAGGCCGACGAAGTTGTTGTAGTCGAGCTGGCTGATGCGCATCTGGAACGCGCCCTCCGGATTCACCGACGGGGCGGGGACGTGCTGCATGATCGCCTCGTACAGCGGGGTCATGTCGCCTTCGCGGGCGGCGTCGTCCAGGCTGGCGTAGCCGTGCAGCGCCGAGGCGTAGACGATCGGGAAGTCGAGCTGCTCGTTGGTCGCGCCGAGCTTGTCGAACAGGTCGAACACCTGGTCGATGACCCAGTCCGGGCGCGCACCGGGGCGGTCGATCTTGTTGACCACCACGATCGGCTTGAAGCCCATCGCGAACGCCTTCTGGGTGACGAAGCGGGTCTGCGGCATCGGGCCGTCCATCGCGTCGACCAGGATCAGCACCGAATCGACCATCGACAGCACGCGCTCGACCTCGCCGCCGAAGTCGGCGTGGCCGGGGGTGTCGACGATGTTGATGCGGTTGCCCTGCCAGGTGATGGCGGTGTTCTTGGCCAGGATGGTGATGCCGCGTTCCTTTTCCTGGTCGTTGCTGTCCATCACCCGCTCGGCGAGCACCGTGCGTTCGGACAGGGTGCCGGACTGCTTGAGCAGGCAGTCGACGAGGGTGGTCTTGCCGTGGTCGACGTGGGCGACGATGGCGATGTTGCGCAGTTTTTCGATGGACATTGGATTCTGGGATCGGGAAAGCGCACCCGGATACCCCTTCGTAGGGGGAGGGCGCGAGGGACGGGGCGGAAACGAGGCGCGCTATTATACCCGGTCAACCGGCCCATCCGGGCACCTGGAGCTGAATATGACCCTGACCGCCACCTTCGACACCTCCCGCGGCCCGATTACCGTCGAGCTCTACCCCGACAAGGCCCCGCTGACGGTGGCCAATTTCGTCAACCTGGCCAGGCGCGGCTTCTACGACGGGCTGAACTTCCACCGCGTCATCGCCGACTTCATGATCCAGGGCGGCTGCCCCGAAGGCTCCGGCCGCGGCGGCCCGGGCTACCGCTTCGAGGACGAGACCAACAATGGCGTGCGCCACGAGCGCGGCGTGCTGTCGATGGCCAACGCCGGCCCCAACACCAACGGCAGCCAGTTCTTCATCACCCATGTGGCGACCCCGTGGCTGGAGGGCAAGCACACCGTGTTCGGCAAGGTGATCGAAGGCCTGGACGTGGTCGATGCCGTCGCCCAGGGCGATGCCATCAACAAGGTCACCATCGAGGGCGACGCCGACGCCGTGCTGGCCGCCAAGGCCGACCGCGTGGCGGAGTGGAACCGCGCGCTGAGCGCCTGAACGGCTGAATCGTGCCGGGACAGGGGGAGGCCGGGCGCTTCCCCCCTGCCTTGGTCGTAGCGACACCGGCCGGTGGCAGCGGGGCCACGTGGTAAAATCGGCGTCCCGCCTCCCATTGCCTCCCGCATGCGCCTGCTCGCCGTCCTGCTGCTCCTGTTGGCCGCTGCCGGCGGCCTGCACCACTGGGCGGGCAATCGCGCCCCGGAACTGCTGCCGGACGATCCGCGCCATCTTACCGGCGACAAGGGCATCGTCATGCTGGCGGCCGAATGGTGCGGCTACTGCCGCAAGCAGCAGGGCGACTTCGAGCGCGCCAGCGTGCGCTACCGCGTGCTCGACATCGACACCCCGGACGGCGAGCGCGCCATGCGCGCGCTGGGCGCGCGCGGCGTGCCCGTCACCGTCATCGGCCAGGACGTGGTCCGCGGCTACGACACCGCATCGCTCGACGCCCGGCTGGCCCCGCTGGGCTACCGCGTCTACTGAACTTTCAGTCCCATCGCAGAGGAACCCCCCATGAAGAACCCCGTTCGTGTCGCCGTCACCGGCGCTGCCGGCCAGATCGGCTACGCCCTGTTGTTCCGCATCGCTTCCGGCGAAATGCTCGGCAAGGACCAGCCGGTCGTCCTGCAACTGCTGGAACTGCCGATCGACAAGGCCCAGGCCGCGCTGAAGGGCGTGATCATGGAACTGGAGGACTGCGCGTTCCCGCTGCTGGCCGGCGTGATCGGCACCGACGATCCGGAAGTGGCGTTCAAGGACGCCGACGTGGCCCTGCTGGTCGGCGCGCGCCCGCGCGGCCCGGGCATGGAGCGCAAGGATCTGCTGCTGGAGAACGCCAAGATCTTCACCGCCCAGGGCGCGGCGCTGAACAAGGTCGCCAGCCGCGACGTCAAGGTGCTGGTGGTCGGCAACCCGGCCAACACCAACGCCTACATCGCGATGAAGTCGGCGCCGGACCTGCCGGCGAAGAACTTCACCGCGATGCTGCGCCTGGACCACAACCGCGCGCTGTCGCAGCTGGCCGCCAAGGCCGGCGTGGCCGTGGGCGACATCGAGAACCTGGTCGTGTGGGGCAACCACAGCCCGACCATGTACCCGGACTACCGCTTCGCCACCGCCGGCGGCGTCAACCTGAAGGACAAGATCAACGACGCCGACTGGAACGCCAACGCGTTCATCCCACAAGTCGGCAAGCGCGGCGCGGCGATCATCGAGGCGCGTGGCCTGTCCTCGGCCGCCTCGGCCGCCAACGCCGCCATCGACCACATCCGCGACTGGGTGCTGGGCAGCAACGGCAAGTGGGTGACGATGGGCGTGCCGTCGGACGGCAGCTACGGCATCCCGGAAGGCGTGATCTACGGCGTGCCGGTGACCACGCAGAACGGCGAGTACACCCGCGTGCAGGGCCTGGAGATCGACGCGTTCAGCCGTGCCGCGATGGACAAGACGCTGGCCGAGCTGGAAGAGGAACGCGCCGGCGTGGCGCACCTGCTGGGCTGAACACCGCTGCATCGCCGAACCAAGACGCCGGGCAATGCCCGGCGTTTTTTTGCGCATCCTGCCTGTAGAGCCGAGCTTGCTCGGCTGCTTCGACTCCGGAACCCGGACAGGGCGGCGGAGCAAGCTCCGCTCTACAGGACAGGGAAGACCGTCGCGACTGACGTCGCTCGCACGGGGCATCGCCTGGCCGGATCATGCGACCAAGGTCGGAAGGTGCGCCGGCGGGCAGGAGACTATGCTGAAACCATCACGGGTCCAGGGAGAACCGTCATGGATTACGAGGAACTCCACCGCCGCTCGATCGAGCAGCCGGAAGCCTTCTGGGCCGAGGAAGCCAAGGCGATCCACTGGCACAAGCCGCCGCAGGCCATCCTCGACTATTCCAATCCGCCGTTCCGCCGCTGGTTCGTCGGCGGGCAGACCAACCTCTGCTACAACGCGGTCGATCGCCATCTCGAAGAACGCGGCGAGCAACTGGCGCTGGTAGCTGTCTCGACCGAGACCAACGCCACCCGCGAAATCACCTACCGCGAACTGCACCGCGAGGTGAACGCCTTCGCCGCCGTGCTGCGCCGGCTGGACGTCGGCCGCGGCGATCGCGTCGTCGTCTACATGCCCAACATGGCCGAGGCGGTGTTCGCGATGCTGGCGTGCGCGCGCATCGGCGCGATCCACTCGGTGGTGTTCGGCGGGTTCGCCGCGCACAACCTGGCGCTGCGCATCGACGACGCGCGGCCCAAGCTGCTGATCTGCGCCGACGCCGGCATGCGCGGCGGCAAGGTGATCCCGTACAAGCCGCTGGTGGACGCGGCCTGCGCCGAGGCCGCCACGCCGCCGCCGAAGGTGCTGGTCGTCTCGCGCGGGCTGGACCCGGCCGAACCGAAGTTGGCCGGGCGCGACGAGGACTACGCCGCGCTGCGCGCGCAGGTCGGCGATGCGCAGGTGGCGGTCGAATGGCTGGAATCCAACGAGCCCAGCTACCTGCTCTACACCTCGGGCACCACCGGCAAGCCCAAGGGCGTGCAGCGCGACGTCGGCGGCTACGCGGTGGCGATGGCGCTGTCGATGCGCACGGTGTTCGACGTCGGCCCGGGGCAGGCGATGTTCTCCACTTCCGACGTCGGCTGGGCGGTCGGGCATTCGTACAACGTCTACGGGCCGCTGATCGCCGGCGCGACCTCGCTGCTGTACGAGGGCCTGCCGGTCCATCCCGACGCCGGCATCTGGTGGGCGCTGTGCGAGCAGTACGGCGTGCGCACGATGTTCTCCTCGCCTACGGCGATCCGCGTGCTGAAGAAGCACGACGTCGATTTCATCCGCCGCCACGATTTGTCCACGCTGAAGTATTTGTTCCTGGCCGGCGAGCCGCTGGACGAGCCGACCGCGCAGTGGATCACCGACGCGCTCGGCAAGCCGGTCATCGACAACTACTGGCAGACCGAGACCGGCTGGCCGGCGCTGACGCTGCTGCCCGGGCTGGACATGAAGCCGGTGAAGTTCGGTTCGCCGGGTTTCCCCAACCTCGGCTACCGGATGAAGGTGATCGACGAGAACAGCGGGCAGGAAGTCGGCCCGGGCGAGAAGGGGGTGCTGGTGATCCAGCCGCCGCTGCCGCCAGGTTGCATGAGCACCATCTGGAACGACGACAAGCGATTCCTCGACAGCTACTTCGGCCACTTCAAGGAACTGCTGTACAGCTCGCTGGACTGGGCGATCCGCGACGAGGATGGCTACACCTTCATCCTCGGCCGCACCGACGACGTCATCAACGTCGCCGGCCACCGCCTGGGCACGCGTGAGATCGAGGAGGCGGTGTCCTCCTGCGCGGCGGTGGCCGAGGCCGCGGTGGTGGGCGTGGCCGACGAACTGAAGGGGCAGGTGCCGATCGTGTTCGCCACGCTGCGCGCCGGCGGCGCCGACGAAGGCGCGCGCCAGGCCGCGGCCACCGACATGTGCCGGGCGGTGGACAGTTCGCTGGGCGCGGTCGCGCGGCCGGCGCGGGTCTACATCGTCAACGCGTTGCCGAAGACGCGCTCGGGCAAGCTGCTGCGACGCTCGTTGCAGGCGCTGGCGCAGGGAGGGGACCCCGGCGACTTGTCCACGCTCGACGATCCCAACGCGCTGGAGGAAGTGAAGCGCGCGCTGGAGGCGAGCAAGCGTTAATCAAAGCCCCTCTCCCGCTTGCGGGAGAGGGGTTGGGGGTGAGGGCCGGAGGATGCGGTGATCGCATGTTTCACCATGCCGCATGCCCTCATCCGGCCCTTCGGGCCACCTTCTCCCGCCTGCGGGAGAAGGGAAGTACATCGTGCTTTTGAAGACGGCGTTGCAAACGCATGTGAGCGCTCAACCGGATGCAGGTTCCTCCGGTGGCGCCCCGGCGTAGCGCGCACGCGGACGAATCAGGCTCCCCTGCGCCTGCTGTTCCAGCGCGTGCGCCAGCCAGCCGGCCAGCCGGCCCGCGGCGAACATCACCAGTGCCGGCGTGGCCGGCAGCGCGCTGGCGAAGCAGATCGCGGCGAGGGTGAAGTCGATGTTGGGGCGCTGCCCGCTGGCTTCCTCGGAGGCGGCGACGATCGCTTCCAGCGTGCGCATCGCCGGCGAGTCGCCGTGCAGTACGCGCAGCCGCGCGAGAAGTTCGGCCGCGCGCGGATCGCCCTGCGGGTAGAGCGCGTGGTGGAAGCCCGGCAGATCGTCGCCGCGGCGCCAGCGCATGGCGATGAAGTCATGGGCCGAGTCCGCGCCGGCGGCGTCGGCGATCAGCGCGTAGGCGCGCGCGGTGGCGCCGCCGTGGCGCGGACCGGACAGCGCGGCCAGGCCGCTGCACACGGTGGCGTGCAGGTGCGCGCCGGTGGAGGCGACCACGCGCGCGGCGAAGGCCGAGACGTTAAGTTCGTGATCGGCGCACAGCACCAGCGCCGCGCGCACCAGATCGGCGAAGCCGTCGTCGTCCGGCCGCCAGCACTGCGCCAGCAGCCGGTGCACCGGACCGGCCGACGGCGGCCGCGCGACCAGCAGCGCGGCGTTGTGGCGCAGCAGGGTGGCAGCCGTCTCGTGGCGCACGCGCGGGGCGGCGTTGAACGAGGGCGCATCCAGCGCGAGCAGCGGCAGGGCCGCCATCGCGCGTTCCAGCGGCGGCAGGGCTGCATCGCTGGCGATGCCGGCGACGGTGGCGGGCCAGCGCTCGGCGATCGGGGCGGCGAACGGATCGTGATCGCCGCAATCCCACAGCAGCCGCGCGGCGTCTTCCAGGGTGGCGCCGGCATCGACCGCAGCGATCGCCGAGCGGCCGCGGTAGTACGGCCCGTCCGCCCGGATCAGCGATACCCGCGTCTCCAGCACCGGCAGGCCGCGGTCCAGGCTCTGCGCCGCGCCGCGCGCCGCGCCGCGGCCGGCGCGCTTGCGCTGGGCCAGGCGCTCGACGTCGCGGCGCAGGTAGCCGCGGTTGCGATGGTCGGCGCCCGGGCGCGAGGCGACCAGGCCGCGGCTGACGTAGGCGTAGAGCGTGGCCCGGCTGATGCCGAGCAGCGCGCAGGCCTGCGCGGCGGTGAGGAGATCGGCGTCGGCATCCATGCGAACAGATTGATTGATTCAATCAAGATTGATCAACCCTTGCCGGGGTGCCAGATTGTGCGCCCCGGAGGTGGCGTACCCTTCGCCTGTCTCCATCGCCCGCCCGCCGGGCCGTCATCGCACAGGAGTCGTACCGCATGAGCCACCCGTCCGCCGGCGCACCCGCTTCCCCGGGAGCCAGGTTCCGCGCCGCCCTCGTCGAGGAATCGCCGCTGCAGGTCATCGGCGCCATCAACGCCAACCACGCCCTGCTGGCGCAGCGCGCGGGCTTCCGCGCCCTGTACCTGTCCGGCGGCGGCGTGGCGGCCGGCTCGCTGGGCCTGCCCGACCTGGGCATCAACACGCTGGAGGACGTGCTGATCGACGCCCGCCGCATCACCGACGTGTGCGACCTGCCGCTGCTGGTGGACATCGACACCGGCTTCGGGCCCAGTGCGTTCAACATCGAGCGCACCGTCAAGTCGCTGATCAAGGCCGGCGCCGCCGCCTGCCACATCGAGGACCAGGTCGGCGCCAAGCGCTGCGGCCACCGCCCCGGCAAGGAGATCGTCAGCCAGGGCGAGATGGTGGACCGGGTCAAGGCGGCCGCGGACGCCAGGACCGACCCGGGCTTCTTCCTCATCGCCCGCACCGACGCCATCCAGGTCGACGGCGTGGACGCGGCGATCGAGCGCGCGGTCGCCTGCGTGGAGGCCGGCGCCGACGGCATCTTCGCCGAGGCCGCCTACGACCTGCCCACCTACAAGCGCTTCGTCGACGCGGTGAAGGCGCCGGTGCTGGCCAACATCACCGAGTTCGGCAAGACGCCGCTGTTCACCCGCGAGCAGCTGGCATCGGTGGGCGTGGCGATCCAGCTGTTCCCGCTGTCGGCCTTCCGCGCCGCCAACAAGGCGGCCGAGCGCGTGTACGACGCCGTGCGCCGCGACGGCACCCAGCAGGGCGTGATCGAAACGATGCAGACGCGCGAGGAACTGTACGAGCGCATCGGCTACCACGCCTACGAGCAGAAGCTCGACGCATTGTTCGCGGCGAAGAAATAGACAACGTTGAAATCAGCAGGATCCCGGAGGATCACACGATGAGCGATAGCACCCCAGCCCCGGCCTTCAAGCCGAAGAAATCCGTCGCCCTGTCCGGCACCGCCGCCGGCAACACCGCGCTGTGCAGCGTCGGCCGCAGCGGCAACGACCTGCACTACCGTGGCTACGACATCCTCGACCTGGCCACCACCAGCGAGTTCGAGGAAGTCGCCTACCTGCTGGTGCACGGCAAGCTGCCGACCCGCGCCCAACTGGTTTCCTACAAGGCCAAGCTGAAGTCGCTGCGCGGCATCCCGGCGGCGGTCAAGGCCGCGCTGGAGGAACTGCCGCCGTCGGCGCACCCGATGGACGTGATGCGCACCGGCGTGTCGGTGCTGGGCTGCGTGTCGCCGGAGAAGGACGACCACAACCACCCCGGCGCGCGCGACATCGCCGACAAGCTGATGGCCTGCCTGGGCTCGATGCTGCTGTACTGGTACCATTGGAGCCACAACGGCCGCGCCATCGACGTGGAAACCGACGACGACTCCATCGGCGGCCATTTCCTGCACCTGCTGCACGGCGAGAAGCCGCAGGAATCGTGGGTGCGCGCGATGCACACTTCGCTGATCCTGTACGCCGAGCACGAGTTCAACGCCTCCACCTTCACCTGCCGGGTCATCGCCGGCACCGGCAGCGACATGTACTCGTGCATCGCCGGCGGCATCGGCGCGCTGCGCGGCCCCAAGCACGGCGGCGCCAACGAAGTGGCGTTCGAGGTGCAGAAGCGCTACGACAACCCCGACGAGGCCGAGGCGGACATCAAGGCGCGCGTCGAGCGCAGGGAAGTGGTGATCGGCTTCGGCCATCCGGTCTACACGGTCAGCGATCCGCGCAACGAGGTGATCAAGAAGGTCGCCCGCGATCTGTCCGAAGAGCAGCAGAACACCAGGATGTACGCCATCGCCGAGCGGCTGGAATCGGTGATGTGGGACATCAAGAAGATGTTCCCGAACCTGGACTGGTTCAGCGCGGTCAGCTACCACATGATGGGCGTGCCCACCGCGATGTTCACTCCGCTGTTCGTCATCGCCCGCACCGCCGGCTGGAGCGCGCACATCATCGAGCAGCGCATCGACGGCAAGATCATCCGCCCCAGCGCCAACTACACCGGGCCGGAGGATCTGGCGTTCGTGCCGATCGAACAGCGGAGCTGATCCCCGGCGCGCCCGGCGGCCGGCGCGCCGGGGCGCCGCATTCGACGATGGTCGAAGGCGGCATGCGGCAGAGTGTGAACCCGTCCGCAGTCTCAGGCCCGGCATGCCGCCACCCTTGGAACGGACGGCATTGCCTGCGGGGAGCAGGCAACCGCCCGCACAGGGGAGGGGACGATGGCATTGTCGAAGACCGAGGCGGGGCGGGACGAGATCCGCGACCGCAGCCGCAAGCTGGCGGCCGGGATGCGCTCGATCCTGCTGATGGTCGATGGCCGGCGCAGCGAGGAGGAACTGTCCTCGCTGGCCGCGTCGCTGCACGCGCCGGCCGATGCGCTGGATCAGTTGCGCGCGCTGGGCCTGATCGCCGACAGCGCACCGGCATCGGCGGGCGCGCACGACGAGCAGGCCGACGCCCAGCGCTACAACGCGCTCTATACGCTGTTGACCGAGAGCATCCGCGCGCACCTGGGGCTGAAGGGCTATTTCATGCAGCTCAAGGTCGAGCGCTGCACGCGCACCGAGGAATTGTGGGCGCTGCTGCCGGAAGTGGCCACGGCGATGTCGAGGGCGAAGGACCACGACTTCGCCACCCGCTGGCTCGACGGCATCCGCGGCGCGATGGCGTGACATGCCCGTCATCCCCGCCTGCGCGGGGATGACGGAAGGATGCGCATGCGCTGCCTTTCCGCAGCGCCTTCGATCAATCCAGTCCTTCCGCCTTCAGCGCCGCCTGCACGCCGGCATCGGCTTCCATGCGTCGCCGGAACGCGGCCAGGTTCTCCAGCCCCGACAGGTCCACGCCGGTGCCCTCGGCCCAGCGCAGGGTGATGTAGAAATAGGGATCGGCGAAGCTGCGGAAGCCGGCCAGCCACTGCCTGCCGGCGAGCTGGCGGTCGGCGCTCTCGAACAGGCCGCGCAGGCGCACGCGCGCGGCGTGCTTCAGCGCCTCGTGCTGGCCTTCGTCGGCCATGAAGAGGGCCGGTGCGAAGATCGGTTTGAAGGCCGGGTGCAGGTCGGAGTTGCAGAACGCCAGCCAGCGGGCCGCCTCGGCGCGCTGGCGCAGCGAACCGTCGCCGGCCAGCTCGGCCTGCGGATGGCGGTCGGCGAGGTAGCCGAGGATGGCGGCGTTCTGCACCAGCACGAAGTCGCCGTCCTGCAGCGCGGGCACCGCGCCGCTGGGGTTGATCGCCCGGTATTCGGCCGATTTCATCCGCTCGGGCGTCATCAGCTCCACCTCGAACGGCTGGCCGATCCACTGCAGCGCGATGTGGTCGGCGGTCGAACAGGCGCCGGGCTTGCTGTACAACTTCATGGAATCCTCCTGGGAAAGAAGCCGGGACTATCCCAGCTTGCCGCAGGAGGGTAAATGCCGGCGCAGCAACGGACCGTCGTCGCGCCGCCCAGGTCAGGAACGCGGCTTGAGCTTCTGCACGCGCAGGAAGGTGTGATCGCCGATGGTGGCCACGTGGTAGGCGTTGCGCCAGCTCGGGTTGGCGATCTGGTGGGCCATGAAGTGGCTGGCGCCGGGGACGATTTCCTTGCGCTGGCCGGGCGGCAGCGACCAGTTGCGCTCGGCGCCCAGGGCGACGTTGACCGCCCTGGCCCAGGCGTCGGGGTTCTTGAGGCGGGTATTGGGCGCCACGATGGTCGGGGCGAACTGCTTGCGGGCGGTGACCACCTCGCACACCGAATCGCCCCACAGGCCGCTGTCGCGGCGGCGCAGGGCGACCTCGGCCACGGCCTGCTGGCCGCGCAGGGTCTGGTCGCGGGCTTCCAGGTAAACGGTGGTGCTCAGGCACAGCGAATCGGCGGCCGGCTGCGGCAACATCTGCGACAGCCAGAGAATCCAGGCCAGTTTCATGGGAACTCCTTGCTCCGTCTTTCCCGCGCCCCTGTCTGCCTCCCGAAACGCAGGGAAGGATGATGGGGGGACGCGGCAGGGCGTTATGGGGAGGCAGCTTTCACACGGGCTGCCCGGGGTCCGGCTGAATCGAAGGTCGCCGGGATGGCCTGCCTGAACTGGGGGGCGGGCCGGAAAGTGCGCGCAAGGTACGGGCCGGAAACGGAATATCCCCTGAACGGCGGCACTTGACAGCCAGCCTAAGTGATTGATTGGAATATCGTTTGTTTCTGCCGCCGGGTGCTGCTCAGAGCGCCGCCGCCAGCCGGCTGCCCTGTTCGATGGCGCGCTTGGCGTCGAGTTCGGCGGCCACGTCGGCGCCGCCGATCAGGTGCGGCGTGCGCCCGGCGGCCACCAGCGTGGCGTGCAGATCGCGGTTCGGCTCCTGGCCGGCGCAGACCACCACGTGATCGACCGGCAACACCTGCTCGGCACCGTCCAGGCGGATGCGCAGGCCGGCATCGTCCACGCCCAGGTACTCGACCCCGCCCAGCATCTTCACGTCCTTGGCCTTCAGGGTGGCGCGGTGGACCCAACCGCTGGTCTTGCCCAGCCGCGCGCCGGGCCTGCCGGGCGAGCGCTGCAGCAGCCAGACCTCGCGCGCCGGCGGTTCCGGCCGCGGCGGGACCAGGCTGCCGGGCGCGGCGAACTGCGGATCCACGCCCCATTCGGCCATCCAGCGCGCGGTGTCCAGGGTGGGCGAGGGATGCGCGGGGTCGCCGTGGACCAGGTACTCGGCCACGTCGAAGCCGATGCCGCCGGCGCCGATCAGCGCGGCGCGCGCGCCGACCCGCACGCGGCCCGACAGCACCTCGACGTAGCCGACCACCTTGGCATGGTCGCAACCGGGGAAATCCACCTTGCGCGGCACGATGCCGGTCGCCAGCACCACCTCGTCGAAGCCGGCCAGCGCTTCGACCGTGGCGCGGGTGGACAGCCGCAGCTCGACGCCGGCTTCGTCCATCTGGTGGCGGAAATAGCGCAGCGTCTCGTGGAATTCCTCCTTGCCCGGGATGCGCTTGGCGTAGTTGAACTGGCCGCCGATCTCGCCGGCGGCGTCGAACAGGGTCACCCGGTGGCCGCGCTGCGCCGCCACCGTCGCGCAGGCCAGCCCGGCCGGGCCGGCGCCGACCACGGCGATGCTTTTGGGCGAGCCGGTCGCGGGGTAGTTCAGCTCGGTCTCGTGGCAGGCGCGCGGATTGACCAGGCAACTGGCCAGCTTGTTCTCGAACACGTGATCCAGGCAGGCCTGGTTGCAGGCGATGCAGGTGTTGATGGCGTGGCCGCGCCCGGCGTGCGCCTTGGCCGGCCACTGCGGGTCGGCCAGCAGCGGCCGCGCCAGCGACACCAGGTCGGCCTGGCAGGCGGCGAGGATGCCCTCGGCCACGTCCGGCATGTTGATGCGGTTGCTGGCCACCACCGGCACCGACACGTGCGGCTTCAGCTTGGCGGTGACCCCGGCGAAGGCCGCGCGCGGCACCGAGGTGACGATGGTGGGGATGCGCGCCTCGTGCCAGCCGATGCCGGAATTGATGATCGTCGCGCCGGCGGCCTCCACCGCGCGCGCCTGGGCGACGATGTCGTCCCAGCCGTTGCCGCCCTCGACCAGATCCACCAGCGACAACCTATAGATGATGATGAAGTCCGGCCCGCAGGCCTCGCGCACCCGGCGCACGATCTCCACCGCGAAGCGCATGCGTTTCTCCGCGCTGCCGCCCCAGGCGTCGTCGCGCCGGTTGGTGCGCGCGGCGGTGAACTCGTTGATGAGGTAGCCCTCCGAGCCCATGATCTCCACGCCGTCGTAGCCGGCCTCGCGGGCCAGCCGCGCGGCGCGGGCGTAGGCGGCGATCTGGCGCTCGACGCCGCGCGCCGAGAGCGCGCGCGGGGTGAACGGGTTGATCGGCGCCTTCAGCTTCGACGGCGCCACCGTCAGCGGGTGGTAGCCGTAGCGGCCGGCGTGCAGCAGCTGCGCGCAGATCTTGGCGCCGTGCTCGTGCGCCGCGCGGGTGACCAGGCGGTGCGGCCGCGCCTCCCACGGCCACGACAGCTTGCCGCCGAACGGCTTGAGCCAGCCGACCAGGTTGGGCGAGAAGCCGCCGGTGACGATCAGGCCGACCCCGCCGGCCGCGCGCTCGGCGAAGTAGGCGGCCAGCTTCGGGAAGTCGCGCGCGCGGTCCTCCAGCCCGGTGTGCATCGAGCCCATCAGCACGCGGTTGCGCAGCGTGGTGAAGCCCAGGTCCAGCGGCGCGAACAGGTGCGGGTAGGCGGCATCGGAGGCCGACAGGGACGGGGTGGAGGCGGGTACGGACGGCGGCATGCTGGCAGATACGCTTGCGTATGGATGGGTTACGATGCCGCGAAACCGGGGCCGGTGCAATTGGCCGCCCGGTGAAAACCGGCATGGTCGGTCCCCGGCCTGATTCGCCGGAGCGCAACGCGTTTGGAACAGCGCCGTTCGGCCAGGCTCACGTGATGACGGCCGGTGGCGAAACCGTTACCATCGTCCCGACTTGTTACGTGACCGTTAACGCAGTCTTCACGGCTCGACGCATAATCTGTTCAGGATGGCATTGGCTATGGCCGTCCCCCATAAGAAAGCTGGATTCGCATCAAAGTCACTTCGGTTTTTCTTACAACTGGTTTCCAAAGGAGCTGCAAATGAACAAGAAAATTCTCTGTGCCGCGCTGCTGTGCGGTCTGGGCGTGGCGCAGGCCGCTTCCGCTCAGGAGTTCGATGACCGTTGGTACCTGACCGGTTCGACCGGTTTCAACATGCAGGACGACGACCGCGGGACCAACGACGCTCCGTTCGTTGCCCTTGGCCTGGGCAAGTTCATCAGCCCGAACTGGTCGCTGGACGGCGAGCTGAACTACCAGAACCCCAACTTCGACGCCAACCAGGATCTGCTGTGGAGCCAGTACGGCATCTCGCTGGACCTGCGCCGCCACTTCGTGACCGAGGGTCGTGGCTGGAACCCGTACCTGCTGTTCGGCCTCGGCTATCAGCGTTCCGAGGAAGAGTACGCCAGCCTCACGCCGCCCTCGCCGCGCCAGAACGAGGACGGCAATCTGGCCGCCAAGGTCGGTGTCGGTCTGCAGACCACGCTTGACAATCGGGTTGGCGTGCGCGCCGAACTCGCCTACCGCGCCGATTTCAACGACACCAGCTATGCAGCGCCTGACGAAAGCTGGTTCGGCGACCTGCTGGCCTCGGTCGGCGTCGTGATCCCGCTGGGCGCCAAGGCCGTCGCGGCTCCGCCGCCGCCGCCGCCGCCACCGGCCGCTCCCAGCTGCGCCGATCTGGACGACGACGGTGACGGCGTCAACAACTGCGACGACAAGTGCCCCGGCTCGCAGGCGGGCCAGACCATTGGTCCGGACGGCTGCCCGGTGCCGGTTTCGATCGACCTCAAGGGCGTGAACTTCGACTTCGACAAGTCGAACCTGCGTCCGGACGCGGTGTCGATCCTGAGCGAGGCCGTGCAGATCCTGCAGCGCTACCCCGACCTGCGCGTCGAAGTCGCCGGCCACACCGACCTGTGCGGCAGCGACGCCTACAACCAGTCCTTGTCGCAGCGTCGTTCGCAGGCCGTGTACGACTACCTGACCAGCAACGGCATCGCCGCTTCGCGTCTGGTGGGCCCGACCGGCTACGGCGAGAGCCGTCCGCTGGAGCCGACCGCGCAGACCCTGCCGGCGTGCAAGAACGAGCGCAACCGCCGTACCGAGCTGAACGTCCAGAACTGATCGTTCGCTCGTCCCGCAGTACCCCGAAGCCCGGCTCATCGCCGGGCTTCGTCTTTTCGCAGGGCGCGTGCGCGGCGCGGTCGTGTGAGCGCAATCGCAAACACGGCAATCCGTCGCCCGCGCCCCGGCCGGCCGCCTTGCCATCCCCCCGCCCGCTGCTACACTGCCGGCGCCTTCACCCCATACGCGAGGTATCGCCATGCGCCGCCCTGTTTTCGCCTGCCTGTTGAGCGTCTGCGCGATTCCCGCCGTCCACGCCATGCCGGACTGCTCGCCGGCTTCGCTGACCCAGCCGCTGCCGGCGCGTCCGACCATCATCGCGCCGGTGGCGTCGGAGTTCACCGCGACCGCCAGCCAGCTGGGTGCGCCCAGCGGCGTGCTGGCGCATGGCTTCGACCAGGCCCAGTCGCTGGATCGCGTGCTGCTGCGCCTGCGCGTGGAAGGCTGCCAGAACGTGGCCAAGGCGCTGCCGGCGCCCGCCGCCGCCGCCGCGGTGGCCGGCGATGCCGCCGCCTACAAGCCCAAGACCGAGTTCGACAACACGCCCTGGCGCTTTGACATGAACCAGAACGGCAAGCGCATGACCGCCGAGGAGTTCGACGCCTGGATGAAGTCGCGCGGCGTGCGCGTGGCCCGGGGCGCGCCGGCCGCCACGACCCCGGCCGCGCCGGCGGATTCCGGCAGCAAGGAATGAAGCAGCGCCTGCGCTGGCCGCAAGTGTGACAGGAGAGGGGCGATGCGGTGACGCGTCGCCCTTCGTCGTTCGTGGCCCGTGCGGATCCGACGACACGCCATCGCCGCCTTGCGGATGACGTGGCAGATGGCGGCTTGCGGGCGCCATGCGAGTGTGCCGCCAAGGCGCCGGCGCAGGCATTGCCGCCGCGCCTGCCCGAAAACGCGAAGCAGGCAACGGATTCAGGCAAGCGTCCTGCCTAGACTGGCCGCTTCGTCCGGGGAGAAGACAGATGAAGGCATTCGGGAATCCGCAGCGGCTGCTGCCGGTGGCGCTGGTGGCCGTGCTGGCCGGCTGTGCCTCCACGCCACCGGTGGCGCAGAAACCATCGGCGGCGCAGCCGGCCGAGGCACCGGCCAGCCTGGTGCACGAGCGCGACGGGCGCGGCGCCCACCGCTTCCACATGCACCAGGACGGTCGGCAGATGAGCGCCGACGAGTTCGACGCCTGGATGCGCGCCCGCGGCATCCGCGTCGCCAAGGGCGCGCCGGCCGCGCCCCCGGCGGCGGCCGGCAGGAAGAAACCCGTGGCGGCGCGCGCGCCGAAGTAGGCGCGTCGGCCGCGCCTGCGGCGTAGCGGAATCAGCCCCCGATCACGCCCAGTTCGCGGCCGATGCGGGTGAACGCATCGATCGCGCGATCCAGGTGCTCGCGGGTGTGCGCGGCGCTCATTTGCGTGCGGATGCGCGCCTGGCCCTGCGGCACCACCGGGAAGAAGAAGCCGATCGCGTAGATGCCTTCCTCCAGCAGCCGCTCGGCGAACTTCTGCGCCAGCGGCGCGTCGTACAGCATCACCGGGCAGATCGGGTGCGTGCCGGGCTTGAGGTCGAAGCCGGCGGCGGCCATGTACTCGCGGAAGTATGCGGTGTTCTGCGCCAGCCGCTCGCGCAGGTCTCCGGCCGAGGACAGCATCTCGAACGCCTTGATGCCGGCGGCGACCACGTGCGGCGGCAGTGAGTTGGAGAACAGGTAGGGGCGCGAGCGCTGCCGCAGCAGTTCGACCACCTCGGCGCGCGCGGTGGTGAAGCCGCCCAGCGCGCCGCCCATCGCCTTGCCCAGGGTGCCGGTGAAGATGTCGATCCTGTCCATCACGCCCTTGACCTCGGCCGAGCCGCGCCCGGTGGCGCCGAGGAAGCCGGTGGCGTGGCATTCGTCGATGTGCACCAGCGCGCCGTATTTCCTCGCCAGCGCGGTGATTTCGTCGAGCGGGGCGATGAAGCCGTCCATTGAGAACACGCCGTCGGTGGTGATCAGCTTGGTCCGGCAGCCGGCGGCGTCGGCCGCCTGCAACTGCGCTTCCAGGTCGGCCATGTTGCAGTTGGCGTAGCGGAAGCGCCTGGCCTTGCACAGCCGCACGCCGTCGATGATCGAGGCGTGGTTGAGCGCGTCGGAGATGATCGCGTCGTTCTCGTCCAGCAGCGGCTCGAACAGGCCGCCGTTGGCGTCGAAGCAGGCGGCGTAGAGGATGGTGTCCTCGGTGCCGAAGAAGTCGGCGATGGTCTTCTCCAGCCGCTTGTGCAGGTCCTGGGTGCCGCAGATGAAGCGCACCGAGGCCATGCCGAAGCCGTGGCTGTCCAGCGCGTCCTTGGCCGCGGCGATGATGTCCGGATGGTCGGCCAGGCCCAGGTAGTTGTTGGCGCAGAAGTTCAGCACCGTGCGGCCGTCGGCCAGGGTGATCTCGGCCGACTGCGGGCTGGCGATCACGCGCTCGGACTTGAACAGGCCCTGTGCGCGCAGGGATTCGAGCGTCTCGGCGTAGTGGCGGGTCAGCGGGGAGGTCGACGGGGAGGCGGACATGACGGTACCGGCGGTGGGCGAGCCATGCATTTTACGGCACCGGCGATGCGCCTTCCCTTGAACAGTATCGTGGTGCTACCGCCGCACAGCTTTATTCGGATCGGCAATAAGCCCCCGCGGTTTCGTCATTTCACGCCGGATTTATGCAGTTGCAGCATCGCGTTCCCGGCCGCAAGGCCATTCATGAGCCAGGACCGTCATGCGGACACGAAGCGGCATCGCCAGCGCAACCCACCCCGGCCTCTGGTTGGCGGGCGCGCTGGCCTGTGCGCTGGGCGTGCCGGCAATGGCGCAGGGCCAGCCGACGGTCGAGGAACTGCTGCGCAGGCTGGAGGCGCTGGAGCGCCGCGCCGGCGAGGCGCCAGCAGCCGCGGCCGCGGCCAGCGAAGGCGCCGCGTCGCTGGGCGACCTGGACCAGCGCCTGCGCGTGCTGGAGCGCAGGCTGGAGCTCAAGCAGGAGGAGCAGGCCGCCAAGGCCAAGGAAACGCCGTCGGTGGCGGTCAACGACAAGGGCGTGGCGCTGAAGTCGGCCAGCGGCGACTACGAGTTCAAGCTGCGCGCCCTGGTGCAGGGCGATGCGCGCTTCTTCCTCGACGACGACAGCGCGCCGCAGAACGACGGCTTCCTGTTCCGCCGCATCCGCCCGACGCTGGAAGGGTCGCTGGGCAAGCGGGTCGGCTTCCGGTTGACGCCGGAGTTCGCCGGCGACAGCGCCAGCATCGTCGACGCCTACGTCGACGTGAAACTCAACCCGGCCTTCACCCTGCGCGCGGGCAAGGTCAAGGGCCCGATCGGATTGGAGCGCCTGCAGTCCGGCGGCGGCATCGCGCTGATCGAGCGCAGCTTCGCCACCGAACTGGCGCCCAACCGCGAGCTCGGCGTGCAGGCGCAGGGCGAACTGGCGCAGGGACGCTTCAGCTACGTGGCCGGCGTCTACAACGGCGCGCCGGACGGGCGCGACGGCGCCAGCGCCAATCCGGACAACGAGTTCGAATACGCCGGCCGGGTGTTCTTCGAGCCGTTCAAGAACACGCCGAGCACCTGGTCGGGGCTGGGCTTCGGCGTCGCCGGCAGCGTCGGCGACAAGTACGGTGCGGGCAACAATTTCCTGCCGCGCTACCGCACGCAGGGACAGGCGCAGTTCTTCAACTACCGCTCCACGGTGGCGGCCGACGGCGAGCACCGCCGCCTCTCGCCGCAGGGCTACCTGTACCGCGGGCGGTTCGGGCTGCTGGCCGAGTACATCGTCTCGCAACAGGAATTGCGCATCCTCGGTGGGACCGGCGCCGGCACGCGCGCCAATCTGGAGAACACCGCATGGCAGGCCACCGCCAGCTACGTGCTGACCGGCGAGGACGCCAGCTACCGCGGCGTGGCCAAGCCGTCCAGCCCGTTCAGCCCCGGCAAGGGCGGGTGGGGTGCATGGGAGCTGGTGGGGCGCTATGGTGAGCTGGAAGTGGACGACGCGGCCTTCCCGCTGTTCGCCGATACCGCCGTCGCGGCCCGTCGCGCCAAGGCCTGGACGCTCGGCGTGAACTGGTACCTGACCAGCAACCTGAAGCTGGTCGTCAACTATCTCGACACCCGCTTCGAAGGCGGCGCCGCGGGCGGCGCCGACCGCGAGGACGAAAAAGCGGTGTTCTCGCGACTGCAGGTCGCCTTCTGATTACGGAGATCAACATGTCCAAGCTTTCGTTTCGCCGCCACGCACGCACCCTGCTGATCGCCTTCGGCCTGACCCTGGCGGCCGGCGCCGCCGCCAAGGACGTCAAGCTGCTCAACGTGTCCTACGACCCGACCCGCGAGCTGTACCGCGAGTTCAACGCCGCCTTCGCCAAGGAATGGCAGCAGAAGACCGGCCACAAGGTCGAGATCGAGACCTCGCACGGCGGCTCCGGCAAGCAGGCGCGCTCGGTCATCGACGGGTTGGAGGCCGACGTGGTGACGCTGGCGCTGGCCTACGACATCGACTCGATCGCCCAGCGCTCCAGGCTGTTCCCGGAGAACTGGCAGTCGCGCCTGCCCGACAACAGCTCGCCGTACACCTCGACCATCGTGTTCCTGGTGCGCAAGGGCAACCCCAAGGGCATCAAGGACTGGCCGGACCTGCTGCGCTCGGGCGTGGGCGTGATTACCCCCAACCCGAAGACCTCTGGCGGCGCGCGCTGGAACTACCTGGCCGCATGGGCCTACTTCAAGCGCATCTTCAAGGGCGACGAGGGCAAGGCGCGCGAGATGGTGACCGCGCTGTTCCGCAACGTGCCCGTGCTGGACACCGGCGCGCGCGGCTCCACCACCACCTTCGTCCAGCGCGGCATCGGCGACGTGCTGCTGGCGTGGGAGAACGAGGCGTTCCTGTCGATCGAGGAACTGGGGCCGGACAAGTTCGACATCGTGGTGCCGTCGCTGTCCATCCTGGCCGAGCCGCCGGTGACGCTGGTGGATCGCAACGTCGACAAGCACGGCACCCGCGAAGTCGCGCAGGCCTACCTGCAATACCTGTACTCGCCGGCCGGGCAGAGGCTGGCGGCCAAGCACTACTACCGCCCGCGCCATCCGCAGCACGCTGATCCGGAGGACATCAAGCGCTTCCCGAAGGTGGAGCTGGTGACCATCGACCAGGAGTTCGGATCCTGGGCCAAGGCGCAGCAGGTGCATTTCTCCGACGGCGGCGTGTTCGACCAGATCCAGGCGCGGAAGTGATTCCATGCGGATGAACCGGAACGGGCCTGCCACGCGGATGCGGCGCTTCGCCGGCGGCGGCCTCGATCAGGCATACGGCGCGCGATGACGAACGATTCCACCCTCCTCGCGGCCGCGCCGACGCCGCCCCTCGATGGGCGGCGTCGGCGCGCCAACCGCCGGGTGATTCCCGGCTTCGGCCTCAGCCTCGGCTACACGCTGACCTGGCTGAGCCTGATCGTGCTGATCCCGCTGGTCGGCGTGTTCGTGCTGGCCGGCGGCCTGGGCCTGGACGGGCTGTGGAAGATCTGGAGCGAGCCGCGCGTGCTGGCGGCGCTGCGGATCAGTTTCGGCACCGCGCTGGCGGCCGCCGCGTTCAACGCCGTGGCCGGCACGGGGGTGGCGTGGGTGTTCGTGCGCTACCCGTTCCCCGGCCGGCGCATCTTCGACGCGCTGATCGACCTGCCGTTCGCGCTGCCGACCGCGGTGGCCGGCATCGCGCTGACCGCGCTGTACGGACCCAACGGCTGGATCGGCCGCTGGCTGGAGGCGGCCGGGATCAAGGTCGCCTACACGCCGCTGGGCATCACCCTGGCGCTGGTCTTCATCGGCCTGCCGTTCGTCGTGCGGGTGGTGCAGCCGGTGCTGGCGGAAGTGGAGCGCGAGCTGGAGGAAGCGGCGGCCACGCTCGGCGCCGGGCGCTGGACCACGGTGCGCAAGGTGATCCTGCCGGCGCTGTGGCCGGCGGTGCTGGCCGGGTTCGCGCTGGCGTTCGCGCGCGGCGTCGGCGAGTACGGTTCGGTGATCTTCATCGCCGGCAACATTCCCGGCGTGTCGGAGATCGCGCCGCTGCTGATCACCATCAAGCTGGAGGAGTTCGACTACGCCGGCGCCACCGCGATCGCGGCGGCGATGCTGCTGCTCTCGTTCGCGCTGCTGCTGGTCATCAACACCTTGCAGTCGCGCCTGGCCCGGGTCGGCAGGCAGAATGGGAAGGCGCCATGAGCGAGGCGATCTCCGCCGCCATCCCGGCGCTGCCGCAAGGAGTCGAAGTGAGCCGTCCCGCACCGCGCGCGCGCAGCTGCGTCACCGAGCCCGTCTGGGTGCAGGCGCTGCTGGTGCTGGGCGCGCTCGGCTTCCTGCTGGCGTTCCTGCTGCTGCCGCTGCTGCTGGTGCTGTTCGAGGCGCTGCGCGGCGGCGTGGGGGCCTTCCTGAAGGCGATCTCCGATCCCGACGCGCTGTCGGCGATCCGGCTCACCCTGCTGGTCGCGGCGATCGCGGTGCCGCTGAACCTGGTCTTCGGCGTGGCCGCGGCATGGGCGGTGAGCAAGCACGACTTCCCGGGCAAGCGCTGGCTGGTCACGCTGATCGACCTGCCGTTCGCGGTGTCGCCGGTGGTGGCGGGCCTGATCTTCGTGCTGATCTTCGGCGCGCAGGGTTGGGCCTGGCCGTTGATCGAGGACGGCTGGCGTTTCCCGCTGCCGCTGCTGGGCGAGGTGACGCTGCAACTGCCGCGGGTCATCTTCGCGTTGCCGGGCATCGTGCTGGCAACCATCTTCGTGACCTTCCCGTTCATCGCCCGCGAGCTGATGCCGCTGATGGAGCAGCAGGGCACGGACGAGGAACTGGCCGCGCTGAGCCTGGGCGCCGGTGGCTGGCAGACGTTCTGGCGGGTGACCCTGCCCAACATCCGCTGGGCGCTGCTGTACGGCGTGCTGCTGTGCAGCGCGCGCGCGCTGGGCGAGTTCGGCGCGGTGTCGGTGGTGTCGGGCCACATCCGCGGACGCACCAACACGCTGCCGCTGCACGTGGAGATCCTCTACAACGAATACGCTTACAGCGCTGCCTTCGCGGTGGCCTCGCTGCTGGCGCTGTCGGCGCTGGTCACGCTGGTGCTGAAGGCCTACCTGGAATGGCGCCACGGCGAATCGCTGGCCGCCAGCCACCGTCACTGAAGGAAGAACGCATGGGTATCCGCATCCAGCACGTCAGCAAGCACTTCGGCCGCTTCGCCGCGCTCGACGACGTCAACCTGGACGTGCACCAGGGCGAATTGCTGGCGCTGCTCGGGCCGTCGGGCTCGGGCAAGACCACGCTGCTGCGCGTGATCGCCGGCCTGGAGCACGCCGACGCCGGCGCGCTGTGGCTGGGCAGCGAGGACGCCTCGACGCTGAGCGTGCAGGCGCGCCGGGTCGGCTTCGTGTTCCAGCACTACGCGCTGTTCCGCCACCTGACCGTGGCCGACAACATCGCCTTCGGCCAGCGCGTGCGCCCGCGCCGCGAACGCTGGCCCGAGCCGCGCATCCAGGCGCGCGTGCGCGAGCTGCTGTCGCTGGTGCAGCTGGAAGGGCTGGAGAAGCGCTATCCGGCGCAGCTGTCCGGCGGCCAGCGCCAGCGCGTTGCGCTGGCGCGCGCGCTGGCGATCGAGCCGCGCGTGCTGCTGCTGGACGAGCCGTTCGGCGCGCTCGACGCGCAGGTCCGCCGCGACCTGCGCCGCTGGCTGCGCGAACTGCACGACCGCACCGGCCTGACCACGGTGTTCGTCACCCACGACCAGGAGGAGGCGCTGGAACTGGCCGACCGGGTGGCCATCCTCAACCGCGGCCGCATCGAGCAGGTCGCCACGCCGGCCGACGCCTACGACCGGCCGGCCAGCCCGTTCGTCTATTCCTTCGTCGGCGCGGTGAACCGGGTGCCGGCGCAGGCACGCGACGGGCAGGTGCAGGCGGCCGGGCTGGCGCTGCCCGCGCCGGACGGGCGGGCGTCGGGGCCGATCGAACTGTTCGTGCGGCCGGAGGACCTGGAGCTGGCCGCGCCTTCCACCGGCTGGTCGGCGACGGTGACCGCGCTGCAGCGCAGCGGCGCGCGCCTGCGCCTGCGCGCCCGCCTGCAGGGCGAGGACAGCGAGGTCGAGGTCGAGTTGCCGGCCAGCCAGGCCGACGCGCTGCCGGAGGTCGGCCGGCCGGTCTGGCTGCATCCGCGCCGCTACGGGGTGTTCCCGGTGGCGCAATGGCCGGGTGGGGGTACTTGACGGCGCGCTTTTGTGCGGCGCAGTATCGCGACGGTTAAGAAACCGTGAAACAGTGGCGGTTCCCATGCTGCCCACGCCAGTAGCCCCAACCCAGGAGAAGACGGATGAAGCCAGTCAAATGCCACATCGCTGTTGCCGCTGCCGCCGCGCTGGCGCTGTCGCCGTTCGCGGCGCTGGCCCAGGATGCCGGGGATGATGCCTCGCCGATCAGCTGGGAGCTCACCGCCGTTTCCGACTACATGTTCCGCGGCGCCTCCCAGAGCGACGAGAATCCCACCGGCCAGGCCGGCATCACCTACACCGCGCCGTTCGGCCTGTACGCGGGCGCCTGGGCCTCGGGCGTGGACTTCGGCGAGAACAAGCCGGATTTCGAGGTCGACCTGTTCGTCGGCTACAACGTCGATTTCAGCGACAGCGTCAACTTCGACATCGCGTTCAACCGCTACGGCTACGTCGATGCCGGCAAGCAGAACTACAACGAACTGATCACCACCACCACCTTCGCCGACACCTATTCGCTGACGGTGGCCTACACCGACGACGTCTGGGCCAGCGGCACCGACTGCTGGTACTACGGCCTGGGTGCGGAGTGGGGATTCGGCAACGACTACACCTTCGGCGTCAACGTCGGCCGCAGCACCTTCGACGACGACAGCCTGGCCGAGGACTACACCGACTGGGGGGTGTCGTTCGGCAAGTCGTGGGGACTGGTCAGCGCCAAACTGGGCTACGTAGGCACCGATGGCAAGGGCAAGGACAATTTCGGCGAACTGGCCGACAGCCGCGTCGTGCTGACGCTCAGCGTCGGCCAGTAAGCAAATCCGCCATCGGACATGAAGGAAAGGCGCCGCAAGGGCGCCTTTCCTTTCCCGGCGGAAGGATTCTTCCCTTGGTGGAGAACAGCCTTCCTGCACGTTGCGTGCTGCGCGGCCGGGCAGCAAAGGCAGCCGGGCAAGCTCGGCTCCGCATGCGGATTCGATGGACTTCTGGCGCCTGTGGTGCGCCGATGCCGGCACTGGCGCCGGCCGCCGCATCCCGGCGGGACTGGACGCCGGCGCGTGCTTGTGGTCTAAGATGCAGGCCATGCATCCACGCGCCGCCGAGCTCATCCGCACGCTCGCTCTGGGTCCGCATCCGGAAGGCGGCTACTTTCGCCGCATCTACGAGTCCGGCAAGCGCACCGAGGTCAACGGCATCGAGCGCCCCACGCTGACCGCGATCAAGTTCCTGCTGCCCGGCGACGTCGTCACCCGCTGGCACCGGGTCGACGCCACCGAGATCTGGGACTGGCACGAGGGCGCGCCGATGGAGCTGTCGATGTTCGACCCCGACACCCGCAGCCTCAGCCGCGCGCAGCTGGACACCGCCCTGCGCGGCGGCCAGCAGTCGCAGGTGGTGCCGGCCGGCGTCTGGCAGAGCGCGCGCAGCCTGGGCGACTACACGCTGATGGACTGCTCGGTATCGCCGGGTTTCGTCTGGAAGGGATTCCAGTTGCTGCGCGCCGACAGCGAGGTCGCCCACCAGATCCGCGCCGCCGGCGCGCGGGTTGGCTGAAGGCGGGATGAAACCGCATCGGCTCACGATGCGGCGCCGCGGCGGCGGCATGTTCAAATCCGGCGCACCCTTTCGGAGAAGAATCGATGCGTCGGATCGCGTTGTCGGGATTGCTCGGCCTCTGGATGATCGCCTGCGCCGCGCATGCGCAGGAACCGGCGACGGCACCACCGCAGGCGGAAGCACAAGACCCGGCGCAGGACGTCATCGAGATGGATACGGTGACCGTCAGCGGCGTGCAGCCGGGGCCGGGCCTGTGGAAGGTATCCAGGGGCGACCACGTCCTCTGGGTGCTGGGTACCGTCGCCCCGCTGCCCAGTGGCATGGAGTGGAAGTCGGAAGAAGTCCGCGGCGTGCTGGAGCAGGCCGACCAGGTGCTCGGCCCGCCCGGTGTGGCAGTCGGCGCCGACATCGGTTTCTTCCGCGGCATGATGCTGGTGCCGTCCGCGCTGAAGGCTATGAAGAACCCCGACGGCAAGACGCTGCAGGACATGCTGCCGGCGGAGACCTACGCGCGCTGGGCGGCGCTGAAGCAGCAGTACATCGGCCGCGATGGTGGCGTGGAGAAGAAGCGCCCGTTCCTCGCCGCGCAGGAGTTGTACCAGCATGCGATCAAGCGCTCGGGACTGGGCGGCGGCGTGGTTTCGCCGGTGATCTACGAGGTCCTCAAGCGGCGCAAGATGAAACTCACCTCGACCGTGCTGGGGATCAGCGTCGACGATCCCAAGGCCGCGCTGGCCGATTTCCGCAAGGAACAGGCCACGGCGCAGGAAGTGGCCTGCATGAACGAGATGCTGGACACCCTCGAACACGACCTGCCGCGGATGGTGACGCGCGCCAATGCCTGGGCCACCGGCGATCTGGACGCATTGCGCGCATTGCCGCTGACCGAGCGCAGGTCGTGCTGGTCGGTCTGGGCCGATACCGAGACCGTGCGCAAGCGCGGCATGACCGACATCCAGGCGCGCATCGGTGCGAAATGGCTGGAAGCGGCCGAGGCGGCGCTGGCGAAGAACCGGACCACCTTCGCGACCTTGCCGGTGTCGGATCTGTTCGCGCCGGAGGGCTATTTCGCGCAGTTGCAGGCGAAGGGCTACACGGTGGAAGCGCCGCTCTAGGCCGGATGCTTTGCCGGGTTGCGGGGCAGGAACGCCGCGCCCGGCGCCTCAGCCGGCCAGCGCGCGCGCGTCGGCGCCGGAGGCCAGCTGCGGCCAGCGGCGCAGCACCGCGGCGCGGATGCCGGCCGCGTCGATGCCGGCCTCGGCCAGCAGATCCTCGCGGCTGGCGTGGTGCTGGAACTCGTCCGGCAGGCCCAGGTGCAGCACCGGCAGGGCGACGTCCTCGGCGTTGAGCAGTTCGGCCACGCCGGAGCCGGCGCCGCCCATCACCACGTTGTCCTCGACGGTGACGAAGCCCTCGTGGGTTTGCGCCAGTTCCAGCAACAGCGCGCGGTCCAGTGGCTTGACGAAGCGCATGTTGACCACGCTCAGGCCCAGCTCGCGGCCGACCTGCTCGGCCGCGGCGACGGTGGAACCGAACGCCAGCAGCGCCACCCGCGCACCCTGCGCGCGCAGCTCGGCCTTGCCGATCGGCAAGGTGTCCAGATCCGGCTGCAGCGCCACGCCGGGGCCGGTGCCGCGTGGATAGCGCACCGCCGCCGGACCCGCATGGCGGAAACCGGTGCTGAGCATCCGCCGGCATTCGTTCTCGTCGGCCGGCGCCATCACCACCATGTGCGGCACGCAGCGCAGGTAGCTCAGGTCGAGGTTGCCGGCATGCGTGGCGCCGTCGGGGCCGACCACGCCGCCGCGATCGATGGCGAACAGCACGTCGAGCTGCTGGATCGCCACGTCGTGCACCAGCTGGTCGTAGCCGCGTTGCAGGAAGGTCGAATAGATCGCCACCACCGGCTTGCCGCCCTCGCAGGCCATGCCGGCGGCCAGCGTCACCGCGTGCTGCTCGGCGATGGCGACGTCGAAATAGCGATCCGGGTATTCCTTGCTGAAGCGCACCAGCCCGGAACCCTCGCGCATCGCCGGGGTGATGCCGAGCAGCTTCGGTTCGGCGGCGGCCATGTCGCACAGCCAGTCGCCGAACACGTCGGTGTAGGTGGGCTTCCTGGCGCCGCCCTTGCTGACCAGGCCCTTGGAAGGATCGAACGGCCCGACCGCGTGGTAGCCGATCTGGTCGCCCTCGGCCAGTTCGTAGCCCTTGCCCTTGACCGTCATGACGTGGAGCAGCTGCGGGCCCTTGAGCGTCTTCAGCGTCTTCAGCGCGCCGACCAGCGCGGCCACGTCGTGGCCGTCGATCGGGCCGGTGTAGTGGAAGCCCATCTGCTCGAACAGCGTGGACGGCACGAACATGCCCTTCCAGTGTTCCTCCCAGCGGCGCATGAAGCGCGCCGGCGGCTTCTTCTTGTCGCCGAGCAGCTTCTTGCCGCCCTCGCGCAGTGCGTTGAGCGTGCGGCTGCTGCTGAGCCGGCCGAGCATCTTGGTCAGGCCGCCGACGTTCTCGGAGATCGACATCTGGTTGTCGTTAAGGATCACCAGCAGGTTCGGCTCCGGCTCCATGCCGCCGGCGTGGTTGAGCGCCTCGAAGGCCATGCCGGCGGTCATCGCGCCGTCGCCGATGACGGCGACCACCTTGCGGTCGTCGCCCTTCTGCGCCAACGCGATCGCCATGCCCAGCGCGGCCGAGATGGAAGTGGACGAGTGGCCGACGCCGAAGGTGTCGTACTCGCTCTCCTCGCGCTTGGGGAACGGCGCCACGCCGTCCTTCTGCTTGACCGTGTGGATGGTGTCGCGGCGGCCGGTGAGGATCTTGTGCGGGTAGCACTGGTGGCCGACGTCCCAGACCAGGCGGTCGCGCGGGGTGTCGTAGAGGTAGTGCAGGGCGACGGTCAGCTCGATCACGCCGAGGCCGGCGCCGAAGTGGCCGCCGCTGCGGCCGACCGATTCGATCAGGTAGGCGCGCAACTCCTCGGCGATGGCAGGCAGTTCCGACTCGTCGAACTGGCGCAGGTCGGCGGGCGTCTGGATGCGGGACAGGCGGGGATGGCGGGCGGCGTCGATCATCGGGCTGGCTGCGGTCTGGCCCGCCATTTTCCCCCTCTTGTGTGAAGCGGGGCAAGCAAGCCGGTGAAGCCGGCGGGGAATCGGCGGCGTCGGTTCAGCAATACGGCGCGGGCGTGATGGCCGCGACCGTCACGCCGACAGCTTGGATCGCCTTGGCAGGTGCGCCTTCAGGAAGGCCATCTGGTCGGCCAGGATGTTGCGGTTGGACAGGATCAGGTGCTCGATCCAGCTCGGCCGGTAGGGCACGGCCAGCAGCGGCATGTTGGCCTGCTGCGGCGTGCGGTTGGACTTGCGCGAGTTGCACTGGAAGCAGGCGGTGACCACGTTTTCCCAGATGTCGCGGCCGCCCCTGGACAGCGGCAGCACGTGGTCGCGGGTCAGGTGCGGGCGGGTGAACTCGTGGCCGCAGTACAGGCACAGCTGCGCGTCGCGGGCGAACAGCGCGGTGTTGGTCAGCGTCGGCGTCGGCGACAGCGCGGTGGCGCGCGCGCGGCCGCGCGAGGCGACGATGGGATGCAGGTCGATCACGCTCTGCCGGCCGCTGCTGCGGCAGATGCCGCCATGCACGCGCAGGCAGGGATCGCCCAGCGTCCATGCCACCGCGTCGCGCGCGTACAGGCAGGTTGCGTCCTGCCAGTTGATCCAGTCCAGCACGTGGCCGTGCGCATCCAGCGACAGCAGCCGCACCGGCGCGCCGCGGGGAACCGTGGACGAAACGAGGGGAGAGGAAACGGGGGACGATGCGGGAAGCGCGGGATTCTGCCGAGTCCCGTCGAAGATCGGGTGGAGCTGAGCTGTGTCTGCTTCCATCGAGGAAACAGGTTATACCCAAAACATGGCAGTTTGGATAGCGCGTCGGTGCCGCGCGGCGCGCCAGCGTCTGCTTCCGCCACCGGTGATGACAGTCGCATGCCCGCGCGCCACGCCGCCCGGTCGGGACGGCGCAGCGGGCGTGCGTGACGGGCTTCGGGACGCCGGCGCTTGCGCGCCGGTGCGCCACCTTCATTCCGCGCCGAAATGCTCCGGCGGCATCGCCATCAGCGGGGCCGCGCCCGAGGCGATCGCCGCGGCATGGGCCAGCGTGCGCGGCAGGATGCGGGCGAAGTAGAAGCGCGCGGTCTCGCGCTTGGCCTGGCGGAACGCCTCGCCGTGCGCCGAGGCGTCGGCGGCGGCGACGCTGCGCGCCCACCAGTAGGCCAGCACGACGTAGCCGCTGTAGAACAGGTAGTCGTGGCTGGCCGCGCCAATCTCCTCCGGATCCTGCGCCGCGCGGGCCAGGATGGTGCGGGTCAGCTCGGCCCATTCGGCGGCCTTCTCGCGCAGCGGGCCGATGAACTCGGCCAGGGCCGGGTCGCCCTGGTGCTCGGCGGCGAAGGCCTCGATCTGCGCGAGGAACAGCTTCAGGCCCGCGGCCTGGGTGGCGGCGGTCTTGCGGCCCATCAGGTCCAGCGCCTGGATGCCGGTGGTGCCTTCGTACAGCGTGGTGATGCGCGCGTCGCGCGCCAGCTGCTCCATGCCGTGCTCGGCGATGTAGCCGTGGCCGCCGAAGCATTGCAGCGCGTGGTAGGTGTTCTCGATGCCCCACTCGGTCTGGCAGGCCTTGGAGATCGGGGTGAGGAAGCTCACCAGCGTATCGGCCCGTTCGCGCTCGGCCGGATCCGGCGAGTGGTGGGCGATGTCGATCAAGGTGCCGGCGTGCAGCGCGAGCAGGCGGCTGCCCTCGATCAGCGACTTGACGGTCAGCAGCATCCGCCGCACGTCGGGATGGACGATGATCGGATCGGCCGGCTTGTCGGGGAACTTCGCGCCGGACAGCGAGCGCGTCTGCAGGCGCTCGCGCGCGTAGCGCAGCGCGTTCTGGTAGGCGCGCTCGGACAGGCCGATGCCTTGCAGGCCGACGCCCAGGCGCGCGGTGTTCATCATGGTGAACATCGCCTGCAGTCCCTTGTGCGGCTGCCCGACCAGCCAGCCCTGCGCGCCGTCGAAGTTCATCACGCAGGTCACCGAGCCCTTGATGCCCATCTTGTGCTCGATGGAGCCGCAGCGCAGCGCGTTGCGCTCGCCGAGCGCGCCGTCGCGGCCGACCTTGAACTTCGGCACCACGAACAGCGAGATGCCCTTCGCGCCCGCCGGTGCGTCCGGCAGGCGCGCCAGCACCAGGTGGACGATGTTCTCGGTGAAGTCGTGCTCGCCGGCGGTGATGAAGATCTTGGTGCCGGTGATCGCGTGGCCGCCGTCGCCGTCGGGTTCGGCGCGGGTCTTGAGCAGGCCCAGGTCGGTGCCGCAATGCGGTTCGGTCAGGCACATGGTGCCGGTCCAGCGGCCTTCGACCAGCGGCTTGAGGAAGGCTTCCTGCTGCCACGCCTCGCCGTGCTGCTTCAGCGCCTCGACCGCGCCGTGCGAGAGCAGCGGGAAGTTGCCCCAGGCCAGGTTGGCGGCGTTGATCAGTTCGTTGAGCGGCACGCCGATGACGTGCGGCAGGCCCTGTCCGCCGAACTCGGGCGCGGCGGTCAGGCCGGTCCAGCCGCCCTCGATGAACTGCCGGTAGGCGGCGCGGAACCCCGGCGGCGTGGCCACCTCGCCGGTCGCGGCGTCGAGCCTGCAGCCGGTTTCGTCGCCGACCCGGTTGAGCGGGGCCAGCACGGTCTCGGCGAAGCGCGCGGCCTCGTCCAGCACCGCGTCGACGATGTCGCGGCTGGTCTCGCCGTAACCCAGGCGCTGGAACAGCGCTTCGGCGCCGAGCACGTCGTACAGGGCGAAACGGATGTCGGTCAGGGGGGCTTTGTAGGACGCGCTCATGCGGAAGTCTCGAAAGGTTGCTTGCAGGGGATGCGCGCGCCGTCAGCGCAGCACGCCGTCCAGGCCGGGGACGGGGTTGAGGGTGTTGCGCGTGTCCACCTCGAAATTGCGCGCCTTGGCGTCCTGCGGCGTGGCGTCGACGCTGCCTTTCAGCGTGTAGGGCAGCGGCCGCAGGCCGGCCAGCGCGTCGGCCACGACGATGCGGCCCGCGCTGGTGGGAGCGAAGGCCACGGTGAACACGTCCGCCGACTCCGGGCCGACCGACAGTCCGGGCGCGGCCTGCAGCGTGCCGGCGGCCTGGTCGCCGACCTGCACGTCCATCCTGATCGCGTCGAAGCGCATCGGGATGCTGCTGTAGTTCTGCAGGCGCAAGTCCACCGACCACTGGCCGTCGGCCTTGACGGTGAGCTGCTGCACGCTGATCGCCGGCTCGGAGACGCGGCGGACGATGCCGTCGCCGCAGCCGGCCAGCAGGGCCGTCGCCAGCACAAGGATCAGCAGGGAGATACGCCGCGTCATGCCACCGCTCCGCAAGATGATGGGGAGGGCAGGATACTACGGCGTATGGCGTTGCGGATGGCAGCCGCAGCGCCGGCGGCCCTCAATCGTCCCGCGCGGCCCCTGGATTCCAGACGAACGTCGCCAGGCTGCGAGGCGGCAGCGTGTAGGCGAAGCGCCGGCCGTCGTGGCCGACGGTGAAGCGGCGCGGTTGCCTCGCGGCGTTGGTCACCAGCAGCACCAGCGAACCGTCGTCCGCATTGCGGAAAGCGACGTTGTCCAGATCGCCGCCGGTTTCTCCGGAAGCGATGCGGTGCGCGCCGGGCCGCACGAACCGGCTGGCATGGGCCAGCGCGTAATACTCGTCGGTGCGGCTGACCGCGCCGGTGCGCGAATCGATCGTCACCACGCCGCGGCAGGTATGGCAGCCGCCGGCGTTGGGGCCGTTGTTCTCGTCCAGCGCCAGGTTCCAGAACAGCGCGCCGCGCGCCCAATGGCGCGCGCTGCGGATGATGATGCTCCTCGCCTGCAGCGGCAGGCCGCCGCTGCGCACCGGCTCCCAGTCGCCGCCCGAGCATTCGGTCATGTACGCGTCCTTGTCGGGGAAGGCCTCGTGCACCGGCGTCTGCGCCGACACGTCGCCGCCGTAGCAATGCCAAGCGACCGCATCGACGTACCGGTTTGCCGCTGGATCGGACAGGACGCCCAGCGGCTCCCCGGGCTTGTCCCAGTTGTGGTCCCAGTCGAATAGCTGCGGACCGGTGCCGCGCGCGGCGATCATCGGGCCAAGGTGATCGCCGATCAGGCGGGCGCGCGCCGCTGCGTTCAGGCGCATGCCGGGGTAGTCCTTCGGCTCGTAGTCCGGCTCGTTCTGCACGGTCAGGGCGAAGATCGGGATGCCTTCGGCCGCGTAGGCGTCGACATAGCGCAGCAGGTAGCGCGAGAAGGCGTCGTAGTAGCGCGGCAGCAGGCGGCCCTGGATCAGGCTGTTGCTGTCCTTCATCCACGCCGGCGCGCTCCACGGCGAGGCCATGATCTTCAGCTGCGGGTTGAGCGCCAGCATCGCGCGCGCCACCGGGATGACGTCGCCGCGGTTCGGCTCGATGCTGAAGTGCTCCAGCTCGGGATCCGGCTTGCCGTCCGGGGTGTCGGCCAGGCTGTAGTGGTGGCGCGAGAAGTCCGACGCGCCGATGGTCAGGCGGGAGAAGCTCAGCCCCAGGCCGCCGGGCTGGCGCCCGAACAGTTCCTTCAGCAGTGCATCACGCTGGCCCGGGTCCAGCTTGTGCTGGATCAGCCATGCCGACGAATCGGTCAGCGATGCGCCGAAGCCGACCATCTCCTGATAGCGCTGTCTATCGTTGATGGCGATATGCAGCCTGTCGTTCTCCGCGGCATCGCCGAAGCGGCCGGGCGTCGAGGGCGCCAGCGCCAGTGCGTGGTCGGCGGTGGTGATCCACACCTCCACCCGGGTGCCGTCCGCCGGCCGGGCATGGCCGAGCGGGGCGGCCGCGGGCAGCATCAGGGCGAGGCTGGCGCAGAACAGGCGCGAGGACTTGCACAGGTGTCGGAACATGCTGGGATTCTCCCGTGTCGCGAGCGTCGGTTTGCAGGTGCGGAACCCTGGCGGAATCCGCGCAAAGAGGTTGTTGCGGTGCAGCGAAATTTCCGTCCCGGTCCCGGGCGGCCGAGCAAATTCAATCCCATGCGTGGACTGGCGCCGCGCTCGTCGTGAATTTGTTGACAGTCCATTTGAGCTTGTATATGACAGCGCTGTCAACAACGGTCGGAGAGGACCAGATGCATCACCAACATCACCTGGCGGGGATGAACCCGCCCGCGCATCGTCGTGCATTGCGCAAGCAGAACCTGGCCGTGGCGTGCTGTCTGGCGCTGGCCTTCCCCTTGGCCGCGCAGGCCCAGCAGGCCGCGCAGCCGGCCGAGCAGAGCGTCGAGACGCTCGATGCGGTCCGCGTCACCGGCATCCGCGCGGCCATCGCCACCGCGGTGGAGACCAAGAACGAGTCGACCTCGATCGTCGAGGCCATATCCGCCGAGGACATCGGCAAGCTGCCCGACATCAGCATCGCCGACTCCATCTCGCGCCTGCCGGGCCTGACCATGCAGCGGGTGGACGGACGCGCGCAGGTCATCCACATCCGCGGCATGTCCGAGCAGTTCGGCGGCACGCTGCTCAACGGCCGCGAACAGGTCAGCACCGGCGGCAGCCGCGGCGTGGAACTGGATCAGTACCCGGCCGAGTTGATCAACGCCGTCACCGTGTACAAGACCCCGGACGCCTCGCTGGTGGGCCAGGGGCTTTCCGGCACGATCGACATGCAGTCGATCCGCCCGCTGGACATCGGCCAGCGCCGCATCACCTTCAGCGGGCAGGGCGAGTACAACTCGCTGGGCGAACTGATCGACGGAAGCAGCGACACCGGCTACCGCGCCAGCGCCTCGTACGTGGACCAGTTCGCGAACGACACCTTTGGCCTGGCCGTCGGCGTGGCGCGGATGGACTCGCCGTTCCAGGAACAGCAGGAAAAGGCGTGGTGGTGGGGCAATCCCGACGCCTGGAGCGCGCCGCAGCCGGGCAAGCCGGCCGATGCGGTGGCCCGCCAGGCCGGCGAGGCATCGCTGAAGTCGCGCGAGATCACCCGCGACGGCGTGATGGCGGTGCTGGAATTCAAGCCCAATGATCGGTTCCACAGCATCCTCGACGTGTACTACTCCACGTTCGACCAGGACGAAACCGAAAACAGCATCATGTGGAACAACGACCCCTGGTGGAGCCACCCGACCCAGGGCCAGGTGCGCTACACCAACGTCGGCACCACCCTGGTGGGCGGCGTGCCGGTGGTCACCCGCGGCACGCTCAACGGCGTGGGCGCACTGAACATGCTCAACGAGACCAACTGGCGCGAGGACAAGCTGTTCTCGGCGGGCTGGGCCAACACGTTCGGCTGGGGCGACATCTACACCCTCAAGAGCGACCTGAGCTATTCCCGCGCCGAGAGCACGCGCTCGATGCTGGAGCTGCAGTCCGCGTTCGCCACGCCCCGGGACATCGATTTCCAGCTGGCCACGGGCAAGGGCTTCAACCGCTTCTCCATCCCGGGCCTGACCGATCCCACCCAGATCTACCTGGGCATGGACGCGATGGGCTGGGGCCGCGACGGCCGCACCGACATCGCTTCGACCGAGGACACCCTCAAGTCGGGACGGCTCGAACTGAACCGGCTGGTGGAATCCTCGGACTTCCTCCGCAGCTACGACGTGGGCGTGAACGTCACCCGCCGCAGCAAGGACCGGGAATACGTGGCCCATTACGTCGACCTGAAGAACGGCCGCGCGCCGGTGCGCCTGGACACCGTGCCGCACGGCCGCGCCTCGATGGATTTCATCGGCCTGGGCGACGTGCCCAACTTCAATGCCGGTGAGCTGCTGGCGCGCTACTACGACCTGCGCTACGAAGCCAGCGAGAACGACCTGATGAAGAACTACGGTGTCGACGAGGACATCAGGACGTTCTACGCCAAGGCCAACCTGGACATGGACGTGACCGACAGGGTCCGCCTGCGCGGCAACGTCGGCGTGCAGTACGTGCGGTCCGAGCAAAGCTCCACCGGCCCCACCGTCAAGCGCGATCCGGTCAGCAACGACTGGGTGATCGCCGGCGGCCAGACCATCGGCACTTCGTATGGCGACATCCTGCCCAGCATGAACCTGTCGGCGGATTTCGGCGACGGCCTGATGCTGCGCTTCGCGGCCGCCAAGACGCTGATGCGCGGCCCGATCGAGCAGATGGGCGCGTACACCACCGCCGGCGTCGACGTGACCACGCGCGAATGGAGCGGCGGCGGCGGCAACCCGAAGCTGGAGCCGTACCGGGCCACCGCCTACGACCTGTCGCTGGAGAAGTACTTCGGCCCGACCACCTATGCGGCCCTGGCGGTGTTCTACAAGGATCTGGAAACCTACATCTACACGCAGAACGTGCGCTGGGACTTCACCGGCTACGACGACCTGGGCATCACGCCGATCTCCAACTGGGGCAACTTCAGCACCCCGGTCAACGGCAGCGGCGGCTACATGCGCGGCGCCGAGCTCAGCGGCGCGGTCGGCGGCGACATGATCCACCCGGTGCTGGACGGCTTCGGCCTGCTGCTCAATGCGTCCTACACCGAGTCGTCCATCGATCCGGACGGCCCGGGCGGCTCCAGCACGGACACGCTGCCCGGCCTGTCCAAGGTGGTGGCCAACGCCACGGTGTACTACGAGAAGCATGGCTTCTCCGCGCGCATCAGCCAGCGTTACCGCGGCGAGTACCGCGGCGAGTACGCCTCGCTGTTCGGCGACCGCATCTACCAGAACACCATGCCCGAGAGCACCGTGGATCTGCAGGTCGGCTACGACTTCCCCGATGGCGGCCGGCTGTCCGGGCTTTCGGTGCTGCTGCAGGTCAACAACGTGACCAACGAACCGTATCGCACGGAAACCACGGCCGGCGGCATTTCCGAAACGGTGTTCCTGCCGTCGGACTACAAGGAATACGGCCGCCAGTACCTGCTGGGCTTCCGCTACAAGCTGTGATGCATCCAGGCCTTTGCCAGGCAAGCCGGCATGCAGGACGCGGCGGGGCATGAGTCCCGCCGCGTCCGCGCGGCCCTGTCCAATCAACGATGCGGGTGCTCCAACGTTGCCACCGCGTCGTCGCACCGTGGGAGAAATCAGTGAATCCGATCCGTATGACCTTGCTGGGCGCCGGCCTGCTGGCCTGCCTGTCCTGCGGCAAGCAGGAACCTGCCGGGAAGCCGGCCACCGCAGCCGCCAATGATTCCGCGCAGTTGCAGGACTGGCCGGCGCTGAAGAGCAGCTTTGCCCAGGACCCGGCCATCGAGGCGCGCGTGGCCGAGATCCTGGCCAGCATGACGCTGGAGCAGAAGATCGGGCAGATGGTGCAGCCCGAGATCAAGTCGATCACGCCCGACGAGGTGCGCCGCTACTACATCGGTTCGGTGCTCAACGGCGGCGGTTCCTGGCCGGGCAAGAACAAGCATGCCACGGTGCAGGAATGGCTGGCGCTGGCCGATGCGTACCACGACGCATCGATGACGACCGACGCGAAGATCCCGGTGCCGGTGATCTGGGGCACGGACGCCGTGCACGGGCACAGCAACGTGTTCGGCGCCACCATCTTCCCGCACAACATCGGCCTGGGCGCCGCGCACGACGCCGAGCTGATCGAGCGCATCGCCGAGGCCACCGGCCAGTCCACCCGCGCCACCGGCGTGGACTGGACGTTCGCGCCGACGGTAGCGGTCGCGCAGGACGCGCGCTGGGGCCGCACCTACGAAAGCTATTCCTCGCAGCCGGCGCTGATCCGCGAGTACGCCGCCGCCTACGTCAAGGGCATGCAGGGCGGGCTCGACGGCGACGGCAACGTGGTCGCCACCGCCAAGCACTTCATCGGCGACGGCGCCACCGACGGCGGCAAGGACCAGGGCAACGCGCTGGTCACGCAGGCGCAGATGATCAACGTCCACGGCCAGGGCTACTACGGCGCCATCGAGGCCGGCGTGCAGACGGTGATGGCCTCGTTCAACAGCTGGAACGACGTCGCCGCCGGCAAGGACTACGGCAAGATGCACGGCTCGCGCGACCTGCTGACGGTGGCGCTGAAGGAGAAGATGGGCTTCGACGGCTTCGTCGTCTCCGACTGGAACGGCATCGGCCAGGTGCCCGGTTGCAGCGACGACAGCTGCGCGCAGGCGATCAACGCCGGCATCGACATGGTGATGGTGCCCGATGCGTGGAAACCGTTCATCGCCAACACCGTGGCGCAGGTAAAGTCCGGCGAGATCCCGATGGAGCGCATCGACGACGCGGTCACCCGCATCCTGCGCGTCAAGCTGCGCGCGGGCCTGTTCGAGCGCAAGCCGTCCGCCAGCAGCCACGCGGGCAAGCCCGAGTCGCTGGTGCATCGCGACCTGGCCCGCCGCGCGGTGCGCCAATCGCTGGTGCTGCTGAAGAACGACGGCGGCGCGCTGCCGCTGAAGCGCGGACAGCGCGTGCTGCTGGTCGGCAAGAGCGCCGACAGCATCTCCAACCAGGCCGGCGGCTGGTCGCTGACCTGGCAGGGCACCGACAACACCAATGCCGACTTCCCCCATGCCGACAGCCTGGCCGCGGGCCTGCGCGAACGGCTGGGCGAGGCCAACGTCCTGCTGCGCGACAGCGCCGAGGGCGTGGACCCCGCGAGCTACGACGTGATCGTCGCGGCCATCGGCGAAACGCCGTACGCCGAGACCAACGGCGACATCGTGCCGTCGGATACGCTGGCGCACAGCCGTCGCCATCCCGAGGATCTGGCGGTGCTGAAGGCCGCCGCGGCCACCGGCAAGCCGGTCGTCACGGTGTTCCTGTCCGGCCGCCCGCTGTACGCCAACGACCTGATCAACCTGTCCGGCGCCTTCGTCGCCGCCTGGCTGCCCGGCACCGAGGGCAAGGGCGTCAGCGACGTGCTGGTGGCCGGCGCCGATGGCAAGCCGGAGCATGATTTCCGCGGCAGGCTGACCTTCCCGTGGCCGGCGGTCGCCTGCCCGAAGGCGGACGACAAGCCGCAGTTCGCGCTGGGCGGGGGGCTGGGCTACGGCGATGGCGGCAGCGTCGGCAAGCTGGCCGAGGACAGCGCCACGAGTTGTGGCGAGGCCACGGCGCTGCCGATCTTCAACCGTTCCGACATCGCACCTTTCAGCCTGCGCATGATGGCCGGCGACGCGGAGCAGGCCGTGGGCGCGGATCTGAACCGCACGGTGCGCTGGCCGGATGCAAAACCCGCCTTGCAGGTGGCCACCGTCCAGATCAACACCCAGCAGGACGCCAAGGAAGTGACCTGGCTGGCGCCGGCGCGTTTCGTCGCCCGCAACCCGTCGAAGAACAACCTGGCCGCGATGGCGCGCGCGCACGGCGCCGTGCAGTTCGACGTGATCGTCAGGCAGGCGCCGATCAAGCCGGTGCAGTTCACCTTCGGCTGCGGCGCCGGCTGCGGCGCCAGCCTGGATCTCACCGCGGCCTTCTCCGGCGATGCGGTCGGCAGGAAGCAGACGGTCAAGCTGCCGCTGGCCTGCTTCGGCAAGCTGGGCGCGGACCTGAGCGGCGTGGACATGCCCTTCGGCATCGCCGCCGACGCGCCCTTCGCCGCGGCCTTCACCAACATCCAGGTGGTGGCCGGTGCGGCCGAGGACGCCGATGCGGTGAAGTGCGCCCGGTAACAGCGGTCCATACGGCACCCCGCGGCATCGCCGCGGGGTGCCGACGCAATGCTAGTGCAATCGCGCGGCGGCCCCGTAGGCTGGCCGTTCCACCCGATTCCGAACCCCTACCAGCAGGCACCCATCCATGACCCAGCAAACCACCCGATGGTCGCAGTTCAGTGTGCTGATCACCGTGTTTTTCTTCTGGGGTTTTGTTGCGGCCAGCAACGGCATCCTGATTCCCGTTTTCAAGAAGGCCTTCGACCTGACCCAGGCCCAGAGCATGTACGTGGCGCTGGCGTTCTACGTGGCCTACACCGTGGGATCGCTGATCTACGTCGCCATTTCCAAGGCCATCGGCCTGGACGTGATCAACAGGATTGGCTACAAGAACGGCATCTGCCTGGGCCTGGTGATCTCCGCGCTGGGGGCGCTGCTGTTCTATCCGGCGGCCAATACCGGTTCGTTCAACCTGATGCTGTCGGGCCTTTTCATCGTCGGCCTGGGCTTCTCGCTGCAACAGATCGCGGCCAACCCGCTTGCCATCGTCATGGGCAATCCCAAGACCGGCGCGCAGCGGCTGACGATGGCCGGCGGCGTCAACAACTTCGGCACCACCATTGGCCCGCTGCTGGTCAGCGTGGCGATCTTCGGCTCCGTCAACGCGGGCAACACCGAAGCCAGCATCGAAAGCGTCAAGACGCCCTACCTGGTGCTGGGCGCGGCCTTCATCCTGGTGGCCATCTTCCTGAAGTTCTCCTCGGTGCCCAACCACATCGATCTGGAGAAGCTGTCCGAGAGCGAAGCGCAGGACAGCGGCAAGCTGATCCACAAGAAGTCGGCGCTTTCCTATCCGCAGCTGGTGATGGGCATGATCGCCATCTTCCTGTACGTGGGCGTCGAGGTGTCGACCATCGACAACCTGCCGGCCTACTTGGAATTGCCGGTGGAGCAGGGCGGGCTGGGCATCGAGACCGCGATGATCGCGCCCTTCGTTTCGCTGTACTGGGCCAGCCTGATGATCGGCCGCTGGAGCGGCGCGGCCGGCGCGTTCGATGTCGGCGCGGGCGCGAAGAGGATGCTGATGCTGATCCTGCCGTACCTGGCGTTCGGCGTATTCCTGGCGGTGAACGCCATCACCGGCCACGATCCCTCGCAGTTCTTCGGCTATGCCGCGGTGATCGTGCTGATGATCCTGGCCACGCTGGCCAGCAAGGGCAATCCGGCGCGCATGCTGCTGTACTTCGCCATCTGCGGTACCGCCGCCCAGCTGATTGGCATGTTCACCACCGGCATGACCAGCGTGGTCGCCTTCATCAGCGTGGGCCTGTTCTGCAGCACGATGTGGCCGTGCATCTTCACCCTGGCCATCACCGGCCTGGGCAACAAGACCAACCAGGGCAGCAGCCTGCTGATCATGATGATCATGGGCGGCGGCATCGTCAGCTGGGTGCAGGGCGCGCTGGCCGACAAGGTCGGCATCCACTACAGCTTCATCATCGGCGTGCTGTGTTTCGCCTACCTGGCGTTCTACGCCATCGCCGCCACCCGCACGCTGCGCAGTCAGGGCATCGACCTGGACAAGCTCAGCGCCGACAACAGCCATTGAACGCGGCGCCCCTGGCGGGCGCCGGGGGCTGCGCTGCGGGCCACCGGGCCACTCTCTCCGGCCCGGTGGCTTTTTTGCGGCCCGACGAGGGGCGCATGTAGAGCCGAGCTTGCTCGGCTATTCCGTCATGGCTGCCGAAGCAGCGGAGCAAGCTTCGCTCTACAAGCTTGCGGGCTTGCTCGGTCGCGTTCGCTGCCCCGGCTTTCTCGCCCAGGACAAGAAACTTTCAGTGGCGCGGCACCGGCCCGGTGGACTGCCGCAGTTGCAGCGCGTAGGGCATGCGGAGCATCTGCCCTGAAGCAGGATCCTTGATCGCCTTGAGCAGTTCGACCGTCGCCAGCCGGCCCATTTCCTGGGTGGGCTGGTGCACGGTGGTCAGCGCGGGGAATATCTGCCGCGACATCGGCGTGTTGTCGAAGCCGCACACCGAGACGTCGCCGGGAATCGACAGCCCGCGCGAATGCGCCACGCTCATCACCCCGGCGGCCATGTCGTCGTTGGCGGCGAAGATGGCGGTCGGCGGCTGCTCCAGGTCGAACAACTGCTCGGCCGCGCGCGCGCCCGAGTCGAAGGAGAACTCGCCGTCGATGACCAGCGTCGGGTCGTAGCGCAGCCCGGCGCGGCGCAGCCCGCTGCGGTAGCCGGCCAGGCGCCATTCGCTGGCGCCGTGCGAGGGATGGCCCTTGATGTGGGCGATGCGGGTATGCCCCAGCGAGACCAGGTATTCGATCATGTCGGCGGCCGCGTCGTGTTCCTCCAGGGTGACGCCGATGGTGCCTTCGCGGTTCCTCGGCGAGACGCAGGAGTAGGGCATGCACAGCTGGTCCAGCCGATCCAGCAGCTCCACGCTGTCGGTGATCGGCGGGGTCAGGATCAGGCCGTCGAGCTTGGAGAACTGCACCAGCGACTCGACGCTGCGCAGGAAATCCGGGCTCTCGTAGTTCAGCGGCTGCACGACCATGCCGTAGTGGTGCGCCTGGCAGGCGTCGACCACGCCCATCAGGATTTCCATCAGGTAGTTGGCCGAGGGATTGTCGTACAGCAGCGCCACCAAGTACGACCTGCGCCCGGCCAGGCTGCGCGCGGAAGGATCCGGGCGGTAGTTCATCGACTGGGCGACCGCCTGCACGCGCGCGCGCGTCTCCTCCCTGACCGTGGGCTCGTTGTTGAGCACCCGCGAGACGGTCTTCATCGAGACGCCGGCGGCTTTTGCGACATCCTCTATGCGTACACGCATGCCTTCTCCAATCCCAGCGCGGCACCCATCGGACAGGTGGGCATTGACAGCGCTGTCAGCAAGTGAAATCTAGCAGGTGCGGGCGCGATGGCAAGCCGCGGCGCGGTAATCGGCTGGCCGGACTCGTTGACGGCGCACGCCTTGCGGGCGGGTGTTCCGGACAGCCTGTCAAGAGATTGAAGTATCGGCGCCACGCGGTTTTTACGCGACCTGCGGTCCAATACGCGGCATCGAAGCACCGGGATGATCGTGATGGGCCGCAGGACGAGGATTTTGCCACAGGGATTCAGTTGGCGCGAAAGCACCGGGACATCCAATGGCAAGGCGAAGGGACCTGCGGCGCTGGCGCTGGACTTCATGGACGAATGCATCGCCTTGCTGTCTCCCTGCGGCAGCACATGGCAGGTGCGCATCCTGGCCGACGTCGGTCCCTGCACCATCCGCACCCAGACCGTGAGCCGCCGCGCCACCGGCATGGCGCTGCTGCGCGAGTGGGCGCATGCATTGTGCGAAGCCGGCGATGGCGGTGGCGATGCGGGGCGCGCCGACGCGGCCATGCCGCCACCGGCGCTGTCCATCCAGCCGCTGCATCCGACCACGACGTTCGCCGGACCTTGCGGTCAGGGCGTGGAAGACGGCTGGCCGTGTCAGGACCGGCGTCCCGCAGCCTGATTCCGGAACAAAAAAAGAGCCTTGCGGCTCTTCGTTCGGCAATCGGTGAATCGATGGTGGCCGGGGAGGGAATCGAACCCCCGACACAGGGATTTTCAATCCCTTGCTCTACCAACTGAGCTACCCGGCCAAGGTCTTCGCGGTACGGCTAAGGCCGGTGCGAGGGCGCGAATGATACGGGAAGTCGTGGCGGGCTGACAAGCCGCCTGTGCGCTGAACGGGCCGGTCGTGGGCCTGACGCGGGTGCGGCGGGCGGGTGCATGATGGCGGGGGAAGAGAAACCTCCACCCGATTGGGAAGCCGCATCATGAAACGTGTATTCCTGCTCTGTTCGCTGGCCGCTCTCTCCGCCTGTTCCAGCCTGCCCGGGCAGTCCGACGCCGAGCGGCTGGCGATGTTCCGCAAGAACGCGGGCGCGCCGGTGAGGGACTTCAGGCTGTTCGGCAGCCTCAACGGCTGGCAGCCGCTGGGCAATTCGGCGCTCGCGGTATGGACTCGGCCCAACGAGGCCTACCTGCTCGACCTGACCGGGCCGTGCCCGGATCTGGACTACGCGCCGGCCATCTCCATCAGCAGCATGATGAACCAGGTATCGACCTTCGACCGGGTGATGCCGGTGGGCGGCGGGGCGGCGGGCATGCGCATCCCGTGCCACATCAGGACCATCCGCCCGCTGGACGTGAAGGCGCTCAAGGCCGCGCAGGCCGAGTTGCGCAAGGCCGAGGTGGTCGCGCGCGAAGCAGAGGCGAAGGATCGTCCGTAAGCGGGCGATCGCCGGGTCGCGGGAAGAGCGGGGCGAATCTCCCCTCTCAGGCCTCCGGCACGTAGCCGGCCGGCTTGTCGGCGCCGCCGCCGAACAGGAACTTCTCCAGCTCCGTCTCCAGGAACGCGCGATGCTTGGGATCGCGCGGCGACAGCCGGTTCTCGTTGATCAGCATGGTCTGGTGCGCCAGCCATGCGCCCCAGGCGTTCTTGCCGACGTGCGCGAAGACGCGCTTGCCCAGTTCACCCGGGTAGGGGATGAAGTCCAGGCCTTCGGTTTCGCGTTGTTCGTACTGGCAGAAGACGGTGCGGGTCATGGGCGTTCCGTGGGAAGTCGCTTGGATTCCCGCCTAGGCGGGGATGACGGCAGAAAGCAGCTTGCGTATCGGGGCGGGCAGGCCCAGCGAGGGAAGGTCGGCGGGCGCGATCCAGCGCAGCGCGTCATTGTCGCCCACCGCGTCGCGCAGGGCGACCTTGCGAAGGCGCAGCGGTTGCAGGTGCAGGCGGTAGTGGGTGAAGGTGTGGACGATGACCGGCAGCGCCTCGGCGGCGTCGTAGTCGCCGTGCAGGTGGCGTGCGGACCATTCGCGCAGCGCCGCGTCGGTGTCGGCCTGCGGCAGCGTCCACAGCGAGGCCCAGATGCCGGTCGTCGGCCTGCGTTGCAGCAGCACCTCGCCGCGCGCGTTCTCCAGCAGCAGCGCGGTCGCCTCGCGCTCGGGCAGCGGCTTGCCCGGCCTGGGCGTGGGCAGGGCATCGGTCAGTCCCTCGCGGCGGGCGACGCAGTCCGCTTGCAGCGGGCACAGCACGCAGGCCGGGTTGGTGCGCGTGCACAGGGTGGCGCCGAAATCCATCTGCGCCTGGGTGTAGTCGGCCATGCGCGCGTGGGGCAGGTGGCCTTCGGCCAGGGCCCACAGCTGCTTCTCGATCGCGGGCAGGCCGGGCCAGCCGGCGATGCCGTGGTAGCGCGCCAGCACCCGCTTGACGTTGCCGTCGAGGATCGGGAAGCGCAGGTCCCAGGCCTGCGCCAGGATCGCGCCAGCGGTGCTGCGGCCGATGCCGGGCAGCGCGTGCAGCGCGTCGAAGTTGCGCGGCAGGTCGCCGCCGTGCAGTTCGACGCAGTGCTTGGCGGCGGCGTGCAGGTTGCGCGCGCGGGCGTAGTAGCCCAGGCCCGCCCACTGCGCCATCACCGCGTCGGTCGAAGCCGCCGCCAGATCCGGCAGGGTCGGGAAGGCCAGCAGGAAACGCTGGAAATACGGGACGACGGTGGCGACCTGGGTCTGCTGCAGCATGATCTCCGACAGCCACACCCGGTACGGCGTGCGCGGATGCTGCCAGGGCAGGCCGTGGCGGCCGTGGCGATCGAACCACTGCAGCAAGCGGTCGGCGTAGGTGTCTGGAGGCTGGCGCATGCTGGCGGTGGCGGATGCTTCAGGTGCGGCTTCTTGTGGGAGCGACGTCAGTCGCGACGCGCTTGGCCAGGAAGTCCGGTCGCGACTGACGTCGCTCCCACAAAGCGGCGCACTCAGGCACCGCCCAGTGCTTCCGGCAGCAGCGCGTCGACGAAGGCCTCGGCGTCGAACACGCGCAGGTCCTCCGGCCGCTCGCCGATGCCGGCGTAGCGGATCGGGATGCCGAACTCGCGCGCCAGCGCGAACACCACGCCGCCCTTGGCGGTGCCGTCGAGCTTGGTCACCACCAGTCCGGTCACGCCGACCGCGGCATGGAACTGGCGCAGTTGCGACAGCGCGTTCTGGCCGGTGGTGCCGTCGATCACCATCAGCACCTCGTGCGGCGCGGCGGCGTCGATCTTGCCGAGCACGCGGCGGATCTTGCCCAGTTCGTTCATCAGCCCGGTCTGGGTGTGCAGGCGGCCGGCGGTGTCGGCGATCAGCACCTCGGTGCCGCGCGCCTTGGCGGCCTGCAGGGCGTCGAAGGCGACCGAGGCCGGGTCGGCGTCCTGCCCCTGCGCGATCACGGTCACGCCGTTGCGTTCGCCCCAGGCCTGCAACTGCGCCACCGCCGCGGCGCGGAAGGTGTCGCCGGCGGCCAGCATCAGGCCGTGGCCTTCGTCCTTGAAGCGCCTGGCGAGCTTGCCGATGGTGGTGGTCTTGCCGACACCGTTGACGCCGACGGTCAGCACGACGAAGGGCCTGGCGTTTCGATCGATGACCAGCGGCCGGGCTACCGGCGCCAGCAGCGCGATCAGGTCGGCGCGCAGCGCGGCCAGCAGCGCGTTGGCGTCGGCGAACTCGCGCGCCTTCATGCGCTTGCGCAGGTCGTCGAGCAGCGCGGTGGTGGCGGGCACGCCGACGTCGGCGGTCAGCAGCGCGGTCTCGATCTCGTCGAGCAGATCGTCGTCCAGCCTGGGATTGCGCGAGAACAGGCCGCCGAAGCTGCGCGCGAACGCGCTGCCGCGCAGGCGCTCGCGCCAGCCGGACTTGCCGGCGGGAGCGGGGGAGGCGGAGGACGCCGGATCGACGGATTCCGGCGGTGGCATGGCCGCCGGCGGCGAAGCGGGCACGAGGGCGACGGGCGGGACCGGGAGGGTTTCGGGCGCGGCAGCGGGCGGCGCTTCGAGGTCGGCCGTGCGGTCCGGCGCAGGTTCGGCGGCCTCGGTGCGCGGCGGCATGGCCTCGGCCGGCGCCTGCGGGAAGGCGGCCGCCAGTTCGTCGGCGGTGAAGCCGCGTTTCGTGGCCTCGGAGGTCCCCTGGGGCTTCTTGCGGCGGAAAAAACTGACCATTGCGCACAGTGTCGAAAACGGAGCGACATGCTACCACCGGGGCGTTCGGCTCCCGTGCAGGCGCGGCCTCAAGCGCGGGGAAAACAGGCCGATAACGTCATCGGGAACCTCCGCCGGACCAGCCAGTGAACGCCATCGCCAACATCGCCGTCTCCGGCATGCGCGCCGCCGCCATCGGCTTGCAGGCGGCCGCGCACAACGTCGCCAACCTGGGCAACCTGGCGGCGACGCGCCAGTCGGCACATCTGGAGGCGGTGCCGGAAGGCGGCGTGCGGGCCAGCGTGGGGCCGGCGCCTGCGGATCCTTTCGCGCCGCTGGGCGATGTGGTCGATGCGATGGCCTACCGGTTGCAGTTCGAGGCCGGGGCGTTCGTGTTGAAAATCGGCGACGAGGTGTTGGGCAGCCTGCTGGACGCGAGGGCCTAGAGTGTTTCTGCCGTCATCCCGGCGAAGGCGGGGGTGACGAAGATGTCACGCATGAAACGAAATGGTTCTTCAACAACTCCGGGAAAGCGACCCGGATCCTGTAGAGCGGAGCTTGCTCCGCTGCTCCCGGCTCCGGAGCCGACGTAGCCGAGCAAGCTCGGCTCTACATAAGCTAAGCCCCCCTCACCCCAACCCTCTCCCCCATCGCGATGCGATGGGGGAGAGGGAGCTTTATTCCGCAGACGTTCCGTGCGCAACCTCCCGCTCCCTCTCCCCCGCTTGCGGGGGAGAGGGTTGGGGTGAGGGGGCTTGTGCCGTGGATTCGTCAAATCCAGCGGCCGCTCCCATGCTCTTTTTCTCGCTCGGAATGCCCGGCTCAGGCCGACAGCTCCAGCAGCAGCTTGTTCAGCCGGCGCACGTAGGCGGCCGGATCCTTCAGGCCGTCGCCCGCGGCCAGTGCGGCCTGGTCGAACAGCACGCGCGCCAGATCGGCGAAGCGGCCTTCGTCGCTCTCCGCGTCGAGCTTGCCGATCAGCGGGTGCCCGGGGTTGAACTCGAACACCGGCCTGGTCTCGGGCAGCTTCTGGCCGCTGGCTTCCAGGATCTGGCGCATCTGCGGGCCGAGATCGCCCTGGCCGATGGCCAGGATCGCCGGCGAGTCGGTCAGGCGGTGGGAGACGCGCACCTCGGCCACGTCCTCGCCCAGCGCCGCCTTGATGCGCGCGGTCAGCCCCTCCTTCGACTTGGCGGCCTCTTCCTGCGCCTTCTTCTCTTCCTCCGAATCCAGCTTGCCCAGATCCAGATCGCCGCGGGCGACGTCGACGAAGGACTTGCCGTCGAACTCGGTCAGGTAGCCCATCAGCCATTCGTCGATGCGGTCGGTCAGCAGCAGCACCTCGATGCCCTTCTTGCGGAACACCTCCAGGTGCGGGCTGTCCTTGATCTGCGCATGGCTCTCGCCGGTCAGGTAGTACAGCTTGTCCTGGCCTTCCTTCATCCGCGCCACGTAGTCGGCCAGGGCCACGCCCTGCGCGCCGCTGGCGTCGAAGGTGGAGGCGAAGCGCAGCAGCCCGGCGATCCTCTCGCGGTTGGCGTAGTCCTCGGCCGGGCCTTCCTTCAGCACCTGGCCGAACTGGTTCCAGAACGTGGCGTAGTCCTCGGGCCTGTCATTGGCCAGCTTCTCCAGCATGTCCAGCGAGCGCTTGGTCAGCGCCGCGCGCATCGAGTCGATGACCGGGCCGGACTGCAGGATCTCGCGTGAGACGTTGAGCGGCAGGTCGGACGAATCGGCCACGCCCTTGACGAAGCGCAGGTACAGCGGCAGGAACTGCTCGGCCTGATCCATGATGAAGACGCGCTGCACGTACAGCTTCAGGCCCTTGGCGCCGTCGCGGTGGAACAGGTCGTAGGGCGCGCGCGCCGGCACGAACAGCAGCGAGGCGTATTCCAGCTTGCCCTCGACCTTGTTGTGGCTCCACGTCAGCGGGTCGGTGAAGTCGTGGGCGATGTGCTTGTAGAACTCCCTGTACTCCTCGTCCTCGATCTCGTTGCGCGGGCGCGTCCACAGCGCGCTGGCGCGGTTGACGGTCTCCCATTCCGGTTCGGCAGGCGCGTCCTTGTCCTCGCCGGCGGATTCCCTGCGCATCTCGATGGGCAGGGCGATGTGGTCGGAGTACTTCTTGACGATGCCGCGCAGCTTCCAGCCGTCGGCGAACCCTTCCTCGCCGTCCTTCAGGTGCAGCACGATGCGGGTGCCGCGCTCGGGCCGGTCGACGGTGGCGACCTCGAACTGGCCCTCGCCGGCGCTGGACCAGTGCACGCCCTCGGCGGCCGGCAGCCCGGCGCGGCGGCTGTACACGTCGACGCGGTCGGCGACGATGAAGGCGCTGTAGAAGCCGACGCCGAACTGGCCGATCAGGCCGGCGTCCTTCTTCTGGTCGCCGCTCAGCCGGGAGAGGAAGTCGGCGGTGCCGGACTTGGCGATGGTGCCCAGGTGCGCGACGGCCTCCTCGCGGCTCATGCCGATGCCGTTGTCCTCGATGGTCAGCGTGCGCGCACTCGCGTCGTAGTCGATGCGGATGCGCAGGTCGCCGCCGCCTTCCAGCAGCTCGGGCCGGGTCAGCGCCTCGAAGCGCAGCTTGTCGGCGGCGTCGGCGGCGTTGGACACCAGCTCGCGCAGGAAGATCTCCTTGTTCGAGTACAGCGAATGGATCATCAGGTGCAGTAGCTGCTTCACCTCGGTCTGGAAGCCCAGGGTTTCCTTGCGGGTCTCTACGGTCATCGTGGGTCTGCTCCATCGGTGGCGGGTGCCGCGGACGCGGCGAACGCCCCTGCGGTGTGGGCGCGGCGGCCGGATTTCAAGCGCCACGGGCTATCATCGGCGGCCTGCGACAGACATCTCCGGCACCGCGCATGTCACCCATCCGCTCCATACGAACGCCGCATCCGCCGCGGCCGCGCGCATGAACGCCCGGCGCGGCGGCCGCGCCGCGGCGGGCGGGCAGGTGCGCATCATCGGCGGGCGCTGGCGCGGCACCCGGCTGGACGTGCCCGACAGCCCTGGCCTGCGCCCCAGCGGCGACCGCGTGCGCGAGACGCTGTTCAACTGGCTGATGCACGCGCTGCCGGGCGCGCGCGTGCTGGACCTGTTCGCCGGCACCGGCGCGCTGGGTTGGGAGGCGCTGTCGCGCGGGGCGGCGACGGCGGTGCTGGTCGAGCGCGACCCGGCGCTGGCGCGGCGGCTGCGCGAGGTGGCCGCGCGCCTGTCCGCGCAGGACCGCGCCGAAATCGTCAACGACGACGCGCTGGCCTGGCTGACCCGCGGCGTCGGCGGGCCATTCGACATCGCCTTCGTCGATCCGCCGTTCGCGCAGGGGCTGTGGGAGCGCGCGCTGCCGGCGCTGGCGCCGCGGCTGGCGCCACGGGCCTGGATCTACGTCGAATCGCCGGCCGGGCAGGCGCCGCCGGTGCCGGCCGAATGGACGCTGCACCGCGAGGGCGGCACCCGCGAGGTGCGCTTCGCGCTGTACCGCAGCGCCGACGGGCGGGGCGCTGATACACTTCCGTCTCCTGCGACAGTGGCCGAGGCGACGGTTTCCCAATGAACGTGGCACGCAACCGCATCGCGGTCTATCCGGGCACCTTCGATCCGGTCACCAACGGGCACATCGACCTGATCGATCGTGCCGCGCCGCTGTTCGAGCGCCTGATCATCGGCGTGGCCGAGAGCCCGGCCAAGGGACCGGCGCTGCCGCTGGCGCAGCGCGTCGAGCTGGCCCGCGACGCCACCGCCCACCACCGGCACGTGGAGGTGCGCGGCTTCGACTGCCTGCTGGCGCATTTCGTCAAGGAGGTCGGCGGCGGCGTGCTGCTGCGCGGCCTGCGCGCGGTCTCGGACTTCGAATACGAGTTCCAGCTGGCGAGCATGAACCGCCACCTGATTCCCGAGGTGGAAACCCTGTTCCTGACCCCGTCCGAGCAATACGGGTTCATCTCGTCCTCGCTGGTGCGCGAGGTCGCGCGGCTGGGCGGGGACGTGTCCGGATTCGTGACGCCGGCGGTGGCCGCCGCGCTGCAGACCCAATGGAAGCGCAAGCCGGGCCAGACGCCCGAACCCTGAAAGCCACGCAAGACCAGTAACGCAACGCCTGACCTTATCGAAGGGGAGATGAAGATGAAGATCGCTACACGCCTGATGCTGGCCGCCTGCCTCGTGCTGCCGTTCGCCGCCTGCAAGAAGCAGGAAGCCCCGGTGGTCGAAGCCGCTCCGCTGACCGCGCCGACCGGCACTGATGACGCCGCCTGGAAGACCTACCTGCAGGAAGTGGTCATCAACAACATGGGGCCGATCACCAATACCCCGTACATGTACTACCTGCCGGCCGAGAACGACCCGGAATTCGAGGCCAAGTACGGCCGCCAGCTCGAGCAGGCCAAGGGCGCGATGGCGCGCGGCATCACCGCCGGCAACCTGATCGCGTTCGGCTCGCCGGCCAGCGCGCGGGTCGCGGACCTGGCGGTGGCCTCGTTCGAGGGCGTCGAGGCCGACACGCTGAAGGGCGTGCGCGTGCTGTTCATCGGCGATGCCGCCGACAACGCCCGGGTCAAGGTGGCGGTCGAACCGTCGGGCGCCGAGTACGTGTTCGTCGAGGCCAAGTGATCCTTGCGCGCGCGGCCGCCATCGGCGGCCGCGCGCAGGCACGGGCCCGGCGTCGCGCCGGCCCGTGGCCGTGAAACGCTTCCCGCATGGGCGGGGATGACGAAAGAAGAATGTCCCTCAAGATCAACGAACTCTGCGTCAACTGCGATGTCTGCGAACCGGCCTGCCCCAACCAGGCCATCTCGGCGGGGCCGGAGATCTACGTGATCGACCCCGCGCGCTGCACCGAATGCGTGGGCCACTTCGACGAACCGCAGTGCGTGGTGGTCTGCCCGGTCGAATGCATCGACCCCGACCCGGCGCATCCGGAAACCCACGATCAACTGCTGGCCAAGCTGCGCCTGTTGCAGGGCGGCTGACCGCGTCCGACCCCATGCAGGAGCCTTCGTGATACTGCGCAAACTCGCCGCCCTCGTCCTCGCCTTCGGGTTCCTCGCCGCCGCGCCGGCGCTGCACGCGGCCGACGGCCGCCCGGCGGCGCAAAAGCCGCCGGGCGCGGCCATCGCCAGTGCGCACCACCTGGCCACCGACGCCGGCTTCGCCATCCTGCAGGCCGGCGGCAACGCCTTCGACGCGGCGGTGGCGGTGTCGGCGACGCTGTCGGTGGTCGAGCCGATCAGCTCGGGCATCGGCGGCGGCGGTTTCTTCCTGCTGCACGACGCGGCGACCGGGCAGGACCTGTTCCTCGACGCGCGCGAGATCGCGCCGGCCGCGGCCACGCCGGAGAGCTTCCTCGACAAGGACGGCGAGCTCGATCGCGATCGCTCGATCAACGGCGCGTGGTCGGCCGGCATCCCCGGCCTGCCCGCCGCGCTGGTCGAACTGGCGCAGCGCCACGGCCGCCTGCCGCTATCGGCGTCGCTGGCGCCGGCGATCCGGGTGGCGCGCGAGGGTTTCCCGGTCTACGGCCGGATGGCGCGCGGCTACCAGGCGCGCCGCGCGGTGATGGAGCGCTATCCCGGCACGCGCGAGGTGTACCTGCGGCAGGGCCGGCCGATCGCCGAGGGCGATCTGTTCAGGCAGCCGGAACTGGCGGCGACGCTGCAGCGGCTGGCCGACAAGGGCTTCGACGGCTTCTACCGCGGCGAGACCGCGCGCCGGCTGATCCGCGGCGTCAACCAGGCCGGCGGCCGCTGGAACGCCGACGAACTGGCCGGCTACCGGGTCAAGTGGCGCACGCCGATCAGCTTCGACTACCGCGGCTGGAAGGTCACCACCGCGCCGCCGCCGTCCTCCGGCGGCATCGCCCTGGCCGGCATGCTGCAGATCCTGGAAGGCTGGGATCTCGCGCAGCTGGACCAGGCGCAGCGCGCCCACCTGGTGGTCGAGTCGATGCGCCGCGCCTACCGCGATCGCACGTTCTTCCTCGGCGATCCGGATTTCGTCCACATCCCGCAGCGCGTGCTGACCAGCAAGGACTACGCGCTGGGCCTGCGCGCGACCATCCATCCGGAGCGCGCCACGCCCAGCGACCTGCTGTCCGGGCGGCCGACGCCGCTGGAGGACGAGGAAACCACCCACTTCTCCATCATCGACGCCGACGGCAACCGCGTGGCCGGCACGCAGACGGTGAACCTGCTGTACGGATCGGGCCTGATCCCCAAGGGCACCGGCGTGCTGCTCAACAACGAGATGGACGACTTCGCGCTGAAGGCGGGCACGCCCAACGCGTTCGGCGTGATGGGCTTCGAGGCCAACGCGCCGGCGCCGGGCAAGCGCATGCTCAGCTCGATGACGCCGACCTTCATCGAGTCGGCCGACAGGGTGGCCGTGCTCGGCACCCCGGGCGGCAGCCGCATCATCACGATGGTGCTGCTGGGCATCCTCGGCTACGACGCGGGACTGGACGCGCAGCAGGTCGCCGCGCTGCCGCGCTACCACCACCAGTGGCTGCCGGACGCGATCGAGGCCGAGCGCGGCGCGTTCGACGCCGAGGCCGTGCGCGCGCTGCAGGCGATGGGGCACAAGCTGGACCTGCCCGGCGACGAGGCCGCGGGCGGGCGCGGCTCCAGCCACGTCTGGGGCAATTTCCAGACCGTGGAATGGGATCGCCGGAACGATGCGCTGCGCAGCGGCAGCGATCCGCGCAATCCGGTCGGCAAGGGCGCGGTGGAGGCGGCCACGCGCTGAACCGCGCCGCGCGGGCGGCGTGCCGGGACGCCGGCGCTACAATAACGCCCGGACCGTGCACAGCAGGAATACCGCCATGAAACTCTGGTCGATCATCGGCAACTCGCAGAAGCTCGACGGCGGCGCGATGTTCGGCAACGCGCCGCGCGCGCTGTGGGAGAAGTGGTCGCCGCCGGACGAGCACAACCGCATCGCCCTGGCCTGCCGCGCGCTGCTGGCCGCGCCGCTGAACGGCAAGACCGTGCTGTTCGAGACCGGCATCGGCGCGTTCTTCGATCCGAAGATGCGCGAGCGCTACGGCGTGCAGGAAGAGCGCCACGTGCTGCTCGATTCGCTGCGCGAGGCCGGCTTCTCGCACGAGGACATCGACGTGGTGGTGCTGAGCCACCTGCACTTCGATCACGCCGGCGGCCTGCTGGCGCCGTGGGCGGAAGGGCGCGCGCCGGAACTGCTGTTCCCCAACGCGACCTACCTGATCGGCGCCGAGCACTGGCAGCGCGCGCTGAAGCCGCATCCGCGCGATCGCGCCAGCTTCATCCCCGAACTGCCCGGGCTGCTGCAGGCCAGCGGCCGGCTGGAGATCGTCGAGGGCGAGCATTCGCGCGCGCTGGGCGAGTCGGTGCGCTTCGGCTTCAGCGACGGCCACACGCCGGGGCTGATGCTGGCCGAGATCGCCGGTCCGGACATGCGCGACGGCCAGCCGCACGGCGGCGTGGTCTTCTGCGCCGACCTAATCCCCGGCCGCCCGTGGGTGCACGTACCGATCACGATGGGCTACGACCGCAACGCCGAGCTGCTGATCGACGAGAAGCGCGCCTTCCTCGAGGACAAGCTGGCGCGCGGCGTGCGCCTGTTCTTCACCCACGACCCCGGCTGCGCGCTGGCGCAGGTGGTGCGCGACGACAAGGGCCGTTTCGCCACCACGCACGAAGTCGCCGAGTTGTCGGCGCGGCCGCTGGCGGCTTGACGGCTGAGCCGGGCAAGCTCGGCTCTACAGCATTCATCCTCCTGTAGAGCGGAGCTTGCTCCGCTGCTTGTCCGGCTGGAGCCGAGCAAGCTCGGCTCTACAGGCGCTCATCGTCTTGTAGAGCGGAGCTTGCTCCGCTCTGCCGCCCCACGATTCCGGATTATTCCGATAATGCCCCGGGACGCTTCCCGATGGAGCCGGCGGCCGCAATCGCCATGCTTTCCGCATGACGACTCCACGTTTGACCATCGGTCGCATCTCCGAACGCGAGGCCATCTACGCGGTGACCACGGTCATCGCGTCCAGGAAGCCGTTGCTCCTGGAAACCGGGCTTGCCGGGCATGTCGCCGCAGAGATCGACCGTTGCGAGGAGGAAGGCCGGATTCGGTCGTTGGCGTGGGTGGTGATGCCGGATCATCTGCACTGGGTGCTGGTGCTGCGCGAGGGAACGCTGAGCCGTTGCCTCCAGGCGTTCAAATCGAGGTCCGCATGCGCCATCAATAATGCATCCGGCCGTGTCGGACGGATCTGGCAGGCCGGCTTTTACGATCACCGGTTGCGTGGCCATGAGGATCTCCGGGCGCAGATCCGCTACCTGGTTGCCAACCCGGTGCGCAGCGGTCTGGTCGAGCAAATCGAGGATTACCCGCACTGGTGGTGCGAATGGATCCGGGACAGCGCGGATCTGTAACGTGGGGCCTGCTCTGCTTGTCGGTCGGAGCCGAGCAAGCTCGGCTCTACAGGCATCCATTCTTTTGTAGAGCGGAGCTTGCTCCGCTACTTGAGCGGATTGGAGCCGAGCAAGCTCGGCTCTACAGGCATCCGTCCTCTTGTAGAGCGGAGCTTGCTCCGCTGCCTGTCCGGATTGGAGCCGAGCAAGCTCGGTTCTACAGCATTCATCCTCCTGTAGAGCGGAGCTTGCTCCGCTGTTTGAGCGGATTGGAGCCGAGCAAGCTCGGCTCTACAGGCATCCGTCCTCTTGTAGAGCGGAGCTTGCTCCGCTGTTTGAGCGGATTGGAGCCGAGCAAGCTCGGCTCTACAGCATTCATCCTCCTGTAGAGCGGAGCTTGCTCCGCTGTTTGACCGGATTGGAGCCGAGCAAGCTCGGCTCTACAGGCATCCGTCCTCTTAGAGCGGAGCTTGCTCCGCTGTTTGAGCGGATTGGAGCCGAGCAAGCTCGGCTCTACAAATGCTCACCTTCTCCTGTAGAGCGGAGCTTGCTCCGCTGCTCGTCTTCCAAACGCATCAGCGCTTCTTCCAGCGCCGCCACGTTGCCGCCCTCGGGCCAGCCTTCCACGATCTCGACAACCTTGCCTTCGCGCATGAAGTGGAACACCGGCGTGTGCTTGTCGGCGAGCATCGCCCACTGGCTGTCGCGCCAGGCGAGGTGCGGGACCAGGCCGGGATGGCGCGCCTGCCATTGCCGCAGCGCGCCGGCGTCCAGCGGCGTGGTCTGCGGAAACAGCACCAGTCCGCGCGAGGCCAGCGCCGGGCCGAGTTGCGGGTGAGCGTGCAGGACGCGGAAGGCTTCCTGCGAGAAGCGGCATCCCAGTCCGGCCACCGCGACGATGCGCAGCGCGGAGGTGTCCACGTCCACCTTGCGCCAGCGGTTGCCGGCATCGCCTTCCACCCGCAATGCATTGGCGCGCGGTGCATCGATGATCTCCGGCGGCGCATCGTCGATATCGGGATGCACGGCCAGCAGGCGATTGGCGGCGGGTAGATCCCGCGTGGCGATCAGCAGCCGGTAATGGGCGCGCCGGTCGCCCGGACGCAGCCGGCCGCGCTGTTCCAGCGCTGCGACGATGCGGCCCAGGTCCGCCATGCTGGCGGCGGAATGGGTGTCGAACGCGGTCGCCTGCGCGGCGTCGAAGTAGGCGCGAAGTTCGTCGTCGGCCAGCGCGGCGGCATCCTCCGTGCGCAGCGGGCCGAACAGGCGCTCGTAATGGATTTCGCGCGGGCCCTCCGCGCCGAGCGTGCGCAACAGGGTTTCGAGCCGCTCGACCCTGCCCATCGCTTCGGCGTCGAGGCGGGGCCAGTGCCCGGCGGGCGCGGGCCTCGGTCCATCACCGGCATTGCTGCGGATGATTCCGGCGTAGCCGGGCAGCTCCAGCAGGAGCAGGATCGCGCGGATCTCGTCGTCGGCCAGTTCGCCGGACAGTTCGGCGGTGGGCAGCGAGACGACGCCCTTCTCGTTGAACCTCAATTGCGACAGGAAGCGGCGCAGCGCACGATCCGGCAGTCGCCCCAATGGCGAGCGCGAACGCGGGATGGTCTCCAGGTGCCGGCGCAGGTCGGCCTGGCTGCGGATCGGCGCCAAGGCGGGAACGTCCTCGCCGTTGGCTGCCGCCGGCTTGTCGCGGGCGGTCGAATGGCCCGCTGCCAGGGCCAGCGTCGCCAGCGTGAGCGCGAAGGGGATGGCATGGCGCATGGCGGCGTTCCTCATGGCGGCGCTGTCCGATGGGCTGCCGGACCTCGCGGGCAATCAACCCATCCGCGTGCCGAAGATGCGATCGCCCGCATCGCCCAGGCCGGGCAGGATGTAGCCCTTGTCGTTGAGGCGCTGGTCGATGGCGGCGGTGTAGACCTCGGTGTCCGGATGCGCGGCTTCCAGCGCGCGCAGCCCTTCCGGCGCGGCGACCAGGAAGATGCCCTTGATGCGGCGTGCGCCGGCGCGCTTGAGCATGTCGATGGTGGCGATCAGGGTGCCGCCGGTGGCCAGCATCGGATCCAGGATCAGCGCGTCGCGCTCGTCGAGCCGGCCGGTGAGCTTCTCGAAATAGGACACCGGTTGCAGCGTCTGCTCGTCGCGCTGCAGGCCGACCACGCTGACCTTGGCGGCCGGGATCAGCGCCAGCACGCCCGGCAGCATGCCCAGCCCGGCACGCAGGATCGGCACCAGCGTGATCTTGGCGCCGGCGATGCGGCGCACCTCGACCGGACCGGCCCAGCCGGGCTGGACGTGGGCTTCGGTCTCCAGATCGGCGGTGGCCTCGTAGGCCAGCAGCGTGCCCAGTTCGGTGACCAGTTCGCGGAAGCACTTGGTGCTGAGCGCGGCGTCGCGCAGCAGGCCGATCTTGTGCTGGACCAGCGGATGGCGGACTTCGACGGTTTTCATGCGCATGCCGGGCAAGGGTGTGCGCCTAGCTTAAGCCAAGCCATCGCCGGCGAAGCGGGAAGGGATCGTGCTGCCTTTCCCCACTCGCGGGAGAAGGGAGGAAGCTGCCGGATGCCTGCAAGCACCCTCCCTTTCCGGATGATCGCCGTGGGTCAGGCCGCCGCAGCCTGGGCGATGCGCGGGCCTTCGCGCAGCGCGCGGCCGATCATCGACACCAGCAGATCCAGCTCTTCGGCGCTCATCATGAAGTGCGGGGTGAAGCGCAGCGAATTGGCGCCGCCGTGGATCACGTTCATGCCGTGCCGGCGCAGCCATTCCTCGGTGGAGCCGGCACCGTAGCACTTGAACTGCGGCGACAGCTCGCACGAGAACAGCAGGCCGGTGCCCTGCACGTTGGTGATCAGGCCGCCCAGTTCGTCCTTGAGCTTCTCCAGCTTCTCCACCGCCTCGCGGCCGCGCGCGCGGATGTTGTCACGCACCTGCGGGGTCAACTGCTCCAGCACCGCGCAGGCCACGTCGAGCGCGCGCGGGTTGCTGGTCATGGTGTTGCCGTAGATGCCCTTGCGGTACAGGCCGGCGGCGTGTTCGTTGACCGCCAGCACCGACAGCGGGTACTGGGCGGCGTTGAGCGCCTTGGAATAGGTCTCCATGTCCGGCGCGTCCAGGCCCTCGAAGCCGGGATAGTCGACGATCGACAGCACGCCGTGCGCGCGCAGGCCGGCCTGGATCGAGTCGACCAGCAGCAGGCTGCCGTGGGCGCGGGTCAGTTCGCGCGCGGCGGCGTAGAAGGCCGGCGGCAGCGAGCGCCCCGGGTCGCCTTCGCCCATCACCGGCTCGACGAACACCGCCTCGACGAACCAGCCTTCGCGCTCGGCGTCGGCGAACGCGCGGCGCAGCGCCTCGACGTCGTAGGGCTCGATGGCGATCAGCGTGTCCTCGTCGCGGTAGCTGGCCAGGTGCTGCTGGTAGGTCTTGCGGGTGGAATCCGAGTACAGCGCCGGGCGCTCGGTGCGGCCGTGGAAGCTGCCCTTGACCACGATGCGCCTGATCGCGCGGCCGGCGTGGCGCCCGCCCGGGTCGGTCTGCAGCTTGGTGTTGACGTCGGCGATGCGCGCGGCCAGGCCGACCGACTCGGAGCCGGAGTTCAGGCACAGGAAGCGCGCGTACGGACAGCCGCCGCGGGTATGGCCGATCTCGCGGCGCAGCGCGCGGTCGAAGCGCAGCTGCGACAGGCTCGGGGTCATGATGTTGGCCATCACCTGCGGCCGCGCCATCGCCGCCAGCACGCTTTCCGGCGTGTGGCCGAAGCCGAGCATGCCGTAGCCGCCGGCGTCGTACAGCACCGCGCCGTTGATGCTGACCACCCACGGGCCGCGCGCGGCCAGCGCCACGTACGGGTTGACCGCGTCGTCGGCGTAGAAGTTGACGAAGCCGGCCTGCACGGCGCGCACCTGCGCGTCCTCGTCCAGGTCGAACAGTTCGGCGAACTCGTCCTTCAACTCCGCGTGCGCCCGCGCCGCCGCCTCGACGGCTGCCGGCAGCGCCGGATGCGAGGCCGCAAGCTGCTCCAGCACGGCATCGTCCAGGCCGGTGGTCAGGCGCTTGCCCTTGTGGGCGCGCAGGGGGGCGAGCTGCTGGATGAAGGTCATGGGACTCTCCTGGACGGACAAGGATTCTATTATCTGGATAAATTCGTCGTTTGACAGTTATGATTCGTGCGGTTTCGACGCCTGTTTCGTCGAATCGACGAAACGGCCAGACAAATGAAGCTCACCGCCTCCGACGAACTGCTGCTGTCCCTGCTGCGCGAGAACGCGCGCGCCTCCACCGCGCAGATCGCGCGCCGGCTCGGCCTGTCGCGCACCACCGTGCAGAGCCGCATCGATCGGCTGGAGCACGAGGGCGTGATCGGCGGCTACACGGTGCGGGTCAGCGACGAGTTCGAGCGCGGCTACCTGCGCGCGCACATCATGATCACCGTGTATCCCAAGCAGATGACCTCGGTGGTGGCGGCGCTGCGCGCGATGCCGGAACTGCGCACACTGCACTCGGTCAGCGGCGCCTACGACCTGATCGCGGTCGGCGTGGTGCCCACCGTCAACGACATGGACGTGCTGACCGATCGCATCGGCGGCCTCGAGGGCGTCGAGCGGACCACCTCGTCGATCGTGCTGTCGACCAAGTTCGAACGCTAGCCTCACGTACAATGCGCGGCCTTGCAGGGCCTATCCCGTGAAGAAGTCCGATTTCCATTTCGACCTGCCCGAGGCGCTGATCGCGCAGGCGCCGCTGGCCGAGCGCTCGGCCAGCCGGCTGCTGGTGGTGCCGCCGGGCGATGCGCCGCCGGCAGACCGCCACGTGCGCGATCTGCCGGACTGGCTGCATGCCGGCGACCTGCTGGTGTTCAACGACACCCGGGTGATCCCGGCGCGGCTGTTCGGGCAGAAGGACAGCGGCGGCCGCGTCGAGATCCTGATCGAGCGGCTGCTGCCGGACAACCATGCGCGCGCGCAGATCGGCGCCAGCAAGTCGCCCAGGCCGGGCGGGCGCATCCGCCTGGATGCCGGCGGCGAGGCCGAGGTGCTCGGCCGCGAGGGCGAGTTCTACCGGCTGTGCTTCGACGTGCAGGGTTCGCTGGAAAGCTGGCTGCTGAAGGCCGGCCGGCTGCCGCTGCCGCCCTACATCCGCCGCGATCCCGGGCAGGACGACGACGAGCGCTACCAGACCGTGTTCGCGCGCGAGCTGGGCGCGGTGGCCGCGCCGACCGCCGGCCTGCATTTCGACGACGCGCTGCTGGCGCGGCTGCGCGAGCGCGGCGTCGAGTTCGGCCACGTCACCCTGCACGTCGGCGCCGGCACCTTCCAGCCGGTGCGCGTGGACGACGTGCACCAGCACCAGATGCACAGCGAGTGGCTCAACGTCGGCGCGCACCTGGTCGAGCAGGCACGCGCGGCGCGCGCGCGCGGCGGTCGCGTGATCGCGGTCGGCACCACGGTCGTGCGCGCGCTGGAATCGGCGATGCGTGATGGCGAGTTGCAGCCGTTCGCCGGCGAGACCCGCATCTTCATCTTCCCCGGCTACCGCATCCGCAGCGTCGACGCGATGGTCACCAACTTCCACCTGCCGGAAAGCACGCTGCTGATGCTGGTGTCGGCCTTCGCCGGCCGCGAGCGCGTGCTGGCCGCGTACCGGCACGCGGTGGAGCGGGGCTACCGGTTCTTCTCCTACGGCGACGCGATGCTGCTGTTCCCGCAGCACGCTTGAGGCTGTAGAGCCGAGCTTGCTCGGCTGCAGCGGCTCCGGAGCCCAAGGCGGCGGAGCAAGCTCCGCTCTACAGGTTGAGGACGAGTCGGACCTGGCGAGCTGATGCTGGTGTCGGCCTTCACCGACGGTGAGCGCGTGCTTGGGCTGTAGAGCCGAGCTTGCTCGGCTGCATCGGTTCCGGAGAGCCAGGGCAGCGGAGCAAGCTCCGCTCTACAGGTTGGACGAGTCGGACCTGGCGAGCTGATGCTGGTGTCGGCCGTCACCGGCCGTGAGCGTGTGCTTGGGCTGTAGAGCCGAGCTTGCTCGGCTGCATCGGCTCCGGAGTCCAGAGCAGCGGAGCAAGCTCCGCTCTACAGGTTGAGGACGAGTCGGACCTGGCGAGCTGATGCTGGTGTCGGCCTTCACCGGCCGTGAGCGCGTGCTTGGGCTGTAGAGCCGAGCTTGCTCGGCTGCATCGGCTCCGGAGCCCAGGGCAGCGGAGCAAGCTCAGCTCTACAGGATGAATCGGATCCAGCGAACACAGCTGCGTGTGTTGCCGCGGTTGGCGGCGAACGGGCGAGCCACTAATATCGGCATTTCGCAGCTCCAGCCATGCGTTCACGGCGACGCCAGAGCCGGTCCCTCTACGCAGGAGATTTTCCGATGCTTCCCGACGTCGTTTCCCATGTTCGTCCCGCTGGCCGCCGGTTCGCCGCTGTCGCGATGGTATTGCTGCTGAGTGCATGCAACCGTGCTTCCGACGCCCCCGCCGGCGAGGCGGCGGCGCCGTCGCCCGCCCAGGGCGGCGAGGTCAACCTCTACACCACCCGCGAGCCCGGACTGGTGCAGCCGCTGCTCGATGCGTTCACCGCGCAGACCGGCGTCAAGGTCAACACCGTGTTCGTGCGCGACGGCCTGCCGGAGCGGCTGCGCGCCGAGGGCGAGCGCTCGCCGGCCGACGTGCTGATGACGGTGGACAGCGGCAACCTGCTGGATCTGGTCGAGGCCGGACACACCCAGCCGGTGCAGTCCGACATGCTGGCCGCGGCGATCCCGGCGCATCTGCGCGGCGCGGACGGCGAGTGGTTCGCGCTGTCGCTGCGCGATCGCGTGCTGTACGCGCGCAAGGACCTGGCGCTGGACGGTTTCGCCTACGAGGATCTGGCCAGGCCGGAATGGAAGGGCAAGGTCTGCATCCGCTCGGGCCAGCATCCGTACAACACCAGCCTGATCGCGGCGATGATCGCGCACGCCGGCGCCGAGGCGACCGAGCGGTGGCTGCGCGGGGTCAAGGCCAACCTGGCGCGCGCGGCGGCCGGCGGCGATCGCGAGGTGGCGCGCGACATCCTCGGCGGCATCTGCGACATCGGCATCGCCAACGCCTACTACGTCGGCCGGATGAAGAACAGCGAGGAAGGTTCCGAGCAGCGCCAGTGGGGCGATGCGATCAAGGTGATCCGGCCGGTGTTCGCCTCGGCCGGCGAGGCCGGCGGCACCCACGTCAACATCAGCGGCGCGGCGGTGGCCCGGCACGCGCCGAATCGCGATGGCGCGGTGCGGCTGCTGGAGTTCCTGGTGTCCGACCAGGCGCAGGGCCTGTACGCGAAGGCCAACTATGAATATCCAGTCAAGGCCGGCGTGGAACTGGACCCGGTGGTGGCCGGCTTCGGCGAGATGAAGATCGATCCGTTGCCGCTGACCGAAGTGGCCAGGCACCGCAAGCAGGCCAGCGAACTGGTGGACAAGGTCGGCTTCGACAACTGATCGCGCCAATCGCATGCCGGTGAAGGTGCTGGACGGCGGCGGCGAACGCCTGTGGCGGGCGTCGTCGCCGCTGATCGCGCTGCTGGTCGCGCTGCCGCTGATGGCGCTGGCCTGGCAGGCGGCGCAGGGCAGCGTGGGCCTGTGGTCGCACATCGCCGTGCACGTGCTGCCGCGCGCCAGCCTGAACACGCTGCTGCTGCTGGGCGGAGTCGGCGCGCTGTCGCTGCTGATCGGCACCGGCGCGGCGTGGCTGGTCACCGCCTACGATTTCCCCGGGCGCGGGGCGATGAGCTGGGCGCTGCTGCTGCCGCTGGCGGTGCCGACCTACATCGTCGCCTACACCTACCTGGATCTGCTGCATCCGCTGGGGCCGGTGCAGTCCGCGCTGCGCGCGCTGCTGGGCATCGCCGACCCGCGCGGTTTTCGCCTGCCCGACGTGCGCTCGCTCGGCGGCTGCATCGTGCTGATGGCGCTGGTGCTGTATCCGTACGTCTACCTGAGCACGCGGGCGATGTTCCTGACCCAGGCGGCCGGGTTGCTGGAGGCGGCGCGCACGCTGGGCGTCGGCCGCCGCGGCGTGTTCGTCCGGGTCGCGCTGCCGCTGGCACGCCCGGCCATCGCCATCGGCACCGTGCTGGTGCTGCTGGAAACCCTCAACGACATCGGCGCTTCCGAATTCCTCGGCGTGCAGACGCTGACCGTGCAGGTCTACACCACCTGGATCACCCGCAGCGACCTGCCGGGTGCGGCGCAGATCGCGCTGGCGATGCTGCTGATCGTGGTGCTGCTGGTCGGCGTCGAGCGCTACGGCCGCCGGCGTCAGCGCTACTTCGTGCAGCAGCGTCCGCGGCCGATGCGGCCGCATCGCTTGCGCGGGGCGGCGGCGATGCTCGCGCTATTCGCCGTCGCCGTGCCGGTCGTGCTCGGCTTCGTGCTGCCGGCCTTGCACCTGGCGTGGGAAACGGCGATCCGGCTGCGCCAGGGCAGTGGCCTGTCGCCGCAACTGCTGTCCGCGCTGGCCAACACGCTGCAGGTCGCGGCGCTGGCGACCGCGGTCACGCTGGCCGCCGGGCTGGCGGTGGCGTGGGCGCTGCGGCTGGCGCAGGCGCGGCGGCGCGCACGCTTGCAGGCGATCAGCCTGCGCGTGGCCGGGCTGGGCTATGCGATTCCCGGCACCGTGCTGGCGATCGGCCTGCTGTCGGCGCTGTCGTGGGGCGACGGCGCGATCGACGCGGTGATGCGCGGCTTCGGCCATCCGCCGCGGCTGTGGCTGATGGGCACGGCCGCGGCGCTGGTGCTGGCCTACGTGCTGCGCTTCCTGGTCATCGCCATCGGCAGCGCCGAGGCCGGGCTGGCGCGCATTTCGCCGTCGCTGGACCAGGCTGCGCGCGGGCTCGGCCGCGGCGCGACCGGCATGCTCGCCGGCGTGCACCTACCGCTGCTGAAACCGGCGCTGGCCGCGGCGGCGCTGCTGGTGTTCGTCGATGCGATGAAGGAACTGCCGGCCACGCTGATGCTGCGACCGCTGGGCTTCGAGACGCTGGCGACCTGGCTGTACGCCGACGCGGCGCGCGGCGCCTACGAGGAAGGCGCGATCGCCGCGCTGCTGATCGTGCTGGCCGGGCTGCTGCCGGTGGTGCTGCTGGCGCGCACCGGCACGCGCCTGGCCCATGAAGGGGGAGCGGCATGAGCGCGCTGGAACTCGATCGCATCGACGTGGCCTACCCGTCGCCGGGCGGCCCGAAGCGCGTGGTCGAGGGATTGTCGCTGCGGCTGGAGGAGGGGCAGCTCGGCTGCCTGCTCGGCGCCTCGGGCTGCGGCAAGACCACGGTGCTGCGCGCCATCGCCGGGTTCGAGCCGGTGCAGGGCGGGCTTATCCGCTTGCAGGGCAGGGACGTGGCCGTCGCCGGGCTGCACGTGCCGCCGGAGCGGCGCCGGGTCGGCATGATGTTCCAGGACTACGCGCTGTTCCCGCACCTGGACGTGGCCGGCAACGTCGGCTTCGGCCTGCGCGCACTGCCGCGGCGCGAGCGCGCGGCGCGGGTCGGCGCGATGTTGGCGCTGGTCGGGCTGCAGGCCAGCGCCAGCGCGTACCCGCACGAGCTTTCCGGTGGCCAGCAGCAGCGGGTGGCGCTGGCGCGTGCGCTGGCGCCGCGGCCGGCGCTGCTGTTGCTGGACGAGCCGTTCTCCAACCTCGACATCCATACCCGCGAGCGGCTGGCGCGCGAACTGCGCGACCTGCTGCGCCAGGCCGGCGCGACCGCGCTGATGGTCACCCACGACCAGGCCGAGGCCTTCGCGATGGCCGACCGCATCGGCGTGATGGACGCCGGCCGTCTGCTGCAATGGGATACGGCCCGTGCGCTGTACCAGCGTCCGGCTGCGCCGCAGGTGGCCGGGTTCATCGGCCGCGGATTGCTGGTGGACGCCGCGGCGCTCGGCGAGGCCGGGGAACACCGGGTGCTGCTGCGCCCGGAGCACCTGCGCTGCGATCCCGACGGCGGTGTGGCCGGGCAGGTGCTGTCGTACACCTTCCGCGGCCCGGGCTGGCTGGCGCAGGTGCGGCTGGACAGCGGCGACGTCGTCGAACTGGACCTGGACGACGAGGCGGCCGCGCAGCCCGGCCAGATCATTCGGCTGCGCTGGCGGGATCCGGCGCCGGTGCGTTTTCCGCCGGGTGGTTGAATCTCCGAATCCCATCCTCGCCGTAGAGCGGAGCTTGCTCCGCTGTTCTGCCCATCGTCATCCCAGCGCAGGCGGAGGCGTGCCTTTGCTATGAGGGGATGACGGAATCGCGAGACGCCGGTGACGGATGCGCGCCGCGGATCGCCGCCGCCGCCGTTATCCGCGACAATGACCGGCCCCGTATCCCGCTCCTGCCAATGTCCCGACTCCAGTTCCAACTGCTCGGCCGCGACGGTGCGGCCCGCCGCGGCCGCCTGAGCTTCCCGCGCGGCACCATCGAGACCCCGGCCTTCATGCCGGTGGGCACCTACGGGTCGGTCAAGGGCATCCTGCCCGAGCACATCAAGGAGTTGGGCGCCGAGATCATCCTCGGCAACACCTTCCACTTGTACCTGCGCCCCGGCCTCCAGGTCATCGAGGAGCACGGCGGCCTGCACGGCTTCGCCCGCTGGGACAAGCCGATCCTGACCGACTCCGGCGGCTTCCAGGTGTTCTCGCTGGCGCACCGGCGCAAGATCACCGAGGCCGGGGTGACCTTCGCCTCGCCGACCGACGGCGCCCGGGTGTTCCTCGGTCCCGAGGAGAGCATGCGAATCCAGAAGGTGCTGGACAGCGACATCGTGATGATCTTCGACGAGTGCCCGCCGGTGAACGTCGACGGCAAGCCGGTGGACCGGCGCGTGGTCGAGCGCTCGATGGAACTGTCGCTGCGCTGGGCCGAACGCTCCCGGCGCGCCCACGAGGGCAACGACGCGGCGCTGTTCGGCATCGTGCAGGGCGGCGTGCACCACGAGCTGCGCACGCGCTCGGCCGAAGGGCTGAAGGCGATCGGCTTCGACGGCTACGCGATCGGCGGCCTGGCGGTCGGCGAGACCGAGGCCGAGCGCAATGCGATGCTCGAACACACCTGCCCGCAGCTACCGGCCGATCGGCCGCGCTACCTGATGGGCGTCGGCCGGCCGGAGGACCTGGTCGAGGCGGTCGCGCGCGGCGTGGACATGTTCGACTGCGTGATGCCGACCCGCAACGCCCGCAACGGCCACTACTTCACCTCCACCGGCACCGTGCGCATCCGCAATTCGAAATACGAGCACGACCTGCAGCCGATCGAGCCGGGCTGCGGCTGCCATGCCTGCCGCAACGGCTTCACCCGCGCCTACCTGCGCCACCTGGACCGCTGCAACGAGATGCTCGCGCCGATGCTCGGCACCCTGCACAACCTCTGGTACTACCAGCAGGTGATGGCGGGCATGCGTGCCGCAATCACCGAGGGGCGCTTCGCCGATTTCCGCGCGGGCTTCTACGCCGCCCGGGGGATGCCGGCGCCGGTGGCCTGAGCGGCAGGCGGGCCGTGCGGTCGGCGGGCCGGGCAGGGACGTGCGCGCACCGCCAGGGAACCATGCGCCCCGTTTGCCGGTCATTGACCCGCCAGCCCCGCCGCCGCCGGCGTCCGGCACGCCCTTCGGACGGGAACCGGGCCGGCGTGGCATAATTCCCGGCTGTTTTTTCCCAGAGACGGAACAAGTCCATGAATCTGCTCGATTTCCTGAACGTCCCGGTATTCGCGCAGGCGGCTCCCGCCGGTGGCGGCCTGAGCATGCTGGTGATGCCGATCGCCCTGATCGCCATCATGTATTTCCTGATGATCCGCCCGCAGATGAAGCGCGCCAAGGAACACAAGGCGATGCTGGACAAGCTCTCGCGCGGCGACGAGGTCATCACCTCCGGCGGCATCGCCGGCACCGTCACCGACATCGGCGACAACTTCATCACCCTCGAGGTGGCCGACGGCGTGCGCGTGCGCGTGCAGAAGGGCGCCATCGGCAACGTGCTGCCGAAAGGCACGCTGAAGTCGGCCTGACATCCCCTTTCCACACTGCTGAGCGCGGGTCCGCCAAGGGCCTGCGCGGGTTGCCGCAATGCTCGAATTCCCGCGCTGGAAATACTTCCTCATCCTGATCATCCTGGCGGTCAGCGCGCTGTACGCGCTGCCCAACGTCTACCAGAAGGATCCCTCGGTCCAGATCACCGCCAACCGCGGCGCCGCGCTGGACGATGCGCTGCGATCGCGCGTGGCGGCCGACCTGGCGCAGCAGGGCGTGCAGGTCAAGGGCGTCGCGCTGGAAGGCGGCAGCCTGATGGTGCGCCTGCACGACCTGGACGCGCAGACCCGCGCCGCCGACGTGCTGCGCGGCGACCTGGGCGAGAACTACACGGTCGCGCTGAACCTGGCCTCGACCGTGCCGGACTGGCTGGACAACCTGGGCGCACAGCCGATGGTGCTGGGCCTGGACCTGCAGGGCGGCGTGCACTTCGTTCTGCAGGTGGACCAGCCGGCCGCGCTGGAAAAGCGCATGGATGCCTATGTCGAGGAAGTGCGGGTCACCCTGCGCGACAACCGCATCGGCTACCAGTCGGTCGAGCGCCGCCGCGACCACAGCATCGTCGCCACGCTGAGCCCGTCCAACGACGCCGAGGCCATCGCCAAGGCGCGCAAGCTGCTGACCACCGCGCAGCCGACCCTGACCCAGACCCTGTCCGGCCACCAGCTCACCCTGCAGGTGCCGGAGAGCGAACTGGCGCAGATCGCCACCGGCGCCATCGAGCAGAACATCACCACCCTGCGCAACCGCGTCAACGAGCTGGGCGTGTCCGAGCCGATCATCCAGCGCCAGGGCAACGATCGCGTGGTCGTGCAGCTGCCGGGCGTGCAGGACACCGCGGCGGCCAAGCGCATGATCGGCGCCACTGCCACGCTGGAATACCGCGCCGTGGTCGAGGGCAACGCCGCCGACGCGCTGGCCACCGGCCGCATCCCGCCGGAGGCCAAGGTCTACTACCGCCGCGACAGCGGCGAGCCGATCCTGCTCAACAAGCGCGTGATCGTCACCGGCGACCAGATGGTCGGCGCGCAGTCCACGATGGACCAGAACGGCCAGCCGGCGGTGTCGGTCACGCTCAACAGCGTCGGCGGCCAGCGCATGTTCGACTTCACCAGCGTCAGCGTGAACAAGCCGATGGCGGTGGTCTACGTCGAGTACCTGCCGGAGGTGAAGATCGTCGACGGCAAGGAAGTGCATTCGACCCGGGTCAAGGAGGAAGTCATCTCCGTGGCCAACATCAACGGCGTGTTCGGCAAGCAGTTCCAGACCACCGGCCTGGCCAAGCCCGAGGCCGACGAACTGGCCAGGCAGCTCAAGTCCGGCTCGCTGGCCGCGCCGATGACCTTCATCGAGGAGCGCATCGTCGGCCCCAGCCTGGGCAAGGAGAACGTCGAGCGCGGCGTCACCGCGGTGCTGTACGCGTTCCTGTTCACCCTGATCTTCTTCACCGTCTACTACCGCATGTTCGGCGTGCTGACCTCGATGGCGCTGCTGTTCAACCTGCTGATCGTGGTGGCGGTGATGTCGCTGTTCGAGGCGACGATGACGCTGCCCGGCTTCGCCGGCCTGGCACTGTCGATCGGCCTGTCGGTGGACGCCAACGTGCTGATCAACGAGCGCATCCGCGAGGAACTGCGCGCCGGCGTGCCGCCCAAGGCGGCCATCGTGGCCGGCTACGAGAAGGCCGGCGGCACCATCCTCGACGCCAACCTGACCGCGATCATCGCCGGCGTGGCGCTGTACGCGTTCGGCACCGGGCCGCTGAAGGGCTTCGCGGTGACGCTGATCGTCGGCGTGCTGGCGTCGATGTTCACCGCCATCACCGTGTCGCGCGCGCTGGCCGTGCTGGTCTACAGCCGCCGCAAGAAACTCAAGTCCCTGGCGATCTGACGGGAGCCCTGCGAAAACCATGAAACTGTTCCCGCTGCATCTCATCCCCAACGACACCCGCATCGACTTCATGCGGATCCGTTGGGTGTCCATCACCGTGGCGGCGCTGCTGTTCGTCGCCTCGGTCGGCCTGATCGCCTTCAAGGGCTTCAACTACGCGCTGGACTTCACCGGCGGCACCGTCATCGAGACCCGCTTCGCCAAGCCGGCCAACGTCGACGAGGTGCGCGACCGCCTGGAGCAGGCCGGCTACGGCAGCGCGCAGGTGCAGAGCTTCGGCAGCGGCACCGACCTGCTGATCCGGCTGCAGCCGCGCGACGGCCAGAACACCACCGACGCCAACAACCGCACCGCGCAGGAAGTGCTGGCGGCGGTGTCCACGGCGGACAACGCGGCCACGGTGATGCGCACCGAGTTCGTCGGCCCGCAGGTCGGCAAGGAACTGGCGCTCAACGGCATCTACGCGGCGATCTTCGTGGTCGTCGGCTTCCTGATCTACATCGGCTTCCGCTTCGAGCTGAAGTTCGCGATCGTCGCCACGCTGACCACGATGTTCGACGTGCTGGTGGTGGCGGCGTTCTTCGCCGCGACCGGGCGCGAGTTCGACCTGACCGTGCTGGCCGGCCTGCTGTCGGTGATGGGCTTCTCGATCAACGACACCATCGTGGTGTTCGACCGCGTGCGCGAGAACTTCCGCAGCCTGCGCGTCGAGCCGCTGGAGGTGATGAACCGCTCGATCAACCAGACCCTGTCGCGCACCATCATCACCTCGGTGGTGTTCTTCCTGTCGGTGCTGGCGCTGTACCTGTACGGCGGCGGTTCGCTGGAAGGCCTGGCGTTGTCGCAGATGATCGGCGCGGTGATCGGCACGCTGTCCTCGATCTTCATCGCCTGCCCGCTGCTGACCGTCGGCTTCCTCAAGGTCACCAAGCAGGACCTGCTGCCCAGGGCCAAGGACGATCCGGCGCTGGCGCGCAGGCCCTGAAAGCCGGGAATGGGGAATCGGGAATCGGGAATCGGGAATGGGAAAAGCGGATCCCTGCCTGATGATCCTGTAGCCCGTTCCCTTCCTTCGTCGTAATGGAAAAGGCCGCGCATCGCGCGGCCTTTTTTCTTGGCTCCGTATTCAATGTGGGTAAGGAGAGGGGGATGTTTTTCTATTCCCTATTCCCCGTTCTCTATTCCCGCCGCCCTCCGGGCGGCCTTCAGAACGCCGCCGTGTATCCCGAAGAGACGATGGTCTTCTGCACCGCCTCGCAGACGCGGATGTTGCCGGCGACGATCTGCCGGCTGACCGCGGCCTTGTCGTCCATGCGCGGCAGGCTGGCGCCGCGGAAGTCGCAGACGCGGCCGCCGGCCTCGCGCACCAGCAGGGCGCCGGCGGCGATGTCCCAGGGCTTCACCCCGGCCTCGAAGTAGGCGTCGAGGCGGCCGCAGGCCACGTAGGCCAGGTCGAGCGCGGCCGAGCCGGTGCGGCGCACGTCCTCGGCGTGGACCAGCAGTTCGCGCACGGCCTCCAGTTGCGCGCCGGCACGGGCGCGCTCGCGCGGGGCGAAGCCGGTGGCGACGATCGCGCCAGCCAGTTCCTTGCGCTCGGTCACGCGGATCTTGCGCTCGTTGAGCTGCGCGCCGGCGCCGCGGCTGGCGGTGAACAGCTCGTTGCGCAGCGGGTCGAAGATCACCGCGTCGGTCGGCTCGCCGTTGTCGACCAGCGCCAGCGACACGCAGTAGTGCGGGAAGCCGCGCAGGTAGTTGCTGGTGCCGTCGAGCGGGTCGATGACCCAGTTGTAGCGGCCGCTGCGGCCGGCCTGGGTGCCGCCTTCCTCGCCGATCACGCCATAGTCCGGGTAGGCGCGGCGCAGTTCCTTGACGACCGCCTTCTCGGCGTCGGCGTCGACCTCGCTGGCGTAGTCCAGCCGGTCCTTCTGCACCACGTTCAGCGCATCGAGCCTGTTGATGTTGCGCAACAGGACGTTGCCCCCGAGCCGCGCGGCCTTGACCATGACGGTGACGACGGGATTGAGCATGGGCGACGGACCTCGGACGGGCGAAGGGAGCGGATTGGCGGCGGAAAAGAGCGGCACGGCGCGGTGGCCGGCGCGCGCAGTTTACCATTCCGTCCATGAAGACTCCCGATTCCGTGGCCGAAGCCCTGGCCGGCCGCTTCCGCATCGTGCTGGTCGGCACCCAGCATCCCGGCAACATCGGCGCGGCCGCGCGCGCGCTCAAGACGATGGGCCTGTCGCGGCTGGTGCTGGTGGCGCCGGAGGACTACCCGGCCGAGGAGGCGTTCCGCCGCGCCGCCGGCGCCGACGACCTGCTGGCGCAGGCGCAGGTCCACGCCACCCTGGCCGAGGCGGTGGCCGATTGCCGCTACGTGCTGGGCTGCACCGCGCGCAGCCGCCGGGTCGCGCTGGACGAGCTGCCGCCCCGGCAGGCCGCCGCGCGCGCGCTGGAGCGCGGCGCCGAGGGCGAGGTGGCGCTGGTGTTCGGCCGCGAACGCACCGGCCTGAGCAACGAGGAACTGCAGCTGTGCCACGCGGCCGTGCACATCCCGGCCAATCCGGAATACAGCTCGCTCAACCTGGCCGCCGCCGTGCAGGTGCTGGCCTACGAGCTGCGGCTGGCGCTGCTGGAATCGGCCGCCGCGCCGGCCGGCGCCGCCGCCGGACCCGGCACCGGCCACGAAGGCCCGGCCAGCCATGCGCAGATGGAGGGGTTCTTCGGACAGCTCGGGCAGACCCTGGACGACATCGACTTCCACAAGGGGCGCACCCCGGATTCGGCCATGCGCAAGCTGCGTCGGCTGTTCCTGCGCGCCGCGCTCAACGAGCAGGAGGTCCGGCTGCTGCGCGGCATCCTGGCCGACGCCCAGCGCATGGCCAGGCTGGCGCGCGGCGGCGCGGACTGAGCGCCTGCCCGGATCGTCTCACTGTCCGAAGCTCGCCGTTTCGGCTAGTCTTCACGCAGTCACTTCGGGGTTGCCTGTTTGCGTACTGCATGGTTCGGTCTGGCGCTGCTGCTCGGCGCTGCCATCGCCCCCGCGAACATCCCGCCGGCCCACGCCAGCAGCGATGACCAGGTGCTGGTGCTGGGCAGGATCAGCGACGACCCGCGCACGCACCACGAGCAGCTCAAGCCACTGCTGGACTACGTGGTCCCGCGCATGCGCGATGTCGGCATCACCGAGGGTCACATCCTGATGGCCCGCGACGTCCAGCAGATGACCAGCTACCTGCGCCGTGGCCGGGTGGACTGGGTCACCGAGACCGCCGGTGCGGCGATGCGGCTGCAGGAGCGCGCCGGCGCGCGCCCGCTGCTGCTGACCGAGCGCAGCGGCGCCGATCACTACCGCGGCGTGTTCTTCGTCCGCCGCGACAGCGGCATCGAGTCGCTGGCCGACCTCAAGGGGCGCACGGTCGCCTTCCAGAACACCGCCTCGACCAGCGCCTACTTCGCCCCGGCGGTGGAACTGCTCGACGCCGGCGTGCCGATGGAGATCCTGCTCTCGCCGATGGACCGGCCCGGGCCGGACTCGGTCGGCTACCTGTTCGCGCGCACCGAGCTGAACATCGCCACCTGGGTGCACAAGCGGCTGATCGACGTCGGCGTCATCAGCAACCTGGACTGGGAGGACGCGCGGCGCATCCCGCCGGCGTTCCGCAACGATTTCCGCATCATCCACCAGACGCCGGACTACCCGCGCGCGCTGGAGGTGGTGCGCGGCGATCTCGACCCGAAGGTGCAGGCGCGCCTGCGCGAGGTGCTGCTGGAAGCCGCGGGCGACCCGGCCGCGCGGCAGGCGCTGCAGCTGTTCTTCGGCACCACCGGGTTCCAGCCCATCGACGCCGAATCCCGGCGCGCGCTGGATCACCTGCGCCGCGGCGTGCTGCGCGTGCGCGAGCAAATCGAATGAAGCCGCTGCGGTTCGGCCTGCAGGCGCGCTTCCTGCTGGCGATGGCGGCGATGCTGCTGGTCGTGCTGGCGCTGATCGCGCTGCTGCTGCACCGGCAGCAGGTGATGCAGCGCGAGGTCGGCAAGCTGGGGCGCGAGTCGCTGGGCGAGATGGTCGAGCAGAACCTGCGTCGGCATGGCGAGTCCACGGTGTCGCGGCTGGCCGACGCGCTGACCAACCCGGTGTACTACTTCGACCTGGACACCATCGGCAGCATCGTGCGCAGCGCGCAGCGCGACGTCGACGTCGACTACGTGCTGGTCTACGACAGCCAGGGCCGGATCATCCATGACGGCACCGACGAGATCGCCGTGTACGGCCAGCTGATGGACGACCCGCTGGCCTACGAGGCGATCACCGCGCAGGGCCAGCATGCGCAGTGGTCGGCGCAGATCCTCGACATCTCCCAGCCCATCCTGGTCGGCAACGAGCGCATCGGCGGGGTGCGGGTGGGCTATTCGATCGCCTCGGTCCGCGCCTACGAGCAGAAGGTGGTGGAAGCCGCGCGCGGGCGCCTGATCGCGCTGGGCCAGCGCAACCTGCTATGGGTGGCGCTGCTGCTGCTGGCGCTGGTGGCGGTCAGCGTGACCGTGGTGGTCTACGTCCAGCGCACGCTGGTGCGGCCGATCCGCCAACTGGCGCGGGCCGCGCACGCCATCGAGGTCGGCGACTACAACGGCGAACGGCTGACCAGCGAGCGGCAGGACGAGGTCGGCGAGCTGGTGCGCGCCTTCGGCAGCATGAGCGACAGCATCGCCCGCCACGATCGCGACGTGCGGCAGATGGCCTACACCGATTCGCTGACCGGGCTGACCAACCGGCTGGCGTTCCGCGAGAGCCTGGACCACCGGCTGATGATGCTGCGCGGGGCGGGCCGGCAGCTGGCGCTGCTGTTCGCCGACATCGACGACTTCAAGCGGGTCAACGACACCCTCGGCCACGAGGCCGGCGACGAGGTGCTGCAGCAGTTCGCCAACCGCATCCGCGACGCGGTCGAGCAGCTCGGCGGCGACGACGCGCTGCTGTCGCGCTTCGGCGGCGACGAGTTCGTGATCCTGATCCAGGATGGCGACGTGCGCGCCAGCGCCACCCGCCTGGCCGAGCGGCTGGTCGCCGACCTCGGCCGGCCGATCGCCATCCACGACCGGCAGGTGTTCCTCGGCACTTCGATCGGCATCACCCTGTTCCCGGAGGACGCCTCCGGCGCGACCGCGCTGATGAAGAACGGCGACATCGCCATGTACCAGGCCAAGGTCGCCGGCAAGAACTGCTACCGCTTCTACAGCCGCGCGATGGACCAGGCGGTCGAGCGCCGGGTGCGGCTGGAGCACGAGCTGCGCGGCGCCTGGGAGCGCGGCGAGCTGAGCCTGGTCTACCAGCCGGTGTTCCGCCTGGTGGACAACAGGATCGTCGGCGCCGAGGCGCTGCTGCGCTGGCAGCACCCGGAGATGGGCATGATCGCGCCGTCGGTGTTCATCGACGTGGCCGAGCAGAGCGGGCTCATCGAGAGCATCGGCCCGCGCGTGCTGCGCGCGGCCTGCGCGGCGGCCGCGCGCTGGGGGCAGAACAGGGATCCGATGGAGCTGCCGTTCGTGTCGGTCAACGTCTCGCCGCGCCAGCTGCGCAGCGGCGATCTGCCGGAACTGGTGGCCGAGTGCCTGCGCGAGAGCGGGCTGGCGTCCTCGCGCCTGCACCTGGAACTGACCGAGACCGCGGTCATCGCCGACGAGGCGCACGCCAGCGCGCTGCTGGCCACGCTGCACCGCACCGGGGTCAAGGTGTGGCTGGACGATTTCGGCACCGGCTTCTCGGGCCTGAGCCACCTGCGCCGGGTGCCGGTGGACGGGGTCAAGATCGACCGCAGCTTCATCGCCGACATGCTGCGCGACCCGGACGACCTGGCGCTGACCACCGCGATCATCGCGATGGCCCATTCGCTGGGCATCACCGTGGTCGCCGAGGGCGTGGAGAAGGAGGGCCAGTTCGAGCTGCTGCGCGATCGCGGCTGCAACCTCGCCCAGGGCTACTGGCTGGGCTATCCGGTCACCGCCGCCGAGTTCGCGCAACTGGTCGCATGACCGCTGGCGAAACCCTGTAGAGCCGGGCTTGCTCGGCTGTGCCGGCCACGGGAATCAGGAGCAGCGGAGCAAGCTCTACAGGGACAAAGGTCGCGGTGTGCGCGATGGCATGGCGCGCCGATCAGAACCAGCCGGCCACCACCCGTTGCAGCATGTGCAGCAGGTTGCCCGAGACCACGCCGAACACGACGATGGCGATGCTGCCGGACAGCCATGCCGCCAGCATCAGCGCGCCGTCGCGTTCCAGCAGGGCCAGCGCGTAGACCAGCAGCAGCACGCCGAACAGGTAGTTGGTGAACGGTATCGGCAGCGCCAGCAGCAATCCCAGCAGCAGCAGCTGCAGGCCGGTGAAGCAGCGCGCCACCCGGTGGTCCAGCACGACAGGCAGGCGCGGGCGCACGACCCTTTCCAGCCGCTGCAGCCAGGGCGAGAGCAGGGTGCGGAAGGTCATCAGCGCGCGGCGGTGCGGGCCGCGCCGGGCGACGAAGCCGGGCAGCCACATCCGCCCCAGGCCCAGCAGCAGCTGCACGCCGACCAGCACCACCAGCGGCCCGCCGATGGCGCCGCCGACGCCCGGGATGGGAATGAATGCCGGCAGCACGCCGAGGAACAGCAGCATGCCGAAGCCGCTCGGCCCCAGGCCGGAAAGCACGTCGCCCAGCTTCAGCATGTCGTCCGGGTGGCCGAGGGCGAAATCGTCGAGCAACTGGCGGGTGGTGGCGCCATGGGCGGGGCCGTCCTCGCCGGCGTCAGCCGGAGGTGTCATCTTCGGCTTCTTCCTCGACCCGCTGCAGCAGGATCTTGTCGATGCGCGCGCCGTCCAGGTCGACCACCTCGAAGCGCCAGCCGGCCCATTCGAAATGCTCGCCGACGTGCGGGATGCGGCCGAAGCGCTCGATCACCAGCCCGGCCACGGTGTTGTATTCCTCGTCGTCGGGCAGCGCCGCGCCGCCGATCAGCTCGCGCAGGTCGTCGTTGGGCAGCGAGCCGTCCACCAGCAGCGAGCCGTCCTCGCGCTGCACCACCAGCGGCGCCTCCTCGCGGTTCTCGGCGGCCTGCAGGCGGCCGACCACCGCGCCCATCAGGTCGCTGAGGGTGACCAGGCCCTGGATCTCGCCGTACTCGTCCACCACCAGCGCCAGCGACTGCTGCTCCTCGCGGAAGATCTCCAGCAGCTTCATCGCGTGGGTGGAGTCGGAGACGAACAGCGGCGGGCGCAGGTGGCGGAAGATTTCCGGGTGCGGATCGGTGAAGCGGTCCAGCAGCGACTTCACCTCCAGCACGCCGACCACGTCGTGGTCGCCGCCGCGGTAGACCGGGAAGCGCGAGAACTGCGACTGCCGCATGGTCGCGATGTTCTTCTCGTAGTCGGCGGCCTCGTCCAGCCAGACCACGCGCTTGCGCGGGGTCATCAGGCTGTCGGCGGTGCGGTCGCCCAGGCGCAGCACGCGGTTCATCATGTTGCGCTCGTCGACGTCGATCACGCCCTGCTCGTGGCCCTCGGCCACCAGCATGCGGATCTCCTCCTCGGTGATCGCGCCGGCCTCGTCCTTGCCCAGGCCGAGCAGGCGCAGCACCAGCCGGGTGCTCCTGGCCAGCAGCGCGACCGCCGGGGCGGCGATCCAAGCCAGCCAGCCCATCGGCAGGGCGACGAAGCCGGCGATCGGCTCGGAACGGGTGATCGCAAGGCGCTTGGGCACCAGTTCGCCGAAGATCAGCGTCAGGAAGGTGATCAGGGCCACCGCGATGCTGACCCCGAGGGTCTCGGCATAGGCGTTGGCGGCCGGGATCACGCGCTCGATCCAGGCGGCGATGGCCAGGCCGATGGACTTGCCGCCGAACAGGCCGGTCAGCACGCCGATCAGGGTGATGCCGATCTGCACGGTGGACAGGAAGTTCTCGGGCTTCTCGGCCAGATCCAGCGCCCGCTGCGCGCGGCGGCTGGTCAGCGCCATCTGCCGCAGCCGCGTCTTGCGCGAGGTCATCACCGACATCTCCGACATGGCGAAGAAGCCGTTGAGCAGGATCAGGACCAGGACCAGCAGCAGTTCAAGCACGCGCGGCCTCCCCGCGGGGCGGGACGGTCAGGGGCGTGCGGACGTGCCGGCGGCGACAGTGCGCGGGAGGGGGAGGGTCGTCTTCCATAGGCGTGCGCCCGGGGGCGCGGCGGGGAGTCTAGCAGACCGGGCGGTGAAGGCGGCCGTGACGGCCCGCCGCCGGCATTTTTGCCGATACCCCGTGCCACGGCCAGCCGCAACCCGTCATAATTCGCCCCTTGAAGAAGCCGTCCCTCCCGTGACGGTGGGATGTACGCGATGTTCTCGTTGCAGACGATTTTCGGTTCGGGCCAGCAGTTCTACACCCTGCTCGACGAGGCCGCGCAGGCCGCCTACGACAGCACCCAGGCCCTGCACGCGATGATGAGGACCACCGAGCGCCAGCCGGCGCTGGACGCCTTCAAGCTGGCGCGCCTGCGCGAGCGCACCGCCTCGGAGAAGATCGGCCAGGCGCTGGTGGACAGCTTCATCACCCCGATCGAGCGCGAGGACATCGAGGCGCTGGGCTCGGCGCTGTACAAGATCCCCAAGCAGGTCGAGAAGTTCGCCGACCGCTACTCGCTGGCGCTGCAGCACCTGGAGGGCATCGACTTCGCCCCGCGCGCGGCGATGCTGGAGCAGGCCGCGGCGGTGGTGGTGGACATGGTCCACGAACTGAAGAAGATGAACCTGGATCGCATGACCGCGCTCAACGAGAAGCTGCGCGCGATCGAGAACGAGGCCGACCGGCTGATGCTGGAGCTGTACCGCGACATCTATTCCGGCCGCCTGGACAACCTGCAGATGTTCCTGCTCAAGGAGTTCTTCGAGATCCTGGAAAAGGCCATCGACCGCTGCCGCGAGGCCGGCGTGGTGGCCTACCAGATCGTGCTGAAGAACAGCTGAGACGCGGACGATGCTGACCCTGGTCCTCGTCGTCATCCTGGCCGCGCTCGTCTTCGAGTTCATCAACGGCTTCCACGACACCGCCAACTCCATCGCCACCGTGGTGGCGACCAAGGTGCTCTCGCCCGGGCAGGCGGTGATGCTGGCGGCGGTGATGAACCTCATCGGCGCGCTGACCGGCACCGCGGTGGCCAAGACCATCGCCTCGGGCCTGGTCGACACCAGCGTGGTCGAGGTCACCTCGCAGGTGATCCTGTGCGCGCTGCTGGGCGGCATCATCTGGAACCTGATCACCTGGTGGAAGGGCCTGCCGTCGTCGTCCTCGCACGCGCTGATCGGCGGCCTGTGCGGCGCCGCGCTGGCCGCCGCGCACAACGACTGGGGCGCGCTGATCTGGTCGGAGACGGTCGGCAACTGGACGCAGAACAAGGGCATCCTGTGGAAGGTGGTGCTGCCGATGATCAGCTCGCCGATCGCCGGCTTCCTGCTCGGCATCGTGGTGATGCTGCTGCTGTGGGCGCTGATCAGCGCGATGAGCCGGATCGGCGGGGTGCTGGGACGGTTGGCGCGGCCGCGCTGGGTCAACACCATCTTCGGCAAGGCGCAGATCCTGTCGGCCGCCTACATGGGCTACGCGCACGGCCACAACGACGCGCAGAAGACCATGGGCATCATCGCGCTGACCCTGTTCGGCGCCGAGGCGACCGGCGCGCTGGACGACCTGCCGGGCTGGCTGGCGTTCCTGCACCCGGGCAGCGGCGAGCAGGACATCGCGATGTGGATCGTCATCACCTGCGCCATCGTGATGGCGCTGGGCACCGCCTCGGGCGGCTGGAAGATCATCAAGACGCTGGGCCACAAGATGGTCAAGCTGCACCCGATCAACGGCTTCGCCGCCGAGACCAGCTCGGCCACCATCCTGACCGTGGCCGCGCACTTCGGCATGCCGGTATCGACCACCCACAGCATCTCCACCGCGATCATGGGCGTGGGCTTCGCCAAGAACCCGCGCGCGCTGAAGTTCAGCGTGATCGAGCGCATCCTGTGGGCATGGATCCTGACCATCCCCGCCGCCGGCGGCATCGCCTACGGACTGCTGCGCGGGCTGGAGGCGATGGGGTGGGCTTGAGGGAAGGGAACAGAGGCTAGGGGCTAGGGGCGAGAACAGCGCGCCGCTTTTGGGTTCATCGTCCCAGCGCAAAACTAGAGTGTTAACAACAGTACGTCATCCCTGTTGCTGGTGCCTTGAGAAAGCAAAGACAGAAACAAAATGGATCCCAGCTTGCGCTGGGATGAGGAGCTAAAGGCGATACGCTTTTTCCCGGTCCCCGGTCCCCGGTCCCCGGTCCCCGGTCCCCGGTCCCCGGTCCCCGGTCCCCGCTAAAGCAAATCGCCTCCCGCCGACAGCGCCCGCTCCATGCTGTCGCCGAGGCCGCCGATCTCCAGGATCAGGCGGTCCACCTCGGCCGGGCTCAGGCCGTCGTAGGGGCGGTTCTCGCACAGTTGCAGGTAGGGCACGCCGTCGAGTTCGCCGATGGCCAGGTAGCCGACGCTGCTCTGCCAGTTGAACGACAGCGCGCGGCGGGCGTCGATGCCGGTGATGGGGGCGATCACCGTGCTCACGCGCAGGTAGTCGCGCTGGTCGTCGTTGCCCAGTTCGGACAGGAAGATCTGCTGGTGGCGGCTGCCGTTGCCCAGCGACAGTTCCACGCAGGCCACGTAGGGGTCGTGCATGGTGACCTTGTAGCCGGCGGTATGCAGGTGTCCGCGGATCTGCTCGAAGTTCTGCATGGCGTTGGCTCCGTGGCGGTGGGGAACGTTTATGCTAATCCGCAATGGACGCCAAGTCTGCCGAACAGTGCATCCTCGCCGCGATCCGCGCGATTCCGCACGGGCAGGTCGCCGGCTACGGGCAGGTCGCCCGGCGCGCCGGATTGCCCGGGCGCGCGCGGCTGGTGGCGCGCATCCTGTCCACCCACGAGATCCCGGATCTGCCCTGGCACCGGGTGCTGCGCTCGGACGGGCGCATCGCGTTCCCGGAAGGCTCGCGCGGTTTCCGCGAGCAGTCGCAGCGCCTGCGCGCCGAGGGCGTGCGGGTGGAAAGGGGACGGGTGAGGATGCCGGCGGCGGAACGGACGCTGGACGAGGCGATCTGGGGGCCGGGCTGAATCGCGGCGGGTGGGTTCTCCCCTGGTTGCGCGACGTGCTGTAGAGCCGGGCTTGCTCGGCTGCGGAGGCACGGAAGCGAAAGGCAGCCGGGCAAGCTCGGCTCTACAGCGAGGAAAAGATGGATGGCCGGCGAGGCGGGCATCTCGCATGCACGACGCTGCGGGTATCCTGTGCCGGACCGACGATATCGAGAGCGCCATGTTCCCCCGATTGCTTCCCGTCACCCGCGCGCTGCTGATCGCCAACACGGCGGTATTCCTGCTGCAGATGTTCCTGACCCGGCAGATCACCGGCGCGTTCGAGTTGTGGCCGCTGAACTTCAGCGGCTACGACCTGCCCGGATTCCCGTTCATGCCCTGGCAACTGCTGACCAGCGGCTTCATGCATGGCGATTTCGGCCACCTGCTGTTCAACATGCTGGCGCTGTGGGTGTTCGGTTCGCCGCTGGAGGCGACCTGGGGCGAGCGCCGCTTCCTCACCTACTATCTGGTCTGCCTGGTCGGCGCCAACCTGTGCCAGCTGGCGGTGACTTCATTCATCGTCGCGCAGGGCGGGCCGGCATATCCGTCGCTGGGCGCGTCCGGCGGCGTGTTCGGCCTGCTGCTCGGCTACGGCATGCTGTTCCCGAACAACCGCATGATCATCTTCCCGATCCCGTTCGAGATCCGCGCGCGCACGCTGGTCATCATCTACGGCGCGATCGCGCTGCTGTTCGGCGTGACCGGCTGGCAGCCGGGCGTGGGTCACTTCGCGCACCTGGGCGGGATGGTGTTCGGCTGGCTGATGATCCGCTACTGGCGCGGGCAGCCGCCGTTCGACAGGCGCAAGCCGCCGCGGCCGCCGCTGCGCAGCGTGCGCTGAGTGCACAAGTGCCTTGAGTGCCCTCATCCGGCTCTTCGAGCCACCTTCTCCCGCTTGCGGGAGAAGGAAGGGTCTTGGTTGCAAACTCCTCGGACGAGCCGAGGGCTGATCCTGCTCAGCGCCAGATGCGCAACTGCTCGCCCTCGGCCAGTTGCATCGGCTGGCCGGCCTTGCAGGAGAAGGTTTCGGCGAACGCCGGCAGGTTGACCAGCGGGCCGTTGACGCGCCACTGGCCGGGCGCGTGCATGTCGGTGCCGGCGCGCTGGGTGGCGTCGGGCCTGGACAGGTTTTGCGCCCACAGCCGCGCCCAGGCCTTGAAGAAGTCCTGGCGCGCGGCCGGCGTGGCCTGCGGCTCGGCGGCCAGGTAGGCGTCCCAGGCCAGTTCCAGGCCGGCCAGGTCGGCCAGGTTCTCGTCCTGGGTCAGGCGGCCGTTGACCTTCACTCCCCCCAGGCCGGGATAGGCGTAGCGGTCGTACTGGCCGGCGATGCGCGCACCGAGGCCGCTCCAGGCGGCGGTGTCGGCCGGCGTCCACCAGTCGCGCAGTTCGCCCTTGGCGTCGATCATGCGGCCCTTGCCGTCGAAGCCGCGGCTCAGCTCGTGGCCGACCATCGCGCCGAACGAGCCGTACTGGCTGGCGCTGGGCTGGTCGCTGTCGAACACCGCGTTCTGCAACACCGCCGCGGTGATGATCAGGCGGTTCTGCGCCAGGTCGTAGGCCAGCGCCGGCTGCTGCGGCAGCACGTCCCAGCGGCGGTCGGCGTTGCCCTTGCCGATCCGCTTCATCTCCTCGCGGTGGCGCCAGGTCGAGGCGATCAGCATGTTGCCGCCGAAGCTGCCGCGGCCCATCGGCTGCACGGTGTAGTCCAGGTCGCGTCGCGGCGTGCCGACCTCGATCTTCAGCCGGGCCAGCTTGTCGGCGGCCTCGGCCTTGGCGGCGGGGCTCATCCAGGCGTTGCGTTCCAGGCCGCGGGCCAGCGCCTGCCGGACCTGGTCGGTGATCTGCTCGGCGCGCTTGCGGTGCTCGGCGCTGACGTAGCGCGCGGCGTACTCGCGGCCCAGCATCGGGCCGGCGGCCAGGTTGATGGCGTCGAGCACCTGCTGCCAGCGCGGCGCCGGCGCGGTCTGCCCGCGCAGCACGCGGCCGCGGAATTCGAACTCGGCGTCGCGCCAGGCCTTGGCCAGGTACGGCGCCATCGAATCGCCGACGCGCCAGCGCAGGTAGGCCTTCCACTGCTCGGGCTTGAGGCCGGCGACCAGCGCGTCGATCTGCTTGAACAGCGCCGGGTCGGCCAGCGACACCACGTCGTCGTTGACGCCCTGCGCCTTCAGGAACGCGTCCAGCTGCAGGTTGCGGTACTGCTTGCCGAGATCCTTGGTCGGCACCGGCGCGTAGTTGGCCAGCGGGTTGGCCAGGTCCTTGATCGAGCGCGAATGCTGGGCCAGCCGGGTCTCCAGGTCGATGACCAGCTGCGCCTCGGCGTCCAGCCTGGCCTGCGGCGTGCCGGTCAGCGCCAGCACCTGCTTGACGTAGGCGCGGTAGCGGCCGAGCAGTTCGCGCGCGGCCGGATCGGCGCTGGTGTAGTAGGCCGGATCGGGCAGGCCCAGGCCGTCCTGCATGAAGTAGCCGATGTGGCGGTCCAGCGCGTCCAGGTCCACGTCCGGGCTGAAGCTGAAGGCGACCGGGATGCCGACCTGGTGCAGCGCGGCGATCGCCGCCGGCACGTCCCTGGCGCGCTTGATCGCGTTGATGCGGTCCAGCAGCGGGGCGATCGGCGCGGCGCCGTCGCGCTCGACCGCGGCCTCGTCCAGGCCGCTGGCCCAGAAGTCGCCGAGCAGCTTCTGCACGTTGCCCTGCGGCGAGCGCATCGCCGCGTCGAGCAGGTCGCGCTGCTGCTGCACGATGTCGGCGCGCAGCTGGCCCAGCAGGGTGACCGAGGCGATGCCGTCGGCCGGGGCCGGGTTGGCCTTGAGCCAGTCGGCGTTGGCGGTGGCGTAGAAGTCGGTGCAGGCCGGGGCGACGGCGGGGGCGCGGGCGGCGGCACGCTTCCTCTGCGCCTGGGCGTCGGGGACGGCCAGCGTGGCGACCAGGGCGAGGGCAAGCAGGGCGGGTTTGCCGAACACGGCACGCATCGCGGGCATCGGGTGGATCCGTACGGGAAAAGACGGCGGATTCTAGCAAGCGCCGCACGCGTGGCCGGTGAACGGCCGGCACAGTTCCGGCGCGGTGGCGCGGGCAAAAGGAAGGCCCGGCGATGCCGGGCCTTCGAGGGGTGCCGCCGTGCGGATGGATTTACCAGATCACGACCTGGGCGTCGCCGCTGCGCACCATCGGGTCGCCGGCCTTGCAGCCGAACGCGGCGGCGAAGGCGGGCAGGTTGGATGGCGCGCCGATCGCGCGGAACTGCGCCGGGGCGTGCTCGTCGGTGGCGATGCGGTGCTTGAGCTCTTCCGGGGTGAAGTTGCGGCGCCACACCGTGGCCCAGTTGAGGAAGAAGCGCTGGTCGCGCGACAGGCCGTCGGTCATCGGATCCGGGGTGTCGCCGGCGGCGGCCTTCATCGCGTCGTAGGCCGTGGCCAGGCCGCCGAGATCGGCGATGTTCTCGCCCAGCGTGTGGTTGCCCTTGATGGCCTGGCCGTCGGCGGTGCGGTAGGCGTCGAACTGCGCCACCAGCTTGCCGGTCAGCGCCTTGAAGCCGCTGGCGTCGGCCTCGCTCCACCAGTTCTCGAACTTGCCGGTCGGCCCGAAGCGGCTGCCCTGGTCGTCGTAGCCGTGGGTCATCTCGTGGCCGATCACCGCGCCGATGCCGCCGTAGTTCATCTCGTCGGTGGCTTCGGGGTCGAAGAACGGCGGCTGCAGGATCGCGGCCGGGAACACGATCTCGTTCTGCAGCGGGTTGTAGTAGGCATTGACCATCTGCGGCGGCATCGCCCATTCGGTGCGATCCACCGGCTTGCCGATCTTGGACAGGTTCCACTTGTAGTTGAATTCCTGCGCCGCCAGCACGTTGCCGATGTAGCTGTCGCGGCCGGTGGACAGGCCGGCCCAGTCGCGCCACTTGTCCGGGTAGCCGATCTTGGTGGTGAAGGCGGCCTGCTTCTCCATCGCCTTGGCCTTGGTCTCCTCGCTCATCCACGCCAGGTTCTGGATGCGCGCCTTCAGCGCGGTGCCGAGGTTGGCCACCAGCGTCTCCATCTTGGCCTTGGCTTCCGGCGAGAAGGCGACCTTGACGTACATCTGCCCCAGCGCCTCGCCGGCCTGGCCCTCGACGGTCTCCAGCACGCGCTTCCAGCGCGGCTTGATCTCTTGCTGGCCGCGCAGGGTCCTGGCGTAGAAGTTGAAGTTCTCGTTGGCGAAGTCGTCGCTCAGGTAGGGCGAGGCGCCGTCGACGGTGTGGAAGCGCAGGTAGGCGCGCCACGCCGCCGCGTCGGTGTCGCCCAGCATCGCGCTGACTTCCTGGTGGAAGGCCGGGATGGCCAGCGAGAACTTCTCCTGCGGCGCCACGCCCTGCGATTCGAAGAACTTCGTCCACGGGAAGTTCGGCGTCAGCTTGTCGGCCTCGGCCAGGGTCATCGGGTTGTAGTACAGCGAGACGTCGCGCGACATCTCCTCGCGCGACCTGGACGCCTTGGCCAGGCGGGTCTCGAAGGCCATGACGTCGGCGGCCTGCTTGCCGGCGTCGGCGGCGGCCACGCCGGACAGCTCCAGCACCTTGGCGATGTGCTTCACGTACTCGTCGCGGATGTTCTTCTTGTCGGCGTCGAAGTAGAAGTTCTTGTCCGGCAGGCCCAGGCCGCCCTGGAAGGCGTAGGCCATGTTGGTGTCGGGCTTGTTGAAGTCGGCCTCGGCGCCGAAGCCGAACAGGAAGGCCTGGCCCTTGGCCGCGCTGTCGCGCAGGTAGGCGGCGATGGCGTCCTTGTCCTGCAGGCCGTCGATGGCGGCCAGCACCGGCTTGATCGGCTCGATGCCCTGCGCGTTGATCTTCGCCTCGTCCATGCCGGTGGCCCACAGGTCGCCGACGATCTTCTCCACGCCGCCGGCTTCGGCGTGCTGCGCCGCCTGCTCGGCCAGCTGGCGCTGGATGGCGGTGGAGCGCTCGGCCAGCATCTCGAACGCGCCCCAGCTGGTGCGGTCGGACGGGATGGCGTTGGCGGCCAGCCACTTGCCGTTGGCGTAGCCGGCGAAATCGGTGCAGGCGTTCTTGCCGGCATCCAGATCGTCCAGCGCGAAGCGGTTGACGCCCGGCAGGGCGCTCTCGTCGAGCGTCAGTTGCAGCGCGGCGGGCGCGGCGTCGGTCGCCGCCGGTGCCGGGGCCTCGGACCTGGAACAGGCGGCGAGCGCCGCCGTCACGGCCAGCGACAGCAGCAGGAACTGGGGTTTGCGCGGATTCATTGCATCTCCGGCCCGCGGGGGGCATGGGTAGGGAAAGCCCCGGCGGGGCGTGCGCGCGACTCTACGCCCGTCGTGCGGGTGTCGCGGGTGTCGAAGGTCATGGCGGCCGGGCCGTGGCTCAGGCCGCGCCCGCCGACACCGGCGCATGGCCGGCGCCGCGCAGCCGGCTGGCCTGCTTGGCGCGGTACAGCGCCGCCTCGGCCATGCCGAACATCTCGCCGGCCGTCAGCGCCACGTCGTCGGCGGTCCAGGTGTGGATGCCGATGCTGGTGCTGAACGGCGGCGCCTGGCCGGGCGCGGCGGCGAGATTGGCCAGGTCCACGTGCACGGTGGTGGCGATGGTGGCGGCGGCCTGGCTGGAGGTTTCCGGCAGCAGCACCGCGAACCGGTCGCCGCCGAGGCGGGCGACCAGATCGCGCGGCAGGCGCGCGCGGCAGCCCAGCACCCGCGCCAGCGTCCGCAGCACCGCCTCGCCGTGGCCCTCGCGGGCGCCTTCGAACTGGCGGAACCTGTCCACGTCCAGCACCAGCAGCGACAGCGGCTGGCCGTTGCGCTGGGCGTGGACCAGCTCGTGCGCCAGCACCGCGTCGAACCGGCTGCGGTTGGCCAGGCCGGTCAGCGGGTCGAGCTGGGCGCGCCGCCGCACGCGCCGCATCAGCCCGTAGCCGCCGAACAGGCCGGTCAGCGCCACCACCAGCAACGGCGCTGCGGGCGGATACCACATCCGCGCGGCGTGCAGCAGCAGCAACGGCAGCAGCACCGCCAGCGCCAGCGCCGCCAGCACCGCCCTCCATCCCGGCTGCAGCGGCGGCAGCGCGTGCAGCAGCAGCGGCAGCGCCGCCAGCAGCATCGTCAGCAGGATCTGCGCGGCCGGCGGCATCGGCACGATCGCGCGCTTGCCGAGCAGCATGTCGAAGGCGTTGGCCTGGTATTCGAGGCGGGTCATGCCGGAGCCGGCATCGCGTCCGGGCACGGCCAGCCCGCTTTCGAAGCCGCCGGCGGTCAGGCCGATCAACACCCAGCGGCCGGCCAGTTCCGCGTCCGGCACGCGGCCGGCCAGCACGTCGGCGTAGGACAGCACGGCATGGGCGTCGCCGGCGGCGGCGAACGGGACCAGCACCTGGCGGTCGCGGACCCGCTCGCGCGGGCCGGCCGTCTCCACCGCCGGGTCATGCCGGCCCAGCGGATCGGCCAGGGTGCGTTCGGGATCGAGCTGGTGCAGCGCCAGCGCCAGCGAGGGCCATTGCGGCGAGCCCAGGCCGGCGTACAGGAAATGGCCGCGCACCACGCCGTCGCCATCCTGTGGCACGTCGACGTGGCCCAGCGCGGCGGAGGCCGCGGCGAACTCGGGGATCGGCAGCAGCTCGACGCTGCCGTCCCGCGCCGTCTCCGCGTGCACCGGCAGCACCACCCGGCCGCTGCGCGCCAGCGCCCGCGCCAGCAGCGCATCGCCCTCGGGATCGTGCAGGGCGGGCTGGGACAGCAGCACGTCCATCGCCACCCCGCGCGCGTTGGCCTGGCGCAGGCGATCGATCATCTGTGCGTGGACGCGCCGCGACCACGGCCAGCGGCCCAGCTCGACCATGCTGCGGTCATCGATGGCGATGGTCAGCACGCGCGGGTCCGGCGATTGCGCGACGCTGGGCGCCATCAGGTCGTACAGGGCGGTGTCCAGGCGGCGGGTCAGGCCCGATTGCATCAGCAGCAGGGCCAGCGCGGCCGCGCCGATGGCCAGCAGCAGCCGCTGCCGATGGGAGGACAGGAGCGGGGTGGTGATCATCGGGTGCGCTGTTCCGCCGCGCCTGCCGGGGGATGGATGCGAGCCGGATGCGCGGCGCTGCGCGAAGTCCATGCGCCGCCGGCCCGATGCCTTCCCAGCGTGGCTTGCCGGTTGTCCGTGTCCAAGTCGTTCCCCATCGTGGCGATGTGCAACCGCCGGATTATAGGCATTCCGTGGCGGGGCCGGCCGCCTCTCCCCCTGCCGCGACCGCGCTTGGCGCTTTCCTCATGCCGCATGCGCAGCGGCATGGGGGCGGATGCAACGGCCGTTTTGCCGCCGCATCGATCAGCGGGCATGCTTGCCGCTTCCTTCGCCGAGCGCTCCCGATGACCCACAAGCCCGACTGCGACGTGCTGCTGATTGGCGGCGGCCACAACGGCTTGACCTGCGCCGCCTACCTGGCGCGCGCGGGCCTGGCGGTGAGCGTGCTGGAGCGACGCGAGGTGGTCGGCGGCGCGGCGGTGACCGAGGAATTCCATCCTGGCTTCCGCAACTCGGTGGCGTCCTACACGGTGTCGCTGCTGCAGCCCAAGGTCATCGCCGACCTGGACCTGCACGCGCACGGCCTGCGCATCGTGCAGCGCCGCCGCAACAACTTCCTGCCATTGCCGGACGGCCGCTACCTGCTAACCGGGGCGGGAAGGACGCAGGACGAGGTGGCGAAATTCTCGGCCCGCGACGCGCGGCGGCTGCCGGAGTACGAGGCCCGGCTGGAAGCCATCGCCGACGTGCTGCGCGCGCTGGTGCTGCAGGCGCCGCCCAACGTCACCGACGGCGGCTGGTGGAAGGCGCTGCCGGAACTGCTGCGCGCCGGCCGGCTCGGCCGCCGCCTGCACGCGCTGGACGAATCGCTGCGGCAGGAACTGCTGGACCTGTTCGTGCTGTCGGCGGCCGAATACCTGGAGCGCTGGTTCGAGAGCGAACCGATCAAGGCGCTGTTCGGTTTCGACGGCATCGTCGGCAACTACGCCAGCCCGTACACGCCGGGTTCGGCCTACGTGCTGCTGCACCACGTGTTCGGCGAAGTGGACGGGGTCAAGGGTGCCTGGGGCCACGCCATCGGCGGCATGGGCGCGATCACCCAGGCGATGGCCGCCGCCGCGCGCGCAGCCGGCGCGACCCTCCTCACCGGCTGCGGCGTCGATCGCGTGCTGGTGGAACGCGGCCGCGCGGTCGGCGTGGCGCTGGCCGACGGCCGCACGCTGCGCGCGCGCGCCGTGGTCGCCAACGTCAATCCCAAGCTGCTGTACGAGCGGATGCTGCGCGCCGACGACGTGCCGGCCGCCACCCGCGAGCGGATGGCGCACTGGCGCTGCGGCTCGGGCACCTTCCGCATGAACGTGGCGCTGTCGCGCCTGCCGGACTTCAGCGCGCTGCCGGGGCCGGGCGATCACCTCACCGCCGGCATCATCCTGGCGCCGAGCCTGGACTACATGGACCGCGCGTATCGCGATGCGCGCGAACATGGCTGGTCGCGCCAACCCGTCGTCGAGATGCTGATTCCCTCGACGCTGGACGACTCGCTGGCGCCGCCCGGCCGCCATGTCGCCAGCCTGTTCTGCCAGCACGTCGCGCCGGTGTTGCCGGACGGCCGCAACTGGGACGATCACCGCGACGAGGTCGCCGACCTGATGGTCGCCACCGTCGATCGCCATGCGCCGGGCTTCGCCGATTCGGTGCTGGGAAGGCAGGCGCTGAGTCCGCTGGATCTGGAGCGCACCTTCGGCCTGGTCGGCGGCGACATCTTCCACGGCGCGCTCACCCTCAACCAGTTGTTCAGCGCACGCCCGATGCTGGGGCAGGCCGGTTATCGCGGCGCACTGCCGGGCCTGTACCTGTGCGGCTCCGGCACCCATCCGGGCGGCGGCGTGACCGGCGCGCCGGGGCACAACGCGGCGCAGGTCATCCTGGGCGACTTGCGGTGAATCGTTGATGCGATTTCCCCTCTTCCCGCTTGTGGGGGAGCAGGAGCATCAAGCCGCGCATCCATGCTCCCTCTCCTCCGCTTGCGGGGGAGAGGGCTGGGGTGAGGGGGGCGGACGAAGCGGGGATGTCGAGTCGTGGAGTTGCCCCTGAACCTTTGAACGCAGGCTGATGTATCAGCAAGTGCTGCTGAAGCACCGCGGGGTTTCCCCCTCATCCGCCCTGCGGGCACCTTCTCCCCCGCGAGCGGGGGAGAAGGATCTTTCCTCGGCATGGGAGCCGCATCAGCGTCTTCACCTTGAGGGTTCCGCCTGCCGGTAGTGGTCGGCGATGGCCAGCGCCAGCCGGTACGGCTCGGGATCGTTGCGGTTGCTCAGCACGATCACGGTCAGCCTCTCCTTCGGCCAGCGGATGATGACGTTGCGGAAGCCGATGCTCTCGCCGCTGTGCCACAGCGCATCGCCGTTGATGCGCCAGCCGAAGCCGTAATGCGGCACGTCCGGTTCCGGCGTGGCGGTGGCAGGCGAGAACGCCAGCGCCCGCGACGCCGCGCTCAGCAGGCGATCGTCGTACAGCGCCGCGTCCCACTTCGCCAGATCGTCGATCGAGGAGTAGATGCCGCCGTCGCCCAGCACCGCGCTGGTCGGGCTCTGGTCGGTGCGCCGCCAGCGGCCGTCGATCCCGCTGTAGCCGTAGGCGCGGTGCGGCACGGTGTCCACGCCTTGCTGGTGCGCGTAGGTGTCGCGCATGCCCAGCGGCAGGAAGATGCGTTCGCGCAGGAAGGTCGCGAAGTCCATGCCCGAGGCCGCGCCGACGATCAGCGCCAGCAGCGCGTAGCCGCTGTTGCTGTAGCGGTAGTCGCTGCCCGGCGCGAAATGGGTGCGGTCCTGGCCTTCGAGCAGGCGCAGCACGTCGGCGTCGCGCAGTTGCCCGCGCACGTCGTCGGGCATCACGTCCTCGTAGTCGACCAGGCCGCTGGTGTGGCCGAGCAGGTGGCGCAGGGTGATCGCGTCGGCCGCCGGCGGCAGGCCCGGCAGCCAGCGCCGCACCGGGTCGTCGATCGACAGCGCGCCATCCTGCGCCAGCAGCAGGATCGCCGCGGCGGTGAACTGCTTGCTGACCGAGGCCAGACGGTAGTTGGTGCGCGGCGTGGCGGCGATGCCGGCCTCCAGGTCGGCCAGGCCGTAGCCGCGCCGCAGCAGCGACTGGCCGTCGTGGATCACCAGCACCGACGCGCCGGGGACGTCGCCGTCATAGGCGCGCATCAGCGCATCGATCGCGGCCGCGCCATCGGCCGCCATGACATTCCCGCCCATCGACACCCCCAGCACCAGCAACAGGTTCCGCAGTCCGGCCATCGGCTTCATCGCGCGCTCCGCCATCGCACCGCCGCCACGTTACCGCAACGGGAAAGCGGCCGAGCAAGCTCGGCTCTACCGTGCCGCGCGACGCGTAGAGCGAAGCTTGCTCCGCTGCCTTTCATCCCGTCACTGTCGCGCTGCGATCCAGCGGTCGATCTTGCGCTCCAGCACGTCCAGCGGCACCGAGCCGTCCTTCAGCACCTCGGCATGGAAGGCGCGCACGTCGAAGCGATCGCCCAGCGCGGCCTCGGCCTTGCGCCGCACCTGCTGGATCTTCAGCTCGCCCATCTTGTAGGCCAGCGCCTGGCCGGGGATGGCCATGTAGCGCTCGGCCTCGGCGGTGGCCTGGGTGCGGCTCTCGGCCGAGTTGGCCAGCATGTAGTCGATGACCTGTTCGCGCGTCCAGCCCTGGCTGTGCAGGCCGGTGTCGACCACCAGCCGGATCGCGCGCCACAGTTCGTTCTGCAGGTAGCCGAAGTAGCTGTACGGATCCTCGTACAGGCCCAGGTCCCTGCCCAGCGATTCGGCGTACAGGCCCCAGCCTTCGGAGAAGGCGATCTCGCTGCCGAAGCGGCGGAACATCGGCAGGTCGGTCAGTTCCTGCTGCAGCGCCAGCTGGAAGTGGTGGCCGGGAATGGCCTCGTGCAGGTACAGGTCCTCGGCGTCCCAGGTCTTGCGCGTGGGCAGGTCGTAGGTGTTGACGTAGAAGATGCCCGGCCGCGTGCCGTCCTCGCTGGGCCGCATGTACGAACCGCCGGCGGCCGACTGCGCGCGGAACGCCTCGACCGCGCGGATCTCGAACGCCGCCTTCGGGATCAGCGAGAACTGCTCGCGCACGCGCGCGTCGACCTTGGCTTCCAGGCCGCGGTAGTGCGCCAGCAGTTCCTCCTCCGTCCTGAAGGTGAAGCGCGGGTCGTCCTGCACGAAACGGAAGAATTCCTGCAGCGTGCCCTTGAAGCCGGTGTCCTTCAGCACGCCGTGCATCAGGCCGTGGATGCGCGCGACCTCGTCCAGGCCGATCCGGTGGATCTGCGCCGGCGTCAGGTCTGTGGTCGTGCTCTGTCGCGCGTTGTAGGCGTACCACGCCTCGCCGTCGGGCAGGCCCTGCATGCCGGCGCTGGCGCGGGTGGCAGGCAGGTATTCCTCGGCGATGAACGCGCGCAGTCGGCGATAGGCGGGCATCAGCTCGCCTTCGATCAATGCGCGGTATTCGCCGGCGATCCGTTGCTTGTCGCCGGCGGCGAAAGCGGCCGGCATCTTTTGCACGGGCCCCCAGAACAGCGTGTCCTCGGCCTTCGGCTTGATCAGCGCATCGAGCTGCGGGATCACCTTCTCCATCAACGCGCGCGGCTGCACCACGCCGGCCTTCATGCCTTCGCGCATGTTGGCGATGGCCTGGTCGAACAGCACCGGCACCTGCGAGGCGCGCTTGTTCCAGTCGTCGTAATCCTTCACCGACTTGAACGGCTGCGCGCCGGTGCCCGAGCCCAGCTGCACCACCGTGCTGGCGAGGTTGTAGAACTGGTTGATCGGCTGCATCCAACCGGGGAAGCGCATGCCTTCCAGTTCGTTGCGCGCCTTGGCGACGAAGATCTGGTAGCTCAGCAGCGCCTGCCCGTCCAGCCCGTCGGCGCCGACGGCCTCGACCTTGCGCAGCCATTGCTCGGTGAAGCGGCGCGAGCGCTCGCGGTACTCGGCCGACAGCGTATTGGGCAGGCGGTCGTTGTAGCGCGGGTCGCCCTGGAAGGTGGCGCGCAGCGGATTGAGCGCCAGCGACTCTTCCCAGTATTGCGCGTACAGCGCGTCGAGCTGCGCGGCCTTGTCCGTCGCCGGACGCACCGATGGCGCGGGGGCCTGCGATGCCTGCGCCGCGGTGGCCGCGCAGACGGGCAGGGCAAGCGCGAGCGCAAGGACGAGCAGGCGCGGCGTGGAAGGGATCATGGCGGCTCCGGATGCGAAGGGAAACGGCGAGCGTCACGCATCGGGCGCGCGGGAGCCAGCGACCAAAGTCACGGTTCCGTGACGGCCCGGCCGGTCATTCCCGCGCTGGCGGCCGGCCGGTCGGGCGAACCGCCCCGCGGCCCGGCGCGGCCATCGCGCTCAGCGTTCCCCCGCGCGGGTGAACGGCACCGTCTCCGGCGACACCGCGCCGCCGGAGATGATGAAGCTCATCGCCTGGTCCACCGTCCAGTCGGTCGGCGTCAGCAGTTCCACCGGCACGATTTCCAGGTAGCCGGAAGTCGGGTTGGGCGTGGTCGGCACGTACACCGCGGCCAGTTCGCGGCCGCTGCCGTGCTCGCGGATGACCCGCGTGACCAGCCCGACCGACTTCATGTCGCGGTGCGGGAAGTCGATCAGCACCACCCGCTGGGTGCTGCCCGGCTGCGTCTGCAGGATGTCCAGCAGCTTGCGCGCGCTGGTGTAGATGATGTTGGCCAGCGGGATGCGCGCGATCACCTTCTCGAACCAGCGCAGCAGGCGCTGCCCGACCACGCGCCGGCTCAGCGCGCCGACCAGCAGGATCGCCGCCAGCGTGGCGATCATGGCGATGGTGTTCTGCACCCACAGCGCCTTGACCCAGTACAGGTAGCCGGGGAACGAGGCGGCGATGCGCTCGGACAGCGGCACCACCCACGGGCTGCTGATGCCCGACAGCAGCACGAACACGAACTTCACCACCACCCAGGTCAGCCAGATCGGCAGCAGCGTCAGCAGGCCGGTCAGGAACAGCTTCTGCACGGAAGGGCGATGGGCGGAGGCGTCGGGGGACATGGCGTCATTGTAGACGCCGCGCCGGCGCAGGTTATCCTCCGGCCGGTGGAACGGAGCGTCCAGGGGGAGCGGCATGTGGAAGGGATTGAAGATCGTGGCGGGCGTGGTGGCCGCGCTGCTGGTGATCGTGCTGGCGATCTATGCCGTCTCGCGGTGGCTGCCGCCGGAACGGGCGCAGCGCGATGCGCTGGCGCGGGTGGACACGCCGCCGCAGCGGCAGGGCCGCAATGGTTTCGCCCTGCTGTGGGCGGTGCAGCGCGACGTCCCCGAAGGCCAGGTGGCGGAATTGCTGGCGCGCGACGTGGCGCGTTTCGAAGCCACGCCCCAGCCTGCCGCCGAGGGCGGCGGCACTCCTTACCAGAGCCTGCTCGAACAGCATCCGGAGCTGCGGGTGGACAGGCCCGGCGCCCCGGACGGGTGCCGCTGGCACGAGGACGGTTGCCTGCAGCGCGTGCGCGCCGACGTCGCCGGCTACGGCGCATGGGTGGCGGACAATCGGATTCTGCTGCAGCGCGTGGCCGCGCTGTCGGACTACGACCATTTCGCCAACGCCTTCCCGGCGCGGCTGGACATGCCGATCCCGTCCTACCAGGCGCTCGGCCTGCCGCTGGCGGAGCATGCGCTGGCGTTCGTGCAGGGGCAGACCGACGCGGCGCTGTCGGGCGTCTGCCGCGACGGCATGCTCGGGCGCAAGCTCGTCCGCTCGGGGGACAACCTGATCGGCGCAATGGTGGGCAGCGCCATGCTGTCCGGCAACGCGGCGCTGCTGGCCGACATGCTGGCCGAGCTGCCCGCCGATCACCCGCTGCCGGCCACGTGCGCGGCGGCGTTCGCGCCGCTGGACACGCTGGCCGACGATGCCTGCGCGGTGATGCTGGCGGAGGGGCGGTTCGCCATCAACGGCATGCGCCAGCATGCGCGGGAGGAACTGCGGCAAAAGCGGAGCGTGGGATTGCTCTTCGACCCGGAGAAGACGGCGGCGCGCATGGCGCCGCGCTTCGCCTGGTATTGCGGCGAGGCGGCGAAGCGGCTCGTGGCGCAGGATCTTCCGCTGGCCGAACCGCTGGTGGAGACGACACGCTGGAGCCTGGCCTGCGTGTCCAACCCCATCGGCTGCATCCTGGGCGACATCGCCGCTCCCGCCTATCGGGACTACGGATTGCGGCTGCAGGATATGGCGGCGCGTCTGCGCGTGGTCAATGCGCTGCTGTGGCTGCGCCAGCAGGCGCAGCCGGCCGGCACGTCGGCCCTTGCCTCGCTGCCGGCGGCATTGCAGTCGTCGGCGCGTCCGGTGCGGTTGAGCGCCGATGGGGCCTGGATCGAGGTGGACCTGTACGAGCGCCGGCAAGGCGAGGAGATCCTGCGCCTGCCGTTGCCGGCAAGCCGGCTGCCGCGGGAAGCGGCAGGCAACCTGCCGTGATCACGCATGCGGCCGCAGTTCGCCCTGGCGTCGCGGGATCCGATGTCCTTGCCCTTGCTTGGATCCCCGCCTGACCAGACCTCCGTCTGTTGAAAACCGCGGGGATGACGGAATGCCTAGCGCCTGTCCGGCTTCAGCCGCACGTAGATCTGCTTGCGCACGCGCGCGATCACTTCGTTGCGCGCGTTGAACACGTCGGCGGGCATCCAGCGCAGGTGCTTGTCGCCGCCGGCGGCGGATTCGCGGATGTCGGCCAGGGTGAGGTCGTCGAGGCGGAACTCGGCGTGCACCGTGCCCTTGCCCGGCTTGACGAACTCGATCTCGCCGGCCCGATCCCACACGTAGTAGTCGCGGCCCAGCCGCTCCTTGGCCAGGATCATCCAGAACGGATCGGTCATCGCGAACAGGTTGCCGCCGAAGTGGGTGCCGACGTAGTTGCGGTTCCACGGCCGCATGCGCATCTCCACGCGCGCGTAGGACCAGTCGTCGGCCAGTTCGGTGACGTGGATGCCGCTGAACAGGAACGGCGGCCAGAAGTTGAAGCCGTGGCGCAGCAGGGAAGGGCGCATGGGAGCCGGAGGTAAGGCGCATCCGCGGCGGAGCCGTCGCCGGCCGCCGCGATCGTCGGGTGAGGAGGCGGGTTCAGAACAGCAGCGCGGACATCCTGCGGCGGTACTGGCCGACCAGCGCCTCGTCCTCGATCACGCGGAAGGCGTCGATCAGGGTCTTCTTCGGCAGACCGTCCTCGTAGCCGCGATCCCGGCGCAGCATCTCCATGAATTGCTCCAGCGCAGCCTCCGAGCGCCCGGCCACCAGCCGGTGCACGCCGAGCAGGTGGCGCGCGCGCAGATCGTCGGGATTGGCGGCCACCGCCGCCTCGAGGACTTCCGGCGTCGGTGCGTCCTTCAGCGCGGCGGCGAAACCCAGTCGCGCGCGGGCGCGCACCGCGCGCTCGTCGGTGGCCAGGTTGGCCGGCAGCGCGTCGAGCAGCGTTTCGGCCTCGGCGCTGGCGCCGGTGGCGAGCAGGGCCAGCGCCAGGTCCAGCTTCAACTCGGCCTTGTCGGGCTCGGCCTCGGCGGCCTTGCGCAGGCGCAGCACTTCCGCATGCGGGTCCAGCGGCGTGGCGGGCGCGGCTTCCTCCTGCGCGGCGGCCGGCTCGATGCCGTGCTGCTTCAGGAACTCGCGCAACTGGCCTTCCGGCAGCGCGCCGGGGAAACCGTCGACCAGCTGCCCGTCCTTGACCAGGAACACCGTCGGCACCGAGCGGATCTGGAAGGCCGCGGCGATCTGCTGCTCCTTGTCCACGTCCACCTTGGCCAGCCGGAACGCGCCGTTGTACTCGCCGGCGAGCTTTTCCAGGATCGGCCCCAAGGTCTTGCACGGTCCGCACCAGGTTGCCCAGAAATCGACCAGTACCGGCGTTTCCAGCGATTTTTGCAGGACTTCGGCCTCGAAGGTCTCGGTGGTGGCGTCGAAGACGTGGGGCAGCTCGCTCATCGGGGACGGCTCTTGATCGGGTGGGTGAAGTGGCACTTCAGATGGTGTCGCGGCGGTCAGGATACAAGGTAATGTAAAAAGGTTTTGACATTGCCGGAAACGAATGTAATGTACGAGTTACATTGTGTCCGGTCAGGGTGACGTCGATGAAGCTGCAACGAGGGAGAGGGCTGGCACCGCTGATCGTGGCGCCTGTCGGGAGCGTAGCCGCCGCCAGGCACCTGCGGGACCGGAGGGGGGCGGGATGAGCGTCACGGCCATGATCGCGGAGATGAACAAGCAGGAACGGATCGCGTGGCTGGGCGCGGCGTTGTTCGTGCCGGTCGCGCTCTACTTGGGCTGGCGGCTGTTCCTCGACCCGGCCGGCATCGACGGCCTGGCTTCCACGGCGGCGCAGCGTGCCGGGGCGCGCGTCTTCATGCTGTTTCTGCTCGGCTACGGGTGGATCAGGTGGAAGGGAGCGGGGCGCTTCATCGACGAGCGCGACCTCCGGATCGCGGCCCGGGCGGCCGTGGTCGGCTACCTGTGGCTGGCATTGACCTTGATCGCGGCGGCGCACGTGCTGGGGCTGGAGTCCTTCCAGGACTACGTGCGATCGCGATCCCTGGCCTGGCTGGAGGCCTTCCTGATGTTCGGCCTGGTGTCTTCGGGGGCCGCCATCTCCTGCACCCGCGCGGTGCTTTACTGGCGCGATCGCCGGTGACCGGCACGCCGATCGCCAACGACATCCGCCGCCTGCGCTTCGAGCGCGGCGAGATGACCCAGCAGGCGCTGGCCGACGCCTGCGGGGTGACCCGGCAGACCATCATCGCGCTGGAGGCGGGCCGCTACGCGCCGTCGCTGGAACTGGCGTTCCGCATTGCGCGGGCCTTCGGGGTGGGCGTGGAGGAGGTGTTCCGATGGGAAGGATGACGATGTGGGCGTGGCCTTGGCTGGGCGTACTGGCCGCGGCGCTGCACGCGGGCGCGGTGATCGGCTTCGGCGCGGCGCTGGAGGGCTATTCGCAGGTACTGCACCCGGCCGCGCTGCTCGGCGCGCGCGGCTTTCCGCATGCGGGGGCGTTCAACCTGCTGGCGTTCGTGCTGCCGGGGCTGCTGATGGCGGCGGTGGCGCTGCGGCTGCGCGCGCGCCTGCCGGCCACGACCGGCTGGAGCGGGCGGATAGGCGGCCAGCTCGTGCTGCTGGCGGCGCTGGGTTTCGCCCTGCAGGGGCTGTTGCCGCTGGATCCGGACGATCTGGACAACGCCGCCAGTGGCCTGCACGCGGTGGCGTGGATGCTGTGGTGGGTGGCGTTCGTGCCGGGCGCGCTGGCGCTGGCGTCGGCATGGAAGCGCGCGGGCGCCAGGGGCTTGGCGCGCTTCACCACCGTGCTGGCGCTGCTGCTGCTGGCGCTGGTGCTGGTCGGGGTGGAACTGCTGCCGCCGGGCGCCGCGCAGCGGCTGGCGTCCGGCCTGTGGCTGCTGTGGGGGACGCTCGCGGCCTGGCGCAGCGGCCGGGTCAGGGCTGCTTGAACACCTGCCCGTCCTTCATCACGAACTCGACCCGCAGCACCGCCTCGATGTCCTGCACCGGGTCGCCGGCCAGCGCGATCACGTCGGCGCGCTTGCCGGCGGCGATCACGCCCTGGTCGTCCACGCCCAGCACCTCGGCCGCGCGGATGGTCGCCGACTGCAGCGCGACGGCGGCGGGGATGCCGGCCTCGACCATGTAGAGGAACTCGCGCGCGTTGTCGCCGTGCGGGCCGACGCCCATGTCGGTGCCGAAGGCGATCTTCACGCCGTTGCGGTAGGCGTTGGCGGCGGTCTCCTGGATCAGCGCGCCGATGCGCGCGGCCTTGGGCCGCACCACTTCGGGGAAGTAGCCGTCGATCTTCGCCTTGTCGGCGACGAAGCGCCCGGCGTAGATGGTCGGCACGTACCAGGTGCCGTGCTGCTTCATCAGCCGCATCACCTCCTCGCTCATGTAGGTGCCGTGCTCGATGCTGGTGACGCCGGCGAGGATCGCGCGCTTCATGCCCTCGGTGCCGTGCGCGTGCGCGGCGACGGTGTAGCCGTAGTCCTTCGCGGTGTCGACGATCACCTTGATCTCGTCGACGGTGAACTGCGGCGCGTCGCCGGACTTCGCGTAGCTGAGCACGCCGCCGGTGGCGGTGATCTTGATGACGTCGCTGCCGTCCTTGTAGCGCTGGCGCACCGCCTGGCGGGCCTGGTCGGGCGAGTTGATCACGCCCTCGGTCGGGCCGGGCGGGCCGGCCAGGTGCGAGAGCAGGTGGTTCCAGCCGTTGGTCGGATCGGCATGGCCGCCGGTGGTGGCGATCGACTTGCCGGCGGCGAAGACGCGCGGCCCCTTCACCAGTCCCTGGTTGATCGCGTCGCGCAGGTGCGGGGCGACCTCGCCGCCGAGATCGCGCACGCTGGTGAAGCCGGCCAGCAGGGTCTTCTCCGCGTAGCCGACCGAGCGGAACGCGTAGTCCACCGGATCCAGGCGGAAGCCTTCCGAATAGCTCTGCGGACCGGACTGGCTGCCCAGGTGGACGTGCAGGTCGGTCCAGCCGGGCAGGCAGGTGTGCGCGGTCAGGTCGATGCGGCGGAAGCCGGCCACGTCGGCGTGGCCTTCGATCAGGTGCTCGACGCGGCCCTCGCGCACCACCACCGTATGCGGCCCCAGCACCTTGCCGGCGCGCGCGTCGAACAGCCGCCCGCATTGCAGCGCCAGCGGTTCGGCCGCCTGGGCGGTGGTGGCGGCGGTGGAGAGCAGCAGGGCGGCAAGGCGGGACATGGCGGGCTCCGGGCGGAAAGCCGCCATCTTGGGGCATGGACGCGGCGGGCGGCCAGTCCCGTGCCGATGGCAGGGCATGGTGCGCTGCGGTACCCTTGCAGGCTTTGCCGCCGCCCGTCCCGCCTTCCGCCATGTCCGTTCCCGCCGAACCCGTCTCCTACGATCCCCAGGCCGTCGAGTCGGCCGCCCAGAAGTTCTGGGAGGACAGCCGCGCCTTCGAGGTGGACGAGGCTTCGGCCAAGCCCAAGTTCTACTGCCTGTCGATGCTGCCGTACCCGTCCGGCGCGCTGCACATGGGCCACGTGCGCAACTACACCATCGGCGACGTCATCAGCCGCTACAAGCGCATGACCGGCCACAACGTGCTGCAGCCGATGGGCTGGGACGCGTTCGGCCTGCCGGCCGAGAACGCCGCGATCAAGAACAGGACCGCGCCGGCCAAGTGGACCTACGCCAACATCGAGCACATGCGCGGCCAGCTGAAGTCGCTGGGCTACGCGATCGACTGGTCGCGCGAGTTCGCCACCTGCCGGCCGGACTATTACGTGCACGAGCAGCGCATGTTCACCCGGCTGCTGCGCAAGGGCCTGGCCTACCGCAAGAACTCGGTGGTCAACTGGGATCCGGTCGACCAGACCGTGCTGGCCAACGAGCAGGTCATCGACGGCCGCGGCTGGCGCTCCGGCGCGGTCGTCGAGAAGCGCGAGATCCCGCAGTGGTTCCTGCGCATCACCGACTATGCGCAGGAACTGCTGGACGGCCTGGACGACCTGCCGGGCTGGCCGGAGGCGGTCAAGACCATGCAGCGCAATTGGATCGGCCGCTCGGAAGGGCTGGAAATCCAGTTCGACGTCGCCGCCGACGCGCACGGCGCGCACGAGCCGCTGCGGGTGTTCACCACCCGCCCCGACACGCTGATGGGCGTGACCTTCGTGTCGATCGCCGGCGAGCACCCGCTGGCGCTGAAGGCGGCCGCGCACAATCCGGCGCTGGCTGCGTTCCTGGAGGATCTGAAGCACGGCGGCGTCTCCGAGGTCGAGCTGGAGACGCAGGAAAAGCGCGGCATGGACACCGGCCTGCGCGCGGTGCACCCGATCAGCGGCGAGCAGGTGCCGGTGTGGGTGGCCAACTTCGTGCTGATGGGCTACGGCACCGGCGCGGTGATGGCGGTGCCCGGCCATGATCAGCGCGACTTCGAGTTCGCGCGCAAGTACGGCCTGCCGATCCGGCAGGTGATCGCGCTGAAGGATCCGCGCAACGACGCCGAGAAGACCTACGACCCCGCCACCTGGCACGACTGGTACGGCGACAAGACCCGCGACCTGGAACTGGTCAACTCGGCCGAGTTCGACGGGCTGGACTACTGGGGCGCGTTCGAGGCGCTGGCCGAGCGCTTCGAGCGGCAGGGCCGCGGCCAGCGCAGGGTCAACTACCGCCTGCGCGACTGGGGCGTGTCCCGCCAGCGCTACTGGGGCTGCCCGATCCCGGTCATCTACTGCGGCGACTGCGGCGCGGTGCCGGTGCCCGATGCCGACCTGCCGGTGGTGCTGCCGGAGAACGTGACCCTGGACGGCGTCAAGTCGCCGATCAAGGCCGACCCGGAATGGCGCAGGACCACCTGCCCGCAGTGCGGCAAGCCGGCCGAGCGCGAGACAGACACCTTCGACACCTTCATGGAGTCGAGCTGGTACTACGCGCGCTACACCTCGCCGGGCGCGCGCGAGATGGTCGACAAGCGCGGCAACCACTGGCTGCCGGTGGACCAGTACATCGGCGGCATCGAGCACGCGATCCTGCACCTGATGTACTTCCGCTTCTTCCACAAGCTGCTGCGCGACGCGCGGCTGGTGGACAGCGACGAGCCGGCGACCAACCTGCTGACCCAGGGCATGGTGATCGCCGAGACGTTCTACCGCGACAACGCCGACGGCTCCAAGGACTGGATCAACCCGGCCGACGTGCAGGTGCAGCGCGACGAGCGCGGCCGCATCACCGGCGCGACCCTGGTCGCCGACGGCCAGCCGGTGAGGATCGGCGGCATCGAGAAGATGTCCAAGTCCAAGAACAACGGCGTCGACCCGCAGGCGATGGTGGACAAGTACGGCGCCGACACGGTGCGCCTGTTCTCGATGTTCGCCGCCCCGCCCGAGCAGTCGCTGGAATGGAACGAGGCCGGCGTGGAGGGCATGGCGCGCTTCATGCGCCGGCTGTGGGCGCAGGTGCAGCGGCATGCCGATGAAAGCCGTGCCGCCGGAGGCCCCGCGCCGGTGGTCGACTTCGCCGGGCTGAATGCCGGGCAGAAGGCGCTGCGCCGCAAGACCCACGAGACCATCGACAAGGTCGGCCACGACTACGGCGCCCGCCACGGTTTCAACACCGCCATCGCCGCGGTGATGGAGCTGTCCAACGCGCTGGGCAGGTTCGACGACGCCAGCCCGGCCGGCCGCGCCATCCGCCAGGAAGCGCTGGAGGCGGCGGTGCTGCTGCTCAACCCGATCACCCCGCACGCCTGCCATGCGCTGTGGCAGGCGCTGGGCCATCCGGAGACGCTGCTGGAGGACGTGCCGTTCCCGCGGGCGGATCCGGCGGCGATGGTGCGCGATTCGGTGACGCTGGCGGTGCAGGTCAACGGCAAGCTGCGCGGCACCATCGAGGTCGCCGCCGACGCGCCGAAGGACCAGATCGAGGCGCTGGCCCGGGCCGAGCCCAACACCGCCAAGTTCCTGGAAGGGCAGGCCATCCGCAAGGTCATCATCGTGCCGGGCAAGATCGTCAACATCGTGGCCGGCTGAGTCCCTGCGGTTGCGGGCGTGGCCGGCCACGCCCGCGGCGCGCGGCCCGACGCGGCATGCGCGGTTCACGCGGTTTGCGGTAACGTGTCGGCCGTTCCCGGCCCCGTCCCGATCCTGCGATTGCCCATGATGCGAATCCGCCTGTCCGCCGTCCTCGCCGTCGCCGTGCTGCTGTCCGGCTGTGGCTTCCACCTGCGCGGCAGGATTGCCTTGCCCGAGGATCTGGGGCCGGTGCGGGTCGAGACCTCCACCGCCTATAGCGAACTGACCACGCTGCTGGAGCGCGGCCTGCAGGCGGCCGGCGCCACCCCGGCGACGGAGGACGCGCCCGGCGAGGTCGCCACGCTGCACATCCTGTCCGAGCGCTGGGGCGATCTGCCGATCGCCATCGACCAGTTCGGCCGCGCGCAGGAGTTCAGCCTGCGCTACGCGGTGGTGTTCGCGTTCCGCCGCGCCGACGGCAGCGCGCTGGTGCCGCAGCAGGTGGTGGAGATGTCGCGCGACTACGTCTCGCCGCCCGAGGACGCGACCGGCACCACCACCGAGCGCGAGATCCTGGCCGACGAACTGCGCCGCGAGATGGCCACCTCGATCCTGCGCCGCATCGACGGCGTGGTGCGCGCCGGCACGGTGCCGCCGGTGGCACCGCCGCAGCCCTGATGGAGCTCAAGCCCGAACAACTGGCCGCGCGCGGCGAAGAACCGCTGTTGCCGGTCTACCTGATCGCCGGGCCGGAACTGCTGCGCGTGCTGGAGGCGGCCGACGCGGTGCGCGCGCAGGCGCGCGCGCAGGGCATCGGCGAGCGCGAGGTGTTCGACGCCGACGGCCGCGACTTCGACTGGGACCGGCTGGAGGCCAGCTTCAACGCGCCCAGCCTGTTCAGTTCGCGCCGGCTGATCGAGCTGCGCCTGCCCGGCGGCAAGCCGGGCAAGGAAGGCGCCGAAGTCATCGGCGCCTTCTGCGCGCAGCCGCCGCCCGACGTGGTGCTGCTGATCACCGCCGGCGATTGGAGCAAGGCGCACCACGGCAAGTGGGTCGACGCGGTCGTGCGCGCCGGCGCGCTGGCGGTGGCCTGGGCGATCAAGCCGCACGAACTGCCGGGCTGGATCGAAAGCCGGCTGCGCGCCAGGGGCGTGCGCGCCGATCGCGACGCCGTGCAGCGGCTGGCCGAGCGGGTCGAAGGCAACCTGCTGGCGGCCGCGCAGGAGATCGACAAGCTGGCGCTGCTGGGCGGCGAGGGATCGCTCGACGGCGAGGCGATGGAATCGCTGGTCGCCGACGCCGCGCGCTACGACGTGTTCCGCCTGAGCGACGCGATGCTGGCCGGGCAGGCGCCGCAGGTGGCGCGGATACTGGCCGGATTGCGCGCCGAGGGCGAGGCGGTGGCCGCGCTGATGCCGATCGTGGTCAAGGAACTGCTGCGCACCGCCGCGCTGGCCAAGGCGCAGGCCGGCGGCGGCAACCTCGCGGCCGAGATGAAGGCGCAGGGCATCTGGGAGAGCAAGCAGGCGCCGTTCAAGCGCGCCCTGCAGCGCCACGCCAATCCGCGGCGCTGGGAGGGCTTCGCCGCCGAGGCCTCGCGCATCGACCGCATCGCCAAGGGCCGCGCCGACGGCGACGCCTGGGTGGCGCTGGAACGCCTGCTGCTGGCGGTGGCCGAGGCCCGGGCGATGCGGTTGCTGGTGGCGTGATGAGGCGGGAATCGCGGGACCCGGAGCCCGGGATCCAGCTCCACCTCTGGTACGGCGGCACCTTCGATCCGATCCACAACGGCCACCTTGCCGTCGCCCGCGCCGCGCGCGATGCGCTGCACGTGCCCGTCCACCTGATGCCCGCCGCGGATCCGCCGCACCGGACCGCGCCCGGCGCCAGCGCGGCGCAGCGCGCGTGCATGCTGGAACTGGCGATCGAAGGCGAGCGCGACCTGCGCGTGGATCTGCGCGAACTGCGCCGCGCCGAGCGCGAACCCGGCCAGCCGTCCTACACCCTCGACACCGTGCGCGAAATGCGCGCCGAGGCCGGCCCGGAAGTCCCGCTGGCCCTGCTGATCGGCGCCGACAGCCTGCTCGGCCTGCCGACTTGGCGGCAGTGGCGGGCCTTGCCGGACTACGTGCATTTCGTGGTCGCCGGGCGGCCGGGCAGCCGGTTCGATCCGGCCGACGCGCCGGAGCTCGCCGGTTGGCTGCGGGATCGCTGGACCGATTCGCCGCAGGCGCTGGCGCAGGCGCCGGCCGGCCGCTTCTACCGGCTCGAACATCCCCTGCGGCCCGAGTCCGCCAGCCAGGTGCGCGCGCTGATCGCCGCCGGCCGGCCCTGGCGGCACCTGCTGCCGGCGGCGGTGGCCGCCTACATCGAGGCGCAGGGCCTGTACTTCACGCCGGCGGCCGCGGCCGGTCCGGTATAATTCCGCCGCGTTTTCTCCCGAGCCTCGCCTTTGTCCAGCCAAGCCCAAGTCATCAAGACCCGCCTGCCCAGCCCGCCGCCGGCCCTGCCGGAACTGCTCGCCACCGTGCACGCCGCGGTGCAGGAACTGAAGGCCAAGGATGTCGTCGAGATCGACGTGCGCGGCAAATCCAGCGTCGCCGACTACATGGTGATCGCCTCGGGCACCTCCACCCGCCACGTCAAGTCGATCGCCGACGAGGTGGTCAAGTTCGCCAAGAAGCTCGACGTGATGCCGCTGGGCGTGGAAGGCGAGCGCGAGGCCGAATGGGTGCTGGTGGACCTGGGCGACGTCATCGTCCACGTCATGTTGCCGCGCGTGCGCGAGTTCTACGCGCTGGAGCGCCTGTGGACGGTCGGCGACCAGCCGCCGGAAGAGCAGGAGTGAGCGGAGAGGAGTGAGGAGTGAGGAGTAGCGTCGTTTTTACTCACTCCTCACTCCTCTTCGCTCACTTCTCAATGTGAAAGCTCGCCTCATCGCCACCGGCGAACGCGCGCCCGCCTGGGTGGCGGAGGGTTTCGCCGAATACCGCAAGCGCCTGTCGCACTGGCTGCCACTGGATCTGGTCGAGATCGAGCCGGGCCTGCGCGGCAAGGGCCGCGATCCGCAGCGCGCCATCGACGACGAGGGGCGCCGCGTGCTGGCCGCGCTGCCTCGCAATGCGCACGTGGTCGCGCTGGAGGTGACCGGCAAGGCCCATTCCTCCGAACAGCTCGCGCAGCGGCTGGAGCACTGGCGCGGCCAGGGCCGCGACCTGGCCTTCCTGATCGGCGGGCCGGAAGGCCATGCCGCCGACGTGCTCGCCGCCGCGCACGAGACCTGGTCGCTGGGACCGCTGACGCTGCCGCACATGCTGGCGCGGCTGGTGGTGGCCGAGCAGCTGTACCGCGCCGCGGCGATGCTGGCCAACCATCCCTACCACCGCGCATAGGACACCGTTGTAGGGCCGAGCTTGCTCCGCTGCTCCGGGTCGCACCCGCCGCTACAGGCTCGGGCGAATGGCCGGAAGAAGGATGGTCCGCCTCGCAGCGGCCGTTCCATGCCGGACCCGCTGTAGAGCGGAGCTTGCTCCGCTCCTCCGGAACGCTCCCGCCGAGCAAGCTCGGCGCTACAGGCTGGATAAATAGCCAAAAAAAGAACGACCCACCTCGCGGCGGGCCGTCCCATTGAAGTGGATGCCGATGCGCGTTTATTGCAGGGAGAACGCGATCGGCACCAGTCCGTGGGCCTGCACCGGCCGGCCGTCGCGCATCGCCGGCTGGAAGCGCCAGTGCCTGAGCACGTGCTGGCTGGCGGCGCGATCCAGCGAGCGGTTGCCGCTGGAGGTCTCGATGCTTACTTCCAGCGGCTTGCCGTCAGTGTCGACCAGGATCTTCAGCGTCACCGTGCCTTCGATGCGGCCGATCAGCGCGTCGCGCGGATAGGGCGGGGCGGGCGCCTTCGCATAGCGAAGCTGGGCGCCCATCATCATCGGCGAGACGTCGACGGTGGTGCTGTCGCCGGTCGGACCTTCGCTGGGGGCGACCGCGATGTCGACGGTGCGCTCGGCGCCCGGCTCCACGACGACCGGCGGCTGCGGCGTGGGTTCGCGCTGGATGCGCTGGGTGAGAGTCGGTTGTGGCGGTTGCGGCTTCTGCAACTCCACGGGCTGCGGCGGAACGGGGGGCGTGATGGGTTCCACCGGAATCACCCACGGCGGAATCTCGCGCGGGGCCACGATCTTTTCCGCCTGCGGGCCGGCCAGCGGCATCAGCAGCAACAGCATCGCCAGCAGGTGGACCGCGATGGCGGCGGCGAGGGCCAGCACGCGCGCGGCGTCGGGACGGGACTGCGGACGGAAAGGCAGGGTGCGAACCATGATCCACCTCCAGTAGGGCTGTGAGAGGGACAACGCACGGACGCCGGGCGTGGGGTTGCAGCGCGGAGTGCCGCGACCCGAATCTGCGCCCGCCGCAGCGGATTTGGCAATAGGGGCGCGTCCGACTTTGGTCCAACCGCCACGGCGACCGGGGAAACCGCGACGGAGGCCGCAACGAAAAACGGCGGGTCCGAAGGACCCGCCGCATGTCCGCGCGTTCCTGGCATCGACCAGGCCCGGGGATTCACCTGCCCAGCTCGAACACCACGTCCAGGCTGACCGACAGCGTGGTCTCGCCCGGCGACACCGGGGTGCTCTCGTAGCGATCGGCCTTGGCCATCGCCATCATCGGCATCGGCCGGAAGTCGTTGCCGCCGCCCTCGGAGATGCTGACGATGCGGTGCACGCGCAGGCCCAGCGCCTTGGCGTAGGTCTCGGCGCGCGCCTGCGCCTTCTGCAGCGCGGCCAGGCGGGCCTCGTCGTAGACCGGTTCGGGCTGGTCGATCTTGAAGCTCGGGCCGTTGATCTGGTTGGCGCCGACTGCGGCCAGCGCGTCGAGCACCTTGCCCAGCCGGGTGACGTCGCGCACCTTCAGGCTGACCGTGTTGGTGGCCTGGTAGCCGGTGATGCGCGGCGGCTCGTTCTCGGCATAGCGGTACTGCGGATGCAGGTTGATGCCGCTGGTCTGCACGTCCTTGTCGGCGATGCCGGCGGCCTTGATGGCGGCGGTCACCTTGGCCATCTGCTCGGCGTTCTGGCGCATCGCCGCGTTGCCGTCGGCGGCCTGGGTGACCACGCCGGCCGAGAGGGTGGCCACGTCGGGCACGCGCGAGGCCTCGGCCTGGGCGGAGACGTTCAGCAGGGTGCCGTCGGCGGTGACGGCGTAGCCGGGGACGGACTGGGCATGGCTGGTCATGGCGAGGCTTCCTGCGGCGAGGGAAAGGGCAAGCAACAGCGGACGCAGCGGGCGGGCGAGGACAGGGTTTCGCATCGTGGATCTCCTTGAAGGCGGACAGGGTGTTCAGGCGAGGATGAACGCGCTGTGACCCCGGCCGGGGTCGGGTGCCGCAGGCCCGGATTGGCGGCCGTTCAGTCAGGCGGCGCGGGTTATCCTGTCACGATGCTTTACCTGGCCTCCCAATCGCCGCGCCGCGCCGAACTGCTGACCCGCCTCGGCTGCCGTTTCGGCACGCTCGAACTCGACCTCCCCGAACATCGCCAGCCCGGCGAGCCGGCCGCCGACTACGTCAGCCGGGTCGCCCGCGAGAAGGCCGGCGCCGGCCTGCTGCGGGTGGTCGCCACGCCCGGCGCGGTGGTGCTGGGCGCCGATACCGAGGTGGTGCTGGACGACGAGGTGTTCGGCAAGCCGGCCGATGCGGACGACGCGGCGGCGATGCTGCTGCGGCTGTCCGGGCGCACCCACGAGGTGATCTCGGTGGTGTGGCTGGTCAGCGCCGAACGCGAACTGCATGCGCTGTCGCGCTCGCGGGTCACCTTCATGCCGCTGGACGAGGATGACATCGCCGGCTACCTGGCCACCGGCGAGGCGATGGGCAAGGCCGGCGCCTACGGCATCCAGGGTCATGCCGAGCAGTTCGTCAGCCGGCTCGACGGCAGCTACTCCGGGGTGATGGGGCTGCCGCTGCACGAGACGGCGCGGTTGCTGAAGGCGTTCGGGGTGACGAAATGAATCGCGACTCCGGTATGCATGACCGGCGTTTCCTCCCATCCCCTCCTTCCCCCGCACGCGGGGGAAGGGGAGTCGGTGCCATGCGGGAGCCGCGGCTTCCCACGATGCCGGCGCGTCGAGTCACGCCATGAGCGAAGAGATCCTGGTAAACGTCACCCCGCGCGAGACCCGCGTGGCCGTGGTCGAGAACGGCATGCTGCAGGAGCTGCACATCGAGCGCGGCTGGCGGCGCGGCGTGGTCGGCAACATCTACAAGGGCAAGGTGCAGCGGGTGATGCCGGGCATGCAGGCCGCGTTCGTCGAGGTCGGGCTGGAGCGCGCGGCGTTCCTGCACGCCAACGACATCGTGCGCACGGTGCCGGGCGCGACCGGCGAGGCCGACGAGGCGCCGCTGCCGCCGCCGCCGTCGGTGCCGATCATGGACCTGCTGCGCGACGGCCAGGACATCGTGGTGCAGGTGGTCAAGGATCCGATCGGCAGCAAGGGCGCGCGGCTGACCACCCAGATCAGCATCCCGTCGCGCTACCTGGTGCTGCTGCCGCAGTCGAAGGTGGTCGGCGTGTCGGCGCGCATCGAGGACGAGGCCGAGCGCGCGCGGCTGAAGTCGGTGGTCACCGACCTGGCCGCCCAGCACGGCGGCCACGGCTACATCATCCGCACCAATGCCGAAGGGCAGCCGGCCGAGGCGCTGGCCGAGGACCTGGCCTACCTGTCGCGGGTATGGAACATCGTCGAGAAGCGCGGCCGCGAGTCGCCGACCTGCAGCATCCTCTACGAGGACCTGAGCCTGCCGCTGCGCGCGGTGCGCGACCTGATCCGCAAGGACGTGGAGAAGGTCAAGGTCGATTCGCGCGAGACCTACGAGCGCCTGCAGGCCTTCGTCGCCAAGTACATGCCGGTGCTGGCCGAGCGCATCGAGCTGTACACCGGCGATCGCCCGATCTTCGACCTGTACGGCGTCGAGGACGAGATCGGCCGCGCGCTGGACAAGCAGGTGCCGCTGAAGTCCGGCGGCTACCTGGTCATCGACCAGACCGAGGCGATGACCACCATCGACGTCAACACTGGCTCCTTCCTCGGCCAGCGCAACCTGGAGGAGACCGTCTACCGCACCAACCTGGAGGCGGCGCAGGCGGTGGCGCGGCAGCTGCGGCTGCGCAACCTCGGCGGCATCATCATCATCGACTTCATCGACATGGACGACGCCGAGCACCGCCGCCAGGTGCTGCGCACGCTGGAGAAGGCGCTGGCGCGCGACCACGCCAAGACCACGGTGTACGAGTTCTCGCCGCTGGGGCTGGTGGAGATGACCCGCAAGCGCACCGTCGAGAGCCTGGAGCGGCAGTTGTCGGAGACCTGCCCGCAGTGCGGCGGCCGCGGCAGCATCAAGACCGCCGAGACGGTGACCTACGAGATCTTCCGCGAGATCACCCGCGCAGTGCGCCAGTTCGAGGCCGCGCGGCTGCTGGTGATCGCCTCGTCCAAGGTGGTCGCGCGCATCACCGAGGACGAATCGCAGGCGGTGGCCGAACTGGAGGAATTCCTCGGCAAGACCATCCGCTTCCAGGCCGACGATCAGTATTTGCAGGAGCAGTTCGATGTGGTGCTGCTCTAGGGCCGGGAATCGGGAATGGGGAATCGGGAATCGTAGAAGCGATACCGGACGGCGTTTCTCTCCCATTCCCCATTTCCGATTCCCCATTCCCGCCTTCTGATGTCCACGCCTGTGCGCCGCCGCCTGCGCCTGCTCCGCCGTGGCCTGGCCTACGGCCTGGCCATCGTGCTGGTGTGCATGGCGCTGGTGCTGGGCGTGGCCAGCCAGGTGCTGCCGCTGGCCGAGCGCCATCCGGATCGCATCGCCGCCTGGCTCAGCGAGCAGGCCGGGCAGCCGGTGGCCTTCGACCAGGTCAGGACGCGCTGGACGCGGCGCGGGCCGCTGCTGCAACTGGAAGGGATGCGCATCGGCCGTGGCGAGGCCGGCGTGCGCGTCGGCCAGGCCGAGGTGCTGGTATCGATGTACGCTGGGCTGCTGCCGGGTCGCTCGTTCACCGAGCTGCGCCTGCGCGGGCTGTCGCTGACGCTGCAGCGCGACGATGCCGGGCAGTGGTCGGTGCGCGGCCTGCCGGGCCAGCAGGCCGGCGGGGATCCGCTGGCCACGCTGGAAGGGCTGGGCGAACTGCAGATCATCGGCGGCCGCCTGCGCGTGGTCGCGCCGTCGCTGGACTGGGACATCACCCTGCCGCGCATCGACCTGCGCCTGCGCGTGGACGGCCAGCGCGTGCGCGCCGGCACCCGCGCGTGGATCCGCGACGGCGCCGCGCCGCTGCGGATCACCGCCGAACTGGCGCGCGACAGCGGCGGCGGCCGCATCTACCTGGACAGCGCGCCGGAGGACCTCGGCGTGTGGTCGCCGCTGCTGCGCCACGCCGGCATCGCCGTGGATGGCGGCCAGGGCCGCTTGCAGGGCTGGGTGGACGTGCGCGATCACCGCGTGGTGCAGGTGACCTCGCAGGTCGAGTTGCGCAGCCTGCGACTGCGCGGCGCGCCGCTGGCGCCGGCGGCCGAGGCGCCAACGCTGGATTTCGAGCAGGTGCAGGCGCGGCTGCGCTGGCGACAGGCGGCCGATGGCTGGCGCTTCGACGCGCCGCGCCTGCGCATGTCCGGCGACGGACGGCAGCAGGTGCTGGACGGGCTGACCGTGGCGGCCGGGCAGCGCTACGCGCTGCTGGCCGAGCGCATCGACGCCGCGCCGCTGCTGCGGCTGCTGGCGCTCAGCGATGGCGTCGATGCCGGCCTGCGCCGCTGGCTGTCGCAGGCGCGGCCGAGCGCGCAGATCGCGCAGCTGTCGCTGGCCGGCACGCGCGGCGGTCCGATGCGCGGCAGCGGCCGGCTCAGCGGCGTGGGCTTCCTGCCGGTCGGCGATGCGCCGGGGCTGGAAGGACTGGCCGGTGAATTCCAGGGTGACGGCGAGGGCTTCGCGCTGCGGCTGGATCCGCATGCGGCGATGCGCTTCGACTGGCCGCGCGGCTTCGGCGTGGCCCACGAACTCGGCCTGGATGGCCAGATCCTGGGCTGGCGCGAGGGCGCCGGCTGGCGCGTGGCCACCCCGGCGCTGCGCGTGAGCGGGCGCGACTATGGCGCGCGGGTGCGCGGCGGCCTGTGGTTCCAGGGCGACGGCAGCCGGCCCTGGATCGATCTGGCGGCCGAACTGGACGATGCGCCGGTGCCGGTGGCCAAGGGCTTCTGGATCCACCACCGGATGCCGGAAGCGGCGGTGCGCTGGCTCGACGCGGCGCTGGTCGGCGGCCGCGTGCGCGGCGGCCGCGCGCTGGTGTCCGGCGATCTCGACGACTGGCCGTTCGTTGAGCGCAATGGCCGCTTCGAGGCCACCGCCCGCATCGAGGACGGGCAGTTCAAGTTCCAGCCCGACTGGCCGGCGATGGAGCGCGTCGAGGCCGACATCGCCTTCGTCGGCAACGGCTTCACCATCGGCGGGCAGGCGCGCCTGGCCGGCGTGCGGCTGGATCGCTTCGATGCCGGCATCGCCGACTTCGGCGACGCCGATCTCAGCGTGGACGCGCGCGCCGCCGGCGATGCCGGCGCCTTCATCGACCTGCTCAGGCGCAGCCCGCTGCAACGGCGCTACGGCGAGGTCCTCGACAACCTGCAGGGCAAGGGGCCGGTGCGTGCCAGCTTCGCCCTGCTGCAGCCGCTGAAGAAGGAGCACGCGGCGCTGCACAGGCTCAAGGGCGAGGTCGAACTGCAGGGCGCGGCGCTGACCGAAAAGCGCTGGGACCTGGCCTTCGCGCAGATGCACGGCAAGGCCCGCTACGGCGACGGCGGTTTCGCCTCCGGGCCGCTGCGGGTGGTCCACCAGGGCCGCCCCGGCGTGCTGTCGCTGCGCGCCGGCGATGGCGTGCGCGATGCCGCGCAGGCGTTCGAGGCCGACCTGTCGGCGATGCTGGACGCGCGCGAGCTGCTCGACCGCGCGCCGGAGATGGCATGGCTGAAACCGCACATCCACGGCCAGTCCGAATGGACGGTGGCGGTGGCGATACCGGTCGAGAAGGCGGGCGCGCCGGCGGCCCTGCCGAGCCGGCTGCAACTGCGTTCCAGCCTGTTCGGCACCACCCTGGACCTGCCCGCGCCGCTGGACAAGCCGGCCGCCACGCCGCTGGCCACGACCGTGGTCGCGCCGCTGCCGCTGGGCGGCGGGCAGATCGACGTCGGCTTCGGCAACCGGCTGGCCCTGCGCGCGCACAGCCGGAACGGCCAGACCGGCGTGCGCGTCGCGCTCGGCAGCGCGCGGGTCGACCAGTTGCCGCCGGCCAACGGACTGATCGCGACCGGCCGCACCGGCACGCTCGACGCGATGGAATGGATCGCGCTGGCGCGCGGCGGCGCCGGCGACGGCGGCCTGCCGCTGCGGCGCATCGACGTCAGCGCCGACCGCCTGCGCCTGCTGGGCGGGCAGTTCCCATCCACGCGCGTGCAGATCGCGCCGGCCGATCAGGCGCTGGCGGTGAGCCTGGACGGACCGGCGCTGTCCGGGTCCCTGCTGGTGCCCGACGCCAGGCACGCCGCGATCGCCGGCCAACTGGCGCGGCTGCACTGGCGCGCGGCGCCGGCCACCGGTGCGACCGTCGCGCCCGTGGCCACGGCCACGGCGGAGGCGGGCGCCGCGCCGGTCGCCTCCGCATCGCCGGCGTCGCTGGCCGACGATCTGGATCCGGCGCAGATCCCGCCGCTGACGCTGGACATCGACGACCTGCGCTTCGGCGACGCCGTGCTGGGCAGCGCGCGCCTGCGCACGCAGGCCGTGGCCGGCGGCATGAAGGTCGAGCAGCTGCAACTGCGCTCGCAACGCCAGCGCATCGACGTCGAAGGCAGCTGGACCGGCCGCGGCGCGGCCGCGCGCACCCGCCTGGGCGCGGCCATCGACAGCGATGACGTGGGCGCGCTGCTGGCCTCGCTGGGCTATCCCGGCCGGGTCGGCGGCGGCCACGGCCAGGTGAACCTGGACCTGCAATGGCCGGGCAATCCGGCCGCGTTCCGGCTGGCCACGCTGGAGGGCGCCGCGCGCCTCGACGTGCGCGACGGCCACCTGCTGGAGGTCGAGCCCGGCGCCGGGCGCATGCTCGGCCTGCTCAGCGTGGCCGAGGTGCGGCGGCGGCTGATGCTGGACTTCAGCGATTTCTTCTCGCGCGGCTTCGCCTTCAACCGCATCGAGGGCAACCTGAGCGTGGACGGCGGGCTGGCGCGCAGCGACGACCTGAAGATCGACGGCCCGGCCGCCGAAATCCGCATCCGCGGCACCACCGACCTGGGCGGCGAACGCTTCGACCAGACCATCGAGGTGCTGCCCAAGTCGGCCAACGTGCTGACCGCGGTCGGCGCGGTCGCCGGCGGCCCGATCGGCGCGGCGGTCGGTGCGGTCGCCAACGCGGTGCTGAAGAAGCCGCTCGGCGAGATGGGCGCCAGGACCTATCGCGTCACCGGGCCGTGGAAGGAACCGAAGATCGAGACGATTGGCCGCGAGCAGTCGCGCGCCGCGCCAGCGTCCGAAGCCGGCCCGATCGAAGCGCGCTGACGGCCCTGCATCCGCCGCGCCGCCGGTAGACAGGTGGCGTGGGTCGATTCCGCGCCGCGGTTTCGGCTTGTCTTTCCCCTCCCTTGCCCCAATCCTTGTCCGATGAATACCTCCGCGCTTTCCCTCGCCGAAACCCGCCTCCTGCTGCCTGCCGGCCTCGACCAGGGCGAACTCGACCGCGCCTTCGGCACGCTGCTGGGGCCGGGCATCGACTTCGGCGACCTGTACTTCCAGCATGCACGGCGCGAGAGCTGGACGGTCGAGGACGGCATCGTCAAGGACGGCGCGCACTCGATCGAGCAGGGCGTGGGCGTGCGCGCGATCTCCGGCGAGAAGACCGGCTTCGCCTATTCCGACGACATCAACGGCGCGGCGCTGATCGAGGCGGCGCACTCGGCGCGCGCGATCGCCCGCGACGGCGCCGCGCACCGACCGCAGGCGCTGGTGCGCGGTGGCGGTCGCGCGCTGTACGACGCGGCCGATCCGATCGATGCGATGAGCAACGACGCCAAGGTCGCCGCGCTGCGCCGCGTCGACCAGTACGTGCGCGCCGCCGACCCGCGCGTGCAGCAGGTCACCGTCAGCCTGTCCGGCGGCGTGGACACGGTGATGGTGGCGCGCAGCGACGGCGTGCTGGCCGCCGACGTGCGCCCGCTGGTGCGGCTCAACGTGCAGGTCATCGTCGAGCAGGGCGGCCGCCGCGAGTCCGGCTACGCCGGCATGGGCGGGCGCTATTCCTACGCCGAGCTGTTCGCCGACGGCAAGCCGGAGGACCTGGCGCGCGAGGCGCTGCGGCAGGCGCTGGTCAACCTCGACGCGATCGACGCGCCGGCCGGGGTGATGCCGGTGGTGCTGGGATCCGGCTGGCCGGGCGTGCTGCTGCACGAAGCGGTCGGCCACGGCCTGGAGGGCGACTTCAACCGCAAGGGCACCAGCGTCTACGCCGGCCGCATCGGCCAGCGCGTGGCCTCGCCCGGGGTGACCATCGTCGACGACGGCACGCTGCCGGGCCGGCGCGGTTCGCTCAACATCGACGACGAGGGCACGCCGACCAACTGCACGACGCTGATCGAGGACGGCGTGCTGGTCGGCTACATGCAGGACACCCACAACGCGCGGCTGATGGGCATGGCGCCGACCGGCAACGGCCGCCGCGAATCGTTCGCGCACCTGCCGATGCCGCGCATGACCAACACCTACATGCTGGCCGGCCGGCACGATCCCGAGGAGATGATCCGTTCGGTGAAGAAGGGCCTGTACGCGGTCAACTTCGGCGGCGGGCAGGTCGACATCACCAGCGGCAAGTACGTGTTCTCGGCGACCGAGGCCTATCTCATCGAGGACGGCAAGGTTACCGCGCCGGTCAAGGGCGCCACGCTGATCGGCAACGGCCCGGAGACGATGCAGAAGGTGCGCATGGTCGGCCACGACCTGGCGCTGGACCAGGGCGTCGGCGTATGCGGCAAGGATGGCCAGAGCGTGCCGGTCGGCGTGGGCCAGCCGTCGCTGCTGATCGAGGGGCTGACCGTGGGCGGTACGAAGGCGTGAAGGCCGGGAACGGGGAATCGGGAATGGGGAATCGGCAGGCGCCTGAGTCCTGCTTCCGCCATTCCCTATTCCCCATTCTCCATTCCCGCTTCCGGCTCCGCCGCCAGCACCTCGCGCAGCTCGCGGAACAACTCGCGGAACGCGCGCGGCGGCTTGTTCTTCGCGCGTTCTTCGGCGGCGTTGCGCGCCAGCGTGCGCAGCCGCTGGCGATCGGCCTGCGGGTGTTCTTCCAGCAGGTCGGCCAGCGCGGCGTCGCCGTCGGCCAGCAGGCGATCGCGCCAGTGCTCGGCGCGGTGCAGCAGCGCGGTCTCGCGCCGCGCCGCCTCGCCGCCCTCGTCCATCGCGTCGCGGATGGCTTCCAGCGCCGCGTCGTCCTCGCGCCGCATCTGCTTGGCCAGGTACTGCAGCTGGCGCTTGTGCGCGATGTGCGAGGTGATGCGCTGGGTCTCGACGATGTGCGGCATCAGATCCTCGGGGATCGGCAGCCGCGCCAGCTGCGCGGCCGGCAGCGCCACCAGTTTCTCGGCCAGGTCGCGCACTTCCAGCGCGCCTTCGCGCTGCTGGGTGCGGCTGGGGCCATAGTATTCGCCGGTTTCGGGATCGCGTCCGCGCATGTTTGATTCTCCGCATGTCCCCGGGTGATGCCGGCGCGTCGTGCGTCGCGGGCCGCGGGGCTCGAATGACAGGTGTCCGGAGCGCTGACGCCCGGATCGCAAGGAACAGAAGGATAAAGCATTGAACGCCATCGCCACCCTCCATGCCGACGACAGCCAGCGCAAGCTGGACATGCTGGCCGACCTGTCGCAGCGCCTGCTGCTGCGCGCAAAGGCCCACGGCGCCAGCCAGGCCGAGGTCAGCTGCAGCGAGGAGCGCGGCCTCAGCGTCAACGTGCGCATGGGCGCGGTGGAGACGGTCGAGTCCACCCGCGACCGCGGCATCGGCGTGACCGTCTACTTCGGCCGGCGCAAGGGCAGCGCCAGCACCGCCGACCTGCGCGAGGAGAGCCTGGAGGCCACCGTCGAGCAGGCCTGCGCGATCGCCCGCTACACCGAGGACGACGAGGCCGCCGGGCTGGCCGATCCCGAACTGATGGCGCGCGAGTTCCCCGATTTCGACGACTGGCATCCGTGGGCGCTGGAGGCCGACCAGGCCATCGACCTGGCGCTGGCCTGCGAGGCCGCCGGGCGCCAGGTCGATGCGCGCATCGCCAATTCCGACGGCGCCTCGGTCGGCAGCAGCGAGAGCCTGTCGGTGTACGCCAATTCGCACGGCTTCGTCGGCCGCGAGCGCAGCACCCAGCACACCCTGGGCTGCGCGCTGATCGCCGGCCACGGCGACGGCATGCAGCGCGACGGCTGGTACAGCACCGCGCTGGCGGCGGCCGACCTGGAGGCGCCGCGGGCCATCGGCCTGGAGGCGGCGCGGCGCACGCTGGCGCGGCTGGAGCCGCGTTCGCTGGCCACCGGCGAGTACCCGGTGCTGTTCGCCGCCGAGGTCGCGCGCTCGCTGATCGGCCACCTGCTCGGCGCGGTGTCCGGCGGCGCGCTGTACCGCAAGGCCAGCTTCCTGCTCGACAGCGCCGGCCAGCGGCTGTTCCCGGAATGGTTTTCCATCGACGAGCGCCCGCACCTGCGCCGCGGCCTGCGCTCGGCGGCGTTCGACGCCGAGGGCGTGGCCACGCGCGACTCGGCGCTGGTGTCCGGCGGCGTGCTGCAACGCTACCTGCTGGGCAGCTACTCGGCGCGCAAGCTGGGGCTGCGCAGCACCGGCAACGCCGGCGGCGTGCACAACCTGCAGGTGGCGGCCAACGCCGGCGGTTTCGACGAACTGCTGGCGGGAATGAAGCGCGGGCTGCTGGTGACCGAGCTGATGGGGCAGGGCGTCAATCCGGTGACCGGCGACTATTCGCGCGGCGCGGCCGGGTTCTGGGTGGAGGACGGCGCCATCGCCCATCCGGTCGACGGCATCACCATCGCCGGCCACCTGCGCGGCATGTTCGCCGGCATCGAGGCGGTGGGCAGCGACGTCGATACGCGATCGCATGTTGGCGTCGGCTCGATATTGATCGGGCGGATGACCGTCGCCGGCGGCGATTGACGTTTATGATGAGGGGCGCGCACGCAGGCCGTGGCGCCATCCAGACACATCCACCATCGATGGGGAGTCGAATCACATGTCAGATTTCAACCAGTACACCGCCGCGCCGGAAGCGCCGACCGCCGTGCCCGGCGCCGAGGAGCGCCAATGGGCGATGTTCGCCCACCTGTCCGCGCTTGTCGGCCTGATCATCCCCTTTGGCAACCTGCTGGGGCCGCTGGTGGTGTGGCTGGTCAAGCGCGACACCATGCCGTTCGTCGCCGACCAGGGCAAGGAAGCACTGAACTTCCAGATCACGGTGACGGTGGTATGCGTCGTGCTCGGCATCGCCGCCTTCATCCTGTCTTTCGTCCTGATCGGCTTCCTGCTGTTCCCGGTGATCGCGCTCGTCGGCCTGGCCGCGCTGGTGCTGGCCATCATCGCCGGCATCAAGGCCAACGAAGGCACGGCCTATCGTTATCCGTTCTCGGTGCGCCTGATCAAGTAATCCGCTCCGCGCATCAGGCAAAGGCCCGGCTTGTCCGGGCCTTTGCCGTTTGTGGCGACTGCTTATTGTGGGAGCGACGTCAGTCGCGATGAAGCTTTTCCGATGACCTGTCGCGACTGACGTCGCTCCGACAAGTAATGCCCCGGTAGGGCGCAGGACTCAATGCGAACGGCGGATCGCCAGTTCGCCCAGCGCCCGCAGCGCCTCGGCGCGCGCATCGAACGGCGCCAGCGCATCGCGCATGGCATCGGCCAGTTCCTCCAGCTTGGCCCTGGCGCCCTGCATGCCCAGCAGCGCGGGATAGGTGGACTTGGCCTGCGCCGCGTCCTTGCCGGCGGTCTTGCCCAGTTGCTCGGAACTGGCCTCGATGTCGAGGATGTCGTCGCGCACCTGGAAGGCCAGGCCCAGCGCGGCGGCGTAGCCGTCCAGGCGGGTCAGCGCATCGGGGCCGGCAGCGCCGGCCAGCGCGCCCAGCCGCACCGCGGCGCGGATCAGCGCGCCGGTCTTGAGCGCGTGCATGCGTTCCAGTTCGTCCAGCGCCTGCCCGCCGCCGGTGGCGTCGATGTCCAGCGCCTGCCCGCCGCACATGCCGGCCGCGCCTGCGGCCTGCGCCAGCGTGGCCAGCCAGGCCACGCGCAGTTGCGCGGGCGCGTCGGCCTGCGCCAGCAACTCGAACGCGCGCGTCTGCAGCGCATCGCCGGCGAGGATGGCGGTGGCCTCGTCGAAGGCCACGTGCACGGTTGGCCGGCCGCGGCGCAGGTCGTCGTCGTCCATCGCCGGCAGATCGTCGTGGACCAGCGAGTAGGCGTGGATCAGCTCGACCGCCGCCGCCGGGACGTCCAGCGTTTCCTCCGCCGCGCCCGCCAGCGTGCCGGCCGCGTACACCAGCAGCGGGCGCATGCGCTTGCCGCCGCCCAGCGCGGCATGGCGCATCGCCGCGTGCAGGCGCCGCGGCGCGAGATCGGGCGAAGGCAGCGCGCTTTCCAGCGTGGCCTCGCTGCGCGCGGCCCAGGCCGCGAAGCGATCAGTTGCCATCGGGCAGCGGCGCGAACGGCTCGGCGCTGTCGGGGTTCTGCGGATCGCTGAGCAGGCGCACGCGGATCTCGGCCTGCTCCAGCGCGCTCTGGCACTGCCGGTACAGGCCGACGCCGCGCTCGTAGGCGCTCAGCGATTCCTCCAGGGTCATCTCGCCCTGTTCCATGCGATCGACCAGCTGTTCCAGCTCGTCCAGCGACTGCTCGAAGCGGGCGACCGGCGAGGCGTCGGGGGAAGTCTTCTTTGCCATCGGCGCAGTGTGCGGATGCGGATGGGGCAGGTCAACGCGCCGGCATCAGTCGCGCCGCCACTCCAGCCGGGCGCCGCGTTCGCGCAGCCATGCATCGAGTCCGGCCGCGACGACCAGATCGCCGGCGGCCAGCACCTCGCCGCCGGCGTCGCGCAGCAGCGGCAGGCGCTCGCGCTCCCACGGCGGCACGTCCAGGTCTTGCAGCACCTTCTTAAGCGCGTGCGAGTGCGTCCTGCCCGGCAGCCGGAGGCGCTCGCCGCCGTGGCGGGCGGTGACGGTGACCGGGCAGGGCAATGCATCCGCGCCGGCCAGCGCCAGCGCACCGCCGCCGGGCAGGGACAGCGCGGCGCGGCCATCCCATCCGGTCCGCCAGCCGGGCGGCAGCGGCGGCACCAGCGGCGCGGCATGCAGCAGATCGCGCCAGCGCCGCACCTGCGCCTGCCGCCAGCGGAACGCGGCCCCGCCGTCGCCGCGCGCGGCCAGCAGGTCCGACTCGATGCGGGCCACGCCCTCGGCCGGCAGCGGCGGCAGGCCCAGTGCCTGCACCCAGCGCCGCAACACCCGCGCGCGGCGCGCTGCGGGCAGCCTCAGCAGCGGCGCGACGGCGAGCGCGTGCGCGTCCAGGGTGGCGCAGGCGGCCAGCGCGGTGGCGTCTTCCGCTTCCAGCAACTGCGCCGCCTGCGCGCCGAGCGCGGCGCTGCGGGCGAAGGCGGCCTCGGCCCGCGGCCAGCGCGTGCGCAGCAGCGGCAGCACCTGCCGGCGCAGGAAGTTGCGGTCGAAATCGGTGTCGTCGTTGCCGGGATCCTCGATCCAGCGCAGGCCGTGGCGCTGCGCATAGGCGAACAGCGCCGTGCGCGGCGTGTCCAGCAACGGCCGCCAGTGCCGGCCGGCGGCGAAGGCGCGCCAGGGCCGCATCGCGCCCAGCCCGTCCGGGCCGGAGGCGCGCAGCGCGCGCAGCAGGAAGGTCTCGGCCTGGTCGTCCAGGTGATGCGCGGTGGCCAGCACCTCGCCTTCGCCCAGCGCGCGCGCGAAGGCGGCGTAGCGGGCCTGGCGTGCGGCGGCTTCCAGGCCCTCGCCGGCGTTGCGCGCGACCTCGACCCGGGCGACCTCCAGCGGCACCTCCAGACTCGCGCACAGCGCCCGGCAGTGATCCGTCCAGCGATCGGCATCGTCGTGCAGGCCGTGGTGGACGTGGAGGGCGCGCAGGCCGCGCGCGCGCGCCGGTGCATCGCCGGCCAGCCGATGCAGCAGCACCACCGAATCCAGGCCCCCGCTCAGGCCCACCAGCAGCGGCGCATGGGCATCCGGGGCGATGAGCGGCAGGGCGTCGGGCATTGCGTATCCTAGCCTGCGCGCCGGTGCGGCCGGGCCGACAGGCAGCTGCAACGACAAGCTGCGCCGCCGTTGCGGAGGAACCGCCGGCAACTGCATCGGCGGATGGAACCACGCAAAGAAAAAGCCGCGGGGTGAGCCGCGGCTTCTTCCGGTACTGCCGGAGCGGAGGACTCAGGCCAGGCCGGCCTGCTTCATCACTTCGGCGGCGTAGTCCTCGACCACCTTCTCGATGCCTTCGCCCACGGCCAGGCGCTGGCTGCTGACGACGTCGGCGCCGGCGGCCTTGAGCACGGCTTCGACCGTCTGGTTGGTGTCCAGCACGTACGGCTGGCCGTACAGGGTGACCTCGTTGACGATCTTGGCGATCTTGCCGCTGATGATCTTCTCCAGGATGTCGGCCGGCTTGTTCTTGTCCTTTTCGGACATCTTGGCCAGCTCGATTTCCTTTTCCTTGGCGACGAAATCGGCCGGCACGTCGGAAGCCTTGACGTGCGGCGGGTTCATCGCGGCCACGTGCATGGCCAAGCCGCGCGCCAGTTCGGCGTCGCCGCCCTTGACCTCGACCAGCACGCCGATCTTGCCGCCGTGGACGTAGGCGGCGACGTTGTCGGCGCTGTCCACGCGGGCCAGGCGGCGGATCAGGATGTTCTCGCCGAGCTTGGCGATGGCGGCGGCGCGGGCTTCCTCGACGGTCTCGCCGGACGCCAGCTTGGCGGCCTTCAGCGTTTCCACGTCGGTGGCGCCGGCGGCCAGCGCGGCCTGGGCGACGGCGTCGGCGAAGGCCAGGAAGTTGCTGTCCTTGGCGACGAAGTCGGTCTCGGAGTTGATCTCCACCAGCACGGCCTTGCCGCCGGCCTGGGCCACGGCGATGCGGCCTTCGGCGGCGACGCGGTCGGCCTTCTTGTCGGCCTTGGCCAGGCCCGACTTGCGCAGCCACTCGGCGGCGGCGTCGATGTCGCCGTTGTTCTCGGTGAGCGCCTTCTTGCACTCCATCATGCCGGCGCCGGTGCGCTCGCGCAGTTCCTTGACCAGGGAAGCGGTGATTTCCACGGGATTACCTCGGTTTAGATTGGCAAAGCCCCTCTCCCGTCGGGAGAGGGGTTGGGGTGAGGGTCCGGTGGAGTCGTGACGCGTTGAACGCCAACATGCTTCCCGCACCCTCATCCGCCCTTCGGGCACCTTCTCCCGATGGGAGAAGGGATGAACATGGGCGGCCGCGCAGGATGGCGCGGCCGCATTGCAGGCCGATTACTCGGCGGCGGCGGCCTCGTCGGCCTTCTTGCCGGACTTCTTCGGCGCGCGGCGCTTGCCGGCGTCGTCGCCGCCCTCGGCGAACTCTTCCTCGCGCACGCTGGCGGCGTTCGGCGAGGCGGCCTTGCCTTCCAGCACGGCGTCGGCGGCGGCGCGGGCGTACAGCTGCACGGCGCGGATGGCGTCGTCGTTGCCGGGGATGGCGTAGTCGACCAGGGCCGGGTCGTAGTTGGAGTCGACCACCGCGATCACCGGGATGCCGAGCTTCTTGGCTTCCTTGATGGCGATGTCCTCATGGCCGATGTCGATGACGAACAGCGCGTCGGGCAGGCGGTTCATGTCCTTGATGCCGCCCAGCGAGGCCAGCAGCTTCTCGCGCTCGCGGCGCAGGCCCAGCACTTCGTGCTTGACCAGCTTGTCGAAGGTGCCGTCGGTCTCGGCGGCTTCCAGTTCCTTCAGGCGGGCGACCGACTTCTTCACGGTGGCGAAGTTGGTCAGCGTGCCGCCCAGCCAGCGCTGGGTCATGAACGGCATGCCGCAACGCTCGGCCTCTTCCTTGATCGCCTCGCGCGCGCTGCGCTTGGTGCCGACGAACAGGATGGTGCCGCGCTTCTGCGCCACGCCCGAGATGAAGTTCATCGCGTCGTTGAACAGCGGAACGGTCTTCTCGAGGTTGATGATGTGGATCTTGCCGCGCGCGCCGAAGATGTACGGCGCCATCTTGGGGTTCCAGTAGCGGGTCTGGTGGCCGAAATGGACGCCGGCTTCCAGCATCTGGCGCATGGTGACCTGGGGCATTGCATGAACTCCTGAAAGGGGAACCGGCCGCCGGAAGGGAGGATGGCGGTCTGCCCGCGAGGGCGTGGTTCCGGGGTTGGGCCTCCCTGCGGCTTCCGTGTCCGAACCTCCTTCAAGGAGGCACCCCGGCACGGGTCGTGGCAGCAGGTGTGGATTCGCCGGTGTCGCCCGGCGTGGGCGGAACTGGCCGGCAGGGCCGGACAAAGCCGCGGAAGTATAGCCGGCGCGGCGGTGGTGGCGCAAACCGCCGGGCGCTCAGCGCTCCGGCGCCAGCGCCAGCGGCTGCGCGGCCCCGTCGCGGTTGAGGCGGGCCTCGAAGCGGCCGCCGGCATAGCCGCCGGCCCGCGCCGGCAGCGTCCAGGTGCGGTATTGCCCCGGCAGCACGTAGCCGGCCAGGCGGCCGGCCAGCTCCACCCGCCGACCGTCGGCGTCGATCCAGGCCAGGTCCACCAGCCGCGCGTGCGCGTCGCCGTGGTTGTCGATGCGCAGCACGGTGTCCGCGCCCTCGCGGGCCAGGCGGGCCAGCAGCCTGGGCGCGGCCTGGCCGGGCGGGGCGATGAACACCGGCGTCGAATAGCGCAGCACCGTCTGCGGCCCGGCCGCATCCTGACGCGGCAACTGGTCGATGATGAGGCGGTAGCTGCCCTCGCGCAGCGATTGGGATGCGTCCAGGCGGACGATGCGGACCTTCTGCCGCTGGCCGGCGGGGATTTCCAGCAACGGCGGGCTGGCCGCCAGGTCGCGGGTCGGCAGCAGGCGCTCCTCGCCGTCCTCCTGGCTCCAGCGATACAGCCGCACCTGCGCGTGCAGCGGATGATCGCCGGTGTTGCTCAGGTCCAGTTCCGCGCTGCGCTGGGTGGCTTCCAGCCGCAGCCAGGACGGCGCGGCGTACAGGCCGGCGCCGCCACGGGTGGCCGCGCTGCCGGCGCCGACCGCCCACAGCAGGCCCGCGCAGGCCAGGGCCTTCCAGCGCAGCGGCGCGAGCGCCATCAGAACGTCACGACGGCGACGGTCACCTCGCCATTGGCGACAGCGCCGGGGGAGGCCTCCGGCAGGGAAGCGGCGCGGGGTTCCTCGCGCGACGGCGCCGGCCTGCCATCCCCCGGCGCGTTGCCGGCGGACGCGCGCGGCGGCGGTTGCAGGGCGAAGTGGTGCGGCAGGTCGTCGCTGCATTCGACCCGCGTGTCCTGGCCGGCCGCGCCGGGGTCGGCCGGCAGGCGGATGTCGCAGCCGTCGACCAGGGTCAGGCTGATGCGCAGCTGCGCCTGCTTGCGCTGGTTGGCCGCCGTCGCGGTCAGGGCGGGAAGCAACAGGGTGGCGGCCAGCAGGACGAGGGCAAGGCGGGGGAAAGGCATGACGGCTCCGGCCCCCGCGTCACTTGGGCAGGGGGTTCAGAGAGGTCTTCGGCCGCGATGGCGGTTAGTTGAGGGCCGGCGGCGGCCAATGCGCGGATCTGTGAACCGCGTCGCCCGGCCGGCGTCAGTAGGTCAGGGTGACGGTGATGGTGTCCGTATAGCTGCCGGGCTGGGTGACCGGCTGCGCCGGCACGCGCCCGTAGACGGTCTGCGACTGCACCGCGTTGTTGCCGGTTCCGGTGACATCGTTGGGCGAGGCGTTGCCCCAGCGCTGGGTGCGGCCGCTGTCGCGGTAGAGCTCGTAGCCGATCAGGCCGCCACCGGCGCGGGCCATGCGGCGGTTGTTGCCGGAGGCGTTCTGGCCGTTGTCCAGGCCGAGCCGCCAGGCCGTGCCGGTGGGGCATTGCAGCTGGATGATCGAGGTATGGTCGCGGTTGCCGGTCAGCGCGCTGGCGTTGCCGAAGTCCAGGTCGGTGGCCATCGTGATGCGGCAGGTATTGGCGTAGCTGGCGCGGACGCCGACCCAGCTGAAGGGCACCTCGCCGGCGCCGCCCAAGAAGCCGGGCGAAGCGTTGCGGCATTCCGACTCGCTGGGCATGAACACGTAGCCGTAGCTGTAGCGCAACACCGAGTTGGCGGGGAAGCCCTGGTAGGGGAAGGCCGCCGGCAGGTTCTGCCCGGCCGGCACCCGTCCATAGATCGGCAGCGTCCCGGATATGCCCTGATAGTTGCCCGGCACGGTCAGCGCGACGCTGTAGACCGGCAGGCTGCCCACCGGTCCGAGCAATTGCGTGCGCGCCGCGTTCGAATACAGGTTGTAGTTCATGAACGCGCCGTTGTTGTTGGTCATGCGCCGCGGCGACAGCCCCGAGGGGTTGCCTTCGCCGACGAAGATGCAGACGCGCACGTTCATGCCTAGCAGGCCCGATTGGCAGCGGTAGTTGACCGTGGCCTGCGCATCGGTGTTCGCCGACGCGGTGACCGTGCCGAAATCGAGCTCGGCCGCGCCGTTGACCCAGCAACTCTGCGCGCTGGCCGCCCGTGGCCACAGCACCAGCGCGCACAGCAGCAGGCAGGCCGCGGCGGCGTGCGGGCGAAGAAGATGGCGGAGCGCGGAAGCGGTCATGGTCGTGGCGATTATCGGCATGTGAGTTCGCCCAGGTCCACGCGGCCTTCCCGTGCCGGCAGTTCGGGCAGGGCCACGCCGCAGTCCAGCTGCGCGCCGTGGACGCGCAGGCGCGTGCCGGGCGCGGGGTTCTGCAGGTAGACCATGCCGTCGTGGCCGACCACCGTCTGCGTTTGCGCGGGCGCGCCCGGCGGCTCCACGTCGACGCGGCTGCCGGCCGGCAGCCACTGGCCGTCGCCGCCGCGCAGCGCCAGCTGCACGGCCAGGGTGCGCCGCATCGGGAAGCGCGCCAGCAGGCCGGTGCGGCCCTCGGGCACGGCGTCCCGGCGGGTCGCGTCCACTTCCATGTCGGCGGGCAGCTGCATCGGGTCGATGGACAGCTGGTTGACCTGCCAGGCGTTGAGCTGGTTGATCAGCAGGTGGCCGTGGGCGTCGGTGCGGCCGATGGGGCGGTTCTCCAGCTTCACCGGCACGCCGGCCACGCCGCTGGTGTCGACCAGCGCGAAGGCCTCGTCCACCCGCCGCATCGCGAAGCTGCGGCCCTGCATCCATACCAGCCCGCCGTTGGCGCTGGCGTAGCCGAGGGTGGCGGAGGGCGCGCCGTCATCGTCGCGGTAGTGGTCGATGCCGGCCGACCATTGCCCGTAGCGGCCCAGCCGGGTGACCTGCGCCTGCGCGTTGCGGTTGTCGCCCAGCGAAGCCTGCGCGCGCCAGCCCCAGCCGCCCAGGTCGCCGGGGACGGCGCGGTTGGCCTCCAGCGAAAGCCCGCGCGCGGCGTCGCTGTGCCGCGCGGTGGCCGCGACCGAGGTGTGGCGGTCCAGCGGCAGCGACAGGTAGAGGTAGGCGCTGTGGCCGGTGTCGTTTTCCAGGTCGCGGTTGACGCTCAGGCTGAGCATGGCGTTGCGCGGCAGCATCCGCGACCAGTTCAGGCTGGCGAAGCGACTGCGGCCGAACTGCGGCAGTTCCTGCGCCACGTAGCTCATGCCCAGTTGGCCCAGGCCGGTGCTGACGCCGGCGAAGGCCTGGTCGGTGCGGCGCGGCATCGGCGCGTCCTCGACGCTGGCCACGTCGCGGAAGTCGTCGCTGCGCCGCAGCGTGGTCAGCGACAGGTTGAAGGCGCGGTTGCTCCACTGGTAACCCAGTCCGTGCTGCACGCCGTCGCGCCCCTGGTGGCGGCTGCCGGCCAGCGAGGCGCTGACGATGCCGCCGCGCCGGCCCAGCAGGGCCACGCCGCCGGCGCCGGCCATCTGCACCGCGTCGCTGGCCTCGACGTGGGCTTCGACGGTGAAGGCGTCGCCCAGGCCGCGGCGGCCGGTGGCGGCGAACATCGGGTCGCCGCCGTAGCGCGCCGAGCGCAGGCCGTAGTCGCGGCGCAGCACGCCCAGGTCCAGCGACCAGTCGCTCAGGCCGGCCTGCAGCAGTTCCGGGGTGCCGTACATCGTGAAGCCGACCACGCGGCTCTGGCCGTTGATGTCGGTGATGACCAGTTGCGCCTGGCCCATGCCGTTGAGCGCGGGCACGCTGTCCAGTTCGAAGCGCCCCGGCGCGACCTGCTGGCTGGACTGCCTCAGGCCGTCGATGTACAGGTCCACGGTCGAGGGCAGCACCGCCTCGCCGGCGAAGGAGGCCAGCGGCGTGGTGATGCGGTAGGGCTGCAGGGCGAAGTTGCGGCTGAAGCGCACGCCGCCGATGCGGGTGGCGCGGGTCCAGTCCAGCGCGCCGGTGATGGCGTCGCCGACGATCAGCGTGCGCATGCTGTCGGGCAGGTCCAACTGCCACCAGCTGTCCAGCCGCACGTGGTCGTGGTGGCCGGCGGCGCGGGCGTCGCCGCTGTTCAGCCGCGAGTTCATGGTGTTGTTCCACACGCCGGCGCCGAACCCGAACAGGCGCAGGTCGGTGAACGCGCTGGCGCTGCCGTAGTCGCGCGCGCGCTGGCCGTACAGGTCGTAGTTGAGGATGACGCCGGGCGCGCGCGCGGCCGGGTCCACGCGCGGGCGGTCGGGCTGGCTGAAGCCGATGCGCGCCACCGGCCGGTCCAGCATCTCCACCGGCACCCGCAGGGCGATGCGCTGGGTGGCCGCGTCGTACTGCACCTGCATGCCGGGCAGCGCGTCCAGCGCGACCAGCCCCTCGGTGTCGGCGTCGCCGGGCCAGCGCAGTCCCAGTTCGCGCAGGCTCGCCGCGCTGGCGTGCAGGCGGCCGCCGCGCAGGACGAAGCGCGCCAGCCGCCCGGTCGGCGCCTGGTTGATGGACACCTCCAGGTACAGCTCCTGATCGCCGGCGTCCATCACCGCGGCGGCATCCGTCGCCGGTGGACGCGCGGCGTCCTGCACCAGCGACAGGCCGCCGGTAGCGGCGGCCGCGGCGGGGCGCCGGCCGCCAGCACCATCGCGGCGACGCTAGCGGCCAGCGGGGTCGAGCGGCAGGCTCTGTTCTTGCTGGTCGTCATTGAAGCGGGCTTTCAGCACGCCGGCGGTGGCCGCGGCGGGCGGAAGGGAAAGGGTCCACTGCATCTGCAGGCCGGCCAGCGCATAGCCCAGCAGGCCCGGCTCCAGCACGGTGCGGGTGCCGTCGCCGGCCACGTGGGTGAGCTGGCTGATGCGCACCCGGCGCGCGCCGTCGTTGCGCAGGGACAGGACGAACCTGCCGTCGTCGCCACGGCGGAAGCCGCCCGAGAGCCGGGAGAGATCGGTGGGCGGGCGCTCGCCCGACTGCCCGGCCACCGGCACGGCGCTTTCCGGCAGCAGGAACACCGGTACCGAATAGCGCAGCAGGAACTGCAGGCCGGGGCTGGCGGCGTCGTCGGAGGCCGGCAGTTCGTCCACCAGCAGGCGGTAGGCGTGCTCGCGGTCGGCCGGGAGCCGGGCGATGCGCACGATGCGCACCAACTGCTGCTCGCCCGGCGCGATCTGCAGGATCGGCGGGCTGGCGGCCAGATCGCCGGTGGCGGCCAACTGGTCGCCCTGCTCGGACTGCGTCCATTGCTGCACGCGCACCTGCGCGCGGATCGGCTCGCTGCCGCTGTTGGACAGCCACAGGCCCTGCGCCTGATCGGCCGGACCGAACTCCAGCAGGATCGGCGAGACCTGCAGGCTGCCGGCCAGCACCGGCGCCGCCAGCCAGCACGCCAGCAGCGTCAGGCAGGCCGCAAGGGACCGCAGCGGCCGGTGTCGGACCGGCCGCTTTCGCGGGAGGAACCCGATCATCCGCGTCAGTAGGTGATGGTGGCGGTGACGGTATCGGTGTAGGTGCCGGCCGGCGCGTCGGTCGAGATGGCGCGGCCGTAGACCGGGATGCTCTGGTTGCTGGCGTTGCCGGTGCCGGACAGGGTGTCGGTGCCGATGGTGGCGCCCCACAGCTGGGTGCGGCCGGCGTCGCGGAACAGGCCGTAGGCCAGGGTGGCGCTGCCGGGGCCGGTCATGCGGCGGTTGCTGGCCGAGACGGTGGCGCTGGAGGGGTTGGCGCCGTTGCTCAGGCCGATGTTGTAGGGAGTGCCGTTGGAGCAGTTCACGACCAGCTGGCCCTGGCTGTCGATGGGCGTGGTGGCGCCGCGGATGCGGGTACCGAAATCGACGTCGGTCGCGGTGACCGTGCTGATGTCGCACGACTCGGTGATGATCATCCTGACCTGGAAGGTGGTGGTGGCGGTGGCCGCGTGCGCGGAACCGGCGATACCGGCGGCGGCCATCAGGGCCGTGGCGATCAGCGAGGACTTCATGGCGTTCATGGGCATTCTCTGGATGTGTGCGGCCGGGATGGCCAAACCGGTGTGACGTAGAGCACAAGTCATGCCAATAATTTGGCACCGGTTCACATCTTGCAACAAGTCACGGAAAAGTAAAGACTTTGTGAGGACTTTCGGCCAAGCCCTTCAGTCTGATGGCAAAAAGCCGGGCCGACCGGCGGCGGCGGCGATTGACGCACTGCGTCAGGTCACGCGGGGGCACCCCGCCGGCGCGGCGCAATGCAAGCGGCATGCCGGGAAGTGCCGGCGTCCCGACAGGGATGGCCGCGCGCATGGCCCGCATCCGCCGGCGAGGCGGCTTGAACACCGGCATTGGCTGCGCAAACGGTTCGGAACCGCCGGGCGATCGGCGATAATCCCGGGATGGCTATCAACCTGAAGACCCCGGAAGAACTGGAGAAGATGCGCGTGGCCGGCCGGCTGGCGGCCGAAGTGCTGCAGATCGTCGCCCCGCACGTGAAGCCCGGCGTGACCACCGCCGAGCTGGACCGCATCTGCCACGACCACATCGTCAACGTGCAGCAGGCCATCCCGGCCAACATCGGCTACGGCGGCGGCCACGGCCGCATCCCGTTCCCGTTCACGGTCTGCACCTCGGTCAACAACGTCATCTGCCACGGCATGCCCAGCGAGGGCAAGGTGCTCAAGGACGGCGACATCCTCAACATCGACGTGACCGTCATCAAGGACGGCTGGCACGGCGACACCAGCCGCATGTACTACGTCGGCACGCCGTCGGTGATGGCACGGCGACTGGTCGAGACCACCCGCGAGGCGATGTTCCGCGGCATCCGCGCGGTCAGGCCCGGCGCCACCCTCGGCGACATCGGCCACGCCATCCAGTCCTACGCCGAGAGCCAGCGCTTCTCGGTGGTGCGCGAGTACTGCGGCCACGGCATCGGCAAGGTCTACCACGACGAGCCGCAGGTGCTGCACTACGGGCGCGCCGGCGACGGCGTGGTGCTCAGGCCGGGCATGACCTTCACCGTCGAGCCGATGATCAACGAGGGCGGCCGCCACACCCGGCTGCTGCCGGACGGCTGGACCGTGGTGACCAAGGACCGCAAGCTGTCGGCGCAGTGGGAGCACACCGTCGCGGTGACCGAGGATGGGGTGGAAATCCTGACCCGCCTGCCCGGCGACGACAACGACCTGTGAACACGCCGGCCGCGGCCGAAGGCGCGAACGCGCGGCCGTCCGCCCCCGGCACGGCCGTCGCCGACGATGCCGCCTGGTCGGCCGCCGCGCGCGCCTCGCTGGTGCATACCGACGCGCGCCTGGACAAGCGCTTCGACCAAGGCGACGACATGGATCGCGTGCTGGCGCTGCGCGCGCGCGCAGCCGATCACCTGCTGAAGGAGGCCTGGGCGCGCTGCGTCCCGGCCGGCGCGCCGCTGGCGCTGTTCGCGGTCGGCGGCTACGGCCGCGGCGAGCTGTTCCCGCACTCGGACGTGGACGTGCTGGTGCTGGCCGAACCGGACGCCCAGCAGCAGTGCCATGACGCGCTGGCGCGCTTCTTCGCCATCCTGTGGGACGCCGGCCTGCCGATCAGCCACTCGGTGCGCTCGGCCGCGCAGTGCACCGGCGCGGCCGCCGCCGAGCAGACCGTGCTGACCGCGCTGATCGAGGCGCGCCCGCTGGCCGCCGAGCCGGTCGACGAGGCGCTGCTGATCGACGCCATCGCGCCGGCGCGGGCATGGCCGCCGCGCGATTTCTTCGTCGCCAAGCGCGAGGAACTGCGTGTCCGCCACGCGCGCTTCGGCGACACCTCCGACAACCTCGAGCCCAACGTCAAGGACGGCCCGGGCGGCCTGCGCGACCTGCACACGCTGGGCTGGATGGCGCTGCGCGCGTTCGGCGTGCGCGACCTTGAGCCACTGGTCGGCATGGGCCACCTGGGCGCCGACGAGGCCGCCGCGCTGGCGCGCGAGCGGCGCGCGCTGGGGCGGCTGCGCTACGGCCTGCACCGCGTCGCCGGGCGGCCGGAGGAGCGGCTGCGCTTCGACTACCAGAAGGCGCTGGCGCAGCGGCTGGGCTTCGCCGACGACGCCGAGAGCCTGGGCGTCGAGAAGATGATGCAGGGCTTCTACCGCAGCGCCGCCATCGTGCGCCGGATCAGCGACCGCCTGTTGCAGCGCTTCGAGGAGCAGTTCGACGGCGAGGCGCTGCCCGAGCCGCTGGACGAGGATTTCGAGCTGCGCCGCGGCTACCTGGTCGCGCGCGATCCGGCATGGCCGCGCGGCGACATCGCGCAGGTTTTCGCATTGTTCTCGATGTGGGCGGCGCAGCCGCAGGCGCGCGGGCTGCATTCGCGCACCGCGCGCGCGCTGGCCGAGGCGCTGCCGCGGCTGCCGGCCCATACCGCGTCGACGACCGCGCCGCGCGCGCAGTTCCTCGCCCTGCTGCGCGGCCCGCGCGCGGTCGAGACGCTGACCCGGATGGCGCGGCTGGGCGTGCTGGGGCAGTGGATCCCGGCGTTCGCGCGGGTGTCCGGGCGCATGCAGTTCGACCTGTTCCACGTCTACACGGTCGACCAGCACACGCTGATGGTCCTGCGCAACATCGCCGCGTTCGCGTCGGGGCGCGCCGACGAGCGCTTCTCCATCGCCCACGAGGTGTGGCCGCGCCTGCGCAAGCCGGAACTGCTGCTGCTGGCCGGGCTTTTCCACGACATCGCCAAGGGCCGCGGCGGCGATCATTCCGAACTGGGCGCGGTCGACGCGCGCGAATTCTGCGCCGCGCACGGCCTGGGCGAGGCCGACACCGAGCTGGTCGCCTGGCTGGTCGAGCAGCACCTGCGCATGTCGGTCACCGCGCAGAAGCAGGACATCTCCGACCCGGAGGTCATCCATGCCTTCGCCGCGCTGGTGTGCGATCGCGAGCGGCTGGACTTCCTCTACCTGCTGACCTGCGCCGACATCGCCGGCACCAGCCCCAAGCTGTGGAACGCGTGGAAGGACCGGCTGCTGGCGGATCTCTATTTCGCCACGCGGCGCGTGCTGCGCGAGGGCCTGGAGCATCCGATCGCGGTCGAGGAGCGCCTGGCCGAATCGCGCGAGGCGGTGCACGGGCTGCTGGCCGCGCAGGGCTACGACGCGGCCGCGGCGGGCCGGCTGTTCGCCGCGATGCCGGAGGAAAGCTTCCTGCGCTTCCGCGCCGAGCAACTGGCCTGGCAGGCGACGGCCATCGACGGCGTCGCGGCCGGCGAAACGCGCGTGCGCGTGCGCCCGATTGCCGACGACGCCGGGGCGATGGAGGTGTTTGTGCATTCGCCGGATCGCGACGGCCTGTTCGCCGCCATCCTCGCCACGCTGGACCGGCTGGGGCTGGGCATCCACCAGGCGCGGGTGCTGGTCGGCCCGCACGGCACCGTGTTCGACACCTTCGAGGTGCTGCCGGCCGGCGGCCATGCCTGCCGTGAGCCGGCGCGGATCGAATCGACCCTGCGCGAGGCGCTGTCCGGCGACCTGGACAAGGTGCGCCCCTCGCGCCGCGCGCTGCCGCGCCAGCTGCGCCATTTCCGCTTCGCACCGCGCATCGAGTTCAGCGCCACGCCGGACGGCCGGCGCACCGTGCTGGGGCTGGTGGCGCCGGATCGCCCCGGCCTGCTGGCCGACGTGGCGCAGGTGCTGCGCGCCTGCCGGCTGCGCGTGCACGACGCGCGCATCGCCACCTTCGGCGAGCGCGCCGAGGACATCTTCCAGATCACCGACGAGCGCGACCGGCCGCTGACCGGCGCCGACGAACAACGCCTGCGCAACGCGCTGCGCGCATGCTTCGAACAGAACTGAAACCACCAGGGATCCATCGATGACAGACAGGCAAGCCACCCCGACCGAGCAGATCCGCTTCACCATCGAGAGCGCCTTCGAGCGCCGCGGCGAACTGACCCAGGCCGAGATCGAGGGTTCCACCCGGCCGGCGGTCGAGCGCGTGATCGAGGGGCTGGAGAGCGGCGAGTTCCGCGTCGCCGAGCCCGACGGCAAGGGCGGCTGGCAGGTCAACGCGTGGCTGAAGAAGGCGGTGCTGCTGTACTTCCGTGTCAACGAGATGGAACTGGTGGAAGCCTATCCGGCGCCGTTCTGGGACAAGGTGGAGGCGCGCTTCGGCGCGTTCGACGAGAACGACTTCCGCAGGCTCGGCGTGCGCGTGGTGCCCGGCGCCATCGCCCGCCGCGGCACCCACTTCGGCCGCGACGTGGTGTTGATGCCGAGCTTCGTCAACATCGGCGCGCACGTCGGCGAGGGCACGATGGTCGACACCTGGGCCACGGTCGGTTCGTGCGCGCAGGTCGGCAGGCACTGCCACCTGTCCGGCGGCGCCGGCATCGGCGGCGTGCTGGAACCGCTGCAGGCCAGCCCGACCATCATCGAGGACCACTGCTTCATCGGCGCGCGCTCGGAAGTGGTCGAGGGCGTCGTGGTCGGCCACCACAGCGTGATCGGCATGGGCGTGTTCATCGGCCAGAGCACGCGCATCTACAACCGCATGACCCGGGAAATCAGCTACGGCTACGTCCCGCCGGGCAGCGTGGTGGTATCCGGCTCGCTGCCGGCCGCCGACGGCTCGCACTCGCTGTACTGCGCGGTGATCGTCAAGCAGGTGGACGAGAAGACCCGCAGCAAGACCAGCGTCAATGAACTGTTGCGCGGGCTGGCGGATTGAGGGGTGAGGGGCGAGGAGTGAGCGGAGAGGAGTGAGGAGTGAGTAGAGGCAAAAGCGATTCCGGCCGTGCTGGTCGCGCTCATTTCCTTTGCTATACCCTCACTTCCCGCGAGCCAACGCTTTTATTCACGCCTCACTCCTCTCCGCTTACTCCTAGCCTTATGACCAAGATCTACGGCCTCAAGAACTGCGACACCTGCAAGAAGGCGACCCGGTGGCTGGACCGCTTCGGCGTGCCGTACACCTTCATCGACTACCGCGACGACAAGCCCGCGCCGGAGACGCTGGTCGAGTGGGCCGGCAAGGCCGGCGGCTTCGACGCACTGATCAACAAGTCCTCGACTACCTGGCGGCAGTTGCCCGACAGCCGCAAGTCGCCCGGCAGCGAGGCGGAGTGGAAGCTGCTGCTGCGCGAATACCCGCAGCTGATCCGCCGCCCGGTGGTGATCACCGGTGACGGCGCCTTCAGCCAGGGCTTTTCCGACAACGGCTTCAAGAAGCGCTTCAACACTGACTGAATCCTTCCCTTCCCCCCGCCTGCGGGGAAGGTGCCCGAAGGGCGGATGGGGGCAGCCCCCGGACTCGCCGATGGGTTGCAGACAAGCGGAGCAAGCTCCGCTCTACATGCAACATGTTGTAGAGCCGAGCTTGCTCGGCTCGGCCTCGCTGGTCGGATTGAAAGGCAGCGGAGCAAGCTCCGCTCTACATGGCGGATGGATGCGCGGGCCGGGTCGGGTCCGTATCCTTGTGCGATGACCGACGCGACGATTCGACCATGAGCGATGTACTGGACCTGGCCCGCGACCTGATCGCCCGCCCCTCGGTCACCCCCGACGATGCCGGCTGCCAGGCGCTGATCGCCGAGCGCCTGCGACGCGCCGGCTTCGCCTGCGAATCGCTGCGCTACGGTGAAGTCGACAACCTCTGGGCCACCCACGGCAGTGGCGCGCCGGTGCTGGTGCTGCTGGGCCATACCGACGTGGTGCCGCCGGGGCCGCGCGAAGCCTGGGCCAGCGATCCCTTCGCCCCGGAAGTCCGCGACGGCATGCTGTACGGCCGCGGCGCGGCCGACATGAAGGGCAGCGTGGCCGCGTTCGCGATCGCCGCCGAGCGCTTCGCCGCCGCGCATCCGCATCATCCCGGAACGCTGGCGCTGCTGCTGACCTCGGACGAGGAAGGCGACGCCATCGACGGCGTGCGCCGGGTCGCGCAGACCTTCCGCGAGCGCGGCCAGCGCATCGACTGGTGCATCACCGGCGAGCCGTCCTCGACGGAGAAGCTCGGCGACCTGCTGCGCGTGGGCCGGCGCGGCAGCCTGTCGGGCACGCTGACGGTCAAGGGCGTGCAGGGTCACGTCGCCTATCCGCACAAGGCGCGCAACCCGATCCACCTGTCCGCGCCGGCGCTGGCCGAGCTGGCCGCGCGGCACTGGGACGACGGCTACGAGAGCTTCCCGCCGACCAGCCTGCAAATCAGCAACCTCCACGCCGGCACCGGCGCCAACAACGTCATCCCCGGCGAACTGCGGGTGCTGTTCAACCTGCGCTACAACCCGCACTGGGACGCGCCGCGGCTGGAGGCGGAGATCGCCGCGTTGCTGGATCGCCACCGGCTGGACCATGAACTGCGCTGGCATCGCAGCGGCGAGCCTTTCTACACGCCGGAAGGCCGCCTGCGAGAAGTCGCGCGGCAGGTGCTGGCAACCTTCGCCGGCGCGCCGCCGGAGGAAAGCACCGGCGGCGGCACCTCCGACGCGCGCTTCATCGCCCCGCTGGGCGCGCAATGCATCGAGGTCGGCCCGGTCAACGCCAGCATCCACCAGGTCGACGAGCACGTGCGCGTGGCCGACCTGGAGGCGTTGCCGGATCTCTACCTGGCGCTGATCGAAGGCCTGCTGGCTTGAGAGGACCCTGCCTGCGACGACCATCGTTCCATTCGTTGCCGATGCAACGGTTGCGCGCCTGTCCGAAGCAGGTTAGGGTCTGCCCCATGCTTGCGTCCCTGGCCAACGCCGTCAACAACGACAACCGCAATAATCTGCGCGCGAACAATCGTGCGCGGCCGATGCGGGACTGCGACCAGGCAAAGTAGCAAGCGACAACCGCCCGGATTCCAGAAAACCCGCATCGGCCGATGCGGGTTTTTTGTTGCCCGGGATTCCCGCTCCGGGCCTGGAAGGCCGGTCGAATACCTCCCAAACCCACGCACACCACGACAGGAGTTTTCCCATGTGTTCGATCTTCGGCATCTTCGGCCTGCAGTCGGGCGACGACGTGCAGGCACTGCGGCGCGAGGCGCTGGACTGCTCGCAGCGCCAGCGCCACCGCGGACCGGACTGGAGCGGCGTCTACCTCGATGAGCGGGTGATCCTGGTCCACGAGCGGCTGGCCATCGTCGATCCGGCCGGCGGTTCGCAGCCGCTGCTGTCGGAGGACGGCGATCTGGCGCTGGCGGTCAACGGCGAGATCTACAACCACCGCGAACTGAAGAAGGAACTGCGCCAGCCCTACGCCTTCCAGACTGGATCGGATTGCGAGGTGATCAACGCGCTGTACCGCGAGGACGAGCCGGCCTCCTTCCTCAACCGCCTCAACGGTATCTTCGCCTTCGCGCTGTGGGACAAGGCGAAGGGCCGCGTCATCATCGCCCGCGACCCGATCGGCGTGGTGCCGCTGTACTGGGGCCACGACAAGGAGGGGCGCCTGCGCGTGGCCTCGGAAATGAAATCGCTGGCGGACGCCTGCGCCGACGTGGCGCAGTTCCCGCCGGGCCATTACTACGACAGCGCACTGGATGCAGGCAGCGGGGCAAGCTCCGCCCTGCGCAGGTACTACGCAAGGCCGTGGCGCGATTACGCGGCGGTCGAAGGCGTGCAGGTGTCGCCGCAGGAATTGCGCGAGGCGTTCGAGCGCGCCGTGCACCGCCAGCTGATGACCGACGTCCCCTACGGCGTGCTGCTGTCGGGCGGCCTGGATTCCTCGCTGGTGGCGGCCGTGGCCGCGCGCTACGCGCGCCACCGCATCGAGGAGGACGACCAGGCCGAGGCCTGGTGGCCGCGCCTGCATTCCTTCGCCATCGGCCTGAAGGGATCGCCGGATCTGGCCGCCGCCCAGGTCGCCGCCGAGGCGCTGGGCACCGTGCACCACGGCTTCGAATACACCTTCGAGGAAGGGCTGGACGCGCTGCCGGAAGTGATTCGCCACATCGAGACCTACGACGTCACCACCATCCGCGCCTCCACGCCGATGTTCCTGCTGGCGCGGCGGATCAAGGCGATGGGGGTGAAGATGGTGCTGTCGGGCGAGGGCAGCGACGAGATCTTCGGCGGCTACCTGTACTTCCACAAGGCGCCGGACGCGCGCGAGTTCCACGAGGAGCTGGTGCGCAAGCTCGACGCGCTGAACAACTACGATTGCCTGCGCGCCAACAAGTCGATGATGGCTTGGGGCGTGGAACCGCGCGTGCCGTTCCTGGATCGCGAGTTCCTCGACGTGGCCATGCGCATGGACGCGAAATGCAAGATGGTGGACAAGTCCAGCGCAGGCCCGCAGCGGATGGAGAAGGGCGTGCTGCGGCAGGCGTTCGACGGCTACCTGCCCAGGGAAATCCTGTGGCGGCAGAAGGAACAGTTCAGCGACGGCGTCGGCTATGGCTGGATCGACGGGCTGAAGGCGCACGCCGAGGCGCAGGTCAGCGATCGCGAACTGGCCGCCGCGGACAAGCGCTTCCCGGTCAACCCGCCGCAGACCAAGGAGGCGTACTGGTACCGCAGCCTGTTCGAGCGCTTCTACCCGACCCCGGCCGCCGCCGAGACGGTGCCGGGCGGCAAGTCGATCGCCTGCTCGTCCCCGGCGGCGATCGCCTGGGACGCCAGCTTCGCCGCCGCGGCCGATCCATCCGGCCGCGCGATCAGCGGCGTGCACAACGCGGCGCTGGGAGAAGCGGTGGCGCCGGGTTGATGGCCGCCATCCGGGTGCCGGCGCGTCGGCTCCGAAGCCGGCACCCGACTTCAGATTTCCGGGAGCTATTTGCGCCAGTAGTTGTTGGCGGCGGCGATGGTCTGGAAGTTGATGGCGACGACCTGGGACGCGGCTATCAGCGCTTCCGGGTCTTCCGCGTATTCCGGGCGCAGCTTCTGGAGCACGGCCGCGTCCGGCTGCGTGTACTTGACGCCGCGCCGGCTCAACACCAGCGCAAGCTCGAAGCCGGCCTGGGGAGAGTCGGTGATGAGCGTGGCAAGCCATGTGTCGGTCATGGAACACCTCCGTGGTGGATGGGACTGCAGGTTGGCCCGGGCGCTGAACGCGGCTCCCCATGACGGGTTCGCCGCTCCGCGAAGCGGCTTCGACCTAGTTTTGGCGACCTGGCTTTACCTTGAATTGAATGAAGTCTTCCCTATCGCTTGTGGCGTAGTCAACGGAATACTCGACCGCTACGACAACGTCCGAGGTTGGCTTGGGAGCAAAAAACTCCGCCTTTCCCGGCCGGGACTCGATAGCGTGTTGCCTGTGTCACCCACAATCCGCAGGCCTTGCAGGCAACCCAGTGCCTCATTGCATCAACGAACCGGCCGCAGCACCAGCGTGCGTTCCGTTGCTCCGGGCAAAAACGGCGTCGGCCGCCCATGCACCCAGTCGTCGTGGCCCGCGCCCCAGTAGGGCGAGAGCGGGTGGCCGCTCTGGCCGCCGGGCATGTGGATGATGCCGTCGGCTTCGTAGCCGGGCGAGACGACCATGCGTTGCGATGCGCCGAACTTCGGGCCTTGCACGCGTGGCATCGAACCGTCGCCCGGCAGCGGTTCGGCCGGCATGCACAGGCGCGCGCGCAGCAGGGCGGGCAGGGCGTCGGCCAGCGGGTGGCAGATGCGCGCGGTGTTGCGCTCGCCCCAGGTGCGTGCGGCCAGCGGGCCTTTCCCTGCCAGGTCGTCGCGCACTTCGCGGGCGGCGTCTTCCAGCAGCGCGCTCCAGCCGTCCGCATCGCTGCACTTGGGTGCGCGTGCTTCCGCGAGCGAGGCGCATGAGTACCGGCGCGGCAGCAGGTGCGCGGGCCGCCGTTCCAGCAGCGGCCACGCCACGCCTTCCAGTTGCGGCAGGTCGGGCATGACGAAGTCCTCGCCCATTGCGGCCTGCGCCGGTGCGGTCAGGCCGTCGGCGATGCGTGCGTGCACGGCCAGCCGCCAGGCGCGCACCAGCCGGTAGCTCACCGAATCGACGCGGGCGGCGCCTTCCCAGGTGCCGCCGGCTTCGGCGAGGGCTTTCAGCGACGCATCCGCCGGTTGCCGTTTCGCCTCGTCCTGCAGCAACTGCCACCAGCGTTGCAGGAACAGCGCGCGATCGTCGAGCTGGATCGCCAGCAGATCCGGCTCGGCGAAGCGCTCCCTGGCGAACAGGCCGTCGCGGATCTGCTGTGCGCGCGCGCCCAGCGCGTAGCCGCCGTCGCCGACGCGGGCCAGCGCGTCGCCGTCGAGCACGCGGGCGTTGGCGGTCCACAGGCGCTGCTGCGGCGGATCGACGAGCTGCGGCGATACGCCGGTGGAGATGGACCACGGGTGGCAGGGTTCGCGCTGGATGGCGGGTTCGTCCGAAGCGGGCGGCGCCTCCGGGCCATCCGCGGGCAGGGGCGGACTGCCCGTGCAACCGCCCGCGCGATCCGGCAGCGGGCCGAGGATGCGCCAGGCGATGCGGCCGTTGCGATCGGCGATGACCAGGTTCTGCGCGGGCGTGGCGGTCTTGCCGGCGATGGCCAGCGCCTGGTCCAGATCGTGCGCGATCGCGAAATCGGCCAGGCCGAAGTTCAGCGCACCGCGCTGGTGGGCGACCCAGCGCAGCGCCAGCGCGTCGGCAGCGCCCGTGGCGTCGTGCATGACCGGGCCGTGCGAGGTTTCCACCACTTCGAAGGCGATGTCCTGCGCGCCGGCGACGCGGATCGTTTCCACGTGACGCTCGATGCGATCGCAAACGGCGTCCGCGGGCGCATCCTTCGCGCACGGCCGCACCGGGAACCAGTCGGCGGTGTCCGCGTAGCTGTTGGTGAAGCCCCAGGCCACGTGGCCGTTGCTGCCGACGATGATCGCCGGCAGGCCGGGCAGGCTGAAGCCCGACACGTCCACGCGGCCGCCCGGCGCGCGCGAGTCCGGATAGCGCAGGCGCACGCGGAACCAGATGTTGGGCGCGCGCAGGCCCAGGTGCATGTCGTCGGCGACGATCGCGCGGCCGTCGGCGGTCAGCGCGCCGGCCACCGCCCAGTTGTTGCTGCCGGGCGTGCCCTTGTCGGCCAGCCGCCGGTGCGTATCGGTGCGCGGCATCGGCAGCGCGCGCAGGTCCACCTGGTCGGCGGCGGGCAGCGGCGCGTCGCCGCGCGGCTGGCCCTGCAGCGGCGCGTCCCAGCTGCTGCCGTCGTGCGCCAGCAGCGCGCACAGCGCCGGCGGCAGGTGCCGGCGGATCTTCCACAGGGCCAGTTCGCGGACGTTCTGCGAATCCTGCAGGTCGAAGTACATCGCATGGCCGGCGAGCGCCGAATCGGCCATTTCCCACGGCCCGGGCTGCTGGCGCAGCAGCAGGTACGGCCAGGGCCGCGCGCGCAGCGCCTCGCGGCCGGCGTTGACGCCATCCACGTAGGCCTGGAGCTGCGGCGCGCGATCGCCGGCGAAGGCGTCCAGGTGCGCCATCGCCCTTGCGCGCATGCGGTGGACGCGCCGCTGCCTGTCCATGTCCAGGGCGGCCGGGCCGAACAGTTCGGCCAGCTCGCCGGCGGCGCTGCGACGCATCAGGTCCATCTCGAAATAGCGTTCCTGCGCGTGCACGTAGCCCAGCGCGCGCACCGCGTCGGCTTCGCCGGCCGCCTCGATGGTCACCACGCCCAGCGCGTCGCGCTGGATCGTCGCCGCGGCCTGCAGGCCGGGCAGGACGCGTTCGCCGTCCAGCGCGGGCAGGCTGCCGCGCAGCAGCGCCCAGGCGGCGAGCAGCGACAGCAGCAAGGCCACCGCCAGCAGCAGGGCGGTGCGCCGGAACCATTTCAGCATGCGGTATCCCCGGTGGCGGAACGATGGAACGGCCCGATTATTCCACGCCGTCGCGCGACTGCGATTGCGATTGATTCCGATTAGGCCACCGGGCCGGGAAATCGGGCAACATGCATGCCTTCCCCGCCGGAGCGCACGGATGAAAGGCCATCCCGAAATCGTCGAATACCTGAAGGAACTGCTGCGCGGCGAGCTGGCCGCCCGCGACCAGTACTTCATCCATTCGCGCCGCTACGAGGACCAAGGCCTGAAGTCGCTGTACCAGCGCCTGGACCACGAGATGCAGGAGGAGACCGAGCACGCCGACGCGCTGCTGCGGCGCATCCTGTTCCTGGAGGGCGACCCGGACATGCGTCCGGCCGCGTTCACCGCCGGCCGCACGGTCGAGGAGATGCTGCAGCGGGACCTGGAAGTGGAATACGAGGTGCGCGGCAACCTGGCCAGCGGCATCGCGCTGTGCGAACGCCACGGCGACTACGTCACCCGCGACATCCTGCTGGCCCAGCTCAAGGACACCGAGGAAGACCACGCGCACTGGCTGGAGCAGCAGTTGGGCCTGATCCGCCGGCTGGGCATCGAGAACTACCTGACCGCCAGGATCGGCGTGGCTTCCTCGGACGAGTGAATCCGGAACGCCGCGCCATCGGGGCGCGGCGCGATCCGCGGCCTCAATCCGCGCGCCGGTGCATCCGGTAGACCGCGGTGTGCAGCGCGGTGACGCCCTCGGCGGCGAAGCCCGGCTCGTCGGCCAGGATGTCGCGGCGCTCCAGTCCGGTTACTTCCCAGCGCCGGTCGTACAGTTCGTGCACGTGCGCCGCGTCCACCGAGAACGGCGGGCCGGCCTTTTCCGACTGCGGGTATTCCAGCGTGATCAGCAATCCCCGGCTGGCGGCCGGCAGCCGCGCGTACACCTCGTCGGCGTAGCGGCGGCGCAGGTCCCGCGGCAGCGCGATCAGCGCGGCGCGGTCGTAGACGCCGGCGCAACCGGCCAGCAGCGCATCGTCCAGGCCGAAGACGTCGCCGCAAATCAGCTCGATGCCGCCGGCGCGGTAATGGCGGCCGTTGCGCGAATCGGAAACCTCCGGCGCCAGCCGCTGTTCCTCGAAGAACTGCTGCACCGCCAGCGGCGACAGCTCCACGCCGAGCACCTGGTGGCCCTGCGCGGCCAGCCAGACCATGTCCAGCGACTTGCCCGCCAGCGGCACCAGCACGCGGCTGCCGGCCGGCAGCGCCAGTGCCGGCCAGTGCTTCTGCAACAGCGGCATCACCTCGCCGCGGTGGAAGCCGATGCGGCCCTCGCGCCAGCGTTGCAGCCAGAAGTCGGCTTCCATCAGTGCGTCTCCCTTTCGTCCTGCGCGGTGGCGGTGCGCGGGAAGCGACGTTTACTGGACATCGAGCCCATCCACCTTCTGCCACCCGCGCGGCAGCAAGCCGCCGCGGGAAGCGCGCGCGCCGACGTACTCGTCCAGGTCCTTAAACGACAGGCTCATCGTGCGCTGGCCGCTCTTGATCTGCAGCGTGCCGCCCGGCGACACCGCCGCCACCGCGACCACGCGCTCGGTGCCGAGCTTGGCCTTGGGGATGTCGATGATCTTGTTGCCCTTGCCCTTGTCCAGCTCGGGCAGGTCGCTCAGCGCGAACGCCAGCAAGTGGCCGGCGCTGGTGACCGCGACGATGCGCGCGCTGTCGGTATCGCTCACCGCCGCCGGTTGCAGCACGCGCGCGCCGGCGGTGAGGTTGAGCATCGTCTTGCCGGCCTTCTGCCGGCCGGTCAGGTTCTCGAAGCGGGTGACGAAGCCGTAGCCGTGCGAGGACGCCAGCACGAAGCGCGCATCGTTGTCGCCGCTGGCCAGCGCCTGGAAGGAGGCGCCCGGCGCGGGCGAGAAGCGGCCGGTCAGCGGCTCGCCGTTGCCGCGCGCGCTGGGAAGCGTGTGCACGGCGGTCGAATAGCTGCGGCCTTCCGAGTCCAGGAACGCCACCTGCTGGGTGCTGCGGCTGCGCACCGCCGCCAGCAGGCCGTCGCCGTCGCGGTAGGACAGCCCGGCGGCATCGACGTCGTGACCCTTGGCCGCGCGGATCCAGCCCTTCTGCGACAGCACCACGGTCATCGGCTCGGAGGCGACCAGCTCGGTCTCGTCCAGCGCCTGCGCCGCGCTGCGCTGCACCAGCGGCGAGCGGCGGGCGTCGCCGAACTTCCTGGCGTCGGCGGTGAGTTCGTCCTTGATCAGCTTCTTCAGCTTCGTCTTGGAATCGAGGATGCCGATCAGCTTCTCGCGCTCGGCCGCCAGCTCGTCCTGCTCGCCGCGAATCTTCATTTCCTCCAGCCGCGCCAACTGCTTCAGCTTGGTGTCGAGAATGTAGTCGGCCTGTTCCTCGGACAGCGCGAAGCGCGCGATCAGCGCGGCCTTCGGCTCGTCCTCGCTGCGGATGATGCGGATCACCTCGTCCAGGTTGAGATAGGCGACGAGCAAGCCGGCCAGCAGGTGCAGGCGGCGTTCGACCTTGTCCAGCCGGTGCTTGAGGCGGCGGGTCACGGTGTCGTAGCGGAAACCCAACCACTCGGTCAGCAGCGCCTTGAGGTTCTTGACCTGCGGGCGGCCGTCCAGGCCGATGATGTTCATGTTGACCCGGTAGCTCTTCTCCAGGTCGGTGGTGGCGAACAGGTGGCCCATCAGCTGCTCGGCGTCGACGCGGTTGGAGCGCGGGATCAGCACCACCCGCACCGGGTTGGCGTGATCGGACTCGTCGCGGATGTCCTCCAGCCACGGCAGCTTCTTGGCGCGCATCTGCGCGGCGATCTGCTCGATGACCTTGGACGGCGAGACCTGGTAGGGCAGCGCATCGATGACGATGTTGCCGGCCTCCTTCTTGAAGGTGGCGCGGGCGCGCACGCTGCCGTTGCCGGTCTCGTAGATCGCGCGCAGGTCGGCGGCCGGGGTGATGATCTCGGCGTCGCTGGGATAGTCGGGGCCGCGCACGTGATCGCACAGGTCGGCGACGGTGGCTTCCGGGTCGTCGATCAGGCGGATCAGCGCGCTGACGATCTCGTTGAGGTTGTGCGGCGGCACGTCGGTGGCCATGCCCACGGCGATGCCGGTGGTGCCGTTGAGCAGCAGGTGAGGCAGCCTCGCCGGCAGCCAGGTCGGCTCCTCCAGCGTGCCGTCGAAGTTGGGCGACCAGTCCACCGTGCCGTGGCCGAGCTCGCCCAGCAGCACCTCGGCGATCGGAGTCAATTTGGACTCGGTGTAGCGCATGGCCGCGAACGACTTGGGATCGTCGGTCGAGCCGAAGTTGCCCTGGCCCTCGATCAGCGGGTAGCGGTACGAGAACGGCTGCGCCATCAGCACCAGCGCCTCGTAGCAGGCGCTGTCGCCGTGCGGGTGGAACTTGCCGATGACATCGCCCACGGTACGCGCCGACTTCTTCGGCTTGGCCGCCGCGTTGAGCCCCAGCTCGCTCATCGAATAGACGATGCGGCGCTGCACCGGCTTGAGCCCGTCGCCGATGAAGGGCAGGGCGCGGTCCAGCACCACGTACATCGAATAGTCCAGGTAGGCGCGCTCGGCGTACTCGCGCAGCGGGATCTGTTCGAAGCCGTGGAAGGTGGGGCGGATCGTTTCGGTCATGGGGACGTGCAGGAACTACGGGAGCGGCGATTCTACCGTTTCCCGGTACCGTCCCCGGCTTTCAGCCGCCCGCGCCCGGCAGCAGCGGGCCGCCCAGCCACAGCCAGCGCGACAGCCAGGCCGAGGCCAGCGCGATGCCCAGGGTCAGCGGCATGCCCACGCGCAGGAAGTCGCCGAAGGTGTACTGGCCGGCGGTGAGGATCAGCAGGTTGCCGTGGTGGCCGATGGGGGTCAGGAACGAGGCCACCGCGCCCATCGCCGTGCACACCACGAACGGCACCGGGCTCAGTCCCAGTCCCTGTGCCAGCGCCAGCGCGATCGGCGCCAGCAGCACGGTGGTGGCGGCGTCGGAGAGGATCTGGGTCAGCAGCGCGGCCACCCCGAACATCACCAGCAGCAGCGCCAGCGGCGACCAGTCCGCGGCGTGCGCGAGCAGCAGGTCGGCTATCAGTCCGGCGGTGCCGGTCTTCTCCATCGCGATGCCCAGCGGGATCACCCCGGCGATCATCACGAAGATGCGCACGTCGATGGCCTGGTAGGCGCGCTCGATGTCCACGCAGCGGCTCAGCACCATCGCCACCGCGCCTGCCAGGAAGGCGATCTGCGGCGCCAGCAGTTCGGTCGCCGCCGCGGCCACCGAGGCGGCCATGATCGCCAGCGCCAGCGGCGCGCGCCGGCGCGGCTTCTCGCGGCCCTCGAACGGCATCAGCATCAGGAAGCCGTGGTGCGTGGCCAGCGGCTCGAAGTTCTGCTGGCGGCCCCACAGCACCAGCAGGTCGCCTTCCTCCAGCGTCATTTCCGACAGCTCGCCGTGCAGCCATCCCTCGCGCCGCCACAGGCCGACCACGACCACGCCGAGGTTGCGCAGGAAATCGATGTTGGCCACGCTGCGGCCGACGAACTCGGAACGCGGCGCGACCACCGCCTGCACCAGTTGTTCCTCGCCGAGCAGCTCGGTCTGGTGATCCTCGCCGGGTTGCTCGCCGTACTTGGCCACCGCGTGCAGCGCCAGGCCCGGCTCGTCCTTGATCGAGGCGATCTCGTCGGGCGAGGCGCGCACCAGCAGCACGTCGCCGGCCTCCAGTTCGCCGCCGGCGTGCTGGCGCGGCCGGCGCAGGCCGTGGCGCAGCCAGTCCACCACCTGCAGGCGCTCGTGGAAGGCCTGCTCGAACTCGCCGCGCCGGCGCCCGATCCACGGCGAGCCGGGGATGATCACCAGCTCGGTGTAATAGCGTTCCAGCTTGAGGTAATCGCCCTGCGGCGCCTCGCCGTCGCGCTTGGGCACCAGCCAGCGCGCCAGCAGCATGTACGTGGTGCCCAGCAGCACCAGCACCGCGCCGACCGGGGTGATGGCGAAGATGTCCAGGCCCGGGTCGCCCGAGCGCTTGAGCAGGTCGTTGGCCAGCAGGAAGGCCGGCGCGCTGAACAGCGTCAGCGTGGTGCCCAGCGAGGCGGCCAGCGACATCGGCATCAGCAGCCGCGAGGCGGCCAGCTTCTGCTCGCGCGCCAGCCGCATCAGGATCGGCAGCATCATCGCGGTGATCATCACGTGGTGCGAGAACGCCGCCAGCAGCGCGGTGGCCGGCATCACCACCGCGATGGTGCGCCACTCGCTGCCGCCGGCCGCGCGCGCGATGCCGGCGCCGATGCGGTCGGTGATGCCGGTGGCCGACAGCCCGGCCGACAGCACGAACACCGCCGCCACGATGATCGCCGGCTCGCTGGAGAAGCCGGCCAGCGCGTCCTTCGGGCCGAGGATGCCGGTCAGGGTCAGCGCCAGCAGCGTCAGCAGGGCGACCAGGTCGATGCGCAGCTTCTCGCTGACGAACAGCGCCAGCGCGGCGGCCAGGATGACGAGGAAGAGGATCTGTTGCGGTTCCATGCGGCAATGGTGGACCGAAGCGGCGAATCACGATAGATGCGGGCGCGCATCCGCCACGCGGGGGCGGCGCAACGGCGGCCCCCTGAAACGATGAAACCCCCGGTTTCCCGAGGGTTTTTCGATGCTCGTGCATGGTGCCCAGGAGAGGACTCGAACCTCCACGGTTTTACCCGCTAGTACCTGAAACTAGTGCGTCTACCAATTCCGCCACCTGGGCAGGGTGTGCAGGCCGCGCATTTTGGGAGTTGCCCGCGGGATTGTCAACGGCGTTTTTCGCAAGGCGCTCATCCGGGCGGGGTGTACCATCGAACGATGACCAAGAAAACCAGCGACAGCGGCGGCAAGACCGCGAAAGGAAAGGCACAGGGGCGGACGGCGGCCAGGCAGGCCGGCAAGGCGGCGGGCGCCGCCCCGGGTAGCGGCGAGCGTCCGCCGCGCAGGAAGGCGGGTGCCTCCGCGCTGCCGCCGTGGATGCCGGAACCGTCGCCGGCCCTGCCCACGCCGGTGCGCACGCCAGCGTCCGGCGGTCCGGCCCGCAAGGCCGCGCCGCCACGCCGTGGACCGGCGGCGGCGCCCGGCTTCCAGGACCCCTACGCCAGTCGCGAGGCCGAACGCTACGCCGAGCCCATCGCCAGCCGCGAGGCGATCCTGGCGCTGCTGGAGTCGGCCGAAGGGCCGCTGACCGCGGAGGAACTGGCCGCGCAACTGGACCTGACCGCACCGCACCGCGCCGAGGCGCTGGACAAGCGGTTGGCGGCGATGCAGCGCGACGGCCAACTGGTGCAGAACCGCCGCGGCGGCTTCGCGCCGGTGCGGCATACCACGCTGATCGCCGGCGTGGTGATCGCCAACCCGGACGGGTTCGGCTTCCTGCGCCCGGAGGCCGGAGGCGACGACCTGTTCCTGCCGCCGTACGAGATGCGCAAGGTCATGCACGGCGACCGCGCGCTGGCCAACGTCACCGGCATCGACCGCCGCGGCCGCCGCGAGGGCAGCATCGCGCGCGTGCTCGAGCGCCGGCTGAGCCGGCTGATCGGCCGCTTCGCGTTCGAGGCCGGCATCGCCTACGTCGTGCCGGACGACAAGCGCATCCAGCGCAACGTGCAGATCCCGCCGGATGCGATCGGCGAGGCGCGCGACGGCCAGCTCGTGGTCTGCGAACTGACCCAGGCGCCGGACGCGCGGCGCCCGCCCATCGGCCGCGTCATCGCGGTGCTGGGCGACAAGCTGACGCCGTCGCTGGTGGTGCAGACCGCCATCCACGGCCACGACATTCCCGACCAGTTCCCGCCGGAAGTGCTGGCCGAGGCGATGGCGGTGCCGCTGACGGTGGAGCCTTCGATGATCGGCGGCCGCGTCGACCTGCGCGCCACCCCGCTGGTCACCATCGACGGCGAGGACGCCAAGGACTTCGACGACGCGGTGTACTGCGAGGCCAACCGCGACGGCTTCCGGCTGGTGGTGGCGATCGCCGACGTCTCGCACTACGTGCGCCCGGGCATGCCGCTGGACGACGAGGCGCAAAAGCGCGCGACCTCGGTGTACTTCCCCGGCTTCGTCGTGCCGATGCTGCCGGAGACGCTGTCCAACGGCATCTGCTCGCTCAACCCGAAGGTCGATCGCATGTGCTTCGTCTGCGACATGCAGATCGGCCGCGACGGCGAAGTGACCGGCTCGCGCTTCTACGAGGCGGTGATGAACTCGCACGCGCGGCTGACCTACACGCAGGTGTGGCAGGCGGTCGGCGAGGACGACGAAGAGGCGCGTGCGCAGATCGGCGCGCTGCTGCCGCAGGTCGAGCGGCTGCACCAGCTCTACCAGGTGCTGGCCAAGGCGCGCGCCCGGCGCGGGGCGATCGAGTTCGAGTCGTCCGAGGTGCGCTTCGTGCTGGACAACCGCGGCGAGGTCACCCAGGCCGGCATGCTGGTGCGCAACGACGCGCACAAGCTGATCGAGGAATGCATGATCGCCGCCAACGTCGAGGCGGCGAAGTTCCTGCTGGAAAAGCGCATCCCCGCGCCGTACCGCATCCATGAGAAGCCGCCGGAGGCCAAGTACGCCGACCTGCTGGAGTTCCTGAAGGAATTCAAGCTGTCGATGCCGGCCTGGAGCAAGGTGCAGCCGCGCGACTTCACCCGCCTGCTGCAGAAGGTGCGCGAGCGCGCCGACGCCACCCTGCTGGAGTCGGTGCTGCTGCGCAGCCAGTCGTTGGCGGTGTACTCGCCGGAGAACGTCGGCCATTTCGGCCTGGCGCTGGAGAGTTACGCGCACTTCACCTCGCCGATCCGGCGCTATCCCGACCTGCTGGTGCACCGGGCGATCAAGTTCGCGCTGACCGGCCAGCGGGCGGAGAAGTACGCGTATTCGCCGCACGAGATGACCGCGCTGGCGCTGCAGTGCTCCGAGCGCGAGCGCCGCGCCGACGAGGCCGAGCGCGAGGTCGACGAGCGCTACCGCGCCGCATGGATGGAACAGCACGTCGGCGGCCAGTTCGACGGCGTGATCAGCGGGGTGACCAGCTTCGGCCTGTTCGTCGAGCTGGACCAGTCCAAGGTCAACGGGCTGGTCCACGTGACCCAGCTGCCGCACGACTACTACCACTTCGACCCGATCCGCAAGACGCTGGCCGGCGAGCGCCGCGGCCGCGAGTACCGGCTGGGCGACCGCGTGCGCATCGTCGTGCTGAAGGCCAGCCTGGAGGAGCGCAAGATCGACTTCCGGCTGGTCGAGGACAAGCAGGCCGGCGGTGCGCAGGAAAGCGCCTTCCCGCCGCCGCCGCCGCGCGGCCAGCCGGCGCGGCGCAAGAAGCAGAAATACTGACGGAGGACGCATGGCGGTCAACGAATACACCGGCGGTTGCCAGTGCGGCGCGGTGCGGTTCCGCATCCGTGGGCCGCTGGACCATGCATCGATCTGCCACTGCCGGATGTGCCAGAAGGCGTTCGGCGCGTACTACGCGCCGCTGGTGTCCACGCGCAGCGCGGAGCTGGCGTGGACGCGCGGCGAGCCGGCGCGCTTCCAGTCGTCCAACCTGGTCAGGCGCGGCTTCTGCGCGCAATGCGGCACGCCGCTGACCTACGAGGCGCCGGACGGCGTGGCGGTGGCGGCCGGGGCGTTCGACGATCCGTCGGTGGCGCCGCCGACCTTCCAGTACGGGCTGGAAGGCAAGCTGCCGTTCGTCGATGAACTGCACGCCTTGCCGAGTTCGCGCACCGAGGAGGATGAGCCGGAATACCTCGCCAGGCTGGTGTCGTTCCAGCATCCGGATCGCGATACCTAGGAGCGGGGATTCGGGATTGGGGAGTGGGGATTCGACAATCTCAGAACGGCTCTCCTTCCATTCGTCATTCCCGCGCAGGCGGAAGCGCTCTTTAACAGCCGTCAGGCTGGTCAACCCTGTGCCTTTGCTTTCAACGGCTTGAAGTCGCTGGATCCCCGCCTGCGCGGGGATGACGGCGAGTTCGGGATTGGGGATCGGAAGTTCGTGTCGTACCCTGTCCCGGCTTTACCGAATCCCCATCCCGGCTTTCAACGGACGCATGTCCGGTCATCCCCAATCCCGACCATGAGCAAACAGACCCAGTGGATCGTCGGCGTCAACGCCGTCGCGTCCTCCATCGACAACGACGCCGACCACGTGCGCGAGGTGCTGATCGAGGCCGGCAGCAAGAACCCGCGGCTGACCGAGATCGAGGAGAACGCGCGCCGCAAGGGCATCGACGTGCGCCGGGTCACCGGGCAGGCGCTGGACGGCGTCGGCGGATCGGTGCGCCACCAGGGCGTGGCCGCGCGCTACGCCGCCGCGCGTACCTGGGACGAGAACGAACTGCAGGCGCTGGTCGAGGGCGCCGAAGGCCGCGCCCTGCTGCTGGTGCTGGACGGCGTGCAGGATCCGCACAACCTCGGCGCCTGCCTGCGCAGCGCGGCCGCCGCCGGGGTCACCGCGGTGGTCATCCCCAAGGACAAGTCGGTCGGGGTCAACGCGACCGTGCGCAAGACCTCGGCCGGCGCCGCCGACCGCATCCCGGTGGTGGCGGTGACCAACCTGTCGCGCTGCCTGCGCGACCTGCAGCAGTGGGGTGTGTGGATCTACGGGCTGGCCGGCGAGGCGCAGGCTTCGCTGTACGCGCTGGACCTGCGCGGCAACGTCGCGCTGGTGCTGGGCGGCGAGGCCGACGGCCTGCGCCGGCTGACCCGCGAGCACTGCGACCAGCTGGTGAAGATTCCGATGCCGGGCGACATCGAGAGCCTGAACGTCTCGGTCGCCGCCGGGGTGACCCTGTTCGAGGCGGTGCGCCAGCGGCAGCCGTGAAGAAGGCCCGCGTCGTCCTGAAGAATCCGCCGGCACGGCCGCTATCGCAACAGTCCCCGGCAGTCGTGGGCGTTGAACGAGGGATCCCGCCCGCGGCCGCGTCGCCGGCGGCTCCCGGATGAATCTGGCCGATAATCATGCCGTTGGCGGTAACGTTGGATAGAGGAACGGCAGGCGTGTCGGAGGGCGGTGCAAGCCCGCGCGCGGGCGCGACCGGCGCCGGGGCGGATCCGCTGCGCCCGGGCGGGACAGGGGCGATGCGCCTGCGCACCGCCGCCCGATGGCTGCTGGCGGCATGGCTGCTGCTTGCCGGCGGGCCGCTGCGGGCCGCGCCGGCCGACGCGCCGCCGCCGCTGCGCGATTACGTCATCGATCGCTGGACCTCGCGCGAGGGCCTGCCGCACAACTCGCTGCGTGGGCTGGCGCAGACGCCCGACGGCTACCTGTGGCTCGCCACCTGGGAAGGGCTGGTGCGCTACAACGGGCTGGACTTCACCGTCCATGACCGTGGCAGCGTGCCGGCGCTGCCGGACAACGGCGTCGGCACGCTGTACGTGGACCCCGCCGGCGCGCTGTGGCTGAGCGACTCGCGCGGCAACCTGGGCCGGCACACGCCCGACGGCCGCTGGCGCTTCTGGAACAGCGGCGGCGCATGGCCGCAGGCGCTGATCCATGCGATGACGATGGACCGGCAGGGCCGCCTGTGGCTGTTGTTCGAGGGCCGCGGCCTGGGCTGCCTGCATCCGGACGGTCGCTTCGAGTACGCCGAACCTTCCGGCGGGGCGCCGCTGCGCTCCAGTTTCCCCAAGATGGCGGTCGATGCGAGCGACCGCATCTGGATCGGCGGCCTGGAGGGGCTGATCTACCGCGACGTCGACGGCCGCTTCCACCGCGCGCCGGAGGTGTTCGGGCTGCCACCGGGCCTGGCCTGGCCGTACCGCGCGCCGGACGGGACGGTGTGGTTCGTCGTCGGCGAGCGCCTGTACCGGCTGCGCGGCGACCGCGCCGAGCAGGTGCGGGAAATCCCCGGCCAGGGCCATTTCACCGCGATGCTGCAGGATCGCCGCGGCGACCTGTGGCTGGGCAGCGAGAACCGCGGGCTGCTGCGCATCGGCCCGCACGGCGTGGAATACCCGCCGGCCGGCGAGGTGCAGCCGCCGGGCCGCATCGTCAACCTGCTGGAGGACGCCGAGGGCAGCATCTGGGTCGGCGCCAACGGCGGCCTGTTCCGCCTGCGCGAGACGCTGTTCAGCAGCTACACCAAGCGCGACGGCCTCGGCGGCGACTACGTGCGCGCCTTGCTGGAGGACCGCCGCGGCGAGCTGTGGATCGGCGGCGCCAACGGCCTGGACCGGCTGCCCGCCGACGGCCCCGCCGCGCCGGTGTCGCTGCGGCCCGGCCCTCCGCTGTCGCTGTTGAGCCTGGCCGAGACCGCCGACGGCGACCTGTGGGCCGGCAGCTACGGCGAAGGCGTGTTCCAGTTGCGCGACGGCCGCCTGCTGCGCCGCTACGGCCAGGCCGATGGCCTGCCGGCCGGGCATGTGCGCGCGATCGTGCCGGCCGCCGGCGGCGGTGTCTGGGTCGGCACCCAGCATGGACCGGTGCGGATCGCGCAGGGGCGCGTGCAGCCGCGCGAGGACGGCCTGCCGCGGGCGCTGGTCACCGCGCTGGCCAGCATCGACGGTGAACTGTGGATGGGTTCGGTGGAAGGGGCCAGCGTGCTGCGCGACGGCGTGGTGCGCAGGATCCCGCTGGAAAGCCTCAGCGGCGCGCGCAGCGTGTTCGGCTTCCAGCGCATCGGCGGCGACATGTGGATCGCCACCGATCGCGGCCTCTACCGCGAGCGCGCGGGCCAACTGGCGCGGGTGGGGCTGGAGCAGGGGCTGCCGGTGGACACCGTGTTCCAGATCGTCGCCGACCGCATCGGCAACGCCTGGATCAGCAGCAACCGCGGCGTGCTGCGCGCGGGCATGGCCGACCTGCACGCGGTGGCCGACGGCCGGCTGGCGCGATTGCAGGTGGATCGCTACGACGAGACCGACGGCATGCCCAGCGCGCAGGGCAACGGCAGTTCCGCGCCGTCGATGATCCTGCGCCGCGACGGCAGCGTGTGGCTGGTGACCGCCGGCGGCGTGGCCACCGTCGATCCGTCGCGCTGGCGCAGCATGGCCGGCCGCCTGCCGCCGCCGGCGGTGATCGAGAACGTGGCGCTGGACGGACGCCCGCTGGCCTGGCGCCAGTTGCCGCCGCAGGCGCGGCTGCCCGGCGGCCGGCGCGTGTCGGTGTCGTACACGGGCCTGAGCTACCTGCTGCCCGAGCGCATCCGCTACCGCACCCGCCTGGAAGGCGTGGACGAGCACTGGATCGAACGCGGCTCCCAGCGCAGCGTGGATTACATCGGCCTGCCGCCGGGCGACTACACGCTGCGCGTGGCCGCCGCCCATCCCGGCGGCCCTTGGGGCGCCCGCGAGGCGACCTGGCGGTTCTCGATCGCGCCGCTGTGGTGGCAGCGTACTTCCACTTGGATCGCCGCCGCGCTATTGCTGGCGCTGGCGCTGGGCGTGCTGTACCGCTTGCGGACCCGGCGCTACCGGCGCCGGGCCGAGCGCCTGGAGCGCCGGGTGGCCGAACGCACGCAGCGGCTGCGCCAGCAGACCGAACAACTGATGCGGGCCGACCAGGAAAAGAGCCGGCTGCTGGAGCAGCTGCGCGAGCAGGCGCAGGCGTTCGAGCGGCAGGCGCACGAGGACGCACTGACCGGGCTGCCCAACCGCCGCCACTTCGACGAGGTGATGCTGCGCGAGCATGCGCGCGCGCGCCGCAGCGGCCGCCCGCTGTGCCTGATGATCCTGGATCTCGATCACTTCAAGATGATCAACGACGGCCACTCGCACGCCGTCGGCGACCTGGTGCTGCGCGAGGTCGGGCGGATGCTGGCTTCGGCCTGCCGCGCCTCCGATTTCGCCGCGCGCGTGGGTGGCGAGGAATTCGCGATGGTGCTGGCCGATACCGCGCTGGCCGACGCGCTGGCGGTCGGCGCGCGGCTGCGCGGGCTGTTCGCCTCGCAGCAGGACTGGGGCGGCATCGCCGGCCTGAAGGTGACCTTCAGCGCCGGCCTGGTGCAGTTGCGCGACGCCGACGCCACGCCTGCTGAGATGATGCAGCGGGCGGACGAGGCGCTCTATCGCGCCAAGAGTTCCGGCCGCGATCGCGTCTGCACCGAAGCGGCCACGGACGGCAGCGCCTAGGAGGTACAGGCATGGCGGCTGGCATCCACGCGCTTTTCGCGCCCCGCGCTTTAGATTGGCAAGCGCCGGCCGATTCTTTCAGAACGAGTCGCCGGGACGGGAAGCCGCCGGTTTGCTTCCCGCTTGCAGAGCGATGGAGCAACACTCCGGCACCTTGATCCCGGGAGGGAAGGATCATGCAGGGATTCGACAGCGAATTCGTTTTCGCAGCCGAGGACAACGACGCTCCGCCCGTCGACAACGCACGGCCGCTGATCGTGCTCAGCGTGGACGACGATTCCGCCTTCCAGCAGTCGTTGCGGATGGCCCTGTCCAGCTACCGCTTCCACGATCAGCGGGTGCAGCTGCTGACCGCCGGCTCGGCGACCGAGGCGGCCCGCATCCTGGCCGAAACGCCGGAGATCGCGCTGGTCCTGCTCGACGTGGTGATGGAGACCGACGACGCCGGCCTGCGCCTGGTGCGCAGCGTGCGCGAGGTGCTCGGCAACGCCGAGGTGCGCATCGTGCTGGTGACCGGCCAGCCCGGCATGGCGCCGATGAAGCAGACGCTGGAACGGCTGGACATCAGCGACTACTGGCTCAAGACCGAGCTGCACCGCGAGCGCCTGCACGGCATCCTCACCGCCAGCCTGCGCACCTGGCAGGAGATCCGCGCGCTGGCCCGCGCCAAGCGCGGCCTGCAACTGGTGGTGGAGGCCAGCAACAGCCTGGCGCGGACCAAGAACCTGCGCGACTTCTCCCAGCGCGTGATCCACGAGATGTCGCGCCTGCTCGGCGTGGCGCCGGACGGGCTGGTGTGCGTGCAGGCCGACGCCGACAGCCCGTTGGCCGCGCGGCTGATCGGGGTGGCCGGCCGCTTCGCGCCGCTGGCGATGCAGTCGCTGCGCCACATCGACGACGCGCGCATCCGCGACATGCTGCTGGACGCGCTGGAGAACCGCTCCGCGGTCGAGGCCGAGTGCAGCCAGGTGCTGTTCTTCGAGGGCGCCGAGCACGTCCCGCCGGTGGCCGTCTACCTGGCCACCGCGCGCACGCTGGACGAGACCGAGCGCGAGCTGCTGCGCGTGTTCGCCACCAATGCCAACACCGGCCTGATCAACGTCGCGCTGGCCAGCCGCCTGGACCAGATGGCCTACGAGGACGCGCTGCTGGCCATCCCCAATGCCAACGCGCTGCAGCGCGCGCTGGATTCGGTGCTGGAGATCGCCGGCCCGCGCGATCGCGCGCTACTGCTGTTCGAACTGGAGCAGTACGCGCAGAGCAGCCTGGCGCTGGGCATCGAGCAGGGCGCGCTGCTGCTGCGCCGGATGGCCGATCGACTGCGCCAGGTGTTCCCGCCGCCGTGCCTGGTCGCGCGCATGCACGAGGGCATCTTCGCCGTGCTCGGCCCCGCGGCGATGCTGACCGACACGCGCGTGCAGCGGGTGGAGGACGAGGACGCCACCGGCGCGGCGCCGCTGATCGGCATCGTCGCGGCGCGGCTGGACCTGGACGGCTACGAGGGCAGCCCGCGCCGGGCGATGGCCTCGGGCCTGCTGCTGCTCAAGCGCGCGCGCCAGAGCGGCGCCGGCCGCATGCTGGAATACACCCGCGAGCACGAGCGCGAGAGCCAGCAGAGCCTGCTGCTGTCGCACCGCCTGCACCAGGCGCTGCAGGCCGGCGGCATCCATATCGTGCTGCAGGCGCAGTTCGAGCTGGCCAGCGGCCGCATCGTCGGCGCCGAGGTGCTGGCGCGCTGGCACGACGCCGGCGAGGACATCCCGCCGGCGCGCTTCATCCCGGTGGCCGAGGCGACCGGCATGATCGTGCCGCTGGGCAGGCAGGTGATCGAACATGCCTGCCGCGCGCTGGCGCGGCTGGATGCCGAGGGCTTCCCGGATCTGCCGGTGGCGGTGAACGTGTCGCCGCTGCAATTGCAGCGGCGCGAGTTCGCCGACGAGCTGATGGCGGCGGTCGCCCGCCACGGCGTGCGCCCGCAGCGGCTGGAACTGGAGATCACCGAGTCGGTGGTGATGGAGGATCTGCAGGCCAACCGCGAGGTGCTGGGGCGGCTGCGGCAGGCCGGGTTCCCGATCGCGGTGGACGATTTCGGCACCGGCTATTCGTCGCTGCGCTACGTGCACTGGCTGCCGATCACCACGCTCAAGCTGGATCGCAGTTTCATCGAGCAGATCGGCCGGATCGAGGACCAGCGCAGCAGCGCCGACATGATCATCACCCTGGGCCGGCGGCTGGGCCTGCGCGTGCTGGCCGAGGGCGTGGAGACCGCCGAGCAGGCGGACTGGCTGGCCAGCCGCCGCTGCCACAGCGCGCAGGGCTACCACTTCGCCCGGCCCGAGCCGCTGGATGCGTTGATCCGGCGGCTGCGCGGATGAAGGCCGCCGCCTTCTTCGGCGGCTGGCGCGGCTCGCTGCCGGCGTTGCGGCGGCACTGGCGGCGGCTGCTGCCGCAGGCGCTGCCGTGGGCGGCCTGGCTGCTGGTCGGCATCCCGCTGCTGTGGTGGGAAGTGGGCGAGGCGGTGCAGGCGCCGCTGCGGCAGGCGCGCGCCGCGGTGGTGGCCGACGCGGTGCAGCACCTGCAGCGCCTGCTCGACCGGCTGGGCAAGGACGTGGTGTTCCTGGCCGACCTGCCGGCCCGGTTCCCGCCGCAGCCGGGCCCGGCCGAACCGATGGACACGCCGCTGGCGATCACCTTCCTGAGCTTTTCCGACCGCACCCAGGGCTACAGCAAGGTGCGCTGGCTGGATCGCCACGGCCACGAGCGCCTGCGCGTCAACAACGACGGCGCCGCCGTGCTGGTGCCGCCGGAGCAGTTGCAGGACAAGTCCGAGCGCCCGTTCCACACCGAGGCGGTCGGCCTCGGGCCGAGGCAGGTCTACCTGTCGGCGCTGGATCTCAACGTCGAGAACGACGTGATCGAGCAGCCGCTGCGGCCGATGCTGCGCGCCGCCTCGCCGGTGCTGGTCGATGGTGAGCGCATCGGCGTGGTCGTGATCAACCTGGAGATGCGGCCGGTGATCGAGCGCCTGCGCGCGAACGCGGAAGCGAAGGGGTTCTCGCTCTACCTGGTCAATCCCGAGGGCTACTGGATCGCCGGCGAGGCGGCGGCCGACGAATGGGGCTGGCAATTGGGCCTGCCCGATCGATCGCTGGCGCGGCAGCAGCCGGGACTGTGGCGCGCCATGCGCGGCGCGGACCAGGGCGAATGGAAGGACTGGACCTTCTCCAGCCTGCGCGGCCGTGGAGCCGACCCGGCTTCCGGAGCGGACGTGTGGGACGTGCGCGTGCTGGCGCGGCGCTCCGAGGCCAATGGCGGCGCATGGCGCTGGAAGGCGGCGCTGGTCCTGGTCAGCCTGGCCAGTGCGTGGATCGCATTGGGCGCGGTGCTGGGCGCGGCGCGCAGCATGGCGGCCGAGGCCGATTTCATCGACGAACTGCGCGAGGCCAACCGCGCCCTGACCGAGAGCAACGAACGGCTGGGCGCGATGCAGGCGGAACTGGCCCGCGCCGAGCGCCTGTCGTCGCTGGGGTTGATGGTGGCCGGCGTCGCCCACGAGATGAACACCCCGCTGGGCAGCGCGCTGCTGGCATTGAGCAACGTCCGCGGCGACCTGGCGCTGTTGCGCGAGCGGATGGAGGCCGGCCTGCAACGCTCGCAGCTGGCGTCCTTCGTGGCCGAGACCGATGCGGCGATCGCGCTGGCCACGCGCGAGCTGCAGCGCAGCGCGGCGCTGCTGCAACGCTTCAAGCAGGTGGCGGTGGACCGGACCTCGCTGCAACGCCGGCGCTTCGACCTGCGCGAGGCGATCCTGGACGCGGATCCGCGCCTGCGCCGCGGCGACCTCGGCGGGCGCATCGTGCTGGAACTGGATCTGCAGCCGGGCCTGGAGATGGACAGCTACCCCGGCCCGCTGGAGCAGGTGATTTCCAACCTGCTGGCCAACGCGCTGATCCACGGCCATGCGCCGGACGCGGCCAGCGTGATCCGCATCGAAGGCCATGCCGAAGGCCCCGATCACGTCGTCGTCGCCGTGTCCGACGATGGCGCCGGCGTGGCCAGCCAGGACCTGCCGCGGATATTCGAGCCCTTCTACACCACCCGCCGGCACGCGGGCGGCAACGGCCTGGGGCTGCACATCGTCCACCAGATCGTGGTGGAGGTGCTGGGCGGGAGCATCCGGGTGGAGAGCGAGGCGATCGCCGACGGCGCCGAGCCGGGCCGGCACGGCACCCGTTTCACGCTGCGCATCCCGCGCCGGGGGCCGGCGCAGTGAGCCGGCCGCGCGCCGCTACTGCGGGCGCGGCCAGGCGTTGACGATGGTGCAGAACAGCCGCGCGGTCTGCTCGGCGTCGTAGACGGCCGAGTGCGCGTCGGCGGCGTTCCATTCCTGCCCCGACGCCTGCACCGCGCGCGCCAGCACGGTCTGGCCGTAGGCCACGCCGGCCAGGGTGACGGTGTCGAACACGCTGAAGGGATGGAACGGGTTGCGCTTGTGGCCGACCCGCGCGACCGCCGCGTTGAGGAAGTTGAGATCGAAATGCGCGTTGTGGCCGACCAGGATCGCGCGCTGGCAGCCGTGTTTCTTGACCGCCGCGCGCACCGGCGCGAACACGTGGTCCAGCGCCTCCTTCTCGTGCTTGGCGAAGCGGAACGGATGGTCCAGGTCGATGCCGGTGACCTCCAGCGACTGCGGATCGATCTCGGTGCCCGGTGCCGGATGCAGGTGCGCGCTGGCGGTCTGGCCGAGGACGAAGCGCCCGTCCTGGTCCAGGTCGATCGGCACGGCGGCGATCTCCAGCAGCGCGTGGCGGTTCCAGTCGAAGCCGCCGGTCTCCACGTCGACCACCACGGGCAGGTAGCCGCGGAAGCGGCGGGCCATCGGCGTGGCGGAGGAAGGGGAGGGGACGGTGTCGGTCATGCGCGAAAGGGTAGCAGAGGCGCCACCGTAGAGCAGAGCTCGCTCCGCTCAATGGCTCCGGGGAGTGCGCAGCCGAGCAAGCTCGGCTCCACATGCGCTCCTTCTTGTAGAGCAGAGCTCGCTCCGCTCAATGGCTCCGGAGGGTGCGCAGCCGAGCAAGCTCGGCTCTACACGCGCTTCTCCTTGTAGAGCGGAGCTCGCTCCGCTGCTCTTCCAAGGGATTCACCCCTGCGGCGTAGAAGAAATCTCGCTGCCCAGCAGCGTATCCTCCCCGCGCATCCGCTCCAGCATCTGCGCACCTTGCCGCAGGAACGCGTCCTCGTCATCGGCGCCGGCCTCCGCCGCCAGTTGCCGCAGCACCCGGTTCCCGCTCGCGCCACCCTGGCCCAGCAGTTCCAGCAGCCGGTGGACCAGCGGCGAGATGCTGGAGAAATGCACGCGCAGTCCGCGGTCGCGCCGCACCAGCAGCAGGGTCGGCGCGGGCAGCGGCGTGGACGGCTGATGGTCCGGGCCGATGTGCGCCACCGGCCAGCGGTAGGCCAGCGCCCAGGCGTGCGGCGACAGCACCGGCACGCCTGCCAGGAGATCGCCGTCGGGATCGTGCGGGGGCAAGGGCGCATCGGAGATCTGCAGCGCCAGTTCCACCCATTCGTAGTGCGCCAGCTCGGTCAGCCAGGGCGGCAGATCGCCGTCGCCCTCGCGCGTTTCGCAATGGCGGATGAACTCGCGCGCGATCTCGGGGAACAGCGGCGTGCGGCTGCGGTGCTGCGCGTAGAAGTCGCGTACCAGCGCGCGCCAGCGCTCCTCGCCCAGGGTCTTGCGGATGACCGGGAAGTTGCCGGCCAGCAGCCCTTCGATGTTGTTGAAGAACAGGTCGCGGTAGATCGCCAGCCTGCGCTCCTCGATGCCCGGCGGCGGCGGATGCGCGCGCGGGTCGCGCAGGTGCGCGGCCAGCGCGTACTGCTGCCGGCGCAGCGCGTCATCCATGCGCGCGCGCCGCCGCGCCGGCCGTATCGGCCTGGACGTCGCGGATGCGCCGCACCTCGTCCAGCAGCACGGGCAGCGGCGGGAAGTTGAAGTCGCGCTCCAGCAGCGTCGGCCGCACGCCGTGCAGCCGGTAGGCCTCGGCCAGCAGCGACCACACGTCGTCCTTGACCGGCGCGCCGTGGGTGTCGACCTTGAGATCCTCGGCCTCGTCGTAGTGGCCGGCGACGTGGTACGAGGCGATCCGCGCCGACGGCATCCGCGCGAGGAAACCGCGCGCGTCGTAGCCGTGGTTGATCGCGTTGACGTGGATGTTGTTGACGTCCAGCAGCAGGTCGCAGTCGGCCTGTTCCAGCACCGCGTTGATGAACTGCGCCTCGTCCAGCGCCGCGCGCCCCGGCAGCGGCGGGTGCATGGCGTAGTAGGAGATGTTCTCCACCGCGATGCGCCGCCCCAGCGCGTCCTGCGCCTGCGCGATGCGCGCGGCCACGTGCGCTACCGCTTCCTCGGTGAACGGCAGCGGCATCAGGTCGTACAGGTGGCCGTCGTCGCCGCAGTAGCTCAGGTGCTCGCTGTACAGCGCGGCGCGGTGCTGGTCGAGGAAGCGCCGGGTACGCGCCAGGAAGGTCCGGTCCAGCGGCTCGATGCCGCCCAGCGACAGCGACAGCCCGTGGCAGGTCAGCCGGTGGCGCGAGGACAACTCGGCCAGCGCCTCGCCATAGCGGCCGCCGACGCCGATCCAGTTGTCCGGCGCGCATTCGAGGAAATCGAACGCGCCCGGTGGCGCGTCCAGCAACGCGTCCAGCAGCGCGCGGCGCAGGCCCAGGCCGGCGCTGGCGGCGGGGAGGGGCGGAATCGACGTCATGGGATCGCGCGGCACGCCGTCCCTCTCAGGGGGAGGGACGGCAGTGCGTGGTTCAGGCGCTGCCGCCGCACTTGCCCTCGCCGCACTTGCCTTCGCCGCATTTGCCTTCCCCGGCCTTGTCCTTGTGCATGGCCGCGTGATGGGCCTTCATCTCGGCCGCGTCGATGAAGCCATCGGCATTGGTGTCGATGCTGGCGAACTTGCCGGCCTTGTCCACCTTGTCGGCCTTGTCGGGATGGGCGGCGGCGAACTCGGCCTGCGAGATCCTGCCGTCCTTGTCGGTGTCGGCCTTGGCCATGCCGCACTTGCCCTCGCCGCACTTGCCTTCACCACCACACTTGCCTTCGGCCGCCTTGGCGCCGTCGCCGGCGGACAGCAGGTAGCCCTGCGCCAGCGGCTGCATGGCGAAGGCCGAGCCGGCCAGCGCGATGCCGCCGGCCAGCGCGGCGCTGATCGCCAGCGTGGACGGCCTGTTGTGGGACTTGGACATGCTGATCTCCCGTTGGAGCGCGGGACGGCCCCGCGCGGTGCGGCAAGTGTACGGGGGAAGCGTTAGCCCGATGTAAGCCGCGGGGCTCCCGCCGGGCGGCCTCAGACCGCGCCGGTCGTGCTGGTCTCGTCGCGCTTGTCGCGCGGCGGCAGCGGCTGGTCGCCGTGGACCAGGAACCAGACGTTCTCGGCGATGTTGGTGGCGTGATCGCCGATCCGCTCCAGGTTCTTGGCCATGAACAGCAGGTGCGTGCAGGGGGTGATGTTGCGCGGGTCTTCCATCATGTAGGTCAGCAGTTCGCGGAACAGCGCGGTGTAGTGCGCATCCAGCTCGGCGTCGCGCTCGCGCACCACCAGCGCCTGCGCGGCGTCGCCGTCGCGATAGGCCGCCAGCACGTCGCGCACCTGCCGCGCGGCCAGCGCCCCGAGCGCGCGCAGGCCGGTGATCTGCGGCATCGGCGGCGACACGTTCAGCGCGATCGATCGCTTGGCCACGTTGGCCGCATAGTCGCCGATGCGCTCGATGTCGGCCGGGATGCGCAGTCCGGCCAGGATCTCGCGCAGGTCGCGCGCCATCGGCCCGCGCAGCGCCATGTGCATCACGTCGTGGCTGATCTGCCGCTCCAGCGCGTCGATGGCCTCGTCGTTGGCGACGATGCGGCGGGCGGCGCCGTCGTCGCGGCGCTGCACGACGTCCAGCGCCGCCTCCAGCTGCGCGACCGCGGTCTCGCCCATCAGGACGATCTCGCCGGCCAGGCGGCGCTGTTCTTCGTCGTAGCTTTTGACGATGTGCTCGTGGGGAGTGTTCATACGGGAATGGGGAGTAGGGAATGGGGAATGGTAGGAGCGGTTACGGGGTTTGGTGGGGTGGTGGTAGGGGGAGCCGGCGCTTTCGCTCTTATCGATTCCCTATTCCCTATTCCCCATTTCCGGCCGCGTCACCCGAAACGCCCGGTGATGTAATCCTCGGTCTGCTGCCTGGACGGGCGCGAGAAGAGGATCGAAGTGGCGTCGTGCTCGATCAGTTCGCCCAGGTACATGAAGGCGGTGTAGTCGGACACGCGCGCGGCCTGCTGCATGTTGTGGGTGACGATGACCAGGGTGTAGTCGCGCTTGAGCTCCTCCACCAGCTGCTCGATTTTGCTGGTGGAGATGGGGTCCAGCGCCGAGGTCGGCTCGTCGAGCAGGATCACCTCCGGGCGCAGCGCCACCGCGCGGGCGATGCACAGGCGCTGCTGCTGGCCGCCTGACAGGCCCAGCGCGCTCTGCCTGAGCTTGTCCTTGGCCTCTTCCCACAGCGCGGCCTGGCGCAGCGCCTGCTCGACGCGCACGTCCATGTCGGCGCGCGAGATGCGCTCGTGGTGGCGGATGCCGTAGGCGACGTTCTCGTAGATCGTCATCGGGAACGGCACCGGCTTCTGGAACACCATGCCGACCTTGCTGCGCAGCCGGTTCATCGGGTAGCGCGCGTCGAGGATGTCCTCGCCGTCCAGCAGCACCTGCCCGCGCGCCTCCAGCTTCGGATACAGCGAGTAGATGCGGTTGAAGATGCGCAGCAGCGTCGACTTGCCGCAGCCGGACGGGCCGATCAGCGCGGTCACCTTCTTCTCGGGAATCCGCAGGTTGATGTTCTTCAGCGCCTGCGCGCCGGCGTAGAAGAAATCGAGCTGCCGCGCCTCCAGCTTCATGCGGGCGGCGTCGTCGAGGGCGGGCGCGTGCTGCTGCGCGGTCGCCAGGGGGATGCGGGCTACGTCGTTCATGGGCGTCTTCAATCGTGGGCGATCTTGTTGCGCAGCAGGATCAGGCGGGCGGACAGGCTCAGCAGCAGCACCAGCACGGTGACCAGCAGGGCGCCGGCCCAGGCCAGCGAGTTCCACGAGTCGTACGGGCTCATCGCGTACTGGTAGATGACCATCGGCAGGTTGGCCATCGACGCGTTCATGTCGGTGCTCCAGAACTGGTTGTTGAACGCGGTGAACAGCAGCGGCGCGGTTTCGCCGCTGATGCGCGCGAGCGCCAGCAGGATGCCGGTGACGATGCCGGGCAGCGCCGAGCGCATCAGCACCTGGGTGGTGACCTTCCACTGCGGCACGCCCAGCGACAGCGCCGCCTCGCGCATCTGCTGCGGCACCAGCCGCAGCATCTCGTCGGTGGTGCGCACGATCACCGGCAGGGCGATGAACGCCAGCGCCACCGCGCCGGCCCAGGCCGAGTAGTGGCCCATCTGCGCGACCATCAGCGTGTAGACGAACAGGCCCAGCACGATGGACGGCGCCGACAGCAGGATGTCGTTGACGAAGCGGATGGTCTCGCCCAGCCAGTGGCGGTTGGCGTATTCGGCCAGCCAGGTGCCGGCGGCGATGCCGATCGGCGTGCCGAGCGCGATCGCGGTCAGGCTGATCGCCACGCTGCCGAAGATCGCGTTGGCCAGGCCGCCGGGTTCGTTCGGCGGCGGGGTCATCATCGTGAACAGGTCCAGGTTCAGGCTGCCCAGGCCCTTGCTGATCGTGGTCCACAGGATCCACACCAGCCACATCAGGCCGAACAGCGCCGCGGCGATCGACAGCGTCAGCGCGACGGCGTTCTTGAGCCTGCGCCAGCCGTACAGGGAGACGGACATCAGTTGCCCTCCCGCTTGGCGAGCTGGCGCAGCATCAGGCGGGCCACCGCCAGCACGATGAAGGTCAGCAGGAACAGGGTGAAGCCCAGCAGCAGCAGCGAGCCGCGGTGCAGCGGGTCGGTGGCCTCGGCGAACTCGTTGGCGATGGTGGCCGCGATCGAGGTGCCCGGCTCCAGCAGCGCGGTGCTGATGGCGTAGGCGTTGCCGATGACGAAGGTCACCGCCATCGTCTCGCCCAGCGCGCGGCCCAGGCCGAGGAACACGCCGCCGATCACCGCCGATCGCGTGTACGGCAGCACGATGTCCCAGACCACCTCCCAGCGGGTGGAGCCGAGCGCGTAGGCCGATTCCTTCAGCCGGCCCGGTACGGTCAGGAACACCTCGCGCATCACCGAGGAGACGAACGGGATCACCATGATCGCCAGCACCAGCCCGGCGGTCAGCATGCCGATGCCGAGCGGCGGGCCGGACAGCACCGCGCCGACCAGCGGCACGCCGGAGAAGGTCTCGTCGAGCCACGGATAGACGTGCTCGCTGAGCTGCGGCGCCAGCACGAACAGGCCCCACATGCCGTAGATGATCGACGGGATGCCGGCCAGCAGTTCGATCGCCATGCCGACCGGCCCGCGCATCCACACCGGCGCCACCTCGGTCAGGAACAGCGCGATGCCGAAGCTGACCGGCACCGCGATCAGCATGGCGATGCCCGCGCTGACCAGGGTGCCGTAGATCGGCACCAGCGCGCCGAACTCGCGCGTGCCGACGTTCCACTCGCTGCTGAAGAAGAAGCCCAGGCCGAACGCCTGCAAGGCCTCGCGCCCGCCCCACAGCATCGACAGCGCGGCGGCGAACAGCGACAGCAGCACGAACAGGCCGGCGCTGGCCAGCAGCCAGCGGAACAGGCGATCGGCGCGCGCGTCGCGGGCGGTGCGCAGATCGGTGGAGGTCAGGGACAGGGCGGTGGCGTTCATCGCGGGAGGCGAGTTTCCGGCGTTCTAAGGCGATGGAAAAGGTGTGGCAGGAGTTGGAGGAAATCCCTGATTCGGCAAAGCCGCGCGCGTTGCGCGCGGGCCGAATCGTCACTTGATCTCCGCCTCCCAGTAAGCCTCGATCTGCGCCACCAGCTCGTCCGGCAGCGGCACGTAGTCCAGCGCCTCCGCCTGTGCCTTGCCCTGCTCGAACGCCCAGCGGAAGAACGCCTGCATCGCCTGCGCGCGCGCGGCGTCCTTGGGCTGCCGGTGGACCAGGATGAAGTTGGTGGCGGTAATCGGCCAGGCCTGCTCGCCCGGGGCGTTGGTGATGACCAGGTTGAAGTCCTTCGTGCTGCCCCAGTCGGCGCTGGCCGCGGCGGCGGCGAAGCTCCCGGCGGTCGGCTGCACGAACTTGCCGGCCGCGTTCTGCAGCGACGCGTAGCTCATGTCGTTCTGTTCGGCGTAGGCAAGCTCGACGTAGCCGATCGAATTCCTCAGCTGGCGCACGTACGCGGCCACGCCTTCGTTGCCCTTGCCGCCGACGCCGCCGGGCCAGTTGACCGAGGTGCCTTCGCCGACCTTGCCCTTCCACTCCGGACTGACCTTGGACAGGTAGTTGACGAAATTGAAGGTGGTGCCCGAGCCGTCGGAGCGGTGCACGGTGTTGATCTTGGCCGCCGGCAGCGCCAGGCCCGGGTTGAGCGCGGCGATCGCCGGGTCGTTCCAGGTGGCGATCTTGCCGAGGAAGATGTCGGCCAGCAGCGGGCCGGTCAGCTTGAGCTGGCCCGGCTGCAGGCCCTCCACGTTGATCACCGGCACCACGCCGCCGATCACCGAGGGGAACTGCGCCAGCCCGGCCTGCGCCAGTTCCTCCGGCGGCAACGGCTTGTCGGTCGAGCCGAAATCGACGGTGCCGGCCTTGATCTGGGCGATGCCGCCGCCCGAGCCGATCGACTGGTAGTTGATCTTCGCGCCGGTGGCGGTGTTGTAGTCGGCCGACCAGCGCGCCATCACCGGGTAGATGAAGGAAGCGCCCGCGCCGGTGACCACGGCGTCGATGCGATCGCCCGGGGCCGGCGCGGCGGTGGTGGCCGGGTCGCCCGCGGTGGCGGCCGGCGGCGCGCCGCTCTCGGATTTGCAGGCGGCCAGGAACAGGGACGTGCACAGGGCCAGGGTGGCCAGGCGGGCGGGCGTCGCGAAGGACATTCAACGGCTCCAGGTTCGCTGTCTGGGGAATGCCGGCTATGAAATGATGTTTTTGTTACAGCGTGATGACACCCTCCCGGATCTGTAGAGCGGAGCTCGCGCCGCTGCCCGGCGATCTTCCGCCAGGCGAGCCCGACGCGTGCTGTCTGTAGAGCGGAGCTTGCTCCGCTGCCCGGCGCCACAAAAAAAGCGGGCCTTGCGGCCCGCTGCAATGGACATCAGGAGGGAGGGTTGGATCAGTACTTGAGGTTCTGCGACCAGTAGGCCTCGATCTGCTGCACCAGCGGGTCCGGCAGCGGAACGTAGTCCAGCGCCTTGGCCTGGGCGTCGCCGTTGGCGTAGACCCAGCGGAAGAAGTCGCGCGCGCTCTTGGCGCTGGCCAGCTTCTTCGGCTGCTTGTGCATCAGGATGAAGTTGGTGGCGGTGATCGGCCAGGAATTGGCGCCCGGCGCGTTGGTCATCACCAGATGGAAGTCCTTCGACTTGCTCCACTCGGCGCTGGCGGCGGCCGCGGCGAAGGTCTCCTCGCTCGGCTGCACGTAGTGGCCGGCGGCGTTCTTCAGGCTCACGTGCGACATCCTGTTCTGCAGCGCGTAGGACAGCTCGACGTAGCCGATGCCGCCCTTGACCTGCTTGACGTAGGCGGCCACGCCCTCGTTGCCCTTGCCGCCGATGCCGGCCGGCCACTGCACGGTGGTGCCTTCGCCGACCTTGCTCTTCCACTCGGGGCTGATCTTGGACAGGTAGTTGACGAAGTTGAAGGTGGTGCCCGAGCTGTCCGAGCGGCGCACGACGGTGATCTTGGCCGCCGGCAGCGCCAGGCCCGGGTTGAGCGCGGCGATCGCCGGCGCGTTCCAGGTGGTGATCTTGCCGAGGAAGATGTCGGCCAGCGTGGTGCCGTCCAGCTTCAGCTGGCCCGGCGCGATGCCCTGCACGTTGATCACCGGCACCACGCCGCCGATCACCGAGGGGAACTGCGCGAGGCCGAACCTGGCCAGTTCCTCCGGCTTGAGCGGCGCGTCGGAAGAACCGAAGTCCACCGTGCCCGCCTTGATCTGGGCGATGCCGCCGCCCGAGCCGATCGACTGGTAGTTGACCTTGTTGCCGGTGGCGCCGGCGTAGTCGGCCGACCACTTGGTCATCACCGGATAGACGAACGAAGCGCCGGCGCCGGTCACGTCGGCGGCCTGCGCATGCGCCGAGAAGGCAGCGGCGGCGGCGATGGCCGCCACGCGGAACTTGAGGGAGTTGAACACGGAAGGCTCCTGAAGGTGATGGGACGGCATGCATCGCCGTGGCGCGCATTGCACGACGCTTCGATGACAATCCGGTGTCTTGCGCAAGACAGGAATATGACGGGCCGGATCGGGGCTGTCGCCGCACCGCCGCGCCCGGCCATGCCGCGCTGTCATCTTTCCGTCATCGCAATCACACAAGACTGTCAGAAAGCGGCCGCATCCTTTGCGCCAACCTTGACGGCCCCTTGGCGGGCCGGTCGCAAGCCGCATCCACGCGCCGCACACACCTTCCGGAGATTCCTCATGCGTCATTCCCTGCTGGCCACCGCATTGGCCGTCGCCACCTGCAGCCTGTCCTTCAACGCCTCGGCCGCCAGCGATCGCGAACTGGCCGAACTGAAAGCGCAGCTGGCCGCCCTGCAAGCCAAGGTCGCCGAACTGGAAGAGCGCAGCGACGCGCAGTCGGACATCAACGTAGGCACGCAGCAGAACCTGGACACGATGGCGGCGACCACGCCCAAGGTCGAGACCAAGGGCGGCATCAAGGTGACCTCGGCCGACAGGAAGTTCGAAGCCTCGCTGGGCGGACGCATCCACTTCGACGCCTACGCCTTCGACCGCGACATCGCCGCCACCACCGGCACCACCGAGTTCCGCCGCGCGCGCCTGACCCTGCAGGGCAAGGCCTACGACTGGGACTACAAGGTCGAGCAGGACTTCGCCGCCGGCACCAACCTCGACGGCCTGCGCGACGCCTACATCGCCCGCGCCGCGCTGGGCGGCAAGATCACCATCGGCCACTTCAAGCCGTACCGCGCGATGGAAGAGCTGACCAGCTCCAACGAGATCCTGATGATGGAGCGCCCGTTCGCCACCGCCACCGGCCTCTTCAGCGGCCGCCAGTTCCAGCAGGGCGTGGGCTACCTGCGCTCTTCGGACCACTACACCGCCGGCATCAGCGTGTTCAACCTGCGCGGCGCCGCCGGCGCGCGCAACGAGGGCACCGGCGTGGCCGGCCGCGTCACCTTCGCGCCGATCAACACCGCCGACAGCACGCTGCACTTCGGCGGCTGGGCCAGCAACGAGAACAACAACCAGGGCTCGGCGGACCTGACCGCCACCGCCAACTACGCCGGCCGCCGCGGCCCGGCGCAGGCCATCGCCACCACCAGCGGCGCCAGCCGCAACACCGTCACCGCCTACGGGCTGGAAGCGGCCGGCTCGTTTGGCCCGGCGTTCTTCCAGGCCGAATACGCCAACGCGACCTTTGGCCAGCCGATCGGTGCCGACCAGGACGTGACCACCTGGTACGTGCAGGGCAGCTTCCTGCTCAACGGCGGCCACAAGGCGTACAAGCCGGCCACCGGCGTGTTCGCCTCGCCCAAGGTCGACGGCAGGAGCCTGTGGGAGCTGACCGCGCGCTACGACACCATCGAGAACAAGGACATCGCCAACCGCGAGGCCAGCAGCTGGATCCTCGGCCTGAACTACTACGTCAATCCCAGCCTGCGCTTCATGTTCAACTACGCCCGCGGCGAGAACGAGGTCAACGGCGACGAGACCGCGCAGTACGCGCTGCGCACGCAGTTCAGCTTCTGATCGCGGCGCCCCCACTTCCGTCTCTCTCTCCGGACGGAACCCGACGCCCCCGCATGCCGGGGGCGTCGTCTTGCCTGCCCTTGTGGGAGCGACGTCAGTCGCGACGGGGCTTCACCCTGGAAGCCGTCGCGACTGACGTCGCTCCCACGGGATTCCTAGGCCGCGACCGTCTTGTCCGGGTAGCGGCACAGATCGCGGATCACGCACTGCGGGCAGTCCGGCTTGCGCGCCTTGCAGACGTAGCGGCCGTGCAGGATCAGCCAGTGGTGCGCGTCCTGCATGAACTCGGCCGGCACCACCTTCAGCAGCCGCTCCTCGACCGCGCGCACGTCCTTGCCCGGCGCCAGCCCGGTGCGGTTGGCGACGCGGAAGATGTGCGTGTCCACCGCCATCGTCGGCTCGCCGAAGGCGGTGTTGAGCACCACGTTGGCGGTCTTGCGGCCGACGCCCGGCAGCGATTCCAGCGCCTGCCGCGAGCGCGGCACCTCGCCGCCGTATTCGTCCAGCAGGATCGCGCAGGTGGCGATGACGTTCCTGGCCTTGGCGTTGTACAGGCCGATGGTCGAGATGTAGCGCTTCAACCCGTCCTCGCCCAGCGCCAGGATCGCGGCCGGCGTGTTGGCGACCGGAAACAGCCGGCGGGTGGCCTTGTTGACGCCGACGTCGGTGGCCTGCGCCGACAGCGTCACCGCCACCAGCAGCTCGAACGGCGTGGCGTATTCCAGCTCGGTGGTCGGATGCGGGTTGAGTTCGCGCAGGCGCGAGAACAGTTCCACCACTTCCTCGCGCCGGAGCGTGGCGCCGCGCCGCGGGGCGCGGGTCACCGCTTCATCCTTTCGGCCGCCCTGGCCTTGGCGCGCGCCAGGATGTCGGCGGCCGCCGGCGGCAGCGCGGGCCTGGGCGAGAGGGGCGTGGCGGCAGGCGCGGCGGCCGCACGGCGCGCTTCGCGCTCGGCCGCGCGCCGTGCCAGCCGCGCGCTGCGGCGGCGATGGCGTTCGCGCGCCTCCCAGGCATCGCGCAGGCGCGCCTGCGCCTGCGCCAGCGCGGCGACGGCGGCTTCGTCGCCGCCGCACGCGCACGCTTCGAAATCCATCAGCCCGGCCTCGATGGCCTCGTCCAGCCGATCGGCGGCGACCAGCGGGTACAGGCGGCGGGCGTGCTCGCAGGCGGGGCAGGCGGAAGCCATCGCGGCGACCTCAGCGGCCCTCGAAGGCCGGCTTGCGGCGCTCGAGGAAGGCGCGGGTACCTTCGCGCATGTCCTCGGTGGCGAACATCAGGCCGAACTGCGCCGACTCGTATTGCAGGCCTTCCTCGATCGCGCACTCGCCGCCGACGTTGACGATGTCCAGCGTGGCGCGCAGCGCCAGCGGCGCGGAGGCGGCCAGTTGCTCGGCCAGCTTCCGCGTCTCGGCCTCCAGTTCCGCGGCCGGCGCGACGCGGTTGACGATGCCCAGCTGAAGCGCGCGTTCGGCGGTGATCGGCGCGCCGAGCAGGCACAGTTCCAGCGTCGCGGCGCGTCCGGCCAGCCGCAGCAGGCGCTGGCTGCCGCCGAACCCGGGGATCAGGCCGAGGTTGATTTCCGGTTGCCCGACCTTCGCCGTATCGGCGGCGATGCGCAGGTGGCAGGCCATCGCCAGTTCCAGCCCGCCGCCCAGCGCGAAGCCGTTGATCATCGCGATCACCGGCTTGGGCATCGTCTCGATGCGGCGCATCAGCCGCTGGCCGCGCAGCGAGAAGTCGCGGCCGCGGGTGGCGCTCAGGTCGGCCATCTCGGCGATGTCGGCGCCGGCGACGAAAGCCTTGGGCCCGGCGCCGGTCAGCACGACCACGCGCACGCCCTCGTCCCCGGCGGCCTGCCCGAACGCGTCGTGCAGCGCGTCCAGGGTGGCCGCGTTCAGCGCGTTGAGCTTGTCGGGCCGGTTGACGGTGACGTGGCGGATGGGGCCGTGGTCGGCGACGGTGATGGGCGTGTCGGTCATGGAGGGCTCGTTGCGGGGGCGAGTTGTAAATATTAAGTGAATCGGGGCGGCGGACATGAACTCCGCCTCCCGGGAAAGGGCGCAAACCCCCGCCGTCAGTGGCGGTTAAGCGCGTCGGCCGCTATCCTAGCCCGTCCATTCCCAGGCGGCGCCGTCGCCTTTCCCTTCCGGAGAATTGCTTGATGAAGTTGCGTTCGTTAGCGGTCGCTGTTGCTGCGTTTGCCATGGCCGGTAGCGCCCTGGCCCAGGACACCACGTCCGAGAAAGGGAAGCTGAGCTACTACTTCGGCTATGACTACGGCAACAACCTGGCCGAGCTGGCCGGCCGTGGCGAACAGCTCGACATCAATTCGGTGGTCAAGGGACTGCAGGATGCCTTCGCCAAGAAGCAGCCGGCATTGACCCCGGATCAGCTGCGCCCGGCGCTGGAGGCGTTCCAGAAGCGCGAGCAGGCCCGCGCCCAGCAGGCCAAGGCCGAGTACGACCGCGTCGCGGCCGAGAACAAGACCAAGAGCGACCAGTTCATCGCCCAGAACAAGGCCAAGCAGGGCGTGCAGTCGCTGCCCAGCGGCGTGCAGTACCGCGTGCTGGAGAACGGCAGCGGCGCCAAGCCGACCCAGGCCAGCACGGTGGAGCTGGAAGTCGCCGGCCCGTTCCCGTTCGGCCAGCGTCCGGCCGAGGCGCGTCCGCCGCAGAAGATGCAGGCGGTGAAGGTCAGCGAGGTCGAGATGCAGGCCATGCGCGAGGTGCTGCTGCAGATGCCGTCCGGCGCCAAGTGGGAAGTGGCGCTGCCGCCGGACAAGGCCTACGGCGCCGACCCGCGCACCGGTTTCCCGCCGAACCTGGCGGTGGTGTTCGAAATCAAGCTCGTCAGCGTGAAGTGACGCAACGGCGCGGGCGCCACGCGCCCGCCTTTGCCGTTGCGTCACCCCCGCGAGGGCGGGGGTCCAGTGTCTTGAAGCTTTTGCTTTTTTCTTGGCATGAGCGGATCCAAGCACCTCCACCATCGCTTCAACCGACCGCGCCGGCCCTGTGCCGGCGCAGTCGTTTACGGAACGGTGCACCCGTTCGCGCTAATCTCCCGGGGTGCCAGAGAACATGAATCCCGCTTTCCGCGCCGTGTTGAGTCCCTGCACCGGCGTCTGCACATTGGGGGAGGATGGCCTGTGCGACGGTTGCCTGCGCACCGGCGCGGAAATCGCAAGTTGGTCGCGGATGGACGACGACGAACGCCTGCACATCATGGAAACCGTGCTGCCCCGGCGCGAACGGCGGCACGACTTTGCCCAGCGCCTGCCGGAACGCCGGCGCCTGCAGGCCGGCCTGCATCCGCTGGATCGCCCGCCGCCCGGTTCCGGCTGGAACCAAGACGAACTGGCCGACCTGCTGCCGCCCGGCGAACTGGCGCAGGCGGCGGTGCTGGCCGGGCTGGTGCCGCGCGCTTCCGGCACCCAGGTGCTGCTGACCCGGCGCACCGACGGGCTGCGCCATCATGGCGGGCAGGTCAGCTTCCCGGGCGGCCGCATCGAGCCCACCGACGCCGGCGTGATCGCCGCCGCGCTGCGCGAGAGCGGCGAGGAGATCGCGCTGCGCCCCGAACAGATCGCGCCGCTGGGTTTCCTGGACCCGTTCGTGACCATCAGCGGCTTCCGCGTGGTGCCGGTGGTGGCGGCCATCGACCCGGACTACGTCGCCCGGCCGGACCCGGGCGAGGTCGCCGACGTGTTCGAGGTGCCGCTGGACTACCTGATGGCGCCGGACAGCCTGCGCCGGGTCACGATGGACTATCGCGGCCGCCCGCGCGTCGTGCTGGAATACGGCTGGCCCGGCCAGCGCATCTGGGGCGCCACCGCGGCCATCCTGTTCAACCTGCGCCAGCGACTGCTGGGCCAATGAGATCACGCCGATGCACTGGACCACGCTGGTATCGCCGGAAACCCTGTCCGCCCATCTCGGCGAGGCCGGATTGCGGCTGCTGGACGCGCGTTTCGCGCTGATGGATCCGGCCGCCGGCCGCCGCGACTACCTGCAGTCGCACCTGCCCGGCGCGCTCCACGTCGATCTGAACGAAGACCTGTCCGATCTGCGCAAGCAGGGGCAGGGCCGGCACCCGCTGCCCGACGCCGAGGCGTTCGCGCACCGCTTGGGGCAGTGGGGCATCGCCCCGGACCACCAGGTGGTGGTGTACGACGCCGGCGACGGCAGCATGGCGGCCGCGCGCGCCTGGTGGCTGCTGAAGCTGATCGGCCATGCACGCGTGGCCGTGCTCGATGGCGGCCTTGCCGCCTGGCGCGGGCGCGGTTTCCCGGAAACCTCCGAAGTGCCCGAAGTGGCGGCGCGGGCACCGTACCCGGGCCGTTTCGACGAGCACCGCATCGCCACCGCCGCGCAGATCCTGGAACGCCTGGACGAGGACAGCGGCTGGCTGTTCGACGCGCGCGCGCCGGAGCGCTTCCGCGGCGAGGCCGAGCCGATCGACCCGGTCGCCGGCCACGTGCCCGGCGCGATCAACCTGCCGTTCGCCCTGCAGCTGCGCGATGGCCGCTACCTGCCGGGCGAAACGCTGCGCCAGCGGCTGTTGCCGGCGTTGGCCGGCCGCCATCCCGAGGACGTGGTGCTGATGTGCGGTTCCGGCGTCACCGCCTGCCACCTGCTGCTCGCCTTCGAGCATGCCGGCCTGCACGGCGCGCGTGTCTACGCGGGCTCGTGGAGCGGCTGGATCAGCGATCCGGCGCGGCCGGTGGCGCAGGGCGCCTGAGCCGCAGGCGCCTGCGCGCGCGGCCTCACTTCTGCAAGCGGGCCATCAATGCCTGCAGCGCGGCCTGGGTGTCGTGCGAATACCAGTTGTCGACGAAACGCTCGATCTGGATCAGTTCCGGCGACATCGCTTCCAGCACGTCGCGGCGCGCCAGCGCACGGGTCAGCAGCATCGGCTGCTGCGGCAGGGCCAGCAGCGCCTGCAGCCAGGCCAGGGCGCGGGCGGCGACGTCGGCCTGATCGACCAGCTCGTCGACCAGGCCGATCTCCAGCGCGCGCTCGGCCGGCACCATTTCCCCCGCCACCACCAGCCGCTCGGCGCGGTAGTTGCCGACCACGCGGCGCAGCAGGCGCTGGATGCCCTCGGGCACGCTCAATCCCACCTGCGTCTCGTTGAGGCCGATGGCGAACGGCCGCGCCGGATCGCTGCTGCGCGCCATCACCCGGTAGTCGCAGCACAGCGCCAGCACGCAGCCGCCGGCCGGCGCATGGCCGGTGATCGCGGCCACCACCGGCACCCGCGATTCGGCCAGCGCGCGCGCCGCGCCGAAGAATGCCTGCCAGCTGTCCAGCAGCGCGGCGCGGTCGTCGCCGTGCGAGAGCAGGTGGGGCACGTCCAGCCCGGCGGAGAAGATCCGCTCGTTGCCCGCCAGCACGATGCCGCGCACGCCATCGCCCAGCGCCTGGCCGAGCGCGCCGATCAGCGCGCGGCACAGATCGGTGTCCAGCGCGTTGACGGGCGGCCGCGCAAGGCGGATTTCGCGGATATCGCCGTGATCTCGGATCTCTACCAGGGGGCTCATTCGGTTTCTCCTGCGGGACGACCTATGATATGCCCATGAAACGATTCACACCGCGTGCCTTCCTGCCATCGGCGCTGCTGCTGTGCGCGCCGGCCCTTTCCGCGGCCGAATGCCTGCCGCGCATCGAGCAGGGCTGGGTGCGGCCGCCGCCGGTGGCGATGCCGATGATGGCCGGCTTCATGCGCATCGAGAACCCGTGCGACGCGCCGATCGCCATCGTCGCCGCCAGCAGCCCGTCCTTCGCCGAGGTGTCGATCCACGAGACCCGCGAGGTCGACGGCGTCAACCGCATGCGCGAGGTCGAGCGCCTGGACATCGCGCCGGGCAAGTCGATCGAACTGGCGCCGGGCGGCCTGCACCTGATGCTGTACCGCCCGCAGGCGGCCCTCGCCGAAGGCCAGCGCGTGCCGGTGGTGCTGACCCTGGCCGATGGCCGCAGCATCGGCGCGGACCTGCAGGTGCGCCCGCCATCGCGGCCCGCGCCGGCACGCTGAGCCGCATCCACGCACGCACGGATGCGGGCATCGGGACCGCGGCCCCGGTCCCCCATTGATCGACATCAACGGCGTTCGCGCGCATTCCGGGTTATGTTGAACCATCCGGCACAGCAACGAGGCGAACGATGACGGATGCGAACCTGCCGTCGCGCGACGGCGGCGCGCCCGCGTGGCATGCGATGGAGGGGGCGCAGGCCCTGCAGGCGCTGCGCGCCACCGAACAGGGACTGCAGGAAGCCGAGGCATCGCAGCGCCTGCGCCAGCATGGACGCAACGAACTGCCGCCGCCGCCGAAGCGCTCGCCGCTGCGGCGGCTGCTCGAGCAGTTCAACAACGCGCTGATCCTGTTCCTGCTGTCGGCTGCGGTGCTGTCCGCGCTGCTGGGGCATACCGTGGATGCGGTCGTCATCGTCGCCGTGGTGCTGGTCAACGCGGTGGTCGGGTTCGTGCAGGAAGGCCGCGCCGAGCAGGCGCTGGCCGCGTTGCAGGCGCTGCTGGCGCCGAGTGCGCGGGTGCTGCGCGACGGCGCCCGGCGCGTGCTGCCGGTCGGCGAGCTGGTGCCGGGCGACATCGTGCTGCTGGAGGCCGGCGACCGCGTGCCGGCCGACCTGCGCCTGCTGCACGCGCGCGGCCTGCTGGTGGACGAGGCGATCCTGACCGGCGAGTCGGTCGCCGCCGAGAAGACCGAGGCGGCGGTCGCCGCCGACGCGGCGCTGGGCGATCGCCTGTCGATGGCGTACTCGGGCACGCTGGTCGCCTCGGGGCAGGCCAGCGGCGTCGTCACCGCGACCGGCGCGGCCACCGAGATGGGCCACATCAACGCGCTGCTCGGCTCGGTGCAGACACTGACCACGCCGCTGCTGCGCCAGATCAACGCCTTCGGTCGCCGCTTCACCGCGCTGGCGATCGCGGCGGCGGCGGTGCTGTTCGTGTTCGCCATCGCGCTGCGCGGCTACGCCTGGCTGGACGCGCTGATGGTGGTGGTGGCGCTGGCGGTCAGCGTGGTGCCGGAAGGCCTGCCGGCGGTCATCACCATCACCCTGGCCATCGGCGTGCGCCGGATGGCCGCGCGCCACGCCATCGTGCGCCGGTTGCCGGCGGTGGAGACGCTGGGCGCGACCTCGGTGATCTGCTCGGACAAGACCGGCACGCTGACCCGCAACGAGATGACCGCGCGGCGCGTGGTCACCGCCGCCGGCACGACCCTGGCCTCCGGCGCGGGCTATGCGCCGGCCGGCGTGCTGAGCACGGACAAGGGCGACGCAGAGCCCGACGCCGCCGCGCGCCAGCTCATCCTGTGCGGCTTGCTGTGCAACGACGCGCACCTGCGCGAGCGCGACGGGCAGTGGACGGTCGATGGCGATCCGATGGAGGGCGCGCTGCTGGCGCTGGCGCTCAAGGCAGGTCTGGAACCGGACAGTGGCCAGGCCGATCGCCCGCGCGTGGACGCGATACCGTTCGACGCGAGCTACCGCTACATGGCCACGCTGCACCGCGTCGGCGGCGCCGAGGGTGAACTGTTCGTCAAGGGCGCGCCCGAGCAGGTGATGGCGCTGAGCCCGCGCCAGTGGAGCGTCGACGGCGGCGTGGAGCCGCTGGATCGCGCGTACTGGGAGGCGGCCATCGCGGACGCCGCCGCGCAGGGCGAGCGCGTGCTCGGCTTCGCGATGCGGCGGCTGCCGCGCGCGCCGGCACGGCTGGGTTTCGCGGACGTGTCGGACCTGGTGTTCCTCGGCGTGGTCGGCTTCATCGACCCGCCGCGCGAGGAGGCGATGGCGGCGGTGGCCGAATGCCACAGCGCCGGCATCGCGGTGAAGATGATCACCGGCGACCACGCCGCCACCGCCGCCGCCATCGCGCAGCGGCTGGGCCTGGCCGACGCGCCGGTCGTGGTCGCCGGCGCCGACCTGGACGGCGTGCCCGACGAGGCGCTGCCGGCGCTGGCGGAAAAGGCCGACGTGTTCGCCCGCGCCAGCCCCGAGCACAAGCTGCGGGTGGTGCGCGCGCTGCAGTCGCGCGGCGCGGTGGTGGCGATGACCGGCGACGGCGTCAACGACGCGCCCTCGCTGAAGCAGGCCGACGTCGGCATCGCGATGGGCCGCAAGGGCACCGAGGCGGCCAAGGAGGCGGCCGAGATGGTGCTGTCGGACGACAACTTCGCCTCCATCGCCGCGGCCGTGCACGAGGGGCGCACCGTCTACGACAACATCCGCAAGGTGGTGGCGTGGACGCTGCCGACCAACGGCGGCGAGGTGCTGGCGATCGTCGCGGCGCTGGCGTTCGGCCTGACCCTGCCGATGACGCCGCCGCAGATCCTGTGGGTCAACATGATCCTGACCGTCACCCTGGGGCTGGTGCTGGCCTTCGAGCCGCCGGAGCCGGGGGTGATGCGGCGGCCGCCGCGGCGTCCCGACGCGCTGCTGGTCTCGCCCTTCATGCTGTGGCGGATCGTGCTGGTGTCGGTGCTGTTCACCCTCGGCGCGTTCGGCGTGTTCGCCTGGGCGATGCAGCGCGGGCTGGGCGTGGAGGCCGCGCGCACGATGGTGGTCAACACCCTGTGCGTGATGGAGATCTTCTACCTGTTCAACGTGCGCTACCTGCACACGACCTCGTTCACCCTGCGCGGCCTGCGCGGCACGCCGGCGGTGCTGTGGGCGATCGCCGGCGTGGTGGCGGCGCAGCTGCTGTTCACCTACGCGCCGTGGATGAACCACTGGTTCGACACCCGCCCGGTGGCGTTCGCCGATGGCGTGGTCATCGTGCTGATCGGCGTGGCGGTGATGGTCCTGCTGGAGGCGGAGAAGACCCTGCTGCGCCGGCTGGACCTGTTCGAGGAACTGCGCGCCGACGGCGCCGCCGACATCAAGACGAAGGAAGCCAGGACATGAGCGAATTCCCAACCACGCCCGCCGTTCCGCGCGCCATCCTGCTGGCGACCGACCTGGGGCCGCGCAGCGATCGCGCGCTGGATCGCGCCCTGCTGCTGGCGCAGCGCTGGAACGCGCGGCTGGTGGCGCTGACCGTGGTCGATCCGGATGCCGTGCAGATGCAGGACATCCTGGCCGGCCGCCGGCTGCTGGCGTGGTACCGCGCGCAGGACCCGGCCGACGCCGCCGAACGGCATCTGCGCGAGGACGCCGCCGCCGCCGGCGTGGAGATCGCCACGCGGGTGGAGGAAGGCGAGGTCGGCGAGAAGATCCTGCAGGTGGCGCAGGCCGAAGGCTGCGAGCTGATCGTCACCGGCGTGGCCCGCCACGAGATCCTCGGCCGGGTGGCGCTGGGCTCGACGGTGGAATGGCTGGCGCGGCATTCGCCGCAGCCGGTGCTGGCGGTGCGCCAGCGCGCGCGCCAGTCCTACCGCAACCTGCTGGCGGCCAGCGATTTCTCCGACTCCTCGCGCCACGCGATGGAGACCGCCGCGGCGATGTTCCCGGACGCTGCGCTGACGCTGCTGCACGGCTTCGACGTGCCCTACCTGGGGCTGCGCGACAGCGGCCGCGACGCATCCATCGCCCAGGCCGACGCGCAGGCCCGGCAGGAGAGCGAGCGCTTCCTCGCGCAGGTCCGCCTGCCGGCCTCCGACAAGCCGGTGCGCACGGTGATCGAGCACGGCGATCCGGCCTACCTGGCGCGGCTGTACGCGCGCCAGTACCCGACCGACCTGGTCGTGCTGGGCAGCCACGGCCGCAGCGCGCTGTACGACATCGTCATCGGCAGCGTGGCCCGGCGCATCCTCGAACTGGCGCCGATCGACACGCTGATCGTCCGCGATCCCCACGCCGGGGGGCGCTAGGGCGTTCGATTCGGATGTTTTCGCCGTCGTCCCCGCGGTTTTCAGCAGACGCATGTCTGGTCGGGCAGGGACATCGCGACTTCCACCCTTGCAGGAAGCGGAGCAAGCTCCGCTCTACAGGTGAGGATCTGTAGAGCCGAGCTTGCTCGGCTCCGGCGCAGGCATCGTATGGCTCAGGCAGAGGCTTCGCGGATCGCGTCCGGCAGCTGCGCGCTGCGGCCGGTCTGGGTGTCCATCCACACGACCACCACGTTGCCGTCCGAGTACAGCAGCGCCTCGTCCTTCTGATCGACGATGCGGTGGCCGATGGTGACGCTGCTGTTGCCGAGCCGCTCGACGAACAGCTCCACCACGATGTCGTTGGGCCAGACGATCGGCGCGCGGTAGTTGACGTTGGTCGCCGCCACCACCGGCGCGATGCGGTCGCTCATCGACACGCCGGGCACGCCCAGCAGCCAGCGCACGCGCGCCTCCTCCAGGTAGGAGACATACTTGGCGTTGTTGACGTGGCCCATGCTGTCCATGTCGCGCCAGCGCACGCTGATCGGCACGCGCGCCAGCAGCCTGCGGGAGGCGTCGTCGTGATCGTTCGCGCTCATCGTGCGGTCTTCTTCTTGGTGGTGGCCTTCTTGCTGGCGGACTTGCGCGGCGGCAGCACGTCGGGCCTGGCGACGGCGGCCGGCTTGCTGGCCTTGGGCGCCTTCGACGCCGGCAGCAGCTTGGACAGGAAGCGGCCGGTGTGCGAGGCCGGATTGGCGGCGATGTCCTCCGGCGTGCCGGTGGCGAGGATCTGGCCGCCGCGATGGCCGCCTTCCGGGCCCAGGTCCACCACCCAGTCGGCGGTCTTGATCACGTCCAGGTTGTGCTCGATGACGACGATGGTGTTGCCGTCGTCGCGCAGCTTGTGCAGCACCGCCAGCAGGTGCTCGATGTCGTGGAAGTGCAAACCGGTGGTCGGCTCGTCGAGGATGTACAGCGTGCGGCCGGTGTCGCGCCGCGACAGCTCCTTGGACAGCTTGACCCGCTGGGCCTCGCCGCCGGACAGCGTGGTCGCGCTCTGGCCGAGCTTGATGTAGCTCAGGCCCACGTCCATCAGCGTCTCCAGCTTGCGCGCGATGGCCGGCACCGGCTCGAACAGCTTCAGCGCGTCCTCGACCGTCATCTCCAGCACGTCGTTGATGTTGAAGCCCTTGTAGAGGATCTCCAGCGTCTCGCGGTTGTAGCGCTTGCCGTGGCAGACGTCGCAGGGCACGTACACATCGGGGAGGAAGTGCATCTCGACCTTGATCAGGCCGTCGCCCTGGCAGGCCTCGCAGCGGCCGCCGCGCACGTTGAAGGAGAAGCGCCCCGGCGAGTAGCCGCGCGCGCGCGCCTCCGGCACCTGCGCGTACAGCTCGCGCAGCGGCGTGAACAGGCCGGTGTAGGTGGCCGGGTTGGAGCGCGGCGTGCGGCCGATCGGCGACTGGTCGATGTCCACGACCTTGTCGAACAGGTCCAGGCCCTCGACCTCGCGGTACGGCGCCGGCTTGTGCGAGGCGCCGTTGATCTCGTTGGCGGCCAGCGCGTACAGGGTGTCGTTGATCAGCGTGGACTTGCCCGAGCCGGACACGCCGGTGATGCAGGTGAGCAGGCCCGAGGCGATCTCCAGATCGACGTTCTTCAGGTTGTTGCCGGTGGCGCCGCGCAGGTGCAGCGTCATCTTCGGGTTGGGCTTGTGGCGCGCCTTCGGCACCTCGATGCCGCGCTTGCCGGACAGGTACTGGCCGGTCAGCGAGCGCGGCGCCTTCAGGATGTCGGCCAGCTGGCCCTCGCCGACGATCTCGCCGCCGTGCACGCCCGCGCCCGGCCCGATGTCGAGGATGTAGTCGGCCGCGCGGATCGCGTCCTCGTCGTGCTCGACCACGATCACCGTGTTGCCGAGATCGCGCAGCCGCGTCAACGTGCCGAGCAGGCGCTCGTTGTCGCGCTGGTGCAGGCCGATGGACGGCTCGTCGAGCACGTACATCACGCCAACCAGGCCGGCGCCGATCTGCGAGGCCAGGCGGATGCGCTGCGCTTCGCCGCCGGACAGCGTGTCGGCCTTGCGCTCCAGGGTCAGGTAGTCCAGGCCGACGTCGACCAGGAAGCCCAGCCGCTCGGCGATCTCCTTGATGATCTTGGTCGCGATCTCGCCGCGCCAGCCCGGCAGCGACAGCTCGCGGAAGAACGCCAGCGCGCCGTCCACCGGCAGCACCACCAGTTCGGACAGCGCGCGGTCGGCGACGAACACGTTGCGCGCGGCCTTGTTCAGGCGCGCGCCCTCGCACTCGGGGCAGGGCCTGTCGCTGATGTACTTGGCCAGCTCCTCGCGCACCGCCGGCGATTCGGTCTCGCGGTAGCGGCGCTCCAGGTTCGGCACGATGCCCTCGAAGCGGTGCTTGCGCTGGGTGCGCCCGCCGGCCTCGGTGAGGTAGCTGAAGGTGATGACTTCGTCGCCGCTGCCGTACAGCACCGCCTGCCGGCTCTTTTCCGGCAGCGACTGCCACGGCGCATCGACGTCGAAGCGGTAGTGCCGGGCCAGCGAGGCGATCAGCTGGAAGTAGTAGGCGTTGCGGCGGTCCCAGCCGCGCACCGCGCCGGCCGCCAGCGACAGCTCCGGATGCACGACCACGCGTTCCGGATCGAAGAACTGCGCCACGCCCAGGCCGTCGCAGCTCGGGCAGGCGCCGACCGGCGAGTTGAAGGAGAACAGCCGCGGCTCCAGCTCCGGCAGCGAATAGTCGCAGACCGGGCAGGAATACTTGGACGAGAACAGCAGCGGCGCGGCGTCCGGCTCGTCCAGCGGCATCACCGAGGCCATGCCGTCGCCGAGCTTGAGCGCGGTCTCGAAGCTCTCGGCCAGGCGCTGCTTGATCTCCTCGCGCGGCTTGAAGCGGTCGATGACCGCCTCGATGGTGTGCTTGACCCGCAGCGCCAGCGGCGGCACCGCGTCGATCTCGTGCAACTGGCCGTCCACCCGCACGCGCACGAAGCCCTGCGCGCGCAGCTGGTCGAACACCTGCGCGTGCTCGCCCTTGCGCTCGCGGATGACCGGCGCCAGCAGCATGTAGCGCTGCTCGCGGCCGGCCTCGATCGCGCCCAGCGCCAGCACCTGGTCGACCATCTGGCTGACCGTCTGCGCCTCCAGCGGGTAGCCGTGGTCGGGGCAGCGCGGCGTGCCCACGCGCGCGTACAGCAGGCGCAGGTAGTCGTAGATCTCGGTGATCGTGCCGACCGTCGAGCGCGGGTTGTGGCTGGTGGATTTCTGCTCGATCGAGATGGCCGGCGACAGGCCCTCGATGTGGTCGACGTCGGGCTTCTCCATCACCGACAGGAACTGCCGGGCGTAGGCCGACAGCGACTCGACGTAGCGGCGCTGGCCCTCGGCGTAGATGGTGTCGAAGGCCAGCGACGACTTGCCCGAGCCGGACAGGCCGGTGATCACGATCAGCTTGTCGCGCGGCAGATCGAGGTCGATGTTCTTGAGGTTGTGGGTGCGGGCGCCGCGGATGCGGATGCTGTCCATGCCGTGGGGGTGGCCTGTTCAGGAAAGGGGAGGATGCGCCGTTCGCCGGGCGCCAGGGCAAGCCGCGCCGGCGAATCGCCCAGCGTAGCGATTCACCTGGATGGGGGCAAATACCCGCAACCGAAGCCGCGCCAGCATGGGTTGGCGCAGTCTCGGCGGTTGCGATTCAGTCCCGTGAAAGAGGCATGGGCCGGCCGGGCGGCAGCCTGGCGCCCAAGCGCCGGCACGCCGGCCGCGGGCAGGGATGCCGAGGTTGCGGGCAATCCGGGGGATGGTTGACCCTAACCCGCTGAAAGCCTTACAATTCCGCTCCTGTCCGCCCTCGATGGCGGCAGGTTCAAGAGAATAACTACAGAAGAGGCACACCAATGTACGCAGTCGTGGTCACCGGCGGTAAGCAATACCGCGTGACGCAGGGCGAAACGCTCCGCGTCGAGAAGCTCGAGGCCGAGGCCGGCAACGAGGTCACGTTCGACAACATCCTGATGCTGGGCGATGCCGACGGCATCAAGGTCGGCGACGCGCTCAAGGGCGCCACCGTCACCGCCAAGGTCGTCGGCCACGGCCGCGCCGACAAGGTCCGCATCATCAAGTTCCGCCGCCGCAAGCACCACATGAAGCGTCAGGGTCACCGGCAGCACTACACCGAAATCGAGATCACCGGCATCGCCGGTGGCAGCAAGTAAGGAGAAGCCGTCATGGCACACAAAAAAGCTGGTGGTTCGACCCGCAACGGCCGCGACTCCAACCCGAAGATGCTGGGCGTGAAGGTGTATGGCGGCCAGGCGATCGACGCCGGCAACATCATCGTCCGCCAGCGCGGCACCCAGTTCCACCCGGGCAGCGGCGTCGGCCTGGGCCGCGACCACACGCTGTTCGCGCTGGTCGACGGCAAGGTCGAGTTCTCGATCAAGGGCCCGAAGAAGCGCCGCACCGTCAGCGTGGTGGCGGAGGCGTAAGCCTTCCCTGGTCCGCGCGACATCCGGAAAGCCCCGCTTCGGCGGGGTTTTTCGTTGGGGAAGGCCGGGAATCGGGAATGGAGAATAGGGAATGGAAACAGCGTCCTTATTCTTTCTTTCCCGTACTCCAGCGTGGCACCCGGTAGACTGTTCCGATTCCGATCGCCGGTCGCGCTTTTCCGATTCCCCATTCCCGATTCCCCATTCCCGGCACCGCCATGAAACTCGTAGACGAAGCTGAAATCCAGGTCATCGCCGGCAACGGCGGCAACGGCTGCGTGGGCTTCCGGCGCGAGAAGTTCATCCCGCTGGGCGGGCCGGACGGCGGCGACGGCGGCAGCGGCGGCAGCGTCTGGCTGCAGGCCGACGAGAACCTCAACACGCTGGTCGATTTCCGCCACCAGAAGCAGTTCCGCGCCCAGCGCGGCGAGAACGGCATGGGCCGGCAGATGTACGGCAAGGCCGGCGAGGACCTGACCATCACCGTGCCGGTCGGCACCGTGGTCACCAACATCGGCACAGACGAGGTCATCGGCGACCTGACCACCCACGGCGACCGCCTGCTGGTGGCCAAGGGCGGCAAGGGTGGCCTGGGCAACATGCACTTCAAGAGCTCGATCACCCGCGCGCCGCGCAAGGCCACGCCGGGCGAGGAAGGCGAGGAGCGCCTGCTCAAGCTCGAACTCAAGCTCTTGGCCGACGTCGGCCTGCTCGGCTTCCCCAACGCCGGCAAGAGCACTTTCATCCGCGCGGTGTCCGCGGCCACGCCCAAGGTCGCCGACTATCCGTTCACCACGCTGTATCCCAACCTGGGCGTGGTCAGCGTCGAGGCGCACCGCAGCTTCGTCATCGCCGACATCCCCGGCTTGATCGAGGGCGCCGCCGACGGCGCGGGATTGGGCGCGCAGTTCCTGCGCCACCTGCAGCGCACCCGCTTGCTGCTGCACCTGGTGGACATGGCGCCGGTATCGGAGGAATACGCCGACACCGGCGTGGTCGTGTCGCCGGCCGAGCAGGTGCGCGCGATCGAGCGCGAACTGGCGCGCCACGACGCCAGCCTGCTGGACAAGCCGCGCTGGCTGGTGCTCAACAAGGCCGACCTGATGTTCGAGGACGAGGCGCGCGAGCGCGCGCAGGCCATCGTCGCCGAACTGGGCTGGACCCAGCCCTGGTACCTGGTCTCGGCGATCTCGCGCGAGGGCACCTGGCCGATCATGCAGGACGTGATGGCGTGGTTCGACCGCCAGCGCGAGGAGGCGGGGCAGGACGCGGATGCGTACTGAGGCATCCGCGAAGGTGGATGCCGTGGCTGCTGGAGCGCCCGGGAAGCGTTGGGCGAACACTGCCTGGGCCGGGCGCGCGTCCGGCGTGATTGCCCGCACAGAGGCTTCCTGCCCCGAAAACACGCCCACAAAAAACCCGGCCGGAGCCGGGTTTTCTGGCTTTCCCGTCAATCCCGCCTGGTCAGGCGGCGGCCTGCAGGGCCTTGATGCGGGCGGTCAGGCGGCTCTTGTGGCGGGCGGCCTTGTTCTTGTGGATCAGACCGCGCGAGCTGTAGCGGTCCAGAATCGGCTGGGCGACGGCGAAGGCAGCCTGGGCGCCGGCGGCGTCATTGGCGTCGAGCGCCTTGAGCACTTTCTTGACGGCGGTGCGCAGCATCGAGCGCTGGCCGGCGTTGCGCGCGTTGCGCACGACGGTCTGCTTGGCGCGCTTCTTGGCGGACTTGATATTGGCCACGGTGGGTTCCTGGAAATCGGGATGAATGGAATGGCGGGAATTAGACAGGAAAGTATGGACTATTCAGGCAGTTGCGTCAACTCCGGCCCCGGGCGGGAGGCGCGGGCGTGAGCGGGGGCCGGCTGCTGCGCTCGACCACGGTGTTCAGCGCGATGACCTTCATCTCGCGGGTGTCCGGGCTGGTCCGCGACCAGGTCTACGCGACGGTGTTCGGCGCCAACCCGGCGATGGACGCCTTCATCGCCGCCTTCCGCATCCCCAACTTCATGCGCCGGCTCTCGGCCGAGGGCTCGTTCTCGATGGCCTTCGTGCCGGTGCTGGCCGAGTACAAGCAGAAGCACGGCCAGGAGGCGGTACGGGAACTGGTGGACCGGGTCACCGGCGCGCTGATGGCCGCGCTGCTGGTGGTGACTGCCGGCTTCCTGCTGCTGGCGCCGTGGCTGGCGCGGGTCATCGTGCCGGGCTTCGAGCCGGGCGGCGAGAGCGCCGCGCTGTTCGTGGAGATGCTGCGCATCACCTTCCCGTACGCGCTGTTCATCTCGCTGGCTTCGCTGGCCGGCGGCATCCTCAACAGCTACCAGCGCTTCGCCATCCCGGCACTGTCGCCGGTGCTGATGAACCTGGCGATGATCTCGGCGGCGCTGGTGGCGGGCGAATGGTTCGGCGGCTCGGTCAAGGTGCTGGCCTGGGGCGTGTTCGCCGCCGGCATCCTGCAACTGGGCTTCCAGTTGCCCGCGCTGGCCCGGCTGGGCCTGCTGCCGCGGCCGCGGCTGGACCTGGCCCATGCCGGCGTGCGCCGGATCATGACGCTGATGGTGCCGACCCTGTTCGGCTCGTCGGTGGTGCAGTTCAACCTGCTGTTCAACACGATGGCGGCCTCGATGCTGATCGGCGGCAGCATGACCTGGCTGTACTACAGCGATCGGCTGCTGGAATTCCCGCTGGGCATGTTCGGCGTGGCGATCGGCACGGTGATCCTGCCGCACCTGTCCGGCCGCCACGCGGCCACCGATCCGGAAGGCTTTTCGAAGGGCCTGGACTGGGGTTTCCGGCTGTGCCTGCTGATCGGCCTGCCGGCCTGCGCCGGCCTGATCCTGTGCGCGCAGCCGCTGCTGGCGACGCTGTTCCAGTACGGCGAGTTCGGCGAGACCGACATGCGGATGAGCAGCTGGAGCCTGATCGCCCAGTCCACCGCGGTGCCGGCCTTCCTGCTGGTCAAGGTGCTGGCGCCGGCGTTCTATTCGCGCCAGGACACGCGCACGCCGGTCAAGGCGGCGGTGGTGTCGGTGGCGGTCAACGCGCTGTGCATCGTGCTGTTCTTCGCCGGCCTGCTGTGGCTCACCGAGGCGGGGCGCGAGGCGTGGGCGGCCTCGGGCGGCGACGTGCGCGCGGCCCTGAAGGCGATGGACGGCGGCGGCCACGCGCTGCTGGCGCTGGCCATCGCCATCGCCGGCTGGGTCAACGCGGCGCAGCTGGCGTGGTACCTACGCCATGCCGGCGTCTACCGTCGGCAACCGGGCTGGGGCCGGTTCCTGCGCCAGGTCGGCCTGGCGACGCTGCTGATGGCCGGGGTGGTCGTGGCGCTGCGCTGGTACTGGCCGGAGTGGACGCCGTGGGCGTGGTGGCAGCGCGGCTGGCGGCTGGCGGTGATGGTCGGCGCGGGCGGGGCGGTCTATGGCGCGCTGCTGTGGCTGCAGGGCATCCGGCCCCGCGACCTGCGCGGACATTGAGCGACGGGTCGCCGGCTATACTTGCCCGATTACCGCAAAGGGACCGGCCGCCGGGCCGGCTTTCGCATCCAGGAATCCATGAGCAGGCTGTTCCGTGACGTCGATGGCGGGCCGTTGTGCCCGCAGGGAAGCGTGGTCTGCATCGGCGCCTTCGACGGTCTGCACGCGGGCCATCGCGCGCTGGTGCGGCATGCCGTGGCGCGCGCGCGCGAACGCGGCGTGCCGACGGTGGCGCTGACCTTCGAGCCGCTGCCGCGCGAGTTCTTCGCTCCCGGCGACCCGCCGCCGCGGCTGACGCTGGCGCGCGGCAAGGTCGAGGGGCTGCACGCACTGGGCGTGGACACGGTCGGCCTGCTGCGTTTCGATGCCGCGCTGTCGGCGCTGGATGCCGAGGCGTTCGTGCGCAGGCTGCTGGTCGGCCGTCTGGCCGCGCGCGAGGTGTGGATCGGGCCGGAATTCCGTTTCGGCCACCGTCGCGGCGGCGATCTGGCGCTGCTGCAGCGGCTGGGCGGCGAGTGCGGCTTCAGCGCCGGCGAGATCGCGCCGGTGCAGGTGCAGGGCGAGCGCGTGTCCAGCACGCGCATCCGCCAGGCGCTGAGCGATGGCGATTTCGATCACGCAGCGCGCCTGCTCGGCCGTCCCTACGCCATCGGCGGACGGGTGGTGCGCGGCCGCCAGCTCGGCCGCACGCTGGGTTTCCCGACCGCCAACCTGCGCTTCCCCAAGAAGCCGGCGTTGTCGGGCATCTACGCGACCTGGGTGCACGGCGTCGGCGATCGTCCGTGGCCGTCGGTGTCGAGCTTCGGCACGCGCCCGACCGTCGATGGCGTCGAGCCGCTGCTGGAGGCGCACCTGTTCGACTTCGAGGGCGACCTGTACGGGCGCCACATCGAAGTCGAGTTCGTCGCCAAGCTGCGCGACGAACTGAAGTTCCCCGATCTGCCGACGCTGACCGCACAGATGCGGCGCGACGCCGAGCAGGCGCGCAGTATGCTCATCCCTGGGCAAGAGCCCGCACATCCATGTGCGGAACAGAGTGCGAATCCTTCGCAACAGCCCGCACATCCCTGTGCGGATCATTCAATGCAAACAGCCGTGGAACGACAGATCCCGTGAGCCAGGACTACAAAGCCACCCTCCACCTGCCGGCGACCGATTTCCCGATGCGCGGCGATCTGCCCAAGCGCGAGCCGGACACGCTGGCGCGCTGGGAGGCGCAGGACCTGTACGCGCAATTGCGCGCCAACGCCCAGGGCCGGCCGCTGTTCGTGCTGCACGACGGCCCGCCGTACGCCAACGGTGCGATCCACCTGGGCCATGCGGTCAACAAGATCCTCAAGGACATCATCGTCAAGTCGAAGTACCTGGCCGGCTTCGACGCGCCGTACATCCCTGGCTGGGACTGCCACGGCCTGCCGATCGAGATCGCGATCGAGAAAAAGTACGGCAAGGTCGGGGTCAAGCTCGACGCGGTCGAGTTCCGGCAGAAGTGCCGCGAATACGCCGAGTCGCAGATCGAGATCCAGCGCCGGGACTTCAAGCGCCTGGGCGTGATCGGCGACTGGGACAACCCGTACAAGACGCTGAGCTTCCGCTTCGAGGCCGACGAGATCCGCGCGCTGGCCAAGATCGTCGACAACGGCCACCTGACCCGCGGCGTCAAGCCGGTGCACTGGTGCTTCGACTGCGGTTCGGCGCTGGCCGAGGCCGAGATCGAGTACCACGACAAGGTCTCGCCGGCGGTGGACGTGGCCTATGCGGCGCGTGACGCGCAGGCGTTCGCGCGCGTGTTTGGCGTCGAACTGCCCGCCGACGCCGACATCGCGCTGCCGATCTGGACGACCACGCCGTGGACGCTGCCGGCCTCGCTGGCGGTGTCGCTGGGCGCGGATCTGGAATACGCGCTGGTCGAAGGCCCGGCGCACGCGGGCCGCCGCCGCTGGCTGGTGCTGGCCGACGCGCTGGTCGCGCGCGCGCTGCAACGCTATGGCGTGGCCGAGGCCGTCGTGCACGGACGCGCCGCCGGCAAGGCGCTGGAAAACCTGCAGCTGGCGCATCCGTTCTATCCCGAGCGCGACATCTCGCTGATCCTGGGCGATCACGTCTCGGCCGAGGACGGCACCGGCGCGGTGCATACCGCGCCCGGCCACGGCCAGGAGGACTACGTGGTCGGCAAGGCGTACGGCCTGCTCGATCGTTACACCGCCGCGCAGACCAACCCGGTCGACGGCCGCGGCGTCTACCTGCCGTCGACGCCGCCGGCCGGCGAGGTCACGCTGGCGGGATTGCACATCTGGAAGGCCAACGACGTCATCGTCGAGGCGCTGCGCGATCGCGGCGCGCTGCTGGCGTTCGCCAGGCTGGAGCACAGCTACCCGCACTGCTGGCGGCACAAGACGCCGATCGCCTTCCGCGCCACGCCGCAGTGGTTCATCTCAATGGAGCAGGCTGGCCTGCGCGCCGACGCGCTGGCCGCCATCGACACGGTCACCTGGTATCCGGAGTGGGGCAAGGCGCGCATCGCCGGCATGGTCGAGGGCCGGCCGGACTGGACGATCTCGCGCCAGCGCACCTGGGGCGTGCCGATCGCGCTGTTCGTGCACCGCGAGACCGGCGAGCCGCACCCGCGCAGCAGCGAACTGATGCGGCAGGTCGCCGATCGCGTCGAGCAGGGCGGCGTCGACGTCTGGTACACGCTGGACGCGGCCGAGCTGCTCGGCGACGAGGCGGCCGATTACGACAAGATCACCGACATCCTCGACGTCTGGTTCGATTCCGGCGTCACCCACGAGGGCGTGCTGCTGGAGCGCGGGCTGGGCAAGCCTGCCGACCTGTACCTGGAAGGCTCGGATCAGCACCGCGGCTGGTTCCAGTCCTCGCTGCTGACCGGCGTGGCGATCGACAAGGCGGCGCCGTACCGGCAGTGCCTGACCCACGGCTTCACCGTCGACGAGCACGGCCGCAAGATGTCCAAGTCGCTCGGCAACGGCATCGAGCCGCAGGACATCATGAAGACGCTCGGCGCGGACATCCTGCGCCTGTGGATCGCCTCGGCCGACTACAGCAACGAGATGTCGCTGTCGCAGGAGATCCTCAAGCGCAACGCCGACGCCTACCGCCGCCTGCGCAACACCGCGCGCTTCCTGCTGGCCAACCTGCACGGCTTCGAGCCGGCGCGCGACCTGCGCCCGCTGGACGACATGGTCGCGCTGGATCGCTGGATCGTGCACCGCGCCTGGGAGGTGCAGGAGAAGATCACCGCCGCCTACGCGCGCTATGACTTCGCCGGGATCGTGCAGGCGCTGCTGAACTTCTGCAGCGTCGACCTGGGTTCGCTGTACCTGGACGTGACCAAGGACCGCCTGTACACGATGCCGGAGGACTCGCGCGGGCGCCGCAGCGCGCAGAGCGCGATGTACCGCATCGCGGAAGGCTTCGTGCGCTGGATCGCGCCGGTGCTGAGCTTCACCGCCGACGAGCTGTGGGGCTACCTGCCGGGCGAGCGCGCGGGCAACGTGCTGTTCGCCACCTGGTACGACGGGCTGGCGCCGTTGCCGGCCGACGCTGACCTCAGCGCGGCCGACTTCGACAGGCTGCTGGCGCTGCGCGAGCAGGTCGCCAAGGTGCTGGAGCCGATGCGCGCCAACGGCGCGATCGGCGCGGCGCTGGAGGCCGAGATCACCGTCGCCGCCGACGCGGTCACCGCCGCGCGCTGGCAGCCGCTGGGCGAGGAACTGCGCTTCCTGCTGATCAGCGGCGACGTGACGGTGACCCCGGCCAGCACCGACGACATCTTCGTCAGCGCACAGCCGACGGCCAAGCCCAAGTGCGTGCGCTGCTGGCACCATCGCGCGGACGTGGGCGTGGTCGCCTCGCATCCGGAACTGTGTGGGCGCTGCGCCGGCAACGTGGACGGGCCGGGCGAGGATCGCCGCTGGTTCTGAGCACGTCCCTTCTCCCGCTTGCGGGAGAAGAGCCTGCCCCCGCGGAGGCGGGGGTGGCGCGAAGCGCCGGATGAGGGCAGTTCCCGCAACCCTTTTCGTTCCTGTACTCGCTTTCCCCCATCCGCCCTTCGGGCACCTTCCCCCGCAGCCGGGGAAGGGAACAGAGGTAGCCATCGATGAGTCGACATCCCAAACCCAACGCGTTGATCTGGCTGCTGCTGTCGGCGGCGATCATCGGGTTCGACCAGTGGACCAAGGTGTGGGTGCTGTCCTCGCTGCCCGAATACACCGCCATCCCGGTGATCGAGGGCTTCTGGAACTGGTACCGCACCTACAACACCGGCGCGGCGTTCAGCTTCCTCGCCAACGCCGGCGGCTGGCAGGTCTGGTTCTTCACCGCGCTGGCGGTGGGCATCAGCGGACTGCTGGGGTTCTGGCTCTCGCGCACGGCGCGCGGCGACTGGCGGCAGGCGCTGCCGTATTCGCTGGTGATCGGCGGTGCGCTCGGCAATGTCATCGACCGGTTGATCCACGGCCATGTGATCGATTTCATCCAGTGGCATTGGCGCGATTACTACTGGCCTGCGTTCAACCTGGCCGACTCGGCCATCGTCGCCGGCGCCATCGGCATCGCGTTGTTCGGGGTGCTGGACGGCAGGAAGAAAGCCGCCTGACCCGGGGGCCCCGAGCCCCCTCGGATCATGCGTGAGGCCGGTGATGTGGGATGGCCGGCCAAGTCTGCCTTCGGGAGTGCCGCGGCCGGCCCTCACCCCGTTCCCCTCTCCCGCAAGCGGGAGAGGGGTGCCATATGGATTCGGCTTCGATGGCCGGTTCATCCCTTGAATCGTCCGGCTTCGGTAGAATCGATTCCCATGGAAGTCCTGCTCGCCAATCCCCGCGGTTTCTGCGCCGGCGTCGACCGCGCCATCGAGATCGTCAAGCGCGCCATCGAGACGCTGGGCGCGCCGATCTACGTGCGCCACGAAGTCGTGCACAACCGCTTCGTCGTCGACGACCTGCGCAAGCGCGGCGCCATCTTCGTCGAGGAACTGGACGAGGTGCCGGACGGCAACACGGTCATCTTCAGCGCCCACGGTGTTTCCCAGGCGGTGCGCGCCGAGGCCGAGCGCCGTGGGCTCAAGGTGTTCGACGCCACCTGCCCGCTGGTGACCAAGGTGCATTTCGAGGTCGCGCGCCATTGCCGCGCTGGCCGCGACGTGGTGCTGATCGGCCATGCCGGCCACCCCGAGGTGGAAGGCACGATGGGCCAGTGGAACGTGCAGAACGGCGGCGGCCGGATCTATCTGGTCGAGGACATCGCCGGTGCCGCCGCGCTGGAGGTCAGCCAGCCGGAAAACCTCTTCTACACCACCCAGACCACGCTGTCGGTGGACGACACCATCGGCATCATCCAGGCGTTGCAGGCGAAGTTCCCGGCCATCCAGGGACCGAAGAACGACGACATCTGCTACGCCACCCAGAACCGCCAGGACGCCGTGCGCGACCTGGCGCGCGACTGCGACCTGGTGCTGGTGGTCGGTTCGCCCAACAGCTCCAATTCCAACCGCCTGCGCGAGCTGGCCGAACGCGATGGCGTGGAGTCCTACCTCATCGACGGCGCGCACGAGATCGATCCGGCCTGGGTGCAGGGCCGGCAACGCATCGGCGTGACCGCCGGCGCGTCGGCGCCGGACGTGCTGATCGAGGGCGTGATCGAACGCCTGCGCGAACTCGGCGCCGGCGGCGTGCGCGAGCTGGAAGGCGAGCCGGAGTCGATGGTGTTCGCGCTGCCGAAGGAACTCAGGCTGCAGCTGGTCGGTTGATCGTCGTTACGCGCAAGGCATCGGATTTTCGCGAATCGAGCGGAGCAAGCTCCGCTCTACAGGGAATGAATGATTGCCATCTGTAGCGCCGAGCTTGCCCGGCGATGGCCTGCCGGAGAAGTGCTCACACCATCCTGATCCCGAACTCGCGCATCCGCTTCAGCAGGTTGAAGAGGATTTCGCTGCGCACGCCGCCGGCCTGCCGCGGCGTCGACACGAAGCCGGTTGCGCTGAGCAGGATGCGGCCGTCGGCGATGCCGTCCAGCAGCACGTTCGGCGCGGGCGTCTCCAGGATGCCCGGATGCTCGCGGAAGGTTTCCAGGATCAGCTTGCGCACCAGTTCCACGTCGGTGCTCAGCGGCATCGGCAACTGCACCTTGACCAGCCCCTGCGCATTGGCGAAGGTGCGGTTGCGCACGATCTTGGTGATGAACTCGGAGTTGGGCACCAGCACGGTGGTGCGGTCGCCGGTCTGGATCTCGGTGGCGCGCACGTTGATGCGGCGGATGTCGCCCTCGGCGTCGCCGACGATCACCCAGTCGCCGACCTTGACCGGCCGCTCGGCCAGCAGGATCAGGCCGGAGATGAAGTTCTGCACGATCGCCTGCAGGCCGAAGCCGATGCCCACCGACAGCGCGCTGGCGATCCAGGCGATGCGCTCCAGGCCGACGCCGATGGCCGCCAGCGCCATCGCCACCGCGATCACGAAGCCGACGTAGCCCAGCAGCGTGACCACCGAAGTGCGCATGCCCTCGTCCAGCCGCGTGGTCGGCAGGTAGCGCTTGCCGAACCAGCGCTGCACCAGGCCGACCAGCACGCTGACCAGCGCGAACACCAGCAGCGCCTGCGCCACGTTGCGGGGGCTGAGCACCAGCTCGCCGACGCGGATGCCGCGCACCACGTCCAGCGCGCGGCCGATCAGGTTGTCGGCATCGGCGCCGTAGGGCACCAGCAGCGCGACGATGGCCAGCAGCGCCAGGCCGATGCGCGCCAGCGCCGACAGCACCACCGCGATCTGGTCGATGCGCTCGGCGGAGATGCCGTAGCGATGGTTGAGCCGGCTGCCGGCCACACCCTTGGACGTCAGCAGGGTGGTCAGCGCATCGTCGGTGACCCGCATGGCCAGGTACAGCAGCGACAGCACGATGAGAGTCCACAGCAACTGCTGCATCACGAACGCGGCGAAGGCGATGAAGCCGGTCGCCAGCGCCAGCGAGCACAGGCCGGTCGCGATCCAGCCGATCAGGATGGTGACGTTGATCCAGGGCGTGAAGTGCGGTTGCGCGGCGATCGCTTCGGACGTGCTTTCCCTGCGCGAGGCCAGCCGGCGCACCCGCAGCAGTGCGTTGAGCACGACCGCGATCAGCAGCACGCTGGTCAGCGAGCTGATCGCCACCGACAGCGCCAGGCTGGCGTTGACCACGGTGGCGATGCGTTCGGCTGCCACGCCCGTCGCCACGACGAGGGCGGCGGCCCACGGGAAGGGCCGCAGCGCGTGCGCCGCCTCGTCGGAAATGGCCGGCAGCCGCCAGGACGGGCGCTTGTGCGACAGCAGCGCGCGCCCCAGCGCGATCACCAGCGCGGCGAAGGCCGCCAGGCCGGCGAAGAAATGCGCGAGCTGATCCACGCGCGGCGGTGCGTCGCCCAGGGCCAGGCGCAGCAGCGTGGCGGCCCACCAGGTGGCCAGCGCGGCGACCAGCACGCTGGCCAGCGCCGGCGCCGAGCGCCGCAGGCGTCCGGCCGGCAGCCAGCGCGACGCCAGCCGTTGCAGCAGGTGGCGGTTGAATCCGTGCGCCGCGGCGGCGATCAATGCGGCCAGGAGCAGCAGCGTCAATGCGCGCCCCGGCTGCGTCTGCAACGAGGCGGACGTCGTCCGCGCCGCCTCGTCCCACAGCCCACGCAGCCGCGCCGTATCGCGCGGCGCGCTCTGCCTGATCTCGCGCCAGAGACGGGGCATGAAGGGCGGGGAAGCCCGCTCGCCGAGCGCGGCGCGGAAGCGCGCCTGGCGCAGGCCGGCGATCCGGTCCAGCAACTGCGCGCTTTCCACCGAGGCCAGCCGGGCGGTGCGGATCTGCGCATCCAGCGCATTGCGCTGCGCCTGCAGCGTCCTGCGCTGGCGGGTGACCTCGGGCGCTTCGGGGACGCCTTCCGGTGCGGTCAGCTCGCCCAGGCGCGCATCCAGGCTCTCCAGCTCCGGCGCGTGCTCGCTGACCAGGCCCTCGGCACTGGCCTGGATGGCGAGGACCGCGTCGCGCGCCTTCAGCAGCGCCGCCTCGTCCCGGCTGTCTTTTTCAAGTCCCGCCTCGATGCGGGTCAACTGCCGGCGTGCCTGATCCAGATCCGGCGCGCTTCCGCCCTCCTGGGCCGGCAGCGGCCACGCGGGGGCGAACAGGCACAGGCACAACAGCAACCGTGGTAGACGCATGCGGAAGACGGAGCGGCAGAGGGGAGGACAACTTAGCATCGGCGCCGTGAGGCCGGGTTGCACATCCTTCGCCCCGCGTGCCGGACGCCGGCGCGGGAACTGGCCTCCGCCGACGCGACCGGCTAGAATAGCCGCCCGGTTCGGCCCGCCCCAGGCGCGCGAACGGCATCCTCCCGCCGGAATAGCTCAGTCGGTAGAGCGGCGCATTCGTAATGCGTAGGTCGCAGGTTCGACTCCTGTTTCCGGCACCAAGTCGAGACAAGGCCCCGCTCTATGCGGGGCCTTGCCTTTATGGGTCATGACCGGCATCGCTCAAGCCTGCGACCGAAGCGCCGGCTGGCGCTCGCTCACCGGCGCGATCCCAACTGTTGAGAATGGCCCGGGACAGACTTTCTGCTTCCATCCGAAGACAGGGAGAACAGCATGCAGTACGAGGCATTGATCGAGGCCCTGCGCGCTTCGACGAAGGCATTGAAGTCCCCGCAGTACAAGGGGGCTTGGGAATGGCGGCTGGAGAAATACGCGCAGGGGTTTCTGGTGGCGGCGATATCCGTGCTGCCCGTCGCCGCCTTCTTCGGCGTGTCCGGTTCAAGGGTCGGGCCATTGGCCATGGTGGTGATATCGCAGGTCCTTTCGATCATCAGCTTGTTGCTGATGACGGTGGGCGTCATCGCAACCCTCTGTTATACGCGGCAGAGCGAGGTCGCGGGTCTGGTCGCGACGAGGGAGCGATTGGAACGTTGCGCGCGGGATCTGGCAGAGCGCTTCCCTGATGCAGATTGGCCCACCATCCATTTGATAACGAGCCATTGGAAAGAGCGGAACGTGGTCTGGCTGACGATTTCCAGCTTCGTCACCGCGACGCTGCTGGCGCTCTACATGGCCAGCATGGGCAGCGCCAGTGGCGCCTGTCTGGCCGATGGGCAGGCAGGCACGATGGAATACGTCTGGGGATGGTGGTCGGCGAAGGGATGGTGCCGAGGCTACGGGTACGGGCTTGCGCTGGTGGCAGGGGCGTTCGTCGGGACAGTGGCCTTCTACACGACCCTGCTGCGGAGCCTGCGCATTTCGCTCATGACCCGCTATCTGGCGGAACGCCCTGCGCCTGCCGCCGCTCCGTGGAACTGGGCACGCACCTGAAGCCTCGTGCGTTGCGGGGTCGATTCGTTAATCTGCAACAATTCAATGGTGATCTGACATGGCCAAATCCAGGACAGCCTTCGTCTGCTCCCAGTGCGGGGCCGACTTCAACAAGTGGCAGGGCCAGTGCGGCGAGTGCGGGGCGTGGAATTCGCTGGGCGAGGTCGTCGTCGAGCCGGCGGCCGGCGCGCCCGCCGCCGCGCGCCGTTCCGGCTGGGCCGGCAAGGCCGAGGCGCCGAGGATCACCGCGCTCAAGGACGTGCGCCACAGCGAACAGGCGCGGGTGACGACCGGCATCGGCGAGTTCGACCGCGTGCTCGGCGGCGGGCTGGTCGAGGGCGCGGTGGTGCTGGTCGGCGGCGACCCGGGCATCGGCAAGTCGACCCTGCTGCTGCAGGCGCTGGCGGCGATGTCGGCGAGCTTCCCGGCGCTGTACGTGACCGGCGAGGAATCGCTGGCGCAGGTCGCCGGCCGCGCGGTGCGGCTGGGCCTGCCGCTGGACAACCTGCAGGCGCTGGCCGAGACCGGCATCGAGCACATCCTCCGCCACGCCAGCGAGGCGCGGCCCAGGCTGATCGTCGCCGACTCGGTGCAGACGCTGTGGACCGAGTCGCTGACCGCCGCGCCCGGTTCGGTCAGCCAGGTGCGCGAGAGCGCGGCGCGGCTGGTGCGCTACGCCAAGGAGACCGGCACGGCGGTGTTCCTGGTCGGCCACGTCACCAAGGAGGGCGGCATCGCCGGCCCGCGCGTGCTCGAGCACATGGTCGACGCGGTGCTGTATTTCGAGGGCGAGAGCGGTAGCCGCTTCCGCCTGCTGCGCGCGTTCAAGAACCGCTTCGGCGCGGTCAACGAGCTGGGCGTGTTCGCGATGGGCGAGAAGGGGCTGAAGGAAGTGCCCAATCCGTCGGCGATCTTCCTGTCCGGCAGCGCGCAGCAGCCGGGCAGCTGCGTGCTGGTCACCCGCGAGGGCACGCGGCCTCTGATGGTCGAGGTGCAGGCGCTGGTCGACGCGTCGCCGCTGTCCAATCCGCGCCGGGTCGCGGTGGGCCTGGAGCAGAACCGGCTGGCGATGCTGCTGGCGGTGCTGCACCGGCACGGCGGCGTCGTGGTCGGCGACCAGGACGTGTTCGTCAACGTGGTCGGCGGCATCCGCGTGCAGGAAACCGCGGCGGACCTGCCGGTGCTGCTGGCGGTGCTGTCGTCGCTGCGCGACAGGCCGCTCGCCGACAAGACCGTGGCCTTCGGCGAGGTCGGCCTGTCCGGTGAGATCCGCCCGGTGCCCAACGGCGAGGAGCGCCTGCGCGAGGCGGCCACGCACGGCTTCAAGCGCGCCATCGTGCCCAGGGGCAACGCGCCCAAGTCGGGCGTGTTCAAGGGGCTGGAGGTGGTGGCGGTGGAAAGGCTGTCGCAGGCGCTGGAAGCGGCGGCCGAGTAGGGCGTGCGTCCTGTCGGCGCGCGAGTGACTCAGACCTGCTGCAGCACCAGCTCGATCACGAACTTGCTGCCGAAGAACGCCAGCAGCAGCAGCGCCATCGCCGTCAGCGTCCAGCGCACCGCCTTGCCGCCGCGCCAGCCGTAGCGCCAGCGGCCGTAGAGCAGGGCGCCGAACACCAGCCACGACAGCAGGCTGAGCACGCTCTTGTGGACCAGGTGCTGGGACAGGAAATCCTCGACGAACAGCACGCCGGTCAGCAGGGTCGCGGTCAGCAGCGCGAAGCCCACCACGATCGTGCGGAACAGCAGTTCCTCCAGCTCGGTCAGCGGCGGCAGCGCGCGCAGCCACAGGTGGAACTCGCGCCGGCGCAGCGCGCGCTCCTGCGCCCACAGCATCAGCGCCAGCAGCGCGGCGATGGCCAATGTCGCGTAGGCCAGCAGCGCCAGCCATGCGTGCAGTTGCAGGCGCCAGTCCAGCGTGTTGCTCGGCAGGTGGCCCTTGAAGTGGTAGGTCAGCAGCAGCAGCGCCGCCAGCGGGAAGGCGATCACGCCCAGCGCGGCCATCCTGCCCTGCCGGCCGACCAGTGTGGTCATGCCGGCCATGCCCAGGCCGACCAGCGACAGCGCGGCGAAGAAATGCATGTCCGGCACCCCGGGCGTGCGCCAGGCCGCCCACAGGTGATAGCCCGCGTGCAGCGCCACCGCGAGCAGCGCCGGCCAGAACCACAGTCCCCGGCGTTCGCTGCGGTCGGCGGCCACGCCCCACACCAGCAGGCCGGCGGCGGCCAGGTACAACGCAGCGGCGATGAGAACGGTTGTCATCCGTGAAGTGTCGCACAACGGCCGCCCCGAGGAACGCCGCCGGCGTGCGAATCGCGGTGGCGACCGCGGGCGGGCGGATGCCGCCGCGGGCGGGCGGCTATAATCCGCCTCCGTTTTCCCGCGTGCTTCCTGCCCATGTTCGAATCCCTGACCCAGCGCCTTTCCGGCACCATCGAGCGGCTGCGCGGCCGCGGCCGCCTGAGCGAGGAGAACATCCGCGAGGCCACCCGCGAGGTGCGCATCGCGCTGCTGGAGGCCGACGTCGCCCTGCCGGTGGTGCAGGCGCTGATCGAGCGCATCAAGGTGCGCGCGGTCGGCCAGGAAGTGCTGAAGTCGCTGACCCCGGGCCAGGCGCTGATCAAGATCGTGCGCGACGAGCTGACCGCGGTGATGGGCTCGGCCGCCGCCGACCTGAACCTCAACGTGCCGGCGCTGGCGGTGATCCTGATGGCCGGCCTGCAGGGCGCGGGCAAGACCACCACGGTCGGCAAGCTCGCCAGGCACCTGAAAGAGAAGCGCAAGAAGAAGGTGATGGTGGTCAGCGCCGACGTCTACCGCCCGGCCGCCATCGAGCAGTTGAAGACGCTGGCGCAGCAGGTGGACGTGCGCTTCTTCGCGTCCGACGCCTCGCAGAAGCCGGAGGCCATCGTCCGCGCCGCCATCGACGACGCGCGCAAGTCCTACGTCGACGTGCTGCTGGTCGACACCGCCGGCCGTCTCGCCATTGACGAGGCGATGATGGCCGAGATCAAGGCGCTGCACGCGGCGGTCAAGCCGGTGGAGACGCTGTTCGTGGTCGACTCGATGACCGGCCAGGACGCGGCCAACACCGCCAAGGCGTTCAACGAGGCATTGCCGCTGACCGGCGTGGTGCTGACCAAGACCGACGGCGACGCCCGCGGCGGCGCGGCGCTGAGCGTGCGCTACATCACCGGCAAGCCGATCAAGTTCATCGGCACCGGCGAGAAGGTGGACGGGCTGGATGTGTTCCACCCCGAGCGCGTGGCCAACCGCATCCTCGACATGGGCGACGTGCTGTCGCTGGTCGAGCAGGTCGAGCAGACCGTCGACCAGGAGAAGGCCGCCAAGCTGGCCGCCAAGGTCGCCAAGGGCAAGAAGTTCGACCTCAACGACATGAAGGACCAGCTCGAGCAGATGCAGAACATGGGCGGCCTGAGCGGCCTGATGGACAAGCTGCCGGGCATGGGCCAGATCCCCGACCACGTCAAGCAGCAGGTGCAGCAGGGCAAGGAAGTGCCGCGCATGGTCGCCATCATCAACTCGATGACCAAGAAGGAGCGCCGCAACCCGGCGCTGCTCAACGGCTCGCGGCGCGCGCGCATCGCGCGCGGCTCCGGCACCACGCCGGCCGACGTCAACAAGCTGATGAAGCAGTACCAGCAGATGGAAAAGATGATGGGCAAGCTGGCCGGCGGCGGCATGAAGGGCCTGATGCGCGGCATGAAGGGCCTGATGGGCGCGCGCGGCGGGTTGCCGTTCCGTTGATCTCCTCATGAATCGCGGGAGCGACGTCAGTCGCGACGTTTCCATCGGCAAAGCCCGTCGCGACTGACGTCGCTCCCACAGTCAGGGAACCGAAGGGCATGTCCACTTCATTCCTCAACGGCCAGCCGGCCGGCGCCGACGATCTGCGCGCGCTGGCGCTGGCCAACTACGGCCACTTCACCTCGATGCAGGTGCGGGGCCGGGCGGTGCAGGGGCTGGACCTGCACCTGCGCCGGCTGAAGGACGCCACCCGTGAGCTGTTCGACGCGGAACTGGCGGATGAACGCGTCCTGGGCGATCTGCGGGCCGCGCTGGACGCGAGCGGCGGCGCCGACGCTTCGCTGCGGGTGACCGTATTCGCGCGCGGTTTCGACTACCGCCGCCCGGCCGATGCCGCTCCACCGGATCTGCTGGTGTCGTTGTCGCCGCCGGCCTCGCCCGACAAGCCGGCGTTGCGGCTGAAGTCGTATCCGTTCCTGCGGCCGTTGCCGCACATCAAGCACGTGGGTACGTTCCCGCTGTTCCATTACCGCCGGCTGGCGCTGCGGGCCGGTTTCGACGATGCGCTGTTCGTCGCGCCCGACGGGGCGATCGCCGAAGGTTCGGTCTGGAACATCGGCTTCTGGGACGGCGAGCAGGTGGCCTGGCCCGAGGCACCGGCGTTGCGGGGAGTGACGGAGCAATTGCTCCAGGCCGGCCTGGCCCGGCTTGGGATTGCCCAGCGGCGGCGGCCAGTCGGCCTGGACGAGGCGGGACGCTTCCGGGCGGCCTTCGCCGCCAATGCCAGCGGCGTGCAGGCGATTGTGGGGATCGACGGGGCGGCCCTGGCCGCGGATGCGTCGCTGATGGAACGGCTGGGGGCCGCCTTGGCACGGCAGCCCTGGCAACCGGTGTAGCGTCCGTGGGAGCGACGTCAGTCGCGACGGCTTTCCCGGTAAGGCCCGTCGCGACTGACGTCGCTCCCACAGGCAGCAGTTCCCACAGGCAAGGGCCCCCGGGTTTCCTTCAGGCTTTCAATGGCTTAGAATAGCCGGCTTACCTCGCCATCCTGGCGACTGGGCAACACCGGAAAACTGCAATGGTCAAGATTCGCCTTACCCGCGGCGGCGCCAAGAAGCGTCCCTTCTACCACATCATCGTCACCGACTCGCGCAGTGCGCGCGACGGCCGCAACATCGAGCGCGTGGGTTACTACAACCCGGTCGCCGCCGGCAACGAGAAGCGCGTCGAACTGGACATCGCCCGCGTCGACCATTGGGTCAGCAACGGCGCGCAGCTGACCGACAAGGTCCGTGGCCTGTACAAGGAAGCGGCCAAGGCCGCCCAGGCTTCGGCCTGATTGAAGAAGGGCCGCGCCCCGCGCGCGGCCCCTTGCCGATGGATACCGGGCACCCTTCCGACCCGCAGAAGATGATCCTGCTGGGGCGGATAACGGGTGCCTTCGGCGTGCGCGGGCAGATCAAGCTGGAGTCGTGGACCGAGCCGCGCGAGGCGATCTTCGGCTACCAGCCGTGGACGCTGAAATCGCCCAACGGCCAGCAGCGCGAACTGTCCGGCGCGCGCGGCAAGAACTCCGGCAAGCACCTGATCGCGACCTTCCCCGAGGTCGAGGACCGCGATGCCGTCGAGGCGATGCGCGGCACCGAGATCTGGGTGCCGCGCTCGGCGCTGCCGCCGGCCCGGCCCGGCGAGTTCTACTGGGTCGATCTGGAAGGGCTGCAGGTCGTCACCACCGAAGGCGTGGCGCTGGGCCGGGTGTCGCACCTGTTCTCCACCGGCGCCAACGACGTGATCGTCGTGAGCGGCGAGCGCGAGCGGCTGATCCCGTTCGTGGAACCGGATTTCGTGCGCTCGGTGGACTTCGAGGCCGGCCGCGTCACCGTGGACTGGGATCCGGAGTTCTAGGAGCGAGGAGTGAGCGTGGAGGAGTGAGGAGTGAGTGGTGCGCTGCCGCCTGCGACCTTTCTGTCTTACCCTGCTCATCGCCCAACTCCACCCGGCAGCTAGGGCTGTTGCTTCTACTCACTCCTCACTCCTCCACGCTCACTCCTCGCTGATGCGCATCGACGTCGTCACCCTGTTCCCCGAATTCATCGCGCAGTGCGCGGGCTTCGGCGTGGTCGGCCGGGCGCAGGAGCGCGGCCTGCTGCGACTGCAGGGCTGGAATCCGCGCGACCACGCCGAAGGCGGCTACCGGCGCGTGGACGACCGCCCGTTCGGCGGCGGTCCCGGCATGGTGATGATGATCGAGCCGCTGCGCGCCTGCCTGGCCGCGGCGCGCGCGGCCGACGCCACGCCCGCGCCGGTGGTCTACCTGAGCCCGCAGGGCGGGCCGCTGACCCAGGCCAAGGTCCGCGAACTGGCCGCGCGGCCGCGCCTGATCCTGCTGTGCGGCCGCTACGAGGGCGTGGACGAGCGCTTGCTGGCCGCCGAGGTGGACGAGGAAATCTCGATCGGCGACTACGTGCTGTCCGGCGGCGAGCTGCCGGCGGCGGTGCTGATCGACGCGGTGGCGCGGCTGCAGGACGGCGCCCTGAACGACGCCGAATCGGCGGCCCAGGACAGCTTCGAGGGCGACGGCCTGCTCGACTGCCCGCACTACACCCACCCGGCCCGCCATGAACTGGGCGAGGTGCCGGCGGTGCTGCGTTCCGGCGACCATGCCGCCATCGCCCGCTGGCGCCGGCAGCAGTCGCTGGGACGGACCTGGCTGCGCCGGCCGGACCTGCTGGACGAGGCGGCCCTGTCGAAGGCCGACCGGGCGCTGCTGGAGGCGTTCCGGCAGGCGCAGGAGGGCGAGGGCGGCCGCTAGCCTTCGCCACGGAAAATCAGTAAGATACCCGGCTTCCCTGGCCCGCTCGGGCTGCGGGAGACCACAACAACAATATCGTGCAGCGCAATCCGGCGACTGCATCAGAATCCTGCTGTCGAACGACACACCCACGCCATCAGATACGGTGCCACCATGAGCAGTCTCAACAAGTCCATCATCGCGGAATTCGAAGCCGCCCAGATCCAGCGCGAGCTGCCCGCCTTCGGCCCCGGCGACACCGTCGTGGTCAACGTCAAGGTCAAGGAAGGCAACCGCGAGCGCGTGCAGGCGTACGAGGGCGTGGTCATCGGCAAGAAGAACGCCGGCCTGAACTCGGCCTTCACCGTGCGCAAGATCTCGCACGGCTACGGCGTGGAGCGCGTGTTCCAGACCCACAGCGCCTCGATCGACTCGGTCGAAGTCAAGCGCCGCGGCAAGGTCCGCGCCGGCAAGCTGTACTACCTGCGCGATCTGGAAGGCAAGGCCGCCCGCATCAAGGAAGACCTGGCCGCCAACGCCGCCGCCAAGAAGGCGCGCCAAGCCGCTGCCGCCGCCGAGTAATCCGGCAGGCATCGCGTCCACGAACGGCCACCTCCGGGTGGCCGTTCGCGTTTGCGGCTGCGGACGGTGCGGGAGCCGTGCCTTGAGCTTCTGCACACGCCGGGATGGAGGATGATGGGTCGCATGCGCTCCATTCCGTCCTGCAATGATCCTTGCCCGATGAATCCGATGTCCTCGATTACCGTTCCCGATTCCGACTCCGGCCTCGCCAGCGTCCGCCTCGATCTCTGGCTGTGGGCCGCGCGCTTCTTCAAGACCCGCAGCCTGGCCAGGCAGGCGGTGGAGACGGGCAAGGTGGAGGTCGGCGGCCAGCGCGCCAAGCCTTCGCGCGCGGTGAAGGTCGGTGACGAGGTGCAGGTGCAGCGCGGCGACGAGCAATTCCGGCTGCGGGTGCTGGCGCTGTCGGTGCAGCGCGGGCCGGCCAGCGTCGCGCAGTCGTTGTACCTGGAGAGCGAGGCCTCGCGCGCGGCGCGCGAGGAGGCCAGGGCGCGCCGCGCGGCCGAGCGCAACGGCTACCGGCCGCCCGAGCAACGCCCGGACAAGCGCGCGCGGCGGCTGATCCGCGCGCTGGGCGATATCGACGCGATGTAGCGCGGGCAAGGGAACCGAGGCCTGGCCCCGGTCCCTCGCCCTCGCGTCCCCTTACTCCGGCCGCGGCGTGCGCGACGTGCTCGGCGGCAGCACCGGCAGGGTCACCACCGGCTGGCGGCCGGTCAGCGTGCGCAGGAAGCCGGCGATGGCCTTGGCGTCGCCGGGTTCCAGTTCCTGGCCCAGCTGGCTGCTGCCCATGATCGCCACCGCCTGCTCCAGGTCCCACACCTCGCCGCTGTGGAAGTAGGGCGCGGTCAGCTCGACGTTGCGCAGCGGCGCGGCGCGGAACACGTACTCGTCGGAGGCCGTGTTGGTCACCGCGAAGCGGCCCTTGTCGCCCGGCGGCAGGATGTCGGCGCCGGGCTTCTGCACCACGCCGAACGGGTAATAGGCCTGGCCGCCGATGTTGGTGCCGCTGTGGCAGGCGATGCAGCCCTTCTCGATGAACAGCGACAGGCCCTTCAGCTCGTCCCGGTCCAGGCTGTCGCGGCCGGCGAGGAACTGGTCGAAGCGCGAATCGGGCGTGGTCAGCGTGGTCTCGTAGGCCTCGATCGCGCGCGCCATGTTCTCGAAGTTGACCGGATCCTTCTCGCCCGGGAACGCGCGGCCGAACGCCTCGACGTAGGCCGGGATGCTGCGCAGCGTCTCCTCCACCAGCGCGGGCGTGCTGTTCATCTCGACGCTGGCCTGCACCGGTCCCTTGGCCTGTTCCTTCAGGTCGGCCGCGCGGCCGTCCCAGAACTGGGCGACGTTGAACACCGCGTTGAGCACGGTGGGCGAGTTGCGCGGACCCTTCTGCCAGCCGTGGCCGATCGAGGTGGGTACGTTGTCGGCGCCGCCGGTGCCGACGTTGTGGCAGGTGTTGCAGCTGATGACGTGGCTGCGCGACAGGCGCGGTTCGAAGAACAGCAGCTTGCCCAGCTCGACCTGCTCGGCGCTGATGGGCTGGCCGCGCACTTCGGTCACCGTGGCCTGGATGGGCGAGAACAGGGCGTTGGCGGTTTCGCGCAGGGCCGTGGCGTCGGGCGAGGTGTCGGCGGTGACCACGAACGACACGGCGGCGACGGCCGCACTGGCGGCGCAGGCGATCGCAAGGGGGAGGATTTTCATGGCGGCCTCGATGGGTGGCTGGGATGCTTACCTTATGGACCTGCGCGGGCAACCCTACATTGATTGCAATCAACCGCGCCATGCGCAGGTTCAATCACGCCATCCACGGGTTCAATCATGTGCGCGTGCATGCCGGGGGACGCCGCCGCGACGGCGGATCCCAAGTCAGCGCGACCGCACCCGATCGCGGTCCGAGAGTTCGCGATCCGGGTGTACGACGACGCGGTCGCCGGCCTCCAGTCCTTCGGTGATTTCCACCCAGCCGCCGCCCTGCAGGCCGGTGCGCACCGGCGCCAGCCGCGCGCGCGCGCCGTCGATGCGGAACACGGCGTGGCCGTCGTCGCCGTGGCGGAACACCGCGCTGGCCGGCGCGCGCAGCGCGTCCGCACGCTCGCGCAGCACGAAGCGCGCATTGACCCGGTAGGCTTCGCCCAGCCGCTGCCATTGCGCGTGCGGTTCGGCCAACTCGACGATCACCCAGACCCGCTGCTCCTCCACCCCGAGTGCGGAGAACTTGGTGAAGCCGCCCGGTTCGACCCGCCGCACCCGGCCCGGCAGCGGCCGCTCGCCGCCCCAGCGCAGCAGTTCCACCCGCATGCCCTCGCGCAGGCGCACGGCGTCGGCGGACAGCACGTCGACCTCGACTTCCATCGCGGCCGGATCGCCGATCTCGATCAGCGGCTCGCCGGCCTGCACCGGGCGCGCGCTCTCGAAGTGGCGGCGCAGCACCACGCCGGCGACCGGCGCGGTCAGCACCAGTTCGGCCTCGCCGTCCGCCGCGCCCGCGCGCCCGCGCGCCAGCACCGCCTCGGCCGCGCGCATCTGGTGCGCGGCGGTGGCCTCGCGGTAGCGGGCGCTGGCGGCCTCGCGCTCGGCGCGCTGGCGTGCGGTGTCGGCGCGCTCGGCGGTCTCGACCGCGACCAGTTGCCCGCGCGCCAGCACGCGCAGGCGTTCGGCCTCGGCGCGCGCCTGCCGGGCGGCCGCCTCGGCGGACTGCGCCTCCTCGCGGGCGGAGGCGAGGCTGGCGCGGGCGCCGGCTACCCAGGACTCGGTGGCGGCGCGGGTGCGCGCGTCCAGTGGCGCCGCGGTGCCCGGATCCAGCACCACCAGCGGCTGCCCGGCCTCGACCGCATCGCCCGGCCGCAGCGCCAGCCGCCGGGCCATCGCCGCCGTCGGCGCGGCGACCACGTAGCGATCGCGCAGGCGGGTGCGGCCCTCGGCGTCGAGGGTTTCGCGTACCGCGCCGCGCTCGACCGCGCCGCTGTCGACCAGCCGCGCGTCGGGCCACAGCACCATGAGCAGCAGCGCCAGCACGATCGAGCCGGCGGCGAGGTAGCGGAAGCGGCGGGCGCGGTTCATCGGATCACTCCTGGGTCTTGAGCACGGCGACGAGATCGAGCCGGTCCAGCCGGCGGCGCACCAGCAGGCCGGACAGCACGGTGGCGGCCAGCACCACCAGCCCGGCGACGGCGAAGCCGGACGGCGGCAGCACCAGCGGGATCCGGTACAGATCGGTGGCCAGGCCGTGGATCAGCAGCGCGGACAGGCCGTAGCCGAGCGCGAAGCCGGGCAGCAGCGCGAAGAAGCACAGCGTCAGCAGTTCGCCGAACAGCAGCGCGCGCACCTCGCCGCGGGTATAGCCGAGCACGCGCAGGCTGGCCAGTTCGCGGCCGCGCTCGGCCAGGGTGATGCGCGCGCTGTTGTAGACCACGCCGGTGGCGATGCTGGCCGCCATCAGCGTGACCGCCAGGGTGAAAGTCAGCAGGGTGCGCGCGATGGTGTCCATGAAGCCTTCGATGGCGGCGCTGCGATCGGCCACGCCGGCCACGCGCGGGCGATCGCGCAGTTCGCGCACGACCTGCGCGCGCGCCTGCGGCTCCAGTTTCAGCCAGGCGCCGGAGATCGCGCCGTCCTCGCCGAGCAGGCGGTTGACGGTGTCCTGGCGCGCGTAAGCGCCGACGCCGAGGTATTCGCCGACCAGGCCGGCCACCGGCACCCGCAGCGTGCGGCGGTGGCCTTCGAGGAATTCGATCTCCAGTTCCTCGCCCGGCCGCACCGCCAGCAGTTCGCCCAGGTAGTCGGTCAGCAGCACGCCCTGCGCGGGCGGTTCGACCGGCCGCAGGCCCTGGTCGAGCACGCGCTTGAGATCCGCCTGCGATGGCAGGCCCTGCAGGGCGGTGCGGTATTCGCGGTGGCCGTTGCGCAGGCGCACGGCGGCGGCGCGGAACGGCTCGACCGCCTGCACGCCGGGCAGCGCGGCCAGTTCATGGGTGGCGCGCGCGGAGGCCGGCTCGGTGAAGGTCACCGCCAGGTCGTCGCGCTGGGCCAGGCCGAACTGCACCTCGACGATGCGATCGATCGCCCCGCCGCTGATGCGCGCGGTCACCAGCACGCCGATGCCCAGGCCGATGCCGACCACCGACAGCGCGGTGCGCAGCGGCCGCCGTTCCAGGTTGCGCAGGATCATCCGCGCAGTCGGATCGAGCAGGCCGCCGAAGCCCAGCCGCTCGCTCAGCGCGCGCCGGAACGTGGCCGGCGCCTCCGGCCGCATCGCCTCGGCTGGCGGCAGCGCGAACGCCCGCCGCAGGCCGCCGAAGGTGCCGAGCACGGCCGCGGCCAGGGCGAAGCCGAACGCCAGCAGCAGCACCGACGGCTGCAGCGACCAGGCCAGGAACGGGAAGCGGTAGTACTCCATGTACAGGTCGGCCATGCCGCGGCCCAGCCACGCGCCCAGCGCCAGCCCCGGCAGCACGCCGGCGCTGGCCACCAGCAGCGCCAACTGGCCGTAGTGCAGGCCCACTTCCCAGCGGCTGTAGCCGAACGCCTTGAGCAGCGCGATCTGCTCGCGCTGGGCGCCGATCAGCCGGCCGATCACCACGTTGAGCAGGAACGCCGCCACGCCGAGGAAGATCGCGCTGAACATCCGCGTCATCGTGCGCAGCTGGACCAGTTCCTCGTCGAGGAAGCGGTGCGACATCTGCAGGTCGCGGCCATGCGCGCCGGTGCCGCCGTAGGGCGCGAGCAGGGCGTCGAGCGTGTCGATCACGTCGCCCTCGCGCGCGTCGCGTTCCAGCATCAGCGCCAGGTCGTTGAACGCGCCGTCCAGGTCGAAGGCGGTGGCCAGCGGCTCGCGCTGCATCCACAGCACGCCGAAGCGCTCGAAGTCGGGAAAGATGTCGCCGGGGCGGATCTGGTAGACGAACTCCGGCGACAGCCCCACGCCGCTGACCGTCAGCGGCTGGCGGCGGCCGTTGAGCACCGCGGCGAGCGTGTCGCCTGGCCGCAGCCCGTGCGCCTGCGCGAAGGCCTCGCCCAGCACCACCTCGTCGTCGGCCGCCGGCAGCCGGCCCTCGCGCAGGAACACCCGGTTCAGCCCCGGCTCGCCCGCGCCGGGCAGCGACACGATCTGCGCGGACACCGCTTCGTCGTAGCCGTCGATCTCCAGGTTGGCGAAACCGATCACGCGCGGCTCGGCCTCGCGTACGCCGGGGATCGCGCGCACCGTTTCGGCCAGCGACAGCGGCGCGCGCTTGAGCCCGGCGAAGGCGTCGGCGAAGCGGTATTCGCCGTAGTACAGCGCGCGGGTCTGCGACAGCGCGTGGTAGTTGCTCTGCGCCATCACCAGGGTGGCGATGCCGGCCGCCATCACCGCGCCGATCGCCAGCACCTGCCCGCGCAACTGGGCGAACTCGCGCAGCAGCTTGCGGCGCAGCACGCTCACCAGTGCAGGTCCTCGGGCGCCGCGCGCCGCGGGTTGCGCCGCTCGCTCTCGATGCGGCCGTCGCTGAGCCGGATCACCCGGTGCGCCATGTCGGCGATCACTGCGTTGTGGGTGATCACCACGGTCAGCGCGCCGGTCTCGCGGTTGATCCGATCCAACGCCTGCAGCACGCGGATGCCGGTCTTCGAGTCCAGCGCGCCGGTCGGCTCGTCGCACAGCAGCACGGTCGGGCGCTTGGCGATCGCGCGTGCGATCGCCACCCGCTGCTGCTCGCCGCCGGACATCTGCGCCGGGAAGTGGTCCATGCGTTCTTCCAGGCCGACCAGCGCCAGCGCTTCTTCCGGGGTCATCGGATCGGTGGCGATCTCGGTGACCAGGGCCACGTTCTCGCGCGCGGTCAGGCTCGGGATCAGGTTGTAGAACTGGAACACGAAGCCGACGTGCTCGCGGCGGAAGCGGGTCAGCGCGTCGTCGCCGGCGCCGGTGAGCCGGTGGCCGCGGCATTCGACCGTGCCGCTGCTGGGCGCGTCGAGCCCGCCGAGGATGTTGAGCAGGGTCGACTTGCCGCTGCCCGAGGCGCCCAGCAGCACCACGAACTCGCCGGCGGACAGTTCCAGATCTACGCCGCGCAGCGCGTGCACTTCGACCTCGCCCATGCGGTAGGTCTTGGTCAGGCCCCGGGCGCGGAACACGACCTCGGCGCGGGCTTCGGCGGGAGCGGCGGACATGGGCCGATACTAAGCGGCCCATCGCGCCGATGGGTTGATTTCACTCAAGCCGTGGCGCGCCGGCTCAGAGCAGCGTCTTGATCCGGTACAGCGCCTCCAGCGCCTGCTTGGGCGTCAGCTCGTCGGGATCCAGCGCGGCCAGCGCCTCCATCGCCGCCGAGGGCGCGGCCGCGAACAGCCCGATCTGCTGCGGCTGGTCCAGCGCCTGCGGGGCCATCCCGGAGGCGTGGCTCTCGCGGCCGCGCTGCTCCAGTTCGGCCAGCCGCCGCCGCGCCTGCTGCAGGGTGGCGCGCGGCAGGCCCGCCAGCGCGGCGACCTGCAGGCCGAAGCTGCGGTTGGCCGCGCCCGGCTTGACCGCGTGCATGAACACCAGCGAATCGCCGTGCTCGACCGCGTCCAGGTGCACGTTGGCGATGCCGCTGGGGCCACCCTCGACGCTCTCGCCGGCCAGCGCGGTCAGTTCGAAATAGTGGGTGGCGAACAGCGTGTAGCAGCGGTTGACGCCGGCCAGGTGGCGCGCGACCGCGTCGGCCAGCGCCAGGCCGTCGTAGGTGGAGGTGCCGCGGCCGATCTCGTCCATCAGCACCAGCGACTGCGGCGTGGCGTGGTGGAGGATGTAGCTGGTCTCGGCCATCTCGACCATGAAGGTGGACTGCCCGCGCGCCAGGTCGTCGCCGGCGCCGATGCGGGTGAGGATGCGGTCGATCGGGCCGATGCAGGCGCGCGTGGCCGGCACGAAGCTGCCGACGTGCGCCAGCAGCACGATCAGCGCGTTCTGCCGCATGTAGGTGGATTTGCCGCCCATGTTGGGGCCGGTGACGACCAGCATCCGCTCGCCGTTCGGGGCCAGATCGCCGAGCCGCAGGTCGTTCGGCTCGAAGGGTTCCTCGCGCACCGCCTCGACCACCGGGTGGCGGCCGCGATCGATGCACAGGCCGGGCGTGTCCAGCAGTTCCGGCCGGGTCCAGTCCAGCGCCTGCGCGCGCTCGGCGAAGGCGGCCAGCACGTCCAGTTCGCTGAGGCCGGCGGCGCAGCGCTTGAGCGGCTCCAGCACCTGGTTCAACTCGTCCAGCACCTGCTCGTACAGCATCCGCTCGCGCGACAGCGAGCGCTCGCGCGCCGACAGCACCTTGTCCTCGAAGCCCTTCAGTTCCTCGGTGATGTAGCGCTCGGCGTTGGTCAGGGTCTGCCGGCGGGTGTAGTGGACCGGCGCGCGCGCGGCCTGCGCCTTGCTGATCTCGATGTAATAGCCGTGCACGCGGTTGTAGCCGACCTTCAGGGTGGCGATGCCGCTGCTCTCGCGCTCGCGCGCTTCCAGGTCGATCAGGAACTGGTCGGCGTGAGTGCTGAGCCGGCGCAACTCGTCCAGCTCGGCGTCGAAGCCGTCGGCGATCACGCCGCCGTCGGTGAGCTTGAGCGGCGGCTGCGGCGCAATCGCGCGCGCCAGCAGGCCAGCGGTGTCGGCGTGCTCGCCCAGCGCCTCGGCCAGCGCCCGCAGCCGCGGCGAATCCAGTGGCTGCAATGCGCGCGCGATGCCTGGCAGCAGCGCCAGGCCGTCGCGCAGGGTGGACAGGTCGCGCGGACGCGCCGAGCGCAGCGCCACCCGGGTGAGGATGCGCTCGACGTCGCCGAGCGCGCGGAAGCGCTCGCGCAGGTCCGCCTCGGCGCCGCTGTCGATCAGCGTCTGCACCGCGTGGTGGCGTCGTTCCAGCACCGCGCGATCGCGCAGCGGCCGGTGCAGCCAGCGTCGCAGCAGGCGCCCGCCCATCGGCGAGACGGTGCTGTCGAGCACGCCGAGCAGGGTGTTCTTCACATCGCCGTCGACGCGGGTGTCCAGTTCCAGGTGACGGCGGGTGGCCGCATTCATCGCGATGGCGTCGGCGGTCGATTCCACCGCGATCGCGGTCAGGTGCGGCAGGCGCTGCTTCTGCGTCTCCTCGACGTAGCCCAGCAGCGCGCCGGCCGCGCCGGTGGCCAGCGGCTTGTCCTCGATGCCAAACGCCGACAGGTCGCGCAGGCCGAAGAACTGCAGCAGTTGCCGCCTGCCGCCGTCGGCGTCGAACAGCCACGGCGCGCGCCGGCGCAGGCCGCCGCGCTGCTGCACGAAGCCGGGCCAGCCGTCCTCGTCGGCCAGCAGCAGCTCGGCTGGCTCCAGCCGCGACAGCTCGGCCTCCAGCGCATCGTCGCTGTCCACCTCGCCGACCAGGAAACGGCCGCCGGCCAGGTCCGCCCAGGCCAGCCCGTAGCGCCAGCCGCGCGCGGGCGAACCGGTGCGCGCCAGCGCCATCAGCAGGGTGTCGCGGCGCTCGTTGAGCAGCGCCTCGTCGGTGACCGTGCCCGGCGTGACCACGCGCACGACCTTGCGCTCGACCAGCCCCTTGGCCAGCGCCGGATCGCCGATCTGCTCGCAGATGGCCACCGACTCGCCCATCGCCACCAGCCGCGCCAGGTAGCTCTCGTAGGCGTGCACCGGCACCCCCGCCATCGGGATCGGCGCGCCGGCCGAGTTGCCGCGCTGGGTCAGGGTGATGTCGAGCAGCCGCGCCGCCTTGCGCGCGTCGTCGTAGAACAGCTCGTAGAAATCGCCCATCCGGAAGAACAGCAGCAGCTCCGGGTACTCCGCCTTGGCGGCGAAGAACTGCTTCATCAGGGGCGTGTGTTCCTGCTTGCCGTGGGTCACGGATGCGCGCTTCATGTCGGCCGGATGGGCGGCGATTGTAGCGGTTGCCGCTGGTCGGCCCGCCGGGTGCCGGCGACGGCGGGTTGATCCGCATCAATGTCCGCCTAACATCGATGGGCGCAGGCTCGGACTTCTTCCCGCAAGCATGAGGACCAACCCATGAGCAGGACCATGAAAGCCGCCGTCGTACACGCCTTCGACCAGCCGCTGCGGATCGAGCAGGTTCCGGTACCCGAGGTCGGTCGGGGCCAGGTGCTTGTGAAGATCGCCGCGTGCGGGGTCTGCCATACCGATCTGCACGCGGCGCGGGGCGACTGGCCGGTCAAGCCGGGCCTGCCCTTCATCCCCGGCCACGAGGGCGTCGGCGAGGTGGTGGCGGTCGGGCAGGGCGTGGATTTCGTCAGGGAGGGCGATCGCGTCGGCATCCCGTGGCTGTATTCGGCGTGCGGGCATTGCGAGCACTGCGTGGGCGGCTGGGAGACGCTGTGCGAGTCCCAGCGCAACACCGGCTATTCGGTCAATGGCAGTTTCGCCGAATACGCGCTGGCCGACGCCGGCTATGTCGGCCACCTGCCCGATGGCGTGGATTTCGCCGAAATCGCGCCGGTGCTGTGCGCGGGCGTGACCGTCTACAAGGGGCTCAAGGTCACCGGCGCGCGGCCCGGCAACTGGGTGGTGATCTCCGGCATCGGCGGGTTGGGCCACATGGCGGTGCAGTACGCGCGCGCGATGGGGTTCAACGTGGCGGCGGTAGACGTGGACGACGCCAAGCTGGAACTGGCGCGCCGGCTCGGCGCGGACGTCACCGTCAACGCGCGCCGCGAGGATCCGGCGGCGTGGCTGAAGAAGGAAATCGGCGGCGCGCACGCCGCGCTGGTCACCGCGGTGTCGACCAAGGCGTTCGAGCAGGCGCTGGGCATGATCCGCCGCGGCGGCACGATGTCGCTGGTGGGGCTGCCGCCGGGCGATTTCCCGCTCGACATCTTCGGCATGGTGCTCAACGGCATCACCGTGCGCGGCTCCATCGTCGGCACGCGGCTGGACCTGCAGGAGTCGCTGGACTTCGCCGCGGCCGGCAAGGTGCGCGCCACGTACGCGACCGAGCGGCTCGACAACATCAACGCGGTGTTCGAGCGGATGGAGAAGGGCGAGATCGAGGGGCGCATCGTCCTGGACATGCGCTAGCGCCGGCGGGTATTAGCCTCGCTTATGCGTAATCCAGGTTCTCTTCCGGGAGTAAAAGAAACGTCGTTTTTCCGTGCCAAAGTGACGTTCGACGTATCGACGCGGTGCAGAATGAAGAGCTGTGAAGTCGATGTTAAGTTCGAGCAGGTGCCGGGGAACGGATGCCGTCGAAGCACTCGAAGGCCGCAACGCCCGACAACATCCTAGAACGTCAGTTATTCCACCCGGGGAGGGGAACATGATCGTCGTCAAGCCGAAGCACAAGGTGCTTACGCTCGCTGTCTTTTCCGCACTGTGCGCAGTCCAGGGCGCCCATGCCCAGCAGGCATCGGCGCCCGTCGCCGACGAGGAGCCGACCACGCTGGCCACCATGACGGTGACCGCGCAGAAGCGCGAGGAGCGGGCGCAGGACGTTCCCATCTCCATCACCGCCGTGTCCGAGCAGCTGCTGCAGGACACCGGTGTGCGCGACGTCAAGGATCTGCAGGTGCTGGTGTCCGGCCTGACCGTGACCAGCACGCAGAGCGAGGCCATCACCACCGCGCGCATCCGTGGCGTCGGCACGGTCGGCGACAACGTCGGCCTGGAGTCGTCGGTCGGCATCGTCATCGACGGCGTGTACCGCCCGCGCAACAGCGTCGGCTTCGGCGATCTCGGCCAACTCGAGCGCATCGAGGTGCTGAAGGGCCCGCAGGGCACGGTGTTCGGCAAGAACACCTCGGCCGGCGTGATCAACGTGGTCACCCGCCGCCCCAGCTACAGCCAGAGCGCCGAGGGCGAGATCAGCGTCGGCAACTACGGTGCGCTCGGCGTGGCCGGCAGCTACAACGACGCCCTCGGCGACAACGCGGCCTTCAGCATCTACGCCGCCAAGCGCAAGCGTGACGGCTGGATGGACGTGGTCACCGGCAATGGCCCGCGCCAGGAGCGCGACGACTACGACCAGAACTTCCACACCATGCGCGCCAAGCTGCTGCTGGAACCCAGCGATACCTTCGAGGTGCTGCTGTCGGCCGACTTCACCAGCCGCGAGGAGAACTGCTGCACCGCCGTGCAGACCACGGTCGGCGGCACCGCGCCGGTGATCAACGCGGTCTCCGGCATCGGCAAGGCGATCGCCGCGCCCGGCGACGATCCGTTCGACCGCGTCGCCTACAGCAACCGGCCCACCACCCAGGACATCAAGGACAAGGGCGTCTCGGCCGAGGTCAACTGGGATCTGTCCGCGCTGGGCGGCGCGACCCTGACCTCGATCACCGCCTCGCGCGACTGGCAGGCCATCAACGGCCTGGACTACGACTTCAGCGCGGCCGACATCCTCTACCGCAACCCGAGCGAGGACGAGTCGTTCACCGGCTTCAAGACCTTCAGCCAGGAGTTCCGCCTGACCGGCTCGACCGAGCGCGTGGACTGGATGTTCGGCGTGTTCTATGCGGACGAGGACCTCGACCGCACCGAGACCTACCGCATGGGCCCGGCCTACGAGCCGTACCTGTCCACGCTGGTCGGATCGATGGTGCTGGGCGGTCTGGCGCAGCAACTCGCGCCGTTCGGCCTGACCGTCAACCAGGCCAACCCGGCGATCTTCATGTCGCAGGTCAGCGGCCGTCCGTACGGCACCAACTTCACCGGACTGGGCGCGCTGGATCACTACGAGCAGAACGCCAAGAGCCTGGCGCTGTTCACCAACAACACCTGGCACGCCACCGACGCGCTCGACCTGACCCTGGGCCTGCGCTACACCCGCGAGGACAAGGAGCTGGATTCGGTCTACAGCAATCCCAATGGCAGTCTGGGATGCGCGGCGACGCTGGCCAATCCCGGTGGACGCGTCGGCGCGGCGCTGGCCGCGCGCATCCCCGGTTTCAGCATGCTGCCGGCCGCCAACCAGGCCGCCATCCTCAACGCGGTCGCCCCGCAGGTGGCCGGCTACATGTGCCTGCCGTGGGCCAACGCACTGCACCACGGCCGCGCGACCCACCAGGAGCGCGAGGAGAAGGAGTGGTCGGGCACGCTGAAGGCGGCCTACCGCTGGAACGACAACGTGATGACCTACGCCTCGGCCGCGCGCGGCTACAAGGCCGGCGGCTTCAACCTGGATCGCGTGCAGTCGTCCAACGGCCTGTCCAGCGGCGGCGCCGGCATCACCCCGGTCAACGACACCTCGTTCCCGGGCGAGTTCGTCGACAGCTACGAGCTGGGCGCCAAGACCACCTGGGCCGACGGCAACCTGCTGCTCAACGCCACCCTGTTCCACCAGACCTACGACAACTTCCAGCTCAACAGCTTCCTCGGCACCAGCTTCGTGGTGCGCTCGATCCCGGAAGTGGTCTCGCAGGGCCTGGACGCGGAAATCCTGTGGCAGCCGCGCGGCGTGCAGGGACTGATGCTGCAGGCCGGCCTGATGTACGCCGACACCAAGTACGGCGACACCATTCCCGGCGCCGACTTCCAGGACGCCGCGCCGCCGGCCAGCCCGGGCCAGCTGTACAAGCTGCCGGGCGCGCAGATGAGCTTCGCGCCGGAATGGTCGGGCTCGGCCTCGGCGACCTACGAATGGGACTTCGGCAGCAGCCTGATGGGCCGCTTCAACGTCGGCGCCAAGTACATGTCCGAGTACAACACCGGCTCGGACCTGGACGCGGAGAAGATGCAGGGGTCCTACACCATCTTCAACGCCCGCTTCGGCATCGGCGCGCAGGACGGGCGCTGGATGCTGGAACTGTGGGGCCAGAACCTCACCGACACCGAGTACGTGCAGGTCGGTTTCGACGGTCCGCTGCAGGCGGTCGGCTCCTCGCGTCCGGGCGATCCGATGAACACCTACAACGCCTTCCTCGGTGCGCCGCGCATGTACGGCATGACGCTGCGCGTGCGTTACTGATCCGAAGTCACCGCCGCAACCTCCAGGGCCCGCCGGCGTCACCGGCGGGCCCTGCGTTTTGCCGCCGTCCAACACCGCAACCGGGATTTGCGATACAACGGCATCTTTCCGCTTGACCACGGTTCGAAGATGTCCATCCCCTCCGACAGCCAGTTGCACGATCTCGCCCACGCTCTGGGCTTGCGCCTGCGCGAGGCGCGCGATCGCCTGGTCACGGCCGAGAGTTGCACCGGCGGCTGGATCGCCAAGGCGGTGACCGACATCGCCGGCTCGTCGGACTGGTTCGACTGCGGCATGGCCGCCTACAGCTACGAAGCCAAGCAGGCGCTGCTGGGCGTGCAGCCGCAGACGCTGGAAGTGCACGGCGCGGTCAGTCGCGAGACCGTCATCGAGATGGTCTCCGGCGCGCTGGTCCATTCCGGCGCCAGCGTGGCGGTCGCGGTCACCGGCATCGCCGGCCCCGGCGGCGGCACCGCCGACAAGCCGGTCGGCAGCGTCTGGATCGCATGGAAGCGCCGCGGCGGCTATCCGCATGCCGAACTGTTCCAGTTCGACGGCGATCGCGACGCGGTGCGCCGGCAGACCGTCGAGGCCGCCTTGCGGGGACTGGAGACGCTGTGACGAGGCCGAGCCGGCCCGGAGGAACACGCTGATGTGGGAGACGCTGGGCACCGTCCGCGATCTCGGCCGGCTGCAGGAAATCGCCGTGGTGCTGATCCGCTACGGCTTCGGCGACCTGGTCCGGCGCATCGGCCTGGCCGGCGCGCTGGAGCGGGCCGGGCGGCTGCTGCACCTCCAGCACAGCGAGGAGATGCTGCGCATGGCCACGCCGGTGCGCCTGCGCCACGCGCTGGAGGATCTGGGGCCGACCTTCGTCAAGCTCGGCCAGGTGCTGGCCACCCGCATCGACCTGCTGCCATCGGACTGGATCGACGAACTGGGCAAGCTGCAGAACGCCGTGCCCGCGCTGCCGTTCGAGGCGATACGGCTGCAGTTGGCCGAGGATCTCGGCGCCGATCCGGAAACCGTCTTCGCCCGCCTGGAAACCGAGCCGCTGGCCGCCGCTTCGCTGGCGCAGGCGCACCGCGCCTGGCTGGCCGACGGCAGCGCGGTGGTGCTGAAGGTGCGTCGTCCCGGCATCCGTGAAGTGGTCGAAGCGGACCTGCGCCTGCTGGCGCGGCTGGCCGAAATCGTCGAGGCGCAGGCGCCGGACCTGCGCCGCTACCACCCGGTCGGCATCGTCCAGCAGTTCGCCGCCTCGCTGCGCGCCGAACTCGATTTCGCCGGCGAATGCCGCAACGCCGAGCGCATCGCCGCCAACTTCGCCGGCCACCCGGAGATCCTGATTCCGGCCGTGTACTGGCAATGGACCTGCGAGCGGCTCAACGTGCAGGCGCTGGTGGAAGGCATCCCCGGCCGCGACCTGGCCGCGGTCGACGCCGCCGGCCTGGACCGCCACGCGCTGGCCCGCGCCAGCGCCGGCATCGTGCTGAAGATGGTGCTGGAGGACGGCCTGTTCCATGCCGATCCGCATCCCGGCAACATCTTCTACCTGCTGGACGGGCGCATCGGCGTCATCGACTTCGGCATGGTCGGGCGCATTTCCGAGCAGCGCCGCTTCCAGGTCGCGCAGCTGCTGCACGGCCTGGTCGGCCAGGACGCCGAGGCGGTGGCCGACATCCTGCTGGATTGGACCGAATCCGACGTCGAGGTGGACGAGAGCCGCCTGCAGGCCGACGTCGGCGTGTTCACCGACCGCTATCGCGGCGTGCCGCTGAAGGACCTGCGGATGGGCGCCATGCTGATCGAGGTGGCCGCGCTGCTGCGCCGGCACGGGCTGACCCTGCCGCCGGACCTGGCGCTGATGATCAAGGCCTTCCTGACCCTGGAAGGGCTGGGCCGCCAGCTCGACCCCGATTTCGACATGGCCGGCGAGGCGCGTCCGTACCTGGAGCGGGCGATGCTGGATCGCTACTCGCCGCGCGCGCTGGCCCGGCGCGGGCGCCGCACCGTGGTGGGCGCACTGGATCTGATCGGCGACCTGCCGCGCGACCTGCGCCGGCTGCTGCGCGCCGCCCGGCGCGGCCGCCTGCGCGGCCAGATCGAGGTGACCTCGCTCAAGGCCTTCGGCGACCAGGTCAACAGCGCCGCCAACCGGCTCACCATCGGCGTGGTGACCGCCGCGCTGATCATCGGCTCGTCGATCGTCATGAACAGCGTCGGCGGCGGCGTTTCCAACCGCTGGCTGATGGCGATGGGCGTGCTCGGCTTCGTCGGCGCCGCGGTCACCGGCGTGTGGATCGTGCTGTCGATCTGGCGCAGCGGCAGGAAACATTGACGGAGCACATTGTTAGTAGTATTACTACTAACATGGACCTGACCGATACCCAGCACGCCATCCTCGCGCTCATCGCCGAGCGCATCGAGGCCGATGGCCTGCCGCCCTCGCAGACCGAGATCGCGCGCGCCTTCGGTTTCAAGGGCGTGCGCGCCGCGCAATACCATCTCGAGGCGCTGGAACAGGCCGGCGCCATCGAACGCCTGCCCGGGCGCGCGCGCGGCATCCGCCTGCTCAAGCCACCGGCCGCACCGCAGGGCGAACTGGTCCTGCGCGATCACGGCGACAGCGCGCTGCGGGTACCGGTGCTGGGCCAGGTGGCGGCCGGCGCGCCGATCGGCGCCGACGCCGGACACCACGACTACGTGATGCTGGATCGCGCCTTCTTCGCGCCCGCGCCGGACTACCTGCTGCGGGTCAAGGGCGACTCGATGCGCGACGAGGGCATCTTCGACGGCGACCTGATCGGCGTGCACCGCACCCGCGACGCGCGCTCCGGCCAGATCGTCGTGGCCCGCATCGACGACGAGATCACCGTCAAGCTGCTGAAGATCGGCAAGGACCGCATCCGCCTGCTTCCGCGCAACCCGGACTACCGGCCGATCGAGGTGCAGCCGGACCAGGATTTCGCCATCGAGGGCCTCTACTGCGGCCTGGTGAGGCCGAACCGGTGAGCGCGCCGCGCTTGCCGGCGAGCCTTCCCACAGGCGGAGCCGGCGGCTTCCTACCCGGAGCCGGGCGGCCCGCCGACGGTTTCCGGCGCTCCCGCGCATCACGCTTTCCGATGCCGGTCCGGCAGTCGCAGCTCCTGCGATGGACGCCCGATAGGCTGACCCCATTCCCACACTGACCCCGAGGAAACACACGATGGACGAGAACAAGAAGCGCGCCCTGGCCGCCGCCCTGACCCAGATCGAGCGCCAGTTCGGCAAGGGCTCGGTGATGCGCATGGGCGACCGCGTCATCGAGGCGGTCGAGGCCATCCCGACCGGCTCGCTGATGCTGGACATCGCACTGGGCATCGGCGGCCTGCCCAAGGGCCGCGTGGTCGAGATCTACGGGCCGGAATCCTCGGGCAAGACCACCCTGACCCTGCAGGCCATCGCGCAGTGCCAGAAGAAGGGCGGCACCGCGGCCTTCATCGACGCCGAGCACGCGCTGGATCCGATCTACGCCGCCAAGCTGGGCGTCAACGTCGACGACCTGCTGCTGTCGCAGCCGGACACCGGCGAGCAGGCGCTGGAAATCGCCGACATGCTGGTGCGTTCGGGCTCGGTCGACATCGTGGTCATCGACTCGGTCGCCGCGCTGACGCCCAAGGCCGAGATCGAGGGCGAGATGGGCGACCAGCTGCCGGGCCTGCAGGCCCGCCTGATGAGCCAGGCGCTGCGCAAGCTGACCGGCAACATCAAGCGCTCCAACACCCTGGTGGTCTTCATCAACCAGTTGCGCATGAAGATCGGCGTGATGATGCCGGGCCAGAGCCCGGAAACCACCACCGGCGGCAACGCGCTGAAGTTCTACGCCTCGGTGCGCCTGGACATCCGCCGCATCGGCGCGATCAAGAAGGGCGACGAGATCATCGGCAACCAGACCAAGATCAAGGTGGTCAAGAACAAGCTGGCGCCTCCGTTCAAGCAGGTGGTCACCGAGATCCTGTACGGCGAGGGCATCAGCCGCGAGGGCGAGCTGATCGACATGGGCGTGGAGGCCAAGCTGGTCGAGAAGGCCGGCGCCTGGTACAGCTACGGCAGCGAGCGCATCGGCCAGGGCAAGGACAACGCCCGCACCTACCTGCGCGAGAACCCGGAACTGGCCGCCAAACTGGAAGCCGAACTGCGCGAGAAGTTCCAGCCGGCCGAAGCCTCGCGCGACGAGGCCCAGGACGGCGACGATTGAGCCGTTGCCGGGGAGGCGGGCGGGGTCAGTGACGACCGCCTCCCCGGCAGCCTCATCACCTCCGGCCAAGGAAGGTCACACGGGGACGGCTGCCGCACGTAATCCATCGCCATGACCGACGCACCGACATCCGACCCTGACCGCAAGCGCCGCCGTCGCCCCGAGCAGACGCCCGTGCAACGGGCGTTGGGCCTGCTGGTGCGGCGCGAACATTCACGGCGCGAACTGACCCGCAAGCTGCAAGTGCGCGGCGTCGAGGCCGAGCAGGCGCGGGTGGCGGTGGCGCGCCTGGCCGGCGAAGGCTGGCAGGACGATGCCCGTTTCGCCGAATTCATGGTTCGCAGCCGGGTCGGCAGCGGCTACGGGCCATTGCATATCCGGGCCGAACTGGCGACCCACGGCCTGGATCGCGAGGCCATCGACGCGGCGATGGCCAGTTTCGAGGGCGACTGGAACGCGCTGGCCCGTGAACTGGTCCGGCGGCGCTTCGGTTTCGGCGGGGAGCTGGAACCGGCGCAGCGCCGCAAAGCGGCCGACTGGCTGGCCAGGCGCGGTCACGACGGCGATGCCATCCGCGCGGCATTGTCCGGGGCGGGCATCGATGGCGACGAAGACTGAGGGAACCGCCAACCGCCCGGGCAAGTGCGCCATCCGCCCGCGGCCTTCACATGGCGGTGTGGTCCGGAAGCCCTGTACGGGAAGGGGAGCCTGCCCGGCAGCGGGACTGAACGCGGCGCGCCTGTTAATCTAGCCAGTTCGGGTTGCCTGTCCGGTCTTCCGCCCGCATCTTGCGGAGAGCGGGTGCCGCCGTGCGCCTTTCCAGCCCCTGCCAGACCATGACCAGTCCCTCCAGAATCAGCACCGAACAGCTTCGCAGCGACTTCCTCGAATTCTTCCGCGGCAAGGGCCACACCATCGTGCCGTCGGCCTCGCTGGTGCCGGGCAACGATCCGACCCTGCTGTTCACCAACTCCGGCATGGTCCAGTTCAAGGACGTGTTCCTGGGCGCGGAGAAGCGCAGCTACGTGCGCGCGGCCGACGTCCAGCGCTGCCTGCGCGCCGGCGGCAAGCACAACGACCTGGATTCGGTCGGCTATACCGCGCGCCACCACACCTTCTTCGAGATGCTGGGCAACTGGTCCTTCGGCGACTACTTCAAGAAGGACGCCATCGCCTGGGCGTGGGAACTGCTGACCCAGGTCTGGAAGCTGCCGCCCGAACGCCTGCTGGTCACCGTCTACCATACCGACGACGAGGCCTACGATCTGTGGCACGACATGATCGGCGTCCCGGCCGAGCGCATCGTCCGCATCGGCGACAACAAGGGCGCGCCGTTCGCCTCGGACAACTTCTGGCAGATGGCCGACACCGGCCCCTGCGGCCCGTGCACCGAGATCTTCTACGACCACGGCGAGCACATCGCCGGCGGCCCGCCGGGTTCGCCCGACGAGGACGGCGACCGCTTCATCGAGATCTGGAACCTGGTGTTCATGCAGTTCGACCGCCAGCCCGACGGCACCCTGATGCCGCTGCCGGCGCCCTGCGTGGACACCGGCATGGGCCTGGAGCGGCTGGCGGCGATCCTGCAGCACGTCCACACCAACTATGAAATCGACCTGTTCCAGGAACTGATCGCCAAGGCCGCCGAACTGACCGGCACCGCCGACCTGCAGAACAAGTCGCTGCGCGTGATCGCCGATCACATCCGCGCCTGCGCGTTCCTGATCGTCGACGGCGTGCTGCCGTCCAACGAGGGCCGCGGCTACGTGCTGCGCCGGATCATCCGCCGCGCCCTGCGCCACGGCTGGATGCTGGGCGTGCGCCAGCCGTTCTTCCACAGGATGGTGGACACGCTGTCGCAGCTGATGGGCCGTGCCTATCCGGAACTGCCGGCCGCGCAGCAGCTGGTCGAGCGCGCGCTGAAGGCCGAGGAGGAGCGTTTCGCCGAAACGCTGGACTCGGGCATGCGCATCTTCGACGAGATCGCGGCGCGCTCCACCGAGGCCATCGCCGGCATCGACGCGTTCCGGCTGTACGACACCTATGGTTTCCCGGTCGACCTGACCGCCGACATCGCCCGCGAACGCGGCCTGTCGGTGGACATGGCCGGCTTCGAGGCGGCGATGGCGCAGCAGCGCGAGACCGCGCGCGCGGCCGGCAAGTTCGCCTCCTCCGCCGGCCTGCCGGCCGAACTGGTCGCCCAGCTCACGCCGACCGGGTTCCTCGGCTACGACCAACTGCAATCCGACGATCTGCGCGTGCTCGCGCTGCTCAAGGACGGCCGCCCGGTCGAAGCGATCGCGCAGGGCGAGGAAGCGGTGGTGATCCTCGACCGCACGCCGTTCTACGCCGAGTCCGGCGGCCAGGTCGGCGATACCGGCACGCTGGCCGGCGCGGAAACCGAGTTCGAGGTGGCCGACACGCTGAAGTTCGCCGGCCAGTTCCACGGCCACGTCGGCCGGCTGGTGCGCGGCAGCCTGTCGCGCGGGCAGTCGCTGGCCGGCACGGTGGATGCGGCGCGCCGCGGCGCGACCATCCTCAACCACTCGGCCACCCACCTGCTGCACGCCGCACTGCGCGAGGTGCTCGGCACCCACGTGCAGCAGAAGGGCTCGCTGGTGGCGCCGGACCGCCTGCGCTTCGACTTCTCGCATTTCCAGCCGATGACCGCGGCCGAGACCGCCGAGATCGAGCGCCGCGTCAACGCCGAGATCCGCGCCAACCACGAGGCCGAAGTCCATCACATGGGCATGCAGGAAGCGCTGGACTTCGGCGCGATGGCGCTGTTCGGCGAGAAGTACGGCGAGCAGGTCCGCGTGCTGAAGATGGGCGGCTATTCGACCGAACTGTGCGGCGGCACCCACGTCGGCCGCACCGGCGACATCGGCCTGTTCAAGATCGTCGGCGAGGGTGGCGTGTCGGCCGGCGTGCGCCGCATCGAGGCGGTGACCGGGCAGGGCGCGCTGGACTACGTGGCCGCCGAGGAACGGCGGCTGGAGGAGGCGGCCACGCTGCTGGGCGGCAACGCCGGCGACGTGGTGGAGAAGATCCGCGCGTTGACCGAGCGGCAGAAGAAGCTCGAGCGCGAACTGGAAGCGGCCAGGGCCAAGGCGGCATCGGGCGCCACCGCCGATCTGGCGGGCGCAGCCGTCGAGGTGGCCGGCATCAGGATCCTGGCCGCGCGGCTGGAGGGTTTCGACGCCAAGGCCCTGCGCGAAGCCGTGGACCGGCTCAAGCAACAGCTGGGTGATGCCGTTATCGTCCTGGCAGGCGTTGCCGACGGCAAGGCCGCGCTGGTGGCGGGTGTCCACGGCGCGGCGGCCGGCCGGGTCAAGGCCGGGGAACTCCTGTCCCACGTTGCCAGTCAGATTGGCGGCAAGGGCGGCGGTCGCCCGGATCTTGCCCAGGGCGGCGGCGAGGATGGACCTGCCCTTGCGACTGCCCTGGCAGGCGTCGCGGGCTGGGTCGGCGAGCGCCTGGATTGACCGAAAGTACAGGCCTTGCGGTGGTTGCGGCCGCTGCTGCCTGCCAGCTACCATGGCTTTAACTAAATGAATGTAGTCGGAAGCAGGGAGGCGAGGATTGCGTCTCCGTGCATTCCCGGTTCCCTGGGAACCGACATACGGAGAACAGAAATGCTGATTTTGACCCGCCGTGTCGGCGAAACCCTGATGATCGGAGATTCGGTCACGGTGACTGTGCTCGGCGTGAAAGGCAACCAGGTGCGCATCGGCATCACCGCGCCCAAGGACGTCGCCGTGCACCGCGAGGAGATCTACCAGCGCATCCAGCGCGGCGAGGAAGCGCCTTCCGCCAGCGAGAACGCTTCGTCGGATTGAATTTTCGTTGCCGCATCTACGGCAAGCCGTTATCCTATGCGGCCGCCGCCAAGGGCAGCGGACAGCGACAAATCCGGAGTGATGCCCGAGTGGCCGAAGGGGCTCCCCTGCTAAGGGAGTATAGGGTCAAAAGCCTTATCGAGGGTTCGAATCCCTCTCACTCCGCCAGTTGTCGCCAGGCTTCAACACTGCAGTACCGGGAGCATTCCCTGCCCGATTTTCCATCGGGAAGGTGACGCTCCAGCGACGAGGCGGCCACAGGCTTCGCCGATTCTCAGGAACGATGTCTTGACGGATTCACACGCCATCAGGCAAAATTCCGCTTCTTACATACGCGCCCGTAGCTCAGCTGGATAGAGTACCTGGCTACGAACCAGGCGGTCGGGAGTTCGAATCTCTCCGGGCGCGCCATCATCGACACACAGGCCTGCGGCAAAACCGCAGGCCTGTGTGTTTTTGCGCGTGCGTTGCCGGAGATGGCCGCCAACCTGCTCCAACTGGCTCGGACCAGCCAGAAATGAGAGGCCGCTTCCTTGAGCTTAAAGAGACTTCATTCCGCGAGGCGGGATCCCGCGCTTTTGCTCTTGTTTCAACGCTAGAGGTCGTTGGGCCTCCGCCTTTGCGGGAACGGCAGGAGAAAACGTTCGAATCGGGAATGCTCTATAGCCATGAAGAGGTCAAGGCTGCTGAAGCAACCCTTGCCCTGAAGCAGGCGGGCAACGGCGCGACATGCGCAGGGAGAAGAAGTCGATGCCAGACTTTCCCCTTCGCTGTTGCATCAAGCGTCGAGACAAGTCGGCGGGATGTCGCTTCATGACAACAAAAGGCCCACTTTCGTGGGCCTTTTGTTGAGGGGGCCTATCCGCCGCATTCAGGGCCGCCGATGGGATTGTTGTCGCATCCGCATGAAATCTGGGAGATGACGTAATTGTTCGTGCGCACGCCAACCATGCTTGCCGGTCCTTCGCATGGAGCCCAATACTGACCAACCGTATCGCCGAATTCATCTACATAGTCGATCTGTATCGAATACTTGCGTGCGCCACTGGCTGAGAAAGAAGTCGCCGCCATGGCGACAAGAATGCCGAAAAGAATTCTTTTCTTCATGTTCCCTCCTTGGCCGCCTCATGCGGCGGGCCCTAATTACCACATTCTTGATTCGGGTTCAACAATGATTCTGATGCCTTGAATCAGCTTTTTCTGTCACGAAACGTCCTTGTTCCGGGCCAGCGGAAGCAGAAGACGGGGGGAGCCGTGGCTTGGCGGATTGCAGGCCGTTCCGGCCGGCCTTTTGCGTATGAATCGGAATGAAAGAACCCATAGCCGCCGATCAGTTTCACCTGCTGGCGTGGTCCGGGTCGAGGGATTCTCGGAGCATGAGGGGCGTGGAGCGCCTGGATGACGTATTCACCGGGGCATGGGCGCGCTCAAACCTTTCCCGCGATCGAACCGCTGTCGTCGTTTTGCTTGATGCGGACGAATGGCTGCCGGGACTTGCGCAGGCGGAACGATTGCTGGATCCGGAGGAACGCCAGCGGGTCTCGCGTCTCAGGAGAAGGAGCGATGCCATCCGCCGCACGCTCGGCTATGCGCTCAACCGCCTGGTACTGGGGCGGTTGCTGGATTGCGATCCGGAAAGGGTGCCGCTTTACCGCGATGCGCGTGGGGCGCCGCGGCTGGGAGGCGACGTCCGGGCGTGGGTCAGCCTGAGTCACGCGGACGAGCATTGCGCGATCGCGTTCTCGGGCGAAGGCGTGGTGGGGGTGGACATCGAGCCGGTCTCGCGCCGCGCGGACGTGGCCGGGATCGCGGAGTGGATCTGCCATCCCGACGAGTACGAGGCGTTGCGATCCTTGGCCGCCGGGCCGCGCGACAGCGCGCTGCTGGATCTGTGGGTGAGGAAGGAGGCGCTGCTGAAGGCGGCGGGAACCGGGTTGTCGATCGAGATGGCCGGTTTTACCGCGCCGCCGGACAGCACACTTGCCTTGCCCGACGGCACGCCGGCTTCCGTCGCCCTGCGCATGCTCGATACCGGCATGCGCACGGTCGCCGCCGCGGCGACGCCGGCGCATCAGCCTGTGCGCGTAGTCCGGCTGTCTCCGGACTGGCCGGATTCCGAGCCGTCTGCCGTTGACTGAACCAGTGGCCCGCTGCGGCGGTGCTTCGGTCGATACAGGTGAGTCGGGGGGGATAATGAAAGCCGTCAATTCAAGTCGCAAGTCCAAGGCGATCCGGACGCTGTGGCTGGTGGAAGCCGCCGTTGTCGTCTGCGCCGTCATCGTCTCGGCCTGGATACGCTTCCAGAACGATCCGGCGACGCACGGGGAGTTCTCCGAGTACGCGCTGCTGCGCGCATTACTGGTGGCGGTCTTTATCACCGGCGCGATGGCGGCCTTCGGCCTCTATCAGATCCACGTGCGCCACAATCGCCTGGACTTCGCCCTGCGCATCGTCCTGTCCTTCTTCTTCGGCGGGGCCGGGCTGCTGGTGATCTACTACCTGATCCCGCAGACCTACATCGGCCGCGGCGTGCTGGCGATGTCGCTGGCCTTCTCGCTGCTGGCGATCGTCGGCGTGCGTTTCGCGTCGATGCGCATCTTCAACATCGACGTGCTCAAGCAGCGCGTGCTCGTGCTGGGGGCGGGCAAGAACGCGGATCTGATCAACTCGCGCATGCGCCGGCAGGCGGACCGGCGGACGTTCACGATACTGGGTTTCGTGCCGGTCGCCGACCAGCCGGTCCAGGTGAGCGAGGAACTGCTGCTGCGCTCCGAACACGGGCTGGACCGGCTGATCGAGCAGTTGCAGATCGACGAGTTGGTGGTGGCGCCGGACGAGCGCCGCGGCGTGCTGCCGATGGAGGAGATGCTCAAGTGCGTCCAGCAGGGCGTGTCGATCGTCGACCTGTCCACGTTCTTCGAGCGCGAGGCCGGCACGGTGCAGCTCAACGTGGTGGATCCCTCCTGGCTGGTGTTCTCGGGAGGGTTCGACTATTCCGCGCCGCGCCGGTTGAGCAAGCGTTTCTTCGACCTGGTCGCCGCCTCCTTGCTGCTGTTGGTGGCCTGGCCGGTGATGCTGCTGGTCGGCCTGGCGATCTGGCTCGAATCGGGCGGCCCGGTGCTGTACCGGCAGACGCGGGTGGGCGAGCGCGGGCAGCACTTCGATCTGATCAAGTTCCGCAGCATGCGCCAGGACGCGGAGAAGGGCGGCGTGGCGATCTGGGCGAGCAAGAACGACGATCGCACTACCCGCGTCGGCAGGTTCATCCGCCTGACCCGCCTGGACGAGCTGCCGCAGCTGTTCTCGGTGCTGCGCGGCCACATGAGCTTCGTCGGCCCGCGCCCCGAGCGGCCGCACTTCGTCGACATGCTCAACGATCAGATCCGCTACTACGATGTGCGCCACTGCATGAAGCCGGGCCTGACCGGCTGGGCGCAGCTGCGCTATCCCTACGGCGCCTCGGTGCGCGATGCCGAGGAGAAGCTGAAGTTCGATCTGTTCTACGTCAAGAACCACGGCCTGGTTTTCGACGTGATGATCCTGCTGCAAACGGTGGAAGTGGTGTTGTTCGGGCGCGGGGCGCGCTGACGGCGCTAAGGTCGATCGGCGGGCGCGGGTGGCGGCCGCCGGGTGGCGGTCTTCAGCGGATACAGCGGCGAGCTGTGCCATTCGGCGAGGCGGCCGTCCTCGAAGCGCAGCCAGGAAGAACCGTATTCCCACAGCGATCCGTCGATGCGCGAGGGTTTTCCCTGCACGGCGAGGACGGTGGCCATGTCCATGCCCGGCGCCAGGTGCAGGCGATCGAGGGGCGCCGGCTCGGAACGCACGCCGCGCGCCGGCGCGATGTCCGGCGAAGGATCCGAGGGGGCCGCCGGCTGCCATTCCGAGAGACCGACGTAGCCGGCCGCGGCCAGCAGTCCCACCCATAGCAGCCAGTTGCGGCCGGAACGGCCATCCGGCGCGCCGGAATGCGCGGAAGGAACCCGGTTGGCCGGCATCCGGCCGTGCGCGTGGGCATCGGCCACCGGGCGCTGCGCGCTGGCGCCCGGCAGGCGGCCATGCCGGCGATGGAACTGGATGGCCATGCGGTACGAGGCGATCAGGCGGACGAGCTGGGCCTGCGCTTCCTCGCCGTCGGCGCCGCCGCGATCCGGATGCAGTTCCGACACCCGCTTGCGATACGCATGCTTGAGTGCCTCGAGCGTGCAGTCCGAGGTCAGGCCCAGTTGCGAATAGAGATGGGAGAAATCGGATTCCATCGCGGCCGAATCTTAGCCTGCGACCGGCGCGCGTGTCGTGCGGGCCAGTGCGGTGGAACCGATCGCCGTCGGCGTCAGCCGGGAACGGGCAGGGCCGCGCCGACGATTTCCAGCACGCGCTTCCTTTGAGCCTCGATGAAGAAGTGGCCGCCCTCCAGCACGTGGGAAGCGAAGGCGGCGCGCGTCTCGTGCCGCCAGCCATCGGTCTGGTCCGGGGGCGTGGTGGGATCGTCGCGGCCGGCGAGCATCGTGATCGGGCAATCGAGCGGCGCGCCCGTCTGGTAGGCGTAGCTGTCCAGCAGCGCGACGTCGGCGCGCAGGATCGGCGCCACCAGCTCGCGGATCTCCGGATGCGAGAGGCTGGTGGCGAGGCTGCCGTAGCGCCGGTCCAGCGCCTCCAGCAGGGCCTCGTCGCTCAACGCGGCGGCACCGTGCGCGTGCGCATCGCCGCCGCCGGGCCAGGGACGGCCCGAGACGAACAGGTGCCTGGGCGTCGCCGGACGCTGCGCCTGCATCCAGCGCGCCAGTTCGAAGGCGATCAGCGCGCCCAGGCTGTGGCCGAACAGGACGGTGGGCTGCATCGGCAACGCCGCGACCGCCGCCGTCAGCGCCTCCATCATCGGCCGCCACCGTGCGTACGGCGCTTCGCCCAGTCTGTCCTCGCGCGCCGGCAACTGCACCGCGTAGGTTTCGACATGCGCCGGCAACGCATCGGCCCAGCCCCGATACGCGCCGGCACCCGCGCCGGCGAAGGGCACGCACAGCAGGCGCGTGCGCGCCATCGGGCGCGGAGCCAAGCATTTGAGGCGGATCGTCATGCGTTGTCCTGTATCGCGGGCGATGTGCGTTCGGGTCTGTATATCACGCAATCCCCACATGCGGCCTTCCGGTCGAGGCGCGCCGCGATGAGGAGCGGACGGCTGTCCGCGAACCCGGGGAATCCGCGTTGGACGGCATCGGAACAGGGGAGAACACGTGGCGCGACGGTGGGTGAAAGGCATGCGGCAGACGGCCGGCAACGGGCTTTCGGGTCGCGGACGCGCAGGCAGGCGGTTCGTGGCGGCGGCGGCAGGAGGCGCCCGCTGATGGACGCAAGGCCGATGCTGACGCTGTGCGGTACCTACACGCTGGATCCGGTCGCGCGCGTCGTCGACTACTGGATCGATTTCCTCGGCCTGCCCGCCGGCATCGCGCTCGCGCCGTACGCGCAGCTGTTCCAGCAGATGCTGGATCCGGCGAGCGAGTTCAGGCGCAACCGCAACGGCGCCAACGTGGTGTGCGTGCGCTGGGAGGACCTGCTGCCGCGCCGTGCGGGGGCGGCGCGCGAGCCCGACTGGAGCGCGATCGAATCCTGCGTGACCGAGCTGGCCTCGGCGCTGGCTTCCTTTGAGCATGCCGTTCCCTGCCTGGTGCTGGTGGGCCCGACGAGCGCCGACGGCGAAGCCGCCGGGGACCCCTGCGCGGCACTGGCCGCGCGGCTGGCCCAGGTGCCGTACGTGTCGGTCGAGGATGGCGCGCGGGCGATGCGGCGCTACCGCGTCGGCCAGGTGGCCGATCCTGCGTCCGACCGTTTTGGCCACGTCCCCTACACGCCGGAGGCGCTGGCCGCGCTCGGCACCACCGTCGCACGCTGGCATGCGGCCATGCAGCGCCGGCCGGTGAAGGTGATCGCGGTCGATGGCGATCACACGCTGTGGGGCGGCGTGGTCGCCGAGAACGGCGTGCAGGGCGTGCGCATGGATCCTCCCTACCTGGCCTTGCAGGGCGCGCTGGCGGCGCAGAACGACGCCGGGCGCCTGATCTGCCTGCTCAGCAAGAACGACGAGCGCGACGTGCGCGATCTGTTCGCCGCGCATCCGCAGATGCCGCTGCGGTGGTCGCACCTGGTGGCCCAGCGGGTGGACTGGAACCCCAAGCCCGGCAACCTGCGCGAGATCGTCGCGGGCCTGGAACTGGGGCTGGACAGCGTGGTGTTCCTCGACGACAACCCGGTCGAATGCGCGCAGATGCGCGCGCAATGCCCGGCGACGATGACGGTGCGGGTGCCGACCGAACCGGAGCGGCTGGCCGCCTTCGTCGATCACCTGTGGCTGTTCGACCAGCCGCAGGTCACCGAAGAAGACCGCAAGCGCGCGGCGATGTACCGCGAGAACGCCTCGCGGGCCGAACTGCGCCGCGATTCGCAGACCTTGCAGTCGTTCCTGGACGGGCTGGAACTGGTGGTGGAGATCGAGCCGCCGAGCGCGGACGAAGTCGCGCGGCTGGCGCAACTGACCCAGCGCACCAACCAGTTCAACGCCAGCCTGATCCGCCACCAGGGCGGCGACGTCTGCCCGGAAGGGGCCGATGCGCTGCATCGCGCGGTCCGCGCCCGCGATCGCTTCGGCGACTACGGCATCGTCGGCCAGATCCGCGCCCGCGCCCGCGCCGGCTGCCTGGAAGTGGACCTGTTCATGCTGAGCTGCCGCGCGCTCGGCCGCGGCATCGAGCACCGCATGCTCGCCGCCGTCGGCGCGCACGCGCAGGCCTGCGGGCTGGAGCGGATCGCCGTGCTGTACCGCAGGGGCGATCGCAACCTGCCGGTGCGGCGCTTCCTCGAATCGGTGTTCGCCACCGAGGCCGACGACGACTCGATGTGGTTCGCGATGCCGGCCGCCGAGGCGGCGAAGGTGTCGCTGGATACTTCCGCCCAGGGCTGGGACGAGCGCGATGCCGCGCCCGCGCCGGTGGCCGAGGGCGAGCGCGCCGGCCCGCCGGCCGCCGATCCCGGCGCGCTGTACGAGCGCATCGCCCACGACATGACCACCGCCGCGGCGATCGAGCAGGCGATTTCCGCGCGCATCGCGCCGCGGCCGGACATCGCGGTCGGCTTCATCGCGCCGGCGCCGGGCATGGAGCGCGACATCGCCGCGATATGGCGGCAGGTGCTGCGGATGGAGACGGTGGGCGCGCACGACCGCTTCCAGGAGCTGGGCGGCAAGTCCATCCACCTGGTCCAGGTGCACAAGCTGCTGCTGGAGCGGCTGCACGTGGACGTCGACATCACCACGCTGTTCCAGCATCCGACGGTCGCCTCGCTGGCGGCCCATCTTTCGATGCGCGCCGACGGGCGCAAGACCCTGGACGCGGCGCAGCAGCGCGGCGCCAGGATGCGCGAGGCGCGCGCACGCGCGGCGAAGAACGCGGGAGTCAGGGCATGAATCAGGACGGCATCGCGATCGTGGGCATGGCGGGGCGCTTTCCGGGCGCCGCCGACGTGGAGGCCTTCTGGTCGAACATCAGGAACGGGGTGGAGTCGGTCACCCGCTTCGACCCTTCCGAGCTGGACATCCCGGCCGAGGCGATGAGCCAGGACGATCCGAACACGCGCTTCGTCTGCGCCAAGGGCATCCTCGACGACGTCGACATGTTCGACGCCAGGTTCTTCGGCTACCTGCCGCGCGAGGCGGAGCTGATGGATCCGCAGCACCGGGTGTTCCTGGAGCTGTGCTCGGACGCGATCGAGAACGCGGGCTACGACGCGCAGCGCTATCCGGGCGCGATCGGCGTCTACGCCGGGTGCTACATGGATACCTATCTCATGTGGAACCTGTGCTCGGATCCGAAGTTCCTGGCGCGCTTCATCGAGTCGATCCAGGTCGGCTCGCTGCAGACCGAACTGGGCAACGACAAGGACTACCTGGCCACGCGGGTGGCCTTCAAGCTCGGCCTGCGCGGCCCGGCGATGACCTTGCAGACCGCGTGCTCGACCTCGCTGGTCGCCATCGCCACCGCCTGCCAGAGCCTGGCCTCCTACCAGTGCGACATGGCGCTGGCCGGCGGCGTGACCATCGTGCTGCCGCAGAAGAAGGGATACTTCTACAAGGAAGGCGGCATGCTCTCGCCGGACGGCCACTGCCGCACCTTCGACGAGCAGGCGGCCGGCACGGTGTTCAGCAACGGCGCGGCGGTGCTGCTGCTCAAGCGCCTGGCCGACGCGATCGAGGACGGCGACACCGTCTACGCGGTCGTCCGCGGCTACGCCACCAACAACGACGGCGCCGGCAAGGTCAGCTACACCGCGCCGAGCGTGGACGGGCAGGCCGAGGTCATCTCGATGGCGCTGGCGATGGGCGACGTCGACGCGCGCACGATCGGCTACGTGGAGGCGCACGGCACGGCCACGCCGATGGGCGACCCGATCGAGATCGCCGGCCTCACCACCGCCTACCGCAGCCACGGCGACGCGACCGGCTACTGCGCCATCGGTTCGGTGAAGTCCAACCTGGGCCACCTCGACGTCGCTTCCGGCGCGATCGGCCTGATCAAGACGGCGCTGTCGGTGCACGAGGGCGTGCTGCCGCCCTCGATCAACTTCACCCGGCCCAACCCGAAGATCGATTTCGCGCAGACGCCGTTCTACGTGAACACCGAGCTGCGCCCCTGGCCACAGGCCGAGTGGCCGCGCCGCGCCGGCGTCAGCTCGTTCGGCGTCGGCGGCACCAATGCGCACGTGGTGATCGAGCAGGCGCCGGCGTTGCCGCCGACCACGCGCGGCCGTTCGCATTCGCTGCTGCTGTTGTCCGCGCGCAGCGAGCAGGCGCTGGCGGCGCAGGCCGGGCGGCTGGCGGCGTTCCTGGAGGCGCGGCCGGAGATCGCGCTGGAGGACGTGGCCTACACGTTGCAGGTCGGCCGCCGGCAGTTCGAGTACCGCCGCATCGTCGTCGCCGAAAGCGTGGCCGACGCGGTGGCCCGGCTGCGCGCCGCGCCCGCGCCCGGCGAGCAGGCGAGGTTGCAGGCGTCGGCGCCGGAAGTGGCGTTCATGTTCCCGGGACAGGGCGCGCAGTATCCGGGCATGGCGCGCGAGTTGTACGCCGCCGAGCCGGTGTTCCGCCAGACTCTGGATCGCTGCTGCGACGCGCTGCACGGCGCCGGCCGCGACCAGGACCCGCGCTCCCTGCTGCTGTGGAATCCGGCCGAATCGCCGCTGGACGCCGAGCAGGCCGGCGCGGCGCTGGCGCAGACCCGGATCGCGCAGCCGGCGATCTTCGCGATGGAGACGGCGCTGTCGGCGCTGCTCGACAGCTGGGGCATCCGCCCGCGCAAGGCGCTGGGACACAGCGTCGGCGAGTTCGCCGCGGCCTGCGTGGCCGGCGTGTTCGAAGTCGAGGACGCGATGCGGCTGGTCGCCGCGCGCGGCCGCCTGATGCAGGCGCAGCCGCCGGGCAGGATGCTGGCGCTGCGCGCGCCGGCCGAGCGCGTCCAGGCGCTGTTGCCGGCGGACGTGTCGATCGCGGCGATCAACGCGCCGGAACTGGTCGTGGCCAGCGGGCCGTCCGCCTCCATCGAGGCGCTCGCCGCGGCCGCGGCGCGGCAGGACATCGGGACCACGCCGCTGGTGACCTCGCACGCCTACCACTCGCCGATGATGGCGCCGGCGCGCGCGCCGCTGGTCGACGCGGTGGCCGCGGTCGCGCGCAGGCCGGCCGGGGTCGCGCTGGTGTCCACCGCGCATGGCCGCGAAGCGGATGCGGACCGGTGGTGCGAGCCGGACTACTGGGGCGAGCAGTTGATGTCGCCGGTGCGCTTCGCCGACAGCGTGGCGGTGGCCGCGCAGGGCGAGGCGCTGCTGCTGGAAGTGGGGCCGGGACGCACGCTGACCACGCTCGCGCGCCAGTGCCTGCCGCGCGAGGCGTCGGCGACGGCGCTGCCCTGCCTGGGGCCGGTGCAGGCGCCGGGTTCGGACATGCGCAACGTGTTGCAGGCGCTGGGACAGCTGTGGCTGGCGGGCGCCGAGCCCGACTGGCACGCGTTCCAGTCGGGGCAGCGCCGCCGCATCGCGCTGCCGACCTATCCGTTCGAGCGCAAGCGCTTCTGGGTGCAGCCTTCGCCGCTGGCCGGACAGGCGCCGCGCGCGAGCGAGGCGGCGGCCGCGCCGGCGGAATCCGCGGCGCAGCCCGCAGCGGCCGCCACTGCCGCGCAATCCGGATTCGCCGACGACGCAGAGCGCCTGATCCGGCAGCAGTTGGCCTTGATCGCCGAGCAGATAGGCGCCCTGGGCGGGGCCGGTTCCGGCGGTCGATGACGTTCACTCGCATACAGCGCAACGAAATTCAGGAGAACATGATGGGGAAGGTGGATCAGCTCAGGGTGCAGCGGATCGTGGAGCGCCTGCGGGCCGTGGCTGCGGACCTGTCGGGCCATGCCCCGGCCGATCTGGTCGAGAACGCCACGTTCCTCGATCTCGGGTTCGACTCGCTGTTCCTGACCCAGCTGGCGTCGGCGTTCCAGGGCGAATACGGCGTCAGGATCACGTTCCGGCAACTGTTCGACGAACTGCCGACGATACGCGCCCTGGCCGAGCATCTCGATCGCCAGCTGCCGCCGGACGCGCCGGTGGAAACCGCGGCGGAAACGCCGGCAGCGGCGGCCGCGGCCGTGGCTGCGCCGGTCGCCGTCGCGATCGCCGGGAGCGCGGCGCCGGCCGAGCGCCAGGCGCCGCCGGAGATCCCGACGCAGCCGCCCGTGGCCGCGATGCCGCCGCCGGCCGGCGAGGGGCTGCAAGGCGTCATGGCGCAGCAACTGGCGCTGATGTCCCAGCAGATCCAGTTGCTGCAATCGCTGCGCGGCGGAGCGGCAGCCGCCCCGTCCGCATCCGTGTCCGCGGCCGCACCGGTGGCGCAGAAGCCCGCGGCCAGCGCGGACGCCAAGCCGGCGGCCGTTCCTGCCGCCGCGTCCGCTGCGACCGCACCGGCCGCCAAGCCGGAGATGCCCAAGGGCTTCGGCCCGCAGGTCAGCCGCGAGGAGCGCGTGCTGACCCGCCGCCAGCGCGAGCACATCCAGCGGCTGACCGCGCGCTACAACGCCAAGACGATGGGCTCCAAGCTCAGCACGCAGGCGCACCGGCCGCACCATGCCGATCCGCGCACCGCGGCCGGCTTCAACCGGCTGTGGAAGGAGATGGTCTACCCGATCGTGATCGATCGCTCGACCGGCTGCCACCTGCAGGACATCGACGGCAACAAGTACATCGACATCCTCAACGGCTTCGGCCCGAACTTCCTCGGCCACAGTCCGCCGTTCGTGTCCGAGGCGCTGAAGGCGCAGATCGATCGCGGCATCGAGGTCGGGCCGCAGACGCCGCTGGCCGGCGAGGCGGCCAAGCTGTTCTGCGAACTGACCAGCATGGACCGGGTGAGCTGGGTCAACACCGGCTCGGAGGCGGTGCAGGCGGCGATCCGGCTGGCGCGCACCTATACCGGGCGCAATAAGATCGTGGTGTTCTCCGGCGACTACCACGGCAACTTCGACGAGGTGCTGGTGCGCGTCACCAAGACCGCCGACGGCCGGCGCACCTTCCCGCTGGCGCCGGGCATCCCGTTCCGCGCGGTCGAGGACGTGCTGGTGCTCGACTACGGCGAGGAGGAGTCGCTGGACATCATCCGCAAGCACGCCGGCGAGATCGCCGCGGTGCTGGTGGAGCCGGTGCAGAGCCGCAGGCCGGACTTCCAGCCGCGCGAGTTCCTGCACGCGCTGCGCGCGCTGACCGAGCAGGAGGAGATCCTGCTGGTGTTCGACGAGGTCATCACCGGCTTCCGCATCTGCCCCGGCGGCGCGCAGGAGTACTACGGCGTCGAGGCCGACCTGGCGACCTACGGCAAGATCATCGGCGGCGGCATGCCGATCGGCGTGGTGGCCGGGCGCGCGCGCTTCATGGACACCTTCGACGGCGGCCAGTGGCAGTACGGCGACGATTCCTTCCCGGCGGCGGGCGTGACCTTCTTCGCCGGCACCTTCGTACGCCATCCGCTGGCCATCGCGGCGGTGCACGCGACCCTGCAATACCTCAAGGCGCAGGGCCCGGCGTTGCAGGAGGCGGTGAACCGGCGCACCACCCGCCTGACCACCGAGCTGAACCAGTTCTTCAAGGAACGCGGCCTCAGGATCCACATCCCGCACTTCGCCTCGCAGATGTTCATCCGCGTGCAGGAGGAAGGCGAACTGGCGACGCTGCTGTTCTACCACCTGCGCGATCGCGGCATCCACGTGCTGGAGAACTTCCCCAGCTACATGACCGCCGCGCATACCGACGAGGACGTGGACCGCATCATCGCCGCCTTCAAGGACAGCGTGCTGGAGATGCAGGCCGACGGCATCCTGCCGCGGCCGGCCGGCGAACAGGGGCAGCCCCCGGCGTGGCGGCACAGCCTGCCGCTGACCGCGGGCCAGCGCGAGGTGTGGTTCGCCTCGCAGATGGACGACATGGCCAGCTGCGCGTTCAACGAATCGGATTCTGTGCGGATAGAAGGGCCGCTGGACGCCGGGCGCTTCATCGCCGCGGTCGAGGCCGCGCTGGGCGAGCAGGAGGCGTTCCGCTACCGCATCGACGAGGACGGCGCCCGCCAGTGGGTCGACGAGCAGGCTCGGTTCGAGGTGCCACTGGCCGATCTCTCGCACCTGGCCGAGGACGAGCGCGCCGCGCACGTCGAGGCGCTGCTGGAGCGGCAGGCGCTGACGCCGTTCGATCTGCAGCGTGGCCCGCTGGTGCGCGCGCAGCTGTTCCGCCTGGCGGCGGATTCGCACCTGTTCGTCATCTACTGCCACCACATCGTGTTCGACGGCTACTCATCCGAGATCCTGATGCGCCGGATCGCCGAGATCTATGGTTCGGGCGGCCAGGCGGACAGCGAGGCCGCGACCGCGGTGCCCTACAGCGTGTACGCCTGGCGCATGGCTTCCACCGCCGATGCGGCCTCGGCCGACGCTGCGCTGGACTACTGGCGTAGCGTCTACGCCGACCTGCCGGCGCCGCTGGACCTGCCCACCGACCGACCGCGCAAGCCCGTGCGCAGCTACCGCGGCGCCACGCTGCATCGCGCGCTCGACGCCGGGCTGTCGCGGTCGCTGCGCGACACCGCCAAGTCGCTGCGCACCAGCCTCAACGTGGTGTTGCTGTCGGCGTTCCAGACGCTGCTGTCGCGGCTGACCACGCAGGAGGACATCGTGCTCGGCGTGCCGGTGGCCGGCCAGGCGCGCACCGGGCTGGAAACGGTGGGCTATTGCGTCAACGCGCTGCCGCTGCGCGCGGCGGTCGAGCACGACAAGCCGTTCTCGCAGCTGGCCGGCGAGACCCAGCGCAACCTGTTCGACGCGTTCGAGCGCCAGGAAGCCTCGCTGGGCGCCATCGTCAACGCGCTGGAGATCCCGCGCGATCCGAGCCTGCTGCCGCTGGTGGAGGTCATCTTCAACTACAGCGGCTACTTCTCGCGGCTGGAACTGCCCGGCTGCAAGGTGGAGACGCACGAGAACGCCCGCCGCGCGATCTACTTCGACATGTTCTTCAACATCATCGAGTCCGACGGCCGCCTGGTGATCGACTGGGACTACGGCAGCGACCTGTTCGACGAGCAGACCATCGCGCGCTGGGCCGACCACTACATCGAGCTGCTCAAGGGCGTCGCCGCCGATGCCGCGCAGGCGGTCGGCGATCTCCCGCTGATGTCCGAAGCGCAGCAGGCGACCGCGGTGGCCGGATGGGGGCGGCGGTGAGTGCGGCCGCGCAGGAGGCCATGCCCGACCTGGACCAGCGCGTCGATGCGCTGATCTCGGCGCAGGCGCGGCGCACGCCCGACGCCGTCGCCGTGATCGGCGGCGGCCGCTCGCTGAGCTACGCGGAACTGGAGCGGTCGAGCGACCGCGTCGCGGCCGGGCTGCGCGCGCAGGGCGTCGGCCGCGGCGCGCTGGTCGGCATCCACCTGGACCGCTCGGTGGACATGCTGCTGGCGGTGATTGCGGTGATGAAGGCTGGCGGCGCGTACGTCCCGCTGGATCCGGAATTCCCACCGGATCGGCTGCGCCACATGATCGCCGACTCGGGGCTGGCGTTCGTGATCAGCGAGCCGTCGCTGGCCGCGGTCGCGCCGGAAGGCGCGTACCGCAGGCTGGAAATCGCGGAACTGCTGGCCGGCGACGCGCGCATGCCGACGGAAGCGGCCGCGCCGGGCGAACCGGCCGGCGGTGGCGACCTGGCCTACGTGCTGTACACCTCCGGTTCCACCGGCCTGCCGAAGGGCGTGGCGATCGAGCACCGCAACGTCGTCAACTTCCTCGCCAGCATGTGCGAGGAACCGGGCATCGCCGCGGGCGAGCGCCTGCTCGCGGTGACCACGCTTTCCTTCGACATCGCCGGGCTGGAGCTGTACCTGCCGCTGATCGCCGGTGCCACGGTGGTGATCGCCGAGCGCGAGGAGGCGATCGACGGCGAGGCGCTGCGCCGGCTGCTGGACGAGCACCGCATCGATCTCATGCAGGCCACGCCCAGCAGTTGGCGGTTGCTGATCGAGGCGGGCTGGCCGGGGACGGCGGGATTCCGCGCGCTGTGCGGCGGCGAGGCGCTGCCGCTGGACCTGGCCGCGGCGCTGGCCGCGCGCTGCGAAGCGGTGTGGAACCTGTACGGACCGACCGAGACCACCATCTGGTCCAGCCTGTTCCGGGTGCCGGAGGACGGATCGCGCGCGCTGATCGGCCGGCCGATCGCCAACACGCGCATCTACGTGCTCGACAAGGCCGGCCTGCCGGTGCCGACCGGCATCCCCGGCGAGATCTGCATCGCCAGCGCCGGCGTGGCGCGCGGCTACCTCAACCGCCCGGAGCTGACCGCCGAGAAGTTCGTGCCGGATCCCTTCGCGCAGTCGCCGGACGAGCGCATGTACCGCACCGGCGACCAGGGCCGCTACCTAGCCGACGGCAACCTGGAATACCGCAGCCGCCTGGACGGGCAGATCAAGATCCGCGGCTACCGCATCGAACTGGGCGAGATCGAGCACACGCTGATGGCCTTCCCGGGCCTCAAGCGCGCGGTCGTCAGCGCGCGCGAGGATCGTCCCGGCGACGTCCGGCTGGTGGCCTACGTGGTCGCCGAGGCCGGCGCGATCGAGCGCGACGCGCTGCTGGCGCACCTGCGTTCGCGGCTGCCGCACTACATGGTGCCGCAGCATGTCGAGCCGATCGACGAGATTCCGCTGCTGCCCAACGGCAAGGTCGATCGCAAGGCGCTGCCGCCGCCCTCTGCGCAGCCGTTCGCCGCTTCCGCCGATGGCGCGCGGGCGACGGTGGCCGATCCCAGGCTCGACGAACCGCGAGTCGCCTACCTGGCCGGCGTGTGGTCGGAGTTGCTCGGCACCGAAGCCGGCGCCGACGACAACTTCTTCGATCTGGGCGGCCACTCGATGCTGGCGGTGCAGATGGCCAACCGGGTCGCGCGCGAGACCGGCGTGCGCCTGAAGCTGCTGGCCCTGGCCACGCAGAGCCTGGCGCAGGCGGCGGCGATGCTGCCCGCCGCGCCGGAAGCCGAGGGAGCTGCGCGGCAGGGGCCGGGCCGGACCAGCGGACTGCGCGGCTATCTCGAACGGCTGCTCGGGAGGGGAAGCCATGATCGCGATGCGGTCTGACGCGGCGACGAATCCGGGCGCGCGCCCGGAGGGATACGGTGCGGCTTGCGACACGTGATGCACGCGGGACTGATCCCCGGCTACTTCGGCCCGGCTTCGCGGCGTCTGTTCGGTGCATACCATCCCGCGACGGGAACCGCGCGCGCCGCCGTCCTGCTGTGCGCGCCGCTGCTGCACGAGCACGTACGCAGCTACCGCTTCTTCGCGCAGGTGGCGGCGGAGCTGGCCGGGCAGGGACTGGCCTGCCTGCGCTTCGACTACTTCGGCAGCGGCGATTCGGCGGGGGACGATCGTGATTTCCTGCCGGATGCGACCGCGCAGGATCTGCTGCTGGCCGCCGGCGAGCTGCGCCGGCGCGCGGGCGAGGCGCCGTTGATCCTGCTGGCCGTGCGCGGCGCGGCGCTGTTCGCCTGCCGCGACGCGGCGGCGTGCGGCGCGGACGCGCTGTGGCTGTGGCAGCCGGTGACCGATGGCGCGGACTACCTGCGCCGGCTTCAACGGCGGGACCGCGCCGAGTCGGAATCGCGCGAGCGCTACCCGCTGCGGCGCGGTGGAACGGCCGCGCTGCGGCAGGGATTGATGGGCTTTTCCGTATCCGAGGATTTCCCGGATCAGATGGCCCGCTTGCAGGCACGGCTTCCCGCGGGCATCCCCACGACGGTGCTCGACGCCGAAGGGCGCGCGCATCCGCCCGGCAGCCGGTTCATCACCCTGCCGGAAACGGTGACCCGCTGGGAAGAGGAAATCGAGCTGGCCGACATGATCCCGCAACGCGATGCGCAGCCCGCCTTGCGCGAACTCGTCGCCGGGCTGCGCGAGGAGGCGGTGCATGGATGAGGTCGTCGCCCTCGACGGCGGCCGCGGCTACGGCCTGCTGACCCGCGCGTGCGGACCGGCGCGCGGCCGCACGGTGGTGCTGTTCAACGCGGGACTGATCCACCGGATCGGGCCGTTCCGGTTGCACGTGCGCCTGGCGCGGGAACTGGCCGATGCGGGATTCGACGTCTTCCGCTTCGATCTCCCGCGCATCGGCGACGCGCCGCCAGGCACCCATGCCGGCCACGTCGAGGCGGCGCAGGAAGCGCTCGACGCGTTGCAGGAGATCACCGGCAACCGCGAGTTCGTCGTCGGCGGGATATGCAGCGCGGCCGATCTGGGCTGGCGCCTGGCCACGCAGGATCGGCGCGTGACCGGGCTCTTCATGCTGGACGGGATCGCGGTGCGCAACCGCTGGTTCCGGCTGGGGCAACTGGGCGTGCTGCTGCGCCGGACGCCGCTGGACTGGCCGGGGATGATCGCGCGTTTCTTCAGGGCGCGCGGCGACGACCAGCCGGGCCTGCTGGACTACCGCGACTGGCCGGACCGCGACGCGTTCGAACGCGAACTCGCCGGCCTGATCGAGCGCGGCGTGCGGATACTCGCGCTGTACACCGGCGGCGTCTCCTATTACCTGCTGCATCGCCGCCAGATCGACGCCACCTTCGGGCGGCTGCGCTGCCATCCCTCCCTGCAATGCGACTTCCTGCCGGAGCTCGACCACATCCTGTTCTCGCCTGCCGAACGCGCGAGTATCGTGAGCCGCCTATGCCGATGGTCCATCACGCTGTGAGGCGCATCCGCCTGCGGGAGCCGGCATGACGGCCGCCGCCACGCAGGGCGCGCCGACGCCGCTGTACGCGCGCACGTCGGCGCGTCCGCCGAGGGTGGTGCTGCTCGCCCCGCGGGTGGCGCCGCGCTGGATCGAAAGCTGGATCGCGCTGGCCGCGGAGAGCGGCGATCTCGACGTGCGGGTGCTGCGCGTCGAGCCGTTGTCCTGCCGCAGGCGCAGCCTGCCGCTGGAGCTGCTGCTGTTCCTGCGCGCCGAACGGTGGCTGGTGGGCTGGTACCTGCGCATCCTGCGCAGGGAGAGCCGCAGCCCGCTGGCGCCGGTATCGCTCGCCTGCCGGGACGAGGACGTCCATCGGGTGAAGGAGGGCGACGTCACGGCGCTGGAGGCGGCGCTGCAGCGGCTGGAGCCTGACGTGATCCTCATCGCCGGGCAGCCGGAATGGGCGCGGCGGATCGAACGGCACGCGCGGCACGGCGTCTGGACCCTGGGCGGCGACCTGCTGGATCCGCTGCGCGCCGGCGTCGGCCTGATCGCCCCGATCGTCGAGAAGCACAGCGCGTATCCCATCGGGCTGGCGCTGGCGCAGGACGATGGCCTGGCGCGCGAACTGGCCTCGGGCTGGGGCGCGACCCGCGCGGTCTCCTTCAACCAGCACCGCGATCAGGCGTTCATGAAGCTGCCGGCGATGCTGTCGCGCGCGCTGCGGCGGCGGATCGCCGAGGACTGCGCGCCCGGCACGGGCGGCGAACTGCGGCTGTCGCCCGCGCGCGCTTCGCTGCCGTTCGCGTCGGGGACGCGCGCCTTCGCCATCGGCGTGGGCCTGCTGGCGCAATCGCGATCGCGCAGGCGCCGCAACGATCTGCCCTGGTTCGTCACCGTCCGGCAGGACGCGGCGCCGCTGGATCCGCAGGCGCCGGGAATGGGCGCCGTGCGCAACCTGGTGGCGCCGGGCCTGGACTACTGGGCCGATCCCTTCCCGGTGGTGGTGGACGGGCGGCGCCTGATCTTCGTCGAGGAATATGTCGACCGCGATCGCAAGGGCGTCATCGTCTGCCTGGAACTGCACGCCGACGGCACGGCGCTGCGCCTGGGCGTGGTGCTGGACGAAGCCCGCCACCTGTCCTATCCGCGGGTCTTCCGCTGGCAGGACCGCTGGTACATGACGGTCGAGTCCTGCGAGGCCGGGCGCGTCAGCCTGTACACGACCCGGGATTTCCCGCATGGCTGGGAACGCGCGACCGACATCGTCAGCGGCCGCGTCTGCGTCGATCCGACGCTGCACCATCACCAGGGCCACTGGTACCTGTTCGGCAACATTTCCGAGAGCGGCGCCAGTCCCTCGGACGAACTGTTCCTGTTCGTGGCGGAGGACCTGCACGGCCCCTTCCGGCCGCATCCGGCCAATCCGATCGTCACCGACGTCAGGTGCGCGCGGCCCGCGGGCAGCGTCTTCGAGCATGGGGGGCGGTTGTTCCGTCCTTCCCAATGCTGCGCGCCGTTGTACGGAACCGCCGTGGTGTTCAACGAGATCCTCGAACTCACCCCCGACGCCTACGCCGAGCGCCAGGTCTCCCGGCTGGACGCGCGGTGGGCCGAGGATCTGGATGGCTGCCACACCTACAACCGCTGCGATGACCTGGAAGTGCTCGACGCGCATGGTCGTCCCTCCAGTCAGGGCCGCGTCGAAGTGACGCATCCGGTCGGTGGCCGGCGTTCCGGCGATGCCCGCTTGTCATCGCCGATGCAATGGCTGTTCGCGGCTTCGATGTGGCCGTGGTGCCTGTAGGAAGGACGGGGGCTTCCCTACTCCCGGCATGGATGCCTTTCTCCCATTCGGGAGAATGGACGCCGCGCGAAACGGGCATGGGTTTTCCACGGATCACCCAGTCCGGAAGGCGCTCCGGATCTTGAGGGCGTATTTTCCGGATTTGGCGAGGGTATAAAAAACCGGCCATGCAAGCATGGCCGGATCTGAAAAGAGTGTATCGATATTTGCTGGGTGGAGATCAGTAAAGACTGTCTTCCTTATCCTCTTCGTCGTCGGGAGCGAACGCATTGGGCAGCAGGCGGGCGCCGGGCAGGGACCACAGCGCAGCCTTCACCGCCGGCCGGCTGAGCAGCAGCTTGCGGGCCGCGGCCACGGCACCATCGACGATGCGCGTGCCACGCGGGACGAAGCCACTGGACGCCGTCACCGTCCCTGACTGCGCGTCGATCTGCTGGCTGGCGACCGTGCGCCCGGTCGTGTTCAGCAGCGGGGGCAGATTGCCGCCCGTGGTCCGGCTGCTGGTGGGCGGTGGCGGCGGTGGCGGCGGAGGTGGTGGCGGTGGCGGAGGTGGCGGTTCCGGCGGCGGCGGCGGATTGCTACCGCCGGGCAGTGCGCCCTGCGGAATGTGCACGATGTAGGTGTCGATGTTGTTGGCGTCGTTGACGCCCCAGTTGCTGTTGAACGCGATGCGGGTGAAGTCGCGGCTCACCGTGGCGTGCGGTTCTGAGAAGTAGCCGCCGGCCGACTCGGCGCGACGCGTGTAGGCCACCGCGTAGACGCGCGGATTGGCCTTCAGCTCGACGACGTAGATCTTGTTGGTGAACCACGGCCAACTGCCGTCGCGCGAGGCGGTGGTCGCGTAGGTGCTCCAGACCATCCAGCCCGGCTTGTTGAAGCCCTTGCCGGAGAAGTGCATCGCCGCGGCCGCGCCGTTGGCGTAGCTGGGGAACAGTACCGTGCGCGGGCAGACCGGCGCACTGGTGGCGCTGGCGGCGACCGCGGGGCAGGCGTCGATGTCGGTGAAGAACACGTCGCCGGCCGAACTCTGGTAGTCCACGGCCACGTAGTAGTCCTGGCCATCGGGACCCAATGCCAGATCCGAGTGTTCGCTCTTGTTGTGCAGCTTCTTCTTCTTGGTGAAGTCGGGCGACCAGGCCCAGGTGCCGGTGCTGTCGGAGGAGGTCACGAACCAGCGGCCGGCGGCCGACATGCTGGAATGATCGGGACGGCTGCCGTCCTGCCGGCTGCCGACCAGGCGGTTTTCCTGGAGATCCCAGACCATGTAGCCCAGCAGCCCGAAATTCGCGTTCTCGACCTGGAAGCCCCAGTAGCGGCCGTCGGCGGAGGGCGAACCTTCCGACTTGGTCCAGATGTGGCGCGCGGTCGAACCCCAGGAAGGCAGCTTGCCGGCGAAATCGGCGGCGATGCTGTGGGTATTGGTGCGCACGTCCAGCTTCAGCAGCTTGGTGCCGCCGTTGGTGGTCACGTAGTAGAGGCTGTTGGGATCGGTCGGATGCCAGTGTGGCTCGGCATCGCCGGCCATGTGGAATTCCGAGGAGATCGAAGCATTGGCAACCTTGGGCGAAAGCTTGCGCAGGTGCTTCAGCGTGTTGGCGTCGTAGAGATGCCACCAGCCGTCGTTCGAGTAGACGATGAAGTAGGTGTTGTTGGCGTTGAAGGCCTGCCGGCGCGAATAGTCGTTGCGCGCGAAGGTCACCGGATCCTCGGCGTCGTGCGCGGTGGCGCGGACCAGGCAGGTGTTGAAGTTGGGCTCCTTCAGCACCGTACCCTTGGCGGGCTTGGCCAGGACCGGCATGGCCGGGTTGACCTTGCCCTGCGCGAGCAGGAAACCGGAGGAATAGAAGGAATTGCAGACGCCCAGCGACTGGGCCGAGGCCAGCGGCGAGAACAGGCCCAATGGAGCGGCGAGCAGCGCCGACAGGGCCAGGTTGCGTGGAAGGCAGGTGTACGGGTATGAAATCATTCTACGAACGGCTCCTGTCGGCCGTTGGAAATCCGATGGAATTGGCAGGCCCCCCTGTCCGGTTCGAAGTCTATACTACGTTTAGTGGGCTGCTGATAATTGGCTCACGCATTTGATATTTTTCCGGCCTTGTTTATTCCCAATTCACTGATAATGTGACCGGGGTCTTGGCAAAATGGGGCGGAGAGACGATTCCCTTCGCGGCATCGTGCCGGTAGGCAAGGTGGGTATCGCGTGGCAACCGCTGCGGATGAGGCGAATAATCGGGGCGACGGGTCCGGTTGCCCCCTTGTTATCCAGGGGAAGGACTGATTTTGAAGAACGGTTTTATTCCGGATGCGCCGGAAGGCGAATGTTTCCCGTTGACCGACGCGCAGGCGGAGAAATGGCTGGGGAGCCATTACAGCGAGCAGGCGGCGCTGGCGTTCTGCGAAGCCTTCGAAATCGTGTTCGAAGGTCCGCTCGATACCGGCAGGCTGGCGGCCGCGCTGGATGCGCTGGCGCGCCGCCACGAGATATTCTCGGTCGGTTTCGCGGCCGATGGCCGCACGCAGGTCCATTTTCCGGACGGCGCGATGCCGCTGCTGCTGCGGGATTATTCCCCCGAAGCGGATCCGCTGGCCGCCTATCGCGCCTATTGCGAGCGGGAAAGGAATCTTCCCTTCGATCTCGGCAGGCCGCCGCTGATCCGGGCCTGCCTGTGCCGGCTCGCTCCCGGTTCGCACCGGCTCTTCATGAGCGCCCACCACCTGGTCTTCGACGGCTGGTCGCTGCGGTTGGCATTGAAGGATCTGGCGGCCTTCTACGCGGCGGACGGGCAAGACCTGCCGAACCTGCGCCCGGCCGATTCCTGGATCGCCTATGCGCGGGCCGAGCGGGAGCGCCGCGACGGCCCTGAAGGCCTGCGCTGCCTGGAATACTGGAAGGCGCGCTTCGGCAGCGTGCCCGAGCCGTTGCGCCTGCCTACCGATCGCCCGCGTACGGGCAGGATCGATTTCTCCGCGGCCAACTTCACCTTGCCGATCGAGCCGGCGCTGTGGCAGTCCCTGCGTGGCAGCGCGCGCGCCAGCTCGGTGACGCGCTTCACCCTGCTGCTGGCCGGGTATTTCATCCTGCTGCACCGGCTGAGCGGACAGCGCGACCTGGTCTGCGGCGTGCCGTTCGCCGGCGCCGCGCAGCGCGGGGCCCGGGTGATCGGCGATACCGACAACACCCTGCCGCTGCGGATCGAGGTCGTGCCGGATGAATCCGCCGCCGCGCTGGCCCTGCGCGTGCAGGCCGCGTTGAAGGAGGCCGCCGACCACCAGGACATCTCGCTGGGACGGATCGTCGATGCGTTGCGCCTGCCGCGCGAGGCGGGGCGCATGCTGCTGGTCGAGTCGATCGTCACGCTGGTCCCGCAGATGGAGAAGCTGGAGTTCGAAGGGCTCGAAAGCTCGCTCGAAGTCCTGCCGCGCACGACCGCCGCCTGGGAACTTGGCTTCTACTGGCGGCAGATGCCCGCCGGGCTGTTGCTGGAAGTGCAGTACCAGCGCGCGCTGTACGACGAGTCCACGGTCCGCGACTGGGCCGCTCACTATCTGGAAATCCTGCGCGGACTCACCGATCAGGCGCACCTGCCGGTCGCGGAACTGGGCCTGCCTGCACGTCCGGATCCCGCTTCCTATGCGCTGGTCAACGAGCACGCACCCTCCTGCGGACAAGCGGCATCGCTGCCGGCGCTGCTCGAGGACGCCTTCCGCCGCCATGCGCAGCGGATCGCGGCCTGCTGCGGCGACGGGAGTTCCACCTATGCCGCGCTGGAAGCGAGCAGCCGCCGCATCGCCGCCGGGCTGGTGGCGCGCGGAGTGGCGCGCGGGGATTTGGTGGGCGTCGCCGTGCCGCGCGGGCTGGACATGCTGGCCGCGGTGCTTGCGGTGATGCGGGCCGGCACCGCCTACGTGCCGCTGGATCCAACGTTCCCCGAGCAACGGCTGCGACGCATGGCGGAACACTCCGGGCTGGCGGCGATCGTCACCGGGAAGGGCGCGACGCTGCCGGACAGCGTGACTGCCGGACGCGACTGCTGGCCCGTCGGCGAACTCGCCGCGCATGGGGGCGACGAACCGCTGCCTGCGGTGGGACCGGAAGATCTCGCCTATGTGCTGTACACCTCCGGCTCCACCGGCGAGCCGAAGGGCGTGCGCATCCTGCATCGCAACCTGGTCAACTTCCTCTGCTCGATGCGCGAGTCGCCGGGGTTCTCCGCCGACGACGCGATCTGCTCGGCGACGACGCTTTCCTTCGACATCGCCGCGCTGGAGCTGTACCTGCCGCTGATCAGCGGCGGGCAGGTGGTGATCGCCGACGACGACCAGCACCGCGATCCGGAGGCGTTGTGCCGGTTGATCGAGAGCACCGGCTGCACGGTCTTCCAGACCACGCCTTCGCTGATGGCGCTGCTGCACGAGGTCGGGCGCATCGAGGCGCTCGCGCCGCTGCGACTGCTGGTCGGCGGCGAGGCGCTGCCGCCGGCGTTGGCGCGCTCGCTGGCCGGCCGCTGCCGCGAGCTGTGGAACATGTATGGGCCGACCGAGACCACCGTATGGTCCAGCATCCAGCGGATCCTGCCGGGGGCCGCGGCGGTGCCGCTGGGGCGGCCGATCGCCAGGACCCGCCTGTACGTGCTCGATGAGCACCGCCGTCCGGCCCTGCCGCACGCGCTGGGCGAGATCTGGATAGGCGGGGCGGGCGTCGCGGACGGCTACCTGCATCGCCCGGACCTGTCGGCCGAGCGCTTCCTCGCCGATCCTTTCGCCGGCGACGGCAGCCTGATGTACCGCACCGGCGATCTGGGCAGGCTGCACGAAGGCGATCTGCATTTCCACGGGCGCGCCGACGATCAGATCAAGCTGCGCGGATACCGCATCGAGCCGGGCGACATCGAGGCGGTGGCCGCCGCCGAGGCGGACGTGGCCGAATGCGTGGTGGTGGTCAGGACGCTCGCGGGCGGCGACCAGGTCCTGGCGCTCTATGCCGGCAGCGAGCGCGCGGCCGCCGAGCTGGCGCCCCGGCTGAGGAAGCGGTTGCAGCAGTCGCTGCCTGCGTACATGCGGCCGCAGCACGTCACCGTGCTGCCTTCGCTGCCGAAGACGCCGAACGGCAAGATCGATCGCCGCGCGCTGCCGCCGCCGGCCGAGGAGGCGCAGGCGGTATCCCGGCGCCGGCTGCCGCCGCGCGACGATCTGGAGAGGATGCTCTGCGGGCAGTGGCAGCGCCTGCTGCAACGGGAAGCGGTCGGCGTCGAGGACGATTTCTTCGAACTGGGCGGATACTCGCTGCTGGCAGTGCGCATGTTCACCGAATGGCAGCGGCGCTACGGCATCGACCTGCCGCTGGCGACGCTGATCGAGCGTCCGACCATCGCCGGGCTGGCGGAAGTGCTGCGCGAGGCGGGCGTGGGTCAGAAGGGCGACGGCGCGCCGGTCGATGCGGGCGCCCGACCGTCGTGGCGGGCGCTGGTGACGCTGCGCAAGGGCGAGGCGGGGACGCCGCTGTTCCTGTTCCATGCGGTGGGCGGCAACGTGCTCAACTACCGGGCGCTGGCTGATGCGCTGGAGCCGGGACAGCCGGTGTTGGGATTGCAGTCGCACGGCCTGGATGGCGCCGGCGCGCCGCTTGAAAGCATCGACGCGATGGCCGACGCCTACGTGCGCGAGATGATCGAAGTCCATCCCGATGGCGACTTCCTGCTGGCCGGCGGCTCGATGGGCGGCATCGTCGCGCTGGAAGTCGCGCGCAGGCTGCGCGCGGCCGGGCGCGGCGTGGCGATGCTGGCGATGTTCGATACCTACGGCCCGGGCAGCCGCGGCATGCGGGACTGGAGGCTGCGGCTGCGCGGCCTGCTGCCGCTGGAAGGCGATGCGCTGGGCCGGATCCTCCAGCGCGCGCGGCTGCGGTTCGTGCGCCTGCCGCTGCACAGGCTGCGCGCGCGGCTGTCGCGGCGCCCGCCGCCGCTGCCGCAGGACCTGCGCATCCTGGCGGTGGAGAAGGCCAACTTCCGCGCGCTGGCGGCCTACCGCCCGCGCCCCTACGACGGCCCGCTGCTGCTGCTGCGCACCCGCGTGCGCGAAGGGGAGGGCGCGGCCGACATGGGATGGGGCCGCTGGATCGGCGGCGGCGTCGAGGTCGTCGAACTGCCCGGCCGGCACCACGACTTCATCGACCAGCCTGAACTGGCGTCGCGGCTCAGGCAGTGCATCGCGCAGGCGCGCTGAGCTGTCCTGTCGGCAGGACAATCACCGTTTGCAAGGCCATGACGAAGGTGGGCACGGGTACCATGCAGGATTGCGCCGAACATGTCTCGTGAATCCACGGGCGCCCTGCCGATGCCGGATCCGCAAAGCAAGCCCAAGGCCAGCGTAGGCACGCACTACCTGCGCTATTCCACCGCCAGCGTGCTGGTGATGCTGGCCGGGCTGGTGTCCTTCCCGGCGCTGACGCGGCTGCTGGACAACACCCAGTACGGCATCCTCGGCTACTACGAGACCTGGCTGATGATCGCCGTGGCGGTGGCCAAGCTCGGCGCGCAGCACGCGATCATCCGCTTCTATCCCTACGGCGACGAGCAGGCGCGGCTGAGGAAGTTCGCGACCAACCTGTTCCTGCTGCCGATGCTGGTGTCGGTCGGCCTGTGGGCCGTGGCGATGACGGTGTTCTTCTGCGTCGAGCGCTTCGGCGGCGCGGATTTCTCGCCGGTGCTGTGGCTGGCGGTGCTGTCGATCCCGCTGATGGTGTTCGTCAGCCTGGTGCAGATGATCCTGCGCGCCGGCGAGCATTCCGGGCTGCTGATGGTGACGCGGGTGTCGTGGCGCTGGCTGGAACTGGCGCTGATGCTGGGCGCGGTGCTGTTCCTCGAGCGCAGCGCGCTGGCGGCCTACGGCGGCAAGGTCGCCGCGGCGGTGGTGGTCATCGTGTACTACGTGCACTGGGTCCGGAAGAACCTGGAGTTCTCGCGCGAGGTGCTGGACTTCGCCGAGTTCCGCATGTCGGTGCGCTACGGCATGCCGCTGGTGGTCAACGAGATCGCCACGGTGCTGCTGATCTCGATCGACCGCATCATGCTCAAGGGCATGCTCGACGATTTCGCCGTGGTCGGCATCTACACCATCGGCTACTCGCTGGCGTTGCAGGTGAGCATGCTGATGCACGCCTCGCTGTCCGAGTCCTTCATCCCGGTGGCCAACCGCACCTTCGAGACCGAGGGCGCCGAAGGCGTGCGGCGGCTGAAGGCGCGCGTGCTGTTGCCGATGACCTACGCCTCGATCGGCATCGCCGCGGCCATCTGGTGCACCGGCAGCGACGCGGTGCAGGCGGTCAGCGGCGTCGGCAAGGCCGCCTCCGGCCCGGTGTTCGCCTGGATCGGCACGCTGTACGCGCTGTACCCGCTGTTCGACATCGGCGGCTACGGCCTGCTGCTGCACAAGCGCTCGATGACGGTGCTGTACCTGACCCTGGCGGTGGCCGCGCTCAACATCGTGCTCAACCTGTGGATGATCCCGGCGATGGGGCTGATGGGCGCGGTCTATTCCACCGTCGCCAGCTACGCGGTGCTGGGCATCGCGATCTGCCTGCTGTGCCCGGCGGATCTGCGGCGGCTGCCGGACGCGCGCTCGCTGCTGGTGGCGCTGGGCTGCGCGGCGGCGTTCGTGGCGGCGGTGCAGGGCAGCGGGCTGTTCGGATTGCAGTCGCCGTGGGCGCGGCTGTTCGCCGCCGGCGGCCTGTGGCTGCTGCTGTACGTGGCGCCGGTGCTGCTGCTGGACAAGCGGCTGCCGAAGATGATCCTGCCGCGCCGGTGGAGCCGGCAGGCGTGAGTCCTTGCGGGTGATGAGGTCGCTGGTGTTCTGGCTGTTCTCGCCATTGAGCTGGCTGCTGCTGTCGCTGGCGGTCTGCGCTATCGGCTGGCGTTGGCAGGCGCAGCGCCGCCGGTTGCTGGCCTTCCTCGCGGCCGCCACCGCGATCAGCACGCTGGCGATGACGCCCTGGTTCGCCAATCTGCTGGTGGGCTGGCTGGAGCACATCCCGAATCGGCCGCCCGCGTGCCGGCTGGATCCGCCGCAGGTGGCCGTGGTGCTGGCCGGCGGCGTCGATCGCAGCGCGCGCGACGAGCGCGACTTCTCCGCGCTGACCGTGGCCAGCCGCCGCCGCGCCGAGAAGGCGATCGAGTGGCAACGCGAACGGCTGGGTCGCGAGCTGGTGATCGCCGGCGGGCGGCCGTGGGCGAACGTGGCGCCCGAGTCGGCGCTGATGGCCAGCTACCTGGCACAACTGGGCGTGGACGCGGCGACGGTGCGGACCGAGCGGCGCTCGCGCAACACCTGGGAGAACGCGCACGAACTGCTGTCGCTGTCGCCGCCGGTCGAGCGCCGGGTGGCGCTGATCACCTCGGCCATGCACACGCGGCGCGCGGCCTATGCGATGCGCCGCGCCGGCTTCGAGGTGTGCGAGGTGCAGACCGACTGGCGCCACGTGCCCTACGACGGTCCCGGCTACTTCGTGCCCGGCAGCAGCGGCCTGAACAAGACCGAGGCCGCGCTGCAGGAGATGGCCGGGCTGTTCTACTACCAACTGCGCGACAGGATCGGCATGAGCGCCGACTACGTGCCGGCCGCGCCCTGAGCCGTCCGGATCAGGGCCGGTCGGCGCGATAGCGTCCGGGCGCGATGCGCGCGGCCAGCGGGAACCTCGCGCCGAGGGCGGCGGCATCGGCCGGCGCCGCTTGGCTGGCGGAAGGCGCGGCGGCGGCCTGCTTTTTGAGCGAGAAATAGTGCTCCATCAGTCCGCACAGCGCCCAGAAGTTGGCCATCACCGCGCCCTCGAAGAACGGGCTGCCGTAGACGTTGCCCAGCGCGGTCGAGATCACCACCAGCACGAAGCCCAGCGATAACGCCTTGCCCTCGGCGTCGCTGGCCGGCACCGAGCGCGCGAAGCCGATGCCCATGCGCAGCAGCCGCCAGAGCAGGTAGAACAGCGCGAACAGCCCGATCGGCCCGCATTCGGCCAGCATCAGGAAATAGATGCTGTGGGCGTCGTAGCCGGCGTAGCGCGGCACGTAGTCGCCGATGTATTGCTTGAAGCGGTTGACACCCACGCCCAGCGGGTGCTGGCTCCACATCTGCACCGCGCCGGTCCAGATGTCGAAGCGGCTGGCGGTGCTGACGTCCAGTTCCTGCGCGCCGACCGCGTCCTGCTGCTCGGTCTCGGCCACGCGCTGGGTCACGCTTTCGGGCAGCAGGCTGACCGCCGGCACCACCATCAGCCCGATCAGCGCGGCCAGCAGCACGTTGCGGCGCACCAGCAGCAGGGTCACGCCGACCAGCGCGATCAGGTAGGACTGGCGCGAGTAGGTGGCCATGATTGCGACCGCCATGATGCCGACGCCGCCGATGGCGGCCAGCCGCCAGAACTTCTGCTTGCGGAAGAACAGCGCCATCGCCACGAACATCGGCATGAACATCGCGTAGAACACGCCGGCGCGGTTGGCCGAGCTGTAGTCCACGCCGAACGGGCCGGAGGCGCGCCGGCTTTCGGAATAGTTGCCGAAACCGTAGTCGAGCCCCTCGCGGATCGCCTCCAAGCCGGCCACCGCTGCGACCACCATCACGAAGATGATGAGCTGGCGCGTGCCCTTCAGGTCCTGCCCGCAGCGCCGGTAGACGAAGTACAGCAGCGGATAGAAGATCAGGTTCTTGATGTAGGTGAAGTCGTCCATGAACGACATCGGCCGGGTCGCCTGGGCGATGACGAAGCCGACCACCAGCGCCAGGAACAGCAGCAGCAGCGCATGGGTGATCGGCCCGGTGGGTTGCAGCGGGCGGTACTTGCGCCCGCCCATCATCAGCGCGGTCACCAGCAACAGGAACAGGATGTTGGCGATGTTCAGGCCGGGGATGCCGGTCTCGAACGACAGGTGGATCATGTTCGGGATGAACAGGATCGGCACCGCCAGCAGCATTCGCATCCACATGGTCAGGCAGCTTCCGGCGCTGCGCCATCGAGGAAGCGTTGCGCCCACAGCTCCAGGCACAGCACCTGCCACAGCGGCTCGCCGCGATCGATGCGCTGGCGGGTGTGATCGTCCAGCAGGGTGTCGGCGGTGGCCGGATCGACCAGCCCGCGGGTGCGGAACGCGTGGCTGGCGAAGGTGTCGGCGGCCAGTTCGGCCAGCGGCCCGCGCAGCCAGTCGGCCAGCGGGATGGCGAAGCCCTGCTTGGGCTTGCTGATCGCGCGCGGCGGCAGCCACTTGCCGGCGACCTCGCGCAGCAGGTGCTTGCCGCGGCCGCCGCGCACGCGGTAGGCCTCCGGCAGGCTGAGCGCGAACTCGACCAGGTCGGTTTGCAGGAACGGCGAGCGGCCTTCCAGCGACGCGGCCATCGCCATGCGATCCAGCTTCACCAGGATGTCGTCGGGCAGGTAGCTCTGCAGGTCGATGGCGACCGCGCGGTCCAGCGCCGAATCGCCCGCGCCGAGATCGCTGCCCGCCTCGCGCAGTGCCGGCAGGTCGAAGTGATCGGCGCCGCCGGCCTGCGGGCGCAGGCGCCGCGCGATGTCCGCGCGCATCACCGCCACGCCGCTGAGGTAGCGCTGCTCGAACGGCAGCCGCAGGCGCTCGCCGATGCGCGACAGGCGCTCGCCGTAGGGGTTGGGCAGCAGCGCGCCGCCGATGCCGGCCAGCGCCGCGGCCGATCCGCGCAGCGGGCCGAGGCTTTCCAGCTTCAGCAGGCGCAGGTAGCGGTCGTAGCCACCGAACATCTCGTCGCCGCCGTCGCCGGTCAGCACCATCTTGACGTGCCGGCTGGCCAGCTCGGAGACCAGGAAGGTCGGCACCGCCGAGGAGTCGGCGAACGGTTCGTCGAAATGCCAGGCCAGCTTGTGCAGCAGCGACACCGCGTCCGGATCGACGATCAGTTCGTGGTGATCGGTGCCGAGGTGGCGGGCGACGCGGCGGGCGTCGTCCAGTTCGCTGTAGGCCGCTTCCTTGAAGCCGATGGTGAAGGTCTTGACCGGCTGCGACAGGTGCCGCGCCATCAGCGCGACCACCGTACTGGAATCCAGCCCGCCGCTGAGGAAGGCGCCGAACGGCACGTCCGACACCAGCCGGCTGGCGACCGCGCGATCCAGCAGGTGCTCCAGCCGCTCGCCGGCCTCGCGCTCGTCGAGCGTGGCCTTCGGCGACAGCGACGGCCGCCAGTAGCGGTGCAGCGAAACCTGGCCGTCGCGGTAGCGCAGGTAGTGCGCCGGCGGCAGCTTGCGGACGCCGGCGAACACCGACAGCGGCGAGGGCACGTAGCCGTAGGCCAGGTAGGCGCGCAGCGCGTCGGCGTCGAGCTCGCGCGGGCAATCGGGCGATTGCAGCAGCGACTTCAGCTCCGAGCCGAACAGGATCCGCTGCGCGTCGACGGCGTAGTAGAGCGGCTTCTCGCCGAGCCGGTCGCGGGCCAGGATCAGCTCCTGCGTGCGGCGATCCCACAGGGCGATGCCGAACATGCCGTCCAGCTTCGCGAACGCCTCCACGCCGTCGCGCAGGTAGGCCTGCAGGATGACTTCGGTATCGCTGTGGGTATGGAAGACGTGTCCGTCCTTCTCCAGTCCGGCGCGCAGCTCGCGGTAGTTGTAGATCTCGCCGTTGAACACCAGGCAGACCTGGCCGCCGGCGCCGTACAGCGGCTGGTGACCGCCGCCGACGTCGATGATCGACAGCCGGCGCATGCCCAGCAGTGCGCGTTCGTCGCGGTGCAGGCCGCCGTCGTCCGGTCCGCGGTGGTGGATCACCGCGTTCATGCGCTCGCCCAGTCCGGGCGAGGGCGCGGGGCGGCCGGGGGCGACCACCATGCCTGCAATGCCGCACATCGGTCAGGCGCTCCGCTTGGAAATGGCGGCGTCGGGCAGCGCGTCTTCCTCGCCGCGGTAGAGCCGCATCAGCTGGCGCAGCACCGGCTCCAGGCCGGCGTTGCGGCGCACGTGGTCGCGTGCGCGCTCGCCCATCGCGGCGCGCTCGGCCGGCGCCAGCACGGCGGCCGCTTCCAGGCAGCGGGCCAGGCCCTCGCCGTCGCCCGGATCGTAGAGCCAGCCGTTCTCGCCCTCGCGCACGAAGTCCTCGTTGCCGCTGATGCGGCTGGCCACCATCGGCAGTCCGGACGCCATCGATTCCAGCAGTGTGTTGGACAGGCCCTCGATGCGCGAGCACAGCACGCCGACGTTGGCGTCGGCGAGAAACGTCTCGATGCCGTCCTGGTGGCCGGCGAAGGTCACCTTGCCGCCGATGCCCAGGCGCGCGGCCTGTTCCTTCAGCGCCGTTTCCAGGCTGCCGCTGCCGACCAGCAGCAGCGAGACGTCCGGCCGCCGCGCGACCACCGCGGCGAACGAGGACAGCAGCACGCGCAAGCCTTTCTCCGCTTCCAGCCGGCCGATGAAGACGAAGCGCGCCGGCCCTTCGGCCGGGCGGGTCACGCCGGCGAAGCGCGTGGTATCCACCGCGTTGGGCACCGCCGCGATGCGGGCGGCGGGAATGCCGCGCGCGGCCAGGGTGGAAGCGATGCGCTGGCTGATCGCCTGCCAGTGCCCGGCGCTGCGCAGCAGCAGCGCGCAAATGCGGTTGACCGGGCCGGCGCCGGGGGCCAGCGTGCCCTTCTCCAGTTCCCACCAGCCGGAGACCTTGACCAGCACGCGCCGGTCCAGCCAGCGCCCCATCAGCGCGGCGATGGCCGCCATCCGGTGCGCGATGTGCGCGTGCCAGGCGTCGTAGCGATGGCGACGGCGCAGCAGGAACAGCGCCGTGGCCAGCCACAGGAAGGGGCCGGACAGCAGCGGGATGCGCGGATAGGACAGCCGGCACACCGGCACGCCGTCGACGCGGCTGACGCGCTCCTGCAGGCCCCAGCCCAGCCGCGGCGCCAGCACGGTGACGCGCTGGCCGCGCGCGCGCAGGGCGCGCGCCAGCGTCCGCACCTGCGCTTCGGCGCCGCCGCCGCGCAGGGCGGGGTAGGCGGCCTCGAGGATCATCAGTACGCGCAGCGGCGGCATCTCAGCGTCCATCCATGTAGCGCCGCATCCACAGTTCCAGCACCAGCAACTGCCAGATCGCGGTGGAATGATCCCAGCCGCCGGCCATGTGCAGCTCGACCAGCCGCGCGATGAAGCCCGGATCGACCCAGCCGCGCTGGCGGGTGCGCCCGTCCAGCAGCACGTCGCGCACCCGCGCCTGCAGGTCGGCGTCGTCCTTCATCCAGATCGCGATCGGCAGGCCGAAGCCCTGCTTGCGCTTGCGCAGGATCTCCTGCGGCAGGATGCCGGCCATCGCCTGCTTGAACAGGTGGCGCTTGTTCAGCCCGCGCACCTTGTAGGTGGCGGCCAGGCGGCCGCAGTACTCGACCAGCGCCGGATCCAGGTAGGGGAAGCGCGCCGAGACGCCGTGCTGCTTGCAGGCGCGGTGGACCTTGACCAGATCGTTCTGGGCGATGGCCATCATCAGGTCCAGGCGCATGATCCGGTGCAGCGGCTCGGCGCGTCCGCCCAGCGCGTACACCTGGCGCATGAAGTCCAGCGAGGCGTCGCGCTTGACCTGCCGGCGGAAATCCGGGGTCAGCAGTTCCTCGTAGTAGTCCGAGGCGAACGAATCGTCGGTGTAGAAGCGATCCGGGTTGGGCAGCGACGCGCGGCGGGTGAAGTTGCGCACGCGGTTGAGCAGGTGGTTGTCGCCGCCGCCGACCGCGTTGCCGATGGCGCGCGCGGCCGCCTTCAGCGGCGAAGGCAGCCCGTAGAAGGCCTGCATCACCTTGTCCTTGGCGTAGCGCTCGTTGCCGCCGAAGATCTCGTCGCCGCCGTCGCCGCCGAGCATCAGCGCGAAGCCCTGCGCCTGCCCGAGCTCGGCGCAGGCCAGGGTGGGCACCGCCGAGGCGTTGCCGAACGGCTGGTCGTAGGCGTCGATCACCGAATCGAGCAGGCCCAGCGCGCGCGCGTGATCGACCTGGGCCAGGTGCGGCTGCGCGCCGCAGGCCTCGCCGGCCAGGCGGGCGAAGTCGAGTTCGTCGTAGCCGGCCTCCTGGAAGCCGATGGAGCAGCTGTGCACCTTGCCGATGCCCTGCCGCGCCAGGATGCTGACGATGCTGCTGCTGTCGGTGCCGCCGCTGAGGAAGCAGGCCCAGCCCGCGTCGCCGGCGGGGCGGTAGTCCTCGACGGTGGCGACGATGCGATCGCGCATGCCCTGCGCCAGCGCCTCGTCGCTGCCGTGCAGGTCGCCCGGATACTCCGGCAGGTAATAGCGCTCGCCCTGCGCGCGCCGCGCGTCGAGCAGCAGCCGCGTGCCCGGCTCGATGCGGCTGACGCCCTGGCAGATCGTCAGCGGCGCGGGGATGCAGGCGAAGTTGAGGTAGTGGTAGACGGCCACCGGGTCGGGCCGGCGCTCGACCCCGGGCGCGTCGAGCAGCAGGCGCAGGTCGGTGGCGACGGCGAAGTGCTCGCCGTGCCGGTACCAGTACAGCGGCAGCGAGCCGAAGTGATCGGTGAACGCGCCGATGCCGTCCTCCCCGTCCTTCCACTCGGCGCCGGCGAAGCGCCCGCGCCAGGCGCCGAAGGCCTGCTGCGGGCGGACCAGCAGATCGTGCGGCGATCCGGCGACCAGATCCGCCAGCGCGACGAAATGCCGGCCGTCGTGATCCTGCCCGTGCAGCACCTCGCCGCGCACGGCCAGGTGCAGGCGGTCCTCCGCCGCCGTCAGCACGCGGAAGCCCTCGCGCCCGCGCAGCCATGCCGGCGCCAGCGGGCCACCGGCCAGGATGAAATCACCCCGGATCGAAGCAGCCGTCATCATGCGTCCTTGCCCGAAGGGGGCGTCATCATGGCGTTCCTCGCCAGTGCGGGTTGCAGTGAACCGTCCGACAGGCAGCGCTCGTAGACCGCGGTCGTCGCCGCGACGAGCTGCTCGATCGAATAGCGGGTGCGGGTGTGCTCGACCGCCTGGCGCGACAACCGCGCGCGCAGCTCCGCGTCGCCGGCGAGCAGGCCGATCTTGCGGGCGAGCATCGCGTCGTCGTCCGAGTCGAACAGCAGGCCGGTGCGGCCGTCCTCGATCAGTTCCGGATTGCCGCCCACTTCCGAGGCCAGTACCGGGCATCCCAGCGACATGGCCTCCATCAACACGTTGGACATGCCCTCGTAGGCGGAGGGCAGCACCAGGAAATCGGCAGCATTCATCAAGCGGGTCGCATCTGAGCGTTCGCCGAGGAAACGCAAATCGCCGGCGAGACCGGCCGCTTCGCGAAGCGCCTCGATGCGCTCGCGCAGCGGACCATTTCCGGCCAGCGCTATCCACGGGCGTTCGCACTGTGGCAATCGCGCCAGCGCCCGGACCAGGCATTCGAGGTTCTTTTCCTTGACCAGCCGGCCGACGAACAGGCCGAAGCTGCGGCCGGGCGGCACGCCCAGCAGGTCGCGCAGCGCCTGGCGCTCGTTCGCCGCCAGCGTCGGCGGCGGCACGATGCCGTTGGGCACGACATCGAAGCTCTCGCGCGGCAGGCGCGCGCGCGCCGCGGCGGTCGCCGCGCCCGCGCGCGAGTTGGAGATGGTCGCCGCGCTGCGCCCGAGGACGAAGCGCTTGATGCGCCAGAACCGGTCCGATTCGGCCATGTAGAGCCCGCGCACCGATGACACCAGCGCCGGCGGCCGCAGCAGCGGCAGCGAGCACACCCAGGTCCACAGCTCGGCCGTCAGCGAGAACGCGTGCACCAGGTCGTAGCGGCGCCGGCGCAGCAGCGCGGCGTAGCGGAACACGAAGCCGAGGTCGAGCCGGCCGCGCTTGGGCACGTGGTGGACGATGACGCCCTGTTCGCGCAACTGCTTGACCAGGAACGACTCGTTGCGGAAGAACACCAGCTCCGGCTGCCAGCGCGCGCGGTCGATGCCGCCCAGCAGGTAGGCGATCTGGCGCTGGCTGCCGCCGACCTCCATCTCGTCGGTCGCCACCAGCAGTCTCTTCTTCTCAGCCATCGAGCGCGGCCTCCATGTATTGCTGAAGGCGCAGGCCTTCCTTGCGGGCGTCGAACTCGCGCTCGATCTTGCCGCGCGCGCCGTGGCTGACGCGCCGCCGCAGCTCGGCGTCCTCCAGCAGCCGCTGCATCGCGTCGGCCAGCGCCTCGGGCTGGCGCTCGTCGACCAGCAGGCCGGTGGCGTCGTGCTCGACCAGTTCGGGAATGCCGGACACGCGGGTGCTGATCACCGGGCAGCCGGTGGCCATCGCCTCCATCAGCGCGACCGGGATGCCGTCGCGGTTGCCGTCCTCGGCGACCTCGGAAGGCAGCACGAACAGGCCGGCCTCGCCCATCCAGCGGCGCACCACGTCCTGCGGCTGCGCGCCGGCGAACTCGATGCGATCGTCCACGTCCTGTTCGCGGGCCAGTCGCCGCAGCTCGGCGTCCAGTGGCCCGGATCCGAGCAGACGGCAGCGGAAGTCCAGCCCGCGCCGGCGCAGCAGGCCCAGCGCGCGGATCAGCGTGGCGAAGCCCTTGATCGGATCCAGCCGGCCCACGGTGAGGATGCTGTGCGGCGTGCGCCCGTCGGCGTTCCAGTGGTTGACCGCCATGTCCACGCCGCAATGCACGATCTTCAGCTTGCTGCCGGCCAGCGGCGTCTCGCGCGCGCTCAGCCAGCCGACGTTGAAGCGCGAGATGGTGACCGCCAGCGCCGCGTCCTCGATCTTGCGCGCGATGAGCTGGCGCTCGACGAAGATGTCGTGCGCGTGGCAGGTGAAGCCGAAGGGGCGGTCCAGCACCCGGCCCAGCGTCCACGCGGCGGTGGAGGGATAGGTGGCCCAATGGGCATGAATGATCTGCGGATCGAATTCGCGCAGCCAGCGCACGTGCTCCAGCCCGCGCAGCCAGGCGGCCAGCGACTTGACGCAGACCGCGGGCGTGCGCCAGGTGTCGGCGAGGATCGCGCCCAGGCTGCCCAGCACCGCGGCAGGCCGACGGAAAGACGCGGCGGCCAGGCCCGCCAGCGCGCGCGCCAGCGAGCGCGGATGCCGCACGCGATCCATCAGCGTCGCCGCGTCCGCCTGCACCAGCGCTTCGGAGGGGCGCTTGAGCGAGACGATGCGCACGTCCACGCCGTTCTCGATCAGCGCGTTGATCTCGCGCACGATGAAGGTCTCCGACCAGCACGGGAACAGCGACACCACGTAGACCGCGCGTTGCAGCCGGGGCGTGCTCATGGCGTGGCGTCCTCCAGCCGGGTGGTGGTCCAGAGGTGGGCGTGCGGATTGCGCAGGTAGTCGAAGAAGGCGAGCATGGCGCTGCTGTTGAGGCTGAGGAAGGCGGTGGCCAGGCGCACCGGCAGCAGGCGCCGCGCCAGCGGCGGCCACCAGCGGCCGAGCAGGGCGGCGCCGTAGGCCGCCAGTTGCAGCGCCAGCAGCGCCGCGTAGAAGAGGCTGCCGCGCGCGGCGAGCCAGGCGCTGGCGATCAGAGCGACCAGCAGCAGCCAGGGCGCGAGCAGGCGCAGCCACTTGTGGCCCCACAGGCGCAGCGCCAGCGGATGCGCGCCGGGGATGGCTAGCCGCGGCCAGCGGTGCAGCAATTGGTAGTTGCCGGCCAGCGTGCGCCGCTTGCGCGGCTCCTCGCTGGCCGGATCCGGGCTGGCCTGGTCGTAGGCCCGCGCCTGCGGCACGAACACGACCCGGTAGCCGCGCGCGGCGATGCCGAGCGGGATCCACATGTCGTCCAGCACCACGCCGGCCGGCACCGGCGGGATGGCGTCGCGGCGGGCGGCGTACAGCGCGCCGGTGACGCCGACGATCGAGCCGCTGGCGCTTTCCATGCGGCGGATCAGCTTCTCGTAGCGCCAGTAGGCGTCCACGCCCTGGCCGTAGCCGTTGCTGGCCAGCAGGACCAGCTCGCCGCTGGCCGCGCCGACCTGCGGATCGGCCAGCACCGCGACCAGCGCGGCCGCGGCGTCCGCATCGACGCGCTGGCGCACGTCGTTGAACAGCACGATGTCGGCATCGAGCCGCGGCAGCACCGCGCCGATGCAGGCCGACTTGCCGCGTCGCACGGCGAAGGCGAACACGCGCACGCGATCTTCCGGATAGCCGCGCGCCAGCGCCTCGCTGGCGTCGTCGCAGCCGTCGCAGACGACGTTGATGCGCAGGCGATCGGCCGGGTAGTCCAGCGCCAGCAGGTTGTCGAGCTTGGCCGGCAACTGCGCCGCGCCGTTGTGCACCACCAGCAGCACGTCCACGCGCGGGGTCTGCGCCCGCGCGCGGATCGGGCGCGGCCGCAGGCGCGCGCGGATCGCCACCGCCAGCGGGTAGCCGGCGTAGGCGAAGGCGACGATGCCCAGCGACAGCCAGAAGGCGAGGATCATGCCTGTCCCCGCAGCAGCACCAGCGCGCGGTGGCGCATGCGCTCGTAGCGATCGTCGCCGAGCAGCCGCTTGGCCAGCGCCAGGCCGCCGTAGCGCGCGCCTTCGCGCAGGATGGCGCGGGTGTCCGCCGCCAGCCAGCGCTGGAAGGCGGCCTCGCCGGTCGCCGCGGTGACGGCCATGCGCGGCAGCACCACGCCACGCCCGCGCCCGGCGATCCAGCCCGGGCGCGAGGACAGCACGTGGGTATAGCCGCATTCCCGCGCCACCGCCGCCATGCCGTGCGGCATGCGCCCGCCCGGCGGCGCCAGCAGGGTCGTCGCCACGCCGACGCGCTGCGAGATCTCCTCGCGCGCGGCGCTCAGCGTCGAGCGCAGGGCGCGCGGGGACAGGCCGGTCAGGTAGACGTGATCGTAGCCGTGCGACTGGATCGACATGCCGGCCCCGGCCATCTCGCGCAACTGCGCCCAACTGGCGAAGCCGGGCCGACCGACCATCGCCGGGTTGACGAAGAAGTCGGCGGACATGCCGCGGCGCGCCAGCGCGGGCAGGGCGATCTCGTAGTTGCTGAGGTGGCCGTCATCGAAGGTGATCAGCAGGCGGTGGCCGCCGCCGCGCAGCCATGACTGCGCGCTGCCGCCGCCGCCGTGGCGCGCGACCGCATCCAACTGCCGTTCGAACGCCCCCGCGCCCAGCGTGTAGTGGGGATCCTGCCCGGCGGGAACGCCGCCGCCCGCCGCCAGCGCGTGGTACATCAGGGCCACGGCCCGGCCTGCGGCATGGCCTTCTTGCATGGGGAGGGACACCTCGGATCACCGATAGTAGGTAAAGGACAGCGCCACCACGTTCTCGACGTAATCCTGCCCACCTACCGAGCTGTCGCGCTTGCGCCGCTGGTAGTCCAGGCGCGCGCCCCAGTGCCGGCTCATCCGCGAGGCCAGGCCGATGCCCAGGGTGGCGTCGCGGTCGTCGCGGTCGAAGGAGAGGAATTCGCGGTTCTCGCGCAGCGCGTGCAGGGTCAGGTGCAGCTGCGGCCGCAGCTCGTAGCGCGCGTACAGCGCGCCGCCGTGGTTGTCCTGATCGAAGGCGGCGTCGCGCAGGTAGCGCAGCCGCTCGCGGTAGGCCTGCGCCAGCACGTGCAGGCGGGTGCCGGTGAACTCGTAGCCGAGCCCGGCGCGCTTCTGCTTGAACGTGTCCGGCACGATCTGGAGGTTGGGGTTGTCGGGATTGCCGATGCCCGGATCGATCGGCGAGGACGGATCGCCGACGCGCAGGATCAGGTCCTGCGCCGCGTCGGCGAACTGGTAGGCGGCGTCGGCGCTGAGCTTGCTGCGCGGCGAGGCCTGCCAGGCCGCCTGTCCGCGGAACAGCGCGCTGGACGAGCGATCGCCGCCCTGCGGCTCCAGCCGCGAGTAGCCGGCGTCGAGGTTGATCTCGGTCGCGGCGAGCCGGCTGCCGTAGTTGACGTAGGCGTCGTAGCGCTCGTAGTCGTAGAGCGAACTGAACTGGTCGTACTCGGTGCGGGTGGCCTCGACGTTGAACGAGATCCGGTCGGTGTCGCCCAGGTCGCGGCGCAGCCGCGCGGCCGCGTTGTAGCGGTTGCTGTTGAAGGTGCGGGTTTCCTCGGCGTAGCTGTCGGTATAACGCAGGTCGAGCTGGCCGCGCATCGCCTCGCCGACGCGGACGTGGAAGCTGGGGCCGGCCTCGAATACGTTGATCTGCTGCTGGTTGCCCGGCGTGAACGCGGTCAGCGAGTCGATCGACTGGCGGCTGAGCGAGTCGCGCACGATGAAGTTGGCGCGCTCGGGCGAGATCGTCCAGTCCAGCTCGCCGGCGAACTCGCCGCGGGTGTCGTCCGGGTAGGTGCCGTGCCGGTAGTCGAGGTACTGGACGTCGCCGCGGAAATGGGTCCGCAGCGTCGAGCTGGCATGCTCGAAGTCGAAGCGCAGGCGCGGCGAGAACACCGTCTCGCTGATCTCGCCGGTCTCGCGCAGCGCGATGTTGTCGCTGTGCATCAGGCCGGCGCCCAGTTCGTAGTTCAGCCTTGCAGCCTGCGCCATCGACGGCAGCGCGAGCATCGTCGCCACGCAGATCGCCCTGCGGGGAAACGAGGCTCGGTTGCGTTTGCCATTACGGTTGCTGTTGTTCATACGCCCTCGTTGAAGACGACGCCTGCGAACTTGCGGGGATCGAAATTGGATGCGGCCTGCGCGATGGCCTGCGCGGTATCGCGCCCGTAGCCGGCCACCAGCACCACCACGTCGGCCAGCTCGGAGAGGATGCGCGCGTCGGGCGCGCCGCGCACCGGCGGCGCGTCAAGGAAGACGTGGCAGTGCGGATCCTGGCTGCGCAGCGAGTCGAGCAGCAGGCGCATGCGGAACGAGGAGAAGTACTCGGCGCCGCTCTCGCGCGACTTGCCGGCAGGCAGCAGGCGCAGGCGCGGCACGCCGGTGTCGTACAGCACCGACTCGGCGCTGCTCTCCTGGTCTTCCAGGTAGTCGATGAGCCCGCCCTGGCTGGCGCTGAGCTTCAGCGTCCGGTCCTGCGAGGGGTGGCGCAGATCGCAGTCCACCAGCAGCGCGCTGCGGCTCTCGTCGAAGGCGACCGAGGCGGCGAGGTTGCGCGCGACGAAGCTGCCGCCGCTGCCGCGGCTGACTGGCGCGACCAGGGTGACGAAGTTGCCCTCGGCGATCGAGAGCAGCTGCGTGCGCAGCTCGCGGAAGGCGTCGACCTCGCGGCGGTCGGCGTTGCCGCGGTAGATGGTGGCGCGGTCCTCCAGTTGCAGCGGGCTCAGCGCCGTGGTTTGCGGGCGCGGCGCTATCGAGCGGCTGGTGACGGTGCCGGCGTCGCCGAGGTCTTCCTTGCGGGGAGTCAGGGCGCTGTTCATAGCACTTCCACCAGTTTCAGGGTGTAGGTCAGTCCGTAGACGAGCGGCACGGCGAGCAGCAGCGAGGCGGCCAGCGCGTAGCGGCGCATCGCCTGGCGGCGGCGCCGGCCGGTGAGGTAGGCCGGCATCGTGCCCAGCACCGGCAGGCCGGCGTCCTTCTCGATCTGCTGGATCGAGCGCACGCGCGGATCCAGCTTGATGATGGCCAGCAGCACGCCCAGCGGGATCAGCACGGCCAGCAGCAAGCCGGCGCCGGCCACGTGCATCACCCGCAGGCCACTGGGACGCAGCGGCATCGCCGCCGGCTCCTGGATGCGGAAGCTCAGGCCGCGCTGCTCGGCGTCGAGGTTCATCGACACGCGCGCGTTCTCGCGGCGCTTCAGCAGATCCTGGTACAGATCGCGGTTGACCTCGTAGTCGCGGGTCAGCTCGGCCAGCGTGCTTTCCGAGGCCGCGATGCGGTTGCTGCGACCCAGTTCGCCGGCCAGCATCGACTCGGCGCTGGCGATGCGCGCGGCGGTGGCGGCGCTGCGGCGGGACGCCTCGGCCAGCTTGCTCTTCAGTTCGCCGTAGAGCGGGTTGAACGCCGCCGCCGAGCCGTCCAGCGCGCCGGCCGACGCGGCCTTGCGCGGCTGCGCCTCCTCGCGCCGCAGCTCCTCCTCCAGATCGCGGAGCTGGTGCTGGACGCGGACCACGTCCGGGTGCTGCTCGGTGTAGGTCAGCAGCAGCTGGTCGCGCTGCGACTGCAACTCCGCCAGGCGCGCGCGGAACTGGCCGGCGCGGGTCTGCACCATCGTGATCTCGCTCTCGCCCGACAGCTGCGATTGCAGCGCCGCTTCCTGCGAGCGCAGGTCGATCAGCTCCATGCGCCCGGACTCGACGATGCGGCGCAGCTCGCCGATGCGCGCGTTGACGTCGGCGTCGGTGCCGGGCCGCGCATCGGGGTTGGTGTTGCGGAAGCGCTCCAGGTCGGCCTCGGCCTCGGTCAGCTTGTCGTGGTACTGCTTGACCTGGGAATCGATGAAGGCGTAGGCCTCGCGGCTCTCGCGCTCCTTGGTCGACAGGCTTTCCTGGATGACCAGTTCGGCGAAGCGCTTGGTGACCTGGTAGGCGCGCTCGGCGTCGGAATCGCTGTAGGCGATCTCGATCAGGTTGGCGCGCGGGTTGGTGACGCGGGTGCGGCCGATGATCTTCTCGATCAGCTTGTCCTGCTCCAGCGCGGTGGGGTTGGACTCCATCCAGCCGCCGGTCTTGAGGATCTCGTCCATGACGCGGCGGCTGAAGGCGACTTCGCGCAGGATGCTGGCGCGGTCGACCACGCTGGTGGCCACGGCGCGGCCTTCCATCAGCGGCGCGATGATGTTGCGTTCCTCCACCAGGATGGTGGTCGAGGAGGTGTAGCGCTTGGGCAGCAGCATGCCGATGCCGAGCGCCAGCAGCGACACGGCGGTGAAGATCGCCGTCAGCAGCACCGCGCGGCGGCGGAACTCCTTGCCCAGCATGGGCAGCATCGACAGCGGGGACGCGTTCTCTTCCGGAACCGTCCAGTTGACCGAAGCCGTATTCACAGGACGCGTTCCGGGATGGTGATGACGTCGCCCGGCGCCACCGTGAAGTTGGTGGCCAGATCGCCGCGGTTGAGGATGCGGTCCAGGCGCACCTGGTAGCTCTGCGTGTTGTTGCTGTTCTTGCGGTAGAGGCTGGAGCGATCCGGGGCGGCGAACTCGGTGATGCCGCCGGCCGCCAGCACCGCGTCGAGCACGGTCATGCCCGGGCGGTAGGGAATCGAGACCGGTTGCCGGACCGCGCCGGTCACGCGCACGCGCGACAGGTATTCATGGCTGCGCAGCTCGGTCAGGATGACCGCGACCTGCGGGTCGCGCACGTAGGCCGCGAGCTTGTCCTGGATGTCCCTGGACACCTGCTCCGGGGTCAGGCCGGCGGCGGCGACGTCGCCGACCAGCGGCACCGAGATGCGGCCGTCCGGACGCACCGGCACGGTGATGCCGAGCTCGGGGTTGCGCCAGACCGAAACCTGCACGATGTCGTCCACGCCGATCAGGTAGGCGTCGACGGCGGTGGTGGCCTGCGCGGGCGGTGCCGTGCGGGCGCTCGCGCCACCGCTGGCGCAGCCGGCTTGAAGGCATGCCAGGACGCAGGCTGCGACGGCAAGCAGGATCCGCTTCATCGGTTTTTTCCCCTATTGGATGGACTGCCTCCTGTAACGCCGAATGCGCGGGCATCCGGCCAGGCGATCCGGCGCGCGCGCGGGGACGCGCTCGCGCGCTTTCAGACGCCGTAGAAGCCGCGGTACCACTCGACGAAGCGGGCCACGCCCACCTCGATCGGCGTGGACGGCGAGTAGCCCGTGTCGCGGCTGAGCGCCTCGACGTCGGCATGGGTGTCGGGCACGTCGCCGGGCTGCAGCGGCAGCAGGTTGCGCTTGGCCTTGCGGCCCAGGCACTGCTCCAGCACCTCGATGTAGCGCAGCAGCTCCACCGGCTGGTGGTTGCCGATGTTGTAGACGCGGTACGGCGCGCTGGAGGTGGCGGGGGTGGGTGTGAGCGGATCGTGGCGCGGGTCCGGCTCCGGCACGCGGTCCAGCGTGCGGATAACGCCTTCGACGACGTCGTCGATGTAGGTGAAGTCGCGGGTGTGGCGGCCGTGGTTGAACACGTCGATCGGCTCGCCGGCGAGGATCTTCCGGGTGAACAGGAACAGCGCCATGTCCGGCCGGCCCCACGGGCCGTAGACGGTGAAGAAGCGCAGGCCGGTGGTCGGCAGGCCGAACAGGTGGCTGTAGGTGTGCGCCATCAGCTCGTTAGCCTTCTTGGTGGCTGCGTACAGGCTGACCGGGTGGTCGACGCTGTCCTCGACCGCGAACGGCAGCTTGCGGTTGGCGCCGTAGACCGAACTGGACGAGGCGTAGACCAGGTGCTCGACGCCGCGATGGCGGCAGGCTTCCAGGATGTTCAGGAAGCCGACGATGTTGCTGTCGATGTAGGCGTGCGGATTCTCCAGCGAGTAGCGCACGCCGGCCTGCGCGGCCAGGTTGACCACCCGCTGCGGCCGGAACTGGTCGAACGCTGCCTCCAGCGCGGGGCGATCCTCCAGCGAGCCCTGCACGAAGCGGAAGCCCGGATGCGGCAGCAGGCGATCCAGCCGGGCCTGCTTCAGCCGCGGATCGTAGTAGGCGTTGAGGTTGTCGTAGCAGAGCACCTCGTCGCCGCGCGCCAGCAGGCGCTCGCTCAGGTGGCTGCCGATGAAGCCGGCAGCGCCGGTGACGAGGATGCGCATGGTGTTTCCCGCAGTTGTCGTGGGTCGGTGGGGTTTCAGAGGCAGTCGTCGACCGCAGCGCGCGGCAGGGCGCGCTTGACGTCGAACAATACCGCGCCCGGCTTGCCCAGCGCGCGGATCCGCTCGCCGCCCATCTCGGTGAACTCGCGGTGCGCCACGGCCAGCACGATCGCGTCGTAGCGGCCCGGCTCCGGACGTTCGACCAGATCCAGCCCGTATTCCTCGCGGGCTTCGTGCGCGCTGACCCACGGATCGTGGATGTGCACGTTGGCGTTGTAGCTGCGCAGCTCGGCGACGATGTCGACCACGCGGGTGTTGCGCAGGTCCGGGCAGTTCTCCTTGAACGCCAGGCCGAGCACCAGGACGTTCGCGTGGGTGGTCTGCAGGCCGCGCTGGCCCATCAGCTTGGCCACGCGCTGGGCGACGTGGCCGCCCATGTTGTCGTTGATGCGGCGGCCGGCCAGGATCACGTCCGGGTGGTAGCCGATCTGCTGCGCCTTGTGGGTGAGGTAGTACGGATCCACGCCGATGCAGTGGCCGCCGACCAGGCCGGGGCGGAACGGCAGGAAGTTCCACTTGGTGCCGGCGGCCTCGAGCACCTCGTGGGTGTCGATGCCGAGCCGGTGGAAGATCAGCGCCAGCTCGTTGATTAGGGCGATGTTGACGTCGCGCTGGGTGTTCTCGATGACCTTGGCGGCTTCGGCGACGCGGATGCTGGAGGTCTTGTGGGTGCCGGCGGTAATGATCGCGCCGTACAGCGCGTCGACGAAGTCGGCCGCCTCGGCGGTGGAGCCGGAGGTGACCTTCATGATGGTCTCCAGCCGGTGCTGGCGATCGCCGGGGTTGATGCGCTCGGGGCTGTAGCCGGCGTAGAAGTCCCGGTTGAACGCCAGCCCGGACTCGCGCTCGATGATCGGCACGCATACTTCCTCGGTCGCGCCGGGATAGACGGTCGATTCGTAGATCGCCACGCCGCCCTTGTCGATCGCGCGGCCGACGGTGCGGCTGGCCGATTCCAGCGGGCGCAGGTCCGGGCGCTTGTACTCGTCGATCGGGGTGGGCACGGTGACGATGAAGACGTTGCAGCCGGCCAGCGCCTGCGGGTCGGCCGAGCATTCCAGCTGGGCCGATTCCTTCAGCTCGGCCTCCGAGACCTCCAGCGTGTGATCGTGGCCGGCGCGCAGTTCGTCCACGCGCTTGCGGTTGATGTCGAAACCCACGGTCGGGAAGCGGCGGCCGAAGGCGACCGCCAGCGGCAGGCCGACGTATCCCAGTCCGATGACGGCGATCCTGATGTTCTCGGGCGTGGGCAGGGGGGCATTCATCGGTGTCTCGATCTCGCAGTCAAGAAGTGAGCCGCGCAGAGTCTAGCCGAGCCGGAACCCTGGAGGGTTTCGCTGGCTGCTCCCGTCGGATTACGTCGCCTAACGCACGAACGACGCCGCACAGGACATGCGGCGCGCGCGGACTGCGCGTTGTCCTGCATCGGAGGCTATCGCCGTATCTGCTGCATCGAGACAGCGCGTGCGGACTTCAACCAAGATGCGGATCCTGCTTTGCGGCGGCGCCGGCTACATCGGCAGCCATACCTACCTGGTGCTGGCCGGGCGCGGCCACCAGGTCGTCATCGCCGACAACTTCAGCAACAGCTCGCCGGCGATCCTGGACCGCCTGCGCCGGCTGACCGGCGCGCCGGTCGATTGCCGGCGCGCGGACCTGCGCGAGCCGGCGCAGCTCGATGCGCTGTTCTCCGCGCAGCGGTTCGACGCGGTGGTCCATTTCGCCGCGCTCAAGGCGGTCGGCGAGTCGTGCGAGAAGCCGCTGGACTATTTCGACAACAACATCGGCGGCACCCTGAACCTGCTGCGGGCGATGCGCGCGCACGGCGTGCGCCACCTGGTGTTCAGTTCCTCGGCGACCGTCTACGGCGATCCCGAGCGGGTGCCGGTCGACGAAGGCGCGCGCCTGCAGGTCACCAATCCCTACGGCCGCACCAAGCTGGTGGTGGAGGAGCTGATCGGCGATCTGTGCCGCGCCGACGAGGATTTCCGCGCCGCCAACCTGCGCTACTTCAACCCGGTCGGCGCGCACGCCTCCGGCCTGATCGGCGAGGATCCCAACGGCATCCCCAACAACCTGATGCCGTACATCTGCCAGGTCGCGGTCGGCCGGCGCGAGCGGCTCAGCGTGTTCGGCGGCGACTACCCGACCGCCGACGGCACCGGCGTGCGCGACTACATCCACGTGATGGACCTGGCGCGCGCGCATGCCGACGCGCTGGACTACCTGTTCCGCGCCGACCGCAGCCTCACCGTCAACCTGGGCACCGGCCGCGGCGTCAGCGTGCTGGAACTGGTCGATGCCTTCAGCCGCGCCAGCGGCCGCGCGGTGCCGTACGACATCGTGCAGCGCCGCCCCGGCGACGTGGCCGAGGTCTACGCCGATCCGAGCCTGGCGCAATCGCTGCTGGGCTGGAAGGCGGAACTGGACGTGGAGGCGATGTGCCGCGACGCCTGGCGCTGGCAGTCAATGAACCCGCAGGGCTACGCCGCCGCCTGAACGCCCGCGCCGGCACCGGTGGACGGTCCGGGGGGCATCGCCGAGAATCGGGCGAGCCCTTCCGCCGTGGCCGGCCTTTGCCCAAGCCCCCAGCCCCATCCGCGCCGTCCCGCCCCGAACAGCCCGCGCCGTCGCGGACGCCGGGCCTGCGCACCTATCGGATGCGGACGCTGGGGCTGGCGATGGGGATGATCTGCGTGGGCGCGGCGCTGCACGAGCATGGCGCCGGCATCGACGCGTGGATCCTGCTGGCCGCCAACCTGCTGGTCTGGCCGCACCTGGCCTACCGGCTGGTGCGGCGCAGCGTCGAGCCGGTGCAGGCCGAATACCGCAACCTGGCCTTCGACTCGGCGATGGGCGGGTTCTGGATCGCGGCGATGCAGTTCGCGCTGGTGCCGAGCGCGGTGCTGGCGGTGATGCTGACGATGGACAAGATGATCGTCGGCGGCTGGCGGTTCGCCCTGCGCTGCCTGCTGGGGATGCTGCTCACCTGCATCGCCGCCAGCGCGGCGTGGGGCTTCGCCTTCCAGCCGAACGCGACGCAGGCGATGCTGCTGGCCAGCCTGCCGCTGCTGATCGCCTATCCGATGGCGATCGGCCATTCGGTGCACACGATCTGGCTGAAGGCGCGGCACCAGCGCGAGATGCTCGACCGGATGGCGCGCTTCGACGGCGCGACCGGGCTGATGAACCGCCAGCAGTGGCTATACGCCGCCTCGCTGGAACTCAAGCGCTTCCAGCGCAGCGGCCGGCCGGCGGTGCTGATCCTGATCGACATCGATCACTTCAAGAGCATCAACGACAGCCACGGCCACACGATGGGCGACCACGTAGTCGAGGAGTTCGCGCGGCTGCTGAAGGCCTGCCTGCGCGAGACCGACACCGGCGGGCGCTACGGCGGCGACGAGTTCGGCATCGTGATGCCGGAGACGCGCTGGGAGGAGGCCATCGTGGCGGCCGAGCGGCTGCGCCGGCAGGTCGCCGTCTACGTGTTCAACCGCGACGGCCTGCGCTGCACGGTCAGCATCGGCCTGGCCGAGATCAACAGCAGCATCGCCAGCGTCAGCGAGTGGGTGGACGCGGCCGACAGCGCGCTGTACCGGGCCAAGCGCAACGGCCGCGACTGCATCGCGGTCTACTGATCGCCGGCGGCCAGCGTGGGCCGCAGCAGTGCATCGGCCACCGCGTCCGGGTGGCGCATCCAGGCGAAGTGATCGGCCGGCGCGCCGAGCGCATCGGCATCCAGCGTGAGGACGCGCGCGTCGGCCCGCGGCAGCTTCGCCAGCAGCGCCCGCAGCGAGGCCGGCGGCGCCAGCCAGTCGCGTCGCAGCAGCACCGCGTCGATGGCGGCGTCCACCGTCGCCATGCCCGCTTCCGGATCGACAGTCATGCCGGCGGCGGCGTAGCGGCCGGACAGGCCGACCCGCGCCCAGTCCTCGATCAGGCTGCGCGCCTCGTTGCCGCCGAAGCCGAGCCGGCGGCCGGGCAGGAACCCGCGCCGGTGCGAGAGCCAGATCGCGAAGCGGTAGAACCACGGCAGCGACAGCCCGCGCAGGCCGGGGAAGGCGCGCCAGTGCGGGCTGCCGCTGGCGACCAGCCACAGCCGCGCGAAGGCGTGCGGATGCAGGCCCAGGTAGCAGGCGGCGAGCTGCCCGCCCAGGCTGTGGCCGCCGATCGCGCAGGGGACGTGCGGCAGGTGCCGCTGCACGGTCTGGTCGCCGAGCGGCAGGTCCCGTTCCAGCAGTTCGCGGTAACCCCAGTCGTGGCCGCGGCCGGCGCGCAGGCTGCTGCCGCCGTTGCCGCGCCATTCGTGCACGAAGACCGCCACGCCGCGCGCGGCCAGCGCATCGGCGAAGGGCAAGTAGTGGCGTGCGGCCACGCCCAGCGCCGGCAGCCACAGCAGGGCCATGCGCGCATCGTCGGGGATGCGCGACAGCAGCGGGAAGCGATGGCCGTCGCTGGCGGTCAGGAAGGTTTCGTCGGGGGTGATGCTCATCGGCTGGCCGCGCCGAAGTGATCCAGCACCCGCACCTCCGCGCGCCCGGGCCGGTAGCCGCCCGCCAGCGCGCGGTGCACGTAGTCGGAGGCGGCCAGGCAGGCCTCGTGCAGCGGCAGGCCGCGGCACAGGTTGGCGGCGATCGCCGAGGCCAGCGTGCAGCCGGTGCCGTGCGCCTCCAGCGGCAGGCGCGGGTGGCTGATCGCATGGATTCCGCTCGCGTCGGCGAACAGGTCGGTGACCTCGCCGCCACCGGGCAGGTGCCCGCCCTTGAGCAACACCGCCGGCGCGCCCAGTGCCAGCAGCGCGCGCGCCGCCTCGCCCATCGCCTCGACGTCGCCGATGGCGCGGCCCAGCAGCAGTTCGGCTTCCGGCAGGTTGGGCGTGATCACCGTGGCCCGCGGCAGCAGGCGCTCGCGCAGCGACTGCAAGGCGTCGTCCTGCAGAAGTTTGGCGCCGCTGGTGGCGATCATCACCGGGTCCAGCACCACGTGCGGCGGCCGGTGGCGCTCGATCGCGCGCGCCACCGTCGCGATGACCCCGTCGCTGGCCAGCATGCCCAGCTTGATCGCGCCGATGCGGAAGTCGTCGAAGCAGGCGTCGATCTGCGCGTCGAGGAAATCGACGGGCGGCACGTGCACCGCGGTCACCGCGCGGGTGTGCTGCGCGGTCAGCGCGGCCAGCGCCGACAGCCCGTGCACGCGGTGCGCGGCGAAGGTCTTGAGATCGGCCTGGATGCCGGCGCCGCCGCCGGAATCGGAGCCGGCGATGGTCAGGGCGGATACGACGGGGGAAGGGGTGTCCATGCCGCGATTGTGCCTGCATCGGCGCGCAGGGCGCGACCTGCGCGCCGCACGGCCGTCACGGCGACCGCGCGCGCCGCTGCTGCACCAGCTTCCATTGCCGGTAGCCGGCGTAGACGATGCCGACCAGCCCGGTCAGCGCGGCCGGCGCCAGCAGCGCGTCGTACTCCAGGCGCGCGAACAGCCACGCGCCGAGGATGCCTCCGGCCAGGAAGCCGGTGATGATGAGCCCGCTCAGCGTCAACCGCCGGATCGGCAGCGGCATCCCGCGCAGCAGGTGGCCCAGGCCGATGCCCAGGTCGGTGAACATGCCGCTGACGTGGGTCGTGCGGATGGCCGCGCCGCTGAAGGTGGTGGCCATCGCGTTCTGCAGGCCGCAGGCCATCGCCGCCGCCAGCGCGCCCCAGATCTGCTGCTGCTTGAACAGCGGTACCGAGGCGAACAGCAGCAGCGCCTCCAGCGTCAGCGCCACCCCGTAGCGGCGTCCCAGCTTCAGCGTGCTGTCCTGGATGATCATGCCGCTGAGCATGGCGCCGAAGCTGAAGGCGATCAGCACGCCCCACAGGTGCGCGATGGCCACGCCGTCGCCCTGGGTCAGCGCGATGCCGAGCAGGCTGGTCGTGCCGGTCAGGTGGCTGACCGCCTGGTGCTCGAAGCCCAGGTAGCCGATCGCGTTGACCATGCCCGACACGCAGGACAGCGAGACGGCGCCTATCCAGACCCAGCGCGGCAGTTGCAGGCCCATGACGTCAGCGCGGCGCGGCGCGCATCAGTCGCCGATGCCCACCCGTGCGTACGACTCCAGGAAGCCGCACTTCGCGCACCGGTAGGTACGGGTTTCGAACACGTCCCGGCCTGTCGTCTTCAGCCCCTGCCAGAACGAGGGCTCCGGTTCTCCCTCGATCCACGCGGCCGCGGCGCGGCGGTCGCCGTGGCCACGCTCGAGCAAGTAGCCGACCTGCATGCGGCCGCGGCACTTGGGGCATTCCGAATCAGGCTGGACACTCATGGGGTATTCCTGGATGGATGGATGGAAAAAAAGCCGGCGGCGTGGACGTCAAAGCACTTCGGAAGCGTAGTCGGCCAGCCGCGAGCGCTCGCCGCGGCGCAGCGTCACGTGCGCGCTGTGCGCCCAGTTCTTGAAGCGATCCACCGCGTAGGTCAGGCCCGAGGTGGTCTCGGTCAGGTACGGCGTGTCGATCTGCTCGACGTTGCCCAGGCAGACGATCTTGGTGCCGGGGCCGGCGCGGGTGATCAGCGTCTTCATCTGCTTGGGGGTCAGGTTCTGCGCCTCGTCCAGGATCAGGTAGCGCGACAGGAAGGTGCGCCCGCGCATGAAGTTCATCGAGCGGATCTTGATGCGGCTGGCGAGCAGGTCGTTGGTCGCCGCGCGGCCCCAGGCGCCGCCCTCCTGGTTGTGGGTGAGCACTTCCAGGTTGTCGGTCAGCGCGCCCATCCACGGCGTCATCTTCTCCTCCTCGGTGCCGGGCAAGAAGCCGATGTCCTCGCCGACGCTGACCGTGGCGCGGGTCATGATGATCTCGCGGTAGCGCTGCTGGTCCATCGTCTGCGCCAGGCCGGCGGCCAGCGCCAGCAGGGTCTTGCCGGTGCCGGCGGTGCCGAGCAGGCTGACGAAGTCCACTTCCGGATCCATCAGCGCGTTGAGGGCGAAGTTCTGCTCGCGGTTGCGCGCGCTGATGCCCCAGACCGAATGCTGGTGGTTGCGGTAGTCGTCGACGATCTGCATCTCGGCCTGGCCGTGCTCGACCCGGGTGACGCGGAACTCGGACTGCTCGTCGCCGGGCAGGTAGAGGTACTGGTTGGGATGCCAGTCCTCGTCCTGGCCCAGTTCGACCCGGTAGTAGGTGCGGCCCTTCTCGGTCCAGGACTTCAGATCGCGGCCGTGGCGCGACCAGAAGTCCTCCGGCAGCGCGGTCGCGCCGGTGTAGAGCAGGCTGAAGTCGTCCAGCGCGCGGTCGTTCTCGTAATCCTCCGACACGATGCCGGCGATGGCCGCCTTGATGCGCAGGTTGATGTCCTTGGAGACGAACACCACCGGGATGTCCGGGTGCTGCTCCTTCAGCACCAGGATCGCGCCGAGGATGGCGTTGTCCGGGATCACCGCGCCGAAGCTCTTGCCCGCCTCGAAATGGCTGGTCTGGAAGCGCAGGCAGCCGGCGCTCCTGCCGCCGCGCAGCTGCAGGCCGTTGGGCTGCACCAGCGGGATGCCGTCGGCCAGCTTCTCCAGCCCGGCCTTCTCGACCAGCTCGTTGAGGAAGCGGCTGACCTGGCGCGCGTTGCGGCTCGCCTCCGAGGTGCCCTTCTTGCCGTTGTCCAGTTCCTCGATCACCTGCATCGGCAGGTAGACGTCGTGCTCCTCGAACTTGAACAGCGCGGTGGGGTCGTGCATCAGCACGTTGGTGTCCAGCACATAGATGCGCTTGCTTCGGGTCATTCGGCTACCCCTGGGATTGATGTGTGAACACGGGTGTCTGGATCGCGGACAGCAGCCAGCCTCCACGCCCGCCGCGGCACGGGATGGAGGGGAAAGGAAAAAAGGATTCGATCACTTCGCCTGTGCGGCCTTCAGCGCGTCCAGCACGGCGTCGGCGTGGCCGGGCACCTTGACGCCGCGCCATTCCTGCACGACGCGGCCCTGGGGCGAGATCAGGAAGGTGCTGCGCACCACGCCCATCACCTTGCGCCCGTACATGTTCTTCTCGTGGATAACGTCGAAGGCGCGGCACAGCTTCTCGTCGGCGTCGCTGACCAGCGGGAAGGCGAAACCCTGCCTGGCGCAGAAGTTGTCGTGCGACTTCACCGAATCGCGCGACACGCCCAGCACCGACGCGTTGCGATGCTTGAAGTCGGCCAGGCGCGCGTTGAAATCCAGCCCTTCGGTGGTGCAGCCGGGCGTGCTGTCCTTCGGGTAGAAGTAGAGCACCAGCCATTGGCCGGCGTAGTCGGCGAGCCTGGCCGTGGCGCCGCCGGACAGCGCCAGCGGCAGGTCGAGCGTGGTTTTCGTCAGGGCCTTGCCGGATGCCGTCATCAGCGTCAGAACTTCATCGGATCCATGATCGCGTCCAGGTTCAGATGGTCGCAGAATTCGAGGAAATCGTCGCGCAGCGCGGCGATGTGCATGTTGGCCGGCACGCCGATGGTGACCTGCGCCGAGAACATCTCCGCGCCGGTCTGCATCGCCCGGTAGCGGGTGCTCTGCAGGTTCTCGATGGTGATGCCCTGGCGGTCGAAGAAATCGGCCAGCTGGAACAGGATGCCGGGCTTGTCGGCCGCCACCACCTCGACGATGTACGGCAACAGGTTGGACTGCACGACCTTGGCGCCGGTGCGGTACCAGACCAGCTTCAGGCCTTCCTCGCGCTCGAGCCGGGTCATCATCGCCTCCAGCTTGGCCACCGCGTCCCACGAGCCGGTCGCCAGCGCGGTCACCGACACGTCGCGGCCGACCGTGGACAGCCGCGCATCGACCAGGTTGCAGCCCGAGTCGGCGATGCGCCGGGTCACCGCCAGCAGCGGCGACTCCGGATGCGTCGTGTAGGCGTTGATCAGGAGATGGTTTTCGTTCGGCGAAGGCCGGGGCGTGGAATCGGTCAAAGGGGCTTCCGGCATCACTGCGAGTCTGAATGGCGGCCCGGCACGTCCCGGGCGCGGCGACCAGCATACTTGCCCGCGCTTTCGCGCCGCAAGTAACATCGCAGGCCGCGCGGTCGCAACGCGCTTCTCCCCACATCGTCCAGAGGCTAACCGCTTGTCCCTCTCCGGCAGCATCACCGCACTGGCCACGCCCTTCGGCACCACGGGCGAACTCGACCTTGATGCCTGGCGCCGGCTGCTCAAACAGCAGATCGACGGCGGCACCCAGGGCGTGGTCGTGGCCGGTTCCACCGGCGAGGCGGCGGCGCTGACCGACGAGGAATACGAGAAACTGCTGTGCATCGCGGTCGAGACGATCGGCGGGCGCATCCCGGTGCTGGCCGGCACCGGCCAGATGAACACCGCCCGGACCATCGCCACCACCCGCCGCGCCGCCGCCTGCGGCGCCGGCCATGCGCTGGTGGTCACCCCGCCGTACGTGCGCCCGACCCAGGCCGGCCTGATCGCGCACTATCGCGCGGTGGCCGAGCAGGGCGACCTGCCGGTGGTGCTGTACAACGTGCCCGGCCGCACCGGTTGCGATCTGCTGCCGGAGACGGTGGCCGAGCTGGTCGATCACCCCAACATCGTCGGCATCAAGGAAGCGCGCAACGAGCCGGAACGGATGGACGCGCTGCTGGCGCTGCGCCGTCCCGGCTTCGCCGTCCTCAGCGGCGACGACCCGACCGCCGCGCGGGCGATGCTGGCCGGCGCCGACGGCCTGATCTCGGTCGGCTCCAACGCGCTGCCGGCCGCGTTCCGCCGGCTCTGCGACCTGGCCCGCGCCGGCGATGCCGCCGCGGCGCAGGCGCAGGAAGCGCTGCTGGCCGAGTTCCACGCCTTCCTCGGCATCGAATCCAACCCCATCCCGCTCAAGGCGCTGTTGCAGCGGCTGGGCTACGGCGAAGGCCTGCGCCTGCCGCTGCAGGCGCTGTCGGCCGCGCACCGACCGCTGGCCGATCGCCTGGCCGCGCGGATCGCGGCCATCGAAGCACAATCCAGCCGCGAATCCGTCGTGGCCTGAATCAGGAGAATTCCATGCGTCTGTCGTATCCGTTGTCGCGTCCGCTTGCCCTGGCAGTGCTGGCCGTCGCCGTGGCCGGTGTCTCCGGCTGCAAGTGGTTCAGCAAGGGTGCGCGCGGCGACTACGCGCTGGCGCCGGAAGCGCGCCCGCTGGAAGTCCCGCCGGACCTCAACCTGCCCAGCACCGCCGGCGCCATGCAGGTCCCGCAGGCCGCCTCCGGCCAGCCCGCCGCCGCCGGCACCGCCGCGCCAGTCGCTTCGTCCCCGGGTTTCACCCTCGCCGGTTCGCGCGAGGAGGCGTTCGCGAAGGTGGGCCAGGCGCTGGAAGGCATCGAGGGCGCGGCCATCGCCAGCCGCGCGCAGTTGCTGGGCACCTACGATGTGTCCTACCAGGGCGGCAACTTCCTGATCCGCGTGGTCGCCGTCGAGGCCGGCGCCTATGTCTCGGCGGTGGACCCGCGCGGCCTGCCGGCCACCGGCGAGGCGGCGACCCGGCTGATGGGCGAACTGCGCGGCAGGCTGTCGGGCAACTGACGGCCGCTGTCGCGGGCAGATACAGGAACGGGCGCCCTGGGCGCCCGTTTCCTTTCTTGCCTTCACCCTGCCACCGCCGCGCCGTGGCGGCCGGCGGGATTCAGCGCTCCAGCAGCGGCAGCTTGTTCGGCTTGCCGTCCCACTCGCTGGCGTCGGGCAGCGGTTCCTTGCGCGTGGTGATGACCGGCCACGCCTTCGACAGCTCGGCATTGAGCGCGACGTAGGACTCTTGGCCCGCCGGCACGTCGTCCTCGGGGTAGATCGCGTTGATCGGGCATTCCGGCTCGCACAGCGTGCAGTCGATGCACTCGTCCGGATCGATCACCAGGAAATTCGGCCCTTCGTGGAAGCAGTCGACCGGACAGACCTCCACGCAGTCGGTGTACTTGCACTTGATGCAGTTCTCGGTGACGACGAAGGGCATGGTGTTTCGGTTCGATGCGCTGGAAACCCGACAAGTTTAGACCAGTGCGCGCCCGGCTGTTGAGAAGGATTCTCGCCACGGCGCATCCGCGCGCGTCGTCACGCCCGGCAAGGGCCGATCTGCCGATAATCCCGCGCGGTGCACCGTTCCATCGCCGGCACGGTCCGTGCGCGGATTGGCCGGCTTATCGGATGGCCGGCGCGCCTCCATCCTTGCCATTCCGAGAAGAAAGAGGAGTCCGCGATGATCACCCTGCGTCCCGCCGGCGAACGCGGCCACGCCCACCACGGCTGGCTGGAGTCCTGGCACAGCTTCTCCTTCGCCGGCTATCGCGATGATCGCCACGTGCACTGGGGGCCGCTGCGGGTCATCAACGAGGATCGGGTCGCGCCCGGGCAGGGCTTCGGCGAGCACGGCCACCGCGACATGGAAATCATCAGCTACGTGCTGGAGGGCGCGCTGGGCCACCGCGACTCGATGGGCAACGGCTCCAGCATCGTGCCGGGCGACGTGCAGCGCATGAGCGCCGGCAGCGGCGTGACCCATTCGGAATACAACCACAGCCAGGAAGCCGTCACCCACTTCCTGCAGATCTGGATCCTCCCCGACCGCACCGGCGGGCCGCCCTCGTACGAGGAAAGGCGCTTCCCGGCCGCCGACAAGCAGGGCCGGCTGCGGCTGCTGGCCAGTCCTGACGGCATCGACGGCTCGGTGACGATCCGGCAGGACGCGCGCCTGTACGCGGGATTGTTCGAAGGTTCGGAGAGCGCCGATCACCGGCTGGCCGAAGGCCGGCTGGGCTACGTGCACATGGCGCGCGGCGAGGCGATGGTCAACGGCCGCCCGCTGGCGGCCGGCGATGCGCTGCTGTACGAAGGCGAGCCGCTGATCCGCATCGAGCAGGGGCGCAGCGCGGAGGTGCTGGTGTTCGATTTGCCGGGGGGATAGGGGGCCGGGATTCGGTATTCGGGATTGGGCATTGGGGATTCGTAAAAGCGCATCGCGCAAGCTGGGACCCACTTGCCTTGCCTTTGCTCTTTCAGGAATCAGGGCAAGAGCAAAACGGATGACCAACTGTTCGGCTGTTGAGCGCTTCCGCTTGCGCCGGGGATGACGAGCAAGGCGATGCGCTTTTACGAATCCCCAATGCCCAATCCCGAATTCCCATCCCCCACACACGGCAAAGCCGCCGGACCCGGAGGGGCCGGCGCGATGCGCGGATGGAGCGGGGGAGATCGGCTGGCGCTCCCTAGGGGACTCGAACCCCTGTTTTAGCCTTGAGAGGGCCACGTCCTAACCACTAGACGAAGGGAGCGTTTGGGTGATGCCGACCAAGCGCAGTAGTATAGGCGGCTTCCGCGACGCCGGCAACGCCCCGGCGCGCCCGTTCCACCTGCCACGGACAGACCACCATTACCCCGCAAGCCGCACTGCGAATCATCCCGCGCGAGCAGCACACGATCTCGCGCAAGGACATCAGCCCCAACGCGCTGCGGGTGCTTTACCGCCTGCGCGACGGCGGGTTCGCCGCCTACCTGGTCGGCGGCGCGGTCCGCGACCTGCTGGTCGGCGGACACCCCAAGGACTTCGACGTCGCCACCGACGCCACCCCCGAGCAGGTCAAGGGCCTGTTCCGCAACTGCCGGCTGATCGGCCGCCGCTTCCGGCTGGCGCACGTGGTGTTCGGCCGCGAGATCATCGAGGTCGCGACCTTCCGCGCCAACGTCGACGACGGCAGCGGCGACCGCGAACTGCACGAAGGCGGGCGCCTGCTGCGCGACAACGTCTACGGCAGCATCGAGGACGACGCGGTGCGCCGCGACTTCACCGCCAACGCGCTGTACTACGCCATCGAGGACTTCTCGGTGCGCGACTACGTCGGCGGCTTCGAGGACGTGCAGGCGCGCCGGCTCAAGCTGATCGGCGACCCGGAGCAGCGCTACCGCGAAGACCCGGTGCGCATGCTGCGCGCGGTGCGGCTGGCGGCCAAGCTGGGCTTCAGCATCGACGAGGCCACCGCCGCGCCGATCGCGCCGCTGGCGCCGCTGCTGGCCGAGGCCGCGCCGGCGCGGCTGTTCGAGGAGATCCTCAAGCTGTTCCTGTCCGGGCACGCGGTGGCCAGCTTCGAGGCGCTGGAGCGCTACGGCCTGATCGGCGTGCTGCTGCCGGAGTCGGCCGCGGCGCTGGCGTCCAACCGCAGCGGCGCGCTGCGGCGGATGCTGATCGAGGGCCTGCGCGGCACCGACCGGCGGGTGGCCGCTGACGAACCGGTGTCGCCGGCGTTCCTGTTCGCGCTGCTGCTGTGGCCGGCGTACTGCCGCGCGCTGGCCGGGCTGCAGGCGCAGGGCGTGCACGTCGAGGAGGCGCAGCGCCGCGCCGCCGACCGGGTGACCCTGCACCAGCTCACCACCATCGCGCTGCCGCGCCGCTTCTCGCTGCCGATGCAGGAGATCTGGCTGCTGCAGTCGCGCTTCTCCGGCCGCCAGCGCAAGCGGGTGATGCGGCTGCTGGCGCATCCGCGCTTCCGCGCCGCCTACGACTTCCTGGCGCTGCGCCTGGCCGCCTCGCCCGAGCATGCCGAGGACGTGGCGTTCTGGCAGCAGGCCCAGCACCAGTCCGGCCCGGAACTGGACCAGGCGCTGGGCGTGGCGCTGCCGACCGACAGCTACGTGGACGAGGACGCGCCGCCGTCGCGCCGCCGTCGCCGCCGCCGCCGGCGCAGCACCGCCGCCGCCAGCGAATGACCGAACCGGTGGTCGCCGCCATCGGCCTGGGCGGCAACGTGGGCGATGCGGCCGCCACCCTGCGGCAGGCGGCGCAGGCCCTGGACGCGCTGCCGGGCACGCGCCTGCTGCGGCTCTCGCGCCTGTACCGCACGCCGGCGTGGGGCGTGGAGGACCAGCCCGACTTCGTCAACGCAGTGGCGCTGGTGCAGACCGCGCTGGCGCCGCGGCCACTGCTGGAGGCCCTGCTGGAAGTCGAGCGCCGCTTCGGCCGCGACCGCGCGCGGGAGCGCCGCTGGGGGCCGCGCACGCTGGACCTGGACGTGCTGCTGTACGGTGCGCAGGTCGTCGACGAACCGGGCCTGCAACTGCCGCATCCGCGCCTTCACCTGCGCGCCTTCGCGCTGGCGCCGCTGCTGGAAGTGGCGCCGGACGCCGAGATTCCCGGCTTCGGCCCGGCCCGGAATGCTGCGTCCGCGATGGATATGTCGAATATCCATCCGTTATGAGGGGATAATCCCCGGCCATGAGCACCCAAGCCGACAGCAAGCCCTGGACCGTGCCCGCGCTGGTGGAAGCCAAGCGCGCGGGCCGCAAGCTGGTCATGTTGACCGCCTACGACGCCGGATTCGCCCGCGCGATGGATGCCGCAGGCGTCGATCTGGTGCTGGTCGGCGACTCGCTGGGCATGGTGGTGCAGGGCCACGATTCGACCTTGCCGGTCACCGTCGCGGACATCGCCTACCACACCGCCGCGGTGGCGCGAGGGCTGAAGCGCGCGCTGCTGGTGGCCGACCTGCCGTTCCAGTCCGACGCCACGCCCGAGCGCGCGCTGGACGCGGCCATCGCGCTGCTGCAGGCCGGCGCGGAGATGGTCAAGCTGGAGGGCGCCGGCCACAAGCTGGAAGTCATCCGCTTCCTGGCCGAGCGCGACATCCCGGTCTGCGCGCACCTGGGCCTGACCCCGCAGTCGGTGCTGAAGTTCGGCGGCTACAAGGTGCAGGGCCGCGACGCCGCCGCCGCCGCGCGGCTGCGCGCCGACGCGCAGGCGGTGGCGCAGGCCGGCGCGGCGCTGCTGGTGCTCGAATGCGTGCCGTCGCCGCTGGCCGCCGAGGTCACCGCCGCGCTGGCCATCCCGACCATCGGCATCGGCGCCGGGCCCGGCTGCGACGGCCAGGTGCTGGTGCTGCACGACCTGCTCGGTTTGGACAGCGGCCATCGCCGCCCGCGCTTCGTCAAGGATTTCCTTGCCCAGGGCGGTTCGGTCGCCGGCGCGATCGCAGCCTACGCGCAGGCAGTCCGCGACGGTTCGTTCCCCGACGACGCCCATTCCTACGCCAGCTGATGCCCGCGGCATCCGCGCCGTCCCACACAGGACCCGAGACCCGATGATCGAGACCATCACCGCGCTGGACCTGCTGCGCGCCCGCGTGCGCGAGTGGAAGCGGCAGGGCCTGCGCGTGGCGCTGGTGCCGACCATGGGCAACCTGCACGCCGGCCACTACTCGCTGGTGATGCTGGCGCGGCAGTACGCCGATCGGGTGGTGTCCAGCGTGTTCGTCAACCCGACCCAGTTCGGCCCCAACGAGGACTTCACCCGCTACCCGCGCACGCCCGAGGCCGACACCAGCGGCCTGGAAGGCGCCGGCTGCGACGCGCTGTGGCTGCCGACGGTGGAGTCGATGTACCCGTTCGGCGTCGAGCTGGCCGCCAGGGTGCACGTGCCGGGCGTCAGCTCGCTGCTGGAGGGCGCGCACCGGCCCGGCCACTTCGACGGCGTCTGCACGGTGGTCGCGCGGCTGTTCAACCAGGTGCAGCCGGACGTGGCCGCGTTCGGCAAGAAGGACTACCAGCAGCTGGCGGTGATCCGGCAGATGGTGCGCGACCTGGCGTTCTCGATCGAGATCCTCGCCGGCGGCATCGTGCGCGAGGCCGACGGCCTGGCGATGAGCTCGCGCAACCAGTACCTGTCGGCCGACGAGCGCCCGCGCGCGGCCGAAATCCGCCGCGCGCTGCTGGCGATGCGCCAGTCCAGCCTGGACGGCGTGCCGCGCGCGCAACTGGAGGCGGCGGCGAGCGCGCAGTTGGAAGCGGCCGGTTTCGCCGTCGACTACAGCGTGGTGCGCCAGCCGGACCTGGGCGAACCGGAGGAAGGCGCGCCGGGGCCGCGGGTGGCGCTGATCGCCGCGCGGCTGGGCAGGACCCGGCTGATCGACAACCTGGAGTGGTGAGGGCCGGCGCGCCGGTGCCCGGGGCATCGCCGCGACCACGCCAATCCAAGGCCATTGCCGCGCGGGACGGCTGCTAAACTCGGCGTTTTCCCCCACGCCGACAAGCCGCGACGCCATGCAACTGAGCCTGCTCAAGACCAAGATCCACCGCGCCACCGTCACCCATTCGGAACTGAACTACGAAGGTTCCATCGCCATCGACGGCACGCTGCTGGACGCCAGCGGCATCCGCGAGTTCGAGCAGGTGCACATCTGGGACGTCACCAACGGCGCGCGCTTCACCACCTACGCGCTGCGCGCCGACGAGGGCAGCGGCATCATCTCGCTCAATGGCGGCGCCGCGCGCCACGTGCAGGTCGGCGACCTGGTCATCATCGCCGCCTTCGCCGGCATGAGCGAGCAGGAGGCCGAGGCGTTCAAGCCCACGCTGATCTACGTCGACGGGCACAACCGCATCACCCACACCAACCACTCCATCCCCAAGCAGGCCGCATGAGCGACGCGCCCGATTTCGATGCGCTGAAGGCGCACGCCGAACGGCTGGCCGATACGCCGCTGCCGGCGCTGGTCGCCGCCGATCCCGAGCGCGCCGCCGCGCTGGCGTTGCGCCACGACGCGCTCTACGTCAACACCGCGCGCCAGGCCTACGACCGCGCCGCGCTGGCCGCGCTGCATGCGCTGGCGGAAAAGCGCGACCTGCCTGGCGCGTTCCGCCGCCTGTTCGACGGCGAGCCGGTCAACCTGACCGAGGGACGCGCCGCGCTGCATACCGCGCTGCGCGGCGATCTGTCCGCCGCCGCGTTCGCGCGGCAGGCGCATGCCGCCGCGCTGGACGTGCGCGCGCGGATGCGGACGCTGACCGGGCAGCTCGCCGCCAGCGACGTCACCGACATCGTCAGCGTCGGCATCGGCGGCTCGGACCTGGGGCCGCGGCTGGTGGTCGACGCGCTGCGCGATCCGCTGCCCGGGCGCTTCCGCGTGCACTTCCTCTCCAACGTCGACGGCGCCGCCGCGCAGCGCACCCTGGCCGGGCTGGACCCGGCGCGCACCGCCGCGCTGCTGATCTCCAAGACCTTCGGCACCCAGGAGACGCTGCTCAACGGCGGCATCCTGCGCGACTTCCTCGGCGGCAGCGATCGGCTGTACGCGGTCAGCGCCAACCCGCAGCGCGCCGCGGCCGCGTTCGACATCGCGGCCGAGCGCGTGCTGCCGATGTGGGACTGGGTGGGCGGGCGCTATTCGCTGTGGTCGGCGGTGGGCTTCCCGATTGCGCTGGCGCTGGGCTTCGATCGCTTCGAGGCGCTGCTGGCCGGCGCGGCGGATTTCGACGCGCACGCGCTGAACGCGCCGATCGCCGGCAACATCGCCATCGGCCACGCGCTGACCGCGATCTGGAACCGCAACGCGCTCGGCCACGGCGCTTACGGCGTGATGACCTACGACCAGCGCCTGGCGCTGCTGCCGGCCTACCTGCAACAACTGGTGATGGAGAGCCTGGGCAAGTCGGTGCGCCGCGACGGCACGCCGGTCCCGGTCGAGACCGTGCCGGTGTGGTGGGGCGGGGCCGGCACCGACGTGCAGCACAGCTTCTTCCAGGCTCTGCATCAGGGCACCGGCGCCGTGCCGCTGGATTTCGTCGGCGTGATCCGCGCCGATCACGGGCACACCGAGAACCACCAGGCGCTGCTGTCCAACCTGCTGGCGCAGACCGAGGCGCTGGCCAACGGCCAGCCCAGCGACGATCCGCACCGCAGCTACGCCGGCGGCCGGCCGAGCACGCTGATCCTGCTCGACGCGCTGACCCCGCAGTCGCTGGGCGCGCTGATCGCGATGTACGAGCACAGCGTCTACGCGCAGTCGGTGCTGTGGGACATCAATGCCTTCGACCAGTTCGGCGTCGAGCTGGGCAAGCAGCTGGCCAGCGGCCTGCTGCCGGCGCTGAAGGGCGAGGTAGAGGCGGACGATCCGGTAACGCGCGCGCTGCTGGCCGAGGTGAAGGCGAGGGGTTGAGCCGATGGGGGCGTGACCGGAATCGGTGCGCTCCTGGGGAGCTCTCCCAGCAAAATATCGTCATTCCCGCCTGCGCGGGAATGACGAATTGAAGGAGCCTGTTCGGAGAGCCTTCGGCCGCTCATTCCGGCAGAAGCGGCAACTGCTCTTCGCTTCTGCATTTTTCCCCATGCCGCCGCAGCGCCCACGCCACGTGCTCGCGCACCAGCGCCGACGCATCCTCGCGGCGCGACGCCAGCGCCTCCAGCACCTCCGGCGTGCCGGGCGCATTGCCCAGCGCCACGGCGATGTTGCGCAGCCAGCGCTCGTGGCCGCTGCGGCGGATCGCCGAGCCTTCGGTGCGGGCCAGGAACTCGTCTTCCGTCCATGCGAACAGTTCGGCCAGCGTCGCCTTGTCCAGGTTGTTGCGCGCGCGGAAATCCGGCTCGTCGCTGCGCCGGGCGAACTTGTTCCAGGGACAGACCAACTGGCAGTCGTCGCAGCCGAAGATGCGGTTGCCGATGCCTTCGCGCAGGTCCTCGGGAATCGCGCCCTCGTGCTCGATGGTCAGGTAGGAGATGCAGCGCCGCGCGTCGAGCCGGTACGGCGCGACGATGGCCCGGGTCGGGCAGACGTCGATGCAGCGCGTGCAGGTGCCGCAATGCGCGCTGGCCGGCGCGTCGATCGGCAGCGGCAGGTCGATGTAGATCTCGCCGAGGAAGAACCAGGAGCCGCCGTCCCTGTCGATGAGGCAGGTGTGCTTGCCGATCCAGCCCAGCCCGGCGTTGCGCGCCAGCGCGCGTTCCAGCACCGGCGCCGAATCGACGAACACGCGGTGGCCGAACGGCCCGACCTCGGCGGCGATGCGGTCGGCCAGCTTCTGCAGGCGGTTGCGCATCAGCTTGTGGTAGTCGCGGCCGCGCGCGTAGCGGGCGACGTAGGCGCGCTCGCCGTCGGCCAGCGCCTCCCAGTCCGGCTGGCCGTCGCCGTCGGCGTAGTCCAGGACCACGGAGATCACCCGCAGCGTGCCGGGCACCAGTTCCTGCGGGCGCGCGCGCTTGTCGCCGTGCCGCGCCATCCATTCCATCGAGCCGTACAGGCCCTTGGCGAGCCAGTCGCGCAGGTGCGCCTCGTCCTCGTCCAGCTCGATGCCGGAGATGCCGCAGCGCCGGAACCCCATTTCGCCCGCCAGCGCGCGGATGCGCGCGGCCAGGGTGACGGGATCGGCGATGCGGAGGGCGGGCACGGACATGCGGCAAGTATAGAATCGCGCGCATGTCCGCCACCTTTCCGCTGTACGCCACGCCGGCCGCGCGCCGGCTCGATGCCCAGGCCGCCGCGCTGCTCGGCGGCGACGCCTACGCGCTGATGGCCCGCGCCGGCCAGGCCGCCTGGGCGCACCTGCGGCGGCACTGGCCGGCGGCGCGATCGCTGCTCGTCGTCTGCGGCCCGGGCAACAACGGCGGCGACGGCTACGTGCTGGCGCGGCTGGCGCAGCGGGCCGGGCTGCGCGTCGGCGTGGCGCACCTGGCCGCGCACGTGCCGCGCACCGATCTGGCCCAGCGCGCCTGCACCGAGTACGTCGGCGCCGGCGGCCACGTGGAGATCTTCGACGACGCGCTGCCCGCGGCCGACCTGGTCGTCGATGCGCTGTTCGGCATCGGCCTGTCGCGCGCGCCCGACGCCGACAGCCACCGGTTGATCGACGCCATCAACGCGCAGCGCGTGCCGGTGCTGTCGCTGGACGTGCCTTCCGGCGTCGACGCGGACACCGGCGCGGTGCCGTCGGTGGCGGTCATCGCCACGCAAACGTTGCAGTTCATCGCCGCGCACGCCGGGCTGCATACCGGCGATGCGCTCGAATACGCCGGCGAACTGCTGCTGGACGATCTGGACGTGCCGGCGGAAGCCTTCGACGGCGTCGCCGCCTCGGCCGAACGCATCACCGCCGCCGCGCTGGCGCAGTGGCTGCTGCCGCGCCGGCGCAACACCCACAAGGGCGAGTCCGGGCATGTGCTGTGCATCGGAGGCGACCACGGCGGCGGTGGCGCGGCGATGCTGTGCGCCGAAGCCGCGCTGCGCGCGGGCGCTGGCCTGGCCAGCGTGGCGACCCGGCGCGAGCACGTCGCCGCGCTGCTCGCGCGACGTCCGGAGGCGATGGCGCACGCGGTCGAATCCGACGCCGACCTGCATCCGCTGCTCGCGCGCGCCGGCGCGATCGCGCTCGGCCCGGGACTGGGGCAGGGCGAATGGGGCGGCGCACTGCACCGGATCGCATTGCAATCCGGCAAGCCGCTGGTCGTCGATGCCGATGCGCTGAACCTGCTGGCGCGCGCGCCGCGGAGGCTGGAGGACGCGATCCTGACCCCGCACCCGGGCGAGGCCGCGCGCCTGCTCGACGCCACCAGCGCGCAGGTGCAGGGCGATCGCTTCGCCGCCGCGCAGGCGCTGGCCGAGCGCTACGGTTCGGTCGTGGTGCTGAAGGGCGCCGGCACGATCGTCGCCGCGCCCGCGCACGTGCCGCGCGTGATCGACGCCGGCAATCCCGGCATGGCGGTCGGCGGCATGGGCGATGCGCTGACCGGCATCGTCGCCGCGCTGCGCGCGCAGGGCCTGCCGGCGTTCGACGCGGCCAGCGCCGGCGCGCTGCTGCACGCGCTGGCCGGCGACGCCGCCGCGCGCGACGGCGAGCGTGGCCTGCTGCCTTCGGACCTGGTCGCGCAGTTGCGGCGGCTGGGCAATCCGTAGAATCCGGCGACATTGCCCGCACTAGCCTTCCCCATGCCAATCAGCAGCTGTTATCTCTTCAAGAACTCGCTGGAGTTCCTGCCGGTGAGCGAGATCAACCGCGTACCGGCAAAGGTCCGTGGTATCTATGTTCTCTACCACGCCAGGAAGAATTCCAAGGCAATGGATGTCGTGTACGTCGGCATGGCCCGTGGCGAGAAATCCGGCGCCAAAGGCCGTTTGACGGTGCATAGACGCAGCAAGCCCGACCTTTGGACGCATTTCTCCGTGTACGAGGTCTGGGACAACATCACCAAGTCCCAGGTCGAGGAATTGGAGGGCTTGTTCCGCCAAATCTATCGCCATGATTCGAATGCAAACAAGCTCAATGTACAGCGCACCTACAAGCCGCTACGCGCCATCCGCCGCAAGTCCGTGGATGATTGGGCATAGCGCGGTGTGCACCCACAGATCATCCAGGGCGACGCGGCCTGGCAACGCGGTTTGATTGAAGCGATGGAACTCTTCCTCCCCGACAGCGACGCCACCGACGCGCTCGGCCACGCGCTCGCCGCCACGCGCCCGCCGCAGGCCGTGGTCCACCTGCGCGGCGACCTGGGCGCGGGCAAGTCCACGCTGGCGCGTGCGCTGCTGCGCGCGCTGGGCGTGCAGGGCGCCATCCGCAGCCCGACCTACACGCTGGTCGAGCGCTACCCGCTGGCGGATGGCGAGGCGTGGCACTTGGACCTGTACCGCATCGGCGATGCCGGCGAGCTGGATTTCCTCGGCCTGGACGAGGCCGAGGCGACGCTGTGGCTGGTCGAATGGCCCGAGCGCGGGCAGGGCGCGCTGCCGCCGGCCGACCTGGCGATCGAGATGGCGGTGGAAGGACAAGGCAGGCGGGCGCGCCTGCTTCCGGCCTCGGCGGCGGGGCATGCCTGGGGCGGGCGGCTGGCCGCCAATGCCGACTTGCAGCGATCACTTCTCCGACACACGCAGGAAGATCCGGCAGGTCACGGATAATTAAGGAAAAAATATTTGCATTCAGCCGGCGATGGTGCTTGAATCCGCCCCATGCGTCCCGGCAAGCCCCGCTCGATCCCTGAAAGCCTTCGCTGGCTGGGCGGTCTGCTGTCCCTGTTCCTGGCCGTGCCGGTGCTGGCCGGCGAGGTCGATGCCATCGATCTGGCCAGCACCGCCACCGGCACCCGCGCGGAAATCCGCCTGCAGGGCGCGGGCGAGTTCAAGACGCTGTCGCTGAAGGGACCGGACCGGCTGGTCGTCGATCTGCCCGCGTCCAGCGCCCGCCGCGGCCTCCGGCTGCCGGCCGGGGCCGGCATCGTCAGCGCCGTGCGCACCGGCCAGCCCACGCCCGGCACCTTGCGGGTAGTGTTCGACCTGTCCGCCGATACCGTGCCGCTGAAACCGCGCGTGGAGACCGTCGGCAATACCTCCAGGCTGGTAATCGAATGGCCGGGCGATGGCCCGGGCGAAGCCGTGGCGGCGCAGCCGGCGTCGTCGTCGTCCACCTCGCCAATCGATTCCGCGATCCACCCGCCTGCCGGCCCGACCGCCGCGCAGGCCACCGCCGCGCTCGCCACGCAGGTCAGCCGCGCCGCCACGATCGCGCCGGCCACGCCGGTGCCGGCGCCGCCGTCCTCGGGCCTGTCGCCGCAGGCGATCCTCGAAGGCCATCCGACCGACATGGCGGTCGCCAGCCCGGCCGCCTCCGGCCCCGCGATCGCGGCGGGGCAGGCCGTCCCGCCGTCTTCCGACAAGCCGGAAGCGGTGGCCACGGCGCCCGCGCGCGAAGCCGATGCGCTGCCGCCGCCGGCGCGGCCTGCGCTGGCGATGCAGCCGGGCATGCGCCCGCTGGTGATCGCCATCGATCCCGGCCACGGCGGCCAGGATCCCGGCGCGGTCGGCCCGGGCGGCACCTACGAGAAGAACGTGGTGCTGGCGATCGCCCGCGAGTTGGCGCGACAGATCAACGCCACCCCGGGCATGCGTGCCTACCTGACCCGCGACAGCGACGTGTTCATCCCGCTGCCGGTGCGCGCGCAGAAGGCGCGCGCGGCCAAGGCCGACATGTTCGTGTCGATCCACGCCGACGCGGCCGAGAACCGCAACGCGCGCGGATCCTCGGTCTACGTGCTGTCGCTGAAGGGCGCCTCCTCGCAGCGCGCGCGCTGGCTGGCCGACAAGGAAAACGCCTCCGACCTGATCGGCGGGGTGGCCCTGCAGAAGGTCGACAACACCCTGTCGTCGGTGCTGCTGGACCTGGCCCAGAGCGGCCACATGAAGGCGTCCGAGGACGCCGCCTCGCACGTGCTCGACGGCCTCAAGCGCATCGGCAACAACCACAAGCCGCACATCGAGCGCGCCAACTTCGCGGTGCTGCGCACTTCCGACATGCCCTCGATGCTGGTCGAGACCGCCTTCATCTCCAACGTCGACGAGGAGCGCCGGCTGAAGGACCCGGCCTACCAGCGCAAGGTCGCCGCGGCGGTGCTCGACGGCGTCAACACCTACTTCACCCGCCAGCCGCCGCCGGGCACGCTGTTCGCCGCCATCGCCCAGCAGCAACAGCAGGCGCGCGAGAACGCAGGCGCCGGCGCGGGCGCGCCCTGACGCTTCCGCCGCGCTCGGCTATCATCGCCGGATGAATCCCGAAGGCGGCGCGCGCGCCGTGCGAATGTGCCGATCCGTCCGCTGCCCGACACGCTGATCAACCAGATCGCCGCGGGCGAGGTGGTCGAGCGCCCGGCCTCGGTGGTCAAGGAACTGGTCGAGAACGCGCTGGACGCCGGCGCGCGCCGCATCGACATCGACTTGGAGGAGGGCGGCATCCGCCTGATCCGGATCCGCGACGACGGCGGCGGCATCGCCGCCGAGGAACTGCCGCTGGCGGTCTCGCGCCACGCCACCAGCAAGATCGCCACGCTCGACGATCTGGAGATGGTCGCCACGCTGGGCTTCCGCGGCGAAGCGCTGCCCTCGATCGCCTCGGTCAGCCGCTTCGCGCTGACCTCGCGCCGCGACGGCGACGGGCACGGCGCGCGGCTGGCCATCGATGGCGGTAGGGCCGGGCAGGTGATGCCGCATCCGCATCCGGTCGGCACCACGGTCGAGGTGCGCGAGCTGTTCCACAACGTGCCGGCGCGGCGCAAGTTCCTGCGCGCCGAGCGCACCGAACTGGGCCACGTCGAGGAATGGCTGCGCTCGCTGGCGCTGGCGCGGCCCGACATCGAACTGCGCATCACCCACAACGGCAAGCCCGCGCGCCGGTACAGGGCCGATGCCGCGCAGCCGCAGGCGCGCCTGCTTGAGGCGCTGGGCGAAGCCTTCGCCAGCCGCGCGCTGCGACTGGATCACGCAGGCGCCGGCCTGCGCCTGCACGGCTGGATCGCGCATCCGGAATACTCGCGCGGCAGCGCCGACCAGCAGTACCTGTACGTCAACGGCCGCGCGGTGCGCGATCGCAACGTCGCCCACGCGGTGCGCGCCGCCTATCTGGAGTTGATGCCGCACGGCCGCCAAGCGGCGCACGTGCTGTTCCTGGAGCTGGATCCGGCGCGGGTGGACGTCAACGTGCATCCGGCCAAGCACGAGGTGCGCTTCCGCGACGCGCGGCTGATCCACGACTTCGTCCAGCGCACGATCCACGAGGCGCTGGCCGAGGTGCGCGCGTCTTGGACGCCGGCGCCCGCGCTCGCGCCGTCTGCGCCGGGCATGCCCGATGCGCCGCACCTGCCGGGCCAGCCGTGGAGCCCGCAGCAGCGCTACGCGCAGGGCCTCTCGGTCGCCGAGGGCATGGCCGCGTATGCCGCGCTGTACGGTGATGCCGGCGTGCGCACGACGGCCGCGACGGCATCGGCCGGGGCGCAGGAGCAACCGTTCGGCCTCGCGCTGGCGCAACTGCACGGCCGTTATCTATTGACCCAGACCGGGCAGGGCCTGGGCCTGCTGGACCTGCAGGCCGCGCAGGAACGGCTCGCCCACGCGCGCCTGCGCGCGGCGCGTGCGGGCATCGGCCTGCATGCGCAGCCGCTGCTGGTGCCGCTGTCGCTGTCGCTGTCCGTGCGCCAGCGCGAAATCGCCGCGCGAAGGTGCGAAGCGCTGGCCGGGCTGGGCTTCGAACTGTCGCTGCCGGATGACGGCATGGCGGAACTGCGCAGCGCCCCGGCGCTGCTCGCCGATTGCGACCATGCCGCGCTGCTGCCGGAACTGCTGGAGGCATTGGCCGACGCGGAGGCCGGTGAAGCGCGCGAGGAAGAACGCGTCCTGGCGACGATGGCGATCCATGCCGGCCGCCGCCCGCCGCGCCTGCTGACCCTGCCGGAGATGAACGCGTTGCTGCGCGAGATGGAAAGCCCGCACAATGCGGCGGGGTTTCCCGGCGCGCGAACGCTGTGGAGGCAGGTGCCGCTGTCGGAAATCGGGCGCGGTTTCGAACAGGGGGAGTGAATGGGTATTCGCGTCGGTCTGGGGATGGTGGTCCTGCTCGCCGCAGCGCTGTCGGCCTGCGGGGACGAGGCGGCGGTCGCGCAGGCGCCGGTGGCTTCCGATCCGGTCTTCGAAGCCGAGAACCGCGCCTGGCGCTCGCAGCGCAACGACGAGCTGGTCGCCGCGCACGGCTGGGCCAGCCTGGTCGGGCTGCATCCGATCGAACTGAAGGCGCATTACGTCGGCAGCGGCCCCGGCAGCGGTATCCGGCTGGCGGCCGGGCCGGCGCGGCTGGGCATGGTGTCGCTGCAGGACAAGCGCCTGTACCTGACGCCGGAGAGCGAGGCGGCGCTGTCCTGGCAGGACAAGCCGGTGACCGGGCGCGTCGAGTTGCACAGCGACAGGACGCCGGAGCCGACCCTGATCGGCTTCGACGAGGGCAAGGGCCAGTTGAGCGCGATCGAGCGCGGCGGCCGCTTCTTCCTGCGCGTGCGCCATGCCGATGCGCCGACGCGCCTGGACTTCGCCGGGCTGACCTATTGGGACGCGGACCCGTCCTGGCGCATCCGCGGCCGCTTCATCGCCCATCCGGCGGGGCAGACGCTGCCCATCGTCGATCTGCTCGGCTTCACCACGGCCACGCCCAATCCGGGCGCGGTCGAGTTCGAGCGCGACGGCAAGCCCTACCGGCTCGAAATACTCGCGCGCGCCGACGGCGGCTGGTTCATCCCGCTGGTGGACCTGACCAGCGGGCAGGGCAGCTATCCGGCCGGCCGCTATCTCGACGTCGAGCCGCCGCAGGACGGCATGCTGTGGCTGGACTTCAACCGCGCCCACAACCCGCCCAGCGCGTTCACCATGTACGCCACCTGCCCGCTGCCGCCGGCGCAGAACCGCCTGGACCTGGCCATCCCGGCCGGCGAGCAGGCCTACCGCAAACCCGCCACCCAACGCTGAAGGATCCGCATGCTCAGGAAACTCCGCCACACCGCGCTCGCCGCCCTCGTCGCGCTCTCCGCCGCCCCTTCCATCGCGCTGGCCGATGCGCCCGCCAGCGCCGGCGCGCTGCCCGTGCCGCTGCTGTGGAAGGTGTCCGATGCCGACAACGCCGTCTACCTGCTGGGATCGTTCCACCTGCTCAAGGAAAGCGACTATCCGCTGGCGCCGGAAGTGGACGCCGCGTTCGAGGACTCGGCCGCGCTGGTGTTCGAGGTCGAGCCTTCCGAACTGACCTCGCTGGCCACCGCGCAGAAGTTCGCGCAGGCCGCCACCTACGAGGACGGCAAGTCGCTGAGCAGCGTGCTGCCGGAAGACGTGAAGAACCGCCTGGGGCAGCTCCTGTCGGCCAGCGGCGCCTCGCTCGCGCAGGTCGAGGCGAGCGAGCCGTGGGCGATCACGCTGGGCATGGTGATGGGCATCGCGCAGAGCGCCGGCTTCCGGCCCGAGCAGGGCCTGGACCAGCATTTCATCCGCCGCGCCAGCGAGGCCGGCAAGCCGGTGGCCGGCTTGGAGACGGTCGACGTGCAGGTCGCCGCGATGGACAAGGCGCCGTACAGCGAACAGGTCTACAGCCTCAACGAGCTGATCAGCGATCCCGCCAGGACGGTCCGGCAACTGCACGAACTGCACGAGGCCTGGCGCAAGGGCGACACCGAAAAGCTCGACGGCAAGATGCGCCAGGAGATGATCGCGCACACGCCGGTCAGCTACCGCATGCTCAACGTGGATCGCAACAACGCCTGGATGCCCGCGATCGAGAAGCGGCTGACCGCGCCGGGCACCGACAATACCCTGATCGTGGTCGGCGCGCTGCACCTGATGGGCGAGGACGGCGTGGTCGAGAAGCTGCGCGCCAAGGGCTACCAGGTCGAGCGGCTGTGCTCGGCCTGCGCCGCCGGGCAGAACTGAAAGGCGATCCCCGCTCGGAACCCCTCTCCCGCCTGCGGGAGAGTGATTGGGGTGAGGGCGGCGAAGCCGGGCGTCAGTCCGTGACTTCTGCTTCGCCCGCCACCATCGCCATCACGATGCAATCGACCGGGCAGGCCGGCACGCACAGCTCGCAGCCGGTGCACAGCGGTTCGATCACCACGTGCATGTACTTGGCGCCGCCGATGATGGCGTCCACCGGGCAGGCCTGGATGCACTTGGTGCAGCCGATGCAGTCGGCCTCGACGATCAGCGCGACCTCGCCCGGCTTGTGCATGCCGCGGGCGCGGTCGTAGGGAAGCGGCGGCAGATCCAGCAGGCGCGCCAGCGCGCGCGCGCCGGCGTCGCCGCCGGGGGGGCAGCGGTCGATGCCGGCCTCGCCGCGCGCCATCGCCTCGGCGTAGGGGCGGCAACCGTCGAAGCCGCACTGGCCGCACTGCGTCTGCGGTAGCAGGCGGTCCAGGCGTTCGATCAGATCGTCGGCGGTAATGTCGGGCATGCGTGGCGTCGGCTGCGCGTTGCGGAGAGCGCCGGTCAGGCGATACGCCGGCCGCGGTACCAGCGCTCGTGCGCCAGCGCCAGCATCGGCCGGTCCTCGCGGCTGTCGCCGTAGGCGTAGACGCGCGGGAAGCTGGCGACATCGTAGCGCGCGCGGATCAGCGCCACCTTGCGCGGGCCGCAGTCGCCGTCGAGGTAGCGGCCGGTCAGGCGTCCGCCCTCGGTTTCCAGGCGGTTGCAGATCAGCGCCAGTCCGTGCCGCTCGCACCAGGGGCGCAGGTAGGTGTCCAGCGATCCGGAGACCAGCACGACGGCGTCGCCCTGCGAGCGGTGCCAGTCGATGCGCGCCATCATCTCCCCGCGCAGCAGGCCCGGCAGCACGTCGCTGGCGTAGCGCTCGCCCTGCGCGTGGATTTCATCGGCGCAGCGGCCGCTGAAGGCAAGGCGGGTCACCCGCCTGCGGATGCCCGCCGCCGACACCACGCCCATCCGGTAGCCGGCCAGCCACGGCCCCACCGTCCAGCGCGCCCGCGCAAGCTGCTCGGCGGTGGCGATGCCGCGGATGAAGCGCGAGTAGGTGTCGCAGGTGGTGACCGTGTGGTCGAAGTCGAACAGGGCGAGGTTCATTGATGGGAATGGGGAGTCGGGAATGGGGAATGGGAAGGATGTGTCCAGGGTGTTTGCGATTCCCGATTCTCCATTCCCTATTCCCGGCTTCACCGCACCGGCATGCCCGGCTGCGCGCCCGCATCAGCGTCCAGCAGCGCCAGCGCGCCGCCGTCGAAGCCGGCCGACAGGATCATTCCCTCGCTGAGGCCGAAGCGCATCTTGCGCGGCGCGAGGTTGGCGATGAACACCACGTTGCGGCCGACCAGCTTCTCCGGCTCGCCATAGCTGGCGCGGATGCCCGAGAAGATCTGCCGCTGGCCGAGTTCGCCGGCGTCCAGCAGGAAGCGCAGCAGCTTGTCCGAGCCCTCGACGAAGCCGCACTCCAGCACCTTGCCGATGCGCAGGTCGAGCCTGGCGAAGTCGTCGATGCCGATGACACCGGATTCCTTTTCCTTTGTGGGAGCGACGTCAGTCGCGACGGATTTCCCGGCCGGTTGCGGCGTCGCGACTGACGTCGCTCCCACGGTCGGAGATGCTGCGGGAGCGAGGGTATCCTTCGAGGCTTCGGTCATGGCGTCGATCAGTTTCGGGTCGATACGGGTGAACAGCGGTACGTAGGGCTGGATGCGGTGCGCGGTCAGCGGGGCGGCGATGTCTTCCCAACGGCTTACCGGTGCGGCGAGGAAGCCTTCGGCCTGCGCGCCGGTGCGCGGCAGCACCGGCTTGAGCGCGGCGGCGAGGATGCGGAACAGGTTCAGGCCCTGCGTGCAGACGGCCTGCAGGCGCGCCTCGGCGCCTTCCTGCTTGGCCAGCACCCACGGCTTGTGCTCGTCGATGTAGCGGTTGGCCTCGTCGGCCAGCGCCATCGTCTGCCGGATCGCCGCGGCGGGATCGTTGCGCTCGTAGGCCTCGCGGATCGGCGCCAGCGCGTCGACGAAGCGCCGGTACTGCGCGGCATCGTCCAGCGTCGCGGCCAGCTGGCCGCCGAAGCGCTTGTCGATGAAGCCGGCGCAGCGGCTGGCCAGGTTGACGAACTTGCCGACCAGGTCCGCGTTGACCCGTGCGGTGAAGTCGCCCAGGTTCAGGTCCAGATCGTCGACGCCACCCGAGGACTTGGCGGCGTAGTAGTAGCGCAGCGCCTCTGGCTCGAGGCCCACGTCGAGATAGGTGCGCGCCATCACGAAGGTGCCGCGCGACTTGGACATCTTGGCGCCGTCGACGGTGAGGTAGCCGTTGACGTGCAGCCGGGTCGGCGCGCGGTGGCCGGTGCCGTGCAGCACCGCCGGCCAGAACAGGCCGTGGAAGTTGACGATGTCCTTGCCGATGAAGTGGTGCAACTCGGTGGACGTGCCGGCGCGCAGGTGCGCCTCGAAGTCCTCGCCGTTCTTCGCGCACAGCGCCTTGAAGCTGCTCAGGTAGCCGATCGGCGCGTCCAGCCAGACGTAGAAGTACTTGCCCGGCTGGCCCGGGATCTGGAAGCCGAAGTAGGGCGCGTCGCGGGAGATGTCCCAGGCGCGCAGGCCGCCCTCGGCGTCCAGCCACTCCATCAGCTTGGCCTTCACGCCCGGCAGCGCGACGTCGCCGGCCAGCCACTCGCGCAGGAAGCCCTCGAAGCGCCCGACCTCGAAGAAGAAATGCTCGGAGTCGCGGATTTCCGGCGTCGCGCCGGAGATCACCGACTTGGGTTCCTTCAGGTCGGTCGGCGAATAGGTCGCGCCGCAGACCTCGCAGTTGTCGCCGTATTGGTCGGCCGCGGAACAGTTGGGGCAGATGCCCTTGATGTAGCGGTCGGGCAGGAACATGCCCTTGGCCGGGTCGTAGAACTGCGCCACCGAGCGCCGGCCGATGTGGCCGCCGGCCTCCAGCCGCGCGTAGAAGCGTTCGGTCAGTTCGCGGTTGCCGTCGGAATTGGTCGAATCGTAGTGATCGAAGGCCACGCCGAAGGCGGCGAAATCGCGCTCATGGCTGGCCTGGACATCGGCGATGAACGCCTCCGGCGTCACTCCGGCCTTCTCGGCCGCCAGCATGATCGGCGTGCCGTGGGTGTCGTCGGCGCAGACGAACCAGGCGGTGTCGCCGCGCATGCGCCGCGCCCGCACCCAGATGTCGGCCTGGATGTAGCCCACCAGATGACCCAGGTGCAGCGGGCCGTTGGCGTAGGGCAGGGCGGTGGTGACGAGGGCGGTGCGGCTCATGGCGGGCTTCGTGCGGGGGATGGCCGATTATCGCATGGCCCTCCACGCGACCAGAGGCGGTAGGCAGGGGCGGGAAGCCGGAAACGCATCGGCCCGGCAAGGGCCGGGCCGATGGGATGATGCCGACGCGGCTGGCCGCGCTACTGGCGCAGCCAGGTCTGCGACTTGCAGATGAAGGCGATGCAGCCGGACACCTCCAGCTTGGCGCCACCCTCGATCAGTTCCATCTTCGACTTGTACACCTTGCCCTCGTCGGGCTTGAGGATGGTGCCGCCGGCGTACTTGCCGCCGCCATCGGCCTTCATGCCGCGGATGATTTCCATGCCCTTGATGGGCTTGTTCCTGCGATCGTCCTTGCACTTGTCGCAGGCCGGATTGGGACCGCGGTCGGAGTGCAGGATCTCGACGATGCGGCCGCTGTACACGCCCTCGGCATTGCGGGTGATCTCGACGATCGACTTGGCCTTGCCGGTGTCGCTGTCGATGGTCTTCCAGCGGCCCACCGCGTCGGCGGCGGCGGCCGACAGCGACAGGGCCATCAAGGGAGCAGCCATGCAGGCGGCCAACAGGATCTTGCGCATGTTCCCCTCCCAGGGATTCGGTTCGGACCGCCGGCGGGTGCCGGCGGGATGGCGTCTGTTATACCGCATCCGGTGGCGTATGGAACAGGCATGCCGATCATCTTGACTACCTGCCCGTCGCGGACGCTCAATCGGTCTGGTCTTCGTTCTGCGGCGGAGGGGTAGAGGGAGCATCACCGACCTGTTCTACCTCGCCAACGCTGACTCGGCCGATGCGCAGGCTGGTCCATATCGAATCCTGCCACTGCCGATAGAGCCGCGGCTCCCAATACTTCGGATCGTAGTACTGGGAACTATCGATGGTTCCTACGCCCGGCACCACGATCTGGACAGGGTTGGCCATGGAGCCGACTCGACTTCCCGTCATCTGCCTGCGTTCACGCCGCAGCGCGGCCTGTAGCCTGGGTTCGGCGGCTTCGTCGGCATATTCTGCCCGGAGACTGGGGGCATCCTTTTGCACGCGCGCGCGCTCATCTTCATCCAGATGCTGCCAGTACATCCGGCGTTTCTCGACAAAGCTCAAGTAGCCGCGCTCCGCGGCAAGTTCCATCCATATGTAGGCCAACGCACGGTCTTTCACGGTTCCCAGTCCGATCCAATACATTTCTCCAACGATGGCTTGCGACGGCTTGTCCGAATACCAGCCGGCGCGCCTGAACTCATCGAATGCCTTTGCGAAATTGCGGTCGCCGTATTCTTCCAACCCGCGGGTACGGTGGCGAAGATCGGGATGGCTGTCCAGGAAACCTGCCGCAATCAGCATCGGATCGATGGTCGGATTCAGGTTGCGCTTGGGGGGAGTATTCTCCCCTGCGATTGCGGCTGGGCACGCCAGCAGGTAAAGGAGCAGTAGGCTGATTCTCATTGGATTCCTGGATAAGGGCCTTGCATGGAAGTTGGGAGGGATTCCTGTGACAAGCCATTGTCTTTTCATGGACATGCCATGCAGGCGGCATGGTGCTGACCCTTTGAATCCTGCCTGTGTGAGGATAATCGAAACCGAAATCGCGATCATATAAACAGAAACGGCGCTTGCGCGCCGTTTCCGTTTGCTTCCTGACTTCCGCCATGCCTCAGAACTTGTAGTTCCAGCGAGCGAACAGCGAACGGCCGTACAAATCGTACTGGGTTGCGAAAGCAGGCACGTTGCCGTAGCGCGTGGCGGTACCGGTGGACATGGTGGCAGGCGCGGTATCGAACAGGTTGCGAATGCCGAGCAGGATCGACCACTTCGGCTGCTCGTAACGAACCGAAATGTTGTGATACAGCTTGCTCTCGGCAACGATGTCGCGGATGGCGGCCACGCCCTGGTAGGTAACATTCTCGGTGATGTCGGTATTTTCGGTCTTGCCGACGTACTCCGTACCCCAGGTATAGGTCCAGTCGTTGCGCTTGAGCGACACGCGGGTATTGCCCACCAGCTCCGGGCGACCAACGTAACCCTTGTTGTCGGAACGGGTCAGGCCGCCGGACAGCGGATCGTCGAACAGCAGTTCCACGTCTTCGACGATGTAGGTCGCCTGCAGTTCCGCTTCGAGCTTGCCGAACGAATAGTCCCCATCGTAACGGGCGAGCAGGTCATAACCACGGACCTGCTGCTTGTTGATGTTGACGTAGGTCTGGTAGACCTCTTCAATCTTGTTCGGAGCGGTGGGGTGGTTGGCCGGATTGCGCACGAACAGGTTGCAGAAATTGTTCGGGTAGACCGGAGAACCGTAGCAGCCACCCAGAATCGTGCCGGCGGTCAGTCGGCTGATCTGGTCATTGACTTCGAAGTTGAAGTAATCGACCGCCACGCTGAACGGAGCGAACGAGGGCGTCCAGATGATGCCCGTGGTGAACGCATTGGACGTTTCCGGCTTCAGGCCCTGGCCCGCGCCGCCGGTGAACACCTGCGCCGAAGAGCCCGACCCGCCCGTGGCCGCATAATCCTCCGGAATACCGGCAGCGTTGCAGTTGGCACGGATGAAGTCGTTGGTGCTTTCGCCCCAGCGGATGCAGGGATCGATTGCGGTCTGCGAGTTGAATCCGGACAGGTTGCCCAGGAACAACTCGTACAGTCCCGGCGCACGGTACGACGTACCCTTGGTTCCGCGCAGGCGGAGCGAGGGAATGATCTGCCAGCTCAGGCCGGCCTTCCAGACATAGTCGGAGTCGCTGACCGAGTCGTAATCGAATGCGCGGGCCGAGAGGTTCAGGTTCAGCGCTTCGATGCCCGGGATACCCTTGAGGAGCGGCACCTCGATTTCAGTGAAGACTTCCTTCACCTTGTCGGTTCCCTTGGTGACAACGGCAGTCGACTGTCCCCAGAGATCGCCGGTGCGTTCAGCCGCGCTGGGCTGGTCATCGATGCTGAACTTGCGGTACTCGGCACCGATGGCCGCACCCACTGCACCTGCAGGCATATTGAACAGTTCGCCCGTCACCACGCCGTTGAGCACGAACTGATCGTACACCGTGTTGCCCTTGTGCCAGTGGCCGATTGCAGCGACCAGATCATCGATGCACTCACCGCTCAGCGCGCAGGGCTGGAAGTAGTCGAACGTAGGGGCGCGACCGCCAGTCCAGGCACGCAGGGCCGGATCTGCATCGCCGGACTTCGACTTGAGGATGGACAGGACGTTGTAGTCGCCATCCGACTTCGAATACGAGGCATCAATGGACCATGCCCAGGTATCGGTCGAGCTGAACAGGCCATCCAGGCCGGTATTGATGTAGGTGTATTGGATCTCGACTTCCTGGTCCGAATAGAACGGCAGGATGGGGGTCGCGATGCCGCCGGGCACCGGAGCCCTGAAGGTCGGGTTGTCCGTGTAGCGGTACGCCGCCAGCGGCGAGGTTGCGCCGCCGATGTACGGGAAGAACTGACGCATGCGGTGCGTGTTGGTGGTGCGGTTGTTGTACAGGAACTCGGTGTCCCAGTTCACGCTGCCGAACGAGAAGCTGGCCGTGCCGAACACGTTCATGCGTTCCTGGCGGTCGATCAACTGCACGTCGTCCCACAACGGCGAGCTCAGCACCTGCATGTGGCCGGCACGCGGCGAGTTGACGTAGTTGGTGTTGACGTTGGGTTCGAAGCCGGGGAGCAGCCCGATGGTCCGACCGGTCGGCGACGGGACGTAGCGAATGCCGGTTATCGCGTCGTCGACGGCGTTGATGATGCCGTTGTTGTTGCAGCCCGCGTAGCGGGTGCCGGCCATGATGGAGCGATCCTCGCGGTCGATGCGGTTGCCGTCGGCATCCCAGATCAGGTCTTCGGCGCAGCGCAGGTAATCGCGATCACCGAAACGCAGCGGATGATGCCGGTAGAACTCGCCGGCCAGGACGATGTGGCCATTGTCGAAGTTCCAGCCGGATGCGGCGGAGATGCTGTAGGACTCGCCGTCACCATTGAAGGGCGAGCGGGCGGTGATGCTGAATTCCGGGCTGGTGATGTTCTTGCGGGTAATGATGTTTACCGCACCGGCAACCGCATCGGAACCATAAATCGACGAGGAGCCATCCTTGACGATTTCGATGCGCTGCACGATCGACTGGGGGATCACATTGAGGTCGAACGCAAGGACCTGGCCGCGGGTACCAGCAGGGCCGGGGCGGTGGCCGTTCAGCAGGACGGCGGTGCGCTGTGCGCCCAAGCCACGAAGGGACACGGTCTGGACGCCGGTGCCACCCTCGACGACGAAGCCGGCGAACTGGTGGTTGATCTGGGTGGAGCCGGCGGCCACGCTCGACTTCTGCAGGAACTCAGCCGTGTCGACCTGGCCGACCGCCACGCTGGTATCAGCCGTGATGACCTGGACCGGAGAAACCGAATCGTATTCCACTCGCCTCAGCAGGGAGCCCGTGACCGTAATCCGGTCGATTTCGGTAACCTTCTCGGCTTCCTTCTTTTCTTCCTGCTCTGATTCCGGTGCCGTCTGGGCTACCGCCACGGCGCCGTACAGGCAACCAAAAACGGCGATGGCCAACGGCAGGCGCTTGAAAGAACGGTGTTTCATGTCATCCCCCATAATGGAACCCCTTGCGGGTTGTTGGTTTAAAGCCCAGACAGGTTAACGCAATGTTCACCAGGCTACAACATATTTGACACGCGGTTGCAACAGTTTTACACCTTGGATTTTCGCGACACGCAAGCAATCGAAGGGTTACAAACGCCTGGCCTGCCAGCACGTACGGCACCGTAGGCAGTCAGGCCCCGTTCCTGCGAGGAACGGGGCCTTGGTGATCCTGGTTACTACAGGCCGCTTGTGCCGCAGTCCTTGGTCAAGAATTGCTCGATCAATCCCAGTGTTTTCTGGTGATGCCGGTAATACCAGGGCAGGCTGTGGGGCATGTCCGGGATGCTTTCATACTTGGCCGAAACCTTGCCCTTGACCCCATCGTAGAAGTCACGCGCATGGAATGACGGAGTGCGCACATCGCGGTCACCCACGTACAGCAATACGGGGATGTTGGCGTTTTGTACATTCTGCATCGGATCCATTCCCTTGACCGTGCGTCCTTGCAGGATGCGCTGCAGGCGGCTCTCGCTCCAGGACCATCCAAGCTTGTTCAGATCGGTCACCGGTGCGCCCGAGATCGCGCACTTATACGGGCTGTTGGGCCTGACAACGGCGGCGGCCGCGGCAAAGCCGCCATAGGAATAGCCGAAAATTGCCAGGCGCTCGGGATCGGCGATGCCCTGCTTGATCAACCATGCAGCGCCATCGTCCTTGTCATCCTGCATTTTTTGTCCCCATTCGCCGTCACCAGCCAGCCACAGCTTCCTGCCCAGGCCGGCCGAGCCACGGTACTGCGGACGCAGCACTGCATAGCCGCGTGATGTCAGGAATGGCACCCAGCCGGAAGCGTCCCAGCCGCCATAATCACGCGCCCACGGCCCGCCATGCGGATGGATGATGGTCGGCAACGGGCCATCACCCTCTTTCCAGCCTGCCGGTAGATTCAACAACGCAGGAATGTTGAGGCCATCCCTGGCGGGATAGGTGACCCAGCGTTCTTCGCCGATCTGGTTTGCATCTATCCAGGGCCGTTGTTCGCCCAGTTCGACAACCTGCTTGCGGTCCAGCAGCAGGCGGTATGCCGGCGCCCTCTGCGGGCTGCTGGTGGTGAACAGCACGCGCGACAAATCGTTGTTGTAGCCTCCAACAGATATCGTCTGGCCGGGGTAGGCCTTCTTCAGGCCCGCTTGGATGGCCTGGAGATTGGGATCAACGTAGGTGACTTCGCGTTGCGGACCATCGATCACGAAACCGAGCACGCGATTGAAGTTGCTGGGCTGGGTGCCAAGGATGAGGCCGCCTATGGAGAAGGTGGGGTGGGCCAGCAAGGGTTCAGCATCGAACTTGCGGGCGGCCGGGTCATACATCCAGGCCTGCACCAGATCCGAGAACAGGTCGGTCAGCACATAGAACTTGCCGGTATTTTCGTCGATGCCGACGATGTCGACGGTATAGCGCTCGCTGAGCTTGCGGGTAAGGTTCTCGTGGACCTCGAATTCCTTGGTCTTGGGGTTGCGGATCAGCACGCGTTGTTCGTATTCCCCGGGGGAGATCGGCTCCAATTGGGTGCGGGTCAGGAGTTCACCGTCACGGGGATTGAACAGGCCGGGACTGGTACGGCCGCCCGACTTGAACAAAAGCTTGGTTTCATTGGTACGCAGGTTGTAGAGATAGTAGTTGCCGCTCAGGGAAAGTCCGCTGACCTGCGAAATGATGACGTTGTCGGGGTCCAATGGCAGGGTGTGGATCAGGCTGGCCGTACCTGCGATTTCGAGGCAGCGCTTGATGTCCTCGCCAATGCCGATCTTGCGGGTATTGTCCGCGAAGGCCTCGTCGAATTTCTTTTGCTTGGTGTCGGTAAGGTAGGCCTTGTTGACAAAGGTCTTGGTCGCACCGACGACGCTGCCTTCACCGCAGCCGCCCAATTGTCCAGTCCATTCCTGCCGGCCGATGACCAGGACCCGGTTGGCCTTCATCGCGTTGGCGGCGATGAATTTCATCCGATCGCCGGAGGGCGTGATGACGGAGCCGGATCCGATATTGTCCAGGTCCCAGGTGGCAAGCGCCGTATCCTGATTGTTGGAGCCTGGCATTGCCACGATGGCGACCAGGTTCTTGCCGTCCGTGCTCATCGAGATGGACTGGATGTTCGGAACTCGGGCGAAGGACTCGATCGGAATCGCTTCGCGGGCTGAAGCTGCACCCGTGGTCAGTAGCAACGATGCGGCGAGCAGGCGGAATTTCCCTATCTTCATGATTTGGCTCGTACCCTGGAGGCTTTGGAGGATGCCAATGGAGTGGCAATGTGCCCTTGCAATCCCCGGCACTGAACATTCTGTTCAGCCATTGGCTTGGCGCAGATTAGTCCAGTGCGGGGGCGTAGGAAAGTACCCCTGGTGCATCTATGCGATGATGCCGGGCACCCATGACGCGGCGGGCGACCGTCGTCAGTCCTGTCCGTCCGCCCCTTGAGCCAGTGATTGAACCTGCCATGCCTGTTCCCGTACATGCCGTCCAGGGCAGCCTCACCCCCCACCCCCGCATCCGCAACATCATCGCCGTCGGCTCGGGCAAAGGCGGCGTCGGCAAGTCCACCACGGCGGTCAACCTGGCCCTGGCGCTGGCGGCCGAAGGGGCGCGGGTCGGCGTGCTCGATGCGGACGTGTATGGTCCCAGCGTGCCGGCGATGCTGGGCCTGGGCGGGCGGCCCGACAGCCCGGACAACAAGTCAATCGAACCGCTGCGGGCGTTCGGGGTCGAGGCGATGTCGATCGGGCTGCTGGTGGATCAGGACACGCCGATGATCTGGCGCGGGCCGATGGCGACCTCGGCGCTGACGCAACTGCTCAACGACACGCTGTGGGGCGATCTGGACTACCTGTTCATCGATCTGCCGCCCGGCACCGGCGACATCCAGCTCACCCTGGCGCAGAAGATCCCGGTGGCCGGCGCGGTCATCGTGACCACGCCGCAGGACATCGCCACGCTGGACGCGCGCAAGGCGCTGAAGATGTTCGAGAAGGTCGAGGTGCCGGTACTGGGCATCGTCGAGAACATGGCGGTGCACACCTGCTCCAACTGTGGCCACGTCGAGCACCTGTTCGGCGAGGGCGGCGGGCAGAGGATGGCTGCGCAGTACGGCGTGCCGCTGCTGGGTTCGCTGCCGCTGGATATCGCCATCCGCGAGCAGGGCGACGCCGGGCAGCCGGTGGTGGTTGCGGCGCCCGATTCGGCGGTCGCGCAGGCCTACCGGCAGGCGGCGCAGGCGATGGCGGCCGAACTGGCCAAGCGCCCGCGCGCGAAAGCCTCGATCGCCTCGTCGCTGCTATAGGGTCCGGCGCCACGCGGGATGCGGCCATTGCGTGCGCTGCCTGCCCGTGCGGAGCTTCCTGCGGGGAGCTTCGCACCTGCATGACCCGCGCGGCGGACCGTACAATGCGCCGGATCGGCCCGGACGGGGCCGCACGACCGGCGGCACGCCGCCCCTGACAGGAATCACCGAATGAGCATCAAGAGCGACCGCTGGATCCGCCGCATGGCCGAGCAGCACGGCATGATCGAGCCGTACGAGCCGGGGCAGGTCAAGCACGCCAACGGCGAGCGCATCGTCAGCTACGGCACGTCCAGCTACGGCTACGACGTGCGCTGCTCGCGCGAGTTCAAGGTGTTCACCAACATCAACTCGACCATCGTCGATCCCAAGCACTTCGACAGCGGCAGCTTCGTCGACGTCGAGTCGGACGTGTGCATCATCCCGCCCAACAGCTTCGCGCTGGCGCGCACGGTGGAATACTTCCGCATCCCGCGCAGCACGCTGGTGGTCTGCCTGGGCAAGAGCACCTATGCGCGCTGCGGCATCATCGTCAACGTCACCCCGCTGGAGCCGGAGTGGGAAGGCCACGTGACGCTGGAGTTCAGCAACACCACGCCGCTGCCGGCGCGCATCTACGCCAACGAGGGCGTGGCGCAGATGCTGTTCTTCGAATCCGACGAGATCTGCGAGACCAGCTACAAGGATCGCGGCGGCAAGTACCAGGGCCAGACCGGGGTCACGCTGCCGCGGACCTGAGGCGATGCGTGTGATCCCCTTCGCGCTCGTGCTGGCATCGCTGCTGGCCACCGCCGCCGCCGCCGGCACGGCCAACGCCGCGACCTGCCAAGGCGTGGTCTGGGAGGACGCCAACGGCAACGGTTGGCGTGAGGCCGGCGAGCGCGCGCTGGCGGACGTGGCGGTTTCGGACGGCGAGCGCATCGCGCTCACCGATGCGCAGGGCCGCTATGCGCTGCCGTTGCGCGATGGGCGCACCGTCTTCCTGATCAAGCCGGCCAGCCACGGACTGCCGACGCGCGCGGACGGCCTGCCGGACTTCTGGTTCCACCTGCAATCGCGGCCGGGGCCGGCGCTGCGCTATGGCGGCATCCCGGCCGCGCCGCCGCAATGCCGCGATTTCGGCCTGCGCCCGCGCGCGGAACGCGAAGGTGCTTTCGAGGTGTTGCTGACCGCCGACAGCCAGGTCGGGACGCGGCGGCAACTGGACTACTACCGTCGCGACATCGTGCAGCCGCTGGCCGGCCGCCATCGCGCGCGGCTCGGCCTGACCCTGGGCGACATCGTCAACGACGACCTGGACCTGGCCGGCGGCATCATCGCCGCCAACGCGCAGCTGGAACTGCCGTGGCTGTACGTCCCCGGCAACCACGACATGGATCTGGACGCGGCGCGCGACGAGGATGCGCTGCTGAGCTTCCGGCGCATCTTCGGCCCGGACACGTTCGCCTGGGAGGAGCCGGGCCTGGTGTTCATCGGGCTGGACGACGTGATCCACCAGCCCGGGGAGAAGCCTGCCTACGTCGGCGGGCTGCGCGAGGAGCAGTTCGCCTTCCTGCGTGCCTACCTGCCGCGCGTGGACAAGCAGCGCCTGCTGGTGGTCGGCGTGCACATCCCGTTCTTCGACGAGGGTTTCCGCGCGCGGGATCGCCAGCGGCTGTTCGCGCTGCTGGCGGACTTCCCCCACGTGCTGCTGCTGAGCGGGCACACCCACACCCAGCGGCACTGGCATCACGATGCAGGCACGGGTTGGCACGGCAGCACGCCGCTGCACGAGTACAACGTCGGCGCGGCCTGCGGTGCGTTCTGGTCGGGAATCGCCGATGCCGAGGGTATTCCCGATGCGACGATGGCCGACGGCACGCCCAACGGCCATGCTTACCTGAGAGTGGAGGCGCAGGGCCGCTACCGGCTGTCCTGGCACCCCGCGCGGGATCCGGACCGCCGGATGCGGCTGCATGCGCCGCGGGTGCTGCGGCGCGGCGCCTGGCCTGCCCACGGCGTGTACGCCAACGTGTTCAACGGCGACGAGCGCAGCGTCGTCGAATACCGCATCGGCGACGGCGAATGGAAGCCGATGCGCAAGGTGCTGCGCGCCGATCCCTGGCTGCTGGCCGAGAACCTCCGCGACGACGAGGCCGCGGATCTGCGCGGCTACGATCGCGCCCCGGAGGCCGTACCGTCGCAGCACCTGTGGCGTGGCACGCTGCCGACCGATCTGGCGCCTGGCCTCCACCGCATCGAGGTGCGCGCGCTGGAAGCGGGCCAAAGCACGCGCCATCACGCCAGCATCGAATACGAATTGCGCGACCCGCAGCCCTGAGCACCGGCGGACGCTCGCACGGCGAGGCGTCGGTGGAACCTTCCCCGAAACAAGAACGCCTCCCGAAGGGAGGCGTGCAGGTATCCGGCTGGCTGGCGCAAAGGCTGGCTGGCAGGGATGGCGTGGCGTGCGGGCTCGTGCTGGCGTGCTGCGCCGTGCGCATTCTAGGCAATGGGTCAGCACGGTGCGGAAGGGAAAATCATTCTCGATTGCGCGGGCCGGGACGCCAAGCCGGCGGCAGGCGCCATGATGACGCCATGCATCCCCGGTTATGCCGGCAGGAACAGGTTGCGCCCGTTGGTGCGCCTCGTCGCAGCCTGCGGCAAGGCTGCGATCATCAGTGCGTGCGTAGTGTGGCCAGAGCCTGAAGAACTGTCAGAGCGCAGTAAGCACACTGGCCATGACGTGGAGCCGGGGTCCATACATGACTGCTAGGTGTCGCTCTCGACCCCTAAAGGCGCTTGCAGGCCAGTTGTGTCCTTTCCCTCCGCATGGCGGATCTCCCACTGGCGATGCAAGAAGCCTGTGACCTCGAAGCATCCCGGTATGTCTGCATTGGACAGGGCGATTATGGTCTCGCCTGTGACCGGATAGGTGCGTATATCGGTGCAGATGCCATCCGCGGAACCGGCGTGCCCCCACCGGAAATTCCTTGCCGGATAGCCCGGGCCATATTCCGTGGCGAAGAACCCCAAGCCCATGAACTCGTGCTGGGGCCGGATGGCCTCTTGGAACAGCGAGGGTGGCAGTAGCTTTCCGGTCTTCAAGGCCTCGACGAACGTAAACATGTCCCGTGCCGTGGAAACCTGGCCGCCGGCGGGAAACCCTCTCCGTGGAAGGGTCTCGCAGTTCAACTTTCTTTCTCCTTCGATTTCAACGTAGCCGGTCGCGATGTCGGCAGCCTTTGTCGTGCAGTCCACGAAAGCCGTGTGAATCATGCCCAGCGGACGGAATATCCTGTCCTGTAGGTAGGCTTCGAACGTTTGGCCTGACAAGACCTCAACCATGCGGCCGAGAACCACATGGCCGAAATTTCCGTACTCCTGGTTTGACCCCGGTGGAAAGGCAGGGGCTCGATGAGCATGCAGTGACACCATTTCTGCCACGGAGTGGACATTCTGTCGGTTCTTCGCGTTCTCCGTGCCGAACAGGTCGATATCCCCCGCGCCGGCCGTGTGTGTCAGCAACTGGCGGATCGTTATCTGGCGCGCGAAGTCCTTGTTGGGGTAGTCCTTCAATACCTCGCCTACCGTGGTATCCAGGGATACATGGCCGGCGGCAACCTGCTGGAGGATGGCCACGGCAGTAAACATCTTTCCGGCAGACGCGAGATTGAATCGGGTGTCGATCGTGTTCTCATGATCTTCGCGCTCGTCCCGCTTCCCATATGCGCGCTCGAGAAGAATCTCCCCATCTTTGGCTACAAGCAGCACGCCCGAGAAAGTTCCACCCTGGGCCAGCCCCAAGGCAAAGCCATCAAGCTGAGCCACCGCCACCGGGCTCGCTGCTTCTTCAGCACCTTCACTAGCGTTGGCCCAGCCAGGGCTTGCAGCCAGCAAGGCGGCGCCAATCAACGCGAAACATTCCTTCTTCATCGGGTTCCTCTAATGTCCGGTGCGGCACTTGATGCTACGTGTCAACCACGCGAGGTCAATGCCGGGCGGGTGCGAGCTGATCTGGTGTGGGCGACCGTCATGGCGAGCGTTTCCGGCGAAAGGTATCCACGGAAGGAGGGCGGGATGGCGCACCCCGCGGTCCATGCGCAATGCCGGGCGGGTCCGCCTTCTGCGTTCCCGCCCGCGGCGGGTCACGCCGCTTCGTAGGCCCCGTAACCGCGCAGGCGCTCGTAGCGCTTCTGCAGCAGTTGGTCCAGCGGCAGCTTTTCCAGCGTGTCCAGTTCGTTGACCAGCACCGCCTTCAGGCGGGTGGCCATCTGCCGCGGGTTGCGGTGGGCGCCGCCGATGGGTTCGCGCACGACCTTGTCGACCAGGCCCAGCGAGTGCAGGCGCTTGGCGGTCAGGCCGAGCTGCTCGGCCGCGTCCTTGGCCTTGGCCGCGTCCTTCCACAGGATCGAGGCGCAGCCTTCGGGCGAGATCACCGAGTAGGTGCCGTATTCGAGCATCAGCGTGCGGTCGCCGACGCCGATCGCCAGCGCGCCGCCGGAGCCGCCTTCGCCGATCACCGTGCAGACGATGGGGATGCGCAGTTCGGCCATTTCCATCAGGTTGCGGGCGATGGCCTCGGACTGGCCGCGCTCCTCGGCACCGACGCCCGGGTAGGCGCCCGGGGTGTCGATGAAGGTCAGCAGCGGCAGGCCGAAGCGCTCGGCCATCTTCATCAGCCGCAGCGCCTTGCGGTAGCCCTCGGGGCGAGGCATGCCGAAGTTGCGGGCGATCTTGCTCTTGGTGTCGCGGCCCTTCTGGTGGCCGATGATCATCACCGCGCGGCCGTTGATGCGGCCCAGGCCGCCGACGATGGCCTTGTCGTCGGCATAGGCGCGGTCGCCGGCCAGTTCCTGGAACTCGTCGCAGAACACCCGAATGTAGTCCAGCGTGTACGGCCGCGCAGGATGCCGCGCCAGCTGCGAGACCTGCCAGGGGCTGAGGTCGCGGAAGATCTGCGCGGTGCGGATGCGCAGCTTGTCCTGCAGCGCGTGCACTTCGGCGTCGACGTTGACCGCCGGGCCGGTGCTGGCGCTGCGCAGTTCCTGGATCTTGGCTTCCAGATCGGCGATGGGTTGTTCGAAATCGAGGTAGTTCGGATTCATCAAGCGGGCCGTGGGCCGGAAAGCGGGGAGTTTAGCCCAGCCGGGTATTCCATACCGAGCCGTGTCGTGCGGAAGCGGCGGCGGCTCAATGCACCCAGGGCCGGGACAGGTTCAGCTTGACCGCGCGCACGCCGGGCAGTGCGCGCAGCGCGTCGAGCAGTTCGGCGTCCACCCGCACCGACTGCGGGCCGTTCAGGTCCAGCATGCCGGCGGTGGCGTGCCGGCCGGACGGCAGCACCAGGTCCAGCCGCAGCGGGGTGCCGCCGGGGCGGCGCGCGGCCAGCAGCGCGTCCACCCGCGGCCACAGGCCGGGCTCGCGCAGGTCCAGCCGCAGCGACAGCCGCTGCGCGTGCTGCGCGCACAGCGCGGCGTAGTCCCAGCACTGGCGGATGCGCAGGCTGAAGCCGCCGCCGCTGAACTCGTCCTCGCGCAGGCCGCCCTTGACGATCAGGATGCGGTCGCGGGTCAGCAGCGGGCCGAATTCGGCCATCGCGTCGGAGAACACGCTGCACTCGATGCGCCCGCGCCCGTCCTCCAGCTGCACGAACATCTGGGTGTCGCCCTTGCGGCGCACGCCGACCACCTGGCCGGCCAGCAGCGTGTTGACCTCGGGGCGCCAGCCCTTCTTCTCGCCGGCCGGCTGCGCGGCCCAGATGCGCTCCAGGTCGCCCAGGTCGTGGCCGACCAGCGCGCGCAGGTCGTCGCGGTACGGATCCATCGGGTGGCCGCTGAGGTAGAAGCCGAGCGTCTCGCGCTCGGCCGCCAGCTTCTGCGACAGCGGCCATTCGTCCGCTTCCGGCAGCACCACCTCCAGCGCCGGCGTCGCGTCGCCCAAGCCGCCGAACAGCGAGTTCTGGCCGGCCGCCTTCTCCCTGGCCAACTGGTCGGTGGCCTTCATCACCTCGGGCAGCTGCAGCATCAGCGAGGCGCGGTTGCGGCCCAGCGCGTCCAGCGCGCCGGCGTTGATCATCGCCTCCAGCGCGCGCCGGTTGAGCTTGGTCGAGTCGACCCGCTTGCAGAAGTCGAGCAGGTCGCGGAACGGTCCGCCGGCCATGCGCTCGGCGACGATGGCCTCGCACGCGCCCTGGCCCAGGCCCTTGATCGCGCCCAGTCCGTAGCGCACGGTGCGCTTGTCGGTGGCCTCGAACATGTAGGCGGAGTGGTTGACCTCCGGCGGCAGCACGTCCAGTTGCAGCAGCCGCGCCTCGTCGAGGAAGCCGACCACCTTGTCGGTGTTGTCCATGTCCGAGGACAGCACCGCGGCCATGAACTCGGCCGGGTAGTGGCACTTCAGCCACGCGGTCTGGTAGCTGACCAGCGCGTAGGCGGCGGCGTGCGACTTGTTGAAGCCGTAGCCGGCGAACTTCTCCATCAGGTCGAAGATTTCGTCGGCCTTGCGTTCGTCCACGCCGCCCTTGCCGGCGCCCTCGCGGAAGATCTCGCGGTGCTTGGCCATCTCGGCCGGCACCTTCTTGCCCATCGCGCGGCGCAGCAGGTCGGCGCCGCCCAGCGAGTAGCCGCCGACGATCTGCGCCATCTGCATGACCTGCTCCTGGTACACCATGATGCCGTAGGTGTCCTTGAGGATCGGCTCGACGCGCGGGTCGGGGTATTCGACCTCCTCGCGGCCGTGCTTGCGGTCCACGAACGAGGGAATCAGGTCCATCGGGCCGGGGCGGTACAGCGACACCAGCGCGATCAGGTCCTCGAAGCGGTCGGGCTTGGCGTCCTTCAGCAGCCGGCGCATGCCCGCCGATTCGAACTGGAACACCGCGCCGGTGTTGCCGGTGGCGAAGATCTCGCGGTAGGTCGGCGCGTCGTCGAGGGGGATGGACATGATGTCCAGAGCAGGCCGGGAATGGGGAATGGGGAATGGGGAATCGGAAGAAGCGGGATCGCCGCTTTTCCCATTCCCGATTCCCGATTCCCCATTCCCGTTGATCGCCTTCACCGCCCAATCGATGATCGTCAGCGTGCGCAGGCCGAGGAAGTCGAACTTGACCAGCCCGACCGCCTCCACGTCGTCCTTGTCGAACTGCGTCACCGGCGACTTGCCGCGCCCGCCCTCGTCGTGTTCGGCGTACAGCGGGCAGAAGTCGGACAGCGGCGACGGCGCGATCACCACGCCGCCTGCGTGCTTGCCGGCGTTGCGGGTCAGGTCCTCCAGCTGGCGCGCCAGGTCGATCAGGTCGCGGACGTCGTCCTCGTCGCGGTAGCGATCGATCAGCTCCTGCGAGGCGGCTTCCGGGTTGCCTTCGCCCATCGCGTCCTTCAGCGACACGCCGAGGATGTTGGGGATCAGCTTGGCCACGCCGTCGACCAGGCCGTACGGGAAGCCGAGCACGCGCCCGCAGTCGCGCACCACCGCCTTGGCCGCCATCGTGCCGTAGGTGATGATCTGGCTGACCCGGTCGCGGCCGTACTTGCGCGCGACGTAGTCGATCACCTCGTCGCGCCGGTCCATGCAGAAGTCGATGTCGAAGTCGGGCATCGACACGCGTTCGGGATTGAGGAAGCGCTCGAACAGCAGGTTGTACGGCAGCGGATCCAGGTCGGTGATCTGCAGCGCCCAGGCCACCAGCGAGCCGGCGCCCGAGCCGCGGCCCGGCCCGATCGGGATGCCGTGGTTCTTTCCCCACTGGATGAAGTCGGCCACGATCAGGAAGTAGCCGGGGAAGCCCATCTTGATGATGGTGTCCAGTTCGAATTCCAGCCGCGCGAAGTAGTCCTCGCGCGTCATGCCCGGCGCCAGCGGGTTCTTCAGCAGGCGCGCGACCAGGCCGTCGTGCGCCTGGCGGCGGATCCAGCTGTCCAGCGTCTCGTCGTCCGGCACCGGGTAGGCGGGCAGGAAGTAGGTGCCCAGCCGCATCTCCAGGTTGCAGCGTTGCGCCAGCGCCAGCGTGTTGTCGAGGGCGTCGGGCACGTCGGCGAACAACTCGGCCATCTGCTCGGCCGACTTCATGTACTGCTCGGCGCCGTACTCGCGCGGGCGCTTGGGATCGTCGAGCACGCGGCCGGAGGCGATGCACACGCGCGCCTCGTGCGCGTCGAAGCCGTCCGGCGACAGGAAGCGCACGTCGTTGCTGGCGATCACCGGCAGGCCGCGCGCGCCGGCGGCGTGCAGGGCGAAGCTGTTGAACGCCTCCTCGCCCTCGCGGCCGGTGCGGGTCAATTCAAGATGTAGGTCCTGGCCGAACGCGCGCTGCCAGTCGGCCAGGTGCTGCTCGGCCAGGTCGTTCCGACCGGACAGCGCCAGCCGCCCGGCCAGGCTGTGCAGGCCGGCGATCGCGAACAGGCCGCGGTGATCCTCGCGCAGCCATTGCGGGTCGATGGCCACCCCGTCGGTGCGGTGGCCCTCCATCCAGGCGCGGGTCAGCAGCCGCGACAGGCTCAGGTAGCCGTCGTGGTCGCGGCACAGCAGGGTCATCTGCCAGGGCGGTTCGTTGCCCTCGGCGATGCTGATGTCGGCGCCGGCGATGGGCTTGATGCCGACGCCCTCGGCGGCCTTGTAGAACTTGACCAGCGCGAACAGGTTGTTGCGGTCGGTGACCGCCAGCGCCGGCATGCGCAGTTCGACCGCGCGGCTGAGCAGGTTGGGCTGCTTGGCCTTCTTCGGGTCGGCCTGATCCGGCTTCTCGGGCACGCGGATGATCGAATCCGCCAGCGAGAACTCGGTGTGCAGGTGCAGATGGACGAAGCGGGAGGACATGCCGGCTCGGGATGCGGTCGGGCCAGCGTAGCGGCGGGGCTGGGGTGGAACAAGGCTTGACATTGCGGGCAAGCGACCGCGCCGCCCACGGAAGAGACCCGAACGCCCGGGAGGGCGACCCGGAACCCCCGGCGGCGTGCCCCGTCCACTTTCTGCACCCGTCCGGCAGCAGGCCTCCCCCGGAATCCGGATATCAAAAAAAAAACGCGGCGGGTTTCCCCGCCGCGTCGGTCGCGCCTACCGCCTTTCGGTCATTCCTCGCCGAGGCTGTTGGGCGAGGTGGTGCCGGCCAGCCAGCCGAGCTTGCGCAGCGAGGCGGCGACGCCGGCGCCGTAGGCCGGGTCGGCCTTGCCGCAGTTGTCCACGTGGCGCTGCTTGATGAAGTCCGGCGCATCGCCCAGGGCGCGGGCGGTGTTGTCGAACAGCACCTGCTGCTGCGCGGGCGTCATCAGCCGGAACAGGTCGCCGGGCTGCTTGTAGTAGTCGGCGTCGTCCTGGCGGAAGTCCCAGTGGTCGGCGTTGCCGTTGATCTTCAGCGGCGGCTCGCGGAACTGCGGCTGCTCCTGCCACTGGTGGAAGCTGTTGGGCTCGTAGTGCGGCAGGCTGCCGTAGTTGCCATCGACCCGGCCGAAGCCGTCGCGGTGGTTGCTGTGCACCGGGCAGCGCGCGCTGTTGACCGGGATCTGCTGGTAGTTGGTGCCCAGGCGGTAGCGCTGCGCGTCGGCGTAGTTGACCAGGCGCGCCTGCAGCATGCGGTCGGGCGAGGCGCCGATGCCCGGGACCAGGTTGCTGGGCGCGAACGCGCTCTGCTCCACGTCGGCGAAGAAGTTGTCCGGGTTGCGGTTGAGCTCGAACTCGCCCACCTCGATCAGCGGGTAGTCCTTCTTCGGCCATACCTTGGTCAGGTCGAACGGGTGGTAGGGCACCTTTTCGGCGTCGGCTTCCGGCATGACCTGCACGTACATCGTCCACTTCGGGAAATCGCCGCGCTCGATGGCCTCGTACAGATCGCGCTGGTGGCTTTCGCGATCGTTGCCGATGATTTCGGCGGCCTCCGCGTCGGTCAGGTTCTTGATGCCCTGCCGGGTCTTGAAGTGGAACTTCACCCAGAAGCGCTCGCCCTGCGCGTTCCAGAAGCTGTAGGTATGCGAGCCGAAGCCGTGCATGTGGCGGTAGCTGGCCGGGATGCCGCGGTCGCTCATCACCACGGTGACCTGGTGCAGGGCTTCCGGCAGCAGGGTCCAGTAGTCCCAGTTGTAGGTGGCGCTGCGCAGGTTGGTGCGCGGGCAGCGCTTGACCGCCTTGTTGAGGTCGGGGAACTTGCGCGGGTCGCGGATAAAGAACACCGGGGTGTTGTTGCCCACCATGTCCCAGTTGCCTTCCTCGGTGTAGAACTTCAGCGCGAAGCCGCGGATGTCGCGCTCGGCGTCGGCCGCGCCGCGCTCGCCGGCCACGGTGGTGAAGCGGGCGAACATCCCGGTCTTCTTGCCGACCTGCGAGAAGATCGCCGCGCGGGTGTAGCGGGTGATGTCATGGGTGACGGTGAAGGTGCCGAAGGCGCCCGACCCCTTGGCGTGCATGCGCCGCTCCGGGATCACCTCGCGCACGAAGTTGGCCAGCTTTTCGTTCAGCCAGACGTCCTGGGCCAGCAGCGGGCCGCGCGGGCCGGCGGTCAGGCTGTTCTGGTTGTCCGCGACCGGCGCACCGAAATCGGTGGTCAGGTAGCTGGGCTTGGACGTATCGGTCGGCTTGCTCATCACGCTTGCTCCAGTGGGTGGCTCGATGGGGCCAGTCTAGGCTTGTCTATCAATCAATCAAAATCGATAGATGGTATGGAAGCATTCGATGCCGGCTATCGAGGGCGCGCGTCGGGCTGGGGATGGCGCAGGCAGCGGCCAGCCAGCGGAAACCGCGCGGAGGGGTGCATCCGGAAAGCCGCGGACAGGCTTCAGCGGCTTTCCAGCAGCTGCGCCACCGGCGCGAAACTGCGCCGGTGATGCGCGCAGGGACCGTGCGCGCGCAGCGCCTGCAGGTGCGTGGGGGTGCCGTAGCCCTTGTGGCGGTCGAAGCCGTAGTGCGGATGCTCGGTGTGCAGCGCGTGCATCAGCCGGTCGCGGGTGACCTTGGCCAGGATCGAGGCGGCCATGATGCTGCGGTCGCGCGCGTCGCCGCCGATCCACGCCTCGGCCGGGCAGGGCAGGCCCGGCGGGAGGCGGTTGCCATCGATGCGCGCCAGTCCGGCCGCGTGGGCGACCGCCTGCACCGCGCGGCGCATGCCCAGCATCGTGGCCTGGTAGATGTTGAGGCGATCGATCTCCTCCACGTCGATCACGATCACCTGCCAGGCCAGCGCGCGCTCGGTGATGCGGCCATAGAGCAGTTCGCGGCGCCCGGCGGTCAGTTTCTTGGAATCGTCCAGCCCATTGATGCGCGGGCGCGCCGGGTCGAACACCACCGCGGCCACCGTCAGCGGCCCGGCCAGCGGTCCGCGCCCGGCCTCGTCGACGCCTGCGATGAGGCGGGAATCGGGAATGGGGAACGGGCAATGGCCGAACAGCGGGAACTGCGGCGAGGGTTCGCCGGTCGCCGCGTTCGCTGGCGGGCAAGCGTCGGCCTTCATGCTCACGCTGCCGGCGGTTCCTGTTTCACGCTCCATTCCCCTTCTCCCAGCAGCCAGGCCACCGCGTCTGCGGCGCGCGCGGAGGCGTCGCGGCGCAGCTCCTCGTGCAGCGCCTGGTAGCGCGGCTGCAGGCGCTGCACCGCCTCGGGATGGGCGAACCACTGCAGCACCGCCGCGGCCAGGTTGTCGGGCGTGCAGTCGTCCTGCATCAGTTCCGGCACCAGGTCCGCCTGCGCCAGCACGTTGGGCAGGGCGTAGCGGCGCGTCTTCAGCAGGCCCAGCGCGGTGACGATGCGATGGGTCAGCGGCGCGATGCGGTAGCCGACCACCATCGGCCGCTTGGCCAGCATGGTCTCCAGCGTCGCCGTGCCCGAGGCCAGCAGCACCACGTCGCCGGCGATCATCGCCTCGCGCGCCTGCCCGCGCAGCAGCCGCGGGCGGCCGGCAGGGAAGTGCATCCCGGCGATCAGGGTTTCCAGCGCGCGATGGCAGGCGTCGTTGGCGGCCGGGACGACGATCTGCAAGCCGGGCACCTGCGCGGCGACCTGTCGCGCGGCGGCGAGGAAATCGCCGGCCAGGCGCTGGATCTCGCCCATCCGGCTGCCGGGCAGCACCGCCAGCACCGGCGCATCGGCCGGCAGGCCCAGTTGCGCGCGCGCGGCGGCGCGGTCGGGATGCAGCGCGATTTCGTCGGCCATCGGGTGGCCGACGAAGCGCGCATCGACGCCATGCCGCGCGTATAGCGGCGGCTCCATCGGGAACAGGCACAGCACCATGTCGGCGCTGTCGCCGATCCTGCGCGCGCGCTGCTCGCGCCAGGCCCAGATCGACGGGCTGACGTAGTGCACGGTGCGCAGGCCGCGCTGCTTGAGCCAGCGCTCGACGCCCAGGTTGAAGTCGGGCGCGTCGATGCCGATGAAAACGTCGGGCTGCCATTCCAGCACGCGCTGGCGGAACGCCTTGCGCAGCTTCAGCAGCCGCGGCAGGTGGCGCAGCACCTCGGCCAGGCCCATCACCGCCAGCTCGCCGGCGTCGTGCCAGGTCTCGCAACCGGCCCGGCGCATCGCCGGCCCGCCGATGCCGGCGAACTGCGCATCCGGGAAGCGCGCGCGCAATGCCTCGATCAGCCCCGCGCCGAGGCCGTCGCCGGAGGCTTCGCCGGCGACCAGGGCCACGCGCGGTGCGCGCGTGGCGGGAATGGGGAATGGGTAATGGGGAATGGGGGAAGCGAGAGGCTTGGCCGACGTGTCGCCTTTCCCATTCCCCATTCCCGATTCCCCATTCCCGCTCGTCATCGCTGCAACGGCCGCTCGCCGCTCTCGATGAAGTCCAGCAGCGCGCGCACGTCCGCGCTGGCCTGCGCCTGCTCGGCCAGTTGCGCCCGCGCCTCGGCCAGCGGCAGGCCGGCCATGTAAAGGGTGCGGTAGGCGCGCTTGATCGCGGCGATGCGTTCGGCGTCGAAGCCGCGGCGCTTGAGGCCCTCGCTGTTGATGCCGCGCGGACGGCCCGACGCTTCGCCGGCCACCATCGTGAACGGCGGCACGTCGCCGGACAGCAGCACGCCCATGCCGATGAAGGCGTGCGCGCCGATGCGGCAGAACTGGTGCGCGCCGGCGAAGCCGCTCATGATCACCCAGTCCTCGACGGTGACGTGGCCGGCCAGGGTGGAATTGTTGGAGAACACGCAGTGGTCGCCGACGATGCAGTCGTGGGCGACGTGGGTATAGGCCAGCAGCATGTTGTCGCTGCCGATGCGGGTGACGCCGCCGCCGTGGCCGGTGCCGCGGTTGAGGGTGACGAACTCGCGCACCTGGTTGCGATCGCCGATCACCAGTTCGACCCGCTCGCCCCTGAACTTCTTGTCCTGCGGATCGCCGCCGACCGCGGCGTGGCCGACGATGTGGTTGTCGCGGCCGATGCGGGCCGGGCCGGTGACGCTGCAGTGCGGGCCGACGATCGTGCCGTCGCCGATCTCCACTTCCGGGCCGATGTAGCTGAAGGCGCCCACGCGCACGTTCGCGCCCAGCCTTGCGCCGGGGTCGACGACCGCGCTGGGATGGATGAGCGGGGTCGGGTCCATCGTCAGCGGGTGTCCTCGGCGCACAGCACGTCGGCACAGGCCACCTGTTCGCCGTCCACGCGCGCGATGCCGGTGTAGAAGGCCATGTTGCGGATCAGCCGTTTCAGGGTCACGTCCAGCTCCAGCCTGTCGCCGGGCACCACCATCCGGCTGAAGCGCGCGTTCTCGACCTTGACCATGTAGAACATGCGGTCCTCGACCTGGCCGGCGTGCGAGAGCTGGGTCAGCAGGCCGCCGGCCTGCGCCAGCGCCTCGATGATCAGCACGCCCGGCATGATCGGGCGCTCGGGGAAATGGCCGGTGAAGAACGGCTCGTTCTGGGTGATGTTCTTGTACGCCAGCACGCGCTTGTTGGGCTCCAGCTCGGTCACCCGGTCGACCAGCAGGAACGGGTAGCGGTGCGGCAGCAGCTTGCGGATGGTGATCGCGTCGATGGGCAGTTGCACTTCGGTCATCATTTTTCCTTGTCGGCCGCCAGCACGCGGCGGGCCAGTGAATCGAGTTGCTTGAAACGGGCGGCGTTCCGGCGCCAGGTGCGGTTGTCGGTCAGCGGCGTGCCCGAGGAATACTCGCCCGGCTCGGTGATGGAGTGGGTGACCAGCGACATCGCGGTGATCGTCACCTTGTCGCAGATCTCCAGGTGGCCTAGCACGCCGGCCGCACCACCGATCAAGCAGTAGCGGCCGATGCGCGCGCTGCCCGCCGCCGCGCTGCAGCCGGCCATCGCCGAATGCGCGCCGATGCGCACGTTGTGGCCAATCTGGATCTGGTTGTCCAGGCGCACGTCCTCTTCCAGCACAGTGTCTTCCAGCGCGCCGCGATCGATGGTGGTGTTGGCGCCGATCTCGCAGTCGTCGCCGACCACCACGCCGCCGAGCTGCGGCACCTTGAGCCAGCGGCCGGCCTCCATCGCCAGGCCGAAGCCGTCGGCGCCGAGCACCGCGCCGGGATGGATCAGCACGCGCCTGCCCAGGCGCACGCGCCTGACCAGGGTCACCCGCGCGATCAGCTCGCAGCCTTCGCCGACCACGCAGTCCTCGCCGATCACGCAACCAGGGCCGATCACGCAGCCGTCCTCGATCACGCTACCGGCGCCGATGCTGACGAACGGCCCGACGTGCGCGCCAGCGGCCACGCGCGCCTGCGGATGCACGACCGCGCCGGGATGGATGCCGGGCTCGCGCGCCGGGCGGGCATCGAACAACGCCGCCATCTTCGCGAAGGCCGCGTACGGATCGCGGGCGATCAACGCGGTGCCCGGCGCGACGTCGGCATCGTCGGCGCGCAGCACCACCACGCCGGCGCGGCTGTCGGCCAGTTGCGCGCGATAGCGCGAGTTGGCCAGGAAGGCGAGTTGCGCCGGGCCGGCCGACGCCAGCGTGCCGACGCCTTCCACGCGCACCTGGCCATCGCCACGCAGTTCCAGTGCGAAGCGTGCGGCCAGTTCGGCAGCGGTGAAAACAGGGGATTGCATGGGGCGCTAGTGTACCGTCTCGCCCCTGCCCGCAAGCCCGATCGTGCATGCAGGCGCGGCGGATGCGGCCACTATGGCCATGTACATCCGTGCATACGCCTGTACATCGATGGGCGAACCCCGGCCCGCTGCTGTGGCGGACCGGGGCCGGGCGATCAGAAGCCGCCGCCGAAGGTGAACTGCAGGCGCTCGACCTCGTCCTCGTCCTTCTTGCGCAACGGGAACGCGTAGCTGATCGAGATCGGGCCGACCGGCGCGCGCCACAGCAGCGCCACGCCCGCCGAGGCGCGCAGCTCGCTGGTCTCGAAGTCGTCCACCCCGTCGAACACGTTGCCGAAGTCGACGAACGCCGACACGCGCGCGGCCGGGCTGTCGAACAGCTTGGGGAAGATCATCTCGACGGTGCCGGTGGTCTTGAGCGATCCGCCGAGCGGCTGGCCGCGATAGCCGGAGATGCTTTCCGAGCGCGGGCCCAGCGTGTTGTCGCGGAAGCCGCGCACCGAGCGGGTGCCGCCGGCGTAGAAGTTCTCGAAGAACGGCAGGCCGCTGGCGTCGATGGTGCGCACCAGGGTCGAGCCCGGCGCGCAGGGCGCGCCGCCGGCCGCGGCCAGCGCCATCGGGATCTGCGGATCCGAGCCGTTGACCTGGCAGATGTTGCGCACCACCTCGCTGCCGTAGCTGTCGCCGTAACCGAGTTCGGCGCGGGTGTTGAGCACCAGCGCCGGGCTCAGGCTCCAGTACTTGGAGAACTCGTAGTTGAGCTTGTAGTACTCGACCGTCGAGCCGGGCAGGGCGATCTCGGCCGACACGCGCTGGTACAGGCCGCCAGTGGGCATGAAGAAGTGATTGCGGGTGTCGCGCGCCCAGCCCAGCTCGGTGCGCCAGGCGTGGAAGGTCTGGCGGCCGACCGCGTCGATGTAGTCGATGATGCTCTGCGGCGTGGAGCCCGGCCAGGTCAGGATCTGGTTGCGATCGATGCCGAACAGCAGCGAGACGGTGTCGTTCTCGGTGATCGGCAGGCCCAGCACGCCCTGCGCGGCGGCGCTGGTGCTGGAGTACTGGGCGGTGTTGAAGTCCGAATAGTCGAACTCGCGCCACCACAGGTTGTAGCCCAGCGACATGCCCTCGTCGGTGAAGAACGGGTTCATGAAGGAGAACGAGTAGCGCTGCAGGTAGTCGCTGCGCTGCGCCTCCACCGAGACCCGGTTGCCGCCGCCGAGGAAGTTGTTCTGCGAGAGCTGGATGGTGGTGGTCAGGCCGGACAGCTGCGAGTAGCCCAGGCCGAACACGAAGCTGCCCGAGGTGGTCTCCTTGACGTTGTAGACCACGTCGACCTGGTCGCTGGTGCCGGGCACGGCCGGGGTCTCGACCTCGACGGTCTCGAAGAAGCCCAGCCGCTGCAGGCGGATCTTGGAGCGGTCGATGGCGGCCTGCGAATACCACGCGCCCTCGAACTGGCGCATCTCGCGGCGCAGCACCTCGTCGGAGGTGCGCGCGTTGCCCTTGAACACGATCCGGCGCACGTTGACGCGCGGGCCGGGGATGACCTGGAAGTTGATGCCGACGGTGCGCTTCTCGCGGTCCACTTCCGGGATCGGGTTGACCTGGGCGAAGGCGTGGCCGATGTTGCCCAGGGTCGCGGTGATGGCGTCGGAGGTGAACTCCAGCAGCGCGCGCGAGAACGTCTGCCCCGGCTTGACGATCACCAGCCGCTCGATTTCCTCCTTCGGCAGCACCGTGTCGCCGGTGACCTTGACGTCGGAGATCGAATACTGCTCGCCCTCGGTGACGCCGGCGCTGATGAACATGTCGCGCTTGTCGGGGCTGATCGACACCTGGGTCGAGTCGATGCTGAAGTCGACGTAGCCGCGGTCCAGGTACCAGGAGTTGAGCTTTTCCATGTCGCCGGAGAGCTTTTCCTTGGAGTACTGGTCGTCGCGACGGTACCAGGACAGCCAGTTGCTCTCCTTGGACTCCCAGCTGTCCATGATGTCCTCGCCGGCGAACTTCTCGTTGCCGGTCAGGTTGACGTGGCGGATCTTGGCCGCCTTGCCTTCCTTGATGGCGATGGTCACGTCGACGCGGTTGCGGTCGAGCTGGCTGACCGTGGGCGTGATCTCGACGTTGTACTTGCCGCGGTTGTTGTACTGGCGGGTCAGTTCCTGGGTCACCCGGTCCAGGCTCAGGCGGTCGAAGGTGTCGCCCTCGGACAGGCCGATGTCCTTCAGGCCGCTGAGCAGCTGTTCGCTCTTGATGTCCTTGTTGCCGGTGACGGTGAGCTTGTTGATCGCCGGGCGCTCGACCACGGTCACGACCAGGATGCTGCCCTGGCGATCCAGGCTGACGTCCTGGAAGAAGCCGGTGCGGTAGAGCGCGCGGATCGACTCGCCGATGCTGGCCGGGGTGACGGTGTCGCCGCGCTCGATCGGCAGGTAGGTCAGCACGGTGCCGGCGGAGATGCGCTGCAGGCCGTCGATGCGGATGTCGGTGGCGGTGAAGATCTCGCTGCTCAGGACCACCGGAGGGGCGGTGTCCGTCGTCTGCGCCCAGGCCGGGGCGACGAGGGCCGAGGCGAGGGCGAGGGCAAGCAGGCGGCGGGTGGGCTGTCGCGTCATCATCACATCCGGTAGGGGGCGGGCCTGCGGGGCGGTGCCCGCCCGGCAGGGGTGTTGCGAAGCGCCGGCATGGCAGCGGGCCGGCGGAGGAAGGTTCGGGGGCATCAGTTCACCAGACGGAGGATGTCGTTGTAGAACGCCAGACCCATCAGGCCCGCCAGCATCGCCAGACCCACGTACTGCCCGGCGGCCATGCTCCGTTCACTCAACGGACTGCCCTTGACCAACTCGATAAGGTAATACAGCAGGTGGCCGCCGTCCAAGACCGGGATCGGCAGCAGGTTGATGATCGCCAGGCTCAGCGACACCAGCGCCAGGAAGAACAGGAACCAGGCCACGCCGCGCTTGGCGCTGGCGTTGGCGACCTGGGCGATGGTGATCATGCCGGAGACGTTCTTGGCCGAGGCCTCCGTGGTCAGCATGCGCCGGATCATGCCGAGCGAATCGGCGGCCATGCGGCCGGTCTCGCGCACCGCGGCGGGGAATGCGGCCAGCGGGCCGAACCGCTGCAGCGCGTCGTGCGGAGCGGGGGCCAGTTGCCTCGGCGGCTCCAGGCCCAGCGCCCAGTAGGCCTGGCCGTTGCCGTCGTGCCTGCGTACCGGCGCCATCTCCAGCGCCAGCCGCTCGCCGTTGCGGTCCACCTCCACCATCGCGGTGCCGCCGCGCTCGCCCAGCGCCTGCACCAGCGGCCCAATCTGGCTGAAGTAGTCGATGCGCTGGCCGTCGATGGCGGTGACCACGTCGCCGGCCTGCGCCAGCCCGTGCGCCGGCGAGTCGGGCGCGGTGCCGCTGATCACCGCCGGCGCCATCTGGTGGCGCCAGGCCAGCCCGGCCTGGCGGGCGACCGTCTCCTGGTCGAAGCCGTCCGGCAGCGTCGACAGCGGCAGCCGGCGGGTGCTTTCCCGGCCCTGCGCGTCGACCAGTCGCAGGCGCGGATCGTGGCGGTCGATGGCGGCCACGGTCAGCAGCTGCAGCGCGTCCATCCAGGTGCGCACCTCGCGCCCGTCGATGGCGGCGATGCGGTCTCCCGGCTGCAGCCCGGCCTGGGCGGCCATGCCCTGGACCTGGCCCAGCGTGGCCGAGTAGTCGGGCCGGCCGATGACGAACATGCCCCACAGCAGCAGCACGCACAGCAGCAGGTTGGCCGCCGGGCCGGCGGCGACGATGGCGATGCGCTGGCCGACCGGCTTGCGGTTGAAGGCGCCGGCCAGCTGCGCGGCGGGCACGTCGCCCTCGCGCTCGTCCAGCATCCGGACGTAGCCGCCCAGCGGGATGGCGGCGATCGCGAACTCGGTGCCGTGGCGATCGCGGCGCGACCACAGCGGCCGGCCGAAGCCGACCGAGAAGCGCAGCACCTTGACCCCGCAGCGGCGCGCGACCCAGTAGTGGCCGAACTCGTGGAAGGTCACCAACACGCCGATGGTGACGAACATCCACAACAGCGAGCCGAGCACGTCAGCCATGCGTGGGGGCACTCTTCGGCGGCAGGCTGGTTGGTGCGGTCATGCGCGGATCCGGCGTTGGGCGATCGCTTGCTCGGTGAAACGGCGTGCCTGGGCGTCCGCAGCCAGCAGCGCGTCCAGTGACCCGGCCGGCTCCGCAGGCTGCGCGGCGAGGGCATCCTCGACCAGCGCAGGGATGGATAGGAAACCGATTTGGCCCTGAAGAAAGGCTGAAACCGTGACCTCGTTGGCGGCATTGAGCACCGCCGGCGCGGTACCGCCGGCTTCCATCGCCTGCCAGGCCAGGCGCAGGCAGGGGAAGGCGTCGGTGTCCGGGGCCTCGAAATCCAGCCTTCCCTGCGCCAGCAGGTCCAGCCCGCCGACGCCCGAGTCGATGCGCTCGGGCCAGCCCAGGCCGACCGCCAGCGAGGTGCGCATGTCCGGCAGGCCGAGCTGCGCCAGCGTCGAGCCGTCGACGAACTCGACCAGCGAATGCACCAGGCTCTGCGGATGCACCAGCACCGCCAGCCGGTCGCTGCCGACGCCGAACAGGTGGTGGGCCTCGATCAGCTCCAGGCCCTTGTTCATCAGGGTGGCCGAGTCGACCGAGATCTTCGGCCCCATCGACCACTTCGGGTGCGCCACCGCCTGCTGCGGGGTGACGGCTTCCAGCGACGCCCGGCTGCGGCCGCGGAACGGGCCGCCGGAGGCGGTCAGCACGATCCTGCGCACGTCGCCGAGGGCCTGGCGCGAGCGCAGGCACTGGAAGATCGCGTTGTGCTCGCTGTCGATGGGCACGATCTCGGCGCCGGCCGCCTCGGCCGCGGCGGTCAGCAGTTCGCCGGCCAGCACCAGCGATTCCTTGTTGGCCAGCAGCAGGCGCTTGCCGGCGCGCGCGGCGGCCAGGGTCGAGGACAGCCCGGCGGCGCCGACGATCGCGGCCACCACGGTGTCGCAGGCGTCGCCGGCCACCAGCGCGTCGAGCGCCTCGGCGCCGGCGTGGGCGCGGGTCGGCAGGCCGGCTTCGCGCAGGCCGTCGCGCAGCGCCGCGTAGGCGTCCGCATCGGCGATCACGGCGTGATCGGGACGGTGCCGCGCGCACAGCGCGACCAGCGCCTGGACCTGCGAGCCGGCGGCCAGCACGCCGGCGCGCAGGCGCTGCGGATGTCGGGCGATCACGTCCAGCGCCGAGGCGCCGATGGAACCGGTGGCGCCCAGCACCGCGACGGTGCGGAAGGAGGACTCGGCCATGCTCAGAACCCGAACAGCTCCTTGCCCAGCGCGAACACCGGCAGCGCGGCCAGCACGCCGTCGATGCGGTCCAGCACGCCGCCGTGGCCGGGGATCAGGTGGCCCGAGTCCTTGGCGCCGACGTGGCGCTTGATCAGGCTCTCGAACAGGTCGCCGACCACCGAAAACAGCGCCGCCGCCAGCGCCACCACCAGCACGCCCGGCAGTTGCGCGGCGACGCCGCCGGCCAGGAACAGGCCGCCCGCGGCGACCAGCAGGGCGGCCACGACGCCGCCGACCAGCCCCTCGACCGTCTTGTTGGGGCTGATGCGCGGGGCCAGCTTGCGCCTGCCGAAGCGACGGCCGGCGAAATAGGCGCCGCTGTCGGCCGCCCACACGATCGCCAGCGCCACGAACAGCCAGACGTGGCCGTTGGGCTGGCTGGCGTGGATCAGGCACAGCGCGCACCAGGCCGGCACGATCGCCAGCGTGCCGGCGAGCAGCTTGAACGCGCGCGCATAGCTCTCGTGGTTGGAGGCGAAGCCGAAGAAGCGCAGCCACAGCAGCGCCAGCAGCCACCAGGCCACGCCGACCAGGGTGACGATCTGGAACAGCACCAGCGAGCCGGCCGAGGCCCACACCAGCAGCACCATCAGCAGCAGGTTGGCCGCCAGCAGCACGGTGCGCGAGAGGGTGTCGTCGATCTCGGCCAGCCTGAACCATTCCCACAGGCCGACCAGGAACAGCAGCGCGGCCAGCGCCGCCAGCCATTGCGTGGGCAGCAGCAGGATGGCGCCGATGGCGACCGGCGCCATGATCAGCGCGGCGATGACGCGGGTGCGGGTGCCGCCGGATTTGCTCATGCGGGGGTGTCCTCGCTCGCCTGGGCGGCGATCTGGGCGCTGGTCAGGCCGAAGCGGCGCTCGCGCCGGGCATAGTCGTCCAGCGCTTGTTGCAGGGTCGCCGCGTCCAGTTCCGGCCACAGCAGGTCGGTGAACCACAGCTCGGTATAGGCCAGCTGCCAGAGCAGGAAGTTGCTGATGCGGTGATCGCCGCCGGTGCGGATGAACAGATCCGGCGCCGGCAGGTCGGCCAGCGAGATGCGCGCGGCCACCGCGCGCTCGTCGATGTCCTCGGCGCGCAGCCGGCCGGCCTGCACGTCCTGCGCCAGCGCGCGCGCGGCCATCGCGATGTCCTGGCGGCCGCCGTAGCTGGCCGCCACCACCAGGTGCAGGCGGGTGTTGCCCAGGGTCTGCCGCTCGGCGGCGGCCATGCGCTCGCGGATGGCCGGCGAGAAGCGCTCGCGCTCGCCGATGAAGCGCACGCGCACGCCGCGGCGGTCCAGTTCGTCCACCTCGCGCTCCAGCGCGCCCATGAACAGCTTCATCAGCGCGCCGACCTCGTCGGCCGGGCGGCCCCAGTTCTCGCTGGAGAAGGCGAACAGGGTCAGCGCCTGCACGCCGCGCTCCAGGCAGAAGTCGATGCAGACGTTGACCGCGCGCGCGCCGGCGCGGTGGCCGATGGCGCGCGGGCGCCTGCGCTGCTGCGCCCAGCGTCCGTTGCCGTCCATGATGACGGCGATGTGGCGGGGAATCGCGCTGTCGGCGGCAGCGGACATGGCAGTCCTCAGACCGCCATCAGTTCCTGCTCCTTGGCCTTGACCACTTCATCGACGTCCTTGATGGACTTGTCGGTGAGCTTCTGGATCTCGTCCTCGGCCTTGCGTTCCTCGTCCTCGGTGATCTGCTTGTCCTTCAGCAGATCCTTGATCTGCTGGTTGGCGTCGCGGCGGATGTTGCGGATGGCGACCTTGGTGTCCTCGCCCTCGCCGGCGACGACCTTGGACAGCTCCTTGCGGCGCTCCTCGGTCAGCGGCGGCAGGTTGAGGCGGATGGTGGTGCCGGCGGTGTTGGGGGTCAGGCCCAGGTCGGAGGCCAGGATGGCCTTCTCGACCGCGCCGACCATCTGCTTCTCCCAGGGGGTGATGACCAGCGAGCGGGCATCGGACACCGCCACCGAGGCGACCTGGCTCAGCGGCATGTCCGAACCGTAGTAGTTGACCTTCAGGTGCTCGACCAGCGCGGTGGACGCGCGCCCGGTGCGGACCTTGACCAGCGAATGACGCAAGGCCTCGATGCTCTTGTTCATGCGCGCCTGCGCGTCCTGTTTGATCTCGTTGATCATCGCCTTGGATCCAAGCTGTAACCGAATCGGACGATTATAGGGCCGGGAGGCTGGATTGGGGGACTGGGCCGGGAGATTGGGCTGGAAGCCGGGGAATGGGGAATGGGGAATGGGGAATGGGGAATGGGGAATGGGGAATGGGGAATGGGGAATGGGGAATGGGGAATGGGCGAGCCTACCGCGCTTCGCTCGTCATCCCAGCTTGCGCCGGGATGACGCAAAAGCAGGATGCTGGCCTCTAGCCTCCAGCCTCCAGCCTCTAGCCTCTAGCCCCTAGAAACCTCAACCCCGCCCCTTGACCAGCGTGCCGACGTTCTCGCCGCGCAGGATGCGCATCAGGTTGCCCGGCACCGACAGGTCGTAGATGCGCAGCGGCACGTCGCTGTCGCGGCACAGGGCGAAGGCGGCGGTGTCCATCACCTGCAGGTCGCGGGCGATGACCTCGTCGTAGGTCAACTGCTCGTAACGCTTGGCGTCGGCGTGCTTGCCGGGATCCTTGTCGTAGACGCCGTCGACCTTGGTGGCCTTGAGCAGCAGGTCGGCGCCGATCTCGATGGCGCGCAGGGCGGCGCCGGAGTCGGTGGTGAAGAAGGGGTTGCCGGTGCCGGCGGCGAAGATCGCGATGCGGCCCTTTTCCAGATGGCGGATGGCGCGGCGGCGGATGTAGTCCTCGCACACGTCGTTGATCTTGATCGCGCTCATCACCCGGCACTTGGCGCCGAGCTTCTCCAGCGCGTCCTGCATGGCCAGCGCGTTGATGACGGTGGCCAGCATGCCCATCTGGTCGCCGGTGACCCGGTCCATGCCGCCGGCGGCCAAGCCGGCGCCGCGGAAGATGTTGCCGCCGCCGATGACCAGCCCGATCTCGGCGCCGGCCTCGCGCGCCTCGATGATCTCGCGGGCGATGCGGTTGATGACCACCGGATCGATGCCGTAGTCCTCGGCCCCCATCAGCGCCTCGCCGGAAAGTTTGAGCAGGATGCGGCGATAGGCCAGGGGTGCGGTCATGGGAGTCTCGGCGGGGGATAAACGGCGCAATTCTAGCCGACGCGTCCGCGCAGCGTCAGGTTCGGCCGTGCCGTGGGCCGTTGCGGCGGCGTCGCGCGGGGCTGGCGGGAACGGCGGACGCCGGCCGTGGCCGGGCGGGCGCTACTCGCCGATCGGGCCGGCGGCGACCCGGTTGCGGCCGTTGCGCTTGGCGCCGTACAGCGCCTCGTCGGCGGCGCGCAGCAGCTGATCGGCGTCGCTGAAGCGTTCCAGCGTGCCGTGCGTGGCCAGCCCGGCCGAGAAGGTGATGTACAGCGGCTCGCCCGCCACGCTGGCCATCGGCAGGTTGGCCACGTCGGACAGGATGCGCTTGAGCACGTTGAGCGCGGCCGGCTCGTCGGTGCCCGGCAGCACGATCAGGAATTCCTCGCCGCCGTAGCGGGCGACGATGTCGCTGCCGCGCAGCTGCTTCTGCAGCGTCTCGGCGAAGTGGCGCAGCACCTGGTCGCCGACCTGGTGGCCCCAGCGATCGTTGATCTTCTTGAAGTCGTCCAGGTCGATGAAGGCGATCGACAGCGGCGTGCCGCTGCGGCTGGCGGCGTCGAACTCGTGCGCCAGCACCTGCTCGAGCTGGGTGCGGTTGTAGACGCCGGTGAGCGGGTCGCGGCGCACTTCCTCGGCCAGCTGGCGCACCCGGCTCTCCGACTCGTCGGCCTCACGGCGCGCGCGCGCCGCGCTCTGGATCTCGCGCAGGTTGCGCAGCACCAGCAGTTCGCGTGCCTGGTCCAGCATCGCGTTGATGCGCGCCGGCTGGGTGATGCGCACGTCGAACATCGCCGAGATTTCCGGCAGCGTCAGCGTCATCTGCTCGATGATGCCGTCCAGCGCCTCGGCGTCCAGCTGCAGGCGCTCGGACAGCACCGCCAGCGCGCGCTCGCGGGCGGCGTCGGTGTCCTCCAGCATCCACAGGTCGGCGAGGTAGCCGGAGGCGGCGACGCAGGCGTGGAACGGGGAAGAGGAAGCCGCCGCCTGGCTTTCGCCGATGGCCGACTGCAGCAGCGGCGGCAGGTTCCAGTGGGTGGCGATCCACAGGCCGATCTCGACGTGGTCGCAGCCCAGGTGCGTCTGCTCGGCCTGCAACTGGGCCGTGGCATCGGCCGGGTCCAGGGTCTCCAGCAGGCGGCGGTAGCGCTCCGGCTCGATCTGCAGCAATACCAGCGCGCCGATGTCCTGCAGCAGCCCGCCCAGCATCAGCTCTTCCAGCTTGTGCACGCCGATCTTCTGCCCCAGCAGGCGGCTGGCCAGCGAGGAAATCACGCTGCGCCGCCAGATGCGCTCCTCCGGCTCGTCGGCATGGCCGGCCGAGCGCAGCCCCGAGGTCAGCGAAAAGCCCAGCGCCAGGGTCAGGGTGGCGTTGAGCCCGAGCAGGGTCAGCGCCTGGTTGAGCGTGTCCACGCGCCTGCGGCTGGCGTACAGCGGCGAATTGGCGATGCGCAGCATCCGCGCGCTGAGCGCCACGTCCACGCCGATGGCGGCGGCCGCGGTGTTCATGCCCACGTCCGGATCCTGGGCGATATCCAGGATCCGCAGCGCCACCCCGGGCGGCGAGGGCAGGTCACGGCAACTGGCCAGCTTGGCTTCGAAATCGGGGTGCATCGAGGGACATCCGTGGGTTCATTGCCGCCCGCATCATGCGGCCGGGTGCAGGGCTTGGTGAGGTATCGGCCCCGATTCGGCAAAGTTGAGCCCCACATTCTGCGCGATTTGTGTCGCTGCGTCACACTTCACCCGGACTTCGGCTCACGGGCTGATTGCACCCGGCCACGGGAACGAAGCGCTTTGGTGGCTACCCGGATGGCATTCCCGAGCAGGGCTGTTGGCTCTAGTTCAATTGCTTGTCCGGGAATGAAGGGCAAGACTCGGCCATCAAGTTGATGTCTTCGGTCATGCCTACTATTTCTCCGGAGTTTTGGTCAATCACGTAATCGTCCACGCTTGCCTGTCTCAGGTCTTGGCTGAAGATTACTTCATAGGGGCCGCGTGTCACCGTGTATTGATTGATGGGTTTGTCATGCTCGATGTCTACAACGTATACCCTGGTTGCAGGAGGCGCGCCCACTTCTTCCAGATCATCAGCTTTGCCCCAGACGATGGCGTGGGTTCGACTGCAGTTGACGGTCCAGCCGGTAATGGTTGCATCGAGACGAATATCGATCTTGCGCTGATTGCGGTCGAAGGAGAATGTGTTGGCGCTGGCTCGGAAGGATTGGCTGGAGCCCTGATTGCTGGCGCATGCCATGCCGGATGCAATGAGTATGGATAAAGGCAGTAAGGTTATTGGGTTTCTAGAGTGTGTCATGAACTTTGAAGGATGTTTGCTGCATTGCCGAGCATGAGGATGGTGAAGACGACGAAGTGCAAGCCGGCCGAGGTTTCCGGCAAGCGTTCACAGTCGCGGGCCAGCCGTCGGAAGCGGTTGACCCAGCCGAAGCTGCGTTCTACCACCCAGAGACGCGGCAGCAGCACGAAGCCCTTCTTGGCCTCCAGCAGTTTCACCACATGCAGTTCGATGCCTTCGGCTTGCGCCGCTTCGGCAGGCGCCTGTCCCGTATAACCCTGGTCTACGAAGGCGACTTTCACTGTCTCGCCCGTGACGTGTTGGACTTCCTGCGCCAGCGACCGCACCTGGGCACGTTCCTGCTCATTGGCGGGCGTGACCTGCACGGCCAGCAGGTGTCCGAGCGTGTCCACGGCCATGTGGACCTTGCTGCCCTTCTTGCACTTGTAGCCGTCGTAGCCTGCGCGCGGCCCGCTCTCGCAGGTGGACTGCAAGGTACGGCCATCCAGGATCACCGCGCTGGACTGGCCCTGCCTACCCTGGGCGACCCGCAACACCGAGCGCAGGTCGTTGACCATCGCCTCGAAGCAGCCGGCCTGCAGCCAGCGCGGGGTCTGTTGATAGACCGCTTCCCAAGGCGGGAACTCATGGGAAATCAAGCGCCAGGGTGCTCCGGCGCGAGCCATCCAACGCAAGGCGTTGAACATCAGGTGCAGGTCGTACTTGCGTCGCCGATCAAGGTCAGGTAGGGCGCGGCGAAGGCTCATTCTTCATCGGAAACGTCGGTGGGATACGGGCGAGGCTTCATCCGGCCACGATAGCCGCACCCACTCAAAGTTCATAACACGCTCTAATCTATTAAAGGCCGGAGCTCGCTTGTACGCTATAGATGATGCTCTGCTCCTTGCGGCTGTCCACTGAAAAATACAAATGGGGGGTGCCAGGTTTTCCTGCATGGTCGGAGCAGATATTTATTCCTCTGTTGCAACTAATTGATAGTTCGCCATGAGCGCGTCGGTTGGTCTCGTGAATCGTGGATTGAGCATCGATGGCCAGTCCGTTTGTCTCGAGATGGTCTTTGAAAAAATTCCTTTGGCGCAATTTTCTTTCCGGGGCCGGATTCTTTGTATTCTGGATCCCATTCTTCATAAAGTTGCTTGGAATTCAACTCCACGGACAGCGTCCTGACTTGCTTTTATTTTGAGGTTACAGAATTGCTATCAATCCTTTCTCATCCCAAATGAAAATCGCCACGATACATTCTGAAATTCGGCCCCAGCACCTCAATCCACTCTTTTACATCAGCCCTCAGGCGGAGCGGCTTCCCATCGAAGGTAATCTGGTCGCCTTTGATGATGATTCCCGGCTTCGCTCCGCGTTTGATTTCACGAGGCGCATTAGTGGCCTCGCGCAGGCCGGCGGTGAACTGGCTCCACTGACTGCGCGCGAAGTCGCAGCCATTCAATGGCAGGAGCAGGGCAGGATGATGGCGTGCGTAATGGCGCGCATCAGTTCACCTGGTTCTCTTCGCCAAACAGTTCTTCGTAGTTCTGCTTGATGTACTCCCAACTTTCGGTGTTGCGCAGCAGTCTCCTGGTGTATGAGGTAGCTGTTTGTTGTAGTTCATCTAGTCGAAGCCAGCGTCAACTTGTACTTCATAGATGATGCTTTGCTCCTTGCGGCTGTCCACCGAAAAATACAAAAGAGGGGTGCCAGGCTTTCTTGCGTGATCGGAGCAGATATTGATTCCTCTGCTGCAACTAATTGACAGTTCACCATGAGCGCGTCGGTTGGTCTCGTGAATCGTGGATTGAGCGTCAATGGGCAGTCCGTTTATCTCGAGATAGCCCTTAAAAAACTCCTTCGGCACACCTTTCTTTCCTGGACCGGATTCTTTGTATTCTGGATCCCATTCTTCATAAAGTTGCTTGAAATTCAACTCAACGGACAGCGTCCTGACCTTGCTTTTATTTTGAGGGTGCAGAATTGCTATCAATCCTTTCTCATCCCAAATGAGATCGCCACGATAAATTCTGAAATTCGGCCCCAGCACCTCAATCCACTCTTTTACATCAGCCCTCAGACGGAGCGGCTTCCCATCGAAGGTAATCTGGTCACCTTTGATGATGATTTCCGGCTTCGCTCCGCGTTTGATTTCACGAGGCGCAGTGGTGGCTTCGCGCAGGCCGGCAGTGAACTGGCTCCACTGACTGCGCGCGAAGTCGCAGCCGTTCAATGGCAGGAGCAGGGCGAGGATGACGGCGTGCGTAATGGCGCGCATTAGTTCACCTGGTTCTCTTCGCCGAACAGTTCCTCGTAGTTCTGCTTGATGTACTCCCAGCTCTCGGTGCCATAGCGGCCCATGCGACGGATGCGTTCCAAGGCTTTCTTGCCATGCTGTTCGTGCAGGTGATGCAGGATGGTGGCCGATTGCCCGCGCTTGATGTTGTCGGGGTTCCCGTCAGCCCACTTCCGGACGATGGCGTCCTGCCAGGCACTGTCGTTGGGGTGGACCAGGAAGCGGGCAGCCACGGCAGCCGGGTCGGAACTGGCTTTGCCGCTCCAGCGTTCGCTCACTGCGCGCCCGACTTCCGTGGGATGGAGGTCTTCATTTATCGCAGAAGACAAGGCAATTTCCCTGATTGTCGTGTAGAGGGCGATCGGGCTCATCATGGCGCCAGAAGGTCCAAGTCAATCCAAGCCCGCTGGACTCAAAACCGGGATAGCCGTAGTAACGAGAATTGACCTGATATTTCCAGTGGGAAGTATCAGCTTCGGGAGCCTCGCCGCAGCGGCCATTGATGTACAAGCGTGCTGCTTGCTTATTACCAGGCCATGATGTGAATGTGCTTTCATCCAATGCTGGGCATAGCATGTCGCCATCCATGACGAGAGCATAGTAGGCGACATCGCCTATCCTGGAAGTATTCTTAAGTCTTTTGTTCTTATCCTGTTCGTTATTGGGTATCAGGCGATAGTAGACACGCGCGGTCGGCCACATGCGAACGCCAGAGACGCGGACCTCCATCATTTGATTACCGATAGCATCGGGTTCGTTGGAGTCGACAATGACGCCTTGATGGTCGAACACATAGAAAAATATCCTGTCCCAGGCTCTTGGGTTACCAGAAAATAGGATGGCGCGGAACGGCCAACTTTCCGGAGGATGATAGGTCTCTGTGCCGAATGGAGGAGGGCCCGGATTGTCGAACGGCAGTTGCCAGTGCGTCTTGTCGTCCGGAGGTGTTACGTCATGGTAAGGATTCATTCCTTCTTCGGGGTGGCATTCGTAGATGCGACCATCTGATGTAGTGATTGTTTTGGGAGGCTTGGGACAATTGATTGGTCCAGATGCATCTGCTGGCAAGGCGGTAAGATGAGGTGGGGACAGGAGTGCTGCCCCCAAGGCGATTGCTAATGTGATGCTCATGGTTGATCTGTGCCCATGCTTATATGTATATGGTGAATGTGCGTGTCATCAGTGGCAATCGCCGGTGCATTTGGAGTGCGGCCATTTGGGGTTTGAGGTCCAGGAAGACCCAATCGTGCATAAGTTAAAGGCCAGGGCCCACCAAGCCAGCCGAGCGTGCCCTCTTGCTTGGCCTGCGCAATATATACATGTACAAGGTGAGAGAATTCCCGCATGCGAGTGCGTTCGGCGGTCTCTTGTGGATGAGTTCGTTGTGGGTTGGAGTTGGGGGAATTAATCCGATGGAGGTGGATGGCGACCCGATGCTGTTGGTTGTTAGCGCCAAGCACATTGGTGCGAAGGTGCGTCAAGTCGATCGCAGAAGCATAGCGATGCCGGGTCGAACCAACGTGCGGTCGCCATGCGCCACTGCTTCTGGCGTAGGTGATATTCAAGTCCGCCATCATTTGTATCAGGAATTCTATCGTTGCTGGATGAGTTCTCCGAAGGGACTCGTCTGCTGTCATCCGATTGCCCGGTTGGCCATTGTTCTCCAGGAAGGAAAGGCGCGTTCGTCCACCTGTGGTGGATTGGTGGTCGAACTCTATTTCGATGCCCTCGGAAGTCAGAGTGCGGTCGTGGGCATCGCTGCCAGCACCAGTTCCTGGCGTTAGGGTTTCACCGTAAATCATTTGCAGTGCAGCCTGGAATTGGCTGTTCTGCACGCGGGGATGATTGATGCCATAAGTGCGAGACGCGTCGGCCCAGAGTTGGTGCGAAATGACGTAATCGCCGAGGTCCAAAGATCTGGCGATGGCTCGAGAAGTATGCGTCTGGGTGAAATTCTGGCGGGCGCCGTTTGCAGGTACTTGGTCATCGCCATTCCCCTGGCCGCGCCCCAGTCCATTGGGGTGTGTCCTTTGTACGGACATGGTGCAGTCGGCGTTATCGGTTACATCCAATTCGAGCAATGGCTGGACTTCGCGCCCGCTGTCGTTGCCATTCGCGAGTGCATGCTGCTGAATTGTGAATACGCTGCCTTGGGCAGGTGTCTCCGTTGGTTCCTTGATGTAGATTCTGTATCTGCCGGTGTCGCTTATCTCTATCTGAACAATGCCAGCATCTGGGCCGTTCCCGGTGTTGGTGTTTGGTGGTGTGATGATCGTCCATATATTCGGTGCCTCCGATGTAGCGTGGACGATGACATATGGAAGAATGGTGGCGGTCGTTGTTATTTCTCTTCTTTCTCGGACGGTTCTCATCTGTAGCCTGACTTTCGCGTAATAACTTTGGCGAAGCCGGCAAACATTCATCAACACACCATCATTGTCGGTCTCGACATTGACGGGTGCCTGTGCGGCCGCATCTTGCTGGGTCATGGTGAGAACTCCCTTTCAAGGTTCAGACAGGAGCCATCCGGAAGGGCACCGCGATGGCCCCTGCGATGACATTTACTTGCCTGTGCAGTCCAGCGCCGTGCTGGAAGTTGCCGATGACTTTCCATGAGCCGTCGTCACGTTGCACTTCGAGTTGAAGGCTTGCTTCACCGGGAAGCTCCCAACTCTCTGACGACGGGTCGCCTTTTGCTTCCACGATGGTGAGGCCCAGGCCGCCCTTGCCGGTAGTGCCTATCCATGTGTTGCCCTGGCCATCGCTGAGGCGATAGCCGAGGTCCTCGACGGGCGTTCCCAGCGAGGTGGAGAAGATGAGTGTTGTCGTTCCCTTGGAGGCGGAAGAGTGTGTCGTCATCTGGCACGTCCTGCGATGTCGGCCTGGGTGTTTGATTCAGCAGCCGCAGTCTTCGTCACTGCACTGGGCGCTTTCTTCGAGCGTCCAGCCGCCTTCGCCGATATAGGCGGTGGCGAGCATGTTCTCTTCCGTCGTCACCACGATGCTGCGGCCGGTATCGTCGGTGATTCCCTCTGCGAGGATTTGCCCCTCCTGGGTGACGATTTTGTAATAGACGTCGGGTCGGGCCTTTTCCCGTGCATCGACAAGGCGCAACTTGCCCTGGTATTTCTTTTTTGCAAGCTGCGGCGAAGTACGCGCGAGGGAAGTTGCCGTTGATGCGGCCTGTTTTGCTTTTGACCCGCCAGACAGCCGTTGTGCGTCAGTGGGAGTGGAGGGTTGGACATGCGCCACCCCCGCCGGCAATGCTTCCAACCCGGCGGCGTTGCTTTGCCCGGCCAGCATGGGCTTTTGACTGGCCTTGACGGTGAACTTGCCCGGGCAGGCGAAGGTGATGTCGCCGCCTTCCAATACGATTTGGCTTTGCCCGGCGTGCAGGACGATTTTGTTGCGTGCCAGCACGTCGATGCGCTCGTCGGTGGCGGTGACGGTGACGCTCTGGTCGGCCAGCAGTTCCAAAGGGCCGGCGTGGGCCTGCAGGCTGAGCGGGCCGTCGGCGGCGATGACGCGCAGCGGGCCGGCATGGGCGTAGAGGGCGGCGTGCTGGCCGGCCACGGCGGACAGGGTCTGGCCAGCGATCAGGTGGGCATCGTCCTGCACGGTCAGGTGCAGGGCGTTGCCTGCCCAGGCGGCGGCGCTGTTGGGGGTGGCGAAGGCCACCGATTCGGGCGACTCGGCCACGAGCCGGGCATCGGCGAAGCGTTCGACGGGATCGGGGCCCGGCTCGCGGCTGCCGGGCTCCGGCTTCATGGCGCTCTGGCCGTTGACCGGGCCGGGATAGCGGCCGCCGACCTGGGGATCGATGGCCTCGCGCAGTCCGGTGAGCTGCGGGTTGGCGGCCAGGCCCGGTACCCGTTGCTGGCACAGGACTTCATGCAGCCCGTCGGCGGTGCGCTCGGCGCCCTTCAATTGTGCCACCGTGGCGGCGATGTCCATCTGCGTCGAGCCGGCGTCGGGCTGCGCGCTGGCCGACAGCAGCAGGCCCTGCGCGGCGCGCACGTTGCCCCAGCCCTGCGAATGCAGCTCGAAGCCCTGGCCGCGCAGGCCGCCGCGGGCGGTGTCCTGGTGATGGACCAGGTAGCCCAGTTCCAGCCGGCTGTCGGCCAGGCTGGTGTGCAGGCGGGTGCGCAGTTGGCCGGGGCTGTCGTCGATGACCCATTGCTGGCGGTGGCCGCCATCATGGGCCTGGCTGTGCAGGCCGCTGAGCACGCCCTGCTGCGGGGCATCGAAGGCGCCGCCGAAGGGTGGGGCGACCTGGCCGTTGTATAGCTGCCCGGTAATGCGCGGCTGGTCGATGTCTCCGTGCAGGAACTCCACCAGCACCTCGGCGCCGATGCGCGGCAAGAAGTGGCTGCCCCAGTTCGGCCCGGCCAGCGCCTCGGCCACCGGCACCCAGAAGCCGCTGCTGGCGTCATCGGGCGCATGGCCGGGATGGGCGCTGCCGGTGTCGGCCAGGCCACCCGGATGCGGCCTGGGGCCGCGCTGCCAGGGGAACTGCACGCGCACCTGGTGGTCGCGGTTGGGCGTGACGGCGGCGTCGGGCAGGCCGACGACGCGGGCGGTCTGCGCACCCGGGGCGGTGGGACGCGGGCGCGGCAACGGCGCCAGCGGGACGTCGGCGGGAGCGGCGAGGAAGCGGTTGCGGTAGCTGCCGCGCTCCAGTTCCGGCGTGGCCAGCAGTTCGACGATGCCGCTGCCGAGGTTGTTGACCGCCACGTGTTCCAGGTTCAGCGGCACGAAGCGCGGGATGTCGCGGTCGGGATGACCGCGCAGGACGTAGGCGCTGCCTGCGGACAGGCCGCGCACGCTGCCGGCGCCGGCATGGAGACGATGCGGCAGGCGCAGCGCGTCGAGGTGGCGCCCGGCGGCCGCGCGCGCCTGGCCGGCATCGTCGAAGCGGCCGGCGCGCGGCTGCACGAACACTTCCAGCGGCGGCAGGTTGCCCGGCTCGACCTCGGCGCCGCCGGCTACGGTGGCGACCTGAGCGCTGCGCCAGCTGCCGGTGTGCACCGCGCTGGGCACGGCCTGGCGCTGCTCGGCGAAGCTGGCCACGGCGTCGTCGGTCTCGCTGATGTCGATGCGGTGGAAGCGCAGCGCGCCGCCGTCCGGATGTTGGGCTTGCGAATCGAAGACGACCAGCGTGTGCGCCGGCGTGTCGCCTTGCCGCTGTTCGAAGCGCCAGGCCAGCCCGGCCTCGGCGAGCAGGCGGAAGACGAACGTGGCGTCGCTCTCGCGGTACTGGGTGATGATGGGGCGGACCGGAAGGGGGCCGCTGACGTCGAAGCGGAACGCGGCCTGCGGGTAGTCGGCGAACACCTGCTCCAGCACCCCGCGCAGGTCGCGGTCGGGGAAGATGAGGGCGTTGCGGCGCAACCGCAGCAGCGCCGTCCACGGTTCCATCGCCAGCCGGTAGCGGGCCAGGCCGCCGTCGGCGCCCAGCGCCTGCGCCTCGGTGCACAAGCCGTGCCAGGTGCGTGAGTCACCATCGGCGCGGAGCAGTCGCAGGGCCAGTGGCTGCGCCAGCAGCGGCGCGAGGTCCAAGCTGGCCGAAGGGGAGAAGACGTCGATGTCGAAACGGAAGTCGGCGCACACGGCTTCCCGGCCGTGGAAGCGCTCGACCACCAGCCCCGCGACCGGGGCGTCGAGCTGGATCAGGCGTGCATGCTGCGAAGGCGCCGCCAGCGGGGCGAGCAGCGAAGCCAGAGAGGGCATGTCCATAGCGTTCTCACGGCAGGGAGAGGATTCACGGCAGGGTGATGGTGATGTGCGCAGTGCGCTCCGGCATCTGCACCACCTGGTCATGCGCGGCCAGGTGTCGTTCGGTCTGCTGATCCAGGTACATGCGCAGGCCGAGGAAGCCCAGCAGGCCGAACCCGGCCACCAGCGCGGCCGGCAGCCACAGCGGTGCGACCCGGCGCAACGCGTGCCTGACGTTGTCGGGCGGCGCCGCATGCGGGGCGAAGCCGTTGCGCTTGCCGCGCAGGTAGACGATCTCGTCGCCCAGGCGCGCGGTCAGGTAGCCCAGCTTCTCCGGCCCTTCCAGCCGGTACTTGCCCTCGAAGCCGAGCAGCAGGCAATAGTGATGGACCTCCAGCGAAGGCAGCCGCGGCGCGCCCTGGCGGCGCAATTCCTCCAGCCGCTCGAAGAAATGTTCGCCGCCGAGGTGATCGCCGAACAGGCGCAGCTGCAGCGGCTGGAGTTCCCACCGGTCGCGCAGCGGCGAGGGCTGCGACAGGATGGCCTCGTCCACCGCCACGCAGAAGGCGTAGCGGGACGCATGGATGTCCTCGGAGGCGATGCCGATCTTGACCGCGGCGCGCTCCATGCCATCGAGCAGGCGCTGCACCGACTGCACGAAGCTCTCGGCGTCGCCGGGCAACCGGCCACGCCGCAGCAGCAGGAGCAGGTAGAACCCGTCGGCCAGCAGATCGGACAGGCTGCGGGCGCTGGCGCCGCCAGCCGCGGGGGCCACCGTGTTCTGCGGCAGCAGCGACGGCATCGGGCCGGGAGCGGGGGGCAGGGGAGCGTTCATCCGATGATCGCAATCAGGTCGAGCTTGAGCTCGGGAATGCCGGCCGGCACGTAGATCACGGTCGACTGCGCCTTGAGCATGCGTTCGTACAGCGGCCCGCGCGGTTCCAGCGCGAAGTAATGGCTGTCCGGCCGCACCGGGATGGCCGCCGGCACCTGCGCGGCATGGGTCAGGCGGATGCCCGGCAGCGCCGACAGCACGCATTTCTCCACGTCGTCCGGCGCGCCCACCTTGAAGCGCAGCGGCACGTTCTGCACCAGTTCCTGCGCGGGCATGGCGGCGGCCACGCGGATGTAGAAGGAGGCGTTGGCGTCGATGCGCTGCGAGTCGATGTGGCCGGCGTGGTAGGAGGGCTTGATCTCGTTGAGGGGAATCTGCACGTAGCGCGCCGAGATCACCGTGTCGATGAGTTCGCGGATGATCAGGAACAGGCGCTCGAAACCCGCCTCCGGCGAGGCGTGATCGTAGGCCGGCAGGTCGGCCAGGCCGTAGGCGTTGGAGAAGGTCAGCAGCGCCCCGGCCAGGCGCAGCAGTTCCTGGTGCAGGCGTTCCGGATGCAGGCGCGCGTGGTGGAACAGGTGTGAAAGCCCGGCGAAGGCGGCGTTGGCGGTGTGCAGCAGCCAGAACGAGGCGATGTCGCCGGAACGGAACTCGACGATGCTCTGCGACGGCTGCCGGTGCTGGCCGTACAGCGCATCGACCTTGGCCTGCAGCGAGTCGAGCAGGCGGCGCAGTTGCAGGTGCAGTCGTCGCGAGGCGTCGATGTGCAGGGCCGGCGGCACGAAATCCTCGTCCAGCTCGAAGCCGCCGGTGGCGGTGCGGCGCACGCGCGCCACCGGCAGGGTGACGAAGGCGTCGCGCGGCTTGTCGTCGGTGAGCAGGCGCACCGCCTTTTCCAGGTAGGCCAATTGGGCCTCGGCCGCGTCGGTGAACAGATCCGCAGTGGGATGATTGCCCTGCACGTAGCGCGTGGCCTGCGCGGCGTCGGCGCGGTCGGAACAGTTGCCGCCGTGCCCGCGCAGCAGCGGCAGCGCCAGGTGGATGGTGGTGGCCTGCATGCCGGCCGGCAGTTCGTTCAGCGACAGCGCATCGGGCAGCGCATCGTGGGCCGGCGCGTCGTAGCCTTCGCCATCGGGGAATACCGCTGAAAGTTCGAGCGCGCGCAGGCTGCCGTTGGCCAGGCTCTGCGGATCGAAGCGCAGGCGGCGCGCGCCCCAGGCGTAGGGATGGAGATTGCGGCCCAGGTCTTCCAGGCGCGCCTCGTGGTAGGCGTCCTGGCGCTGGAAGTGCTGCGGGCGCAGGAACAGGCCCTCGCCCCAGAAAACCTTGGTCATTCGGCTTGCGTGCGACACACTCGTTCCTTGTGCTGCGTTGAACTGTGCTGCCGGGTTCGCCTCGAATCACCGATGGCCGCGATCATGCTGCGTGATCGGATTCGGGTCGAACCGGGCATGCGGCCTTTGCAGACATCCGCATCGCGGATGGCGTTCCCTGGCGCTTGCGCGCGGCGATATTAGCAGGAGCCCGGCGCATGGCGCGATCAGCGCGGCGACTTGCTGCAGCGCGTGGAAACCAGGCTGGCGGGATCGCCGGCCAGCCGGGTGATCAGCGCGGGACTGCCGGTGGTGATGGCGCAGGCGTGCAGGCCCAGGGTGATGCCTTCCTTGTCCAGCCTGGCGTGGCGTGCATCGAAGGCCAGGCGCCAGCGGTTGTCGGCCGGTTCGCGGAACAGCGCCACCACGCCCAGCGCGGCGGCTTCCGGCGGCAGTGCCTGGCTGATCTCGTGACGCGCGCCGGGAACCAGCACCACTTCCTCCACGCCCAGCAGATCCTCGCCCAGTGCGCTGCGTTCGCGCGCCGCATCGAGGAAGGCATTGAACGGCGCCTGCTCGAAGCGCTGCGTGCCACGCAGGCGGTACAGCTTGATCACCGCGGCATTGGCGCGGTTGTCGCTGCCGGCATTGAGGTTGGTGCCGGCATGCAGGCGCACGACGATGGTGCGCGCCCGTGGCTCGGCCGGCTTGATGCCGGCCATCTGCAGGGTCCTGTCCACCGTCCTGCCCAGTGCGCCATCGCTTGCGCAACCGCCCAGCAGCAGGGCCGGCAACAAGGCGGCCAGCATGCGTCCGGCGGCGCGCGCCGGTTGCGGGAAGCACGGTGAGGAAAACCGGGGAAGTGGTGTGTCCATGCCTGGCCTGTCGTCCATGATTGCCCTTGTCGCGGCGGATCCTGCCTGCGAATCACTGGCGCGGAGCCGGTGTCGGATTCCATGCCAACGGTCTTGCCCGTGCGCCTGCCATGCCGTCGTCGTTTCCGGCGTGCAGGCGTCGGAGACTTGACGCGGGGATTACTATACCCATACTGATGCCACTTTGGTGGCAGGCTGGCCGGGCGGGAACCGGCTTCTCGCAGTCCCTGCCAGCCACGGCGCCACCGGCGCCGGACGATGGATCGTTCAGGAAGAAGCACAGGAAGGTGCATGATGGCAACGCAAGGGACAGGCATCGGCGTGCGCGCCGCGTGGGGACTGGCACTGATGGCGGCACTGGCCGCCTGCGCCACCCCGTCGAAGAAGAAACTCCCTGATTTCGCCGCCTTGATGGAGCAGGCGGACGCCGCCGTGGGCAACGGCCGCGTCGACGAGGCCCTGCAGCTGCTGGAGAGCGCCGGCAAGGCGGACCCTGTCCGCAAGGACGCCTGGTTGCGTGCGGCCAGGCTGCAGTTCGAGGCAGGCAACTACGCCCGCGCGATCGTCGCCGCCGAGGAAGCGCTGCAGCGCGATCCCGGCGACCAGAGCGCAGACGGCATCATCACCGTGGCCGGCTTCCGCATCGCCAGCAGTTCGCTGCAACGCCTCAAGGCCAATGGTGCGCTGGTGTCCGATTCGGCGCGCAAGGAAGCCGAGGTGCTGGCTGCCACGCTCAAGGACACGCTGGGCGATGACATCCTGGCGCCTCCGCCGGCCACTCCACGGCGCCGTGCGGCCACGCCGCGCCCGCTATCGCCCTCCACACCCGCGCAACCGGCCCGTCCCGTCGCCGCGCCGGCGCCGTCCGGCGATCCGTTCCAGAAGATTGGCGGCAACCGCTGAGGCGAGAAACCCGATCCGAATCCCAGGGAGGAACCCGAAATGTCCAAGAAGGATAGTGTGCAGAAGCGGCTGCAGAAGATTCGCCCGCCCCGCGTGCAGTTGACCTACGACGTCGAGAAGGGCGACGCCATCGAGCAGAAGGAGATTCCGTTCGTGGTCGGCGTGCTCGGCGACTTCAGCGGCAACCCCGGGCAGCCGCTGCCCAGGGTCAAGGACCGCAAGTTCGTCAACGTCGATCTCGACAACTTCGACGAGGTCATGGAAGGCATGGCGCCGCGCGCCAACTACCGGGTGGCGAACAGGATCGGCGACGACGGCGGCGAGTTCGCGGTCGAGCTCCAGTTCAACTCGCTGGACGATTTCCGCCCCGAGGCCGTGGTCCAGCAGGTCGAGCCGCTGCGCAGGCTGCTGGAGACGCGCACCCGGCTGGCCGATCTGCGCAACAAGATCGCCGGCAACGAGAAGCTGGAAGACCTGCTGAACGATGTCCTCAACAACACCGAGCAGCTCAAGAAGCTTGGCCAGCAAGCCCCACAGGAGTGAGCCATGTCGTCAGCAGATGCCATCAGCGCCAACCCGGCGGCCGCGACCGCCACCTTCGAGCCCGGCCTGCTCGACCAGATCGTCGAGAAGAGCAAGGTCGCCAAGTCGGACGCAGAGCACCGGCGCGCCAAGGACATCATTTCCGAACTGGCGAAGGAGGTGATGGAAGGCACCGTCGTGGTCTCCGACAGTCTCGGCCTGACCCTGGACGCGCGCATCGCCGAGATCGACCGGATCATCTCCGAGCAGCTGAGCGCGGTCATGCATGCCAGCCCGTTCCAGCAACTGGAAAGCAGCTGGCGCGGGCTGCACTACCTGTGCCAGCAGACCTCGACCAGCCCGATGATGAAGATCAAGGTCTTCAACTCGCCCAGGAAGGATCTGGTGCGCGACTTCAGGTCGGCCATCGACTTCGACCAGAGCGCGTTGTTCAAGAAGGTCTACGAGGAGGAGTTCGGCACCTTCGGCGGCGCCCCGTTCGGCGCGCTGATCGGCGACTACTACATCGGCCGGCAGCCGGAGGACATGTACTTTGTCGAACAGATGTCGCACGTGGCCGCGGCCGCGCACGCGCCGTTCATCGCGGCGGCGGCCGAGGACATGTTTGGCCTGGAGAGCTTCACCGAGCTGGGCCGGCCGCGCGACCTGGCCAAGGTGTTCGACACCGTCGAATACGCCAAGTGGAAGTCGTTCCGCGATTCCGAGGACAGCCGCTACGTCGGCCTGGCCTTGCCGCGCTTCCTGGGCCGGCTGCCGTACAACCCCAAGGACGGCACCACGGTGGAGGGCTTCAACTTCGTCGAGGAGGTCGATGCCGCCGATCATGGCAGGTACCTGTGGTGCAACACCGCCTACGCGATGGGCGCGCGCCTGACCAGTGCGTTCGAGGATTACGGCTGGTGCGCGGCGATCCGCGGTGTCGAGGGCGGCGGCCTGGTCGAGGACCTGCCGACGCATACCTTCCGCACCGACGACGGCGAGATCGCGCTGAAATGCCCGACCGAGGTCGCCATCACCGACCGCCGCGAGAAGGAGTTGAGCGATCTCGGCTTCATCCCGCTGGTGCACTGCAAGAACACCGACTACGCCGCCTTCTTCGGCGCGCAGTCGGCGCAGAAGCCGAAGAAGTACAACACCGATTCGGCCAATGCCAACGCTATCCTGTCGGCGCAGCTGCAGTACATCTTTGCGGTCTCGCGCATCGCCCATTACCTGAAGGCGATGATGCGCGAGAAGATCGGCAGCTTCGCCTCGGCGGGCAACGTCGAGGATTTCCTCAACGGCTGGGTCGCCCAGTACGTGCTGCTCGACGACAACGCCGGCCAGGAGGCCAAGGCGCAATACCCGCTGCGCGAGGCCTCGATCCAGGTATCGGAGGTGCCGGGCAAGCCCGGCGTCTACCGCGCCGTGGCCTTCATCAGGCCGCATTTCCAGCTCGATGAGCTGTCCGTTTCGTTGCGGCTGGTGGCCGAGTTGCCGGCTGCTGCAAGGAAGTCGTAACGCCTTCGCTGTTCTTGTTGTCGTTGTAGGCGTGGCGCCAAGGGGCGCAGACCCCGTGGTGCAGCGCCGTGCGCCATGCTTCGGCCGGGCGCAAGTCCGGTCGTGCCCCTCTCACGGAAGAACGTAACTCAGGAGACCAGATCATGCAGCACGCTTTCCTTTCCATCGACACCATCAAGGGCGAATCCCGCGACGACAAGCACAGGGACTGGATCGAGATCAAATCGTTCTCGCAGAACCTGACCCAGCCGCGCTCGGCGACCGCCTCCACTTCCGGTGGGCAGACCGCCGCCCGCGTCAACCTGTCGCCGATCGAGATCGTCAAGTCGATCGATCTTTCCACCACCGCGCTGAACCAGGCCGCGGCCAGCGGCACCACCTTCCCCAAGGCCCGCATCGATTTCATGCGCGCCGACAAGGACGGCAATGCCGTCAACTACTACTCGGTCGAACTGCTGAACGTGCTGGTGCATAGCGTCACCACCACGGTGGACGACGAAGGCTTCCCGCACGAGGTCGTCCAACTGAGCTTCGCGGCCATCAAGTGGACCTACAACCAGCAGAAGCCGGAAGGCGGCGTCGGCGGCAAGACCGTCGCCCAGTGGAGCGCGAGCAAGAACATCCCCAACTACACGGTCTGAGGGAGGTTTTGCGGTGGCGCACCCCGCCACCGCATTTCCCGGATGTGGCCCGGGCCGGCGCCGGGATGGGCGGCCGGGACGACACCAATGGCGTAACCAGGCAACAGTGGCGGCGAGGAGTGGAGCGGTGCAGGCGTTGAAGGGATTCGAGCCCGGCCTTCTGGAAAAGCTTTTCGACGAAGCGCCCAAGAGCGGTTCGTCCACGGGCGTGTTCAAGGCGTTCTCGCTGGAGCAGTACAAGGAATCGGTGGCGCGCGACCTGGAGGGACTGCTGAACACCCGATCGGCCTTCTCCGAGGAGCGGCTGGCCGGATTCCCGCAGTGCCGGCAGTCGTTGATGACCTATGGATTGCCCGACTTCTCGGCCATGAGCATGGCCAATGCCCATGACCGCGCCTCGGTCTGCCGTTCGCTGGAGCAGGCCATCACCCGCCACGAGACCCGCCTGCACAACGTGCGGGTCAAGCTGGACGCCGCCCAGTTGGGCGCCGGCCTGCACTTCACCATCCATGCGTTGCTGGACCTGCACCCGGCCCGCGAGCCGATCAGCTTCGACGCCGTGCTGCAGCCTTCGACGCTGCAGTACGCGGTGAGCCGCCTGCGGCGTCCCGTGGCGGCCTGACCGATGCAGGAACTGCTGCCCTACTACGAGCGCGAACTGGCCTTCCTGCGCCGCTACGGGCGCGAGTTCGCCGAGCGCTATCCCAGGATCGCCGGGCGCCTGCTGCTGTCCGGCGACGATTCCAGGGACCCGCACGTCGAGCGGCTGATCGAGGCGTTCGCGCTGATGGGCGCGCGCATCTCCAGGCGCATCGAGGACGACTACCCGGAGTTCACCGACGCGCTGCTGGAGGTGATGTACCCGCACTACCTGCGGCCGTTCCCGTCGTGTTCGATCGCCCGCTTCGAGATGGGGCCGGCCGCGGCCCGGCTCAGCGCGCCGGTGCGCATCGCCCGCGGCACGCAGTTGCAGTCGCGCGCGGTGCGCGGGGTCCACTGCCGCTTCCGTACCGCCTACGACGTGGACCTGCTGCCCGTCGAACTGGAGTCGGCCAAGTATCGCGCGGTGGCCGAGCCGCCGATGGGGGTGGCCCTGCCGCCGGGGTCGGGGGCGCAGATCTCGCTAAGGTTCGCGCTGCTGTCCGAGCAGGTCTCGTTCGCCGATCTCAAGCGGGAGGCGCTGCGCCTGTTCACCGACGGCGAGCCTTCGTTCTGCGCGGCGCTGCGCGATGCGCTGGCGCTGCAGGTCAAGGCCGCCTACGTCGAAGCCGACGGCGACGGCCGCTGGCGGCTGCTGCCGCAATCGCCGCTGGCGCCGGTCGGCTTTTCCGAGGAAGAGGCGCTGGTCGATTTCCCGGCGCGCTCGCACCCGGCCTATCGCCTGCTGACCGAGTTGTTCGCCTTCCCGGAGAAGTTCGGATTCTTCGACCTGCAACTGGCGCCGGTCGCCGCCGGCGCCAGCCGCGGCTTCACCCTGCACCTGATCCTGCGCGCGGCCATGCCGGACCAGGCGGCCAGCCGGGTGCTGGAAGGACTGGGCCGCGACAACGTCTTGATGGGCTGCACGCCGGTGGTCAACCTGTTCCGGCAGGCCGGCGAGCCGATCCGCCTGACCCATCGCAGCGCCACCTATCCGGTGGTGGCCGACGCGCGGCGCGCCTTCGCCTGCGAGGTGCATTCCATCGACTCGGTCCGGCGCATCCGGCAGACGCCGCAGGGCGAGCAGGTGCAGGAGTTCCGCCCGTTCTATTCGCTGCACCACGGCGAGGATCCGGAATCGGCGGGGCAGTACTGGCTGGCGCGGCGCGACGAGGACGTGGCGCGGCACAGCCCGGGCTACGAGACGGAGCTGAGCTTCGTCGATCTCGACTTCAACCCGACCCTGCCGCAGACCGACGTGATCAGCCTGATGCTGACCTGCAGCAACCGCGACCTGCCCAGCCAGCTGGCCTATGGCGTGGCCGGCGGCGATCTGACCCTCGAAGGTGGCAGCCCGGCGCGGGCGATCGCCCTGTTGCGCAAACCGACCCCTCCGCTGCGCTTCCCGCGCGGGCAGGGCGCGCAGTGGCGGTTAATCTCGCACCTGACCCTGAACCACCTGTCCCTGACCCGGAGCGGGCTGCCGGCGCTGAAGGAGATGCTGCGCCTGTACGACCCGTCGGCGAGCAACGTGTCCGGCCGCCAGATAGAGGGCATCGTCGGCCTGGAGCACCACCCGACCTCGGCCTGGCTGTCCGGCGCGCACTTCGGCTCGGTGGTGCGCGGCATCGAAGTGCGCCTGACCCTGGACGAGAGCCATTTCGTCGGCGCCGGCATCGCCGCCTTCGCGCACGTGCTGGACCGTTTCTTCGGCCTGTACGTGCACGCCAACAGCTTCGTCCAGCTCGTCCTGCTCTCCAGCCACAACGGCGAGGAAATCCTGAGATGCCCACCGCGCAGCGGCGAATCGATCCTGGCGTAGTCCAGCAGCTGATCGCCGAGCCGCATCGCTTCGGGTTCTTCCAGGCGATGCGGATCCTCGAGCACATGTTCCAGCGCCAAGGCGCCGGCGCCGGGGACGTGCTGCCGCGGCGGGTGCGCTTCCGCAACACCTTGTCGCTGGCGTTCCCGGCCAGCGAGCTGGAATCCGTGCGGGCGTATTCGATCCAGGGCGATGTGCTGGACAGCGCGGCGGCGCTGAACCATGCGATCGAGACCGAGGGCATCGGCGAAGTGCACGTGACGCCAGCGTTCATGGGCCTGCTCGGCGTCAGCGGCGCCTTGCCGCTGCACTACACCGAGATGCTGGGCGAGCGCGAGATCTACCAGCGGGATCGCACGCCGCGGGCCTTCCTCGACATCTTCACCAATCGCGCGGTGGCCCTGCACTACGCGGCCTGGAAGAAGTACCGGCTGGGCCTGCACTACGAGCTGGAGCGGCGCGAGCGCTTCCTGCCGCTGCTGCTGTCCCTGTCCGGGATGGGGCTGCCCGGATTGCACGACCGCATGGTGGACGGCAAGGGCGACGTGTTCGACCAGGCGGTGGCGTTCTACAGCGGGGCGATCCGGCAGCGCCCGGTATCGGCGGTGCTGCTGCAGCGCGTGCTGTCCGACTATTTCGGCGTGCCGGTGCGGGTGGAACAGTTCGTCGGCGCCTGGTACGAGGTGCCGCAACACCAGACCACCCGCCTGGGCCTGGCCAACGCCCGGCTCGGATCCACCGCGCTGGCGGGCAGGCGCATATGGCAAGGCGACCTGCGCCTGTGCCTGCATGTGGGGCCATTGTCGCGCAGGGATTTCGACGCCTTCCTGCCCGGCGGCAGCGCCGCGCGCGCATTGGCCAAGTGGCTGATGCTGCTGACCGGCTCGTGCCTGGAGTACGAGGCCAGGCTGGTGCTGCGCGCACAGGACGTGCGCCAGGCCGGCGTCGGCGAGGCGAATGGCGTGCGGCTGGGCTGGGACAGCTTCCTGTGCACGCGCCCGGCCCAGGCGCCGCGCGCCGACGCCAGCTACGGCATCCGCACCCTGCAATGAACGCGCGCATCCAGACCTCTTCCACCGCAAGACAGGAGCAACAGGTTCAAGCATGAGCATCAATCTCAAGACCCTGATCGGCAAGCTCAACGATACCTGCCGGCAGGCGGCCGAGCGCGCGGCCAACCTGTGCATGGCGCGCGGCCACTACGAGGTGGACCTGGAGCACCTGCTGCTGGCGTTGCTGGAGCAGCCCCAGGGCGATTTCGCTTTGATCGCGCGGCGCAGCGGCGTTTTGGCCGAGGCGCTGGAAATGGATCTGGAACGGGAGATCGCCGGCTTCAGGAACGGCAACACCCGCACGCCGGTCTTTTCGCAGCACCTGCCGCGGCTGTTCGAGCACGCCTGGCTGATCGCCTCGCTGGACGCGCAGGCCACCCGCATCCGCAGCGGCCACCTGCTGCTGGCGTTGCTGACCGATCCGGACCTCTCGCAACTGGCCTGTCGCGGCTCGCGGCGGTTCGCCGGCTTCAGGCGCGACGAGCTGAAGCACGACTTCGCCAGGCTGACCGAAGGGTCGCAGGAGGCCGCCGGCGACGTGCGCTTCGCCGATGCAGCGCCAGTCGAGCCCGATGCCGCGGCCGCGGGCGATGCGCCGTCCGGCGGAGGCGGATTGTCGAAGACGCCGGCGCTGGATCAGTTCACCACCAACCTGACCCGGCGCGCGCGCGAGGGCCACGTCGATCCGGTGATTGGCCGCGACGGCGAGATCCGCCAGCTGATCGACATCCTGATGCGGCGCCGGCAGAACAATCCCATCCTCACCGGCGAGGCCGGCGTGGGCAAGACCGCGGTGGTCGAGGGCCTGGCGCTGCGCATCGCCACCGGCGACGTGCCCGACTCGCTCAAGGGCGTGGCGCTGCACGCGCTGGACATGGGCTTGCTGCAGGCCGGCGCCAGCGTCAAGGGCGAGTTCGAGAACCGGCTGAAGAACGTGATCGAGGAGGTGAAGAAGAGCCCGCACCCGATCGTCCTGTTCATCGACGAGGCGCACACCATGATCGGCGCCGGGGGCGCCGCCGGGCAGAACGACGCTGCCAACCTGCTGAAGCCGGCGCTGGCGCGCGGCGAACTGCGCACCATCGCCGCCACCACCTGGGGCGAGTACAAGAAGTATTTCGAGAAGGACGCCGCCCTGGCGCGCCGCTTCCAGGTGGTCAAGGTCGAGGAACCCGGCGAGGCGCTGGCGGCGGCGATGCTGCGCGGCATGGTGCCACTGATGGAGAGGCATTTCGGCATCCGCGTGATGGACGAGGCCATCACCGAGGCAGTGCGCCTGTCGCACCGCTACATCAGTGGCCGCCAGTTGCCGGACAAGGCGGTCGGCGTGCTCGATACCGCCTGCGCCAAGGTCGCGCTGGGGCAGAGTGCGACGCCGGCGATCATCGAGGACACGCGCAGGCACCTGGAACGCCTGGAGGCGGAGATCGCGGCCCTGGCCCGCGAGGCCGCCGCCGGCGCCCGCCACCAGGCGCGCCTGGCCGGACTGCATGGGCAGCGGGCGCAGGCGCGCGAGCGGCTGGCCGACAGCGAGGCGCGGCTGGTCCGCGAGAGCGAACTGGCCGGCAGGATCAAGGCGTTGCGCGAGCAACTGGAAAACGATGCCGCCGCCGCGCCGCAGGACGCGCAAGCCGCCAGGCCCGCGGGCAAGGGCGCGCGCAGGAGGGGCGGCGCCGCAATCACGCCGCGCCATGCCGAACTGGACGCGCTGCTGGCGGAACTGCGCCAGTTGCAAGGCGAGAGCGCGATGGTGCCGTTGCAGGTGGACGGCGCGGTGGTGGCCGAGATCGTCTCGGCCTGGACCGGCATTCCGCTGGGGCGCATGGTCAAGGACGAGATCCGCACGGTGCGCAACCTGCGCGTGCTGCTGGCCGAGCGGGTGATCGGCCAGGACCACGCGCTGGAGGCGGTGGCCCAGCGCGTGCGCACCGCCAGCGCCCGACTGGAGGATCCGAACAAGCCGCGCGGCGTGTTCCTGTTCGTCGGTCCGTCCGGCGTGGGCAAGACCGAGACCGCGCTGGCGCTGGCCGACATCCTCTACGGCGGCGAGAAGAAGCTGCTCACCTTCAACATGAGCGAATACCAGGAGGCGCACAGCGTCTCCGGGCTGAAGGGATCGCCGCCGGGCTACGTCGGCTATGGCGAGGGCGGCGTGCTGACCGAGGCGGTGCGCCGCAATCCCTACAGCGTGGTGCTGCTGGACGAGGTGGAGAAGGCCCATCCGGACGTGCTGGAGATGTTCTTCCAAGTGTTCGACAAGGGCATGATGGACGACGCCGAGGGTCGCGAGATCGACTTCCGCAACACCCTCATCATCCTCACCTCCAACGTCGGCTCGGCGCAGATCATGCAGGCCTGCCTGAACAAGCCGGCCGCGGAATTGCCGAACGCCGACGAACTGGCCGAGGCGCTGCGCCCGGTGCTGTTCAAGCATTTCAAGCCGGCCTTCCTCGGCCGGCTGAAGGTGGTGCCTTACTATCCGGTGGGCGACGAGGTGCTGGCGCGGATCATCGAACTCAAGCTGGGCCGCATCCGCGGCCGCGTGTGCGCCAACCACGAGGCCGCGTTCGAGTGGGATGCCGGCCTGGTCGAGGCGGTGCTGGCGCGCTGCACCGAGGTGGATTCGGGCGCGCGCAACGTCGACCACGTCCTCAACGGCACGCTGCTGCCCGAAATCGCCGGGACCGTGCTGGCGACGATGGCCGAGGGCGGCGCGATCGCCCGGATCAAGGTCGGCACCGGCAAGGATGGCGGCTTCAGGTACCGGATATCCTGAGGCGTGGCCTCACCGCATACAGGACAGGAGGAAACGACATGGACTTTCACGGATTCGATCGCCACCGCGCCCTCGGCAACCATGACGGCCTGCGCGTGGGCACGCCGCGGGCGTTGGCGCAGGTGGGCGGTTGGGAGCGGCTGCAGCCGGCCCATGTCCTGGAGTTGCTGGACCAGGCCGCGCCGGAAGTGCGCGAGGATGCACGCAACCTGGCAGCCCTGCTGGCGCGCATGCCGTGGCGCATCCCGCCGCACTCGCCGCTGCCCGGCAAGGCCAGCCAACTGGTGAGCAACGCGCGCGAGGTGATCATCAGCACGGTGGGCCGCAACTTCCGCCTGCACCTGGTACAGGCGCCCACCTTCAGGCTGGAACGCATCACGCTGCAGTCGGCCTGATTCCCGTCATCGCAAAGGACGCCCTGCCGGGCGTTCCGCCATCCGCAGGAGCGGACGGCAGATCCGCAAGGAGCATCACATGGACGTGCCCGCCGTCGCCCAGACCGCTTTGCTGGCCAATCCCGACCAGCACGATCGGCTGCTGCGCCTGCATACGCCGCTGGGTCCGAACGTGCTGGTGGCGGAGACCTTCCACGGTTGCGAGCGGCTGGATGGGGGCGGTTTCCGTCACGAGCTGACCGCGCTGTCGCTGGACGCGCACCTGTCGCTGGACGCCCTGCTGGGCAAGCCGGCGCTGCTGGATCTGCTGACCGCCGATTCGCGTACGCAGCTGCGGCCTTTCCACGGCCACGTGACCGGCTTCGAGCGGTTGGGCAGCAACGGCGGGCTGGCGCGCTACCGGCTGGTGCTGGAGCCCTGGCTGGCGCTGCTGCGCCACCGCGTGGACAGCTACGTGTTCCAGGACAGGACGGTGGTGGAGATCGTCGAGGACATCTTCGCCGATTATGCCGGCACGCTGGCCCCGGCCTGGCGCTGGGAACTGGCCGATCGCGCCGTCTATGCCCGCCGCAGCCTGACCACGCAATACGAGGAAAGCGACGAAGCCTTCATCCGCCGGCTGCTGGCCGAGGAGGGCATCTGTTTCTGGTTCGAGCACGAGGGTGACGCCTCCGGCGATGCGCTGGGCTGCCACACGCTGGTGCTGGGCGACTACGACGCGGCTTTCGCCGAAGCCGGACAGGTGCGCTACCACCGCGCCGATGCGACCGAGCGCAGCGACAGTATCCAGCACTGGTCCACCGTGTACCGCGCGCAGGCCAGTGTGCTGCGGCGCCGCAGTTGGGACTACCGCAGCCTGGACGCGCGCGAGGTATCGGCCGAGGGCCAGGCCTGCGGCAGGGTGGCGGTGGAGGAATACGACCCGGCCGGTCCGTACGCCTATCCGGACCGCGCCACCGGCGAACGGCGGGTGCGACAGCACCTGGAGGCGATGCAGGTAGGCGCACGCACGGAACAGGGCCAGGGGACATGGCGGCGGCTGGCGGCCGGCGCAAGGTTCGAACTGGGCGGGCATTTCAACGCCGACGGTCGCTACCTGTGCGTGCAGGTGGAACATGAAGCGCGCAACAACTTCGAGGTGGAAGTGTTCGACGCGCTGGAGCGCAGCCTGGGCGCGGCGGCGACGGCGGGCGCGCCGTTGCCGGAGGGGTTCGTGGACGTGGCGGACTTCGCTGCCCATCCGGTGGTGCAGGCGGTCGGGCACGTGGCGCTGTCGCAGGCGCCGCGCACGGGCTTCTACCGCAACGTCTTCACCGCCGTTCCCGCGGCCACCCCCTACCGGCCGCAGACCGAGGACGGCCACGGCCGCTACCTGCATCCGCGTCCGACGGTGGACGGCATGCAGAGCGCCATCGTGGTGAGCGACGGCGGCCCGGTGCTGGGTGACCGCGACCACCGCATCAAGGTGCAGTTCGTGTGGCAGCGCGGCGGCAACGGCAGCAGCGGCCATCCGCATCCCGGCGGCGACGACAACGCCCCCGGCGACGGCGGCGCCGGCACCTGGGTGCGGGTGATGACGCCGTGGGCGGGCGACAACTGGGGCGGCGTGTTCCTGCCGCGCAAGGGCCAGGAAGTGCTGGTGGCGTTCATGGAAGGGGACATCGACCGTCCGGTGGTGGTGGGCGCGGTGTACAACGGCCGCGGCCAGCCGGACGCCCCGCACAACCAGGTGGCTGGCGGCGCGGCCGGCGCGACCGGCAATGCGCCGGCGTGGTTCGACGGCAATGCGCACGCGGCGGTGTACACCGGTTTCAAGAGCCAGGCATTGGCGAGCAGCCAGGATGGCGGCGGCGGTTACCAGCAACTGCGGCTGGACGACACCCCCGATCAGGGACGCATCCAGCTTTCCACCACGCAGTGCGACACGACACTGACGCTCGGCCACCTGAAGGGCGGAGCGGACAACGTGCGCGAGGGCGAGCGCGGGTTCGGCGCGGAACTGGCGACGGAGGCCAACGGTGCGTTGCGCGCCGGACAGGGCCTGCTGCTGACCACCGAACCGGGTCGGCACCAGATGGAGGCGCCGCAGGCGCAGGCCCAGCTCGCGCAGGGCGAGGCGTTGTTGCAGGCCTTGCAGGACGCGGCGCGGCAGCAGCAGGCCACGCTGCCTGATGAACCTGCGACGCTGCCTGCGCAGACGAGCCTGCATGCCTTGCAGGAGGCGATGCGGGCGACCTGGGACGGCAGCCAGGTGGCAGGCGGCGGCGACGGGCAGACGACCGGCTGGAGCCTGCCGCTGCTGGTGGGCAGCAGCCCGGCGGGCATCGTTAGCCTGACCCCGCGCGACCAGGTGTGGGTATCGGGCATGCAGACGCGGCTGCTGGCCGGCCAGGACCTGAACTGGGCCAGCCAGGGCGAAGCGGTGCTGGCGGCGGCCGGCGGCATCGCGTTGTTCACGCTGGGCAGCCAGGCCCCGCAGGGCAAGCCGAACCAGGAGCGCGGCATCGCCCTGCACGCGGCGCAGGGCGAGGTGAGCGCGCGGGCGCACAAGAACGTGGCCAAGGTGGCGGCGAAGACCCGGGTGACGCTGGCCAGCACGCAGGCCGGGGTGCTGCTCGACTCGCCCGGCAAGCACCTGCTGCTGACGGCGGCCGGCGCCTACATCAAGCTCGAAGGCGGCGACATCGAACTCGGCGCGCCCGGCGCCATCGAGTTCAAGGCCACGCGCAAGGAGTGGAGCGGGCCGCAGGGGGCGGGGTCGCAGAAGCCGGAACTCGGCGAGGCCGACTTCAAGGGGTGCAGGCAGCGGGATCGGCTGGCTGCCGAGAGTGGCGCCGCCACGGTCGATCTGTGAGCTTCGTTCTCATGGGGCCGTCGCATTGAACGCTTTCGTTGTCGAACGGGTAGGGGAGCCTGCGCCGACTGCCGTCGCCATGGCCGAAGCGGTGGCGCGATACGCACAGCAGCATCCGCAACGGCACTGCTATCTGTTGACCGATCCCACGCTGCGCGACTTCATGCCCGGACTCGGGGAGCGCTACGCCGCCTATGGCGGAACCGATGCGCTGGCGCCGGTTCAGGTGCCCCTGGCGCCGGGGCTGATCGACAAAAGCCATTGGCCGACCCTGCTGGCGCTGCATCTGCAAACCGCAGCCGGCAGCGCATTGCTGGCGATGTCCTGCGAAGCGGCGATGGAGGATTGGGCGCCGCAGTCGCAACGCCAGTCCGATGGCCATCGGGTGGGCGGATGGTTGTTCAGCCAGGCGCCTGCCGGAAGGATCGCGGCGCACCTTGCATCGCGTTGCGTCCAGCAGCGTGTTGCAGGACAGAGGACGCTCGTCCGCTACTACGACCCTTCCGTGCTCGACATGGCCTGGAATGTGATCGTCCAGGAACAGCGTGATGCGTTGCTGGGGCCGATCGACTGCTGGTTCATCGCGGGGCGGGAGCGCCAGCCGCGATCGTATGCGCGTGTGCATGGCGGTATCGGCGATGCCGGTTTCCCGGCGCTCTCACGTGGCCAATGGCTGGAACTCGGCCACATACGCCCGTTCAACCGCGCCTGGGCAAGAATCACGGCAAGCGCGAAGGAACTCCCGGGTCCCGTGCTTTGCCGGCAGGTTGCCCAGGCGCTGAGCCGCGCCTACGGGTACGGGTTCGAAAACCCCGAGGATCTGGAGGAGTTCGCGTGGCGCGCGTTCAGCGTGTCGCCGCGCTTCGACCAACATCCGTCCATCGCCAGGCTCATACGGGAGCGCATGGCCGACGATGCGTTCGGCTACGTGATTGCTGATCTGAAGGACGAGGATTGGAGTGTCATCGCGATGGAATACGGCGAGGAGAAAATGGAATGAACACGGAACCGTGTCCGGTATGCACGAAATACGGACTTCCCGTCATGCCCGCGCGCTACACGGTGGTACCCGAGGAATTGAACGTCCGGGAGCTTTCCTTCAGCGGGGAACGCGTCGTCGATGTCCCGGCGCAGGGCGTCAAATACGCTGCGCGCGTACTGCGGCAGGGATACCTGTATGTGTACTACGAGAAGAACCACCTGGGGGCGAAGAGATGGCAGGTCTATTCGGTCTCGCCTGAGGGCAAGCTTCACAGGCAGTCGGGAACGGCGTCGGCCAGGCTCGTCGACAAGACCGAGGTCTGTTCCCGTTGCGGCAGCGCGGGCTTCAACAAGGATTTCTTCGTCATCGAGGAGCCGCAGAAGTGCGCCACGACCTGGCTGGCCTTCAGCGAGCACAAGTGGAGCGACGCCATCGTGCAGCGTTACCAGGACGACGCGGGCCTGCGCGCACGGCGCATGCAGAAGATAGAGCCGGCGCAGTGGCTTGACGCTGCCGTGGCGAAAAACCACCAGTTGATCCTCGCCCTGCCCGAGAACCTCGGCGTGATCGTCGAATACAACGATGCGCTGGGCTGGAACTCCCTCACCAACGAACCTGAAACGTTTCCCTGCGAGGGCTATGTGGTCGCACCCCCCGCGGTCCATGGGGACGGCCGTTTCGACGTGGACTGGCTGCGCCAGCGCTCCAGCCTGTACCGCTGGTCGCGGCGCAGCGCCCCTGACGGCGCCACCGCGGAAGGGCTGTTCAATCACATGATGGCGGCCTGTGGTGGCGAGCATGCCAATCACTGGCCGATGATGGTGGCGTTGTGGGATGCCGTGGGAACCACGCACGAGCTGAACGGCTTTCGCAACGACGTGCTGGGCCGGTTCACCTGGTTCTCCGACGCGCACGAGCGGCATATCCACGCCATGCAGTCGATGGAGGCGGGGAAGGTCGCAGTCGAACAGGGCGCGCAGAACCGGGCGGGCCAGACGGAGCTGTGGGTGGGTATCGACGCCGGCGACCCGTATGGGCGTGCCCACCTGCTGGTGCCGTTCTTGGAGCATGCGCGGCGCGATACGCCCGCGCTGGGCGAATACGAGCAAATGCGCGCGGAGTACGTGTCCGGGGACATCGATTTCCAGCAGTTCCAGACTCGGCGGGCGCGGATGGACGCCGAATACGCCAGCCAGCCGGGCAAGCTGGACGAGGCGCTGCGATACGACGAGGAACGCCTGCACCGGCGCCGGGAAGAGTTCAGGCAGCAGCAGGAGAAGGCGGTCGGCAAGGCATGGGACCGCTATGAGAAGCGTATCGTCCGTCGGTTGCTGGATGCCTTCATCCGCAATTTCGACAGCCTCAACCAATGGCGGGAGCGTCTGCTCGGCGATCGTACGCCGGCCTTGAAGGCATGGCTGGCCACGCCGTTGTTCCTGGACACCCTGGAAGACTACGACAAGCAGAACGAGCAGGACGGCAGGCAGTTCAACATCGTGATTGAGGAAGCGCTGTCGGGGCTGGAGGGCGACCCCGAAGGCCGGAAGGTCTTGCAGGCACTGGTGGACAATATCGATGCCACCGATCCCGCGTCGCTGGTATGGCGGGCCGTCGCGTTGAACCAGAGCACCGCCGCCGGCGAGGTCAAGGCCGCGCTGGCGCAGGCTGACAGTCGGCGCGATCTGGTGGTTACGGCGGTCGTGGGCGCCTTGGACGGCGCCATCAAAAGCCTGAAGTCGCTGGCCGGGCTGTACGTGGCGTACGACGCGGGCGGGACGTCGCGGGTCAGGCCGCTCGAGCACTACAAGATGCTGGCGCTTGGGGTCGACAAGCTGATGGGCAGCGTCGGGACCCTGGTTTTCGAGAAGTGGCGCGTCGGCGCGGTGAGCGATTATTTCGGGGAGAAGCTGGTCCAGTACATGCTGTCGCTGCGGCTGACGCTGGACCCGGCCGATTCCAGGGCGTTGATAGAAACCCAGCTGCGCCACGAGTCGCGCCTGCGCACGCTGTACCTGGAGCAGGTGGGCCTGCACCAGAGCCAGGGCAGGAGCATCCACCAGGCGGCGGACCTTGCCATGGCCGCGGTCGTTGCCGACCGCGGCACGCAGGAATTGCGGCAGCGCTGGCAAAGCCTGCGTCTGGAGCATACGCCCAAGATGGCGATGTTGGCGGCGCTGTGCGAAACGGTGGGCATGTTCAAGCTGATGTTCAAGGCCGACAAGAGCCGGGCCGACTGGGCGCTGCTGGGGGCGTCGGCTATGTCCACGGCGGCCGCCTACAGTCAAGTGATGCTGGGGCCGATGGCGGTACTGCTGGGAGAACGTTCTAGGACGCTAACGAACTGGAAGGCGCTGGGTGGTGGGCTGGCGGCCGGTGCGAGTCTCATTCAAGTAGTAGTGGATATTTCTGAGTTACGTAGGGAGATCAAAAGTGGATATATCCTGGTTGGGGCTTTATTTGTAATAAAAGCCATTGTTGGAATTGCGGTATCTGGCGCCTTCTTTGTAACAGCACTAAGCTCCAGTGGTCATCTTCTGCAAAGGATGGTCGGCCGCAATGGCGTAGTCGTGGTGCTTGAACGGATTGATGATGGCATCGCTAGGGCTGCGAAGGAACGCGCAGCGCAGGCACTTGGGCATCAGATGACTACGCAGGCTGGTAAGAAGGTATTGGAGCGTGGTTTATATGTGTCGATTGGTCGTAGTGTGCTGATGTTAGTGGGCTGGAAGGTCACTGTAGTAATCATGGTGGTGCAGGGGGCGATTTGGTATTTCTCGCCTGATGAGCTGGAAAGATGGATTGACAAGACACCATTTGGCCATGGCCAACAGTTCACGGCGCTTAAGCATCAGCAAGCGGCCCATGACAGTGCCTTGAAGGAAATGGGGCTGCAATGAAAAAGCAGGAATTATCTGAACGTCGCATTCTGCGCGGGGGAATTCGTAACTATCGAGTTCGGCGTACTACCGAGGATTTCTTCTTCTCAGCATCTGAGCGCAGGGGAATGGCAGCGACGGGTCTGGCTGCTTCAGCGATGGGATTGCTTGGTGTGGGTGTTGCTTTGATGGGTGAGAGTACAGACACTTACGAGGAGGCAGACTTGGCCGAGTTTGAGGTGGAAGGTGAGCCGGTGCAGGCGTTCTTGTGGCTGTCGCCATTTGCCGAAGGTGATGAAGTGGAAGTGGTGGCGGAGAGGGTGGGAACTGTATGGAAGGCATTCGGCATAGCTCGTCCTGTGGACCGTATTATCGCTATGCGCCCACATTGCTCGCGCGGCTCCAAAGCGCACTGGAAGATGGTGGCAAGGTGGTGTTTCCTGACTTGGGGGGGGGCATCATTGTTGGTTGGTATTTTGCTCGCTCTTATAAATGTTTTTGATGGCGGAGGGGGATGGTTTTCTCTGTTTCTTGGCTTTTCTTATGGTTGCATCGGCGCCTTGATTATTTTTTCTGTCATCGCCTGGAGCGTTGGTCGCAAATACATTGGCTTCGTGCGAATGACAGAAATCGTCTTTGGTCGCCTTGGTTGGCGTGACGTAGAAAACATCGATCTTCCGGCCAAGAGCCGGCGCCTGCGTCGGCCCGAAGATCCGGATGAACTGGGCTTCACCTACTTTCGCTACTGAACTTTTCCTGTATTCAAACGGAAAGGGATGGCGACATCAGTCCGGAGAACGGTGAAGACAGGGAGGCAGCCATGCCACAGCGACACGCGATGGCCGGAGCTCTGTTATTTTCCCGCCATGACTGGACGCATCGACAGAATCCGTTTTGAGGCCAGGCTGCTCCGGCCAGCGAGCCCGAAGGGGGCCTCCTGGGCCTTCCTGCTGCTGCCCGAAGGCGCGAGCGCGAAGCTGCCGACGCGGAGCATGGTCACGGTGGAGGGTACTTTCGCGGGTCGTCCTTTCCGGGCCACGCTGGAACCGGATGGCCAGGGCAGCCATTGGCTCAAGGTGAGCAAGGCGATGCGGGAGGCGGCCGGCGTCGGGGTGGGCGACGACGTCGCGCTGGAGATCGCGCCGGTGGCGCAGGAGCCGGAGCCCCGCGTTCCCGCCGATCTGCGCAAGGCCCTTGCGGCGGCGCCGGATGCCAGGGCGGTGTGGTCCGACATCACGCCCGTGGCGCGGCGCGACTGGATCCAATGGATCGTCACGGCGAAGAAGCCCGAGACGCGGGCGCGCAGGATCGCCAGTGCCTGTTCAATGCTCGCGTCGGGCAAGCGGCGGGCCTGCTGTTTCGATCGCTCCGGGATCTATGGCAAGAATCTCGGCGCTCCCAGGGCGGCAGAGTAGGGTAGCCGGCAACAGGATCAGGATAGGATCCAAGGTCTGAATGTCCCATCATGCCCGCAAGGCAAGCCAACTTTTCGGTCTTGCGTCCGTGGTTCGACAGCATCGCCACGAGCGGAATCCGCGGGAATCCGTAAGCAAGTACGGAATCTCCGCGATTATGGCAAGCACGCAGTCTCGGCGGTCATGTGTCGAGGAACTGCAACCGCGCCAGTTCGGCATACAGCCCGCCCTGGGCGAGCAGTTCGGCGTGGGTGCCCTGGGCGACGATGCGGCCGGCGTCCATCACCACGATGCGGTCGGCCTTGAGCACGGTGGCCAGGCGGTGGGCGATGACCAGGGTGGTGCGGCCTTCCATCAGCCGTTCCAGCGCCTGCTGCACGGCGCGCTCGCTCTGCGCGTCGAGCGCGCTGGTGGCCTCGTCCAGCAGCAGGATGGGCGCGTCCTTGAGCAGGGCGCGGGCGATGACGATGCGCTGCTGCTGGCCGCCGGACAGGCGCGCGCCGCGCTCGCCGAGCTGGGTGTCGAAGCCTTCCGGCAACTGGTCGAGGAAGGCTTCCGCCTCGGCGGCGCGGGCGGCGGCGCGCAGTTCGGCTTCGCTGGCGTCCAGGCGGCCATAGCGGATGTTCTCGGCGGCGCTGGCGGCGAACAGGGTCGGTTGCTGCGGCACCAGCGCGATCCGTTCGCGCAGTCGCACCGGGTCGAGGTCGCGCAGGTCCACGCCGTCGATGCGCACCACGCCGGACTGCGCATCGTGGAAGCGCAGCAGCATCGAGAACACCGTGCTCTTGCCCGCGCCGGAAGGGCCGACCAGGGCGACCGTCTCGCCCGGCTGCACGCTCAGGTCGAAACCGTCCAGCGCCGGCAGGTCCGGGCGGCCGGGGTAATGGAACACCACCTGTTCGAGCCGGATCTCCCCGCGCAGCGGCTGCGGCAGCGCGCGCGGCTGCACCGGCGGGTGGATGGCGGGCGTTTCCTGCAACAGTTCGGCGATGCGGCCCATGCCGCCGGCGGCGCGTTGCAGTTCGTTCCAGACTTCGGCCAGCGCGCCGACCGAGCCGCCGCCGATCAGCGCGTAGAACACGAACTGGCCCAGTTCGCCCTTGCTGATGCGACCGGCGATGACGTCGTGCGCGCCCGACCACAGCACCAGCACCACCGCGCCGAACACCAGCGTGATGACGATGGCGGTGACCAGCGACTGGGTGCGGATGCGGCGGCGCGCGGTGTCCACCGCGATGCGCACCGCCTCGGCGAAGCGGCCGGTCTCGTAGCCCTCGCGCGCGTGCGCCTGCACCGTGCGCACCGCGCCCAGCGTCTCGCTGGCGAGGTTGTTGGCGTCGGCGACGCGGTCCTGGGTGGCGCGCGAGGCCTTCTCCAGCCGGCGCGCGCCCAGCACGATCGGCAGCACCGCCAGCGGGATGCCCACCAGCGTGAACGCGGCCAGGCGCGGGCTGGTGACGAACAGCATCGCCAGGCTGCCGATGACGGTGACGGTGCTGCGCAGCGCCACCGACATGCTGCTGCCGACCACGCTGCGCAGCAGCTCGCTGTCGGCCGACAGGCGCGAGACCAGTTCGCCGCTGCGGTTGCGGTCGTGGAACTGCGCGTCCAGCGCGATGAGGTGCGCGTACAGCTGCCGGCGCAGGTCGGCGACGACCTTTTCGCCCAGCAGCGAGACGAAGAAGAAGCGCGACGCGCTGGCCAGCGCCAGCACCACCACCACGGCGAACACCAGCAGGAACACCTGGTCGATGTTGCCGCCGCTGCTGAAGCCGTCGTCGATCATGCGGCGGAACGCCACCGGGAAGCTCAGCGTCGCCGCCGAGGCCACCGCCAGCGCTGCCAGCCAGGCGGTGAACAGGCCGGTGTGCTTGCGCACGAACGGCCACAACGCGCGCAGCGTGCCCAGCCGCGCCCTGGCGGAAGTCTTCGGCGCGGATTCGGACGCGGGGGAGGTGTCGGTCATGGGGGCTGGAAGCGAGGAGTGAGCGCAGAGGAGTGAGGAGTGAGGAAATGGCAACAGCAACAGCGACAGCGGGTTGGAGGGCAAGTATGGGCGAGAAAGTGGAGCAGGCGTCCGCCATCGGCTCTTACTCACTCCTCACTCCTCTGCGCTCACTCCTCGCTCCACCGCACCCTGTCACGGGTGGCGTCGCGCAGCTGGTTTTTCAAGCCATCGACCCGATCGGCGGGCAGTTCGATGCGCAGGCGCGCGCCATGCTCGTCGAAGCTTTCCTCGTGCTTGTCGGCCGCGTGCAGCGCCATTTGCGCATATACGGCGCCGAGATCGTCGAAAGTGCAGGCCAGCGACAGCCTCTGCATGGCGATCAGCGGCCGCCTCGGCGCCAGCCGCAGGCATTCGGCGGCCGCGCCGCCATAGGCGCGCACCAGCCCGCCGGCGCCCAGCTTGATGCCGCCGTACCAGCGGGTAACCACCACCATCGCCTGGTCGAAGCCCTGGCCGTCGATGGCCGCCAGGATCGGGCGGCCGGCGGTGCCGGCAGGTTCGCCGTCGTCGCTGGAACGGTACTCGTCGCCGATGCGGTAGGCCCAGCAGTTGTGGGTGGCGGCGGCATCGGCGACCTGCGCGAGGAAGGCCAGCGCCTGCTCCGGCGTGGCCGCCGGCGCGGCATGGACCAGGAAACGGCTGTGCTTGACCTCCAGCAGGTGGGTCGCCGCCGCGACGAGGGTGTGGCTCATTCGGTCAGCAGCGCTTGCAGGTCTTCGGGCACCTTGCGGAAAGGATGCTCCTGCACGTACAGGCGCAGGCTGGCGGCGGCGCTGGCGCGGTCGCCCAAGTCGCGGCGCAGGCGGATGCGCTCGATCCAGTCGTCGCTGGACAGCTTGGCGTCCTCGGGCACCGGCAGTTGCAGGTCGGTGCGCTGGATCGGCGAGGGGGCGAACGCGGCGCGGTCCTGCGCCGGTTCCTCCGCCGGGGCCGCGCGGCGGGCCGCGTTCGCGCGCCGCTCCTGCTGCTGCAAGGCGCGCTGCTGGGTCTGCGCGCGGCGGGCGGCTTCGAGGTCGCGCGCATCCAGGGTCGCTTTGGCGGGACTGGCCTGTTCGGCGGTGTCGGCGTCGAGCGCACGGCCGGCGGCGGCCTGCGACGCGGGGGCCGAGACGGTGAGCGCGGGCGCCGGGGCGGCGGGAGCGGGCGGCGCAGGCGGCGAGGGCGGATGGAAAGCCGCAGGCGCGGTCTCGCCGCGCGCGCGTTGCGCAGGCGCGGCAGCGGCCGGTTCGGCGGGCGCCGGTGGCGGCACGGCCCTGGCCTGGCGCGGCGCAGCCGGCACCGGGCGCGGTGCCGTCGTTTCCTGGCGCGGACGGGATGGCTCGGGACTGGCGGCGGCGGGCGGCTCGGCAAGCTGCGCCGGCGGCGGCGAGGCCGTTTCCTCCGCGAAGGTGTCGCTTGCGGCCGCTTCCGGCGGCGGCGCGTCTTGCGCACCCGCGTCGGCGGAACCGACGAGCGAGGCCGACGGCTGCGCCTGCTCGACGATGGCCGGCGTTTCCTGCAACGGCCGCAACTGCCAGGCGATGCCGACCGCCAGCACCGCGGAGGCGGCCAGCCCGGCCGCCACCGGCCAGCGCGCGCGCCGGTACGGCTGCGGCGGGGCGGAGGCGACGGTGGCCGCGCGCGCGGCGGCCAGGATGCGCGCGTCCAGCTCCGCGGACGGCTGGGCGTGCGCGTCCAGCCGGGCCAGGCGTTCGGCCAGGGCGCGCTCCTCGGCGGTGAACGGTTCGCGCGCGCTCATTTGCCCAGCCTCGCGCGCAGCTTGTCCATCGCGTAGCGCAGCCGCGATTTGACCGTTTCCCGGCCCACGCCGGTGATGTCGCCTATCTGCTCCAGGGTCAGCTCCTGTTCCAGCCGCAGCAGCACCACCTCGCGCTGCTCGTCCGGCAGTTCCTCCAGCGCCTGCTGCAGGCGCCGGCGTTGCTCGAATTCCGACAGCTGCCGCTCCGGCGTGTCCGGATCCGGGACGCGGGCGGCGCGCTCGTCGGCGTCCTCCGGCGCGGGCGGGCGGTGCTTGAGCGCGCGCCAGTGGTCGTTGAGCCGATTGTGGGCGATCCGGTACAGCCAGGTGGTGAACGCCGCCTCCGGCTTCCAGCCGGCGCGCGCGGCGATGACCCGCTGCCAGACGTCCTGGAAGCACTCGTCGGCCAGCGCGGCGTTGCGCAGGTGGCGCATCAGGAAGCGGTACAGCGGCGCGCGGTGGCGGCCGTACAGCCGCTCGAACGCGCGCGCGTCCCCGGCCGCATAGGCCAGCATCAGGGTCTCGTCGGCGGGTTCGGCGGCGTCGTTCACCGCCATCAGCGTAAGCGCTGGGGCGGTCGCCGTGAAGCCACGCGCGGCGGATGCGCGGGGGCGGTGGTCCAGGCCGAGGGGGCAGGGCGACGGCAGAACGGCGGCGGCAGGCATGCATCTTGCAACGGCCGGGGACGGGCAACGGGGTTGGCGCCGGACTTGCGGTGCATGCACCTGCGGGCGCTATGCTCGGCCCTGGCAAGCGCGCCCTTGCCGCTTCCTGTCCCTCCTCCCAGCCAGCGACGGCATGTCGAACCGCAACGCAAGCAACGAAGTCGCCGCGCGTTCCGATGCGCTCTCCACGGTGTCGCGAATCCTCGCGCTGCTGCACGCGCGGCTGCCGGAAGGGGCGGCGCTGGCGGTGTGCTGGCGCGACTGGGCGCTGGGGCAGGACGGCGCGCAGTCGCCCGGCGCGCCGGATTCGCTGCGCCGGCAGGCCGAGCAGGCGCTGTCCGGGCCATCGTCCGGGCACGGGGCCGCCGGCGTGCTGGTGCATGCCTGGGACAATCCGGAATGCAACACGCGGATCGCGCTGGCCGTGGCGTCGCCGCGTGCGCTTTCGCCCGGCGAACAGGCCGACTGGCTGGCGCTGGCGCAGGGCTTCGTCGCGTTGATGCTCGACGCCATGCGCGCGCACGCGCGGGTGCTGTCGCTGGAGAAGTCCAAGCGCCTGCAGCAGGCGCTGTACGAGATCGCCGACCTGGCCGGCGCCGACCTGGAGATGCCGGAGATGCTGCGCCGCATCCACGTCGTCATCGCCACCCTGATGTACGCGGAGAACTGCTACATCGTGCTGTACGACGACCAGCGGCGCACCCTGCGCTTCCTCTACTTCGCCGACCAGAAGGACACCTACGTCGCCGACCCCGGGCGCGATTTCGGCGAGGAGGAGATGATCAACAGCATGACCTTCGCGCTGCTGCGCCACGGCCAGCCGCTGCGCGGCCCGTCGAGCGCGATCCGGCAGCGGCTGGGCCTGAGCCGCGATCCCAGCCAGGGGCCGGAAAGCCTGGACTGGCTGGGCGTGCCGATGCGCCGCGACGAGCGCGTCTGCGGCGCGATCGTGGTGCAGAGCTACGACACCCCGGCCAGCTACGACGACGAGGACCGCGCGCTGCTGGGCTACGTGGCCCAGCACATCCTCACCGCGCTGGATCGCCGGCACGCCCACGTCGAGCTGGAGCGGCGGGTCGAGCTGCGCACCCACGAACTGCAGCGCAGCAACCGCGACCTGCAGGCCGAGATCATCGAGCGCAAGCGCGCGGAGAAGCTGCAGGGCGCGCTGTTCCGCATCACCGACCTGGCGATCACTTCGGAGACGCTGGAGCGTTTCTACGCCGACGTGCACGCGGTGGTGGACGAGCTGATCAACGCGCGCAACTTCTACATCGCGCTGGTTTCCGAGGACGGGCAGGAGCTGCAGTTCCCGTACTCGATCGACGAGCGCGACGCGCTGCGCCGGACCCGGCAGATGGCCAAGGGCCTGACCGAGTACGTCATCCGCACCGGCAAGCCGCTGCTGGCCGACCGCGCGATCATCGGCGAGCTTTCCCGCCGCGGCGACGTGCTGCAGCACGGCCCGCCGGCCAACAGCTGGCTCGGCGTGCCGCTGCTGCGCGGCGAGGACGTGGTCGGCGCGGTGGTGGTGCAGAGCTATTCGCCGCAGGTCAGCTACACCCCGCACGACCAGAACCTGCTGGCCTTCGTCGCCCACAACATCGGCAACGGCCTGGCCCGCCAGCGCGCGCAGGAAAGCCTGCGCGCCGCCCACGCCGAGCTGGAGCGGCGGGTGGAGGAGCGCACCCGCGAGCTGGCCGACGCCAACACGCAGCTGCTGGCGCAGATCGGCGAGCGCCTGCGCGCCGAGCAGCGGCTGACCCACCAGGCCACCCACGACGCGCTGACCGGCCTGCCCAACCGCCCGCACCTGCTGGAGCAGCTGGCCGCGGCGATCCACCGCGCCCGGCATGGCGACGGCCAGGCGTTCGCGGTGCTGTTCCTGGACCTGGACCGCTTCAAGCTGGTCAACGACAGCATCGGCCACGCCGCAGGCGACGAGCTGCTGATCGAGGTGGCGCGCCGCATCACCATGAGCGTGCGCGCCAACGACGTGGTGTCGCGGCTGGGCGGCGACGAGTTCGCGATCCTGGTCGAGTACGCCGACGGCGACGAGAACGTGCTCGATCTCGCCCAGCGCCTGCTGGCGGTGCTGGGCCGGCCGATGTGGGTGGCCGGGCGCGAGCTGTTTCCCTCGGCCAGCCTGGGCATCGCGGTCTGGCACCCGCGCTACCGCAACGGCGAGGAACTGCTGCGCGACGCCGACGCGGCGATGTACCGCGCCAAGGAGGAGGGCCGCGACCGCTGCGCGATGTTCGACGAGGCGATGCGCGAGGCGGCGATGCACACGCTGGACCTGGAGGCGGACCTGCGCCGCGCCATCAACCACCGCGACTTCCTCGCCTACTACCAGCCGATCATCCGCCTGGACGACGGCGAGATCATCGGCCACGAGGCGCTGCTGCGCTGGCAGCACGAGCGCCGCGGCCTGCTGACGCCGCCCGAGTTCATCAGCCTGGGCGAGGACAGCGGCCTCATCGAGCAGGTCGACTGGCTGCTGTACGAGCAGGTCGTGCACCAGCTCGCGCGCGGCGGCGAGGGCTACATCTCGGTCAACGTGTCGCCGCGGCATTTCCGCTCGCCCAGCTTCGCCGACCGGCTGCTGTCGATGTTCGACGTGATCGGCGCCGACCCTTCGCGGCTGCGGCTGGAGATCACCGAGGTGGCGCTGCTGGACGACGCGCCGCGCACGTTGCGCACGCTGCGCACGCTGCGCCAGCACGGCATCCTCGCCCAGCTGGACGATTTCGGCACCGGCTTCTCGGCGCTGTCCTACCTGCACCGCTTCCCGATCTCGGTGCTCAAGATCGATCGCAGCTTCGTGGCCGGCATCGGCGACGAGGGCCGGCCGGAGAGCCTGGCGCTGGTGCGCGCGATCCTGGCGCTGGCCAGCACGCTGGGCATCGACACCATCGCCGAGGGCGTGGAAACCGAATCGCAGCGCCGCGCGCTGCTGGAACTGGGCTGCAGCTTCGGCCAGGGCTACCTGTTCGGCCGCCCCGCCGCCGAGGTCTGCAGCCAGGTGCTGGTGGCCTGAACCCCGGCGGCCGCGCGTCCGTGCGCGGCCTTGCCCTCAGTGTGCGATGCGCGGGGTGGCGTCGGCCTCGCGGGCCACGAGCTGGCGGCCCTGCTCGATCAGTTCGACGAACTCGCGGCGCAGGCCGTGGCGATCCCGGCCCTGGGCGCCGCGCGCGGCCCGCAGGGCGTCGTCCCACGACCAGCCGTCGATGTGCGTGCCGCCGCGCAGCAGGTCCGCGTAGGCGGCCACAGCACTGGCGAAGCGCAGCGACTCGCCGGGCGCATGGGTCAGCGAGGATGCCGGGATCGGCGTTTCGATCAGGCGGCTGGTGGACTGGCCGGGCAGCTTGTAGCGCAGGCGCAGGTGCGCCAGTTCGCCGTCGTTGCTGCCGGCGGGCGCAGCGGCGGCGTAGCGCAGCGCCGGCAGCCGCGTCGCGGGCGAGCCGGCCGGGGTGATCTCGTACAGCGCGGTGACCTCGTGGCCGGCGCCGATGTCGCCGGCGTCGACCTTGTCGTTGGCGAAGTCCTCGCGCGCGAGCACGCGGTTCTCGTAGCCGATCAGCCGGTACTCGGCGACCGCGGCCGGGTTGAACTCGATCTGGATCTTGACGTCGTTGGCGATGGTCAGCAGGGTCGCCTGCATCTGCTCGACCAGCACCTTGCGCGCCTCCAGCGGGCTGTCGATGTAGGCGTGCTGGCCGTCGCCGACGTCGGCCAGGCGCTCGGCCAGGTGGTCGTTGTAGTTGCCCTGGCCGAAGCCCAGCGTGGTCAGCGCGATGCCGGCCTTGCGCTGGTCGGCGACCAGCGTCTCCAGCGCGCCCTGGCCGACCGTGCCGACGTTGAAGTCGCCGTCGGTGGCGAGGATCACGCGGTTGACGCCGCCGCGGACGAACGCCTGCCTGGCCATCGAGTAGGCCAGGCGGATGCCGTCGCCGCCGTTGGTGCTGCCGCCGGCCTGCAGGCGATCCAGCGCGGCGAGGATCTCGTCGTGGCGATCGCCGGGCGTGGGCGGCAGCACCAGGCCGGCCGAGCCGGCGTAGACGACGATGGAGACGCGATCCTGCGCGCGCAGCTGCGGCACCAGCATCGCGAACGCCTGCTTGAGCAGCGGCAGCTTGTCGGGCGAATCCATCGAGCCGGAAGTGTCGATCAGGAACACCAGGTTGGACGGCGGCAGCGTCGCCTTCGGCACGTCGTAGCCCTTGATGCCGATCATCAGCAGCTGGCGCTGCGCGTTCCACGGCGCCGGCGCCAGCTCGGTGGTCACCCGGAACGGCGCCTGCCGGCTGGCGGGCGCGGGATGGCCGTAGTCGAAGTAGTTGATGAACTCCTCCACCCGCACCGCGTCGGCCGGCGGCCGCACGCCCTGGCGCAGCATCCGCCGCACGTTGCTGTAGCTGCCGGTGTCCACGTCGATGGAGAAGGTCGAGACCGGCTGCTCGCTGGCGCGCTGCACCGGGTTGTCCTCGCGCGCGGCGTACTTCTCGGTGTTGGCGACGGGAGCGGGGAGGCCGGCCTGCGGGGGCGGCACGAGGTAGGCGACGGATGGTGCGGGAGGCGCAGCGGGCGCGGGAGGTGTATAGGCCTCGCGCATGGCGCTTTCCGTGCGCGATTGCGCCGCCATCGCCCGCCGCTCGCGCGTGGCCTTGGCGGCATGGAGCTCGTAGGCGGCATCGGCGGTGGCTTCGGCAGGCGGTTCTGCCGCGGATTGCGCGACGCCGGAGGGCGTGGACTTGCAGGCGGCCAGCAGCGCGACGGCGAGCAGGCTCAGGCAGGCGAGACGGTGTTGCATGGCGGTTCTCCCGTGGTGGACAAGCCATCGAACGGGCCATGCCGGGGAGTGGGGTTGGACGTGCGCGCCAAAGGCGAGGCGGGTGGGGGGAGCGATGTGGGAGGCGGGCCGTGGGAGCGACGTCAGTCGCGACGTTTTCCATCGGTGAGGCCCGTCGCGACTGACGTCGCTCCCACGGTTGGAAATCCGGCTTCGGGCCGGTTATTCGACCCGCAGCCGGATCTCGCCGTCGCTCAGCCGCGCCTGCACGCGGTCGCCGCGTTCGACCTGCGCAACCGAGCGCACCAGCGTGCCGTCCTCGCGGGTAATCAACGCATAGCCGCGGGCTACCGTGGCCAGCGGGCTGACGGTTTCCAGCGAACGCGCCAGCGCGCGCAGCTTCAGCGCGTCGCGCCGCAGCGTGGCGACCATCGCGCCCTGCGGACGCAGGCGCAGGGCGTGCAGGCGTTCGCGTAGTTGCTGCAGCCGGCGCTGCGGCGAGCAGGTCCGCAGCACCGCGGCAGCATGGCGCAGCGTCGCGTGGCGGCGTTGCTGCTGCTGGTGCCATTGCTGCCGCAGCCGGCGCAGCGCGTCCTGCTGGCGGCGGCGCAGCAGGTCCAGCCGCGCCTGCGGCCGTTGCGCGTGCAGGCGCAGGAAGGCGCGGTCGGCGCGCTGGATGGCCTGGCGCAGGCGGTGTACTTGCAACGTCGCCAGCCGCCGTTGCAGCGCGCGCAGGCGGGCGATGGCATCGCGCTGGTCCGGCACCATCAGCTCGGCCGCCGCCGACGGCGTCGGCGCGCGCAGGTCGGCGGCGAAATCGGCGAGGGTGAAGTCGGTCTCGTGCCCGACCGCCGACACCACCGGCGTCGGCGAGGCGGCGATCGCGCGCGCCAGCCGCTCGTCGTTGAACGCCCACAGGTCCTCCAGCGAGCCGCCGCCGCGCGCCAGCAGCAGCGCGTCGTAGCGGCCGCTGGCGTTGGCGCGGGCCAGCATCGCCACCATCTGCGCGGCGGCCGTCTCGCCCTGCACCTGCACCGGCAGCACCTCCACCTGCAGCAGCGGCCAGCGCCGCGCCAGCACGCTGATCACGTCGCGCACCGCCGCGCCGGTGGGCGAGGTGATCACGCCGATCCGGCGCAGGTGGGCCGGCAGCGGGCGCTTGCGCTCGCTGTCGAACAGCCCTTCGGCGGCCAGCCGGTTCTTCAGTTCCTCGAACGCGCGGCGCAGCGCGCCTTCGCCGGCTTCCTCCATGTGGTCGAGCACCAACTGGTACTCGCCGCGCGCCTCGTACAGGGTCAGCCGGCCGCGCGCGAGCACGCGCAGGCCTTCGCGCGGGATGAACTTCAGCCAGCTGCTCTTGGGCTTGAACATCGCGCAGCGCACCTGCGCGCGCGCGTCCTTGAGGGTGAAGTACAGGTGCCCGGAGGCGGGGCGGGTGACGTTGCCCAGTTCACCCTCGACCCAGATCAGCGGGAAGGCGCTTTCGAGCAGGTCGCGCGCCAGCGTGTTGAGCTGGCTGGGCGTGAGGATGGCGTCGGCATCGGCGGTCATGCGGGAAGGATATACGCTCCGCCGCGCTCGCCGTTTTCCTCGTGCGCATGCCGCGGGCGGGCGCTTTCCCGATTACCCTGTCCGATGCCGGACGAGGACGGAAAACGCATGGCCCTGCACAAGACGACGATCCTGCTGCTGATGTCGGCGGCCCTGCTGGCCGGCTGCGCGCGCGAGCCGGCGCAGCCCGAGGCAGCGCCGGCCGATGCCTTTACCCGAGCATCGCCGCTGGAACTGCCGGCGCCGCCCGCCGCGGCGCAGCCGGATCTGCTGCTCGCGCCCGACGGCGAACTGCTGCTGAGCTGGGTGGAGCCGGGCGAGGCAGGCGGGCATCGATTGCGCTTCGCCCGCCGCGCCGTCGCCGCCGATGCGCGCTGGTCCGCGCCGCTGACCGTGGCCAGCGGCGCGGACTGGTTCGTCAACTGGGCCGATACGCCGCATCTCTACGCATTGAAGGACGGATCGCTGTGGGCGCACTGGTTGCGCCGCAGCGGCGACGGACCGCTGGACTACGGCATCGCGCTGGCGCGCTCGGGCGACGGCGGGCGCAGCTGGACGCCGGCGCAGCCGGTGCATCCGGCCGGCACGCCGGGCGATCACGGCTTCGTCGCGTTCTGGCCGCAGGACGACGCGCGCCTGGGCATCGCCTGGCTGGACAGCCGGCAGAAGGCCGCCGCCGGCCATCCGCCCGCGCACGACGGGCACGATCACGCCGGCGGCGCGCCGATGATGCTGCGCGCGGCGCTGCATGGGCCGGACGGCGCGCAGCAGGCCGAGTGGCCGCTGGACGCCTCGACCTGCGACTGCTGCACCACCGCCTCGGCGACGACCGGGCGCGGGGTGGTGGTGGTCTATCGTGGTCGCGACGCCGGCGAGATCCGCGACATCCGGCGGGTGCGCTTCGACGGGCAGGGCTGGAGCGCACCGCGCGAGGTGCATGCCGATGGCTGGCGGATCGCCGGCTGCCCGGTCAACGGGCCGGTCGCGGCGGCGCGTGGCGACACGCTGTGGGTGGCCTGGTACACCGAGGCCGGTGGCCTGCCGGAACTGCGCGCGGCGCGTTCGGACGATGCCGGCGACAGTTTCGGGGCGCCGGTCATTGTCGCCCGCGGCGAGCAGGTGCTGGGCCGGGTGGCGATGGCGCTGGCCGGCGAGCACCTGCTGCTGGCGTGGCTGGAACAGGAGGCGGCTTCGCAGCGCCTGCTGCTGGCGCGCTATGCGCTGAACCTGGAAGCGCCGGTAATCAGCGAGGTCGCCCGGCTGGCGGCGAAGGGGCGCGCCAGCGGCCTGCCGCGGCTGGCGGCCACGCATGACCGGGCCTGGCTGGTGTGGACCGATGCGGCGGAAGGACGGCCGCTGTTGAAAGGCGCGGTGGTGCGTTAGGGAAGCGTTGAACGAATCTCCTTCCCTCGTCATTCCCGCGTAGGCGGGAATGACGGGGGAATGACGGGACGGGAACGACGGGCATGAATGGACTTGTCCGGAAGTCCTTCGGGAATCGGCCCGAAACAGTAATGAATCCCCCTTCCCACCGTCATTCCCGCGAAGGCGGAAACCCAGTGCCTTTGCTTTCAATGGCTTGAAGTCGCTGGGTTCCCACCTACGCGGGAAAGACGGGGAATGACAAGACGGGAACGACGGGCATGAATGGATTTGTCCAAAAGTCCCTCGGGAATCCGCCCAAAACAGCGATGCGAACGCGATTGCACCCGCCGTCAGCCTGCGCGGCACCGATACCGCCTAAAATGCCGCCATGCACGACGCCGTCTCCCGCCCCACGCCGCCCGCCAACGCCGCCGCCTGGCCCCGCCGGATCACCCATGCCGTCGCCGTCGGCGCGGTGAAGCTCGGCGGCGGGCACCCGGTGGTGGTGCAGTCGATGACCAATACCGATACCGCCGACGTCGCCTCCAGCGTCAGGCAGGTGGCCGAACTGTGGCGCGCCGGCTCGGAGATGGTGCGGCTGACCGTCAACAACGCCGAGTCGGCCGCGGCCATCCCGCGCATCCGCGACAAGCTGGAGATGATGGGCGTCGACGTCCCGCTGATCGGCGACTTCCACTACAACGGCCACCAGCTGCTGGCCGCCGAGCCGGCCTGCGCGCAGGCGCTGGCCAAGTACCGCATCAATCCCGGCAACGTCGGCTTCGGCAAGAAGAAGGACACCCAGTTCGCCCAGCTCATCGAGTTCGCCATCCGCTACGGCAAGCCGGTGCGCATCGGCGCCAACTGGGGCTCGCTGGACCAGGCGCTGGCCGCGCAGCTGATGGACGAGAACTCGCGCCGCGACGAGCCCTGGGACGCCGGCCGCGTGCTGCGCGAGGCGCTGATCCGCTCGGCGCTGGATTCGGCGGAAAAGGCGGTCGAACTGGGCCTGCCGCGCGATCGCATCGTGCTGTCGGCCAAGGTGTCCGGCGTGCAGGAGCTGATCGCGGTCTATCGCGACCTGGCGCAGCGCTCTGACTTCGCCCTGCACCTGGGCCTGACCGAGGCCGGCATCGGCAGCAAGGGCATCGTCGCCTCGTCGGCGGCGCTGGCGGTGCTGCTGCAGGAAGGCATTGGCGACACCATCCGCATCTCGCTGACGCCCGAACCCGGCCAGCAGCGCACGCAGGAGGTGATCGTCGCGCAGGAACTGCTGCAGACCACCGGCCAGCGCGCGTTCACGCCGATGGTCACCGCCTGCCCGGGCTGCGGGCGCACCACCTCCGAGTTCTTCCAGGAACTGGCCAAGGTGGTGCAGGAGCACGTGCGCGGCAGGATGCCGGAGTGGAAGGTGAGCCACCCGGGCGCGGAGAACATGACCCTGGCGGTGATGGGCTGCGTGGTCAACGGCCCGGGCGAATCGCGCCAGGCCAACATCGGCATCTCGTTGCCCGGCACCGGCGAGGCGCCGGCCGCGCCGGTGTTCGTCGATGGCGAGAAGAAGGTGACCCTGCGCGGCGACAACATCGCGCAGGAGTTCCTCGCGCTGATCGACGACTACGTGGAAACCCGCTACGCGCGTGGCCCCGGCTGAGGCCCTCGCGCAGGGCCTGCGCTTCATCGCCGGGCTGCTGCGGCACAACGCCTGGCGCATGGCGCTGCTGTTCGCCTGCCTGCTGGCGCCGCTGTGGCTGTTCGTCGAACTGGCCGACGAGGTGCACGAGCTGGAGGCGTTCTTCTTCGACGACGCGCTGCTGCTGCGGGCGCGCTCAATGGCCACGCCGGGGCTGGACCGCTTCTTCGTGTTCCTCTCGGCGATCGGCTACCAGTGGGGCGTGGTGCCGGCCGACGTGGCCCTCTCGCTGGCGCTGCTGGCGCTGCGGCGCTGGCGCGAGGCGAGCTTCGCGATCGTGTCGTTCACCGGCTCGGCGCTGCTGAACATCGCCACCAAGCAGTTCTTCCAGCGCGAGCGCCCGTCGCTGTGGGAATCGATCGCCCCCGAGCACACCTTCAGCTTCCCCAGCGGCCACGCGATGGGCTCGATGACGCTGGCGATGGTGGTCGCGCTGCTGGCCTGGAACACGCGCTGGCGCTGGCCGGTGGCGGCGCTGGCGGCGGCCTTCGCGCTGCTGGTGGGCGTGTCGCGCATCTACCTGGGCGTGCATTACCCCTCCGACATCCTAGGCGGCTGGGCGGCCGGCATGGCGTGGGTGGCCGGCATCTACCTGCTGCTGTACCGCGACCGCTGGCGCCTGCGCTAGCCCCTAGCCTCTAGCCCCTGCTAGTACTCGATGCAGACCCGGTTGCGCCCCTCGCTCTTGGCGCGGTACAGCGCGGCGTCGGCGGCGGCCATCATCCGGCTGCAGGTGTCGCGCGCCGGGTTCAGCGCGGCGATGCCGATGCTCACGGTGATGTGTTGCGGATCGCCACCGGGGGTGAACAGCACCTCGGCCACCGCCTCGCGCAGCCGTTCGGCGAAGCCGTAGGCCGCCTCCGCCCCGCATTCGGGCAGCAGCACCGCGAACTCCTCGCCGCCGATGCGCGCGGCGGCATCGTCGTTGCGCGCGTGCCGGCGCACCAGTGCGGCGATCTGGCGCAGCACGTTGTCGCCGGAGATGTGCCCGTAGCGGTCGTTGATCGGCTTGAACAGGTCCACGTCGATGATGCACAGGGTCAGCGGCCGCTGGTGGCGCATCGCGCGGGCGATTTCCTTCTCCACCGTCTCGATGAAGTGGCGGCGGTTGTACAGCTCGGTCAGCGCGTCGTGGGTGGCGAGCTGGTAGATCTCCTCGTGGTAGCGCGCCTCGACGCTGGCGTGGCTGATGAACTTGAGGATGCTCTCGCCGAGGGTGACGTGATCGCCGTCCTGCAGCACGGCCTCGCGCACCGGCTCGCCGTTGACGCGGGTGGCGTTGGTGGCGTCGAGGTCGCGCACGCGGTATTCGTCGCCCTCGCGCCAGATCTCGCAATGCCGCCGCGAGACGCTGTTGTGCGGGATGTGCAGGTCCGCCTCCTGCGAGCGTCCGACCACGACGGCGCGCTCGTCGATGTCGGCGCGCCGGCCCAGGCCCTCGCCGTGGATGACGACCACGCAGGCCGAGCGCGGCGAGAGCGGACGCGGCCCGTCGCTGATCACCGTGCGCAGGGTGGTGTGCGGGTCGTGGTTGGCGGAAGCCATGAGCGGGATGGGACGCGGGGAGACGGGTGGCTGGCGAGTGTAGCCGAACGCCGTCGGGGTTCCTGCGCTTCCCGTAAAATGGCCGCCTGTTCAGGGGGGAGCGCCACGATGGCCGCGCACGAAGACTTGGACCGTACCGAAATCCTGGTCACCCGCCTTCCCGGCCTGGCGCCGGACGGCGAGCCGTCCTTCGGCACCGGTGTCGAGCTGGGCCGCTACCGCCTCGATGCGCTGCTCGGTCGCGGCGGCATGGGCGAGGTCTACCGCGCCGAGCAACTGGAGCCGGTGCGCCGCACCGTCGCCCTCAAGCTGCTGCGCGCGCGCCGGATGGAAGCGCGCCACCTGGCCTACTTCGAGGTCGAGCGCCAGATGCTCGCGCAGATGCGCCATCCGGCCATCGCCCAGATCTACGACGCCGGCGCCACCGCCGAGGGTTTCCCGTTCTTCGCGATGGAATACATCGAGGGCAGCCCGGTCACCGAGTTCTGCCGGCAGCGCCGGTTGCCGTTGCGCGAGCGCATCGAGCTGTTCGTGCGCATCTGCGAGGGCGTGCAGCACGCCCACCAGAAAGGCGTGATCCACCGCGACCTGAAGCCGGGCAACCTGCTGGTCGCCGAGGTGGATGGGCGCCCGCTGCCGAAGATCATCGATTTCGGCATCGCCACCGCCGCGACCCGCGCGCTGGGCGATGGCGAGCACGAGCGCGCCGGCACCCCCGAGTACATGAGCCCGGAGCAGGCCGGTGCCGATCCCGCCGGCATCGACACCCGCAGTGACGTGTATTCGCTGGGCGTGATCCTGTACGAACTGCTGGCCGGCCAGCGCCCGTCGATCGCCGGCGAGACCCGGCAGGCTTCGCAACAGACCCTGCCGCTGCCGTCGGAGAAGCTGGCGACGCTGCCGCCGCAGCAGGCGGACGACATCGCCCGGGCCTGCGGCACCCGCGCGGCCGGCCTGCAGCGGCTGCTGCGCGGCGAACTGGACTGGGTGGTGGCGCGGGCCATGCGCCACGAGCGCGCCGAACGCTACGCCTCGGCGGCGGAACTGGCCGAGGATCTGCGCCGTTTCCTCGACGGCCGGCCGCTGCAGGCGGTGCCGGCCAGCCGTCGCTACGTGTGGGGCAAGTTCGTCCGCCGCCACCGCAGCGCGCTGGCCGCCGCCGCGGCGGTGCTGCTGGCGCTGCTGGGCGGGCTGGGGCTGTCGCTGTACGGCTTGGCCCAGGCGCGCACGCAGCGCGCGATCGCCGAGCAGCGCAGCGGCGAACTGGGGCGGGTGGTCAGCTTCCAGCAGTCGATGCTGGAATCGATGGACATGCCGCTGCTGGGCGCGCGCATGGGCCAGGAACTGCGCCGGCAGGTGGCCGCGGCCGCGCCCGGCGAACAGGCGCGTTTCGACAGCCTGCTGGCGCGCGCCGACACCACCGATGCCGCCCGCCGGCTGGTCGACGCCGCCCTGCTGGACAGCGCCGAAAGCGCCATCGATCGCGATTTCGCCGACGACCCGCGCCTGGCCAGCGACCTGCGCGAATCGATTGCGCGCGTGCAGGCATCGCTGGGCCTGCATGCCAAGGCCGCCACCGCCTTAGGCAAGGTGGCCGACTACCGCAGCGGCGCATTCGGCGCGGCCGCGTCGGAAACGCTGCGCGCGCGCCAGGCGCAGGTGCAGGCGCTGATCGAATCCAACGAACGGGAACGGGCCGCAGCGCAGCTCGAACGCGCGCTGCCGCATGCCGCCACGCTGCCCGGCAACGATCCGGTCCGGGTCCGGCTGGAACTGGCGCAGGCGCAGCTGGTTTCCGCCAGCGGCGACCGTGCGGCCGGCAAGGCGCTGCGCCAGGCCCTGCTGGAACGGCTGGTCGCGCAGCATGGCGAGCGCGACCCGATGGTGCTGGAGGTGCGCAACGACCTGGCCGCTTCGCAGCGCGCGCTGGGCGAGATGCAGGAGGCGCGCGCCAACATGGAGAGCGTGCTGGCGACACGCCGCGAAACGCTGGGCGCCGATCACGAGGACACGCTGAACGCACAGGGCAACCTGGCGGTGTTGAGGATGATGGGCGGCGAGAAGAAGGGCGCGTTGGAGCTGCAGCGCGAACTGGCGGCGCTGCGCGTGGCCCGCCTAGGCAACGAGCACCCGGTGAGCCTGTACACGCGCGCGACGCTGGGCGCGATGCTGGCCGACAGCGGCAACGCCGGCGACGCGCTGCCGCTGTTGCAGTCGGTGCTGGAGGCGAGCGAACGCGTGCTCGGCGCCGAGCATTCCGACACCGTGCGCATCCGGCTCAACCTCGCCACCACCCATGCGCGCCTGCACGACTACGCCGCCGCATTGCCGCTGGAGCGGCAGGTGCTGGAAGTGCGCGGCCGTCGCCAGGGCATGCAGCATCCCGACACGCTGTCGATCCTGATCAACCATGCCGGCACCCTGCACCGGGCCGGGCGTTCGGCTGAGACGCTGAAGCTGCTGCACGACGCCGCGCCGGTGGCGCGGCAGGTGCTGGGCAACAAGCACCCGCAGACCCATCGGATGCTGCTGATCCGCGCCGAAGCCCTAATGGCGCTGGGCCAGCGCGAAGCCGCGCTGGCGGTCCACCGCGAACGCGTCGCGCTGCTGCAACGGGTCCTCGGCGAGCAGCACCACGACACGCTGCAGGCGATATGGCAGATGAGCGCGGCGTACAGGAAGGTCGGCCATGTCGCCCAGGCCGACTCCCTGCACCAGCGCCATCTCGTCCCATTGCTGGAAGCCCGTCCCGGCACGCTGACCGAGCCGCAGCAGGCGCTGGCCGACGCCATCCGCTCGGGCAGGGATCCGTTGAACTAGCATTCCCTTCCCTTCTCCCGCTCGCGGGGTGGGGGAAAAGGCAGGGACTTGAAGGCGCGGCGCGGCCTGCGGGCCTTACTCGCCAGGCTTGGCCGCCGCGGTCGGCGACTCGCTCTGCGCGCGCCGCGCCAGCACCGCCTCGCGGTGGGCGATGTAGGCGTTGGCGCCGAGGATGATCGAGGCGCCCAGCAGCGTCCAGCGGTCCAGCGTCTCGTCGAACAGCCACCAGCCGAACACCGCCACGATCGGCAACTGCATGAAGCTGATCGGCGTCAGCGCCGACACCTCGCCCAGCTTCAGCGCGCGCGTCCACAGCATGTGCCCGCCGGTGCCCATCGCGCCGGCGGCGATCACCCACAGCCAGGTGATGCCGCGCGGCCATTCCCACACGCCCAGCGCCGGCAGCAGCGACATCGGCACCCACAGCAGGGTGGTGTAGATGACGATGCGGTCGGCCGGCTCGGTGTGCGAGAGCTGCTTGATCTGGATGGCGACGATGCTGCTGAGCACCGCCGCCAGCACCGCCACGATCGCGCCCATGCTGAAGCCGGACGTGCCTGGCCGCACGATGATCAGCACGCCGACGAAGCCCAGGAACACCGCGGTCCAGCGCCGCGCGCGCACCTGCTCGTTGAGCAGCGCGGCCGCGGCCAGGGTCACGAACAGCGGCGTGGAGTAGGACAGCGACACCGCCTGCGCCAGCGGCAGCTGGCCGATGGCCCAGAAGCCGGCCAGCATCGAGCAGATGCCGATCACGCAGCGGAACAGGTAGCGCGGGAACTGCTGCGTCTTCAGGAAGCCCGGCCCGTGCCGCAGCAGCAGCGGCAGCGCGACGATCAGGCCGAAGAAGTTGCGGAAGAACGCGATCTCGAACGTGTGCAGCGTCTGCGACGCCAACCGGATGGCGACCACCATCAGCCCGAAGAACAGCGTGCTGCCCAGCATCAGCAGCGCCGCGCGCAGGTGGGTGGGCAGGGGAGCGTTCACGCGCCGGCCTTCCTTGCGCCGCCGCGCGCTTCCCGCGGGCGGGCAGGGACGCGTGCGATGCGGGCGGGAGCGCGCATCAGCCGTCCTGCCAGTCCGCGCCGATCAGTTTCGGCTCCGGCTCGATGGCGATGCCGAAGCGCGCCTGCACGGAAGCGGCGATGCGCCGCGCCAGCGCCAGCAGCTGCGCGCCGCTGGCGCGGCCGTGGTTGACCAGCACCAGCGCGTGCGCGGCCGACACCCCGGCGTCGCCGTCGCGGTGGCCCTTCCAGCCGCAGGCCTCGATCAGCCAGGCCGCCGACAGCTTGCGCAGGGCCTCGTCGCCGGTGGGGAACACCGGCAGGCGCGGATGCTCGGCCTGCAATGCCAGCGCCTGCGCCGCCGGCACCAGCGGGTTCTTGAAGAAGCTGCCGGCATTGCCGACCGCCGCCGGATCCGGCAGCTTGCGCCGGCGGATGCGGATGACCGCCTCGGCGACGTCGCGCGCGCCCGGCGCGGCGATGCCCATCGCCGCCAGTTCCTCGCCGATGCCGGCGTAGTCCAGCCGCAGCTGCGCCCGGCGCGGCAGGACGAATTCCACCGCGGTGACGATCCAGCGATCCGGCTGCCGCTTGAACACGCTGTCGCGGTAGCCGAACCCGCACCCGGCGGCGGCCAGCCGGCACGGCGCACCGGCCTGGCGGTCCCAGGCCTCGACCGCGGCGATGCGCTCGCCGGCCTCGCAGCCGTAGGCGCCGATGTTCTGGATCGGCGCGGCGCCGACGGTGCCGGGAATCAGCGCCAGGTTCTCCAGCCCGGCCAGATCCTGCCGCAGCGTCCACATCACCAAGTCGTGCCAGGACATGCCGGCCTCGGCGCGCACCACGGCGTGGTCGCCGTCGTCGGAGAGCACGGCGACGCCGCGCGCGGCCAGCGACAGCACCGCGCCGGGCGGATCCCCGGCCAGCAGCAGGTTGCTGCCGCCGCCGATCACCAGCAGCGGCCGATCGCGCAGCTGCGGCAGCGCCAGCGCCTGCGGCAGCGCGCGGCCGTCGTGCAGTTCCAGCAGCCAGGGCGCGGTCGCGTCCACGCCGAAGCTGTTGCGCGCGCGCAGCGGCGCGTCGGCGGCCAGCGTCCAGGCATCGGCGCGCGCAGCGGCCGGGGCGGGCGTTTCGATCATTCCGGCGCGACCGGCCCGCGGCTGGGGGCGTAGCGGCGGCGGCGGATCGCCTCGACGCATTCGCCGATCAGTTCCGGGCCGCGGTAGATCAGCCCGGTGTAGCACTGCACCAGCGACGCGCCGGCGGCCATCTTGGCCACCGCGTCGGCGCCGGACAGGATGCCGCCGACGCCGACCAGCGGGATCTCCTGCGGCAGCCGCGCGCGCAGCCGGCGCAGCACCTTGGTCGACTGGCCCATCAGCGGCGCGCCGGACAGGCCGCCGGCCTCGTGCGCGTGGCGGTGCGATTCCACGCCCATGCGCGAGACCGTGGTGTTGGTGGCGACGACGCCGTCGACGGCCAGATCGCCGAGCACGCGCGCCACCGCGTCGATGTCGTTGTCGGACAGGTCCGGCGCCAGCTTGACCAGCATCGGCACGCGCTTGCCGTGGCGGGCGCCGAGCGCCTCCTGCGCCTCGCGCAGCGTGCCGATGAGCTGGCGCAGCGCCTGTTCCTCCTGCAGCTCGCGCAGGCCGGCGGTGTTGGGCGAGGAGATGTTGACGGTGATGTAGTCGGCCAGCGGGTACACGCGCTGCAGGCAGTGCAGGTAGTCGGCGGCCGCCTCCTCGTTGGGCGTGTCCTTGTTCTTGCCGATGTTGATGCCGAGCAGGCCGCCGCGGCGCTGCGCGCGCTCGACGTTGCGCACCAGCGCATCGACGCCGTCGTTGTTGAAGCCGAGCCGGTTGACGATGGCCTGGTGCTGGGCCAGGCGGAACATGCGCGGCCGCGGGTTGCCCGGCTGCGCGCGCGGGGTGACGGTGCCGATCTCGACGAAGCCGAAGCCCAGCGCCATCAGCGCGTCGATGTGGGCGCCGTTCTTGTCCAGCCCGGCGGCCAGGCCGACCGGGTTGGGGAAGTCGAGGTCGAACACCCGCACCGGCATCGGCGCGGGCGGCGCGCCCAGCAGCGGCAGCGCGCCGCCGCGGTGGGCCATGTCCAGCGCCTTCAGGCCCAGGTGGTGAGCGCGCTCGGCATCGAGGCAGAACAGGAAGGAACGGGCTAGCGGATACATGGGGGAGGCGCGGCCGCTCGGTTCAGCCCAGCGCGGCCAGCCAGGCCAGGCCGCCGAGGAACAGGAAGACGAACGCCACGCCGATGACCCACAGCACGACCGAGGCCCAGCCCAGGACCAGGCCGGCGATGGCCAGGCCGTCGCCTTCCAGCCGCGCCGGTTCGCGGCGGATTTCCGTGCGCGCCATGTGGCCGGTGATGATGGCGCCGATGCTGCCGACGAAGGGCAGCAGCGTCCAGCCGAGGATGCCGGCCACCAGGCTGACGATGGCAAGCGTGCTGGTCTGGCGGATCTGGTTCATCGGGGGAAGCTCCATGCAGAAGGGGAGGGCGGGTCGTTGCGCGCCCGTCCGGCGGGGGCGGGACGGACACAACTCGCTGATCGGGGGGCGAATTATCCCAGAAGCGGTTGCCGCATGGGACAGGCGGGCACAGCGGGCGGAACGGGGCGGGCCGCAGCCCGCCCCGCGCCCGATGGTTACAGGTCGAACCTGATGCCCTGCGCCAGCGGCAGCGCGTCGGAGTAGTTGATGGTGTTGGTCTGCCGGCGCATGTAGACCTTCCACGCGTCCGAGCCCGACTCGCGGCCGCCGCCGGTGTCCTTCTCGCCGCCGAACGCGCCGCCGATCTCGGCGCCGCTGGTGCCGATGTTGACGTTGGCGATGCCGCAGTCGCTGCCGGCCGCCGACAGGAAGCGCTCGGCCGACTTTAGGTCGTTGGTGAAGATCGACGAGGACAGGCCCTGCGGCACCGCGTTCTGCATGTCGATGGCCTCGTCCAGCGTCGAGTACTTCATCACGTACAGGATCGGCGCGAAGGTCTCGTGCTGGACGATGGCGTCGCTGTTCTTCAGCCCGGTGACGATGGTCGGCAGCACGAAGTTGCCGGGGCGATCCAGCGCCTTGCCACCGGTGACGACGGTGCCGCCGGCGGCCTTGGCCTTCTCGATGGAGTCGAGGAATTGCTGCACGGCCGCCTTGCTGTTGAGCGGGCCCATCAGGTTGGCCGGGTCCAGCGGATCGCCGATCTTGCCCTCGACCTGCCTGTACGCCTTGACCAGCGTTTCCAGCACGGTGTCGTGGATGGATTCGTGCACGATCAGCCGGCGCGTGGTGGTGCAGCGCTGGCCGGCGGTGCCGACCGCGCCGAACACGATGCCGGGGATGGCCAGCTTCAGGTCGGCGGTCGGGTCGAGGATGATCGCGTTGTTGCCGCCCAACTCCAGCAGGCAGCGGCCCATCCGGCGCGCCACCCGCTCGCCGACGGTGCGGCCGACCTGGGTCGAGCCGGTGAAGCTGATCAGCGGGATGCGCCTGTCGTCGACGAAGCGCTGCGCCAACTCGGTGCCGGCGTCGTTGAACAGGAAGAAGATGTCGGGGAAGCCGCCTGCCTTCAGCGCGTCGTTGCAGATCTTCATCGACGCGATCGCGGTCAGCGGGGTCTTGTTGGACGGCTTCCAGATGCACACGTCGCCGCAGATCGCGGCCAGGAACGAGTTCCACGCCCACACCGCGACCGGGAAGTTGAACGCGCTGATGATGCCGACCAGGCCCAGCGGGTGGTACTGCTCGTACATGCGGTGGCCGGGGCGCTCGGAGTGCATGGTGTAGCCGTACAGCATGCGGCTCTGGCCGACCGCGAAGTCGGCGATGTCGATCATCTCCTGCACCTCGCCGTCGCCCTCGGGCTTGCTCTTGCCCATTTCCAGCGCGACCAGCGAGCCCAGCGCGTCCTTGTGCTGGCGCAGCGCCTCGCCGCACAGGCGGATGGCCTCGCCGCGGCGCGGCGCCGGGGTGGTGCGCCAGATCTTGAAGGCGGCCTGCGCGCGCTCGACGATCTTCTCGTAGTCGGCCTGGCTGCTGGCGTGGACCTCGGCGATCGGCTCGTTGGTGGTCGGGTTGATCGATTGCAGCACGCCGAAGTCGCGGGTCGGCGACCACTCGCCGTTGCCGAGGTAGCTGCCGGAATTGTTCGGTTCAAGGCCGAGCGCCTTGAGGAGATCTGCGGGCATGGAAAGCTCCGGGAAGGACAGGGAAGGGCCGTCGCGGGGGGAAAGCGGCCGGAAAGTCGCGGAATTTTAGCAGAGTGGGCCGGCCCGGCCGGGATGGCCGGACCTCGCGCCCTCGTGCGAGAATGCCGGCCCGTGGCCCCGTAGCTCAGCTGGATAGAGCGGTCCCCTCCTAAGGGACAGGTCGCACGTTCGAATCGTGTCGGGGCCGCCATGCTCTGCTTCCCGCGCCCGGCGGGACCGCGTCGCCGTCATGGCAGGCGCATCAGCCATGCCGTGAGCAGATCGGTGTAGGCCTGCTGCTGGCGGGGATCGCCCAAGGCGTGGTCGGCGCCTTCCAGCACGTGGGCTTCCAGCGAACGCGCCTTGCCGAAGGCGGCGGCGTAGTTGCCGGCGACCTGCGCGGGCAGCACCTCGTCGCAGCCGGCGCGCACCAGCAGCACCGCTCCCTGGTAACCACTGCACGCGCGCAGCGCCCCGTTCTGCGCGGGCGACAGCGCGCGCTCGCGGTAGCGGCGCAGATCGCGATCGCGCTTCAGCTGGGTCTTGGGCACGCGCCAGCCGCGATCCGGGTACAGCGCCGGCGAGCGCAGCGCCAGCCAGTGCAGCGGGCGCTGCGCCGCCAGCAGCGCCGCCAGGTAGCCGCCGTAGCTGAAACCGGCCACGCCGATGCGTTCGGCATCGACTTCCGGCTGGCGGGCGAGCCAGTCGTACACCTCCAGCAGATCCGCCAGTCCCTGTTCGCGGGTGGCCGAGTCGTGCTCCTCGCCATCGTCGCCGTGGCCGCGCTGATCGAAACCGGCGCAGGTCATGCCCAGCGCGCCCAGCCTGCCCAGGCGCTGGAAATCGTCGGCCGCCGAACCGTCCCAGCCATGCACGAACAGCGCGGCGGGCGAACGGACGGGCTGCCGCAGCAGCGTGCCGCGAAGCTGCGCGGCGCCGATGCGCGATTGTTCGATGCCTGCATCCATCGCGCCCGGTTATCTGTGGTCGGCGATGAGCTTGCCGTGAAGCGCGCGGGGCGACAGCGCGCATCGCGCCGCCGGGCGGGCGGATGGTTTCAGATGCATCCATCGGCAGGGAAGCGGTTTGATGCGCCGCACCACTTGACAGCGCCCCCGGTCTTCCTGTCCTCTACCGGACATGCACCGCGACGCCCGCCCACTGCCAGTCCACTGCCAGACCACCCGGTCCACGGATGCGGCGATGGCGCGCGCCGCCACCACTACCACCACCATTACCACCACGATTAGTCGGGTGCGGCTGGTTGTGTTCGCGTAATTCGCAAACCACGGCCCCGCACCCGGATCAGGATGCGGACCCGTCCCCAGCCTGATGCATGCGCGGAGCCTCAACCCTGAAGGCCCGAGGTCCCATGTCGTCCAGCGCCGCCCCTGCAGCACCCGCTCCGCTCCGCACCGTCGTGCACAAGTTCGGCGGCACCTCCGTCGCCGACGCCGAGCGCTACCGCCACGTCGCCCAGCTGCTGCTGGCGCGCGACGAGGACGTCCAGGTCGCCGTCGTCTCGGCGATGAAGGGCGTCACCGACGCGCTGATCGAACTGGCCGGGCTGGCCTCCTCCGGCCGCGCCGAATGGCGCGAGCGCTGGCACGAGCTGCGCGCGCGCCACCGCGGCGCGGCGGTCGCGCTGCTGGGCGAGCGCGCCGGCACCACGCTGGAATGGCTGGACGGGCAGTTCGACGGGCTTTCCGACATCCTCGCCGCGCTGGCGGTGATCGGCGAGCTGCCGCGCGAGGCGCTGGATCGCGTGCAGGGGCTGGGCGAGGTCTGCTCGGCGCGGCTGCTCGGCGATCACCTGGCCGCGCTCGGCGAGGACTGCGCGGTGCTCGACGCGCGGCAGGTGCTGGTGGTCGAACGCAGCGACCTCGGCGTGGTGGTGGACTGGGAAACCAGCGCGCGGCGGCTGGCCGAATGGCGCGCCGGCCACCCGCAGCGGCGCGTGGTGGTGACCGGCTTCGTCGCGCGCGACCGCGACGATCGCGTCACCACGCTGGGCCGCAACGGCAGCGATTATTCCGGCGCCATCTTCGCCGCGCTGTACGAGGCGGCCGAACTGCACATCTGGACCGACGTGGACGGCGTGCTGTCGGCCGATCCGCGGGTGGTGCCGGAGGCGGTGCAACTGGAGTCGCTGAGCTACGACGAGGCTTGCGAGCTGGCCTACTTCGGCGCCAAGGTGGTGCACCCGCAGACGATGTCGCCGGCGATCGAGCGCGGCCTGCCGATCATCATCCGCAACACCTTCCAGCCCGCGCATCCGGGCACCCGCATCACTTCCGCCCGCGACGTCAGCGGGCCGGTCAAGGGGCTGACGCTGAGCCCGGACCTGGCGGTGCTGAACCTGGAAGGCACCGGCCTCATCGGCGTGCCGGGCACCGCCGAGCGCGTGTTCGCCGCGCTGCGCGACGCGCGCGTGTCGGTGGTGATGATCTCGCAGGGCTCTTCCGAGCATTCGATCTGCTGCGTGGTGCGCAGCGCCGAGGCCGAGCGCGCGCAGTCGGCGCTGCTGGGCGCGTTCGCGCACGAGCTGGCGATCGGCCAGGTGCAGCGGGTGCAGCTCACCGGCGGGGTCAGCGTGCTGGCCGCGGTCGGCGACGGCATGGCCGGCCAGCCCGGCGTGGCGGCGCGGCTGTTCGAGTCGCTGGCGCGCGCGCGGGTCAACATCCTGGCCATCGCGCAGGGATCGTCGGAGCGCAACATCTCGGTGGCGATCGACAGCGCCGACGCCACCCGCGCGCTGCGCGCCGCGCACGCCGGCTTCTGGCTGTCGCCGCTGACCTTCTCCATCGGCGTGATCGGGCCGGGCAACGTCGGCGCGGCGCTGATCGAGCAGTTGCGCGCGGCGCAGCCGCAACTGCTGGGCAAGGCCAACCTGGACCTGCGGCTGCGCGCGATCGCCTCGCGCGGCAGGCTGCTGCTGGACGAGCGCGGCATCGGCGACGACTGGCGGCAGCGGCTGGCCGCCAGCACGCTGTCCACCGACCTGGATCGCTTCACCGCGCACCTCACCGCCGCGCACCTGCCGCATGCGCTGATCATCGACTGCAGCGCCAGCGCCGAGGTCGCCGATCGCTATGCCGACTGGCTGGCCGCCGGCATCCACGTGGTCACGCCGAACAAGCAGGCCGGCGCGGGGCCGCTGCCGCGCTTCGAGGCGATCCGCGAGGCGGCCGCGTCCAGCGGCGCGCGCTTCCGCTACGAGGCCACCGTCGGCGCCGGCCTGCCGGTGATCTCGACGATGCGCGATCTGCTCGACACCGGCGACACGGTGACCGGCATCGAGGGCATCTTCTCCGGCACGCTGGCCTGGCTGTTCAACAAGTACGACGGCAGTGCGGTGTTCTCGCAGCTGGTCGCGCAGGCGCGCGCGATGGGCTACACCGAGCCGGATCCGCGCGACGACCTGTCCGGCACCGACGTGGCGCGCAAGCTGGTGATCCTGGCGCGCGAGGCCGGGCGGCCGCTGGCGCTGGAAGACGTGCAGGTCGAAAGCCTGGTGCCCGAATCGCTGCGCCAGGCCAGCGTCGAGGACTTCATGGCGCGGCTGCAAGAGGTGGACGCGGCGTTTGCGCAGCGCCTGCAGCGCGCCGCGGCCGCCGGCAACGTGCTGCGCTACGTGGCGCGGCTGGACGGGGAAGGGCGCGCCAGCGTCGGGCTGGTCGAACTGCCGCGCGCGCACGCCTTCGCCAACCTGCGCCTGACCGACAACGTCGTGCAGTTCACCACCCGCCGCTACTGCGACAACCCGCTGATCGTGCAGGGTCCGGGCGCCGGGCCGGAAGTGACCGCGGCCGGCGTGTTCGCCGATCTGCTGCGGGTGGCGGCGGGACAGGGGGCGCGGCTGTGATGCCGGAGGCGCGTGCGTTCGCCCCGGCATCGGTGGGCAACGTCGGGGTGGGGTTCGACATCCTCGGCCACGTGATCGAAGGCGTCGGCGATACCGTCACGGTGCGCCGGGTCGATGCGGCGGCGGCGGGCGAGTCCGGCGTGCGCATCGCGGCGATCCGCGGCACCACGGTGGATCTGCCGCGGGAGGCGGCGTCCAACACTGCCGGCGCGGCGCTGATCGCGATGCGGCAGGCGCTGGCGCTGCCGTTCGGCTTCGAGATCGAGATCGACAAGGGCATCCCGCTAGGCTCGGGCATGGGCGGCTCGGCGGCCTCGTGCGTGGCCGCGCTGGTGGCGGCCAACGCGCTGCTCGATGCGCCGCTGGCGCGCGAGGCGCTGTATCCGTTCGCGCTGGTCGGCGAGGCGGTGGCCAGCGGCGGGCGGCATGGCGACAACCTCGGTCCGATGCTGCTGGGCGGGCTGGTGCTGGCCACGGCCGAGCATCTGGTGCGCATCCCGGTGCCGACGGACTGGCACAGCCTGCTGGTGCATCCGGACGCGGTGCTGGAGACGCGGCGCGCGCGCGCGGCTTTGCAGGGCGAATACGCCTTGAAGGAGTTCGTCGCGCAGAGCGCCAACCTGGCGCTGGTGCTGGCCGGTTGCCATGCCGGCGATGCGGCGCTGGTGCGGGCGGGCCTGAGCGACGTGCTGGTCGAGCCGCGGCGCGCGCCGTTGATCGCCGGCTTCGATGCGGCCAAGCAGGCGGCGCTGGAGGCGGGGGCGATGGGAGCGAGCATTTCCGGCGCGGGGCCGAGCGTGTTCGCGTGGTTCGAGACGCGCGAGACGGCACAGGCGGCGGCGGGAGGCGTACAGGCGGCGTTCGCGCGGGCGGGATTCGACAGCCAGGCGTGGGTGTCGCGTATCGACGCACCGGCGGCGCGGCTGTTGCCGTAGCGCCGGGCTTGCTCGGCTACGCGCAGGAAAGGCAGCCGGGCAAGCCCGGCTCTACAGGAGCGATTGCCGCGAGTAACGGGCAATGGATTCCAGGCGAAAACTTGAATCGACGGACAGGCAATGAACTTCATCTCCACCCGCAATCCATCCCCGGCCGCCACGCTGAGCCAGGCCATCGCCGCCGGGCTCGCGCCCGATGGCGGGCTGTACGTGCCGGAGCGGATGCCGCCGGCGCGCGAGCTGCAGGCCGGCGCGGATCTGGCCGAGACCGCGGCCGCGCTGCTGCAACCATTCTTCGCCGGCGACGGGCTGGAGGGCGAACTGCCGGCCATCTGCCGCGAGGCGTTCGACTTTCCCGCGCCGCTAGTGCCGCTGGCCACGCCCGGCGATCACGTGCTGGAGCTGTTCCACGGGCCGACCGCCGCGTTCAAGGACTTCGGCGCGCGTTTCCTCGCCGCCTGCCTGGCGCGCCTGCGCCGCGATGCCGTCGCGCCGCTGACCATCCTGGTGGCGACCTCGGGCGATACCGGCGCGGCGGTGGCGGCGGCGTTCCATCGCCAGCCGGGCTTGCGCGTGGTCGTGCTGTATCCGGACGGGCGGGTGTCGCCGCGGCAGGCGCACCAGCTCGGCTGCTTCGGCGACAACGTCGCCGCGCTGCGCGTGGCCGGTTCCTTCGACGACTGCCAGGCGCTGGTCAAGCGGGCGCTCAACGACGCCGACCTGCAGGCGCGCGCGCCGCTGAGCTCGGCCAACAGCATCAGCCTGGGCCGGCTGCTGCCGCAGACGAGCTACTACGCCGACGCGGCGCTGCGCCATCATGCCGCGACCGGACGCGCGCTGAACTTCGTCGTCCCCACCGGCAACCTCGGCAACGCGCTGGCGGCCATCCTGGCGCGCGCGCTGGGCGTGCCGCTGGGGCGCATCGTGCTGGCGACCAACGCCAACGCGGTGCTGCCGGACTATTTCGGCGGCGGCGACTACGCGCCGCGCGCCAGCGTGGCGACGCTGGCCAATGCGATGGACGTCGGCGCGCCGAGCAACTTCGAGCGCCTGCGCTGGCTGTACCGCGGCGACGACGCGCAACTGCGTGCGGCGTTCACGGCGCATGGCGTCGACGACGCGGTCATCCGCGAGGTCATTGCGCGCCGCTTCCGCGATCACGGCGAGGTGTTCTGCCCGCATACCGCCACCGCGGTGAAGGTGCTGGAGGATCTGCGCGCGCAGGGCGAGGGCGGCGACTGGGCGGTGGCGGCCACCGCGCATCCGGCCAAGTTCGAGTCGGTGGTCGAGCCGTTGATCGGGCGCGCGCTGGAGGTGCCGCCGGCGCTGGCGGCGCTGCTGGCGCGACCGGCCCGGGCCGATCCGATCCCGGCCGACTACGCGGCGCTGCAAGAGCGGTTGCTGGCATAGGCCGGCCTCGGAACCTTCTTCCCACCTCACCCTGTGGGAGCGACGTCAGTCGCGACCGGAAAGAAACTCCCGCCATGCCCTGTCGCTTGTGATGGTCTCCGTCGCGACTGACGTCGCTCCCGCAGGGGGCGTCATCGGCCCGCAGGCCGGCTGCGCTAAGCTCGCCGCCATAATGAAAGTGCCCTCGACCATCCTCCTCGTCGTCGTCCTGGTCGCAGGCTCCGTGGCGCCTGCCGCGCGGGCGCAGGCGGCATTGGCCGCGACGCCGGATGCCGGCGCGCTCAAGCCGGGCCAGTTCCTGTGGTATCCGCAGATCGCGCCCCGCGGGCCGGTGGTGCTGGTGGTCAGCCTGGACGAGCAGCGCGCCTACGTGTACCGCAACGGCATCGCCATCGGCGTGTCCAGCATCAGTTCGGGCAAGCGTGGGCACGAGACGCCGCCGGGCGTGTTCACCATCCTGCAGAAGAACAAGGATCACCGCTCCAACCTCTACGACGATGCGCCGATGCCGTACATGCAGCGGCTGACCTGGGACGGCATCGCCCTGCACGGCGGCGCATTGCCGGGCTATCCGGCCTCGCACGGCTGCGTGCGGCTGCCGCAGGCGTTCGCCGAGAAGCTGTTCGCCATCACCCAGCGCGGCGATTCGGTGGTGGTGGCCAGTGCGCGCGCCGCGCCGGCCAGCCTGGTGCATCCGGCGGTGCTGGCGCCGGTGACGGCGGGCGGGACGCCGCAGGGCGGGCCGATGCGGCCGTGGGAGGTCTACTGGAACGATCAGGCGCCGGAAGGCCCGGTCAGCGTGCTGGTCAGCCTGCACGACGCGCGCGTGTCGGTGCTGCGCGATGGCGTGCTGATGGGCTCGGCGCCGTTGCAGACGGTGCGCGAGGTCCAGCTGAACGGCACGGTGCTGTTCGTGATGACCGAGGAGATCGAGGACGCGCCCGGCCTGCGCGATCCGCAGCGGCCGCAGCACCGCTGGGTGGCGCACCGGATCCTCGGCGACGCGGCCTCGCCGATGCCGTCGCTGCAGGCGCTGGCCGATGCGTTCTGGATACCCGAGGCGTTCTCGCGCCGGCTGCATGGATTGCTCGCGCCCGGCGCCACCGTGCTGCTGTCGGACCTGCCGGGCGTGCGCGCCACGCCGGTGGAGCAGATGGAGCAGCCGGTCTTGGAATCCGGGGGCTGAGCCACCATGCTGCAGGTATCGCCCGGTGCGCCGGGCAGCGTCTTCGCGGTCCCGGCATGAACAGAACCTCCCTGCAACTCCTGTCGCTGCTGCTGGCCGCCTCGGTATCCGCGCATGCGCAGGCCCGCGATGCGTCGCTGGTCGATACGCTGGCGCGTGCCGCGCCCAAGCTGGATCGCAAGGTGCTGGAACTGGCGGCCCGCGCGTTGCGCTGCGCCGCACCGTCGGCCGCGCCGCCATCCACGCTCAGCGTCATCGACTATTCGCGGCCTTCCACCGAGCCGCGCCTGTGGGTGTTCGATCTCGCCCGCCAGCGGCTGCTGTTCGAGGAATGGGTCGCGCACGGGCGCAATACCGGCGGCAACCTGGCCACGTCATTCTCGAACGAGGCCGGCAGCTACAAGTCCAGCCTGGGCGCCTTCCTCACCGCCGAATCCTACGTCGGCGGCAACGGCTATTCGCTGCGCCTGCAGGGACTGGAACCGGGCATCAACGACAAGGCGCGCGAGCGCGCCATCGTCATCCACGGCGCGCCCTACGTCAGCGAGCAGTTGATCCGCGCGCAGGGCCGGCTCGGCCGCAGCCTGGGCTGCCCGGCGGTGCGCGCCTCGGTGGCGCGGCCGCTGATCGACACCATCAGTGGCGGTTCCTTCCTGTTCGCCTACTACCCGGATCCGGCCTGGCTGCGCCGCTCGCAACTGCTCGACGCCGACTGCGGGCAGGGCGTGGCGAGCGTGGGCGCGGCGGGGCGCTGAGCGCGCCTGCCCGCGGACGCGACCGCCTCCGCGGGCGCCGCAAGATCAGGCGGCGGCGCGGGAGAACTCCTCGAACGCCTCCATCGCGTGCGCGGCGTACATCAGCGACGGGCCGCCGCCCATGTAGACCGCCACGCCGAGCATCTCGCGCACTTCCTCGGCGGTGGCGCCCAGGCGCACCAGCGCCTTGGCGTGGAAGCCCAGGCAGTCGTCGCAGCGCACCGCCACGCCGATGGCCATTGCGATCAGTTCCTTGGTCTTCTCGTCGAGGTGGCCGGGCGCCAGCGCGGCGCGCGCCATCGCGCCGAAGCCCTGCATCACCTCGGGGATGCCGCTGCGCAGCGGGGCCAGGTGGCGGTTGGTGCGGGTGGTCAGTTCCTGGTAACGGTCGGTGCTGGACATGCGCAAAACTCCTGTGGTGATGGGATGCGGGCCGCCGGGGTTCAGGCGGCCGGTGCGGACGGCGGCTTGCGCGCCACCAGGTCGATCAGCGCCGACATGCCGCGGTGGCCGCTGCCTTCCTCGATGACGCTGTCGTGCGAATGCAGGTGCAGGATCTCCATGCCGGCGAAGGCCTCGCGCAGCAGGGCTTCCTCGTAGAGGTTCTCCGCCTGCGCGGGGCCGCCGGTGCCGTAGCCGATCTGGGCGGTGCGGTAGCCCTGCAACAGTAGCAGCCCGCCAGGCCTGAGCGCCCGGCGCATGCCGGCGAACATCGCCTCGCGCAATGCCGGCCCGGCGAACTGGATGAAGATGGCGGCGATCAGGTCGAAGCGTTCGCTGCCCCAGTCCCAGGCGGACAGGTCGGCCAGCTCGGTGTCGATGCGCACGCCGTGCGCGGCGGCCAGCCTGGCGGCCTTCTCCAGCCCCACCGCCGACGCGTCGACCGAAAGCACGCGCAGGCCCTGTCCGGCCAGCCACACGCCGTTGCGGCCCTCGCCGTCGGCCACCGCCAGCGCGTGCATGCCGGGGCGCAGGCGGTGCGCCTGCGCGGCGAGGAAGGCGTTGGGCGCGGTGCCGAACACATAGTCGTCGGTGGCGTAGCGCGCGTCCCAGCGGGCGGTGTCTGCGGTTGCGGTCATGGCGGCGTGCAGGGAAAAGATCAGCGGGCCAGCGGCAGGCCGGCCGCGACCCAGGCGGCCATGCCGCCGTCGACGTTGACGAAGCGGCGGCGGCGATCCCGCGCCAGCAGCGCGCGCGCCGCGCGCGAGCGCATGCCGCTGTGGCAGATCAGCAGCACTTCCTCCACGCCCTGATCCAGGCCGAGCGCGTCGAGGGTGGCCGCGCCGCCGGCGCGGATGCACGACAGCGGCAGGTGCAACGAACCGGGGGCGTGGCCTGCGGCGTATTCGCCCGGCTCGCGCACGTCCACCAGCACCGCGCCGGCGTTCATCCGCTGCACCGCCTGGCGCGGCCCCAGCCGCTCGCCGCCGAGCCCGAGCAGGTCCTTGAGCAATCCGATCACTTGTGTCTCCCGGCAGCGCCCGCGCGCAGGTGCGCGGGGCTGCAATAGATGCCGTGCAGGGTATGGATGATGTCGAACGCCGGACCCGGCGCCAGCGCGTAGAACACGTTCTGGGCGTCGCGGCGGGTGCCGACCAGGCCTTCCTCGCGCAGCACGGCCAGGTGCTGCGACAGCGCCGACTGGCTCAGGTCGAGCAGCGCGTTGATCTCGCCGACCGAGCGCTCGCCTTCGGCCAGCAGGCACAGGATCTGCAGGCGCTTCTCGTTGGCCAGCGCCTTCAGCAGCTGGGCCGCGTCGCTGGCGTGCCTGCGCATGGCGTCGGGATCGATGTTCAGGCGTCGGGACTTGGCGGGCATGTGCTCACTCGTTGCGGGAATCGCGATCGGCCAAGGGTAAACCGGCCTCGCACCAGCCCGCGATGCCGCCGGCCGGCGGGCGCGCCTGGTCGAAGAGGGAAGCCTGCATCGATGCGCTCCAACAAATTAGTTGACTCTAATATAAGAGATTGCTAATGTTATTGCAACCGGAGCGAAACCGCCCCATCGCGGGGCGGCCGGGAGGCGGGAGGGGTGTCATGGCACGCATCGTGGTACTGGGAGCCGGCATTGGCGGCATGAGCGCGGCCTACGAACTGCGCGCGGCGCTGGGCGCGGACGTCGAAGTCATGGTGATCGGCGAGGGCGATCTGTTCTCGTTCACGCCGTCCAATCCCTGGGTCGCGGTGGGCTGGCGCACGCCGGCCGAGGTGCAGCTGGCGGTGCCGGCGCCGCTGGCCAGGCGCGGCATCGCCTTCGAGCCGGCCGGCGCCGAGCGGGTCGAGCCGGCGCAGAACCGGGTGGTGCTGCGCGACGGCCGCCAGGTGGACTACGACTACCTGGTCATCGCCACCGGCCCGCGGCTGGCGTTCGACGAGGTGCCCGGGCTGGGGCCGGAAGGCGGCTTCACCCAGTCGGTGTGCACCACCGCGCACGCGGCCGGTGCATGGGAGGCCTACCAGCGGTTCCTGCAGAACCCCGGCCCGGTGGTGGTGGGCGCGGCGGCCGGCGCGAGCTGCTTCGGCCCGGCCTACGAGTTCGCGATGATCCTCGACCGCGACCTGCGCAAGCGCAAGCTGCGCGACAAGGTGCCGATGACCTACGTCACCCCGGAGCCGTACATCGGCCACATGGGGCTGGGCGGGGTCGGCGATTCCAAGGGCCTGATGGAGTCGGAGCTGCGCCAGCGCCACATCAACTGGATCGTCAACGCCAGGATCACCGGCGTGCGCGACGGCGAGATGGAGGTGGCCGAGATGGACGAGGACGGCAAGCCGAAGAAGGCCCACGTGCTGCCGTTCCGCTACTCGATGGTGCTGCCGGCCTTCACCGGCGTGGACGCGGTGCGCCAGGTCGAAGGGCTGGGCAACCCGCGCGGCTTCGTGCTGATCGACCGGCACCAGCGCAACCCGACCTACCGCAACGTCTTCTCGCTGGGCGTGTGCGTGGCGATCCCGCCGGTGGAGCAGACCCCGGTGCCGACTGGCGCGCCCAAGACCGGCTTCATGATCGAGTCGATGGTGACCGCCATCGCGCACAACATCCAGGCCGAACTGAAGGGAGAGCCGGCCACCGCCGAGGCCACCTGGAACGCGATCTGCCTGGCCGACATGGGCGATACCGGCGCGGCCTTCGTGGCGCTGCCGCAGATCCCGCCGCGCAACGTCACCTGGGCCCGGGTGGGCAAGTGGGTGCACGTGGCCAAGATCGCCTTCGAGAAGTATTTCATGATGAAGATGAAATCCGGCAACACCGAACCCGTCTACGAAAAGTACGTGCTCAAGCTGCTGGGCATCCTGCGCGTGCGTTGAACCAACCAAAACAGGAGAAATGCAATGAACCTCGACCGTGCCGTGCTCGCCTTCGCGGGCGTGATGATCCTGATCAGCATCGCGCTGGTCCATTTCGTGTCGCCGTGGTGGCTGCTGTTCACCGCCTTCATCGGCCTGAACATGCTGCAGGCCAGCTTCACCGGCTTCTGCCCGGCGGCGATGCTGTTCCGCCGCCTCGGCATCGCCAGCGGCTGCGCCTTCAAGTAAGCGGGCGGAGAACCATGAAGCCCAATCCGTCTATCGCCGCCCGGGCGGCGCTACCCGCGTTGATGCTGCTGGCGCTGGCCGGCTGCGGCGGCGATCCCGCGCAGCCGGCGGCCAAGCCGCATGACGTCCGCACCGTGGAGGTGCTGGCCGCCGACGCCGGCGGCGGGCGCAGCTGGGATGGCGTGGTGGAGGCGGTGCGCCAGGCCGCGCTGTCGGCGCAGACCGGCGGCCGCGTGGTCGAGGTGCGCCGCGACGTCGGCGACCGCGTGGCCGCCGGCGAGGTGCTGGTGCGGCTGACCGCGGTGGAGCAGCAGGCCGGGGTGGACGCGGCGCGCGCGCAGCTGCGCGCGGCCGAGGCCTTCCTGGCCGAGGCCGAGAGCAACCACCAGCGCTATCTGTCGCTGGCGGACGCGCAATACGTGTCGAAGGCGCAACTGGACCAGGTGCGCGCGGCGCGCGACTCGGCCCGCGCCGCGCGCGACGCCGCGCGCGCGCAGCTGGCCAACGTCGGCCAGCAGAGCGACTACACGGTGGTGCGCGCGCCGTATGCCGGCATCGTCAGCACGCGCCGGGTGGAGCCGGGCGAGACGGTCGGCCCGGGCCAGCCGCTGATGGCGATGTACGCGCCGGAGGCGCTACGCATCGAGGTCGGCGTGCCGCAGTCCGACGCCGAGGCGATCCGCGCCAACCCGGTGGCCGGGGTGCGCTTCGACGATGGCCGCCGCGTCGAGGCCACGCAGGTGACGGTCTACCCGAGCGCCGACCCGGCCACCCACAGCGTGGCCGTGCGCGTGCAGTTGCCGGCGCTGGATCCGGCGCCGCAGCCGGGCGGCACCGCGCGGGTGGCGTTCCCGGCGGTGGCCGGCGCGGGCCATCCGCGCGTGCCGGCCTCGGCATTGGTGCGGCGTGGCGAGGTCAACGCGGTCTACGTGCTGGCCGATGGCCGCCTGTCGCTGCGCCAGTTGCGCCTGGGCAGCCAGGCCGGCGACCAGGTCGAGGTGATCGCCGGGGTGGAGGCGGGCGAGCGGATCGCCGCCGATCCGGCGGCCGCGCTGCAGGCGCTGGTCGCCGCGCGCAAGGACGGGGACTGACATGGCGATGCAGGACGCAACGCGGCGGCTGGGCGTTTCCGGGCGCCTGGCGCGGACCTTCCAGGACAACCCGCTGACGCCGATCCTGGCGCTGCTGGGCCTGCTGCTGGGGCTGGTGGCGGTGATGATCACCCCGCGCGAGGAAGAACCGCAGATCGACGTGACCATGGCCAACGTGATCGTGCCGTTCCCCGGCGCCGACGCGCGCCAGGTCGAGCAGATGGTCACCTATCCGCTGGAGCAGAAGCTGGCGGAGATCGAGCAGGTCAAGCACACCTATTCGGTCAGCCGCCCGGGCATGGCGGTGCTGACGGTGGAGTTCGAGGTCGGCGTGGCGCGCCAGCCGGCGCTGGTGCGCCTGTACGACAAGGTGTTCTCCAACCAGGACTGGATGCCGCAGAACCTGGGCGTGGGCCAGCCCATCGTCAAGCCCAAGGGCATCGACGACGTGCCGGTGATGGCGCTGACCCTGTGGACCGACGATCCGCAGCGCGGCGCGCGCGAGCTGGCCGAGGTGGCGCACACGCTGGAGACCGAGCTCAAGCGCATCCCCGGCACCCGCGACGTCTACACCATCGGCGCGCCCGAGCGCGCGGTGATGGTGACGCTGGATCCGGCGCGGCTGGCCAGCCACGGCCTGACCGCCAGCGACCTGGGCCAGGCCCTGCGCTCGGCCAACCTGGCCCGCCAGGCCGGCGAGCGGGTCGGCGCCGGAGGCGTGACGCAGGTGACCTCCGGCCAGTTCCTGGCCGACCGCGCCGACGTGGCCGACCTGGTGCTGGGGCTGGACGGCGGCAAGCCGGTGCGGCTGGAGGACGTGGCGGCGGTGGCCGACGCGACCGACGCGGCGGTGTCCTACGTCTGGCACGGCGCACCGGCCGGTCGCGCCGGCCCGGCTTCCGGCATCGCCCCGGCGGTGACGCTGGCGATCGCCAAGAAGCCGGGCAGCAACGCCGCCGACATCACCGCCGCGGCGCTGCGGCGGGTGGAGGCGCTGCGCGGGCAGGTCATCCCCGACGGCATCGAGGTGCAGGTCACCCGCGACTACGGCGCCACCGCCAGCGACAAGGCGCAGACGCTGATCAAGAAGCTGGCCTTCGCCACCGGCTCGGTGGTGCTGCTGGTGCTGTTCGCGCTGGGCCGGCGCGAGGCCATCGTGATCGGATCGGCGGTGATCCTGACCCTGGCGGCGACGCTGTTCGCCTCGTGGGCGATGGGCTTCACCCTCAACCGGGTGTCGCTGTTCGCGCTGATCTTCTCCATCGGCATCCTGGTCGACGACGCCATCGTGGTGGTGGAGAACATCCACCGCCACATGAGCCTGGGCGGCAAGTCGCTGCGCGAGGCGATCCCGCCGGCGGTGGACGAGGTCGGCGGCCCGACCATCCTGGCCACCTTCACCGTGATCGCCGCGCTGATGCCGATGGCCTTCGTCAGCGGCCTGATGGGGCCGTACATGCGGCCGATCCCGATCAACGCCTCGGTGGGCATGCTGCTGTCGCTGCTGATCGCACTGGTGGTCACGCCGTGGCTGTCGCTGAAGCTGCTGTCGCGCCACGCCCCGGCGCACGCCGCCGCGGGCGCGGACGGGCAGGGCAACGGCCACGCCGGCATCGCCGCGCGCCTGCACGTGCTGTTCGAGCGGCTGATGGCGCCGTTCCTGGACGCCGGCAAGGGCGGCCGCCGCCGCGGCGCGCTGTTCCTGGGCATGGCCGCGCTGGTGGTGCTGGCGGCCAGCCTGGCGGTGTTCAAGCTGGTGGTGCTGAAGATGCTGCCGTTCGACAACAAGTCCGAGCTGCAGGTGGTGGTGGACCTGCCGGAAGGCCGCACGCTGGAGGACACCGACGCGCTGCTGGCCGAGCTGGCCGCGGCGCTGGACCGCGTGCCCGAGGTGCGCGACTACCAGGGCTACGCCGGCACCGCCGCGCCGATCAACTTCAACGGGCTGGTGCGGCAGTACTACCTGCGCGCCGGCGCCAACCTCGGCGACCTGCAGGTCAACCTGGTCGACCGCCGCGAGCGCAGCCGCAAGAGCCACGACATCGCGGTGGCGCTGCGGCCGCAGCTGGACGCCATCGGCCGCCGCCACGGCGCCTCGGTCAAGGTGGTGGAAGTGCCGCCGGGGCCGCCGGTGCTGGCGCCGATCGTGGCCGAGATCTACGGGCCGGACTACACGCTCGCCCGCCGCATCGGCCGCGCGCTGGAACAGCGCTTCCTCGCCACCGGGGGCATCGTCGACGTGGACAGCAGCGTCGAGGCCGAGGCCACGCGCGAACTGCTGGTGATCGACCGGGTGCGCGCGGCGCGGCTGGGCGTGGTCCAGGCCGACATCGCCGAGACCCTTGCCGCCGGGCTGGGCGGCTGGGACGCCACCTACGTGGTCAACGCCGGCTCCCGCTACCCGCGGCCGATCCGGCTGCGCCTGCCGGTGTCCGACCAGGCCGCGCTGGAGCAGGTGCTGGCGCTGCGCGTGCGCGGCGGCCAGGGCCAGCTAGTGCCGCTGTCGGAACTGGTGCAGGTGCGCACGGCCGGCTGGGACGGCGCCATCCACCACAAGGATCTGCTGCCGGTGGTGTACGTGACCGGCGACGAGAGCAGCCGCATCGACAGCCCGCTGTACGGCATGTTCGACCTGGTCGGGCAGGTGGCGGACAACGACATCGCCGGCCAGCGCCTGGGCCAGCACTTCATCGCCCAGCCCGAGGACGGCGCCGGCTTCGCCATCAAGTGGGACGGCGAGTGGCAGATCACCTACGAGACCTTCCGCGACATGGGCATCGCCTACGCCGCCGGCATGGTGCTGATCTACCTGCTGGTGGTGGCCTATTTCCGCAACTACGTGGTGCCGCTGGTGATCATGGCGCCGATCCCGCTGACCGTGATCGGGGTGATGCCCGGCCACGCGCTGCTGGGCATGCAGTTCACCGCCACCTCGATGATCGGCATGATCGCGCTGGCCGGCATCATCGTGCGCAACTCGATCCTGCTGGTGGACTTCATCAACCACGAGCTCGCGCGCGGCCGCAGCGCGGCGCAGGCCGTGGTCGACGCCTGCGCGGTGCGCGCCCAGCCGATTGCGCTGACCGCGCTGGCGGCGATGGCCGGCGCGTTCTTCATCCTCGACGATCCCATCTTCAACGGCCTGGCCATTTCGCTGATCTTCGGCATCCTGGTGTCCACGGTGTTGACGCTGGTGGTGATCCCGCTGCTGTACTACGCGCTGATCCGGCGCCCCAAGGAGGCAAGCCCATGACCCGGTTCCCCCGCAATGCCCGCTTCGCGCCGCACGCCGCCTGGCTGGCCCTGATCGTGCTGGCCGGTTGCCAGACGCCGCCTTCGGCCACCGCGCCGGCTCCCTCCACCGCGGAGCCGGCGGCTCCCGCACCCGCGGCCGCGGCGCAGGATTCGCTGGCGCGCGCGCAGGCGGCGGCGCAGGCGTTCAGCGGCCGCCTGCGCGGCACGCTGCAGGCGGCGGTGCAGGCCGGCGGCGCCGAGGCCGCGGTCGACGTCTGCCATTCGGCCGCGCCGGCGATCGCCGAGGAGGTGATGCGCGAGCACGGCGTGCGGCTGGGGCGGGTGGCGCTGCCCGGCCGCAACCGCAACCCGGGGCAGGCGGCGCAGGGCTGGCAGCACGAGGCGCTGCTGGAATTCGAGCGCGCGGTACAGGCCGGTGCGCCGGCCGCGGCGCAGGCGTCGGTGCGGCGCGACGGCCTGCCGGTCGGCGTGGCCCTGCGCATGGTGCGCGGCATCCCCACCGAGCCGGGTTGCCTGGCCTGCCACGGCCGCGAGGTCGCGCCGGCGGTGAAGGCGGCCATCGCGCGGCATTATCCGGGCGATGCGGCCACCGGTTTCGACGTCGGCGGCCTGCGCGGCGCGCTGTGGGTGGAAGTGCCGGCCGCCGGCAACGCCGGGATGGAATGACGGAGACACGCATGGACAGCCTCGAACCGATCCGCATCACCCTGGAGCAGGAGAGCGACTTCGCCTTCCGCGTCAGCTTCGACGACACCGCGCTGGCGCCGCTGCTCACCGACGAGCCGGCGCCGCTGGGCCGGGACCAGGGGCCGAACCCGTCGCGGCTGCTGCTGGCGGCGGTGGCCAACTGCCTGGCCGCCAGCCTGCTGTTCGCGCTGCGCAAGCATCGCAACGCACCGGGGCCAATCCACGCCGAAATCTGCGCGCTGCCGATGCGCAACAAACATGGCCGCTGGCGGATCGCCTCGGCCAGGGCGACCCTGAAATTGCCCGGTCACAATGCCGACTACCACAATCTCGACCGCGTGCTGGCCCAGTTCGAGGACTTCTGCATCGTCACCCAGAGCGTGCGCCAGGGCATCGACGTCGAGGTCAACGTCGTCGACGGCGAGGGCCGGGTGCTGTTCGGCGACAAGAGCTTCGAGGCGGGGGCATGAGCACCGGCACTCTCCTGCAGATTGCCTGCCCGCAGTGCGGCGCCATCAACCGCGTGCCCGCCGGACGCCTGCCCGACGCACCGAAATGCGGGCGCTGCCACCAGCCGCTGTTTACCGCGCATCCGCTGGTGATCGAGTCGGACGCGATGTTCCAGGCGCATGCGGCCCGGAGCGACCTGCCGCTGCTGGTGGATTTCTGGGCGCCCTGGTGCGGGCCGTGCCGGATGATGGCGCCGCATTTCGAGGCCGCCGCCGTGCAGTTGGAACCTGCCATGCGGCTGGCGAAAATCGACACCCAGGCGCAGCCGGAGCTCGGCGCGCGTTTCGGCATCCGCAGCATCCCCACGCTGGTGATGTTCAAGGGCGGGCGCGAGATGGCGCGCACGTCCGGCGCCATGACGGCGGGCGAGATCATCCACTGGGCACGGGTGCAGCTCGGACAGGGGCGGTAACCATGCCGATGTCCCGCCGCCGCGCGCTGCTGTGGCTGGCCGCCGGCCTGGGCGCATCCGGCTTCGCCGTCTCCCGCCTGCGCGGCCGTCCGTCGCCACCATCGCCCGAACGCCGGGCTTCCGCCACCGCCACCATCACGACAACAGGGCAGGCCAACGCCATGACTCGCATCGTCATCCTCGGCAGCGGTTTCGCCGCGCTGACCGCCATCCGCCGGCTGCGCGAACAGCGCGTCGATGCCGACATCACCGTGGTGTCGCCACGCAATGAGCTGGTCTACCTGCCCAGCCTGATCTGGCTGCCATCGGGCGGGAAGACCGGCGACGACCTGCGTATCCCGCTGGCCGGATTCTTCCAGCGCATGCGCGTGCGCTGGCACGAAGGCAGCGTGCGGCAGGTCCTCGACGGCGGACGCCGCGTGGTCACCGACCGCGGCGAACTGGCCAACGACGTGCTGATTGCCGCCACCGGGGGGCGCTACCTGCGCAAGCTGCCGGGCATCGAGCACGCGATCATCCCCTGCGAAGGCATCGCCGCGGCCGAAGCCATCCGCGATCGCCTGGCGGCGATGGACGGCGGCACCATCGCCATCGGCTTCGCCTCCAACCCGATGGAGCCGGGCGCGGTGCGCGGCGGGCCGATGTTCGAGTTTCTGTTCGGCATGGACACCCTGCTGCGCCGCCAGGGCAGGCGCGACAGGTTCAGGCTGGTGTTCTTCAATCCGTCCAGCGAGCCGGGCCAGCGCCTCGGCCCGTCCGCGGTGCGGAAGCTGCTGGGACGGATGCGCGAACTCGGCATCGAAACGCACCTGGGCCACAAGCCGTTGCGCTTCGAGGCGGACAAGGTGGTGACCGAAGGCGGGGAATTCGCCGCCGACCTGATCCTGTTCATGCCCGGCCTCACCGGCCCGGCGTGGCTGGACGACAGCGAACTGCCGCGCTCGGAAGGCGGCTTCGTCGCCGCCGACGAGCATTGCCGCGTGCGCGGCCTGGAACGCGTGTATGCGGCCGGCGACATCGGCAGCTATCCCGGCCCCGACTGGATGGCCAAGCAGGCGCACCAAGCCGACCTGCAGGCCGAGGCGGTGGCGAGGAACATCGCCGCCGAACTGCGCGGCGAACCCGCCAGCCACGGCTTCAAGACCGAACTGGCCTGCATCGTCGATGCGCTCGACAGCGGCCTGCTGATCTATCGCAGCCAATCGCGCACCTTCACCTCGCCGCGTTCGCGGATGTTCCATTGGCTCAAGCGCAGGTTCGAGGACCGCTACCTCAGGGCCTATCGTTGAATCCACCGGCCGGTTGCCGATGCGCACGGTGCTGGTGGCCGCCGCGGCGCTGCTGGCGTGGTGGCTGGCGCGCGCGCTCGCCGGGCGCATGGGCAGCCGTCGACAGGAGCGTGCCGAAGCGGACCGGTCCGGTGATTTCTGCAGGGTGACCGGCGCCGACGGCCAGCGGCTGCGCGGCGGCACCGTCGCGGCGGCCTGAAGCGGCGGTCGCGGCCGCGGGGTTCGTGGCATCATCGCCGGCGCATGGCCACCGAAAAGCCCACCGTCATCGCGCCGATCCGCGGCAAGGCGACCTCGCTCGACATCGCCCACCTGGCGGGCGTCTCCCAGCCGACGGTGTCGCGCGCGCTGCGCGGCAGCCCGATGGTCAGCGAGGAGACGCGCAGGCGCATCCTGGCCATCGCCGAGCAACTCAACTACAAGGTCGACAAGAACGCGTCGAACCTGCGCCGGCAGCACTCGGGCACGATCGCGCTGCTGTTCTTCGAGGATCCGACTCCGGACGACTCGCAGATCAACCCGTTCTTCCTGTCGATGCTGGGCTCGATCACGCGCGCCTGCGCCTTGCAGGGCTACGACCTGCTGATTTCCTTCCAGCAGCTGTCGACCAACTGGCAGGCCGACTACGAGGACAGCAACAAGGCCGACGGGCTGATCCTGCTGGGCTACGGCGACTACCTGCAGGCGCAGTCGCGGCTGGAGCAGCTGGTGCAGCAGGGCACCCATTTCGTGCGCTGGGGCGCGGTGCTGCCGGGGCAGCCAGGGGTTTCGATCGGCTGCGACAACTTCCAGGGCGGGCACGACATCACCGCCCACCTGATCGCGCAGGGACGCCGCGGGATCGCCTTCCTCGGCGATGCCTCCAACCACTATCCGGAGTTCCTGGAGCGCTACCGCGGCCACGCGCAGGCGCTGCGGGCGGCCGGGCTGGAGGCGTCGCCGCAGCGGCAGGTCGATGCGATCACCACCGAGCAGTCCGGCTACGAGGCGGTGCAGGCACTGCTGGCGCGCGGCCAGCGCTTCGACGCGGTGTTCGCGGCCAGCGACCTGATCGCCATCGGTGCGATGAAGGCCCTGCACGAGCGCGGCCTGCGCGTGCCCGATGACGTGGCGGTGGCCGGCTTCGACGACATCCCGCTGGCCAGCTTCGTCAATCCCGGCCTGTCCACCGTGCAGCAGGACACCAAGCTGGCCGGCACGATGCTGGTCGAGAGCCTGCTGAAGCTGATCAATGACGAGCCGGTGGAGAGCCGCACGATTCCGGTCCGGCTGGCGCTGCGCGGTTCTTCCGGCGCGATCTGAATCTCTGTCGCCGTTCGGGCGCAGGCCGCGACCCGTGGGCTTGAACCAAGGCCGGCAGGAAAATCGTCGGCCCCGGCCCCGGCCCCGGCCGCGCAAGCGTGCACGATGCGGAGGCGTATCGACAGGCATCTCCGTCTTCTCTAGAATGGGAATGATTCTTATTTGTCGCCATCGGCGACTGCCACCGGGCGTGTCTACCGGTGACAGGTGTAAGGCGACACATGATTTGCGAAATACGGACACATGATTTGCGAAACCCCGGCCGGGCCACTTGAGCGCCCTTCAATCGCTGGTTTCACGCCCTTCGAATGCCAATACCTGAAACCAGCGCCACCGCATCAGGCGCCCTGGGCACCGGCAGGCTATAACAACTGGGCCTGGTTGTCGTCCCAGCTCTTGATGATGAGTTCCCCCGCCGGCTTGTCCCGGCCCTCCCGGCCGATGGTGTACCGGATTTGCAGCGGGACCATCGTGAACCCGGCGAACGCCTCGACGTAGCACTCGTGGGCGGGGAAATGTGGATAGAGGTGTTTCAGCAGACGGCGCTTGCCGCCGGGCCACGGAATGATGGGCTGGGTCATGTTCTCAACCTGTGCGAAGTGAGCCGGTCAGAATCACCACGCTCTCGCGGGAGCGCAGGGTCTCGGCCGGAATGCACGCGGTTCAGCGCGTGGGTTCGGCGGCGACGCGGGCACTTGCCGGTGTCCGCGTCGTCGCCCTGTTTCTATGGGAAAGGCCGTGCCAGGCCAACAATCCTGGCGAGTTCGCTCACAACATCACAGCCTCGGCCTTGCGCTTCCTGCAGCTGCTGCATTTCAGTGCGCTGCTGATCTTCGAGAGCGCTCCGCTCGAGTTCGTGCTTGCGTGCCAACTCGGTTAGTTCGCGGGCCTGCGCTGCGGCTATTCCAGTGTACTTGCTCATTGTGGCAACGCCGGCACTTCGGCAACGGTGATACCGCTCGCGTAGTAGTCGCCGCCCAGGTGCTGAATCGCCCCGACGCGACCCACGCCATAGATGGCAGTCCTGGCCAGCTCAGCGGCATCGACCCCGCCGCTGGCGCCGCGCCAGCGCGGCACGGCCACGCAGCGCCGGTCCTGCGCCAGCGCCATGCGCAGCCACTCCCAGTCCATGTTGTTCGCCAGGCCGCCGCACCGTACGTTCTGCGGGCCGTCCGGGGTGAAGCTTGCGGTGAGCTGGCGGTACGGCACGCGCAGGCTGGACGCCGGCTGCGCCGCGAGGCTGCGCGTGGTTTCCGTCGTGTCGATGGTCTCGACGGCCCAGTCCGCCTGGTGCGCGATTTCCACCGCCGGCATCACCACCACTTCGCCGATCTCGACAATGCCCTGCGCGGTGCCGATGACGATGCTAATGCTCGAGGTCGCCGAGCCCGGCGGCGCCAGCAGCCAGGCAGCAACGGTGCCATCGGCGAGCCGGCGCGTGATGCCACTGGCACCGGCAGCGGTGACGCTGATGCCGGCCGGTAGGTTCAGGCCGAGCAGCGCGACCAAGCGCACGACGATGGGACTTGCCAGCGTGATGCTGAGCGTCGGATTGCCCACACTGCGCTGGATGCGCGTTGCGCGCGCCGGCCGGCCGTCAAACAGGGCGGCGCCGACGTCGGACGTGAGCCAGCTGCTGCCGGCGGCGAGCGAAACGGAAGAAACGGCGGGCATGCCGTAGCCGATAAGCATCGTTATCCCCAAAGAGCCAGCGTGATATCGCCCGTGGCCGGATTGCGGCGGCGGCCGCGCACCAGCACGTGCTTGCCGCCAGCCAGGCCATAGCGCGGGTACGTGATGCGGCCGACCTCGCCTGGCCGCGGCGCGAACGCCGGATCGCCGGCGAAGGAAGCGATGAAGAAAGCGCGCTGCTGGCCGTACATGACGAGGACGCGATTGGCCTCGGCATGGGCATCCTCGGCGCGCCAGAAGCACGACACGAAGGGCTCGGCCGTGTCCGCGTGCGCGTAGCGCGCCGGCAGCGCACCGCCGGCGTACACCTGGCCGCGCCACAGGCCGGTCAGTTCGTCGCGTCGCGCCGGCGGCACATCGACCACGTCTGTGACCAGATCGGCGTGGCCCAGCGCCTGCGCGTTTGGCCGGTAGGCCCATCGACGCGTCAGGTTCGGCGCCATGTCGGGGGCGCAGCCAAGATCGGCCTGCAGGTCCTTCTTCGACACATCGAACGCCAGCGCACCGCTGGCCGCCTCGGGCGCGACGACGCGAACGAAGCGCAGCACGCCGTCATCGTCGCGGTACCACCAGGCGCTGTAGCTGGGCAAGATCGCCGCGAGCGCATCGCGCACGGTCACCGCCGGCGAGGCAGCGTAGTAACCGATGCCGGCATAGCCGGTCGCCGCGTCAATGGCCTGCGCATCGGCCTTCGACCAAGCGGCGAAGCCGATGCGCCGGAACAGCTCGGTTAGCGCCTGCGTCAGCGTCGCCGGCGCCGGGCCGGCGCCGATGCTCGACACGTCGCAGACCACCGGCCCGAGCGAGGGACTTGTCATGACGATCTGCTGTCCATCCGGCGCCACCTCGTACGTGCCCGACTCCATCGCATCGCCACGGTCCAGCACGACATCCACGGCGGCCAGCGGTGCGTCGGAGAGGAACAGCACGGTACCGTCGCTGTTGGCCGGCTGCGCCAGCGCGCTGGCGACCGCGCCGATCACCGCCGGCTGCGGCTTCCATGCCAGCGCGGGGATGCTGGGCAGGTAGACGCCGCGCGTCACCGACTCGTCCAGGGCCGCGTGCGGGTCATCGAGCGTGATGCGCTTGCGCGCGTCGTCCTCGATGTCGATGCGCTCAATGACGTATCGCGCCACCGCATCCGCGCCGGCGACGGTGCCGGCACGCGCGCCAAGGCGCACAGCAATCGGAATACCCGACACGTCCTGCATCGCCATCTCGTCGAGCACGCCGTCCGGGTCCAGCACCCGGCACGTGGCGCGGTCGCCGCGCACCGGCGGCTCGCCGGCCCAAGGCCAGAAGCCGATTTCAGCAGCCGTTTCCAAGCCCTCGACGATGAGACCCTCGTAGCGCGCATGCGCCGGTGAATCGGTGGCGGCGCTGAGATAGTCCAGGTCGGCCAGGTGCAGGGCAGCCGGCAGCACGCGCGGCGCCGCCCAGCCGGCGGCGGCCGCATCGCTGCGGTGTGGCCACTGGCCGGCGTTGACGGCACACACCAGGCCGCCGGCCTCGGCGGCCGCCAGCGCAACGGCGAAATGCAGCGCGCCGAGCGGCGAGATGGACTGCGTGTGCACCAGCTGCTCGCCGGCGTAGAACCGCACCTGCGGCACGCCTGCGAACGCGACGCGAACGCCGACCATATCGCCCTTGAAGATTTCCGGCAGGCCGGTGGCCACGACGCTGCCGTTGACCACGACCTGGCCGGTGTGGAGTTGCCAGCCGATGCCTTGCGGCCCGATGCCAGCCGACAGCGATGCGCCGCTCGGTACCAGGCCAATGACCGCGCGCAACTCGCCCTCGCCCCAGAACGTGAACTCGACGCCATGCGTGCCGCTGGCGTGCGCGATGTCCGAGCGTGCCACGCTAGTCACGCCGACCGCGCCGGTAGACGACAGGGTGAGGCCGCCGTCGCGCGCAGCGAGTGCGGGGCCTATGGGCGTCGAAGAAAAGCGAGCGTACATCATCATGACTCCGTCGATGAAAGTGAAATCACCTGCTCGGTCGCACTTAGCCCCAGGATGTTGCGAGCTGAGATGGCTGCGCGGTAGATGTACGGGCCGGCGCTGCTGCTGTTGTCCGTGCTTGTGCTGGAAGCCGACAGGGTGATGCTCACAAGCGTTGTGCCGCCCGGCCCCGCGTCGGCTTCATACGATGCATCGCTGACGCCCGTTGCATTCAACGTGGTGAACAGGGTTTCACTTGCGGTGCCGATTTTGCGGAAAACTTGCACGGTCGCGCTAACGGGCTTGCCGTCGAAATCGGCAACCTGATTGCCCGGCAAGCCCTGGCCGACCGCCACCGTGTATGAACACAACACGGTCTTTGCGCCGCCCTGGCTTGGGAACGGGCCGATGGAAACACTGGCGGCCGGCGAGGTGCTTTCGCTGCGCGCGGCCTCCCGCTGAATACCGATGTGCAGCGCGCCACCGAAGTAAGCGTTGCCGGAGGCGTCGAACCAGATCGTGCCGTTGGACTTGCTTGCGCTGCCCACGCCGACGTTCGGCCCGGCGTACAGCATGAGGTCGCCGCCTGTGCCGAAGCCGTTGCCGATGACAACTTGCGTACCGCCGCGCCAAACGCGCAGGTAGCCGTCCTGCACCTCCATGCCGTTGGTCGCGCCGGGCGACAGCAGCCGAAAGACGTGAGCGAGGACGTTGAACTCGGCGAGGACGCCGTCGTTGATGGACTGCACGCCAGAAATCAGGTTGCCGGCCGTGAGATAGACGCCCCAGGTTGCTTTCGCCGCGCCGAGTGAGTTGACTTCCGCTTGCAGCAGGCTGGTCGCGTTCGCGACGTTGATTAACTCCCCATCGAGCCCCGTGATTTGTACGTTGATGCTGGTGAGTTTCTGGCCGTGCGATGTGAGTATGTCGCCTTGCAGGGTGCTTGTAACCTGCAGCGCACTGAGGGCGCTGCCCTGTGTCGCTTGCGCGCCCTCCACATTGACAACGCGGGTTGTGAGCGCGGTCGTGCGGGAAGATTCGGCTTGCAGGCCATCTTCGAGTACGGATACGCGCGTGTTCGTAACCACCACCGCATTTGCTGCTGCCGTCGCTTTGTCGCCAGCATCTTTTGCAAGCAGACGGTTGTGCTCATCGATGGCGACCCAGCCCGCAGCTTCGGCGGCGTACCAGCGCTGGAAATGGTCCTGAAGCGGCGGCAGCTCTGTGAGCTGGAGACCCTGCGCATACATCGCCGTGAGGATGCCGAACGGCCGCGCGCGCATCGCCGGCTCGCCGATGCGGCCGACGCGGGCCGACATGCCCACCTCGACAACAATCGGCGCCGCCGAAATGACAAGGTACTCTTTCAGCGCCGAGCGCGCGGCCACCTCAACAGTGACGACGATGGGTGCTGCGCCGAGCGGGACAAGAATGGTCTCGTCCAGCGTTGCCGTAGCGACAAACGCAACCTCAATCTCTATCGGTTGCGTGCTGAGCGCAGGCCCAATGCCGCCCGGCGCACCGATTGAGCGAACATCACCGGACGGCAACCCACGCAGGCGGCCATCCGGAGTGGCGCGATAAATCGTCATTTGCGATCAGTCCGCTGCGTACTCGGCGTGAAGGTCAGCAAATAGTTGCTTGATGTAGCCGATGACAAGCAGCGGTGAGATTTCCTGCTCGCCGACAATAACGGAGCGCTGCATCAACTCCTGCAACGTCAGCGCGTATTCTCCGCGCGGTGTCAGCTGGTGGAATACGCCATCCCTGTATTCCATCTCGTCCACTTGAAAATGCACGCTTCCGGTGTCCGTGTCCGGATTCCAGTTGATGACGATGCGCGGGGATACGATTTCCGCGCGAATGGTGCGCTGCTCTTCACTCACGATGATGGCCATGCTTACCTCACTTGGGGCGCAGCGCGAGCGCCACGCTGATTGAACTGGGAGCCGTTCCGCTGTTGTAACCGAGCACGTAGTTACTTGCCGGGCTTGTGCCGCCCGTCCAGGGCTTGGAGTACATGCCAGCGGACACGTGGGCATTTCCGGTCGGGTTGTGGGATGACTGGCGTGCGATGCTAGTGAACCCGGTGGGCGCAGGAATGGCGCCGTATGCGCCCGACACGTAAACCGAACTACCCAGCAACACGCCGACAACCAAGGCTCCCGGCGTTGTCGGCGTAATCGCCGGAACGCGTGTGCGCACATTGTCGGGCCAGTATTCTACTTGCGGCGAAATATCCAGAGGATTGGTTGTTGAGACGCCTCTAAATACACCCACCAGCAATGCCGTCATCGAGTTCGCGCCAACGCCAGCGAATTCAACGGATGCATCCGGAGTGCCTCCCATCAACTTGACGAAGATTCCGGCATTGGATGCCATTGCTCCGACTGACGAGGCTTGATGAAGATCTTCGGATTTTGTGTATCCGCTGGTCAGCAAGGAAATGGCGGCGTTGCCATTGAAACTGCCACACACTGCGGCCAGCACAATGTCGCCCTGTTGAACAGCGGCAGGCAAGCTTGCGGCGCCTGCATTGGTGCCGTATACGATGCTCACGCCCGAATGCACGAGCGTGATTCCGGCGCGGCGCACAGACCCGATGATTCCAAGATTTAACATCAAGCCCCCCCGAACTGGCCGAAGAGCAGCCATTCGTTCAATGCGACTCGCTTGATGCCTAGCGGCTTGTACTGTCCGCCGCTCGTCGCACTGATGTCGGCTGCTTTGCGAAGCGTGACCCCGCTTCCGGCAACAAAGCTGACCGCGCCAGCGCCCCACTGAGCGCCCTCCAGCTGACAATCATCCGGCCACGCGACCGAAGACTGCGGCGGAATCGTCACCGTCTGCGCCGTGGCGTTATTGAAGCGGATGAAGCGGTTAGCATGCGCAAGTGAAAGGGTTGCGGATGCGCCCGCGACTTCAACGCTGGATGCGCCGCCCGATTCCAGCGTGAGCGTACCGGATGCAAGCGACAGCCGAATCCCACTGCCGCCAACGATTTTGCTAAATAAATAGGCGAGAAGCTTTGCGGACGTGACACGAAGCCCGCTATTCGGTACCGGTGGGACGGCCTCCGGATCGCCGTCCGGCCGCTCGATTTCAAGCATGTCCGCGTCGGCCAGCGCGGCGGCCTCGTCCAGGGCGGAGATAGGGAGCGCCGACATTACGACACCACCCATGAAACTTCGCCCGGCTCAAACACTGGCGCCTGCCCCGGCGTAACTTCGACGCTCACGGGCTCGGCGAGTTGCGTAAAGAAATGCAACTTGCCTTGGCCGCTGGCAGACGTGCCGATGCCGATGTGGGTGATCGTGGAACTTCCACTCGTGCACCGAGGGAACAGGATTTGCACTGCATTTGTCACTTCGCCGGCAACCTGACCAATGACGTCTTCCATCACACCCCAGCCGGCCGCGTTGCGAGGCACCGCGACTCGCGCGTAACCGCCGTAGTCGGCTTCACTCGTGTTCTGATGCGCGTCCTCGCCCAGTGCCTCGGTGTGCAGCGAAACCCACCAACTCCCCGAGGCGGTCGATGATTGAAGTCCGGCCGCATCACCGATACCCGCCATCGGGAGGTTGTGGAAAAAATGCTTTGCGAGCTCAATGCGGAATTCTTTTGTGGTTCGAGACATGTCGGGTTCCTCTAATTAAGTGATGTGGGTGTTTCCGGACGTGTCATTCCACGGCACCGGTGAATTGAGTTCTGCGAGATAGCTGATCAGCCCGTTGTAGGCGTCATCCAGTTCCTCTACATCGAGTTCGGCCAGTTCCATCTGCTGGCGCAGGCGCGGGTAGATGTCGTGGATGGCCTGCACATCCGTGATGAGCTGGGGCTTTTCGCCAGGCGAAATGATGGCGTCGTCGTCGATGGCGTCGAGGCGAATCACCGCGGCGGCGACGGCGAGTTCGCGTGCCGCACGCTCGGCTTGCAAGGCCTGCTCCTGCAGCAGCGCCAGGTTGAGCAGGTCGCTGGCCGCCTTGGCGGCATTCTCCGCATCTTCCTGGAACCGCTTGACGCGCTCTTCCTCAAGCTGGCGCTGCAGCTCTTCAAGGGACTCTTCGGTGGGCGACAGTGCGGGCGAGCCCTCGACGAGGGTTTCAGGGCCCACGCGGCCGCGCACGTTCGTGTGCAGCCGAAAATGCCAGGGGCCAGTACCGGTGCTATTGAAGGTGTAGCGCGGCGAGGAAGTGCGGGCGATTTCGGTCCAAGGACCGTCCGCAGTCTCGCCCTGCTCGATGACATACACCGCCGCAGAATGCAGACTGCTCGGCCAGGTCAGCACAACACCGTTGGCCACGGGGGCTACCGCCACGACAAGCTGGGCAATCTCGGCGGCCACATGCACCGCGGGCACCCAGCTGGCATGTCGCACCTGCACTGGCGTCACGGCCGGCAGCGGCCCGGCGCCGATTTCCATCAGCAGCAGCACACGCGCGCTCATCGGATGCGCATCTCCGCGAACATGTCCGGCTGATAGCCCTTCTCGATGACCGCAATCAGATGCCGAAGCAGATTGTTAGTCTCGTCCTGGCTGCCGTTGCCGCCCGTGCCGGTGTTGGTGGATGTGCCGGTGCCCGTTCCCGTGCTGACGGGGGGCGTGTTGCCGCCGGTGGGCCGCTCAGGTGCTACTGGCGCGTACAGAACAGCGAAGAGCTCGCGGGCGAAATCCTTCGGCAGCGAGAGGATGGCGTCCGCCAGGTCGCCCATCGTCGTGCCGTCGTCCATCTCCAGCTGCGGGACTGTGATGGTGTCGAGCAGCCCGGTGACCTGGTTGTACAGCGCGTTGTAGTCGTTGCCGCTGGCATAGAGATTGCGACCCAAGCCCAGTGCGGTTTGCGAGAGCTGTGAAGCCTTGTTGAGGTTGCCGGCGGCCACGGCTGCCTGCAGCTGCTGCATGGCTTCCGCGAGCTTCTGGTCATCGCGCAGCGGCGAATACTGGCTCAGTGCAAGGTCACCGAGCAGGTTGCGGCGTTCTTCCTCCATCTGCCGCTGCAGGCTGGCCATGTTGAGTGCGCGCAACTGCTCGATTTTCGCCAGGTCCTCGGCGCGGGCGCCCGACAAGCCCAGGGCCTTGGCGTAGTCGTTGGCGGCGCTGACCTGGTTGCGGTACTGCAGCTCGATGTCGAGCTGGGCCTGCTGCCAATCATTGAGCCCCGAGGTGAGCAACTGCTGCTCGATGCCGGCCATGAAGCTGCCGTACTCGTTCGCCGCGCTGGTGATGCGCGCGTACGTGTCGGCCAGGCTCTCGCCGGCGCGGCCCAGGCGCTCGAACAACTGGGTGATGTCGGTCAGCACACCGTCGCCGGCAGCCGTCCACAGTTGCGTGGACTGCTTGATGTCGGACTGCACGGCGAGCAGGAACGTGGCCACTTCGCGCAGGCTCTCCGCGCTGCCCCGGTAGCCGGCGGCGATGCGCTCGATTTCAGCCGAGGCGCCGACTGCCTTGGCCACGGCGAGCAGGTTCTCGCCGAGCAGGCGCTCCGCGAAAGCTTCCTGCGCTTCGTTGTAGATGCGACCGGCGATGGTGCCGAACTCTTTTGTCAAGTTGCCGTTCTTGTCGAACTCCTGCCGGAACGTGCCGCCGACCAGCGTCGGCACGTCGATGGCCAGGGCCGCAGCGGCTTCGCTCATCGCCGCCGCGATTTCATCGAACAGCGCTTGGACAGACGAAAGCGCGTCGGCGTCCAGGGCTGTCTTCGTCGTGCGATGCTTGGTTCCGCGGAAGAGGCTGCGCTTCTTCGACTCGCTGACTTCAGTAAAGCCGGTCGCACCGGCGCTGGTGATGCCGAACTGGCTCGCCGAGCCGGTGGCTTTCCACGAAGTGCCGAACAGACCGCCGCCGGTGATTTTGTCGAGCACGGTGGCGCCCAGGCCGACCCAACCCAGGGGACCGATGCTCTTCAGGCCGGCAGTCAGCGCACCGACGATGCTGGCGCCCCCCTTGCTCGCCGCCAGCGTCGCGGTGAGCGCGCCGCTGAGCGCGTTTCCCGCTACGGCACCGGACAGTCCGGACAACCCCTTCGTCAGCAGGTTGTCGCCGCCTTGGAGCCCAACCAGGCCACCGGCGAGCATGCCACCGAGCTTCGCGTTGCCCATCGAGCCGAGCAGCTTGGAGATCATGCCGCCGCCGCTGCCTGCCGCTGCTGCAGAGCCCCCCGGCATGGCGTAGAGCGCGGCCAGGTTGTTGCCGAAGCCCTGCAGGCTGCCGGCGGCGGGCGCCGCACTGCTGCCGCCGAGCAAGCTGGGCAACCAGCCGCCGCCGACCAGGCTGGCCAGGTTGCCGCCGGCAGCCGCGAAGCCGTTGCCCATCAGCTGGGCCTGGATCGGCAGCACGATGCGTTGCTGAAGGAAGGTGCGCACCAGGTCGCCGACGATTTGCTTTGCGATCGACTTCAGGTCGCGCCCGAGCTGCTGGAAATCCCGCAGCCCCGACATCGCGAAATCGGTAACCGCATCGGCCGCCGACTCAATCCCACGCGTCCACGCACTGGCCCACTCCTGGGCCTGGCGCGCGGACTCCTCGGCGGCTAGCGACCAGTCCGCCATCGCGCGTGCGCTGGCGATCAGATCTTCCTGCTGCTGGGGAGATGCGGCCAGGGCATCGTTGCCTGCCGCGATGGATTCTGCGATGGCACGGCGCATGTCGGCTTCGTTCTGAAGCCGACGGCTGTAGCGCTCCCGCTCGATTCCCAGCATGCCCAGCAGGCGCAACTCGCCGGACATAGTGTCCAGGAGCGCTTGGGGGGCGTTCTGCTGTTTCACCAGCTCGGCGGTGGTCTTCTTCAACTGCGCTTCGTAGGCGGCTTCAAGGCGCGTTGCAGCCGCCTTTGTGATGTTGCCTTCCTTCAGCTCACGGGCGATTCCCGCCAGGCGCTGAGCATGCTCGACCTCGGCAATCTTGACCGGCCCTTGCAGTTCGGCCTCTAGGCGTTCCACCTGTTCGGTGTAGCGGCGCTGAGACTCCGCCTGTTGCTCCAGGTCGCGCGCATGATCGCGCGTGGCCTTGCTCGCTTCACGGGTGGAGGCAGCATTGTCCTTAGTGAGCTGGCGCGCTTTCTCCTGCGCCTGGTCCGCCAGTTCCGATGCGGCGGCAACAGAATTCCAGGCGTTGTACATATCGGCCAGCTGCTGCTGACTCAGCTTTCCGCCCGCCTTCTTCTGCTCATCCAGCACCGCGAAGCCGAATTCCAAACGAGAACCAGCACGTTTGCCTGATTCGGCAGTGCGCTGACGCACCAACTCCTGCTGGAGTTGCTGGTTCATTTTTTCAACATATCCGGTCGTGCGCTGCGCCGCTGCCCCGACAGCTTCGATGCCGTTGGCCATGATGTACGCTCCCCGCGTAACATCACCTTCAGCTACGGCCAGGCCGGCCATTGCTTCGGTCAGTTCTTTGGAGCTAATGCCTGTCTCGCGCTTGCGCTGAGCCAGCTCCGCCAACTTCTGCTGCGTCTGCTCGCTGATGTTGTTCAGACCCAGCAGTCGCTGCATCTCTTCGAGGGCGGCCGCATCCGCCGCGCGACGCTGCTCGGTCAGCGCCTCCAACTGTCCCTTCTGCCGCTCATAGGCGGCAGTAGCTTCGTCAACGTCACGGCGAGCGCTGGCGGACGTGTCGCCCGTCCGCGCTGTCACGCGCAGGTAGCTCTCATGCGCGCGAATCATCTTCTCGTGCGTGTCCGTGACCGACTGCGTCAGTTCCTTGAATGCCTCGTCCGCCGATTTCAGATCCGTGATGCCCTGGAACGTGGGAGCCTTGGCGAATTCACCATAGGCATCGCTGGCCAATACAACGCGCTCGTGCAGTGCCCTCACATTCTCCGAAGCGGCCTCAGCCGCTCGGCTGGCCTGCCAGAACGCGCCAGCCAGGAGTACTACGGCAGTCACCGCCAGCATGATGGGATTGGCCTGCACAACGGCCAGCGCCGCAGCCAGACCGCGCGAAGCCACGGCCGCTGCCGTCTGCGCGGCCGTCAAGCGCACAGTATTGGCGGTGGTTGTGGTGACGATTCCACTGTGCGTCAGGTAGCTGGTGGTGGTCGTGTTGACCACGGTTGACTGAGCCATCCAGGCTGCGTGCGCGGCGCGCAGGCCCTTCTGCACCAGCTGCGCGGCGAACACGGTGGCGGCCAGCGCGGCGGCGGTGGCCAGCATGTCCAGGTTCTTGCCGAGCGTGCTAATTGCCTGGGCCACGGCGGACGATGCCCCGATACCCTGGTCGGCTTCGCCGACATAGCGCAGCGCGTCGTTCTTAGCCTGCTGCCATGCGCGTCCAATGGTCAGCGGCACGTTGCTGGCCTCGGCGATGATGCGTTCGGCTTGATCACCCGTCAGCGCATCAACAAGCACGTCGATGGTCAGCTTGCCGTCCTCGGCCATCTTGCGCAGCTCGCCACGCGTGACGCCCAGGGAGTCGGACAGCGCCTTCATGATGCGCGGCGCCGCTTCGTTGACGCTATTGAATTCCTCTCCGCGCAGCACGCCGCTGCCTAGCGCTTGGCTGAACTGGATGATGGCGGAGGCGGACTCCGCCACACCTGCGCGGTCCACGACCAAGGCCGCGCTCATGGCTTCGGTCAGCTTGAGCGCCTTCTGCTGGCCGTAGCCGTATTCGTTGAGCGCACGCGCCGAGCGACCGTAGAGCGTCACCGTGGCGTCGAGTTGCTGGTAGTAGCGTTGGGCAATGTTGAACGTGGCCGCCTTCGCCGTGGCAAGCTCGCGTTCGCCGTTGCTGACCTGCTTGAGCTTGCCGACGATGTCGGCGTAAGCGTCAGCGGTGCGCCCGGCGGTGACCAGAGCCTGGGCCATCGCGGCGGCCCCAAGGAAGCGCTTGAGCATGGTTTCGGCCATGCTCGCACTGCGCGCGGTGCGCTCGATTTCCTGGTTGACGCCCTTGATACCCTGCTGGGCCTTCTTGCCTGCGTTCTGAGCGGTGCCGCCGAGCTTGTCGATTTCCGATTGCGCCTGACGCACGCCAGGCGCCACGCCGCGTCCGTCGGCGGTCAGTCGCAAGGTTACGGTTTGGTCGGTCACGATGCCCCCAGGCGCTTAACGCTTCTGCCGGTATTCCTCGGCGCTGGCCAGCGACATCACGCGGATGCCCTGGCTGATGTCCGGCCACTGCATCGGCGGGATTTGAAGCAGCCGGCATGCGGCTTCGACTTCGGTCGCGGAGATGCCCGCGTAGGACGCGCCGCCCAGGCCCACAAGCCAACTTGGCTGGCACTGGCCGAACACGGCGACGGTGTCCCAGTTGTCGTCCAGAACTTCGACCTCGATATCGGGGTCGTCATCCTTTTCATTGCCGTCGTTTGGACGGAGGAAGTCCGCCGTGCTGGTGCCGGGGGCGGGCAAGTCATCATCCCTTCCTTCGGCACCAGCACGTGGACCCTTCCCACCGGATATCAGCGCCCGCGCGACGGCTTGGAGTTTTTTACGCGCGCCTCGCCGAATTGTTCGAAGTAGGCCGCCAGGATGGCGGCTTGCAGGAACGGGGACCACGCGCCGCTGCGCACTTCGTGCATCGCCGCATCACCGGTGATGGGCTGGCCGTTCTCGTCACCGAGGCCTTCGACGCTGTCAACCAGCTCGTTGATGTATTCGATGTCCGTAAAGCCCTGCTCGGACATATCGAGCAACTGCTCCTTGGTCTTGACCTTGACCTTGGCAGTGATGGCGCCCTCATTGAAGGTGCCGGGCGTTTCGGTAGGTAGTCGCAGCTTCGCGGTCAGCGCGAACAGCGCGGTCTTGGTGAGTTTCAGCATGGCGCAATTCCTCTAGGAAGGGGTTTTGAACAGCCATGCCAAGATGCCCGCGTGCGCGCGTGGGTTGGCACTAACGCGCGTTAGTTCGCAAAGAAAAGCCCCGCGCAATGGCGGGGCTGAAATACCTCACATGAAGAGGGTCAGTTACGGCGTGGCGTCGCCGAACTCGATGTAGAACTCGTCGCCACCGGAGCTGCTGGGGATGCAGCGCCCGGACAGCTCCCAACCGTAGTCGCCGTCGATGTCCACCTCGTTGATCTGCTCGATTTGCCCACGCACGCCCAGTTCGCTGTAGAGATTGGCCGCCTGGGTCAGGCGCAGGGAGGTGGTGAGCAGCGTGCCCGCGTCGCGCACAGCCCAAGGGTTGAAGTCGTCCAGGTCGGTCTTGGCAAGGCGTAACGTGAAGGTCGGCTGCCGGCTGGTGATGCCGGTTTCCTTGTGCTCGGTGAACTCCTTTTGCTGGATCTGATTGCCGAAGTCCACGGCCAGTGACTTGGCCCACACGTTGAGCGGGGAGCCGCCCGGCAGCACGGTCACCTGGGTGACGGTGTTGTTGGCACGGGCCACCACGGGCACGGTCGAGGGCAGCACGATGGTGGGCAACGCCGCTTCCTCGACATCCTCGTAATCGCCCTGGATGCGGACATTGGCACGGAAGCGGTTGCCCACCTCCAGGGTGAGGCTAGTGATGTTGTGGCGTGCTGCCTGCACTTTCTTCAGCAGGCCCGCATGCCACCAGTAGGCGTCGCTGATCGGGATGCCGCTGCTGATCGGGTTGTAACGCGTGGTCTTGGCGCCTGCATTCTTGACCACCGTCATGCCGGCGGGCAGCAGGACGATGCCGCAGTCCGCGTCGCTGGTGGTCACCGCGCCGGGCGTGGCCGGCGGATACAGTTCCACTTCACCTTCGATGAAGGCTCGCTTGGCACCGACGGCGAAGGGCGTGCCGCCGAAAAATGGCCGATCTACTTCGCGTTCGATGGGATCGAACTCGGTGCCGGAACTGCCGTTGAAGATCATGACGCCGTTGCTGGCGGGCAACGGCACCACGGGCGTGCCAGGCGCCACGCGCAGGGCGACCGCCAGGCCGCGCTTGGTGAACTGTTCGAGTTGGGGCTGGGCCATCGCGGTTATTCCTTGGTGGACGCCTTGCGGCGGTGAGTGGGGGCGTTAGGCGTGGGCGCTTCTGGTGCCGGCGTGGATGGTTCGGCATCAGCCGGGGCCGGTGGAGGCAGGTCGGCCTCGTTGACCAACTGGCCGTCGATGACGCGCCACGCGCCGTGGGTGGTGGGGGTGGGTTGCGAGTTGCTCATGGCTGCACCTGGTGCTGGATGCGGTATCCGGTCTGATAGATCTGCTGGCTGACCAGCCAACCGCAGTCGAAGTACTCGTCGCGGCCAGCTTGGAAGTACAGCGCCTGGAAGGCATCGCCCGGCGACCAGCCCACCAGCGCCGCGCGCGTGGCGGCGATCAGCACGTCCATGCCTTCACGCGCGCCTGCGCCATCGCCTTCGCCCTTGGCGCTGCGGAAGAACAGCACCAGTTGCAGTGACACGCTCACGTCCTGCACGGTGACCGGGCCGCTGTACTTCACCGGGCCACCGCGCTCCTCGGCTTGCAGGTAAGCCGCCGGCGACGTGCGCGGCTTGGACTGCAAGGCCGTGCGCAGGTCGGCCGCGTTGCCCACGGCATTGCGCAGCGCCGCGACCTTGTCACGCACGCGGGTCATGGCCAAGCTCACCGGGTACGGGCCGACGCTCACAGCGCCCCCAGCGTCTTGCGGCTGAACATGCGCTCGTTGCTGATCAGGCGCGTGGAGCCGGTACCAGGATCGTCGGGATCGGCCGGCGCAGGGGCCAATGGATCGTTTACGCCCAGGGACAGCTTGCCGGCGGCCACCTGGTCAAGTGCGCGCAACGCATCGCGGTAGTCGCGCTCGATGCGTCCGGTTTCCTCGCTGGTCTTGTCGCGCTGGCGGTGCAGGTGATAGCGCGCAATTGCGCGCGCCCACACCGTGAGGATCGGAAACTGCGCCGCATCCTGCGGCAGCGGGTACCCGCGTTGCGCCAGGCGCGCGTCCACCTCGCCATCTGCCTGCACGATGAACCGCTGGATGCTGGCCAGCGCCTCGCTGGCCGCCGCCACGTCATCCGCTGGCCAAGCGCCGGTGTCGCCGCCGGCGATCACCGCCGCCAGCAACGGCGCGTCCACGCCGTACAACTCGGACAGCTCTTTCAGGCTGTCCGAACCATCGGCCAAGTGGGCGGGCGTGACGTACATGGCGACTTACTTGGCCTTCTTTCTCTTGGCGGGCTTGGTGGTGGTCCCGCCATCGACCGGCGTCACGGGCATCACGGGAGGCGGATCACTTTCCAGCGTAACGGCGTCCTGATCGAAGCTGCACTCCTCGACCACCAGGTGCGGGTCATTTTTCAGCAGTTCGACCTGCGCCTCGGTCAGCGCATCCAGCGCAAAGCCAGTGCCGGCGCGGGTATGCTGGAAACCGGCGCGGCGGTACGGTTCATGCTTGGCGCGAACGAACAGCGCAGGGATTTCTTTCGTCACGGGATTTCTCCAGTCAGGGCGACCCCGGCGGGCGAACCCGCCAGGGTGGCAAGGCAACGGTCAGAGCCAGCTCGGGCACAGCAGCGTGGCGCTGCCGGCCCACTCGTTACCGCCGTTCTCGTCCTTGACCAGCAGCTTGCGCGCAGCGCCTTCCAGCGACCCCGGCACCACCAGGGTGTTGGGCGTGATACCCAGTGGGCGGCCACCGTCGGCCTTGAAGGCCTTCATCGCGGCGCGCGCAGCGGCGTAGTTGGCGGCGGTCAGCGGCTGGTTGCTGGCGAAGGCCAACTGCCAGAAGCCGAAGCCCACGTTGTTGCGGCTGTCCGCGCCGAACTCGTACTCGTTGCGGGCGAACACGTTCTCGTCGGTCAGGCCCGTGCGCGACACCAACTGCGGTGACTTGCGGTTCTGGAAGATGATCGGCTTGATGGCGCGCGTGGTGTCCAGCAGGTACCAGATCGGGGCGTTCGGCCGAGCAACCAGATCCACATCATGGTTTGCCACCAGCGTCGCCGCACCAGTGCCATCGGCGTTGGCGTAGACCGGGTGTTCGTCATCGAAGAAGTTCTGACCGTCGAAGCACAACGTGGTCAGGCCGGCCTTCAGCAGGGCGAACACCTGCTCATCGGGCTGGGCCTTGGCCGCGCGGCCCATCTCGGAGAACAGCGGGCTGTACACGCCCACCTGGTCATCCTCGATGTCGGTGCGCTTGACGCCCACCGTGGACTCCCAGTCCTTGTTGACGATGCTGTAGCCACTGGCGGCGATGGACTTGATGACGCGGTCGCCAATCCATTCGCGGAACTGTGGGAACTGGCCCAGCCAGGCGTAGGTGTTGCTCTTGGTGGTGCTGGGCACCACGGTGGCGATCTTTTCGTAGTCGGTGGGCGTGGCGGTCAGCGCGTTCTGGAAGTCGCGGCGGTAGCCGACGAACAGCGCCTGCACGATGGCAGTGGAGAGAATGGCCATTGAAAGGATTCCTTGGGGGGTCGTCGTCGGGTGGTTTAGGCAGTGGCGCGGTTGAGTTCAGCCGTGAAGTCGGCCTCGCTGATGCCCAGCAGGCGGCAGGCTTCCTTCTGCTCGGCATTGAGCGCAGTAACGGTGCCGGCGGGCTTCTTGTTGTCCAGCCCGCTGGGGTCACCTACGGCCGGGGCCGCACCCACGAATGCCTTGAAGCGCTCCAGGCCGGCGGTGTCGCTGCATGCGGCGCGGTGGTAGTCGGCGGTGGCCGGCGTGATCTTGCCGGCCTTCAGCGCGCCCTTGATGGCCGCGTCCACGGCGGCGGCATGGTCGGCCTGGTTGCGCGTCACCAGCGCCTGTTCGGCGTTGATCGCGCGGTCCTTCATGGCGTCGTAGTCGCCGCGCGGCACGAAGCGCTCCAGGTTGGGCTGGTTGGCGGCATTGAGCGCGGTGGCGGTGTCCTTGTCCTTCTTCAGTGCGTTGATGGCCGTGGCCAGGTCGTCATCGCTGACGTCTTCGGTCAGGCCAAGGGCACCGACGATGGCGGCGGCGAGCAGGGTGGATCGCTTCATGGCGGGTTCCTGTTGGTTTAGGGCTTGCAGGGGGAGGTTGGGCTTGTTGACCAGCCCGGCCGACACCAGCCGCACGATGCGGCCGGTGTCCGGTTCGTAGTCGAAGACGGGGGACAGGAAGCGGTACTCGCGGTTGGCCACCTGCTCGGCGGCACGCGGCGTCCACTTCACCCGGCCCCACAGCGCGCCGTCGCGCACGTCCACGCCCTCGATCCAGCCACCGGCCGGGGCTTCCTGGCCGTGGGGGGCGCGGTGCTGGGTGGCGTGCTCCCAGTCGATGGGCAGGTCGATGCCGTTGGCGGCGAAGGCTTCCAGCACGGCACGCTGGCCGGCGGCATCGAACAGCCAGTTGCGGCCGTCACGGCCCCGCACCCGGCCCGTGGCCGGATCGGTGACGCGGATCAGCTCCACGTCCTCCGGCGCGGCGGCACTGTGGGCGGACAGGTCGATGTTGAGGGCAAGACGCGGCATGCCGGCCAGAGTGACCACTGCCGACGGAGGCATGGGACTAACGCGCGTTAGTGAGATCGGGACGGGCTGCCCGCGCGCGCGGGTTGGCTGAACGAACTATCCGGCAATCCCGGAAGGTTGCCCGGCGCGCGACGGGGAAGTTGCCCGGTTTCGGACCGCCTGTCCAGATGCCGTCCTCGCACCCCGCCCAGACGGCCTTCAAAACCCATTTAAATCGCCCTTGGTGGCCCGATCACCCCGATGGACGCCCATCCACCGTAGGAAGGGGCTGTACGGCCCTCCTGGGCCGTTTCTGGCGGGGCCGTCAATTCAGGCCCGGCCCAGTTCCAGCCAGGCAATGCCCAGATCGCCGATGCGCTGGTCATCCTCGGCGCTGATCCCCATGAAGGGGCGGGCCGGCAGGCCGGGGTGGTTAACCTTCTTGCGTGGGCCGGGGCCACCGGGCCAGGCGAGTGCTTTCTTGCCCTTCGGCGTTATGGTGTAGGCCGGGGTGCCTTTCTGGTGCCAGCGGGCCTGACGGGCATGGGCGGTCAGCTCCATCCAGTTCGGGCCGGCGCGCGGGCTGATGTCCTGCCACATGCGGCCGGTATCGGTCAGTGGCGTGCGCCCGCTGCCATCGGCCAGCGGCACCCAGGCAACGCCGTCTGGGCCGGTGCCGGTGCGGAAGCGACCCTGGGTGGATTCCAACACCGACTCGCCGATGGCGGCCATCAGCGGGGACAGATCGGTCGCGCGGCGCAGCAGCTCGCCGAACCAACGCTGTACCTGGGCGTCGTCTACTTTGATTACCAGCGCGTCGGTCATGGTATGGTTGCCCTACCTTCGTCGGTTCGGGACACGGCCCTTGTTCCGGCGATTGCGCCCTTGGGGCCGTGCTCCCCTTGAGGTCCCACCCGCCTACCGCCCATAGAGCAGGTTTCCCTGCCGCTGGCGTTCCAGGTAGCCGATGCGGCTGGGCATCAGCGTCCAGCTCACCATGCGCCCTTTCACCGCTTCCATCACCACCATCATGCCTGGCCGCTCCGGCATGTCGAAGGCGCGGATGTAGCGCGTGCGCAGCACCATGCGGCCGCTGCCCTTGTGGCGCATGAACATCTGCCAGACCTCGAACGGCTGCTCCATCACGTCAGGCAGCAGCGGTACGACGCTGGCGCGTGCCGGGTCGATGTGCTTGGCCAGTTCCTCCACCGTAGCCACCATGTCGTAGCTGAAGTCGTCGCTGACCTTCAGCTTGAACACACGCTCATCCGCGCCCAGCGCACCACGCAGCAGGGCGCGCAGTTCATCCCCATCAGCGCGTCGAACGGCTGCCAGCGGGCGCGGCAACACATCCAATGGAATCTGCTCGGGCCGGCCGTAGTCGGCGGCCTGTTTCTGCGTCAGCACTTCCCAGGCATCGCCCTTCTGATCGCGCCAGTACTGCATGTCCTGTTCGCTGAGCTGCTGACCCGTGGAAGCCTGCCCCACGTGATACCGCCACTCTGGCGGCGGGTCGCCCTCCACGTCCGGTGGTGCAGCATCGGGGCGCTTTCCATCGGCCTTCAATCGTGCTTCGGATATGCCGTAAGCGGTGCAACGGCAGCCCCAGCCGTTGGGTGGGTAATGGGTCTTCCACCAGGCATCACTGGTAGGCAACACCAGTCCATCCCATGCCTTGTGGTGCTCTCGCGGGTTGCGGATGGTGTTGTGCTTGTACTTTAGATAGGGGAAGTGTTTCAGCGTTTCCCAGCGCCCGGCCTGATAGGCGGTCCGGATGTTGGTGTGGTAGATGACGGACGTGCGCCAGGCCATGCCGGCCGCACTGTCGCCGCCGGCCCCGCCGATCCAGCCGTGGGCCTTCACGATGTCTGCAAACTTCTTGCGGAAGTCGTCCAGCGTTTCGCCCTTGCTGATCGCGTCATCCACCGCACGGCGCAGATCGGTGAGTACCGCGTCGCGGGTGACGCCGGCGGCCACGAAGGCACGCGCGTGCTGACCCTGCCACAGGTCATTCCACTTGCGCGTGGGCAGGTTGACCTTCTGGCGGAAGTAATCCTCGGCTTCCTTGAAGCTGCCGAAGTTGCCCCGGATTTCAGGCACGGCTATCGTCCAGCGCATCCAGCATGCCGGCCGCGCCGGCGATGGCCAGCGCGTGCTGCATGACCTGGGCGAACTTGCCTGCATCCAGGGACGGCAGCAGATCCAGCAGCCCGTCGCGCACGTCTTCCAGCGAACTGGCGGTGTCCACCAGGTTGCGCACCTGGTCGATCCACTCGCCTACCAACGGATCGGCGGCATCGGCCAACAGTGCGGCCAGTTGATCCTCGCGGTCGGGTGCGGGCGCTCGTTCGCGGTTCTCGGCCTGCTTCACCATTTTGGTGGCGTCAACAGAATGGTCTGCATCCGGCGCACCGGACGCGGCTTGCGCCGGCGCGCGCAACAGCTTCACATCCTTGCCGGTGGCCGGATCGGGCAGGCCCAGCTTGTCGCGGATGATGGACTGCTCGACTTCCAGGCCCATCGGCACCAGCTTTTCCAGGGCGTCGATCAGCAGGCGCGTGTCTTCCGGTTCGGGCACTGGCACTTTCAGGATGGGATAGCGGCCCGGCCCGAAGTTCAGATCCACGAACGCGCGCACCAGGTCGCGGTTGAGGGTGTTCTCCAGTGCCTGGGCATCGGCCTTCAGCAGATCCAGGCGCACCTCGTTGTGCACCTTGGCCTGGCTGTGCGACGAACCATCGTCGGCCGTCATGGTCTGGCCCAGCACGCCCTTGCTGATCTGCTTGTCCCACCAGGTGGCCAGCTTCTCGAAGAAATCCGCTGCGCCGGCGGTGTTGGGTGCGGCTTCGAAAGAAATGCGGGTGGATTCGTGGATGACGGCCGCCGCATCGCTGCCCAGGTTGGCCACCGCGCTCATCAGGCGGGCGATGTCCTCTTCCTTCGCGCCGTTGCCGTAGGTTCCCACTCGCATGGGCAGGCCGAAGATGTCCGCAAAGGCCATCCAGTCCTTCCACGTCCACGCCTTACACATGTAGCCCACGGCCGCCAGGCGCGCCAGGCCACCACGCACGGGCAAGCCGCTGCGGATCTTCGGCAGGTGCACGATGAACTTGTACGGGGCCAGGGCAATGCCATTCACCGGGTCGGCATCGTCCAGCAGGCGCAGTTGCCGGCCGGTGGCTTGGTCGAAGCGGAAGAACCGCGGGTCGCGGTGTTCCAGGCGCGCCGCCTTCCAGGGCGTGCCGCTACGATCCCAGATGATCTCCACCACCGAGTAGCCCTTGCCCAGGGCATCGGTCAGGTCGCTGATCATCTCGCCGAAGTCGGGCGTGGCGATGACCTCGCGCACGGCATCGGCGATCTCGACATCGCGTGCCTCATCGGTGGCGGCGTCCACCTGGATTTCCAGGCCGGCGAATGCCAGCTTGCGCGTCCCCAGCACCGAGGCGTAGTGCAGGTCGCGCTCCTCCATTTCCTCGGCCAGCGTCAGGTAGTCGTAGGCATTGCCGGCCGCCGCCCCTTCCAGGATGGACGCCAACCGCACCGGAGTCATGCCGTCGGCCACGCCGGTGTGCCAGACCTGCCGGATACCGGTCAGCCCACCGGCGGAGATTTCCCGATCAAGCACTTCGTACTGGATGGGCTGGCCATCCGGGCCGAGGATCTTCGATTTCACGGTGGCCATTACCAGATGCCTTTCTTGTTGCGCCAGCCGGCACCGCGCGTGATGGCGGTGGAACGGTCTGTGGTGTGGTGAGTGATACGCCGATAGTCGATGACCTCCTGGCCACTACTGGCGGCGTTGGTGGCCAGGAACTTGGCCCAAGTGCGGTCGGCGTGGCCGCTGCTGTCGCTGTCGGCCAGGAAGCGCGGCGTGCCGGTCGGGCCGGTGACTTTCTTCAGCTTGTGCAGGTCGGCGCGCAGGGCGTTGTCACCGGCGGGGATGCGGGTCTTGCGATCCTCGAAGGCTTCCTTGCCCTGAGTGGCCAAGGTCAGCTTGTTGGCGGCGGTGAACAGCACGCCTTCCACACGGGTGCTGCCGTGCCGGCGCTGGGCGTCCTCCACCGGCTTCTCGCCCATGCCGGTCTGATCCATGCAGCAGCGCAGCACGCGATAGCGGGCGAACACGTCATCGAGCAGCGCGTCCTGCTCGGCGAAGGTGGCGCGCTTTTTGGTGATGATCTCGCGGCACCAAGCCACGTCGCCCACCATCTCATCCACCCAGATCACGAACAGGTCATTGCGCGCGGCAATGTCCACGCCCACGTAGCACGGGCCGCCGGTATACAGCTCGGGCCGGCCGGCATTGTCGTCTTCCACGCTGTTGATCAGTTCGAAGTCCAGCCAGGCGCTGGCTTCGTCCAGCCACTTAAGCTCGAACTCCTGCGCCCACAGGTCGTCATCCCCCGCGCCCCGGCGCAGTTCCTCGATGTCGCGTGGCAGGCCATCGGCCACGGCGGTGTAAATGTCGGTGACGTGCCGGCTCCAGCCATCGTCATGGCCGGTCATCAAGTCGTAGAACCTGTTGCCCTTGCCGTTGGGCGTGCTGATCACGCGCAGCTTCAAGCCGGGTTTGGAGATCACCGGGAACAGCGCCTTCCAGATGGCGCGGCTGTCCTGGTGGAACGCGAACTCATCCAGCAGCACGTTGGCAGAGAAGCCGCGCGCTGTGTCCGGGTTAGCCGGCAACGCCGTGATGCGACTGCCGCCGGGCAGCTCGACCTCCAGCGCCTTGGTGTTGGCGTCAAAGTCGATTTCCAGTTCCTTGAAGCCCCGTTGCATGGCCTTCAAGTGCAGCTTGATGCCTTCGTTCATGGCCTCGCGCGCCTGGCGCTCGCCGCGCGAGAGGATCACCCAGCGCTCGCGCCGGCCGGCGGCTTCGGCTTCCAGGCAATCCAGTACGATCTCCAGCGTGGATGTGAAGGTCTTGCCGCACTGGCGCGCGAACATGGCGATCTTGAAGCGGCTGTGATCCCTCACCCACCGCTTCTGGTACGGATAGAGTTGGAGCGCCGGGCCGGTCACAGGTCGTAAGCCGCCTTGATGACCGTGGCCAGGATGGCCGGGTCGATGGCCCCGGACTTGCCCAGGGCTTCGATCTTCTCGCGCTGTTCCTTCAGCACGCGCTCGCGCGCCTCGGCCGCGATGGCCTTGCGCACGTTCACGTCCACGCGCTTGGAGTCGATGGCATCCTTGGCCGCGCGTGCCAGCTTGCGAGCCGTTTCCACGTCCACGCCTTCTTCGGCGCTTTGCTGGCGCAGGGCCACGTCGGTGACCAGCGTCACCACGGCATTGCTCAACAGGGTGCTGGCCTTCTCTCCCAGGGAATCGCCGAACTCACCCACCAGCGCCTGCGATGCCTGGTCGATCTCGCGCATGCGCGCGGTCAACTCGGCAAAGCCAGCGCCGTAGCGGTGCAGCGCCGAACGCGACAGCTCGGCAGCCGGCTCGCCCGGAAAGTGCGCCTGGAGCGCGGCGATCATTTCGTCCAGCGTAAGGCGGTCTTCGCGCATAAGCTTCTCCACGAAAGCCTTCTGCTCGGCTGGCAGACGGCCCACGCTGGACTTCGCGCGGCGCTTCCGGGAGGCCATTACTTCGGACTCGGCCTGCTCACGCCCGGCACCACGGCGGAGCCTTGCACCACGTCGTGTCCACGGCCAGTCAACACGGCGACCTCTACGCCGGGTACCGCCTCGCTCAGCCGCACCAGGTCCTGGTCGCGCAACCAATACAGATCCGTCAGCACGTCGTCGCGACTGCTCGCAACGCCCATGTGGTGCAGGCCGGCGTGAAGGATGGAGCTGTTGGTCATGTAACCGTTCTGCTCGCTCAGCAAACGCAGCAGGACCAGGCGGCGATCCTCGCGCAGGCGGTCGGCGAAAGTCTTGGTGTTCATCAGTCGTTCTCCAGCAGGTGTTCCTGCACGGTTTGCATCAGGCGGTTCGTCGTCTGGATCTGGCCTTCGATGGAAGACAGGCGCTCGTAGATCTGCCGGGTCTCTGCGTGGGTGAGGTTCTGCTCCTGGTAGACCTCAAGCCGGGTGACACGCGCAACCAGTCCGACATGTCGCCACCACAGCACCATGCCGATGCCGACGTTGATCACGCAGACGATCAGCACCGCGACCAGGAGTGGGACAATCAGGCTGTCCATCAACGGCGCTCCACATCGGAGGCACACGGCTGGCAACGCTTGGTGTGCGGCATGGCTACCAGGCGCGCGGGCGGAATCACTTCGCCGCAGTCCAGGCAGTGGATTTCATCGCTCCGTTGCGCCCAAGCATCGGGCGCCGCCTGGTGGCGCTGGCGTGATTGCAGAAACAGTTCCATTGCACGTTCGTCGTCTTGTACGACCTTGTCGGCCGCATCAATCACGCGCACATCCTTTCGTCGTCGCTCCCGTAGCCCGCAGGGCCTGGCAGTACCAACGCCATGCCGTTGTCTCCCATTCATTGACCGCTTCGTCCAGGCGCGCCTTGCTGCTCCTGCAATCGCGGTGAAGGGCCGCCTCCTGGTCGTGCTGCGCCAGGACCGTGATCGGGTCGCTGCGGGCCAGCAGGGACGGCTCCGGGCACGGCTGGCGCAGATTTGCCGGAATCTCCGGCGGCGGGGGCGATGGCGCAGATGGCACCGGTATTGGCCGAATTCCAGTGACACAGGAACTCAGGGCCAAGGTCAACACGCTCCAGGTCAGGACGCTGCCGGCGCAGCGCCTCCAACGCTTGGAATTGCGCACCCATCCAGCGCCGCAGTTCTTCACGGTCATCTTCTTTCCCCTGTGAAATGGCACTTAAGCGCTTGACGGCCTCGCCAAGCTCCATCGTTTGCTCCACGTGCTGCTGGCGTTGGCCTTCGGCGATGTCAGCCCAGGCTTTCGTGTCTGCGCGCAACTGTGCGTTCTCCGCCAAGGCGTGCTGGCCGTCCTTCCACTTCCAGACCAGGAGTCCACTGCCGATGGCACCCACTACGAACGCGATGGCCGCCGCCAGGAGGAATGCCGGCAGAAGCTCGGCAAGGCGGATTGCGCGGAAGGTATCGCTCAGGGACACACGGCCGTCCCCGGCCAGCCGGCCGCGATGTAGGCGGGTTCCAGCACCAGCAGGATTCGGCGCGGATACCCGACGTTCTCCTTGTGCGGCTCCGAGCCGCGCGCGCGGAAACGCTCCACGTCGCGCCAGTCATTGGCGTTTGCTCGACCGGCCACCGTGAGACCGCGCTCGCGCAGCAACCACTGCTCGCCGCCGTTGTAGCCGCGTAAAGCGAAGTTCCAGCGCGTGCACTCAGTCAACCGGGTATGCCCGATGGGCTGAACCCGGTCCAGCAGCCATTTGTCGTAGATCGCCGCCGCCTTGATGGCCTGCATTGGATCCCAGGGGTCGAATGCGCCCAGTTCCGCCGGGAACTGCTCGGCTATCCACTTCGCAGTGCCCGGCATGAACTGCGCCATGCCCTGCGCCCCCACCGGCGATTTGGCGCGGATGCGCCACGCGCTTTCCTGGTGCAACTGGGCCGCCAGGCGTGCCGGAGAGGCATTGACTCCCCACACATCGGCAGCAACCTGTTCCACGCGATGACGATAGAGCGCCGATGCCTCCGGGATGGCGACACGCTGCTGCGCATCGGCATTGGAGGCCCAGGCCGCGAACAACAGGATGGCCAGGACGATCAGGACGAACACCAGCGCGTCGCGGGCATTGGACATCCTGCTCATCCGATCAGCCCCGCGCCGATGATGGCGGCCGCGATCAGCGTCGCGCGCCGTGTCTGGGCCATCGTCTTTTCGATGCCATCCAGGTATCGCGGGTCGGCGCCCCGAAAGGCGGCCCAGTCGAATCCGTAGCCGAGCGCGAACGCTCCGCTGGTCTTCGACATGAACCACACGTAGGCGCCCAGCTTGGCGGGGTTGAGCACCACCACCACACCCAGCAGCAGCACTGACACCAGCAGCCAGAGCCAAACAAAGCCGATGCGTTCAAGCAGTTGGGTAGCCGGCGCCAACAGGCGCTGGACCTTGTCCAGGAAAGGTTCGTTCAAGTCGTTCTCCCAAGTAGGATGCCGGCGGCGGCCAGGGGGATGGCCGCCGGCGGGAAGCGGGCATGTGAGGCCCGCTATGGGAGCAACGATGCGCGTGCGCGTGATGGGTGCGGGACTAACGCGCGTTAGTGAGGCAATAAAAAGCCCCGCACTAGGCGGGGCTTGGCATCTCGTCATCCGCAACTAGATGATTTGCTTGTCTCCAACATCTAGTGCGTAGATTTTTCCTTCCCTCACAACGCATATGGCCGTGGTGTCGATCATCGCCCCAAAGCCATTTTGCATACGAAGCCCATCGCCATGCTTCCAGATCATGCGGTAACTGGAATCACCCTCCTTCTGTGCGCGTGTGTAAGGCACTTCGGTGCTGCTCGGGTTCTTGGCTGCAAGGCGTATGGCTTCTTGGCATTGTGTGATGGCTACGGCTTCGGGTGAACTCCCGCATGCGGTCAGTATGGCTATTGCTATGCTCGACATAACAATCTGAAAAACCTTCATCACTTCCCCCTTTCCTCATTGAACAAGTCGCCCTGAATCTTGCGATGGTGCAGCGCACGCTGTTGACGAACGATGCGCCATACGTGCTGGTCAGTGAGCTGGTACTCCCTGGCCAACTGGGGGATGTTACCGCGTCGCGCTCGCCGGTAGATTTCGGCGTCTCGCAAGGCGGCACGCAGTTGGTCGCCGCGCGGCAGGTACATCCCCCTGCCACCTTGGTACTCAGCAATCGCCAGCGTCGCCGCTCTCGCCAAACGAAATGCCTCGCCTCCTTCCAGTCCCATGCGCGTGAAGGTGGCCTCCTGCACTTCCACCAACTGCACCAGCCCTTGCGCCCATTTCGAAGCCGGCACGTCGTCCAGGGGGACACTGGTCAAGTCCACGTCCGTGGGCATGCCCAACAGGTCAGTTTGCGTCGTCATCGTTCACTCCGTACTTCGCACGGGCCTTGGCACGCTCGGCCTGGGCCTCCTCGGCGCCGAAGCCACCTGCGCTTTCCATCTGTCGAATCCAGTTCATCTGCCGCTCAAACGGCGTTTCAGCATGGGTTTGCGCTGACGCGCCGCCGAGGTGTTTTCCTACCCTCGCGTTAGCTTCTTTCTGACGCTCAGCTGCGGCATCGGCCTTGTCGGCCAGGCCGTACACCACCGCGCGCAGGTAGTTGTGGGTTTCCAACGGCAGCGCCAGGGCGGCACGCTGGGCCAGCATGGTTTCGATGCCGGTCGCCCACATGGCAGGCGTCGCGGGGCGGCGCACCCCGCTGCGCTCGTCTTTGCAGACGGTGCTGGCAGCGACTAGGGCGGCCAGCTCCTGCGTCAGCTTCACCGCGCGCGACAACCGGAGCGCGCTCTTGCCCGGCTTGAACAGGCCCAGATAGCCGATGGCTGCGCGGCCCAGTTCGGGCTGCATTTCGGCCAATAGTGCAGCCAGGCGCTTGCCATCGTCCTCGGCAAAGAAGGCCGACAGGTGCGCCTGGGCGCCGCAATCGGGGCAGGTGGCGCGCATTAGGGCTCCTCCTGTCCACGCCGGCGATGATGCAGGCATGTCTCCACCCGCCTCACAAGGTCACCAGCATTCGCGGCTGCGCAGACTAATTCTGCATACTGCCGATCGAACATGATGACTTCGCCGGTTTCCGTGCTGCATTGGGAGCCGTGCTTGCCCACGACACGATGCGCCAGGATTGCCGTGCCATCGCTGTTATGAAAACTTGTAGCCCAAGTATCGACGACGAAAGGGCCGGCCGCGTTCCATGCGATGCGCCAGCGATTGCTCGGGGCTCCGTCACATGAGAGCGGCATCATTTCCCCCTGCGATTCGCATCTACTTGCAGCGCCGCCACCAGCTTGTGGAGCTGGTCGTGTCGCAGCCACTGGACGCGGGACACCTTGAACATGTGGTCGGCCATTTCGTGGGCATACGCCCAGGGGCGCCTGGCATCAGCCAGGAGCGCTTCGACCTTCCTCAGCATCGGCACCTGGTCAACGTTGGCCGGGCGGCCTGGGAAGCGCTTGCGGCGCTCCTTTCGGCCTTCTTCCCTGAAACCCTGGCGGACCATCTCGGCGATGACCGCATTGCGTTGAGCGACGCTCATCATGGCCGAGGAGTCATGCCCGCCCACCCGGCGCAGCAGGCTGCGATAGGTGTCCTCATCCAGGCCCAGGGCCTTCTTGCCCAGGTGGATGCGCACGATTTGCTGTTGGCGCAGATTTCTCACTGCTCTATCTCCCTTTCTTCGAAAGCAACGGCCACGCGCAGGTATGGGACACCCATTTCCACCATCAGCAGGCATTCGCCCTTGGACTGGCGCCGCGTCCAGGAGCCGTCGGTACGTTGGTTCCGGTAGTACATCGGGGGCGGCCGCCCCTCGAAAAAATCCGCCTGTTTGCTCGGGTTGTGACCGGTGTTCATGCCTGCCTCCAGACAGTGACCTGGTGGCCTTCCAGGCGATGCGCGAAGCGGCGGGGTTGCATCGCCGCGGCCAACCAGGGGAAACGGCGATGCAGCGCCCGGCGCAAGCGCCATGCGTTCGCATGCTTCAGGTGGCCGAAGTAGCTGCTGGCGCGCGCCTGTATCAACCGGAAGTCCTCCGGTGTGCCTTGCAGCGTGCGCCCGCGCACGTGGGCCGCTTCCCAGGCCGCCAGCGCTGCGCGGGCGTTGCCTACGACGCGGCGACGGGCCAGCCGGTGCGTCGGGAACACGACGTATCCCAGAAAGTCCAGGCCATCGGTGAGGCGGCGCAGCCGGATTTCCGATTTCAGGCCCAGGTGCAGGGTCTCGCCCAGGAACCGCTCTATCCTGGCCAGCCACGCCTGGAGCTGCTCACGGCTCTCATGGAACAGCACGAAGTCGTCCACGAAGCGGATGTAACGGCGGACCTTCAGCTGGTGCTTGCAAAACTGGTCCAGCTCGTTCATCAGCACCTCCGCCAGGAACTGGCTGGGGTAGTTGCCGCTGGGCATCCCGCAGCCGGCCGGCGCGTTCTTCAAACGCTTGTGAGGCGGCACCAGGGCGTACTCGGCGGCCGTACCGCGATAGTCCACCCTGGCGTGCAGGGGAGAGCGGCGCAGCAGTGCATGCGCCACCTGCATCGACCGGCGTGGTAGGCCGGCACGCTGCATGCGGCGCTTCAATAACTGCCACAAGATGGCGCGGGGCACCGTGTTGAAGAAATTGTGGATGTCGAGCTGGAGATACCAGCCTCCACTCTGTCCGGACTCAACCTCACGCATGAACTGCTGCGCACGCTCGACGGCCGCATGCACGCCCTTGCCTCTGCGCCCTGCGTAGGCGTCGTGGATGAAGACGCGCGCGTACACCGGCTCCAGCTGCGCAATCAGCCAGTGATGGGCGACGCGGTCCGCGAAGTGCGGCGCGTGAATTTCCCGGGCTTTCGGCTTGACCGCCATAAAGCTGGTGGAGCGACGGGGCGACCAGGTGCCGCCAACAATCTGCCGGGCCAGCGCCAGCAGGTTGTCCGTCAGGCGCGCTTCGAACTGCATCTGACCCCAGCTCGGCACCTTGTGCCGCCGGGCCTGCTGCCACGCGCGATAGAGCGCGTGGAATACCTCTTCCAACTCCCCCTGAAACTTACCGGCCGGACGAACCGCCAGCGCCCAACCCTCGTTGTCGAGGTTGTTGTCGTTGACGTCGCCGTTGTTGAAGTTGACGAACCACGCGGCCGAGGCCGGAGCCCACGCAGCCGCTTTCCCGCAATCTTGCGACCCGGCCGTGCATCCGTTGCGGTAGCGCGGCGTCGTCATGGCTTGGCCCCACGATTGGAGGCGTTGCGGGCACTCAGTTTCTGGCCACGCTGTGCATGACCACCCTCGGTCTGCACATTCTGGGCACTAGGGGAGAGCGAGTTGTGCCAGCCACCCACCTGGGCGCCCAGCTGCTCGGCCTGGAGCGCCAGCGGGAAGTGCTCACGCTTCCCGCTGAATGCCTCCAGCCGCTTGCACAGCGTCATGCAGAGCTTTAGGTCATCCACCTTCCAGCGGAGCCGATCGACCAAGTAGCGCTGCTGGCGCCTGTCGCGCCAGGCGCGGTTCGCCAGCGAGTACACCTCGAATGCAAGGTCGTTGAGCCGCGCACCGACACCGTGGCGGTGCCGGCGCGCGGGGAAGCGTTCGACGGCGCGCTCGATGGCGAGCCACAAGTTCTCTGCGGCCTTCATTATCGGCGGCGGTTGGAAGCGTGATGTCACTGGATGCCCTCAGCAAATAGGCCAATTACTGACCGGCCGGACGAACCGCCAGCGCCCAACCCTCGTAGTCGAGGTTGCCGTCGACGACGCCGCCGTCGTTGAAGTAGACGAACCACGCGGCCGAGGCCGGAGCCCACGCAGCCGGCGTGCTGGTCGCGTGCCAGCCGGGCTTGATGCCGGGGAACAGGTTGGTATCGACCGCCGGGTCATGGCGGTCGCGGCGGATGATGGACGCAGCTTCGTTCACGTCGGCCATGCGCCAGTTGCCGCCCAGCACGTCGAGCCCGGCCACCGCTTCCTTCAGCTTCTCCTGTCGCGCGCGCTTACCGTTGACGCCGATGGACTGCGGGTAGAGCAGGAGGTTGCGCGTGGTGTCCAGTACGGCCACGTGGTCGGTGCGCTGGTCAGTCATCGGCACCTGCGTGCCGTCGGCCAGTACCTTGAAATACTGCCCGGTCGCGGGCGCGATTTTGAGCTGTGCGTTCATGGGGTTTTCCTTGAATGATGTGGATGCAAAAGGCCAACTACTGACCGGCCGGACGAACCGCCAGCGCCCAACCCTCGAGGTCGAGGTCGTCGTCGAAGACGCCGCCGTAGTTGAAGTTGACGAACCACGCGGCCGAGGCCGGAGCCCACGCAGCCGGCGTACTGGTCGCGTGCCAGCCGGGCTTGATGCCGGGGAACAGGTTGATATCCACCGCCGGGTTGAATCGCGACAGGTCGAGAATCGACTCGGCCTCCTCGCGCGAGGCCATCCGCCAACCACCGCCCAGCATGTCGAGCTTGGCGACAGCCGTCGGCAGCTTCTTGGCGGGTGCGGGCTTTCCTTTCACACCGATGGAATGCGGGTGGATATGCAAGTTGCGAATCGTGTCCAGCACCGCGACGTGGTCGGTGCGCGGGTTGCTGGCGTGCACCTGCGTGCCGTCGGCCAGCACCTTGAAATACTGCTGCGTTGCGTTCATTCGGCGGGTTCCTTGTTGATGAAACGGACCATGTGCCCGGCACCGTCAACACGGACCATGTGCCAGGGAAAAATATCGCCGCGCAGATCGATGTAGCGCGCGGCCCGCAGCGCCTTGTCCACGCAGCGCTGCTGCTCTTCCTCGCTCTCGGCGCCGAAGGGTTCGGCGCGCGTCAGGTCGTAGACGGTGAAGCCTTTCGAGTGGGCGATACCCTTGGCGTACAACTCCACATCCGAGCGCACCGCGTCGTCGGCGATTTGCAGGGCGTTCCACAGCACCTGCATACCCAGTGCCTTCATCTGCTCGCGCCGCGTCTTCCAATCCGTCGCGTCGCTGCCCTGATCGGTGCCGGCGCTCATGCCTGCACCGCCTCAATCTGGCTTTCGTGCGGCACCACGACGAAGTCTTCTTTCTGGCTGACCGTGACCCCGCCGACTTGCTTGGCCACGTCCAATTCCTTGAGCATGGCTTCCTTGTCCACCTCCTCCTTCGCGCGCACGAAGCGCTGAAGGCCCAACTTCTTCAGCGTCTGGAGGACGGCCTCCGCACCGCGGATGGCGATGGACGGCGGGCGCAGGCGCCACTTGACCACGCCCGTGGCGAACTCATGGAACTTGACCTTGCCGTCCTGCGTCAGCGTGGCGCGGTTGGCTTCGCACCACAGGTGCAAACCCTTCGTCAGCTCGGTGATTTCGTCGCCGAGCGGCTTGGCTTCGGTGTCGTGCTTGGACTTCACCTCAGCCATTTCATCGTTCATCGCCGTCTCGATGCGCAGGCGTTCGCGCTGGAGCCGCCCCAGCTTGGCAATGGCTTCGTTCACTTCGTCGCGGCTCTGCGGGACCCAGTGCTCGATGGCGGCAACCTTGGTGCGGGTGGATTTCTTCGTCATGTGCTGTCTCTGTCGTTTTTGGTGCCGCCGGGCGGCCATGTGTTCTCGCGGGGTTGGATCAGGTGGCGAGCTGACGCGCCGCGCGATGGGTAGCGTTGTTGGCGATGACCAGGTCGGCGATGAACGCGTGGGACAGCCGCTCGCGGCAGGCATCCTCAAGCGCGTCCTGCAAGTCCTGGACGATGGCGCTCAGGCGCTCGGCCAGCGCGCAAGGAATGACCGGCTTCTGGGCGCGTGCGTGGATGAGCCCATCCGCTTCAAGTTGCGATGAGCCTTCCGAGTCATCCAGCAGGTCGATGGGTGGGGCGGGGAGACAAGCGGGACGCACTTCCACCTGCGGCGGCACCACTGATTCGGGAACCCAGGCGGTCTTTCCTGTGGGTGTGGCTTTCGCACGCACCTTCTTGGCTGACCACTCCGGGTTGTTTGTCCAGCGAATGTGGCCCGCGATGTCGGCACGCACGAACACGCCATCCAGCTCCCCAGTTCGCATGAACGCCGCGACCGCGCTCGTTCCCGCATGCGATACGCCTCGCGCCTTCAACTTGTCGGAAATCTCCCGGCTGCTGAGGTTGTCGTCAGCGGCTTCCAGCACGTCCTGGATGTGCTGGCGAATGGTCTTCGTGCTAGCCATGCAGCACCGCCTGGGCGCCCAGCGCCAGCGCAGCGCCCAGCACCATGAAAGCGACACCGGCCAGGGCGGACACCAGGCCGGCGCCGTGGAAGCGGGGGTCGTCAAAGCGCCTGTTCTTCATTGGAGGTTCCTTCGTCGAAACGGGTAATGACCACGGCCGGGACCGGGTCGGGTGAGACGTGGGCCAGCACCTGCACCACGTAGCGGGGTTCCTTGTCGCTTTTGGTCTTCAAACCAGCGTGGCCGAGCGCCTCTTCCAAGCCTTCGAAGGCGGCGCTGCTGCCGGCGATGTGCTCGGCGCGCACGACCAGGAAACGGTTGTCAGGCATGGCTCACCGCCCGTGCCTGGCGGCACTCCAGGAACCACTCCAACTGCACGCCGAAGTAACGCGCAGCCATCACCCGCGTGATGCCACCGGCTGGGTTGCGGAAGCGGCTCTTGCAGACGCCCTGCACGAACGGCGGCGGTGCCATGACAATGACAGTGGTGTGGCGCGGACCGGCAATCAGGCGCAAGACCTTGCAACCCGATTCCTCCAGCCTCTGGACCGCTTCGATGGCGCGTTGAAGGCGTGCCGAGACCTCTCCGACGACGGGCGTAGTGACGATGTTGGATTCCGTATGCATGTGTTTCATCAGGCAGGCTCCTCGATGTGACGCAGTGCGTTGAGCAAGCGCGCGGCAGCGCTGTAGCTGATGCCGCGCAGAAAGGCATGGACGGGCATGCCGTACTGCGGCGCTAGTTCTGCACGCTTGAGTACGGCTGCGTGCTGGTCGGTGACGTAGGCGGTCGGCAGGCCGGTATCTTTCAGCGCTTCCCGGATGCGGGCGCGTTGCAAGAAGGTGCTGGTGGCGACAGTGGTGGCACTCACCGGGGACTCTCCCGCCGGATGATGGTCACCAGCTCATCCACGGTGAGTTCGCCGGCAGCCTTGCCGGTATCCACCACGGACTGCACCACCGCGCACTTGAAGCGCAGGCTGCCCATCGCGAAGGCGCTGACCGCATCGCCGGCGATGATCAGGTCGGCGGTCGCCTGGCTGATGGCCACGCCCCGGGACGGCGGCAGGGTGAATGCGAGCGCGCTCACTCGTACACCCCCAGCTCGCGCGCAGCGACGTGGATGTCATCGCACGACAGCTTGTGGTTCTGCGCCTTGGCGTAGGCGGCGGCCAGGCGCAGCACCTTGTTGAGCTGCCTCAGCGCGCCGGGTTTGTTGGCGATGGCGCGCAGGGCATCGCGGCAACGGGCATCTTCGAAACCCCAGGCGTCGATGATGGCGTCGGCGTCCTTCGCCGTGGCCTTGCGCAGGATGATCTTCTGTCCTACGCGGGAATACAGGCGGTCGAGGAACGGCGCGCGCGTGCCGCCGGTCATTTGCGTGTAGACGCGCTCGTTGCCGGAAAGCACCAGGCCGATACCGCCCTGGTCGAGAATCGCGCGTACCTGGTCGAGCGCCTTCACCGTCAGGTGCTGGGCTTCGTCCAGAATCAGCAGGCCATTGGTGTGCCGGACCTTGGACAAGATGGTGCGGAACAGATGCCCGCTGGTACGGGCGTAGTCGCGCACACCCAGGGCGATGACGATTTCCTCCATCGCGGTGATTTCGCCGCCAGTGGCCGGCGTCAACTCGACCGACCACACGTTCGGCTGCATCGACTGGTATTTCTCGATGGTCTTGGTCTTGCCGACGCCGGCGCCGCCGAGAATCAGCACCAGGTCCTGGGCCATCTGGGCATAACGAAGCCCGCTCATGATGCGGGCGCTGGTCGGCGTTTCTGCCCAAGCCGGCGGCTGCGGCAGCCCGCCATCCTTGTTGCGCTCCTCGTAGCTGCGGTGCCACGCGCGCAGCTTTTTGGCGATGGCCTGGTGGCTGCCGGGATAGGTGCCGCCCATCCACTGGCTGAGCGTGCTGGTGGACACGTCGGATTCCTTTGCGACGCGGGCCTGCGAGTAGGCGCCGTCCTTCTCCAGGACCGTGCGGATGCTCTCGCGCAGCGCATCCAGTTCCTGCTGCGTGATTTCGGGTTGTAGTGTGGTGATGTTCGACATGGACTCCCCTGGGGTCATGCGTTGGTGGACTAGAAGTGGTTGTTTCAGCGGCGGGCAGCGAGGCGGCGTCTTCTGCTGCAGGCGTTCACGCCAGCGCAGCACGCGGCTGCCGGGGCGACCTTTAAGGTCCCAGTGAGGTGCGTAGGGCTTCATGCGTCGTCCTCCGGCGCGCGCCAGCCGAACTGCGCGTTCTGCTGGGCTTGGGTGCGCGCGAGGTAATCGCCTAGTGCGCTGACGCGGGCGTCATCGGTGCCGGTGCGTGCGAGCGACTCGGACTGCGACTCGGGCTTGGGGCGGCATTTGCCGAACATGGGCGCGACGACGCCGGCCGGCGGCAGCTCCTCGGGCGCAGCCGCCGGCAATTGCTGGACCAGGGTGGCCAGGTCCATACGGCGCTCGGCTTCCAGTTGCTTCTTCGTGGCGTTGCGGTGCTGGGTCTTTGCGCGCGCGTGATCCCGCGCGGCCTGGGTGTCGGCGAAGCCGACGGCGGCGGCGCATTCGGCCTCGCCCAGGTACACGTTCGCGAGGGTGTAGACCTGCACGCTGGTGTGGAGCGCGTCGGGATCGAAGCGCAGCATCACTTTCTTCCCCGCGTGGGCGGCCAACTGCTCGGACCAGTAGCGGTTTCCGCTCAGCTTCACGCTGCCATCGAACGCATCTGCCTTGACCACCTCGGCCGCGAGGAGCATTTCGCGCAATTGGGCGTCGGTGGCCTTGCGAATCTGCGATTGCGCGTAGCTGTGGTTGAAAACCTGGTCAAAGCTGTATTTCCCGTCGCAAATGCGGCTGCGGCGGCCCTCGCGGGCGTTGTGCGCCACGATCTCGGTGTTGAGGACGCGCACGAAGGTATCCAGTGGTACCGCCTTGCTGCCGTAGTTCTCCGGCTTGGCGTCCGGCTTGTTGCCGGTGTAGGCGCCTGCGAACTCAGGGTGCTTGGCAATGTAGTCGCACATGTCCCGCCAGGCGCGCTCAATGGGCTTGGCCTGACCGTGATACGGCGTGGTCCAGTGGATCTCGTCCACCAGCGTGGTCAGGATGCCCAGCGGGTCTTCCTGCTTCACCTTGAAGCGGAACCGGTTGGCCACGCCGCCGGTGATGTACTTGCTCGCGAAGGCGCGACCGTTGTCCAGCCAGACTTTCGAGGGGATGCCGTATCGTTCGATGGCGTCGCGGAACGCCAGGCGGACCAGGTCGGACGATTCCGTTTCAGCGACGCGGTAGCCGAGAATCTTGCCGCTGTAGAGATCCTGCACGCCAACCAGGATCGGGCGGGCAATGGTGCCGTCTGGCCAGCGCACGAACACGTCGAACTTGTGACCATCGGCGTTGACCGCCTCCAGCGCATGGAACACGCTGCGGTCGCGTTCCTGCGCCGGGAAGGTGCGGTCAAACGCTTCGCGCCCTTGCCGCGCCATGATCAGCACACCGCGCGGCAGTTCTCGCTCGATGCGGCGCATGAAGGTGCGCAGGTGCGGAATCGCCCAGCCCTTGACCTTGGCGACGCGCTGCAAGCGCTCATAGCAGCTCGTCGCCGATGGGGCTTCGACGCGCAGGTAATCGGTTTTGAAGAAGTCCCAGGCCTCGGCCGGAATATCGACCGTGGCCGTGCGGCCAGCATATTCCGGCAGCAGCATCGCCATGCGGTGCTGTTTCTCAACGCCGCTCACGTCGCTGGCCCACCGGTAGAGGCTGGCGACGCTGGCGCCGCGCACGTTCTCGCGTGCGAGCTGAGAGGCCACGGCTTTGCGCGCTTCCAGCGGGCTATGGCCTTCGCCAACCAGGCGTTCCACTGCTTGTAGCGCCTGCAGGCGCCGCGCGGCCACATCCTTGATGTGCTGCGGTGCGGCTTCGTAGCGCGTCCAGGCGTCGTGGAGCTGCGCTTCGGACACGGAGGTCTTGCCTAGGCGCTTCGGCTGGGTGCCGATGGCCACCGCCACCGGACGGCGGGAGAGCAGCAGCGCGGCCTGCGTGGCGGCAGGCAGGCTGGTGAGCGGGTACTCAAACCCTTTGCCCTTCGTCCTTCTGCGAGCCGTCCAGCCGCCGCGCTCGGCCATCTTGCGCACACCGCGCTCAGTGGTCGGCATGCCGGGCTTTCCGGCGAGCGCTGCGGCACTGAACCACTCGATGGAAGCGGCGCGATCACCGTCGGCCATCAGCCCATCCTCCGGCGCAGATCCTGGGCGGCGCGCAGGCGATCACGCATGCCATCCATCTCGGACTGCATGCGGCCGATCTCTGCGTCCAGCGCCGCCGGCCCCATGAGGAAGCGGCCACCGCGCTTGCCGGCATGCCAGTCCGTCAGCAACGTGGAGCGGCAGACATGCTCGATGGCAACGACCGTCCAGAAAGGCAGATTGAACGCGTCGCGGCTCTCGGCCGTGTAGCCGTCCAGCATGGCCTTGCTGACTTCCTTGCCGACCAGGCGGGAGACATTGGCCGCCACCCAGTAGCGGTCGTGCTCTGGGTTGTCGGCCTGCGTCTCGGCCAGCATCTGGCTCAACAGGCAAGAAACCTCGGTGCGGAAGTCCAGGGCGCCCGGCGCTGCCTGGACGGGTTGGGGAATCGCGGCGAAGAGGTCGCCCGTGCCCGCGTCGCTGCGACGGCGGCGCATCAGGCGACCTCCTCACCACACACGCTCGCGCAGGCAGTGTCTTTTTCACCCGCCACGCGGGAAACCTGCTCACGTGCTGCCGGGGTTTTCGCGCTGAAGGTGGACGCGGGGCACTGACCGGCTGATCCCCGCCCGTTGACCTGGGCCAGGCTGTTTGAAAGGGCGTTCTGGCGGCTGACCAGGTCGTCGATGACACTTGCCATGACCTCGTGCGTGGCCATTGCATACAGGCGCAGTTGCCTGCTCTGGTCTTCGGTCAAGCAGCCGTCAATGCGCGCGCGCGCGAACAGGGCGTCGGCATTGGTGGTGTTGACCCCGCACCGGTGCAGGACCGCGGATACGGCGCTGGCATCGCCCGCCAGTTGCACCAACTGGGCGGTATTCATGCAGCCACCCGCTTTTGTGGATTGCGCGACACGGTCGGGCTGGTAGGCTGGTCATCGGCCAGCTTCATGCCCAGGGCCACGGCAATGTCGTGGGCCTTGCCGTAGCGAGCCTTGTGCTGGCCATTCAGCACCCGGTAGACCTCGTTCCGGGTGTACCCGTGGGTTTCTGCCCATTGGGTGGTGGTGATGCCCTGCGTACGCAGGCGCTGCTTGACCTGTTCTGGAGTCAAAGCCTTCTTGGGGCGGGACATGTCGGGCGGCTCCGTAGTGCGAATAAATGGCGTCTATCTACGGGGCAAATATCCGCACATCTGCGGCGCATGTCAAGCAGAAATGCGGTTCCGATTCGAAGAAATGCAGGGTTGGCTAGAAAAAGTGCGAATCATCCTTTCAAATCAGGCATTTAGATGACAATCGGAACGAGCGATGGCCGTTACGATTTGGTTCCGATTCCGGCAAGGGGAATCGGAACTAGAATTTCTGCGGCTCTGGATAAGCTGGGCACTAGAAAAACTGCGGCTTCATCGCTGGGGGTCTCGGTGGACTCCTTGGCCCGCTATGTGCGCGAAGACAACATGCCGCCCTTCGACGTGGTCGCTCGGCTCTGTCTATCCACAGGGTTCAGCATGGAGTGGCTAGCAACGGGTATTGAGCCGCCGAAAGCCGCGCCACAGATGGCTTCTCAGGCCGTGCGACCCGAAGTTGTCAGCCTTGCCGTCCAACTGGCTGAGGAGGCGTTGGAGGGAGGACGACTGGAACCGGCCGATTACGGCCAACTGGTTGCGCTGATCTACGACGCCCTGGTCAATGGCCTGCCAAGCGCCCAGGTGCTGGCGTTCGCACGACCCGCTGCACGCGGGTTTTCCAGGGGGAAAGAGGATGCCGCACAGGGCATGGGTGGATCAGGTAAGGGAACTGCTGGCAAAGGCTAAAACGCCCCGAAACGCGACGTTCGACAATCTAGGGGCCTTGAAGTGCAGCATTGACGGGGCGCTGGCCGCCGCTGACGCGGCCCGGCAGGAGCCGCACCCTACACCTTTCCCCATTCGGCGGCGCAACCTAATGGCGCAGATCGGCCTGAAAGCCAAGCACTACGGGCTTTCGGACGAAGTTCAAGCCTTCATCTATGCTGCCGGCTTTCGGGTCATCCAGGAATTGGACAACGACCAGCTCGACGCCCTGAACACATGGTTGGCCCAGTGGGTGGACAGCATGCAAACGGCGTGTGACTCTCCGTATGCCCCACCAGCCCGTTGAGGCCGCTTTACTGGGCATTCGAACGGCCGTCTAATCCAGACGGCCGTTTCTCATTTCATGTGTCCATTTCGGACTTTTCGCCGGATTTCGCAAACCAGAGCCACACGCGCGGCACAAGGTGCGAATCGGCCTGAAACCCTGAAACGACGGGCCTTTCGTGCCATTTTTTTCCGCCTTATTCCGCCTTATCCCGGTTTCTCAATCCAAGAGTCCCCGCACAACAGGCATGCCGGATGACCGACCCCGTCCCCATTCCCGCAGGTTTTTCCCCCATGCCATCGCTTTCCGCGCCGCACCGCGCCAACGTCCATCCGCTGACCCTGGCCCTGCGCATCACGCTGGCCGCTCCCTTGTCCTTGCTCGTCGCGTTGCCGTTGGCCGCCGCCGCGCAGTCCGCGCCCGCGGCCGACGAGGCGGTCACGCTGGACGCCGTGCAGGTGCAGGCGCCGATCGCGCGCAGCACCGGCATCGCCACCAAGACGGCGACCTCGCTGAAGGAGATCCCGCAGTCGATCTCGGTGGTCACCGACCGGCAGATGCGCGATCGCGGCATCCACGGCGTGGAGGAGGCGGTGTGGTTCACCGCCGGCGCGCAGGGCGGCGGCTACGGCAGCGACACCCGCAGCGACTGGCTGCTGGTGCGCGGCTTCACCCCGGCGCGCTACATGGACGGCCTGGCGCTGCCGGAAGGCTCCGGCACCGGCATCACCCGCATCGAGCCCTACGGCATGGAGCGGGTCGAGGTGCTGAAGGGGCCGGCCTCGGTCAACTATGGCGCGATGCCGCCCGGCGGCCTGCTCAACTACGTCAGCAAGCGCCCGGTCGAGGACGCGCTGCGCGAAGTGGAGGTGCAGGTCGGCAGCGACGACCTGCGCCAGCTGGCCGTCGATTTCGGCGGCGCGCTGAACGAGGGCGGCACGCTGCTGTACCGCCTGACCGCGCTGGGCCGCAACAGCGACACGCCGGTCGACTTCATCCACGACGACCGCTACTACTTCGCCCCGGCCATCACCTGGAAGCCGGACCAGGCCAACGAACTGACCGTGCTGGCGCGCTGGCAGAAGGCCGACACCAAGGGCGGCGCCGGCTTCCTGCCGGCCGAGGGCACGCTGCTGCCCAACCCGAACGGCCGGATCCGCGCCAGCCTGTATACCGGCGAGCCGAACGCCAACGACTACGTGAAGACGATGAAGTCGCTGGGCTACGAGTTCCGCCACGACTTCGGCGGCGGGGTGGCGTTCCAGCAGAGCGCGCGGCTGACCGATGCCGAAGTGGAGCCCGGCGTGTCGGTCGGCGCGTTCGGCCTGCTCGCCGACCAGCGCAGCCTGTTCCGCTACCTGTGGTCCACGCGCGAGGACGAGATGGTGCTTGGCCTGGACAACAACCTGCAATGGCGCTTCGCCACCGGCCGCGCCGAGCACACGCTGCTGACCGGGCTGGACTACCGCCGCACGCGCTGGAGCTACGACTCCAACTTCGTGTTCGCGGCGACCCCGCTGGACGTGTTCGATCCGGTCTACGGTTCGATGCCGGACCTGCGCCCGGACTTCGATCCGGCCACCACCGCCGGCACGCGGCAGACGCAGTCGCAGCTGGGCCTGTACGTGCAGGACCAGATCAAGCTGGACCGCTGGGTGTTCACCGTGGGCGGGCGGCAGGACTGGGTGGGCACCGACAACAACGGCGGCCACCAGAGCGACGACCAGTTCTCCGCGCGCGTGGGCGTGAACTACCTGTTCGACAACGGGCTGGCGCCGTACGTGGGCTGGTCGCAGTCGTTCCAGGCCACGGTGGGCGCGGATTTCTTCGGCAACGCCTTCGTGCCGACCACCGGCGAGCAGATCGAGGCCGGCCTGAAGTACCAGCCGGCCGGCGGCAACGTGCTGGCCACGCTGGCGCTGTACGAGATCACCCAGCGCAACACGCTGACCGTGGATCCGGATCACACCCTGTTCTCGATCCAGCAGGGCCAGACCCGGGTGCGCGGCGCCGAGCTGGAAGGGCGCTGGAACATCGGCCGCGGCTTCAGCGTGTACGGCGCCTACGCCTACATCGATTCGGAAGTGACCCGCAGCAACGATCCCGCCACGCTGGGCAAGGAAATCGCGCTGCAACCCCGGCACGCCGCCTCGCTGGGCGCGGACTACACGATCACCGGCGGCGCGCTGGCCGGCCTGGGCTTCGGCGCCGGCGTGCGCCATACCGGCGAGCACTACGGCGATGCGCGCAACGAATGGCAGACGCCCTCGTACACGCTGTTCGACGCCGCCGTGCGCTACGACTTCGGCAACTGGCGCCTGCAGCTCAACGTGCAGAACGCGGCCGACAAGGAATACGTCAGCGCCTGCAACGCCATCTACTGGTGCTACTACGGCTACGCGCGCACGGTCACCGCGACGGCGCGCTACCAGTGGTAGCGCGCTGAACGACGCCGCCACGGGCCAGCCGACGCCATGCCTCCTTTCATCCCGATCGCCGCCTTCGCCGCCGCCGTGTCCTCGGCGGCGGCGCTGTACGCCGGCTCGCGCCATTGCCGCTGGGCGTCCTGGCGCAGGCTGGGCCGTGCCGGCCGGTGGATCGGCCTGGCGCTGGCCGCAGTTTCGCTGGCGCTGTGGATCGCAGCGCTGGGCGCGGGCGCCGGCCTGTGCGCGATGCTGGGCACCTGGATGCTGGCGCTGACGGGCCTGCCGTACCTGGCCGGCCTGTCGGCGGCGCCGGCTGGCAATGGGGAGGACGGCTGATGTGGGGCCGCGCGAGCGCCGGCATCGTGCCCGGCTTCTTCCTGAGCGCCGCGCTGGTCGGCCTGGCGAGCTGGCTGCTGCCGGGGCCGTGGCAGTCCACGCTGGTGGCGGGCGCGCTGGCGTTCTTCCCGGTCTGGGTGGGCGTGTTCTGCCTGGGCTTCCTGTTCCGCAGCGGCGCGCGCGCGTGGATCGCCTACGGCGCGTTCGCGGCGGCGGGACTGCTGCTGCTGTGGGCGCTGCGGCAGTGGCAATGGGTGCAGTAGGGCGATGATGAAACTGAAATCCTCCACGCTGCGCACCTTCACCACGCTGCACACCTGGGTCGGCCTGGTGGCCGGCTTCGCGCTGTTCGTGGCGTTCTACGCCGGCGCGATCACCGTTTTCCACCACGACCTGATGACCTGGCAATCGCCGCATGCGGCGGACCGGCCGATGGAAACGCTGGAGGACGCGCAGGCGCTGCTGGACGAAACGCTGGAGCGGCATCCGGACGCGCGCGCATGGGTGGGCATGATGTTCCCCGGCGAGGAATCGGCGCAGGCCGCGATCTACTGGCCCGACGCGCAGGGCGCCTGGCACTACGCCAGCCGCGACAACCCGCGGGGCAGCGGGCAGCCGCCCTCGGCCGAACTCTCCGAACTGGTCAACGCCCTGCATTACTCGCTGGGCATTCCGCTGGCCGGCACCTACCTGATGGGCATCGTCAGCCTGCTGTACGGCGTGGCGCTGGTGTCGGGCCTGGTCATCCACCTGCCGAAGCTGGCGGAGGATCTGTTCGCGCTGCGGCGCGGCCGCAACCTCAAGCGCTTCTGGCAGGACGCGCACAACGTCATCGGCGTGCTCAGCCTGCCGATGCACGTCATGTTCGCCGCGACCGGCGCGCTGCTGTGCCTGGTGATGGTGCTGGCGCTGGCGCTGGACCCGCTGATCTACGGCGGCAAGCTGATGGAGGCGATGCCGGCCGCGCTGGACACCGCGCCGCAGGTGGCCGCCGCCGGTAAACCCGCCGCGCTGGGCGGCGTGGCGATGTGGCATGCGCGCGCGAGGGAAGTGGCGGCGGAGCAGGGCATCGCCGGGTTCGAGCCGGCCTACCTGAAGCTGACCCATGCCGGCGACGCCAACGCCATCGTCGAGGTCACCGGCGAGGCGCCGCGCACCCTGGGCGCGCTCGGCGCGGTGGCGCTGGACGCCAGCACCGGCCGCCTGATCGCCTCGCAGTTGCCCGGCCGCCGCGACGCCAACCACGCCACCCTGTCGATCGCCTACCTGCTGCACTTCGGCGAGTACGGCAACGCCTGGGTGCAATGGCTGTACTTCCTGCTCGGCCTCGGCGGCGCGTTCCTGTTCTATTCGGGCAACCTGCTGTGGATCGAGTCGCGGCGCAAGCGCCGGCAGCAGGTTCAGGGCCGCGCGCAGCTGTGGATGGCGCGCGCGACGGTGGGGTTCTGCATCGGCGTGTGCGTGGCGATCTCGGCCGCGTTCGTCGCCGCGCAGGCGCTGGAGTGGCGCGGCGCGGATTGGGGCGTCGGCGTGGGCGCGGGCGTGCAGTGGGCCTGCTTCGCCACCTGGGCGCTGTGCCTGCTGTGGGCCGCCATGCGGCCGCCGCTGCGCGCCGCGCGCGAGCTGCTGTGGCTGGCCGCGCTGGTCACCGCGCTGGTGCCGGTGGCGCACGGTCTGGCGACCGGCTGGTGGCTGTGGAAGAGCATGGCGGCCGGGCATATGGCGCTGTTCGCCATCGACGCCGGTGCGCTGGCGATGGCCTTCGGCTTCGCCTGGCTGGCGCGCATGACCGCCAAACGGGCGCGCAGCGGCGAGCCGAACAGCGTGTGGGCGCTTCCGCGTACTGCCTAGCCGGAATGTGGGATGTGGGAGCGACGTCAGTCGCGACGCGCTACCGGCATGTGGGGACTGCCAGAGCGGCAGTCACGCAGTCATGGCAGACATGCCGCCTTCAATCCCTTGCGTATTTCCGGGAATCCCTCGGGCATCCGTCGCGACTGACGTCGCTCCCACAACAGGTTGCGGGGTCAGTCGGCTTTCGGCGACTTGCGCGCCATCAGATCGTCCAGGCGCCGGCGGGTGTCCTCGCGGGTCAGCGGCCGGTCGAACAGGAACACGCGCACCCCATGCGCCGGCACGTCCGCCTGCAAGCGTCCGCGCACGCGCTGGGTGCGGCCGCTGAAGGCGTCACGCCACGGGCCGTCCTCCAGGTATTCCTCGACCGCCATGCGCCGGGGCGCGTCACCCTTGTTCAGCAGCACCAGCGCGGTCTGCCGTTGCCCGTCCTTCTGGTAGATGCGGTAGAACACCGCCTCGTCGCCCTTCAGGCGCACGTTGAGCTGCAGCCCGCGTTGCAGCGCGACCGAGGACTGGCGCAGCCGGGCGATGCGCCGCAGCGGCCCGAAGATCGGGCTTTGCGGCGCGGCGTCGATGCGTTCCTGGCCGAAGTAGTTGCGGTTGCCGGCGTGCTCGGCGCGGCCGCGCATGAAGCCGGTCTCCGAGCCGTAGTAGATCACCGGGATGCCGCGCGCGGTGAACAGCCAGTGGTGCGCGTCGATGAAGCCTTCGTCGCCGGCGTCCATGCGCGGCATGTCGTGGTTGTCGTAGAAGGTCATCAGATCGTAGGGATTGGCGTAAGGGCCGTCCTCCAGGTACAGCGCCGGCTCCAGCGCGGCGAAGTCGCCATCGGGCTTGCCGAACACCTCCACCAGCCTGGCCTTGAGCGGGAAATCCAGCACGCTGATGCCGCCGTTGCGTTGCCAGGTGTGCGCGGCGATGCGCGCGGCGTCGTGGTCGAAGTTCTCGCCGAACATGAAGAGCCCCGGACGCGAAGCGCGCAGGCGATCGGCGAACGCCTTCCAGAAGCGGTGCGGCATCCAGCCGATGGTGTCGATGCGCAGCGCGTGCGCGCCCTGATCCAGCCACTGCGCGTAGGCGCCGGCCAGGTAGTCCAGCACGGCCGGATTGTCCTCGGCGAAGTCGGACAGCTCGGCCACGCCGGGCCGGGCGTTGTAGAAGCGGTGCAGGGGATTGCTCGCCGGATCCAATTGCTCCGGCGGCAGGTTCTGGTGATCGGCCAGCAACTCCCCGTCCTTGCCGTAAACCTTGCCGAACTGCGGCTGCGGCGACGGCATCGTGTAGGCCGGCGAGCCGTGGTTGGTCACGATGTCCAGCACCACCTTCAGGCCGTGATCGCCCATCGCGCGGGTGAAACCGGCGAAGTCCAGGCCGGGGCTGGGCAGGTGCTCGTCCAGCCGGTAGAAGTCGATGCCCCAGTAGCCGTGGTAGCCGGTCTTGCCGCGGTCGGTCCAGAAGCTGCCCCAGCTGGCCGGCTTGCCGCCGCCGAAGTGCTGGTCGGGCTGGTCGACGATCGGCGTGATCCACACCGAGGTGAAGCCGAGATCGCGGATGTAGCCGGCGTTGTCGACGATGCCCCTGAAGTCGCCGCCGAGGTAGCCGATGTTGTCGCTCTCGCCGTCGGGGCCGGGGATGCGCTGGTCGAAGGTCGGGTACGGGCCGCCCTGGTCGCGGTGATCGTTGGACGGATCGCCGTTGACGAAGCGATCGGTCAGCACGAAGTACACCGCCTCGCCGGCGAACGGCTCCAGCGTGCCGTAGTAGTCGTCGCCGGAAGCCGCCGCCACCGGCGCCAGCGCGGCCAGCAGCGCGGCGGAAAGCATGCGTGCCGGGACTTTCATGCGCGCCTCCTCAATGGCCGGCCGCGGCCAGCGGCGCGGCGATCGCCGGCTCGCGCACGCGGTACAGGCAGAGCGCGCCGAGCAGCAGGCTGGCGCCGCTGATCACCAGCGCGTAGATCGGCTGGTTGCCGAACAGGTGGCGCACCACCGGGCCCAGCAGCGTCGCCGCGACGATCTGCGGGATGACGATGAACATGTTGAAGATGCCCATGTAGATGCCCATTCGATCCGCCGGCAGGTGGCTGGCCAGCAGCGCGTAGGGCATCGACAGGATGCTGGCCCAGGCCACGCCGACCAGCGCGAACGACAGGATCAGCCAGGCCGGCTGCGCGACGAACCACATCGACAGGAAGCCGATGCCGCCCAGGCCCAGCGCGAAGAAGTGCACGGCCCTGCGGTTGAGCGGCCGGCGCGCGGCGTAGAAGCTCAGCAGCAGCGCCACCGCCATCGACGACAGCCCGTAGTAGCCCATGTAGGAGCCGACCAGGTCGGCCGCGTTCTGGAACGCGGCGTTGGCGCCCTGGAAAGCGGCCGCCGAGGCGGGAATCGCCATGTCGAACAGCGCCGGATCCGGCGCCGGCGCCTTGAACACGTGCTCGGTCAGCGCCGGCGTGGCCATGCTCCACATCGCGAAAAACGCCAGCCAGCTGAAGAACTGCACGACGCCGATGCTGAGCATCTGCGGCGGCATCGCGCCAATGTGGCGGAGGATCTCGGCAAGGAAGTTGCCCTGCGCGCCGCGCTGGCGCCGGAACGCCTCCATGTCCTCCGGCGGATGCTCGCGGGTGGTGAACACGGTGACCAGGATGCTGGCCAGGAACACGAACGCGCCGATCGCGAAGGCGATCTTCACCGATGGCGGCACCACGCCCGGGCCGGCCTCGTTGGGCACGCCGAGCTGGTTGACGAACCACGGCAGGTTGCTGGCCACCCAGGTGCCGATGCCGATGATCAGCGTCTGCAGCACGAAGCCGTAGGCGCGCTGGCTCTCGTCCAGCTTGTCGGCCACCAGCGCGCGGAAAGGCTCCATGCTGACGTTGATGGAGGCGTCCAGCACCCACAGCAGGCCGGCCGCCATCCACAGCGTCGGCGAGTGCGGCATGAACAGCAGCGCGATCGAACTGAGGATCGCGCCGGCCAGGAAGTAAGGACGCCGCCGGCCCAGCCAGGGATGCCAGGTGCGATCGCTGAACCAGCCGATGATCGGCTGCACCAGCAGCCCGGTCAGCGGCGCGGCGATCCACAGCAGCGGCAGCTGGTCCTTGTCGGCGCCGAGCGTCTGGAAGATGCGCGACATGAAGCCGCCCTGCAGCGCGAAGCCGAACTGGATGCCGAGGAAGCCGAACGACATGTTCCAGATCTGCCAGAAGGACAGGGTGGGCTTGGCGGTCATGCGGGTTCCGGCGGTCGCGTGGGTCGGCGCATCTTGCAGGCAACGTGCGGCGATTCCATGCTGCAGCGCAAACATCCTGGCGCATGTGGCGGCGCCGCCGTCGCGCGCCGGCAATCGTCCCGCGCAGGTCGCAAGTGCGCGCCGTTGCTGGGGATTTTGCGCTCGTCGCGCGTTGCCGGGCGCGCGCTTCCCGCGATCGCGCATGCGCTCGCCGCGCGCGGCTGCATACGTATTCATCGGCACCCATCGCCGATGCGGTTCGCCAGCGCGGGCATGGCATGGAATAGTGCGCGCGCCAAGCGCTGGACGGCGCGCATCGATGGACACGGGCAGGCGATGAAGAAAGACAACTGGTGGCGCGGCGCGGTGATCTACCAGATCTACCCGCGCAGCTTCCTCGATACCAACGGCGACGGCGTCGGCGACCTGCCGGGCATCGTCGAGAAGCTGGACTACGTCGCCAGCCTGGGCGTGGACGCGATCTGGATCTCGCCGTTCTTCAAGTCGCCGATGGCCGACTTCGGCTACGACATCGCCGACTACCGCGACGTCGATCCGCTGTTCGGCACGCTGGCCGATTTCGATCGCCTGCTGGCGCGGGCGCACGCGCTCGGCATCAAGGTGATGATCGACCAGGTGCTGAGCCACTGCTCGGCCGAGCATCCCTGGTTCAGGGAGAGCCGCGAGAGCCGCGACAACCCGAAGGCCGACTGGTACGTGTGGGCCGATCCGAAGGAGGACGGCACCCCGCCCAACAACTGGATGTCGCTGTTCGGCGGCGTGGCCTGGCGCTGGGAGCCGCGCCGCGAGCAGTACTACTTGCACAACTTCCTGGCCTCGCAGCCGGACCTGAACTTCCACAACCCGCAGGTGCGCGAGGCGACGCTGGACAATGTGAAGTTCTGGCTGGACAAGGGCGTGGACGGCTTGCGGCTGGACGCGATCAACTTCTGCTTCCACGACGCGCAACTGCGCGACAACCCGCCCAAGCCCAAGGACAAGCGGGTGGGCCGCGGCTTCAGCCCCGACAACCCCTACGCCTACCAGTACCACTGGTACAACAACACGCAGCCGGAGAACGTCGGCTTCCTCGAGGATCTGCGCCGGCTGCTGGATCGCTATCCGGACGCCGCCGCGCTGGGCGAGATCTCCTCGGAGGACTCGCTGGCCACCACCGCCGAGTACGTCGGCGATCGCCGCCTGCACATGGGCTACAGCTTCGAGCTGCTGACCGACGACTTCAGCGCCGCGTACATCCGCGCCACGGTCGAGCGGCTGGAAGCGGCGATGGCGCACGGCTGGCCGTGCTGGGCGGTATCCAACCACGACGTGCAGCGCGCGGTGACGCGCTGGAGCGGAGGGCACGCCTCGCCGCAGCTGGCCGCGCAACTGGTCGCGCTGGTGTGCTCGCTGCGCGGATCGGTCTGCCTGTACCAGGGCGAGGAACTGGGACTGCCGGAGGCCGAGGTGCCGTTCGAGGCGTTGCAGGATCCCTACGGTAAGGCGTTCTGGCCCAACTTCAAGGGCCGCGACGGCTGCCGCACGCCGATGCCGTGGACCGGCGACGAGCACGCCGGCTTCAGCCCGGGCCTGGGCTGGCTGCCGATCCCGGCCGAGCATCGCGCGATGAGCGTGGCGGCGCAGGAGGCCGATCCGGCTTCGGTGTTGAACGCGGTGCGCGGCTTCCTGACCTGGCGCAGGCGGCAGCCGGCGCTGCAGTACGGCGCCATCGCCTTCCTCGACGCGCCCGAGCCGGTGCTGGCGTTCCGCCGCGATGCCGGGGGGCAGTCGCTGCTGGCGGCGTTCAACCTGTCGCCGGAGGCGGTCGAGTGGACGCTGCCATCGGGTTCGAGCGTGCAGGCGCTGGACGATCACGGCCTGCCCGCGGGGCAGGTGGACGAAGGCCGCCTGCGCCTGCCCCCGCGTGGCGTGTTCTATGCGCGTATCGAGTGAAGGTCATCGGATTTTCCCTTCCCCCGCAAGCGGGAGAAGGAAACGAACACGGCATGTGTTGGTAACCAGCAGCCTTTCCCTTCCCCCGCTCGCGGGGGAAGGTGCCCGAAGGGCGGATGGGGGCAGGCCGATCGCCACGACGCATGGGATAGCACGGAAATGACGATGAAGAAGCAGGCAGTCCATGTCTCCCGCCGCATCATCGCGGGAACGGCGACCATGCTGGGATTGGGCTTGTTGTTGTCGCCATCGTACTCGATGGCCTCGGCACCCACCCCAGCGACACTGGCCGATTGCGACGGTGAAAATTTAGCCACCACCTTGCAGGCCAGCGCCGATCCCGACATCGATCGCCAGGCGCGCGCCTACTGGCTGGACCGCGGCCTGATCAGCTGGCCCGGGATGGCGCAGGAAGGACGCTACCGCCTCTACCACTCGTCCACCGCCAGCCTCGTCGTCCGGCAGGGCAAACGGCCGAAGGGCGCGGAAGAGATATTGTCGCTATCGCCGCGCAAGGAACCGCCGCCGCCGCCGCTGGCCGAACGCTTCCGCTTCATCGGCGGCGGCGTGGAGCTGTCGCTCGCCGCGCAGGATCGCGCGCGCGTGCCGGATCTGCTGCGCGGGCAACTGCTGCTGGTGCGCGAGGACGCGCAGGGCCGCGTCGAGGCGTTCACCGCCTTGCAGCATCCCGGCGCGCTGGACGATCTGTACGCCGATGCCGCGCAGGCGTCGGATCTCGGGCCGATCATCGACGCGGAAGCCACCTCGCTGAAGCTGTGGGCGCCGACCGCGCGCGCGGTCTCGGCCTGCCTGTTCGACGGCGGCGAAGGCAAGGCGACCGCGCTGCATGCGCTGCAGGAAGACGCGCGGACCGGCATATGGTCCTGGCGAGCACCACGGGATCTCTCCGGCCGCTACTACGTCTACCTCGTGGATGTGTACGTGCCGGGCACGGGCGTGGTGCGCAACCGGGTGACCGACCCGTATTCGATCGGCCTGGGCGCCGACTCGCGGCGCAGCTACCTGGCCGATCTCGATGCGCCCGCGCTCAAGCCGGCGGGCTGGGATGACGCGCCGCGCCCGGATCGGGTCAAGGCGCAGACCGACATGGTCGTCTACGAACTGCACGTGCGCGACTTCTCCATCGGCGACGCCAGCGTGCCGGCGAAGCATCGCGGCAAGTACCTGGCCTTCGCCGAATCCGAATCGGACGGCATGCGCCACCTGCGCGGGCTGTCGCAGGCGGGCCTGACCGACGTCCACCTGCTGCCGGTGTTCGACATCGCCACCATTCCCGAGCGCGGCTGCGAAACGCCGCAGGTGCCGGCGGCCGCGCCGGACAGCGACGCGCAGCAGGCCGCGGTGATGGCGCTGGCCGCGCGCGACTGCTTCAACTGGGGCTATGACCCGTACCACTTCAACGCGCCCGAAGGCAGCTACGCCAGCGACGCCGGCGACGGCGCGCGCCGCATCGTCGAGTTCCGGCAGATGGTGATGGCGCTGAACCGCATCGGCCTGCGCGTGGGCATGGACGTGGTCTACAACCACACCAGCGCCTCGGGCCAGCATCCGCATTCGGTGCTGGACCGGATCGTGCCCGGCTACTACCAGCGCCTGGACGCGGACGGCCGGGTCGAGCGCTCCACCTGCTGCGATAACACCGCCACCGAACACCGGATGATGGCCAGGCTGATGATCGATTCGGCCGAACTGTGGACGCGGCACTACCGCATCGATTCGTTCCGCTTCGATCTGATGGGCCACCAGCCGCGCGCGGCGATGGAAGCGCTCCAGCGCCGCGTCGATGCGGTCGCCGGCAAGCCGGTGCAACTGATAGGCGAGGGTTGGAACTTCGGCGAGGTGGCCGACGGCGCGCGCTTCGTGCAGGCTTCGCAGGCGTCGTTGAACGGGTCCGGTATCGGCACCTTCAGCGATCGCGCGCGCGACGCGCTGCGCGGCGGCGGCCCGGCCGACAATGGCGAGGCGCTGGTCGCCGAGCAGGGCTGGCTGAACGGGTTGATCTACGCGCCGAATGCCGCGGCGGATCCGGCGCGCCCGCGCGAGGATCTGCTCAAGGCGGCCGACATGGTGCGGGTCGGTTTGGCCGGCACGCTGCGCGACTATCGGCTGACCGCCTACGATGGACAGGAACGCACGCTGGCCGGGATCGACTACAAGGGCCAGCCGGCCGGCTACGCCAGCGCGCCGGCCGAGGTCGTCAACTACGCGGACAACCACGACAACCAGACCCTGTTCGACATCAACGCCTTCAAGCTGCCGCGCGATACCCCGGCTGCGGACCGCGCGCGTGTGCAGGCGCTGGGCATGGCGATCGTCGCCTTCAGCCAGGGCGTGGCGTATTTCCACGCCGGCATCGAAACGCTGCGATCCAAGTCGCTGGATCGCAACAGCTACGATTCCGGCGACTGGTTCAACCGGCTGGACTGGACCTACCGCGAAAACTTCTTCGGCACCGGCCTGCCGCCGGCGTCCGACAACGCCGCGAGCTGGCCGCTGATGCGGCCGCTGCTGGCCGATGCGTCGATACGCCCGCGGCCGGAGGACATCGCCTTCGCGCGCGACGCGTTCCGCGATCTGCTGCGCATCCGCGCCAGTTCGCGGCTGTTCCGGCTGGAGAGCGCCGCGGAAGTCCAGCGCCGCCTGCGCTTCCCCGACAGCGGGCCGGCGCAGAATCCGCTGGTGATGGCGGGGCATCTGGACGGCGAGGGCCTCGACGACGCGGGCTTCCGCGAGATCCTCTACCTGGTCAACGTCTCGCCGCAGGCGCAGACGCTGACGCTGGACGGGCATGCCGGCAAGCGCTACGTGCTGCACCCGGTCCATCGCACGGCCGGTGCTGCCGATGCACGGCCGCGCGAGCAGGCGCGCTATGACGCGGCCGACGGAAGCTTCAGCGTGCCGGCGCGCACGGCTGTGGTGTACGTGGTCGAATAGGCGAGATGATGGATAACTTCTTCTGGATGTAGAGCCCTGCAAGAAACCTTCATTCGTCATCCCCGCGAAGGCGGGGACCCAGCGACTTTCCTGGCCCTTTCAGGGCAGGGAATCCCCGCCTTCGCGGGGATGACGATTAAGAATTCGCGGGACTAAGGCACCACGATGACCCGCGTATCGTCCATCACCAGCGGATCCCGTTCGCCGTCGCCGCCACCGAATCCGTACGGCTGCGCCTGCGGCGACAGCGAGCGGTAGCGGCCGTCGTAGTCCCAGGCGTTGACGTAGATCTTCAGGCCCGACAGCGACTCCGGATGGCCGAGCGCGCCGGCGGGGAAGATCAGCGTCAGCGTGCCGCGGGCCGCATCGGCCCGCACGCTGGCCGAGGGCGAGGCCACGCGGCCCTCGTTGCGCGCATCGGCGCCGTGCCAGGAGAACAGCGCATTGGACCAGCCGTGCATGCGCAGCCGGTAGTGCCAGCGCATGCCTTCGGGCAGTGAGGCGTTCTGCAGCGGCATCAGCGTGCTGCCGCCTGCGCGATCCGGCAGGCCGAGGAAGACGGTGAACGCGGCATGGTCGAAGCCATTGGCCGGATTCCACAGCGTCAGCAGGCGCGACATCCGCAGTTCCAGCTTCAACGCGCCGCCGGCGCCGTAGGCACGCACGCCGCGGATGTCGAGCGGGCGGTGATCGCGCCAGCCCGGGTCGGTGGGATAGGCGTAGCGGCCGTCGGGACCGTGGTCGTCGTGCGCGGGATCCTCATGGTCGGCCAGCAGGGTCCAGGGCTGCTCGACGCGGAACTCGCGCGCGGCGGAGGCCACATCGCGCGCCGCATCCCAGGCCACCAGCCGATGGACGACGGCGGCGTCCAGCATGTCGCGCGTGGCCACCGTCGCGCGCCAGCGACCGGCATCGTCGGTGCGCACGCGCACGGCGCGTGCGATGTCGCCATCGACGACCAGTTGCAGCGACGCGCCTGGCGCAGCTCGTCCGGAAACTTCGAAGTCGCCCCGCAACGGCATCGCGGCAAGCGGATCCATCGTCGGCCTGGAGGCGAAGGCGCGCGCGCGTTCCTCCGGCGCGGTCGCCGCGGCGATCCAGACCAATCCGCTGCGCGCGGGCAGCACGCGGGTGAGGCGGCCGTCCGCGTCGACGGCCGCATCGACGGGATCGCCGTCGATCGAGAATGCGCCGCGCAAGCGCGTGCCCGCTGCCAGCCCGGTCGGCAGCGCGTCCATCAGCCGCTCGCCGTCGGCGGTGTTGAACACCACCAGCGCCGTTTCGCCCTGGTGATCCATGCGATAGGCCAGCACGCCAGGCCCGGCGGCATCGTCGCGCAGCACGCTCGGCGTGCCCCGCGAGAACAGCCGGTGCGTCCGGCGCAGCGCCGTGGCCTGCTGCAGGTAGCGGTATAGCGGTGCCTGCGCATCGAAGCGATCGCGGCCGCCGGAACCGTAGCCGCCGGCGAACATCGCCGCGCGCTGGCCGGTGAAGCCCTGCTCGGTGCCGTAGTAGACGGTCGGAATGCCGGGCAGGGTCATGATCAGCAGCAGCGACTGCTTCAGCGCCTCGACGCTGCCGCCGGCGAGGAAGCGATCGACGTCGTGGTTGTCGACGAAGCTCGGCATCAGGTGAGGCCGCGCGTGCATGCGCATCGTGGCGGCGATGCGGTGGCCGAGCTGCGCGGTCGGCGCGCCGCGCGCGAACACGTCGTTCAGCGTGCCGTACAGCGGGAATTGCAGCATCGACGGCAGCAGCGCACGGCCGTCGCCGCCACGCATGTAGCCGTCGATGCGCCGCATCTGCGCCTCGTCGAACGGCCGGTCGATGGCGAAGCCCTCGCCAAAGGCGAGGAAGTCGCTTCGCCCGGTCCGCCGCGCGACTTCGGCCATGCCCGGCGCGTCGGCGTCGTCGGCATGCATGAAGTCGTCGAAGTATTCCGGCGGCACGTAGAACGCGGTGTCGATGCGGAACGCGTCCACGCCGACCTCGCGTATCCAGTGGCCGTAGGCATCGCGCAGCGCGCGCCGCACCACCGGGTTCCCGGTGTTCAGGTCGTCCAGGTCGGCGAGCTGGAAATCCAGTTCCTGCCGGCGCTCGCCGAAGTCGCGGATCGCCGGCGTCCAGTGGTAGACGCCGGCTTGGCGCTGCGCGGGGTCGCGCGCGTCGTTCATGTCGAAGGGTGCGCTGCGCGGCGCCTTCCTGCCGGCCGCGTCGGCGATGCGGCGGAAGCCGTGGGCCGGGTCGTCCTCGCGCCAGTCCTCGCCGTAGCTGAAGAAGTTGGCGGTGTGGTTGACCACCACGTCCTGCACCAGGTACATGCCGGCCTCGTGCAGCGCGTGCGACAGCCGGCGGTAGTCGTCCAGGTCGCCGTAGTGCGCATCGACGGCCTCGAAGTCCTCGGCCCAGTAGCCGTGGTAGCCGCCGTAGTTGGAGAGCGGGTCCCACCAGCGGTTGGCGACCGGCGGCGTGATCCAAACGGCGGTGGCGCCGAGCTCGCGGATGTAGCCGATGCGGCGGGCGACGCCGCGCAGGTCGCCGCCGCTGTAGCGCCGGTGGTCGGCCGGATCGTATTCGCCCGCGCCCTGGTCGTTGTTGGACGGATCGCCGTCGTCGAAGCGATCGATCATCAGGAAGTAGACGATCTGGTCGCGCCAGTCGGGCGAGGGCACATGCAGCTTCAGCGCCTGTGCGGCGTCCACGCTCGCATCGGCAACCACCGCAGGGGCGCCGGCCTGCGCAGGCAGGGCTGTCATCCATGCGGCCAATGCCGCGGCGATCAGGCGGGTTCGCATTTCGATTCTCCTCGCGCCGGCTGCGGCGATGCCGGAACTATCGTCCAGCGATGCGCGAAACCCCTATGAATACGTATGCAAGACCGGTTTGTGCACTGCGACGCACGACTAACATGGCGGCACATTTTGGGGCGGATAGCCCCGCCATGCAGCCGAAATGCCCACTTGCACGCAGGGGCCCGGCTTTTTTCGACAACGACCTTTGGGAGAGGGTAAAAATGCAGCAACTCAAGCGCAATCTACTCAGCGCTGCACTGGCTTCGGCCATCGCCTTGACGGCCGCCGGCGTCCAGGCACAGGAAGCGACCGCGGGCGGGCAGGAGAACCCGGCGGAAGCCACCAACCTCGACAAGGTCACCGTGGTCGGCATCCGCTCGGCCATCGAGAAATCCATCGACACCAAGCAGACCTCCACCTCGATCGTCGAGGCCATTTCCGCCGAGGACATCGGCAAGCTGCCCGATTCCAGCATCGCCGAGTCGATCGCGCGCCTGCCGGGCCTGACCGCGCAACGCGAGCGCGGCCGCGCGGCCCAGATCAACATCCGTGGTTTTGCCGGCGACTTCTCCACCGCCACGCTGAACGGGCGCGAGCAGGCCAGCACCGGCGACAACCGTGGCGTCGAGTTCGACCAGTATCCGTCCGAACTGCTCAGCCAGGTCGTCGTCTACAAGACCCCCGACGCGGCGCTGGTCGGCCAGGGCCTGTCGGGCACCGTGGACCTGCAGACGGTGCGCCCGCTGTCGTTCTCCGAGCGGGTGATGAGCTTCAACGCGCGCTATGACCAGAACAAGATCCGCGACCAGAAGGAAAACGGCTACCGCTTCAGCGCGACCTACGTCGACCAGTTCGCCGACGACACCCTCGGCCTGATGCTGGCGGTGTCGAAGATGGACAGCCCGCAGCCCGGCTACCAGAACGAGGTCTGGGGCTTCACCGACGGTCCCAACGGCACCACCGTGCTGGGCGGCGGCAAGCTCTACCGGTTCGACAACAACCACGAGCGCACCGGCGTCGCCGCGACCCTGCAGTTCAAGCCCAACGACGTCTACGAGGGCACGTTCGACTGGTTCTACTCGAAGTTCGAGAAGACCGAGATCAAGACCGGCATGGAGTTCGGCACGATCTGGGGCTCCGGACAGCTGCGCCCCGGCTACACCGTCGCCGGCAACAACACCATCACCAACAGCGTCTGGGACAACGTCTCGCCGGTGCTGCGCATGGACAGCAACCCGATCGACGACCGCCTGAACTCGATCGGCTTCAACAACAAGTTCCACGTCGGCGACCACTGGCTGATCAACGCCGACGCGTCGATCTCCGAGGTGGAGCGCAAGTTCCGCGTGCTCGAGACCTATGCCGGCCTCTCGACCAACAACGGCTACACCACGCTGGACATATCGCTGGATCCGAGCCGCCTGTACTACAACTACGTGCTCGGCGCGAACTTCGACGACCCGGGCGCGCTGGTGCTGACCGATGCCGGCGGCTGGGGCCAGGACGGCTACATCAAGGACTTCGAGGTCAACGACAAGCTGCGCGCGTTCCGGCTGAACGCGATCCGCAGCTTCGACGACAGCTTCGTCAGCAACATCGACTTCGGCGCCAACTACAGCAAGCGCACCAAGGACAAGAGCTCGATCGAGGCCAAGCTGTGCCTCACCGACTGCACGGGCGGGCGCTTCGGCGTCACCGCGCCGTTCCCGGGCAGCATCCAGGACTTCGACTTCGGCGGCATCGGCCGGTTCGGCATGTTCGACGCCAACCAGGTGCTGGCGTCGGGCATCTACAACTACGTCTACAACTACCACCAGGACATCGCCGCCAAGAACTGGTCGGTCGAGGAAGAACTGTCGACGTTCTACGTGAAGGCGGCCATCGACACCGACTTGGGCAGCATGCCGCTGCGCGGCAACGTCGGCGTGCAGAAGATCTACATCGACCAGTCCTCCGAGGGCTACAGCACCTTCGAGGGCAATCCGGTCGGCACCGCGGTCACCGATGGCATCGATTATTCGGTGACTTTGCCCAGCCTGAACCTGGGCCTGGAGTTCCTGCCGGAGACGGTGTTCCGCCTCGGCCTGGCCCGGCAGATGGCGCGTCCGCGCATGGACCAGCTCCAGGCCGGCATGAACGTCGGCATCGACGTGACCCGCAGCGAGTGGTCCGCGGGCGGCGGCAATCCCAGGCTGCGGCCCTGGCTGGCGGACGCCATCGACCTGTCGGTTGAGAAGTACTTCACCACCCAGGCCGGCAATCGCGGCTACCTCGGCGTGGCGTGGTTCCACAAGGATCTGAAGAGCTACATCTACAACCAGGACATCGAGTTCGACTTCGCCGGCTATCCGCTGCCGCCGCCGGCCGGGCAGACGGTGTATCCGGACTCCACGATTGGCCGCATCAACCAGCCGTTCAACGGCGAGGGCGGCACGATCAAGGGCGTCGAGCTGACCGCTTCGCTGCCGCTGGATCTGCTGTGGGCGCCGCTGAACGGGCTGGGCCTGATCGCCACCTATTCGGACACCAGCAGTTCGATCCAGCCGAACGGTCCCGGCACCAGCGAGCCGATCTCGGGCCTGTCCAAGTACGTCTCCAATGCGACGCTCTACTACGAGCGCGGCGGCTTCTCGATCCGCTACAGCCGCCGCACGCGTTCGGACTTCCGCGGCGAGACGCGCGGCTTCGGCGCCGACTACCAGACCATCAGCATCGCCGGCGAGACCGTGCAGGACGCGCAGCTGAACTACAGCTTCAACCAGGGCGCGCTGCAGGGGCTGTCGCTGTACCTGCAGGTCAGCAACATCGGCGACGAGCCCTTCGCCGCCTACAACGACGGCGACCCGGCCAACCGTCCCGAGAAGTTCTTCGAATACGGCAGGACCACGCTGCTGGGCTTCAGCTACAAGTTCTGAGTGCCGGTCACGCCGCCCTTGCGGATTCGACCGCAAGGGCGGCGCAGGCGAAGCCGCGCCATCATGGGCACGCCGATACGGATCCCGCGATGGAGAACCCGGGCCTGCGACGCCGGCCGTGATTGTTTAACACCTGCGCGCGGCGCTACCATCCGCGCCCATGTCCGTCCGCCGCCACCCGCTACTGTGCCTGCTGCGCGCGCCCGCGCTGTACGCGCTGATGCTGGCCGTGCTGGCGATGCCGATGCTGGCCGCCCTGGGCGACGTGCACGAGGCCGGGCAGGGCATGGGCCATGCGCACGACGGCGAACATGCCTCGCATCCGGCCCCTGAAGGCGGGCACGGCGACGGCCAGGGCGGCGAGCACGGCGAGGAGCGTAGCCTGCTGCACCTGCTCGTGCATGCCAGCCATTGCTGCGGCGTGCTCAGCTTCATCGCGCCCGACGCGCCGCCGCAATGGCATGGCGTCGTAATCCAGGTCCTGCAGACGCCGGCCGTGGAGATCTGGCGCAGCCTGCGCCTCGACGAGGTGTTCCGCCCCCCGATTGCGGCGTGACGCAGCCGCCGGCCGTGGCCGGCGTCCGTTCCCCTTTCGGAGATACCCTTCATGTGGTTGCGACTCGCGGCGATCGCCGCTTTCGCGGCGTGGCCGTGCGCGTGGGCGCAGGCGACGGCGCGGCTTTCCCTGGACGACGCGTTCTTGCGCGTGGCCCGGGTCCATCCCCAACTGCGGCTGGCCGACGCGCGCGAACGCGTGCTGGAAGCCGAGCGCGAGCACGCCGCGCTGCCGCCGGGCCTGTCGATGGCGGCCTCGGTCGAGAACGCCTTCGGCAGCGGCCGCGCGCGCGCGCTGGACGAGGCCGAGATCACGCTGACGCTGGCCTCGGTGCTGGAACGCGGCGGCAAGCTGGACGCGCGCCGCGCACTGGCGCAAAGCCGCATCGACGCATTGGCGATCGAGCGCGAAACGCAGCGCCTGGATCTGCTGGCGGAAACCGCGCGGCGCTACTTGGCCGTCGTCGCGGCGCGGCGGCAGGATGCAATCGCGCGCGTCGACGTCGCCCAGCGCGCCCGCGCGGTCGATGCCGCGCGCCAGCGCTTGCAGGCCGGCGCCTCGCCGGAATCGGTGCTGCTGACCGCGCAGGCGGCGCTGGCGCGGGCCGAGATCGAGCATGCCCGCGCCTTGCAGCGCGGCGACGTCGCGCGCAGGCACCTGGCGGCGCTGTGGGGACAGCGCGAGCCGGACTTCGACGTGGCCGACGCCGAGCCGGACCGGCTGGCGGACATCGGCGAGGTGGACGCGCTTTCCGCCTTGCTCGACGCCACGCCGGAACTGGCGCAGTTCGCCGGCGAGCGCCGCATCCGCGAGGCGCGCCTGCGGCTGGCGCGCCGCGCCGCCCGCGCCGATCTCGAATGGCAGGTCGGCGTGCGCCGCTTGCAGGCCAATGGCGACAGCGCGCTGACTTTCGGCCTGGCGCTGCCGCTGGGCGCGGCGCGGCGCGCCCAGCCGGAGATCCGCGCCGCCGAGGCGGAACTGGCCGCGCTGGAAATCGAGCGCGAGGCCGGCGGCCTGTCGCTCCATGCCACCCTGGTCGAGGCGCACGGCCGCTACCGCGGCGCGCAGATGGAAGTGCGGCGGCTGCGCGACGAGGTGCAGCCGCTGCTGGCGCGCGCCGAGGCCGCCGCCGCCCGCGCGTATCGCGCCGGCGCGATCAGCTACCTGGAATGGTCACAACTGCAAGCCGAGCGCATCGACGCCCAGCGCCGGCAACTGGACGTCGCCGTCGACGCCCAGATCGCCCTCATCGAAATCCAGCGGCTCACCGGGCAGGCGTTCGTCGCCGCGCCGGCCGCCGCCCGCGCGCAAGGAGCGCAGCCATGAATCCCTTTCGTTTCGCTTTCCCGATCGCGCTGCTGCTGGCGCTGGCCGCCTGCGGCGGCGCATCCGACTCCAGGCATGCGCACGGCGATGGTGAAGAACACGCCGATGACCATGCCGACGAGGCGCGCAAGGGCGCCCACGGCGGCCGTCTGCTGGAAAAGGACGGCCATGCCGTCGAACTGGCCATCGTCGAGGACGGCGCGCCCGCGCGCCTGCGGGCCTGGCTGTACCGCGGCGGCAAGCCGCTGCCGCCGTCGGCCGGCGCACTGCGCGTGCGCCTGACGCGGCTGGGCGGCGCCGTCGAGGAGCACGTGCTGACGCCGCGGCCCGACGGCAGCCTGGGCGCCGACGGCGAGATCGCCGAGCCGCATTCGTTCGACGTGCAGGCCATCGCGCGGCTGGACGGAAAGGAACTGCGCTGGGAGTGGCCCAGCTACGAGGGCCGCACCCGCATCGTGGCGGAAGTCGCCGCGCAGAGCGGCATCGAGGTCGCGCCGGTGGCCGCCGGCGAGATCGCCGACGAGCACGAGGTGCAGGGCCTGCTGACGCCGGTCGAGGGCCGCGTCGCCCAGGTTGCCGCGCGCTTCCCCGGGCCGGTGCGCCGGCTCGACGCCGGCATCGGCGATCGCGTTCGCCGCGGGCAGACGCTGGCGCTGATCGAGAGCAACCTCAGCCTGACCCCCTATGCGCTGACCGCGCCGATCGACGGCGTGGTGCTGGCGCGCAACGGCGCGGTCGGCGCGATCGCCGGCGAGGGCGCGGCGCTGTTCGAGATCGCCGATCTGTCGCGGCTGTGGGTGGATCTGCACGTGTTCGGCGCCGACGCCCAGCATTTGCGCGCCGGCCTGCCGATCGAGGTGACGCGGCTGAGCGACGGCGCCACCGCGCGCAGCGACATCGAGCGCATCCTGCCCGGCACCGCCACCGCCAGCCAGAGCACGATCGCGCGCGCGGTGCTGGACAACCGCGACGGCCAGTGGCGTCCCGGCGCGGCGGTGCGCGCGCGGGTGACGGTGGAGCGCCAGCCCGCCGGGCGGGTCGTGCCGCTGTCGGCCTTGCAGCGGCTGGACGGGCGCGAGGTGGCGTTCGTGCGCGTGGGCGACGTCTACGAGGCACGGCCGCTGGAACTGGGCCGGCGCGACGCGCAGCGCGCCGAGGTGCTGTCGGGCCTGGCCGTGGGCGAGGAGGTGGTCGTCGCGCAGAGCTACCTGATCAAGGCGGACATCGAGAAGTCCGGCGTTTCCCACGAGCACTGAAGGACGCCGACATGCTGGAGAACATCATCCGTTTCGCCATCGCCCACCGCTGGCTGATGCTGGCGGCGACGCTGGCGCTGATCGGCGTCGGCGGCTGGAGCTTCACCCGCCTGCCCATCGACGCCACCCCCGACATCACCAACGTGCAGGTGCAGATCAACACCGCGGCCACCGGCTATTCGCCGCTGGAGTCCGAGCAGCGCGTGACCTTCCCCATCGAGACCGTGCTGGCCGGGCTGCCGCGGCTGGACTACACGCGCTCGATCTCGCGCTACGGGCTGTCGCAGGTCACCGTCGTCTTCGAGGACGGCACCGACGTCTACTTCGCCCGCCAGCAGGTGGCCGAGCGGCTGCAACAGGTCCGCTCGCAACTGCCGCCGGGGCTGGAGCCGCAGATGGGGCCGCTGGCCACCGGCATGGGCGAGATCTTCATGTACACGCTGGACGCGCGCCCGGACGCGCGCAAGCCCGACGGCACGCCGTGGACGGCGACCGACCTGCGCACCCTGCAGGACTGGGTGGTGCGCCCGCAGCTGCGCGGCGTGCCGGGCGTGACCGAGGTCAACACCATCGGCGGCCACGCGCGCCAGATCCACATCACTCCGGATCCCGCGCGGCTGGTCGCGCTGGGGTTCACGATGCAGGACGTGGTCGACGCGGTGGCGGCCAACAACCAGAACGTCGGCGCCGGCTACATCGAAAGCAACGGCCAGCAACTGCTGGTGCGCGCGCCGGGGCAGGTCGCCGACGCCGCGGCGATCGGCGACATCGTGCTGGATCGCCGCCAGGGCGTACCGATCCGCGTGCGCGACGTCGCCGAGGTGGGCGAGGGCCTGGAACTGCGCACCGGCGCGGCCACGCAGAACGGGCGCGAGGTGGTGCTGGGCACCGCGTTCATGCTGTTCGGATCCAACAGCCGGCAGGTCGCGCGCGCGGCGGCGGAAAGGCTGGAGCAGGCCAACCGCAGCCTGCCGCCCGGCGTGACCGCCACGCCGGTCTACGACCGCACCGCGCTGGTCGATCGCACCATCGCCACGGTGGCCAGGAACCTGGTCGAGGGCGCGCTGCTGGTGGTGCTGGTGCTGTTCCTGCTGCTGGGCAACGTGCGCGCGGCGCTGATCACCGCGGCGGTGATCCCGCTGTCGATGCTGTTCACGATGACCGGCATGGTGCGCGGCGGCGTGTCCGGCAACCTGATGAGCCTGGGCGCGCTGGACTTCGGCCTGATCGTCGACGGCGCGGTGATCATCGTCGAGAACTGCCTGCGCCGCTTCGGCGAACTGCAGCATGCGCTGGGCCGCGAGATGGACGAGCGGGAGCGGCTGGACGCCACCGCCTCGGCCACCGCCGAGGTCATCCGGCCCAGCCTGTTCGGCCTGGGCATCATCGCCGCCGTCTACCTGCCGATCTTCGCGCTCACCGGGGTGGAGGGAAAGATGTTCCACCCGATGGCGATCACCGTGGTGCTGGCGCTCACCGGCGCGATGCTGCTGTCGCTGACCTACGTGCCGGCGGCGATCGCGCTGTTCCTGCGCGGCCGCGTCGGCGAGGGCGAGACGCGGGCGATGCGCTGGGCGCGGCGGCGCTACGCGCCGGTGCTGGACTGGGCGCTGCGCCGCCGCCGCTGGGTGGTGGCCGGCGCGTTGCTGGGCGTGCTGGGCTGCGCAGCGCTGGCCACCCGGCTGGGCTCGGAGTTCGTCCCCGGGCTGGACGAGGGCGACATCGCGCTGCACGCGCTGCGCATCCCGGGCACCAGCCTGGAGCAGGCGGTGCGCATGCAGGCCACGCTGGAGACGCGCATCGACCGCTTCCCCGAGGTCGAGCGGGTGTTCGGCAAGCTCGGCACCGCCGAGGTCGCCACCGATCCGATGCCGCCTTCGCTGGCCGACACCTTCATCATCCTCAAGCCGCGCGACCGATGGCCGGATCCGCGCAAGCCCAAGGCGCGGCTGGTCGCCGAAATGGAAGAGGCCGTGCGGCAACTGCCCGGCAACAACTACGAGTTCACCCAGCCGATCCAGATGCGGATGAACGAGCTGATCTCCGGCGTGCGCGCCGACGTGGCGGTGAAGGTCTACGGCGACGATCTGGATCGGCTGGTCGAGGCGGGGCGCGCCATCGAGGAAGTGATGCGCGGCGTGCCGGGCGCGTCCGACGTCGCGCTGGAACAGGCGACCGGACTGCCGCTGCTGAGCGTGATCCCGGACCGGCGGGCGCTGGCGCGCTACGGGCTCAACCCGAGCGTGGTGCAGGACACCGTGGCCACCGCGGTGGGCGGCGCGACCGCGGGGCAGTTGTTCGAGGGCGATCGCCGCTTCGACATCGTCGTGCGCCTGCCCGAGTACCTGCGCCAGGATCCGGCCGCGCTGCGCGACCTGCCGGTGCCGCTGGGCGACGACGCGCACGGCGACGAGTCGGATCGCGCCGCGGCGTGGCGCTCCGGCGCGCCGCGCACGGTGCCGCTGCGCGAGCTGGCGGCCATCGGGATCACCGAAGGCGCCAACCAGATCAACCGCGAGAACGGCAAGCGCCGCATCGTCGTCACCGCCAACGTGCGCGGGCGCGACCTCGGCGGCTTCGTCGCCGATCTGCGCCAGCGCATCGACGCCGAAGTGAAGCTGCCGCCGGGCTACTGGCTGGGCTACGGCGGCAGCTTCGAGCAGCTGGTGTCGGCCTGCCAGCGCCTGTCGCTGGTGGTGCCGGCGACGCTGGCGCTGATCTTCGCACTGCTGTTCTGGGCGTTCGGCTCCGGGCGCGACGCGGCCATCGTCTTCAGCGGCGTGCCGCTGGCGCTGACCGGAGGCGTGGTCGCGCTGGCCGCGCGCGGCATCCCGCTGTCGATCTCCGCCGGCGTGGGCTTCATCGCGTTGTCCGGCGTGGCGGTGCTGAACGGGCTGGTGATGCTGGGCTTCATCCGCAGGCTGCGCGCGCAGGGCCTGGCGCTGGACGAGGCCATCGCGCAGGGCGCGCTGGGCCGGCTGCGGCCGGTGCTGATGACCGCGTTGGTGGCCTCGCTGGGCTTCGTGCCGATGGCGGTCAACGTCGGCGCCGGCTCGGAGGTGCAGCGCCCGCTGGCCACAGTGGTAATCGGCGGCATCGTCTCGTCCACGCTGCTGACGCTGGTCGTGCTGCCGGCGCTGTACCGCATGCTGCACGGGCGCGTGCGCGCGCCGGCCGCCACCACCGGCGCGGCATCGCCATTGCCGGGTTGAGGCATGCAGCGCTACAGCATCTCCCCGGCATGCCGTAGAGCGGAGCTTGCTCCGCTGCTCGGCGCTACAGCCGCCCCAGCCACACTGTAGAGCGGAGCTTGCTCCGCTGCCCGGGGAGTTCCCGCCGAGCAAGCTCGGCGCTACAACCGTCTCGGAGAAAAGCCACAAAAAAGCCGGCCAACCTGGAGGTTGCCGGCTTTTCCGTACGTCCCGAGGGACGTTCTCGTAGTGGTGGAGAGGATGGGGATCGAACCCACGACCTCGTCATTGCGAACGACGCGCTCTCCCAGCTGAGCTACCCCCCCACGAGCCAGCGAATTGTACACCCGGCCGGCAGGAGCGCCAAGCGGGCCGGTTCAGCGGTGGTTGAAGCCGATGAACATGCGGCGCGCGGATGGCGTGTACAAGGACGTCGAAGGCGTGGGCGGACGTCGCGCCCTTCGCGGCCGCCGCTTCATGCAGCCGGCGGTGGCGCCGGTGGCGGATTCAGCAGCGGCGCCAGCAGCGGTTCCAGTTGCGCGCGCCGCCAGCCGGACAATGCCGCCGGCCACGGGCCGCCGTCCAGCAGGCTTTCCAGGTGGCGGCGCGATCCCAGCACGCCGTCGGGCAGGCCGAGTTCGGCGCTGTGGCGCGCCACGGCGTCCTGCAGCCTTCGCAGCGCGGCCTTGTCGCCTTCCTGCGCGGCGCGCGCCAGCGGCGCCTGCGCCTCGTCCTCCAGCGGCGTGTCCAGGGCGCGCCAGATCGCGTCGCCGAGCTTGCGCGGCGCCTTGGGATGGGCTTCGAGCTGCGCTTGCAGTGCCTGTCGGTCGGCCGGCGGCTGGCGGGCCAGGTTGACCACCAGTTCGTTGTCGAGGATCCAGCTGCGCGGCTTGTCGCCGCTGCGCGCGGCCTGTTCGCGCCAGCGCAGCAGCCGGATCAGCCGCAGCTGCGCGGCCGGTTCCAGGAACTGCGCGCTGCGCATGGACAGGTGCGGCCAGCGCTCGCCCTCGTCGGCGGCGGCCTGGGCGGTGAAGCGATCGCAGTCCTGCCGCAGCCATTCCAGCCGTCCCTGCGCGGCCAGCTTCTGTTCCAATGCGTCGTGCAGGGCGAACAGGTAGCGCACGTCGTCGGCGGCGTACTGCAGTTGCGCCTCGCTGAGCGGCCGGCGCAGCCAGTCCGAGCGGGTCTCGCCCTTGGCCAGGGTCACGCCGGTGATCTGCTCGACCAGCTTCTGGTAGCCGATACCGCCGGCCACCCCCGCCAGCGCGGCGGCGATCTGGGTATCGAACAACGGCGTGGGCACCACCCCGCAGGTGTACTGGAAGGCGACCAGGTCCTCGCTGGCGCTGTGCATCACCTTGACGATCGCAGGATCGGCCAGCACCGGCTTCAGCGCCTCGGTCATGCCCGGCGCCAGCGGATCGATCAGCAGGATGTCGTCGCCGACCGCCATCTGCACCAGCGCCAGTTGCGGCCAGTAGGTGCGTTCGCGCACGAATTCAGTGTCCAGGCCGACGCGGGCGGGCGGCGAAGCCAGGCGCGCGTGCAGCGCGGCGGGGGTGGCGATCCAATCGGGCACGGAATCTCCGCTGAGTGCAGGGGGTTTGATCAGGCAGGCGACAATAGCCTAACGTCGCACCGCCGGATACCTCGCACACCTGTAGGAGCGCATGCGGAAATCCCTCGTCACGCCGCCCGCGTTGTGCCTGCTGCTGGCGCTGTCGGGCTGCACCCGCGACGGCGGGAGCGGGGCGGAGGACGCGGACGCTTCTCCGCGCATGCCCACGGTGACGGTCAGCGGCGACGACAGCGCCAGCGCGTCGCTGAGCTGGCAGGCGCCGGCGGTGGCGCTGGACGCGGAAGGCCGCGCGCAGGCGCTGCGCGACGCCGCCACCGCGCTCGAACAGGGTCGCCTGTACGAGGACGCGCAGGCGGCCATCCCGATCTACCTGGCGTTGCAGGCACTGGGTCCCGACGATGCCGCGGCCCGGCGCGGGCTGGAACGCGCGCGCCAGCGCCTGCTCGAACAGGGCCGCCAGGCCCTGCGTAAGGCTGACGACGACGACGCGGCGATGCAGCGCGCGGCGGAGATCGCGGCGGTGGCGCGTACCCTCGATGCCGGCGCCGGCGCGGTGCAGGCCTACCTGGAGCGGGTGGACGAGGCCGAGCAGTGGGCACGCCTGAACCAGGCCAGCGAGCGCGCGCTGCGCGCCGGCCAGTTGGGCGAATCCGGCGGCGGCGCGCTGGCCGGATTCCGCGAGGTGCTGAAGTGGAAGCCGGAGCATCCGCGCGCGCTGCAAGGCGTGGCGGCGGTGGAGAGCGCGCTGATCCGCCGCGCCGAGGACGCGGCCGAGGCCGGCGACTTCGCCGCCGCGGCCGACTGGCTGGCGCACGCGGCGCGCGTGCGCGAGGAGGCGGCGACGATCGACGACGCGCGCGCGCGCGTGGCCGCCATCCGCCATGCCCGCATCGTCCGCCTGCGCGACGAGGGCCTGCGCGACATCGCCTCGCCGCTGGGCATCAAGGCCGCGCGCGGCAAGCTGGCCGAAGTGCTGCGGATCGCCGAGCCGGGCGATCCGCTGGCGGCCGATTTCCGCGAGCGCATCGACCTGGCCACCTACTACGGCCTGTTCCGCCCCGGCCAGGCGTTCACCGACACCCTGCGCAACGGCGGCCGCGCGCCGGAGATGGTGGTGGTCCCGCACGGCGGCTACCGGATGGGCGCCGAAGACGACGATCGCCAGGCTGCCGACGCCGAGAAGCCGGCGCACTACATCCGCTTCAACCGCGGCTTCGCGATGTCGCGCCACCCGGTCACCGTGGGGCAGTTCCGGCGCTTCGTAGAGGCCACCGGCTACCGCCCGCGCGCGACCCGGCGCGGCCATTCCGTCGTCTACGACGAACTCAGCGGCAACTTCGTCCGCCGCAGCGGCGTGGACTGGCGCTCGGACTACAGCGGCAAGCCGGCCGCCGACGACATGCCGGTGCTGCACGTCAGCGTCCATGACGCCGAGGCCTACGCCGACTGGCTGGCCGGGCAGACCGGCCACGGCTACCGCCTGCCCAGCGAGGCCGAGTACGAATACGCCCTGCGCGCCGGCACCCGGGGCCGCTATCCCTGGGGCGATGCGCCGGTGCCGCCGGCGCGGGCCGGCAACCTCACCGGCGCCGGCGACAGGTCGCCCAGCGGCCGGCGCTGGAACAACGCCTTCCCCGGCTATGGCGACGGCCATTGGGGTGCGGCGCCGGTCGGCAGCTTCCAGCCCAACGCCTGGGGCCTGCACGACATGACTGGCAACATCAGCGAATGGGTCGGCGACTGCTGGCATGCCAGCTACCGCCGCGCCCCGGCCGACGGCGCGGCCTGGTTCAACCCGGGCTGTCGCGTACGGGTGGTGCGCGGCGCCTCGTGGTCCAGCGCGCCGGCACAGACGCGCGCGGCGTGGCGATCTTCATCCGATTCGGATATGACTAACGGCAGAGTCGGCTTCCGCGTCGTGCGGGGCATCTGAGCCGAGGAAGGGAACGATGAGACAGGATCCATTCGGCCGCGGCCGCGGCGGTGACGGCCAGCGTGGGCAGCCGCAGCGGCGCGGACCGCTGGGCAACATCCGCTGATGGGTGCTGCTGGCCTTCGCCGGCTATGCGGCCTTCTACTGGTTCAGCAACCGCGTCGTCGATCCCTATACCGGCGAGAAGGTGCTGATCGACGGTTCGATCGGCATCGAGGAGGAAAAGGCGCTGGGCCTGCAGGCCTACCGGGAAATCCTCACCCAGGAGCGCCCGATCGACCCCGACTCGCAGGTGGCCCGGCAGGTGCGCGGGATCGCCCAGCGCCTGATCGACAAGGTGGGCGTGGTCGAGCAGGCCATCGCCGCCGAGCGCGGCACCCAGGCCAGCGGCAACTGGAAGTCGTTCGACTGGGACGTCAACGTCATCCAGTCCGAGCAGGCCAACGCGTTCTGCCTGCCCGGCGGCAAGATGGCGGTCTACACCGGCCTGCTGCCGGTGGCGCGGAACGCCGACGCGGTGGCGGTGGTGATGGGCCACGAGATCGCCCACGCGCTGCTGCGCCACGGCGCCCAGCGCATGTCGCAGCAGAAGCTGACCCAGATCGGCCAGATGGCCGGCGCGATGAGCGGCATGGATCCGCAGCAACAGCAGATGGTGATGGCGGCGATGGGCTACGGCTACCTGCTGCCGTACGCGCGCGAGCACGAGACCCAGGCCGACGAGGTGGGGCTGATGCTGGCGGCGGCGGCCTGCTTCGACCCGCGGGAGGCGGTGCCGCTGTGGCAGCGCATGGGCGAGGCCAGCGGCGGCCAGGCCCCGCCGGAGTTCGCCTCTACCCATCCCAATCCCGGCACCCGCATCCAGAACCTGACCGCGCTGATGCCCAAGGCGATGGAATACCGCAAGCGGTTCTGCGAGGCCGCCCGGTAGGGATCCTCCGGACTCGTCCGTTTTTGCTCGTTATGCACTTTCCCGCAGGCCAGGGCCATCGCGATGCGATGTAGCGGGCCTTGCCAAGGCCGGTTCTGCCTCCGGCGCGAGGAGCCGAGCAAGCTCGGCTCTACAGCCAGGCTTGTTGTAGAGCCGAGCTTGCTCGGCTCACCGCCATGCCGGCGGCCCATTCCTTGCCTCAAAGCGACCCGGAGGCACGGAAAGGGGAAACCGCTGTGGCGCTACAGCCGCGCGAACAGCGTGGACAGCACCAGCAGCACGAAGCCGGCGACCACCAGCCAGAAGGCGTGCGGAGCCAGCACCGGCACGTAGCCGAAGCGCGCGGCGATGCCGGCGCCGCCCAGCAGCACCGCGATCAGCCAGACGCCGAAGGTGGGAGGCGTGAGTTTCATGGTCGGCTCCTTTTTCCTGGAACGATTCGGAAGCGGCGCGGCTGGGCTTCAGAAGCCCATCAGCAGCCCGCCGTTGACCGGCAGGTTGGCGCCGGTGATGTAGCCGGCCGCGTCGTCGGCCAGGAAGGCCACCGCGCGCGCGATGTCGCCTGGCTGGCCGATGCGCCCGGCCGGCACGGTGGCGACGATGCGATCGCGCACCTCGGCCGGCATCGCCCGGGTCATCGGCGTCTCCACGTAGCCCGGCGAGATGCTGTTGACGGTGACGCCCTTGGCCGCGACCTCGCGCGCCAGCGACATGGTCAGCCCGTGCAGGCCGGCCTTGGCGGCGGCGTAGTTGGTCTGGCCGAAGTTGCCGGTCTGCCCGCTGATCGAGCTGATGTTGACGATGCGGCCGAAGCCGCGCGCCTGCATGCCCTCGATCGCGTGCCGGCACAGGTTGAACGCGCCGTCCAGGTGCACCCGCAGCACCGCGTCCCACTGCGCGATCTCCATCTTGCGCAGGGTGGCGTCGCGGGTGATGCCGGCGTTGTTGACCAGGATGTCGAGCGCGCCGTGGCGGGCCTGCACCTCGTTCACCAGCGCGCCGCACTGCGCGTGGTCGGTCACGTCCAGTGGCGCGTAGGCGATCTCCAGCCCGGCGTTGCCGGCGGCGAAATCGGCCCGCCGCGCGTCGTCCGCGGGCAGGTCGGCGGCGATCACCGCGCAGCCGGCGCGGGCCAGCGTGCGGCAGATTTCCTGTCCCAGTCCGCCGAGTGCGCCGGTCACCAGCGCGATGCGTCGTGCCATTCCTGTTCCCCTGTGTGCGTGCAGCAAAAAGCCCGCGCGTCGCCGCACGGGCCTGCATTGGACGGTTGCGTGTCAGCGCGTGCGCGTCTTCGGCGTCTCGCGCGGCGTTTCCTTTTTCGGCGCGGTGGTGCCGGACGTCGGCGCGGCCGGGCGGCCCAGGCCGCCGCTGAGGTTGCGCTGGAATTCCTGCCACAGCTCCATGTTGCGCTCGGTGAGCTGGTTCATCATGGTCCAGGGCGTCTGCCCGAGCAGGTTGCCCATCTGGCTGCGGAACTGCTGCTGCTGGTCCAGGAACAGCTGCATGCTGCGCTCCAGGTAGTTGCCCATGAAGCCCTGCAGCGAATCGCCGTAGAAGCGGATGATCTGGCTCAGCAACTGGGTGGACAGCACCGGTTCGCCTTCCTGCTCCTGCTCGCTGATGATCTGCAGCAGCACCGTGCGGGTCAGGTCGTCGCCGCTCTTGGCGTCGCGGACCTCGAAGTCCTCGCCGTCGACGATCAGCTGGCGGACGTCCTCGATGGTGATGTAGCTGGAAATCTCGGTGTCGTAGAGGCGGCGGTTCGGGTATTTCTTGATGATGCGGATGGCAGCCATTGAACCTTCACTCGAACGCAATGCTGCGCAGCATGACGCAGCGCAACAGCCCTTGCAAGCAGCCGCAGGTACGGCCTGTCCTGTTCAGGCAAGGCGGCGAAGGAACGGGGCGGGCCAGTGGAAACGCGGGCGCCGCAGCGGGGCGGCGCCGCGTTCCCGGGACCTCACCAGCCCATGTGGTGGCCGCCGTTGATGTCCAGGTTGGAGCCGGTGATCCACGCCGCCTGCTCGTCGACCAGGAAGGCCACCGCGTAGGCGATCTCCTCCGGCTTGCCGAGCCGGCCGGTCGGGATGTCGGCGGCGATCTTGGCGCGCACTTCCTCCGGCACCGCCATCACCATGTCGGTGGCCACGTAGCCGGGCGAGACCGTGTTGACGGTGATGCCGAGCTTGGCGTTCTCGCGCGCCAGCGAAATGGTGAAGCCGTGCATGCCGGCCTTGGCCGCGGCGTAGTTGGCCTGGCCGTACTGGCCCTTGAGGCCGTTGATCGAGCTGATCTGGATGATCCGGCCCCACTTGCGCTCGCGCATGCCCTCGATGACCGGGCGGGTGACGTTGAACACCGAGTTGAGGTTGGTGTTGATGACGTCGCCCCACTGCTGGGCGGTCATCTTGTGGAAGGTCCCGTCGCGGGTGATGCCGGCGTTGTTGATCAGGATCTCGACCGGGCCCAGCTCGGCCTCGACCTGGCGCACCATCGCCTCGGCCTCGGCCGGATCGGTGACGTCGCCCTTGACCAGGGTGAAGTCGTAGCCCTCGGCCTTCATCTGCTGCTGCCAGGCCCGGGCCTTCTCCTCGTTGCGGTAGTTGGTGGCGACCTTGTGTCCCTGGTCGGCCAGTTTCTTGCAGATGGCGGTACCGATGCCTCCGGTGCCGCCGGTCACCAGGGCGACGCGCGATGTCATGGGGAATTCTCCGATTCCGCCGCAAGTGGCGGTTGCCCGGATTCTAGACAGCGTTCGCGCCGGCGATGTTGTGCAACGCAGCGAATGGCAGCGTGGCGCGCGCGGGCAGCCTGCGCGCGTCGAAATGCAGCAGTGCGCGCTGCAGCCAGGCCTCGATCGGCAGCGTCGCCTGCATCGCGTGCGGTGCCTGTCCGAGCGCGCGCCAGGCCGCGCGCAGGGCCGGCAGCGGATCGGCCGCGTCCACCGGCAGCGCCGCCATCGACTTGGACAGCTTGTGGCCTTCCGCATCGACGATCACGGGCAGGTGCAGGTAGCGCGGGGTCGGCAGGCCGAGCGCGCGCTGCAGCAGGATCTGCCGCGGCGTGGAGTCGAGCAGGTCGGCGCCGCGCACGACGTCGGTGATGCCCTGCGCGGCGTCGTCGACGACCACCGCCAGCTGGTAGGCCCAGTAGCCGTCGGCGCGGCGCAGCACGAAGTCGCCGACCTGCGCGTGCACGTCCTGGGCGAACCGCCCCTGCAGGCCGTCGTCGAACGCCACCTGCGTCCCCGCCGGCACGCGCAGGCGCACCGCCGGATCCGGCCGCCGCGCGCCGGCCACGCAGGCATGGTGGAGGCCGCCGCCGGCGGCCAGCGCGCTGCGGCTGCAATGGCAGGCGAAGGCCAGCCCGCGCTCCAGCAGGTCGGCCAGCGCGCGCTCGTACAGCGCGCCGCGCGCGCTCTGGAAGACCACCGGCTCGTCGGCGTGCAGGCCGAACGCGGCCAGCGTCTCCAGTTGCCGCCGCGCCGCGCCGGGCACTTCGCGCGGCGGATCCAGGTCTTCCACCCGCACCAGCCAGGCGCCGCCGGCCGCGCGCGCCAGCAGCCAGCTGCCCAGCGCGGCCAGCAGCGAGCCGAAATGCAGCGCGCCGGTGGGCGAGGGCGCGAAGCGGCCGCGGTAGCCGGCATCGGCGCGTGCGGGAACGTCGGTGGCGGCGGGGGCGGCGATGGCTGAACGGTCCGGTCAGGAAGCGCCTTGAATTCTAAGCGGCCGGTCTACAGAAAGGCCCTTGTCGTTCCCTCAACAGCCTTCCGGAGTCCCTCGCCGTGTTCAGCCGCGCCGCCCTGTTCCTCGCCACCAACTTCGCCGTCCTGATCCTGGCGGGCATCGTGATGCGGCTGCTGGGCGTGCACCCGCAGCAGATGAGCGGGCTGCTGGTGATGGCGGCCATCTTCGGCTTCGGCGGTTCCTTCATCTCGCTGCTGATGTCCAAGTTCATGGCCAAGCGCGCGACCGGCGCGCAGGTCATCACCCAGCCGCGCAGCGAGACCGAGCGCTGGCTGCTGGCCACCGTGCAGCGGCAGGCGCAGGCCGCCGGCATCGGCATGCCGGAGGTGGCGGTCTACGACGCGCCGGAAATCAACGCCTTCGCCACCGGCGCCAACCGCAACAACGCGCTGGTAGCCGTGTCCACCGGCCTGCTGCGCGGCATGAGCCGCGACGAGGCCGAGGCGGTGCTGGCCCACGAGGTCAGCCACGTCGCCAACGGCGACATGGTGACGATGGCGCTGCTGCAGGGCGTGCTCAACACCTTCGTGATCGTGCTGGCGCGGGTGGTCGGCGGCATCGTCGACAGCTACCTGTCGGGCAACCGCGACGGCGAGCGCGGCCCGGGCTTCGCCTACTTCATCATCGTGATGGTGCTGGAGATGGTGTTCGGCCTGTTCGCGACGATGATCGCGATGTGGTTCTCGCGCCGGCGCGAGTTCCGCGCCGACGCCGGCGGCGCGCACCTGGCCGGCCGCCAGAAGATGATCGCCGCGCTGGAGCGCCTGGGCGCGCAGCACCGCGACAGCACGCTGCCGGCGCAGGTGGAGGCGTTCGGCATCGCCGGCGGCCGCGCGCTGGGGCTGCGCAAGCTGTTCCTGAGCCACCCTCCGCTGGAAGAGCGCATCGCGGCGCTGCGCGGCGCGCAGGCGACGTTCGCCTGAGCGGTTGTGGGAGCGACGATTTACCGGTAAAGCCTCGTCGCGACTGACGTCGCTCCCACAAAAGCAACGGTTTTCAGCCGAAGTCGTAGTTCATCGCCGGCCCCGGCGTGGCCAGGAAGTTGCCTTCGACGTAATCGACCGCGGCGGTGTAGAGGAAGCTCATCGTCGCCGCGTCCTGCACGTGCTCGGCCACGGTCAGGATGCCGAGCGACTGCGCGCGCTCGGCGATCTCGCGCAGCTTCTGCTGCAGTTCCGGCGTCTTGCCCAGATCCTCGGTGAAGGCGCGGTCGATCTTGAGGAACGCCGGCTGGAAGTGCGACAGCAGCTGGAACGAATCCAGGCCCGCGCCGAAGTGCTCCAGGCCGACCTGGCAGCCGAGCTTGGAGGCGCCGCCCTGGAATTCCTGCGCCTGCCGCAGGTGGGTGAACACCTTGGCCTCCGGCGTCTCCAGCCACAGCCGGTTGCCGGGCACGTCGTGCAGGGCCAGTTGCTGGGCGATGAGCTGCAGCAGGCGGCTGTCGGCGAACGAAGCCGGGCTGACCTTGACGATCAGGCGGGTGTCGTGGCCGGCGCGCTTGCGCTCGGCCAGCACCTCGATCGCGCGCTGCACGACCCAGCGGTCGATGTCGTCGAGCAGGCCGTGCTCCTCGGCGATGCCGAGGAAGGCCTGCGGCGCCACCGTTTCGCCATTGCCTTCCAGCCGCAGCAGCGCCTCGTACAACTGGCCCGGCTCGCCGTGCAGGCTGACCACCGGCTGGTAGTGGAGTTGGAAGCCGTTGCCGGCCAAGGCCTCGCGGATGCGCTTGATCCAGCTCTGCACGCGTTCTTCCTCGGCGCGATCCACCGCGCCCGGGTCGAACACCTCGATGCGGTTGCCGCCCAGGCTGGAGGCGGCCTGCAGGCTGTCGGTGGCGCGCTTGAGCACCTGCGCGACGCTGGCGATCTTCTCGCCGATCTGCACGCCGCCCATGCTGACGGTCACCGAGACCGAGCGCTCGCCGACGTTGAACAGGTGCGAGGCGAACGCGGCGCGCAGCTTCTCGGACAGTGTGGCGGTGTCGTTGTGGTCGCCGCGCAGCAGCACGGCGAAGGTGCGCTCGCCGAAGCGCGCCGGGATCGCGCGGTCGTCGAGCTTCTCGCCCAGCCGCGCCGCCAGCGCGGCGGCGAAGTCGTCGGCCGAGTCGATGCCGATGTCGTGGATCAGGCGCTGGTAGTGGTCCGGTTCGACCAGCAGCAGCGCGTACTGGCCGGCGCCGGCGGCGACCTGGCTGACCGCGTCCTCCAGCTCGCGCAGGAAGGTGGCGCGGTTGAGCAGGCCGGTGGCCTGGTCGCGCTGGCGCAGCGCCTCGACCTCGCGCGCCAGTTCCGGGTCGAACTCCTCGCGGCGGCGGAACACCACCTGCACGCACGGCTCGCCCTCGTAGGTGGCGGTGGCGAAGTCGAGCGTGGCCGGGAACTGCTCGCCCTCCAGGCTGCGCGCCTCCAGCTCGTAGCGCGACGGCGGCGGCTCGCCTTTGGACAGTTTCTTCAGCAGCGCCTTGAAGTCGTTGACGTACTGCGGCGCGACCAGATCCAGCAGCGACAGCCCTTCCACGTCCTCGAACGACTCGAAGCCGAACATCTCCATGTAGGCGTCGTTGGCGCGGATGTGCATGCCTTCGTGGATGTAGGCGATGGGATCGCGCGAGGACGAGATCAGCGCGTCGCAGCGGCGCTCGGTCTCGCGCAGCTGGCCTTCCAGCCTGCGCAGCGCGCGGCGCGCGTCCAGGTCGGACCATTCGCGGCGCAGCACCTGGATGAGGTGGTCGTGGTGGCCGCGCACGGCCACCGCGCGCGCGCCGGCGGCCAGGTCGGTGATCAGGTCGTTCTCGTTGACCGCGTCGGCCAGCACGATCACCGGGATGTCCTTGCCGCTGGCGTCGACCTGCGACAGCACGGTGGCCAGCGGGATGCCGGTGGCCGAGCGCGAGGCCAGCACCAGGTCCATCGGCTGGGCGCCCTTCAGCGCCTGCGCCAGTTCGTCGGCGTCGAGCGGGCGCAGCGGGCGCACCGCGATGCCGCCGTTGCGCAGCGCGCTGACCACCGCCTCGGCGTCTTCGCCGCTGTCGTCGATGAGCGTCAGGCGCAAGGTCGTGTCTTTGCCGATCTGCATGCAGGGGTTCCAGCAGGGGTGCGGGTTTATTACACGAAGGCGGCGGAACCGTCCAATCCGGGCCGCCGCGCCGTGGCGTGCGTCACAACGGCCGCTTGCCGCTGTCGCCGGGCACCTCGCGCACCAGCCGCGGCACCAGGTAGCCGGACAGCCGCGCGGCCAGCGCCGCGTGCAGCGCGCGGGCGCGCCCGTCGTCCACCTCGTAGTGGGCCACGCCGGCCACCCGGTCGAGCTGGTGCAGGTAGTAGGGCAGCACGCCGGCGGCGAAGCCGCGCTCGCTCAGGGCCGCCAGCGCCTCGACGCTGTCGTTGACGCCGCGCAGCAGCACCGCCTGGTTGAGCAGCGTGGCGCCGGCCGCGCGCAGGCGGGCGAGGGCGGCATCGACGCCGGCGTCGAACTCGTTGGCGTGGTTGGCGTGGATGACGAAGGCCACCGGCCAGGGCAGCGCGGCCAGCCATTCCGCCAGCGCGCCGTCCACCCGCTCGGGCAGCACCACCGGCAGGCGGCTGTGGATGCGCAGGCGCCTGAGGTGCGGGATGCGCGCCAGCGCATCGGTCAGTTCGGCCAGCCTGGAGGTCGCCAGCGACAGCGGATCGCCGCCGGACAGCAGCACCTCCTCGACGCTGGCATCGGCGGCGACGAGCTCGATGGCCTGCCGCCAGCCGTCGCGCGCGGCGGTTTCCTCGGCATAGGGGAAATGCCGGCGGAAGCAGTAGCGGCAGTTCACCGCGCAGCTGCCGGTGGCCACCAGCAGCGCGCGGCCGGCGTATTTCTGCAGCACGCCCGGCGCGGTGCGCGCGGCGTGGTCGCCGACCGCATCCAGGCCGAAGCCCGGCGCCGCGCGCATCTCCTCGTCCAGCGGCAGCACCTGGCGCAGCAGCGGGTCGTCGATGTCGCCGTGGCGCATCCGCGCGACGAAGCCGCGCGGCACCCGCAGCGGGAACTGCGTCGCCGCCGCCGGCGACAGCCGCGCCGCGTGCGCGTCCAGGCCCAGCAGCGCCAGCAGTTCAGCCGGGTCGCGCACGGCATCGCGCCACAGCTGCTGCCAGCGCGGCGGTTGCAGCGGGGCGGGCTGCATGGGGCGGGGGGCTGCGGTTATCATGTCGGGTCTGGAAACGCCCGCCGGGCCTGGCGGGTCGTCCATTCTATCCGCCCGCCGCTCCGCGCGCAGGCCCAGCCCCACCCTCAGGAGTTTTCCGCATGGCCAGCTATGGCATGAACGACGTCAAGAACGGGATGAAGATCCTGGTCAACAACGAACCGGCGATCATCACCGACACCGAATACGTCAAGCCGGGCAAGGGCCAGGCCTTCACCCGCGTCAAGTACCGCCTGATCAAGAGCGGCCGCGTGCAGGAAATCACCATGAAGTCCACCGACTCGGTGGAGGCCGCCGACGTCGTCGACACCGACATGCAGTACCTGTATTCGGACGGCGAGTACTGGCACTTCATGCAGCAGGAGACCTTCGAGCAGGTGCAGGCCGACAAGGCCGGCATGGGCGGCGCCGAGAAGTGGCTCAAGGGCGAGGAAGGCTGCGTGGTGACGCTGTGGAACGGCGCCCCGATCGCGGTGCAGCCGCCGAACTTCGTCGAACTGAAGATCGTCGAGACCGACCCGGGCGTGCGCGGCGACACCTCCGGCGGCGGCGGCAAGCCGGCCACGCTGGAGACCGGCGCGGTGGTGCGCGTGCCGCTGTTCGTCGGCCAGGACGAAATCATCAAGGTCGACACCCGCACCGGCGAGTACGTCAGCCGGGTCAAGTGACGATTCGGCCCGCAGCCGCTTCGCGGCTACGGCCTTGCCGGACCGTCATCCCCGCGCAGGCGGGGATCCAGCGACTTGCCTTTGCCGTTAAGTCTTCGAACCGATTGAATAATCGGCAGTGACACGACAAGTCCCTGGTTCCCCGCCTTGGCGGGGACGACGGTGCCGAAAGGGAATCGCGGCACCGTCCGCGTTTCCGACTCCCACGGGGGACGAACAAGCCTTGTGAGTAACAGCGCATGACCGACGCCTCCGCCCCCCAACCCTGCGACCTGCTGATCGAAGCCGCCTACGTCGTCCCGATCGCGCCGCACGGGCTGGTGCTGGAGGATCACGCGGTCGCCGTCGACGGCGGCCGGATCCTCGCGCTGCTGCCGCAGGCCGAGGCGCGCGCGCGCTTCGCCCCGCGCCAGGTCATCTCGCGCCCGCACGGCGCGCTGATGCCCGGCCTGGTCAACGCGCACACCCACAACCCGATGACGCTGCTGCGCGGCGTGGCCGACGACCTGCCGCTGAAGGTGTGGCTGCAGGAGCACATCTGGCCGATCGAGGGCGCGCTGATCAGCCCCGAGTTCGTCGCCGACGGCATCACCCTGGCGATCGCCGAGATGCTGCGCGGCGGCACCACCTGCGTCAACGAGAACTACTTCTTCCCCGACGTGCAGGCGGCGACCTACAAGCGCCACGGCTTCCGCGCGCGGGTCGGCCTGCCGGTGATCGATTTCCCCACCGCGTGGGCGAAGAGCGACGACGAGTACTTCGACCGCGCCGGCGAGGTGCACGACCAGTGGCGCGACGATCCGCTGATCGCCACCGCGTTCGCCCCGCATGCGCCGTACACGGTCAACGACGCCAACTTCGAGCGCGTGCGCATGCTGTCCGACCAGCTCGACGTGCCGGTCCACCTGCACCTGCACGAGACCGCGCAGGAAGTGGCGCAGTCGCAGGAAAAGCACGGCCAGCGGCCGATCGCGCGGCTGGACCGGCTGGGCCTGATCAACGACCGCCTGATCGCCGTGCACATGACCCAGCTGACCGAGGGCGAAATCCACCTGTGCGCCGAGCGCGGCGTCAGCGTGGTGCACTGCCCGGAGTCCAACCTCAAGCTGGCCTCGGGTTTCTGCCCGGCCTGCGCGCTGCTGCGCGCGGGCGTCAACCTGGCCATCGGCACCGACGGCTGCGCGTCCAACAACGACCTGGACATGTTCGGTGAGACCCGCACCGCCGCGCTGCTGGCCAAGGCGGTGGCGCAGGACGCGGCCGCGTTCGACGCCGCCAGCGCGCTGCGCGCGGCGACGCTGGGCGGCGCCAGGGCGATCGGCTTCGATCACCTGGTCGGCTCGATCGAGGTGGGCAAGCAGGCCGACCTGGCCTGCGTGGACCTGTCGGCGCTGGAGACCCAGCCGCTGCACCACGTGCTGTCGCAACTGGTCTACGCCACCGGCCGCCAGCAGGTCGCCGACGTCTGGATCGCCGGCCGGCCCAGGCTGCTGCAGCGTGAACTGGTGGACATGGACGTGGTCGCCATCGTCGCCAATGCGCGGCAGTGGCGGGAGCGGATCCGGGCGTTGCCGCGCTGATCCTGCCTGGCCCCGCTGGATGCGGTGGGTGATGTGGAATATGGGAGCGACGTGAGTCGCGAGCTCTCCAGCCAGACGCGAAATACCCGGAAAAACCGTCGCGACTCACGTCGCTCCCACAAGCGTGGAGGCGGATGGCGGGCCGGCGTTGGCTTTTCACGCCACCGATGGGATCATGGCGGCACCGTCGCACCTCCTTCCCCCGGAACCGCCATGAGCGAAGCCGCCTCCACGCCCTCCGACAACTTCGATCAGGCCGAACTGGACAAGTTCGGCGCGCTCGCCGGCCGCTGGTGGGATCCGGACGGCCCGCAGAAGCCGTTGCACGCGCTCAATCCGGTGCGCCTGGACTACGTGCGCCAGCGCGTGGCGCTGGCCGGCGCGCGCGTGCTGGACGTGGGTTGCGGCGGCGGCCTGCTCAGCGAGGCGCTGGCGAAGGCGGGCGCGCAGGTCACCGCCATCGACCTGGCCCCGGAACTGATCAACGTCGCGCGCCTGCATCGGCTCGAATCCGGCGTGCAGGTCGACTACCGGCTGCAGTCGGTCGAGGCGCTGGCCGGGGAGATGCCCGGCGCGTTCGACGCGATCACCTGCATGGAGATGCTGGAGCACGTGCCCGATCCCGGCGCGATCATCGCCGCCTGCGCGCGCCTGCTCAGGCCGGGCGGACGGCTGTTGCTGTCCACGCTCAACCGCACGCCGGCCGCGTTCGCGCTGGCGATCGTCGGCGCCGAGTACATCGCGCGGCTGCTGCCGACCGGCACGCACCATTACGAGGACTTCATCAAGCCGGCCGAACTGGCGGCCTGGCTGCGCCAGGCGGACCTGCAACTGGAGGACGTCAGCGGGCTGGCCTACGAACCGTGGCGCAACCGCGCGCGGCTTGCCTCGCGCACCGACGTCAACTACCTGGCCTGCGCGCGGAAGCCGGAAACCGGGGAAGGCGATCTTGGATAAGCCGCACGCACCGGCCTTCCCGCGCGCGGCGCTGTTCGACCTCGACGGCACGCTGCTGGACAGCGCGCCGGACATGCTGGCCACCGCCAACCGCATGCGCGACGCGCGCGGCCTGCCGCCGCTGGCGCTGGAGACGCTGCGGCCGCAGGTGTCCAAGGGCGCGCGGGCGATGCTGTCGGTGGCGCTGCCGATGCTGGAGACGGACGCGCGTGAAGCGCTGGTGGCTGAGTTCCTGGCGGTCTACCGCGAGGAACTGGGCCGCCACAGCGATCTCTTCGACGGCGTGGCGGCGATGCTCGACGCGCTGGAGGCCGCCGGCACGATCTGGGGCATCGTCACCAACAAGCCCGAGTACCTGGCGCGCGCGGTCCTGCCGCAGTTCGACTGGGAGCCGCGCTGCGCGGTGCTGATCGGCGGCGACACGCTGGCCGAGCGCAAGCCGCACCCGCTGCCGCTGCTGGTCGCGGCCGAGCGCACCGGCGTGGCCCCGGCCGATTGCGTCTACGTGGGCGACGACGAGCGCGACATCGTCGCCGCGCGCGCGGCCGGCATGCCTTCCATCGCCGCGCTGTGGGGCTACCGGCTCGACGGCGACGACCCGGAGACCTGGCAGGCCGACCTGCGCTGCGAGTCGCCGCACGCGCTGTCGCGGCCTTCCGGCTGGCGCAGCCGGAATCCGTAACGCCACGCATCCGCGCGCGAGCCGCCTTCGCCGGCGTTTCCCCCCGCGACCTGTTCGCCAACACCGCACAGCCTTTCCGAACGCCATGTCAGATTCCTCCGCGCTGGACAGCTTCCTCGACAAGTGGCGCGCGCGCTGGCCCGAATGGGACGGTGCGGAAATCTTCGTGCCGGCCGCGCGCCGGCGCACGACGCTGGCGTGGTTCGCCCTGTTGCAGGAGTTCGAGGACGCGATGAACGTCGCCGGTGATCCGCTGCCGGCCGACGCCAAGCTGTCGTGGTGGGCGCAGGAACTGGGCGACTGGGCCGGGCGCCGCTCGCGCCATCCGCTCGGCCGCCTGCTGGAACCGCAGCGCGCGCCCTGGGACAGGCTGGCCGACGCGCTGCCGGCGCTGATTGCCGCGCGCGAGCCTGCCGCGGATCCAGCGCAGGCGTTCGCACGCCTCCGGGGCTACGGACAGGCGGTGGTGGCGATCGAGAACGCGCTGATGGACGGGCAGGGCGGCGAGGCGGCGGTGCAGGCAGTGATCGCGCAGACCCTGGCCGCGCGCGCGGGCAGCCAGGCCGGCGCCGCCCTGTGGAACGAAGCCGGCGCTTCGGTCCCGGTCGCGCTGCTGCGGCAGTGGCCGGCGCGCTTCGCGGGGGGGCGCGAACGCCGGCTGTGGTCGGCGCTGGCCCGCCTGCGGCTGCAACGGCAGGCCGGGCACGGCGGACCGGCGCCATTGGCATCGCCGCTGCGGCGGCTGTTCGTCGCCTGGCGCGCCGCGCGCGGCTGACCGCCGCCGGGCGTTGCCGACAGCGCCGGACAATCGCCGCGATAGCGCCGGCCGATGCCGGTAACGCACTGTTTCAGCGGGCAATTCGGCGCAGCGGGGTACAATGCCGGACCCCCGCATCCGCTGGACTTCCATGTCTGCCTCGTCCGTCCCCGCGCCGCGCGCCGAACTGCCCGACGTCGCCCACCACACGGTGCCGCTGGCGCGCGCGCTGGACTGGGTGGGCATGGAGAACATCGCCCTGCCGATCCGTGTCTCCGACGGCGCCGGCGGCCAGTTGCAGGTGCCGGCCAGCATCGACCTGTCGGTCGACCTGGCCAATCCCGATGCGCGCGGCATCCACATGTCGCGGCTGTACCTGCAACTGCAGGAAGGGCTGGCGCGCGAGGCCATCACCCCGGCCGGGCTGCGCCACCTGCTGCAGGACAGCGTGGCCTCGCAGAACGGCCTGTCCGGCCGCGCCCGGCTGAAGCTGCGCTACGAGGCGCTGCTGCAACGGCGCGCGCTGGAAAGCGGCTACGCCGGCTGGAAGCGCTACCCGGTCGAGATCGAGGCCACCCTCGACGAAGGCCACCTGCAGCTGGCGCTGACCCTGGCGGTCGAGTACTCCAGCACCTGCCCGGCCTCGGCGGCATTGTCGCGGCAGGCCAACGCCGAGCGCTTCGCCGCCGATTTCGCCGATGCCGCCAGCGTGCCGGCCGCGCAGGTCGCCGGCTGGCTGGCTTCCGAGCGCGGCATGGCCGCCACCCCGCACGCCCAGCGCAGCCGCGCTCAGGTGCGGGTGGAACTGCGCCCGCAGTTCGACGAACTGCCGCTGGTGGCGCTGATCGATGCGCTGGAAGCGGCGCTGGCCACGCCGGTGCAGACCGCGGTCAAGCGCGTGGACGAGCAGGCCTTCGCCCGCCTCAACGCCGAGAACCTGATGTTCTGCGAGGACGCCGCGCGCCGGGTCGCCGCCGTGCTCGCCGCCGATCCGCGGGTGGACCGCTACGAGGCCTGCGTGGCCCATTACGAGAGCCTGCACCCGCACGACGCGGTGGCGCGGGTGGCCGGGCAGGGAACCGTTCAACCCCGCTGAGACGCCTCATATCCGGACCTGGCGCACAGTTTGCTCCGGTCGGCTATGCTTGAAGGCTTGCTCGATAGGCGGGGAAGGGGATGGGGATTCCTTGGCGCCTGGTGTTGGGCGGCATCCTGCTGGCATGGCTGGCGGCGCCGCTGCAGGCCCGTACGCTTGAACTTGCGCGACTGGATGCGGATGCGCCGGCATCGCAGGTCGTGTCCGGCCGCCTGGACGACGGCTTCGTCCGCGCGCGTTCGGACACCCTGTACGAGACCGCGGACGCGCCGCGCTGGTGGCGCGTGCGCGTGTCCGAGGCCGTCGCGCCCGACGACCATCCGCACCTGGTCCTGCAGTCGCCGGGCCGCAACCGCATCGAGGCCTGGCTGCCGGACGAGGCTGCGCCAGTCAGCCGCTCGCTGTTCGGCGACGACGCCGATCCGGCCTTCTCGACCCGCGCGCTGACCGTGCCGCTGCCCGAAGGGCTGCAACCCGGGCAATCGCTGTATCTGCGCATCCAGCCTTGGGGCAGCACGCCGATGCGGCTGTCGATCCAGCCGCTGGCGGTCATCCAGGGCGACGACCTCGAATACGTCGCCTGGCGCACGATGGTGCTCAGCACGATGGTGGTGCTGGCCATCCTCGCCTTCGGCTTCCGCATCGGGCTGCACGAGCGCAGCTATGCGTACCTGGCGCTGACCCTGCTCTGCCAGGCGGTCTACCTGGCCGCCCAGGGCGGCGAACTGCGCGGCGTGGAACTGTTCGGCCATGCGATCGGCGCGGACGTGCGCGCCGGCCGCCTGGCCGGGATGCTCTCGATCATCGCCAGCAACCTGTTCATCGGTTACTACCTCGACCTGCGCCAGCACCGCCCCTGGCTGATGCGCATCCTCGATGCCTGCAATGCGCTGGTGGGCGTGTTGATGCTGGCGTCGCTGGCGAGCGATTCCCTGCTGATTCCGCGCAGCAGCAACATGCTGCTGCTGGCGAGCGTGGCCACGCTATTGGTCGCGGCCGCCTCGGAAACGGCCAGGCGCAACCGCGCGGCCTATTTCCTGCTGCTGTCGCTGCTGCCGATGATGCTGCTGGTGATCCTGCGCGTCTTCGAACTGCAGGGCTGGTGGGCCGGCCCGATCTGGCTGGCGCACGCCTACCCGCTGGGATTCGCGCTGTCCGGGCTGGTGTTGACCGTGGGCCTGGCCGACAAGATGCAGCAATTGCGGGCCGAGCGCGACTGGGCCAGCCGCCTGGCCACGCGCGACGCGCTGACCGGGCTGCTGTCGCGCGCGGCGATCCTGCAGCGGCTGGAGAACGCCATCGAGGCCGCGCAGCGCCGGCAGCGGCCGCTGTCGGTGGTGTTCTTCGACATCGATCATTTCAAGCAGGTCAACGATCGCCACGGCCACCTGGTCGGCGATCACTGCCTGCGCATGATCGCCCTGCGCACGCGCGGCAAGCTGCGGCTGGAGGACAGCCTGGGCCGCTACGGCGGCGACGAACTGCTGGCGGTGCTGCCAGACACCACGCTGGAGCAGGCCCTGCACGTGGCCGAGCACCTGCGCGAGGCGGTCAACCGGCGGCCGCTGTCAATCGACGGCCGCGTCATCGAGACCAGCCTGAGCCTGGGCGTGGCGCAGTTGCAGCCCGGCGAGAGCTTCGACCGCCTGCTCGAACGCGTGGATACCGCGCTGTACTCCAGCAAGACGGCCGGGCGCGATCGCGTCACCGGCCACCGCGAGATGGCGATGGAAGACGCCTGAGCGGCCGTCCATTCTCTTGTAGAGCGGAGCTTGCTCCGCTGCTCCCGGCTTCCGGCTTCCGGAGCAGCATGGCCGAGCAAGCTCGGCTCTGCAGGTACGTAGCGCCGGGCTTGCGCGGCGGGCGTATTCGCTTCCTCTTGATCCAGCACCGACAGCAAGTCGATGCGCAGGCCGAACCGCGTCAGCGGAGCAAGTTGCCCCACGGCCGTCCATTCTCTTGTAGAGCGGAGCTTGCTCCGCTGCTCCCGGCTTCCGGAGCCGGCATGGCCGAGCAAGCTCGGCTCTACAGGTACGTAGCGCCGGGCTTGCGCTACGTGAGGCTTACTTCCCGCGCTCGAGCACCAGCAACGGATCGATGCGCACGTCGAACCGCGCCAGGCGAAAAGCGGGTTGACCGGGATGACGAACGCGCCGCCGCGCGTGCGGAGGGTGAACTGCCACGTGCTTACTTCCCGCGCTCGAGCACCAGCAGCGGATCGATGCGCACGTCGAACCAGTTCATCCCCCAATGCAGATGCGGCCCCGTCGCCCGCCCGGTCGCGCCGACCGCGCCGATCACCTGTCCCTGCGCGATGCGATCGCCGGCCTTCACGTCGATGCGCGACAGGTGCAGGAAGTTGGAACTGACGCCGTGGCCGTGGTCCAGCAGCAGCGTGCCGCCGGTGAGATACAGGTCCGGCGCGGCGAAGGTCACCACGCCGGCGGCCGGCGCCTTGACCGGCGTGCCGGCGGGCGCGGCGATGTCCATGCCGGAGTGGCCGCTGCCGGCCTGCGTGCTCCCGTCGGTCGCCACGTAGAGGCGCGCGTTGCCGAAGCGCCCGCTGATGCGGCCCTGCACCGGCCAGGCGAAAGCCTGCGCGAAATCGGCGCGATCGTCGTCGCGCTCGCGCGCAGCGGTGACCTGGGCCTGTTCGCGGGCGATGCGCGCGGCGATCTCCGGCGGCGGGTTGACCGTCCTGGGCGGCACGCCGCGCACCCGTTCCAGCGGCCAGTCGCGCGGGGCCACCGCGACGGCGACCGTCTCGCTGCGGCCCGAGGGCAGGGTGACCTGTAATTGCAGCGGCCCGGCCTCGTCGCGGCCGACGCCGAACACCACGCTGCCGTACGGCGTGACCCGCAGCCTGCGGTCATGGTGGACGACCTGGCTGCCCGCCGGCACCTTGCCGATGACCAGCGCGCCCTGCTGCGCCTGAGCGGGGAACACGATGCGCTCGTCCTGGTGCGCCTGCGATGCCGGCGCGGCGAGCAACAGGCCCAGCAGCAGCGCGATCCGCGCCGCGCCCGGGATCACCGATCAAACTCCAGCCGCTGCCCGCCGGGCGCGCCGACCAGCTGCTCGCCGTTCCAGACCATCCGGCCGTTGACCCAGGTCGCCGCCACCCGCGAGCGGAAGCGCATGCCCTCGAACGGCGACCAGCCGCAGCGCGACAGCACGTCCTCGCGGCGCACGGTGAATTCCGCGTCCTCCACCATCACCAGGTCGGCCCAGTAGCCCTCGCGCAGGAAGCCGCGCTCCTTCACGTCGAACAGCTGCGCCGGCGCGTGCGCGAACTTGCGCACCACCTGGGCCGCGTCGATGCGCTTGTCGTGCACCAGCTCCAGCGCCGCGACCAGCGCGTACTGCACCAGCGGCAGGCCGGACGGCGCCTGCGCGTAGGCCCTGGACTTCTCCTCCAGCGTGTGCGGCGCGTGATCGGTGGCCAGCACGTCGATGACGTCGCCGGCCAGCGCCTCGATCAGCGCCTGGCGGTCGTGCGCGTCCTTGATGGCCGGGTTGCACTTGATGAGGTTGCCCAGCCGCGCGTAGTCGGCGCGGTCGAAATGCAGGAAGTGGATGCAGGTCTCGGCGGTGATGCGCTTGCGCAGCTTGCCGGCCGCGTCCACCAGCGGGCCGCGCTCGAACAGCGCCAGCTCGTCGGCGGTGGAGATGTGCAGCACGTGCAGGCGGGTGCCGTGCCGGCGCGCCAGTTCCAGCGCCAGCCGCGTGGACTTGATGCAGGCCTCGCGCGAACGGATGTCGGGATGGTGCTCGACCGGGATGTCCTCGCCGTAGCGCGCGCGGTAGGCGGCCAGGTTGGCGTCGATGGTCGGCGTGTCCTCGCAATGGGTGATGATCGGCGTCGGCGCCTCGCGGAAGATCGCGTCCAACGTGTCCGGATCGTCCACCAGCATGTTGCCGGTGGAGGCGCCCATGAACACCTTGATGCCGGGTGCGGTCCTCGGGTCCAGCGTGCGCACCGCCTCCAGGTTGTCGTTGCTGGCGCCCAGGTAGAAGCCGTGGTTGCCCCACGCCCGCCCCTTGGCGCGCTGGTACTTGTCCTCCAGCGCGGTCGCGTCCAGCGTCGGCGGGCTGGTGTTGGGCATGTCCATGAAGCTGGTCAGCCCGCCGGCCACCGCGGCGGCCGACTCGGTGGCGATGTCGCCCTTGTGCGGCATGCCGGGCTCGCGGAAGTGCACCTGGTCGTCGATCATGCCGGGCAGCAGCCAGCGGCCGCCGGCGTCGACGACCTGGTCGCCGGTGCGGGCGGCCACGCGCGGGCCGACGTCGGTGATGCGGCCGTTCTCGAAGCGCAGGTCGCCCTCGAACTGGCGGTCTTCGTTGACCAGCCGGGCATTGACGATGACGGTTCCGGACATCAGGAATTTCCTGGGGAGGGGGTGGAGGAGTCGGGGCGGTCGGGCACCGGGTCGTGCCCGCCGGGGTGCAGCGGGTGGCAGCGGCCGATCCTGCGGATCGCCAGCCAGCCGCCGCGGGCCGGGCCGAAGCGGGCGATGGCCTCCATCGCGTATTCCGAGCAGGACGGCGCGAAACGGCAGCGCGGCCCCAGCAGCGGACTGATGAAGCGCTTGTAGCCGCGCAGGACGGCGATGAGCAGGCGGCCAACCATGCGGCGATGATACCCGCGTCGGGTTGCCGCTGCCCGCCGGGTAGGCTATAAAGTCGCGCTTTCCCGGCAATCGGGAAGAAAAAGGAAGCGCTTTTCGTGGCTGCAAAAAAACCTGCCAAGAAGGCCGCCAAGGCCGCCAAGAAGACTCCGACCGTCGCCAGGAAGACCGCCGCCGTGAAGAAGGCGGTGGCCAGGAAACCGGCCCCGAAGCCGGCGGCGAAGAAGACCCCGGCCAAGCCGGCCGCCAAGCCCGCGGCCAGGAAGGCCGTGGCGAAGAAGGCGGCCCCGGCCAAGCCGGCGGCAAAGAAGGCGGCCGCCAAGCCCGCCGTGGCCAGGAAGCCGGCGCCCAAGCCGGTGGCCAAGGCGCCCGTCAAGGCTCCGACCAAGACCCCGGCCAGGAAGGCCGCGCCGGCGAAAGCCGCTCCCAAATCCGTACCGAAGCCGGCCCCGAAGCCGGCTCCGGCCAAACCTGCCCCCCCCAAGGCAGCTGGCCGTGCCCAGGCGCCCGTCCCGGCCGCTGTATCCCCGGCACCCGCGCCCGCTGCCAAGGCTCCCTCAGTACCCAAGTCCGTGCCCGCCCCCAAGAATTCCCCCGCTTCAAAACCCGCCGTCGCTGCCGCCACGCCCGCCGTGTCCCCGCGCCCGATCAACGTCGGCAAGGTTGCCGTCGCCAAGCCGGCCAATCCCGCTGCGCCGGTCGTGCGTCCCAAGGCCAAGGTCGTGCCCTACAAGGTCGATGAAGCCAGCGGCCGTCCCATCGTGCCGGAAGGCTACAAGCCCTCGTCCGACGAGGAGTACATGAGCCCGCTGCAGCTGGAGTACTTCCGCCAGCGCCTGCTGCAGTGGCGCGCCGACCTGGTCGAGGAATCCAAGCAGACCATCGAGAACCTGAAGGACGAGGTCCGCGACATCGGCGACGAGGCCGAGCGCGCCACCCGCGAGACCGAGAACTCGCTGGAACTGCGCACCCGCGACCGCTACCGCAAGCTGATCGGCAAGATCGACAGCACGCTCAAGCGCCTGGACTCCGGCGACTACGGCTATTGCGTCGACACCGGCGAGGAGATCGGCCTGGATCGCCTGGAGGCGCGCCTGACCGCCGAGCGCACGATCGATGCGCAGGAACGCTGGGAACACATGCAGAAGCAGCAGGGCGATTGACCGCCCCACGAAAAACCCCGCTTCGGCGGGGTTTTTTGTTCAGCATGACTCCAGCCCGGTACTTCGCTGGACTGCGCCATAGCTCGATACAGCAGGTTTATCAAGAACTTACGCGCGTCCATCATATGCCGGTGCTTTCTGAAACTTGACCCGGTTTTCCTTCGCGCCGCTCCTATCTGGCTCTTGGAATTCGGGTCGTTCCAAGGAGTCATCATGGCTAAGATCAAGCTCACCAAGACCGCCGTAGAGTCAGCGCAACCCCAGGCCAAGGACATCGAACTACGGGATACCGTGGTGCCGGGCTTCCTGTGCAAGATTACCCCGAAGGGCCGCCGGGTGTTCATGCTCCAGTACCGCACAAACTCCGGGCAGCCTCGCAAGCCTTCGCTGGGCCTGTTCGGGGAACTGACCGTGGAGCAGGCCCGCGTCATGGCGCAGGACTGGCTGGCCGAGGTTCGCCGGGGCGGCGACCCCGGCGGTGCCAAGGCCGAAGCGCGCAAGGCGCCCACGGTCGAAGCGTTGTGCAAGAAGTTCATGGAGGACTACTCCAAGAAGCGCAACAAGCCCAGCACGCAGCGTGGCTATCAGGCCGTCATCGACCGCTGCATCGTCCCGCTGCTGGGCCGCAAGAAGGTGCATGAGGTGAAGCGGCCCGATATTGCCGGGCTGATGGAAAAGCTGGCCTACAAGCCGACCGAGGCGAACAAGACCTTCGGTGTGCTGCGCAAGATGTTCAACATGGCCGAAGTGTGGGGCTACCGCCCGGATGGCACGAATCCGTGCCGCCACGTCCCAATGTATCCGCCGGGCAAGGAAACCCGGCTCATCGTGGACGAGGAAATGGTGAGGATCTTTCGCCAGTTGGAGAAGCTGGAGGCGGAAGGGCTGGAGAACTACGTCATTCCGCTGGCGATCCGGCTGCAATTCGAGTTTGCCGCCCGGCGCTCCGAAATCTGCCCGCTCGAATGGAGCTGGCTGGACTTCGAGAACCGGCGTGTGGTGTGGCCCGACAGCAAGGTCGGTGGCATTTCAAAGCCCATGAGCGAGGAAGCGTATCGGCTGCTTTCGACGACACCGCGCAGGGAGGACTGCCCCTATGTCCTGCCGTCGCCGAACGACCCGGCCAAGCACCTGACCTTTAGCGAGCACTATGGCGGCTGGTGCCGGGTGCTCAAGGCCGCCAGCGTCCCGCACGTCGGCACGCACGGCATCCGCCATCGCTCGACCACTGACATTGCCAATTCGGGCGTGCCGACCAAGGTAGGCATGAAGCTGACGGGCCACAAGACCGTGGCGATGTTCATGCACTACGTCCACACCGAGGACAAGCCGGTACGCGATGCGGCCGAGCTGGTGGCCAGCCGGCGTCAGGCCATCACGGGCGCGCGCCAGCTTGCGGAGGCGGCAGTATGAACACGCGCCGGTCATCCGTGGCATCGCCCGCAGCGCCGTCGGCGCTGCTGGGCGACATTCGGGTACTGATTGAGGCGGCGCGGCAACGCGCCGCCTCGGCGGTGAATAGCGAGCTGACGATGCTCTACTGGCGTATCGGCCAGCGTATCCGCACGCAAGTCCTGGAGGGCCGGCGAGCCGACTACGGCGAGGAAGTATTGCCTACCCTGGCGGCGCAGTTGGTGAAGGAGTACGGCAGCAGTTTTGCGGTCAAGAACCTGCGCCGCATGGTGCAGTTTGCCGCCACCTTCCCCGAGGAGCAGATTGTCGTATCACTGATACGACAATTGAGTTGGACGCACTTCATTGCTCTGATCCCGCTGAAAGATCCGCTCCAGCGGGACTACTACGCGCAGATGGCCAGCGCCGAACGCTGGAGCGTGCGGACGTTGCGCGAGCGCATCAACTCGATGCTGTACGAGCGCACAGCGCTGTCCAAGAAGCCGGGCGAGACGATTGCGCAGGAGCTGGCGACGATGCGCGACGCGCAGCGCATGTCGCCCGCCTTGGTCATGCGCGACCCATACATCCTCGACTTCCTGGGGCTGCGGGACACTTGGCAGGAAGGCGACTTGGAGGCGGCGATCATCCGCGAAATGGAGTCGTTCTTGCTGGAGCTAGGCGCGGGGTTCAGCTTCGTGGCCCGACAGAAGCGCATCCCGATTGACGACGAGGATTTCCACCTCGACCTGCTGTTCTACAACCGCAAGCTGCGACGGCTGGTGGCGGTGGAGTTGAAGGTCGGTGACTTCAAGGCGGCCTACAAGGGACAGATGGAGCTTTATCTTCGCTGGCTCGACAAGCATGAACGCGAGCCGGAGGAAGCCTCGCCATTAGGGATCATCCTTTGCACCGGCAAGAAGCGTGAGCAGATCGAGTTGCTGGAGCTGGACAAGTCGGGCATCCACGTTGCCGAATACCTGACCGCCTTGCCTCCGAGGGGCGTGCTGGTGGAGCGGCTGCAACAGGCAACGCAGCGGGCGCAGTTGCAGATCGAGCAGCGCAAGACAGACAACGGGTAGTTCTGTCCCAAGCATTCGGGCGTCCCGGCGTGCCGCCGTCGGGTTCGCGGGCTGCGCCCCGCGCTTCGTGCCGAATCGCGGCCATCCGGCTTTGGCCCCTGCCGCCTCCGGCCCTGCCGGGCCTGCCGGGCCTGCGCGCTCCGCTTGCCCCAAAGGCCGACTGTGTGCAGTGGGCGGGGTGTAGGCGGTCTTGCTGTTTCCTTCACCGTATCACGGCGTTCTCGCCGTCAAGGGCGGCGCGCGCTTGTGCGCGCTTGCGTCCTGGCGGCCGTCTGCGACCCCTGACGGCTTGCGCTGCGCCGTGCTGGCGACGGTTCCGGGCAATTCCGCCCGAGCAACCGGAGCACGATCATGTCGCAACTATCCTTTTCCTCGTTCGATACCTCGCTGATGGTGCGCGATGCACAAGGCCGCTACCTGCTGGCGACGACCGACCAGATTCTGGAGGCCGCGCGCCAGGCCATCGAGCAGAAGATGCAGCGTGGTGCCTCGTTCAGTTCGCCAGCGGCGGTCAAGGAGTACCTGCGCGCCAAGCTGGCCGGCTTCGAGCACGAAGTCTTCGCAGTGCTGTTCCTGGATACGCAGCATCGCCTGATCGAATACAGCGAGCTTTTTCGAGGCACCATCGACAGTGCATCGGTGTATCCGCGCGAGCTGGTCAAGGAGGCGCTGCGGCTCAATGCGGCAGCGGTCATCGTTTCGCACAACCACCCGAGCGGCAATCCCGAGCCGAGCGGTGCCGACAAGGTGCTGACTCAGCGGCTCAGGGAGGCACTGGCGCTGGTGGATGTCCGCACGCTGGATCACGTCATCGTGGCAGGCGGCAGCACCATATCCTTCGCCGAACGCGGTCTGATTTGACCGAGGGGGCTTCGGCCCCCTTTTTGCTGCGATGGCGGTTCTCAGATCGCTGTTTGATTGACGCGCCGGCTCAGGGCGTCGGCGCTTTCCTTGCGCTCGCTATAGCGATCTACTAGATATGGCATCACGTCGCGCGTGAGCAGCGTGAACTTCATCAGCTCTTCCATCACATCCACGATGCGGTCGTAATAGGCCGAGGGCTTCATGCGTCCCGCTTCATCGAACTCCTGGTATGCCTTGGCGACCGAAGACTGGTTAGGGACGGTCAGCATCCGCATCCAGCGACCCAACACGCGCATCTGGTTGACGGCATTGAAGGACTGCGAGCCCCCCGAAACCTGCATAACCGCCAGCGTCTTGCCCTGGGTTGGGCGCACGGCGCCGACCGATAGCGGAATCCAGTCGATCTGGGTCTTCATCAGGCCGGTCATTGCGCCGTGGCGCTCGGGCGAACTCCACACCATGCTTTCGGCCCATTGCACCAGCTCGTGCAGTTCCCTGACCTTCGGGTGATCGTGAGGCGCATCGTCCACCAACGGCAGACCCGAGGGGTTGAACATCCGTGTCTCACCGCCGAGCGCGCTCAGAATGCGTGCCGCTTCTTCGGCAGCCAGGCGGCTGAACGAGCGCTCGCGTAGCGAGCCGTAGAGCAACAGAAAGCGCGGTGCGTGGGTGGCACGCTCGGGCGCCATCAGCCGCTGGGCATCGGGTTGCTGGAACAGCGCGGTGTCGATATTGGGTAGGTCGATTCTGGATTCAGACACGATGACCTTCCGCATTCACGACGGCTTCGCCGTCTTCCTTACAGAACGCACCGCGCTGCGGCTGGGGCAGGATGTCCAGCACTGTTTCCGAAGGTCGGCACAGCAGTATGCCCAGCGGCGTGACCACGATGGGGCGGTTGATGAGGATGGGGTGCTGGAGCATGAAGCCGATCAATTGCTCGTCGTTCCACTTGGAATCATCCAGGCCGAGTTCGGCGTAGGGCGTGCCCTTCTCGCGCAGCACCGCGCGCACTGGTACGCCCATCGCGGCAATCAGGCGTTGCAGCGTTTCGCGGTCGGGTGGCGTCTTCAGATATTCGATGACCACGGGCTCCTCGCCGCTGTTGCGGATCAGGCCAAGAACATTGCGCGATGTGCCGCAAGCGGGGTTGTGATAGATGGTGATCTGGCTCATGCCATTGCCTCGGTTCAGGAGTTGGTGGAGCTGGTGGAATACGTGCTGGTTCGTGTGAGCCGCGATCGGCGGCCCAGCCGCAGTAGCGATGCCAGGCCGGCGGAGTCCATCACGACGCTGGGAAGCGTGAGCGCGTGCGGTTGGCAAAGGCCACCAGCGACAGCATCACCGGCACCTCGACCAGTACGCCGACCACGGTGGCCAGCGCCGCGCCCGAGTTCAGGCCAAACAGGCCAATGGCCACAGCCACAGCCAGCTCGAAGAAGTTGGACGTTCCGATCAGCGCGCAGGGTGCGGCAATCGGGTGCGGCAGGCGCCACGCCCAGGCCCAGGCATAGCCCAGGGCGAAGATGGCGTAGGACTGGATGAGGATGGGCAAGGCAATCAGCGCAATCAGCGTGGGCTGGGCCAGGATCACCGGGCCTTGAAAACCGAACAGCAGCACCACGGTAAGCAGCAGACCGAGCATGGATATAGGCTTGATGCGTGCGGTGAAGTCCGAGACTGCCACCTCACCACCCTGGGCAGTTAGGCGCTTGCGCGTCCACCAGCCGGCGATCAGCGGTAGCACGATGTAGAGCACCACCGACAGCATCAAAGTCTCCCAAGGGATGGCGATCTCGGTCACGCCCAGCAGCAAGGCGACGATCGGGGCGAATGCGACCACCATCACCAGATCGTTCACTGAGACCTGCACCAACGTGTAGTTTGGGTCGCCCTTGGTCATCTGCGACCAGACGAAGACCATGGCAGTGCATGGCGCGGCGCCCAGCAGGATCAGACCGGCGATGTATTGCTGAGCATCGTCCGGGTTGATCAGGTCAGCCAACAGATACTCAAAGAACAGCACCGCCAACACGGCCATGGTGAAGGGTTTGATCAGCCAGTTGATTGCCAGCGTGATCACCAGCCCCTTCGGTCGCCGACCCACGGCTTTGAGCGAGCCTAGGTCGATGGCGATCATCATCGGGTACACCATGGCCCAAATGAGTATGGCGACGATGAGGTTGACCGAGGCGTATTCGATGGCCGCCAATGCACTGAACAGTTCTGGCATCAGGTTTCCCAGAGCCAAGCCGGCCAGAATGCACAGCGCGACCCAGAGCGTCAGGTAGCGCTCGAACACGCCTATGGGCGAGGGCGCGCGGTTCATGACGCTTTCCTTTTTGCCAAAGCCCGCAGATGCTCCACCCCCACCGGTTCCTCGGTCAGAAGCGGCACCACGGCATGGCGCCGGGCGTGTTGTGTGGCCACGGCGTCGATTTCCCGCAATTCGTTGCGTGCACGCTGGCGTAGCAGCGGGGAGTGTGGGTGCGCGGCCGCCACGCTGTTGTTGATGACCCAGGCCCACGGTTCTATGCCCGCGCGGCGCAGGTCGTCTTGCAGATTGGCCGCTTCCAGCACGGGCGTGGTTTCGGCCAGGGTGACGATGAGCACCTTGGTCTGCCTGGGGTCTTGCAACTGCATCATCGGCGTCGTGAAGTGAACGCCCGTCTCGCCCATCTGCCGGGCGATGTCGCGATGGTATGCGCCAGTGGCGTCGAGCAGCAGCAAGGTGTGACCCGTGGGCGCGGTGTCCATCACTACGAACTTCCTGCTCCCTTCGCGGATGGCGCGGGAGAACGCCTGGAACACCGCGATTTCCTCGGTGCAGGGCGAGCGCAGGTCTTCTTCCAGCAGAGCGCGGCCTTCGGCATCGAGCTGCGCCCCCTTGGTGTCCATCACATGCTGGCGGTAGCGCGCCGTGGCTTCCTGGGGGTCGATGCGGCTGAGTGCCAGATTGGGCACCGAACCTTCCAGCGTATCGGCCAGGTGCGCAGCCGGGTCGGAGGTGGTCAGATGCACGGGTAGTCCCCGGCCCGCCAGCTCCACGGCGATGGCGGCGGCCAGCGTGGTCTTGCCCACGCCACCCTTGCCCATCACCATGACCAGCCCGTGCCCATCGACGGCGATCTCATCGACCAGGGCGGACAAGTCTGGCGCATTGATCTGGTCGGGCAGTTCGATGGCATCGGCGTCATGCTTGGCGTCGGTATCGACCAGCAGGTGGCGCAGGGCATCGAGGCCGACGAGGTTGAACGGCTTGAGCGCGATCTGATCCCGAGGCAACGCCTGGAGTGCCGGCGGAATGGCGGCCAGCGTGGCCTGCTCTCTTTCGTAGATGGCAGCGGCAAGCGTATCGTTTTCGGCCTCGCCAGCAGGGAAGACGCCGTTGATGACCAGATGCTGGCGTGTCAGCCCAATGGCGGCCAGTTCTTCATGGGTGCGTGCCGCCTCGCGCAGTGTGGGGCGCTGCGCGCGGGCCACCAGCACCAGGCGGGTAAGCAGCGGGTCGGCCAGGGCGGCGACCGCGTCCTTGTATTGGGCGCGTTGTTTTTCCAGGCCCGCCAAAGGGCCCAGACACGACGCATCGCCCTTGCCCTCTTCCAGGAAGCCGCTCCATGCGCCCGGCAGTTGCAGCAGGCGGATGGTGTGGCCGGTGGGGGCAGTGTCAAAAATGATGTGTTCGTAATCCTGCGTCAGCGCCGTATCGGTCAGCAAGGCCGTGAACTCGTCGAAGGCGGCGATTTCCGTGGTGCAGGCGCCCGACAGAGATTCTTCGATGCCGCGCACCACCTCGTCGGGCAGCACGCCCCGCACAGGCCCAGCGATGCGGTCACGGTACGCTTGCGCCGCTGCCTGCGGGTCGATTTCCAGTGCCCACAGGTTCGCCACGGCGGCAATCGCCGTGATGCGGTTGCCGATGCGCTCGCCGAAAACCTGCCCCACGTTGGAAGCTGGGTCGGTGCTGACGAGGAGCACGCGCTTGCCCTGGGCCGCCAGTTGCACGGCCGTTGCGCAGGCGATGGAGGTCTTGCCGACGCCCCCTTTGCCGGTGAAGAAAAGGAATCGAGGCGGCTGGGTCAGAAAGTGCATGAAATCTCCTCGTTCAGCAGCAGCGGTTGCCAGAGCAGCAAGCGCCTTGGGTTGGGGAGGTTTCGGGCGCCTCGATGTCAGCCCAGCGGGTCAATTCGCTGCGGTTGGGATAGCGACCGGCCAAGGCCACCTCGCCATCGACCAGAACCAGGGGCAGCGCCTCTTGGCCCGAGCGTTCCAGAAAGCCTTTCACAGTCGGGTTTTCGGCGAAAGTAAGGGGCTGTTGTGCCAGGTTGAAGCGTTCGATCTGAGCACCGTTTTGTTTGGCCCAATCCACGTCGGCGGCAAAGTTCACCAAGTTTTGATCTACTTCAACGCCGCATACGCCTGTGCTGCAACACAGCGCCGGGTCGAAAATCTGGATGTTTGGCATGGGGTGTCCTTTCAAATCTGGTTGTTGATGAAGTGACGCTCTTCACTCTTGGCCGATATTTCGCAACTCGCGTTGCAGCGACATGGCGTCCAGGCGTTGCAGCGGCAGCGAGAGAAACAGCTCGATGCGGCGACGCAGGGTCAGCGCGGCATCCTTGAACGCCTTGAGCCGTTGTTCTTCGCTGCCTTCGACGGCTGCCGGATCGGGTACGCCCCAATGGGCCGATACCGGCTTGCCCGGCCACAGCGGGCACGCCTCACCGGCGGCGTTGTCGCAGACGGTGAAGATGAAATCGAACACCGGTGCATCCGGCGCCACGAACTCGTCCCAGCTTTTGCTGCGGTAGCCGGTCGTCGGCATGTGCAGCCGCTCCAGCGTGGCGAGCGCCAGCGGATGCACTTCGCCCTTCGGCTGGCTGCCCGCCGAGTAGGCCCGAAAGCGCCCTTGGCCCAGCTTGTTGAGGATGCCTTCAGCGAGAATGGAACGTGCGGAATTGCCCGTGCAGATGAACAGTGCGTTGTATGTGCTCTCCGTGGTCATGGCGTGCTTTCTCAACAGCAGGAAGAACGGGGGCTTGCTGTACAGCAAGCCGGTGCGGTGATCGGTGTCGTGACTGAGGCTGCCTCATGGAAGACTGGGATGCTGCCCAGCGTGTGGAAGTGCTCCCATGCCACACCTTGCGGGTCGGTGATCCAGTGCTTCTCGCTGCGTGCGTAACAGCAGGTCGTAGTGCCTTCGTCGAGCAGCGCCATGTCGGCGGCCTGCGCGCGTGCCTTGAGGGCGGCCAGTTCCTCAGCGTCGTCGGTCTGGATACCCAGGTGGTCGATGCCTGGCCTGTTGCCGCGCGTGGAAATGGCGAAGTTCACCGGCGGGTCTTCGAGCATCCACTTCGCGTAATCGCTTTCGACGCGCGTGGGTTGCGCGGCGAAGAGTTGGGAATAAAAGCCGATGCTGCGGGGCAGGTCATTGACATGCAGATGGACATGGAAGCGCTTCATGGATAGTTCCTTTCAGCAGGAGGCACAGGTGGCAGAGGATTCCGTGACTTCGCATGTGCCGCCCTGGCAGCAGTGTTCGGTCATGTAGCCGAGCAGGTTGTTCATCTGCGCGAAGTCGGCGCGATAGATCAGGTTGCGGCCTTGCTGCTCGATGGTGACGAGGCCAGCGTGGGCCAATTCCTTCAAGTGGAAGGACAGGGAATTGCGTGCCACGTCGAGCAGATCGGCCAGCACGCTGGGCGTCATCCCCTCGGGGCCGGCGACAACTAGGGCGCGGAACACACGCAGCCGCTGGGTATGGGCCAAGGCGCCGAGGGCGGAAACAGCTTGATTTTCGTTCATGGTTCGATAATACAACATTTATTGAATAGTCGCGCAAGTGGTAAGCGCGTAGAACCTCATGGCGTCCCGGCGCGCTGTCGTGCTGCGCATCGAGCCGCCTGCGGCGTCTCGCCCCTGACGGGCTTCCATCGTTCCCTCGCTCCGCTCGGCTGACGCCTCCGGCCCGGCTTCCAGCTTCGGGCCTGCGCGCTTCGCTTGCCGTGCGGTCGGCACAGATGGGCGACCGTTGCCTGTCCAGCCGTCTCCCCTGACTTCATCACCTTGTCCGCGACTGTAGCCCGCGACCGTATGCCTTCAAGGCGCGCAGGGCCGTGTCCTCGGCTGCGCCTGCGGGCCGCACCAACCCCGCGCTTGTCTCCTTGATGGCCTCCGTCCGCGCGCTCCCTTTCGTCGCGGGCGATGAACTCAGGAAAGACGGTGGCAACAGGGCCAACCGGGTTCCTCGTGCCGACCGCACCAAACAGCCGAAAGGCTGGGCTCCGAATCTTGGAATCCGGTGTGCGGTGTGAACAGCAAACCTCTTTTTGTCAGGAGAAAGACCATGCAACTCGCATCCCGTTTCGCCTCCCATTCCCCGGCGCTGCGCAGCGACCACCCCCTGTCCGACGACCAAATCCGCAGGGTGGCCCCGTCCATCTTCGCGGACGCGCCGCATGAGAGCCGCTCCGAGCGGTACAGCTACATTCCCACCGCCGCCGTGCTGACCGAACTGCGCAAGGAAGGTTTCCAGCCCTTCATGGTGACGCAGACCCGCGTGCGCGATGAAGGCAAGCGCGAGCACACCAAACACATGATTCGCCTGCGCCATGCCAGCCAGATCAATGGCGCGGAAGCCAATGAAATCGTGCTGCTGAACTCGCACGACGGTACCAGCAGCTATCAGATGCTGGCCGGCATGTTCCGCTTCGTTTGCAGCAATGGCCTTGTCTGCGGCGACACCGTGGCCGATGTGCGCGTGCCCCACAAGGGCGACGTGGCCGGGCATGTCATCGAAGGCGCGTTTGAGGTGCTGAGTGGCTTCGAGCGGGTGAAGGAATCCCGCGACCTGATGCGCGGCATCACGCTGGACGATGGCGAAGCCGAAGTGTTTGCCCGCGCCGCGCTGGCCCTCAAGTACGACGACCCGGACAAGCCCGCACCCATCACGGAATCGCAAATCCTGATGCCGCGCCGCTTCGATGACCGCCGCCCCGACCTGTGGAGCGTGTTCAACCGCACGCAGGAGAACTTGACCAAGGGCGGCTTGCATGGCCGCAGCGCCAACGGACGCCGCCAGCGCACCCGCCCGGTGCAGGGCATTGATTCCGATGTGCGCCTGAACCGCGCCCTGTGGCTGCTGGCCGATGGCCTGCGCCAGCTCAAAGCCTGACCGTTTCCCCGCCGGAGGGGCGGTTTCCCCTCCATTCCCTTGTTTCACTTGATTGGAGATACATCATGAACGCCATCACCCAAACCGAAGCCCGCGCCGTTACCCATGCCGCCGTGCTGGAAGCCGCCGACCCCACCAAGAACCTGATTCTGGTTCCTCTGTCGCGGCTGGTGCTGCGCCCCACGGGCCGCAACGTGCGCAAGGCTCCGCGCATGTCCATTCCCGAACTGGCTGCATCCATCCAGCGTGTGGGTCTGCTGCAAAACCTGATTGTCATTGCCGCCGCCGATGGCGAACGTTACGAAGTCGTCGCCGGTGGCCGCAGGCTGGCCGCGTTGAAGCTGCTGGCGAAGAAGCGCCGCATCCCGAAGGAATGGGAGGTGCCTTGCCTGCTGGTGGCTGATGGCACGGCCCGCACCGCCAGCCTCACCGAGAACGTGCAACGCGAAGCCATGCACCCGGCAGACCAGTTTGAAGCCTTCGCGGCGCTGGTGGCCGAAGGCCGACCCATCGAGGACATTGCAGCGGATTTCAGCGTCACGCCGCTGGTGGTGCAGCGCCGCTTGAAGCTGGCGAATGTCTCCCCGCGCCTGATGGCCGACTATCGGGCCGACGGCGTGAGCCTTGACCAGTTGATGGCCCTTGCCATCACCGATGACCACGTTGCGCAGGAAAGCGCGTTCTACGACGCGCCGACGTGGCAACGTCACCCGTCCAACCTGCGCGAACGCTTGACCGAGCGCGAAATCGACGCCTACCGGCATCCGCTGGTGCGTTTCGTCGGGTTGGACGCCTACGAGGTCGCAGGCGGCGGGATTCGCCGTGACCTGTTCGCGGAAGGTGACGCGGGCGTGTATCTGACCGATGCCGCGTTACTGGAACGGCTGGCGCAAGACCGGCTGGCAGGCATTGCCGCCAATGTTCGCGCCGAGGGTTGGGCATGGGTGGATACCACGCCGGGAGTGACCCATTCCGACCTGCACGCCTTCCAGCGTGCGTCCAGGGAGCGACGCGAGCCGACCAAGCGCGAGGCCCAACGCATCGAGAAGCTGCAAGCCAAGCTGCACGAACTGGCCGAAGCTGTGGATGCCGCGCTGAACGCCGAGGACGAGGACAAGGCCGACGCGCTGCAAGAGGAAGGCGAAGCCGTGGGCGAGCAATTGCAGGCGCTGGAAGATGGCTTGCAGGACTACAGTCCGAACGTGAAGGCCGCAGCCGGGGCCATCGTCACCATCGACCGCAACGGCGAAACCGTGATTCATCGCGGCCTGATGCGCGAAGCCGAAGCCAAGGCGCTGCGCACGCTGGAACGCTTGCGGCAGGGTTCCAGCGACGAAGGCGAGGACGACGAGCAGCCCAGGATCACCGCCATATCTGACCGGCTAGCGCAGCGGTTGAGCGCCCACCGCACCGCCGCGCTGCAAATCGAACTCGCCCGGCATCCGCAAGCCGCGCTGGCTGCCGTGGTGCATGGCATGGTGCAGACCATCTTGCAGGGCAGCCACTACGGCCACGACCTGCCGCTGGGCGTGAGCCTGAAAGTGCAAGACCGGCTGGAAGGCATGGCCCCCGACTGGCCCGAGTCGCCCGCCGCCGTGGCCCTGCGCGAGTTGCAGCAGGTCGCGGGCGAAGCGCTGCCGCAGGACAGCGCCGAACTGTTCGCCGCGCTGCTGGCGATGGAGCAAGGCGAGCTGGTGCGGCTGCTGGCGGTATGCGTGGCGGCGACCGTGGACGTGGTGACGCCTCGCGCCACGACGCACCAGCCGGGCGCGGAACTGGCGCAGGCCGTAGGCCTCGACATGGCGGCATGGTGGCAGCCCACCGCAGACGGCTATTTCCAGCATGTGCCGAAGGCCGCGATTCTGGAAGCCGTGGGCGAGTTCGCACCGTCGCACGCTACTCGACTGGCGAAGTTGAAGAAGGCGGACATTGCCAGCGAAGCCGAACGGCTGGCGGACGGCACCGGCTGGATGCCTGCCATCTTCAAGACCGAAAGCCCGGAAGCTGCGCCGCAGGAAACGCAGGCGCAGGATGCCCCGGAGGATGCCGAGGCAATGGCGGATGAACCCGCCGAGGCACTGGCCGCTTGACCCGCGCCGAAGGCAAGCGCCCCGGCCTCGACCGGGGCGCTTCGCTTGAAGGAGAAGCCCCCATGACCCGCACCACCACCAGCCGCCCGCGCATGGCGGCGACCTATGCGCCCGGCACGGTACGCGCTCGCCGCTGGCACGGCGAAGGCGACGTGCGCGGCTACCGTCCGCCCCCCGGCTGGACAGCCTGCGCCGACCTGACCGACTTGCATCCCATCACAGGCCACGCCTTGCCGCGTGCCGTGTGGTGGATCATCGAAACCAAGGAATAACGAGCAGCACCGGCCCCAAGCCGTTCCGCCTTGGGGCCGGTGGTCGAAAATCCGGGCGCGGCGGTGGCCGCGCCCGGTTCCAGCGTCCAAAGCAAAATCGCCACGTCGCCGCCTTCGGCCAGGCGGCGACGTGGCGGACGTGCAAGTGCCTTGCACGCGGTACGGCGATCGGCGCCCGCTGACGCGGGCAAGGTTTCGATGGCGCCCCGCCGCAATGGGCGGGGCTTGTGGGGCTACGCCCCGGCTTGCTGCGGCAGGTTGTGCCAAAGCGCGCCGTCCTCGACGCTGGCGGTTCGCGCTTGTACGTCACGAAGGACGGTTCACCGACACGCCACCCGGCTTCGCTATGGAGCATCCACGCCACGCCTCAAGCCCGTCGCCGCAATCTGCGGCAAGAGGCGTTCTCGCTTGTCGTTGGGGTGTTGGCCTTGCCCGCGTCAGGGCGCAAGCCGGTGAAGCCGTCACGCGGGGATGCCGAGTCGGCCACGTCTCCATTCGGGAGCGGGCGGCCCGTGCGTCCTTGGCTTGTCGTGAATCCTGGCGAGGGAACGGCTGCGCCTTGGGCTTCATGGCCGCAACCTTTCAGCGAAAACAATTTCCCCGCCGCTGCGCGGCTTCCTCGCGGGACAAATTCTTTTCGCTTCCAGGTTCTCCACGGTGTTGCGACCGCTGCGCGGTGCGGCCAGCCCATCCCCCGCTGGCCGGATCACAACAAGGACGCACTGGCGCGACCTTGTTCAACCCGAAAGGAGAAACATCATGGCTAACATCGGCACCTTCACCGCAGAGAAAGACGGCTTCACCGGCACGCTTCGCACCCTGACGCTCAACGTCAAGGTCAAGCTGGTTCCCAACGACAAGGGCGACACCGAGAACGCCCCCGACTTCCACCTTCAGGCGGCCGGCCACGAGATCGGCGCGGCGTGGAAGAAGACCAGCCAGGCCGATCGTCCGTACCTGTCGGTTTCGCTCGATGACCCTTCGTTCCCGGCGACGGTCTATGCCCGCCTGATCGAGAACGAGGACGGCACGCACGACCTGATCTGGTCGCGCAGCAAGCCCAAGGCGGCCTGACGGTCGCCCACCGCGCCCCGCCCATTGCGGCGGGGCGCCGTGCTGCTGGCGCAGCACGTCACGCACGCGCCTACGGCGTGTCGCGCTCCTTCAACACCGCCTCCAGCTCCTGCCGCACCTGCGCCAGAAGCTGATCGGTCTTGCGCGTGCTGTCGCCGGCATAGGCCAGCGTCAGCAGCGTGAGCGGATGCACGTCCATGACCTCGCACAGCTCGGTCAGCTTGTGCATGGTCGGGCTTTTCAAGTCGCGCTCCAGCGAACTCATATAGGTGCGGCTGGACACGTCGGAGAACGCTTCCTGGCTCAAGCCGCGCGCTTTCCTGACCGTCCGTATGGCCATCGCCAATGAGTGTTTCACTGCCACCAACTTGGTTTCCCCGTAAAAACCAAGATGACAGCCCATTGCACCCAATAGGACTACAATCTAAAGTGTTCATTCATGGCTGAAAGGCCCGCTTTCGTGCTTTTACGGAAATCCGCAAATGCGGATTCCGACAGAACCGGGGAATCGCATCCGTGTCTTTCCGGCTTTCTACAATTCCGCTTGTGCGCTTCCGTTCTTCTACGGATGCGATGGATTGCGTATCGGTGCTTGCGCACGGATGCACGGATACGGTTCGGCGGTTCTGCGCTTCGGCACAAAAGCGCATCCGCGCATCCTCGGTTTCGTGGGGATTCCGACCATGACCCTGCCGCTTGTCACCGCCGATGAACGCGCCCGGCTGCTGGCCCACGGCGCGGCACGCGCTGCCGGCCAGCACCTCGATCCGCTGCCCGTGGTGCGGCTGTTCACGCCGGACGCGCACGCGACCTGGCTGCTGGCCGCGCTCGATCCCGCTGACTGCGATACCGCTTCGGGGCTGATAGACCTCGGCATCGGGATGCCGGCGCTGGGCACGGTCAAACTGTCCGACCTGGCCGGCATCGTCGGCCCGCGCAAGCTGCCGGTGCGGCGGGATCGGTATTTCCAGGCAGCACGCCCGCTGTCGGAATACGTCCGGCTGGCCCAGGAGAACGGCTCGATCACGGACTGACCGGAACCGTGCGCAGCCTGCTGCGACAGGCCGGCGCAGCCCGTCCAGCCGGGGCGCATTGTGACTATTTCGGTCTTAGTCGAGACCGTGCGGGTCTGATTCCGCACTCTTGCACCGAAGCGGTGCAACTCTGCTGGAAACAGTCACGATCTTTGGCGCGGGCTGCGGCACGGTGTCCAGTGCTGCGCACCATTTTCCGGCGGTGCAGCCGTCGCGTTCAGACGATTTTGGCAATGCACCGGAGCGAATCGGTCTTGACACCACAAGTTACAGCTTACCCCGATATTGATGGCAGTTTGATGTTGAAACGGTAGCTCCCGCAAGCCGAAATCCATAGCGACGTTCCTGCTGATCGACAGGAGGTTGCGTCATGGCTGATTCGAGCGCCGCACACTGGTATCCGACCGCCGCGTATCTCTACACGCTGCATCTCGATGGCCCCGCGCTGGCCTGGGAGTACCTGCGCCGGAATCCCGACTACCGGCGCGACTGGCTGCGCCGTCGCCGCAGGCCGGACGCGGCGCAGGCTTGGGGCCTGCGCCTGCTGGAAGACCCGGCCCTGGATGCGCGCGACGCGCATCCAGCCTGGTTCCCCGACCACGATGCCGTGGTGCAGCTTTACCCCGATGCCGATCCGCCACCCGATGCCTATGCCTTCGAGTTCTGGAACGTCCCAGGACGCAAGCACCTGATCCATGATGGCAAGCGCCTGATACTGACGACGCAATGGCCCGGCTGCTGCGTGCGGCTCGCGCTCACGCCGAGCATGGCCGACGGCATGGCCTACCTCTACGCCATCCGAGGCTGCACTACGCCTTGCGCACGGTATCGCGCACTGGCGGCTGGGCTGGATGCGTTGTCCACTACAACTGGGACCGCGTCTGCGGCGGCGACTCGCTCGCGGCCCACGCACGCCGCAGTGTTGGAACTGCACACCTTGCAGGCACTCGACGCGACCCTGGCGGGCGCGTCTTTGCGCGAGGTTGCCGAGGGACTGTTCGGCGTTGATACCGTCGCGGTCGATTGGCACAAAGACAGCGCCTTGCGTGCCCGCGTGCGTCGGCTGGTGCGCCGGGGCGATGCGCTGATGCGCGGCGGCTACTGCCGCCTGGCACAGCTTCCGCCGTTCCCGTCGCATTAGGGGGGGACGTTTCACGCCCCCTGCAAATCGTCCCTTAGCAAGAAGCCTTGCTTTCTTGAAAGTGCCTCTATCCGGTCGCGTGGTGTGGCCGGGCTTGATGGAGGTACATCCCATGCGACCCTTTCCCTTGCGGCCTGCCGCCGCTACTGTCGCTGCGCCCTCGCAGCCCCAACGCTACCTGACCAACGACGAAGCCGCCGAGTATCTGCGCCTCAGCCCTCGCACGCTGGAGAAGCAGCGCGTGATCGGCGGCGGCCCGAAGTTCCGCAAGTTCGGTCGCCGCGTCATGTACGCGGTGAGCGACCTCGATGCCTGGGCCGACCAGCGCAGCTACGAGGCCACATCCGACCCGGAATACGCCGAACGCCACGCGGGCGACTACCGTGATGGCCGCTGATCGTCGGCGCGTGGGTGGCCTTCGCCATGTCCGGCCCACCAGGGCAAGCCTTGCCGCAGTGCGAACAGCTCGACCTGTTCCGCGCGCTGCCGGGCGATATGGCGCCGCGCGACAGTCAGGACTTGATGGCCTTTCCGTTCTTCTCGCTGGCGAAGTCGCGGCGTGTCGCGCCGATCGACTTCCGCAGCGGGAACATCACCATCCGCGTGGAAGGCACGGTCGAGCACGGCATCGCCACGATATGGGATGCCGACGTTTTGATTTGGGCGGCCTCGCAGATCGTGGAGGCTCGCGACGCGGGCATTCGCCCGTCGCGCTGGATACGCGCCACGCCCTACGAAATCCTGCGCTTCATCGGGCGCGGTACATCGCTCAACGACTACCTGCGCCTGAAAGCGGCGCTCGACCGGCTGCAATCGACCAGTGTGGCCACGTCCATCCGCGAAACCACGAGCAGGCGCTTGCATCGCTTTTCGTGGATCAACGAGTGGCGCGAACTGGCCGATGCCAGCGGCACGCCGCTGGGCATCGAGCTGATCCTGCCGGACTGGTTCTATGCCGGCGTGCTCGACGCCGCCTTGGTGCTGACCATCGACCCAGCTTATTTCCGCTTGAAGGGCGGCATCGAACGCTGGCTGTACCGCCTGGTGCGCAAGCACGGCGGGCGGCAGGAACACGGCTGGCAATTCGACTTCCGGCACCTGCACCGCAAATCCGGCAGCGCGGCGCGCTTCTCGGACTTCGCCTACGACCTGCGCGTACTGGTCGCTCGGCAGTCGCTGCCCGGCTACGTCTTGGGTATCGAGTCGATGCCGGACGAAAGGCTGGAACTGCTGACCTTCCGGCCCGTGCCGTTCACGGCACGGGGATAACTGCGGGAAAACCTGTGAACGGCCTCGTGCTATCAGGAGTACGGGGTATCGTGCTATCGGGAGTACGCCTATCGTGCTATCAGGAGTACGAAAACGCCGCAAAGCCAGTAACGGCGCGGGTTTTCGGCCCCTCTAACTTACCTAACTGTAAATCTCTAACTTTTAGTAGAAGCGCGCCGTTTCGGTGGACAACCGCCAAACGGCACGGCGAACAGCGTTTTTCATGGCAGGCAAAGCCCGGCTTTCCAGCATCGGAGGCCGCATCATGATCGTCGCGCTGTTGAATCAGAAAGGCGGCGTTGGCAAGACCACGCTCGCCACCCATATCGCTGGCGAACTGGCGATGCGCGGGCAATCGGTCGTCTTGCTGGACGCCGACCCGCAGGGTTCCTCGCTGGACTGGACGCAGCGCAGAAGCCAGCAGGGCTTGCCCCGGTTGTTCAGCGCCGTGGGCCTCGCCCGCGAGACGCTGCACCAGGAAGCGCCGGAACTGGCCCGCCGCGCCGATCACGTCATCATCGACGGCCCGCCGCGCATCGCCGCCCTGGCGCGTTCCGCGCTGCTGGCGGCCGAGCGCGTGCTGATCCCCGTGCAGCCCAGCCCCTACGACCTGTGGGCCAGCGCCGAGATGGTCGCGCTGATCCGCGAAGCCCAGGTATTCAGGCCAGAGCTGCGCGCGGCCTTCGTCATCAACCGGCGCGTCAGCACCACGATCATCGGTCGCGAGGCTCGACAGTCGCTGGCCGAACAGCCGCTGCCGGCGCTGCGCGCCGAGGTGCGCCAGCGCATCGTCTTCGCCGACAGCGTGGCCGCTGGCCGGCTTGCACGTGAGACGGCGCCCGACAGCGCCGCCGCACGTGAAATCATCGCGCTGGTCGATGAACTGCTGCGGTGGCCGACATGAATAGCCCGCGCAGCAAGCGCGTCGGCATCGGCGCACGTCCGCCCACGAATCCACACGCCGAGGCGTGGATTCGCCAGGGCGATGCCGATGCACTCAACAAGGGCGACCTCTACACGGCCCGCCTGACCCTCGACGTGACGCCCGCGCTTCGCGCACGCATCAAGATCGCCGCCTTCGGCCAGGACGTGACCGTGGCCGAACTGCTGCGCGGCCTGCTGGAGCGGGAGTTTCCCGAGAACCGCATGGAGAACACGCCATGAACGCATCCCTCGCGACTGCCGCGAACGCGGCCACGGCTGCCGCATCGCCTCCGGCTGCGCCGTCGCTCGCGATACTCGCTGGCCAGGCCGGCAACGTGCCGCTGACGCGCGTATCGCTCGCCTACATCGAGCCGCGCTTCAAGCTCTACCTGCGCTTCGGCGAACCGGCGCACACGCTGCGGCTCGACCGCTGGCGGCGCTGCGCGGTGTTCCTGCCCGGAGCAATGTTCTGCCGCATCCGCTGGCAGGCCAACGACTACGGCACCGTGCGTTGGCAGCTCATGGTGATGCAGGCTGGCACGCCGCTGGACGACGTGCAGCGCATCCCCGGAGTGCGGCCCGGCGCACGCCTGCTGCTGCACGCCAAAGGCGAAAACGCGGTGCGTGTCGTGCTGGAACGCATCGACGGCATCGACGCGCTGGGCATCGCCGCTATCGACGTGTCGCCCGCGTACTGGCGCACGCTGGGCAACCGTCTGGCGGCCCGCCTGGCGCTGCCCGAATACACCGCCGAGCGGCATGCCGCCTGGATGGCCGGGAGGGTGCTGCCATGACCGCTGATTCCACCACCGCACGCACGTCAGAAGCTGCGCCGCATCCTCGCTCGCGCCTGCGCGCTCGCATCGTGCAGGCGGGCTTCGCCGCCGTCGGCCTCGCTGCGCTGGCCTGGGCGGCTTTCGTGCAGCCGCTGCCGCGCCTGATCTACAACCCGTCCGACAGCGTTCCGGTCGGCTGGTATCGCGTGCAGCCGCTTGAGCATCGGGCCACCTCGCTGTCACGTCCCTTGTCCGTGGGCAGCATCGTCCTGACCCGATTGCCTGCCGACGCTTCCGCGCTCGCTGCGCAGCGCGGCTACCTGCCGGCGCACGTTCCGCTGCTCAAACGTGTGGGCGCGGTCGCACCGCAACACATCTGCATCGTCGCCCGTCAGGTTCGCATCGACGGCGTGCCTGCGGCTGCCGCGCTGCCTGTCGATCGGCTGGGCCGCCCGCTGCCACCCTGGCAGCATTGCCGCCCGCTGGTCGAGGGCGAGCTGTTCCTGTTGAGCGTGACCAATCCGGCATCGTTCGACAGCCGGTATTTCGGGCCGGTCAGCGCATCCGCCGTGATCGGCATCGCGCATCCGGTCTGGCTGGAGACACACCCATGATGGCTGCCGATTCGCTGCACGTTGCCGTGCATCTCATCGTGCCATCGGGCATGTCGTTCCGGCTGCTGCTGCCGCCGTGTCGTCGCGCGTGCAGTGCGGGCGCATCCGCGCCTCGCCTCGCGCAACATCCGTCACAGCCGTCCAACGTGCAGGCGTCTTGCCTCGAATGCACCCGGCCTATGGCCATTGGCGCGTTCGCTGGCGGGCTGGCTGCAAGCAGCACAGCGCCGCCGGGCCGCCGACGCCCGGAGCGACAGCGAAGGGCAAAGGCGGAAGGCAAGACAAAAGGACGCGGCACCGGGCCGCGTCGAAAGCCAGTCTGCACATGGGGGTGGCGCGGCACGCAGCGGCTTCGCCGCCGTGCCGCGTGGGGCGCGAGGCCCGCGCCAATGCAGGGCTGTCCGCGTGCTTCACACGACCGGACACGCCAGAGCTTGCAGGGAGCGCAGCCATGACCGACCGCCGCGACGATGATTTCCGCATCCGCCCCAGCGCACCGAAGAACCGGGGCCAGAGCTTCGTTTCCAAGGTGCTCAAGCAGGCAGGCAAGGCCAGTAGCGGCAAGTCGTCGGTGCGCCGTCCCGGCACTGCCAGCGGCTCCGGGAGGGGCAACGGCCAGCGGCCCGGCTCGCGCCTGGGGCGCGGCCACACGGCGGCGCGCTTCGCCGGAGCGAAGCTGACGCCCATGTCGCGGCGCGTGACCATCAAGACGCTACTGGTCAACCAGCGCCAAGCCAGCCCGCAGTCGCTCGCCAAGCACCTGCGCTACATCGAGCGCGATGGCGTAGGCCGCGATGGCGAGCCGGGCCAAGCCTACGGGCAGCAGACCGATGCCGCCGACCTCGACGCCTTCAAGGAACGCTGCACCGACGACCGGCACCATTTCCGCTTCATCCTCTCGCCCGAGGATGGGGCCGAGCTGGAAGACCTACGCACCTACACGCGGCACCTGATGGGCCGCATGGAGGCCGACCTGGGCACGGGCCTTGATTGGGTGGCCGTCAACCACTGGAACACCGACAACCCGCACACGCACATCGTCGTGCGCGGGCGCGACGATACGGGCAGAGACCTCATCATCGCGGGCGACTACATCGCCGATGGCTTCCGCCATCGTGCGGCCGAACTGGCGACCGAATGGCTGGGGCCACGCACCGAGCTGGAGATCCAGCAGACCTTGCAGCGCGAGGTGGAACAGGAGCGGTGGACGAGCCTGGATCGCACGCTCAAGCGCGAGCTGGGCGACGATGGCCTGGTGCATGTCGAACGGCTCAACGAGCCGAGGTTGCAACGCCAGCGCCTGCTGCTGATCGGCCGGCTGCAACGCTTGCAGCGTCTGGGCCTGGCCGACGAAACGCAGCCGGGCACCTGGGCGGTCCATACCGACGCCGAAAAGACCCTGCGCGCCCTGGGCGAGCGTGGCGACATCATCCGCACCATGCAGCGGGCCATGAGCGGCCAGCCGCGCGAGCTGGCGGTGTTCGAGCCGGGCGAGGATGGCCGAACCATCCTCGGCCGCGTGGCCGCGAAGGGGCTGGCCGACGAACTGCGCGACCGGGGCTATCTGGTCATCGACGGGGTGGATGGCAAGGCCCACTACGTCGCGCTCAACGCCCGCGACGAGCTGGCGAACTACCCAGCCGGTGCCGTGGTGGAGGTGAAGGGATCGGCCGACGTGCGCGCCGCCGACAAGAACATCGCCGCACTGGCGAGCGGTGGCCTGTACCGCACCGATCATCACCTCGCCATCGCGCAGGGTCAGGCCGTACCGGGCCGCGATCCGCAGGAAGTCGTCGCGGCCCACGTCCGCCGGCTGGAAGCCCTGCGCCGCGCTGGCATCGTGGAGCGCGTGGCCGAGGGACTATGGAAGGTGCCGGACGACCTGGCCGAACAGGGCCGCCGCTACGACGCGCAGCGCCTGGGCGGCGTGGCGGTGGAACTGAAATCGCACCTGCCCATCGAGCGGCAGGCCCGCGTTATCGGGGCCACCTGGCTTGACCAGCAGTTGATCGGCGGCGGCTCGGGCCTGGGCGACCTAGGCTTTGGCGGCGAGGCCAAGCAGGCAATGCAGCAGCGCGCCGACTTCCTGGCCGAACAGGGGCTGGCCGAGCGGCGTGGGCAGCGCGTGATCCTCGCGCGCAACCTGCTGGGCACGTTGCGCAACCGGGAGCTGGTGCAGGCCGCCAAGGACATTGCGGCCGAAACCGGCTTGGAACATCGGCCTGCGGGTGACGGTCAGCGCGTGGCCGGTATCTACCGGCGCAGCGTCATGCTCGCCAGTGGGCGCTACGCCATGCTCGATGACGGCAAGGGGTTCAGTCTGGTGCCGTGGCGGCCGGTGGTCGAGCAGCGGCTGGGCCAGCAGCTTGCCGCTACGGTGCGCGGCGGCGGCGTGTCCTGGGAGATAGGACGGCAGCGTGGGCCTGCCGTTGGTTAACTTCCTACGATAGCAGTGTCCGGCACGGGGTCGCACAATAAACCGATTGACGGTCGGTTTTTTGTGGTGGATACTCTTGAGTTCGAGTCAAAGCTCGGAGCCGACAACATTGACCAACCACAGCGTACCAACACTTGGCGATCTGGAAATCGCCGTGCTCGAAGACATCTGGCGCTTCGGCCCGTCCGACACCAAGGCGGTGTACGCGCGCATTGGGCAGTCTCGCTCGATTTCCTTGAACACCGTGCAATCCACGCTAGAACGTCTGTTTCGCAAGGCCATGCTCCAGCGCGAAAAGATCAGCCATGCCTACGAATACTCGGCACGAGTATCTCGCCGGGAACTGATCCAGAAGCTGGTCGAGTCCACGGTGCGTCGTGTCGCAGGCCCGCAGCCGGATGCGTTGTTGAGCGCCTTTGTCGATCTTGCTGCAAGGGCGGATGATGACCAGCTCAAGAGGCTGGAGGAGTTGATTGCCCGTCGTCGCGCTGAATTGGATCAGCCGTGATGACGAGTTATGGCCCACTACTTCAGTTCGCATTGCTATCCGGCTTCGTGCTGGCAGTAACGCTTACCCTGCTGATTGGAGCCTGCGAGCGCCCATTACGCCGTGCGCTGTCGGGAAAGACCCCCTATCAGCGAGCAAGAGTGTCTTGGTGGATGCTGGTAACACCCGCATTGGCGGGTATTGCCTATACGGCCATGACCATAGCCATGCCGTCGATGTTTGATGATTCGGCCAGATTTGCCGCTGCCTGCTCTGCGCACGCTGACACGCTGCTGCACCTGTGCGTTTGGCACCCGAGCGGCAATGGGCAAAGTGCCTGGCTATGGGGAGCATTGGCATTGTTGGCGGGATACGCGGTTTGGCTGGCTTTACGGGCCGCAGTTGGCCTTTGGCGTGCTCGTCGAACCCTTGCCTCGATGGTGCGCCTGAGCTGGCGTCCGGGGCATCCAGACAAACTTCGCGTGCTTGATGTCGATCAGCCTATGGCGCTGGCTTGTGGCGTCGGGAATGGCCACATCCTGCTTTCAACCTCGTTGATGCGGCGACTCGACCCAACGCAATTGCGCGTGGTGCTGGCGCACGAACAGGCTCATATCGCCAATCGAGATGTGCTGCATCGCCTGATCGCTGTCGTCTTGTCGAGCATCCAGTTGCCGGGCACTCGTCGCCGGCTGTTGCGCGATCTGGAACTCGCCTTGGAACAGCGTTGTGATTTCGCTGCTGCAAACGAAGTGGGATGCCCTGTCGCCGTGGCCGAGACCATCGTTGCAGTGGAGAAGATATTTCGGCAACACGCCAAGGAACAGGTGCCATTGGCGATGGCGTTCTTTTCCGATTTTATCCCTGAGCGTGTCGAGGCGTTGCTGTCGCCCAAGCACTCGTCTGTCTCATACTTGGGGCCGATGCTAGGCATTCTTGTTCTGGCGTTTTGCAGCCTATCTACAGGATGGCTGCATTCTGTGACCGAATCTCTCATCACTGTGATGACGAGGTAAGTCCATATGCGCGCGTGCTGTGTTTTTTTGCTCAAAAAACCGATTGACGATCGGTCTTATGGCGATTCCGCTCCGGCGTGCGCGGGAAGTCGTCACGCGGAATCGTTTGCTCGCCATCTGTTGTCGTCGTGAGGGTTTTCATGAATTTGATCCGCTTAGTAGTCTTGGTGTTCGTCGGAGCCTGCGGTACGTCCGCAGCCCTAGCCGCCGAACCCCTGCGGTTGGAGGAAGCAGTCTCCCGCGCGCTGGCCGCCCATCCATCCATTACCGCCGAAACGGCGCAACTCCAGGCCGTTCGAGCCCGCACGCAGCGCGAAGCCCTGCCACCGCCTTACACCATTGGCGGCGAGGTAGAGAACGTGGCCGGTAACGGCAACCTACGAGGTGTTCGCTCGGCGGAAACGACATTGCGCATTGGCCGGGTCATAGAACTCGGCGGCAAGCGCGAGGCCCGTCAGACGTTGGGCCGGGCCGAGATGAGGGAGCAAGAGCATCAGGCCACCAAAGTGCGGATCGACTTGGCAAGCCTGACTACAACTCGCTTCATCGAGGTGCTCGCCAGACAGCAGCGGCTGGCGTATGCCGAGGAACGTATCCAGCAAGCGGAGCGCACCCGCCAGGAGGTTGCAGCGTGGGTGCAGGCCGCTCGAAATCCCGAGTCGGATTTGCAGGCCGCGGAGATTGCGCTCGCTGAGGCGCAACTCAATCGCGAAAGTGCTGCACACGAGCTGGCTAGCGCAAAGATGACTTTAGCAGCGAGCTGGGGCGCGCTGGCGCCTGACTTCGGTGAGGTCGTCGGTGACCTGCAAGCCTTGCCGACTGTGGCGCCGTTCGAGACGCTGGCTGCACGCTTGCCTTCGACGCCAGAACTGTGGGCCTCGCGATTGCGGGCCGACACCATTGGCGCCCGGCGCCGGCTCGCCGAGGCTGAGGCCAAACCAAACATCGACGTCAGTTTGGGCGTGCGACGCCTGGAAGCCTTCAAGGATCACGGCGTGGTGATGTCGATCTCGGTGCCGTTGGGTAGTCCAACGCGCTCTGGATACGCGGTGTCTCAAGCAAATGCGGAGCTTGCTGCGCTGGAAGCGCGGCGTGATGCCGAACGCTTCGAGCGCCACCAGACGCTGTTCGACAAATATCAGGAACTCACGCACGCGCGGCACGAAGCCGAATCGCTACGCACACGAATGCTGCCTATGGCTGAAAGTGCCTTAGCGACGACTCGGCGCGGCTTTGAACAAGGCCGCTTCTCTTATCTGTCACTGGCTCAAGCGCAGCGGACGCTGTTCGATTTGCGTGCGCGAACTGTCGAAGCCGCCACCCGCTATCACCTTTTGCTGGTCGAGGTGGAACGCCTCACCGCCACCGTCGAGGACACCGCACCATGATTCGCATTCTTTCCCTGTTGCTCCTTTGCGTGCTTGCCACCGCTTGCGGCCCCGGCGGCGACAAATCCAAAGAGGAGGCCAGTGTCCAAGCCAGTGGAAGTTATGAGCGTGGGCCGAACAATGGCCGGCTACTCCGTGATGGAGACTTCGCCCTAGAAGTCACCATCTACGAAACCAACGCACCTCCGCATTACAGGCTCTACGCCTACCGCGATGGAAAGCCAGTCGCTGCCACCGATGTCGTTGCGACCATCAAACTCTCCCGTTTGGATGGCGAGGTCAACCAATTCACGTTCACGCCAGAGGGCAACTATCTAGTCGGCAGCGGCGAAGTGACCGAACCGCATTCGTTCGATGTCGCCGTGTCCGCCGAACATGCCGGAAAGAAGTCCACTTGGTCTTACGAGTCCTATGAGGGTCGCGTAACCATTCCGGCCGGCATCGCCAAGGATGCCGGCATCAAGACTGCATCGGCCGGGCCAGCGGTCATCCGAGATGTTGTGCGGTTGATGGGAACCGTTGTTCTGGATGCCGATAGACACGCGGCAGTTCGCGCACGCTTCCCTGGCATCGTGCGATCGGTGAACGTGCAACAGGGCGAACGAGTCCGCCGTGGCCAGACGCTGGCCGTCGTTGAGGGCAACGACAGTATGCGCACCTATCCAATTGTCGCGCCGTTCGATGGCGTGGTGCTCACGCGCAATACGAACGTGGGTGACGTGGCCGAGGCAGGTGCGCTGTTCGAGCTGGCTGACCCGTCCAACGTATGGATCGACTTGCGTGCCATTGGCACTGATGCCGAAGCCCTACAGCCAGGACAGCCAGTGCGAATCCGGTCAGCGACGGGAAAGACCGAAGCCAGCGGCAAGATTCAGCGACTGTTGCCGGTAGCTGGTAGCGGCCAGAGCGTCATTGCCCGCGTCAGCATCCCGAACCCGGAGGGACGCTGGCGCCCCGGAATGACCGTGGCGGCAGAGGTCACAGTAGGTACGCGCAACGTACCGCTGGCGGTGAAGGAGTCGGGGTTGCAACGATTCCGCGATTTCACCGTGGTGTTCGCGCAGGTCGGCGACACATACGAAGTCCGAATGCTCGAACTCGGCGATCGTGATGGTGAGTACGTTGAAGTGACTGGCGGACTCAAGCCCGGCACTAACTACGTGGCCGAGCAAAGTTTCCTGATACGCCAAGACATCGAAAAGTCTGGCGCAAGCCACGATCACTGAGGACGCAGATATGCTCGAACGCATCATTCGCGCGTCCATCGCGCATCGCTGGCTCGTGCTTCTATTGGTGCTCGCCCTGTCCGGGCTGGGTATCTGGAACTACAGCCGCTTGCCGATCGACGCGATACCGGACATTACCAATGTCCAAGTGCAGATCAATACCGAGGCGCCAGGCTACTCGCCAATGGAGGCCGAGCAGCGCGTCACCTTCCCGGTTGAAACGGCGCTGGCCGGCCTCGCCCGGCTGGACTACACCCGCTCGATTTCCCGCTACGGTCTGTCGCAGGTCACTGCGGTCTTCGAGGACGGCACTGACATTTACTTCGCCCGTCAGCAGGTCGCCGAACGCTTGCAGCAGGCATCTTCGCAACTTCCGGCGGGCCTGAATCCCTCGCTCGGGCCAGTGGCAACCGGCCTGGGCGAGATATTCATGTACACCTTGGAACCCGAAAAGGGCTACGAGGAAATATGGACACCCACCACGCTGCGCACCTTGCAGGATTGGTCGGTACGTCCGCAGCTTCGCAATCTGAAAGGCGTCACCGAGGTCAACACCATCGGCGGCTACGTGCGTCAGTTCCACATCACGCCCGATCCGGTCAAGTTGCTGGCCTACGAGTTGACGATGAATGACGTGCTGAACGCCGTCGCGCGGAACAACGCCAACGTCGGCGCCGGCTACATCGAACGTCATGGCGAGCAGTACCTGATCCGCATCCCCGGCCAGATTGGCGACATCGAGCGGCTGCGAAAAATCGTCGTGGCAACGCGCGATGGGCTGCCGCTGCGAATAAGCGATGTGGCGGAGGTGCTGGAGGGTAGCGAACTGCGAACCGGCGCAGCCACCAAGGACGGCAAAGAGGTCGTGTTGGGCACGGCTTTCATGTTGATTGGCGAGAACAGCCGGGCGGTTGCGCAGCGCACAGTAGAAAAGCTCGCTGAAATCGACGCGACACTACCAGAAGGAGTCCGCGCGCACGCCGTTTACGACCGCACTCAGCTCGTTGATCGCACCATTGCAACGGTGCAGAAGAATCTTCTGGAAGGCGCGCTGCTGGTGATAGCAGTGCTGTTCCTCCTGCTGGGCAACATGCGCGCGGCACTGATAACCGCGGCGGTGATCCCGATCGCCATGCTGCTGACGATTACCGGCATGGTGCAGAACCGCATCTCGGCCAACCTGATGAGCCTGGGCGCGCTGGATTTCGGCCTGATCGTCGATGGCGCGGTCATCATCGTGGAAAACTGCTTGCGAAGGTTCAGTGAGCGACAGCATCAGCTCGGTCGCCTGCTGACCCGTGATGAGCGTTTCTCGCTGGTTTCCAGCGCCAGCGCAGAGGTCATCAAGCCCGCCCTGTTCGGGTTGTTCATCATCACGGCTGTTTACCTTCCGATCTTCGCGTTGTCGGGCGTGGAAGGAAAGATGTTTCACCCGATGGCCCTCACCGTCGTGATCGCATTGACTGGTGCGATGGTGTTGTCGTTGACCTTTGTGCCTGCGGCTGTCGCACTGTTTGTCACCGGCAAAGTTTCCGAAAAAGAAACCAAGGTGATGCGCGGCATCAGCCGCCTCTATGCGCCACTTCTCCAGAAGGCAATCAAGCTGAGAGTCGTGGTTGCCGCGGCGGCGGCAGTGCTGGTGGTGCTGTCCGGTTTGCTTGCCACACGCTTGGGCACCGAGTTCATCCCCAATCTGGATGAGGGTGACATCGCCTTGCACGCGATGCGCATTCCCGGAACGAGTCTGACCCAGGCGATTGGTATGCAGCGCCAATTGGAAGCGCGGATCAAGCAGTTTCCAGAGGTGGAGGAAGTCGTCGCCAAGATCGGCACTGCCGAAGTTGCGACCGATCCCATGCCTCCTTCTGTGGCCGACACTTTCATCATGCTCAAGGATCGCAGCGAATGGCCCGATCCTCGCAAGCCGAGAGGCGTCCTGCTTGCGGAACTGGAGAAGGCGGTGAACGCCATTCCCGGCAACAACTACGAGTTCACTCAACCCGTGCAGATGCGCATGAATGAGTTGATCGCAGGTGTCCGTGCCGAGGTGGCAATCAAGGTGTATGGCGATGATATGGAGCAACTTGCCCGACTAGGCTCGGAGATTGAAGCTGTGGCCGAGAGCATCGAGGGGTCTGCTGACGTGGCGCTCGAACAGATCACGGGCCTGCCGATGATGACGATCACGCCGAACGTGGATGCGCTGTCCCGACACGGTTTGGCGATCGACGACATACAGCAGACGGTGGCAATCGCCCTTGGCGGCGCTGTCGCCGGCCAGGTATTTGAGGGGGATCGCCGGTTCGATATCGTGGTTCGGCTACCCGAAGCGCAACGCCAAGATCCGAAGGCACTGGCGACACTGCCCATTCCGGTTTCGACGGGCATGGCTGCCGGGCTGGGCCAAGCTGCTTACGTGCCGCTCGGCCAGCTTGCGTCCATCGAAGTGGCGCCCGGCCCCAATCAGATCAGCCGTGAGAACGGCAAGCGCCGGATCGTCATCACCAGCAACGTCCGCGGGCGCGATTTGGGGTCGTTCGTGGAAGAACTGCGAGAGCGGGTAAGCCGCGAAATCACGCTGCCAGAGGGCTATTGGGTCAGCTACGGGGGGACGTTCGAGCAGCTCATTTCGGCAAGCCAGCGCCTGTCCGTCGTCGTGCCCGCCGTGTTGGTTCTGATCTTCGGCCTTTTGTTTATGGCCTTTGGTTCAGGCCGGGACGCCGCCATCGTCTTTAGTGGTGTGCCTTTGGCGCTGACCGGCGGCGTGGCTGCATTGTGGCTGCGCGACATTCCGCTTTCGATCTCAGCAGGGGTCGGCTTCATTGCCCTATCCGGTGTGGCGGTGCTCAACGGCCTGGTGATGGTGAGCTTCATCCGCAAGCTGCACCACGACGGAGCGCCGATTCAGGATGCCATTGTGAATGGCGCGATGACGCGGCTACGCCCGGTGCTAATGACCGCGCTGGTTGCAAGCCTTGGCTTTGTACCGATGGCAATCAATGTCGGCACCGGCGCGGAAGTGCAGCGACCGCTCGCAACTGTCGTCATCGGCGGCATTGTTTCCTCGACGCTGCTGACGCTACTGGTACTGCCGGCCTTGTATCGCCTGATTCATCGGCGTGCCGACCGCCAGGACACCACGCCAGCGTGAGAACGCTGATTCTTACCACCTGATCGCAGGATTGCGGCGATTGAAAATCACTTGCCGCTCTCGGTCAAACAATTTGCGGAGTTTATTCAAGGTATGAGATTCATGCACGAAAGGCTGTCTGGAGTATTGCCGAGTCCTAACAGGCCGACTAGCCAGCGGATTTCCCTATATGTCGGGGCCGCGCTTCTTCTCTTGTTAGCGTGCGCGAACCAGGCGCTGGCCCATGCCGTTGCCGAGGGCGACAAGGGCTACATCCAGGAAATATCCGGCGTCAACCTGATCCCCTTTATGTATCTAGGGGCGAAGCACATGGCGACGGGGTACGACCACATCCTGTTCCTGCTCGGCGTGATCTTCTTCCTGTACCGGATGAAGCATATCGCTTTGTACGTGACGCTATTTGCCATCGGCCATTCGACCACGATGCTGCTTGGCGTGTATTTCAACGTCGGCATCAACAGCTACATCATCGACGCGATCATCGGGCTTTCGGTGGTTTACAAGGCGCTCGACAACATCGGTGCATTTCAGCGATGGCTTGGTTGTCAGCCAAACACGAAAGTCGCAACGGTTGTGTTCGGACTCTTTCACGGGTTTGGGCTATCCACCAAGATCATCGAATACAACATTTCACCGGATGGTCTGCTTCCAAACCTGTTGGCATTCAATGTCGGCGTTGAAATCGGACAGTTGCTTGCGCTCGGCGCCATTCTGATCGCAATGAGCTACTGGCGCCGAACAGCAAGTTTCTGGCGCCATGCGTACACCACAAACGTGGCGATGATGAGTGCCGGCTTCATCCTGATCGGCTATCAGCTAACTGGCTACTTCATTTCCTGAACCGCACTCGGAGAAAACATCCATGCACAACGTATCCAAGCCAACTCTTGACGATCTGCCTACATCGAAGCAACTACTGCGTTCAACATTTATTGCGATCGTCGCCGCCATCGTAGTTCTGGTCGCCTTCGTCCTGCCTTCCGAGTACGCGATCGACCCAACAGGAATTGGCCGTGCGCTCGGGCTGACGGAAATGGGAGAAATCAAGACGCAGTTGGCCGAAGAAGCTGCTGCCGACGCCGCAATGGATGCGGCTCAGGCCGCCACCGTGACGACAAGAAATGCAAGCGCCGCCGCTCCTGCGCAGGCGCAAAGCCAGGTGACGAGCGATTCGCCTTGGCGCGATGAAATGCGCATTGCACTCAAGCCCGGCCAAGGGGCCGAAGTGAAGTTAATCATGAAGGCCGGCGAACAGGCCGAGTTCAGTTGGATTTCCGAAGGTGGCGTAGTGAACTTCGACACCCACGGCGATGGCGGAGGACAGTCCATCAGCTATGAGAAGGGTCGCGCTGTGCCCGCAAGTGATGGCGTGATCCAGGCCGCCTTTAACGGCAATCACGGTTGGTTCTGGCGAAACCGTGGGGATGCCGATGTGACAGTGATCGTTCGCACTCGCGGTCAGTACGCGGAAATGAAGCGCGTCCTGTGATTGAACGACCAGACAGGGGCGAATGCCCTATGCACTCCCGCCGTCTTGCTGCGCCGTGCGCGTAACGGGCGGCCGAAGTTTCCCGCCCTGCCTTGTATGCAGGGCCTCACCCCAGGAGATAGTGAAATGAAGATTCGTCCATTTTTGATTGCCGCCCTGGCTAGCACGTTGCTCGCTTCGCCGTTCGTGATGGCCCATCCCGGTGGGCATGATGACGACGAGAAAGCGATGCCGAAGACATGCGAGCAATTGGCTGATACCAAGCGGTACATCAGCGATGTGGCTTATCCCGAAGTGAAGAAGCTGAAAGAGCAGTGCGACGCCGCGAAGAAGAAGCCGACTGCCACGCAGTCTCCGGCAACCCGCCGCTCGTCCAGCGGCGGGAACTGATTGCTCAAGGCTGTAGCCGTGACTCACCGGGTCGCGGCTACAGCCTGTGAGGCCCACTAGCTGAGAGTTATCTGTCTGTGCTCGCAATCCTCCAGAACATAACCTTCCGCCGGCTGTTTCTCGCACAAGTTTCATCGCTTGTGGGAACCGGCCTGGCGACTGTGGCACTCGCGCTGCTGGCCTACGAGCTGGCTGGCCCCGGTGCTGGCGCAGTCCTGGGCACGGCGTTGGCGATCAAGATGACCGTCTATATCCTGCTGGCCCCGGTGGCGGGCGCTGTTGTATCGCCCGAAAAGAGAAAGACCGTCCTAATCTCACTCGATGCGATCCGGGCTTGCGTCGTGCTGATGCTGCCCTTCGTCACCGAGATTTGGCAGATTTACTTGCTGATTGCCGTATTGCAGTCGGCCTCGGCTGGATTTACGCCGTTGTTCCAATCTTTGATTCCCGAGGTGCTTCCCGAGGAACATGACTACACCCGTGCTTTGTCCCTGTCGCGGATGGCCTATGACTTAGAAAGCCTGCTAAGTCCAGTGCTCGCAGCAGCCCTATTGGCTTTGGTCAGCTTTCACGTCTTGTTTGTTGGTACGGCTTTCGGCTTTCTGTTCTCGGCCGGACTGATTATGGCGGCGGCATTTCCGGCAGTCGTGGTCGCTAGTAGGCGCAACGGTGGATTCGGCGAAAGACTCCTTTGCGGAACACGCATCTATCTCCACACGCCACGGTTGCGCGGTTTGCTGGCATTGCACCTTTGCGCGGCAGCCGGTGGCGCGATGGTGTTCGTCAACACCATCGTGATCGTGCGGAACTTCTTGGATGGCAGCGAACAGCAGGTTGCGCTGGCGCTTGCGACCTTCGGTGGCGGCTCCATGCTGGCCGCGCTGCTATTGCCCAAGGTGCTTGACCGAATCTCCGATCGCCGCGTGATGTTGTCCTCCGCGACGATGATGGTGCTTGCGCTGCTGACCACTACTGCGGCCTGGATCGCATTGCCATCTTGGCGAGATTGGGCGTTGCTGCTGCCGGCATGGGGCATGTTGGGTGTTGCCTATGCCGGATTGGTGACGCCAGGGGGGCGCTTGGTACGGCGGTCGGCAAATGAGGAGGATCTCCCGGCGGTGTTCGCCGCGCAATTCTCCTTCTCGCATATCTGTTGGCTGCTGGCGTACCCGTTGGCAGGCTGGGTTGGCCTCAAGTTCGGTCTTGGCATTGCCTTGGCTGCCCTGAGTTGCCTTGCGGTCGTTGGGATGCTTGCCGCAGTTCGGTGCTGGCCGCGAGACGAGCAATCAGTTCTTGTGCATGAGCATAGCGATCTTCCAGATGACCACGCGCACCTTAGGTCGCATGGCGTAGCGCCGCACGCACATTCGTTTGTCATTGACGCGCTGCATCGGCGCTGGCCTGGATGAACAGGCCGAGGTTCTGGCAATGGTTAATGAGCGGCTTCTTTCTCGGTTCGCAGGGAGTGAGTATTCGATGGAATTGAGACACCTGAGATATTTTCTCGCTGTAGCCGAGGAGCTTCACTTCGCACGTGCCGCGGAGAAGCTGCACATCGAGCAATCGCCCCTGTCCCGAGCCATCAAGGAGTTGGAAGAAGAATTGGGCGTTGTGTTACTCGCCCGTACCACACGCAGTACGCGGCTGACTCGTGCTGGCAAACTCTTCATAGTGCATGTGCGCCGCGTGTTCTCCGCCTTGGAACAAGCGCGCGACAGTGTGAAAGCAGCGGCGAATGGCTTTCATGGGCAGTTGCGCGTGGCCTTGTCCGATGGCATCACGCCATCGCGCCTGCCAGCTTTGCTGGCGTTGTGCCGCCAAGAAGAACCCGAGGTTGAACTGCGATTCTTCGAGGTGCCATTGTCTCAGCAGATCAAGGGGCTGCATGAAGATATGTACGACGTGGGGTTTGCACAGTCCGATGACGTGGGCGATGGCATCGCCACCATACCGGCCTGGAATGACACGCTCATCGTGACGGTGCCAGCGCGGCATCCGCTGCTGGCACACAAGCGCATCCCTTTGGAGGAACTGCTGCGCTATCCGCTGGTTCTGTGCGATCCACAAGTGTGCGAAGGCCATGCCAAATTCGTCGATCGGGTGCTGCGCCGAGCCGACATTGAGCCGCTGGTCGCAGAGCGTGTCGCTACGTGCGATCTGATGATGGCCTTGGTATCGGCCGGCCTCGCGCTTGGGTTTACGGGCGCCGCGCGCATTGCCGCCAATCCCGATTCAGGCGTGGTGGCCCGGCCGCTGGCATTGCGCGTGCCGCCGCTGACAACCTACTTGCTGTACCCCGACGGCGAGCCGTCCGAGGTGCTGGCGCGGTTCGTTGAGCGCGTGCAGGCCATCGAGTCACCGGAACCCGCAAGGCCCAAGGCGGGTCGTCATTCCGATTTCCTAGAGGAGCCTCCGCCATGAAGAAGACCGTCCCATTCTTGTTGGTGGCCGCATTGACTGCCTGCGGCCAGTCCGAAACGCCTCAGAAGGCCAACACGTCGGAGGCGAATATCCCGACAGTGGAAGAACTGGCGGCCAACCCCGAACGGCTCAAAGAGTTGCGCCAGCAATGCAAGACCGATCGCCCAAAGCTCGGCGACTTGCTGTGCAACCGAGTGGCCGAGGCCACACGCAAGCGGTTCTATGGCGACAGCGAAACGCCGTACACGCCGCCAAAGGAACCGCCCAAGTTCTGATCGTTGGCGATTCGCCGCATCGCCTTCATTTTTCTGTTCGACACGCCGCAATGCGCCTTCGCTTGCGGCGTTTTTCTTTGGCTCGCCGTCACACTAATTCTGTCTTTTTGCTCGACCTTTCTGCTGAAAACGGTCTTTGACCGGCACTGACCCGGCACCGATCCTGACGCTTGCGGCACGCCCTTGTGCCGCTCTTTCCATGAGAAAACAGCGCAGGAGAAATCGGAGGCCAGGTCATGCAAGGGACGAACGTGCTGTTCGGTCAGATCGCCGTGGTGTTCGGCATCGTGATCGCCGGCGTGTGGGGCGCCACACAATGGACAGCAGCCTCCCTTGGCTATCAAGTACGCCTTGGCTCGCCCTGGTTCGATCTTCTTGACACGCCGATCTACCACCCGTGGAAGCTGTTTGAGTGGTGGTTCTTCTTCGGTGCCTATGCGCCGGAGGTTTTCGACACCGGCGGCGCCATTGCCGGCGCCAGCGGCATGGTCGCCGTGGGCGTTGCCATCGCCATGTCGGTCTGGCGCTCGCGCCAAGCGCGCCTCGTCACCACCTACGGTTCTGCACGCTGGGCGAACGCGCAGGACATTCGCAAGGCTGGCCTCACACAGCCTGCCGGCGTGTTCCTGGGCCAGCACGATCGCCAGTACCTGCGGCATGAAGGCCCGGAACACGTCCTGACCTTCGCGCCCACACGCTCGGGCAAGGGGGTGGGCCTGGTGGTGCCCACCTTGTTGAGCTGGCCAGCATCGGCCGTCATCCACGACATCAAGGGCGAGAACTGGCAGATTACCGCCGGCTGGCGTTCGCGCTTCTCGCATTGCCTGCTGTTCAACCCCACCGATGCGAAGTCGGCCGCCTACAACCCGCTGCTGGAGGTACGGCGCGGCGCGCATGAAGTGCGCGACGTTCAGAACATCGCGGACATTCTGGTCGATCCCGAAGGCGCGCTGGAGAAGCGCAACCATTGGGAGAAGACCTCGCACGCGCTGCTGGTCGGCGCGATCCTGCATGTGCTCTACGCCGGCGAGGACAAGACGCTGCGTGGCGTCGCCAACTTCCTCTCCGACCCGGCCAGTCCGTTCGAGCTGACCTTGCACCGGATGATGACCACGCCGCACCTCGGCGATGGGCCGCATCCGGTAGTCGCATCGGCTGCGCGCGAAGTGCTCAACAAATCGGACAACGAGCGTTCCGGCGTGTTGAGCACCGCCATGTCGTTCCTCGGCCTGTACCGCGACCCCACGGTGGCCGAAGTCACCTCACGCTGCGACTGGCGCATCGCCGACCTGATCGCTGCCGAACATCCGGTATCGCTGTATCTGGTAGTGCCGCCTTCGGACATTTCGCGGACGAAGCCGCTCATCCGCCTGATCCTCAACCAGATCGGCCGGCGCCTCACCGAATCGCTCGATGGCTCCGATGGCATCGAGCGCCGCCACAAGCTGCTACTGATGCTCGATGAGTTCCCCGCGCTGGGACGACTCGACTTCTTTGAGACGGCCTTGGCCTTCATGGCGGGCTACGGCATCCGCAGCTTCCTCATCGCGCAGTCGCTCAACCAGATCGACAAAGCCTACGGCCAGAACCATTCGATTCTCGACAACTGCCATGTGCGCGTGACGTTCGCCACGAACGACGAGCGCACGGCCAAGCGCATTTCCGAGACGCTGGGCACGGCCACCGAACTGCGCGCCCAGCGCAACTACGCGGGCCACCGGCTCGCGCCGTGGCTGGGCCACCTGATGGTGTCGCGCCAGGAAACCGCGCGCCCGCTGCTGACGCCGGGCGAAGTCATGCAGCTTCCGCCCGACGAGGCCGTGGTGATGGTGTCCAGCGTGGCGCCGATCAAGGCCAAGAAGCTGCGCTACTACGCGGACGCCAATTTCAAGCGTCGCGTGCTGCCGCCGCCCGCGCTGGCGGACGGGCAGTACGCCGACGCGCCGCCGTCGCGGCCCGACGACTGGAGCGGGCTGGCGATTCCTGCCGTGCCCGCTGCACTGGCCGCCGCATCCGCCAATGGCCTGGAGAACTTGGGTTCGACCGACGACGGCGGCCCGCGCCGTCAGCCCGAACTCTCCGAAACCGTCGCCTACGACCCCGAGCTGGCCGCTCCCGCGGCCGACCTTGGGCTGCTCGATGACGACGACGACCTGCCGCTTCCCCTTCCTCGCCAGCTCGATCCAGCCATGCAGCGCACGGCCCGGCTGGCTTCCCTCGACCCCAACGACGGAATCGAGCTATGAGCCACTACCGCCTCAACCTGTTCATCCAGCCGGAGCACGCCAAGCGGCTCGATGAGCTGGCCGCCAAGAAAGGCGTGTCCAAGTCGTCCATCGTCGCGGCGGCGCTCGCATCGTGGCTTTCGCCCGATGCTGCCGACCAGCGCGAGGCGGCCATTGCCAAGCGGCTTGATCGCCTGTCGCGCCAAGCCGAGCGCATGGAGCGCGACCAGAACATCGCCATCGAAACGCTGGCGCTGTTCATCCGCTACTACCTGACCGTGAGCACGCCAGTTCCCGAGGCGCACCAAGACGCGGCACGCGCGCAGGGCAAAGCGCGCTTCGAGCAGTTCACCGAGCAGCTTGGCCGCCACCTGCTGCGGGGCCGCAGCCTGGTGCGCGACGTGGTGGAGGAACTGCATCCCGACCCGATGCGGATGGAAGACGCGGCGGCAGCCGCGCAAGCGCAGGAGCGTGCGTCATGAGCGCCATTCCGCAGTCCATGAGTGCCACGTCGCTCGACCGCCGCATCCAGATGCTGCGCACGGCGATGGGGCCACTAATCGCCGCTGCGCTCGAAGACCCGGACGTGGTGGAGGTGATGCTGAATCCCGATCGCACCCTTTGGGTGGATCGGCTTTCCAGTGGGCGTGCGCCGATGGGCGTGGAACTGCCCGAGGCGGATGGCGAGCGAATCATCCGCCTGGTCGCGGCCCACGTCGGCGCGGAAGTCCATCGCGGCCAGCCGCTGCTGTCCGCCGAGTTGCCCGAGACGGGCGAACGCTTCGAGGGCATCTTGCCGCCGGCAGCGCCAGGGCCGGCCTTCGCGCTGCGCAAGCGCGCCATCGGTGTGATTCCGCTGGAGCGGTACGTCATCGACGGGATGATGACCAGCGCGCAGGCGGGCTTTCTCGTTCGTGCCGTGCGCGAGCGGCAGAACGTGTTGATTGCCGGCGCCACCAGCAGCGGCAAGACCACGCTCGCCAATGCTTTGCTCGCCGAAATCGCCGCCACCGGCGACCGCGTGCTGGTGCTCGAAGACACGGTGGAACTGCAATGCGCGGCCCGCGACCACGTTCCGCTGCGCACCCGCGCGGGCGTGGTGTCGATGACCGAACTGGTGCGCTCGTCCATGCGCTTGCGCCCTGATCGCGTCGTCGTCGGCGAGGTGCGCGGTGCCGAGGCGCTGGATCTCATCAAGGTGTGGGGCACGGGCCACCCCGGCGGCATCGCCACGATCCACGCCGGCTCCGCGCTCGGCGCGCTGCTGCGCCTGGAGCAACTGATTCTCGAAGTGGCGGTGAATCCGCCCCGTGCGCTGATCGCCGAGGCGGTCAACGTGGTGATCCACATCGCCGGACGCGGGCGCAAGCGCCGCATCGAGAGCATCGCCCGCGTCGTCGGCTTCGACGGCGTGGGCTACCAACTGGCGGACGCGCTGGAAACGCCGTTTCCCGAGCTGCCGCCACGTCCCGATGCCGCACCCGCTGCGGCGACATCCCCATCCCCTGACTCACTTGGAGAACTGCCATGACGCAGATGACCATTCCTGCTTTCCGTTTTTCTGCAAATCCGGCTTTGCGTCTTGCGCAGCTGCGCTGCCTGGCCCGCCCTGCGGGGCAAGGGCTGTTGCTGGCCGCGCTGCTGCTGTTCCTGGCCGGAACCGCGCAGGCCGCCGGTTCCTCGATGCCGTGGGAAGGCCCGCTGCAATCCATCCTCGAATCCATCCAGGGGCCGGTGGCGCGCATCGTCGCGGTCATCATCATCATCGCCACGGGCCTCGCGCTCGCGTTCGGTGACACGTCCGGCGGATTCCGCAAGCTGATCCAGATCGTGTTCGGTCTGTCCATCGCCTTCGCGGCGTCGAGCTTCTTCCTGTCGTTCTTCAGCTTCTCCGGCGGGGCCGTCGTATGAGTGCCCCGGACACCTTCGCGGACGGCTTCGAGGTGCCGCTGCATCGCTCGCTGACCGAGCCGATTCTGCTGGGCGGTGCGCCGCGCACCGTGGCGATCGCCAACGGCACGCTGGCCGCCGCTGTCGGCCTGGGCCTGCAACTGTGGATTCCCGGCGTGGTGCTCTGGATCGTCGGCCATTCGCTGGCGGTGTGGGGTGCGCGCGTCGATCCGCAGTTCATGCAGGTCTTCGCCCGGCACATCAAGCACCGCCCGCTGCTGGACGTGTGAGGGGAGGACGCCGCGATGCTGAACCTCGCCGAATACCGCCAGCGCCCGGCCTTGCTTGCCGACTGGCTGCCCTGGGCCGGGCTGGTCGCGCCGGGCGTGATCTTGAACAAGGACGGCAGTTTCCAGCGCACGGCCCGGTTTCGCGGGCCTGACCTCGACAGCGCGACGCAAGGCGAGCTGATCGCCACGTCGGCACGCTTGAACAACGCGCTGCGTCGCATGGGATCGGGCTGGGCGCTGTTTATCGAAGCCGAACGCTGCGCAGCCGCCGACTATCCGCACTCGGCGTTTCCCGAGCCGCTGTCGTGGCTGGTGGATGAGGAACGCCGCGCCACCTTCGAGGACTCGGGCAACCACTTCGAGAGCGGCTATCACTTGACGTTGGTATACCTGCCGCCCGAGGAATCACGCGCCCGCGCGGCAGGGATGCTGTACGAGAACCGGCCCACCGAGGGCGTGGACTGGCGCGAGAGATTGACGGCCTTCGTGGCGGAAACGGATCGCGTCTTTGACCTGCTCGATGGCGTGATGCCGGAAATCGCGTGGCTCGATGACGGCCAGACGCTGACCTACCTGCACGCCACCATCTCGACGCGCCGCTACTGCGTTGGCGTGCCCGAAGTGCCCTTCCACATCGACGCACTGCTGACCGACTCGCCGCTGGTCGGTGGCCTGGCGCCCATGCTGGGCGACCAGCACTTGCGCGTGGTGTCGGTACGGGGCTTCCCGACCTCAACCTGGCCGGGGATTCTGGACGATCTCAACCGCCTGGGATTCGCGTATCGCTGGAGTACGCGCTTCCTGTGCCTCGACAAAGCCGAGGCGGAACGGGAATTGGGGCGCTTGCGCCGCCAATGGTTCGCCAAGCGCAAGAACGTCATCGCGCTGCTGCGCGAGACGATCTTCCAACAGGAATCGCCGCTGGTCGATACCGACGCCAACAACAAGGCGGCCGATGCCGATGCCGCCTTGCAGGAGTTGGGCAGCGATCAAGTCGCCTTCGGCTACCTCACCGCCACGGTGACGGTACTCGATGCCGACCCGGCCGTGGCCGACGAGAAGCTGCGCATGGTGGAGCGCGTCATCCAAGGGCGCGGGTTCGTCACCATTCCCGAAACGCTGAACGCCGTCGATGCGTGGCTGTCCTCGATCCCTGGCAACGCCTACGCGAACGTGCGCCAGCCCATCGTCTCGACGCTGAACCTGGCGCACATGATGCCGGTGTCGGCGGTATGGGCCGGGCCAGAGAGGAACGCGCACCTCGACGGGCCGCCGGCCATCGTCACCCGCACCGACGGCGCGACGCCATTCCGGCTGGTCACGCACATCGGCGACGTGGGGCACATGGCGGTGGTCGGCCCGACGGGCATGGGCAAGTCCGCGTTTCTGGCCGTGCTGGCGATGCAGTTCCGCCGCTATCCGCGCTCGCGCATCTTCGCGTTCGACATGGGGCGCTCGATGCGCGCCACGATCCTGGGTTTGGGTGGCGAGCATTACGACCTCGGCGTCGATGGCGGTATCGCGTTCCAGCCGCTCGCGCGAATCGACCGCGACGGCTACCGCACCTGGGCGGCCGAATGGATCGAAGGCCGTCTGCTGCACGAGGGCGTGGTGATTGGCCCCGACGAGAAGGCGGCCATCTGGTCGGCAATCGGCAGCCTTGCCGGTGCGCCGGCGGAGCAGCGCACGATGACCGGGCTTTCTGTGCTGCTGCAATCAAACGCGCTGCGCCAGGCGCTCGCGCCCTACGTGCTCGGTGGTGCCCACGGCAAGCTGCTGGACGCCGATCACGACCGGCTGGGCACGGCCGACGTGCAGTGTTTCGAGATGGAAGAACTGATGGGTAGCCCTGCCGCCGTGCGGTCAGTGCTGGGCTATCTGTTCGCGCGCTTCGACGAGCGGTTCGATGGCGCACCGACCCTGCTGATTCTCGATGAGTCCTGGCTGTTCCTGGACGATCCGATGTTCGCCGCGCGCATCCGCCAGTGGCTCAAGACGCTGCGCAAGAAGAACGTCAGCGTCATCTTCGCCACGCAGAGCCTCGCGGACATCCAGAACTCCAGCATCGCGTCCGCGATCATCGAGAGCTGCGCCATCCGCATCTTCCTGCCGAACCCGCAGGCGACCGAGCCGCAGATTCGCACGATCTACGAAGGTTTCGGCCTCAACAGCCGGCAGATAGAGATCGTCGCCACCGCGCAGCCCAAGCAGGACTACTACTACCAATCCCGCCTCGGCAACCGCCTGTTCGACCTCGACCTGGGGCCGGCGACGCTGGCTTTCGCGGGCGCTTCCACACCGCAAGACCAGCGCGACATAGACCGCGTGCTGCTGGACGCCGGCGTGCCCGGCTTCGCGGGCGCTTGGCTGCGCCATCGCGGCCTCGATTGGGCAGCCGACCTGCTGCCCTCGTTCCCCGGCCTGGCGCCGGGTTCCCTCCGTACCACCGACCACTCACAGGAGAGCCTGTCATGAAGAAGCGCCTTATCGCCGCCGCCGTCGCGGCCATGCTTTGCACCGCCACCGCCCATGCGCAATGGGTCGTGGTCGATCCCACGAACCTCGTGCAGAACACGCTGACCGCGATCCGCACGCTGGAGCAGATCAACAACCAGATCCAGCAGCTACAGAACGAAGCGCAGATGCTGATGAATCAGGCGCGCAACCTCGCCAGCCTGCCGTCCAGCGTGGTGAACCAGTTGCGCGCCAATCTGGCGACGACCGAACGGCTGATCGCCCAGGCCAGGGGCTTGGCCTACGACGTGACGAATCTGGATCGTGAGTTCGCACGCCTGTACCCGGAGCAGTACGCCGCCACCGTCAGCGGCGACCAGATGTACCGCGATGCGCAGGAGCGTTGGAGGAACACGCTCCACGGCTTGCAGACCACCATGCAGATGCAGGCCCAGGTGTCGCAGAACCTGGGCGAAGACGAAAGCGTGCTGGCCGACCTTGTGGGCAAGAGCCAGTCGGCCCAAGGCGCGTTGCAAGCGATGCAGGCCATGAACCAATTGCTGGCCTTGCAGGCCAAGCAGTCGATCCAGTCGCAGCGGCTTCAGATCACGCAAGACCGGGCCGCTTCGCTGGAGCTGGCGCGGCAGGCGGCGGCTACGGAGCGCGCTCGCGAAGTGCGGCGGCGCTTCTTGGGCGATGGCACGCCGTACACGCCGCAGCGCGTGGATTTCTACGGCAACTGACGGGAGGCTGCCATGCGATGCGTCCTCGCCCTTTGCGTCGTGCTGCTGGCCGCTTGCAGCGAGCAGCCGGCCGACAACCTCGCCGATGCCTTGGCCGCCGATCCCGTGCGGCTCAAGGCATTGCGCGCGCAATGCGCGGCCAACCGGCAGGCCACGGGCGAGGACGCCTGCCGTGCCGCCGCCGAAGCCCTCCGGCGGCGCTTCTTCTCCGGCCAGACCGGGCCAGATGAATACCAGACGCTGGCCGATCTGCCGCCGATCCCACCGAGCTTCGATGAACCCGACGAAGGCGAGACGGCGGCCATGCCTGCCCAAGAGGACGCGCCATGAACGACGTGACCATCATCGACCGATTCCTCGCCACGTTCGCTCTCTACATCGACTCGGGGTTTGGGCTGTTGCAGGGCGAAGTGGCCTTCCTCACCGCCACGCTGATCGTCATCGACATGACGATCGCCGGACTGTATTGGGCGATGAGCCATGCGACCGGCCAGGGCGAGGACGTAATCGCCAAGCTGCTGCGCAAGGTGCTCTACGTCGGTGCCTTCGCTTACATCATCAGCAACTTCAACTGGCTGGCCGGCATCGTGTTCCGCTCCTTCGCCGGGCTGGGCCTGACGGCCACCGGCTCGGCCATCACGATGGAGAACTTCTTGCAGCCGGGCCGGCTTGCGAAAACCGGCATCGACGCAGGTGCGCCGATTCTGGAGCAAGTCGGCGAAATGGCAGGCTTCCCCGAGGTGTTTGTGAACCTCGATGCCATCACGGTGATGTTCCTCGCCTGGCTTGTCGTGGTTCTGTGCTTCTTCGTGCTGGCGATCCAGCTTTTCATCACGCTGATCGAGTTCAAGCTGACGACGCTCGCGGGCTTCGTGCTGGTGCCGTTTGCCTTGTGGAACAAGACGGCGTTCCTCGCCGAGAAGGTGCTGGGCAACGTGGTGTCCTCCGGCGTCAAGGTGCTGGTGCTGGCCGTGATCGTCGGCATCGGCTCGGGCCTGTTCGCCGAGTTCCAAGTTCATCCAGATGAGCCGTCCATCGACCACGCGCTGGTCATCATGCTGGCCTCGCTCACCTTGCTGGCGCTGGGCATCTTCGGCCCTGGCATCGCTACGGGCCTGGTGTCCGGTGCGCCGCAGCTCGGCGCCGGCGCTATGGCCGGCGCTGCTGTAGGCGCAGCCGGCACGGCCGTTGCCGTAGGCGCTGCCGCGACGGGCGTGGGCGGCGCGGTCATGGCCGGGGCGCGCATGGCGCCCGCCGCCGCCAAGCTCGCCGGCAGTGGCGCGCGCGCCGCAGCCTCGACGGCCAGCAGCACACGGTCGGCGTTCCAGGCTGGTTCCGCCGCCGCAGGCGGCGGCGCGAAGGGCGCGATGGCGGGCCTGGGCAACGTCGCCAAGACCGGCGCGCAGTCCGCCGGGCGTGCGGCTGCATCCCGTGCTTCCGCTGCCGGACAGCGCATGGCTGCTCCGTTCCGCGCTGGTTGGAACGGCCAGGCGGCCGACACAGGCACGGCCGGGGGAGCCGGAGCATCCAGCCAGGCCGCCGCAGGCGAGGCCGCTTCCGGCGCAGCCAATGCACAACCCGCTTGGGCCAAGCGGCTGCATCGCCGCCAACAACTCACCCATGCCGCGACCACCACCGCCCACGCGCTGCGCGGTGGCGATGGTGGCGGCTCCGGCCAGGGGCCGAGCCTGCGCGATTCCGATTCATAAGGAGAACTGAACATGCGATTCAAACGACCGCAGGTGCGCTACGCCGACACGCCGCAGCCTGCCACGCCGTACCAAGCTGCCGGCCAGGTGTGGGACGAGCGCATCGGCTCGTCGCGCGTGCAGGCGAAGAACTGGCGCCTGATGGCCTTCGGTTGCCTGACGCTCGCGCTGCTTATGGCCGGCGGCCTGGTGTGGCGCTCGGCGCAGTCCATCGTGACCCCCTATGTCGTGGAAGTGGACAACGGGGGCCAGGTGCGCGCGGTCGGTGAAGCCGCCACGCCGTACCGGCCCAACGATGCGCAGACGGCGCACCACATCGCGCGCTTCGTGACGCTGGTGCGCTCGCTGTCCATCGACCCGATCGTCGTCCGCCAGAACTGGCTGGACGCCTATGACTACACGACCGACAAGGGCGCGGCGGTGCTCAACGACTACGCGCGGGTCAACGACCCGTTCGCGCGCATCGGCAGGGAGTCGGTGACGGTGCAGATCACCAGCGTCGTGCGCGCCAGCGACACGTCTTTCAACGTGCGCTGGACGGAACGCCGCTACGTCAACGGCGCCGCGGCCGGGCTGGAGCGGTGGACGGCCGTGGTGTCCATCGTGCTCCAGCCGCCACGCACCGAAGAACGCCTGCGCAAGAACCCCCTGGGCATCTACGTCAACGGCCTGTCGTGGAGCCGCGAGCTGGATTCTTCCGAAGGAGTCAAACCATGAATGATCTTTTCCACAAATACGCCTTGCCGTTGATGCTTCTTTCCCTCGTGGGCTGCGCCACGCAGGGCAAGCCGCCGCCCATGATCTCGCTCGATGAGCCGGTGCAGGCGCAGCCGCTGCCGGAGCCGCCCGCGCCGTTGGAGGTAGTGGCCGTGCCCGAGGTACTGCCGATGCCGGCACAGTTAAAGCCAGTGCCCGAGGCAGAAGACGACAAGCCCAGGCCGGAACCGGCAGATGAGAAAGTGCGCGTCTCGCGCGCCAATGCCGAGGCGCGTGTCGCGCCCACGCGCGAGGGCTACGTCAACGCGATTCAGGTGTGGCCCTTCACGGATGGCGCGCTGTATCAGGTCTATGCGGCCGTGGGCCGCGTGACCGTTATTGCACTCCAGCCGAGCGAGGAATTGGTGACGGTGGCCGCTGGCGATACCGTGCGCTGGATCGTGGGCGACACATCCAGCGGTGGCGGTGCCGACCTGCGCGTGAACGTGCTGGTCAAGCCGATTCGCTCGGGCCTCAAGACCAATCTCGTCATCACCACCAGCCGCCGCACCTACCTGCTGGAGCTGACCTCGACGGAAAAGACGTGGATGGCATCGGTATCTTGGGAGTACCCGCGCGACCGGATGCTGGCCTTGCAACGCCAAGCGCAGGCGGCCAGCGCCGCAGCGCCGGTCGATAGCGGGCTGTCGCTGGAGAACCTGCGTTTCCGCTACGCGATCAGCGGCAGCAATCCGCCTTGGAAGCCGCTGCGCGCCTTCGATGACGGCGAGAAGGTTTATATCCAGTTCCCGGCGGGCATCGCACAAGGTGAGCTGCCGCCGCTGTTCGTCATCGGCGCGCAGGGCGACGGACAACTCGTGAACTACCGCTTCCGCTCGCCGTATTACATCGTCGATCGCCTGTTCGGTGCCGCCGAGCTGCGCCTAGGCGCTGACAAGGGCGACGTGGTGCGGATCGAGCGCACGGACGGCGTTACACGGAGGAACTGACCATGAGCCAGGACGACACTCCCGACCTTGCCACGCCGCGTCCGGGCAAGGTCGCGCCCGAAGCGGTGGCGCTGCGCGCCCAGCCGCGCCCGGTCACGCGCCTGAATCGGCGCACGCTGGCCATCCTCGTCGGTGGCCTGTCGGTCGTCGTGCTCGGCGCCACGATCTGGTCGCTGCAACCGCAGCGGCGTGGCGCCAATGAGCAGACCGAGCTTTACAACGTCGATCGCGTGTCGAAGTCGGAAGGACTGGATGCGTTGCCGACGGACTACTCGAAGCTGCCGCCGGCCTTGCCGCCCGATGTGCCCGAGCTGGGGCCGCCGCTGCCGGGCGATCTTGGCCCGGCAATCGTGAACTCGCAGCAGCCGGTGACGCCGGCCTATGCGCCACCGGGGCATGATCCTGCGGATGCCTTGCGCAAGGAAGCTGATGCGGCGGCGGCTTCGTCGGTGTTCTTCCGCTCGGGCGGCCAAGGCCAAGCTGCCGCCACGGTGGCGCAGGCGGCGCCGGGTGCGCCTGGTGGTGCAAGCGCGCTCGCGGCTTTCGATCCACTCGGCGCTGGGCCGGCCTCGACCGCGGCCCAGCCTGCCGACCCGACTGCCGTGCAGAACCGGCAAGACCAGAAAGAGGCGTTCCTGAAAGGCGGCTCTACGGAAACCCGCAATTCCGGCAACCTGGCGCTACCGGCATCGCCTTATCAGGTGATGGCGGGCACGGTGATCGCCGGCGCGCTGGTGACAGGTATCAAGTCGGACTTGCCCGGCGACGTGATCGCCACGGTGACGGAGCCGGTCTTTGACACGGCCACGGGCAAGTTCCTGCTGATCCCGCAGGGATCGCGCATCCTCGGGCGTTACAACAGCCAGGTCAGCTACGGGCAGAGCCGCGTGCAGGTCGTGTGGAACCGGGTCATCCTGCCCGACACGTCATCGCTGACGCTCGACAACCTCGTGGGCACCGACCCGGCCGGCTACGCCGGCCTGGAAGACGACGTGGACTGGCATTGGAATCGCATCGTCGCGGGCGCGGTGCTGACGACGCTGCTAGGCGTGGGCGCCGAGCTTGCCGCGCCGGAGAACCGCCAGGACGGCAACCGCATCGTCATCGCCGGGCGCGACAGCGCACAGGACAGCATCAATCAAGTCGGCCAGGAGATCACCCGGCGCAACATGAACATCCAGCCCACGCTGACCAGCCGGCCCGGCCTGCCGGTGCGGATCATCGTCAACCGGGATCTTGTGCTGCGGCCGTACCAGCCGCTGTTCTTCAACCGGGGAGCCTCGCAATGAGCACGACCAAGAAGCTGCGGCTCGGGCCACTGCCCAAGACCGAGAGCGTCAAGATGACCTTTGCCTGCCCGGCCAGCCTGAAAGCCGACCTCGAACGCTACGCCGCGCTGCACGCGCAGGCGTATGGCGAGTCGGTCGATGCAGAGAAGTTGATCCCGCACATGCTGGAGGCGTTTATGGCGGGGGATCGGGGATTCAAGAAGGGCACGGCGACCCGGAGCACGCCATCGAAGCTGCCATGATGGCGTCGCAACGGCATCCATCGAACGCGCAGCCCCAAGCTGCGCGTTCTTCATTCTGGATGCCGCCACGCCTCTTGGGCTATGATGATGCGACAGGCCCGCCATTCCTCGGCAACCCAGCACGACACAGTGCGATGCTGCTTCCCCTCCCGACGCTCTTATGTGGCTCCTAGCCCGCGAAGCCGCAGTGCTGCAAAGCGGCCCCGAAAAGAGCTAACCTACTGTCCCACATACGGTTTCAAGCCCTTCGTGATTTACACGAAAGACTTGACACCGGCACTTTTTTGTGGGCGGGATTGGGGATTGTGGATTCGGGATGGGAAATGATTCGCGCTTGGCTATTGCCAATCCCGAATCCCCAATCCCAATCCCGGCCTTTCACTTCAGCGACGATTGCGCGGTATCGCGGATGAAGGCCAGCAGCGCGGCCAGGCCGTTGCTGCGGGTCGGCGACAGGTGCCTGGCCAGGCCGATGCCGGCGATGTAGTCCGGTTCGGTGGCAAGGATCTCGGCCGCCGGGCGGCCCGAGTAGACCCGCAGCGCCAGGTGGATCAGCCCGGAGACGATCGCCGAATCGCTCACGGCGTGGAAATCCAGCCGCCGCGCATCGCCCTGCGGCACGATCCACACCAGCGACTGGCAGCCGTGCAGGCGGTGTTCCTCGGTCTTCCATTCCTCCGGGAACGGCGGCAGCTTGCGGCCCAGGTCGATCAGGTACTGGTAGCGCTCGGACCAGTCGCCGAAGAAGGCGAACTCGTCCTTGATCGCCTGCTGGGCCTCGGCGGCGGTGGGTTCGAGCGGGAAGATCGTGTCGGTCATCGGGTATCGGCCGGGTCCGGCGGTTCGAGCCCGTCTCCCGTGGAGAGGGGCCGGGGAAGGAATCAGGCGCGCTTCCAGCGCACGCCCTGCGGCGTGTCTTCCAGCAGGATGCCCTCGGCGGCCAGCTGATCGCGGAGGGCGTCGGCGCGGGCGAAGTCGCGCGCCCGCTTGGCCGCGGCGCGCTCGTCCACCAGCGACTGGATGCGCGCGTCGTCGTCGCCGGAGGCGCCGCGCGAGAACCACGCGGCCGGATCCTGCTGCAGCAGGCCCAGCGCCAGGCCGGCGCCGAGCAGTTCGCCCTTCAGGCGCGATTTTTCCTGCGCGTCGGTGGCCTTGCGCGCTTCGCCGGCCAGCCGTGCGATCTCGGCCAGCGCCTGCGGGGTGTTGAGATCGTCGTCCAGCGCGTCCTCGATGGTCTGCGGGATGACCGCGTCGGCCTCGACCCCGGCCAGGTCGCGCAGCGTGCCGTACAGCCGCTCCAGCGTGCGCACCGACTGCTCGACCAGCGCATCGGACCAGTCCAGCGGCTGCCGGTAGTGCGCCGACAGCAGCGCGTAGCGCAGCGCCTCGGGCGGATGCGCGCGGACCAGGTCGTGCACCTTCTCGATGTTGCCCAGCGACTTGCTCATCTTGGCGCCGCCGAAGTTGAGCATGCCGTTGTGCAGCCAGAAACGCGCGAACCGGGCGCCGCCGTGGGCGCATTCGCTCTGCGCGATCTCGTTCTCGTGGTGCGGGAACTGCAGGTCCACGCCGCCGGCGTGGATGTCGATGGTCGGGCCCAGGTGGGCGGCGGCCATCGCCGAGCATTCGATGTGCCAGCCCGGGCGGCCCACGCCCCACGGTGAGTCCCAGCCGGGCAGGTCCGGCGTGGACGGCTTCCACAGCACGAAGTCGCCCGGGTCGCGCTTGTACGGGGCGACCTCGACCCGCGCGCCGGCCAGCATCTCCTCCGGATCCCGGCGCGAGAGCCTGCCGTAGCCGTCGAAGGTGTTCACCGCGAACAGCACGTGGCCCTGCGCCGCATAGGCGTGGCCGCCGGCGATCAGCCGCTCGATCATCGCGACGATGTGCGGGATGTGCGCGGTGGCGGCCGGCTCGATGTCCGGCGGCGCCACGCCCAGCGCGGCCATGTCCTCGCGGTAGGCGGCGGCGAAGCGGTCGGTGATCGCCGAGATCGGCACGCCCTGCTCGGCGGCGGCGGCGTTGATCTTGTCGTCCACGTCGGTGATGTTGCGGGCATAGCGCAGGCGACCGTAGCGCCGGCGCAGCAGCGCGGCCAGCACGCCGAACACCACCGGCCCGCGCGCGTTGCCGATGTGGACGTAGTTGTAGACTGTGGGGCCGCACACGTACATCGTGGGGCCGGCCGCCGGATCGAGCGGTTCGAACGCCTCGACCCGGCGGGTGAGGTTGTTGTGCAGGCGCAGGGTCATGGGCAGGGGAGGGCCGAAAACCCGTCGATTCTACAACCACGCGCCGGTGTTCAGCCCCACTCAAGCAACGCGGCCTTAACTTGTCAGGCGGGAATCCAGTCTCCGGAATCATGTCTCCAGCCCGTTTTTCATCCCTGCTGCTGGCCGTGGCGATGTCCACGCCGGCATTTGCCCAGGAACGCGTCGTGCAGGCGGAGAACGTGCGTCTGGACTACGCGCAGGTGCTCAACGTCGAGCCGGTCTACCAGACCCTGCGCGCCAGCCGCACCGAGCAGCAGTGCGAGGAGATTCCCGCCCCGCCGCGCCCGGTCGAGAAGAAGGAAGAGAGCGTCTGGACGCGGATGGTCGGTTCGGTCAAGGGCGTCTTCAGCCGCGACGAGGAAAAGCGCGAGTCCAGCCCGGAGCCGGTGCGGTTGAACTGCCGCACGGTGCCGGTGGAGCGGGAGTTCCGCCGGCCCATCGCCTACGACGTCGACTACGTCTACAAGGGCGTCAAGTACCGCTCGCGGCTGGCCGAGGATCCGGGCAACCGCCTGCGCATCCGCATCTCGGTCATGCCCTACGTCCCGGAGCAGATCCCGGTGGCCAGCGGCCAGTAGCCGGTGGCCTGCGATTGGCGCGCTTGCGCCGCACCGCAGCACGTGCGAGGATGCACGCCCATGAAGATGAACGCACACGCCCACGCCGACAGCGCGGCCCGACTGGCCTCGGGCATGACCTCGCGTGCGCGTCGACCGGAATCCTGCACCTAGCTGGGTCCCCCGGACGTCTTCGCCTGTCTCACCGGAAACCCAGCCCCCAGGCTGGGTTTTTTTGTTTTCGCCGTACGCGTTTCCTTTCGCAAGAGCCCGGCATACCGGCCGGGATCCCAAACCCACGGAACCCACGAAGCCATGAAGCACTTCTTGAACACGCAGGACTGGAGCCGCGCCGACCTCGATGCCCTGCTGACGCAGGCCGCGCTGTACAAGCAACACAGGCTGGGCGACGCGCTGAAGGGCAGGTCGATCGCGCTGGTGTTCTTCAACCCGTCCATGCGCACCCGCACCAGCTTCGAGCTGGGCGCGTTCCAGCTCGGCGGCCACGCGGTGGTGCTGCAGCCGGGCAAGGACGCCTGGCCGATCGAGTTCGACCTGGGCACGGTGATGGACGGCGACACCGAGGAGCACATCGCCGAGGTGGCCAGGGTACTGGGCCGCTACGTGGATCTGATCGGCGTGCGTGCGTTCCCGAAGTTCGTCGACTGGGCCTACGACCGCCAGGACCTCGTGCTGAAGTCGTTCGCGAAGTATTCGCCGGTGCCGGTCATCAACATGGAGACCATCACCCATCCCTGCCAGGAATTGGCGCACGCGCTGGCGCTGCAGGAGCACTTCGGCACGCAGGACCTGCGCGGCAAGAAGTACGTGCTGACCTGGACCTACCACCCCAAGCCGCTGAACACCGCGGTGGCCAACTCCGCGCTGACCATCGCCACCCGCCTCGGGATGGACGTGACCCTGCTGTGCCCGACCCCGGACTACGTGCTGGACGAGCGCTACATGGGCTGGGCGGAAGCCAACGTCGCCGAGAGCGGCGGCTCGCTGACCGTCAGCCACGACATCGATGGCGCCTACGCCGGCGCCGACGTGGTCTACGCCAAGAGCTGGGGCGCGCTGCCGTTCTTCGGCAACTGGGAACCGGAAAAGCCCATCCGCGAGCAGTTCAAGCATTTCATCGTCGACGAGCGGAAGATGGCGCTGACCAACAACGGCGTCTTCAGCCATTGCCTGCCGCTGCGCCGCAACGTCAAGGCGACCGACGCGGTGATGGATTCGCCGAATTGCATCGCCATCGAAGAGGCGGAGAACCGGCTGCACGTGCAGAAGGCGGTGATGGCGCAGCTTGCTTCGCAAGCGGGAATAGGGAGTAGGGAATAGGGAATCGGAATAGCAAGAGCCAGCACACCTCTTATCTACGAGTCAGCAAGGAAAACATCATGAGCGCCGCTTCCACCATTCCCGATTCCCGATTCCCGATTCCCGGTTCCAAGGACATCGTCCTAGCCTTCTCCGGCGGCCTCGACACCAGCTTCTGCGTTCCCTACCTGAAGGAACAGGGCTGGAACGTGCACACCGTGTTCGCCGACACCGGCGGCGTCGATGCCGAGGAGCGCGAGTTCATCGAGCAGCGCGCCGCCGAGCTGGGCGTGGCCAGCCACGTCACCGTCGAGGGCGGCCCCGCGATCTGGGACGGCTTCGTCAAGCCGTTCGTGTGGGCGGGCGAGGGCTACCAGGGCCAGTACCCGCTGCTGGTGTCCGACCGCTACCTGATCGTCGACGCCGCGCTCAAGCGCGCCGCCGAGCTGGGCACCAACGCCATCGCCCACGGCTGCACCGGCATGGGCAACGACCAGGTGCGCTTCGACCTGGCGGTCAAGGCGCAGGGCGACTACCGCATCGTCGCGCCGATCCGCGAAATCCAGAAAGAGCACACCCAGACCCGCGCCTACGAGCAGCAGTACCTGGAGGCGCGCGGCTTCGAGGTGCGCGCCAAGCAGAAGAGCTACACCATCAACGAGAACCTGCTCGGCGTGACCATGTCCGGCGGCGAGATCGACAAGTGGGAAGCGCCGGGCGACGGCGCGCGCGGCTGGTGCGCCCCGCGCAGCGCCTGGCCGGCCGAGCCGCTGGGGGCCACGCTGAAGTTCGTCGAGGGCGAGGCGGTCGAGCTGGACGGCAAGCCGATGGAGGGCGCGAAAATCCTCGCGCGCCTGAACACCATGTTCGCCCAGTACGGCGTCGGCCGCGGCGTCTATACCGGCGACACCGTGATCGGCCTGAAGGGCCGCATCGTGTTCGAGGCGCCGGGCCTGGCCGCGCTGCTGGCCGCGCACCGCGCGCTGGAGGAGGCGGTGCTGAGCAAGCAGCAGAACCGCTTCAAGCCCGAGGTGGCGCGCAAGTGGGTGGAGCTGGTGTACGAGGGCTTCTTCCACGATCCGCTGAAGACCGACCTGGAGGCGTTCCTGAAGTCCTCGCAAGGCAAGGTCAACGGCGAGGTAACGCTGGAGACCCGCGGTGGCCGCGTCGACGCGGTGGCGGTGAAGTCGCCGCACCTCCTGAACGCCAAGGGCGCGACCTACGCGCAATCGGCCGACTGGGGCGTGGAGGAGGCGGAAGGCTTCATCAAGCTGTTCGGAATGAGCAGCACGCTGTGGGCTGAAGTGAACCGCTGAGCGTTTTTTCCTTCTCCCGCTTGCGGGAGAAGGTGGCGCGCAGCGCCGGATGAGGGAAAGCGCGTCATTCGGGCTTGGCTGCCAACGGCCTGCCCCCATCCGCCCTCCGGGCACCTTCCCCCGCAAGCGGGGGAAGGGAACTTAGATCGACACGACCATGACTCCATTGCTCGAATCCACGCTGACGCACCTCGAAAGGCTGGTGTCCCACGACACCCGCAACCCGCCGCGTGCAATCACCCCCGGCGGGATCTTCGACTACCTGCGCGCCAACCTGCCCGGGTTCGACGTGCAGGTGATCGATCACGGCGCCGGCGCGGTCAGCCTGTACGCGGTGCGCGGCAAGCCCAGGTACCTGTTCAACGTGCACCTGGACACGGTGCCGGACTCGCCGCACTGGAGCGCCGATCCGCACGTCATGCGCCGGCTGGACGATCGCGTGGTCGGCCTGGGCGTGTGCGACATCAAGGGCGCGGCGGCGGCGCTGGTGGCCGCGGCCAACGCCGGCGATGGCGACGCCGCGTTCCTCTTCAGCAGCGACGAGGAAGCCAACGACCCGCGCTGCATCGCCGCCTTCCTGGCGCGCGGGGCGCAGCCGTACGAGGCGATCCTGGTCGCCGAGCCGACGATGGGCGAGGCGGTGCTGGCGCATCGCGGCATCTCCTCGGTGCTGATGAGGTTCAAGGGCCGCGCCGGCCACGCCTCCGGCCAGCAGGACGCCGCCGCCAGCGCGCTGCACCAGGCAGTGCGCTGGGGCGATCGCGCGCTGGACCACGTTCAGTCGCTGGCGCACGCGCGCTTCGGCGGGCTGACCGGGCTGCGCTTCAACATCGGCCGCATCGAGGGCGGGATCAAGGCCAACATGATCGCGCCGGAGGCCGAGCTGCGCTTCGGTTTCCGTCCGCTGCCGTCGATGGACATCGACGGGTTGCTGGCGACCTTCGCCGGGTTCGCCGAGCCGGCCGCGGCGCACTTCGAGGAAACCTTCCGCGGGCCCAGCCTGCCGTCCGGCGACGTCGCCCGCGCCGAGGAAAGGCGGCTGGCCGCGCGCGACGTGGCCGACGCGCTGGGCCTGCCGATCGGCAGCGCGGTGGATTTCTGGACCGAGGCCTCGCTGTTCTCGGCAGGCGGTTACACCGCGCTGGTCTACGGCCCGGGTGACATCGCCCAGGCGCACACCGCCGACGAGTGGGTGTCGCTGGAGCAGTTGCAGCGCTACGCCGAATCGGTCCACCGCATCATCAACGGCAGCCGATGAAGCCATCCCCGCCTGTGGGAGCGACGTGAGTCGCGACAAGCTTTCCCGATAGATCCCGGTCGCGACTCACGTCGCTCCCACAACAACCATCCATACCTTCCATGCAATCGCAGAAACAGACCCGCCAGACCATCATCCGCCTGCTCTCCAGCATGGCCAGCGCCAAGGAGATCTCGCAGTACGTCAAGCGCTTCTCGCAGCTGGACGCCAAGCGCTTCGCCGTGGTCAAGGTCGGCGGCGCGGTGCTGCGCGACGATCTCGAGTCGCTGACCTCCTCGCTGACCTTCCTGCAGGAGGTCGGCCTGACCCCGATCGTCGTGCATGGCGCCGGCCCGCAGCTCGACGAGGAGATGGCCGCCGCCGGCATCGCCAAGCAGACGGTCGACGGCCTGCGCGTGACCACGCCGGAGGTGCTGGCGATCGTGCGCAAGGTGTTCCTGCAGCAGAACCTGGTGCTGGTCGAGGCCTTGCAGCAGGTCGGCGCGCGCGCGACCTCGATCGTGTCGGGCGTGTTCGAGGCGCAGTTCAAGGACCAGGCCACCTACGGGCTGGTCGGCGACGTCACCGGCATCAACCTGGCGCCGATCGAGGCCAGCCTGAAGGCCGGTTCGATCCCGGTCATCGCCAGCCTGGGCGAGACCGCCGGCGGTCAGATCCTCAACATCAACGCCGACTTCGCCGCCAACGAGCTGGTGCAGGTGCTGCAGCCGTACAAGATCATCTTCCTGACCGGCACCGGCGGCCTGCTCGACGCGGAAGGGCGCCTGATCGACTCGATCAACCTGTCCACCGAGTACGACGAGCTGATGGCGCAGCCGTGGATCAACGGCGGCATGCGGGTGAAGATCGAGCAGATCAAGGACCTGCTGGACAAGCTGCCGCTGACCTCGTCGGTGTCGATTACCAAGCCGGCCGAACTGGCCAAGGAACTGTTCACCCACAAGGGCTCCGGCACGCTGGTGCGCAGGGGCGAGCGGGTGCTGCGCTTCGACTCCTGGCAGGGCGTGGACCTGGAGCGACTGCGCACGCTGATCGATTCCAGCTTCGGCCGCCGGCTGCTGCCGGACTATTTCGAGCGCACCGTGCCGTACCGCGTCTACATCAGCGAGAACTACCGCACCGCGCTGATCCTGACCCGCGAGGAGGGCTTCGCCTACCTGGACAAGTTCGCGGTGCTCGACGACGCGCAGGGCGAGGGCCTGGGCCGGGCGGTCTGGCACGTGATGCGCGAGGAGAACCCACAGCTGTTCTGGCGCTCGCGCCACAACAACGCGGTCAACATCTTCTACTACGCCGAGTCCGACGGCTGCTACAAGCAGGAGAAGTGGAAGGTGTTCTGGTACGGCATCGACGGCTTCGCCGACATCGAGCGCTGCGTGGCCCATTGCCGCACGCGGCCGGCGACGCTGGAGGGCTGAGCGATGGCGAGCCTTTCCCCGCCTGCATGGCGCGAGGTTCCGACGCTGGCCGGCGATCACGTGCGGCTGGAACCGCTGGCGCCGCACCACGCCGAGGGCGTGGGCGCCGCGCTGGCCGGCGACGCGCTGGCGCGGTTGGCCTATGCCAACGTGCCGTCTGCGGCCGACGCGGACGCCTACGTCGCCGCCGCGCTGGAAGCGCGCGACGCCGGCCAGTGCCTGCCGTTCGCCGTGTTCGACGCGCAGGGCGTTCTGGTCGGCAGCACGCGCCTCTACGACCTGCACCCGGAAGTGCCGCGCGCCAGCATCGGCTACACCTGGTACGCGCCGCGCGTGCAGCGCACCGGCGTCAACACCGAGGCCAAGCTGCTGCTGCTCGGCCACGCGTTCGATTCGCTCGGCTGCATCAGCGTGTTGTTCGAGACCAGCACGCTCAACGAGCGCTCGCGCGCGGCCATCGCGCGCCTGGGCGCGCGACAGGAGGGCATCGTGCGCAACCACAAGCGGCACGGCGACGGCACGCCGCGCGATACCGTCATCTTTTCCATCATCGACAGCGAGTGGCAGGACGTGAAGCGCGGCCTGCAGGACAAGCTGGCAAGGCACGGGCAGGTTTCACCATGAGCAGGAAGACCGTCGGCATCGTCGGCGCGCGCGGCCACACCGGCGCCGAACTCATCAGGCTGATCGCGCGCCATCCGCAACTGGAGCTGGCGTTCGTTTCCTCGCGCGAGCTGGACGGCAAGCCGGTCAGCGGGCAGATCGCCGAATTCGCCGGCGACCTGCGCTACCAGAACCTTGAGCACGAACAGGTCGGCGGCAAGGGCGTCGACGCGGTGATCCTGGCGCTGCCCAACGGCAAGGCGGCCGGACTGGTGGCCGCGATCGACGCGCAGGCGCCCGATACGGTGGTGGTGGACCTGTCGGCCGACCATCGCTTCGACGAACGCTGGTACTACGGCCTGCCGGAACTGACCCGCGAGCGCTACGCGGGCCAGAAGCGCATCAGCAATCCCGGCTGCTACGCCACCGCGATGCAGCTGGCGATCGCGCCGCTGCTGGACCGGCTGGCGGGGCCGCCGCAATGCTTCGGCGTGTCCGGCTATTCCGGTGCGGGCACCACGCCGTCCGACAAGAACAACGTCGAGCTGCTGCGCGACAACCTGATGCCGTACGCGCTGGTCGATCACATGCACGAGCGCGAGGTCTCGCGCCAGCTCGGCATCCCGGTCGAGTTCATGCCGCACGTGGCGCCGCATTTCCGCGGCATCACCATGACCGTCAACCTGTGGCTGCAACAACCGGCCAAGGTGGAGGCGATACGCGAGCTGTATCGCCAGCGCTACGCCGGCGAGCCGCTGATCCGCGTCACCGACGACGCGCCGTGGGTCAGCCGCATCGCCGGCCGCCACGGCGTGGAGATCGGCGGTTTCACCGTCGCCCCGGGCGGCAAGCGGGTGGTGCTGGTGGCGACGCTGGACAACCTGCTCAAGGGCGCGGCGACGCAGGCGATGCAGAACCTCAATCTGGCGTTTGCCCTGGATGAATTCCTCGGGATTCCGCTTTGATGTCGTTTCTTCTTTCCCCTTGAGGGAAAGACCGGGATGGGGGGGTGTCGTCCGCGGTGTCCCGTCGAACACCATCCCCACCCAACCCTCCCCTTGAAGGGGAGGGCTTAGAACCAGGAGATTTCATCAATGTCCGACCTGCTTTGGCAAAAACCCGGCGTCGCGGTCGATGCGCAGATCCAGCGCTTCCTCGCCGGCGACGACGTGATCCTGGATCGCGAGTTCTTCCTGCACGACATCGCCGCCAGCAAGGCGCATGCGGAAGGCTTGCAGCGCATCGGCATCCTGTCGGCCGACGAACTGGACGGGCTGCTGCGCGAACTGGACGCGCTGGCGGAGGATTTCCGCGCCGGTGGCTTCGTGCTGGACGAAAGCTACGAGGACGGCCATTCGGCCATCGAGGCGCGGCTGACCGAACGCCTGGGCGATGCCGGCCGCAAGATCCACACCGGCCGCAGCCGCAACGACCAGATCCTGGTCGCCACCCGGCTGTGGCTGAAGGAGAAGCTGGGGCGCGTGTCGGCGCTGTCGCGCCAGATCGCCCGCGTCGCGCTGGATCGCGCGCAGGCCGAGCGCGATCTGCCGCTGCCCGGCTACACCCACATCCAGCGCGCCGTGGTGTCCTCGGCCGGCATGTGGTGGGCCGGCTGGGCCGAAGCCTTCATCGACAACGCCGTGCGCGCGGCCGACACGCTGGCGCTGGTCGACGCCAATCCGCTCGGCACCGCCGCCGGCTACGGCGTCAACCTCGGGCTGGATCGCGACCACACCACCGCCGCGCTCGGCTTCGCGCGCATGCAGGTCTCGCCGATCTACGCGCAACTCTCGCGCGGCAAGTTCGAACTGGCCGCGCTGGAGGCGCTGGGCGGCGCGACCCTGGACCTGCGCCGCATCGCCTGGGACCTGTCGCTGTTCACCAGCGCCGAGTTCGGCTTCGTCGCGCTGCCGGCGCAGTACACCACCGGCAGCTCGATCATGCCGAACAAGCGCAATCCCGACGTGATCGAGCTGATGCGCGCCACCCACGCCAGCGTTGCCGCCGCGCGCACCGAGATCGAGCAGCTGCTGTCGCTGCCGTCCGGCTACCACCGCGATCTGCAGGCCAGCAAGGGCGCGATCTTCCACGGCTTCGGCCGCGGGCTGGCGGCGCTGGAGCTGCTGCCGGCGCTGCTGTCCAACCTGGACTGGCGCGAGGACCGGCTGCGCGCGGCGATCGACTCGGGCATGTACGCCACCGACGTGGCGGTCGAGGCCGCGCTGGCCGGCGTGCCGTTCCGCGAGGCCTACAAGGCCGCCGCCGCATCGGCCGACAGTGCAGGGCAGGGCCGCACGCCGGAAGGCAGCCTGGCCGCGCGCGTGTCGCCGGGGGCGGCCGCAGACCTGCGGCTGGAGACATTGCGCGAACGCTGGAATGCGCTGCAATAGACCTCCAAACCTGTGGGAGCGACGTAAGTCGCGACAGGTCATCGGTAAAGCCTCATCGCGACTTACGTCGCTCCCACAAGAAAACCGAAGAGGTGGATACGGAACATGAAGCGATACCTGGTACTGGCGATGCGCAAGCCGAGCTTCGATGAGGCGGTCATCGCGCCGCACGTCGTGTTCCTCGACGAATTGCGCAAAGCGGGCAAGCTGGAGATGACCGGCGGCTTCAGCGACGGCTCCGGCGGCGCCTATCTGCTCAATGCCGATAGCCTGGCCGAGGCGCAGGCCATCGTCGCCGCCGATCCGCTGGCGGTTTCCGGCTCTTCCACGGTCACCGTGCACGAATGGAACACGCGCTGAGCGCCGCATGAGCCAGGCCACCATTTCCGCTTTCTCCGCACAGGCGCTGCCGGACTGGCGACGTGCCGTGCTCAAGGTGGGCAGCAGCCTGCTGGCCGACGGACAGGGGTTGAGCCCGCGTCACGCGCTGAACCTGGCGCAGTTCGTCTCGGCCAGCCAGGCGGCCGGGCGCGAGGTGGTCATCGTGTCCTCCGGCGCGGTCGCCGCCGGTCGCGCGCTGTTGCACCGCAAGCCGGCCGAGGGCGCGCCGATGGCCGAGCGGCAGGCGCTGGCCGCGCTCGGGCAGGCGCAGCTGATCGGCCTGTGGCAGCGCTTCTTCGATCGCCCGGTCGCGCAGGTATTGCTGACCCACGACGACCTGCGCAACCGCCGCCGCTACCTCAACGCGCGTGCCACCCTGCGCGAACTGCTTTCGCTGGGCGCGCTGCCGGTAATCAACGAGAACGACACCGTCTCGGTGGACGAGCTCAAGCTCGGCGACAACGACAACCTCGCCGCCGTGGTCGCCGCGCTGATCGATGCCGATGCGCTGTTCATCGCCACCGACATCGACGGCTTCCATTCGGCCAACCCGCGCACGCATCCCGACGCCCGGCCCATCGACGAGGTCGAGGCGCTGACGCCGGAATTCTTTGCGATGGCCGGCGGCGCCGGCAGCGGCGTCGGCACCGGCGGCATGCACACCAAGTTGGAAGCCGCGGCCAAGGCGGCGGCGGCCGGCGTGGAGACCTTCCTGTTCAACGGCACCCGCGCCGACACCATCGCCGCGCTGGCGCAGGGCACCCTGCGCGGCACCCGCTTCCGCCCCGCGCAGAACCGGCTGGCCGCGCGCAAGCACTGGCTGCGCAGCGCGCCGGTGGAAAGCGGCGGCATCGTCGTCGATGCCGGCGCGGCCGATGCGCTGGCCGGCCGGGGCGCCTCGCTGCTGCCGGGCGGGGTGGTCGCGGCCGAGGGCGACTTCCGCCGCGGCGACATGGTCGAGGTGCTGTCGCGCGACGCGCGGGGCGACCACCGCATCGCCCGCGGCATCGTGCAGTACTCGGCGGTGGACATCCGCCGCATCGCCCGCCGCCACTCGCGCGAGATCGAAGGCATACTCGGCTACAGCTACGGCGAGAACGTCATCCACCGCGACGACCTGGTGGTGCTGTAGCGGAAAAGAACCAACAACCGGACCGTGGGAGCGACGCCAGTCGCGACGCTTTTCATTAGATGCCCAGTCGCGACTGACGTCGCTCCCACAATGGTTTGCAAATGAATCGTCGGATACGGGAATGGAAAGGATGACGGATATCAAGCAACAGGCCCTGCAATGCCGCGACGCCGCCCAGGTCATCGCGCAGCTGCCTGCCGCCGACAAGGACGCCCTGCTGCGCGCGATGGCCGACGCGCTGGAGGCCGATGCCGAATCCATCCTGCGGGCCAATGCGCGCGACCTGGACGCCGCGCGTGCCAAGGGCATCGCCGGCGCGCTGCTGGATCGGCTGACCCTGGACGGCAAGCGCCTGCGCGGCATCGCCGACGCGCTGCGCGAGGTCGCGCGGCTGCCGGATCCGGTCGGGCAGGTGACCCGCAGCGAGGTGCGGCCCAACGGCATCCGGGTCGAGCGCGTACGCGTGCCGCTGGGCGTGATCGCGATGATCTACGAGGCCCGTCCCAACGTCACCGCCGACGCGGCCGCGCTGTGCATCAAGGCCGGCAACGGCGTGATCCTGCGCGGTGGTTCGGAAGCGCTGCATTCCAACACCGCCATCGCCACCGCGCTGCGCCGGGCGCTGCGCGAGGCCGGGTTGCCGGAAGCGGCGCTGACCCTGATCACCGATCCGGACCGTCAGGCGATGATCGAACTGCTGCAACTGTCGGACATCGTCGATCTGGCGATTCCGCGCGGCGGCGAGGGCCTGATCCGCTTCGTCGCCGAGCACGCGCGCGTGCCGGTGATCAAGCACTACAAGGGCGTATGCCACCTGTTCGTCGACGCCAGCGCGGATCCGGAACTGGCCCTGCGCCTGCTGCTCGACGGCAAGGCTTCGCGGCCCGGCGTGTGCAATGCGCTGGAAACGCTGCTGGTGCACCACGCCATCGCCGCGGATTTCCTGCCGAAGGCCGGCGCCGCGCTGCGCGCGCGCGGCGTCGAGTTGCGCGCCGACGCGAGGGCGCTGCCGCTGCTGGGCGTCGAGGCGCGGCCGGCCACCGAGGACGACTACGCCGCCGAGTTCCTCGACCTGATCCTGGCCGTGCGCGTGGTGGACGACCTGGAACAGGCCATCGAGCACATCCGCCGGCACGGCTCCGATCACACCGAGGTCATCGTCACCGGCGATGACGGCAACGCCGCGCGCTTCGTCCACGCATTGCGCTCGGCGGTGGTGATGGTCAACGCCTCCTCGCGCTTTTCCGACGGCGGCGAACTGGGCCTGGGCGCCGAGATCGGCATCTCCACCACCCGTTTGCACAGCTATGGCCCGATGGGCGCCGAATCGCTGACCGTCGAGCGCTTCGTCGTCCACGGCGAAGGGCAGGTGCGGCATCCGGACCTGCTGGCGTGAACGCCTGAATCTCTTCGAGTCCATTCCCCTGCCTGCAGCGCCCCTCGTAGAGCGGAGCTTGCTCCGCTGCCCTCGGCTCCGGAGCCCGGCATAGCCGAGCAAGCTCGGCTCTACATCGGCGATACCTCGCGGCTTGCCGCGAGGTATCTCAATGAAATGTTAGGCATAGCCGAGCAAGCTCGACCCTACAGCGATGCGGCGGTCGATTTTTTTTCCCCTTCTCCCATTCGCGGGAAAAGAGCCTGTCCCGTACTTGCTGTGGAGTAGCGCGCATGGCGCCGTATGGGGACGCTCGCGGAATCCTGATATCGATTCTGCTCAAAGCGTGAACGACTGATCCTGCAACGGCACCACCGCCTCCCAGCCCAGCTCGCGGCCGATGCGCTCGCGCAGCGCCTCCGATGCGCTGGGTTCGCCGTGGACGATGAACACCCGTCGCGGCGGGCGGCGAAAGCCGGACAGCCAGCGCATCAGTTCGTCGGCGTCGGCATGCGCCGAGAGCATCGGCAGTTCGGCCGTCTCGGCCTGCACCGGTATCCACTGGCCGAAGATCTTCACTTCGCGCGCCCCTTCCAGCAGCTTGCGCCCGCGCGTGCCGGCGGCCTGGAAGCCGGAGAACAGGATCGTGTTGCGGTGATCCGGCGCGAACGCGATCAGGTGGTGCAGCACGCGCCCGCCGGTGGCCATGCCGCTGGCCGAGATGATGATCTTGGGATAGCGGTTGGCCGACAGCGCCTTGGATTCCTCCACGTCGCGGACGTAGGTGGCCACGCCGCAGATCTGTTCGCAGGCCTCCTCGGAGAGGCGGTGATCGTCCGGGAACTGCTCCAGCAGCCGGCTGGCGCTGGTCGCCATCGGGCTGTCCATGTAGATCGGCAGGTTGCGGATCCTGCCGGCCTGCCTGAGCTTCCACAGGTAGTACAGCAGCGACTGCGCGCGGCCGACGGCGAAGGCGGGGATCACCACCGTGCCGCCGCGCAGGGCGGTGCGCTCGATGATCTCGCCCAGCGCCTCGGCCGGATCGGTGGCGTCGTGGCGGCGGTTGCCGTAGGTGGATTCGACGACGACGTAGTCGGCTTCCGGCACGGGCTCCGGGTCCGGCATCACCGGATCGCCATAGCGGCCGATGTCGCCGGAGAACACGATGGTGCGCCCGCCCCATTCGATCTGCGCGCTGGCTGCGCCGAGGATGTGGCCGGCGCGGCGCAGATGCATGACGGCGCCGCAGGGCAGCGCCACGTCGCGGTGCCAGGGCACGCGCACGAAACGCTGCAAGGCCCGCTCGGCATCGCGCAACCGGTACAGCGGCAGTGCAGGGTGGTGCTTGGAGAAGCCGTGCCGGTTGGCGAACTCCGCGTCCTTTTCCTGCAGGTGGCCGCTGTCCTTGAGGATCAGGTCGGCGACCGCATAGCTGGCGGCGGTGGCGTGGATGCGCCCGCTGAAACCGTCCAGCAGCAGCCGCGGCAGGTAGCCGCAATGATCCAGGTGCGCATGGGTCAGCACCACGTCGGTGATCGAACCGGCCTGGATCGGCAGCGGCCGCCAGTTCAGTTCGCGCAGGTTCTTCAGGCCCTGGAACAGCCCGCAGTCCACCAGCAGCCGCTGCTTGCCGTGGGTGAGCAGGTGCTTGGAGCCGGTGACGGTGCCGGCGCCGCCCAGCGAGCGCAGCGTCAGCATGGGAGGCGGTCCTGCAAGTCCGGACGATGGCGACAAATCACGATGCGTTTCCCCTTGCGGTCGATGCCGCCAGCATATCGCGCCATCCCGTGCCGCCGCCTGCTGATGCGCATGCCGCCCCCACCGTCTCCAGGCCCCATCGTCGGGGCGGAATACGCGTATCGAGCGCGGGCCGACACAGGGGATTGACCTTGAAGTCAACTTGAATCCTATGCTCTGCGGCGATGTCTTTTCATCTCCGGGTTGGCCTCCATCCTTGTGCTGTCGGAAAAGCGATTGGGTGCACGGCCGGAGCAGGCCCAGAATCCCCGTGCGAGCCGCTGGCCCGTCAGGCCGCTGATCCATCTCCCAGACAGGAGCGATGCAATGAGCAAGCAGAGTGACAGTCCTGTGCCCATGCGCTGGATGATCTATGGCGCGAATGGCTATACCGGGGAACTGATCGCCCGCGAAGCGGCTCGGCGTGGGCTCAAGCCGGTGCTGGCGGGCCGCAGGCGCGAAAGCGTCGAGGCGCTGGCGCGTGCGCTGGGGCTGGAGGCGCGCGTCTTCGGCCTCGACGATCCCGCGGCGCTGGTCGGGCAGATCCAGGGCCACGCGCTGGTGCTGAACTGCGCCGGCCCGTTCTCGGCCACCGCTGCGCCGATGATGGAAGCCTGCCTGCGCGCCCGCGTGCATTACCTGGACATCACCGGCGAGATTGCCGTGTTCGAGCAGGCGCAGTCGCTCGATGCCCGCGCGCGGGACGCGGGTGTCGTGCTGTGTCCTGGCGTGGGCTTCGACGTCATCCCCACCGACTGCGTGGCCGCCGCGCTGAAAGAGGCGCTGCCGGATGCGACGCGTCTCGCGCTGGGCTTCGATTCGCGCTCGGGCTTCTCGCCTGGCACTGCCAAGACCTCGGTCGAGGGGCTGGCCCAGGGCGGCAAGGTGCGCCGCGGCGGGAAGATCGTCACCGTGCCGCTGGCCTATGCGGTGCGCTGCATCGACTTCGGCGACGGTGAGAAGGAGGCGATGACGATCCCCTGGGGCGACGTGTCCACCGCCTACCACACCACTGGCATTCCGAACATCGAGGTGTTCATTCCAGGCTCGCCCCGCATGATCGCCAGTGCCCGGCGCGCCAACTGGGTCCGGCCGCTGCTGGGGCTGGCGTGGGTGCAGAAGCTGATCAAGGCGCGCATCGCCAGGACGGTGAAGGGCCCCAGCGAGGAACAGCGCGCGCAGATGCCCACCTTCGTCTGGGGGGAGGCCAGCAATGCGCGCGGAGAGAAAAAGATCGCGCGCATCCGTACCGCCAACGGCTACAGCCTGACCATCACCGGCTCGCTGGCCGTGGTCGAACACCTGATGACGGCCCAGCCCGCAGGCGGTGCCTACACGCCGGCCAAGCTGGTGGGCGCGGACCTGGTGACGCGCCTGCCCGGATCAGGGCCCCTGCGAATCGTCCAGGCGGAGGGTCGAATCGGCCTGGAGTGACGCCAGGAAAGCGCCATGCCAGCCCGGGCAGGATCAGGCGGTGTTCCGCCCCGCCAGTCGCGCCGGAGCACCTAGTTGCCCGATCCCCCCCGCCGGATCAGTTCCAGGCCCTCCCGATAGGTCGTCACCTCGAATTCGGGGAACCGGCGCTTGAACTTCGTGGAATCGAAAAGGTTGTCCTGCTCGTAGCGGGGCAGCAGTTCCCTGAGCTCGCGCACCTGCTTCGAGAACAGCCCGGCCGCGATCAGCGCCCACTTGCCGATGACCGCATGGGAAGGCGCGCGCCCGAAGACCTGGCAGGCCATGGCGACGAATTCCCCGTACGTCGGCCGGTCGTCGCAGCACGGCAGATGCCAGGTCTGGCCGAACGCATCGGGCGCATTGCCCAGGGCGGCAAGGGCGCGGCTTGCGTCGGGCGTCCAGATCAGCGTGCGCCGGGTGTCGTCGCGCACCGGCACGCGCGGCTTCCTGCCGGCCTGGAGCCTTTCGATGACCAGCGCGTTGGTGAAGCTCTGCGTCTTGCCTGGCCCGTAGAACTCGGGCGCCCGGCCGATGAGCACGGGGATCCCGCCGCGCGCCATTTCCTCGAGCACCATCGAGGCCATCGCGGCGCGCACCTTGCCCTTGCGGCCCAGCGGAGCGAAGGGCGTTTCCTCGGTCAGCAGCCGCGCATCCTGCAGATACATGTAGGTGTTGTCGAAATAGGCGAAGCTCGCGCCCGCCACGCGGCACGCATCCAGGGCGTTCTTCAGCATCGTGGGGAACTGCGCTTCCCACAGCTGCGTGTCCGGCGGCAGGCCGGCGGTGAAGTAGACGATGCGGCTCCCCTTGACCGCATCCAGGGTCTGCTTCGCATCGAGAAGGTTGGCGGACACCAGACTGTCGGTGTCGTTGACCTTGCGCGGATTGCGGCTGACGAGCCGCACATCGTGCGTGTATCTGCGCTGCAACTCCCGTGCCAGTTGCATGGCGATCTGGCCGTTCGCCCCCAATATCGTCTGCATTCCGTCCACCTTTGTGGAGTTGCACTCAGCGGTGTGATGGCTTCAAGGTTAACTTTGAAGTAATGTTCAATGTCAAACCACAGGGCCGCCCGGAACACCTCGACCATGAAAATCGGAGAACTCGCAGAGCGCACCGGCCTGGCGCCCTCGCGCATTCGATTCTACGAACGCATCGGCCTGCTCAAGGCGGTCGAGCGCCAGGCCAACGGCTACCGCAGCTACCCGGACGATGCGGTATTGGCGCTCAGGCTGATCGCGACCGGGCAGCGCGCGGGCTTCAGTCTGGACGAGTTGCGCGCGCTGCTGCCCGGCGATCTCGCCAGTTGGGAACATGGCACCCTGCTCGACACGCTGCGCCGCAAGGTGCAGGACATCGAGGCCCTGCAAGCACAGCTCGCACAGAGCAAGGCTCAGCTGGTCGAACTGATGGCGCAGATCGAAGCCAGGCCGCAGGACATGGATTGCGCCGCCAACGCCCGGCGCGTGCTGTCGGAAATGCGGTTGGGAGAAGCGGACAGTGCCCCGGCCGCCAAAAAGGTCCGTCGCCGCCATGAAAAAACCGGCACGAGGCCGGTTCATCATAAGTCGTTGATTTGACTGGTCGGGGAGACAGGATTTGAACCTGCGACCTCTACGTCCCGAACGTAGCGCTCTACCAGACTGAGCTACACCCCGCGAAGCTCGCCATTGTAAGCAGCCGGCCGGGCCTGGGCAAGACCCCGTGGCGATCTTCCTGCGCAGCCGTGTGCGCCGGTGCGGCCAGGCTGCGGCGGATGCGCCAACGAAAGTAAGATACGCGGCTACCGTCCGCCGGAGCCACCCGCTTGATCAAGCCGCGCACGCCGCCTGGAGTCATGGAACTGCTCCCGCGCGAGCAGATCGCCTTCCAGCGCATGCTGGATACCATCCGCCGCAACTACGAACGCTTCGGCTTCCTGCCGGTGGAGACGCCGGTGTTCGAGCTGTCGGACGTGCTGCTGACCAAGTCCGGCGGCGAGACCGAGCGGCAGGTCTACTTCGTCCAGTCCACCGGCGCGCTGGCCAACGCCGCCGAAGCCGCTGCGGGCAAGGGCGAGGGTGGGCTGCCCGAGCTGGCGCTGCGCTTCGACCTGACCGTGCCGCTGGCGCGCTACGTGGCCGAGCACGAGCACGAGCTGACCTTCCCGTTCCGCCGCTACCAGATGCAGCGGGTCTACCGCGGCGAGCGCGCCCAGCGCGGTCGCTTCCGCGAGTTCTACCAGTGCGACATCGACGTCATCGGCAAGGACGCGCTGAGCATCCGCTACGACGCCGAGGTGCTGGCGGTCATCCACGCGGTGTTCAGCGACCTGCGCATCGGCGGCTTCACCATCCAGCTCAACAACCGCAAGCTGATGCGCGGCTTCTTCGAGGCGCAGGGCGTGACCGACGCGCAGCAGCAGGCGCTGGTGCTGCGCGAGGTGGACAAGCTGGACAAGCGCGGCGCCGACTACGTGCGCCAGACGCTGGCCGGCGAGGGCTTCGGCCTGCCGGCCGAGGCGGTGGCGCGCATCCTCGATTTCGTCGCCGTGCGATCGACCGGCCATGCCGACGCGCTGGCGCGGCTGGACGCGCTGGGGCAGGGCAACGCGACCCTCGACCAGGGCGTCGCCGAACTGCGCGAGGTGCTGGCGCTGGTGCGGGCGCTGGGCGTGCCCGAGTCCGACTACTGCCTCAACTTCTCCATCGCGCGCGGGCTGGACTACTACACCGGCACCGTCTACGAGACGCAGCTGGACGACTACCCGCAGATCGGTTCGATCTGCTCGGGCGGGCGCTACGAGGATCTCGCCAGCCACTACACCAAGAGCAAGCTGCCGGGCGTGGGCATCTCGATCGGCCTGACCCGGCTGTTCTTCCAGTTGCGCGACGCCGGCCTGGTCGCCGGCAGCGACGAGAGCAGCGTGCAGGCGATGGTCGCGCTGATGGACGAGGCGCAGCTGCCCGATTCGCTGGACATCGCCCGCGCGCTGCGCGCGGCCGGCATCAACACCGAAGTGCAGATGGAATCGCGCAAGCTGGCCAGGCAGTTCCAGTACGCCTCGCGCGCCGGCATCCGCTTCGTCGTGCTGGCCGGCGAGGACGAGCGCGCCCGCGGCGCGGTCACGGTCAAGGATCTGCTGCGCGAGCAGCAGTACGAGGTGGCGCGCGAGGAACTGGCCTCGGCGCTGCGGGTGGAACTGGAACAGGCACGGGTACTGGCGGGACGCTGATGAAACCGATTCTTCTGGATGGAAAGTCACTGACCCGCGACAGGCTGGTCGAGATCGCCCACGGCGCGCCGGTCGAACTGGCCGCCGATGCGCTGATGGCGGTGGCGCGGGCGGCCGATTTCCTCGCCGAGCAGGTACGCCGCGAGGAGCCGATCTACGGCGTGTCCACCGGCTTCGGCAGCAACGCCGACAAGCTGCTGGGCGCGCACCCGCTGCACGACGGCCTGGCCGGCGCGGCGCGCTCGGGGCGCTCGCTGCACGAGGAACTCCAGCACAACCTGATCGTCACCCATGCGGTCTGCGTCGGCGAGCCGATGGCGCCGGAAGTGGTGCGGGCGATGCTCGGCATCCGCATCAACACCCTGCTCAAGGGCCACTCCGGCATCCGGGTGGAGACCTTGCAGGCGCTGACCGCGATGCTCAACGCCGGCATCGTGCCGGTGGTCCCGGAACTGGGCTCGGTCGGCGCCTCGGGCGACCTGGCGCCGCTGTCGCACCTGGCCATCGTGCTGCTCGGCGGCGGCGAGGCCTTCTACCAGGGCGAGCGCCTGCCCGGCGACGAAGCGCTGCGCCGCGCGGGACTGCAACCGGTCAGGCTGTCCTACAAGGAAGGCCTGGCGCTGAACAACGGCACCGCGCAGATGCTGGCGATGGGCGTGCTGGCGGTGTACCGGCTGGAGCAACTGCTGGACACCGCGGACCTGGCCGCGGCGATGACCATCGACGCCTTCGCCGGCCGGCTCGGCGCGTTCGCGCCGGAAGTGCACGCGCTGCGCCCGCATCCGGGCCAGGTGCGCGTGGCCGCGCGCCTGCGCGAACTGCTGGCCGGCTCGACGCTGGCCGACATCGCCTACCACCTGGTGCCGCGCTTCCGCCCGTGGCTGCCGCACAGCTGGGACGACGCGCAGGCGCGGCAGCTGCGCTTCGACATCGGCTGGGACTGGGTGCCGGCCGACCAGCGCCACGGCCGCGAGAAGTTCTACCGGCGCTTTCGCCCGTTCCGCGGCGGCAAGAAGCACCAGCCGCAGGACAGCTACTCGCTGCGCTGCATCCCGCAGGTGCACGGCGCGGTGCGCGACGCGGTCGATCAGGCCAGGCGCGTGCTCGACGTCGAGCTCAACGCGGTGACCGACAACCCGCTGGTGTTTCCGGACAAGACCGACGCTACCCACGTCGAGGAGCAGGTGATCTCGGCCGGCCACTTCCACGGCATGCCGCTGGCGCTGGCGATGAGCTACGTCAAGGCGGCGATCCCGACGCTGGCCTCGATCTCCGAGCGCCGCCTCAACAAGCTGGTCGATCCGGCCACCAACGACGGCCTGCCGGCGTTCCTGATCGGCAACGAGGACGGCACCGAGTCCGGCCACATGATCGTGCAGTACACCGCCGCGGCCATCGTCAACGACCTGGCCAGCCGCGCGCATCCGGCCAGCGTGTTCTCGGTGCCGACCAGCGCCAATGCCGAGGACCACGTCTCGATGGGCGCCAACGAGGCGCGCCACGTGCTGGCGATGACGCGCGACCTGGGCCGCGTGCTGGCGCTGGAGATCTACACCGCCGCGCAGGCGCTGGACCTGCGCCGCGACATGATCAACGCCGCCCGCGACCTGGCGCGGCGCGCCGACGCCGCCGCGCTGGCGGCCAAGGTGCAGGGCGGCCCGCTGCCCGGCGCGGCCGGCCACGAGGTCTTCCTGGCCGAGGTGGAGGCATTGCGCGCCGAACTGGCGGGCACCGCCGAGTTCCATCCGGGCGACGCGGTGGCCACGGCGCACGCGGCGCTGCGCGCGCGCATCCGCTTCCTGGATCGCGATCGCGCGCTCGACGGCGAGGTCGCCGAAGCCGTGCGGCTGGTCGAATCGGGCGAACTGCTGGCGGCGGTCAACGCGCGCTGAGTCGCGCAGGTTCGGCTCCAGAGCCCCTCTCCCGCCTGCGGGAGAGGGGTTGGGGTGAGGGCACGAAGCCGAGGTGCTGCGTGCGCCCCTCATCCGGCCCTCCGGGCCACCTTCTCCCGCAAGCGGGAGAAGGGAGAGAAGCGGCCTGGTTGAACTCCATGGGGGATTCGCCCCCTCCTGAAGAAGGCAGACGGCGCCCTCACACCGCGCGCACGCAATCCCGCCCTTGCGCCTTGGCCTCGTACAGCGCCTGGTCGGCCACCTGCAAGGCCGCCTCGACGCTGTCGCTGGCCTCGGTGTCCACCCCGTACACGCCGATGCTGGCCGACAGCGCGATCGTCATGCCGTCGAACAGGCACGGCGCGGCGCGCAGGTGGCAGCGCAGCTCCTCGGCCACCGCGCTGGCGTGCGGCAGGCTCAGCGGGATCACGACGATGAACTCCTCGCCGCCGTAGCGCGCCAGCAGCGCGTCGTGGCCCTGCAAGGTCTCCTTCAGCCGTCCGGCCGCCCAGCGCAGGCAGGCGTCGCCGGCGAGGTGGCCGTGGGTATCGTTGATGCGCTTGAAGTGGTCCAGGTCGATCATCAGCAGCGACAGCGGCTGCCGCGACTCGCGCGCGTACGCCAGCAGCGTCCCGAACGCCTCGCGGAACCACACCCGGTTGTACAGGCCGGTCAGGCCGTCGCGGCGGCTGGATTCGCTCAGGCGCTGGTGGGTGGACTCCAGCTGCGCCAGCGCGGTGCGCAGCTCGGCGGTGCGCTGCTGCACGTCCTGCTCCAGCTGCCGCTTGGCGTTGCTGACGATGCGCTCGTTCTCGTTGCGCAGCGCCGCGTAGCGGTAGCCCAGCGCCACCGACAGCAGCAGCATCTCTAGCGCCGAGCCGATCTGCACGCCGTACTCGGTGAAGAAGTTCTTCGGCAGCAGGCCGAAGGCGAGCATCACGAATATGCAGGTGCCGAGCAGGAACAGCGACCACGCCAGCAGGAAGATCCGGGCCGGCTGGTAGCCCAGCCGCACGACCACGCCGGAGATCACCGCGATCCACATGATGCTCAGGAACACCGACGCGGCGGCGATCGGCGTGGCCACGTGGTAAGTCAGCTGCATCGAGGCGATGCCCAGCAGCACGAAGAACACGATGTAGCCCAGGCTGATGCGGTCGCCCAGTCGCCAGCGCTGCTTGAGATCGAGGAAATGCCGCGAGAACTGCTGCATGCCGATCTGCGACAGGCAGATCGACAGCGGCACGCTCTTGTCGGCCAGCCAGGCCGAGCTGGGCCACAGGTATTCGAAGCCCAGCCCGTTGAGGGTGAACAGCACCAGCCCGAACGCGGTGATGTGGAACAGGTACCAGAAGTAGCTGGCGTCGCGCAGCGCCAGCCACAGCACCAGGTTGTAGATGAACAGCGCCAGCAGGATGCCGTAGTACAGGCCGATGCCGAACTGCGCGTCGCGCGACTGCTCGGTGAACGCGGTCGGCGTGTACAGCGTCAGCGGCACCTGCATCGAGCTCTCGCTGCGCACCCGCACCAGCAGTTCGACCGTCTCGTCCTGCGGCAGGTCCAGCCAGAAGTTGGGATGGCGGTGGCGGATGCTGCGCTGGTCGAAGTGCAGGTGGTCGCCGCCCTCGTAGTGCGTCAGCCCGCCGTCGGCATGGCGCAGGTAGACGTCGAGGCGGTCGCTGAGCGGGTACTCCTGCACCAGCAGCCAGCGCGACTCGTCCGGGTTGCGGTTGGTGATGATCGCGTGGAACCAGAAGGCGCCGTTCTGGAAGCCGAACGCCGGGCCATCCGGCGGCAGCGGCTGGAAGCGCGGCAGCCGGTGGCGGATTTCCTCCAGCGTCGCCTCGCCGCCGGCGTCGTGGAAGTAGCGGACGTGGGGGGCGAGATCGTACTGGGTGCGGTCGGTCAGCTCGATCGGCGACCTGGCCTGGGCGAACGCGCACATCATCAGCGACATCGTGGCGACGATGATCCGGCCCAGCCAATGACCCATCGGATTCCCCCTCCGGCGCTCCGGCCGATTGCGGCTATGTCCTGCCACTCCAGTCACGAGTTTAGCGCCGATGTGGGGACAAACCGGCGCGATGCCGGGACCAGCCGCCGGGCAGGGCGGTTGACCGGCTCGGCGGGCTTGATATATCGTATTAGCGCATTAATACATTGGTTGAACCGGATCTCCCATGAAACGCCGACCCGCCGCCGAACCGCAGGCCATCCACGCCTCGATCCAGGCACTGTCGCGCGCGCTCGCCGCGCTGAACCGGCCCGAGGACGTGCGCGCCTTCCTGGAAGACCTGTGCACGCCGTCCGAACTGGAGGCGATGGCCGACCGCTGGCGGGTGGTGCCGCTGCTGCTCAAGGGCGTGCCGTACCGGGAAATCCACGACCTCACCCAGGTCAGCGTCACCACCATCGGCCGCGTGGCGCGCACGCTGGAGCGCGGCGCCGGCGGCTATGCCGTGGCCATCCAGCAGCAGCAACCCGCGCGCAGCCGCGCCTCCCACTGAGTTCCCCGCATGAGCCCCCCTGTCGCCACCGCGACGCGCGATCGCCTGCGCATCGCCATCCAGAAAAGCGGCCGCCTGGCCGAACCGGCGCGCGCGCTGCTGGCTGCCTGTGGCCTGAGCTGGCGCGAGAGCCGCGACAAGCTGTTCTGCTACGGCGAATCGCTGCCGGTGGATCTGCTGCTGGTGCGCGACGACGACATCCCCGGGCTAATCGCCGACGGCGTCTGCGACTTTGGCGTGGTCGGCCGCAACGAACTGGACGAGCAGGACGCCGCGCGTCGCAGCGCCGGCCTGCCGTCGGCGTACCGCGAATGGCTGCCGCTGGGCTTCGGACGGTGCCGGCTGATGCTGGCCGTGCCGGAAGCCTGGCAGTGGGAGGGAGCGGCGCAGTTGCAGGGCCGGCGCATCGCCACCAGCTACCCGGCGATCGTGGCCGGCTGGCTGCGGGACAGGGGCATCGACGCCGGCGTGGTCGAGCTGTCCGGCTCGGTCGAGATTGCGCCGCGGCTGGGCACGGCGGATCTGATCTGCGATCTGGTCTCCAGCGGCGCCACGCTCGCGGCCAACCAGCTCAAGCCGGTGGAGACGCTGCTGGAGAGCGAGGCGGTGCTGGCCGGTCCGGTGCGCGGCTTCGACGACGCGCGCGCCGGTCTGGCCGCGCTGCTGCTGCGGCGCATGCAGGGCGTGCTCAAGCTCAAGGACAGCAAGCTGCTGATGTTCCGCGCCCACCGCGACACGGTGGCCGAACTGTCGCGGCTGCTGCCCGACGCCGAGCCTTTCGTGCAGCTGCCGGGCGAGGGTGACGGCCCGCTGCCGTTGCAGACGATGTGCCACGGCGCGCTGACCTGGCAGCGGCTGGAGGAACTGGAGCGCGCCGGCGCGCAGGGATTGATGGTGCTGTCGGTCGAGAGGTCGCTGGCATGAACCGCATCGAATGGGCCTCGCTCGACGCCGCGCAGCGCGCCGCCGCGCTGCTGCGGCCGGCGCAGTCGGTCGCCGAGCGCACGCGCGCCGACGTGGCCGCGCTGCTGGCGCAGGTGCGCGATGGCGGCGACGCGGCGCTGCGCGACATCACCGCGTGGCTGGACGGCGTGCGGCTGGAGGATTTCGTAGTTGGCGAAGACGAGTTCGCCGAGGCCGAGGCTTCGCTGCCGCCCGGATTGCTGGAGGCGATGCGGCAGGCGGCCGCGCGCATCGAGGCGTTCCACCGCGCCGGCATGGTCTCGCCGTACGCGATAGAGACCGCGCCGGGCGTGATCTGCGAGCGGATGGTGCGGCCGATCCCGCGCGTGGGCCTGTACGTGCCGGCCGGCAGCGCGCCGCTGCCTTCCACCGCGCTGATGCTCGGCGTGCCGGCGCGGCTGGCTGGCTGCCGCGAGGTGGTGCTGTGCACGCCGCCGCGCAAGGACGGCCGCGCCGATGCGGCGGTGCTGGCGGCCGCGCGGCTGACCGGCGTGGGCCGCGTGTTCAAGCTCGGCGGCGCGCAGGCGGTGGCGGCGATGGCCTACGGCACGGCGTCGGTGCCGCGTTGCGACAAGATCTTCGGGCCGGGCAACGGCTACGTCACCGAGGCCAAGCAGCAGGTGGCGCAGGGCGGCATCGCCGCGATCGACATGCCGGCCGGTCCGTCGGAAGTGCTGGTGATCGCCGACGCCGGCGCCGATGCGCGCTTCGTCGCCGCCGACCTGCTGTCGCAGGCCGAGCACGGGCCGGATTCGCAGGTCATCCTGCTGTCGGACGACGCCGATCTGCTGGCGCGGGCGGAAGCGGAAATCGATCGCCAACTCGCGCGCCTGCCGCGCGCGGCCATCGCCCGGCAGGCGCTGGCGGCCTCGCGACTGATCCGCGTCGAGCGGCTGGAGGAGGCCTTCGCGATCAGCAACGCCTACGCGCCCGAGCACCTGATCCTGGCGCTGCGCGAGCCGCGCGCCTGGCTGGAAAGGGTGGAGGCGGCCGGTTCGGTGTTCCTCGGCGACTACACGCCGGAGGCGCTGGGCGACTATTGCAGCGGCACCAACCACGTGCTGCCGACCAGCGGCGCGGCGCGCGCGTACAGCGGCGTCAGCGTGGCCAGCTTCCAGAACTTCGTCAGCGTGCAGTCGGCCAGCCGGCAGGGCCTGGCCGGCATCGGCGACTGCGCGCTGACCCTGGCGCGCGCCGAAGGATTGGATGCCCACGCCTACGCGGTGGCGGTGCGGATGGAGGCATCGGCATGAGCGCGGCGGAGAACGACGTGCTGCCGCTGGTGCGCGAGGATCTGCGCGGCTTCGCCGGCTACGCTTCGGCGCGCTCGCAGCCGCTGCGCGGCGAGATCTGGCTCAACGCCAACGAATCGGCCTGGGCCAATCCAGCCGATGCCGGGGCCGGCAGCCGCCGTTACCCGGATCCGCAGCCGCAGGCATTGCGCGAGGCGCTGGCCGCGCTGTACGACTGCTCGCCCGGGCGCCTGCTGATCGGGCGCGGCAGCGACGAGGCCATCGACCTGCTGGTGCGCGCACTGTGCGCGCCGGGGCGCGACGCGGTGCTGGTCACGCCGCCGGTGTTCGGCATGTATGCGGTGTCGGCGCGGTTGCAGGGCGCGCGCCTCGTCGAGGTGCCGTTGCGCGATGGCGAGGCGGGTTACGCGCCGGACTTGCCTGCGATCGAGCGCGCCGCGCTGGAGCAGGGCGCCAAGCTGGTGTTCCTGTGCTCGCCGGCCAATCCGACCGGCGGCGCCGTGCCGCTGCCGGAGATCGCGCGGTTGGCGAAGGCGCTGCGCGGCCGTGCGCTGGTGGTGGTGGACGAGGCCTACGGCGAGTTCGGCGCGCAGCCCTCGGCGACGACGCTGATGGACAAAAACGCCAACATCGCCGTGCTGCGCACGCTGTCCAAGGCGCATGCGCTGGCGGCCGCGCGCATCGGCGTGGTCATCGCCGAGCCCGCATTGATCCAGGTGCTGCGCGCCTGCCAGGCGCCGTACCCGGTGCCGGCGCCGTGCGCGGCGCTGGCGTTGGCGGCGCTGCAACCGGCGGCGCTTGCGCAGACCCGCGCGCGGGTGGAACAGGTGCTGGTCGAGCGCGAAAGACTGCGCGTTGCGCTGGCGGCGTCGCCGGCGGTCCGCCGCGTCTATCCCTCGCAGGGCAACTACCTGCTGGCGCGCTTCCACGACGTGCAGGCGGCGTTCGATGCGCTGCTGGCGGTCGGGGTTGTCGTGCGCGACCAGCGTGGCGCGCCGGGTTTGGACGATGCGCTTCGCATCACCATCGGTTCATCCTCGCAGAACGACCGCGTATTGTCCGCCTTGAACGTGCGGGAGGTTGCATGAACCCTCGTTCGCGTCGCCGTTGCGTAGAGCCGAGCTTGCTCGGCTGTGGAGGTTCCGGAGCACGATTGGGTAATGCAGCGGAGCAAGCTCTGCTCTACATCGGGGTGGAGGCGGACGATCGGTCATGACGCCGATTCTCTTCATCGACCGCGACGGCACCCTGATCGAGGAGCCCGCCGACTTCCAGATCGACGCCTACGAGAAGATCCGCTTCGTGCGCGGCTGCATTCCGGCGCTGCTGAAGCTGCGCGACGCCGGCTACCGGTTCGTGATCGTCAGCAACCAGGACGGCCTAGGCAGCGAGAAGTACCCGCGCGCCTCGTTCGAGGGCCCGCAGGCGCTGATGATGCAGATCTTCGAAAGCCAGGGCATCGCCTTCCGCGAGGTGCTGATCGACGCGAGCTGGCCGGAGGAGAACCGGCCCACCCGCAAGCCCGGCATCGGCCTGGTGCTGCACTACCTGCAGGATCGCGACGTCGACTGGGCGCGCTCGGCGATGGTCGGCGACCGTCCGACCGACATCGCCTTCGCCGACAACCTGCGCATCCGCGGCTTCCAGTTGAAGACGCCGCAGTTCGGCGGCGAGTGGGACTGGGCCGGCATCGCCCACGAGTTGGCCGACGCGCCGCGCCGCGCGCGCGTGCAACGCGATACGAAGGAGACGCGCATCCGCGTCGATCTGGACCTGGACACGGCGGCCGAGCCGCGGGTGCATACCGGCCTGCCGTTCTTCGACCACATGCTCGAGCAGATCGGCAAGCACGGCGGCATCGCGCTGGACATCCAGGCCGAAGGCGACCTGCACATCGACGAGCACCACACCGTCGAGGACACCGGCCTGGCGCTGGGCGCGGCGCTGAAGCAGGCGCTGGGCGACAAGCGCGGCATCGGCCGCTACGGCTTCACCCTGCCGATGGACGAGACGCTGGCCAGCGCCGCGCTGGACTTCAGCGGGCGGCCTTACTTCGTGTTCGAGGGCGAGTTCAGGCGCGAGCGCGTGGGCGACCTGCCGACCGAGCTGGTGCCGCACTTCTTCCGCTCGCTGTGCGACGCGGCGGGGCTGAACCTCAACCTGTCGGTGCGCGGCGACAACGATCACCACAAGGTCGAGGCCTGCTTCAAGGCGGTGGCGCGCGCGCTGCGGCAGGCGCTGCGCCGCGAGGGCCGCGAGCTGCCCTCGACCAAGGGAACGCTGTGATGAAGGTGGCCCTGGTCGATGCGGGCGGCGCCAACCTGGGCTCGGTGCGCGACGCGCTGCAGCGGCTCGGCATCGATCCGCTGCTGACCCGCGACGGCGGCGAGATCCGCGCGGCCGACCGGGTCATCCTGCCCGGCGTCAGCACCGCCGCGCAGGTGATGGCACGGCTGCGCGAGTACGATCTGGTGGATACGCTGCGCGCGCTGGAGGCGCCGCTGCTGGGCGTGTGCGTCGGCATGCAGCTGCTGTTCGAGCATTCTGAAGAGGACGACACGCCCTGCCTGGGCCTGCTGCCGGGCAAGGTCGCGCGGCTGCCGGAAAGCGCCGGCGTGCGCGTGCCGCACATGGGCTGGAACACGCTGCGGCGGCTGCGCGATGCGCCGCTGCTGGACGGCATCGCCGATGGCGAGCACGCCTATTTCGTCCACAGTTACGCCGCGCCGGTGACGGAAGACTGCATCGCTTCGTCCGGGCACGGCGTGCCGCTGGCGGCGGTGGTGCAGCGCGGCCGCGTGGCCGGCGCGCAGTTCCATCCGGAACGCTCGGCGGCGGTCGGCGCGCGGCTGCTGCGCAACTTCATCGAACAGGGACTGGACTGATGGCCGCGTTGAATCCCGTGCAGGCGGAAGCTTCGGATTTCCTTTGTTATCCGGCCATCGACGTCCGCCAGGGCAGGGTGGTGCGGCTGGCGCAGGGCGACTACGCGCGCGAGACGCGCTACGACGACGATCCGCTCGCGCCCATCCGCGACTACGCCGCGCAGGGCGCGCAGTGGCTGCACCTGGTCGATCTGGACGCGGCCCGCGCCGGCGGCTACACGCTGCTGCCGCTGCTGGCGCGCATCCGTGCCGAGACCGGCCTGCGCGTGCAGACCGGCGGCGGCGTGCGCGGGCGCGACGACGTGGCGCGCATCCTCGACGGCGGCGCCGATCGGGTGGTCATCGGATCGCTGGCGGTGCGCCGGCCCGACGAGGTGCTGGCCTGGCTGGAGGAATTCGGCGCGCAGCGCATCACCGTGGCGCTGGACACGCGCCGGATCGACGCGCAATGGCGGCTGCCGGTGCACGGCTGGACCGAGACCGCGACCGAAACGCTGGACGATCTGGTGCGGCGCTTCGCCGCGGGCGGGCTGATCCACCTGCTCAGCACCGACATCGCCCGCGACGGCATGCTGTCCGGTCCCAACCTGGATCTGTACGAGCACCTGCTTGCGACAGCACCGACGCTGCGCGTGCAGGCCTCCGGCGGCGTGCGCACCGTGGCCGATGTCGTCGCAGCACGTGCGCGCGGCTGCGCCGGCATCGTGCTGGGCCGCGCGCTGCTGGAGCGGCGCTTCACCCTGGCGCAGGCGCTGTCGTGCTGAGCCGGCGCATCATCCCGTGCCTGGACGTGCGCGACGGCCGCGTGGTCAAGGGCGTGCGCTTCCGCGATCACGTCGACATGGGCGACATCGCCGAACTGGCGCTGCGCTACCGCGACGCCGGCGCCGACGAGCTGGTGTTCTACGACATCTCCGCCAGCCCTGACGGACGCTCGGTCGATCGCGACTGGGTGCGACGGGTGTCGCGGCTGCTGGACATCCCGTTCTGCGTGGCCGGCGGCATCCGCGACGTCGAGACCGCGCGCGCGGTGCTGCACGCCGGCGCCGACAAGATCTCGGTCAACACGCCGGCACTGGAACGGCCGGCGCTGATAGGCGAACTGGCCGAGGCCTTCGGCGTGCAGTGCGTGGTGGTCGGCATCGACTCGGTGCGCGAGGCCGACGGCCAGTGGCGCGTGCGCCAGTACACCGGCGACCCCGCGCGCACCCGCGCGCTGCCGCTGACCACGCTGGAATGGATGGAGCAGGCGCAAGGTCTGGGGGCCGGTGAAATCGTACTCAACTGCATGGACAGCGACGGCGTGCGCCAGGGCTACGACATCGAGCAACTGGCGGCGGCGCGCCTGCGCTGCCGGGTGCCGTTGATCGCCTCCGGCGGCGCGGGAACACTGGAACACTTCGCGGAAGTCTTCGAGCGCGCCGACGTCGACGGCGCGCTGGCCGCCAGCGTGTTCCACAGCGGCAGGATCGCCATCCCCGAACTCAAACGCTACCTGTCCTCGCGATGGATCGAGGTGCGCCATGCCGCTTGACGCCGACGCGCTGGCCTGGGACAAGCAGGGCGGCCTGCTGCCGGCCGTCGTCCAGGACGCCGATACGCTGCGCGTGCTGATGCTGGGCTACATGGATCGCCAGGCGCTGGAAACGACGCGGGAAACCGGCCGCGTCACCTTCTACAGCCGCAGCCGGCAGCGGCTGTGGACCAAGGGCGAAAGCTCGGGCCACGTGCTGGAACTGGTGTCCGTCGAGGCCGATTGCGACGACGACACCCTGCTGGTGCTGGCGCGGCCGCAGGGGCCGACCTGCCACCTGCAACGGCCCAGTTGCTTCGCCGCTGCGCCGGAGGCGTTCCTGCTCGAACTCGATGCGATCGTCGCGCGCCGGGAGCGCGAACGACCGGCCGGCAGCTACACCACGAAGCTGTTCGAGCAGGGCGTGCGCCGCATCGCGCAGAAAGTGGGCGAGGAAGGCGTGGAGACCGCGCTGGCCGCGGTCGCGCAGGACGACGACGCGCTGCTGGGCGAGAGCGCGGATCTGCTCTACCACCTCGTCGTGCTGCTGCGCGCGCGCGGTCTTTCGTTGCGCGATGCGCTGGCGGTGCTGGAACGGCGCCACCGCGGTTAAGGCAATTTGATTGGTTCTTCACCCAACTCCGGTAAAGCGGCACGTAGAGCGGAGCTTGCTTCGCTGCTCCTGGCTCCGGAACCGGCATGGCCGAGCAAGCTCGGCTCTACGCAACGGCGACGCGAACGAAGACCAATGTAGAGCGGAGCTTGCTCCGCTGCCCGTCATGGGTGAAGAACCCTTTGATTGCTTCCCCGTCGTCCCCGCCTGACCAGACATGCGTCTGTTGAAAACCGCGGGGACGACGGGTGGATCAGCCCAGCCGCCGCCGCCAGTACTCGACCCGTGCCGCCAGCGCATCGCCGTGGCGCTGCGCCTGCCCGTGGCCCCAGACCGGACCGGGCCAGGCGGCGTCGCCCTCGTGGCGTCCGACCAGGTGCACGTGCAACTGCCGCACGATGTTGCCGAGCGCGCCGATGTTGAGCTTCAGCACGCCGGGTTCGCCGCGCAGCAGCGCGCCCACCTGGTTGATCTCGGCCAGCAGCAGGCGCTGCTGGCCGCCGTCCAGATCCAGCCATTCGCTGGCGCCATTCACGCGCGGCACCAGCAGCAGCCACGGATAACGGGTGTCGTCCATCAGCCGGACCTGCGACAGCGGGCCGTCGGCGACGAAGGCGCTGTCGGCCGCCAGCCGCGGGTCGAGCTGGAAATCGTTCATGCCAGGTGTTTCCGGAAGAATTCCAGCGTGCGCTGGCGGGCCAGGCGGGCGCTCTCGGGGTGGTGGCTGGCGCGCGCATCGCAGTTGAAGCCGTGGTCGGCCGGATAGGTGAACACGTCCATCTGCGGCAGCTTGTCGCGGTGCTGCTGGACCATTTCCGGCGGGATCGACTTGTCGTGCTCGCCGAAGTGGAACATCACCGGCGCCTTGGGCGCCTCGTCGAGGAACGGCACGTTGCGCGCGCCGTAGTAGCTGACCGAAGGCAGGCCCAGCCGCAGCGCGGCCAGCAGGGCGACGGTGCCGCCCCAGCAATAGCCGACCGTGCCCACGCGCGCCTGCGCGGCCAGCGCGTCGGCGGCGGCGCGGGTGATGTCCACCGCCGCGTCCAGGCCCAGCCGCTGGATCAGTCCGCGGCCGCGCTCGATGCCTGCCTCGTCGTAGCCCAGTTCGACGCCGGGTTCGATCGGATCGAAATAGGCAGGCGCCAGCGCGATGAACCCATCGGCGGCGAAGCCTTCGGCCACGCCGCGGATATGCGCGTTGACGCCGAAGATTTCCTGCACCACCACCAGCGCGCCGCGCGCCGGCTGCGCGGGCTCGGTCTTCCAGGCGGAGATTTCGCCCTGCGGGGTTTGCAACTTGATCCATTGGCCCATCGGAAGGCTCCTGCGTGCGCGGGGAGGGAAGGGTATTCGAAGCCGTGTTCGGCGGCCATGAATGGGCTTGTGGAGCTTTCGTTCATCGCTCGACGATTCGATGCTCGAATGGTTGGAGCGGTTTCACGATGTTTCCGTCATCCCCGCGAAGGCGGGGAAACAGCGAATGCATGCATCGCATTCCTGCCGTCGTTGGCAGTCGGGGAAGTGCCGAAGGAACAGCATGCTTCGTGGCACATGGCCGCTATGACTCGACCCCGTCATAGCGCACATCGACGATCACCAACTGCGCCGCCCCGCCTGGCAACTGCGCCTCGACCTCGTCGTCGACGCGCTTCTTCAGCAGCGCGCGCGCCAGCGGCGAGTCGATGCTGATCCAGCGGCGCGCGGCGTCGGTCTCGTCGGGGCCGACGATGCGGTAGCGGGTGGCCTGCCCGTCGGCGACGTTCTCGACCTCGATCCAGGCGCCGAAGAACACCGCCTGCGGATCGGCCGGCGCGCTCTCGACCACCCGCAGGGCTTCCAGCCGCTTGCTCAGGTAGCGCACGCGACGATCGATCTCGCCGAGCTGCTTCTTGCGGTAGGTGTACTCGGCGTTCTCCGAGCGATCGCCCTCGGCGGCGGCCGCGGCCAGCGCCTTGACCACCTCGGGGCGGCGCACGCGCCACAGATCGTCCAGCTCGGCCTTCAGCCGCGTATGGCCTTCGCGCGTGATCAGCGCGGTGCTCTTCTCACCGGGGGGACGCCAGCGGCTCATCGGATGCGCTTACTTCAGCTTGATGCTGCCGAGGATGTTGCGCACGATGCGGTTGGTGATCGTGCGCGCGGCCTGCTTGCCGGCCGCCTGCACCACGCCCTGGCGGCGCTTGGTGCCGAACAGCCACTCGTTGACCGTGCGGCCGAAGCCGCCGCTCTCGCCATCGTCCTCGCCGCGGCTGGCGGGCGGCGCCTTGGCCTGGGCCGGCGCCTGCTCGACCCGGCGGGCGAGCATTTCCGCCGCCGATTCGCGGTTGACCGCGTTGTCGTAGCGCTGCCCGACCGGGCTGCCGGCGCGCACCTGCGCGCGCTCGGTCTCGCTGATCGCGCCCATCCGGCAGCGCGGCGGCGCGATCAGGGTGCGCTGCACCGGCGACGGCACGCCCTTGTCCTGCAAGGTCGAGACCAGCGCCTCGCCGGTGCCGAGCTGCGAGATCGCCTGCGCCACGTCCAGGCGCGGGTTGGGGACGAAGGTTTCCGCCGCGGTCTTCACCGCCTTCTGGTCGCGCGGGGTGAACGCGCGCAGCGCGTGCTGCACGCGGTTGCCGAGCTGGCCGAGGATGTCGCCCGGCACGTCGTCGGGGAACTGCGAGCAGAAGTACACGCCCACGCCCTTGGAGCGGATCAGCCGCACCACCTGCTCGATGCGCTGGCGCAGCGCTGGCGGCGCGTCGTCGAACAGCAGGTGCGCCTCGTCGAACACGAACACCAGCCGGGGCTTGTCCAGGTCGCCGACTTCCGGCAGCGTCTCGAACAGTTCCGACAGCAACCACAGCAGGAAGCTCGAATACAGCCGCGGCTTGAGGATCAGCTGGTCGGCGGCGAGGATGCCGATGACGCCGCGGCCGTCGTGGTTGACCCGCATCAGGTCAGCCAGTTCCAGCGCCGGCTCGCCGAAGAAGCGCTGCCCGCCTTCCTGCTCCAGCCGCAGCAGCGCGCGCTGGATCGCGCCGACCGATTGCGTGCTGACCAGCCCGTAGCTCGTCGAGATGTCCTTGCGCTCCTCGGCGACCAGGCCGAGCAGGGCGCGCAGATCCTCCAGGTCGAGCAGCAGCAGGCCGCGGTCGTCGGCCAGCTTGAACACGATGTCGAGCACGCCGGACTGGGTGTCGTTGAGTTCGAGGATGCGCGCCAGCAGGGTCGGGCCCATCTCGCTGACGGTGGTGCGCACCGGATGGCCGAGCTTGCCGTACAGATCCCAGAACACCACCGGGCTGGCGGCCGGCGCATAGCCGTCCACGCCGAGATCGCGGGCGCGCGCCATCACCTTCTCGTTGCCGTCGCCGGCCACCGCCAGCCCGGCCACGTCGCCCTTGACGTCGGCCATGAACACCGGCACGCCGATGCGCGAGAAGCCCTCGGCCAGGGTCATCAGGGTGACCGTCTTGCCGGTGCCGGTGGCGCCGGCGACCAGACCGTGGCGGTTGCCAAGCCTGGGCTGCAGCGTGACGGGGATGTCGTCGGTGATGCCCTTGCCCAGCAGGATCGGATCCATGATGCGCCTCGCGGTGTGATGGGACGATTCTAGGGCGTGTGGCCAGCGACAGGAACCGCGCCGGCCGCCGCGATCCGCGATGTAATGCCTTGCCGCCTGCCCGAAGCCGGGGCTACCCTGCCTGCCTTTGCCGTCACTTGCCGTCACTTGCCGTAACGATGCCTCCGCACTGCCCCCATAAGCTGTCGCTGTCCCGTTCCCTGTTCATCGCCGCCGCGCTGTCGCTGCTGGCCCCCAGCGCGCTGGCCCAGCGCGTGTCCGCGCGCGATCGCGCCGCCGTCGAGGCGCTGGACGCACGCATGGCCGCCGCCGAGAAGCGCTACCGCGACGCGCTGGTGCTGATCGCCAACGCCGATCCCAAGGGGCAGGCCGAAAGCGACCAGGCGCTGGAGGACATGGAGGACGTGCTCAGCGCCTGCGTGCAGCAGCGCGGCTGCGAGGTCCACACCCTGCTGGCCGCCTACAAGCGGCTGCTCAAGCAGAACGCCGATGCCGAATCCTCCGCCTCGGCCGAACCGGGCGACGCCGGGATCGAGGAGGGCGACGCGGGCCACCACGTGGCGCCGATCCCCGGCGAGATCCCCGAGGCCGCGCGCGCGGCCGCGCTGCTCAACGACAACCGCCACGCCTTCGATCGCATGGTCGAGTACAACCCGGCGGTGCAGGCCTCGATCCGGCGCTGGCTGACCGACATGCGGGTGGCGCTGGTGACCAGCCACGAGAACTACCAGTACGTGCGCGAGGAGATGTGGCCGGCGTGGGAGCGCCACGGCCTGCCGGAAGCGCTGCTGTTCGGCATCATGGCCAAGGAGTCCAATGGCCGCGTGCACGCCAGCTCGCGCGCCGGCGCGGCCGGGCTGATGCAGTTCATGCCCGCCACCGGCCGTCGCTTCGGCCTGGGGCCGGACGGCACCGGCTTCGACACCCGCTTCGATCCGCGCATGGCCGGCATGGCCAGCGCCGAGTACATCAACGAGCGCATGCGCTTGCTCAACAACAACATCGAGTACGCGCTGGCCGCCTACAACGGCGGGGAAGGGCGCGCGCAGCGGATCTACAACCAGAACCCCGGCCGCGGCTTCTGGGACGAAGGGGTCTACAACCAGTTCCCGGGCGAGACCAAGGACTACGTGCCGATGGTGATCGCCGCGGCGTGGCTGTTCCTGCACCCGAAGGAGTACGGGCTGGAGTTCCCCAAGGTGCAGGCGCAGGCGGCCAGCTTCAAGCTGGCGCGGCCGGCGTCGATCTACGAACTGACCATCTGCCTGGGCAACGCCGGCGTGCGCGACGGCTACATGCGCGCGCTGCGCAACCTCAACCCGCGCTACGAGGCCGACACCTGGATCCCGGCCGGCACCACCATCCGGGCGACCCAGCGCATCGCCGCGCTGTACGCGCGCCACTGCGTCAGCGGCCCGCGCGCGGACCTGGCGCGCACGCTGGTCAGCGCCGACCTGAACGCCGCCATCGTCCGCGCCGCGCCGCTCAATCCCAACGTTGCCGTCGGCGACGTGACCCCGGTCGAGGGCGTGCCGACCACGGTGGCGACCGGCCAGCCGCAGCCGGCCGAACCCAAGCGCGCGCAGGCGCGCAGCTACCGCGTGGCCAAGGGCGACACGCTGGGCCGGATCTCGCAGAAGTTCGGTTGCGACCTGAAGGCGCTGGCGCGCGCCAACGGCCTCAAGGCCCCGGCCTACGCGGTGAAGCCCGGGCAGGCGCTGAAGCTGGAAAGCTGCCGGAAATAGGGAAGTCCGAAAGCCTCCGCCCGCGCGCGGGAGCGTGCATCGCGCACCCGATGATCCAGCGCCGCAAACATCTCGACAAGCCCGCGCCAAGTCAGGTGCGCGAGCCGGGATTCAGGGTGATATTTGCCTGCCTGAATACAAGTAATACATTGTATTCACTCCAGCCTTGGAACCGACCATGAGCATCACGACCGTTCGCCTGCAACCGGACGTGGAAAGCGGTCTGGAGACCCTGTCCAACAGGCTCCAGCGCAGCAAGAACCGGCTCGTCAACGAGGGGATCCGTGAGTTCGTCGCGCGGCAGGAACAGGAACAGGCGCATGGCCGAAACGTGCCGCAGGCGCCGGAGCCGGATACCATCCGCGATTTCGTTTTCGGCAAGTACGTCGTTCGCTATGTCGTGCATGGGGATGCACTTGTCGTCCTGCGTCCCTGGCATCAGCATGAGACTCGCGACGGCGACTGAGGCCGGAAATGGTGCGCACAAATGAAAGCGACCTCTGCCATCAAGAACGGCTTTATACCCAGCCCTCCGGATTTGTCGCAAGGGATGATTGCGGCATATAGGCAGATTGCGGATGCGCAGGGCAGGCTCCTGGTTCCCGTGCAGCATCAATTGAAATATGGAAATGAAATCGACAGCCCGATTCTCCTGATGCACGGGGAACAGCTGCTGGAACTTGTCGATGACTATGAACCTGTCACGGGTAATGCGCGCCTGGCTGCTTCACGGGATCAAACATGGTTCCGGCTTGTGTCTGGGGCGGAACCAATTGACGAGGATACGGAGTTCCTCGCCTGGCGCCTGGACCAGGGAAGTTGGCACCTTTGCTTCATGGAGCAATATCTTGCCTAGCAAGCTTGCTGGATGATGTTCCGAATCAACCGGACTTCTTCAGCCTTGCCAGCGCCTGCCCCAGCCGCACCGGGCATTCTGCGCCCAGCTCGGGGTTCAGCTCGGCCACGCCCGGCGGCAGCAGCACGATCACGGTGGAGCCGTAGTTGAAGCGCGCCATCTCGGCGAACCGCTCCAGCACGATGCCCTTGCCGCGGTAATCCTTGCGGGTGATGGCCTTGCCGTAGTGCGGGATTTCCTCGCCGCCCCACACCGTCTCCACGCCCGACACCAGCAGCGCACCGACCATCACCGAGGCCATCGGGCCGAAATCGGTGTCGAAGTGGCAGACCAGCCGCTCGTTGCGCGCGAACAACCGCGGCACCTTCGCCACCGCCGCCGTGCCGACGCTGAACAGCCGGCCCGGCACGTGCACGGTCTCGCGCAGCGTGCCGGTCCAGGGCATGTGCACGCGGTGGTAGTCGCGCGGCGACAGGTAGACGGTGGCGAACAGGCCGCCGACGAAGGGTTCGGCATCGGCCTCGCTGCCCAGCAGTTCGGCGGCGGTGAAGGACTGGCCCTTGGCCTGGAAGATGCGGCCGCGATCCAGCGCCTCGTGGCCGATGCGCCCGCACTGGCTGATGCGGCCGTCGGCGGGCATCAGCAAGGCAGCGGGGTCCGGATCCGGCACGCGCGCGCCGGCGCGCAGCGCGCGGGTGAAGAAGGCGTTGAAGCTGGGATAGGCGGTGGGGTCGGGCTGCTCGGCTTCGTCCAGATCCACGCCGAAGCGCGCGGCGACGGTGTCGATCAGCCACTGCTTGACCCGCGGCGAGCGCGAATACGCCAGCCGCCGCGCCATCGACGACAGCAGCCGGTGCGGCAGCACGTAGGTCAGCGAGGTGACCAGGCTCATCGCGCGGCTCCGGTCAGCGCAGCCATGTCCTCGGCGATCGCCTTCGGCTGGAACGGCGGCCGGATCAGCCCGGCCAGCCGGCCCTGCGGGTCGATCACCGCGATGCCGGAGGAGTGGTCCATGCTGTAGTCGTTGGGGTTGTCCTCGTAGGTCCTGCCCGGCACCTTCATGAAGACGAAGCCCAGCGACTTGGCGAAGTTCTCCAGCGTCGGCAGATCGGCGGTGGCGGCGACGGTGTCGGGGTGGAAGGCGTGCGCGTACTCGCCGATGCGGGTCGGCGTGTCGCGCTCGGGATCGACCGAGACGAACACCACGCGCGGGCGGATCGAGTCGGGCAGGCCGGTCCACTGCGCCTGCGCCTGGGCCAGTTCGGCCAGCGTGGTCGGGCACACGTCCGGGCAGAAGGTGAAGCCCAGGAAGACCAGGTTCCAGTGGCCCTTCAGCTCGCCGGCGGTCAGCTGGGTGCCGTCGGACTGGCGCAGCGAGAACTCCGGCAGCGGGCGCGCCTGCGGGTACATCGTCACCGCCTGCAGCTGCGGCCACTGCGGCGCGCGCGAGGCCGGGCCGAAGAATTTTTGCGCGGCCAGCAGGCCCAGGCCCGCGGCCAGCGCCAGTACCAGAACGATGCCGGTTTTTCGGTTGAACATGCTTCGCGAGAACCCTGTAGGCGGAAGTAAGGAGGGCGCCAGCATGCCGCAGGCGGCCGAAAGGCCACATGATACCCGTCGTCGCCCCTATAATCGGGGGCCCACCGACGGGACGCTCCCGCCCACCTCGCCATGACTGCCGACGCGGCCGCAGAACTGCACACCCTCATCGATCTGATCCGCTACGGCGCCAGTCGCTTCAACGCGGCCGGCCTGACCTTCGGCCACAGCCACGACAACGCGCTGGACGAGGCGACCCAACTGGTGTTGCACACGCTGCACCTGCCGCCGGATCTCGGCCCGGCCTACGGGCAGGCGCGGCTGACCTCTGAGGAGAAGGCGCGGATCCTGGCGCTGTTCCAGCGTCGCATCGACGAGCGCATCCCGATCGCCTATCTGACCGGCGAGGCGTGGTTCGCCGGCCTGAGCTTCAGGAGCGATGCGCGCGCGCTGGTGCCGCGCTCGCCGATCGCCGAGCTGATCGAGGCCGGCTTCGAGCCGTGGCTGGGCGGGCGCGAGGTCAACCGCGCGCTGGACCTGTGCACCGGCTCGGGCTGCATCGCCATCGCGATGGGCCACTACAACCCCGACTGGCAGGTCGACGGCGCCGACATCAGCGACGACGCGCTGGCGCTGGCGGCCGAGAACAAGGCGCGCCTGCACGCCGACAACGTGCGGCTGGTCAAGTCCGACCTGTTCGCCGGGCTGGCCGGCCAGCACTACGACCTGATCGTCAGCAACCCGCCGTACGTCACCAACGACGAGACCGACGCGCTGCCGCGGGAATATTCCTACGAGCCGGAACTGGGCCTGCGCGCCGGCGACGACGGCCTGGACATCGTGTTGCGGATCCTGCGCGACGCGCCGCTGCACCTGAGCCAGGACGGCCTGCTGATCTGCGAGGTCGGCGAGTCCGAGCGCGCGCTGGTGGCGCTGCTGCCTGACGTCGAGTTCGCCTGGATCGAGTTCAAGGTCGGGCAGATGGGCATCTTCGCGGTCGAGTGCCGCGAGCTGATCGCCCACAACGCCCGCATCGCCGAACTGGCCGAAGCGCGAAAATGAAACGCTGTCTTCCAGGCCGCGCCGGTCGCGCGGCCGCCTGACGCCGGGTTACGCTCGGCGACTGCCCGGAAGGGCACGCGGAACGCCATGCGCGCCGCGCCCATGCAGAGGTCGGCCTTGAGCAGCAACACCTTCGGAAAACTCCTGTCGGTCACCACCTTCGGCGAAAGCCACGGGCCGGCCATCGGCTGCGTGATCGACGGCTGCCCGCCGGGGCTGGAACTGGCCCCGGAGGAGTTCGCCCACGACCTGCAGCGCCGCGCCACCGGCAAGTCGCGGCACACCTCGGCGCGGCGCGAGGCCGACGAGGTGGAGATCCTCTCGGGCGTCTACGAGGGCCGCACCACCGGCACGCCGATCGCGCTGCTGATCCGCAACACCGACCAGCGCAGCAAGGACTACCGCGACATCGCCGCGCAGTTCCGCCCGGGCCACGCCGACTACAGCTACTGGCAGAAGTACGGCATCCGCGACCCGCGCGGCGGCGGGCGCTCGTCCGCGCGCGAGACGACGATGCGGGTGGCCGCCGGCGTTGTCGCCAAGAAGTGGCTGAAGCTGCGGCACGGCGTGGTCGTGCGCGGCTACCTGTCGCAACTGGGCGGGATCACCCCGCAGGGCTTCGACTGGGACGCGGTCGAGGACAACCCCTTCTTCTGGCCGCACGCGCCGCAGGTGGCCGAGCTGGAAAGCTACATGGACGCGCTGCGCAAGTCCGGCGACTCGGTCGGCGCGCGCGTGGACGTGGTCGCCGACAACGTGCCGCCGGGCTGGGGCGAGCCGATCTACGGCAAGCTCGACGGCGAGCTGGCCGCGGCGCTGATGAGCATCAACGCGGTCAAGGGCGTGGAGATCGGCGACGGCTTCGCCAGCGCGGCGCAGCAGGGCACCGCGCACCGCGACCTGATCACGCCGCAGGGCTTCCTGTCCAACCATGCCGGCGGCATCCTCGGCGGCATCTCCACCGGCCAGCCGGTACTGGCGTCGATCGCGCTCAAGCCCACCTCCAGCCTGCGCCTGCCGGGCGCGACGGTGGACGTGGACGGCAACCCGGCCGAGGTGATCACCACCGGCCGCCACGACCCCTGCGTCGGCATCCGCGCCACCCCGATCGCCGAGGCGATGGTCGCGCTGGTGCTGATGGACCAGGCGCTGCGCCACCGCGCGCAGTGCGGCGACGTCGGCGAGGTGACGCCGCGCATCCCCGGGCAGGCCGATGGCTGAAGCGCGGCCGCGCGCGGGGATGTCGCAGCCGCGGTTCGACGGCATCGTCGGACGGCACGGCGGGTATTGCGACGTCCGCGCGGTGCACGCGGACTGCCCGCAGGCCGTCGCCACCAAAAGCATCACCAAGATCGCCATCAAACGATAGGGAGCCTTGCGGTCGCGCGCATCGCCGCCGGAGGTTCCCCGAACACAGTCCCGCTCGCGCCTGTCGTTCTTCCCACTCCCACATCACATTGGCAACCCCCTACATGAGCAACCAGAACCGCAGCTTCACCGTCGCCGTCGTCGGCGCCACCGGCGCCGTCGGCGAAACCATGCTGAACATCCTGGCCGAGCGGGACTTCCCGGTCGGCAAGCTCCATGCGCTGGCCTCGGCGCGCTCGGCCGGCGGCACCGTCGAGTTCGCCGGTGAGAAGATCGACGTGCAGGATCTCGCCACCTTCGACCCGGCCGGCGTGGACATCGCGCTGTTCTCGGCCGGCGGGAGCGTATCGAAGGAATACGCGCCGAAGTTCGCCGCCGCCGGCGCGGTGGTGATCGACAATTCCTCGGCCTTCCGCTACGACGACGACGTGCCGCTGGTGGTGTCCGAGGTCAACCCGGAAGCGGCGCAGGACCGCCCGCGCGGCATCATCGCCAACCCCAACTGCTCGACCATGCAGATGCTGGTGGCGCTGGCGCCGCTGCACCGCGAGTACGGCATCGAGCGCATCAACGTGGCGACCTACCAGTCGGTGTCCGGCGCCGGCCGCTCGGCGCTGGAGGAACTGGGCCGGCAGACCGGCGCGCTGCTCAACTTCCAGGATCCGGAACCGCAGCGCTTCCCGGTGCAGATCGCCTTCAACCTGATCCCGCACATCGACGAGTTCCTCGACAACGGCTTCACCAAGGAGGAGATGAAGATGGTCTGGGAGACCCGCAAGATCCTCGGCGACGACAGCATCCAGGTGAACCCGACCGCGGTGCGCGTGCCGGTGTTCTACGGCCATTCCGAAGCCGTCGCCATCGAGACCCGGAAGAAGGTCACCCCGCAGCAGGCGCGCGAGCTGCTGGCGCGTTCGCCGGGCGTGGAGGTGGTGGACGATCCGAAGGCCGGCGTCTACCCGACCCCGGTCACCCATGCTTCCGGCAACGACCCGGTGTACGTCGGCCGCATCCGCGAGGATCTGTCGCATCCGCGCGGCCTTAACCTGTGGATCGTGGCCGACAACATCCGCAAGGGCGCCGCGCTCAACGCGGTGCAGGTGGCCGAACTGGTGGCGAAAAACGGTTGAACCGCTATATTCCCCCGCTGGGAACAGGTTGGGGAAGGGCGTGAGGCGCAAACCGGGACATCGACTGACGGCATGGCTGGGGCTGGCGCTGCTGGCCTTCAGCGGCGCGGCGATGGCGCTGGGACTGGGCGAGATCCGCGTCCGCTCGCAGCCGGGGCAACCGCTGCTGGCCGAGATCCCGATCATCTCCAGCGAGCCGGGCGAACTGGAGCAGCTCAGCGCCCGGCTGGCCTCGCCGGCGACCTTCGAGCGGGTCGGCCTGCCGCGCCCGCAGGGGCTGGTCAGCGACCTCAACTTCGCCGTCGCGCTGGACGATTTCGGCCGGCCGGTGGTACGGGTCACCAGCCGCGCGCCGGTGGACGTGGCCGCGGTCAACTTCCTGATCGAGGTGGACTGGGGGCAGGGCAGGCTGGTGCGCGAGTACTCGGCGCTGGTCAGCGCCCCGGACAGCGTCGCCGCCGCCGACCAGCCGCTGATCGAGGCGCCGCGAGCCGCGCCCACCGACACCATCGTGCGCCCGGTCGAGGCGCCGGTCGCGCAGGCGCCGCCGCCCGAACCCGAACCGGCGGCGCCACTGCCGCCGGCCCGGCCGCAGCCGCCCGTTGCGCAGCCGCCGCCCGCACCGGTGGCGCAGCAGGCCGCGCCGCCTGCGTTTTCCGCTTCCGGCGGGATCGAAGTGCGGCGCGGGCAGAGCCTGTCGCGGATCGCCCGTGATTTGACCCCGGAAGGCTTCACCCTGGATCAGACGATGCTGGCGCTGCTGCGCGCCAATCCGGACGCCTTCATCAACGGCAACATCAACCTGCTCAAGCAGGGCGCGGTGCTGCGCGTGCCGCAGAGCGAGGAGCTGGCGCAACTGGGCCAGCGCGAGGCCGCGGCACTGGTGCGCACGCAGGTCGCCGAATGGCGACAGGCGCGCCAGCCGATCCCGCAGCCGGCGGCGGTCGCGCAGGATCCGCCGGCCGGCACCCGCGCGCAGGCGACCGCCCCGCCGGCGGCCGACGCGCGGCTGGAAATCGCGCCGCCCGCTTCCGGCGCGGCGACGCAGGCAGGAACACAGTCCGGCATCAGCGCCGGTGGCGAGGGCGAGATGCTGGCGAACGAACAACTGCAACAGACGCGCGAGGATCTCGCGGCCCGCGAATCGGAGGTCCAGGAGTTGCGCGCGCAGGTCGCCGAGCTGGAAAAGCTCAAGCAGCAGCAGGAACAGCTGATCGCGATGAAGGACAGCGACCTGGCCCTGGCCCAGCAGCGCCTGGCGCAGAGCCAGGGGGGCGCGGGCGTGCCGGCCTGGGCCTGGGCAGGCCTGGGCCTGCTGGTGCTGGGCGCGCTGGTGTGGGCGCTGGCCAATCGCCGCCGGCGCCTGGCGCCGGCCCCGGCGCCGCGCAAGCCGATGTTCGACACTGCCGCGCTGGCAGCCGCGATGCCCGCCGCCGCCGTGGCAGCGCCGGTCGATGCGGCGGATGAAGACGGCGATGACGCCCGGGACTTCCCGCCGGCCGAAGAAGTCGCCGTGGCGCCGCCGGCGGTCGCGCCGTCGCGCCCGACCTGGCATTCCGGCGATGCCGCCGCCAGCGTGGTGCCGCTCAATCCCGCGCCGGGCGGCCGCGAGCGGCTGGAACTGGCGCTGGCCTACCTGGACCTGGGCGACGTGGCGACCGCGCGCGGCCTGCTCGACGAAGTGGCCGCCGGCAGCGACGCCGCCGCGCGCGACCAGGCGATGCAACTGCTGCGCGAGATCGGTTGAGCGGAAGTTACGTGACCCGCTACGCGCTGGGCGTCGAATACGACGGCGGCGGCTTCCAGGGTTGGCAGCGGCTGAGTCCGGCCGGCGTGGCCGACAACGGCACCGTGCAGTCGGTGCTGGAGCAGGCGCTGTCGAAGGTCGCCGACGCGCCGGTCGACACCGTCTGCGCCGGCCGCACCGACGCCGGCGTGCACGCGCAATGCCAGGTCGTCCACTTCGACAGCGACGCCCGCCGCACGCCGCGCGGCTGGATGCTGGGCGCCACCTCGCACCTGCCGCCGGCGGTATGCGTGCGCTGGTGCCAGCCGGTGCCGGAGGACTTCCACGCGCGCTTTTCCGCGCGCGCGCGCCGCTATCGCTACGTGTTGCTCAACCGCGCGATCCGCCCGGCGCTGGGGCGCCAGTACCTGAGCTGGGAGCGGCTGCCGCTGGACGCCGGGGCGATGCACCGCGCCGCGCAGGCGCTGCTGGGCGAGAACGACTTCAGCGCCTTCCGCACCGTGCACTGCCAGGCGCCGCACGCGCGGCGCGACCTGCAGGCGATCTCGGTGCGCCGCGACGGCGAGAAGGTGATCGTCGAGGTGCAGGCCAACGCCTTCCTGCACCACATGGTGCGCAACATCGTCGGCTCGCTGCTGCCGGTCGGGCGCGGCGAAAGGCCGGAGGAATGGATCGCCGAACTGCTGGCCGGCCGCGACCGCACCCTGGCCGGCCCGACCGCGCCGCCGGACGGGCTGGTCTTCGTCAGCCCGCTGTATCCGGCGCACTGGGGCCTGCCGGCGGAGGTATCGCTGCCGGAGGAAATCTGAGGGGAGTTGCGGATGGCTGCGCCGGATTCCACAGATAGTGCCCCAGCCGCCGGTTTTCGCTGGAATGACGAGCAAAGGGATACGCTTTTTCCCGATTCCCGATTCCCGATTCCCGATTCCCGATTCCCCTAATCCCTAATCCCTAATCCCTAGCCCCTAGCCCCTAGCCCCTAGCCCCTAGCCCCTAGCCCCTAGCCCCCCCATGCCCCAAACCCGCATCAAATTCTGCGGCCTCACCCGCTCCGAAGACGTCCGCCTCGCCGTCGAACTCGGCGTGGACTTCATCGGCCTGGTGTTCGCGCCGCGCAGCCCGCGTCGGCTGCTGCTGGGGCAGGCGCGGGAACTGCGCGAGCTGGTGCCGGAGGAAATCTGCGTGGTCGCGCTGGCGATGGACAACGACGCCGGCGAGGTCGCCGCGATCGTCGGGCACGTGCGGCCGGATCTGCTGCAATTCCACGGCGGCGAGGACGACGCCTTCTGCGCCGGCTTCGGCCTGCGCTACTACAAGGCGATCGCGATGGGCGGCGATTCGGAGGGCGCGCATGCCGCGATCGCGCGCTACCCGTCGGCCAGCGGCTTCCTGTTCGATGGCCACGCGGCCGGCGAGCAGGGCGGCAGCGGCCAGCGCTTCGACTGGCGGCGGATGCCGTCGCTGGGCGATCGCCCCTGCCTGCTGGCCGGCGGGCTCGACGCCGGCAACGTCGGCCTCGCCATCCGCGCCGCGCGGCCGTGGGGGGTGGACGTGTCCAGCGGCATCGAGGCCGCGCCGGGCGTCAAGGACGGCGAGAAGATGCGCCGCTTCGTCGAGGCGGTGCGCGTCGCCGACAGCCTGCACGCGCAAGGCGCACATCCTGCCTGAGCGCGCGTTGCGCCGTGCGCGCCTGCCTGCCCGATGCGTTCACTCCGGCAGCGGCGAATGCCCGTCCTGCAGTTGCCGCGTCAGCCAGCGCGCCAGCGCGGCGATGCGCGGGTCGTCGCGCTCGCCGGGCGCGCACAGCGTCCAGGCCGCCCCGGTGGCGGTGAATCCCCACGGCGCGGCCAGCCGGCCGGCGGCGATGTCGGCCGCCACCAGCGGTTCCGGTGCGATTGCCACGCCGAGGCCGGCGATCGCCGCCTCCAGCAGGTAGAACAGGTGCGCGAAGCCGGCGCCGTAGCGCAGCGACGCCGGGTCCAAGCCCTGCAGCGACGCCCACTCCGGCCAGGCCTGCGGGCGCGAGGCGGTGTGCAATAGCGGCAGTCCGGCCAGCGCGCCGGCTGCCTGCGCCGACAGCGTGGCGAAGTCCGGATGGCGGGGGCTGAGGACCGGGCCGATACGCTCGGCGGCCAGGGCATGCGCCTTCCAGCCCTGCGGCCAGGGCGGCCGGCCGATCGCCAGCAGCGCGTCCGCGCCGGCCGGCGCGGAATCGGGGCTGCCCTCGTGCGCGGACAGGTGCAGCTTGAGATCCGGCAGTGCGCGCTCCAGCGCCGGCAGGCACGGGATCACCCAGCGCGCCAGCAGGCTGCCCGGGCAGGCGAGCACCAGTGCGGCGGGCGCGGCATCGCGGCGCAGTTCCGCCACCGCCGACTGCAACTGCGCCAGGGCCGTGCCGGTCGCCTCGCCGAGCCGCGCGCCGGCCGCGGTCAGGCGCAGGCCGCGGCCGGCACGGGCGAACAGCGGCATGCCCAGTTCCGCCTCCAGCAGCTTGATCTGCCAGGCTGATCGCGCCGTGGGTCACCGACAGTTCGGTCGCCGCGGCGCTGACGCCGCCCAGCCGGGCGGCCGCCTCGAAGGCGCGCAGGGCGTTGAGCGGGGGCAGGGGACGTGGCATCGGTGAGAATTCCTGACGGGTCAGGTCAGATTTTATCGATTTTCCGGTCGCCACCTGTGCGCTAGAGTGAATCCCCGAATCCGCCCGCCCGCACAGCCCATGTCCACCGCCGTCGCCGACTTCCATGCCTATCCCGACGCCACCGGCCATTTCGGCCGCTACGGCGGGCGCTTCGTCGCCGAGACGCTGATCGGCCCGTTGCAGGAACTGGCGGCGGCCTACGACGCGGCCCGGGTCGATCCGGCCTTCGTGGCGGCCTTCGACAAGGATCTGAAGCACTACGTCGGCCGGCCCAGCCCGATCTACGAGGCCGAGCGGCTCTCGCGCGAGGTCGGCGGCGCGCGCATCCTGCTCAAGCGCGAGGACCTGAACCACACCGGCGCGCACAAGATCAACAACACCATCGGCCAGGCGCTGCTGGCCAGCCGCATGGGCAAGACCCGCATCATCGCCGAGACCGGCGCCGGCCAGCACGGCGTGGCCAGCGCCACCGTGGCCGCGCGGCTGGGGCTGGAATGCGTGGTCTACATGGGCGCCACCGACATCGAGCGGCAGAAGATCAACGTCTACCGGATGAAGCTGCTCGGCGCGACGGTGGTGCCGGTGACCAGCGGCTCGGCCACGCTGAAGGACGCGCTCAACGAGGCGATGCGCGACTGGGTCACCCACGTGCACGACACCTTCTACATCATCGGCACCGTCGCCGGCCCCGACCCGTACCCGCGCATGGTGCGCGACTTCAACGCGGTGGTCGGCCGCGAGGCGCGCCTGCAGATGCTGGAGGACTACGGTTGCCTGCCGGACGCGATCACCGCCTGCGTCGGCGGCGGCAGCAACGCCATCGGCCTGTTCCATGCCTTCCTCAACGATGCTTCCGTGCGCATCGTCGGCGCCGAGGCCGCGGGCGACGGCATCGACACCGGCCGCCACGCCTCGTCGCTGGCGGCCGGGCGACCCGGCGTGCTGCATGGCAACCGCACCTACGTGATCTGCGACGACGACGGGCAGATCACCGAGACCCATTCGATCTCCGCCGGCCTGGACTACCCCGGCGTCGGCCCCGAGCACGCCTTCCTCAAGGACAGCGGCCGCGCCGAATACGTCGGCGTCACCGACGAGGAGGCGCTGCACGCCTTCCACACGCTGGCGCGCACCGAGGGCATCCTGCCGGCGCTGGAGTCCAGCCACGCCATCGCCCAGGCGATGAAGCTGGCGCGCGAGCTGCCGAAGGACGCGCTGGTGCTGTGCAACCTGTCCGGGCGCGGGGACAAGGACGTGCACACCATCGCCGCGCGCGAAGGCATCGCGCTGTAGCGATTTATCCCTTCTCCCATCGGGAGAAGAGCCTGCCCCGTACTTGATACGGGGTGGCGCGCAGCGCCGGATGAGGGCAACGGGATCGTGATGCCTGCACCGTGTGTGACCCGGTTGTCCCTCACCCCAACCCCTCTCCCGATGGGAGAGGGGCTTTCGCAACATACTCGAGAGAACGCCATGACCCGCCTCGAAACCAGATTCGCCGAACTCAAGGCCGCCGGCCGCAAGGCGCTGATCCCGTTCGTCACCGCCGGCGATCCGTCGCTGGAGGCCACCGTGCCGGTGATGCACGCGCTGGTCGAAGCCGGTGCCGATGTGATCGAACTGGGCGTGCCGTTCTCCGACCCGATGGCCGACGGGCCGACCATCCAGCGCAGTTCCGAGCGTGCGCTGGCGCGGGGGGCGGGGCTGCGCTACGTGTTGGAGGCGGTGGAGGTATTCCGCCGGCAGGACGCCGTCACGCCGGTCGTGCTGATGGGCTATCTCAACCCGGTCGAGATCCACGGTGCCGAGCGCTTCGCCGCCGAGGCGACGGCGGCCGGCGTCGATGGCGCATTGCTGGTGGACCTGCCGCCGGAAGAGGCCGACGAAACCCGCGCCCTGTTCGACCGGCACGGGCTGGCGCTGGTCGCGCTGGCCGCCCCGACCACCAGCGCCGGGCGCCTGGCGATGCTGTGCGACACCGCGCGGGGCTACCTGTACTACGTCAGCTTCACCGGGGTGACCGGTGCGTCGGAACGGCTGGACACTGCCGCCGCCGGCCAGCACCTGCGCCAGATCCGCCAGCGCTCCCGGGTGCCGGTGGTGGCCGGCTTCGGCATCAGGGACGCCGCCAGCGCGCGCGCGATGGCGGCCGATGCCGACGGCGTGGTGGTCGGCAGCGCGCTGGTGAGCGTGCTGGCCGAGGCTGGCGACGGCGCCGAGGCCGCCTCGCGCGCGGCGGCCTTCCTCGCGCCGCTGCGAGCCGCGCTGGACGGCTGATTGGACGGCTGACCGCTCACCGGCGCCGGGCCACGGATCCGGCGGATTGCCGGGATAGCCCAGCGAGCTTCGCTCCACGAAAAGCGATGACAACCCACCTGCCCTTGTAGCGCCGAGCTTGCTCGGCGGGGACATTGCAGCAGGAAAGCCCCAGCGGAGCGAACTCCGCCCTACCGGCCGCAGGGCCTGTTCAGCAACCGGGAAGCCACCGCCAGCCGCCGCATCGTGGCCGGCCGCGTTGGCCCATGCCCGTTTCGCTAGAATGCGATCCCTTGGCCGCCCGGCGGCCGCGCGAACGGAAACCTCATCCCGCATGAGCTGGCTCAGCAAACTCATGCCCTCGGGCATCCGCACCGAAGGCAAAACCCAGAACAAGACCAAACGCAGCGTCCCGGAAGGACTGTGGGAGAAGTGCGACCGCTGCGGCGCGGTCCTGTACCGCCCCGAGCTGGAGGAGAACCTGGAGGTCTGCCCGAAGTGCAGCTTCCACATGCCGATCCGCGCGCGCGCGCGGCTGGCGGCGCTGTTCGACCCCGGCAGCACCAGGGAAATCGGCGCCGCGCTCGGCCCGACCGACGTGCTCAAGTTCAGGGACCAGAAGAAGTACGCCGACCGCATCAAGGCCGCGCAGAAGGGCACCGGCGAGCGCGACGCGCTGATCACGCTGCAGGGCCAGGTCAAGGGCCGCGCGCTGGTCGCCAGCGCGTTCGACTTCGCCTACATGGGCGGCTCGATGGGCTCGGTGGTCGGCGAGCGCTTCTCGCTGGGCGCCGAGAAGGCGCTGGAGATCGGCTCGCCGTTCGTGTGTTTCTCGGCCAGCGGCGGCGCGCGCATGCAGGAGAGCCTGTTCTCGCTGATGCAGATGGCCAAGACCTCGGCCGCGCTCGGCCGGCTGCGCGCGGCCGGGCTGCCCTACATCTCGGTGATGACCCATCCGACCACCGGCGGCGTGTCGGCCAGCTTCGCGATGCTGGGCGACATCAACATCGCCGAGCCGGAGGCGCTGATCGGCTTCGCCGGCCCGCGCGTGATCGAGCAGACCGTGCGCGAGACGCTGCCGGAAGGCTTCCAGCGCTCAGAATTCCTGCTCGAGCACGGCGCCATCGACCAGATCTGCGACCGCCGCGAGCTGCGCGACCGCCTGTCCGACCTGCTGGCGATGATGATGAAGCAGCCGAGGCCGCAGGACGCCGAGGTGATTGCGTGAGCAGGCGCTACTTCGGCACCGACGGCATCCGCGGCAAGGTCGGCGAGGGCGTCATCTCGGCCGACTTCGTACTGCGCCTGGGCAACGCGCTGGGCCGCGTGCTCAACCGCGGCACCCAGGAGGACGGCGGCGTCCGCCCGGTGGTGGTGATCGGCAAGGACACCCGCATCTCCGGCTACATGTTCGAGGCCGCGCTGGAGGCCGGGCTGGTCGCCGCCGGCGTGGACGTGCAGCTGATGGGGCCGATGCCGACCCCGGCGGTGGCGTTCCTGACCCGCACGCTGGGCGCCGACGCCGGCATCGTCATCAGCGCCTCGCACAATCCGCACCACGACAACGGCATCAAGTTCTTCTCCGCCGAGGGCGAGAAGCTCGACGACGCCACCGAACTGGCCATCGAGGCCGCGCTGGACGAAGACTTCGCCACCGTCGAGTCCGAGCGGCTGGGCAAGGCGCTGCGCACCCGCGACGCGGTCGGCCGCTACATCGAGTTCTGCAAGGCCAGCGTGCCGCGCGGTTTCGACCTTCGCGGGCTCAAGGTGGTGCTGGACTGCGCGCACGGCGCGACCTACCACATCGCGCCGCTGCTGTTCCGCGAGCTGGGCGCCACCGTCATCGCCATCGGCGACGCGCCGGACGGACTCAACATCAACGCCGGCGTCGGCTCGATGCACATCGACAACCTGTCGCGCAAGGTGCGCGAGAGCGGGGCCGACCTGGGCATCGCCTTCGACGGCGACGGCGACCGCGTGCTGATGGCCGACGACCAGGGCAACCCGGTCGACGGCGACGACCTGCTGTACGTGCTGGCGCGCGACTGGCAGGCGCGCGGCCGCCTGCGGGGCGCGGTGGTCGGCACGCTGATGACCAACTACGGGCTGGAACGCGCGCTGGCCGGGCAGGGCATCGACTTCGTCCGCGCCAGGGTCGGCGACCGCTACGTCCACCAGAGGCTGGTCGAGGGCGGCGGCGTGCTCGGCGGCGAGGCCTCCGGCCACCTGCTGTGCCTGGACCGCGCCACCACCGGCGACGCCATCGTCAGCGCCCTGCAGGTGCTGGAGGCGCTGCGCCGCAACGGCCAGAGCCTGCGCCAGGCGCTGGCCGGCATCGCCAAGCTGCCGCAGAAGACCGTCAACGTCCGCCTGGCCAACGGCGCGCGCCCGGCCGAGGCCGAGAGCGTGAAGGCCGCGCTGGCGCAGGCGCAGGCGGCGGTGGCAGGGCGCGGACGCGCCTTCCTGCGGCCCTCGGGCACCGAGCCGGTCGTGCGCGTCACCGTCGAGGCCGACGACGACGCGCTGATGCAGTCCACCCTGGAACGGCTGGCCGAAGCCGTCCGCGCCGCCGCCGCGCATTGACGCCCCATCCATGACCATCGGGCGGCTGCGTGTCCATGACCGCCGCCCGCGCCCTTCTTCCGGAGCCTTCATGACCTCGCGCATTCCCACCCTCGACATCCGCCGTTTCGTCGAACCGTCCAGCCCGGCCGACCGCGACGCCTTCGTCGCCGAACTCGGCGCGGCCTACCGCCAGTGGGGCTTCGCCGGCATCCGCAACCACGGCATCGAGCAGGCGCGCATCGACGCGGCCTACGACGCGTTCCAGAGGTTCTTCGCGCTGCCCGAGGAAACCAAGCTGAAATACCACGTCCCCGGCGGCGGCGGCGCGCGCGGCTACACCCCGTTCGGGGTGGAGACCGCCAAGGACTCCAAGCACTTCGACCTCAAGGAGTTCTGGCACATCGGCCGCGAGATTGCCGACGATTCGCAGTACCGCGGGGTGATGCCGCCGAACCTGTGGCCGGACGAGGTGCCGGGCTTCCGCGAGCACGGCTACGGCCTGTACCAGGCGCTGGACCAGCTGGGCGCGCGGGTGCTGTCGGCGCTGGCGCTGCACATCGGCCTGCCGGAGGACTGGTTCGCCGACAAGACCGACTCGGGCAACTCCATCCTGCGCCCGATCCACTACCCGCCGATCACCGGCGACGCGGCTTCCATCGAGAATCTTCCCAACGTGCGCGCCGGCGCGCACGAGGACATCAACCTCATCACCCTGCTGGTCGGCGCCAGCGCCGCCGGCCTGGAGGTCAAGTCCAGGCAGGGCGAGTGGGTGCCGTTCACCTCGGATGCCGACACCATCGTGGTCAACATCGGCGACATGCTGCAGCGCCTGACCAACCACGTGTACCCGTCCACCACCCACCGCGTGGTCAACCCGCCGGGCGATCTGGCGCGCCAGCCGCGCTACTCGGTGCCGTTCTTCCTGCATCCCAACCCGGATTTCCTGATCGACGTGCTGCCGTCCTGCGTGAGCGCGGACAACCCCAGCCGCTATCCCGAACCGATCACCGCGCAGGGCTACCTGGAGGAGCGGCTGCGCGAGATCAAGCTGAAATAAGGCCCGCGGGCGGCAACCCGCATCGCCTCCGGTCCCGCCACGCGCACCCGTGCGCATGGCGGGACGCGCCGCCCGGGCGGTTCGGTATTGCGGGCATATCGGCTATCCTTGCGCGCCGAACTGGACAGGAAATGGTCTCATGCGTCGCAAGATCGTGGCGGGCAACTGGAAACTGCACGGCGACCGCGCCTTCGCCTCCGCGCTGATGGACGAACTGGTCGCCGGCCTGCCGCCGGAAGGCGTGGAGGTGGTGATCCTGCCGCCGCTGCCGTACCTGGGCGAGCTGATCGAAGGCTACGGGCCCAGGGGCGTGCGCTTCGGCTCACAGGACGTCAGCTGCAACGAGAAGGGCGCCTACACCGGCGAGGTCTCGGCCTCGATGCTGGTCGACGTCGGCGCCGCCTACGGCCTGGTCGGGCACTCCGAGCGCCGCCAGTACCACAACGAGAGCAGCGAGCTGGTCGCGCGCAAGTTCGTCGCCGCCCGCAAGGCCGGGCTGACCCCGATCCTGTGCGTCGGCGAGACCCTGGCCCAGCGCGAGGCCGGCCAGACCGAGGCGCGCATCCAGAAGCAGATCGAGGCGGTGTTCGACGCCGCCGGCCCGCAGGCCTTCGACGGCGCGGTCATCGCCTACGAGCCGGTCTGGGCCATCGGCACCGGCCGGACCGCCAGCCCGGAGCAGGCGCAGGCGGTCCACGCCTTCATCCGTGGCGAAGTGGCCGCGCGCGATGCTAGAATCGCCGATTCGCTGCCCCTGCTGTACGGCGGCAGCGTCAAGCCCGACAACGCCGCGGAACTGTTCGCCCAGCCCGATGTCGATGGTGGGCTGGTGGGCGGCGCTTCGCTGGTCGCCCGCGACTTCCTCGCCATCGCGCAGGCGGCGGCGCAGGGCTGAATCATCGGGCCGGCCCGTGCCGGCCCCGCAACCGTATCGAGACGAACTGGAATGATGCTGATCCTCAACGTGGTCTACGTGCTGGTCGCCATCGCGATCATCGCGCTGGTGCTGATGCAGCGCGGCTCCGGCGCCGCGGCGGGCTCGGGTTTCGGCGCGGGCGCCTCCGGCACCGTGTTCGGCGCGCGCGGCGCGTCCAACTTCCTGTCCAAGAGCACCAAGTGGCTGGCGGTGGTGTTCTTCGGCATCAGCCTGTTCATGGCCTGGTACGCGACCCACAACGCGCGGCCGGCGCAGCAGCAGGACCTGGGCGGCAGCGTGATGACGCAGTTGCCGGCGGCACCGGCCTCGGCGCCGGGCGAACTGCCCTCGACCGTGCCCAGCGCGCCGATCGCAGCGCCGGCCGGGCAGGGCTCCAGCGTCCCGGCCGCACCGCCGCAGGCCGCTCCCGAAGTCGGGCGCCCGACCGCGCCGCAACAGGGCGATTGAACGACTACAATAGCGACATCCGCGCCGGCGCCGCCGGTGCGACAGCATTGCCCAGGTGGCGGAATTGGTAGACGCACTACCTTGAGGTGGTAGCGACGAGAGTCGTAGGGGTTCGAGTCCCCTCTTGGGCACCAATCCGGCGGAATGCCAGCAAGGCCTTCCGCGAGCAATACCGACGAAGGCCCGCCCCGCGCGGGCCTTTGGCGTTTTCCAGCCTTTTCGGCAGGCTGCAAGCGTTTACTAGGCAGTTCACGAACCGCTACAATTCCGCCTGTTCATCGTCGTCCCGGTACGTGCTGCGGAAGGGCGGCGATGATGGCATCCGCCGCAGCCGGTCCCGGTGCGCGGATTGGCCGGGATGCCGGATTCGGAGCGCGCTTGCGCAAGGCCGCGGAATCGGCGGTTCAATCGGTGAAATGCGAACCTTTCGCAAGGTCTGGCGCGACAGCGTGTAGACTGCGCGGCGGGCAGGTTAGGACAAGAGAGAAACGTAGCGTGCTGGCCAACTATCTGCCCACCCTGTTGTTCCTGATTGTCGGCACCGGCATCGGTGTCGCGCTGATGGTGGCCGGCCGCTTCCTCGGCCCGCGCCGCCCCGACGCGCAGAAGCTCACGCCGTACGAATGCGGCTTCGAGGCCTTCGAGGACGCGCGCATGAAGTTCGACGTGCGCTACTACCTCATCGCCATCCAGTTCATCGTGTTCGACCTGGAAATCATCTTCATCGTGCCGTGGACCCTGGTGTTCCAGGAACTCGGCGCGCGCGCGCTGGTTACGATGGGCCTGTTCGTGGGCATGTTGTTCCTCGGCTTCATCTACGTTTGGAAGAAGGGAGCGCTCGAATGGGAGTGATCCAGACCCTCGATCGCCTGATGACCAACCCGATCCCGGAAGGGCGGGTCGACGACATCCTGCGGCCGGAAGGCGACAACCCGCTGCTGGAGAAGGGCTACGTCACCACCAGCGTCGACGCGCTGCTCAACTGGGCGCGCACCGGCTCGATGTGGCCGATGACCTTCGGCCTGGCCTGCTGCGCGGTGGAGATGATGCACGCCGGCACCTCGCGCCTGGACCTGGACCGCTACGGCGTGGTGTTCCGCCCGTCGCCGCGCCAGTCCGACGTGATGATCGTGGCCGGCACCCTGGTCAACAAGATGGCCCCGGCGCTGCGCAAGGTCTACGACCAGATGCCCGATCCCAAGTGGGTCATCTCGATGGGCAGCTGCGCCAACGGCGGCGGCTACTACCACTATTCGTACTCGGTCGTGCGCGGCTGCGATCGCATCGTGCCGGTGGACGTCTACGTGCCGGGCTGCCCGCCGACGGCCGAGGCGCTGGTCTACGGCATCCTGCAATTGCAGAAGAAGATCTGGCGCACCCAGACCATCGCGCGCTGATTCCCCTTTCGTCCTTCAACTGACAGAGCACGCCACGCCCCATGGCTGAGCAAGCTGCAAACTTCATAGACCGGCTGCGCGCGCGCTTCGCGGACGCGACGGCCACCGTCGCCGCGCCGCGCGGCGAGGCCACGCTGGAAGTCGCCGCCGCCGACTGGCACGCGACCTGCCTGGCGCTGCGCGACGAGTTCGGCTTCGAGCAGGCCGTCGACGTCTGCGGCGTGGACTACCTGGGCTACGGCAGCGACGAGTGGGATACCTCCGACGTGTCTTCCGGCGGCTTCAGCCGCGGCGTCGAGGGCAAGGCGATGGGCCGCTTCGCCTGGGGCGAGTTCCCCAGCGCCGAGGAAGGCGAGCTCGGCGTGCAGCCGATGGACGTGCCGCAGAAGCGCTTCGCCGTGGTCCTGCACCTGCTGTCTTACCGGCACAACCGCCGCCTGCGCGTGCGCTGCTTCGCGCCCGACGACGGCCTGCCGGTGGTCGCCTCGGTCACCGACATCTGGGCCGGCGCCAACTGGTTCGAGCGCGAGACCTTCGACCTGTACGGGATCATCTTCGAGGGCCACCCGGACCTGCGCCGCATCCTCACCGACTACGGCTTCGTCGGCCACCCGTTCCGCAAGGACTTCCCGCTGATCGGCAACGTCGAGGTGCGCTACGACGCGGAGAAGAAGCGCGTGGTGTACGAACCGGTGACCTCGGTCGAGCCGCGCGTGGGCGTGCCGCGGGTGATCCGCGACGACGCCCGCTACCAGACCGCCGCCGGCGAGAGCGCCGCGCGCGAGGGCAGCCCCAAATGAGCGAGCAATCCCACACCGCCTTCGCCAGCAACCCTTCCGAGGGCCGGCAGGAAATCCGCAACTACACGCTGAACTTCGGCCCGCAGCACCCGGCCGCGCACGGCGTGCTGCGCCTGATCCTGGAAATGGACGGCGAGACCGTGGTGCGCGCCGATCCGCACGTCGGCCTGCTGCACCGGGGCACCGAGAAGCTGGCCGAGTCCAAGCCGTTCAACCAGTCGATCGGCTACATGGACCGCCTGGACTACGTGTCGATGATGTGCAACGAGCACGCCTACGTGCGCGCCATCGAGACCCTGATGGGCATCGAGGCGCCGGAGCGCGCGCAGTACATCCGCACGATGTTCGACGAGATCACCCGCATCCTGAACCACCTGATGTGGATCGGATCCAACGCGCTCGACCTCGGCGCGATGGCGGTGATGCTGTACGCGTTCCGCGAGCGCGAGGAGTTGATGGACTGCTACGAGGCGGTCAGCGGCGCGCGCATGCACGCGACCTACTACCGTCCCGGCGGCGTCTATCGCGACCTGCCCGATCGCATGCCGCGGTACAAGGAATCGCCCTGGCGCAAGGGCGCCAAGCTGAAGCAGTTCAACGCCGCGCGCGAAGGCTCGCTGCTGGACTTCCTCGACGACTTCACCCGCGAGTTCCCCAAGCGCGTGGACGAGTACGAGACGCTGCTGACCGACAACCGCATCTGGAAGCAGCGCACCGTCGGCATCGGCGTGATCTCGCCGGAGCAGGCGCGCGCCTGGGGCATGACCGGCGCGATGCTGCGCGGCTCGGGCATCGAATGGGACCTGCGCAAGAAGCAGCCCTACGCCAGGTACGACGCGGTCGATTTCGACATCCCGGTCGGCGTCAACGGCGACTGCTACGACCGCTACCTGGTCCGCGTGGCCGAGATGCGCCAGTCCAACCGCATCATCAAGCAGTGCGTGGACTGGCTGAAGGCCAACCCGGGCCCGGTGATGGTCAGGAACTTCAAGGTCGCGCCTCCCTCCCGCGAGGAGATGAAGGACGACATGGAAGCGCTGATCCACCACTTCAAGCTGTTCTCGGAAGGCTATTGCGTGCCGGCCGGCGAGACCTACGCGGCGGTGGAAGCGCCCAAGGGCGAGTTCGGCTGCTACCTGGTCTCCGACGGCGCCAACAAGCCGTTCCGCGTGCACCTGCGCGCGCCGGGCTTCGCGCATCTTTCGTCGATGGACGCCGTCGTCAAGGGCCACATGCTGGCCGACGTGGTGGCGATGATCGGCACCTATGATCTTGTTTTCGGTGAGGTGGACCGATGAGGGCCACGGGTAATTTCGAGGCGACGCAGCACGTCGATCCGCTGGTGGTGCTGAGCGATGCGACGCGCGCGCACATCGACCACTGGCTGACCAAGTTCCCGCCGGACCGCAAGCGTTCGGCGGTGCTGCAGGGGTTGCACGCGGCGCAGGAGCAGAACGGCGGCTGGCTGTCCGACGAGCTGATCGCCGCGGTGGCCAGGTACCTGGGCCTGCCGCCGGTTTGGGCCTACGAGGTCGCCAGCTTCTACTCGATGTTCGAGACCGAGAAGGTCGGCCGCAACAACGTCGCCTTCTGCACCAACATCAGCTGCTGGCTCAACGGCGCCGAGGACCTGGTCGCGCACGCGGAGAAGAAGCTCGGCTGCAAGCTGGGCGAATCCACCGCCGACGGCCGCGTCTACCTCAAGCGCGAGGAAGAATGCGTGGCCGCGTGCTGCGGCGCGCCGGTGGTGGTCATCAACGGCCACTACCACGAGAAGCTCACCCCGGCCCAGGTCGACGAGCTGCTGGACGGGCTGGAGTAAGCGCATGGCACATCATTCCCACACGTCCGAAGGCTACGGCCCGGTCGGCCCGGCGCCGAAGGAGCACCAGGCGGTCTACACGACGCTGCACTTCGACAAGCCGTGGTCGTACGAGAACTACCTGAAGACCGGCGGCTACCAGGCGCTGCGCAGGATCCTCACCGAGAAGATCCCGCCGGCCGACGTGGTCGAGATGGTCAAGCAGTCCGGCCTGCGCGGCCGCGGCGGCGCGGGCTTCCCGACCGGCCTGAAGTGGAGCTTCATGCCCAAGGGCGAGATGCAGAAGTACATCCTCTGCAATTCCGACGAGTCCGAGCCGGGCACGGCCAAGGACCGCGACATCCTGCGCTACAACCCGCACGCGGTGATCGAGGGCATGGCGATCGCCTGCTACGCCACCGGCTCGACCGTGGGCTACAACTACCTGCGCGGCGAGTTCCACCACGAACCGTTCGAGCACCTGGAGGAAGCCACCGCCGAGGCCTACGCCAATGGCTGGCTGGGCAAGAACGTGCTCGGCTCGGGTATCGACATCGACATCTACAACGCGCTCGGCGCCGGCGCCTACATCTGCGGCGAAGAGACCGCGCTGATGGAGTCGCTGGAAGGCAAGAAGGGCCAGCCGCGCTTCAAGCCGCCGTTCCCGGCCAACTTCGGCCTGTACGGCAAGCCGACCACGATCAACAACACCGAGACCTACGCCTCGGTGCCGGCGATCGTGCGCAACGGCCCGGAGTGGTTCCTCAACCTCGGCAAGCCCAACAACGGCGGCTGCAAGATCTTCTCGGTGTCCGGCCACGTCAACCGCCCGGGCAACTACGAGATCCGCCTGGGCACCTCGTTCGTCGAACTGCTGGAAATGGCCGGCGGCGTGCGCAACGGCAACCGGCTGAAGGCCGTGATCCCGGGCGGATCGTCGATGCCGGTGCTGCCGGGCGAGACGATGATGGGCCTGACGATGGACTACGACAGCATCCAGAAGGCCGGCTCCGGCCTCGGCTCGGGCGCGGTCATCGTGATGGACGAGACCACCTGCATGGTGCGCGCCTGCCAGCGCATCAGCCGCTTCTACTTCAAGGAAAGCTGCGGCCAGTGCACGCCGTGCCGCGAAGGCACCGGCTGGATGTACCGCATGATCACCCGCGTGGTCGAGGGCAAGGCCACGCTGGAGGACCTGCATACGCTGAAGGCCGCCGCCGGCCAGATCGAGGGCCACACCATCTGCGCGTTCGGCGAGGCCGCCGCGTGGCCGGTGCAGGGCATGCTGCGGCACTTCTGGCATGAATTCGAGTACTACATCGTCAACGGTCGCTCGATCGTCGATGGGAAGTTGGGAGTGGCGGCATGAACATGGTGATGAGGCCAGAGGCCAGAGGCCAGAGGCCGGTGACAGCATTCACGAGCACTTCCCTGATCCCTGACCTCTGGCTCCTGGCCCCTGGAGTTGCGGCATGAGCGCGCAACCCACAAATCCCGCTATTCCGCCCGATCACGTCACCGTCGAGATCGACGGGCAGGCGCTGGTCGTGCCGAAGAACTCGATGATCATCCAGGCCGCCGACAAGGCAGGCATCCCGATCCCGCGCTTCTGCTACCACGACAAGCTCGCCATCGCGGCCAACTGCCGCATGTGCCTGGTCGACGTGGAGAAGATGCCCAAGCCCGCGCCGGCCTGCGCCACGCCGGTGATGGACGGCATGAAGATCGCCACGCGCAGCGAGAAGGCGCTGAAGTCGCAGCGCAACGTGATGGAGTTCCTGCTGATCAACCACCCGCTCGACTGCCCGATCTGCGATCAGGGCGGCGAGTGCGAGCTGCAGGACCTGTCGCTGGGCTACGGCCGCTCGGTCAGCCGCTTCAACGAGCGCAAGCGCGTGGTGCCGGACGAGGACATCGGCCCGCTGGTCGCCACCGAGATGACCCGCTGCATCCAGTGCACGCGCTGCATCCGCTTCACCGCCGACATCGCCGGCACCTACGAGCTGGGCGGCATGTACCGCGGCGAGAACCTGCAGATCGGCACCTACGACGGCAAGCCGCTGACCACCGAGCTGTCCGGCAACGTCATCGACGTGTGCCCGGTCGGTGCGCTGACCAACAAGGTGTTCCAGTTCCGCGCCCGCCCGTGGGAGCTGACCGCGCGCGAATCCATCGGCTACCACGACGCGATGGGCTCCAACCTGTTCCTGCACGTGCGCCGCGGCGAAGTGCTGCGCACCGTGCCGCGCGAGAACGAGGCGGTCAACGAGTGCTGGCTGTCCGACCGCGACCGCTACTCGCACCAGGGCCTGCTGGCCGAGGACCGCGCCGTGCGCCCGCTGCTGCGCGAGGGTGATGGCTGGCGCGAAGCCAGCTGGGCCGAGGGCCTGGCCGCGGCGGCCGCGATCCTGCGCGCGCAGTCCGGCGACGAGATCGGCGTGCTGGCGCATCCGGCCACCTCCAGCGAGGAGGGCGGGCTGCTGGCGCTGCTGGCCTCCGGCCTGGGCAGCGGCAACCTCGACCACCGCATCTTCAACCGCGACTTCTCCGACGGCGCGGTCGCCCAGCCGTTCGCGCTGTCGCTGGCCGAGGTCGAGCAGGCCGACGTCGTCGTCGTGGTCGGCAGCAACATCCGCCACGAGCTGCCGCTGTTGCATGCGCGCCTGCGCAAGGCGCAGACCAAGCGCAACACCCGCATCCACGTGGTCAACCCGGTCGACTTCGACTTCACCTTCGACATCGCCGGCAAGCGCATCGTGCCGCCGTCGCGGCTCGCCGCGGCGCTGGACGACGCGGCGCTGCGCGAGGCCGCCTCGGGCGCGCGCAAGGCGGTGGTGATCGTCGGCGGCATCGCCGAGAACCATCCGCAGGCGGCCGCCATCCGCGCCGCCGCCTCGGCGTTCGCCGCGGCCACCGGCGCGGCGCTGTGCCGCATCCCGCAGGGCGCCAACGCGCTCGGCCTGGCCCGCGCCGGCGTGCTGCCGTCGCGGCGCGACGTCGCGGCGATGTTCGCCGAGCCGCGCAAGGCCTACCTGATCTACGGCATCGAGCCGGGCCTGGACTTCGCCGAGGGCGGCGCCGCGCAGAAGGCGCTGAAGGCGGCCAAGGTCGTCGCGTTCAGCCACTACGCGTGCAAGTCCACCCGCAACGTCGCCGACGTGATCCTGCCGATCGGCGCGCTGCCGGAAATCGAGGCGACGCTGACCAACCTGGACGGCGTCGAACAACGCACCCAGGCCGGCGGCAAGCTGCCGGGCGAGGCCCGCGAGGGCTGGCGCGTGCTGCGCGCGCTCGGCGGTGAACTGCAACTGGCCGGCTTCGGCTTCACCGACATTGCCGGCGCGCGCGCCGCAGGCGCGGGCGTGGCGCCGGCCACGGTCGCAACCTCGGCCGTGCCGCAAGCGGCGAAGGAAGGACTGGAACTGGCGGTCAGCGCCGCGATCTACCGCACCGACGCGGTGGTGCGCCGCGCTGCGGCCCTGCAGGCGCATCCGCTCAACCTCGCGCCGCGGCTGGTGCTGAATCCCGCCGACGCGCAGGCGGCGGGCCTGCAGGCGGGCCAGGTCGCCAAGGTCGGCGGCGGCGACGGCGCGGCGACCCTGCCGGTGGCGGTGGACGCGCGGGTGGCGCCCGGCGCGGCCTGGATCGAGAGCGGCCACGGCGCGACCTCGCCGCTGGGCGCCGGACGCGTAACGGTGGTGGGCGCATGAACGAGTTGCTGATCAATGCCGTCGGGCCGCTGCGCGACTGGCTGCTGGGGCTGGGCGACATCGGCGCGGTGCTGTGGATCGTGCTGAAGATCCTGGCGATCGCCGTGCCGGTGATCGTCGCGGTGGCGTTCTACGTGGTGTGGGAGCGCAAGCTGATCGGCTGGATGCACGTGCGCCACGGGCCGATGTACGTGGGCATGGGCGTGTTCCAGGCCTTCGCCGACGTGTTCAAGCTGCTGTTCAAGGAAGTCATCCAGCCCAGCAGCGCGCACAAGACCATGTACATCCTGGCGCCGCTGATCGTGCTGGCGCCGGCGTTCGCCGCCTGGGCGGTGGTGCCGTTCGATTACCAGGTGGTGCTGTCCAACGCCAACGCCGGCCTGCTGTACCTGCTGGCGATGACCTCGCTGGGCGTGTACGGCGTGATCATCGCCGGCTGGGCGTCGAACTCGAAGTACGCCTTCCTCGGCGCGATGCGCTCGGCCGCGCAGGTGGTCAGCTACGAGATCGCGATGGGCTTCGCGCTGGTCGGCGTGCTGATCGCCGCCGGCAGCCTCAACCTGACCGATATCGTGATGGCGCAGGCCGGCAACGCCGGTCCGTTCGAGTGGTTCTGGCTGCCGCTGCTGCCGCTGTTCGTCGTCTACTGGGTGTCCGGCGTGGCCGAGACCAACCGCTCGCCGTTCGACGTGGTCGAGGGCGAGTCGGAAATCGTCGCCGGCCACATGGTCGAGTACTCGGGCGCGGCGTTCTCGCTGTTCTTCCTGGCCGAATACGCCAACATGATCCTGATCAGCTTCCTGATCTCGATCTTCTTCCTCGGCGGCTGGCTCAGCCCGCTGCAGGGCCTGTCCGTGGCCGACGTCTCGCCGTGGGTGGACTGGATCTGGAAGGGCGGCTGGCCGTGGCTGCTGATGAAGGTGGCGTTCTTCGCCAGCGCCTACATCTGGTTCCGCGCCAGCTTCCCGCGCTACCGCTACGACCAGATCATGCGGCTGGGCTGGAAGGTGTTCATCCCGCTGACCATCGCCTGGATCGCGGTGACGGCGTTGATGGTGTTCTTCGGCGTGTTCGAGAAGGGTGTGTAAGAGATGAACAAGGTTGCGCACTACTTCAGGAGCCTGCTGCTGCTGGAACTGATGCAGGGGCTGTGGCTGACGCTGAAGTACACCTTCAAGCCGAAGTACACCATCATGTACCCGATGGAGAAATTCCCGCAGTCGCCGCGCTTCCGCGGCCTGCACGCGCTGCGCCGCTATCCCAACGGCGAGGAGCGCTGCATCGCCTGCAAGCTGTGCGAGGCGGTCTGCCCGGCGCTGGCCATCACCATCGACTCGACCCGGCGCGAGGACGGCACCCGCCGCACCACCCGCTACGACATCGATCTGTTCAAGTGCATCTACTGCGGCTTCTGCGAGGAGAGCTGCCCGGTCGATTCGATCGTCGAGACGCACATCCTCGAATACCACTTCGACAAGCGCGGGCAGAACGTGGTGACCAAGCCGCAACTGCTGGCCATCGGCGACCGGCTCGAGGCCGAGATCGCCGAGCGCCGCGCCGCCGACGCCGCCTTCCGCTGAGGTCCGAGAAATGGATTGGGTCAATATCGCTTTCTGGATCTTCGCCGCTTCCGCCGCGCTCGCCGCCGGCGGGGTGATCAGCGTGCGCAACCCGGTGCATGCCGTGCTGTGCCTGATCCTGACGTTCTTTTCGGTGGCCTGCGTGTGGCTGCTGGTCGGCGCCGAGTTCCTCGGCGTGGCGCTGATCCTGGTCTACGTCGGCGCGGTGATGGTGCTGTTCCTGTTCGTGGTGATGATGCTGGACATCGACATCGCCGCCGTGCGCGAGGGCTGGGTCAGGTTCCTGCCGGCCGGGTTGGTGGTGGCGGTGGTGATGCTGCTGCAGATGCTCGCGCTGATCGGCATCAAGGCCAAGTCGGCCGCGCCGTTCCCGGACAACGCCGCCGCCGCGGCCGCCGACGTCTCCAACACCGCCTGGCTGGCGCGCCGCCTGTTCACCGAGTTCCTGCTGCCGTTCGAGTTCGCCGCGGTGATCCTGACCGTGGCGGTGGTGGCGGCGGTGATGCTGACCCTGCGCAAGCGCCCCGGCAACAAGACCCAGAATCCTTCCGAGCAGTCGCGCGTGCGCGCGGCCGATCGCGTCCGCCTGGTCAAGATGGCGGCCGAGAAGCCCGCGCCCGTTGCCGATGCCGGCGAAGGGGAGGCCAAGCCATGATCACCCTCGGACACCTGCTGGCGCTGGGCGCGGTGCTGTTCTGCATCAGCCTGGCCGGCATCTTCCTCAACCGCAAGAACGTCATCGTGCTGCTGATGTCGATCGAGCTGATGCTGCTGTCGGTCAACATCAACTTCGTCGCCTTCTCGCGCGAGCTGGGCGATTCGGCCGGGCAGATTTTCGTGTTCTTCATCCTGACCGTGGCCGCGGCCGAGGCCGCCATCGGCCTGGCCATCCTGGTCGCCCTGTTCCGCACCCGGCGCACGATCAACGTGGCCGAAGTCGATACGCTCAAAGGCTGATGCTCCGATGACTGGTCTGGAAGTCCTCTCCAAGAACGTGCTGCTGGCCATCGTGCTGGCGCCGCTGCTGGGCAGCATCGTCGCCGGCGTGTTCGGCCTGGCAGGTGGGGCGCGCCGGCGCGCACACCGTCACCATCCTCGGCGTGGCGGTGAGCTGCGCGCTGTCGTGCTGGGTGCTGTACCAGCTGGCCGTGCAGGGCGCCGCGCCGTTCAACCAGAACGTCTACACGCTGTTCGAGGTGGGCAACTACGCCGGCCACGTCGGCTTCATGGTCGACAAGCTGACCGCGATGATGATGGTGGTGGTCACCTTCGTCTCGCTGCTGGTGCACGTCTACACCATCGGCTACATGGCCGAGGACCCGGGCTACCAGCGCTTCTTCAGCTACATCTCGCTGTTCACCTTCTCGATGCTCATGCTGGTGATGAGCAACAACTTCCTGCAGCTGTTCTTCGGCTGGGAGGCGGTGGGCCTGGTGTCGTACCTGCTGATCGGCTTCTGGTTCAAGCGGCCGAGCGCGGTGTTCGCCAACATGAAGGCGTTCCTGGTCAACCGCGTCGGCGACTTCGGCTTCCTGCTCGGCATCGCCTGCGTGCTGCTGCTGTTCGGCACGTTGGACTACGCCACCGTGTTCGCCAACGCGACCATGCTGGTCGGCGTCGACCTGCCGGTGTGGTCGGGCGCGATCGGCCTGTTCGGCAAGACCTGGCAGGTGCTGGACCAGCCGCTGCTGTGGCCGGCCGCCACGGTCATCTGCATCTGCCTGTTCATCGGCGCGATGGGCAAGTCTGCGCAGGTGCCGCTGCACGTGTGGCTGCCCGACTCGATGGAAGGCCCGACCCCGATCTCGGCGCTGATCCACGCCGCCACGATGGTGACCGCGGGCATCTTCATGGTGGCGCGGATGTCGCCGCTGTTCGAGCTGTCGCAGACCTCGCTGGACTTCGTGCTGTTCATCGGCGCGACCACCGCGTTCTTCACCGGCCTGATTGGCATCGTGCAGAACGACATCAAGCGCGTGGTGGCGTACTCGACGCTGTCGCAGCTCGGCTACATGACCGTGGCGCTGGGCGTGTCGGCGTACTCGGCGGCGGTGTTCCACCTGATGACCCACGCCTTCTTCAAGGCGCTGCTGTTCCTGGCCGCCGGCTCGGTGATCATCGGCATGCACCACGAGCAGGACATGCGCAAGATGGGCGGCCTGCGCAAGTACATGCCGATCACCTGGATCACCAGCCTGATCGGCACGCTGGCGCTGGTCGGCACGCCGTTCTTCTCGGGCTTCTACTCCAAGGACAGCATCATCGAGGCGGCCAAGCACCACAACCAGCGCGCCGGCGAACTCGCCACCCAGTTGCACGACCTCGGCGCGATGGTGCCCGAGTCCGTGGTGGCCGCCGCGCCCAGCCCCTGGGTCGCCACCTACGGCTACTGGGCGGTGCTGCTGGGCGTGCTGGTGACCAGTTTCTACAGCTTCCGCCTGCTGTACCTGACCTTCCACGGCCGCGAGCGTTTCCGCGACGAGCACCATCCGCACGTGCACGAGGATCACGGCGACTCGGATCACACCGACGCCGAGGCGCAGGTGCATGCCGACGAGCGCGAGCACCACGGCGCGCACGAGCCGCACGAATCGCCGTGGGTGGTGACCGTGCCGCTGATCCTGCTGGCGATCCCGTCCATCTTCATCGGCTTCTTCACCATCGGGCCGATGCTGTTCGGCACCGACTGGAGCGGCCACCACGCGCGGCTGCCGTTCTTCCTCGGCGCGATCGATTTCATCGATCCGGCGCGCGACACGCTGGCGGCGCTGAAGGAACACTTCCACGGACCGGTGGCCTTCGCCACCCACGGCTTCGTCACGCCGGCGTTCTGGCTGGCGTTCGCGGGCTTCGCGCTGGCCACGCTGCTGTACCTGGTGTTCCCGGACGTGCCCGGCCGGCTGCGGCAGAAGCTGGCGCCGCTGGTGCGCATCCTGGAGAACAAGTACGGCATGGACGACCTGTGGATCGGCGGCCTGGCCGGCGGCGGCCTCAAGCTGGGCAAGCTGTCGCGCGGCATCGACAGCAGGCTGATCGACGGGGTGGTGGTCAACGGCAGCGCGCGCCTGGTCGACCTGGCCGCCAGCCTGCTGCGCCGTACCCAGTCCGGCTACCTCTACCACTACGCCTTCGCGATGATCCTCGGCCTGATTGTGCTGCTGGCCGTGCTCATCCGGTTTTGGCAATGAACGCCCTGGCGCTGAACTGACGGAATACCACACGTGTCGAACTGGCCCCTGCTTAGCCTCCTGATCTGGTTGCCCATCCTGGGCGCCGTGGCCGTGCTCGCGCTGGGTGGCGCGCGCGCGGGCGCTGCGCGCTGGCTGGGCATCGCGGTCGCGCTGCTCACCTTCATCCTCAGCCTGGGCCTGTGGACCGGCTTCGACGCCGCCGACCCGGGCATCCAGTTCGTCGAGAAGCACGCGTGGATCCCCGCGTTCGACATCTGGTACGCGCTCGGCGCCGACGGCATCGCGGTGGCGCTGATCCTGCTGACCACGGCGGTAACCGTGCTGACCCTGCTCGGCGCGTGGACCTCGGTGGAGAAGCGGGTCAACCAGTACGTGGCGGCCTTCCTGATCCTCGAGGGCGTGACGGTCGGCATCTTCGCCGCCACCGACGCGATGCTGTTCTACGTGTTCTTCGAGGCGATGCTGATCCCGATGTTCCTGATCATCGGCGTGTGGGGCGGCCCGCGCCGCATCTACGCGGCGATGAAGTTCTTCCTGTACACCTTCCTCGGGTCGGTGTTCATGCTGGTGGCGCTGATCTACCTGTACCTGAAGGGCGGCAGCTTCCAGCTGGCCGACCTGTACGCGCTGCAGCTCGATTCCGGCGAGCAGACCTGGCTGTTCTTCGCCTTCCTGATCGCCTTCGCGGTCAAGGTGCCGATGTTCCCGGTGCACACCTGGTTGCCGGACGCGCACGTCGAGGCGCCGACCGCCGGCTCGGTGATCCTGGCCGCCATCGCGCTGAAGATCGGCGGCTACGGCCTGCTGCGCTTCAACCTGCCGATCGTGCCGGACGCCTCGTACGAATGGGCCGGTTTCGTCATCGCGCTGTCGCTGATCGCGGTGGTCTACGTCGGCCTGGTCGCGCTGGTGCAGGACGACATGAAGAAGCTGATCGCCTATTCGTCGGTCTCGCACATGGGCTTCGTGACCCTGGGCGTGTTCATCGCGATGGGGCTGGTGCGCGACTACGGCAACCTCGACGGCGCGCGGCTGGGCCTGCAGGGCGCGATGGTGCAGATGATCTCGCACGGCTTCATCTCCGGCGCGATGTTCACCTGCGTCGGCGTGCTGTACGACCGCATGCACACCCGCATGATCAAGGACTACGGCGGCGTGGCCAACGTGATGCCGTGGTTCGCGGTGTTCTTCGTGCTGTTCGGCATGGCCAACTCGGGCTTGCCGGGCACCAGCGGCTTCGTCGGCGAGTTCATGGTGATCGTGGCCAGCTTCCAGAAGCACCCGCTGATCGCGCTGGCCGCGGCCAGCACGCTGATCATCGGCGCGGCCTACACGCTGTGGCTGGTGCGCCGGGTGATGTACGGCGAGATCGGCAACGCGCACGTGGCCGCGCTGAAGGACGTCAACCCGCGCGAGGCGCTGGTGCTGGGCCTGTTCGCCGCCGGCGTGCTCGCGATCGGCATCTATCCCAAGCCGCTGACCGACCTGATGGAACCCTCGATCGCGAACCTGGCGATGCAGCTCGCCAACAGCAAGCTGTAAGGAACAACGATGACGCAGATGCTACCCACCGCCGCCGACCTGCTGCCGCTGTTGCCGGAGGTGACCCTGATCGCCGGCGCCTTCGCGCTGCTGATGCTGGATCTGTTCCTCGACGATCGCCGCCGCATCGTCACCCATGCGCTGGCGCTGGCGCTGCTGGCGGCGGTGCTGTTCATGATCTACGCCGGCGTGGGCGGGCAGGGCGAAGCGTTCAACGGCATGTTCGTGCGCGACGTGATGGCCAACGTGACCAAGCTGGCGATCGTGCTGGTCGGTGGCCTGTCGCTGATCTACGCCTGGCCGTACCTGCGCGAGCGCAAGCTGTACCCCGGCGAGGTGCCGGTGCTGGTGCTGCTGGCCACCGCCGGCATGATGATGCTGGTCTCGGCCGGCAACCTGGTGATGGTCTACCTGGGGCTGGAACTGCTGGCGCTGTGCTCGTACGCGCTGGTCGCGCTCAACCGCGACGACGGCCTGTCGGCGGAAGCGGCGATGAAGTACATCGTGCTCGGCTCGATCGCCTCGGGCCTGCTGCTGTACGGCATGTCGCTGGTCTACGGCACGACCGGTTCGCTGGACCTGGGCGAGATCCAGCAGGCCGTCCTCGATCCCGGCGACAAGCCGATGCTGCTGACCGGCCTGGTGTTCATGGTCGCCGGCGTGGCGTTCAAGCTCGGCGCGGCGCCATTCCACATGTGGCTGCCCGACGTCTACCACGGCGCGCCGACCCCGGTGACGCTGTTCATCAGCACCGGCCCCAAGCTGGCCGCGTTCGCGATGGCCTACCGCCTGCTCGACAACGCGCTGGCGCCGACCGTCGAGTACTGGCAGTGGCTGCTGGCCGGACTGGCCGCCGCCTCGCTGGTGATCGGCAACATCGTCGCCATCGCGCAGACCAACCTCAAGCGCATGCTGGCCTATTCGACCGTCTCCCACGTCGGCTTCCTGCTGCTGGGCCTGGTCGGCGGCGGCCCGCAGGGCTATGCGGCGGCGCTGTTCTACGCCATCGCCTACGCGCTGATGTCGGCGGCCTCGTTCGGCGCCATCGTGGTGCTGTCGCGGCAGGGCTTCGAGGCCGATCGCATCGACGACTTCAAGGGCCTGGGTTCGCGCAACCCGTGGCAGGCGTTCCTGGTGCTGTGCGTGATGGCCTCGCTGGCCGGCGTGCCGCCGTTCCTGGGCTTCTGGGCCAAGCTGCTGGTGCTGGGCGCGGCGCTGAAGGCCGGCTTCCTGTGGCTGGCGATCCTGGGCGTGGTCTGCGCGGTGATCGGCGCGTTCTACTACCTGCGCGTGATCAAGGTGATGTACTTCGACGAGCCGGTCGGGCAGGCGCAGCCGCCGCGCCCGGGCCGGGCGGTGCCGGTGGTGTTCGGCGTCAACGCGCTGGCGCTGCTGGCGCTGGGCTTCGCCTGGAATCCACTGATGTCGTGGTGCCAGCAGGCGTTCGCCGGCTGAACATTTGTTGCGGAATGGGCTTGCAATAAACGCGCCGCATCCGCATAATTCCGCTTCTGCTGCGGGGTGGAGCAGTCTGGCAGCTCGTCGGGCTCATAACCCGAAGGTCGCAGGTTCAAATCCTGCCCCCGCTACCAAGTTTTCAGGCCCGGCGGCCTGGTCATGCCAGCCGCCGGTCCTCGTGAAACTCGGGCACGCAACGACGCATGTTCCCGTCGTTGCACCGGAATCCAGCGTATCGGACAAAGGGCCCATCGGGCCCTTTGTTGTTTCTGCAATCCAACGACGGACGACAAGGTCACCATTTGAGCGACAAGGCCAACCAGATCGCGAACCTGCTGGCTCCCACGGTCCAGGCCCTGGGGCTGGAACTGCTGGGCGCCGAATACCTGCCGGCGCCGGGCGGGGCGACGCTGCGCCTGTACATCGACGTGCCCGGGGCCGAGCAGGACAGCCGCGCGGTCGGCATCGACGACTGCGAGGCGGTCAGCCGCGAGGTGTCGGCGCAATTGGACGTGGAAGACCCGATTTCCGGCAACTACACGCTGGAGGTGTCCTCGCCCGGCATCGACCGGCCGCTGTTCACGCCGGCGCAGTTCGCCCGCCACCTGGGCCAGAAGGCCAAGGTGGCGCTGAAGCTGCCGCAGGACGGCCGGCGCCGCTTGCAGGGCGTCATCGCCCGCATCGAAGGCGACAGCATCGTGTTCGTGGTGGACGCGGCCGAGCTGGCCGTGGCGTTCGACAACATCGACAAGGCGCGGCTGGTCCCCGACTGGGCCGCGCTGGGGCTGGCGCCGGAAAAGCCTTCCGGCAGGAAGGCCAGGCCCACCGATTCCAAACCCGGTACTGCCAGGCCGTCTTCCGGCGGGCAGGCCAACAGGCAAAAACCCAAACAACCGGCGGCCCGCAAGCCGCGCGCGGAGTGAAAGATGAGTAAGGAACTGTTGCTGGTGGTGGACGCGGTCGCCAACGAGAAGGGCGTGCCGCGCGAGGTGATCTTCGATGCCATCGAGGCCGCCCTGGCTTCGGCCGCCAAGAAGCGTTATCAGGATCAGGACGTGCAGGTGCGCGTGTCCATCGATCACAAGGACGGCAGCTACGAGACCTTCCGCCGTTGGGAAGTGGTGGCCGACGACGTGGTGATGGAGTCGCCGGACCGCCAGATCCGCCTGATGGACGCGGTCGACGAGGCCGACGGCGTCGAGGTCGGCGACTGGATCGAGGAGCAGATCGAGAACCCGGACTTCGGCCGCATCGCCGCCCAGGCCGCCAAGCAGGTGATCGTGCAGCGCGTGCGCGAGGCCGAGCGCCAGCAGGTCGTGGACGCGTGGAAGGATCGCATCGGCGAACTGGTCACCGGCGTGGTCAAGCGCGCCGAGCGCGGCAACATCTACGTCGACCTGGGCGGCAACGCCGAGGCGTTCATCCCGAAGGACAAGGGCATCCCGCGCGACGTGCTGCGCGCCGGCGACCGCGTGCGCGGCTACCTGTTCGACGTGCGCTCCGAGCCGCGCGGCCCGCAGCTGTTCATCAGCCGCGCCGCGCCGGAGTTCATGATCGAGCTGTTCAAGCTGGAAGTGCCGGAAGTGGGCCAGGGCCTGGTCGAGATCAAGGCCTGCGCGCGCGATCCGGGCGATCGCGCCAAGATCGCCGTGCTGGCGCACGACACCCGCACCGATCCCATCGGCGCCTGCATCGGCATGCGCGGCTCGCGCGTGCAGGCGGTGAGCAACGAGCTCAACGGCGAGCGCGTGGACATCGTGCTGTGGAACGACAACCCGGCCACCTTCGTCATCAACGCGATGGCGCCGGCCGAGGTGCAGTCGATCATCGTCGATGAAGAGAAGCACTCGATGGACCTGGCCGTGGCCGAGGATCGCCTGGCCCAGGCCATCGGCAAGGGCGGCCAGAACGTGCGCCTGGCCAGTCGCCTGACCGGCTGGCAGCTCAACGTGATGACCGCCGACCAGGTGCAGGCCAAGAGCGAGGCCGAGCAGGCCGTGGCCCGCCAGCTGTTCATGGACAAGCTGGAGGTGGACGAGGAAATCGCCGCCATCCTGGTGTCCGAGGGCTTCAGCACGGTCGAGGAAATCGCCTACGTGCCGGTCGGCGAGCTGCTGGCGGTGGAGGGCTTCGATGAGGACATCGTCGAGGAGCTGCGCGCCCGCGCCCGCGACGCGCTGCTGAACGAGGCGCTGGCCGAGGAGGAGGGGCTGGAGGAACACCAGCCGTCCGACGACCTGCTGGCGCTGGAGGGCATGGACGAGGCGACCGCCTACGCGCTGGCCAGCCACGGCGTGCGCACCAGCGAGGACCTGTCCGACCTGGGCGCCGACGAAGTGCTCGAGTTCGGCATCGAGGACCTGGACGAGGCGCGCGCCGCCGCGCTGATCCTGGCCGCGCGCGCCGAGGAGATTGCCCGCCTGGAGCGTGGCGAATGATCGCCACGGGGGCCCCCCTGGAGCACGGCGAATGATCCGTCGATGAACGCCGCCCTGGACCGTTCAGGGCTTAGAATCCGCGTTCCCTCCGCAAACGGCGTGGGGGCGCAACACAGAAGAACCTAGGATCCGAATGTCGCAGCAAACCACCATCCGCAAGCTGGCTGAACTGGTCAACACGCCGGTCGAGAAATTGCTGGAGCAACTGGCCGAGGCCGGCATGAGCTTCAGCGGCCCCGACCAGGTCGTGACCAGCACCGAGAAAGTGAAGCTGCTCGGCTTCCTGCGCCGTACCCACGGCAAGAGTGACAAGTCGGTCGAGGAAATCGCCGCGCCCAAGAAGATCACGCTCAGCCGCCGCAAGGTGCAGGAGCTGACGGTCGCCGCCGGCCGCACCAAGACCACGGTCAACGTCGAAGTGCGGCAGAAGCGCACCTACGTCAAGCCGACCGACGAGGCGCCGCCGACCACCTCGCACAACGAGCCGGATCCCGAGCGCGCGGAAATCCTGCGCAAGCTGGAGGAATCCAAGCAGCGCAACCTGGAAGAGCAGCAGCGCCTGGCCGCCATTGACCAGAGCCGCAAGGAAGAGCAGGAGCGCCGCCGCCAGGAGGAGGAAGCCGCCCGCGCCGAAGCCGCGCGCCTGCAGGCCGAGGCCGAGGCGGTGGCCAATGCCGCCGGCGTGGCCAGCGAGGACGGCGAAACCCCACGTCCGGCCAAGGCCGGCGGGCACCACGTGCCCAAGCCGCCGGTGCGCAAGGATCCGCCGCGCGTGGACGATCGCAGCGCGGCCGCCAAGCACAAGACCCGGGGTTCGCACGCGATGGTCGCCGGCGTCGAGGACGACGACAGCACCCAGCGCTTCGCCGGCCAGCTGCACCTGTCGGCCGCCGATCGCGCGCGCCGCGGCGCCTCGCGCGGCAAGCCCAAGCCCAAGCGCCACGAGCAGTCGCGCGGCGGTTCCGGCGCGCACGGCTTCGAGCGCCCGACCGCGCCGGTGGTGCGCGAGGTCGCCATCGGCGACACCATCACCGTGGCCGACCTGGCGCAGAAGCTCGCGCTCAAGGGCGGCGACGTGGTCAAGGCGCTGTTCAAGATGGGCGTGATGGCCACCATCACCCAGACCATCGATCACGACACCGCCGCGCTGGTGACCGAGGAACTCGGCCACAGGCCCATGCGCGCCGGCAGCGACGACGCCGAGAGCGAACTGCTGGCCCATGCCGAGGAAGTGCAGGGCGACAAGCTGGCGCGTCCGCCGGTGGTCACCATCATGGGCCACGTCGACCACGGCAAGACCTCGCTGCTGGACTACATCCGCCGCACCAAGGTCGCCACCGGCGAGGCCGGCGGCATCACCCAGCACATCGGTGCCTACCACGTGGAAACCCCGCGCGGCGTCATCAGCTTCCTCGACACCCCGGGCCACGCCGCGTTCACCTCGATGCGCGCGCGCGGCGCCAGGCTGACCGACATCGTGGTGCTGGTGGTGGCCGCCGACGACGGCGTCATGCCGCAGACGGTGGAAGCCGTGCAGCACGCCAAGGCGGCCGGCGTGCCGCTGATCGTGGCGGTCAACAAGATCGACAAGTCCGACGCGGATCCGCTGCGGGTCAAGAACGAACTGCTCGCCCACGACGTGGTGGCCGAGGAGTTCGGCGGCGACACCCAGTTCGTCGAAGTGTCGGCCAAGGTCGGCACCGGCATCGACACCCTGCTCGACGCCATCTCGCTGCAGGCCGAAGTGCTCGAACTCCGCGCCGTGCACGAGGGCCGCGCCAGCGGCGTGGTCATCGAGTCCTCGCTGGACAAGGGCCGCGGCCCGATCGCCACCGTGCTGGTGCAGCAGGGCTTGCTGAAGAAGGGCGACTACCTGGTCTGCGGCATCCAGTACGGCCGCGTGCGCGCGCTGTTCGACGAGACCGGCGGCCAGCCGGAATCGGCCGGCCCGTCGATCCCGGTGCAGGTGCTCGGCCTGTCGGGCGTGCCCGAGGCCGGCGACGACTTCGTCGTGGTCAAGGACGAGCGCCTGGCCAAGGACGTGGCGCAGCAGCGCGACGCCAAGCGCCGCGAGTCGCGCCTGGTGCAGTCGGCCGGCAGCCGCATGGAAGACCTCATGGCGCAGATGGGCAAGGGCGAGGGCCAGCAGGTCCTCAACCTGGTCATCAAGGCCGACGTGCAGGGCTCGGTGGAGGCGCTCAGGCAGGCGCTGGTGGCGCTGTCCAACGACCTCATCCGCATCAACGTCATCACCGCTGGCGTCGGCGGCATCACCGAGTCCGACGCCAACGCCGCGGTCACCGCCAAGGCGACCGTCATCGGCTTCAACGTGCGCGCGGACGCCTCGGCCCGCCGCATCATCGAGGCCAACGGCGTGGACCTGCGCTACTTCTCGATCATCTACGACGTGATCGACCAGGTGAAGCAGGTGGCGTCCGGCCTGCTGGGCGTGGAGATCCGCGAGGAGATCATCGGCATCGCCGAGGTCCGCGACGTGTTCCGCAGCTCCAAGTTCGGCGCGGTGGCCGGCTGCATGGTCATCGAGGGCGTGGTCAAGCGCAACAAGCCGATCCGCGTGCTGCGCGACAGCGTGGTGGTGTTCGAGGGCGAACTGGAATCGCTGCGCCGCTTCAAGGAGAACGTCGACGAGGTGCGCAACGGCACCGAGTGCGGCATCGGCGTGAAGGCCTACAACGACGTCAAGGCCGGCGACCAGATCGAGTGCTTCGAGCGCATCGAGGTGCAGCGCACCCTGTAAGGGTGCGCTGGGAATAGGGAATGGAGAATCGAGAATCGCAACGGCGGTTCCCGGACGTTCCCGGCTCCAACTCCCGACCATTCCCCATTCTCGATTCCCCATTCCCGATGACGAAGTCATTCACCCGCACCGATCGCATCTCAGCCCAGCTCCGCCGCGAGCTGGGCACGCTCGTGCACGAGGCCGTGCGCGAGGGCGGGTTGCCGTCGGTCAGCGTGTCCGACGTGGAGGTCACCCGCGACCTGGCCCACGCCAAGGTGTTCGTCACCGCGCTGATGCCCGAGCGTTCGGTCGAGGCGGTCAAGGGCCTGCGCGATATGGCGCGCGAAATCCGGATGGAACTGGCGCGGCGGGTGAAGCTGCGGCATACCCCGGAACTGCACTTCCACTACGACGATTCGGTCGACCGCGGCGAGCGCATCGAGAACCTGCTCCGCGACTCGGGACTCGGGACCGGCGATCCGGAAGATCAGTAAGCCTCCCTTTGGTTTTTCAGGCGGCGCATGCGGGCGCAAGCCGCTGCGCGCCCGGTCGCTCGCCTCCAGCGACCGGCGTCCGAGATACATATGTTCGTCATCCAGCGCTTCCGGCTTGCGCCGGGATGACGAGCAAAGGCGATACGCTTTGTCCCTAGCCCCTAGCCCCTTAGCCCTTGAAACCCCGCATCGCCTACCGCCGTCTCGACGGCATCCTGCTGCTGGACAAGCCGCCGGGCATGAGTTCCAACGCCGCCCTGCAGGCGGCGCGGCGGCTGCTGCGCGCGGAGAAGGGCGGCCATACCGGCAGCCTGGACCCGCTGGCGACCGGGCTGCTGCCGCTGTGCTTCGGCGAGGCGACCAAGATCGCCGGCCTGCTGCTGGGCGCGCGCAAGGCCTACGAGACCGTCGCCGTGCTCGGCGCGACCACCGATACCGACGATGCCGACGGCGCGGTGCTGCGCGAACGTCCGGTGCCGGCCATCGACGACGCCATGCTGGAAGCGGCGCTGGCGCCGCTGCGCGGGCGCATCCGCCAGCGCGCGCCGATCTATTCGGCGCTCAAGCAGGGCGGCGAGCCGCTGTACGCCAAGGCGCGCCGCGGCGAGGCCATCGAGGCGCCCGAGCGCGAGGTCGAGGTGCATGCCATCGAGGTGTTGTGGCGGCAGCCGGACCGGATCGCGCTGCGCATCGAATGCGGCTCGGGCACCTATGTGCGCAGCCTGGTCCGCGACCTGGGCGAGGCGCTGGGTTGTGGCGCGCACGTGGCGCAACTGCGGCGGCTGTGGGTCGAGCCGTTCAGGCAGCCGGCGATGCATACGCTGGAGCAGCTGGCGGCGCTGGCCGAGGCCGGCGAGGCCGCGCTGGACGCCTGCCTGCTGCCGGTCGAACAGGGGCTGGCGGGATTCCCGGCCGTCACCCTGGCGCCGGCCGAGGCCCGCCGGCTGGGGCTGGGCCAGCGCCTGCGCGGTCCCTGGCCCGCGGCCGGGACCGTCGCCGTCCACGGCCCGGACGGCCGCGTGCTGGGCCTGGCCTCGGTCGACGCCGGCGGCCTGCTGTCGCCGCAGCGCCTGTTCACCTGGGCCGTGCCGGGACAGGAGGGCGCGCAATAAGACCTTGTTTCACAAGGGGCCACAGGCGTACACTACGTCGCCGGTTTCATACCGGCATTTCCTTTTGCATCCACGGCGAGCCACGCGGTGCCCGGCATCCTCCGGCGTTCCTGCAGGCTTCGCGTCAACGAGAAACCCATGTCCATCGATACCCAGAAAGTCATTGAAGAGAACAAGCGCAGCACCAACGACACCGGCTCGCCGGAAGTCCAGGTCGCCCTGATCACCGCCCGCATCGAACAGCTGAGCGGCCACTTCAAGACCCACAAGAAGGATCACCACAGCCGTCGCGGCCTGCTGCAGCTGGTCAACCGCCGCCGCAGCCTGCTCGATTACCTCAAGCGCAAGGACAACGAGCGCTACAAGGCACTGATCGAGAAACTCGGCCTGCGTCGCTGATGCACCCCTCCGCCGCGGCGCAGCAATGCGCCGCGGTTTGCATTTCAGGGAAGGCAACGGCCCACGCCGCCGTTCCCGGGAATGCGTTCCACCGCCGTCGTATCGGCCGGACATGCCGGCCAGCCGGACGCGACAAGGGTCGCGCGCGGTCCAACCCGAAAAGCTAGAACGCTAAGGAATCAACGTGGCAAAAATCACCAAAACCTTCCAGTACGGCAAGCACACCGTCACCCTGGAGACCGGCGAAATCGCCCGCCAGGCCGGCGGCGCCGTCCTCGTCAAGATGGACGACACCGTACTGCTGGTCACCGCCGTGGCCGCCAGGAACGCGCGCGAAGGGCAGGACTTCTTCCCGCTGACGGTGGACTACCAGGAGAAGTTCTACGCCGGCGGCCGCATCCCCGGCGGCTTCTTCAAGCGCGAGGGCCGCGCGACCGAGAAGGAGACGCTGATTTCGCGCCTGATCGACCGCCCGCTGCGCCCGCTGTTCCCGGAAGAATTCCGCAATGAAGTGCAGGTCATCGCCACGGTGATGTCGCTGAACCCGGACATCGACGGCGACATCCCGGCGCTGATCGGCGCCTCGGCCGCGGTCGCCCTGACCGGCGCGCCGTTCAACGGCCCGATCGGCGCGGCCAAGGTCGGCTACGTCAACGGCCAGTACGTGCTCAACCCGACCGTCAGCGAGCTGAAGGATTCCAAGCTGGAGCTGGTGGTCGCCGGCACCGCCAACGCCGTGCTGATGGTCGAGTCGGAAGCCGACCAGCTGTCTGAGGACGTCATGCTGGGCGCGGTGATGTTCGGCCACCGCGAGATGCAGAAGGTCATCGCGGTCATCAACGAGCTGGTCGCCGAAGCCGGCAAGCCGAAGTGGGACTGGCAGCCGCCGGTCAAGAACGAAGGCCTGATCGCCGCGCTGCGCAACGCCGTGGGCGACAGCCTGGCCGGCGCCTTCCAGGTGCGCGACAAGCTGGAGCGCCGCGACACCATCTCCAACCTCAGGAAGGCCATCCTCGGCGCGCTGGCGCCGGAAGCCGAGTCCAATGCCTGGAATGCCGGCGATCTGTCCAAGGAATTCAGCGAGCAGGAATACCAGACCATGCGCCGCTCGGTGCTGGAGACCAAGGTGCGCATCGACGGCCGCGGCCTGGCCGACGTGCGTCCGATCACCTCCAAGGTCGGCGTGCTGCCGCGCACCCACGGCTCGTCGCTGTTCACCCGCGGCGAGACCCAGGCGATCGTGGTCACCACGCTGGGCACCGCGCGCGACGGCCAGATCATCGACGCCGTGTCGGGCGAGTACAAGGAAAACTTCCTGTTCCACTACAACTTCCCGCCTTACTCGGTCGGTGAAGCCGGCCGCATGATGGGCCCGAAGCGCCGCGAAATCGGCCACGGCCGCCTCGCCAAGCGCGGCGTGCTGGCGGTGATGCCGTCGCTGGAGGAGTTCCCGTACACCATCCGCGTGGTCTCGGAAATCACCGAGTCCAACGGCTCCTCGTCGATGGCCTCGGTGTGCGGCAGCTCGCTGGCGCTGATGGATGCCGGCGTGCCGATCAAGGCGCCGGTGGCCGGTATCGCGATGGGCCTCGTCAAGGAAGGCGACGACTTCGTCGTGCTGAGCGACATCCTGGGCGACGAGGATCACCTCGGCGACATGGACTTCAAGGTCGCCGGCACCGCCGAGGGCGTGACCGCCCTGCAGATGGACATCAAGATCGAGGGCATCACTGAGGAAATCATGAAGCAGGCCCTGGCGCAGGCCAAGACCGGCCGACTGCACATCCTCGGCGAGATGGCCAATGCGCTGACCGCGCCGCGCCAGGAGCTGAGCGAGTTCGCCCCGCGCCTGCTGACCATCAAGATCCACCCGGACAAGATCCGCGAGGTCATCGGCAAGGGCGGCGCCACCATCCAGGGCATCACCAAGGAGACCGGCACCCAGATCGACATCCAGGACGACGGCACCATCGTCATCGCCTCGGTCAATGCCGCCGCCGCGCAGGCCGCCAAGGCGCGCATCGAGCAGATCACCTCCGACGTCGAGCCGGGCCGCATCTACGAGGGCAAGGTCGCCAAGATCATGGACTTCGGTGCGTTCGTCACCATCCTGCCGGGCAAGGACGGCCTGGTGCACGTGTCGCAGATCTCCAACGACCGCGTCGAGAAGGTCAGCGATGCGCTGAAGGAAGGCGACGTGGTCAAGGTCAAGGTGCTGGAAGTCGACAAGCAGGGCCGCATCCGCCTGTCGATCAAGGCGGTGGAGGAAGGCGAGGGCGTGTCGGCCGAATAAGCCGCGCCTCGGCCTCAATCGCAAGCGTCACGAAAAAGCGGGCTTCAAGCCCGCTTTTTCGTGGCCGTTTGCCTGGGTCTTGCCCGGAGGCCGCAGGGCGGCGTGTTCTCCGGTAGAGCCGAGCTTGCCCGGCTCCCTGATGCCGGATGGAAGGGCAGTCGAGCAAGCTCGGCTCTACAGAGATGCGGCATGTGGCGTCCACCGGCGATGGAGGAAGAAGGTCACCGCGACTTCCGGCATGGGAGGGCGCGTGCCCGGGATGCTATCTAGGCAGCTTCCCATCCCGGCCTGCCTGGAGCCGACATGACCACCACCCGCCGCGACCTGTTCAAGCTGGGCGCACTGGCCGCCGCCGCGGCCGCGCTGCCGTCGTTCGCCTCGTCCGCCGATGAAGCCCGGCCGGTCGCCAGGGCGGCCAGGCCGCTGGACATCCTGATCCTGGGCGGCACCGGCTTCACCGGCCCGTTCCAGGTCGACTACGCGCTCAGGCGCGGCCACAGGGTCACGCTGTTCAACCGCGGCCAGCGGCCCTCGCCGAAGTGGCCGGGCGAAGTGGAACAACTCAACGGCGATCGCAACACCGGCGACCTGGCATCGCTGAAGGGTCGCAAATGGGACGTGTGCGTCGACAATCCCACCAGCCTGCCGTTCTGGGTGCGCGACGCCGGCAAGGTGCTGAAGGGCAACGTCGGCCATTACCTCTTCATCTCCACCATTTCGGTCTACGCCGACGGCAGCAGGCCGGGCATCACCGAGGACGCGCCGCTGGCGCAGTACAAGGGCAAGGACGCGATGGCCGAGACGCAGGAGTCGCTGCGCGCCGACGTCGGCAACCTCTACGGCCCGCTGAAGGCGCTGAGCGAGGCCGAGGCGCGCAGGCAGTTCGGCGAGCGCGTGACCATCGTGCGGCCGGGCTACATCGTCGGTCCGCGCGACGAGACCGACCGTTTCACCTACTGGCCGCACCGGGTCGCGCAGGGCGGCGAAATCCTGGTGCCGGGCGACGGCGCCGATCCCATCCAGATCATCGACGGCCGCGACCTGGGCGAATGGATGATCCGGCTGGCCGAGGCCAGGACCTACGGCGTCTTCAATGCCTGCGGCCCCGACTACCGGCTGGGCATGGACGCGATGCTGCACGGCTGCCAGGCCGTGACCGGCGGCGGCATGACGCTGACCCACGTACCGCCGTCGTTCCTCGAAGAACACAAGGTCGGCCTGCCGATCTGGGTGCCGTCGAAGGACAGCGAGTACGCCGGCTACGGCGCGGTCAGCAACGCGCGCGCCATCGCCGCCGGCCTGACCTTCCGCCCGCTGGCTATCACCGTGGCCGATCTGCTGGCGTGGTTCCGCGGCCTGCCGGCCGAGCGCCAGGCCAAGCTGCGCGCCGGCATCAGTCGCGAGAAAGAGGCGGAACTGCTGAAGGCCTGGCACGCGCGCGGCGCCTGAGCCTGAAGCGCGCCCGGATCGCGTGATGGCAGTGCGCCTGCCGCGACGGGCGCAGGATTCGGTGGTTAGCGTTCCCGGCGCAGGATCGCCCGGTCCACCGGGCCACGGCGCTGCCAGTCGGGCGCGGCGCGTCCGGCCGATGCGTCGAGAGCGGGCGCTGCACCCGGCACCGCCAGCGCGGGAATCGACGCTGCCTGCGGTTCGGATCTGGCCACCAGGTCGGCGCCCTGCACGATGCCCAGCGGCGCATAGCCGGCGTAGCCCGGGAACACCTGGCTCAGGTTGGCGTTGCCCATCCGGCGGATCAGGATTTCCGAGAACACCTGGCGGTAGTCGGTGGTGACCGGCACGTCGCCGTGGGTGGCCGACAGCGTTTCCGGGTTCAGCCCCATCCAGGTGCCGTAGAACCTGCGGCCATTGACCGGGCCGCCGAGCACCAGCAGCGGATTGCCGTAGCCGTGGTCGGTGCCTCCGTTGGCGTTGGCGCGCACGCGGCGGCCGAACTCGGACTGCACGACCACCGTCACCCGCGACATCTGCCCGCCGGCGTTGAGTTCGTTGAAGAAGGCGTACAGCGCGGTGGACAGTTCGCTGATCTTGTTCTGGTAATAGTGGTAGCCGCTGCCGGCGGTGCCCTGGCCCTCGTGCGTGTCCCAGCCGCCGAGGTCGAGGGTGGCGTAGCGCAGGCCGAGGTTGAAGCGGATCGACTGGGCGATGGTCCACAACTGCTGGGCGAAGGTGCCGGTGGGCCAGCTGGCCGGCAGGCTGGCGTAGGCCTGCTGGTTGATCAGCTTGAGCGCGGCGTCGGCACGGCTGCCGTTGACGCCCAAGCCGGTGGGACCGCCCCACAGGTCGGCCAGGGTCTCGTTGAGGCCGCGGAAGCCGGCCGGCGAATCGCTGCGTATCCGCTGCCAGGCATAGGCGCCGGCGTTGAGCGCGAAGTCGGCCGGGCTGGTCATGGTCAGCCCGTCGATGGCGCCCAGCAGGCTGGCCGGCCGCGTGCCGCTGATGCCCAGCGAGGGCAGGCTGGCGGTCGTGCCGCCCGCCCGCGTTTCCCAGGCCCGGGTGATCCAGCCGGTCGGCGAGCCGTATTTTCCGGGCGTGCCGAGATCGATGTAGAGCTGGGCATCGAAGTGGCTGCGGGTGACCGCGGTGGCCATGCCGCAGGCGTGGACGATGGCCAGCCTGCCGTCGTTCCACAGGTCGCGCAGGCCGCTGGCGGAAGGATGCAGGCCGAAGCCGGTGGCGGCATTGCCGGCCAGGGTCAGCGGCAACGCGCCGTACGTGCCGCTGGCGGCGATCTGCAGATTGGGGCGCGCCTGCTCGTAGTGGCTGCGATCCTGCCCGCTGATCGGCACGACCAGGTTCAGCCCGTCCAGGCCGCCGCGCAGGAACAGGTGCACCACCGTGTCGTAGGGGTTGGCGGCGGCGAAGGCGTCGTCGGCGAACATCATCGACGTGCCGGCCGCGCCGACCACCGCGGCGCTGCAGCAGCCCTTGAAGAACTCGCGCCGGGTCAGTTTGAAATCGCTCATCGGTTCGACCTCAGCGGCTCATGAACTCGGGGGACATCAGGATCAGCGAGACCATGCTGCGCAGGCGCTGGTGGTTGTAGTGGCGCTTCAGATCGCTGGCGGCCCAGGCATCGGTGTCGGTGATGACGTAGCTGGCGGGATCGCCGTTCTGCGCCATGAAGTTGATCAGGGTCTGTTTGCGTCCGGCTTCCGGCTGGTAGCCGAGGATGCGGTTGCACCAGAAGGTGACCAGGTTGCTAGCAGTCCACGTAGCCACGCCGCTGCGGGTGGCATCGATAATCGGGCTGAGGAAGGCGTCGCCTTCCTTCGTTTCCGTCAGCCAGTTCACCAATTTCCAGGTCATCGCGAACGAGTTGGACCCGGACCAGGCGATGCCGGTGTCCGGATAGCCGTTGGGCGCCGGCCAGTTGTAGGGGACGTGGCCGGTGAAGCCCATCCGCCACATGAACTCGTTGCTCTTGTCGTGATCCAGCCGCAGCGTCCAGGTCTGGCCGAGCGCGCGCATCGCCGCGACGACCGCCTCGAACGGCCGGCGGTTCTTCTGCCCCCAGCCGTTGATCATGTCCTCGGAGGTGAGGATGTGGCGCAGGGTGATCTCGATCTGGTTCGGATGCTGCCAGTGGGCGCGGAAGATCGCCGCGGCGCTGTCGACCAGCGGCTGCGACGGGGTGTCGCCGACGAAGCGCCGGATCAGCTTGCCGCAGATGAACTTCGCCACGCGCGGGTGGCTGGCCAGCCGGTCGAGCACGTCGCGGCCGTCCTTCATCGCCGGCTGCTCGGGCGTGAGCGTCATGCCGAGCAGGAACTTGGGGCCGGCGTCGTGCCAGGACTGGCGGTAGACGAAGGTGCCGTCGTTCTCGGTGGGGAACTGCCAGTGCCCGTTCTTGGCCGACCAGCCGGTGAAGGCGGCGGCGGTCTCGTAGACGTCGACGTCGGTGTAGCCGATCGGGTAGGACGGATCCTCGGGGCACGGCGGCACCCGGAACGGATCCATGAAGCCGAGGTAGTTCTCCGCGCCCAGCGTGTGCAGTTCCAGCAGTTCGCGGGCGAAGTTCTCGTTGGGGCCGGAGCGCGAATTGTTGATGTTGTCCAGGTAGTAGAGCATCGCCGTGCTCTTGGCGACCTCTTCCAGCATCGTGCGGAAGTTGCCCTTGGCGTGGGCGCGGATCACCTCGCGATCATAGTGCGCGTGGACCGAGCCGACGCTGTAGTCGGTGCCCAGCACGTTGAAGTGGTCGTGCCAGAAATTGGCCAGCACCTCGCGCAGTTGCCGGCGCGAATGCACTGCGCGCACGAAGGCGGCGCGCTGCACCTCGTTGCCGGGGCGGATGCGCACGGCGTACTCGGGATCGTTCTTGGTGTGGTCGTTCCACATCTGCGCCAGCGGCTTGCCCAGCGTGGTATAGCCGGCCTGGGCCAGGCGCGCGTCCAGGGCGGCGTCATTGATGGCGTCCCAGTCCAGTTGCCAGTCCACGTAGTTGGCCAGGCGCTGCCGGTCGTTGCCGCCCAGCGCGTTGAACTCGTTGATGCTGGCCGGGGTGGCGCCATAGCTGAGGCGGTTGAGCATGCGCACCGCGAACGGCGGCGCCGGCAGCGTGACCAGTCGCGGCGCCGACAGCCCGGCCATGCTGCGTGCGCCGCCGTCGGTGGCCGCCTGCCCGGCGGTTGTATTGGCCGGGGTGCCCTTGTCCGGCGCCTGCGACTGGCGGCGCGTGCCGTACAACTGCTGGTGGCGCTGGCGAACCCGCGCTTCCATCGCCGCCAGCGAATCCCCGGGAAGGGACGACGAAGGCGATGACGGCGAGGCGGCGCCGGGACGCGCGCGCCGGGTCCAGTAGGAGAGGGATTGATCGCCTGAAAATGTGCCGGCGTTCGCATCGAGTGATGCCTCGTCCAGCAGCGCGCGCTCGCGCAGTCCGGACAGCCGGAAATGGAGTGGGCGTCTGGCCATGATCCCTGCTTGATGTCCCCCGGGCCGCGCAGTATTGGCGAAGTGCCGCCTGCATTATTGCGACGCGCCGCACAGGCCGGCCAACCGGCCGGTGGCACAGGGGGATATCAAACCCAGCCGGTGGCGTAGAACACGCCGATGATCACGAATACCGCGGCGGTCTTGATCAGGGTGATGGCGAAGATGTCCTTGTAGGACTGCCGGTGGGTCAGGCCGGTCACCGCCAGCAGGGTGATGACCGCGCCGTTGTGCGGCAGCGTGTCCATGCCGCCGGAGGCCATCGACGCGACCCGGTGCAGCACGTCCATCGGGATGCCGGCGGCGTTGGCGTTGGCGATGAAGCTGTCGGCCATCGCCGCCAGCGCGATGCTCATGCCGCCGGAGGCCGAGCCGGTGATGCCGGCCAGCGTGGTCACCGAGATCGCCTCGTTGACCAGCGGGTTGGGGATCGCGCCGAGTGCGTTGGCCACCACCAGGAAGCCCGGCAGCGCGGCGATCACCGCGCCGAAGCCATATTCGGAGGCGGTGTTCATCGCCGCCAGCAGCGCGCCGCCGATGGCGTTCTTCGTGCCTTCGGCGAAGCTGGCGAATACGCTGCGCCAGGCGAACGCCAGCACGGCCAGGATGCCGACCAGCAGCGCGCCCAGCACCGCCCAGATCGCCGCCAGCTTGGACACGTCCTGCACCACCGGCGCCGGGTTGCCGATGACCGCCGGTACGAACGACTGCGTCGCGCCATAGAACTCGGGAATCCAGCGGGTGAAGGCGAAGTTGGCCACGCCCACCAGCAGCAGCGGCAGCAGCGCGATCAGCGGATGGGCGAGCTTCTCGCCGCGGAACGGCTCGGGCTCGTTGCGCAGTTGGCCGCCGTAGCCTTCGCCGGCGCGCAGCGCCGCGCGCCGGCGCCATTCCAGGTAGCCCATGCCGACGATCAGGATGAACACGCCGCCCAGCGTGCCCAGCACCGGCGCGGCCCACGAGGTGGTGCCGAAGAACGCGGTCGGGATGATGTTCTGGATCTGCGGCGTGCCCGGCAGCGCGTCCATCGTGAAGGTGAACGCACCCAGCGCGATGGTGCCGGGGATCAGCCGCTTGGGGATGTCGCTCTGGCGGAACAGCTCGGCGGCGAACGGGTACACCGCGAACACCACCACGAACAGCGACACGCCGCCGTAGGTCAGCAGCGCGCAGACCACCACGATCGACAGCATCGCGCGCTGCGCGCCGAGCAGGCGGATGGTCGCCGCGACGATCGACTTGGAGAAGCCGGAGATCTCGATCAGCTTGCCGAACACCGCGCCGAGCAGGAACACCGGGAAGTACAGCTTGAGGAAGCCGACCATCTTGTCCATGAACAGGCCGGTGAACATCGGCGCGACCAGCGCGGGATCGGTCAGCAGCACCGCGCCGAGCGCGGCGATCGGCGCGAACAGGATCACGCTGTAGCCGCGGTAGGCCACGAACATCAGGAAGCACAGCGCGGCCAGAACGATCAGGAAGGACATCACGGCTCCTCGGCGTCGCGCCGGGTGACAGGCGGCGGCCGGCGGGCCGCGGGAATGGCGGCGAGTATCGGCACCGCGCCATGCGCCGGCCCACTGTACGAAGGTACAGGTGCGGCGCCGGCGGCCGGTGTCTAGCCTTGCCTGCGAATCGGCGGCGTTCGTCCGCCGCCACGTCATACCCGGGAGGAGGGGAGACCCAATGAAGCGCAAGCACCTGAGCCTGGCCATCGGCTGCATCCTGTTGTCGTCCACGCCGCTGGCGTGGTCGCAGGACACGGCCGCCGCCGGCGATACGCCAGCCAGTTCCGCCACCACGCTCGATGCCGTCACCGTGACCGCGCGCAAGCGCGAGGAGACCCTGCAGGAAGTGCCGGTGGCGGTCACCGCGTTCACGCCGGAGACGCTGGAGAAGCTCAACGTCAACGACATCGGCGACCTCGACGCGCAGGTGCCCAACCTGACCATCTACGCCGCGCGCGGCTCCACCAGCACCGCCACCGCCTACATCCGCGGCGTCGGCCAGGCCGATCCGCTGTGGGGCGTGGACCCGGGCGTGGGCATCTACCTGGACGACGTCTACATCGCCCGTCCGCAGGGCGCGCTGCTGGACGTGTTCGACGTCGGCCGCATCGAGGTGCTGCGCGGCCCGCAGGGCACGCTGTACGGCAAGAACACCATCGGCGGCGCGATCAAGTACATCTCGCGCGGGCTGCCGAAGGAAACCGAGGGCTTCGCCTCGATCACCGTCGGCAACTACAACCAGCTCGACGCCAAGGCCGCCGTCGGCGGCCCGATCGGCGGCGCCGACAGCGGCCTGCGCGCGCGCGTGTCGGTGGCCAGCATGAACCGCGACGGCTTCGGCACCAACCTCCATACCGGCCAGGACGTCAGCGACAAGGAGATCAACGCCGCGCGCTTCCAGCTCGGCGCCTACGCCGGCGACGACTTCGACGTGCAGTTCGCGCTGGACTGGATCGACGACCAGTCCGGCGTGCGCGGCGCCAGGATGCTGGCGGCGAACGGCAACGTGCTGGTCCCCGTGTCCGGCATCGCGCCGCTGGACGACCGCTACGACATCCGCAGCGGCATGAAGAACGTCAACGACACCTCGATGAAGGGCGCCTCGGCCACCGTCAACTGGCGCCCGGGCGAGGACTGGACCTTCAAGTACGTCATCGCCAAGCGCGAGTCGGATACCGAGACCAACATCGACTTCGACACGCTGCCGCAGATGATCGCCGACGTGCGTGCGTTCTACAGCGACCAGCAGGTCACCAACGAACTGCAGGCCAACTACGATGGCGGCGGCCGCGCCCGCGGCGTGATGGGCCTGTACTGGTTCGACGGCGACGCCGGCGGGCAGGTGCTGAACAACTTCTTCAACCTCAGCTTCGGCGACACCCAAGGCGTGGTCAACACCTCGAGCTTCGCCGCGTATGCGGACTGGACCTTCGACCTGACCGAGCGGATGAAGCTGGACGTGGGCGCGCGCTACACCGACGAGGACAAGCACGCCATCGCCTACAACATCGGCTACACGGACGCCACGTTCACCCGCCCGAACGGCGCGGTCGCGGCGAACTTCGACAAGACCATCAACTTCAAGAACGTCTCGCCCAAGATTTCGCTGGACTACCAGGTCACGCCGGATGTCATGGCCTACGCACTGGCCTCGCGCGGATTCAAGTCCGGCGGCTACAACATCCGGGCCAACACCACCGCGGTGCCGCGCTCGGGCGAGCCGTTCGACGACGAGAGCGTCGACAGCTTCGAGATCGGCACCAAGATGGGACTGCTCGACCAGCGCCTGTTCCTCAACCTGGCCGCGTTCCACAACGTCTACAGGGACATCCAGCTTTCGGTGTTCACCGCATTGCCGGGAGGCGGCTTCTTCGGCGACTTCACCAACGCCGGCAAGGGCACGGTCAACGGCCTGGAAGTGGAATACCAGTTCCTGCCGACCGCCAACTGGCTGATCAGCGGCAACCTGGCCTGGCTGGACGCCAAGTACGACGAGTTCATCAGCGCCGGCGTCAACATCGCCGACACCCAGTACTTCACCAACGCACCGGAGTTCTCGGGTGCGCTGAACGTGGAATACCGCACCGAACTGGCCAACGGCGGCAACCTGTCCGCGCGCGTGGGTTATTCCTACCAGTCCGAGGTATGGCCGACCACCGATCTGAGCCCGGCGATCCGGCAGGACGGTTACGGCCTGCTCGGCGCCGGCGTGATCTGGCGCGCCAATGATGCGTGGTCGTTCTCGTTGCAGGGTTCCAACCTGACCGACAAGGAATACCGCACCACCGGCTACAACCTGGTCAGCGCCGGCCTGGGCGTGCTGACCGGCTTCTACGGCCCGCCGCGCCAGTACTCGCTGACCGCCCGCTACGATTTCTGAGCGGGTGACGGCGGTGCAGGCGACTCCGGCGACGGCGGGCGAAAGCCCGCCGTCGCCGCGTTATGCTCATGGCATGGGGGAGCCTGCCGGAAAAGTCGGTGATTCGCGGTGCCGTAGGGCCGGGCTTGCTCGGCTGCTTGGGTTCCGGAGCCGGGAGCGGAGCAAGCTCCGCTCTACAGGGATTCGCGGTGTCGTAGAGCCGAGCTTGCTCGGCTGCGCAGGTTCCGGAGGCGGGAGCAGCGGAGCAAGCTCCGCTCTACAGGGGTTTTGGCTCGGCCTCCGTCGGTTCCATCCATGCTGAGCTTCTGGGTCGTCGCCCTGGCCAGCCTGGCGTGGCTGGCGCTGATGTTCGGCACCGCGCTGTACGGCGAGCGGCGGCCCAACCTGTTCGCGCGGCACTGGCGGCACGTGTATTCGCTGTCGCTGGCGGTGCACTGCACCTCGTGGACGTTCTACGGCACGGTCACCCAGGCCGCGCGCTACGGCTGGCCGCTGCCGCCGACCTTCCTCGGCGCGATCCTGTTCTACGCGCTGGCGGTGGCCTTCATGATGCGGCTGGTGCGGCTGGCGCGCGAGAGCAACGCCACCTCGCTGGCCGATCTCATCGCCACCCGGCTGGGCAAGGATGCGTGGCTGGCCGCCACGGTCACCCTGGTCGCCGCGCTCGGGCTGATTCCCTACATCGCCCTGCAGCTCAAGGCCATCGCGATGAGCTTCGCGACGCTGACCGCGGCGAGCGGACAGGTGGAAGCCGCGGTGCCGCTGTGGCGCGACAGCGCGCTGTACGTGGCGCTGGCGATGGCGCTGTTCGCGATGCTGTTCGGCACCCGCCGTGCCAGTGCGGCCGAGCACAACCGCGGACTGGTGCTGGCGATGGCGTTCGAGTCGCTGTTCAAGCTGGTGGCGATGCTGGCGCTGGGCGCGTTCGTCTGGTTCGGGTTGAAGTCGCTGCCCGACGCGCCGGCGCCGGCGCTGCCGCTGGAGCCGGTCGGCGGATTCGCGCCGCTGGTGCTGCTCGGTGCGCTGGCGATGTTCATCCTGCCGCACCAGTTCCACGTCGGCGTGGTCGAGTGCCGCGACGATCGCGACGTGCGCACCGCGCGCTGGCAGTTCCCGCTGTACCTGGTGCTGATCGCCTTGCCGGCGCTGCCGCTGGCGCGCGCCGGCACCGCGCTGCTGGGCGACGCCGTGCCGTCGGACATGTACGCGCTGGCGCTGCCGTTCTCGCAGGGGCACGAGGGCGTGGCGCTGCTGGCCTTCCTGGGCGGCATGAGCGCGGCCACCGGCATGGTGGTGGTCAGCACGCTGACGCTGAGCCTGATGATCGGCAACCACTGGTTCGCGCCGGGCCTGCTGCGCGGCGCGTGGTCGCGCGGGCAGGGCGGGGATCGCCGCGGCGACCTGCTGCGGCTGCGGCGCGGCGGCATCCTGGCGATCATGCTGCTGGCGTGGGCGTACAGCCGCTTCAACAGCGGCAACGATGCGCTGGCCGACATCGGCGCGGTGTCGTTCTCGGCGCTGGCCACGCTGGCGCCGGCGCTGGGCTTCGCGGTATGGCGGCCGCAGACGCCGCCGCGCGCGGCGGTCGCCGGCATCGTCGCCGCGTTCGCGGTATGGGCATGGGTGATGCTGGTGCCGATGTACGCGGTGGCGACCGGCAGCGAACCGGTGTGGATGCGCGCCGGGCCGCTCGGGCAATCGTGGCTGTCGCCGCACGGGCTGTTCGGGCTGACCGGCTGGAGCCCGCTCGGGCGCGCGGTCGGCGCCAGCCTGTTCGTCGGCATCGTGGTCACCTGGGCGCTGGCGACCTGGCGCGGCGATGCGCCGCGGCGCAGCGGCCGCCGCCTGGATCGGCAGACACTGCGGGACGCGGGCCTGCGCTTCCTCGCCCGCGAACGGGTCGAGCAGCTGCTGCGCGACGCGCCGGCCGAAGGCCCGGTGCCGGCGGCGCTGGAGCAGGGCGTGGAGCGCGAGCTGTCGGCGGTGCTGGGCTCGGCCTCGGCGCGCCTGCTGCTGGACGCGGCGCGGCGCGAGAGCGGCGAACTGGACGCGGTGGCCGCGATCGTCGGCGAGGTCTCGCAGGACCTGCGCTTCAACCAGCAGGTGCTGGAGGCGGCGCTGCACAACATGAGCCAGGGCATCAGCGTGGTCGATCGCGAGCAGCGGCTGGTGGCGTGGAACCGGCGTTATGCGGAGATGTTCGGTTTCCCCGGCGAGCTGCTGCAGGTCGGCCGGCCGATCGCCGACCTGACCCGCTGGGCGCTGCAGCGGATGCCACACCGCGGCGCCGACGATCGCGCGCTGGAGCGGCGGCTGGCGTTCATGCGCGCCGGCACGCCGCACCTGACCGAGCGGGTGTTCCCGGACGGCAGCATCGTCGAGATCCGCGGCAACCCGATGCCGGGCGGCGGCTTCGTCGCCACCTACACCGACGTGACCGCCTCGCGCCAGGCCGAGCGCGCGCTCAAGCGCGCCAACGAGACTTTGGAGCAGCGCGTGGCCGAGCGCACCGCGCTGCTGGAGACTGCCAAGCGCGAGGCCGAGCACGCCAACGACGCCAAGAGCCGCTTCCTTACCGCCATCGGCCACGACCTGCTGCAGCCGCTGCATGCCGCCCACCTGTTCACCGACGCGCTGGCGCAGCAACTGGCCGATGCGCGCCAGCGCGCGTCGGCCGAGCAGATCCGCGGCGCGCTCGATTCCACCACCGACCTGCTGACCGGCCTGCTCGACATGTCGCGGCTGAAGGCCGGCGGGCTGGTGCCGCAGCCGCGCGACTTCCCGCTGGCCGAGGTGCTGGAGCCGCTGGCGTCGGAGTTCGCCGCGCTGGCGGGCGAGCGCGGGCTGGCGTTCCGCTGCCGCAGCACGCGGCTGTGGGTGCGCAGCGACCCGCAACTGCTGCGGCGCGTGCTGCAGAACTTCCTCGCCAACGCGGTGCGCTACACCGCCGCCGGCGGCGTGCTGCTGGGCGCGCGACGGGTGGCCGGCCAGCGCCTGCGCATCGAGGTGCATGACACCGGCCCGGGCATCGCCGAGGCCGAGCGGCGCAGCATCTTCGAGGAATTCCGCCGCGGCGAGGACGCGCCGGGGCAGGGCCTGGGACTGGGGCTGTCGATCGCCGATCGCATCGCGCGGCTGCTGGAGATCCCGCTGTCGCTGCGCAGCCGGCTCGGGCACGGCACCGTCTTCGCGGTCGAACTGCCGATCGTCGCGGCCGCGCGCGGAGCCGGCGGGCTGGCCGTGCGCGCCGGCCTGTCCGGACGGCGCGTGCTGGCGGTGGACAACGACGCGCAGGCGCTGGTCGCGCTGCGGCAACTGCTGGAAGGCTGGGGCTGCGAGGTCGCCGCCGCCGCCGATCGCGCGCAGGCGCGGGCGCGGCTGCGGGACGCGCCGGCGGACCTGTGGCTGTTCGACTACCACCTCGACGAGGGCGACACCGGAGTGGCGCTGCGCGGCGAGTTGTCCGCGCTCTTCGGCGAACGGCCCTGCCTGATCCTCAGCGCCGACCAGACCGAGGCGGTGCGCCGCGCCGTCCACGAGGCCGGCCTGTCGCTGCTGGCCAAGCCGGTGCGGCCGCTGGCGCTGAAGTCGGTGCTGGATCGGCTGGTGGCCGCGCAGCACTCCGCGCACTGAAACCCGCCTTGTGGGAGCGACGTCAGTCGCGATGAGGCTTTACCGGGATTCCGTCGCGACTGACGTCGCTCCCACCGGAGGGTTCGCCGATACGCCTTACAATGGCGACCGGTTTTCCCGGTTCCTCGCGCATGCCCTACACCCCCATCGTCGCCACGCTCGGCTACGTGCTCTCGCCGGATCGCTCGCAGGTGCTGCTGATCCATCGCAACGCGCGCCCCGACGACCAGCACCTGGGCAAGTACAACGGCCTGGGCGGCAAGATCGAGCGCGACGAGGACGTGGTGGCCGGCATGCGCCGCGAGATCCTGGAGGAAGCCGGCATCGCATGCGAGGCGCTCGCCTTGCGCGGCACCATCAGCTGGCCCGGCTTCGGCAAGCATGGCGAGGACTGGCTGGGCTTCGTGTTCGTGGTAACCGCGTACACGGGCGTGCCGTTCGAGCGCAACCCCGAAGGCACGCTGGAATGGGTGCCGGTCGAGCGCATCATGGAACTGCCCTTGTGGGAAGGCGACCGCCACTTCCTGCCGCTGGTGTTCGACGGCGATCCGCGCGCGTTCCACGGCGTCATGCCGTACCGCGACGGCCGCATGCTGTCGTGGAACTATTCGCGCATCTGAAACCCGCGTTGTCCACACCGGGTGTGGACGGCCTTCGGGCAAACATGTGGATAACCGCCGGCGCGCCTTGTGGCACAAGGCTGTCAAGGGGTGTGGCGAAAAAATGGCCAGCCGATGACGCTCCGGTTTCCGCATCCTCCGGATGCTTGTCCACAGCGCATGTGGATGTCGTCGGGGCAAACATGTGGATAACCGCCGGCGCGCCTTGCCGCACAACGCTGTCAAGCGGGATGGCGAAAAAATGGACAGCTCTGTCGGAGCGGGGAGCGGAGCAAGCTCCGCTCTACAGGAGCAAGGTGTGCCGTTCGTACCTCGAGGCATCGGAACGGCACGCATCAGGTGCTGTAGAGCCGAGCTTGCTCGGCTGGGGCCTGCCCGAACAGGGCAGCGGAGCAAGCTCCGCTCTACAGGAACAAGGTGTGCTGTTCGTACCTCGAGGCATCGGAACGGCACGCATCAGGTGCTGTAGAGCCGAGCTTGCTCGGCTGGGGCCTGCCCGAACAGGGCAGCGGAGCAAGCTCCGCTCTACAGGAGCTAGGTGTGCAGGTTCGTCATCGAGGCATCGGAACGGCACGCATCAGGTGCTGTAGAGCCGAGCTTGCTCGGCTGGGGCCTGCCCGAACAGGGCAGTGGAGCAAGCTCCGCTCTACAGGGCAAGGTGTGCAGGTTCGTACCTCGAGGCATCGGAACGGCACGCATCAGCTGCTGTAGAGCCGAGCTTGCTCGACTGGGGCCTGTGCGAACAGGGGCAGCGGAGCAAGCTCCGCTCTACAGGAGCTAGGTGTGCAGGTTCGTCATCGAGGCATCGGAACGGCACGCATCAAGCGCTATAGAGCCGAGCTTGCTCGGCTGGGGCCTGCCCGAACAGGGCAGCGGAGCAAGCTCCGCTCTACAGGGGCAAGGTGTGGATGGCGCGGTGTCAGCCTTCGATCTGCCGCGCCGGATCGCTCAGTTCCAGCTCGCGCAGCACCACGCTGGCCTGGGTGCGGTTGCGCACGCCGAGGCGATCGAAGATGGCAGACAGGTGCGCCTTGACGGTGCGTTCCTGCACGTCGAGCTGGTCGGCGATTTGCTTGTTGAGCAATCCCTGCGCCACCAGCGTCAGCACGCGGAACTGCTGCGGCGAGAGGCTGGCCAGCCGCGCAGCCAGTTCGGTGTCGTGCCGCGAGGACTGCGCGCGCGCCACCGCCGCGCGCAGCGAGGCCGGCAGCCACTGCTCGCAGGCCAGCACGCTGCGGATGGCCTCGCGCAGTTCGTCCAGGCCCGAGCTCTTGGGCAGGTAGCCGGCCGCGCCGTGGTCGAGCGCGCGCCGGACCACGCGCGGATCGTCGTTGGCCGACACTACCACCACGGCCACCGCAGGGTACTGCGCGCGGATCGCCGCCAGCCCGGCCAGCCCGTGGTTGCCCGGCATGTGCAGGTCCAGCAGGACCAGATCCACTTCCGGATGCCGGTCCAGCGCGTCCAGCACGCCCTCCAGCGATGCCGCCTCCAGCACCGACAGCTGCGCCACCGCATCGGCCGCCGCACCGCGCAGGGCGGCGCGGAACAGCGGGTGGTCGTCGGCGATCAGGAGGGTGGGCATGAAGCGAGGAGTGAGCGGAGAGGAGTGAGGAGTGAGGGAAGCAAGGGTGGGAAGCGAGCTTTTGCTCACTCCTCACTCCTCTCCGCTCACTCCTGCTCTTTCACTGCACCGTCCACCCCCCATCCAGCACCAGGCACTGCCCGGTCATGTTGCGCGCGGCGGGCGAGGCGAGGAAGGCGGTGACGCCGGCCAGTTCGTCCATCTCGATGAACACGCCCTTGGGCATCGGCTTGAGCATGATCTGGCCGATCACTTCCGACTCGGGAATGCCGCGCGTGCGCGCCTGGTCGGCGATCTGCCTGTCCACCAGCGGCGTCTTGACGTAGCTGGGGCAGACCGTGTTGATGGTGATGTCGGTGTCGGCGGTTTCCAGCGCGACGACCTTGGAGAATCCCACCAGGCCGTGCTTGGCCGCCACGTAGGCGCTCTTGTACGGGCTGGCGACCAGCGCATGGATGCTGCCGATGTTGACGATGCGGCCGAAGCCGCGCTCGCGCATGCCCGGCAGCACCGCGCGGGTCAGCCGCGCCACGCCGACCAGCATCACCTGCAGCAGGAAATCCCATTTCTCCATCGGGAAGTCCTCCAGCGGCGAGACGTGCTGCAGCCCGGCGTTGTTGACCAGCACGTCCACCGGCCGCGAGATCGCTGCCAGCGCGGCGGCGATGCTGGCCTCGGAGGTCACGTCCAGCGCGACCGACTCGGCCGAGCCGCCGCCGGCGCGGATGCGCGCGGCCACGGTCTCGGCGGCATCGCGGTCGAGATCGCTGACGATCAGGTGGCGGCCGGCCTGGGCCAGCTCTTGGGCGATGCCGGCGCCGATGCCGCTGGCCGCGCCGGTGATCAGGTAGCTGTGGGTCTGCTGCATGGGGGTCTCCTTTCGGGGTAGGGTAGCAACTCGCGCCGCGCCGGTTCGTGGTACCAAAGTACGATGACACCCCGGGACATGGCGTTTAGCTTGAGGGCAATGACCGGAACGGTGGGCGAAGACATGCCGCGACTTGCTTGCGCGTTGATGATGGGACTGGCGCTGGCCGGATGCGCCAGCGCCGACGGAGCCAGGATGAGCCGGGATGAGCCGATGATCGAACCGCAGCGCGTCACCGAGCATCGCGGTGGCGACGATCTGCTGACCGCCGGCCTGGGCCTGGACGGCCTGCGCGCGATGATGCCGCCGGCGTTCGCCGACCCGCAGCGGCCGACCGCGCGGGAACTGCGCCGCCGCGCGATCTGGAGCAGCTGGCGCGGCATCGCCGATCTGTCGCCGGGCGGCGGCTACGGCCAGGTCTACGGCAGCACGGCCGCCGTGCCCGGGCGCGAGTACTCGGCGCTGGCCACGCTGCCCGGTGCGCGCCAGCCGCATCGCGTGCTGGTGCAGGTGCCGGACGATTTCGACCAGACACGGCGCTGCGTGGTGGTGGCGCCCTCGTCCGGCTCGCGCGGCGTCTACGGCGCGATCGCGGTGGCCGGCGCGTGGGCGCTGCCGAAGGGCTGCGCGGTGGCCTACACCGACAAGGGTGGCGGCTCGGACTACTTCGACCTGGACAGCCAGGCGGGCTTCGGCGAGGACGGCACGGCGCGCCCGCGCGAGGCCGGCGATCTCGCGTTCGCGCCCGATGCGGCCGGCGGCGGCGGGGTGGCGTTCAAGCACGCGCACTCGCGCGACAACCCCGAGGCCGACTGGGGCCGGCACGTGCAGCAGGCGGCCGGGTTCGCGCTCGGCGCGCTGTCGCAGGCGTTCCCGCAGGCCAAACCGTTCCGCTTCGACAATACCCGCGTCATCGCCGCCGGCATCTCCAACGGCGGCGGCGCGGTGCTGCGCGCGGCCGAACTGGAGGGCGACTGGCTGGACGCGGTGGTCGCCGGCGAGCCCAACGTCTGGGCGCGCGGGCAGGCCGGCGCGCGTTCGCTGTACGACTACACCACCGAGGCCGCGCTGCTGATGCCGTGCGCGCTGCTGCACCTGCCGGCCGAGGCGCTGCCGCAGCCGCCGCTGCGCGCGCAGGCCGAGCCGTTGTGGACGCAGCGCTGCGCCTCGCTCAAGGCGGCCGGACTGGTCGAAGGCGACAGCGTGCAGGCGCAGGCCGCCTCGGCCCATGCGCGACTGCTCGCCAATGGCTGGACGCACGAGGTGCTGGTCGCCGGCGCGCTCAGCGTCGGCTTCGACCTGTGGCGCGCGATCGCGGTGACCTATGCCTCGGCCTATGGGCGCTACGGTGTCGGCGAGCATCCGTGCGGCTATGCGTTCGCCGCGCAGAACCCGGACTTCAGCGCGCGCGCGTCCACCGCCGCCGAACGCGTGGCCTGGTGGTCCGACGCCAGCGGCATCCCGCCGGGCAACGGCGTGGGCATCGTCGATACGCGCATCGCCGCGCCCGACTTCACCCTGCCGGGCTTGCAGTGCCTGCGCGCCTTGCAGGCCGGCGACAGCGCCGATGCCCTGCGCGTGCGCGCGGGCATCGACGCCACCGCCGCCGCGCCGCCGCGAGCCGGGCTGCCGGTGGTGGTCATCCACGGCCGCGACGACGGCCTGGTCCCGGAAGCGTTCAGCAGTGCGCCCTACGTCGCCGCCGCGCGCGCCGCCGGCCGTGACGTGCGCTACTGGCAGGTGCGCAAAGCGCAGCATTTCGACGCCTTCCTCGCGCTGCCGGCCTACGGGGCGCGCTACGTGCCGCTGCTGCCGTACATGTACGCGGCGCTGGATCGCGTGCAGGCGCACCTGGACGGGCAGGGCGCCTTGCCCGCCGATGCGGTCGTCGAAGCACGGCCGCGCGGCGCCGGCGCGGTGGAGGCCACGCAACTGGCGATGCCGTCGCGCTGAATCCGCCGATCCCCCTGTAGAGCCGAGCTTGCTCGGCTGCCTTTCTGCCCTGTAGCCGAGCAAGCTCGGCTCTACAGGGAACAATCCGTGGTTGTCCTGAAGGAAGGCTCCCCGCATTCACGCCGCCGGCCTTACCCTGTAGGCCCTTCCCGCGCGAAGAACCGCCATGCGCCGACACTTCTCGATGATCCGCGACTTCCAGCTGGCCGACTGGTTCACGCTGGCCAACGCCGTATGCGGCACCGGCGCGGTGTTCGCGGCGATGCGCTTCCTGCAGGACGGCATCGTCGGCGACCTGATGATCGGGATGGCGCTGATCCCGCTGGCCTTCGTGTTCGACGCGCTGGACGGCCGGGTCGCGCGCTGGCGCCGGCAGGCTTCCACGCTGGGGCGCGAGCTGGACTCGCTGGCCGACGTGATCTCCTTCGGCGTGGCCCCGGCCGCGCTGGCCTACGCCTGCGGCATGCAGGGCGGCTGGGACGCGGTGGTGCTGGCGTACTTCGTCGCCTGCGGGGTCAGCCGGCTGGCGCGCTACAACGTCACCGCCGAGAGCCTGTCCGGCGGGGACGACAAGGTGAAGTACTTCGAGGGCACGCCCATCCCGACCAGCCTGCTGCTGGTGATCGTGCTGGCGGTGGCGGCCTGGGGCGGGAACCTGGGCGCCGACCTGTGGCTGGGACAACTGCAACTGGGGCCGTGGCAACTGCATCCGCTGGTGCTGATGTACCTGATCTCCGGCACGCTGATGATCAGCAAGACCCTGCGCATCCCCAAGCCGTGATTTCGCCCTAGAATCACCGCAAAGGGAGGGCGCATGGCCAACTTCGCAGCATCCGGCGACTTCGAATCGCTGGCACGGCAGTACTGGAACCTCTGGAGCGACGCGCTGAGGCAGGGCGCGCTGGGCGCGCAGCCGCAGGCCCCGGGCGGGTGGCAGCAGGCGATGGACGCGTGGGCGCGGCTGATGCCGGGCAACAGCCATCCGGTCGAGGAGATGATCGGCCGCTTCCAGCGGCAGTCGCAGGACTGGTACGGGCAGATGCAGCAACTGGCCGCGCAGTTCGCCGGCCGCGACCACGGCGCCAGCGACATCCGCAACGCCTGGCAGCAGATGCTCGGCCTGGCCGGGCATGCGCACAACCACAATCCCTTCGCCGACCTGTTCCAGGCGGTGCAGGGGCCGGGCGTGACCCAGGTCGACGGCTGGCTGCGGCAGGTCGAGCCCTACCTGGAGTCGTTCCGCCGCGACGGTTCGCGCTGGCTGCAGATGCCGGCCTTCGGCCCGATGCGCGAGCACCAGGAGCGCTGGCAGGCGCTGGCGCAGGCGCAGCAGGACTACCAGCAGCGGCAGGGCGAGTACAACGCGCTGATGCTGGGCACCCTGCAGCGCGCGCTGGACGTGTTCGAGCGCGACCTGCACGCGCGCGCCGAGAACGGCAACCGCATCAGCAGCGCGCGCGGGTTGTTCGACGCGTGGATCGACGCCGCCGAGGCGGCCTATGCCGAATCCGCGCTTTCGCCGGAGTTCCGCCATGCCTTCGGCGCGCTGGCCAACGCGCAGATGCGCCTGCGCCAGGGCATCCAGAAGGAGGTCGAGCACGTCTGCGGCCTGTTCGGCATGCCGACGCGCACCGAGATCGACTCGGCCCACCGCCGCATCGCCGAACTGGAACGCACGCTGCGCAAGCGCAGCGCACAGCCGCAGCCGCAAGCGGCGGCGGGACCGTCCAGGCGCGCCGCACCCGCCGCGGCGAAGACAGACGCCGCGCCCGGGCGCGCGACGCCCGCGCCGGCCGTGGAAACAACCGAAGCAGCCCCGCCGCGCCGCCGCGCCGCCGCGCCGCGCAAGCATGGCGCCGTTGCCGCGTCTCCGAAGCGTGGCCCCGCGGTCGCCGCCAGGCAGGCGGACGACGACGCGCCGGCCGCCGGCAAGCGGCGGACGCCGGCCCGCAAACCGGCAAGGCCCGCCGCCGCCCCGGCCAAGGGCGCGCGCAAGCCGCGCACGGCCGGCAAGCGCGCGGTCACCGCCGCCAAGTCCCCGGCGACGCGCAAGACGGCCGACAAGGCCCGCCGCGCACCGGCGGCGCGCCGGCAACTGGCCGCCAAGGCATCGTCGCCGGCCAAGGTCGAACGCCGGCCGGCGGCCCCCCCGAAGCGCACCCCGAAAGCCCGGCCCGCCGCCGCCGCCCCGGCCGGCGTCGTGTCGATGAAGGACTGGGTGGCGCGCAACGCCGCCGCGCAGGCGGCAACGCCGGCGGCGACCGGCGGCAAGCGGAGTAAGCGGAAATGACCTTCCCCCTCGACATCACCCCGGACGCGCTGGCGCAGGAAACCCTGACGCTGCAGCAGAAGCTGTCCGCCGGCCTGCACGTGCTGCCCGACGTGGAGGACGTGAACTACGGCGCCACCCACAAGCAGGAAGTGTGGCGCGACGGCAAGGTGACGCTGTACCGCTTCGTCGGCGAGAAGGCGCCGACCACGCGGGTGCCGCTGCTGATCGCCTACGCGCTGGTCAACCGCCCGTACATGGTCGATCTGCAATCCGACCGCTCGCTGGTCAAGGGCCTGCTGGCGCTGGGCGAGGACGTCTACATCATCGACTGGGGCTATCCGGATCGCTCGGATCGCTTCCTGACCCTGGACGACTACTTCAACCGCTTCATCGACGGCGCGGTCGATCACCTGTGCCAGGCGCACGGCGTGGACGCGGTCAACCTGCTCGGCATCTGCCAGGGCGGCGCGTTCTCGCTGTGCTACGCCGCGCTGCATCCGGACAAGGTGCGCAACCTGATCACGATGGTCACCCCGGTGGATTTCCACACCCCGGACAACATGCTCTCGCAATGGACGCGCGAACTGGACGTGGACCTGTTCGTCGACACGCTGGGCAACGTCCCGGCCGACATGATGAACGCCTGCTACCTGATGCTGAAGCCGTTCCGGCTCAACGTGCAGAAGTACGTCGGCCTGATCGACATCCTCGACGACAAGCGCGCGGTCGAGGACTTCCTGCGCATGGAGAAGTGGATCTTCGATTCGCCGGACCTGGCCGGCGAGGCGTTCCGCCAGTTCATCAAGCAGTTCTACCAGGGCAACGGCTTCGTCAACCGCAACGTCGAGATCGGCGGCGAGCCGGTGGACTTGGGCTACGTGGACATGCCGGTGCTCAACATCTACGCCGAGCAGGACCACCTGGTGCCGCCGGACGCCTCGCGCGCGCTGAAGGATCTGGTCGGCAGCCAGGACTACACCGAGCTGAGCTTCAAGGGCGGCCACATCGGCATCTACGTCTCCAGCCGCGCCCAGCGCGAGGTGCCGGCGGCCATCCACCAGTGGCTGGCGCGGCGCTCGGGCTGAAGCGGCTCATGCAGCTGGGCATGCGCGGGCGGGCTGCACCACGCCTGCCCGCGGCCGCCGCGGCCCTGCTCCTGCTGCTGGCGCTGCCGGCGCCCGCCGTCGCCGCACCCGCGCCGCGCGCGCAGCAGGAAATCGCCGGCCTGATGGCGGCGCTGGCCGGCTCGCATTGCCAGTTCCAGCGCAACGGCAAGTGGCACGACGCCGCCGAGGCGCGCCGGCACCTGCAGCGCAAGTACGACTACCTGCTGAAGAGGAACCTGGTGGACAGCGCCGAGCAGTTCATCGAGCGCGCCGCCAGTTCCAGCAGCGTCAGCGGGCGCGAGTACCGCGTGCGCTGCGCCGGCCAGCCGGAACGCGCCTCGGCCGAGTGGTTCGGCGAACAACTGCGCCGCCAGCGCGCGGCCGGCGGCACGCCCGGCCGCTGAGCCGGAACCGGAGGCCGGCTTCACGTGGCCTGTGGCCTCCGGCTCCTAGACTGGCCGCATCACTCCCCAGGGGAACGCCATGAACACTTCCTCCCCGCGACCGTTCACCCGTTCACTGAACGACCGCATGATCGCCGGCGTGATGGGCGGCATCGCGCACCATTTCGGCTGGAACCCGACGCTGCTGCGGGTGCTGTACGTGATTTTCTCGCTGCTGTCGGCGGCCTTCCCGGGCATCCTGGTCTATCTCATCCTGTGGCTGCTGATGCCGCAGGAAGCCGACTGACGCCTCGCGCCATCCCGTCGCCCGCTGCGCAGGCGGCCACGCCCATTCCCCCGGACCGTCCCGTCGCGAGAAGATGGGCGCGGGATTTCGCGAGGGGAGAAAGACGCGCATGGCGCACCCGGCCGTACGCCGCACACTGCTCGTCCTGGGCGTGGCGTGGACGCTGCCCAATACCCTGGTGGGCCTGCTCGCCGGCCTGGCCGGGATGCCGTTCGGCGCGCGCGCGCATTTCAGCCGGCGCGACATGGCCATCGTCTTCCAGCGCTGGCCGTGGGGACCGGGCGGGGCCATCACCTTCGGCAACAGCATCCTGCATACCGGCGCCACGCTCGACTCGGACTGCGTGACCTACGAACACCGCGCCGGCATCTGCGAGCACCCGGCCATCCGCCTGTGCGACCACGAACGTGCGCACGTGCTGCAGTACATGCTGCTGGGACCGCTGTTCCTGCCCGTGTACCTGCTGTGCGGCGGGGTCAGCGTGCGCAACCCGCTCGAACGCGCCGCCGACCGCTACGCGCTGACCGGCCGCGGCTGGTGGCCCTGAGGTCTGAGTACCGGATGGCCGACGAACGGTCGGCGTCCCTGTACTTTCTGCTAACGCGCGACGCGCTAGCCTGCACGCGTCGGAAAACCAAGAGGCGCAATGCCGAAGGTCTCCGACAACGGAGGGCCCAGCCATCCGGGATACTTCCCGGACAGACTGGGCCTTCTCATTGGGACTTGCTCAGCTGGATTTTTTCGCCGCTTTCTTCGTCGCGCGCTTGCGCGCGGCCGATTTGCGGGCGGTCTTCCTGGCAGTCTTCCTGGCGGCGGATTTCTTTCCGCCTGTCTTCTTCGCAGCGGTCTTCTTCGCAGCGGTTTTCTTCGCCGCGCGCTTGCGGGTCGCGGTCTTCTTGGCCGGACTTTTCTTCGCCGCGGATTTCCTCGCCGTGGTGGTCTTCTTGGCTGCGCGCTTGCGGGTCGATTTCTTCGCCGCCTTGCCAGCGGACGACTTGCGCCCCGACCCGCTGCGCTTGCCGCCGCCGTCCTGCTTGTTGACGGTGGCCCAGGCGATGCGCTCGGCGGCTTCGCGGGAGCGCCCGCTTTCGAGTTCGCTTTCCTCGATGTGCTCGGCCTGGCGCTTCTGCTTGTCGGTGTAGGAGGATTTTTCTCCACGGGGCATGGCGGTTCTCCGTCGATGGGGCGTGGCCGACGCTAGAACGGCTCGCGTGTGCAGGCGATGAATGCCGGCGTCAGCGATCCAGCCGCTCGAAGGAGAACAGCCGCGCCAGCGGATGGGCGCGGCGCTCGATCCGCGCGCGCAGCAGGCCGGCGCCGAGCATGCTGTAGGTGATGCCGTTGCCGCCGTAGGCCATCGCGAAGTGGATGCGCGGACCGTGCTGCCGGTGCGGGCCGAAGAACGGCAGGCCGTCGCGGGTCTCGGCGAAGGTGCCGGCCCAGGCGAAGGCGGGAGAGAGATCCAGCTGCGGGAACAGCTTGCGCAGCTTGCCGCACAGCGCGCGCGCCTTCTTGTCCACGCGTGCGTCGCGGCGGGCGGGCACGTCGATGGCGTCGTCCTCGCCGCCGACCAGCAGGCGGCCGTCGCCGGTGCTGCGCAGGTACAGGTAGGGGCGCGCCGATTCCCACAGCAGCGTGTCCGCCAGGAAACCCAGCCTGCCCGGCTCGACGGGATCGGTGATGAAGGCGTAGCTGCTGCGGTTGCTCGCCACCGGCTGGTCCAGCCATTGCTGGCTGGCATAGCCCGCCGCCATCACCAGGTGGCCGGCGCGCACGCGCTGGCCGCCCTCGGTGGTCAGGGTCACCCCGCGCGCGTGCCGGTGGATGTGCGCGACGCGGGTGCGGTCGTGGATCGCCGCGCCCTGCCGGGCCAGGCGCTGGAACAGCCGGTGCGCGAAGCGGTAGGCGTCCACGCGCGCGGCCTGGTGGCTGAGGATGGCGGCCGGGGCGTCGAAGCCGAAACGCTCGGCGAGCGCCTCGCGTGGCAGCCATTCCACGTCGAAGCCATGCCGCCTGCGCATGCCGTACTCGTCTTCCAGATCGCGCGCGTGGCGGCGCCTGCTGGCGTAGTACAGGCTGTCGTTCCAGGCGAAATCGACGTCGCGCACCTGCCGCGCCTTGTCCCGCAGCAGCACCAGCGCCTCGGCGCAGGCGCGGTAGGCCAGCACGGCGTCATCCTCGCCGTAGCGCGCGGCCAGATCGACCAGGTGGGTGTCGATCTCGTACTGCAGCAGCGCGGTGCTGGCGGCGGAACTGCCCCAGCCGACGTCGCGCTGCTCGATGACCACGACCTCGTGGCCGTGCGCGGCCAGTTCGTCGGCGATCAGCGCGCCGGTGATGCCGCCGCCGATGATGGCCACGTCGCAGGCCGCATCCCCGCGCAGCGGCGGGAACGCCTGCATCAATCCGTTCTTGACCGCCCAGTAGGGATAGCCGCTCTTCAGGTCCATGTCGTCGCGCAGCAAGGGACCGGACGGCCCGCCGGCGGGGTCAGCGAGGCAGCGTGCCTTGCAGGAACAGCTCCACCGCGTCCCGCGCATTGGCCCGGAGCTGATCCGGGTCGGGCAGGTCGGTGATGCCGCTGGCAAGGCGCATGACCATGTCGCCGAACAGCATCATGGAGAACTGCGCGGCAGCGCTGTGTGTAGACGCCATCCGCATCCGCCCGGCCTCGACCTGGCGGTCGAAATACCCGGCCAGGGTGGCGCGGAAGGTGCCGACCACGTTCTCGAAGAACCAGTCGCGCAGCGTCGGGAACGACTGCCCGTCGCCGATCACCAGCCGGTAGATCACCCGCGACTCCGGCCGAGCCATCAGCTCGGCCATGCGCTGCGCCAGCGCCGGCAGCGCCTGTTCCGGCGGCAGCACCGACAGGTCGATGTCGCGGGTGGTGTGCAGGTAGAAGTCCAGCCGCCGCTGCAGGATGGCGTGCGCCAGCCCTTCCTTGTCGCCGTAGATGCGGTACAGCGTAGCCAGCGAACCGCCGGCGCGCGCGACGATCTCGCTCAGCCGCGCATGCCGGTAGCCCTTCTCGGCGAAGACCTCGGTGGCCGCGTCGATGAACTTCTCCGCGCGGATTTCTCCGCGCCGGCACAGATCGACCTGCGGCAGCGGACGCAGCGGCGTGCGTGCCGCCGGTTCGTCTCCGGCGTTTCCGTAGAGGGGAGAGGAATTGTGGGAATTCATGGCAGGCGCCTTTGAGGGAGCTGTCGCCGTGAAGCCTAGCAAAGCCCGCGCGGCGAGGGAGCCACGACTGATGGCAGGGGAGCCTGCGGACGGCGCGGCGAAGCCACTGGCCACGGCCAGCCGCGAACCGGTTGCCATGAAAGCAAAACGCCCCGGGCCATCGAGGGCGAGGGGCGTTTTGCAGGCCTGGTGCCGAAGGTGGGACTCGAACCCACACGCTTTTAAGGGCGGCGGATTTTGAGTCCGCTGCGTCTACCATTCCGCCACTTCGGCGCGGAGGCGAAGTATAGCCGAGGGCGGGGGCCGCGTCAGTGCGCCGGGTCGGTGCCGAGCAGGCGCTCGCTGCGGCGCAGCCAGCCGTCGCCTTCGCCGTGGTCGGAGTAGATGCCGCAGCGGACCATCGGGCGCTGGTAGACGTGCAGCGAGACGGCGATGTCCTCGTCGCTGGGGTTGCGGATGGTGTGGTATTCGTGCGGCGGGATCAGGCTGCCGGCCGAGCCGGTGCGGGCCTCGATGGTGCCGACCGGGACGAAGCGGTAGCGCGGGTCGTCCTGCTCGGCCAGTTCGTACTGGGTGATCTCCAGCCGGCCGCGCCAGACGCCCTCGACGCACCACATCCCGCAATGGTCGTGGATCATGGTGCCCTGGCCGGGCGCCCAGGTCATCGCAATGACGGCATAGCCGTGCTCGCGGCTGGCATGGAGCTCGCGGCGTGCGTAGTGGTCGTCCACCGGTTCCATCACCGCCGCGGGCAGCGCGACGGCGGCATCGTCCATCAGTTCGCACAGCGACTTGCGCAGCGCGTCGGTGATCGCGCGGTCCTCGCCCAGGGCGACGGCCGCGTCGAGCGCGGCGATCAGCCGCTCGCGGCCTGGAAATTCGAGATGCATGGGAAGCCTCCCAGGAAGATGTGTCGTCATTCTAGGGAGGCAAGGCTGAGCAGGATGTTCAGCAGGCCCTTCGGGCAGCCCCGGCGATGCCCGTGGCGGGTTCAGCGCGGCTTTTCCGCTTTGCGCGCGAAGCAGTGTTCGCCGCGGCCGTGCGCCCATTCGCTGTCGGTCCAGCGTTCGGCGGCCTGGGCGCTGTCGGTGGCGAAGACCGCGCACAGCCGGTAGCGCAGGCCGGCCTCGGGACTGTAGCGATAGGGCCGGGCGGTGGCGGGATCGGCCAGCGACAGCCGGGTCCCGGGCTGGCCGGCCAGGGTGGCCAGGTCCGGCGGCAGCGCCTCGTGCTGGCGCACGTGCTGGTCGATGCCGCGGGCGATGCGGCGCAGGTCGTCGATGCGGCGTTCGTCCAGCCGCGCTTCCCGCTGCGCCGCCGGCGAGCCCATCGCCATCAACGCGGCGATCACCGCGCCGACGATCGCCACGCCGGCGAGCGCGACCAGTGCATGGCCGATGCCCCAGCCCTTCATGGTTCCTTTTCCTCCTTGCGCAGATCCCACAGGTAGTAGCCGAAGATGCTGCCTGCGATCAGCCCGGCCACGACCACCTTGGCCACGAACCGCAGGGTCAGTTCGCCGCCCAGCGCGTTGTAGAGCAGCGTGGTCATGTCGCCGATCAGCACCATCGCGGCGACGAACAGGGTCAGGTAGGTCAGCCAGCGCCGCACCGCCGACAGCCGCTTGGCGGGATTGCGCGCCAGCTCGCGCGAGAGCAGGCGGGCGACCCAGGCGAACACCGGGAAGGCGATCAGCACCGAGGCGGTGGACCAGCGCATCGACGACGGACGCCGCGAGGCGAGGTATTCCATCTCGGCCGGATCCGGCCAGGCCTTGTTGATCAGGTCGAACAGCAGGCTGCCCAGGTGCCAGGCGGCGTAGTAGAGCGTGGCGAACAGCAGCAGGTAGAGGAAGGCTTCGCGCGCGGACAGGTACGGGCGCGGCCTGGGCACCGGCAGTGGGAAATCGACTTCGGCATACGCCGACAGCGCGCTGCGCACCTGCTCGGCCGGCCAGCCGGCCGCCGCCAGCGCATCGGCGGTCTGCTGCCGGCTTGCGCCACGTGCCAGCGCCTCGCGCACGAAGGCGTCCAGTTCCTGCGTCGTCGATGCCATGCGCTGCCTCCGTGGTGGATTCGCGGGTGAATCTAGCAGCTGGATGCGGGGCGGGCCATCGGGGTGCGTTTTTCCCACAGGGTTTGGCTGGCCGGCCTTCGCTGGCCCGGCCTTTCAGAGCGCGTCGAGGAAATCGCGCACCGCCGGGCCGAAGCGGGCGAAATCGACCAGGAAGGCGTCGTGGCCCTGTGGCGAGGGCAGTGGCAGGAACGCCGCATCGGCGCCGCCCAGGCGCAGCCCCTCGGCGATCTGCTCCTGCTGCTGCAGCGGGAACAGGATGTCGGTGGTCGCGCCGATCGCCAGCGCCTTGTCCACGCGGATGCGCGCCAGCCCGCGCAGCACGTCGCCTTCCCCCTTGCCGTCGGCGTACTCGGCCAGGTCGAACCAGTCCATCGATCGGCTCAGGTAGAGATAGCAATTGGGATCGAAGCGGCGCACGAAGCGGCGCGCGTGGCCTTCCAGGTAGCTCTCGACCTGGAATTCGAGGCCGAACGGATCTTCGTCGGGGCGATCAGATTCCAGCCGCACGCGGCCGAATCGGCCGTCCCACTCCAGCGCCGAGCGGTAGGTGATGACGCCGAGCTTGCGCGCCATGCGCATGCCCGATTCCGGGTACGTCGCCTCGTCGTACCGGCCGTTGTTCCAGTTGGGATCGAGCCGGATCGCCTCGCGCTGCAACGAGCGGATGGCGATGGAGAACGGCAGCGCCTGCGCGCTGCCGGAGATGTTGACGTGCGCGCGCGCCGTGCCGGGATGGCGCAGCAGCAGCGCCAGCGCGGTCATGCCGCCCATCGAGTTGCCGATCAGGCAGGCCAGGCGATCTATGCCCAGCCCGCGCACCACCTCGTAGGCGGCGTCGGCGCCGTCCTCGATCGACAGTTCGGGGAAATCCAGCCGGTACGGCGCGCCGGTGGCCGGGTCGATCGACGCCGGCCCGGTCGAGCCCTTGCAGCTGCCCAGCGAGTTCACGCAGACGACGAACCAGCGATCGGTGTCGATCGGCTTGCCCGGCCCGAGCATCGCCTCCCACCAGCCTTCCTCGGGATTGTCGTCGCTGCGCGCGGCGTGCGCGTCGGGCGAGAGGCCGGTGACGATGAGGATGGCGTTGTCGCACGCGGCGTTGAGCCTGCCCCAGGTCTCGTAGGCGATGCGCGCATCGAACAATTGGCCGCCGCGCTTCATCGGGAACGGCGAGGGCAGGGCGTGGAAGCGGGACGACGGCGGGACGAATTCGGTCATCCGGCGATTCTAGCCGCTGCGCGCGCTGCGCCAGGCAGGCGATGACGGGAAAACAGCGTCCTTCCGGGGGAATTGCGCGCGTCGCGCCAGCGCGGCGCGACGGCGGCGCGGCTTCAGTCGGCCGCGCCGATCACCAGTTCCACCGGCGCGGTGGCCGGCAGCGGCACGCGCACCGGCGCCGATTCGACATCGCCGGGCTGGCGCGTGGCGTTGCCGCTTTCCGACAGCCGCGCGACCAGTTCCACTTCGCGCAGCGCCGAGAGCTTCTGCGTCGGCATCAGGCTGTCGGCATCGTCCAGCACCACGGTCAGCGGCAGGTCCTGCACGCCATGCTTCTCCACCGCCACCGGCATCGGCGGACCGCCGGCCATGCGCGCGATCACGAACACGCTGGCGTCGCCGCGCAGGCGCACGCGGCTGGCGAACTGTGGATCCAGCGACACCTTGATCGTCACCGCGTGGGCGGTGGCTTCGGTCGAATCGGGTCGGGCCTGCGCGGCGGCCGGCAGCGGCGGCAGCCCGGCCTCCGCGCGGGCCTCGTCGATCTGCGGGCGCAGCTGCGCGGCGGTGGCCGCGTCCACGCGCGCCAGCAGCGGTTCCCAGGTCCGCGCGGCCTCGGCGGGCTGGCCGTTCTGGCGCTGCGCCACGCCGAGGAACCAGCGCGCGCGCTGGTTGGGCGGATCCAGCGCCAGCGCCTTCTCCAGCATCGACACGCCCTGCGCGTCGAGCTTGCGCTCGGCGCTGGCGAACAGGCGCGACTGCGCCGCTTCGACCAGCAGTTCGGGATCGTCGGGCAGCAGCTTCACCGCCTTGTCGAAGGCGGCCTGCGCATCGGCATGGCGCAGTTGCGCGGCATAGGAACGGCCGAGCAGGCGCCAGCCTTCCGGCTCGTTGGGGTGGCGCTCCAGTTCGGCCTCCAGCTGGGCGATGGCGTCCTCCAGCGTGATCGGCAGCGCGCCGGCGGCCGTGTGCGGCGACAGCGCGGCCGGCGTGCCGACCAGCCGGTACAGCGCGAAGGTGGCGACGGACAGCATGAGGATGACCGCCACCACGGTGCCGCGCGCGCCGCGCCACAACGGCCACAGCACCGCGGCGAGCACGAGGACGGTCAGCAGCGCGGCGAGGGCGGCGAACAGGTTCATCACCACTCCTGGGTGTCGTCGGGTTCGGCCACCGGCTGGCGGCCGCGGGTGCGCACGATGCGCCAGACCAGCAATGCGCCGGCCAGCAGCAGCAGCGCCGGGCCGAACCACAGCAGCCAGGTGCCGGCGCTGACCGCGGGCCGGTACAGCACGAACTCGCCGTAGCGCTGGACCAGGTAGTCCTTGATCTGCGCGTCGCTCTTGTCCTGGCGCATCTGCGCCAGCACCTCGCGGCGCAGGTCCTGGGCGATCTGGGCGTTGGAATCGGCCAGCGACTGGTTCTGGCACATCACGCAGCGCAGTTCGGCGGCGAGCTTGTGGAAGCGCGCTTCCTCGGCCGCGTCCTCGAAGCGCAGCGGCGCCGGATCGCCGGCCTGGGCGAAGGCGTTGGCGGCCAGCAGCGACAGCAGCAGCGCCAGCAGTCCCGCGCGTAGAGCCGAGCTTGCTCGGCTGCCCTTCGGCACGGCATCGCGGAGCCGAGCAAGCTCGGCTCTACAGGGAGGACGGGGCGCCTTCATTGTTCGGCCTCGATCCGCTCCAGCGCGGGGATCAGCTCGTTGGCGAGGATCTCGTCGGTGACCGCGCCCACGCGCTTCCAGCGCACCACGCCGTTGCCGTCGACCAGGAAGGTTTCCGGCGCGCCGTAGATGCCCCAGTCGATGGCGGTGCGTCCCTCGACGTCCGCCAGCACCAGCATGTACGGGTTGCCGAACTGCTCCAGCCAGCGCAGCGCGTCCTCGCGCTCGTCCTTGAGGTTGTAGCCGACGAAGCGCACGCGCTTGGTCAGCGCGAAGCGGGTCAGCACCGGGTGCTCGACCCGGCACTCCGGGCACCAGCTGCCCCAGACGTTCATCACGTAGGGCTCGCCGGCCAGGTCGGCGTTGGTGACGCGGCGCTCGGGCGCGTGCAGCAGCGGCAGGTCGAACGCCAGCGCCGGCTTGCCGATCAGCGGCGAGGGCAGCGCCTCGCGGTCGGCGCGGCCGGACTGCTTGACGCCGTAGAGCAGCAGGCCCATCAGGCCGACGAAGAACAGCCCGATGATGACCACCGCGAAGGTCAGCGCGCCGCGCGAGGGCGGCTGCGACGGGGCGGGAGAAGGCGGGGTATCGTTCATGCCGTCCTCGTTTCGTTGTGGCGGCGGAAGCGCCTATCGGCCGCGGTGACGAACCCGCCCAGCGCCATCAGCAGCGCGCCCAGCCAGATCCAGCGCACGAACGGCTTGATGTGCACGCGCACCGCCCAGGCGCCGTCGCCCAGCGATTCGCCCAGCGCGACGTAGATGTCGCCGGTCAGGCCGGGGCGGATGCCGGCCTCGGTCATCACCTGGCCGCCGCTGGCGTAGGCGCGCTTTTCCGGGTGCAGCAGGGTCAGTTCGCGATCGCCGCGCAGCACGCGCACGTGGCCGCGGTCGGACAGGTAGTTGGGGCCCTGGGTCTCGTCCACGCCCTCGAAGCGGAACGCGTAGCGGCCGACTTCCAGCGTCTGCCCCGGCTTCAACGCGACCTCGCGCTGCACGTTCATCGCCTCGACCAGCAGCGCGCCGACCAGGAACACCGCGATGCCCAGGTGCGCCAGCACCATCCCCCACATCTCCGGCGTCATCCGGCCGCTGGCGCGCAGCCGCTGCCAGACGAAGCGCAACGTGCCCAGCGCGACCCACGTCGCGCCGGCGACGCCGGCGGCGGTCTTCAGCGGCCCCTGCGGCGCCATGAACCAGGCAATGGCGCCGGCGGCCAGCGCCAGCCCCAGCCAGGGCAGCAGCAGCGCCAGCGGCCGCGACGGCTGCTCGCGCTGCCAGCGGGTCAGCGGGCCGAACGGCACCAGCAGCACCAGCGGCGCCATCAGCACCACGAACAGCAGGCCGAAGTAGGGCGGGCCGACCGAGATCTTGCCGAGGTTCAGCGCATCGGCCAGCAGCGGGTACAGCGTGCCCAGCAGCACCATGCCGCAGGCGCTGGCCAGCAGCAGGTTGTTGGCCAGCAGCAGGGTCTCGCGCGAGCTGGCGGCGAACGGCGCGCCGTCGGGCAGGCGCGGCGCGCGCAGCGCGTACAGCAGCAGCGAGGCGCCGATGACGATGGCCAGCAGGATCAGGATGAACATGCCGCGCGACGGATCGGCGGCGAACGAGTGCACGCTGGTCAGCACGCCCGAGCGCACCAGGAACGCGCCCAGCAGCGACAGCGAGAAGCTGGCGATCGCCAGCAGCAGGGTCCAGCCGCCGAAGCTGCCGCGCTTCTCGGTCACGGCCTGCGAATGGATCAGCGCCGCGCCGGCCAGCCACGGCATGAAGCTGGCGTTCTCGACCGGATCCCAGAACCACCAGCCGCCCCAGCCCAGCTCGTAGTAGGCCCACCAGCTGCCCAGCGCGATGCCCAGGGTCAGGAAGCCCCAGGCCACGTTGGTCCACGGCCGCGTCCAGCGCAGCCAGCGCGCGTCGATGCGGCCCTCGATCAGCGCGGCGATGGCGAAGGCGAACGGCACCGCGAAGCCGACATAACCCAGGTACAGCATCGGCGGGTGGATGATGAGGCCGGGATCCTGCAGCAGCGGGTTGAGGTCGCGCCCTTCCGGCGGCGCCGGCAGCAGCCGGTCGAACGGGTTGGAGGTGAAGATCAGGAAGGCGAGGAAGCCGATGCCGACCAGTCCCATCACCCCGAGCACGCGCGCGACCACCACCTCGGGCAGGCGCCGCGAGAACGCCGCCACCGCCGCGCCCCAGGCCGCCAGCACCAGCACCCACAGCAGCAGCGAGCCCTCGTGCGCGCCCCACACCGCCGAGTAGCGGTAGATCATCGGCAGCAGTGAGTTGGAGTTCTGCGCCACGTACTGCACCGAGAAGTCCTGGCGCACGAAGGCGGCGGTCAGCAGCGCGAACGCCATCGCCAGCAGCGCCAGTTGCGCGTACGCCGCCGGCCGCGCCACCGCCATCCACGCCGCGTTGCCGCGCTGCGCGCCGACCAGCGGCAGCGACGCCTGCAGGGCGGCGACCAGCAGCGCCAGGATCAGGATGATTTGTCCGAGTTCAGGCAGCATCGCGGTTCCGGGAACGCGGCGCGATGTCGATGGCTGGATGCATCGCGCGACGGGAAACATCCCCTCTCCCGCGCTCGCGGAGGAGAGGGGCAGGGGTGAGGGGGAAGCCCGGGAAGGTTGTCGCCATTTCAGGTGACGACTCGCGCGCCGCAATCAATTCGCCGGCTCCGCCGCGGGCGTCTGCACGTCGTGCTTCTGGTGCGCGATGCCCATCTTGTCGGCCACTTCCTTGGGCATGTAGGTCTCGTCGTGCTTGGCCAGCACGTCGTCGGCGACGAACACGCCGTCCTTCATCGTGCCGGTGGCGACCACCGCCTGGCCCTCGCGGAACAGGTCGGGCAGGATCTTGCTGTACACCACCGGCAACTGCGCGTCGCCGTCGGTGACGCGGAAATGCGCCTCCAGCGAGCCGGACTCGCGGCGGAACGATCCCTTCTCGACCATCCCGCCCAGGCGGAAGCGCGCGCGCTCGCCGGCCTCGCCGCGCAGCACCTCGGCCGGCGTGTACAGGTAGGCGACGTTGCGCTCCAGCGCCAGCACCAGCAGGGTGGTGGCGACGGCGGCGGCGGCCAGGATGATCAGGATGAAGAACAGGCGGCGGCGGCGGGTCGGGTTCATCGGGTCAATTCTCCGGTCGCGCCCTCGACGCGCGGCTGGCGGGCGGCGCGCAGGCGCGCCTGCCGCAACTGGCGGCGGATCTCCAGGCGCGGGACCAGGAAGTCCCACAGCAGCACGCCGGCGAACACCGCGTAGGCGGCGATGACGTAGCCCAGGTAGCTCATGGCCGCGCTCCGGCCAGTTTCGCCACCCAGTCCTTGCCGGCCTCGCGGCGCAGGTTGTCGGCGCGCGCGCGCGCCAGCAGCGAGCCGGCGAACCAGAACTTGGTCGCCAGCACCATCAGCCACAGCGGCGCCTGCATGCTGGCGTCCATGCTGGACTCGCCGAACATGCGGATGGTCTGGCCCTGGTGCAGCGAGTTCCACCACACCACCGAGTAGCGGATGATCGGCAGCAGCGCCACCCCGACGATGGCCAGCAGGCCGGCGGCGCGCGCGGCGGCGCGGCGGTCGTCGATGGCGTTGTACAGGCCCATCACGCCCAGGTAGAGGAACAGCAGGATCAGCTCGGTGGTCAGGCGCGGATCCCAGTCCCACCAGGTGCCCCACATCGGCTTGCCCCAGATGCTGCCGGTGGCCAGCGTGATCACGGTGAAGGCCGCGCCGATCGGCGCGCAGGCCATCGCCAGGATCTCGCACAGCTTGATCCGCCAGACCAGCGCGATGGCCGCGTAGAAGGCCATCAGCCCGAACACGAACATGCTCATCCAGGCGGCGGGCACGTGGATGTAGAGGATGCGGAAGCTGTCGCCCTGCTGGTAGTCGGCCGGTACCACGAACAGGCCCTGCCACAGCCCCAGCGCCAGCAGCGGCAGCGCGGCCAGGTAGCACCACGGCGCCCAGCGCGCGGCGAAGCGGTCGAAGTAGGGCGGTGAACCTAGCTGGTGGAACCAGCGGACCAACGGGTGGGGAGCGGTGGAACTCATGCGTGGGTGTGGCTCGGAAGCGATGCGGGGGACCGGCGGGGACGCCGGAAGGACCTTGCACCGGCCGCGGCGGCCGTCAGGCCGGGATCGCGCCCGCAAGCGCGCAAGGATACCAGCCCTGCCCAGGAGCCGACAGGCCGCCGCCGGCGCGCCCGTGCGGCGATGGCCCGTGGCGCGCCGTCTTCACGCGCGCCACGGAAGCGCGCACGCTCACTTGAGGGTGAGCGTGCCCTTCATCAGCGTCGCATGGCCGGGGAAGCTGCAGAAGAACGAGTACGGCCCCGGCGCGGCCTTCAGCTTGGCGACCGGGATGGCCAGGGTGGTGGTCTCGCCGCCGCCGATGACCTTGCTGGCGGCGATGACGCGGGCATCGCCCGGCTTGACGTATTCGTTGGCCAGCCCGGCCTTCATGCCGTCGGCGTTGACCGCCTGCAGGTCGGCGCTCTTGGTGACGACGACGTTGTGGCCCATCACGCTGCGGCCCAGCTTGCCGGTGTGCTTGAGGGTCAGGGTGAAGGTGGTGCAGCTCTTGTCGACCGGGATGTCGGTCAGGTTGAACTTCATCGCGTCGTTGCCTTCCAGCACGGCCGAGCAGGACGCGGCCTGGGCCAGCGGCGCGGCCACCAGCAGGGCCGAGGCGAACAGCAGTTTGCGGATCATGGGGAACTCCTGGCTAGCGGGGAATCTTCAGCGTCCATGATGGGCGCACGGCGTCCGCGCCGCATTGATTGACATCAATCGCGCCACCGCGCGAACGCGGGTATGGCCGCGGTTCATCCATGCGGCTCAACGGCCGAAGCGTCCATCAGCCAGCGCTCGAAATCCCCGGCCGGCATCGGCCGGGCGATGTGGAATCCCTGCGCCTGGTCGCAGCCCAATGCGGCCAGCGCGGCCAGCGTTTCGGCATCCTCGACGCCCTCGGCGACCACGATCAGGCCGAAGCTGTGCGCCAGGCCGATGGTCGAGCGCACGATGACCTCGTCGGCCGGGTCGGTCAGCATGTCGCTCACGAACGAACGATCCACCTTGAGGGTATCGATAGGCAGCTTCTTCAGGTAGCTCAGCGAGGAATAGCCGGTGCCGAAGTCGTCGATGGCGATGCGCAGGCCAAGGTCGCGGAACGCCAGCAGCACCTTCAGCGCGCGCTCGGGATCGGTGATCAGCGCGCTCTCGGTGATTTCTATTTCAAGCAGTCCGGCCGGCACCGAGAATTCCCGCAGCAGCGCGGCGATCATCGCCGGGCATTGCGCGTCGAGCAGGTTGCGCGCCGAGAGGTTCACCGCCACGCAGATCGGCCGGCCGGCGTCCAGCCAGCGCCGCACATGCCGCAGCGCCTGGCGGATCACCCAGCGCCCCAGCGCATGGATGATGTCGCTCATCTCGGCGGCCGGGATGAAGTCGCCCGGCGGCACCATGCCCAGCTGCGGGTGCGGCCAGCGCAGCAGCGCCTCGCACCCGGTGCAGCCGGCTCCGTCCAGGCCGACGCGGGGCTGGAAGTAGAGCTGCAGCTGGTCGGCGCGGATGGCGTTGCCCAGCTCGGAAACCAGCGCCAGCCGGCGCGGGCTGTAGGAGTCGTAGCCGCTTTCGTAGACGGCCGCGCCGAGGCCGTTGACCTTGGCGTGGTACATCGCCACGTCGGCGCAGCGCAGCAGGTCATGGCTGCTGCCGCCTTCGCGCGGGAACAGCGCGATGCCGAGGCTGCCGCCCAGTTCCAGGACGATGCTCTCCACCTGCCGCGGTTCGCGTAGCCCGCGCAGCAGCCAGTCGCCCAGCAGCATCGCCGCCTCCGGCTCGTCGATGCCGTAGGCCAGGATGACGAACTCGTCGCCGCCCAGGCGGAACAGTTCGGCCCGGTGCTGCGCCAGCAACCGGGCCAGGTCGTTGGCGATGCTCTTCAGCAGCAGGTCGCCGACCCGGTGGCCGAGGGTGTCGTTGACTTCCTTGAAGCGATCCAGGTCCAGCAGCATCAGCACCACGCCGGTGCCTTCGATGCGCGCGCGCTCGATCCATTCCGAAGCGCGCGCGTGCAGGTGGCTGCGGTTGGGCAGGCCGGTCAGGTCGTCATGGGTGGCGCGGTGTTCCAGTTCGCGCCGCGACTGCTGCAGGATGGCTTCGCTGCGCTTGCGTTCGGTGATGTCGCGCACCACCGCCAGCAGGCAGGGACGGCCGTCGATGCTCAGGCCGCGCAGCGCCACCTCGGCGTCGAACAGGCTGCCGTCCATGCGGCGATGCTGCCACTCGAAGCGCTGCGGGGCCTTGAACGCCCGCCGCATCTTCTCCGCGGCAAGCGCGGCCGAATCGCCGCCGCACGGCTGCCACGGCGGCGAGGCGGCGGCCGGCGCCATGCCCAGCAACTGCTCGCCGCTGCAGCCGAACATGGCGCTGGCGGCCGGATTGCAGGCGATGAAAAGACCGTCGCGCATGACGAAGATGGCGTCGGCCGCGCCGTCGAACAGCGCCCGGTAGCGTTGCTCGCTGTCGCGCAGCGCGGCCACGGCGAACAGTTGCGAGATCAGGTCGGCCACCGAGGTGAGGAAGTTCTTTTCCTCCCCGCTCCACATGCGCCTGTGCCCGACCGACTCGAAGCACAGTACGCCCCGGGTCTCGCCTTCGACCCGCACGGTGGCGTCGAGGAAGGAGTGGATGTCGCGCGTGCGCAGGTAGTCCTGCATGCCGGCCAGGCGCGGATCGCGGAAAGCGTTGCTGACCTCGACCAGCCGCTCGTCGCCCAGGGTGTTGTAGTAATCGGGGACGGCGATCAGGTCCAGGATGGCCGGGTCCCGCTCGGTCTGGCCCACTTCGTACAGCGACAGGCACTGCATCGCGCTGCGGTCGGCGCTCATCCGCCAGACGCTGGCCCGCGTCACGCCCGTGGCCTCAACGCAGAAGCGCGTCACGTGGTCCAGCGCGCAGCTCAGGTCGGCGCTCCAGATGGCCGGATCCTTGGACAGGCCGATGTAGGCGTCCGCCAGGCGCCGTGGCGGCTGGCCCTGGCGCACGAGCGCTTTCGATGATTCGGACACCGACGTACCCCCTGGCCGCCCGCCTGCGTCCGGACGAGGCTACCCCAGGCCGGGCGTTTGCGCACCGGTGGATGCGGCGAAAAGTGCCCTGCGTCGCCCTCAGGGCAGCGAGATGCGGATCGCCGCCGCCGCCGCCAGCGGCGCCAGCACCGCCGCCGCGGCCAGCCCGGCGCCCAGGTACAGCAGCGCCCCGGTGCCGTCCAGGCCCTGCGCGGCCAGCGCCACGCTGCCGGCGCCGAACACCAGCACCGGCACGTACAGCGGCAGCGCCAGCAGCGCGACCAGGATGCCGGAGCGGCGCATGCCCACCGTCAGCGCCGCGACCACCGCGCCGAGCAGGCCGAGCAGCGGCGTGCCCAGCGCCAGCGAGGCCAGCAGCATCGGCAATTGCGCGCGCGGCAGGTGCAGCAGTTCGCCCAGCAGCGGGGTGATCAGCAGCAGCGGCAGGGCGGTGGTCAGCCAGTGGCTGAACACGCGCACGCCGACCAGCCAGGCCAGCGGCACCGGCGCGAGGATCCACTGCTCCAGCGAACCGTCCTCGGCGTCGCCGCGGAACAGCGTATCCAGCGACAGCAGCCCGGCCAGCAGCACCGCCACCCACAACACCGCGGCGGCCGCCTTCGCCAGCGATTGCGGGTCGCCGCCCAGGCCGAGCGCGAACATCACCACCACCAGCACCGCGAACAGCGCCGGCTGCATGGCGTCGCCGCGCCGCCGCCACAGCAGTTGCAGGTCGCGCGCCAGCAGGGCGCGGGCGGCGCGCGGCAGCGAAGGGGAAGTGGCGCTCATGCCACCGCTCCCTTCCGCGCCCGGTCCAGCACCAGCATGCGCGTCTGCACCGGCGGCGCGGCATAGGCGCCGTGGGTGGTGAGCAGCGCCGCGCCGCCGTCGCGCAGGTGCGCCGAGATCATCCGGTTGACCAGGTTGATGCCGTCCAGGTCGAGGTTGGCGTAGGGCTCGTCGAGCAGCCACAGCGGCGCCGGCGAAAGCCACAGCCGCGCCAGCGACAGGCGCTTCTTCTGGCCGGCGGAGAGCTGCCGCGCCAGCGTGCCCTCGTAGCCGGCCAGGCCGACGATGGCCAGCGCCTGGCCCGGCATCTGGCGCGCGCGGCGGCCGTGCAGGCCGCACAGGAAGTCGAGGTTCTGCAGGCTGTCCAGGTCGGCCTTCAGCGCCGGCAGGTGGCCCAGGTAGGCCATCGCGTGCGAGCGCCGGGCCGGGCCGGCCGGCTGGCCGTCGATGTCGATCCCGCCGGCGTCGGCGCGCAGCAGCCCGGCCAGCACGCGCAGCAGGGTGGTCTTGCCGGCGCCGTTGCCGCCCTGCACCAGCAGGGCCTCGCCGGCGTCGACGGCGAAGTCCAGCGGGCCGAAGACGGGCTCGTCGTTGCGCGAGAAGGTCAGTCCGCGCGCGGCCAGCAGCGGCGGCGGGGACGGGGGGGCGTCGATCATCGGGTGGACGGTGGCGGCGGTCGCCGGCGCGGGAACGGCGGCCATTGTATGCGCAGGCCCGCCGCGGGTTCAGCCGACCCAGTCGGTGTGGGGATCTTCCTGCGCGCAATCCGGCCGCGCCCACAGCATCCGCAGCCGCACCGGTTCGCCGGCCCGCCAGGCCAGCGTGCCGCCCTGGCCGAACTCGCGGCCCAGCGCGTCGGCCTGCTCCAGCGGGCAGTCCAGCACCAGCCAGCCGCGTTCGATCGCCCCGCCCTGGGCGTTGCAGCCCAGCGACGGATAATGGCGCAGGCGCAGCGCGTGCAGGCGCGATTGCAGGCGCTCGTCGGCGGCACGGTTGTCGGCCCGGTCGCGCTCGCCCGGCGGCGGGTTCCAGGCGGTGATGAACAGGTAGCGGCCGGCGCCGAGCTGGCGCTCGACGTCCGGCGCGGTCTGCCCGGCCTTGTACAGCCATTCGTCGTGGCCGATGCTCACGAAGTAGTGCGCGGCCTTCCACGCCAGCGCCAGGCGGGCCTTTTCCGCCTCGGGAACGCTGTGTCCGTCCTGTCCATCCATGCCGCCATCATCCCCGTAATCCGCCATTGCGTACACTCCCCGTCCCTCACTCAGTGTCCCCGGGAAGGCGGATGTCCCTGCAAACCAAGCTGCCCAAGGTGGGCACGACCATCTTCACCGTGATGTCGCAGCTGGCCGCCGAGCACGGCGCGGTCAACCTGGGGCAGGGCTTCCCCGACTTCGACGTGCCGCGGCGGCTGGTGGACGAACTGGAGCACGCGATGCGCCAGGGCCACAACCAGTATGCGCCGGCCACCGGGGTGGCGCCGCTGCGCCAGGCCATCGCCGCCAAGGCGCGGCGCTGCTACGGCGCCGAGATCGACGCCGATGCCGGGATCACCGTCACCAGCGGCGCCACCGAGGCGCTGTTCAACGCCATCCACGCGGTGGCGCGGCCGGGCGACGAGGTGATCGTGCTGGACCCCGCCTACGACAGCTACGAGCCGGCGATCGAGCTGGCCGGCGCGCGCGCCGTGCACGTGGCGCTGGATCCGCGCAGCTTCGCGGTGGACTGGGACAGGGTGCAGGCCGCGATCACCCCGCGCACGCGGCTGCTGATGATCAACAGCCCGCACAACCCGTCCGGCGCGATGTTCGGCGAGGCCGACATGCGCCGGCTGATCGACATCCTCGACGGCACCGACATCGTGCTGATCTCCGACGAGGTCTACGAGCACATCGTCTTCGACGGCCGCCGCCACGAGTCGGTGCTGCGCTGGCCGCAGCTGGCGCGGCGCGCCTTCGTGGTGTCCAGCTTCGGCAAGACCTACCACTGCACCGGCTGGAAGGTCGGCTACGCGATCGCGCCGCCGGAACTGGGCGCCGAGTTCCGCAAGATCCACCAGTACAACGTGTTCTGCACCTTCGCCCCGGCGCAGCACGCCTTCGCCGCGATGATCCGCGACGAGCCGGAGCACGACGAGCGGCTCGGCGCGTTCTACCAGGCCAAGCGCGACCGCTTCCGCGAGCAGTTGCTGGGCACGCGGCTGAAGCCGCTGCCGGTGCCGGGCGGGTATTTCCAACTGGTGGACTACTCGGCGGTCAGCGATCTGCCCGACCACGAGTTCGTGCGCTGGCTGACCGTCGAACACGGCGTCGCCGCGATCCCGCTGTCGCCGTTCTACGAGAACCCGCCGCCGGAGCAGCGCCTGGCGCGCCTGTGCTTCGCCAAGAACGAGGCGACGCTGGATGCGGCGATCGAGAGGCTGGTGAAGCTGTGATTGGGGATTGGGGATTGGGGATTCGAAGAAGCAAGGAAGCACTTCGCAAGCCGCTCTTTCCCTCAGTCACGAATCCCTGGCCCCTAACCTCTAGCCCCTAGCCCCTAGCCCCTAGCCTCATGAAAGATCTCCGCATCTCCCTCGTCCAAGGCGCCACCCGCTGGCACGACCCGGAAGGCAACCGCGACTACTACGGCGACCTGATCGCGCCGCTGGGCGGGGCGACCGACCTGGTGATCCTGCCGGAGACCTTCACCAGCGGGTTCTCCAACGACGTCATCGACCAGGCCGAGACGATGGACGGCGAGACGGTGGCCTGGATCCGCACCCAGGCCGAACTGCTCGGCGCGGCCGTCACCGGCAGCGTGCAGTTGCGCACCGCCGACGGCGCCGGCTCCTCGCAGGTGTTCAACCGCCTGCTGTGGGCCACGCCCGACGGCGAGCTGCGCCACTACGACAAGCGCCACCTGTTCCGCTACGCCGGCGAGCACAAGCGCTACGCCGCCGGGCGCGAGCGGCTGACGGTGGAGTGGAAGGGCTGGCGGATCAATCCGCAGGTCTGCTACGACCTGCGCTTCCCGGTGTTCTGCCGCAACCGCTACGACGTCGAGCGGCCCGACGGCATGGACTTCGATCTGCAGATCTTCGTCGCCAACTGGCCGGCCGCGCGCGCCCATCCGTGGAAGACGCTGGCGCGCGCACGCGCCATCGAGAACCTGTGCTACGTGGCGGCGGTCAACCGGGTCGGCGTGGACGGCAACGACCTGGCGTATTCGGGCGACAGCGCGGCCATCGACTTCCTCGGCCAGCCGCTGGCCGAGATGGGGCCGGAGGAGGGCGTGCGCACGGTGACGCTGTCGGCCGCCGAACTGGCCGCGCACCGCGAACGCTTCCCGGCGATGCTGGATGCCGACCGCTTCGAGCTGCGCTGAGCCGGCAGCCGGCAGGCTGTGGACGATTGGCCATTCGACCCATCCGGCCGAAACGCTGATCGCCCTGCTGGCCGCCGCCGGCATCGAGGCGGTGGCCGACGTGCGCCGCTTCCCCGCCTCGCGCCGGCTGCCGCAGTTCAACGCGGCCGGACTGGCACGGACGCTGGCGCATGCCGGCATCGCCTACCTGCCGTTCCCGCAGCTGGGCGGCAGGCGACAGGCGCGCTCCGATTCGGGCAACCTGGCGTGGAAGGAAGCCGGCTACCGCGGCTACGCCGACTACATGCAGACCGACGGCTACCGGCACGCGCGCGGCCGATTGGCGCAGGCCGCGCGGCAGCGCCGCACCGCGATCCTGTGCGCCGAGGCGGCCTGGCGCAGTTGCCACCGCCAGTTGATCGCCGACGACTTCAAGGCTGCCGGCTGGGAAGTGCTGCACCTGCTGGCGGACGGCGGCTGCCAGCCGCATCCCTGGTCGCCTGCCGCGCGCATCGTCGACGGCCGGCTGGACTACGGCACCATGCCGCCGGCGCAGGGGCGCCTGTTCTGAATCTCCTCGAACCCATTCCCCGCGATCCCTTGTAGAGCGGAGCTTGCTCCGCTGCTCCCGGCTCCGGAGCCTGGTGAGCCGAGCAAGCTCGGCTCTACAGCACTACGGGGGCGATACCCTGCGGCTTGCCACGAGGTATTCGGGTCCATTCCCCACCGCCCTTGTAGAGCGGAGCTTGCTCCGCTGCTCCCGGTTCCGGAGCCTGGTGAGCCGAGCAAGCTCGGCTCTACAGCGATAGGGAGGTCGATACTCCGCGATTTGCCACGAGGTCTTCGGCTCCATTCCCCACCGCCCTTGTAGAGCGGAGCTTGCTCCGCTGCTCCCGGCTCCGGAGCCCGGCGAGCCGAGCAAGCTCGGCTCTACAGCGATGCAGGAGCGATATTTCGGGCTTGCCGCGAGGCATTACCGGCCACCGGCGAGCCCCACGGTCGGCCATATTGCGGCGGTTTCGGGATTTGCGGCCGGTCGCGGGCATTGATCGAGGTCAAGGCGCAGCCGGGCTCGGCAACCGAAACTGCAGCGATGGAGACGTCCACCCACGCCGTGCAAGCCCCTGCCTCATGGCCGTTCGACGCGGATCTGCTGCGCCGCTACGACCGCCCGGGGCCGCGCTATACCTCGTACCCGACCGCGCCGCATTTCAGCGCCGGCTTCGGCGAGGCGGACTTCGTCCAGCTGGCCGCCGACAGCAACGTCGGCGCGTTCTCGCGGCTGCTTTCGCTGTACGTGCACGTGCCATTCTGCCGCAGCCCCTGCTTCTACTGCGGCTGCAACCGGGTGATCACCCGCGACGAGAGCCGCGGCCGCGATTACCTGCGCGCGCTGCGGCAGGAAGTGGAACGGATCGCGCCGCTGTTCGACGCCAACCGCGAGGTGATCCAGCTGCACCTGGGCGGCGGCACGCCGAACTTCCTGTCGGCCGCGCAACTGGTCGAGCTGGTCGCGCTGCTGCGCCGGCACTTCACCTTCAGCGACAGCGCGCAGCGCGATTTCTCCATCGAGCTGGATCCGCGCTTCGTCAACGGCGCGGACGTGGCGACGCTGGCCGGGGCCGGCTTCAACCGCATCAGCCTGGGCGTGCAGGACTTCAACCCGGACGTGCAGCGGGCGATCAACCGCGAGCAGAGCGTCGAGCAGACCCGCGAGATCGTCGAGGCCGCGCGCGCGTCGGGCATGCGCTCGGTCAACATCGACCTGATCTACGGGCTGCCGTTGCAGACCCGCGAAGGCTTCGCGCGCACGCTCGACACCGTGGTCGGCATGCGCCCGGACCGGCTGGCGGTCTATGGCTACGCGCACCTGCCGCACCTGTTCAAGGCGCAGAAGCACATCCACGACCACCAGCTGCCCGCGCCGGAGGACAAGCTGGCGCTGCTGGGGCTGGCGGTGGAGAAGCTCTCGCAGGCCGGCTATCGCTACATCGGCATGGATCACTTCGCCCTGCCGGAGGACGATCTGGCGGTGGCGCAGCAGCGCGGCGGGCTGCGCCGCAACTTCATGGGCTATACCACCCATGCGCAGACCGACCTGATTGGCCTGGGGCCGAGCGCGATCAGCCAGGTCGGCGACAGCTTCAGCCAGAGCCACCGCGACGTGATGGCCTGGGAGGAGGCGCTGGCGTCCGGCCGCCTGCCGGTGGCGCGTGGCATGCGCCTGGACAACGACGACGTGCTGCGCGCCGACGTCATCCAGCAGCTGATGTGCCAGGGCGAGGTGGAGTTCGAGCAGATCGAGCGCGCCCACGCCATCGGCTTCCGCGACTACTTCGCCGACGCCATCGACACGCTGGCGCCGCTGGTCTGCGACGGGCTGGTGCAGGTGCTGCCGGAGCGCATCGTGGTCACCCCGCGCGGACGCGGGCTGGTGCGGCTGGTGGCGATGTGCTTCGACCGCTACCTGAAGCAGACCCCGGCGACGGTGCGCTACTCGCGCACGATCTGAAGCGCGGCGGGGCGAACCGGTGGGAGCGACGCCAGTCGCGACGCGGCGCAGGCAAGAGCGGCGGCGAAGGCGAAAGCGCCGTCAGGCTGAACGTCATCGCGATGCCTTCGGCATGCCGGTTTCCATCGCGACTGGCGTCGCTCCCACAAGGAAGGAGCATCCCTCAGCGCGGTTCGAGCACCTGCGCCGTGGCCTGGCACAGCGCCAGCACGCGCCCCTGCGGATCGGCCGCCTGCGCGCGCAGGTGCAGTTGCGCGCGGGTGCGTTCGACCAGCCAGGCGGTGCAGACGATGTGCGGAATGTCCGACGTGACCGGCCGCAGGTACTGGGTGTTGAGCGACACCGTCGCGCTGGGCGGGGCGACGAGGTAGGAGAACGGCCCCAGCGTATTGTCCAGCGCGGCGACGATGAAGCCGCCCTGCATGTGGCCCAGCGGGTTGCCGTAGCGCGGCAGCACCGGGAAGCGCGCGCTCAGCGACCGGCCCTCGACGTAGTCGACGAACTCGCCCTGCATGTCGAGCAGGCACGGCGGCGGGATTTGCAGGTCCATGCCTTCCGGCAGTTTCGCGCGCAGCAGCGCGTTGAAGTCGGGCGCGTTCAAGGCGTGAAGCTCATCTCGATGAAGGTGTGGAACGGCGTGCGCGGCGGCGTGAACAGCGTGGCCTGCGCGAGCTGTTTCTCGAAGCAGATCGCCAGCGGCGTGGCGCCCTCGCGCCAGGTCCGCACGACCCGGCCGGCGGCGTCGAGTTCGGCCACCACCACGAACGGCGCCGGATCCGCGCTCGGGCTGGCGCAGGCGGCGGCCGCCGCGCCCACCAGCCGTCCCTGGCTTTCCAGCAGCCTGCGGTTGTCCTGTCCTTGCAGCGAAGCCTCGTCCGCCTGCGCGCGTTCGTACGCCTGCCGGTAGTCCAGCGGCGCCTGCGCCCGGGCCGGCGACGGCAGCGCCATCAGCGGCAGCAGCGCCAGCGAGGCGAGGGCGCGCATCACGGCGCCTTCGGCGGGTCGATGCGCAGCAGCTTGCCGTCGGTCTCGTCGGTGACGACGTAGATCCCGCCGTCCACGCCGACACGCACGTCGCGGATACGCTCGCCGAGGTCCTGCAGCAGCCGTTCCTCGCCGACCACCTTGTCGCCATCCAGGCTGAGCCGGATCAGGTTGCGCTGCGCCAGCGAGCCGAGGAACAGACTGTCGTTCCACGGATCGCCGGGACGGCCGGTGTAGAACGCCATGCCGGACAGGCCGGGCGAGACCTCGAAGACGTGGTGCGGCGGCTCCATGCCTTCCTTCTGCTTGCCGATCGCCTCGGGGATCGGCTGGCCGGAATAGTTGATGCCGTGGGTGACGATCGGCCAGCCGTAGTTGCGGCCGGGGCGGGGCAGGTTGATCTCGTCGCCGCCGCGCGGGCCGTGCTCGCTGGCCCACAGCTTGCCGGTGCGCGGGTCGAAGGCCATGCCCTGCATGTTGCGGTGGCCGTAGCTCCAGATCTCCGGGCGCGCGCCGTCCTGGCCGACGAAGGGGTTGTCGCGCGGCACGCCGCCGTCCAGCCTCAGCCGCACCAGCTTGCCCTGCAGCTTGTCCAGGTCCTGGGCGAACGAGCGCATCGTGCGATCGCCTTGGCTGACGAAGAGGTGGCCGTCGCCGTCGAAGGCCAGGCGCGAGCCGAAATGGTTCTCGGCATTGACCTTCGGCGCCTGCCGGTAGATCACCGTCAGCCCGTCGAGCGCGGCGTCGCCGAGGATCGCGCTGGCCACGCTGGTGCCGGCCAGGCCGCCGCCGTCCGGCTCGGCGTAGCTCAGGTAGATCCTGCGGCTGCTGGCGAAATCGGGCGCCAGCGCCACGTCGAGCAGGCCGCCCTGGCCGCGCGCGGCCACTTCCGGCACGTTGGCCAGCGGCGCGGAAACCTGGCCGTCGGCGCCGACGCGGCGCAGCTTGCCGGAACGCTCGGTCACCAGGAAGCCGCCGTCCGGCAGCAATGCGACCGCCCACGGATGATCCAGCCCGCGCGCGATCGTCGAGACCTGCACCCGTTGTGTGCTGGCCGCGGCCTGCGGCGCGGGCGTCGCCTCGCCGGCGGCATCGGCGCCGCCTTGCGCGCCGGGCTGGCAGCCGGCGAGGACGAGCGTCAGGGCCGCGGCCAGCGGCAGCAGGGAAGTCCGGGTCATCGCGAAGCCTGGGAAGCGGGAAAGGGCGTCAACGATAACCAGCCGCCTGCAGTTCGAACAACTCGGCGTAGCGCCCGCCCTCGGCCAGCAACTGCTCGTGGGTGCCGCTGGCCTCCAGCCGGCCCTGGTCGAGCACGAGGATGCGATCGGCCATGCGCACGCTGGAGAAGCGGTGCGAGATCAGCACCGCGGTGCGGTTGTCCGACAGTTCCTTGAAGCGCTGGAACACCTCGAACTCGCTGCGCGCGTCGAGCGCGGCGGTCGGTTCGTCGAGGATCATCACCTGCGCGTCGCGCATGTAGGCGCGGGCGATGGCGATCTTCTGCCACTGGCCGCCGGACAGGTCGACGCCGGTCTTGAAGCGGCGGCCGATCAGTTGGTCGTAGCCGTGCGGCAGGGTGGCGATGACCTGGTCGGCCATCGCGCGCGCGGCGGCGTCGCGGATGCGCGCGGCATCGTCCATCGCCTCGATCTGGCCGACGCCGATGTTCTCGCCGGCGGTCAGGTGGTAGCGCACGAAGTCCTGGAAGATCACCCCGATGTTGGCGCGCAGATCGTCCAGGTCGTATTCGCGCAGGTCGCGCCCGTCCAGCAGGATGCGGCCCTCGTCGGGGTCGTACAGCCGCGCCAGAAGCTTGACCAGGGTGGTCTTGCCGGCGCCGTTCTCGCCGACCAGCGCCAGCACCTCGCCGGCGCGCAGCTCGAACTCCAGCCCGCGCAGCGCCCATTTCTCCGCGTCCGGGTAGCGGAAGCCTACGTTCTCGAACACGAAGCCGCGCGCGATCGGCTGCGGCACCGGCAGCGGGTTTTCCGGCGAGGCGATCTCCGGCTCGATCTCGAAGAACGAGAACAGGTCGTCCAGGTATAGCGCCTGCCCGGCGACCTGCGAGAAGCCGACCAGCAGCCCTTCCAGCAGCTGGCGCAGGCGGCGGAAGCTGCCGGCCAGGAAGGTCAGGTCGCCGATGCTGAAGTCGCCGCGCACCGTGCGCCAGGCGATGTAGGCGTAGGCCACGTAGTAGCCCAGCGTGCCCAGCGCGGCCAGCAGGGTGCCCCAGAACGCGCGCTTGCGCGCCAGCGCACGGTTGGCGCGGAAGAACCTGTCGGCCAGCGTGCGGTAGCGCGAGATCAGGAAGCGGTGCAGGTTGAAGATCTTGACTTCCTTGGCGGTCTCCACGCTGGCGCCCATCTGCCGCATGTATTCCAGCTGCCGCCGCTCCGGCGTCCACTGGAAGTTCAGCGAATAGCTCAATGCGTTGAAGTGCGCCTCGCCGACGAAGGCCGGGATCAGCGCGATGGCCAGCAGCAGGATCAGCCAGGGCGCGTAGATCAGCAGGCCGGCGGCGAAGCTGACCACGGTGATCGTGTCCTGCACCTGGCCGAACAGCTGGCTCATCAGGTTCATCCGCCCCATCGTCTGGCGGCGCGCGCGGTCCAGCTTGTCCTGCAGGTCCGGATCCTCGAAGTCCTCCAGGTCCAGCGTCGCCGCGTGCTCCATCAGGCGGATGCTGGTGGCGTTGGTGAACAGTTCCGACAGCAGCGCGTCGGCGTAGCTGACCAGCCGGCCGAGCAGGTCGGACAGGATCGCCAGGCCGAACTCCAGCGCCAGCAGTCCCAGCAGCGGTTCCAGCTGGCCGCTGCGCCAGGCCTCGCCCAAGGTCTGGAAACCCAGCCCCAGCCCGACCAGCCGGATCGCCTCGTCGATGATCAGCTTGCCGATGTACAGCATGACGATGGGCAGCAGCGCACGGATCACGCGCAGGCCCAGGCTGGCCAGGGTCAGCGTCCGGCTGGTCTGCCAGATCTGCTTGAGGAAGGGCGGCAGGTTGCGCATCGCGTCGAGGCGCTCGCGCAGGTTGGGCCTGTCGCGGGAGGGGGCGTGGGGGCTCATGCGCCGATTCTGCCAGCCCGGCTGCGAAGACGGCGGCAGAGGCGACCTCCGGGCCGCGCCGGCCATCGGGGCAGGGCCCGGTAACGGGGCGCGGCATGGCCTAAAATGACGGCTTCCGCCCGCTACCCACCGGCAGCCCCGGCTTTCGCCCCATGACCTCCATCAAGCAAGAAGACTTCATCCAGTCGGTCGCCGACGCGCTCCAGTACATCAGCTACTACCATCCGGTCGACTACATCAAGAACCTGTCCGCCGCCTACGAGCGCGAGCAGTCGCCGGCGGCCAAGGACGCCATCGCCCAGATCCTGATCAACTCGCGCATGTGCGCCGAAGGCCACCGGCCGATCTGCCAGGACACCGGCATCGTCACCGTGTTCCTGGAAATCGGCATGGGCGTGCGCTGGGACGACGCCACGATGGGCGTGGAGGACATGGTCAACGAGGGCGTGCGCCGCGCCTACGCCCATCCCGACAACAAGCTGCGCGCCAGCGTGCTGGCCGACCCGGCCGGCAAGCGCACCAACACGAAGGACAACACCCCGGCGGTGGTCAACACGAAGATCGTCCCCGGCAATACCGTGGACGTGATCGTCGCGGCCAAGGGCGGCGGTTCGGAGGCGAAGTCGAAGTTCGCCATGCTCAACCCCTCTGACTCCGTGGTCGACTGGGTGCTCAGGACCGTGCCGACGATGGGCGCCGGCTGGTGCCCGCCGGGCATGCTCGGCATCGGCATCGGCGGCACCGCCGAGAAGGCGATGCTGCTGGCCAAGGAGGCGCTGATGGAGCCGATCGACATCACCGACCTGCAGGCGCGCGGCGCCACCAACCGCGCCGAGGAACTGCGGCTGGAACTGTACGAGAAGGTCAATGCGCTGGGCATCGGCGCGCAGGGCCTGGGCGGCCTGACCACGGTGCTCGACATCAAGGTCAAGGATTACCCGACCCACGCCGCCAACCTGCCGGTGGCGATGATCCCCAACTGCGCGGCCACCCGCCATGCGCACTTCACCCTCGACGGCAGCGGTCCGGTCGCGCTGGATCCGCCGTCGCTGGAGGACTGGCCCGAGCTGACCTACGACCCGCAGAACGCGCGCCGGGTGAACCTGGACACGATCACCCGCGACGAAGTCGCGACGTTCAAGCCCGGCGAAGTGCTGCTGCTGAGCGGCAAGCTGCTGACCGGCCGCGACGCCGCGCACAAGCGCATGATCGACATGCTCAACCGCGGCGAGACGCTGCCGGTCGATTTCACCAACCGCTTCATCTACTACGTCGGCCCGGTCGATCCGGTGCGCGACGAGGTGGTCGGCCCGGCCGGCCCGACCACCGCCACGCGCATGGACAAGTTCACCCGGCAGATGCTGGAGCAGACCGGCCTGCTCGGCATGGTCGGCAAGTCCGAGCGCGGCGACGCGGCTATCGAGGCGATCCGCGACAACAAGGCGGTCTACCTGATGGCGGTCGGTGGGTCGGCCTACCTGGTGTCGAAGGCGATCCGGGCGTCGAAGGTGCTGGCGTTCGAGGACCTGGGCATGGAGGCGATCTACGAATTCGAGGTCAGGGACATGCCGGTAACGGTGGCGGTCGATGCGCAGGGCGAGTCGGTGCACAAGACCGGCCCGCGCGAATGGCAGGCGCGCATCGGCAAGATCCCGGTGATCGTCGAGCCGGCCTGAGCCTGCGTCTGGTAGAGCGGAGCTTGCTCCGCTGCTCTCGGCTCCGGAGCCGAGTTCGGTTCTACGGCGGCGCAGCGGTCGATGCCTCGCGGGTAATTCATTCCATTCCGCCGGTCGCGACAAGCAACCCTTCATGACCCGGCCAAGGGAGCTACGATGTCCATCATCCTCTACGGTTCGCCCAGCACCGCTTCGCTGGTCGTCCACTGGCTGCTGATCGAACTGGGCGTCGAGCACGAGCTGCGCCTGCTCGATTTCGAACGGCGCGAGCACAAATCGCCCGAATACCTCGCGATCAATCCGGCCGGGCGCGTGCCCGCGCTGGTCATCGACGGGCAGGTCGTCACCGAGGCCGTGGCCATCGCGATGCACCTGGCCGACCTGCATCCGCAGGCCGGCCTGGCCCCCGCGCCGGGCACGCCGATGCGGGCCGACTACTACCGCTGGATGCTGTTCTGCGCCAACACGCTGCAACCGGCGTATCGCGCCTGGTTCTATCCCGACGAGCCGGCCGGCGCGGAACATGCCGGCTCTGCCCGCGAACAGGCGCGCCTCCAGCTGGAGGCGGGCTGGCAGCATGTGGCAGATCATCTCGCGGTGAACGGTCCGTACCTGCTCGGCGAGACGCGCACCGCGGCGGACTTCCTGCTGACCATGCTGATGCGCTGGTCGCGCAACATGCCGCGCCCCAGCGACGCCTGGCCGGCGCTGCGCGAGCACGCGCGGCGGATGAAGGCGCTGCCCAGCTTCGGCGAGCTCTACGCGCGCGAGGGTTTGAGCGACTGGACCTGATGGGGGGAGCCGCTGACGACCTGTTGGCGTTCTCGCTCCGGTTCACATCAGAACTGTCATCCCCGCGAAGGCGGGGACCCAGTGTCTTTGCTTTCAAAAGCCTGAAGTCGCTGGATCCCCGCCTTGGCGGGGATGACGGATGTTCGCGAGGAAGGAAGCACCTGGATCGAAAATGCCTTAGCCGGCATAAGCCAAAAGCGCCGCGTCTATCGCCGATGTGCCGTCCGGGGGATTGCCCGGAGGCCACCAGCCGATGGCTTCGATTTCGTCGGTCGGATCGAACGGGGCGACGGAAGAGACTTCCACCCGGTAGAGCGCGCCATGCTTGACGAGAAATCCGCGGTCGGCCCGGTCGGGTACTTCCAGTTCCATCAGCGCCCGCCAGCGCGGGTTCGTCGCGCGCTGGCCGGTTTCCTCCATCACCTCGCGCACCGCGCAGTGGGCGGCCGACTCGCCCGCATCGACATAGCCTCCCGGCAGCTCCCAGGCCTTGCGCCTGCGGTTGCGCACCAGCAGCACGCAGGAACCCTGCATGACCAGCGCCAGCGCGAAACCGAACGGCGCGGTGACGGCCGCCTCGCCGACGGCATGCACCGCCACCAGCCGCTCGCCGCGCTCGTTGACGATCGACGCGCGCGCCGGATCAGTCCACATGATCGTCGTAGTGCTTCCTGCGCTGGAACGGCATCAGGTGCTGGCGCAGGATGCCGCGCGGCACCGTCTCCAGTTTCATCACCCCGTATTCCTGTGGCCATTCCTCCTGCCGCGGCGGCAGCTTGAACGTGCCCATCAGCATGTCCACCAGCGGCAGGTGGATGGCGTAGTTCACGTCCAGGTAGTCCTTGTGCCGGGCATGGTGCCAGTGGTGGTAGCGCGGCAGCACCAGCAGGTACTCCAGCCATCCGAAGCGGATGCCGAGGTTGGCGTGGGCGATCACCGCCTGCAGGCCGACCAGGATCACGTAGGCGTTCACCGCCGGCGTCGAGAAGCCCAGGATCAGCAGCGGCAGCAGCACCGCGCTGCGGGTCAGCACGATCTCGACCAAGTGGATGCGCGATCCGGCCAGCCAGTCCATGTGGCGGCTGGAATGGTGCACGGCGTGGAAGCGCCACAGCCACGGCAGGTTGTGGTAGGCGCGATGCAGCAGCGCCTGCGCCAGGTCGGCGACGAACACCGCGATCAGGAACTGCGCCCACACCGGCAGCGACTGGATGGCGTCCTTCAGCGCCGGGAACGACGCCAGCCCGGCGATGGTCGAGGTCGAGGCGGTCACCAGGATCAGGATGAACTGCACCAGCACGTGGCTCATGAAGAAGTAGGCGATGTCGGTGCGCCAGCCCGGCCGCAGCGGCGACAGTTCGCGCTTGCCCAGGTAGCGCTCCAGCGGCACGAACACCAGCGCGGAGAAGAACAGCGACAGCACGAACCAGTCCAGCCCCAGCGAGTAGGGCGTCTGCCCGATGGCGTCGAACTGCACGTTGGTGCCGCCCAGCAGCACCGCCAGCGTCGCCGAGCCTACGCCGACGGTGGCGATGCGCTTGTTGCGGTCGCGCAGGATGGCCAGCGTGCCCATCAGGAACGCCGCGACCAGCCCGACCAGCAGCAGGTGCCGCGCGAAGCGCTCGTCGTAGACCGCGCGGAACTCGCGGCTGGTCAGCAGTTCGGGATGGTGGAAGCACAGCACGGCCATCAGGCTGAGCAGCCCCAGCATGGCCGAACCGTAGGCGAAGAACGAACGACGCTGGCGTGGCATGGGATCCTTTCCCGGCTGCGATGACGGGCCAGCATACGGAAGCGCGCCGTCATGCGTCCATGCACGTAGCCGCGGTCAGTACCACTCCAGCAGCGAGATGCCCACGCCCAGGTAGGTCGCCTTGTGGTTGTAGTCGATCAGGCTCTCGCCGTAGCCGTGGAAGGCCTGCACGTGGCCGCGGAAGCTGCGGTTGAGCGGGAAGCCCCAGTCCAGTTGCAGCGCGCCGCGCGACTGCTCGCCGCCGCGCAGCGTGTGCCGCGCCAGCACGGTGAACACGTGGCCGTCGCGGACGTAGGTCAGCATCGCGTCGCCGCGGCCGACGTAGTCCTCGATGTCCGGGTTGTCGTCCTCGTTGCCGTCGGGCACGCGCCACCACGGCCGCAGCACCAGCGCCCAGTTCTCGCGGTCCAGCCCCACCGTGGCCACGATCCGGTTCCAGCTGCGCGAGAGCGGATCGCCGCGCCCGTTGGACTGGTGGTTGAAGCCGATGCCGGCCATGCGGCCCTTCCAGCCCAGCAGGCTGTAGTTGTTGCGGAACAGCAGCAGCACTTCCGGCTCGTAGTTGGTCTCGCGGAACGGCCGCGACTGCTCGCCGTTGAACACCTGCCAGCGCGAACTCTGGGTGTAGGCGCCCCACAGGTCGCCGTTGTCGCCGAACAGGTTCTCCGCGAACTTGGTCTTGAAGCTGAGCTGGAACTTGGTCTCGGTGTTGTCCAGGTCCTGCGGCTCGGTCACCGTGTTGGACGGGTTGGGCGAATGCGGCGTGCGGTTGGTGTCGCTGGTCCAGAACGCCGGCAGCAGGTAGACCGGCTTGTAGCCGCGCATCTGGAACACGCCCAGCTTGGAGTCCTTGGCCAGTTCCCAGCGGCTGTCCAGCAGCGAACCCTTGCCGGCATTGGCCAGCGCCTGCTCCAGCAGCGGGTCGTCGCTGCGGAACAGCGCCCCGCGCAGGCGGCTGAGCTGCCGCCCGGAGGCTTCGGCTTCCTCGGCCGCGGCCTTTTGCAGGCTCTCGCGCGCCGCCTGCGCCTGCTCGTCGGCCTTGCGGGTGGCCTCGCTGTCCTGGCGGAACAATGCGTCGTAGCAGGCCAGCCGCGTCGAGTCGCTTTCGATGGCGGCGCAGGCGGCGGGAGGGATGGGAGCGTCCTGCGCGGCCACGGACGCGCAGGACGCCAGCAGGGTCAAGGTGACAATGGAGGAACGAGTACGGAGCGTCATCGTGGGCCGGCCGGGGGGAACCTGCGCATTCTGCCGCAGCTGCCCGCGGCCGTTCACAGGAACCAGGCCAGGACGAACAGCCCGAGCATCGCGAAGGCCAGCCCCAGCTTGAGCACCACGCCGATCACGATGCCGATCCAGGTGCCGAGGCCGACCCGGGTCGCCTGGCCCAGCTGCCGGCCGTGCCACAGCTCGCCGGCCAGCGCGCCGACGAACGGCCCGGCGAACAGTCCGATCAGTCCGAAGAACAACCCGACCACCGTGCCCACGGCGGCGCCCAGCAGCGCCTTGCCGCTGGCGCCCACGCGCCTGGCGCCGGCCACCGAGGCCAGGAAATCCACCGCCACCGAAAGCAGGGTCAACACCCCCAGCACGGCCAGCACCGCCCCGCCGATGCGCTGGAAATCGCCGGCCCAGGCCGCCAGCACCATCCCGGCGAACACCAGCGGCAGCCCGGGAAGTGCCGGAAGTACCACCCCGGCCAGCCCGACCAGGATCAGGACGAGGGCGAGGGTGTAGTAGAGGGCCTGGATTTCCAAGGATTCTCCTTTTTCAATCAATGGGTTGGGAGGCTGTCAGCCGTGCTGGCAGGGGGTTTGCAATTTGATAAACGCCGGGTTAATGTGCGGCCGCTGTCGTTGCCAAGGTCACCGTGAATCGTGGCCTAGATCCAGATGCGGTAGATCCATCGATCCGCTACATCGTTCGCACCCCGCTTCCTCCTTGCAACCAGCCGCCCGCCAGGGGCGTATCCATCACCCGTTCCAAGGAGTAAGTCGATGTCCGACCGTGAGACCGGAACCGTCAAGTGGTTCAATGATGCCAAGGGCTTTGGCTTCATCAGCCGCGAGAACGGCGAAGACGTGTTCGTGCATTTCCGCGCCATCCAGAGCCAGGGCTTCAAGAGCCTGAAGGAAGGCCAGAAGGTCAGCTTCACCGTCGTGCAGGGCCAGAAGGGCCTGCAGGCCGACGCGGTGCAGCCACTCTGAAATCCTTCCCGGCCGCAAGGCCGGGACGTGGCAGGAACAGGAAAAAGCCCGACGCGAGTCGGGCTTTTTCTTTGCCTGCCGTGAACGGGGTGGGGGTCAGCGGATGACCACCCGGCCGTTGACCACGCGCACGTAAGTGTTCTCGCGCACGCCGCCCAGGTCGCGCTGGTTGATCACGATGGTGCGGCCATCGTCCATGCGCACGTGCACGTCGTAGGTATCGTCGGTGACGCGGTTCTGGATGGCGTTGCCGGCGACCGCGCCGGCGACCGCGCCGGCGGCGGTGGCGGTGTTGCGGCGGCCGGAACTCTTGTCGTCGGCGAGTTCGCGCCCGGCGACCGCGCCGACGATGCCGCCCAGCACCGCGCCGGTGGCCGAGGGCGCCGTGCGGCCCGAGGCGACGCGGTCGATGCGGGTCACGATGCCGCAGTCGGCGCAGTAGCGCGACGAGGAAGGCGCGGAGGAATAACCGCCGCTGCCGTAGCCAGGCGAGGTGCTGGCGCAGCCGGCCAGCGCGGTGGCGGCGACGGCGCCGACGAGAAGCAGACGGATCTTCATGGTTTCCTCCGGTTCGATGCCAGCGGGGACATCCCCGTGCGTCCGCATCGTCGCGCCGGCCGGGTGAACCGTGCGTCAACCATCCCGCGAACCGGCGGCGAAGCCGCGGCGCGCGTCAGCGCCAATTCAGCCGCGGAAATCCTGGTGGCAGGCCTTGCAGCCGTCGCGGATGCGATCCTTGAGCTGGGTGGCCGCGACGCATTCGGTCGGCGGCGTGGACAGCCCCGCGTCGAGGCTGGCGCGGAACTGGCTGGCATGCTGCGAGAAGCGCTGGTCCTCGGCCAGGCCCGGGAAGGCGATCTCCAGGTCATTGGCCATCGCGCGCAGCGTGCGCACGTGGGGGACGGTATCGGTGGCGGCGCAGCGGCTATGCGAGATGCTGCGCGACAGCAGTTCGGCATGCTTGTCCATCACGTGCATCACGCTGTCCGGAAACGGATCCTGCCGCGCCTGCAGCGCGCGCATCGCCATCACCGTGCAGATGCCGCCGACCGCCAGGCCGAGCAGGAACAGGAACAGGTAACGCGATGCTTGGCTGGCCATGCGGCGGGCTCCGGATTGAAGGTCCGGGCGATGGTACGACGCGCGTGCCGGCCTTGGCCACGATTACAATGGCGCGATGGAATCAACCGAACTGCCCGAGGCCCTGCGCGAGCGCTTCGCCGGCATCGACCGCCTGTACGGCCGCGGCGCGATCGCGCGGCTTTCCTCGTGCTGGGTCGCGGTGGTCGGACTGGGCGGGGTCGGCTCGTGGGTGGCCGAGGCGCTGGCGCGCTCGGCCATCGGCCATCTGGCCCTGATCGACGCCGACGACATCTGCGTGTCCAACAGCAACCGCCAGTTGCCGGCGCTGGAAGGCCAGTACGGCCACAACAAGGCGCAGGCGATGGCCGCGCGCTGCCGCGCGATCAACCCGCTGATCGAGGTGGAGGCGGTGCCGGCGTTCGTCACCGGCGCCAATCTGGGCGAACTGCTGGACCGCGGTTTCGACCTGGTGCTGGATGCTTGCGACAGCTTCCGCACCAAGGTCGAGATGATCGCCTGGTGCCGCCGCCGCAAGCTGCCGATCATCGTGTCCGGCTCGGCCGGCGGTCGCACCGACCCGACCCAGATCCGCCTGCGCGACCTCTCGCGCACCGAGCACGACGCGCTGCTGGCGCTGATCCGCAAGAAGCTGCGCACCGAGTTCAACTTCCCGAAGAACCCCGATCGCTACTTCGGCGTGCAGGCGGTGTACTCGCTGGAGAACGTCAAGTATCCGCAGGCCGACGGCAGCGTCTGCGGGCTGCGCCCGCAACTGGGCGCCGACGCCGCGCTCAAGCTCGACTGCGGGCTGGGACTGGGCGCGGCCACCCACATCACCGGCGCGTTCGCGTTCGCGATGGCCGCGCGCGCGCTGGAACTGCTGCTCCGGCAGGCAAGGCCCGCGCAGGCGACGACGACATAGCCCCTCTTGTAGAGCCGAGCTCGCTCGGCTGCTTTTCGTCCATGCGCCGGGTGCAGGCAGCGGAGCAAGCTCCGCTCTACATTGGGTCCGCCAAGCCAAACAGCCGCACCGCATTGGCGGTAGTGGCCCCGGCGACGGCTTCCGCCGGCTGCCCGCGCAACCGCGCGATGGTCTCGCAGATGAAGGCCAGCCGCGCCGGCTCGTTGCGCTGGCCGCGGATTTCCGCGTCGGGCTGGTCCGGCGAATCGGTTTCCAGCAGCAGGTACTCCAGCGGCATCCCGCGCACCAGCCGCCGCAGCCGTTGCGCCCGCTCGTAGGTCACCGGCCCGCCGATGCCGATCAGGAAGCCCATGTCCCAGAGCTGGCGGGCCTGCTGCGGGCTGCCGGAGAAGCTGTGCACCACGCCGCGCAGCCCGCCGACGCGGCGAATCGCGGCGATGACCGCATCGACCGCCTTGCGCGCGTGCACGATGACCGGCAGCGCGTATTCGCGCGCCAGCTTCAGCTGCGCGTCGAAATAGAAGCGCTGGCTTTCCGGATCCAGTCCCTCGACGAAATGGTCCAGCCCGCATTCGCCGATCGCCACTGGCCGCTCGCGCTCGATCCAGCCGCGCAGGTCCTGCAAGTCCTCCGGGCGATGCGAAGACAGGTACACCGGGTGCAGGCCATAGGCGGCGTGCAGGCCTTCGTCGGCTGCGCAGACGTCGCGCAGCCCGGGCCAGCCCTGCGCGTCGATCGCCGGCACCACCTGCGCGACCACGCTGGCCGCGCGTGCGCGGGCGATCACGGCGGCGCGGTCGTGCGCCAGTTCGGCCACGTCCAGGTGGCAGTGGCTGTCCACCAGCATGCGTCAGCGCCTGGCGGGCGGCTCGACCACCGCCGGCGGCTCGCGGCGGCGATCCTTCCAGTTGGCCAGCAGCAGCGTGCCCAGGCCCAGCAGGATCTCCTCCAGGAACGGGAGCGGGTCCGGAACCAGCAGCGACAGCAGGAACAGGCCGGCGGTCAGCTTGAACAGGGTGGGGAAACGCAGCTTGCGCGCCCAGTCGATGATGGGCAGCAACAGGGGATTGGCCATGACCGTGCCTCGTGGGTGACGGCGCTAAGATGAATCCCGCAGCCGCGGGGATCAATGGATGCCGTTCATCGTGCAGTCTGGAAGTCGCCCGGGTTCCGGGATTTCATTCAGGTTCGTAGTGCTGCAATGATGCCGGACCGGGTTGCCCGGGATGAGGACGAAGGGAGGCAGTGATGAAGAGCAATACCACGACAATCCTGGTGGCCGCCGGCGCGTTGCTGGTCGGGGGCGTGGCCACCGCGGCCTTCATGAAGAATCGCGACAGCGATGCCGCGCCCATCGCCGCGGTGCCGCCCGCGGCCATCCTCGAACCGGTGGAGCCGGCCGACGATGCGCGCCTGATCGACAGCAACATCCCGACCGCGCCGGCGCTGCAGTATGCCGACGTGATCAAGGTCGCGCCGGTGACCACGCGCGAGAAGCTCTACGCCAGCGTCATCGGCACCGAGCCGGTGCGCGAGACCACCACCAGCGTGACCCCGCGCGAGGTCTGCGAGGACGTGGTGGTGCAGGAGCGCCTGCCCGAGCGCGACGGCAACGTCGGCGGCACGGTGGCCGGCGCGGTGGTCGGCGGCCTGCTCGGCAACCAGGTCGGCAAGGGCAGCGGTCGCAAGGCCGCCACCGTGGCCGGCGCGGTCGCCGGCGGCGCCATCGGCAACCGCGTCGACAAGAACCATGTCGGCGGCCGCGTGGTGACCCGCACCGAACGCCAGTGCCATACCGAGAACGCGACCTCCGAATCGTCGCGGGTGACCGGCTACAACGTCACCTACCGCAACCCGGACGGCTCGACCGGCACCATGCGCATGGCCGACAAGCCCGGCACCCGCATCGCGCTGGGCAACACCGACAAGGTCATCGGCTACGACGTGACCTACCGCCTGGACGGCCAGGAGCGCACCATCCGCCTGGACGAGAAGCCGGCCAGCGATCGCCTGCCGGTCATCGACGGCCAGGTGGTCACCCGCACCGCCTCGGCGGGCACGCCGGCCCAGGGCTGACGTTTCCACGAAAGGACCCCGCAAAGGCCGGCGTTTCGCCGGCCTTTGCTTTGCGGACTGAAGCTTACGGCGCCCGCGCGGACCCGAATACAATGCCGGATTGACCCGAACCGGACTTCCGCGCATGGCCCTGCATCCCTACGATCTGTTCGATGTCCGCTCCCTGCTCAGCGACGAGGAGCGCGCGGTGCAGGACACGGTGGCGCGCTTCACCGACGAGCGGGTCATCCCGATCATCGGCGAGGCCTTCGACCAGGGCCGCTTCCCGAAGGAACTGGTGGAGGAAATCGCCAGCCTGGGCCTGCTCGGTTCCTCGCTGCCGGAGCAGTACGGCTGCGCCGGCCTCAACGCGGTCAGCTACGGCCTGATCTGCCAGGAACTGGAGCGCGGCGATTCCGGCATCCGCAGCTTCGTCAGCGTGCAGTCGTCGCTGTGCATGTACCCCATCTACGCCTACGGCAGCGAGGAGCAGCGCCAGCGCTGGCTGCCCGACATGGCCGCCGGCAAGGTCATCGGCTGCTTCGGCCTGACCGAGCCGCACGGCGGTTCCGATCCGGCCAACATGAAGACGCGCGCGGTGCGCGACGGCGGCGACTGGGTGATCAACGGTTCCAAGATGTGGATCACCAACGGCAACCTGGCCGACATCGCGATCGTCTGGGCGCAGACCGACGACGGCATCCAGGGCTTCGTGCTGGAGAAGGGCATGCCCGGCTTCACCGCGCAGGAGATCAAGCACAAGATGTCGCTGCGCGCGTCGGTGACCAGCTCGCTGTTCTTCGACAACGTGCGCGTGCCCGACGCCAACCGCCTGCCCAACGTCAAGGGCCTGAAGGGGCCGCTGGGCTGCCTGACCCAGGCCCGCTACGGCATCACCTGGGGCCCGATCGGCGCGGCCATCGCCTGCCTGGACGAGGCGCTGAACTATTCCAAGGAACGCATCCTGTTCGACCGCCCGGTCGCGGCCACACAGAGCGCGCAGATCAAGCTGGCCGAGATGGCCCGCCGCATCACCCTGGCGCAGTTGCTGGTGCTGCAGCTGGGCCGGTTGAAGGACGCCGGCGCGATGCAGCCGCAGCAGGTCTCGCTGGCCAAGTGGAACAACTGCCGCATGGCCATCGACATCGCGCGCGAGTGCCGCGACCTGCTCGGCGGCGCCGGCATCACCACCGAGCACGCCGCCATCCGCCACGCGCTGAACCTGGAGTCGGTGATCACCTACGAGGGCACCGAGACCGTGCACCAGCTGGTGATCGGCCGCGAGCTGACCGGCATCAGCGCGTTCTGACCGCGCGCCGGATCCGCCATCCCATACGGCCGTAGAGGGAAGGTGGCGGCGCAACCGTATTCCCCACATCGACCGCCACGCCCGGAACCGGATCCTCGACCGCCATGTTCGCCACCGTTCCCACCCCCATCCCGGCCCGCATGAAGGGCCTCAACCGCGCCGAGATCTGCGACGTCAACTTCCAGCAGTTCGTGCGCGACTGGCGTGGGCAGGCGCAATCCCGGCCGGCGCCGTCCGGCGCGATCCTCGACGGCAGCGCGCTGGACGCGCGCGGCTTCGCCGAACTGCTGGAATCGCAGCTGATCTCGCGCCACCTGGACCTGATGGCGCGCGTGCTGCGCGTGCAGAACAAGGTCTTCTACACCATCGGCAGCAGCGGCCACGAGGGCAACGCGATGGTCGCGCGGCTGGCCCGGCATACCGATCCGGCGTTCCTGCACTACCGCAGCGGCGGCTTCATGGCCGAGCGCTTCCGCAAGCTGCCGGGCATGGATCCGGTGATGGATTCGGCGCTGTCTTTCGTCGCCAGCGCCGAGGATCCGGCTTCCGGCGGCCGCCACAAGGTCTGGGGCAGCAAGCCGTTGTGGGTGCTGCCGCAGACCTCGACCATCGCCTCGCACCTGCCCAAGGCGCTGGGCACGGCCATCGCCATCGAGCAGGCGCGCCGCATCGGCCATGCGCTGCCGGTTCCCGACGACAGCATCGCGATCTGCTCGTTCGGCGATGCGTCGAGCAACCATGCCACCGCGCAGACCGCGTTCAACGCGGCGGCGTGGACCGCCTACCAGAAGCTGCCGGCGCCGGTGCTGTTCGTCTGCGAGGACAACGGCATCGGCATCTCGGTGAAGACGCCGGACGGCTGGATCGGCCGCAACTTCCGCGACCGCGCCGACCTGGACTACTTCCATGCCGACGGCCTGGACCTGGCCGCCGGCTACGGCCAGGTCCAGGCGGCGGTGGAGCACTGCCGGCGCACGCGCCGGCCGACCTTCCTGCACCTGCGCACCACCCGCATCATGGGCCACGCCGGCACCGACTTCGAGATCGAGTGGCGGCCCATCGAGGAACTGTGCGCGGTCGAGGCCACCGATCCGCTGCTGCGCAGCGCCGCGATCGCGCTGGAATCGGGGCTGATGTCGAAGGACGAGCTGCTGGCGCTGTACGAGCGCATCCGCGTGCGCTGCTTCGCCGCCGCCGAGGAAGCCGATCGCCGGCCCAGGATCACCTCGCTGGGGGAGGTGATCGCGCCGCTTGCGCCGTACACGCCCGATGCCGTCGCCGCGGAAGCCGCGCGCGAGGCGCCGCGCGACAAGCGCCTGGCGGTGTTCGGCGGCGAGGACAAGCTGCCGGAGAACCTGCCGCCGCGCCATCTGGCCATCCAGATCAACAACGCGCTGCACGACCTGTTCTGCAAGTATCCAGAAACGCTGCTGTTCGGCGAGGACGTGGCGCAGAAGGGCGGCGTCTACACCGTCACCAAGGGCCTGCACAAGGCGTTCAAGGGCGGCCGCGTGTTCAACACGCTGCTGGACGAGACGATGATCCTCGGCCTGGCGCAGGGCTACGCCAACATGGGCATGCTGCCGTTGCCGGAGATCCAGTACCTGGCCTACTTCCACAACGCCTGCGACCAGATCCGCGGCGAGGCGGCGTCGCTGCAGTTCTTCAGCAACGACCAGTACCGCAACCCGATGGTGGTGCGCATCGCCGGGCTGGGCTACCAGCGCGGCTTCGGCGGGCATTTCCACAACGACAACTCGATCGCCGCGCTGCGCGACATCCCGGGGCTGGTGGTCGGCTGCCCGTCGCGCGGCGACGACGCGGCGACGATGCTGCGCACGCTGGCCGCGCTGGCCAAGGTGGACGGCCGCGTCACCGCGTTCCTCGAACCGATCGCGCTGTACATGACCAAGGATCTGCACGAGCCCGGCGACGGCCAGTGGCTGTTCCCGTATCCGGCGCAGGACGAGGCGATGCCGCTGGGCGAGGGTCGCGTCTACGACGCCGATGCCGGGGACCTGGTGATCTTCACCTACGGCAACGGCGTGCCGATGAGCCTGCGCGCCGCGTGCGAGATCGAGGCCGCGCACGGCTGGCAGGTGCGCGTGGTCGACCTGCGCTGGCTGGTGCCGCTCAACGAGGCCTTCATCGCCGCGCAGGCGGCCAGCGCCCGGCGCATTCTGATCGTCGACGAGGGCCGCCATTCGGCCGGCGTGGGCGAGGGCGTGATCACCGCGATCGCCGAAGGCGGCTACGGCGCGCGCCCGTTCCAGCGCGTGGTCGGCGCCGACACCTACACGCCGCTGGCCGGCGCGGCGTTCCTGGTGCTGCCGTCCGAGCAGGACATCGTGGCCGCGGCGGCCCGGCTAGCGTAGTGACCCCGGCCCGGGTAGAGCGGAGCTTACTCCGCTGCTTTCCAGGTTCCGGAGCCCGCGCAGCTGAGCAAGCTCGGCTCTACAAGGGACGGCACAACAATTAACGGCGCCCTGACGGACCGGCGGCGATACTGGCCGCCGGTTCGCGTCGCGGAGAAGCCCCATGAGCAAGATCACGGTCGCCGTGCTGGTCGGCAGCCTGCGCAAGGAGTCGTACAACCGCCGGCTGGCGAAGGCGCTGGAGAAGCTGCTGCCCGAAGGCTGGCGCTTCGACTACCTGCGCATCGACGACCTGCCGCTGTACAACCAGGATTTCGACCAGGACTACCCGGCAGAGGGCACGCGCCTGAAGCAGGCCGTCGAGGCTGCCGATGCGCTGCTGGTGGTCACGCCGGAATACAACCGCTCGTTTCCCGGCGTGCTGAAGAACGCGCTGGACATCGGCTCGCGCCCGTGGGGCACCAACTCGTTCAACGGCAAGCCGGGCGCGGCCCTGGGCGCCTCGCCGGGCGCGCCGGGCACGTCGATGGCGCAGCAGCACCTGCGCAACGTGCTGCTGTACCTGGGTGTCAGGCTGATGGGCGTGCCGGAGGCCTACGTGCAGTTCAAGGAGGATCGCATCGACGCCGAGGGCAACATCCTCCACGACGACACCCGCAAGTTCCTGCAGGACTACGTGGACAAGTTCGTCGCCTGGGTCGGGCAGTGCCGCAAGGCCTGAGCCGATGAACGGCCTCGCAGCAGCAGGATTGCCGTAGCGCCGCGCTTGCTCGGCTGCGCGGGTTCCGGAGCCGGGAACTCCAAATCGAGAGCAGCGGAGCAAGCTCCGCTCCACGGGGACTATCGCAGCCGGCGGGATTCAACCGCTGCCGGGACGCAGGTGCGCGAGGCCCTTACGCAGCCGCTGCGTCCATGACGCATCGACCGGGCCTTCGTCGGCCAGCGTCGCGGCCACCGCGCGGCGGAACGGGCGCAGCCGCGCGACCAGCGCCAGGCCGGCCTGGCGGGCATGGCGCATCAGCGGACGATCGTCGGTGAACACGCCGACGATCGCGCGCGTGGCCAGGTACAGCGGCAGCGTGCCGGCGCGGTGGCGGCGCTCATAGCGCGCCAGCAGCGATGGCGCGGCCAGGTCCAGGCCTTCGGCGCGCGCGGTGGCGGTCATGTCGGCCAGCCGTTCGACGCTGGCCAGGCCGAGGTTGAAGCCATGCGCGGTGACCGGATGCATGCCGACCGCGGCATCGCCGGCCAGCGCGAAGCGGCGGCCGACGAAACGGCGCGCATAGACGCCGATCAACGGATACAGATGGCGCGTGCTCTCCAGCCGCATCGCGCCGAGACGGCCACCGAAGCGCTCGCGCATCTCCTGCGCGAAGGCGGCCTCGTCCAGCGCGTGCAACCGCTGCGCCTCCGGTTCGGTCACCGTCAGCACCACCGAGGCCAGGTGCTCGCGCAGTGGCAGCAGGGCCAGGGTCTGGCCGTGGCCGAACCATTCCCAGGCGACCTGGCCATGCTCGGCCTCGTGCGACATGCGGCAGACCAGCATGTGCTTGCCGAAATCCTGCTGCTCGGCGCCGATGCCCATCGCGCGCCGGGTCTGCGAGAAACGGCTGTCGGCGGCGACCAGCAGGGCGCCGTGCAGCAGCGTGCCGTCATGCAGGGTGACGCAGGCTTCGCGCTCGTCGGTGGACACGGCGGCGACGCGGGCCTCGGTGTGCAGGGTGACGTCGTTGGCCTCCTGCAGCGCCTGCCATGCGGCGCGCCGGATCAGGTGGTTGGGCACCAGGTAGCCCAGCTGCGGCTTGTCGGTCAGCGAGCTGTCGATGCGCAGCTGCGCCGGCGAATCGCCGGTCATCACCTGCGCGTGGCGCAGCGCGGACACTTCCTCCCCGGCGATGTGCCGCCACACGCCCAGGCGGGTGAGCAGCCGCACCGAGGCGTGGGTGAGGGCGATCTCGCGTCCGTCGAAGGCCGGCTCGGCGATGGCGTCGGCCGGCTGCCGTTCCACCACCGCCACCTTCAGCGACTGGTCGGCGAAGGCCTTGGCCAGGCACAGGCCGGCCGGACCGGCCCCGATGATCACGACGTCGTAGTCCATGCGCACGCTCCCTCAGTTTGAGTGGCCAGTCTAGGCAGGGAGGCGCGGAACGAAATGATCTGGATCAATCAGGCTCGGGCGGGCGTCCGCGGTGGAATGCGCGGACGGCACGCGATGGGCGGCGGGGCACATGCGCCATTTATCGTCGCGCCTGCGCTGGAATGGCGGTGGACCGATGCCGGGCCGGCACCCGATACCTGCGCTAGCGTTGCAGGCCTTCGCGCAACGGGATGCGCCGGACCGACGCGCCGCCGGCCTGCAGCGGGCCTTCCTCCATGTCCGCCGACACCACCGCCAGCGCCAGCCATCGCCCGTCTTCCGGGCGGACGCAGACGATCTCGCCGATGGCGGTGTTGTCCTGCGTGCCGACGCTCGCGCCTTCGGCGATCGCGGCATCGGCTTCCAGCAGCGCCAGTGCGCGCTTGGCCTTGCCGAAGAAATGCGTGCGCGCGACGATTTCCTGGCCGGGGTAGCAGCCCTTGCGCACGCTGTAGGCCGGCAGGCGATCCAGCGACAACTGCTGCGGCGTCCACTGGCCGCGCTGCGCTTCCGACAGCCGCGGCAGGCCGAAATGCAAATCGTTCGCGGCCCACGCGCCGGTATCCTCCACCGGATCGGCGGCGGCGGCCAGGCGCAGCGTGCGCGGATGCGCCGTGCTGCCAAAGTCGATCTCGATGCCCTCGCCATCGTGGGCTATGGTGTTGCCGGCGGCGCGAAGCGGGGAGGCCAGGGCGCCGGTTACAGGCTCGTCGCAGCGGCGGATCACGACCTTGCGGCGGAAGACGAAGCGCTGCAACTGCTCGACGAACGCGTCGGCGGGGTGGTCGGGCAGGATCAGCAGCAACCGGTCCTGCGCCAGCTTCAGCAGCGCGAACACCGCCAGCACGCGGCCCTTGGGCGTCAGCCAGGCGTTCCATTGCCAGTGCCCGGTCGGCAGCGCGGCGACGTCGTTGGCGAACTGCGCCTGCGCGAAAACGCCGGCGTCCGCGCCTTCCAGCGCCACCGCCGCATAGCCGGGCAGGGCGGAAAACGACGCATTGGTAGGGGAAAGGTTGTAAGCCAAGGTGCCGGGGATTAAAATTTTGTGCGTTGCGAGATTCCCATGATAGGTCAAAGCCCTTCCATTCCCGAACCCAAGGCTGGAACGCAGTCGCCCGCGGAGGAGCTTCCGCAGGCGGACGGCGGCGGGGAGGAGACACGCAGGGAGATCGGCGGACGCGGTGGATTGGAACCCACCCGTTATGGGGATTGGGAAAAAAACGGACGCTGCGTCGATTTCTGAGCAGCATTTAGCCAACGCGGTCGCATGACCGCACAGCCGAGACAACGAGCGCAGCGCATGGCGACCCGAGAACGTCCGCTTTCACCGCACCTGCAGGTGTACCGGTGGCAGATCCAGATGGTCACTTCGATCCTGCACCGCGCCACCGGCGTGCTGCTGGCCTTCGGCGCACTGCTGATCGCCGCCGCGCTGCTGGCGCTGATGCTGGGGCCGCAGGCCTGGGCCTGCGTCACCGAGCTGGCCGCCGCCTGGTACGGCAAGGCCTTCCTGTTCGGCTGGAGCTGGGCCTTCGCCTACCACCTGTGCAACGGCATCCGCCACGTCGTGCAGGATTTCGCCATCGGCTTCAGCATCCCCGCGTTCGTGCGCAGCAGCTGGCTGTCGGTCATCGGCAGCCTGGTGATCACCGCGCTGATCTGGGGCTGGCTGCTGTTCCAGGGAGGTGCCGCATGAGCAACAAGTTCCGCACGCCGCTGAAGAACGTGCGCGGCCTGGGCGCCGCCAAGATCGGCACCGAGCATTTCGTCCACCAGCGCCTGACCGCCACCGCGCTGGTCCTGCTGGCGACCTGGTTCCTGATCTTCGTGCTGGGACTGGTCGGCAGCGACCACGCCACCGCGGTCGAGGCGGTGTCCCGGCCGTGGAACGCGATCCTGCTGGTCGGTTTCCTGGTGGCGATGTTCTGGCATGCGCAGATCGGCCTGCAGGTCATCCTGGAGGACTACATCCACAACTCGCTTCTGGCCCTGGCCCTGCAGGTGACGGTGAAGTTCGTCGCCGTGCTGGGCGCAATCGTCAGCATCTTCGCGGTTGCCCGCATCGCACTCGGCGCCTGAGCCGCCGGTCCCGACAGGAATCCAGACAGCATGTCCGCCTACAAGATCACCGAACACAAGTACGACATGGTCGTCGTCGGCGCCGGCGGCGCCGGCCTGCGCGCCACCTTCGGCCTGGCCCAGAAGGGCCTGCAGACGGTGTGCCTGACCAAGGTCTTCCCGACCCGTTCGCACACCGTGGCCGCGCAGGGCGGCATCTCCGCCGCGCTGGGCAACATGGGCGAGGACGACTGGCGCTATCACTTCTACGACACCATCAAGGGCTCGGACTGGCTGGGCGACCAGGACGCCATCGAGTACATGTGCCGCGAGGCGATCCCGGCGATCATCGAGCTGGAGCACTACGGCGTGCCGTTCTCGCGCACCGAGGAAGGCAAGATCTACCAGCGCCCGTTCGGTGGCATGACCACCCGCTACGGCGAGGGCCCGCCGGCGCAGCGCACCTGCGCCGCCGCCGATCGCACCGGCCACGCGATGCTGCACACGCTGTACCAGCAGTCGCTGGCGCATGATGCGCGCTTCATGATCGAGTACTTCGCGCTCGACCTCATCTTCGACGAGGAAGGCGTCTGCCGCGGCGTGCTGGCCCTGGACATGGCCGAGGGCTCGCTGCACCTGTTCCGCGCCCACGGCGTGGTGCTGGCCACCGGCGGCTACGGCCGCGCCTACTTCAGCGCCACTTCGGCCCACACCTGCACCGGCGACGGCGGCGGCCTGGTGATGCGCGCCGGCCTGCCGATGCAGGACATGGAGTTCGTGCAGTTCCACCCGACCGGCATCTACGGCGCCGGCTGCCTGATCACCGAGGGCGTGCGCGGCGAAGGCGGCATCCTGCGCAACAGTAGCGGCGAGCGCTTCATGGAGCGCTATGCCCCGCACTACAAGGACCTGGCCTCGCGCGACGTGGTGTCGCGTTCGATGACCATCGAGATCCGCGAGGGCCGCGGCGTCGGCGAGCACAAGGACCACATCCTGCTCGACCTGACCCACCTGGGCCCGGAAGTGATCAACGAGAAGCTGCCCGGCATCGCCGAAAGCGCGCACATCTTCGCCGGCGTGGACGTGACCAAGCAGCCGATCCCGGTGATCCCGACCGTGCACTACAACATGGGCGGCATCCCGACCAACTACCACGGCGAGGTGGTGCGCAAGGTCGGCGACAACCCCGACGCCGTGGTGCCGGGCCTGTACGCCATCGGCGAGGCCGCCTGCGTGTCGGTGCACGGCGCCAACCGGCTGGGTTCGAACTCGCTGCTGGACCTGGTGGTGTTCGGCCGCGCGGTCGCCAACCGCTGCGCCGAGACGATCAAGAAGAACGCCCCGCACAAGCCGCTGGCCTCCGACGCCTGCGACAAGGCGTTGGCGCACCTGGACAAGCTGCGCCACGCCAAGGGCGGCACGCCGACGGCGATCATCCGCGATCGCATGCAGCGCACGATGCAGTCCGACGCGGCGGTGTTCCGCACCAGCAAGACGCTGGCCGAAGGCTGCGGGAAGATGGCCGAGGTGTTCGCCAGCTTCGAGGACGTCAAGGTCTCCGATCGCTCGCTGATCTGGAACTCGGACCTGATCGAGACCTACGAGCTGCACAACCTGCTGCTCAACGCGGTGGCGACGATCAACTCGGCCGAGCAGCGCAAGGAAAGCCGCGGCGCGCACGCGCACGAGGACTACCCCGAGCGCGACGACGTCAACTGGCACAAGCACACGCTGGTGACGGTGGACGAGCGCGGCGGGTGCAGCTTCGACTATCGTCCGGTGCACATGTACACGCTCAGCAAGGACGTGGACGTGGTGCCGCCGAAGCCGCGCGTGTACTGACCAAAGCCGGGAATAGGGAATGGGGAATCGGGAATCGATGTCGTCCTTAACGGTCGCCGCAGTTTCCGGATCTTTCCATTCCCGATTCCCCATTCCCTATTCCCGGAATTGAAAGCCATGGCAGAGTTTTCTCTCCCCAAGAACTCCCGCATCACCAAGGGCAAGCATTTCCCCGCCAAGAGCGGCGGCGGAAACGTGCGCACCTTCAAGATCTACCGCTGGAGTCCGGACGACGACCAGAACCCGCGCACCGACACCTACGAGGTGGACCTGGACGCGTGCGGGCCGATGGTTCTCGACGCGCTCATCAAGATCAAGAACGAGATCGACCCCACGCTGACCTTCCGCCGCTCCTGCCGCGAGGGCATCTGCGGTTCGTGCGCGATGAACATCGACGGCACCAACACGCTGGCCTGCACGCGCGCCATCAGCGACTGCAAGAAGGAAGAGGTGCCGATCTACCCGCTGCCGCACATGAGCGTGGTCAAGGACCTGGTGCCGGACCTGACCCACTTCTACGCGCAGTACGCCTCGATCAAGCCGTGGATCCGCACGCAGACCCCGCCGCCGCCGGACCGCGAGCGCCTGCAGTCGCCGGAGGACCGCAAGCACCTCGACGGCCTGTACGAGTGCATCCTGTGCGCCTGCTGCTCGACCAGCTGCCCGAGCTACTGGTGGAACGGTGACCGCTACCTCGGCCCGGCGATCCTGCTGCAGGCCTACCGCTGGATCGTCGACTCGCGCGACGAGGACACCGGCGCGCGCCTGGACGACCTGGAAGACCCGTTCAAGCTGTACCGCTGCCACACCATCATGAACTGCGCGCGCACCTGCCCGAAGGGCCTGAACCCGGCGCTGGCGATCGCCGAGATCAAGAAGCTGCTGATGGCGCGGCGCGCCTGAGCCGGCCTGCAACAGGGTGATTGCACGAAAGGCCCGGGAAACCGGGCCTTTTCGTTGCCGTTGGATGGGGCCAGAAGCTTCAGCATGCTCTGGCTCTGGCTCTGGCTGTTGCCATGCTTTTGATTTCCAGCGCCTTGAAGCAAGCCGAGCATCGCAGGACAACGGGGCCGAAGATCTGCCCTTGTCTGAGCGCAGCGAGTTTGGGCAGCTCTTCGGCCCTGCCGGTCTGCGATGCTCGGCTCGCTTTACGGCAGGGGAAGTCAAGAGCAGAAAATCAACGGCAACCGTAACCGCAACCGCAACCGCTGTTGCCGTCGCCGGCTACTTCACCTGCTGCTTGCCCAGCTTGCGCGCCAGCGTGCGCCGGTGCATGCCCAGCCGGCGGGCGGTTTCGGAGACGTTGAAGCCGGTCTCGGCCAGAACTTCGTGGATGCGCTCCCATTCCAGCGTCTTGATCGAGGTGGGGCGCTCGCCCAGGCCGACCTCGGCGTTGCCTTCGGCGCGGCCGAAGGCCGCCTCGATGTCGTCGGTGTTGGAGGGCTTGGCCAGGTAGTGGCAGGCGCCGAGCTTGATCGCCTCCACCGCGGTGGCGATGCTGGCGTAGCCGGTCAGCACCACGATCAGCATCTTCGGATCGCGCGCGTGCAGAGCCTGCACGCAGGCCAGGCCGGAACTGCCGCCGGCCAGCTTCAGGTCCACCACCGCGTAGCCGGGCGAGAAATCCTGCAGCACGCCTTCCAGGTCGGCCTGGCCGCCGGCGTGGCGCACTTCGTAGCCGCGCCGCTCGAACGAGCGGGTCAGGGTGCGGGCGAAGGCGGCGTCGTCCTCGACGATCAGCAGGCGGCGAGGCGGGGAAGTGGCGTTTTCATTGCTCATCGGATTGCTCCGGTTCGTGCCTGTCCAGCGCCAGCGCCGACAGCGGCAGTTCCAGCACCACCTCGGCGCCGCGCGGCTGGCGGTTGGCCGCGTACAGGCGGCCGCCGAGGCTGCGTGCCACGTTCAGCGACAGGAACAGGCCGAGCCCGCCGCCCGGACGCCCCTTGCTGGAATTGTAGGGCTTGCCGAAATCGGCCAGCGTCGCGGCGGTGAAACCCGGCCCGGCGTCGCTGACCTTCAGCCGCAGCAACTCGCCGTTGTCGCCTTCGCGGGTGACTTCCAGCCCGACCCAGTCCGGCGAGGCCTCCAGCGCGTTGTCGAGGATGTTGCCGATCATCTGCTTCAGGCCCGAGTCGGACACGATCGGCACGTCCTCGTCGAGGTGGCGGCGGTAGTCCAGCGTGTTCACCGGGCGGGTGGCGCACCAGTCGCTGGCCAGTTCGTCGAGGAAGCCCACCAGCGTGGTCTGCGCCGGCGCCTCGCCACGGGCGTCGCCGGCCGACAGCAGGATGCCGGTGACGATGGCCTTGCAGCGTTCGAGCTGGGTCTGCATCTCGTCCAGGTCCTGCTGCAGTTCCGGGTGCGCGGAGAACGGCTCCATCCGCCGCCAGTCGCCGAGCAGCACCGACAGCGTGGCCAGCGGCGTGCCCAGCTCGTGCGCGGCGCCGGAGGCGAGCAGGCCCATGCGCACGATGTGCTCCTCTTCGGCGGCCTGCTGGCGCAGGTCGGCCAGGCGCGCGTCGCGGTCGCGCAGGATGCGCGCGATGCGGCCGATGAACACGCCGGCCAGCACCGCGGTCAGCACGAAGCAGGCCAACAACCCCTGCACGTAGGGATCGGCGATGCCGCGCGCCGGCTCGGCGGCGATCGTCACCGGCCCCGGGAACACCACCAGTCCCAGCACGCCGACGCCGCTGGCGGCCAACACCACCCATCCGGCCCAGGCCGGCAGCAGCACCGCGCCCAGCGCCACCTGCAGCAGGTACAGGAACACGAACGGGTTGGTGATGCCGCCGCTCAGGTGCAACTGCGCGGTCAGCGCGGCCACGTCGACCAGCAGCGCGGCCAGCAGCGCCAGATCGCTCACGTGCTGGCGCGGCCGCCAGAAGATCAGGCTGGCCAGGTTGAACAGCGCCAGGTAGGCGACGACGCTGAGCATCGCCGCCAGCGGCAGGCGGATGTCCAGCGCGAAGTGGACGAAGCCGATCGTGGCGAGCTGGCCGACCATCGCAATCCAGCGCAACTGGATCAGCTGCTGCATGCTGCGCGCGGCGGCGCCGCGGGTGGTGTCGCTGCGCGCCGACTCGAAGGCCTGCCGCTTGGGGGTGTCGTGTTCCGCGTTGTCCAGGGTGAGCATCAAGGGGTTTCCGTGCGGTGCCGGCGCCAGCGGCGGCGGATGCGCGATTCCTCCAGCGCGAAGCGCCAGGCGCCGCCGGCCACCAGCAGGGCCAGCACGAACCAGGTCAGCGCATAGCCCAGGTGGTTGTCGCGGAACCGTACCACCGTCAGCCCGCCGCGGGGCCACGGCGTGCCGGCCTGCGCGGCCGAGGCGGCGTCGGCATCGACGAAGAACGGGGCGGCGTTCGCCAATCCGTGATGGGCGGCGATGGCCTCGACGTCGCGCGAGTGCCAGCGATCCTCGGCCGGTGCGTTGCGGCGCAGGAAGCCGCCGCCGGGTTCGGACAGGCGCAGCAGTCCGGTCACGTCGGCCGTTTCCGCGGCCGGCGGTGGCGCGCGCCAGTCCTCCGGCACGAAGCCCAGGTTCACCAGCACCACGCTGCCGTCGTCGCGGCGCAGCGGGCGCAGCAGCCAGCGGCCGGGACCGGCCTCGGTCACCGCCTGCACGCGGGTGTCGCGGCCTTGCAGCCAGCGGCCTTGCAGGCGCACGCGGCGGTATTCCTGCTGCTTCGGCGTGGAGGCCCAGGCCGCGGCGTCGGGAGCCGGCGCGGGCGCGGCATGCACGCGCGCTTCCACCCGCGCGATCAGGTCGTGCTTCCAGGCCAGGCGCTGCAATTGCCAGATGCCGAGCGTGGTGAAAAGTGCCACGCCGCAGGTGAATGCTGCCGCCAACAGTGTCAGTGCCAATGGGCCGCGTGGCGGGCGCGTGGCTGTGGCGTTTTTGTGCGGGCTTGTCGTGGGGCCGAGTTGCTCATTCATGGTTGCGTGCCCGTTGCCGCCGGTGGGCTAGGGTGTGTTATGCGCTTTCCCACAGGCCAGGGCCATCGCGATGCGATACAGAGGGCCTCGTCAGGGCCGCTTCCCGCATCCGGGCGTGGCGAGCCGAGCAAGCTCGGCTCTACAGCCAAACTCGTTGTAGAGCCGAGCTTGCTCGGCTTCCCAGCCATGCCAGCGCGGCCCACGCCGTACTCAAAGCGGCACAGACGCGCGGATATCAAGGCAGGTTGCGCACGTCGTGTGGCGACATCGGCATCATGTTGACGTTGAGGTGGTGCATGACCCACAGCGAGCCGGCCAGCACGATCACCACCAGCACCAGGGTGAAGATCAGTGCCAGCAGGTTCCAGCCGCCTTCCGACCTGGCGTTCATGTGCAGGAAGTACACCATCTGCACGACGATCTGGACCGCCGCCAAGCCCAGGATCACCAGCGCGGTGACGCCCGAGTCGGCGAAGACGCCGCCCATCACCAGCCAGAACGGGATCACGGTCAGGATCACCGACAGCACGAAGCCGACGACGTAGTCGCGCAGGCTGCCGTGCGCGGCCTCGTCGTGCCCGACGTGCGGGCCGTGCTCGCCGCCGTGCTCGTCGTGGCCGTGGGTCGCGTGCGGGTCGCGGGGCTGGCTCATGGCAGCGCTCCCATCAGGTAGACGAAGGTGAAGACGCCGATCCAGACGACGTCGAGGAAGTGCCAGAACATCGACAGGCACAGCAGCCGGCGGCGGTTCTCCGGGCCCAGCCCGTAGCGCCGCACCTGCACCATCAGCACCACCAGCCAGACGATGCCGAAGGCCACGTGCAGGCCGTGGGTGCCGACCAGCGCGAAGAACGCCGACAGGAACGCGCTGCGCCGCGGGCCGGCGCCCTGGTGGATCAGGTGCGAGAACTCGTACAGCTCCAGGCCCAGGAAGGCCAGGCCGAACACGCCGGTCACCGCCAGCCACAGCAGCACGCCGGCGACGTGCCGGCGCTGCATGGACAGCATCGCGAAGCCGTAGGTGATCGAGGACAGCAGCAGCATCGCCGTGTTGACCGCGACCAGTTGCAGGTCGAACAGGTCCGCGCCGGTGGGGCCGGCCGCGTAGTTGCGGCCGAGCACGCCGTAGACGGCGAACAGGCAGGCGAAGATCAGGCAGTCGCTCATCAGGTACAGCCAGAACCCGAGCAGGGTGCCCTGCTGCGGATGGTGGCGGCCGGACAGGTCGTAGAACTGCGGCGGCTGCCCGGGCGCGGGCGACGCGCCTGCGGCGGGGAGGGCGTGGGCGTCAGACATGGGCGTTCAGCAGGGCGGTGCGCTGCTCCTCGGTCCCGGCCACGGTCTGCGCCGGGATGTGGTAGTCGCGCTTGTAGTTGAAGCTGTGGACGATGGCGGCGATGACCGTGGCCGCCAGCGAGGCGATCGCCAGCCACCACACGTGCCAGACCAGGGTGAAGCCGCACACGGTGCTCAGGCCGGCGATGACCACGCCGGCGGCGGTGTTCCTCGGCATGTGGATCGGCAGGAAGCCGGCCAGTGGCCGCCTGGCGCCGCGCTGCTTCATGTCCCACCAGGCGTCGTTGTCGTGCACCACCGGGGTGAAGGCGAAGTTGTACTCCGGCGGCGGCGAGGAGGTGGACCATTCCAGGCTGCGGCCGTCCCACGGGTCGCCGTTGACGTCGCGCAGCTGCTCGCGCCTGCGGAAGCTGACGAAGATGCAGATCAGGAAGCAGGCGATGCCGATGGCGACCAGCACCGCGCCGAAGGCGGCGATCTGGAACCAGATCTGCAGCGAGGGATCGGTGAAGTGGCTGACGCGGCGGGTCACGCCCATCAGGCCCAGCACGTACAGCGGGGTGAAGGCGAACCAGTAGCCGGCCAGCCAGAACCAGAACGACATCTTCCCCCAGAAGTCGTCGAGCTTGAAGCCGAACGCCTTCGGGAACCAGAACGTCATGCCGGCGAACAGGCCGAACACCACGCCGCCGATGATCACGTTGTGGAAATGCGCGACCAGGAACAGGCTGTTGTGCAGCACGAAGTCGGCCGGCGGCACCGCCAGCAGCACGCCGGTCATGCCGCCGACGACGAAGGTGACCATGAAGCCGATCGTCCACAGCATCGGCACCTCGAAGCGGATCCGCCCGCGGTACATGGTGAACAGCCAGTTGAAGATCTTCGCGCCCGTGGGGATCGAGATGATCATCGTGGTGATGCCGAAGAACGAGTTGACGCTGGCGCCCGAGCCCATCGTGAAGAAGTGGTGCAGCCACACCAGGTAGGACAGGATGGTGATCACCACGGTGGCGTAGACCATCGAGCTGTAGCCGAACAGGCGCTTGCCCGAGTAGGTGGCCACGATCTCGGAGTACACGCCGAACAGCGGCAGGATCAGGATGTAGACCTCCGGATGGCCCCAGATCCAGATCAGGTTCACGTACATCATCGGGTTGCCGCCGAGATCGTTGGTGAAGAAGTTGGTCCCCGCGTAGCGGTCCAGCGCCAGCAGCGCCAGCACCGCGGTCAGCACCGGGAAGGTCACCACGATCAGCACGTTGGTGCACAGCGCGGTCCAGGTGAACACCGGCATCCGCATCAGGGTCATGCCCGGCGCGCGCATCTTGACGATGGTCACTATCAGGTTCACGCCCGACAGCAACGTGCCGACGCCGGCTATCTGCAGCGCCCAGATGTAGTAGTCCACGCCGACGTCGGGGCTGTAGTCGATGCCCGACAGCGGCGGGTAGGCCAGCCAGCCGGTCTTGGCGAACTCGCCGACGAACAGCGACACCATCACCAGCCCGGCGCCGGCGGCGGTCATCCAGAAGCTGAAGTTGTTGAGGAACGGGAAGGCGACGTCGCGGGTGCCGATCTGCAGCGGCACCAGGTAGTTCATCAGGCCGGTGACCAGCGGCATGGCCACGAAGAAGATCATGATCACGCCGTGGGCGGTGAAGATCTGGTCGTAGTGGTGCGGCGGCAGGTAGCCGAGGTTGTCGCCGAAGGCCATGGCCTGCTGCAGGCGCATCATCAACGCGTCGGCGAAGCCGCGCAGCAGCATCACCAGGCCCAGCACCATGTACATGATGCCGATCTTCTTGTGGTCGATGCTGGTGATCCAGTCGCGCCACAGCCTGCCCCACAGCCGGTAGCGGGTCAGCAGGTAGAGCATGGCCAGGCCGCCGAGCACCACGCCGGCGAAGGTGGCGATCAGGATCGGCTCGTGCAGCGGGAGCGCGCTCCAGCTCAGGCGGCCGAAGATCGGGTGGTCGGCGATGGGAGTGGCGTTTTCGGGCGTCATGTCGTCAACGGGCTTGCGGCGCGGCGCGCGCGATCAGGGGGCGGAGCGGGAGAGGAAGGGCAGGCCGGCGGCGGGCGGATCGCCGGCGCGGCACATCGCCGACTGCACGTAGCTGCGGCCGCGCAGGTCGCCGCGCTGGCGCGCCTCCAGTCCTTCCATGCGGGTGCGGCCGGCGCCGTTGCCGGCGTCGATGGCCATCATCTCGTGCATGCACATGCGGCGCGGGTCGACGCAGCGGTTGAGGATGGCCTCGTAGAGGTCGCCGTCGACGCGTGCGTAGTGGCGCACCGGCTCGCGCTCGCTGGGCTTCTCCAGTTCCAGGTAGGCGTCGCGATCCAGTTCCGCGCCGCTGGCGCGCACCTTCGCCACCCACCGTTCGAAGCCGGCCTCGTCGGTGGCGTGGAAGCGAAAGCGCATGCCGGAGAAGCCGGCGCCGCTGTAGTTGGAGGAGAAGCCCTCGTACTCGCCCGGCGTGTTCATCACCGCGTTCAGCTCGGTCTGCATGCCGGGCATGGTGTAGATCATGCCGGCCAGCGCCGGCACGTAGAACGCGTTCATCACCGTGGAGGAGGTGAGCTTGAAGCGGATTGGCCGATCCACCGGCGCGGCCAGCTCGTTGACCGTGGCGATGCCCTGTTCCGGGTAGAGGAACAGCCACTTCCAGTCCAGCGAAACCACCTCGACCTCCAGCGGCCGCACGCCCTCCGGCACCGGCTTGCCCGCGGCGATGCGATCCAGCGGGCGGTACGGATCCAGGGTGTGCGTGCTGATCCAGGTGATCGCGCCCAGCGCGATGATGATCAGCAGCGGCGCGGCCCAGATCACCAGCTCCAGCTGCAGCGAGTGGTCCCAGTCCGGCTTGTAGGTGGCGGCCTTGTTCGAGGCCCGGTAGCGCCAGGCGAAGAACAGCGTCAGCGCGATCACCGGGACGATGATGATCAGCATCAGCACGGTGGCGACCACGATCAGGTCGCCCTGCTGGCGCGCCACGTCACCGGGCGCGTTGAGCAGGATCGTGTTGCAGCCGGCCAGCGGCAGGACCAGGCCGGCGGCCGCGAGCAGGCGGCGCAGGGGCTTGAATGGAGGCATGGGAGGCGGACGTGTGCAGTCGCGGCGGGAAGCACTCTAGCGCCGGGTCGCGATGGGGGCGATTGGACGTTTTGTCCTATGGCCGCGGCGTTGCGTTGGTGGGAACCTGTGCCGACCGGCGTTCTGCCCGGCGCGCGCACGCGCATGCGCCGCTCATCGATTCCCGTCACCGCACCACCAGCCACTCCGCCCGCGATGTCCTCGATTCCCGCGTCCAGTTCCACCGTCTCCGTCCACGGCCCGGACTCCGAGCCGCACAGCGAGGTCGCGCCCGGCGAGATCGCCGTCGGCGTGGTCATCGGTCGCGCTTCGGAGTACTTCGACTTCTTCGTCTACGGCATCGCCTCGGCGCTGGTGTTCCCGCGGGTGTTCTTCCCGTTCGCCGAGCCGTTGCAGGCGACGCTGTACTCGTTCGCGGTGTTCGCGCTGGCATTCATCGCGCGGCCCGTGGGCACCGCGCTGTTCCTGCGCATCCAGGAGCGCTGGAGCCGCGGCACCAAGATGACCGCGGCGCTGTTCCTGCTCGGCACCAGCACCGCCGGCATCGCCTTCCTGCCCGGCTACGCGCGGCTGGGCGCAGCCGCCATCGTGCTGCTGGCGCTGCTGCGCATCGCCCAGGGCGTGGCGCTGGGCGGATCCTGGGACGGCCTGCCGTCGCTGCTGGCGCTCAACGCGCCCAGGCACCGTCGCGGCTGGTACGCGATGCTGGGCCAGCTCGGCGCGCCGGTGGGCTTCATCGTGGCGGCCGCGCTGTTCGCCTTCCTGCATTCCAGCCTGTCGGCCGACGACTTCTACGCCTGGGGCTGGCGCTATCCGTTCTTCGCCGCCTTCGCCATCAACGTGGTGGCGCTGTTCGCGCGACTGCGGCTGGTGGTCACCCACCAGTACGAGCAGCAGATGGGCCAGCGCGAGCTGCAGCCGGTGCCGCTGCGCGAACTGTTCCGCGAGAAGGGCCGGCACGTGCTGATCGGCGCGTTCGCGCCGCTGGCCAGCTACGCGCTGTTCCACATCGTCACCATCTTCCCCATCTCGTGGATCCTGCTGTACTCCGGGCAACCGATTGCCGGCTTCCTGATGGTGCAGGTGGCCGGCGGCTTCCTCGCCATCGGCGGCGTGCTGGCCTCGGGCGTGATCGCCGACCGCTTCGGCCGGGTGCCGACGCTGGGCGCGCTGGCGCTGGCGATCGCGATGTTCAGCGGCTTCGCGCCGACCCTGCTCGGCGGTGGGCCGCTGGCGCAGGACGCCTTCATCCTGATCGGCTTCCTGCTGCTGGGCCTGTCCTACGGGCAGTCCTCCGGCGCGGTGACCCGCAACTTCGGCTCGCGCTACCGCTATACCGGCGCGGCGCTGACCTCCGACTTCGCCTGGCTGATCGGCGCGGCCTTCGCCCCGCTGGTGGCGCTGGGCCTGTGCGCGCACTTCGGCCTGGCCTACCTGGGCGCGTACCTGCTGTCCGGTGCGCTGTCCACGCTGGCCGCGCTGGGCATCCACACCTGGCTGAAGCGGCGCGAGGCGCAGGACTGAAGGCCGCGCGCCTGTCAAAAAGCGGGCGGGACGGTCAGAATGTCCGGCTTCTACCGCTTCCGCTCGACCGATGCGATGACGCAGGAAACCCACGACCACGCGCACGCCGCCGAACCGGCCGCCGAACTGCGCCGCATCCGCTGGCGCTGCCGGCGCGGCATGCGCGAGCTCGACCAGCTCTTCGAACGCTACCTGGAACGCGGATGGCCGTCGTCGTCCGACGCCGAGCGCGGCGTTTTCCTACGCCTGCTGGATTGCGAGGACGATAAGCTCTGGCGCTGGTTCATGGGCTACGAGCAATGTCCCGATGGCGAACTCTCCGCGCTGGTGCAACGCATCCGTCGACTGCCGGCTTGAATGGCGCCCCTCGCGCTGGGTGGGCGGCGCGCTCCTGCTGCTGGCGGCGCTGTCGCCGTTCGCGGTGCTTGCCAGCGGGCTGCCGCGCGCAGCGGCCTGGCCGCTGGCGGCGACGGCGCTGGGATACGGCGTGCTGGGCGCGATGCGATACCGGCGACAGCCTGCCCGGCAACTGGTCATCGGCGGACATGGCGGCGAACCATCGCTGGACGGCCTGCCGCTGCGCCAGGCGCGCCTGCGCTGGCGCGGTCCGCTGGCCTTCCTGAGCTGGCGTGACGGGCGCGGCCGCATCCGCCGCCTGCACTGGTGGCCGGATACCCTGCCGGCCGCGCGCCGACGTGAACTGAGGCTGGCCGCCGCCGCGCTCGCCGATGACCGCCCCGCATCGGCGATGGCACCATAGGCGCGGTCGCGCTCCCCCGCGTCCGGCCGCTCGCATACACTGGCGCGTCCGTCCCCCGTCGCATCGCGACCTTCCCGTCCAGGCCCTGATGTTCAAACCCATCCCCGTCGCCATCGGACTGCGCTACCTGCGCGCCAAGCGCCGCAACGGCTTCATCTCCTTCATCTCGCTGGCCTCGATCCTCGGCATCGCGCTGGGCGTGACCGTGCTGATCACCACGCTGTCGGTGATGAGCGGCTTCCAGCGCGAGATCCGCGACCGCCTGCTGCAGATGACCGCCCACGCCACCGTCAGCGGCGCCGGCGAGGCGATGCAGGACTGGCCCCGCGCGGTCGACGTGGCGATGCGCGACGCGCGCGTGTCCGGCGCGGCGCCCTACGTCGACGTGCAGGCCATGCTGACCGGCAACGCCGACCCGCAGGGCGCGCTGGTGCGCGGCGTGCTGCCCGAGCGCGAGCCGCAGGTGTCGGTGCTGGGCGAGAAGATGAAATCCGGCAGGCTCGATTCGCTCGTCCCGGGCGAGTTCCACATCCTGCTGGGGCAGGACCTGGCCGACTGGCTGCGCGTGGGCGTCGGCGACAGCGTGGTCGTCACCGCCGGCGATTTCCAGGGCACGCCGATGGGGGCGATGCCCAAGATCAAGCGCTTCACCGTCAGCGGCACCTTCTCGGTGGGCCACAACGACGTCGACCGCAACCTCGCCATCGTCCACATGGGCGACCTGCAGCGCGTACTGCGGATGGGCGAGGGCGTGACCGGCGTGCGGCTGAAGCTGCACGACATGGACCAGGCCTGGAACGTGGCGCGCGACCTGGCCATCGGCCTGCAGGGGCCGTACCGGATCAGCGACTGGACGCGCGAGAACGCCAACCTCTACCACTCGCTGAAGATGGAGAAGACGGTGATGGGCATCCTGCTGTCGCTGATCATCGCGATGGGCGCGTTCAACCTGGTGTCCTCGCAGGTCATGCTGGTCACCGACAAGCAGGCCGACATCGCCATCCTGCGCACGCTCGGCCTGACCCCGCGCGGGGTGATGCAGGTGTTCATGGTGCAGGGCTCGCTGATCGGCGTCATCGGCACCGTGGCCGGCGTCGCCGGCGGCATCCTGCTGACGCTCAACCTGGAGCGCATCCTCGGCGTCATCGAGTCGGCGTTCGGCATCACCCTGCTGCCGCCGGACGTCTACTACATCACCGGCCTGCCGTACGACCTACAGGCCAGCGACGTGGTGGTGATCGCGCTGGTGGCGCTGACGATGAGCTTCCTCGCCACCCTGTACCCGGCCTGGCGCGCCGCGCGCACCCAGCCGGCGGAGGCGCTGCGCTATGAGTGAGCATCAGGATTCGCAAGTGCGGAAGGCGGGTATGAACGAGACGGTCATCCGCGCCGAGGCGCTGGGCAAGACCTATGCGGAAGGACGGCTGCGCACGCCGGTCTTCGACGGGCTGGAACTGGACGTGCGCGCGGGCGAGACCGTGGCCATCGTCGGCGCGTCCGGCGCCGGCAAGAGCACGCTGCTGCACCTGCTGGGCGGGCTGGACACGCCGACCGCCGGCGAGGTCTACGTGGACGGGCACCGGATGTCGGCGCTGTCCGACGCCGCGCGCGGCCAGCTGCGCAACCGCGCGCTCGGCTTCGTCTACCAGTTCCACCACCTGCTGCCGGAGTTCACCGCGCTGGAGAACGTGATGATGCCGGTGATGCTGGGCGGCGCCGACGTCCGCGAGGCTTCCGCGCGCGCGCGCGAACTGCTGGAGGCGGTCGGGCTGGGCCACCGCATCGAGCACAAGCCGGGCGAGCTGTCCGGCGGAGAACGCCAGCGCGCCGCGGTGGCGCGCGCGCTGGTCAACCGTCCCGCCTGCGTGCTGGGCGACGAGCCGACCGGCAACCTCGACGAGAAGACCGCCGCGACCGTGTTCGAGCTGATGCTGGAACTCAACCGCGCCCAGCGCACCAGCCTGGTGCTGGTGACCCACGACCGCCGCCTCGCGCGCCGGCTGGATCGCGTGCTGGAACTGCACGAGGGCAAGCTGCGCGAACTGGCGCCGGCTTCGCTCGACGGCGCCTGATTCGTCGTCCCGGGAAAGAGGACCGCTTCCTCCGTGTGCAGGCGCGCATGGAACGAGGCGGCCCGACGACGCGTGCTGCAATCCGCACGTGCCGATGCGGCTGATGGGCGCGCCTCCGCGCGGTCCGCGCGTGCTCGATTCGCACTGAACCGGATTATCCCCACGACGCAGCGTCCGTTCGGCTGACGACCGGACAGGGCGCTGGAAGCGACCATGTTGCTTGGTCAGCACGGAGAGGCGACATGGATTGTCCGGCCGGAAACAGCGATGCCATCACGCGGCGAAGCCCACCTGAAGCGCCGGCGCCGTTCGGGCTCATCGCGGCGGCATGCCTGCTGGCCGGTGCGCTGGTCTCGCTGTGGCTGCCGCGGGCCTGGCCCGGATGGACATGCGCGCTGTTGCTGTCGTGCGGGCTTGCGCTGTGGTGCTGGCGCAGCCTGTACCGGCCTATCGGCGTCGCGCTGGCGGGTTTCGGCTGGGCGGGCATCCATGCGGTCTGGGCGTTGTCGCTGCAGTTGCCGGCGGACCTGGAAAAGCGCGATTGGCAGGTCGAAGGGCGCATCGCCGACCTGCCGCAGGCCGAGGCGCGGCGCACGCGCTTCAAGCTGGTGGTCGACGACGAACCCGGGCAGCCGGCGCCGCTGCGCGGCAAGACCTTGCTGCTGTCGTGGTACGACGACTACCGCGCACAGGCCCCGGGGCCGAGGACGGCGCTGCGCGCGGGCGCGCACTGGCGCATGACGGTGAGGCTGCGCGCGCCGCGCGGGCTGAGCAATCCGGGCGGGTTCGACAGCGAGCGCCACGCGCTGGTGCAGCGCATCGCCGCGACCGGTTATCTGCGCGATGCGAAGGCGGCGCTTGAACGGGAACCGCCCGCGGGCCTGCATGCCTGGCGCGAAGGCATGTCCGACCGCATCGTGCAGGCGGTCCCTTCCGAACATGCGCGGTTCGTCGCCGCCCTGGCGCTGGGCGATACGCGGCGGTTGGACGAGGGCGACTGGGAAACCCTGCGCGCGACCGGCCTGACCCACCTGATCGCCATTTCCGGGTTCCACGTTGGCCTGGTGGCGGGCTTCTTCGGGCTGGCGGCCGGAGGCGCGTGGCGGTTGTTCCCGCGTTGGGCGCGCAGGCTGCCGCGGCCGCAGGCGATGGCCATCGGCGCGCTGCTCGGCGCCTGCGGTTACGCGGCGGTGGCCGGCTTCGCGCTGCCGACGGTGCGCACGGTGCTGATGATCGCGGTGGTGGTGCTGGCGCGGCTGTGGCGGCGTCCGGTGCGGGTGTCCGATGCGCTGGCGCTGGCGTTGATCGCGGTGCTGCTGTTCGACCCGCTGTCGCTGCTGATGGCCGGCTTCTGGCTCAGCTTCGCCGGCGTGGCCTGGCTGGTGTGGTGCCTGCCGGAGCGACAGGTCGCGCTGTGGCGGGGCTTCCTGTCGGCGCAGGGCGTGGCCACGCTGGGGTTGCTGCCGCTGACGGTGGTGCTGTTCGGGCAGGCGTCGCTGGTCGGGCCGCTCGCCAACCTCGTCGCCATTCCGTGGTGGAGCCTGGTGGTGGTGCCGCTGGCGCTGATCGGCACCGGCCTGGAGGCGCTGGACGCGGGCGCCGGGGAGTGGGCCTGGCGGCTGGCGGCGGCGTGTTTCGATCCGAGCTGGCGGGCGTTCGCGTGGCTGGCGCAGGGCCGCTTCGCGCTGTTCTGGCTGCCGGAAGCCACCGCCGTGGCGCTGCCGCTGGCCCTGCTCGGCGCGTTCTGGCTGCTGCTGCCGCGCGGCGTGCCGGGCAAGCCGCTGGCGCTGCTGCTGTGGCTGCCGCTGTTGTGGCCGGATCGCGAGCTGCCGGCCGAAGGCGGGGTGGAGATGGTGATGCTGGACGTCGGGCAGGGGCTGTCCGTGCTGGTGCGCACCCGCCGGCACGCGCTGCTGTACGACGCCGGGCCGGCGGTGCGCGACGGCTTCGATGCCGGCGAGCGGGTCGTGGTCCCGGCGCTGCGGGCGCTGGGCGTGGCGCGGCTGGATCGCATGGTGATCAGCCACGGCGACCAGGATCACGCCGGCGGTGCGCCGGCCGTGCAGCGCACGCTGCCGGCGACGCTGGTGCAGGCGCCGCAGGGGTCGCCGACGCCGGCGCAGCGGCATTGCCAGGCGGGCGAATCCTGGCGGTGGGACGGCGTGGTGTTCCGCTACCTGCATCCGACCGCCCACTTCCCCTACCTGCGCAACGAGGCCAGCTGCGTGCTGCGCATCGAGACCGCGCACGGCGCGATGCTGCTGACCGGCGACATCGGCGAGGTGATCGAGCGCGGCCTGGTCCGGCGCGACCCGGCGGCCCTGCGCGCCGAGGTGGTGCTGGCCGCGCACCACGGCAGCGGCGGATCCTCGGATCCGGCCTTCGTCGCCGCCACCGGCGCGAAGCTGGCGCTGGTGTCCAGCGGCCACGGCAACCGCTTCGGCCACCCGCGCGCCGACATCGTCCGCCGCTGGCAGGCCCACGGGGCCGAGGTGGTGGACACCTCCCGCAGCGGCGCGGTGCGGATCTGGCTGGACGGCGACGGCCTGGCGTTGCGTGAACGCCGTCACGCGCACCGGCGGTTGTGGAGCGCGGTGCGGTGAAGCGGGACGGCTGGGCTATCCTATCGGCCTTCGTGTCGGACGGTACGCGTTGCCGTAAGGATTGAACGTGCTGGAATTGGTCAAGGCCGGCGGTTGGCCGATGATCCCGTTGCTGATGCTGGCCGCGCTCGCGCTGGCCATCGTGATCGAGCGTTTCTGGACCCTGCGCCGCAAGGAAGTGCTGCCGCCGGGACTGGGGCAGGAGGTCCGCACCTGGGCCGCGCGTGGGCAGCTGGAGCCGGCGCACGTCGAGTCGCTGCGCCGGACCTCGCCGCTGGGCGAGGTGCTGGCCGCCGCGCTGGACGTGCGCAACAAGCCGCGCGAGCAGATCCGCGAGCGCATCGAGGACACCGGCCGCCACGTCGTGCACCGGATGGAGAAGTTCCTCAACACCCTGGGCAGCATCGCCTCGGCCGGGCCGCTGCTGGGCCTGCTGGGCACCGTGGTGGGCATGATCCAGATGTTCCTGGGCATCCTCGACAGCGGCGTGGGCGACGTCAACCAGCTCGCCGGCGGCATCGGCAAGGCGCTGGTGTGCGCGGCCGCCGGCATGATCGTGGCGATTCCGGCGCTGATGTTCCACCGCTATTTCCGCGGCCGCATCGCCGGCTACGTGATCGAGATGGAGAAGGAAGCCACCGCGCTGGTCGATGCGCTGGAAGCGCGCCATCCGCGCCCGGCCGTGCGCCCGGCTCCCGTCGCCGCGTCCTGAGCCCGCCCCGATGCGCATCCGCGACGACCGCGCCCACGAGGAGCCGGAAATCAACCTGGTCCCGCTGATCGACGTGATCCTGGTGCTGATCATCTTCTTCGTGGTCACCACCACCTTCGACTCGCGCTCGATGCTGCAATTGCAACTGCCGCGCGCGACCGGCGAGCCGGTGGCCGCGCAGACCCGCGCGCTGAGCGTGCTGGTCAACGCCGACGGCCACTACTTCGTAGACGAGCACGAGGTACTGCGCACCGACGTCGACGCGCTCAAGCAGGCCATCGCGCAGGTGGCCGGCGAAGATCGCGATCGCCCGGTGCTGCTGCGCGCCGACGCGCGCACGCCGCACCAGGCGGTGGTGACCGCCTACGACGCGCTGGCGCAGTCGGGCTTCCGCACCATCCAGATCGCCACCGCGCCGGAGACGCGCCCGCCCGGGAGCGCGCCGTGAGCAGGCCGCACGCGCCGGTGTGGCCGGTCTACCGCCGCCTGCTCGGCTATACGCGGCGCTACTGGCCGTACTTCCTGATCGCGCTGGTCGGCATGCTGGTCGAGGCCGGCGCCGGTGTGGCGTTCGCGCGGCTGATGGAGCCGCTGACCAACAACTTCGTCGCGCCGCGGCCGGAGATGGCCTGGCAGCTGCCGCTGGCCATCGTCGGCCTGTTCGTGCTGCGCAGCTTCGCCACCTTCGCCAGCGACTATGGCATCGCCCGCACCGGCCGCAGCGTGGTGCGCGACCTGCGCGAGCAGGTGCTGGCCAAGTACCTGCGGCTGCCGTCGGCGCATTTCGACGCCGAGTCCACCCCGGTGATGGTCAGCCGGCTCAACTACGACACCGAGCAGGTCACCGAGGCCAGCGCCAACGCGCTCAAGACCGTGGTCACCGACGGCCTGACCATGTTCGGCCTGCTGGCGGTGATGTTCCACACCAGCGTCAAGGTGACCCTGGCGATGCTGCTGGTGACGCCGCTGATCGGCGTCATCGTCTGGTACGTGGGCAAGCGCTACCGGCGCATCAGCGGCGGCATCCAGGACAGCATGGGGCGGATGGCGCAGGCGGCCGAGCAGTCGCTGGCCGCGCAGCAGGACGTCAAAGTGCACGGCGCGCAGGCGCTGGAGACCTCGCGCTACGCCGCGCTGGCCAACCGCATCCTGGCGCTGAACATGAAGGTCGAGACGACCCGCGCCTCGGCCTCGGCGATGGTGCAGCTGCTGGCGGCGGTCGCGCTGGCGGTGATCGTGGCGGTGGCCGCGCGCGAGGCGCTGGCCGGCCTGCTGGACGCCGGCCAGTTCGTCATGCTGATGACCTCGATGATGGCGATCATCCCGTCGCTGCGGCGGGTGACCAGCGTGCAGACCTCGATCGCGCGCGGCATGGCCGCCTCCGAGCGATTGTTTTCCATCCTCGACGCCGACGAGGAGGCCGACGCCGGCCAACTGCCGCTGGCGCGCGCGCGTGGCGAGCTGGTGTTCGACCGGGTCAGCCTGCGCTACCGCGACCAGGAGAAGTACGCGCTGCAGGACGTCAGCTTCACCGCCCGTCCCGGCACGGTGACGGCGATCGTCGGCCGCTCGGGCAGCGGCAAGACCAGCCTGGTGCGGCTGGTGCCGCGCTTCTACGAGCCCGACGGCGGCCGCATCACCCTGGACGGGGTGCCGCTGCACGAATACCGGCTGGCCGACCTGCGCCGGCAGATCGCGCTGGTCGGGCAGAAGGTGATGCTGTTCGACGATAGCATCGCCGGCAACATCGCCTACGGCGCGCCGATCGATGCCGAGCGCATCCGCAGCGCGGCCGAGGCCGCCAACGCCTGGGAATTCATCGAGCGCATGCCGCTGCAACTGGACGCGCGCATCGGCGACAACGGCGCGCTGCTGTCCGGCGGCCAGCGCCAGCGCCTGGCGATCGCCCGCGCGATCCTGCGCGACGCGCCGATCCTGATCCTCGACGAGGCCACCGCCGCGCTGGACAACGAGTCCGAACGGCTGGTGCAGAACGCATTGCAGCGGCTGATGCCCGACCGCACCACGCTGGTCATCGCGCACCGGCTGTCCACCATCGAGCACGCCGACCAGGTGCTGGTGCTGGACCACGGCCGCCTGGTCGAGCAGGGCACGCACGCCGAACTGCTGGCGCGCGGCGGCCTGTACGCGCACCTGCACCAGATGCAGTTCCGCGAGAGCGAGGCCGGGTGAGCCGGCGCGCCGACACCACGCCTGCCTGGTGGTACGGGCAGGCGCGCGCGCCGTGGCATGCGCGCCTGCTGGCCGGCCTGTACGGCGCGCTGGTCGGGCTGCGCGCCCGGCTGTACCGCGCCGGCGTGTTGCGCCGGCACGGCGCCGGCGTACCGGTGATCGTGGTCGGCAACGTCAGCGTCGGCGGCACCGGCAAGACGCCGCTGACGATAGCGCTGGTGCAGCGCCTGCGCGAGGCCGGCTACACCCCGGGCGTGGCCAGCCGCGGCTATGGCCGCCAGGACGAGGACCAGCCGCGCTGGGTCGATGCGGCGACGCCGCCGGCCGAGGGCGGCGACGAGCCGGTACTGATCGCGCGCCAGGGCGGGGTGCGCGTGCGCGTCGATCGCGACCGCGTCGCCGCCGCGCGCACGCTGGCCGCGGCCGGCTGCGACATCGTGGTCTGCGACGACGGCCTGCAGCACTACCGGTTGCGGCGCGATGTCGAGATCGAGGTCATCGACGGCCAGCGCCGCTACGGCAACGGCCTGCTGCTGCCGGCCGGGCCGCTGCGCGAGCCGGCGCGGCGCGGCGCGGACTGCGACTTCCGCGTGGTCAACGGCGGCGAGGCCGGCTTCGGCGAATGGCCGATGGCGCTGCGGCCCGACCATGCGCTGCCGATGCGCGGCGGCCGCCCGCGCGCGCTGGCGTCCTTCGCCGGCCAGCGCGTGCATGCGGTGGCCGGCATCGGCAACCCGCAGCGGTTCTTCGAGATGCTGCGCGGGCAGGGCATCGGCGTGGTGCCGCACGCCTTCGCCGACCACCATGCCTACCGCGCCGAGGATTTCGAGTTCGGCAGCCGGCTGCCGGTGCTGATGACCGAGAAGGACGCGGTGAAGTGCGCGGCCTTCGCCGACGACGGCTTCTACAGCGTGCCGGTGGCCGCGCAGTTGCCCGAGGCGTTCTGGGTGGCGCTGCTGGATCGGCTGAGGCTCGCCGACAATCCCGTGGGAGCGACGTAAGTCGCGACGGAACTTTCCGCTAGCGGAAAAGTCTTCGTAGGTCGATGCCACGGGCCGTGCGGTATCCGGAGCTTCATGTGCGCGACGAAGAGCGCTTTTCCGCCGTCGCGACTTGCGTCGCTCCCACGGCGGAACAGGGCGCTATGCTTGTCCTGTCTATCTCCAATCCCAATCCCGCCGCAGCCCCATGCCCCCGCCTGATTTCGTCGTCGCCATCCCCGCCCGCCATGCCTCCACCCGCCTGCCGGGCAAGCCGCTGCGCACGATAGGCGGCGAGCCGATGGTGCTGCGGGTCGCGCAGCGCGCGCTGGCGGCCGGGGCGGGCGAGGTCTGGGTGGCCACCGACGATGAACGCATCGCCGACGCGCTGGCCGGCAGCGGCGTGCGGGTGGCGATGACCTCGCCGGACCACGCTTCCGGCAGCGACCGCCTGGCCGAATGCGCGCGCATCGCCGGCTGGTCCGACGACGCGCTGGTGGTCAACCTGCAAGGCGACGAGCCGTTCGCGCCGGCGGCGGGCATCGCCGCGGTCGCCCGGGCGCTGGCCGTCAGCGGCGCGGAGATGGCGACCCTGGCCACGCCGATCGCCGATGCCGAATCGCTGTTCGACCCCAACACGGTCAAGCTGGTCCGCGACGAGGCCGGCGACGCGCTGTACTTCAGCCGTGCGCCGATCCCGTGGCACCGCGACGCCTTCGTGCAGGATCGCGCCGCGCTGCCGGACGGGACGACCTGGTTGCGCCACATCGGCATCTACGCCTACCGGGCCGGTTTCCTGCGGCGTTTCGCGGCGATGCCGCCGGGGCGGCTGGAGCGCATCGAGTCGCTGGAGCAGCTGCGCGTGCTGGAGGCCGGCCTGCGCATCCACGTGGCGCTGACGCCGGAGCCATTCCCGCCCGGGGTCGATACCCCCGAGGACCTGGCCCGCGCCGAGGCGCACTGGCAGGCGCTGCAGCGATGAGGCTGCTGTTCGTCTGCCTGGGCAACATCTGCCGCTCGCCGATGGCCGAGGGTGCGCTGCGCGCCCGCCTGCGCGAGGCCGGGCTGGGCGGCCGGGTCGAGGTGGACTCGGCCGGCACCGGCGACTGGCACGTCGGCCATCCGCCGGATCACCGCGCGATCGCCTGCGCGCGCGGGCACGGCGTCGACATCGCCGGCCTGCGCGCCCGCCAGTTGCAGCGGCAGGACTTCGAGCGCTTCGACTGGCTGCTCTGCGCCGACGCGCAGAACCTGCGCGATGCGCGCCGGCGCGCGCCGCCGCAACTGGCACACAAGGCAGTGCTGCTGCTGGAATGGGCCGGCATCCCTGAAACGGTGGCGGTGCCGGATCCGTATACCGGCTGCGGCGACGACTTCGAGCTGACGTGGCGACTGGTCGATTCGGCCGCCTCGGCGGTCGTGGCGCGCCTGGCCGCCGGGCCGGAGTCCGGCATAATCGACCGATGGTGAATACGGATCTGGCGCCGGAACTGCCGGCCGGGCTGGCGTGGCTCAATGCGACGGAAGGCACGCTGTACGAGCAGCGCGGCCGGATCGTGGCGCTGGCCTTCGTCAATCCGGGCTCGGCCTGGTGCGCGCAGCGGCTGGCCGAACTGGCCCTGCTGCAGGCCCGCCATGCCGGCCGCCTGCACGTGCTGGCGATCAGCGTGCCGCGCTTCGACAGCGAGCGCGACGGCGCGCGCGCGCTCAAGCGCCTGCGCCGGCACGGCAATACCCTGCCGGTCGCGCACGATGCCGACTGGGCCGCCTGGCAGCGCTTCGGCATCGAGGCCTGGCCCACCGTGCTGCTGATCGACGGCGAGGGCCGCATCCGCCACCGCTTGGCCGGGCTGGACGCGCCGGGCGAGCTGGAACGGTTGACGCTGGCGCTGTGCGAGGGGCTGGGGTTCCCGCCGGACGACGACCTCGGCCGCGCGCGCGAGGCCAATCCCGAACCGCGCCTGCCGCTGCGCTTCCCGACCGGGCTGGCCGCCACCGGCGAGCGCCTGTACGTGGCCGACAGCGGCCACAACCGCATCCTCGAATGCACCCACGGCGGCCGCGTGCTGCGCCGGTTCGGCATGCCGGCGGCGGACCTGGTCGACGGCGAGACCACGCTGGCCGGCTTCAACCGCCCGCACGGGCTGGCGCTGGTGCGCGAGTCGCTGTACGTGGCCGACACCGGCAACCACGCGCTGCGCCGCATCCACCTGGGCTCGGGCGTGGTCGATACGCTGATCGGCAACGGCAGGCCCGGCGAGCCGGCCGAAGGCGTGGTCGCCGCGCCGCGCACGGTGTCGCTGGCGCATCCACTGGCGCTGGCCGAGGCCAACAACCGCATCTTCATCGCCCTGGCCGGCGACAACCGCATCTGGAGCTACGACCTGGCCTCGCGCGAACTGCACGCGGTCGCCGGTTCCGGCCAGCTGGAAGTGCGCGACGGCAGCGGGCCGATGGCCGCCTTCGCGCAGCCGGCCTCGCTGGCGGCGGTGCACCAGATGATCTACGTCTGCGACGCGCTCGGCTCGGCGGTGCGCTCGCTGCAGTCGCGCAGCGGCGTGGTGCAGACGCTGGTCGGGCAGGGGCCGTGGGTGTTCGGCAACGACGACGGCGCGCGCGAGACCGCGCGCCTGCAGCACCCGCAGGCCATCGCGCTGGCGCCGGACGCGCCGCAGCTTTGGATCGCCGACAGCGGCAACGGCGCGCTGCGCATGTTGCGCCTGGGCGGCGGCGACGTCACCACGCTGCCGCTGCCGCGCGCCCTGCAGGGGCCGGCCGGGCTGGCGGTGGCCGCCGGCGCGGTCTGGATCGCCGAGACCGACGCGCATGCGGTCGTGCGCTACGACATCGCCACCGGTCGGCTGGATCACGTGCCGATAGAAGAATGAGCGGGCGGGGCGGCAATGATTTCGACGGCAAGGCCTTCGCGGCCGGGCTGAGCACCGCGCCGGGCGTGTACCGCATGTACGCGGCCGACGACAGCCTGCTCTACGTCGGCAAGGCCGGCGCGCTGCGCAAGCGCGTGGCCAGCTATTTCAGCAATGCGCCGAAGTCGCCGCGCACGCTGGCGATGCTGGCGCAGGTGGCGCGGATGGACGTCACCGTCACCCGCAGCGAGGGCGAGGCGCTGCTGCTGGAGAACCAGCTCATCAAGTCGCTGTCGCCGCGCTACAACGTCTCGCTGCGCGACGACAAGAGCTACCCCTACGTGCTGTTGACCGACCAGGAATGGCCGCGCATCGCCTTCCACCGCGGCCCGCGCGCGGTGCCGGGCCGCTATTTCGGCCCGTATCCCGGCGCCGGCGCGGTGCGCGAGACGCTCAACCTGATGCAGAAGCTGTTCAAGATCCGCAACTGCGAGGACAGCGTGTTCCGCAACCGCTCGCGGCCGTGCCTGCAATACCAGATCGGCCGCTGCAGCGCGCCCTGCGTGGGCTTGGTGTCGGCGGAGGAATACGCCGAGTCGGTGCGCCGCGCGGGACTGTTCCTGGACGGGCGCAGCGACGAGCTGAGCCGGCAGCTGACCGCGGCGATGGAACGGGCCAGCGCGGAACTGGACTTCGAGCAGGCCGCGCGGCTGCGCGATCTCATCACCTCGATCCGCACGGTGCAGGCGCGCCAGTTCGTCGACGGCCAGGCCGCCGACCTGGACGTGCTGGCCTGCGCGATGCAGGGCAGCACCGCCTGCGTGCTGCTGCTGGCGTTCCGCGACGGCCGCAACCTCGGCACGCGCACGTTCTTCCCGCGCACCAACGGCGAGGACAGCGCCGCCGAGGTGCTGGGCGCGTTCGTCTCGCAGTACTACGCCGAGCAGCTGCCGCCGCGCGAGATCGTGCTGGACCGCGAGATCCCCGATGCGCAGCTGATCGAGAACGCGCTGTCGGCCGCCGCCGCGCGCAAGGTGCAGCTGAAGTGGAACGTGCGCAGCGAGCGCGCCGGCTACCTCGACCTGGCGCGGCGCAACGCGGAGATCGCGCTGGTCACCGAGGTCAGCAGCCGCGGCGCGCAGACCGCGCGCAGCCAGGCGCTGCAGGAACTGCTGGACCTGCCCGAGCCGGCGCAGCGCATCGAGTGCTTCGACATCAGCCACACGATGGGCGAGGCAACGGTGGCCTCGTGCGTGGTGTTCGATGCCGCCGGCCCGGTGCGGGCGCAGTACCGCCGCTTCAACATCGCCGGCATCGAGCCGGGCGACGACTACGCGGCGATGCACCAGGCCATCGAACGGCGCTTCCGCCGCGCGGTCGAGGAGAACGGCGTGCTGCCCGACGTGCTGCTGATCGACGGCGGCGCCGGCCAGCTCGCGCAGGCGCGCGGCGTGCTGGCCGACCTGGGCGTGGAAGGGGTGAAGCTGGTCGGCGTGGCCAAGGGCGCCGAGCGCCGCGCCGGCCACGAGACGCTGCTGCTGGACGACGGCCGCGAACTGCGGCCGGGCGCGGCCTCGCCGGCGCTGCAGCTGATCCAGCAGGTGCGCGACGAGGCGCACCGCTTCGCCATCACCGGCCACCGCGGCAAGCGGCAGAAGGCGCGCACGACCAGCCGGCTGGAGGACATCCCCGGCATCGGCCCGCGCCGCCGCGCCAGCCTGCTCAAGCATTTCGGCGGGCTGGCCGGCCTGAAGGCGGCCGGCGCGGAGGAGATCGCGCGGGTCGAGGGCATCAATGCGGCCCTCGCCGAGCGGATCTACGCTAACCTGCACGGGTTGCCGCCGCCCATCGCGGGAAACGAGTAGTCGCTGATGAAGTTGACCATCCCCACCTGGCTCACGCTGCTGCGGATCCTGCTGATCCCGGTGCTGGTGCTGGTGTTCTACCTGCCCTACAAGTGGACCAACTTCGCCGCCGCGTTCGTGTTCATCCTGGCCGCGGTGACCGACTGGCTGGACGGCTGGATCGCGCGGCGCTACCACCTGGGCTCGGCGTTCGGCGCGTTCCTGGACCCGGTGGCCGACAAGCTGATGGTCGCGGTGGCGCTGTTCCTGATCGTGCAGGACAGCCCGACCATGTGGATGGCGATCTGGGCGGCGGTCATCGTCGGCCGCGAGATCGCGGTGTCGGCGCTGCGCGAGTGGATGGCCGAGCTGGGCCAGCGCGCCACGGTCAAGGTCGCGGCCATCGGCAAGATCAAGACCATCGTGCAGATGGTGGCGCTGAGCTGCCTGCTGTACGCCTCCACGCCGGGCCGGCTGGAGCGCGCCGACATCTGGATGGGGGAGTGGGTGTTCCGCCTCGGCGACTGGCTGCTGGCCATCGCCGCGCTGCTGACCCTGTGGTCCGGCTTCCAGTACCTGCACGCGGCCTGGCCCATTTTGCGCGCCGATGAAAAAAAGGCTGTTGACAGTTCCAAGGATGCGGGTAGAATTTCCGGACTTTCCACGCGGGAATAGCTCAGTTGGTAGAGCGCAACCTTGCCAAGGTTGAGGTCGCGAGTTCGAGTCTCGTTTCCCGCTCCAAATCGCTCCGTTGCATCACCCGATGGGACGGATGGAAACAGAACCCCGCACGCGGGGTTTTGTTTTGTAAGGCGCTTGAAATGGCGCGTTGATTGCGCCAGTCTGGCGTGGTCGTCACCGGCCTGGTGGCAGAGTGGTTATGCAGCGGACTGCAAATCCGCGTACGCCGGTTCAATTCCGACCCAGGCCTCCATCCTTCCGGCGATTGTCCGCCGTTTCCCCGCTTCCGGAATCGATGCCCGCGCCCGGCGCTGGTATGCTCTGGCGCGCGCGTCGCAGGCGCGCGGGAAGCGGCAGTGGAGGCCTTGCGGAACGTGCCGCGGTTCCCGGCTCCGCCCGAGTGGTGAAATGGTAGACACAAGGGACTTGAACGATTGAGCCCTCCGGGGGAAACCCGGGAGGTGAAGCCCGTCAAATTCGGCGAACGCCCTGGACCGCGCGTCCGAGCCAACGCCGAGCCAAGCCTCCCGGCGACGGGAGGAAGGTGTAGAGAGCAGACGGCGGGCACCTAAGGCGCAGGGCGCTAGGGTGAAGGCGTGCTCCAGACCACGAACGGCGGCGACGCCGGCGGCCAAAGCCGAAGTGGTACGAAAATCCCTCGACCTCGCGGTCATGCCGGTTCGAGTCCGGCCTCGGGCACCACCTTCGCATCCCCGCGCCGCATCCGCGGTTCGCAGCGCGTGAACCGGCGCGCTGCGATGCTGGCGCGACCGGCTGCCCGCCGATGGCCCGAGCGCATGAAATCGCCGTCCTGCTATCTCTACGTCCTGCCGCTGGCCTACGAGGACATCCTGAAGATCGGCATCTCGCACGATCCGCTGGCGCGCGCGCAGGCGTTTTCCCGCCGCTATTACGAGTTCTTCGACCTGCCGCGCAGCCTGCTGGTCGAATTCGACGGCCGCCGCGAGGCGCAGGCGCGCGAGACGCAGCTGCACCGGCGGCTGTGCGAACTGAACGCGATGCAACCGCTGACCGTGCCGGCGCGCGCGGCCGGCGGCACCGAGTGGTACCGCGGCGCATACGAGACGGTGCGCGGCGAGATCGAGCGCGATCTCGCCGCCGGCCATCGCGGCCATGCCGGCGGCATCGACTGGTGGCGCGGGCGCTTGCAGGACCAGCGCGAGGCGCTGTTCGAATGGGCGACGCAGGCCTTCCGCGACGACGTGCCCGGTGCGTTGCCGGTGGCCGGGCGCCATGCGCTGCTGGCCGATGCGCTCGACGCCTACGCCTGCCTGGACGTTGCGCTGGAAGGCGCGCTGCCGGCCGAGGTGGAGGCGTGGTATCGCCGCCACCGTCAGGCCGGGTGACGGCGGCCTTCGTCGCGTTCTTGCCGGTTCCCGTGCGCGGGCGCCGCCGGCCGCGTCTTCAGAACCAGCGCCGCCACCGGCCGTAGGCGATCGCGCCGCCGGCCAGCAGGCCCATGCCGCCGACCGCCGCCCAGAAGCCGGCGGCCCGGGTCTGGAACAGTCCGGCGTTGAAGTTCATGCCCAGGGCGCCGGCGATGACCGCCAGCACGCCGGTCACCACGGTGGCGAAGGTCAGGATGCGCATCGCGTCGTTGGTCTTCAGCGCGGTCTGGCTGCTGAACAGGTCGAAGCTGCCGATCACCAGTTCGCGCGCGTTCTCGACGATGTCCATCGCCCGTTCGAAACGGGTGTCCAGCGCATCGAAGTGCCGTTCGGCCGCGCGATCCTCGGCCGGGCTGAAGTCCGGACGCGACAGCACGCCGAACACCGCGCGGTGCGGCGAGAGCATGCGCCGCATCCGCGAGGCATGCCGGCGCAGCCCGCGCAGTTCGGGCAGGCAGTCGCGGCGCCGGTCGGCCAGGATGTCCACTTCCAGCCGCTCGACCGCCATCTCGAAATCGGCGGCCGCCTCGAAATAGGTGGAAAGGTGGCCGTCTAGCACCGCCGCGACGAAGCTCTGCGCGCACAGCACGCCGACGTCGGCCTGCCCGGCGTTGCGCCCATGCATCTCGTCGATGAACGGCAACGCCTGCCGGTGGATGCTGACGACGACGTTGCGGCCGGCCAGCAGCGTGAACACATGGCCGTTCAGCGGCGCGCAGCCGTTGTCCACGGCGATCGCGCGCACGGCGAAGAAGCCGTCGTATTTCCTGACCCACGGCGTGGTGCCGCCATCGTCGGGCAGGGTGCGCGCGGCATCCGGCAGGCCGAGCGAGGACCAGATCGCGTCCAGCAGCGCGGCGTCGGGCTGCAGCAGGTCCACCCACAGCAGCATGTGATCGTCGAGCCGCAATCCGGGCAGATCGTCGCAATCCAGGTCGCGTCCGCCGCTGGCATGGCCGAACAGGCGGGCGCGGCAGGACGTGGCGGGCGGGGCATCTGCGGCTTCGGCATCCATGCGCGACTTGTAGGGCGTCCGCCGTCTGGCCGGCGTGAATCCGCGGCATCGCCGGTGCGGCGGTTCACCCTGTTTTCGCGAATGCCTGTCTATGGTCGGTTCCGTCCGGACTTCCGCAGCGTGCCGACGGCCGAGCGCGGCGCAGTCCGCGTTGCCGGCATGTCGCGGCAGCCGCGATACCCGAATCCTTCGTCCACGAACGCCATGCCGCCATTGCCCGCCGCCACCGGAACGACGACAGCGCCTGCGCGGCACGGCGACGCGAGGGCGCGCCGCGGTGGCGGAAAGGGCGGGGATCGCGGTGCGCTTCCCGCCGCCGCTGCGAGCGCCGGTGCCGGCACGGCGATTCCCGTAGCAGCGGGCGCGCTGCCGGAACTGCGGGTGCTGACGGCCAACATCCACATGGGCTTCAGCTTCCTGCGGCGGCGCTTCGTATTGCCGCAGTTGCGCGAGGCCATCCGCGGGGTCGGCGCCGACCTGGTGTTCCTCCAGGAAGTGCTGGGCGAGCACAGCGGGCACGCGCGCCGGCATCGCGCCTGGCCCGGCGTGCCGCATTACGAATTCCTCGCCGACAGCTTGTGGCCGCAGTTCGCCTACGGCCGCAACGCGGCGTATCCGGCCGGCCACCACGGCAACGCGCTGCTGTCGCGTTTTCCCATCCTCGAATACGAGAACCGCGACGTCTCCATCGCCGGCCACGAGAACCGCGGCCTGCTGCATTGCGTGCTGGAGATGCCGGGCCACGCCACGCGCCTGCATGCCGTCTGCGTCCACCTGGGGCTGCGCGAGGCGCACCGGCAGCGCCAGCTCGACCTGCTGTGCGGCGTGCTGGAAACCCACGTGCCGGCCAGCGCCCCCGCGATCGTGGCCGGCGACTTCAACGACTGGCGCGGGCGGGGCCATGCGCGCATGGCCGCCTGCGGACTGCGGGAGGCCTTCCTGCACGCGCGCGGCAGGCTGGCGCGATCGTTCCCGGCGCGCTGGCCGCTGCTGCCGCTGGATCGCATCTACCTGCGCAACCTGGAGGTGCGCGAGACGGCGGTGCTGTCGGCGGCGCCGTGGTCGCGCCTGTCCGATCACGCCACCCTGTACGCGCGGGTCGGCGGCATCGGGGCGGCCGCATGAGGCGGATGCGCACGGGGCTGTCGTGGCGCGACGGCAACTGCGCGCGGCTGCTGGAGAACGGCGAGGAGTTCTTCGCGCGCGCGTTCGAGGCCATCGACGCGGCGCGCGAGGAGATCCTGCTGGAGACGTTCATCCTGTTCGAGGACGCGGTGGGCCGCGAGCTGCACGGCAGGCTGGCGGCCGCCGCGCGGCGCGGCGTGCGCGTGGACGTGCTGGTGGACGGCTACGGGTCGCCGCGCTTCTCGCCGGACTTCCTGGCCGGGCTGGCTGAAGCCGGCGTGCGCCTGCGCACCTTCGATCCGCACCGCACGCTGCTGGGACTGCGCCTGCACATCTTCCGCCGCATGCACCGCAAGCTGCTGGTGGTGGACGGGCGGGTCGCCTTCTGCGGCGGCATCAATTTCTCCGCCGATCACCTCGACAGCTTCGGCCCGCGGTCCAAGCAGGACTATTCGGTCGAACTGGCCGGCCCGGTCGCCGCCGACATCCGCGCCTTCGTTGCCGACGGTGTCGCGTCGCGGGCGGACGCGGGCGGGCACGCGCCGGCGGCCGGCGGCGCGCAGGCCGCGCTGGCGCTGCGCGACAACCATCGCCACAGCACCGGCATCGAGCGCGTCTACCGCGAGGCGATCCGCGCGGCGCGCTCGGAGATCGTGATCGCCAACGCCTATTTCTTCCCCGGCTACGGTTTCCTGCGCGATCTGCGCCATGCCGCGCGCCGCGGCGTGAAGGTGACGCTGATCGTGCAGGGCGAGCCGGACATGCCGATCGCGATGATTGCCGCGCGCTCGCTGTACCGGGACCTGCTGCGCGAAGGGGTATGCATCCACGAGTACGGCCGGCGGCCGTTCCACGGCAAGGTCGCGCTGATCGACGACGACTGGGCGACGGTGGGATCGAGCAACCTGGATCCGCTGAGCCTGTCGCTGAACCTGGAAGCCAACGTCTTCATCCGCGACCGCGATTTCAACGCGGAACTGCGCGCGCGGCTGGAGCGGCTGCGCCGGCGCCACTGCCGCACCATCGAGGCCGACGGCCTGCCGGCGCGCGCCGGCTGGCCGCTGCCCGGTCCGCTGCTGTACCACGTGCTGCGGCGCTTCCCGGCCTGGGCCGGGTTGTTGCCGGCGCATGCGCAGAAGGTGGTGGTGCTGGCGCCGTGCGGGGACACCAGCCCCCCGGATGGCGCCGATGACTCCAGGATGGCGGACGCATGAGGCGACCGCGCGGCCGCTGGCGCCCGCGCGTCGCGCGCGCGTTGACGGTCGCGATTTCCCTCGTCGTGCTCTTGCTGCTGGCGCGGTACGCGCGCTCGCTGGACTGGCCGGCGGTCGGCGAGGCGCTGCGCGGCTACGGCGCCGGCACGCTCGTCTGCGCACTGGCGCTGGCGGCGGCGAGCTACCTGCTGTACTGCGCCTACGAACTGCTGTCGCGCCGCTACGGCGGCCACGGCCTGCCGGCGGCGCGTACCGCGGCCATCGGCTTCGTCAGCTACGCCTTCAGCCTGAACCTGGGCGCGCTGATTGGCGGCGGCGGATTGCGCCTGCGCCTGTATACGCGCAACGGCGTCAAGGCGGTCGAGGTGGCGCGCGTGGCGCTGTTCGCGGTGGCGACCAACTGGCTGGGCTACCTGGCGCTGGCCGGCGGTGTGCTGGCCAGCGGCGCGATGCCGTTGCCGGCGCGTTTCGGGTCGTCCGCAGGATTGCAGGCGCTGGGCGTGGCGATGCTGCTGGCGGTGGCGGCCTACCTCGGGGCCTGCGCGCGCTGGAGCGGCCGCGGATTGAGCCTGCGCGGCCATGCCTGGACGCTGCCGTCGCTGCGGATGGCGCTGCTGCAGTTGCTGCTGTCCTCGCTCAACTGGCTGGCCATCGCCGGCATCCTGTTCCTGCTGTTGCCGGGCGAGGTCGGCTATCCACGGGTGCTGGGCGTGGTGCTGGTGGCCGCGGTGCTGGGCGCGCTGATGCACGTGCCGGCCGGGCTGGGCGCGTGGGAGGCGGCGTTCCTGGCGATGCTCGGCGGGCAACTGGGCAAGCCGGCGGTGGTCGCCGCGCTGCTGGCCTACCGCGCGATCTACTACCTGCTGCCGCTGCTGGCCGCGCTGGCGCTGTACGCGCTGCTCGAGGCGCGGCGCCGGCGGCGGGGCGCCGCCACGGTCTCTTCATCGCGGCCGGTCCAGCATCGCCGGCATGCAGGCTGGCGGGAGGACGCCATGAACGGGATTTCCGGACGACAGGATCCGTTGCGGCCCGATGCGGCGCCCGGCCCGGGCGAGCAGCCGGGCAAGCGCGACAGCGAGCGGCGCAACGATCCGGAGCAGCAGGCCGGCGCGCGCGAAGGCAAGCGCGAAGGCGCCGCCGCCGCGCGCCGCGGGCCGCGCCGTGAGTCGCCGCCTTGACGCTTGCCGCTCCGTCACCCGTCCTTGCCGCGCGATCGGGATGATGGCGATGCACGCCCTGCATCCGTGCGGCGTGCGCAATCCATCCGGCGCGGCATCCGCGCATCCATAGAACGAAGGAGAGGCAGCATGCGTTACCGGTATCTCGCGATCGCGATGGCGTTGTCGGTTGCCGCCTGCGGACAGCAGGTCGGTGCGCCGGCGTTGGGTGACGACGAGGCGCGCGCGACCGATCCGCCCGCCGCGCCCGTGGCCGTCGAAGGCAGCGCGCTGCCTTCGGCGCCGGACCAGTCGTTGCTGCTGCAGGGCGCGGGCGAACCGCCGTACCTGGTCGATGCGGCCGGCAATGCGCTCTACGTGCTCGAAGGCAACCGCGACGGCGGCAAGTGCGACGCCGCCTGCCAGGAAGTATGGCCGCCGGTGATCGCGTCGGACGCGCGGCCAGGCGTGGCCGCGGGCGTGCGCGGCGAGGCGGTGGCCAGCATCGCCGGGGCCGACGGCCGCCAGCACGTCACCTACAACGGCCAGCCGCTGTACCGCTATGCCGGCGACCAGGGCGCGGGCCGCACCGCCGGGCACGAGGTCAGCGACAAGTGGGGACAATGGCGCCTGATGGGTGTTCATGGCGAAACGCTGACCCGGCCACCGCAGGCCGCGCCGGCGGATCGTCCGCCACCGGGCGTCGCGCCGATGCAACCGGGGACGCAGGCGGCGGCGCCGGTTTCCGATGGGCGGACCGCCGGTTCCGCCGGGGACTGAGCGGTTCCTTGGCGATAGCGGATTTGCAAAGCCCCTCTCCCGTGTGCGGGGAGAGGGGTTAGGTGAGAGGGTGCGAAACCGGGTGATGGAAACCGTCGCGTGATCCGCGCAAGGCATCACCGGGCCGGCAGCCCGCCCAGCAGGGCCTGGGCCTGCTCCAGGTGGGCCGCGACGTGGCCGCGCGTGGTGGTCAGGTGCTCGCGCACCGCGTCGCTCTCGGCCGCCGGAATCAGATCGTTGTCCAGCGCCGCGAGCGCCTCGGTGTGGTCGCGGACCATCGCTTCGACGTAGGCGCGGGTATAGCCGGCGTCGGCGCTGGCGCCAAGCTGCTCGCGCGCGGCGGCGGCCTTGTCGCGCTGGGCGATGGCCGCGGGCGCGGCAGCATCGGGATTGAAGCGGGCGGTCTGATCGCGGTTGCGCGAGTGCTCGTCGATCATCCGGCGCGCATAGGCGGCCACGTCGTCCGGCAGCGTCCTGGCCAGCGCCTGCTCGGCGGTGGCGATCTCGTGCTCGTTGATGGCGTTGAGCACGCCCAGCGCGCCGCGCTCGGCTTCGCTGGCGGCCACGCTCTCGCCGGCCACCGGCGTCACCGCGTCCTCGGGCGGCCCGGCGGGCGGAATGGCGGGCGCGCTGGCGGCGGCCGCTTCGGTCTCGGCGTTGGCGGCGATGGTCGCCTCGCGATCGGCGGCGCCGCGATCGCAGGCGCCCAGCAGGCCGGCGACGGCGAGCGCCGGCAGCAGTTTGACGAGGGTGTTCATGGTGTCGTTTCCGGTGGGGCGCGGAATGCGCTCCCCGACCATGCGGGCGCCGGCGTGAAGCGGTTGTCTAGCCGCGCACCCGGTTGCCGCGGCACGCATGACGGCAAAGCGCACGCCAGGCCCCGGTTCATTCGCCGAACGGGTACGTGTCCGGCATGCCGGCCTCGTGGCCATGAGGGGGCAGGGCGTCCACCGCGCGGGTGCTCCCGTACCAGAGGTAGGCGTCGAACTGGCGCGACAGCGCGGCGCTCGCGTAGTGGCTCTGGCGCTCGGAATGCGGCCGGTAGATGACGCCGATGAAGCGTTCCGGCCTGGGCGCGGCGAGCGCGGCGTGCAGGCCGTTGGAGGCGGCGGCGTGCAGTTCCACCATGCAGTCGCAGACCCCGGCGCGGTGGAACAGGTGCTCCACGCTGTCCGGCAGGGAAGGGCGCACCTGCATGATCCGCATCGGCTCGTCCCAGTCGTCGGCGGCCGCGACGGTGCCGGCATGGGTGCCGAACCCGATCAGCACCGCGTGCTCGCCCCACTTCTGGCGGCACAACTGGCCCAGGTTGAGTTCGCCGCGCACGCGGCCCATGTCGGTGTGGCGCGCGTCGCCGATGTGCGAGTTGTGCGCCCACACCACGGCGCGGGCGTGCTCGCCATGCGCTTCCAGCAGGCTCTCCAGCGTCTGGAACATGTGGCGGTCGCGCACGTTCCAGGCCTCGGCGCCGCCGCGGTACATCGCGCGGTAGTAGGACTCGGCGTTGCCGATCAGGCGGGCGTTGTGGCGGGCATCGAGGAAGTCGTCGCCGTCGCGCGCGCTGTACTCGGACTGCTTTTCCAGCAACAGCTGCAGCATCTGCAGGACCGGTTCCTCGCAGCGGGCAAGGCCCTCGCTGGCCACGGCCAGGCCGTAGCCTGCCGGATCGTGCGCCCACGGCGACAGGCAGCCGTAGCGCGATCGCGCCAGCGCGGCCGCGTCGGGATCCACCGATTCGAGGTAATCGACCACTGCGCGGATCGAGCGGTGCAGGCTGTACAGGTCCAGTCCGTACAGGCCGGTGCGCTGCACCTGGGGCAGCGCGGCGTTGTGCGCGGCCAGCCAGTCGACGAACCGCTCCATCTCGCGGTTGCGCCACATCCACTGCGGGAAGCGCTGGAACGGCGGCGCGGCATCCGGCGGGGCGGGCCGGCCGCGCACGCGCCGATCCAGCGCGGCCGCGTCCGGCCAGTCGGCCTCGATGGCGACGATGCGATAGCCGTGCTCGCGCACCAGGTGGCGGGTGATCGCGTCGCGGGCGCGGTAGAACTCGGATGTGCCGTGGCTGCATTCGCCCAGCAGCACCACCCTGGCCAGCGCGAAGCGCTCGAACAGGTCCGCGAAAGCCTGCGAATCGACCTCCGGCAGCATTTCCGCCGCCCGCCGGATGAGCGCGACCACCGCGTCGTCGTCGATGGGCGGCCCGGCGGCGGCATCGGTGGAGGACGCATCCCCGCCGCCCTGTGCATCGTCCCATCCTTCGCGACCGATCAACGGCACGAAGCGCACCTCGCCCAGTTCCTCCTCGCGGTAGTCGTCCTCGCCGAGCCGGGTCACGCGCAACAGGCGCTGGCGATCGCGCGCGTCGCCGACCGGGATGACCAGTCGCCCGCCGATGCGCAACTGCTTCAGCAGCGTGCGCGGCACCGCCGGGCCGCCGGCCGCGGCCACGATGGCGTCGAACGGCGCGGCTTCCGGCCAGCCGGCGGTGCCGTCGCCCGTGCGCAGCTCGATGTCGCCGTAGCCGAGCTCGCGCAGCCGTTCGCGCGCGGCCTGCGCGAGTTCGGGAATGCGCTCGATGGCGTGGACCCTGGCGCCCATTTCGTGCGCGACCGCCGCCGCGTAGCCGGAGCCGGCGCCGATGTCGAGCACGGCATCGCCTTCGCCGATGCGCGCGGCGTCGAGCATCAGCGCGACGATGTACGGTTGCGAGATGGTCTGTCCGTGCGCGATCGGCAGCGGCGCGTCCTCGTAGGCGCTGGACTGGAATCGCACGGGCACGAAGCGTTCGCGCGGCACCGCGCGCATGGCCGCCAGCAGGCGCGCATCGTCGAGGCCGCGCCCGGCGACGTGGCGCAGCAGCATGCGTTCGCGCGCTTCCTGCCAAGGATCCAACGCGGCCTACTCGGGCTTGCGCGCGGGCACGAACGGCGAGACCGGATCGCTGGCGGGGAAGGTTTCCTCCAGCGCCTGGTCCTGGTGGCGGTCGGCCTGCGCTTTCGCCTGCGCGTCCGTGGCCGGGCTGGCGGAAGCGGGCGCGGACGCGCTGTCGCCGGCACGCGCGACGCGGATCTCGTTGCGGATTTCGCCGGAAGAACCGCCGCAGTCCGCGGCGATGTCCTCGGCGCGGTACTTCATCGCGCGCGTGGGCACGCTGCCGGCGAGCGTGATCACGCCGGCGACGACGGTGACCTGGAGGTCGCTGGCGTCCACGTAAGGATCGTCGGTGAGCCGCTCGTTCAGATCCTCGTGGATGCGGGCATCGGTCCGGGCGAAGCCGCGCGGGCCACGTCCGCGGTAGCCGCGTTCGCCGTCGCGTCCGGATTCATCGCGCGACCAGGGTTCCTGGTAGCCGTAGCCGTGGCTGGCGGTGCTGCGCGCCTTCCTGGCCGTGCCCGGGCCGAAGTCGCTTTCGTCGAAGGCGGTGGTCCCGCCGATGCCGACGCCCGGGCCGTGCCGCCGGCGATTGCGCCGATAGTGCGCCCGGGCCTCGTCCTCCCCGTCGCGATGACGGCGCTCCTCCCACCACTGGCGGCTGGCGCCGTAGAGCCGTGAGCCCAGGTCGCGCAGATCGGCCAGCGTCGTGCGTATCTCGTCTTGCAGTTGGTTGCGGTCCATGAATGCGGTCCTCGTCGAACGTGGATGGCGTGGTGCGCCGACCGTATGCGATCGGAAGTAATCCGGATGTGTTGGCGGCGAGGCGGCGGAGGCAGGTGCCTTTCACATCGGCGATGCGTGGCGGCGCCGATACTTGGGCGGGAGCGATGCATGGCCGGCGCGACGCCGGCCGGAACGGAGGAAACCGATGAGAGTCCTGCCCCTGCTGATCCTGGCGCTGGCCGTGGCCGGCTGCGATCGCCGTTTCAGCGATCAGCCCGACCCGCCCGATGCGCCGGGCCCGGACCGCGAGGACATCGTCGTTCCCGCGCCGGCCGGCACCGAACAGCAGGGGACGACGCCGCGCTCCTGCGACGGCAAGGTCGGCGACGAACTGGCCGCGTGCATCTCGCCGCAGGAACAGCCGCAGGAAAGCGAGGATCAGGAACTGTAGGCGCGGGCGCGGCGGGCATTCCGCGCGAGGACGCGATGCGGCATGCTTGCCGCCCGTGTTCCTGTCCGGAGAGCCGATGATCCGCTACCTGGCCTATGCATCGAGCATCGCGCTGACGCTGTTGGCGCTGCTGCTGGCCCTGCGCTGGCCGGGATGGATATGGGGCGCGGCGATCTTCGGCGCGCTGGCCGTAGTGGGGACCGTCGATCTGCTGCAAAGGCGCAGCACCCTGCGCCGCAACTATCCGCTGCTGGCGCATTTCCGCTACGGGCTGGAGTCGGTCGGGCCGGAGATCCGCCAGTACTTCATCGAGGGCGACACCGCCGAGGTGCCGTTCTCGCGCCAGCAGCGCGCGCTGGTCTACCAGCGCGCCAAGAACGTCAGCGACGTGGTGCCGTTCGGCAGCCAGCAGGACGTCTACAGCGTGGACTACGAGTGGATCAACCACTCGCTGATGCCGGTATCCATCGATTCGCACGATTTCCGCATCGTCGTCGGCGCGGGCTGCGCGCAGCCCTATTCGGCCAGCGTGTTCAACATCTCGGCGATGAGCTTCGGCTCGCTGTCGGCCAACGCGGTGCGCGCGCTCAACGAGGGCGCGCGGCGCGGGCGCTTCTTCCACGATACCGGCGAGGGTTCCATCTCGCCCTACCACCGCGAGCATGGCGGCGATCTGGTGTGGGAGATCGGCTCGGGCTATTTCGGCTGCCGCGACGCCAAGGGCGGCTTCAGCGAGGAGCGCTTCGTCGAGAACGCGCGCTCGCCGCAGGTGAAGATGATCGAGGTCAAGCTGTCGCAGGGCGCCAAGCCCGGCCACGGCGGCATGCTGCCGGCGGCCAAGGTGACGCCGGAGATCGCCACCACCCGCGGCGTGCCGGTGGGCCACGACTGCATCTCGCCGGCGCGGCACTCGGCGTTCTCCACGCCGGTGGAGCTGCTGCGCTTCGTCGCGCGCCTGCGCGATCTGTCCGGCGGCAAGCCGACCGGGTTCAAGCTGGCCATCGGCCATCCGTGGGAATGGTTCGGCATCGCCAAGGCCATGCAGGAAACCGGCCTGCTGCCGGACTTCATCGTCGTCGACGGCGCCGAGGGCGGCACCGGCGCGGCGCCGGCCGAGTTCATCGATCACGTCGGCGTGCCGATGCACGAGGCGCTGCTGCTGGTGCACAACACGCTGGTCGGGTTGGGGCTGCGCGATCGCATCCGCATCGGCGCGGCCGGGCGCATCACCAGCGCCTTCGACATCGCCCGCACGATGGCGCTGGGCGCGGACTGGTGCAACGCCGCGCGCGGCTTCATGTTCGCGCTGGGCTGCATCCAGTCGATGAGCTGCCACAACGACCGCTGCCCGACCGGCGTGGCCACCCAGGACCCGGTGCGCGGCCGCAACCTCGACGTGGCCGACAAGGCGGTGCGCGTGCAGCGCTTCCACGACAACACGCTCCGGGCGCTGCGCGACCTGCTGGGCGCGGCCGGGCTGGAGCATCCGCAGCAGTTGGGACCGGAACACATCCTGCGCCGGGTCTCGCCGATCGAGGTGCGCTCGCTGGCCTCGCTGTACCGGTTCGTGCAACCAGGCGAACTGCTGCGCGGCATCCCCGATCATGCGGTGTTCCGCGATTTCTGGGCCGCTGCGCGCAGCGACTGCTTCAGCCCGCCGGCGCGGGTCAGCGCGCTGTGCGACACCAAGGATCGCTAGGGCGTCTCAGGCCACTGGGTACAGCGGAGCGAGCTCTGTTCCGCGATGATGGCCGCCGCAAGTGGTCAAGGCGCGCGTTCGTGGCGCGCCTGCCGATCAGTCCAAGCAGCCGGGCCGCATCTGCGCCAGCGACACGCCCGCCAGCGCGTCGCCGCGCACCGCCGCGGCGATGATTGCGTCGGCGCGCTCGATGTCGATGCCCTGCTGTGCGTACCACGCCGGCGAGTAGTAGCTGTGCGCATAGCGATCGCCGCTGTCGCACAGGATGGTGACGATGGAGCCGGCCAGGCCTGCCTCGCGCATGCGCCGGGCCGCTTCCAGCACGCCGACGAAGTTGGTGCCGGTCGAGCCGCCGACGCGGCGGCCGAGGCGGGCGCTGACGTGGCGCATCGCCGCCAGGCTCAAGGCATCGGGCACCTTGACCATCGCATCGACGCATTGCGGGATGAAGCTGGCCTCCACGCGCGGGCGGCCGATGCCCTCGATGCCCGAACCGACGGCGAGCACGCGGCCGCAGTCGGGCCTGCCTTCGACGCAGCCGCGGTAGTAGTCGTAGAACACCGAATGCTCCGGATCCACGCACAGCACGCGGGTGTCGTTGCGGCGGTAGCGCACGTAGCGCCCGAGCGTGGCGCTGGTGCCGCCGGTGCCGGCGCCGCAGATGATCCAGTGCGGCACCGGGTGCGGTTCCTGCGCCATCTGCTTGAAGATGGATTCGGCGATGTTGTTGTTGGCGCGCCAGTCGGTGGCGCGCTCGGCGTAGGTGAACTGGTCCATGAAGTGGCCGCCCAGTTCGCGCGCCAGCCGCGCCGACTCGGCGTTGATCGCGCCCGGGTCGTCGACCAGGTGGCAGCGCGCGCCCTGGAACTCGATGGCGGCGATCTTCTCCGGCGAGGTGCAGGTCGGCATCACCGCGATGAAGGGCAGGCCCAGCAGGCGGGCGAAATACGCTTCCGACACCGCCGTCGATCCGCTCGAGGCCTCGATCACGGTGGTGCCTTCCTGCAGCCAGCCGTTGGCCAGCGCGTACAGGAACAGCGAGCGCGCCAGCCGGTGCTTGAGGCTGCCGGTGGGATGGCTGGACTCGTCCTTCAGGTACACGTCGATGCCGGGGTGGCCGGGCATCGGGAACGGAATCAGGTGGGTGTCGGCCGAGCGGTTGAAATCCGCCTCGATGGTGGCGATGGCGCCGGCGACCCAGTCGCGGGCCGCGGTGGAGCATGAAGCGGGGAACAGGGCTGGCATGGGCGGCGCTCGGTGAATCCGTCTCGGGAATCGCTCCGGTCCGGCAGGCCGGAAGCGGTATGGATTATGGCCCAGCACGCGGCCAGGGATTCGAGCGGACTCCCCCGGCCGGGCGAACAAAAGAAAACGGAGCCATGCGGCTCCGTTTTCCGGGCCATGCAGGCGGCCGTCAGTAGACGCCGTGCAGATCCCTCAGCTGGCTCGGGCGCGAACCGAAGTAGGCCGACAGATCGGCGATTTCCTGATCGGTCAGCGACGTGGCCTGCGGGGTCATCAGCGCGTGCTGGCGGCGGCCGCCGCGGTAGTCCTGCAGCGCGTGCGCCAGGTAGTCGGCGTACTGGCCGCCGAGCTTGGGGTAGGTGCCGTCGATGGGCGCGTTGCCGTCGGCGCCGTGGCAATCGATGCAGCTCTGGCCGGTGGCCTTGCCCTTGGCGTTGGCCAGTTGCTCGCCGACGGCGATGCGGCCTTCGGGCAGGCCGGCGGAGCTGGAACGGGCTTCGGCGGCCGGGTCGGCGGCGTGGTCCTCGTTCTTCGAACAGGCCACCAGGGCGAGGGCAGCGAGCAGGGCGATGGCTAGACGCTGGGCGTGCTTGGCGTTGGGCATGTTCGGATTACTTGACGGTGGAAAGGAAGGCCGCGATGTCGGCGATGTCCTGGTCGGAGAAGCTCTCCGACTGCGCCTGCATCGTCGGATGCTTGCGGGTGCCCTTCTTGTACTCGCTCAGGGCCGCGACCAGGTACTCGTTCGACTGGCCGCCGATGCGCGGGACCTTGTAGTTCGGGTAGGCGTTCTTGTAGCCAGTGACGCCGTGGCAGCCCTGGCAGGTGTAGGCCAGCAGCTTGCCGTTGTCGGCATCGCCGGCCAGCGGGGCGGCCGGGGCCGGGCTGGCGGCCGGTGCGTCGGCGGGGGCGGGGACATCCTGGGCATTGATGGCGGCCAGGGGCAGGGCGGTGGCCAAGGCAAGGCAAGCGGCGAGCGGCAGCGGTCGCATCATGTCGTAATCCGGATCTCTCAATTGCGCGCGCACCGTCCATCCGGGCGCTTGGCTGGGGGGAGTATAGCCCGCGATCCGCGCAGGCCGCCATTGGCTGAACGAGGGCTGCGCGCTTGAGCTTTGTCCTTGACAATGGAGCCATGAGCGGCCACCGACCCGGCGGACGGCCGTGGCGTTCGCAACCGGCGCTGGAGGCGATGTAGCCGATGGCAACCTTCCGTCGCCATCCTGCATCCGGTCAAAAGACTCCCTCGCAAGTCACCATGACCTTCGGCGCATGGCGTGGCTGGATGGGTGATATACCTTGATACAACACCTAACAACAACAACAGCCACGGTCCCGAACCATGCCACGAGCCAGCCATTCCCGCCGCCCGCTGCCCCAGCGCCTCATCCTGGTCCCGGCGTTGCTTTTCGCCGTGTTGGCGCTGGGCGCCTGCAAGAACGGCGGCCCGGCTTCCGAAGCCCAGGCCAAGCCCGGCGACGCCGCCAAGTCCGCCGAGGCGGTGCCGGTGGAAGTGTCGGCGGCCAGCCGGCGCGCCATCGCCGCCAGCTACGCCGGCACCGCCGCGCTGGAACCGCTCGCCGAGTCCCAGGTGGTCGCCAAGACTTCCGGCGTGGCGCTGGCGGTGCTGGCCGAGGAAGGCCAGGTGGTGCGCGCCGGGCAGCCGCTGGTGCGGCTGGATCCGGACCGCGCGCGGCTGGCGGTGGCGCAGAGCGAGGCGCAGATGCGCAAGCTCGAGAACAACTACCGGCGCGCGCAGCAACTGGTCGGCCAGCAGATGATCAGCGCCAGCGACGTAGACCAGCTCAAGTACGACCTGGAGAACGCGCGCGCGCAGTACCGCATGGCGTCGCTGGAGCTGTCCTACACCACGGTGACCGCGCCGATCTCCGGCGTGGTCGCCTCGCGTTCGATCAAGACCGGCAACTTCGTCCAGATCAACACGCCGATCTTCCGCATCATCGACAACTCGCGCCTGGAAGCCACGCTCAACGTGCCCGAGCGCGAACTGGCCACGCTCAAGGCCGGCCAGCCGGTGCAGTTGCAGGCCGACGCGCTGCCGGGCCGCAGCTTCCAGGGCGTGGTGGACCGCATCGCGCCGGTGGTCGATTCGGGCAGCGGCACCTTCCGCGTGATCTGCGCGTTCGACGGCGGCGACGAATTGCAGCCGGGCATGTTCGGCCGCATCCGCATCGACTACGACCAGCGCGCCGACGCGCTGGTGGTGCCGCGCGTGGCGCTGCTGGACGACGGCGAGCCGGCGGTGTTCGCGGTGCGCGACGGCAAGGCGGTGCGGGTGCCGGTCAAGCTGGGCTACACCGAAGGCGAGTGGACCGAGATCCGTGACGGCCTGAAGGAAGGCGAGCAGGTGGTCACGGCCGGCAAGGTCGCGCTGCGCGACGGCACCGCGGTGCAGCTGATCAACGCGGCGGCCGACAAGGCCACCGCGACGACCAAGGCCAAGGTCGAAGCCGACGGAAGCAAGCAATGAGCCACCACCATTCCGAACCGCGCGGGCCGGGCGCTTCCGGCTGGCAGGCGAACGCACGTGGCGGGCTGGTGGAATTCGCCGTCCGCCGCCGGGTGACGGTGGCGATGTTCACCATCACCCTGGTGCTGTTCGGCTTCCTCGCACTGGGCAACCTCAAGGTCAACCTGCTGCCGGATCTCAGCTACCCGACGCTGACCGTGCGCACCGAGTACACCGGCGCGGCCCCGGCCGAGATCGAGACGCTGATCACCGAGCCGGTGGAGGAAGCCGTCGGCGTGGCCAAGGGCCTGCGCAAGCTCAAGTCGGTCTCGCGCACCGGCCAGAGCGACGTGGTGCTGGAGTTCGCCTGGGGCACCGACATGGACCAGGCCAGCCTGGAGGTGCGCGACAAGATGGAGTCGCTGCGGCTGCCGCTGGAGGCCGAGCCGCCGGTGCTGCTGCGCTTCAATCCCTCCACCGAGCCGGTCATGCGCCTGGCGCTGTCGGCCAAGGGCGAATCGGCCGATGAGGCCGATGCGGTCCGCCTGCTCACCGAACTGCGCCGCTACGCCGACGACGATCTGAAGAAGAAGCTGGAGCCGGTGGCCGGCGTGGCCGCGGTCAAGGTCGGCGGTGGCCTGGAGGACGAGATCCAGGTCGACATCGACCAGCAGCGGCTGGCGCAGCTCAACCTGCCCATCGACACCATCATCAACCGCCTCAAGCAGGAGAACATCAACCTGTCCGGCGGCCGCCTGGAGCAGGGCTCGCAGCGCTTCCTGGTGCGCACGGTCAACCAGTTCGCCGCGCTGGAGGAGATCCGCAACATGCTGGTCACCACCCAGGGCGCCGGCGGCGGCGAGGCCGAGGCGGCCGCGCGGCAGATGGCGGCGATCGCCGCCTCGACCGGATCGGCCGCGGCGATGGCCGCCGCCGCCTCGGTGCAGAACGCGTCGTCGGGTTCCTCGAGCGCGGTGGCCGGCGGCATGCCGGTGCGGCTGAAGGACGTGGCCGACGTGCGCCAGGGCTTCAAGGAGCGCGAGGCGATCATCCGCGTGGCCGGCAAGGAAGCGGTGGAACTGGCCATCTACAAGGAGGGCGACGCCAACACCGTGGCCACCGCCGACGCGGTGCAGGCGCGGCTGGAACAGATCCGCGCGCAGTTCCCCGCCGACATGGAACTGACCGTCATCGAGGACCAGGCCAAGTTCATCCGCAGCGCCATCTCCGACGTCAAGTTCGACGCGATGATCGGCGGCAGCCTGGCGATCCTGGTGATCTTCCTGTTCCTGCGCAGCGGCTGGAGCACCCTGGTGGTGGGCCTGTCGCTGCCGGTGTCGATCGTCACCACGTTCTTCTTCATGGACCAGTTGGGCCTGAGCCTGAACGTGATGTCGCTCGGCGGCCTGGCGCTGGCCACCGGCCTGGTGGTGGACGATTCGATCGTGGTGCTGGAAAGCATCGCCAAGGCGCGCGAGCGCGGGCTGGGCGTGATCCAGGCGGCGATCGAGGGCACCCGCGAGGTCAGCATGGCGGTGGTCGCCTCTACCCTGACCACCATCGCGGTATTCCTGCCGCTGGTGTTCGTCGAGGGCGTGGCCGGCCAGCTGTTCCGCGACCAGGCGCTGACCATCGCCATCGCCATCGGCGTGTCGCTGCTGGTGGCCATGACCCTGATCCCGATGCTGTCGGCCTGGAAGGGACGCGCGCCGCTCGGCTTCCCGGAGGAACCGGCGCATCCGCGCGGGCCGCTGACCGACAAGGGCGTGGTGGCGATCCACGACATGCTGCGCCTGCCGCTGCGCTGGCCGCTGCCGCGCGCATTGGCCTGGCTGCTGTGCGTCGTGCTGTCGCCGCTGACCTTCCTGGCCGGCTGCCTCAAGGCGCTCTACGTCTCCCGGCACGGCCTGTTCTGGTGGCCGCTGCTGTCGCCGCGCTGGCCGCGCGCCGTCGCCATCGTAGTCTGGCTGTTGCTGGTGCCGCTGCGCGTGCTGATCCTGCCGGTGTGGATCGTGGTGATGCTGCTGGTGACCTGCACCGGGCCGCTGCTGTTCGGCCTGAGCTGGCTGGCGGTGCGGATCTGGCGGTTGCTGAATCGGGTGGTGTCGCCGGTCATGGGCTGGCTCAGCGACCGGGCGATGGCGCCGTACGCGCGCGCCGAGCGCGGCTACCTGGCGCTGCTGCCGGCGGCGCTGCAAAGCCCGGGGCGGGTGCTGACCTTCGCCGGCGTGGCGTTCGCGCTGTCGCTGGCGGTGATCCCGTTCCTCGGCACCGATCTGATCCCGCAGCTGGCGCAGGACCGCTTCGAGATGACGGTCAAGCTGCCGCCCGGCACGCCGCTGCGCGACACCGACAGGCTGGTGCGCGACCTGCAAGCCAGGCATGCCGGCGACGCCGGGGTGGAATCGCTGTACGGCGTCAGCGGCAGCGGCACCCGCCTGGACGCCAACCCGACCGAGAGCGGCGAGAATATCGCCAAGCTGACGGTGGTGATGGAAGGCGGCGGCAGCCGCGCGTTCGAGATGGAGCAGAGCGACCGCATGCGCGCGAGCATGGCGCAGCATCCGGGCGCGCAGGTGGATTTCAGCCGGCCGCAGCTGTTCAGCTTCTCCACGCCGCTGGAAATCGAACTGCGCGGGCAGGACCTGGACAGCCTGCAGCGCGCCGGACAGAAGCTGGCCGGCCTGCTGCGCGACAACGCCCACTACACCGACGTCAAGTCGACGGTGGAGCAGGGCTTCCCCGAGATCCAGATCCGCTTCGACCAGGAACGCGCCGGCGCGCTCGGCCTGAGCACCCGCCAGATCGCCGACGCGGTGGTCAAGAAGGTGCGCGGCGAGGTCGCCACCCGCTACAACTTCCGCGACCGCAAGATCGACGTGCTGGTGCGCGCGCAGGAATCGGATCGCGCCTCGGTCGAGAGCATCCGCCAGCTGATCGTCAATCCCGGCAGCGGCCGCGCGGTGCGGCTGGGCTCGGTGGCCGACGTGGTCGCCACCATCGGCCCCAGCGAGATCCACCGCGCCGACCAGATGCGCGTGGCGGTGGTGTCGGCCAACCTGCGCGGCATCGACCTGGGCTCGGCGATGGAGGAGGTGCAGGCGATGGTGGCCGCCGATCCGCTCGGCGCCGGCGTCGGCATGCACATCGGCGGGCAGGGCGAGGAACTGGCCGAGTCGGTGCGCTCGCTGCTGTTCGCCTTCGGCCTGGCGATCTTCCTGGTCTACCTGGTGATGGCCTCGCAGTTCGAATCGCTGCTGCACCCGTTCGTGATCCTGTTCACCATCCCGCTGGCGATGGTCGGCGCGGTGCTGGCACTGCTTCTGACCGGCAACTCGATCTCGGTGGTGGTGTTCATCGGCCTGATATTGATGGTGGGCCTGGTGACCAAGAACGCGATCATCCTGATCGACAAGGTCAACCAGCTGCGCGAGGCCGGCGTGGCCAAGCGCGAGGCGCTGGTGGAGGGCGCGCGCTCGCGCCTGCGCCCGATCATCATGACCACGCTGAGCACGCTGTTCGGCTTCCTGCCGCTGGCGATCGCGATGGGCGACGGCGCCGAGGTGCGTTCGCCGATGGCGATCACCGTCATCGGCGGCCTGCTGGTGTCGACCCTGCTGACCCTGTTCGTGATCCCGGTGGTGTACGACCTGATGGATCGCCGCGCCGACGCCCACTACCGCGAGCGTGGCCTGCGCGCCCGCGCCGACGAGGCCGGCGGCGGACTGGATGGCGAGCTGCCGGGCGCCGACGGACTGGAGCGCGCATGAACGTTTCCGAGTTCAGCATCAAGCGGCCGATCACCACGATCATGTGCTTCGTGTCGCTGGTGGCGATCGGCCTGATCGCCTCGGTGCGGCTGCCGCTGGAAGCGCTGCCGGACGTGTCGGCGCCCTTCATGTTCGTGCAGCTGCCGTATGCCGGCTCCACGCCCGAGGAAGTCGAGCGCACCGTGGTGCGCCCGGCCGAGGAAGCGCTGGCGACGATGAGCGGCATCAAGCGCATGCGCAGCAACGCGCGCGCCGACGGCGGCGGGGTGTTCCTGGAGTTCTCCGACTGGGATCGCGACATCTCCATCGCCGCCTCCGAGGCGCGCGAGCGGCTGGACGCGATCCGCGACGAGCTGCCCGACGATTTCCAGCGCTACTACGTGTTCAAGTGGTCCACCAGCGACGAAGCCGTGCTGCGCGTGCGGCTGGCCGCCGACATGGACCTGACCGGCGCCTACGAGCTGATCGACCGCGAGATGAAGCGGCGGCTGGAGCGCATCCCCGGCGTGGCGCGGGTGGAGATCAGCGGCGCGCCGCCGAACGAGGTCGAGATCGCCATCGATCCCAGCCGCCTGACCGCGCACGACCTGAGCCTCAACGAGCTGTCGCGCAAGCTCCAGGAAGTCAATTTCTCCGTCTCCGCCGGCCAGATCGAGGACGCCGGCCAGCGCCTGCGCCTGCAGCCGGTCGGCGAGCTGACCGACTTGCAGGAACTGCGCGACCTGGTGCTCAACGCCAGCGGCCTGCGCCTGGGCGACATCGCCGACGTGCGCCTGAAGCCGATGCGCATGGATTACGGCCGCCGCCTGGACGGGCGCACCGCGGTGGGCCTGGACATCTTCAAGGAGCGCAACGCCAACCTGGTGGAGGTCTCGCGCAACGTGCTGGCGGAGGTGGAGGCCATCCGCAGCCAGCCCGGCCTGGACGACATCGACCTGAAGGTCATCCAGAACATGGGCAAGGAGGTCACCGACTCGCTGACCGAGCTGGCCGAGGCCGGCGCGATCGGCCTGGTGCTGTCGATCGCGGTGCTGTTCTTCTTCCTGCGCCACTGGCCGTCGACGCTGATGGTCACCCTGGCCATCCCGATCTGCTTCGTGGTCACGCTGGGCTTCATGCACTTCGCCGGCGTCACCCTCAACGTGCTGACCCTGATGGGCCTGCTGCTGGCGGTGGGCATGCTGGTGGACAACGCGGTGGTGGTGGTGGAGAGCATCTACCAGGAACGCGAGCGCATGCCCGACCAGCCGCGGCTGGCGTCGATCCTGGGCACGCGCAACGTCGCCATCGCGCTGTCGGCCGGCACGCTGTCGCACTGCATCGTGTTCCTGCCCAACCTGCTGGGCGAGACCAACAACATCAGCATCTTCATGGCGCAGCTGGCGATCACCATCACGGTGTCGCTGCTGGCGTCCTGGCTGGTGGCGGTGAGCCTGATCCCGATGCTGTCGGCGCGGATGAAGACGCCTGCGGCGGTGCACAACCCCAAGGGCCTGATCCCGCGCCTGCAGCGCCGCTACGCCGGCGTGCTGCGCTGGACCCTGGAGCACCGCGGCTGGAGCGTGCTGGGCATCGTGATGATCGTGCTGCTGAGCATCGTGCCGATGGTGAAGACCAAGACCGATTTCTTCGGCGGCGGCGACAGCAAGGAAATCCAGATCTACTACCAGTGGAAGGGCGGCTACACCCGCGACCAGATGCTCCAGGAGGTGGTCCGCGTCGAAGACTACCTCAACGCCAACCGCGAGCGCTTCGACATTAGCCAGGTCTACACCTGGTACAGCGAGCAGGGCGACGCGGCGACGATGGTGACCTTCGCCGATTCGGTCAAGGACAGCAAGCCGCTCAGCGACGTCATCAGCAAGGAACTGCCCAAGTCGGCGCGCGCCACGCTCGGCGTGCGCGGATCCGGCGGGCAGGGCGGTGGCGGCGGAAGCCCCGGGCAGAACGTGCAGGTGCAGCTGGTCGGCGATTCGACCCAGTTGCTGTACGAGCTGGCACAGGACGTCATCCCGATGCTGGCGCGGCGCACGGAGCTGCGCGACGTGCGCCTGGAGGGCGGCGACCGCAACACCGAGCTGAACGTGCGGGTGGATCGCGAGCGCGCGGCGGCCTACGGCTTCAGCGCCGAGGAGGTGTCCAGCTTCATCGGCCTGGCCCTGCGCGGCGCGCAGCTGCGCGAGTTCCGCCGCGGCCAGACCGAGGTGCCGGTGTGGGTGCGCTTCGAGGGCGCGCAGAGCTACGGCGTCAGCGACGTGGCCGGCTTCATGGTGCGCGCGTCCGACGGCCGCACGGTGCCGCTGCAGAGCATGGTCAGCATCGACGTGCTGCCGGCGGCCAACCAGATCAGCCGCTACAACCGCCAGACGATGGTGACCCTGCAGGCCAACCTGACCGACGGCACCACCATGCCGGACGCGCGCAAGGCGCTGGAGGACACCCTGAAGGCGGTGCAGTTCCCGCCGGGCTACGGCTACACCTTCGACGGCTCCGGCTTCCAGGACGACGCCGAGGGCATGAAGCAGATGCTGTTCAACCTGCTGCTGGCGCTGGTGATGATCTACGTGCTGATGGCGGCGGTGTTCGAATCGCTGCTGTTCCCCTCGGCGATCATGAGCTGCGTGCTGTTCTCGGTGTTCGGCGTGTACTGGCTGTTCTGGCTCACCGGCACGCCGTTCACGGTGATGGCCTTCATCGGCATCCTGGTGCTGATGGGCGTGGTGGTGAACAACGGCATCATCATGGTCGAGCACATCAACAACCTGCGCCGCAAGGGCCTGTCGCGCACCGACGCATTGGTGGAAGGCAGCCGCGAGCGCCTGCGCCCGATCATGATGACGATGGGCACGGCGATCCTGGCGATGGTGCCGATCTCGCTGAGCGACACCGTGGTGCTGGGCGGACTGGAATACTCGCCGATGGCGCGCGCGGTCGCCGGCGGGCTGGCGTTTTCCACCGTGGTCAGCCTGCTGTTCCTGCCGACCATCTACGCCATCCTGGACGACCTGCGCAACGACACCGTGCGGATGCTCCGGCGCGCCCGCCAGCGCAAGGGCGGCAATGCCGCCGCCGCCGCGATCACGGCGATCCATACCGAGTGATGCGAAACGAAAGCGCCGGGCAGTGCCCGGCGCTCTTTCAGCCTGTAGAGCGGAGCTTGCTCCGCTCCCCGGCGCATCCGCCGAGCAAGCCCGGTGCTAAAACCCTCGCAAGGGCGCGGGCCTTGCGATCCACTTGCAACGACATGGCCGCACTCGTTCTCGCCTGTAGAGCGGAGCTTGCTCCGCTCCCCGGCGAACCGTCCGCCGGGCGGGCCCGGCGCCACGGCCGAGGAAGAACCTTGTTCAGCCGATCAGCTTGCCCAGCATCCGCAACCCGCCGGTCCACACGCCGATGGCCGTGCCCAGGCTGGTCAGGAAGAAGTTGAGCAGGATCCGCGCCACCCGATTCTTCCACCAGCCGCGCACGTGTTGCACGTCGTCGCGCAGGGCCATGAAGTCGGCGTAGGTCGGCTTGCGCAGGTTGGCCTCGACCAGCGCGCTGACCGTGCCCGACGCCAGCGCCGGGTGCAGCGGCGTCAGCGGCGAGGAGATGAAGGCGGCGAGGATGCTTAAGGGATGGCCGCCGGCGACCGCGCAGCCGATTGCGCCGAGCACGCCGGTCGCCAGCACCCACTGCACGATCAGGTCCGAGCCGACGTCGACGCCGCCCTGCCAGAAGCCCCAGGCGAAACCGCCCAGCACGAACACGCACAGCGCGATGGTGAACCAGGGGATGCCGCTCTTCCGCCTGACCTGCTGCAACTGCGCCAGCGCCTCGGCCGGCGGGTCGGTGTCGTTGGCCAGGTGGGTGGCCAGGCCGTGCAGGTGGCCGGCGCCGACCACCGCCAGCACGCGGTAGGGCGCGTCGTCGCGGACGTCGGGCCTGTCGCGCGCGACCTCGCGCAGGCGCGTGGCCATGTAGCGGTCACGCTCGGCGATGATGGTCTGGTACAGCGCCGGGCTGTCGCTGGCGAACTCGCCGAAGCTCGATTCCAGCAGGTCGCCCTGCTTGAGCTTCTCGATCTCCTCGTCGCCGACCTGCTCGTCGCCGAACATCGCCGCGCCGATGCCGGCGGTGACCTTGATGCGGCCCCACCAGCCCAGCCGCTGCATCGCCCGCTTGAAGGTCAGGCCGACCTCGCGGTCGATCAGGTGCAGCGGCAGCCCGCGCGCCCGGGCGTCCTGCGCGCCGGCCTTCAGCTCGGCCCCCGGCTCCACGCCCAGTTGCTCGGCCAGCCGGCGCTGGTAGGCGGCCAGCGCCAGGTTGGCGGCGAACAGGTGGGTCTTGCCCTCGCGCAGTACCTTGATGAGATCCAGCCGCGCCAGCGCGTCGGGATCGTTCAGCGCCTGCAGCCGGCCTTCGTCCAGTTCGATCGCCACCGCGTCGTAGTGGCCGCCGGCGATGGCGGCGCGCACCGCATCGACGCTGCTGCGCGAGACGTGCGCGGTGCCGAGCAGGGTGAAGCGCACGCCGTCGCGCTCGACCACGCGGTGCGGCTGGTTGGCCAGCGCGTCGTCGACGGGGATGGGGGAGATTTCGGAAGTCATCGCGTCATTCGTTCGGGGGAGGCGCGGCGTCGCCGTCGCCGAGGGAGCGCTGCATCTGCACGGTGTCCAGCCAGCGGCCATGCTTCCAGGCGATGCCGCGGAAGACGCCGACCATCCGGAAACCGAAACGCTCGTGCAGCCTGATCGAGGCGGTGTTGGCCGGTTCGCCGATCACCGCGATCATCTGCCGGTAGCCGCGTAGCGCGCATTCGTCGATCAGCCGCTGCAGCAGGGCCGCGCCGATGCCGCGGCCCTGCTGATCGGCGGCCACGTAGACCGAGTTCTCGACGGTGAAGCGGTAGCCGGCGCGCGCGCGATAGCCGCTGGCATAGGCATAGCCGGCGATGCGCCCGTCGCGCTCGGCGACCAGGTACGGATAGCCGGCGTCGAGCACGCCCCGCATCCGCCGCAGCATCTCGGCCTCGTCGGGCACGTCGTATTCGTAGGTGTTGACGAAGTCGCGCACTTCCGCCGCGTAGATCGCGGTGATGGCGGCCACGTCGTCCGGCGTGGCGTTGCGGAGCGTCGGATCCAAGCGGGGCGGCTCAGTCGATGTAGCGCTTGAGCAGGTCGCCGTAGGCGTCGATGCGGCGGTCGCGCAGGAACGGCCAGATCCGGCGCACGTCCTCGCTGCGCGCCAGGTCGATCTCGGCGCTGAGGATCTCCGCCTCGCCGCCGGCCTCGGCGACGAACTCGCCCTGCGGCCCGAGCACGTGGCTGTTGCCCCAGAAACGGATGCCGGAAGCGCCCAGCGGCGAGGGCTCGTGGCCGACGCGGTTGCACGACAGCACCGGCAGGCCGTTGGCGACCGCGTGGCCGCGGTGGCTGAGGATCCAGGCGTCGCGCTGGCGGTCCTTCTCGTCCTGCGCGTCGTCCGGATCCCAGCCGATGGCGGTGGGATAGAGCAGCAGTTCGGCGCCGGCCAGCGCCATCAGGCGCGCGGCTTCCGGATACCACTGGTCCCAGCACACCAGCACACCCAGGCGGCCGACCGAGGTGTCGATCGGGGTGAAGCCGATGTCGCCCGGGGTGAAGTAGAACTTCTCGTAGAAGCCCGGATCGTCGGGGATGTGCATCTTGCGGTACTTGCCGGCGATGCTGCCGTCCTTCTCGAACACCACCGCAGTGTTGTGGTACAGCCCGGCCGCGCGGCGCTCGAACAGCGAACTCACCAGCACCACGCCGTGTTTCTTGGCCAGGGGCCCGAGCCGCCCGGTGCTGGGACCGGGGATGGATTCGGCCAGGTCGAACTCGCATACCGCCTCGTGCTGGCAGAAGTACGGGCCGTTGTGCAGTTCCTGCAACAGCACCAGCCTGGCGCCGCGCGCGGCTGCCTCGGCCACGCGGGATTCGATGACCGACAGGTTGGCGTCGGCGTCGCCGTGGTTCTTTTCCTGGATCAGGGCAACGGGCAGGGTCTTGCGGGTCATCGTCGGCAATGCGTGCAGCGGGGAACGCGCATGTTAGCGCGGATGCCGCGCCGGCAGGTCTTTGCAAGGTGAACGCCGCGCTCAGCCCGGGGGAGCGGTAGCGGCCTCGCGGCGCCGCTGCGCGCGCCCCAGCGCCGCGCCGGAGCCGGCCCACACCAGCGCGATGCCGGCGCCGATGAACATCGCCAGCGCCGGATGCTCGCCCAGCAGGTCCAGCCCGCGCTTGACCCAGCCGCTGAGCGCGTCGCCGCCGCGATAGACCACCGTGTCGATGAAGTTCTTGGCCTTGTACTTCTGCTCGGCCGGCACGACCGTGTAGAGCATCTCGCGCCCGGGCCGCACCAGCGCGTATTCGCCGGCGCGGCGCACCACCATCACCACGACGAACACCGCGAACACCGGCGCCAGCGCCAGCCACAGGAAGCCGGCCGCCATCACCAGCGGCACCGCCACCAGCAGCACGCCCACGCCCAGCTTCTGCGCGATCCGCCCGGTGATGAACACCTGGGTCAGGATCGCCAGCGTCTGCACCACGGTGTCGATCAGGCCGAACACCTGGGTCTGCCGGCTGCGGTCGGGGAAATGCTCGGCGACCATCCGCGCCTGCTCGAAGTACAGGAAGGTGGTGACGCTGGTCAGCAGCACCACGAACAGCGCGATGCCGAACAGGTAGCGCGAGTGGAACACCGCGGTGGCGCCTGCGAACGGATTGCCGCCCAGCGCGCGCCGGCGCTGGCCCTCGTCGCCGGCACCGGCGCCGGCCGGCAGCGGATGGCGGTCGCGCCAGCGGTGCAGCCAGATCGCCGCCGCCGCGCTGGCGCCGATCAGCAGCGCCGACAGCCCCATCAGCCCGCCGTGGCCGATCGGCCCGACCAGCGCGGTGGTCAGCACCGGGCCGGTCAGCCCGCCCAGGCTGGCGCCGCCGGCGATCAGGGCGAACAGCCGCTTGGCCTCGCTGCTGACCAGCACGTCGGCCAGCACGCTCCAGGCCAGCGATATCATCAGCAGGTTGATCACCGACACCCAGATGTAGAACCCGCGCGCGATCCACAGGTTGTCCGGTCGCAGCGCCATGCCGGCGGCGAAGCCGAGCAGGCTCAGCACCACCAGCCCGAACACCCACGGCACCAGCCGCCGCCGCGACACCTTCGAGGCCAGCCAGCCGAATACCGGCAGCACCGCCAGCGTCGCCACGAAGGTGCCGGTGAACAGCCATTGCAAATTGTCCACGCCGCCGGTCACGCCCATCGTCTCGCGCACCGGCCGCAGCATGAAATAGCCGGTGAACAGCAGGAAGAACATCGCCAGCCCGGCCGCCACTGCCGGCGCCTCGTGCGACTGCACGTTGAACAGCGCGGACAGCCAGCGCAGCGGCGCCGGCGTCCGGCCGGCCGGGGAGGGCGCGCTCGCCATCGATCAGGCGAACATCGCGATCAGTTCCTGCTGCTGCGCGGCCGTCAGCAATGGCCCGCGGCCGGCCTTGAGCTGGTCGGCCTGGCGATCCGGCCGGCTGGTGGCCGGGATGACCGCGGTCACCGCCGGATGGCTGATGGCGAATTTCAGGAACAGCTGCGACCACGAGGTGACGCCGGCCTCGGCCGCCCAGCCGGGCAGGTCCTTGCCGGCGACCCGGGTGAACAGCTTGCCGTCGTCGAAGGCGCGGTTGATCAGCACCGCCACGCCCTGGTCGCGCGCCAGCGGCAGCACCGTGCGCGCGGCCTGCGGCGCGTTGACCGAGTAGTTGATCTGGATGAAGTCGAGCTTCTCGCTGCGCAGGATGTTCTCCAGCTCCGGCAGGCCGCTGGCGAGGAAGTGGGTGACGCCGACGTAGCGCGTCCTGCCCTGCTGCTGCAGTTCGCGCGCATACGGCAGCTGCCGCTTCCAGTCGCGCAGGTTGTGGACCTGCAGCAGCTCGACCTTGTCGGTGCGCAGCCGGCGCAGCGACTCGGCCCACTGCGCCTCGGCCGCCTCGCGGCTGTCGGCGGCGATCTTGGTGGCGATGAAGGCGCGCTCGCGCCAGCCGCCGTCGGCCAGCAGCGCGCCCAGCACGTCGTCGGCGTTGCGGTAGTTGGGCGAGGTGTCGAACACCTTGCCGCCACCGTCGAAGAAGACCTTGACCGTCTGCTTGAGCTGCTCGTAGTGGGGCGAGCCGATCTCGGTCTCGTAGCTGCCCGAGGTGCCGGCGCCGATCACCGGCAGCCGTTCGCCGCTGGAGGGGATGGCGCGGGTGAGCAGGGGACCGGTGGCCTCCTGGGCCCGCACCGGGACGCGGTGGGCCGCCAGGGCGATGCCGGCGGCGGCGAATGCGGAAGTGCTGAGGAACCTGCGTCGACTGTACATGGCGGTCTCCACGGAGGCGGCCGCTTTTTATGCGCGATTACGGCGGCGGGAATGTAAACAGAACGTTCAAGCGCGCCCCAACCAAAGTCATGCAGGCCGCGGCGTCCGCCGCCGGCGCCGGGTTCAACCCGGCGCGAGCAGGCCCGCGGGCAACTGCATGGTGATGCAGTGCAGGCTGCCGTTCTGCCAGATCAGCGGCCGGCAGGGCACCTGCACGATCTCGCGATCCGGGTAGGCCTGCGCCAGCACCGCCGCCGCGCGCGCGTCGGCCGGATCGCCATAGGCTGGCATCAGCACCGCGCCGTTGACGATCAGGTAGTTGGCGTAGGACGCCGCCAGCCGCCGGCCTTCGTCGAGGATCGGCCGCGCCCACGGCAGCGGGAACAGCCGGTACGGCTTGCCGTGCAGCGTGCGCAGCGCGGCCAGTTCGTCGGCCATCGCCCGCAGTTCGGCGTAGTGCGAATCCTGCGGATCGTCGCAGGCCTGGAACACGATGGCGTCGTCCGGCGCGAACCGCGCCAGCGTATCGATGTGGGCGTCGGTATCGTCGCCCTCCAGGTAACCGTGGTCCAGCCACAGCACCCGCTGCTGGCGCAGCCAGCCGGCCAGCTTCTCGGCCAGTTCGGCGCGCGGCGCGTCGGGATGGCGCTCCTGCAGGCAGCGCCAGGTGGTCAGCAGGGTGCCGGCGCCGTCGGTCTCGATGGCCCCGCCTTCCAGGGCGAAATCGATGCTCTGGACGAAGTAGTTGTGGAAGACGTTGAGCCCGGACAACTCGCCGACCAGCAGGTCGTCGCGGCCGGCCTCGTACTTGCCGCCCCAGCCGGTGAAGCGGAAGTCGAGCAGCTTGAAGCGCTGTCCGTCGCCCAGCGTGATCGGGCCGGAATCGCGCAGCCAGGTGTCGTCGTACTCGGCCGGCACGAAGCGCACCTTGCCCATGTCGATGCGCGCCGAGCGCAGGCGCGCCTCGGCGTAGGTCTGCAGGTCGTCGTCGGCCACGCAGATCACCACCGGCTGGAAGCGGGTGATGGCCGCCACCAGGGCGACGTAGGTCTCCTCGACCTCGCCCAGGCGCGGGCCCCAGTCGGTCTCGGCGTGCGGCCAGGCGAGCAGGATCGCGGACTGGGGTTCCCACTCCGCGGGAAAGCGCAAGGCGTCGCTCATGGGATCAACGAATCGGCGGCTTGGGGCCGATTTCCTGCGGACCGGCCTGGTTGGCGACCACGTCGATGACGCGGTTCTTCTCGAAATAGACGGTGAAGGCCGGGTAGACCCAGCGGTTGATCACCGGCCACTGGCGCTTCTGCCCGCCGCGCGGATCCAGCCGCTGCTGCGGCGCGCCGAAGCGCGCCTCGACCTCGGCGGCGGTCTGGCCGCGGAGCGGGACGGCCTGCGCGGGCTTTTCGGCGGCGCGGTCGATCAGCAGCGTGTCGGCGGAAGCGCTGCCGGCCACGGCGAGCAGGGCGATGAAAGGAAGGACGTAGGCACGACGGTTCATGGATGCGGTTCCCCCGATGGACGCGCCTTTATAGCAAAACGCGTGCAACAAAAAACCGCCGCGCCGCAAGTAATGTGCAGTAATGGGTGGGTTGGCGCGTCGCCACGCGACCGGGCAATGAATGGCCTGAAACAAAAAGCCGCCTTGCGGCGGCTTTTTGCTTTGCACCACGCGGGCCGGAGCTGGCGCCGCCCGTCGGGGTGTCCCGCAGCCTCAGCGCTGGCGGGCCTTGAAGCGCGGATTGGACTTGCAGATCACGAAGACCTTGCCGCGGCGGCGGACCACCTTGCAGTCGCGGTGACGGGCCTTCGCCGACTTCAGGGAGGACAGGACCTTCATGGGATAAACCTCGGCGTAAATGGGGTTGGGCGAAATCAAGCCCGCTATTCTAGCGGCAATTCCCCAGCCGCATCAAGTGGTTGCCTGCGACGGCCGGGCGCGGCGGCGGCCCGGCCGGGAACGGGCGGCATAATGGGGCAAATCCGAAGGAAGCCCCCATGCCCGAAAACGTCCCCGTCCTCACCATCGATGGTCCCTCCGGCGCCGGCAAGGGCACGGTCAGCCGCATCGTGGCCGGCCGGCTGGGCTGGCACTACCTGGACTCCGGCGCGCTCTACCGCGCGGTCGGGGTCGCCGCCAGCTGGGCCAACCTGGACGTCTCCGACGCCGCCGCGCTGGTGCGCTGCACCTTCGACACCCGGGTCCGCTTCGCCGACGACTCGGGCAAAGGGCTGCGCGTGCTGGTCAACGAGGTCGACGCCACCGAGGAACTGCGGCTGGAGACCACCGGCGCGGTGGCCTCGGCCATCGCCGCCTTCCCGGAGGTGCGCTCGGCGCTGAAGGAGCGCCAGCGAGCCTTCCGGCAGCCGCCGGGGCTGGTCGCCGACGGCCGCGACATGGGCACGGTCATCTTCCCGGACGCCCGGTTCAAGGTGTTCCTGACCGCCAGCGCCGAGGAGCGCGCCGACAGGCGGTATAAGCAGTTGAAAGACAAAGGGGTTTCGGTCACAATCGACGGTCTGCTACGCGAGATTCTCGCCCGTGACGCCCGCGATGCGCAGCGCACGGTGGCGCCGCTGCGGCCGGCCGACGACGCCGTCCTCATCGACACCACCGGGCTGGATATCGAACAGGTGGTCGAGCGCGTGCTGGCAATCGTGGCGCCGTAGCCGCAGCAACCGCTGCGGCTGCCCCGGCTTCCTTCCCTGGCAAGGGCAAGGCAGGAAGGGAAGGCGTCGCGGCGCCGGCCCGGCATCGAGCGAAGCAGGACAGGCCGTCCCGAGGCAATCGTGCCGAGGCGACGTTTTTCCATTCAACACACGGCACTCGCGTGCCAGAAAGGGTGGGCAGGGGGCGCGCCATCACGGCGTACACCTGTCCGTGTGTCCAACCGAGTAATCAACTAATGACCGAATCATTTGCAGAGCTGTTCGAACAGAGCCAGACCCATCTCGCCAAGCTGAAGCCCGGCGCGATCGTCGTTGGCACCGTCGTGGAAGTGCGCAACGACGTGGTGGTGATCAACGCGGGCCTGAAGTCCGAAGGCATCGTGCCGATCGAACAGTTCCGTAACGACGCAGGCGAGATCGACGTGGGCGTGGGCGACCAGGTGAAGGTCGCGCTCGACTCCATCGAGAACGGCTTCGGCGAAACCGTCCTCTCGCGCGAGAAGGCCAAGCGCGCGATGGTGTGGGACGAGCTCGAGGAAGCCCTCGAGAAGAACGAGACCATCACCGGCCGCATCAGCGGCAAGGTCAAGGGCGGCTTCACCGTCGACATCAAGGACGTCCGCGCGTTCCTGCCGGGCTCGCTGGTCGACGTGCGCCCGGTGCGCGACCCGGGCTACCTGGAAGGCAAGGAGCTGGAGTTCAAGCTCATCAAGCTGGATCGCAAGCGCAACAATGTCGTCGTCTCCCGCCGCGCGGTGGTCGAGAGCGAGCATTCGGAAGAGCGCGAGCAGCTGATGGACAAGCTGCAGGAAGGCGTGGTGCTGAAGGGCGTGGTCAAGAACCTCACCGACTACGGCGCGTTCGTCGACCTGGGCGGCATCGACGGCCTGCTGCACATCACCGACATGGCGTGGAAGCGCGTGCGCCATCCGTCCGAGGTGGTCGAGGTCGGCCAGGAGCTGGACGTGCGCGTGCTGAAGTACGACCGCGAGCGCAACCGCGTCTCGCTGGGCCTGAAGCAGCTGGGCGAGGATCCGTGGGACAACATCGCCCGCCGCTACCCGGCCAACAGCCGCGTGTTCGGCAAGGTCTCCAACGTCACCGACTACGGCGCGTTCGTCGAGATCGAGCCGGGCGTGGAAGGCCTGGTGCACGTGTCGGAAATGGACTGGACCAACAAGAACGTCAACCCGTCCAAGGTCGTGCAGGTCGGCGACGACGTCGAGGTGATGGTGCTGGACGTGGACGAAGAGCGTCGCCGCATCTCGCTGGGCATGAAGCAGGTCGCCGCCAACCCGTGGGAGACCTTCGCGGCCATCCACAAGAAGAACGACAAGGTGTCCGGCCAGATCAAGTCGATCACCGACTTCGGCATCTTCATCGGCCTGGACGGCGGCATCGACGGCCTGATCCACCTGTCGGACATCAGCTGGAACTCCACCGGCGAGGACCTGGCCCGCAACTTCAAGAAGGGCGACACCCTTGAAGCCGTGGTGCTGGCCGTCGATCCGGAACGCGAGCGCATCAGCCTGGGCGTCAAGCAGCTCGAGCAGGATCCGTTCGGCCAGTACATGGCCGCGCATCCGAAGGGCTCGAAGGTCGAAGGCACGGTCAAGGAAGTCGACGCCAAGGGCGCCGTCATCGAACTGGCCGACGGCATCGAAGGCTACGTTTCCGCCCGCGACATCAGCCACGAGCGCGTGGACGACGCCAGCCAGCACCTGAAGGTCGGCGACAAGGTCGAGGCCAAGTTCACCGGCATGGACCGCAAGGGGCGCACGCTGCAGCTGTCGATCAAGGCCAAGGACGAAGCCGAGACCGCCGAGGCGCTGGCCGAGTACAACAAGTCCGCCGCCGAAGCGGCCGCTGGCACCACCAGCCTGGGCGCGCTGCTGCGCGCGCAGCTGGACGGCGGCAAGTCCGAGTAAGCGCAAAGCAACAAGCCGTTCCCATCCGGCCCGGGGTGTCATCCCCGGGCCGGTCATGGGCATATCCGCCTGATGCCATAAGCGATGACCAAGTCCGAACTCATCGAAATCCTGGCCCGCCGCCAGCCGCACCTGAAGGCCGAAGACGTCGATCTGGCGGTCAAGGCGCTGCTGGAAATGATGGCGGGATCGCTGGCCCAGGGCGATCGGATCGAGATTCGCGGCTTCGGCAGCTTTTCCCTGCACTACCGTCCCCCGCGCGTGGGCCGCAACCCCAAGACCGGCGAGTCGGTCGCGTTGCCGGCCAAGCACGTGCCGCATTTCAAGCCCGGCAAGGAACTGCGCGAGCGCGTCAGCGCGGTCACGCCCATCGTCGAGAACGGCGAATGACGCCCCGCCGGCGCTGACCGCGCCGTGCCGTCTCGGCTAAGCTAGCGACACCGCCGCAAGGAGTCGCCCGATGAACGTGTTCCGCCTGCTCGTTGCCCTGGTCTTCCTTGCCGTCGGCCTGGTCATCGGCGTCCTCAACACCCAGCCGATACGGGTCAATTTCCTCTTCGCCGAATTCGCGACCTCCTCGGGCGCGGCGATCATCGTATCCCTGCTGGCGGGCGTCCTCATCGGCGGCCTGATTGTGCTGGCCACGCTGGTGCTGCCCCTGTACGCGCGACTGCGCAAGGCGGGCAAGGCCGCGGTCGCCGCCGATGCCGGCGCCGCCTCGCCGCTGCCGCCTTCGTCCACCGGCGCCGGGTTCTGATCGATGCAGCAGTTCCTGAGCGAATGGTTCTGGTTCTTCCTGTTCCTGCCGCTGGCGGCGCTGAGCGGCTGGGTGGTCGGCCGGCGCGGCGGGCAGCGGCACGGCACCACCCAGGTCAGCCGCCTGTCCAGCACCTATTTCCGCGGCCTGAACTACCTGCTCAACGAGCAGCCCGACAAGGCGATCGAGCTGTTCCTGCACATCGCCGAACTGGACAAGGAAACCTTCGAGACCCAGGTCGCGCTGGGCCACCTGTTCCGCCGCCGCGGCGAAGTCGATCGCGCCATCCGCCTGCACCAGGGGCTGGTGCAGCGCCCGGATCTCAGTGACCAGCAGAAGGTGCAGGCGCTGCTGGCGCTGGGCGAGGACTACATGCGCTCGGGCCTGCTGGATCGCGCCGAAACCGTGTTCAGCGACCTGGCCCGCATCGACCGGCGCGCGCCGCAGGCGCTCAAGCACCTGATCGGCATCTACCAGGCCGAGCGCGACTGGGAGAAGGCCATCGACAACGCCTTGCGCTACGAGGAAGTCACCGGCGAGCCGATGGGCCGGCTGGTCGCGCAGTTCGAATGCGAACTGGCCGAGCGCCACCGCACCGCCAACGACATGGACGCGGCGCGCCAGGCCATCGCCCGCGCCTACCAGGCCGATGCCGGCAGCGTGCGCGCCGGCATCCTGGAGGGGCGCATCGAGTCGGATGCCGGCAACGCCGAGGCGGCGATCCGCGCCTTCGAGCGTGCGGCACGGCACGATCCCGACTACCTGCCGGAAATACTCCCGAGCCTGCTGGCCAACTACGAGAAGGGCGGCGATCTTTCCGGCGCGCGCGCCTTCCTTTCGGAAATGTGCGAGCACTACCGCGGCATCGCCCCGGTGCTGGCGCTGACCCGACTGGTCGAGAACCAGGATGGCGTGGCCGCCGCGCGCGCCTACCTGGCCCGGCAGCTGAAGGACAGGCCGTCGGTGCGCGGCGAGGCGGCGCTGATCGACCTGACCCTGGCCGAGGGCGCGGATCCGTCGGCCACGCTGCACGATCTCAAGCACATCACCGACCAGTTGCTGGTGCGCAATCCCAGCTACCGCTGCACGCGCTGCGGGTTCGGCGCGCGCACGCACCACTGGCAGTGCCCGAGCTGCAAGGAGTGGGGCACCGTCAAGCCGCTGCTCAACTACGCGGTGGTGTGATGCCGGGCTGGGAAAGCTGGCTGCCGCTGCACTTCGGGCTGGCGGCGGCATTGACCTGGGCCGCGCGCGCGTACGCGTTGCGCCGGCGGCTGCTGGATCATCCCGGCGAACGCCGCAGCCACACCGCCGCCACCCCGCGCGGCGGCGGCATCGCCATCGTGATCTGCCTGCTGCTGGCCACCGGCGCGTGCTGGCGGTGGTCGGTCCTGGGGCCGGACCTGCTCGGCGCGTTCGCCGCCGGCCTGCTGCTGGTCGCGGGCATCGGCTGGTGGGACGATCACCGACCGCTTTCGCCGCTGTCGCGCTTCGTCGTGCAGGTCGTCGCGGCCGCCGTGCTGGCCTGGGGCGTCCACCAGCAGGCGGACAATGCCTGGCTCGGCCTGCTGGCCTTCGCGCTGGCGCTGGTGCTGGTGAACGTCTGGAACTTCATGGACGGCATCAATGGGCTGGCGGCGAGCCAGGCGGCGATTGCCGCGCTGGGCTACGCCCTCGTCGGCGCGTCGGCGACCCCGTTGCTGGCCGGCGCACTGCTGGCCGCCTGCCTGGGCTTCCTGCCGTTCAACTTCCCCAAAGCGCGGATCTTCCTGGGCGACGTCGGCAGCGGTGCGCTCGGCTACGCGCTGGCCGCGCTGGCGGTGCTGTCGGTCGGGCCGGCGTCAGCGGCCTGGCCGGTGGTGATGCTGCCGCTGGCGGTCTTCCTCGTAGACGCGGGCTTCACGCTGCTGTCGCGCATGCTCGCCGGGGATCGCTGGTGGACGCCGCACGTCACCCATGTCTACCAGATCTCGGCCCGGCGTCACGGGCATTCTGCGATAACCGTCGTATATGGCGGGCTGAGTCTCTTAACATTAATCTTGATGGTGCTATCGTCGCGTTCATCAACGTATACGGCCATTGCCGCCACCTTCCTCGGCTATCTGGGTCTGGCGGCAGGGTGGTGGTTCGCCCGGAACGCGACGAAGACCGACAAGGAGTGAACAACGCATGATGTCCCGGCGCGACCGTCTGACCAGCCTGACCCCACGCATGCTGGTGGTGGCGCACGATCTGGTCATGGTCTGGCTGTGCTGGCAGATCCTACACCGGGTCCGGTACTCGTTCGTGGCCTACGCGCCCGATTTCCCCTTGTGGTCCAACGAGATCGCCGTGGTCCTGCTGGGACAGGCGGCGGTGTTCTGGTGGATGGGGCTGTATCGCGGACTGTGGCGCTTCGCCAGCCTGCCGGACCTGTGGAACATCGGCAAGGCCAGCCTGCTGGGCACGGTCCTGATCGCGCTGGGCCTGTTCTTCTACAACCGCCACGAATCGCTGCCCAGGACCGTGCTGGCGTTCTACCCGGTCCTGATGGTGGTCATGCTGGGCCTGCCGCGGCTGGCCTACCGGGCCTGGAAGGATTTCCAGGTCAACCGGACCCATCACGCCTCCTCGCGCGTGGTCATCCTCGGCGCCGGCCGCGCCGGCGAGGCGCTGGTGCGCGAACTGCGCCGCACCGGCGTCTATTACCCGGTCGCCTTCCTGGACGACGCGCCGCGCCTGCAGGGCGCGCGCCTGCAGGGCGTGCCGGTGCTGGGCACGCTGGACAACGCGGCCCGGGTCGCCCGCGAGACCGCGGCCAAGCTGCTGGTCATCGCGATGCCGTCGCTGGACGCCCCGGCGATGCAGCGGGTGGTGGCCATCTGCGAGAGCACCGGCCTGCCGTTCCGGATGGTGCCGCGGCTGGTCAACGTGCTGGAAGGCCATTCGATGCCGGGCGATCTCAAGGAGGTCGCCATCGAGGACCTGCTGGGGCGCAAGTCGGTCACCCCCGACTGGAAGCTGATCCGCGGCTGGCTGGGCGCGCGCACGGTGCTGGTCACCGGCGCCGGCGGGTCCATCGGCTCGGAACTGTGCCGGCAGTGCGCCCGCCACGGCGCCCAGCGCATCGCCCTGCTGGAAGTGGACGAACTGGCGCTGATCACCATCCAGGCCGACCTGCAGCGCGCCTTCCCGGATCTGGAGCTGATCCCGGTGCTGGGCAACTGCGGCGATCCGGCGGTGATCGGGCATGCGCTGCGGCTGTCCGAGCCGGACGCGGTCTTCCATGCCGCCGCCTACAAGCAGGTGCCGCTGCTGGAACGGCACCTGCGCGAAGCGGTCGGCAACAACGTGCTGGCCACCGAGACGGTCGCCCGCGCCTGCCGCGACGCCGGCGTGGCCACCTTCGTGCTGATTTCCACCGACAAGGCGGTCGATCCGGCCAACGTGCTGGGCGCGACCAAGCGGCTGGCCGAGATGGTCTGCCAGACGATGGACGACGGCAAGGCCGGTACGCGCTACGTCACCGTGCGCTTCGGCAACGTGCTCGATTCGGCCGGCAGCGTGGTACCGCTGTTCCGCGAGCAGATTCGCAAGGGCGGGCCGGTGACGGTGACCGATCCCGAGGTCACCCGCTATTTCATGACCATCCCCGAGTCGTGCCAGTTGATCCTGCAGGCCGCCGCCGGCGCCGCGCATGCCTCGATCTACACCCTGGACATGGGCGAGCCGGTGCCGATCCGGCTGCTGGCCGAGCAGATGATCCGGCTGGCCGGCAAGCAGCCCGGGCGCGACATCGCCATCGTCTACACCGGCCTGCGTCCCGGCGAGAAGCTGCACGAGAACCTCTTCCACGCCGACGAGGACTACCGGCCGACCTCGCACTCGAAGATCCTGCAGGCCGAGGCGCGCGAGATCGCGCCGGAATTCCTGGAACTGGCGCTGCAGCGCCTGCGCGGCGCCTATGCGCGCTACGACACCGACGAGCTGCGCGACGTGCTGCGCGTGGCGGTGCCCGAGTTCGCGCCGCTCGAACAGGAATTCGACGGCGCCGCCGCCAACATCGTCGCCTTCCCCGCGCGCGAGACCCGAAGAATCCGATGACGCAACGCATCCGCAAGGCCGTTTTCCCGGTGGCCGGACTCGGCACCCGCTTTCTTCCCGCGACCAAGACCGTTCCCAAGGAGATGCTGCCGATCATCGATCGGCCGCTGATCCAGTACGCCGTCGACGAGGCCATCGAGGCCGGCTGCGACACGCTGGTGTTCGTCACCAACCGCTACAAGCACGCGGTGGCCGACTACTTCGACAAGGCCTACGAGCTGGAACAGAAGCTCGAGCGCGCCGGCAAGACCGAGCAGCTCGAACTGGTGCGCAACGTGCTGCCGCCGCACGTGCGCGCGGTGTTCGTCACCCAGGCCGAGGCGCTGGGACTGGGCCACGCGGTGCTGTGCGCCAAGCCGATCGTCGGCGACGAGCCGTTCGCGGTGATCCTGCCGGACGATCTGATCTGGAACCGCGGGCCGGGCGCGCTGAAGCAGATGGCCGACGCGGCCGAGGCTTCCGGCGCCAGCATGATCGCGGTGCAGAACGTGCCGGCCGACAAGACCGACAGCTACGGCATCGTCGCCACCGAGGCGTTCTCGGGCCGCTCCGGCCGCATCGGCGAGATCGTGGAGAAGCCGCGGCCGGAGGAGGCGCCGAGCAACCTCGCCGTGGTCGGGCGCTACGTGCTGGACGCGCGCATCTTCGCGCTGCTGGAGAGCACCACGCCCGGCGCCGGCGGCGAGATCCAGCTCACCGACGCCATCGCTGCGCTGCTGGCGGAAAAGCCGGTGCACGCCTATCGCTTCCAGGGCACGCGCTTCGATTGCGGCACCCACATCGGCCTGATCGAGGCGACCATCCGCTACGCGCTGGACCACGAGAAGCTCAGCGATGCGGCGCGCGAGACGATGCAGAGCGCGCTCAGCGAACTGGGCGTCACCGACCTGGAGTGAACCTCGGCGGCGTTGGCCGGCAGGTTGGAATGCAAGACAGGGAAATGGCGCCCCCGCGGGGCGCCATTCCTGTTTCGCGTTGCCGAAAGGCGATGGCTCAGAGCGCCTCGAAGATGCCGGCCGCGCCCATGCCGGTGCCGATGCACATGGTCACCATGCCGTACTTCTGCTGGCGGCGGCGCAGGCCGTGGACGATGGTCGCGGTGCGGATGGCGCCGGTGGCGCCCAGCGGGTGGCCCAGCGCGATTGCGCCGCCCAGCGGGTTGACCCTGGACGGGTCCAGCCCGCTGTCGCGGATCACCGCCAGCGCCTGCGCGGCGAAGGCCTCGTTCAGTTCGATCCAGTCCAGCTGATCCATGCCCAGGCCGGCCTGCTTCAGCGCCTTCGGGATCGCCGCGATCGGGCCGATGCCCATCACTTCCGGGCGCACGCCGGCGACCGAGAAGCTGACGAAGCGCGCCAGCGGGGTCAGCCCGTAGTCCTTGATCGCCTGCTCGGAGGCCAGCAGCACCGCGCCGGCGCCGTCGCTCATCTGCGAGGAGTTGCCGGCGGTGACGCTGCCGCCGAACTGGCCGTTGCGGAACACCGGGCGCAGCTTGGCCAGTCCCTCCAGCGAACTGTCGGGACGCGGGCCCTCGTCGTTCTCGACCAGCAGCTTCTTCAGCCGCACCGTGTTGCCGGCCAGGTCCGGCTGGTGCGAGATCACCTCGTACGGGCTGATCTCGCCCTTGAATTCGCCGGCGGCGATCGCGGCGATGGCCTTCTGGTGCGAGGCCAGCGCGAACGCGTCCTGGTCCTCGCGCGAGATCTTCCATTCCTCGGCGACCTTCTCGGCGGTGATGCCCATGCCGTAGGCGATGGCGACGTGGTCGTCCTTGAACACGGACGGGGAGAGGGCGACCTTGTTGCCCATCATCGGCACCATCGACATCGACTCGGTGCCGCCGGCCAGCATCAGGTCGGCGTTGCCGAGGCGGATCTGGTCGGCCGCCAGCGCTACCGCCTGCAGGCCGGAGGAGCAGAAGCGGTTGACGGTCTGCGCGGCGACGGTGTCGGGCAGGCCGGCCAGCAGCACGCCGATGCGCGCCACGTTCATGCCTTGCTCGCCCTCGGGCATCGCGCAGCCGATGATGGCGTCGTCGATGCGCGAGAGGTCGATGCCGGGCGCCTGCGCGACGACCGAACGCAGCACGTGCGCGAGCATGTCGTCGGGACGGGTATTGCGGAACACGCCCTTGGGCGCCTTGCCCACCGGCGTACGGGTGGCGGCGACGATGTAGGCGTCCTGGATTTGCTTGGTCATTTGGCTTTCTCCGAAAGCCGGGAATGGGGAATGGGGAGTCGGGAATCGTTGAAGCGGATCCGCGCGACCGGGAACATTCCTATTGCCGGCAGAAATTTGGAGGAAGGGGCATCGGGCCGTTGCGTTTCGCCATTCCCGATTCCCCATTCCCTATTCTCAGTTCCTCAACGGCTTGCCCGTCTTCAGCATGTGCCCGATGCGCGCCTGCGTCTTCTCCTGCTGGGCCAGTTCGACGAAGTGCTGGCGTTCCAGCTTGAGCAGCCATTCCTCGTCCACCAGCGATCCGCGATCGATCTCGCCGCCGCACAGCACGGTGGCGATGCGGGTGGCGATCTCGTAGTCGTACTCGCTGATGAAGCGGCCTTCCAGCATGTTGACCAGCATCATCTTGAAGGTGGCGATGCCGACGTCGCCGGCGACCTGGATGCGGCGGGCCGGCAGCGGCGGGCGGTAGCCGCCCTCGGCCAGCGCCAGCGCCTCGGCCCGGGCGATGTGCAGCGACTCGTAGGCGTTGAAGGCGACGCGGTCGCCGGCGCGCAGCAAGCCCAGTTCCTTGGCTTCGACCGCCGAGGCGGACACCTTGGCCATCGCCACGGTCTCGAAGGTCTTCTTCAGCTCGGCGAACACGTCGCCGCCCGGGCCGGCGGCCTGCGAGGCGCGCACCGCCAGTTCCTTCAGGCCGCCGCCGGCCGGCAGCAGGCCGACGCCGGCCTCGACCAGGCCGATGTAGCTCTCCAGCGAGGCCACCACCTTGGCGCTGTGCATCTGGAACTCGCAGCCGCCGCCCAGCGCCAGCCCGCGCACCGCCGACACCACCGGCACCAGTGAATACTTGATGCGCTGGCTGGTGGCCTGGAAGTTGGCGACCATCGCCTCGAACTCGGCGATCCTGCCGGCCTGCAACGCGCCCAGCGCGCCGGCCAGGTCGGCGCCGGCGGAGAAGGGCTCCTTCGCCTGCCAGATCACCAGGCCCCTGAACTTGCGCTCGGCGAGGCCGATGGCCTCCTGCAGGCCGTCCAGCACCGCGTCGGACACGGTGTTCATCTTGGTCTTGAAGCCGACCACGCCGATGTCGTCGCCGTCGCTCCACAGGCGCACGCCGTCGTTCTCGAACACCGTCTCGCCCTGCGCGAAGCTCTCGCCCAGCAGCGGATCGGGGAAGCGCTGGCGCCTGTAGACGGGCAGGGCCGAGCGCGGCAGCCTGGCGTTGCGCGCCGGGCTGTAGCTGCCCTCGGCGGCATGCACGCCCTCGCGGCCGTCGAACACCCAGTCCGGCAGCGGCGCGCTGCTCATCGCCTTGCCGGCGACGATGTCGTCGGCGATCCACTGCGCCACCTGCTTCCAGCCGGCGGCCTGCCAGGTCTCGAACGGGCCGAGCGACCAGCCGTAGCCCCAGCGGATGGCCAGGTCGACGTCGCGCGCGGTCTCGGCGATGTCGGCCAGGTGGTAGGCGCTGTAGTGGAACAGGTCGCGGAACACCGCCCACAGGAACTGCGCCTGCGGGTGCTGGCTCTCGCGCAGCCTGGCGAACTTCTCGGCCGGGTTCTTGATCTTCAGGATCTCGATCACCTCGGGCGCGGCGGCGCGATCGGCAGGGCGGTAGTCCTGCTTTTCCAGGTCCAGCACCAGGATGTCCTTGCCGGCCTTGCGGAAGATGCCGGCGCCGGTCTTCTGGCCCAGCGCACCCTTGGCGATCAGCGCCTCCAGCCACTTGGGCGACTTGAAGTAGTCGTGCCACGGGTCGTCGGGCAGGGTGTCGGCCATGGTCTTGATGACGTGCGCCATCGTGTCCAGGCCGACCACGTCGGAGGTGCGGTAGGTGGCCGACTTGGGCCGGCCGATCAGCGGGCCGGTGAGGGCGTCCACTTCGTCGAAGCCCAGCTTGAATTCGCCGGTGTGGTGGGCGGTCGCCAGGATCGAGAACACGCCGATGCGGTTGCCGATGAAGTTCGGGGTGTCCTTGGCGTAGACCACGCCCTTGCCGAGCTGGGTGGTCAGGAAGGTCTCCAGCCCCTCCAGCACCGCCTTGTCGGTGTCGCGGGCGGGAATCAGCTCGGCCAGGTGCATGTAGCGCGGCGGGTTGAAGAAGTGCACGCCGCAGAAGCGGTGGCGCAGCTGACCGGGCAGCACGTCGGCCAGCGCGTTGATGCCCAGGCCTGAGGTGTTGGAGGCCAGCACCGCGTGATCGGCCACGAACGGGGCGATCTTCCGGTACAGGTCCTGCTTCCAGTCCATCCGCTCGGCGATGGCCTCGATGATCAGGTCGCAGTCCTTCAGCAGTTCCAGCCCGGTCTCGTAGTTGGCCGGGGTGATGGCCTCGGCCAGCGACCTGCTGGCAAGCGGCGCGGGGCTGAGCTTGGCCAGGTTGGCGATGGCCTTGAGCACGATGCCGTCGGGGTGGCCTTCCCTGGCGGGCAGGTCGAACAGCACGGTATCGACGCCGGCGTTGGTCAGGTGGGCGGCGATCTGCGCCCCCATCACGCCGGCCCCGAGGACGGCCGCCTTGCGTACGAGCAGTTGGTTGGACATGTCGGGATTCCTGGTTGGAGGATGTTGCGGTTATTCGTTGCCGGCGGCGGGGCCGGGCGGGCCGGCGCAGGCCGGCCTCGACGAAGCGGATCAACTCGCGCGCGGCGCGCTCGCGGTGGGCGGCCTCGCCGACCCCGGCCGGGCGCTTGATCAGGCCGAAGTCGGCCATCGCATAGGTCAGCGCGCCGGAGAAGAAGTCCAGCCGCCAGTACAGCTCCTCCTTGCTCAGTTCCGGCACGCAGGCGGCGATGGCCTTGCCGAACTCGCGCAGCACGTGGCCGTAGTGGTCGGACAGGAACTTGCGCAGGCCGTCGTTCTTCTCGGCGTAGGCGCGGGCGATGACGCGGACGAAGGCGCCGCCGCCGTGGCGGTCCTGGGCCAGCGCCAGCGCCGGTTCGACGAAGGCGGCCAGGATCGGCTGCAACTCGCCCGGGCGCTGCTCCAGCGCCGCGTGCAACTGCGCCAGGCGGGCGGCGGTCATGTCGTCCATGCGGCGGCGGAAGACCTCGTTGACCAGGTTTTCCTTGGAGCCGAAGTGGTAGTTGACCGCGGCGATGTTGACGTCGGCGCGGGTGGTGACCTGGCGCAGCGAGGTGCCGGCGAAGCCGTGCTGGGCGAACAGCTCCTCGGCCGCGCCCAGGATGCGGTCCTTGGTGGAGAAATGGGTGGAGTTGGCCATCGGGCACCTGCAATCAAACGCTTGTTTGATTCTCTGCCCGGTTCCGGCCCTTGTCATGCTGCTTTGCAGCAAAACGTGTCGACGCGCAAGTTACAAAGCGCCGGCGTTAGGTTAGAATCGCCATGTGAAACCAAGCCTAAGCCCGCGTCCCTGCGCGGGTTTTTTCGTGTTAACCTCGGGCCTTCAGTGGCCCGCCCAACGGAGACAATCCCCATGGCGCTGGAGCGCACCCTGTCCATCATCAAGCCCGATGCCGTCGCCAAGAACGTCGTCGGCGAAATCTATTCGCGTTTCGAGAAGGCCGGCCTGAAGATCGTCGCCTCGAAGATGAAGCACCTTTCGCGCCGCGAGGCCGAAGGCTTCTACGCCGTACATCGCGAGCGCCCGTTCTTCAGCGCGCTGGTTGAGTTCATGATCTCCGGCCCGGTCGCCATCCAGGTGCTGGAAGGCGAGGGCGCGATTCTGAAGAACCGCGAGCTGATGGGCGCCACCAATCCGAAGGACGCCGCGCCGGGCACCATCCGCGCCGACTTCGCCGACAGCATCGACGCCAACGCCGTGCACGGCTCCGACGCGGCGGAAACGGCCGCGCAGGAAATCGCGTACTTCTTCGCCAGCACCGAGATCTTCCCGCGCTGAGCCGATGAGGAAACCGTGAGCGAACCCGTGCAGATTCCCAGCGTGACGACCACCGGCGAGCCGCTCGCCGGCATCGCCGTGCGCAGGCAGAACCTGCTCGAGCTCGATCGCGAGGGGCTGGAGCGCTTCTTCGCCGAGACCCTCGGCGAAGCGCGCTACCGCGCCCACCAGGTGATGAAGTGGATCCACCACCGCTACGTCACCGACTTCGACCAGATGACCGACCTCGGCAAGGCGCTGCGCGCCAAGCTGCACGCGCATGCCGAGGTCGTCGTCCCCAACGTGGTGTTCGACAAGCCCTCCGCCGACGGCACCCACAAGTGGCTGCTGGCGATGGGTGACGATGGCAGGAACGCCATCGAGACCGTCTACATCCCCGACAAGGGGCGCGGCACGCTGTGCGTGTCCTCGCAGGTCGGCTGCGGCCTGAACTGCAGCTTCTGCTCGACCGCCACCCAGGGTTTCAACCGCAACCTGACCACCGCCGAGATCATCGGCCAGGTGTGGGTGGCCGCGCGCCACCTGGGCAACGTGCCGCACCAGCAGCGCCGCCTGACCAACGTGGTGATGATGGGCATGGGCGAGCCGCTGATGAACTTCGACAACGTCGTGCGCGCGATGAGCGTGATGCGCGACGATCTCGGCTACGGCCTGGCCAACAAGCGGGTGACGCTGTCCACCGCCGGGCTGGTGCCGATGATCGACCGGCTGTCCAGCGAGAGCGACGTGTCGCTGGCGGTGTCGCTGCACGCGCCCAACGACGAGTTGCGCGAGCAGCTGGTGCCGCTCAACAGGAAATACCCGATCGCCGAGTTGATGGCCTCGTGCGCGCGCTACCTGCGCGCGAACAGGAAGCGCGACTCGGTGACCTTCGAATACACGCTGATGAAGGGCGTCAACGATCAGCCCGAGCACGCCCGCCAGCTCGCCGCGCTGATGCGCCGGTTCGACAACGCGGTGCAGGCGCGCGATTCGGGCAAGGTCAACCTGATCCCGTTCAATCCTTTCCCCGGCACCCGCTACGAGCGCTCGGACGAGGCGCAGATCCGCGCCTTCCAGAAGATCCTGCTCGACGCGCAGGTGCTGACGATGGTCCGCCGCACGCGCGGCGACGACATCGACGCGGCCTGCGGGCAGTTGAAGGGGCAGGTGATGGATCGCACCCGCCGGCAGGCCGAATTCCGCCGCCAGTTGCAGTCGCAGGGCGTGGACGATGCGGCATAAGGGGTTCTGGCTGCTGTTGATCGCCTGCGTGCTGCTGGCCGGCTGCAGCCGCCTGACCTTCGTCAAGCCGAAGATGGAGCGCAAGGACGGCGAACAGATTGCCCCCGAGTACCGGGTCAGCGACAGCGCCGCGACCAAGAAGCGCATGGGCAACCAGGAGCGCCTGATCCGCGCCAGCCAGCGCCTGCGGGCCGGTCAGCTGGACGAGGCAGAGCGCGAGGCCCGGCAACTGCTCAAGGACGATCCGCAGTCGGTCGACGCCCATACGCTGCTGGCGGTGATCGAGGACGGCCGCGGGCGCGTGGAGCAGTCCGGCCAGCACTACAAGCGCGCCGCCGAGCTGGCGCCCGGCAACGGCGCGGTGCAGAACAACTATGGCGCCTGGCTGTGCGGCAATGGCTTCCCGGCCGAGTCGCTGGTGTGGTTCGACCGCGCCCTGGCGGACCCGGATTACCCCACGCCGGCCGCGGCATTGGCCAATGCCGGCGGCTGTGCCTCGCGCAGCGGCCAGCACGAGCGTGCCGGCCGCGACCTGCGCCGGGCGCTCGAACTCGAACCGGCCAATGCGTTCGCGCTGGCGGCGATGGCGCAGCACGAATACCGCCGGCAGCGTTATTTCGAGGCGCGCGCCTTCATCGAAAGGCGCCTGGCGGCTGCGCCGGCCAATGCCGACGTGTTAAAACTCGCGTCACAGATAGAGGAAGAACTGGGCGACAAGGCTGCTGCGAGTCGATATGTTCAGCGATTGCGGGCGGAGTTTCCCGGTGCGGTCGATGCCATGAATCTCGGGGGAAATGCAGTGCCATGACCGATTCAAACCGGATCCAGACGCAGTCCGCCCTGGACTGCGGGATTGTGCTGAGGGAGGCGCGCGAGCAGGCGGGGCTGGAGCTGCAGGAAGTCAGCCAGCGCCTGAAGATGCCGCTGAAGGTGTTGCAGGCGCTGGAGCAGGGGCAGTGGGGACTGCTCGGGGCGCCGGTGTTCGTGCGCGGCCAGCTGCGCAGCTACGCCCGACTGCTCAAGATCGACGTCGAGCCGTTCCTGCAGCGGGTGGAGCTGGAAACCACGCCGCCCCCCGAACTGGTCAGCCACAGCCATACGCCGCGCTTCCAGCGCGTGTTCGAAAGCATGGCCAGGCGCGCGGTCTACATCGTGATCACCGCCGCCATCGCGGTGCCGGTGTGGCTGGCCACGCGGCCGCACCTCAACGGCGGCGACGGGCAGACCGCTTCGCTGGACGTGCCATCGGCGCTGCCCGGTGCGAGTGGCGATGCCGCCGCGTCGCCGGCAACGGCTTCGTCGCGGCCGCCCGCCAAGCCCTATGTCGCTTCCATCGCGCCGTTGCCGAGGCCGTCGGCGCCTGCGCTGCGCCTGCGCCTGACCGGCGACAGCTGGGTGCGGATCACCGCGCCTGACGGCAGCACGCTGGAGCAGTCGCTGCTCAAGGCCGGCGAGGAGCGCAGCTACGCCGGCGGCCAGGTCGCGCGCGTGGTGCTGGGCAATGCCGGCGCGGTCGAGGTTCAGCAATCCGGTAGTACGGTGGACCTGACGCCGTACCGGCGAGCGAATGTCGCGCGCTTTACGGTATCCTCTGAGGGTTCCCTCGCGCCGGTCGCCGACTGACCCGCACGCGGGTCTGTCCAACCACACAAGACCCCGCCAGACGGGGCATTACGAGTACGCATGGCGATTGACGATCTGCTCGACGAGCACGAACAAAGCGAACGCGTCCGCAGCTGGCTCAGGAACAACGCCACCACCTTGGTGGGTGGCGTGGCCCTGGGCCTTGCGGTGATCCTGGGCTGGCAGTGGTGGCAGAAGCACCTGCTCGGCAGCCAGCAGAAGGCCCATGCCGATTACCAGGCGGCCGTGGAGAGCATCGCTGGCGGCGATCTGGAGAAGGCACGCTCGGCCATCGCCGGCCTGTCAGACAAGAAGATATACGCCGAACTGGCCGCGCTGCGGCTGGCCAGGGCGCAGGCGGAGGCCGGCCAGACCGACGCCGCGCTCGCGACCCTGCGCGGCATCGATCCCGAGCCGGCGCTGCAGTCGCTGGTCAACGTGCGGCTGGCGCGCCTGCTGACCGAGAGCGGCAAGCCCGCCGACGCGGTCACCCTGCTGGCCGGCGCCACCGACGCGGCCGGCCTGGAAGCGCGTGGCGACGCATTGCTGGTCACCGGCAAGCAGGACGAGGCGCGTGACGCCTATTCGCGTGCGCTGACCGCGCTCGACGTCGCCGCGCCGCAGCGGCGCCTGCTCGAAATCAAGCTCGCCGATACCGGCGGCCTGCCCACCCGCGCGGAGGAGCAGGGCTGATGCGCCGTCTTTCCTTCGCGCATCGCGCGCTGGTGGTGCTGGCCGTGGCCGGCGCGCTGTCCGGCTGCAGCACGGTCAAGGGCTGGTTCGGCGGCAAGGACAAGCCCGACGAAAAGCCCACCGAGCCGGCCGAACTGGTCGACTTCAGCGCTTCGGCCGAGGTCGCCAAGGCCTGGAGCGTCAACCTTGGCAAGGGCGAGGATCGCCTGGGGATCCGGCAGGCGCCGGTGGTGCATGACGGGCGCGTCTACGCGGCCGCGGTCGAGGGCGGCGTGCGCGCGCTCGACCTGCAGACCGGCCGCGTGCTGTGGCGCTACCAGCCCGAGAAGATCAAGAAGCAGCCCGAACTGCGCCTGTCCGGCGGTCCCGGCGCCGGCGAGGGCCTGGTGGCCATCGGCACGCTCGACGGCCAGGTCATCGCGCTCGACGCCGACAGCGGCGCCGAGAAGTGGCGCGCCAAGGTGACCGGCGAGGTCATCGCCGCGCCGGCCATCGGCCAGGGACTGGTGCTGGTGCGTTCCAACGACGGCCGCGTGTCGGCGTTCGGCGCCGCCGACGGCACCCGCCGCTGGTTCTGGACCCGCGAACTGCCCAACCTGACCGTGCGCGGCAATGCGTCGCTGACGCTGGGGCCGGGGCTGGCGTTCGTCGGCAATGACGACGGCACGCTGGCCGCGCTGGCCATCAACGACGGCCGCATGCTGTGGGAGCGCACCGTCGCCGTGGCCGACGGCCGCAGCGAACTGGAGCGCATGGCCGACGTGGACGGCGCGCCGGTGCTGGAAGGCACCACCGTCTACGCCACCAGCTTCAAGCAGGAAACCACCGCCCTGGAAGGCCCGAGCGGGCGTCCGCTGTGGACGCGCGAGAATGGCGGCGTCGGCGGTCTGGACGTGAGCAGCAGCTACGTGCTGGTGTCCGACCTCGGCGGCACCGTCTGGGCGCTGGACAAGTACAGCGGTTCGCCGATGTGGTCGAACAAGACCCTGCTGCGCCGCTCGCTGACCGCGCCGACCGTGCAGGGCGACTATGCGGTCGTCGGCGATCTGGACGGCTACCTGCACTGGCTGCGGCTGGACAACGGCGAGCAGGCCGCGCGCGCGCGCACCGGCCGCAAGCCGATCCGCGCCCAGCCGGTCGAGGCCGACGGCCTGCTGCTGGTGCAGGATGTCGAAGGCGAGCTGACCGCCTTCCGCCTGCGCTGAATCAGGCGTTCCGCGCCACACGGGAATCGTCGCGCAGGCGGCGGTTCCCGTTCGTTTTTTTGCGGCGGCCCGCCCGCCGCTTCCCTGCGCGTCACCCGCTGATGGGCGGGCGATGCGGTAGCCTTGCCGCACAGACCCGGATGATCGTTTCCACATGCTGCCTCTCGTCGCCCTGGTGGGCCGCCCCAACGTGGGCAAATCGACGCTGTTCAACGCGCTGACCCGCAGCCGCGACGCGCTGGTCCACGACCAGCCCGGGGTGACCCGCGACCGCCACTACGGCATCTGCCGCCCGCAGGACCAGCGCCATTTCGCCGTGGTCGACACCGGCGGCATCGCCGGCGAGGAGGAGGGACTGGCGGGCGCGACCGCGCGGCAGGCGCGCGCGGCGGCCGAGGAGGCCGACTTGGTGCTGTTCATCGTCGACGGCCGCGAGGGCGCCTCGGCGCTGGACGACGACATCCTGGCCTGGCTGCGCAAGGCCGCGCGCCCGACCGTGCTGGTGATCAACAAGATCGACGGCATCGACGAGACCACCGCGCGTTCGGATTTCGCCCGCTACGGCTTCGGCGACGTGCTGGCGATCTCGGCCGCGCACCGGCAGGGCATCGACGACCTGATCGACGAGGTGCTCGAACGCCTGCCCGAGCAGGGCCAGGTCGAGGCGCTGGACCAGGATCCGGCGCGCATGCGCATCGCCTTCGTCGGCCGGCCCAACGTCGGCAAGTCCACGCTGGTCAACCGCCTGCTCGGCGAGGAGCGCATGATCGCCTCCGAGGTGCCGGGCACCACGCGCGACTCGATCGCGGTGGACCTGGAACGCGACGGCCGCCTGTACCGGCTGGTCGACACCGCCGGCCTGCGCCGCAAGTCGCGGGTGGACGAGGCGGTGGAGAAGTTCTCCATCGTCAAGACCCTGCAGGCCATCGAGCAGTGCCAGGTCGCGGTGCTGCTGCTCGATGCCACCGAGGGCGTGACCGACCAGGATGCCAGCGTGCTCGGCGCGATCCTCGATGCTGGCCGCGCACTGGTGGTGGCGGTCAACAAGTGGGACGGGCTGACCACCTACCAGCGCGAGCAGACCGAGGCGCTGCTGGGGCGCAAGCTGAGCTTCGTCGAATGGGCCGAGGCGGTGCGCATCTCGGCCAGGTACGGCTCGGGCCTGCGCGAGCTGTTCGCCGCCATCCACCGCGCGCACGCCTCGGCCACGCGCGAGTTCGGCACCAGCGAGGTCAACAAGGCGCTGGAAATCGCCTGCGAGACCAACCCGCCGCCGAGCATCCGCGGCCACGCCTCCAAGCTGCGCTACGTGCATCCGGGCGGCGCCAACCCGCCGACCTTCATCGTCCACGGCACCCGCCTGAAGGTGCTGCCGGATTCGTACAAGCGCTACCTGGAGAACTTCTTCCGCAAGCGCTTCAAGCTGGTCGGTACGCCGGTGCGCTTCATCTTCAAGGAAGGCGCCAACCCCTACGAGGGCAAGAAGAACGTGCTGAGCGAGCGGCAGGTGGCGAAGAAGCGCCGGCTGATCCGCCACGTCAAGCGCGGCAAGTAGCCGCGGGGACGGCACCGTGGCGGAAGGCTTCCCGACCCGCATCGGCTACGCGCAAGCGCTGCGCATCGTGCGCGATGCCGCCGCGCGCCGGCGGCTGCCGGCCGAGCGGGTGGCGACCCGGCGCGCCGATGGCCGCATCGTCGCGCACGATCTCGCCGCGCCGATCGCGCTGCCTTCGTTCGACAATAGCCGCATGGACGGCTATGCCGTGCGCCACGCGGATCTGCGCGCCGACGCGCCGGTCAGGCTGGACATCGTGGGCGAACAGTTCGCCGGTGCCGCCGTGCCGGTGCGGGTGGACGCGGACCAGTGCGTGCGCATCACCACCGGTGCGCCGATACCGGCCGGCGCGGACACCGTGGTCATCCGCGAACGGGTGCGCGAGGAAGGCGAGGCCATCGTCGTGGAAGGCGCGCCCGCGCCCGGTGCGGACATCCGCCGCACCGGCGAGGACGTGGCCGCCGGCGAGACGGTGCTGCGCGCCGGTGATGTGTTGACGCCGGCGCGGCTGGGGCTGCTGGCAGCGCTAGGCGTGGACGCCGTCGAGGTGTCGGCGCGGCCGACCGTGGCGGTGTTCACCACCGGCGACGAACTGGTCGAGCCGGGGCTGCCGCTGCAGCCGGGGCAGATCTACAACGGCAACCGCGAACTGCTGATGGCGCTGCTGCGCGCCGAGGGGCTGGAGCCGACCGCGTGGCCGGCGCTGCCGGACGATCCGGCGCGGCTGGCCTCGCAACTGGGCGACGCCGCTTCGGCCTTCGACGTGGTGATCACCTGTGGCGGGGTGTCGGCCGGGCAGAAGGATCACCTGCCGGAGCTGCTGCGCGCGCATGGCCGCATCGATTTCTGGAAGGTGCGGATGAAGCCGGGCATGCCGGTGCTGTGCGGCCAGTGGGATCGCGCGACGGTGCTGGCGCTGCCGGGCAATCCGGTGTCGGCGCTGGCGACCTTCCTGGCGCTGGGCCGGCCGTTGCTGGACGGCTTGCAGGGCAGGGCCGCGCGGGCGCGCCGGCATGCCGTGCTGGCGACGGCCTGGCGCAAGACGCAGGAGCGCCACGAGTTCCTCCGCGGCGGCCTGCATCACGGCGAAGACGGCAGGCTGTCGGTGCGGCCGCATCCGGCCGACGCCTCGCACCAGTTGCGCGCGGCCGCCGACAGCGATGCGCTGATCGTGCTGGAGGAAGGCCTGCGCGACCATGCCGCCGGCGATGTGGTGGAAATCATCGCTTATTGAGATTCGTCTCACGATTGGGGGCGGGCGCTACCATTCCTGGCATGCCGTAGAGCGGGAGTTGCTCCGCTCCTTCGGCATCCCGCCGCCGGGCAAGCTCGGCGCTAAAGACGTCGGCTCCAGACCCGGGTGGGAAACCGTTGTCGGGCCGGTTGCGCGATAATCGCGCCATGAGCATCGAGGAAATCGATCCGCGACAGGTTCGCGAGCGCCTGGCGCGCGGCGCGCGCTTCATCGACGTGCGCGAGGAACACGAGCGCGCCGGCGGCCAGGCCGAAGGCAGCCTGGGCATCGCCCGGGCCGAGCTGGAAGCCGAGCCGGCGCTTCACCTGCCCGATCGCGAGGTCGAGGTGGTGCTGATCTGCCAGCGCGGCGCGCGCTCGCTGGCGGCGGCGCGGGCCTTGTCGGCGCAGGGCTATGCGCGGCTGGCGTCGGTGGCCGGCGGCACCTCGCGCTGGCTGGAGGAAGGGCTGCCGGCGTTCGAGCCGGTGCTGGACGAAGATCGGCGCGATTTCAACGAGCGCTATTCGCGCCACCTGCTGCTGCCGGAGGTCGGTGCGGCCGGGCAGCGCCGGCTGGAGCGCGCGCGGGTGCTGCTGATAGGTGCGGGCGGGCTGGGCTCGCCGTCGGCGTACTACCTGGTCGCGGCTGGCGTCGGCCGGTTGCGCATCGTCGACGACGACGTGGTCGATCGCAGCAACCTGCAACGGCAGATCCTGCACGGCGAGGCGCGCATCGACCTGCCCAAGGTCGATTCGGCGCAGGCCACGCTGTCGGCGCTGAACCCGCGCACCCGCATCGAGCCGGTCCGCGAGCGCGTCACCGCCGCCAACGTCGACGCGCTGATGCAGGACGTGGACGTGGTGCTGGACGGCGCCGACAACTTCCCGGTGCGCTACCTGCTCAACGACGCCTGCATCCGGCACGGCAAGCCGCTGGTGTACGGCGCGGTGCAGCGCTTCGAGGGGCAGGCCAGCGTGTTCGACGCCGGCCGCCATCGCGGCCGCTGCCCGTGCTACCGCTGCCTGTTCCCGGAACCGCCGTCGCCGGAGTTCGCGCCCAACTGCGCCGAAGCCGGCGTGCTGGGCGTGGTGCCCGGCATCGTCGGGCTGGTGCAGGCGGCCGAGGTGTTGAAGCTGCTGCTCGGCATCGGCGACACGCTGGCCGGGCGGCTGCTGCACTTCGACGCGCTGGCGATGCGCTTCCGCGAGACCCGCCTGCGCGCCGACCCCGATTGCCCGCTGTGCGCGCCGGGGCGGCCGTTCCCGGGCTACATCGACTACCAGCGCTTCTGCGCGGGTGGAAGTTGACCGGCGCCCAAGCCGGATGCGCAGCGAGAGCGTGGCCTACACGGCGTCGTGAAGGTTCTGCGCCCGCGCGCCGTTGGAAACCGGGCACGCGGATGGAGGACAATGGCGGCACTCCATACCCGTTCCCCCGATGACTGCCCGAATCCTGGACGGCCGCCGCGTCGCCGAAAACCTGCTCGATCAACTCAAGGCGCGCGTCGATGCGCGCGTGGCCGCCGGCCGTTCGCGGCCCGGGCTGGCGGTGGTGCTGGTCGGCGGCGACCCGGCCTCGGCGGTCTACGTGCGCAACAAGCGCCGTGCCGCCGAGAAGGTCGGCATCGAGGCCTTCGACCATGACCTGCCGGAAGGCACCGGCGAGGCCGAGCTGCTGGCGCTGATCGACCGCCTCAACGCGGATCCGAAGATCCACGGCATCCTGGTGCAGCTGCCGCTGCCCGGCATCCCCGACGCCAGCGCGCTGATCGAGCGCATCGACCCGCGCAAGGACGTGGACGGCTTCCACCCGGCCAACGTCGGCCACCTGGCGCTGCGCCAGTTCGGCCTGCGCCCGTGCACGCCGCGCGGCATCACCACGCTGCTGGCCTATACCGACCGGCCGGTGCGCGGGCAGAACGCCACCATCGTCGGCGTCAGCAACCACGTCGGTCGGCCGATGGCGCTGGAACTGCTGATCGCCGGCTGCACGGTGACCAGCTGCCACAAGTTCACCCCGCCGGACGTGCTGGAGGCGCGCGTGCGCGACGCCGACATCCTGGTGGTGGCGGTGGGGCGGCCGGGCCTGATCCCGGGCGAATGGGTCAAGCCGGGCGCGGTGGTCATCGACGTGGGCATCAACCGCCTCGACGACGGCCGGCTGGTGGGTGACGTCGGCTTCGACGCGGCGGCCGCGCGCGCGAGCTGGATCACGCCGGTGCCGGGCGGGGTGGGGCCGATGACCGTGGCCACGCTGATGCAGAACACGATCGAGGCGGCCGAGGCGGCGCTGGGCGAGTCGACCTGATGTGGGAGCGACGTCAGTCGCGACGGGCCTTAACCCGGTAAAGCCCGTCGCGACTGACGTCGCTCCCACGAAAAACGGGCAGGGGGAAAACAGCTTCCTGCCGAAGGTGTCGGAGCGCCTGCGAAGCGGGGTATAATGCCGCGCTTCCCCACCATCCGGGTCAGCCGATGCTGCGCATCCAGGCCGAAGCACTCACCTACGACGACGTCTCGCTCGTCCCCGCCCATTCCACCGTACTGCCCAAGGACGTCAGCCTGGAAACGCGGCTCACGCGCGACCTGCGGCTGAAGCTGCCGATCGTCTCGGCGGCGATGGACACCGTCACCGAGGCGCGCCTGGCCATCGCGATGGCCCAGCTCGGCGGCATCGGCATCGTCCACAAGAACCTGACCGTCGAGCAGCAGGCCACCGAAGTGGCCAAGGTCAAGAAGTTCGAGGCCGGCGTCATCAAGGAACCCTTCACGGTCGGCCCTGAGACCACCATCGCCGAGGTGCTCCAGCTCACCCGCGATCGCAACATCTCCGGCGTGCCGGTGGTGGACGGCGGGCAGCTGGTCGGCATCGTCACCAGCCGCGACATGCGCTTCGAGACCAAGCTCGACGATCCGGTCCGCCACATCATGACCAAGAAGGATCGCCTGATCACGGTCAAGGAAGGCGCCAGCGACGGCGAGGTGCTGCAGCTGCTGCACAAGAACCGCATCGAGAAGGTGCTGGTGGTCAACGACGATTTCGAGCTGCGCGGCCTGGTCACCGTCAAGGACATCCAGAAGAAGACCGACAACCCCAACGCGGCCAAGGACTGCGCCAGCCGGCTGATGGTCGGCGCGGCGGTCGGCGTGGGCGGCGACACCGACCAGCGCATCGAGGCGCTGGTGGCCGCCGGCGTGGACGTCATCATCGTCGACACCGCGCACGGCCATTCGCAGGGCGTGCTGGATCGCGTGGCCTGGGCCAAGAAGCGCTTCCCGCAGCTGCAGGTGATCGGCGGCAACATCGTCACCGGCGACGCCGCGCTGGCGCTGATGGACGCCGGCGCGGACGCGGTCAAGGTCGGCGTCGGTCCCGGCTCGATCTGCACCACCCGCATGGTCGCCGGCGTCGGCGTGCCGCAGGTCACCGCGATCAGCATGGTCGCCGAGGCCTTGCAGGGCCGCATCCCGCTGATCGCCGACGGCGGCATCCGCTATTCCGGCGACATCGGCAAGGCGATCGTCGCTGGCGCCTCGACGGTGATGATCGGCGGCCTGTTCGCCGGCACCGAGGAAGCGCCGGGCGAGGTCGAGCTGTTCCAGGGCCGCAGCTACAAGAGCTACCGCGGCATGGGCAGCCTGGGCGCGATGGAGAAGGGCAGCAAGGACCGTTATTTCCAGGACGCCTCCGACGCCGACAAGCTGGTGCCGGAAGGCATCGAGGGCCGCGTGCCGTACCGCGGATCGGTCGGCGGCATCATCCACCAGCTGATCGGCGGCCTGCGCGCGGCGATGGGCTACGTCGGCTGCGCGACCATCGAGGAAATGCAGCAGAAGCCCAGCTTCGTCACCATCACCGGCGCCGGCCAGCGCGAGAGCCACGTCCACGACGTGCAGATTACGAAGGAACCGCCGAACTACCGCATGGGGTGAAGCGAGGAGTGAGCGGAGAGGAGTGAGGAGTGAGGGAAAGCTCCGGTGCTCCTCTTCTTCTTTCTTGTCCCGCTCTTACTCACTCCTCACTCCTCTCCGCTCACTCCTCGCCCCATGACCAACCTCCACACCGACAAGATCCTCATCCTCGACTTCGGCGCGCAATACACGCAGCTGATCGCCCGCCGCATCCGCGAGATCGGCGTGTACTGCGAAATCTGGGCCTGGGATCACGATCCGGACGAGATAGCCGCGTTCGGGGCCAAGGGCATCATCCTCTCCGGCGGGCCGGAATCGACCACCCAGCAGGGCGCGCCGGCCGCGCCGCAGCAGGTGTTCGACAGCGGCCTGCCGATCCTGGGCATCTGCTACGGCATGCAGACGCTGGCCGCGCAGCTGGGGGGCGCCACCGAGGCCGCCGACGCGCGCGAGTTCGGCCATGCCGAGGTGCAACTGGTCGCGCACGACGCGCTGCTGGGCGGGCTGAGCGATCACCAGGGCGAGCCGCGCATCGACGTGTGGATGAGCCACGGCGACCACGTCGCCCAGGCGCCGCCGGGCTGGACCGTCACCGCGGTCACCGACCGCATCCCGGTCGCGGCGATGGCCTGCGAGGAAAAGCGCTGGTACGGCGTGCAGTTCCACCCGGAAGTCACCCACACCAAGCAGGGCCAGACCCTGCTGCGCCGCTTCGTCACCGAGATCTGCGGCTGCAGGACGCTGTGGACGGCGGCCAACATCATCGACGACCAGATCGCCCGCGTGCGCGAGCAGGTCGGTTCGGACGAAGTGATCCTGGGCCTGTCCGGCGGCGTCGACTCGTCGGTGGTGGCGGCGCTGCTGCACAAGGCCATCGGCGAGCAGCTGACCTGCGTGTTCGTCGACACCGGCCTGCTGCGCTGGCAGGAAGGCGACCAGGTGATGGCGATGTTCGCCGAGCACATGGGCGTGAAGGTCATCCGCGTCGATGCCGCCGAGCGCTATTTCAAGGCGCTGGAAGGCGTGGCCGACCCGGAGGCCAAGCGCAAGATCATCGGCAACCTGTTCGTCGAGATCTTCGAGGAGGAGTCGAACAAGCTGGCCAACGCAAGGTGGCTGGCGCAGGGCACCATCTATCCGGACGTGATCGAGTCGGCCGGCAGCAAGACCGGCAAGGCCCACGTCATCAAGAGCCACCACAACGTCGGCGGCCTGCCCGAGCACATGAAGCTGGGCCTGGTCGAGCCGCTGCGCGAACTGTTCAAGGACGAAGTGCGCCGCCTCGGCGTCGAACTCGGCCTGCCGCGCACGATGGTCTACCGCCACCCGTTCCCCGGCCCCGGCCTGGGCGTGCGCATCCTCGGCGAAGTGAAGCGCGAGTACGCCGAACTGCTGGCCCGCGCCGACGCCATCTTCATCGACGAGCTGCGCAAGGCCGACCTGTACGACAAGACCTCGCAGGCGTTCGCGGTGTTCCTGCCGGTCAAGTCGGTCGGCGTGGTCGGCGACGCCCGCGCCTACGAGTGGGTGATCGCGCTGCGCGCGGTGGAGACCATCGACTTCATGACCGCGCACTGGGCGCACCTGCCGTACGAGTTCCTCGGCACGGTTTCCAACCGCATCATCAACGAACTGCGCGGCGTCTCGCGGGTGGTCTACGACATCTCAGGCAAGCCGCCGGCGACCATCGAGTGGGAGTGATCCGGGTACGAAGTTCGCCGCGGCGCCATCGGCGGACACGCCGTCGCATTGAAGCGGGCGCGGGGCGGCCGCCACGGAGCTCCGGATCAGGCGCCGCTATACAATGCGGGCCGATGACGGGACGCACGGAATGACGAAGATCCTCACCAGCGGAGCCGGCGACGGGGCGTCTGGCGCCGTGACCGGTCCGGAGGCCGACGAGCACTGGATGCGCCACGCCTTCGCCCTGGCTGACCGCGCCGAGCGCGAATTCGGCGAGATCCCGGTCGGCGCGGTGCTGGTCGGCGCGGATGGCCGGGTGCTGGGCGAGGGCTGGAACCGCAACATCGCCGATCACGACCCCAGCGCGCATGCCGAAATCATGGCCATGCGCGAGGCGGGCAGGACGCTGGGCAACCACCGGCTGGTCGGCACCACCTTGTACGTGACGCTGGAGCCGTGCGTGATGTGCGCGATGGCGATCGTGCATGCGCGGGTCACGCGGCTGGTCTACGGTGCGCGCGATCCCAAGACCGGCGCCTGCGGCAGCGTGTTCGACCTGATCGCTGACCCGCGCCACAACCACCGCGTGGCGGTCAGCGGCGGCGTGCTGGGCGAGGAGGCCGGGCGCCGGCTGAGCAACTACTTCCGCGCCAAGCGCGGCAGGCCGCCGCTGTGAAGCCCGCCGCGCAAGCCCGCGCTCGCCGGTTCAGCGGGGCGGCTTGCGCGCATGCCGGTGATCCATCTCCTCGTTGATCGCGGTCACCGCCAGCGTGGACTCGCGCGCCAGCAACAGGCTGGAGGCGAACATCGCCAGCACGCCCAGTGCGGCCAGCAGGATCGGCAGCTTGCCGAGCCGGTGGTCGAGGAAGCTGTCCACCGCCACCGACAGGCTGGTGCCGACGAAGAAGCTCAGCGCCACGTACAGCAACTGGCCGGCGCGCAGCATGGTCAGGCTGCGGCGGCGTTGCAGCGCGATGCGCTGTTCGTGGAGCAGGCGCTCGGATTCGTCCTCGAGCTGGGGCAGCTCCTGCAACAGCGTGCGCGTGCGATCGATGATGCGGGCCAGGCGGTTGTTGGCCGACAGCAGCAGCGAGGCGGTGGCGGTGAGGAAGAAGGCCGGCGCCAGCATGGCGCTGAGGATGGCGTAGTGGCTGACGTCGTTCATGGGCGGGCGCCGGGAAGGTCTGCGCTATCATGGCGATGGCGCGGGTTTCCCGCAATTTCCTGATGGATTTCCCTGACAAGGCGGATGCATGACTGTCGACAAGGCCAACCACGATCGCCTGATCTGGATCGATCTCGAAATGACCGGGCTGGATACTGATCGGGATTCCATCCTCGAAATCGCCACCGTGGTGACCGACTCTCAGCTCAACGTGCTGGCCGAAGGGCCCGAACTGGCCATCGCCCATCCGCTGGAGGCGCTAGAGGCGATGGACGAGTGGAACCGCAACCAGCATCGCCGCTCCGGCCTGTGGCAGCGCGTGCTCGACAGCCAGGCCAGCCTGGGGCGGGCGGAAGCGCTCACCGTCGACTTCCTCTCGCAGTGGCTGCCGGCCGGCGCCTCGCCGATGTGCGGCAATTCGATCTGCCAGGACCGCCGTTTCCTGCACCGGCTGATGCCGCGGCTGGAGAAGTACTTCCACTACCGCAACCTCGACGTGAGCACGCTGAAGGAACTGGCGCGGCGCTGGGCGCCGGGCGTGCTCGAGGGCGTGCGCAAGCAGTCGGCGCACACCGCGCTCAGCGACGTGCGCGATTCCATCGAGGAACTGCGCCATTACCGCAGGCACATGAGCCGGCTGTCGGGCGGCTGATCTCGGCGCGGGCCGTTGCCCGCAACCGGTCTGCAGGGCCGGGCTTGCCCGGCTGCTTCGTGCGCGCGCGAGCCGAGCAAGCTCGGCTCTACATTCAAAGGCGGGAGGCGGGTTACCCGGCTTTGCGCTTGGCCAGCCGCAGCCAGGTATCGACCACGGTGTCCGGGTTCAGCGACACCGACTCGATGCCCTCGGCCATCAGCCATTCGGCCAGGTCCGGGTGATCGCTCGGCCCCTGGCCGCAGATGCCGACGTACTTGCCCTTGGCGCGCGCGGCCTTGATCGCCATCGACAACATCTTCTTGACCGCCGGGTCGCGCTCGTCGAACAGGCCGGCGACGATGGACGAGTCGCGGTCCAGGCCCAGGGTGAGCTGGGTCAGGTCGTTGGAGCCGATCGAGAAGCCGTCGAAGATGTCGAGGAACTCGTCGGCCAGCAGCGCGTTGGACGGCACCTCGCACATCATGATGATCTTCAGGCCGCGCTCGCCCTGCTTGAGGCCATGCTTGGCCAGCACCTCGATGACCTTGCGGCCCTCGTCCAGCGTGCGCACGAACGGGATCATCACCCACAGGTTATCCAGGCCCATCTGCTCGCGCACGCGCTTGACCGCCTGGCATTCCAGCGCGAACGCGGGCTCGAACGAAGGATCGACGTAGCGGCTGGCGCCGCGGAAGCCGATCATCGGGTTCTCCTCGTGCGGCTCGTAGCGGCTGCCGCCGACGAGGTTGGCGTATTCGTTGGACTTGAAGTCCGACAGCCGCACGATCACCGGGTGCGGCGCCACCGAGGCGGTGATGGTGGCGATGCCCTCGGCCAGGCGATCGACGTAGAAGCTGACCGGGTCGGCGTAGCCGGCGGTCTTGGCGTCGATCTTCCTCCTGGTCTCGGCGTCCTGGCGGTCGTATTCCAGCAGCGCCAGCGGGTGCACGCCGATGTGGCTGGCGATGATCATCTCCAGCCGCGCCAGGCCGATGCCGGCGTTGGGCAGCTGGCCGAAGTCGAACGCGCGCTCGGGGTTGGCGACGTTCATCATGATCTTCAGCGGCGCCGGCGGCATCTGCGCCAGGTCGGTGGTGGTGCGCTCGAAGGGCAGGGCGCCGGCGTAGATGAAGCCGGTGTCGCCCTCGGCGCAGCTCACCGTCACGTCCTTGCCGTCCTCGATCAGGTCCAGCGCGTTGCCGGTGCCGACCACCGCCGGCACGCCCAGCTCGCGCGCGATGATCGCCGCGTGGCAGGTGCGGCCGCCGCGGTTGGTGACGATGGCGGCGGCGCGCTTCATCACCGGCTCCCAGTCCGGGTCGGTCATGTCGGCGACCAGCACGTCGCCGGGCTGCACGCGGTTCATGTCCTCCAGCGAGCGCACCACGCGCGCCACGCCGCTGCCGATCTTCTGGCCGATGGCGCGGCCCTCGGCGATCACCTCGCCGCGCTTCTCCAGCGCGTAGCGCTCGATCCGGGTGGCCTGGCCGCGCGACTTCACCGTCTCCGGCCGTGCCTGCACGATGAACAGCTTGCCGCTGACGCCGTCCTTGGCCCATTCGATGTCCATCGGGCGGCCGTAGTGCTGCTCGATGGTCAGCGCCTGCCGCGACAGCTCGTGCACGTCCTCGTCGCCGATGGAGAACCTGCCGCGCAGCTCGGCCGGGGTGTCCTCGGTGCGCACGCGCTCGCCCGGCTGGTCGGAATAGACCATGCGGATCGCCTTGCTGCCGAGCGAGCGGCGCAGGATCGCCGGCTTGCCGGCCTTCAGCGTCGGCTTGTAGACGTAGAACTCGTCGGGGTTGACCGCGCCCTGCACGACCATCTCGCCCAGGCCCAGGCTGGCGGTGACGAACACCACGTCGCGGAAGCCGGACTCGGTGTCCAGGGTGAACAGCACGCCGGAGGCGCCGACGTCCGAGCGCACCATCAGCTGCACGCCGGCCGACAGGAACACGTCCTCGTGCTTGAAGCCATGGTGGACGCGGTAGGCGATGGCGCGATCGTTGTAGAGGCTGGCGAAGACCTCCTTGACCTTGTGCACGATGTCGTCGGCGCCGCTGACGTTGAGGAAGGTTTCCTGCTGGCCGGCGAACGAGGCGTCGGGCAGGTCCTCGGCGGTGGCCGACGAGCGCACCGCCACCGCCACCTCGCCGCCGCCGTTCTCCGCGCACAGGCGCGCGTAGGCGTCGCGGATGTCGCGGTCCAGGTCGGGCTGCAGCGGCGCGTCGATGACCCAGCCGCGGATTTCCCTGCCGACCGCGGTCAGCGCCGGCACGTCCTCGACGTCGAGCGTGGCCAGCCGGTCGAAGATGCGCTTGGACAGGTCGTTGTGGGCGATGAACGCCTTGAACGCCTCGGCCGTGGTGGCGTAGCCGCCGGGCACCGACACGCCGAGTCCGGCCAGGTTGCCGATCATTTCGCCGAGCGAGGAGTTCTTGCCGCCGACGCGGGCAAGATCGGACAGGCGCAGCTCGTGCAGCCAGAGGATGTTCTCGTTCAAGCGACAATGCTCCAATGCAGGACCGTGCGCCGCGCCGAGACTCCCGGCCAGGCCGTGTCCAAGGGGGAAAGAGACGGATATGATGCTATGCAGACCAATTGCAGACAAGCTTGATCCGACGGGGGTTTCGTGGTGAATGACGAGCGTGGCGCGGTTCCCGTCCTCCGGCCGGTGTTCTATGTTTCCGATGGAACCGGTATCACCGCCGAGACCATCGGCCACAGCCTGCTGACCCAGTTCTCCGGCTTCACCTTCCAGACCGACCGCCTTTCCTTCGTCGACGACGCCGACAAGGCGCGCGAGGCGGCCGCGCGCATCCGCGCGGCCGGCGAACGGCTGGGCTGCCGGCCGATCGTGATCAATTCTTGCGTGGACCCGCAGCTGACCGCGCGGCTGGCCGAGAGCGGGGCGCTGATGCTGGACGTGTTCGAGCCCTTCATCGAGCCGCTGGAGCGCGAACTGGGCATGCCGAGGCAGAACCGCGTCGGCCACGCGCACGGGCTGGTGGATTTCGAGACCTACCACCGGCGCATCAACGCGATGAATTTCGCGCTGACCCACGACGACGGCATCGCCATCAACTACGACGAGGCCGACGTGATCCTGGTGGCGGTGTCGCGCGCCGGCAAGACGCCGACCTGCGTGTACCTGGCGCTGCACTACGGCATCCGCGCGGCCAACTATCCGCTGACCGATCAGGACCTGGAAACCGATCGCCTGCCGGTGCGGCTGCGGCCGTACCGGCGCAAGCTGTTCGGCCTGACCATCGATCCCGAGCGCCTGCACCAGATCCGGCAGGAGCGACGGCCGAATTCGGGCTACGCCAAGCTGGAGACCTGCAGGCGCGAGGTGGCCGCGGCCGAGGTGATGTTCCAGATGGAGCGCATCCCCACGCTCAGCACCACCAACAAGTCTATCGAGGAGATCTCCAGCAAGGTGCTGACGACGCTGGGGTTGCAGCGCGAGATGTTCTGAAAGCGCCGTGGCGGCGGCGCAAGCGATGCGCGGAAAGCGCCGGGATCAATCCTTAACTTAGGCCGCACGCGCAGGGGCGTCAATGCTGCCGCGCCGTCGCGCCAGCGTGTAGCATCGGGCCATGTCCCAGGCCCTTTCCCGCGTCGCGCGCATCCCCAGGCTCAGCCGCTTCGGCTGGCTGATGGCGCTGTACGCGGAGAACCATTCGCGCCTGTCGCGGCTGTTCGCGCCGGAGCGCCTGGCCGAGGGCACCTACGTCTCGTCGATCGGCGACGGGCTGGACGTGCGGGTGGACGTCATCGAGACCCACCGCTACACCGTCGAGCTGCGGATCACCTACGACCTGCGCGATCCGCTGACCGGCGAACCGGATCCTTCCGCCTTCATCCGCTACTACCGCGACGCCCACCAGGCCGAGGCCACCCATTGCTATGTGGGCCGGCGCTGGCAGGACGTGATCGGCCTTTATCCGCCGCCGGCCGAAGTGGTCGGCCACCGGATGCGGATGAACACCTTCCTCGGCAAGTGGCTGGAATACCTGGCCGAACAGGGGCATGGCGTGGCGACGCTGCGGCCGGCGTGCGCGACCACGCTGGACGTGGCCTGACGACGGCCAATCCGTGGACCCGGTATGCGGGTCAGAGCCGTTTCACGAAGCAGATGGCATCCAGCCGCGAGCCGCCGTTCGAGCCGCTGCCCATGTCCAGCACGTCGATCGAGCCGGCGGTCTCCAGTTCCAGCACCCGCCGCGCGACCGCGTGGAAGCTGGCCTCGTCCAGGCCCAGGCCGGCCGCGGTCCAGCGCACGTCGCGGTGCGGCGGCAGTTGCGAAAGCAGTTCATCGGCGAGAGAAAGCGGCATCATCGGCAGGCTCCTGGCGCAAGGGAACAGCTTGATCCAACCCCGTCTCAACGGATGAGCCGGTCGAGCCTGGCCACCGCAGCGCAGTGATACGGCAACCGGTGTCTTTTTCCCGTCAAGGCCGCGGGCGGCGCAAGAAAAAAGCCCCGACCGGAGTCGGGGCTTTCGGAAGGGTGGCGTCCCCACGGGGATTCGAACCCCGGTCGCTACCGTGAAAGGGTAATGTCCTAGGCCTCTAGACGATGGGGACGCAGTGAAGCTCGTGTATTTCCTGCGGCATCCGACAGGCCTGGTGTCGGAAGTTGGTGGAGCCAGCCGGGATCGAACCGGCGACCTCTTGCATGCCATGCAAGCGCTCTCCCAGCTGAGCTATGGCCCCACGTGTGCTGGCAGGAGCGGAATTGTAGATAGGCTTCCGGCCACTTGCAAGCATTCGCCGCGAAATTTTTTCGCCCTGGGTTTCCGGGTTTCGAGCACGTGCCGCGAACGATGGAACGTCCAGCACGAAGCGTCCTTGCACCGCGAACCCGGACACGTCCGCCGCACGCGGCGCCTCAATCCGACAACGGCAGCCGCGCGCGCCGCAGCCGCAGCGCATTGGCGATCACCGAGGTCGAGCTCAGGCTCATCGCCAGCGCGGCAAGCATCGGCGACAGCAGCGGGCCGCCGAAGGCGTACAGCAGGCCGGCCGCCACCGGCACGCCGAGGGCGTTGTAGAGGAAGGCGAAGGCGAGGTTCTGGCGCATGTTGCGCACGGTCGCCTGCGACAGCGCGCGCGCGCGCAGGATGCCGCGCAGGTCGCCCTTGACCAGGGTGACCTGCGCGCTGGACATCGCCACGTCGGTGCCGGTGCCCATCGCGATGCCGACGTCGGCCGCGGCCAGCGCCGGGGCGTCGTTGATGCCGTCGCCGGCCATCGCCACCCGGCGGCCCTCCTGCTGCAGCCGCGACACCAGCGCGGCCTTGTCGGCCGGGCGCACCTCGCCGTGCACTTCGTCGATGCCGAGCCTGGCGGCGACCGCGCGGGCGGTGCGTTCGCCGTCGCCGGTGGCCATCACGATGCGCACGCCGGCCCGGCGCAGCGCGTCGATCGCGTGCGGGGTGCTGGCCTTGATCGGATCGTCGACCGCGATCAGGCCCGCCGCCTTGCCGTCCACCGCCAGGAACATCACGCTGGCGCCGTCGCCGCGCAGCGCGTCGGCGGCCTGGCGCAGTGCCGCGACATCGATGCCTTCCTCGTCCATCAGCGCGGTGTTGCCCAGCGCCAGCGCATGGCCTTCGACGCGTCCGCGCACGCCGACGCCGGTGGCCGATTCGAAGTCTTCCGCCCTGGCCAGCGCGACGCCGCGCGCGCGCGCCTCGGCGACGATGGCCTGCGCCAGCGGATGCTCGCTGCCGGCGTCGAGGCTGGCGGCCAGCCGCAGCACCTGGTCGGGCGGGAAGGCGGAAGCGGCCTGGATCTCGCGGAACGCCGGCCGGCCTTCGGTCAGGGTGCCGGTCTTGTCGACGATCAGGGTGTCGATCCGGCGCAGCGTCTCGATCGCCTCGGCGTCGCGGAACAGCACGCCGCCCTGCGCGGCGCGCCCGCTGGCGACCATGATCGACATCGGCGTGGCCAGGCCCAGCGCGCAGGGGCAGGCGATGATCAGCACCGACACCGCGTTGAGCACGGCATAGGTCCACGAGGAACCGAGCAGGCCCCAGCCGAGCAGCGTCAGCAGCGAGGCGGCCAGCACGCCGAGCACGAACCAGAACGAGACCCGGTCGGCCAGCCGCTGCATCGGTGCGCGCGAGCGCTGCGCCTGCGCGACCAACTGGATGATCTGCGCCAGCACGGTCTCGCCGCCGACCTTGTCGGCGCGGATGATCAGGCTGCCGGCGCCGTTGAGGGTGGCGCCGATGACCGCGTCGCCCGGCTGTTTGGCGACCGGCACCGGCTCGCCGGTCAGCATCGACTCGTCCAGGTGGGAGCGGCCTTCCAGCACCTCGCCGTCGACCGGCACCTGCTCGCCCGGGCGCACGCGCAGGCGATCGCCGACCTGCACCTGGGCCAGTTCCACGTCTTCCTCGCCGCCGTCGTCGCGCAGCCGGCGCGCGGTCTTCGGCGCAAGCCCCAGCAGCGCCTTGATCGCGCTGCCGGTGCGCGCGCGCGCCTTCAGTTCCAGCAACTGGCCGAGCAGGGTGAGCGAGACGATCACCGCCGCGGCCTCGAAATACACGCCGACCCGGCCGTGCTCGTGGAAGGAAGGCGGGAACAGCTGCGGCGCGACCGTGGCGACCACGCTGTAGCCGTAGGCGGCGGCCACGCCGGTGCCGATCAGCGTCCACATGTTGGGGCTGCGGTTGGCGATGGACTGCGCCCAGCGCTGGAAGAACGGCCACGCCGCCCACAGCACCACCGGCGTGCTCAGCGCCAGTTCCAGCCAGCCGCGCGCGGCGGGCGAAAGCCAGGGCAGGTAATGGCCGCCCATCGCCAGCAGCATCGTCGCCGCGCTCAGCGGCAGGGTGATCCAGAAGCGGCGGCGGAAGTCGGTCAGTTCCGGGTTCTCGCCCTCGTCCAGCGACGGCATCATCGGTTCCAGCGCCATGCCGCAGATGGGGCAGGTGCCGGGGGCGTCGCGGACGATCTCCGGATCCATCGGGCAGGTGTACTGCGTGCCGGGCGGTGCCGGCGGCGCAGGCGTGGCCGGCGCCAGGTAGCGCGCGGGGTCGGCGACGAACTTCGCGCGGCAGCCTTCGCGGCAGAAATGGTAGGTACGGCCTGCGTGCTCGGCGCGGTGGACCGAGGTCGCCGGATCCACGCGCATGCCGCAGACCGGGTCCAGCGCCTGTCCGGTGTCCTGTGCGGAGTCCGGGGCGCGGTGGTGGCCGCCGCAGCAGCTGCGCGGGGCGGGGGAAGGCTGGCCGGCGTCCGGAGCTGCGCCTGGGTGCGGGGGAGTTTGCGGGTTCATTCGGGATCCTGGGTCAGGGCGGCCATGATCGGGCAGGCGGCCAGCGTGCCGTGGCCGGGGCAGGCTTCGACCAGTTTTTGCAGGGCGGCGCGCATGCGGGCCAGTTCGGCCAGCCGTTCCTCCACCACCGCCAGCTTGTGCGCGGCGGCGGCCTTCATCTGCGCCATGTCGCCGCCGTGGCCGGCGCTGAGTGCCAGCAGTTCGCGTATTTCCTCAAGAGTGAAGCCCAGGCCTTTGGCTCGACGGATGAAGTTGAGCCTCAGCACGTCGTCGGCGCCGTATTGGCGGTAGCCGCCTGGCGTGCGGGTGGGCGGCGGCAGCAACTGCTGGCGCTCGTAGTAGCGGACGGTGTCGATGGCCACGCCGGCGAGGCGGGCGAACTGGCCGATGTTCATGGGGCCGTTCCGATTCGGGGACGGTTGCCATTCTGCTCCCTTGACCCGGCTCCAGGGTCAAGGGTTCTGTCTCCAGCCGTTCAGAACCAGAAGCGCAGGCCCGCCACCCAGCCCTGCTCGCGCGGCGATTCGCCGTGGGCGCGGGACAGGTCGGCGGTGTCGCCGAACTCGCGCGACCAGGCATAGCCGACATAGGGCGCGAACCGCCGGCTGAATTCGTAGCGCAGGCGCAGGCCCAGTTCCGCCTCGCTGAGGCCGCGGCCGATGCCGCGCTGCGGGTCGGCCTTGCCGTGGAACATCGTTTCCAGCTTGGGTTGCAGGATCAGCCGGTTGGTCAGCAGGACTTCATATTCCACTTCAATTTGGGCCGCCAACCTGCCGGATTCGCCGAGGTAAGCCGTGGCCTCGACCTCGAACAGGTAGGGCGCATGACCTTGCACGCCGACCGCCAGCCACTGCCGCGACGGGCCACCGCCGAAGTCCTGGCGCAGGCCGATCACGCGGTCCCACCAGGGTCCGGTCGCGTGCGCCCAGAGCAGGTGGACGCTGCCATCGCCGTGGCCGCCCTCGCGATGGCCCTCGCTGTGCAGCCACAGCTTGTCGTAGCTGCGGCCGAGGCCGGCGGACAGGCTCCAGTGGGCGGCGTCGCCTTCGACCGATTCGAGCTGGTTGAAGCGCAGCACGCCGATCAGCGGGTCCTCCTGCATGTGATCGGCCATGTCCATGCCGTGCAGGTCGGGGAAGGCGGCGGCGCGATCGGCGTCGCTAGGAATGGGGAAGGGATGCGGCGCGGGCGGCGGCGGTGCGTCGCCGTTGTTCTGTTGCGACGCACGCTGTTGCGCGCTGTGCTGCGCGTGATCGTGGTGCGCGTGCGGGTCGGGCTGGCGCTGCGCCTGCGGCGTGGCGGCATGGCCGGCGTGGTGATCGTGCTGGGCCAGCGCGACGGGGGCGAGCAGGCACAGCGGCAGGCAGGCGAGCAGGGCTGCGGGCTTCATGCCTCCACCCTCACTTCGCGGAACATGCCCAGCTCCATGTGCAGCAGCATGTGGCAGTGGAAGGCCCAGCGGCCCAGCGCGTCGGCGCTGACGCGGAAGCTGCGGATGCTGCCCGGCGGCACGCTGACGGTGTGCTTGCGCACCTGGAAGCGGCCGTCGGCGCTTTCCAGATCGCTCCACATGCCGTGCAGGTGGATGGGGTGCTCCATCATCGTGTCGTTGACCAGCCGCATGCGCACGCGCTCGCCGTAGCGCAGGCGGACAGGCTGCGCCCTGGAGAACGGGATGCCGTCGAAGCCCCAGACGTAGCGCTCCATGTTGCCGGTCAGGTGCAGTTCGATGTCGCGGCCGGGTTCGCGCGGGTCCGGGTCGTCGAAGGCGCTGTGCAGGTCGGCGTAGGTCAGCACGCGGCGGCCATTGCCGCGCAGGCCGATGCCCGGATCGTCCAGGCGGCGGGTCGGCGTCATCGTCTGCATGTCCACCGCCGGGTTGCCGGCCTCGCTGGCGGGGTGGGCGATCATCGCCGCGCCGCCGTGCGTGCCGTGGCCCATGTGCGCGCCGCAGCCGCCTTCGCCCATCGTCGCGCCGCAACCGCCCTCCATGCCCTTCGTGCCGTGGCCGCCGTGGCCCATGTCCTCCATCGTCAGCAGCGCGCGCGGGTCCAGCGGCGGTACCGGAGCCTGCAGGCCGGGGCGCGGCGACAGCGTGCCGCGCGCGTAGCCGCTGCGGTCCATCGCCTGGGCGAACACGGTGTAGGGCTGGTCCTCCGTCGGGGCGACGATCACGTCCAGCGTCTCGGCCACGGCGATGCGGAACTCGTCCACCGACACCGGGTGCACCGGCTGGCCGTCGGCGGCGACCACGGTCATCTTCAAACCCGGGATGCGCACGTCGAAGAAGGTCATCGCCGCGCCATTGACGAAGCGCAGGCGCACGCGCTCGCCCTTGCGGAACAGGCCGGTCCAGTTGCCATCGGGCGTGATGCCGTTCATCAGGAAGGTGTAGGTCAGCCCGTTGACGTCGGCCAGATCGGTCGGGCTCATACGCATCAGGCCCCAGGCGGCGCGGTCGCGCAGCGTGGCGAGCCAGCCATCGCGGCGGGCGTCGCGCAGCAGATCGCCGGCGGTCTGCTGGTAGCGGTTGTAGTAGTGCGCGTCGATCTTCAGCTCGCGCACCAGCGCATGCGGGTCCTTGTCGCTCCAGTCCGACAGCAGCACCACGTAGTCGCGGTCGGCGGCGATCGGGTCGGGCTGGCGCGGCTCGATCACGATCGCGCCGTACAGGCCCAGCGCCTCCTGCATGCTGGAGTGGGCGTGGTACCAATAGGTGCCGGACTGGCGCAGGGGGAAGCGGTAGGTGAAGGTCTCGCCCGGGCGGATGCCGTGGAAGCTGAAGCCCGGCACGCCGTCCATGTCGGCCGGCAGCAGGATGCCGTGCCAGTGCAACGAAGTGTCCACGCCGAGCCGGTTGGCCACCCGCAGCGTGACCGTGTCGCCCTCGCGCCAGCGCAGCAGCGGGGCCGGCAGCGAGCCGTTGACGGTCACCGCGCTGCGCGCGCGGCCGGTGAAGTCGACCGGGGTGGCACTGATGGCCAGGTCGAATTCGGTGCCGCGCAGTTCGGGGACCGATACCGGGCCGGCGGCGTCCGGCGCGGCCAGCGCCGAGGCGGGCAGGCACAGCCCGGCAGCCGAGACGCCCATGCCGGTGACGAAGCGGCGGCGCGAAAGGCCGGCACCAAGGTGATTAAAAGGATTCAATATATTTCGCAAGTTAATGATTCACAACGGATGCATGGAATCCGCGCCGTCCATCCTGCCAGCCCTGGACCCGCATCATGTCAAGCGGCGCAGGACGGGTGGACGGGGCCGGGCGCATCTGCCGGAGTGTATCGCGCGTTCCTTGCCGACCTGACAAGGGGATGCCGGGCGATCCACAATTGCGCTTGCCGGCGCATTGCAGATGCACCGCAACCGCCTCAGCCTCGATGGCCCGAACGCGGTCGATACTGTTTCCGGACCCGCAGGGAAAAAGCGTGAGCGAAGAGGTGACGGCCATCCTGGTGGCCGATGTCGGCGGGACCTATGCGCGACTGGCCTGGGCGCGCCCGGGCGATGGGCGGGTGCCGCGCATCCTGGATTACCGTCGCTACGTCTGCGCCGAGCATGCCGACCTGGCGACCATCCTGCGCCGCTACCGGCGGGAACTGGTCGATAGCGGCATCGCCGCGCCGGACGTGGCGGTGGTGGCGATCGCCGGGGTGCTCGACGGCGACTGCCTGCTCAACACCAATCTGCCCTGGCCGGTGTCGGTCGAGCAGACCTGCGCCGACGCCGGCCTGCGCACGCTGCGGCTGGTCAACGACTTCCAGGCGCTGGCCCATGCGATCGGCCACGCGGATCCGGCGGCGATGCGCTGCCTGACCGGTCCGCCGCTGCACGTCGCGCGCTGGCCGGCGCTGGTGCTCGGCCCCGGCACCGGGCTGGGCGCGGCGCTGCGGCTGGACTCGGTGGACCATCCAGTGCTGTCCAGCGAGGTCGGCCATGCCGCGCTGGCCGCCGGCACGGAACTGGAAATGGACATCGTGCGGCTGCTGGCGGCCCGCCACGGCCACGTCGACAACGAGCGCATCCTGTCCGGGCCCGGGCTGGTTAACCTGCACCGATGCCTGGGCGAACTGCGCGGCGTCGCCGCGCCCTGGTCGACGCCGGCCGAGATCCTCGACGCGGCCGCCAGCGGCGAGGCGCTGGCGGTCGAGGGCGTGCAGGTGTTCTGCGGCTGGCTGGGCAGCCTGGCCGGCGATCTGGCGATCACCTTCGGCGCGCGCACGGTCTACCTGGCCGGCGGCATCACCGCGCACCTGGCGCAGTGGCTGGACGATGGCCGCTTCCTGCGCCGCTATCTCGACAAGGGCGCACTGTCGCCGGCGTTGCGGCGCGTGCCGGTGTGGTGCGTCGAGCACGGCCAGCTCGGCGTGATCGGCGCGGCCGCCTGGCATGGCGATGGCATGGGCGAACGCTGAGCCGCTTCGGCTCCCGATTGCCGCCTCCGATCCGTAGAGCCGAGCTTGCTCGGCTGCCCTTTGCTTGCGAACTCGTGCAGCCGGGCAGGTCCGGCTCCACACCAAGACTTCGTTGCCCGGTTTCGCGGGCATGGAAAGCCCGCGCGCATTGATCCAGATCAGTGGCCCGACAATGGCTTGATGGAAGTCAAGCCAGCCTCGATCAGCATGAAAAACACGTTTCCCCGCGCCGCGCGCGGGTCGAAAATCGACCTGCACAAATCGATGAGGTCGCATGTCATGGAAAGCAGGATGCAAAGAAGGATGTTGAGCGTGGCGCTGGCCGCCGCGCTGTTCTCCACCGGCACGGCGGCCGCGCACGACGGCATGCAGCATGCGGCACACACGGCACACGCGACGCCGGTGACGCCAGCGACGCAGGCGGCGGACACGGTGACGATGGACCGGCTGATCGTGATCGGCGTGGCGCCGAGCATGGCGACCACCTTCGTCACCGACCCGCGGCTGCCGCGCCAGCCGGTGCCGGCCAGCGACGGCGCCGACTACCTGAAGACCGTGCCGGGCTTCTCGACGCTGCGCAGCGGCGGCACCAACGGCGACCCGGTGCTGCGCGGCATGTTCGGCTCGCGCATCAACCTGTTGACCAACGACGGCGCGATGATCGGCGCCTGCCCGTCGCGGATGGACAACGCGCTGTCCTACATCGCGCCGGAGACCTACGATCGCCTGACCGTCATCAAGGGGCCGCAGACGGTGCTGTGGGGGCCGGGCGCCTCGGCCGGCACGGTGCGCTTCGAGCGCGAGATCCCGTACTTCGACCAGCCCGGCGTGCGTGCCAGCGGCAGCCTGCTGGGCGGCAGCCGCGGCCGCAACGACCAGGTGCTGGACCTGTCCGCCGGCAATCCCACCGGCTACGCGCGGCTGTCGGCCAACCGTTCCGAATCCGACGACTACCACGACGGCGACGGCAAGGCCGTGCCTTCGGCATGGGACAAGTGGAACGCCGACGCCGCCTTCGGCTGGACCCCGGACGCGGACAGCGTGCTGGAGTTCAGCGCCGGCACCGGCGATGCGCAGGCGCGCTACGCCGGCCGCGGCATGGACGGGTCCAAGTTCGATCGCACCAGCTACGGCCTGCGCTACGAGAAGCGCGCCTTCGACGGCGCGATCGATTCGCTGGTCGCCAACGTCTTCTACAACGACGTCGACCACGTGATGGACAACTACACGCTGCGCACGCCGGACCCGTCCGGCGCCATGCCGATGCCGATGGCCAGCAACGTCGGCCAGCGCAGCACCGGCGGCCGCGCCGCGATCACCTGGCACAACGGCCGGCTGGAGACCACCGCCGGCCTCGACCACCGCGCCAGCCGCCACCAGCGCCGCAGCGCCAGCGGGCGCGACGCCTACCTGCAGGTGCCGTGGACGGTCGATGCGCGCGCGCGCAACACCGGCGTGTTCACCGAGTCGCACTGGCACATCAGCGACGTGCATCACCTGATGGGCGGCCTGCGCTTCGACCGCGCCGAGGCCGAGGACCTGCGCGCCACCACCAGCGGCATGATGCCGATGCCCAATCCCACCGCCGGCGTCACCCGGCGCGAGACGCTGCCTTCCGGATTCGTGCGCTACGAGCAGGAATTGGCCGAGGTGCCGATGAACTGGTACGCCGGCATCGGCCATACCCGGCGCATGCCCGACTACTGGGAACTGTTCTCGCCCAACCGCGGCCCGGACGGCGCGCCCAACGCCTTCGCCGGCGTGCGCCCCGAGCGCACCACCCAGCTCGACGCCGGCCTGCACTACCGCGGCAGGCGCGTCGATGCGTGGGCGTCGGTGTACGCCGGGCGCATGCAGGACTACATCCTGTTCGACTACCTGGGCGGCGGCATGATGGGCAGCACCACCCGCGCCCGCAACGTCGATGCCGACATCCGCGGCGGCGAGGCCGGCGTGGAATGGAAGCTGGCCGATCACTGGAAGCTCGGCGGCACCCTGGCCTACGCCTGGGGCGAGGTTTCCTCCACCGGCACCGCGCTGCCGCAGATGCCGCCGCTGGAAGCCAAGTTCTCCGCGGCCTATGACAACCGCCGCTGGTCGATGGGCGCGCTGCTGCGGGTGGCCTCGTCGCAGGATCGGGTCAGCACCGGGCAGGGCAACGTGGTCGGGCGCGATCTCGGCCCCAGCCCCGGCTTCGCGGTGTTCTCGGTCAACGGCGGCTACCGCTTCAACGATCGCGTGCAGCTGGCCGCCGGCGTCGACAACCTGTTCGACCGCACCTACAGCGAGCACCTCAACCTGGGCGGCAACAGCGCCTTCGGCTATCCGTCGATGCCGGTGCGCATCCACGAGCCGGGACGCACGCTCTGGATGAAGCTCAACTTCAAGTATTGAGCGCAGCGCGCTTCCTCCCATCCGGGCGGGAATGCGGATGGGGGGGCAGGGCGCACGCCGTCACCCCTCACCCACTGGAGAATCCCGATGCAAGCACCCCTCAACCGCTGGCTGGCGTTGCCGTTGCTGGCGGTTTCCGTCCCCGCGCTGGCCGACGCGTCCTTCCGCGATCTGTTCGAGCAGGGCAAGCCCGTGCTCGACCTGCGCTACCGCCATGAAAGCGTCAGCCAGGACAACGCGCTGCGCGATGCCGGCGCGCACACGCTGCGCACCCGCCTGGGCTTCCAGAGCGGGCGCTGGCACGGCTTTTCCGGCCTGCTGGAAATCGACAACGTCAGCCACCTGGGCGGCGACGGCTTCAACGACACCCGCAACGGCCGCACCACCCATGCGGTGGTCGCCGATCCGGACGGCACCGAGATCAACCAGGCCTCGCTGCGCTTCGACGGTGCGCGCGGCAGCGCCACCCTGGGCCGCCAGCGCATCAACCTGGACAACCAGCGCTTCGTCGGCGGCGTGGCCTGGCGGCAGAACGAGCAGACCTACGACGGCGCGTCGCTGCAGTTCAAGCCGCGCGAGGGCACCAGCGTCGGCTACGCGTGGCTGGACAACGTCAACACCGTGTTCGGCCCGGCCGACGGCGCGCGCGCCAATGCCGCCAACCGCGCCGACATCGACGGCGACAGCCACCTGTTCAACCTGCGCCACGCGTTCTCGCCGGCGCTGGCGGTGACCGCCTACCATTACCGGCTGGACCTGGAGAACGTCGCGGTGGCCGCCAACGCGCCGCTGGGCACGCTGTCCAGCCGCACCAGCGGCGTCCGCGCCGACGGCGCGCGCGGCGCCTTCGGCTACGCGCTGGAATACGCCCGCCAGCGCGACCTGGCCGGCAACCCGTGGACGCTGGACAGCGAATACTCGCTGGCCGAACTGGGCTACCGCGTGCGCGGCGTGCAGTTCAAGCTGGGGCAGGAGACGCTGGGCGCGGGCCCGGCAGGCCCGGGCAACCGCGCCTTCCAGACCCCGCTGGCGACCAAGCACCTGTTCCAGGGCTGGGCCGACGTGTTCCTGACCACGCCGGCCGATGGCCTGGTGGATCGCTACGTCGGCGCGATCATGCCGCTGGCCGGCGGCACCGCGCAGGCGTGGTACCACGACTTCTCCGCCGATCGCGGCGGCGGCTACGGTCGCGAATTCGACCTGTCCTACGCGCATCCGATCCCCGGCGTGAAGGGACTGTCGGCGCTGGTCAAGTACGCGCGCTACGACTCGGACGACCGCGCGCGCAGCGTGGATACCGAGAAGTTCTGGCTGCAGTTGCAGTACAGCCGCTAGGCAAGCTCCTTGCCCGTCATCCCCGCCTGCACGGGGATGACGGCAGGATAGGTTGTCCGAATCATTTCCGGCGTGCGAGAGCGGTGCCGGCGATTCGCGGCAAGGCATGGCAAGATTCCCACGGGCCGGCGCGGCGCGATTCCCGGCGAGTGCGGACAGTGAGGAGCGACAACATGCCGGCCATCGCATCGAGGATGTCGGGTATCCCGTTCGCGGACGGAGCGCGAAACGATGGATAGCGCCACGCCTTTGCCGGTGCCGGCGCCCTGGACCGGCGTGCTGCTGGCCGGCGGGCGCTCCTCGCGCATGGGCCAGGACAAGGCGCGGCTGGTATGGCGCGGCATGCCGCTGATCGAACACATGCGCGCGCTGCTGCTGGAGGCCGGCGCGGCGCGGGTGGCGATCAGTGGTTGCTATCCGGAGTACGGCGCGGTGCCCGACGCGGTGCCGGCACTGGGACCGCTGGGCGGGCTGCACAGCCTGGCCGCCACCGAGCCTGACGGCACCTGGCTGGTCGTGCCGGTGGACATGCCGCGGCTCGCGGCTTCGACGCTGCACCGCCTGCTGGCAGCGCCCGCGGCGGCCTGCGCCTGCTACCACGGGCGGCCGCTGCCGATGCGCCTGCAACTGGACGCGGACAGCCGGCGCACGCTGGCCGCGCTGGCTTCCGCGTCCGGGCGCGGGCGTTCGCTGCGCGCGCTGCACGCGGCCCTGGGCGGCATCGAACTGGCGATCGGGGCGGGCGACGAGGATGGCCTGGCCAACGTCAACACGCCGGAACAATGGCAGGAGCTGATCAAGTGAAATTGCAGATACAGCAGCAGACCCTGCGCTTCCGCATCGACGAGGCCGAACTGGCCGGACTGCTCGACGGCGGCACGATCGAGAACGCCACCCGCCTGGGCGCGGACACGATCTTCCGGCAATCGATCGCGCTGGCCGATGCAGGACGCGCGCTGTTCGACTGCCAGCCATCGCACTGGCGGCTGCAACTGCCGCGCGCGCAGGTGATCGAACATGCGCGTCGCCTGCCTTGCCGCGAGGGCCTCGTGTTCGCCTGGCCCGATGCGGCCGGCGACGGCGCGCAGGCAGGGATGCTGCAACTGGTCTTCGAGGTGGACGTGCGCGACAGCACGCGCAAGCGCATTCGCGGCACTGCAACATAGCGGGCGCCCGCATCCGTTCGTCACCGCGTGTTCGCATGAACATGCAAAAGCCTGTGCTAGTCTCCGGCCCCGTGAGCGAGCCAGGTGCGCAGCATGCAACAACCCAGTGACGCTATCGCGGTCAAGCGGCAGGAACGTTTCGCCTTCCTGCTGCTGACGGTGGTGATCTTCCCGCTGGCCACGGTGCTGATCGTGGCCGGTTACGGTTTCCTGGTGTGGATATGGCAGATGTTCGCCGGTCCGCCTTCGGGGACATGAGGATGATGGCCGGTTCCGTCATCATCCATCGGCAGTTGCGGGCGGGGGCGGGCTGATGGCCGAGTCTCCCGGCCGCGAGCTGCACATCGCCAGCTTCATCGTGCAGCACCAGCCGCAGGCGGCCGACGCGCTGGCCGCCGCGGTGCTGGCAGGCGAGGGACTGGAAATCGCCATCCCCGGCCAGACCCGCAGCATCGTGCTGTGCGAGTCGGACGATCAGCACGCGCTGCTCGAACACGTCGAGACGCTGCGCAACGTGGCCGGCGTGCTCAACGTCGCCCTGGTCTACCACCACGCGGAAGCGCGGGCGTCGCTGGACGCGCCGCTGGCGCCGGCCGCAGTCAACGGAGCACAACGATGACCACACGCAGGGAGTTCGTCCGCAACAGCGCAATCGCCACGGCCGCGGCCGCGGCGGGCATCGCCTTGCCCGGCGGCGGCAGCAACCTCGTCACCGAGGGCGACCTGACCAGGCTGAAGTGGGACAAGGCGCCGTGCCGCTATTGCGGCACCGGCTGCGGGGTCAACGTCGCGGTCAAGGACGGCCGCGTGGTCGCCACCCACGGCGACGTCCACGCCGAGGTCAACCGCGGCCTCAACTGCGTCAAGGGCTATTTCCTGTCCAAGGTGCTGTATGGCGCCGATCGCCTGACCATGCCGCTGCTGCGCAAGAAGAACGGCGCCTACGCCAAGGACGGCGACTTCGAGGAGGTGAGCTGGGACGAGGCCTTCGACGTGATGGCCGATAAGTTCAAGGCGGTACTCAAGGCCAAGGGCGGCGACGGCATCGGCATGTTCGGCTCCGGCCAGTGGACCGTCTTCGAGGGCTATGCGGCCAACAAGCTGATGAAGGCCGGCTTCCGCAGCAACCACATCGATCCCAATGCGCGCCACTGCATGGCCTCGGCGGTGATGGGCTTCATGCGCACCTTCGGCATGGACGAGCCGATGGGCTGCTACGACGACATCGAGGCGGCCGACGCGTTCGTGCTGTGGGGCTCGAACATGGCCGAGATGCACCCGATCCTGTGGACCCGGGTCACCGACCGGCGGCTGTCCAACCCGCACGTCAAGGTGGCGGTGCTGTCCACGTTCGAGCACCGCAGCTACGAGCTGGCCGACATCCCGATCATCTTCAAGCCGCATTCGGACCTGGTGATCCTCAACTACATCGCCAACCACATCATCAGGACCGGCCGGGTCAACAGGGACTTCGTCGACAGGCACACCACCTTCAAGCGCGGCAACGACGACATCGGCTATGGCCTGCGCCCGGAGCATCCGCTGGAGGTCAAGGCGAAGAACGCCAAGGACGCCGGCGGCGGCCAGCCGATCGATTTCGACGAGTTCGCCCGCTTCGTCGCGCCGTACACGCTGGAGAAGGCCGTCGAGATGACCGGCGCCGAGCCAGGCTGGCTGGAGAAGCTGGCCGAGCTGTATGCCGACCCCAAGACCAAGGTGATGTCGTTCTGGACGATGGGCTTCAACCAGCACACGCGCGGGGTGTGGGCCAACAACATGGTCTACAACATCCACCTGCTGACCGGCAAGATTTCGACGCCGGGCAACAGCCCGTTCTCGCTGACCGGACAACCCTCGGCCTGCGGCACCGCGCGCGAGGTCGGCACCTTCAGCCACCGGCTGCCGGCCGACATGCTGGTGGCCAACCCCGAGCACCGCCACCATGCCGAGGAGATCTGGAAGGTCCCGCACGGCGTGATCAATCCCAAGCCCGGCTACCACGCGGTCGAGCAGAACCGCGCGCTGAAGGACGGCAAGCTCAATGCCTACTGGGTGCAGGTCAACAACAACATGCAGGCCGCGCCCAACCTGCGCGAGGAAACCTGGCCCGGCTACCGCAACCCGGACAACTTCATCGTGGTGTCCGACGCCTATCCCACGGTCACCTGCCAGGCCGCCGACCTGATCCTGCCCACGGCGATGTGGGTGGAGAAGGAGGGCGCCTACGGCAATGCCGAGCGCCGCACCCAGTTCTGGCACCAGCTGGTGAAGGCGCCGGGGCAGGCGCGCTCGGACCTGTGGCAGTTGATGGAGTTCTCCCGGCGCTTCACCACCGACGAGTGCTGGCCGGCGGAACTGCTGGCAAAGAATCCGCAGTACAGGGGCAAGACGCTGTTCGAGGTGCTGTTCGCCAACGGCAAGGTGGATCGCTTCCCGCTGACGGACATCGAGCAGGGCTATGCCAACGAGGAATCGGACGCGTTCGGCTTCTACGTGCAGAAGGGCCTGTTCGAGGAATATGCCGAGTTCGGCCGCGGCCACGCGCACGATCTGGCGCCGTTCGACACCTACCACCGCGAGCGCGGCCTGCGCTGGCCGGTGGTCGATGGCAAGGAGACGCGCTGGCGCTACCGCGAGGGCGCCGACCCCTACGTCAAGAAGGGCGCCGGCTTCGAGTTCTACGGCAACAAGGACGGGCGCGCGGTGATCTGGGCGCTGCCCTACGAACCGCCGGCCGAATCGCCGGACGCCGAGTACGATCTGTGGCTGGTCACCGGGCGCGTGCTCGAGCACTGGCACTCCGGTTCGATGACCATGCGCATCCCCGAACTGTACAAGGCGTTCCCGGCGGCGGTGGTGTTCATGAACCCGGACGACGCGCGCGCGCGCGGGCTCAAGCGCGGCGACCAGGTCTCGGTGGTCTCGCGCCGCGGCGACATGCTCTCGCGGGTGGAGACCCGCGGCCGCAACCGCATGCCGCCCGGCGTCATCTTCGTGCCGTGGTTCGACGCCGGCCAGCTGATCAACAAGGTCACCCTGGACGCGACCGATCCGATATCCAAGCAGACCGACTACAAGAAGTGCGCGGTCAAGGTACTGCCTGCCTAGGAGAGCCATCATGCGCAACAAATCCCTGTTGATTGCGATCCTGGCCGGCGTGGTGCTGGTGCTGGCGGTGTTCGCGCTGGGCTGGCGGTTCGGCACCGCCACCGGCGGGAGGGCGGTGCCGGAGCCGGCCGATGTCCCGGCCACCGCCGCGACAACGCCGCCGCCGCTCGATGCCCTGCTCGACAAGCAGATCGACGCGATCCGCCGCGGCGTGCCGGTGGACCAGGAAGGCGATCCGCCGCCGATGGCGCGGGTCGAGAACGCCGACCTGGTGCGCGCACGCGCCTACCCGATGCAGCCGCCGACCATCCCGCACACCATCGACGGCTACCAGGTCGACAAGAACAGCAACCGCTGCATGCTCTGCCACGCGCGCAGCAACGCGGCCACCTTCCAGGCGCCGCCGGTCAGCGTGACCCACTACATGGACCGCGACGACCAGTTCCTCGCCACCATCTCGCCGCGCCGCTACTTCTGCAGCCAGTGCCACGTCGTGCAGACCGATGCGCAGCCGCTGGTGGCCAACACCTTCGAGGACATCGACACCGTGCTGTCCCACAGCGGGAGCCAATGAGCCATGTGGAAGCGCACGATGCAACGCGTCAAGCCGATCTGGCGCACGCTGCGATCGCCCAGCGTGCACTACAGCCTGGGCTTCCTCACCGTGGCCGGCTTCATCGCCGGGATCCTGTTCTGGGGCGGCTTCAACACCGCGCTGGAGGCGACCAACACCGAGACCTTCTGCACCAGCTGCCACGAGATGGAGGCCAACGTGTTCGAGGAGCTCAAGCCGACCATCCACTACAGCAACCGCTCCGGCGTACGCGCCACCTGCCCGGACTGCCACGTGCCGCACAACTGGACCGACAAGATCGCGCGCAAGATGCAGGCGTCGAAGGAGGTCTGGGGCAAGATCTTCGGCACCATCAGCACGCGCGAGAAGTTCCTCGACAAGCGGCTGGAACTGGCGATGCACGAGTGGGATCGGCTCAAGGCCAACGACTCGCTGGAATGCCGCAACTGCCACGACTACACCTCGATGGACCTGACCCGGCAGGGGTCGCGCGCCGCGCAGGTCCACAAGCTGTGGCTGGGCACCGGCAAGAAGACCTGCATCGACTGCCACAAGGGCGTGGCGCACCGCCTGCCGGACATGACCGGCATCCCGCAGGGTTGAATGCGCGAAACGTACGCATGCGTAGGTGCCTGTTGCCTACGCCTGCGTACGGAAAACGCGTTGATGAAGATCAAGGCTGCGCGGCGATTGCATGACAAAATGGGCGTTTCTCCCCCCGTCCGGAACTTTCCCGATGAGCCTGCCTTCCTCGTTCGACCGTGAGCAACTGTTGCAATGCGCGCGCGGCGAACTGTTCGGTCCCGGCAACGCGCGCCTGCCCGCGCCGCCGATGCTGATGTTCGATCGCATCACCCACATCGCCACCGAGGGCGGCCAGTACGGCAAGGGCGTGATCCGCGCCGAGCTCGACATCCGCCCGGACCTGTGGTTCTTCGCCTGCCATTTCGAAGGCGATCCGGTGATGCCGGGCTGCCTGGGCCTGGACGCGATGTGGCAGCTGGCCGGCTTCTACCTGCCCTGGCTGGGCGAGCGCGGCCGCGGCCGCGCGCTCGGCGTGGGCGAGGTCAAGTTCACCGGCCAGATCCTGCCGGACGCCAGCCTGGTGAGCTACGAGATCGACATCCGCCGGGTCATCCGCGGCAAGCTCAACATGGTGCTGGCCGACGGCCGCACGCGGGTCGACGGGCGCGAGATCTACACCGCCAAGGATCTGCGCGTGGGCCTGTTCGCCTCGACCGAGGGCTTCTGAAGATGCGCCGCGTCGTCGTCACCGGAATGGGGATCGTGTCCTGCCTGGGCAACGATCCCGACAGCGTCTCGGCCGCGTTGCGCGAGGGCAGGGCGGGCATCACCCACGTGCCGCAGTACGCCGAGATGGGATTGCGCAGCCAGGTCGCCGGCGTGCCGGTCATCGACCTGGAGGCCGAGATCGATCGCAAGCAGCGCCGCTTCATGGGCGACGCCGCCGCCTACGCGCACGTCGCCACCCGCGAGGCGATCGCCGACGCGGGGCTGACGCCGGAACAGGTCAGCCACGTCCGCACCGGCGTGATCGCCGGCTCCGGCGGCGGTTCGCCGGAATGGCAGATCGAGACCGCCGACCTGATGCGCGCGCGCGGGGTGCGCAAGATCGGCCCGTACATGGTGCCCAAGACGATGGCCTCGACGGTGTCGGCCTCGCTGGCGACCTCGTATTCGATCAAGGGCGTGAGCTATTCGCTGTCGGCCGCGTGCGCGACTTCGGCGCACTGCATCGGCGCGGCGGCGGACCTGATCCGCGCCGGCCGCCAGGACGTCGTGCTGGCCGGCGGCGGCGAGGAACTGCACTGGGGCATGACCTGCCAGTTCGACGCGATGGGCGCGCTGTCCACCCACTACAACGAGACCCCGGCCTCGGCCTCGCGGCCCTACGACGCCGGCCGCGACGGCTTCGTCATCGCCGGCGGCGGCGGCATGCTGGTGCTGGAGGACCTGGAGCACGCCCGCGCGCGCGGCGCGCGCATCCATGCCGAGTTGATCGGCTACGGCGCCACCTCCGACGGCGCCGAGATGGTCGCGCCGTCCGGCGAGGGCGCGGTGCGCTGCATGCGGCAGGCGCTGGAAGGGGTCGATGCGCGCATCGACTACCTCAACACCCACGCTACCGCCACGCCGCTGGGCGACGTGGTCGAGCTGGAAGCGGTGCGCGAGGTGTTCGGCAATGCGGTGCCGCCGATTTCCTCGACCAAGGCGCTGTCCGGCCACTCGCTGGGCGCGGCCAGCGTGCACGAGGCGATCTACTGCCTGCTGATGATGCGCGACGGCTTCATCGCCGGCTCGGCCAACATCGACCAGATCGACGAGCGCGCCGCCGGCTACCCGATCGTGCGCGCCAGTCGCGAGGCGCGGCTGGACACGGTGATGTCCAACAGCTTCGGCTTCGGCGGCAACAACGCCGCGCTGGTGTTCGCGCGGTTGTGACGTTCCGCCCCGCCTCCCTCGCCGAGGGCGGGGGAGGCGGATTGCCTGCGCTACGCGCCGCTTCGCCACCGTGCGCGGATGGCGCGGCAAATCCTTTCCGCCACGCGCTTGATCTGGATCAACACGGCCCCGCGGCCTCGCGCATAGCCTGCCGTCTTCCCCGCCGCCCGCATCGCCGATGCGGCAGCGGCGCATCGCGGACGACGACGGGCGCATGGCGTTTCACGATCTCAGACAATTCCTTCAACGCCTGGCCGAGCAGGATCAACTGCTCAGCATCGACGCGCCGGTGGATCCGGAACTGGAGAGCACGGCGCTGAGCCTGCGCGCACTGCGCGCGGAAGGGCCGGCGCTGCTGATGAACAATCCGGCAGGCTCGGAACACCCGCTGCTCGGCAACCTGTTCGGCCATCGCCGCCGCATCGAGCTGGCGCTGGGCGGCCGGCCGCTGGCATCGCTGCGCGAACTGGGCGAGCTGCTGGCCGCGGTGAAGGAACCGCGCTGGCCGTCGGGCCTGCGCGAGGCGCTGGGCAGCTGGCCGGAACTGGCCCAGCTCGCGCACGTGGCGCCGCGGCAGGTCGGCGAGGCCGCGTTCTGCGAGCAGGTGCTGGAGAAGGATGAGATCGATCTGCGCCGGCTGCCGATCCAGCGCTGCTGGCCGGAGGATATCGATCGCCTGATCACCTTCGGCCTGGTGATCACCCGCGGCACCCGCCAACCGCGGCAGAACGTGGCCATCTACCGCCAGCAGCCGATCGGGCGCAACCGCGTGATCATGCGCTGGCTGCCGCACCGCGGCGGCGCGCTCGACTATGCGAGCTGGCAGGCCGCGCATCCGGATCGGCCGTTCCCGGTGCTGGTGGCGATCGGCGCGGATCCGGCGACCATGCTGGCGGCGGTGGCGCCGGTGCCCGATACGCTGTCCGAGTACGAGTTCGCCGGCCTGCTGCGCGGCGCGCGCACGCGCCTGTGGCGCAGCGAGCTGACCGGGCTGGACGCGCCGGCCGGCGCGGAGATCCTGCTGGAGGGCTTCATCCATCCCGGCGACACCGCGCTGGAAGGCCCGTTCGGCGATCACACCGGCTACTACAACGCGCAGGGCACCTTCCCGGTGCTGACCATCGAGCGCATGCGCCTGCGCCGCGACGCCATCTACCACGGCAGCTACATGGGCCGCGCGCCGTTCGACGAGCCCTCGGTGCTGTCGATGGCGCTGAACGACGTGTTCGTGCCGATCCTGCGCAAGGTGTTCCCCGAGATCGTCGATTTCTACCTGCCGCCGGAGGCCTGCTCCTACCGGGTGGCGGTGGTCAGCATCCGCAAGCAGTACCCGGGCCATGCGCGCCGCGTGATGATGGGGGTGTGGTCGTACCTGCGCCAGTTCACCTATACCAAGTTCGTGATCGTCACCGACGAGGACATCGACGTGCGCGACTGGGCGCAGGTGATCTGGGCGGTGTCCACGCGGGTGGACCCGGCGCGCGACAGCATGCTGGTGGAGAACACGCCGATCGACTACCTGGATTTCGCCAGCCCGGTGTCGGGGCTGGGATCCAAGCTGGGACTGGACGCCACCCGCAAGTGGGCCGGCGAGAGCGACCGCGAATGGGGCCGGCCCATCACCCTGGATCCGAAGGTCGAACTGCGCGTCGAGGCGCTGTGGACGCAACTGATGAAGGCGCATGCCGACGAAGCGGGGTAGGGGCCACCCGGCGATGCTGTCTCCGGAGCCGAGAGCAGCGGAGCAAGCTCCGCTCTACAAAGGCGGCGAATGGACCTGAAAGATTCGATCGAGGTGATGAACCATGCAACTTGTATGTCCCGCCGGTAACCTGCCCGCGCTGCGCACGGCCATCGACGCCGGTGCCGACGCGGTCTACGCGGGTTTCCGCGACCAGACCAATGCGCGCGCGTTTCCCGGATTGAACTTCGACGACGGCGAGATCCGCGACGGCGTGGCCTACGCGCATGCGCGCGGCCGCAAGGTCTACATGGCGCTCAACACCTACCCGGACAGCGCGCGGCTGGCGCACTGGCACCGGGCGGTGGACCTGGCCGCCGAGCTCGGCGCCGACGCCATCATCGCCGCCGAGATGGGCGTGCTGGACTACGCCTGCCGCACCCATCCGACGCTGGCGCGGCACCTGTCGGTGCAGGGTTCGGCCACCACCGCGCCGGCGCTGCGCTACGCCTACGAGCGCTTCGGCATCAGCCGCGCGGTATTGCCGCGGGTGCTGTCGATCCAGCAGGTCGAGCGTTTGTGCCAGTCCGCGCCGGTGCCGCTGGAGGTGTTCGCCTTCGGCAGCCTGTGCATCATGGTCGAGGGCCGCTGCCAGCTGTCCAGCTACGTCACCGGCGTGTCGCCCAACCGGCACGGCGTGTGCTCGCCGGCCAGCTTCGTGCGCTGGGAGGAACACCCGCAGCAGGAGCGCAGCGTGCGCCTGAACGGCATGCTGATCGATCGCTTCGCCAAGAGCGAACCGGCCGGCTACCCGACCGTGTGCAAGGGCCGCTACGACGTCGGCGGCGAGATCTTCCACGCGCTGGAGGAGCCGACCAGCCTCAACACGATGGACCTGCTGCCGCGGCTGGCGCAGGCCGGCGTGGCCGCCCTGAAGATCGAGGGCCGCCAGCGCGGCTCGGCCTACGTGGGCGCGGTCACGCGCGCCTGGCGCGAGGCCATCGATCGCCATGCCGCCGCACCGGAGGGATGGAAGACCGAGGAGTCGTGGCGCAAGGCGCTGGCCGCGCACGCCGAAGGCCAGCAGACCACGCTCGGCCCCTACCACCGCGCCTGGCATTGAACGAATGAAACTGAGCCTTGGACCCCTGCAGTATTTCTGGCCGCGCGAGCGCACCCTGGCGTTCTACCGCGAGGCCGCCGATTGGCCGGTGGACATCATCTACCTGGGCGAGACGGTGTGCAGCAAGCGGCGCGAACTGCGCACCCGCGACTGGCTGGCGCTGGCCGAAGAACTGGCCGGGAGCGGCAAGGAAATCGTGCTGTCCAGCCTCGCGCTGATCGAGGCCGAGTCGGAACTGGGCGCGCTGCGCCGGCTGGTGGAGAACGGGCGCTTCCTGCTGGAGGCCAACGACCTGTCGGCGGTGCAGCTGTGCCGCGAGCGCGGCCTGCCGTTCGTCGCCGGTCCCACGGTCAACGTCTACAACCACCGCGCGCTGGCGCTGCTGATCGAAGATGGCCTGCGGCGCTGGGTGCCCGGCGTCGAGCAGGGCAGGACGCTGCTGCAGGAAATGCGCGAGGCGCTGGCCGCCGACGGCCAGGCGATGCCGGAGCTGGAGATGCTGGCCTGGGGCCGGCTGCCGCTGGCGTTCTCGGCGCGCTGCTTCACCGCGCGTGCGCTGGACATACCCAAGGACGACTGCGGCTTCCGCTGCATCGACTATCCCGATGGCCTGCCGCTGGCCACCCGCGAGGGCGAGCCGTTCATGACCATCAACGGCATCCAGGTGCAGGGCATGGAAATCGTCGACATGGCGCCCGAACGCGACGAACTGGCCGCTTGCGGCGTGGACATCCTGCGGCTGTACCCGCAGGCGCAGGAAATGGCCGACATCGTCGCCCACTTCCGCCGCATGCTGGATTCGCCGGTGCCGCCGCCGAGGCTGGGCGCGCGCAACGGCTACTGGCACGGCAGGCCGGGCAAGGCGTCGCTGGCGGATCCCGCACCTTGACTTCTACCGTGGGAGCGACGTAAGTCGCGACGACGGCTTGGCGAGGACCACGGTCGCGACTCACGCCGCTCCCACCGGTCAACCGTCGCTGCGGTAATGCGCGCCCAGGCTGGATTTCCTCGCCAATGCGGCTGCCAGCATCCGCGTCGACAGTGCTCCCTGCCAGCTCGTGCGCAATGCCGGGTGGCAGGCGATTTCGTCCAGTGCCGCCTGCTGGCCGGCGCCGTCGCGCAGCGGGCCCAGCGCGCGCCAGTTGAGCTCGCGCAGTTGTTCCAGTGCCTCGGGCGTGGCCGCCGGGCCGCGTTCGATCAGGCGATGCGGGCCGCCGCCATGCACGCGCGCCGGCATGGCGGCCAGCCGTTCGCCCAGCAGGCGGCCGAACACCACGCCTTCCAGCAGCGAGTTGCTGGCCAGTCGGTTGGCGCCATGCACGCCGTTGCAGGCGACCTCGCCGACCGCATGCAGGCCGGGGACGCTGCTGCGGCCGTCGATGGCGGTCGCGATGCCGCCCATGTGGAAGTGCGCCGCCGGCGTGACCGGGATGCGCTGCCGCCGCGGATCGATGCCGTGCGCCAGGCAGATGGCGTGCACGGTGGGAAAGCGCTGCGGCCAGTCCGGCGCCAGCGCGGTGGCGTCCAGCCAGGCGTGGCCACCGGCCTGCAACGCCTGCCAGACCCGCCGGGCGACCACGTCGCGCGGGGCCAGGTCGGCGAGCGCATGCACGCCGGCCATCAACGGCTGCCCGGCATCGTCCAGCAGCCGGGCGCCGGCGCCGCGCAGCGCCTCGGTGATCAGCGGCAACGCGCCGGGACGCCCGCTGGCGAGCGCGGTGGGATGGAACTGCACGAACTCCAGGTCGCGGACCCGCGCGCCGGCGGCGATCGCCAGCGCCAGCCCGTTGCCGTCGGCGCCCGGCGGATTGGTGGTGGCGGCGAACAGCGCGCCGATGCCGCCGGTGGCCAGCACCAGATCATCGGTTTCGATCGTTTCCCCGCCGCCCTCGGCGTCGTGCGTGCGCACGCCGGCAACGCGGCCGCCGCGCAGCAGCAGCGCATCCACCTCGCAGGGATCGCGCCAATGCACATGCGCCGCCTGTCGCGCCGCATGCGCCAGCGCCTCCAGCATCCGTGCGCCGCTGGCGTCGCCGCCGGCATGGACGATGCGGTGGCAGCGATGGCCGCCTTCGCGGCCCAGCACCAGGCCGTCGCCGTCGCGATCGAAGGCCACGCCCTGCGCCTGCAGCCACTCGACCGCATCCGCCGCGTGCTCGACCAGGTAGCGGATCGCCGCGCGATCGTTGTGGCCGGCACCGGCCTCCAGCGTGTCGCGGGCATGCGCATCGGCATCGTCGCCGGGGGCGAGGGCGGCGGCGATGCCGCCCTGCGCCAGCGCGGTGGTGCAGCCAGGATCGGCCTGCGCGCGCCCAATCAGATGCACCGGACGCGGTGCGGCCGCCAGCGCGGTAGCCAGCCCGGCGACGCCGCAGCCGACGACGACGACCGGAGACGGCGCGCGGTTCACGCGCGATCGCGCCGACCGACCGCCAGCATGCGTTGCAGCGCGCCGCGCGCGCGCGCGGCCACGTCGGCGGGCACGCTCACCTCATGCTTCAGATCCAGCAGGCAGGCGTGGATGTTGGGCAGGGTGATCTTCTTCATGTGCGGACACAGGTTGCACGGCTTGATGAATTCCACCGCGGGGAAGCGCGCGCGCAGGTTGTCGGCCATCGAGCATTCGGTGATCAGCGCGACCCGCTCGGGCTTCTCCTTCTCCAGCCAGGCGCCCATCGCGGTGGTGGAGCCGACGAAATCGGCCTCGGCCTGCACTTCCGGCGGGCACTCCGGGTGCGCGACCAGGCGCGCGTCGTAGCGTTCGCGCGCGTGCCGGGCCTGCTGCGCGGTGAACTGCTCGTGCACCTCGCAGCGGCCGTCCCACAGCACCAGCTCGATGTCGGTCTGCGCGGCGACGAAGCTGCCGAGGAAGCGGTCGGGCAGGAAGATCACCTTGTCCGCGCCCATCGCCTCGACCACCTCGACCGCGTTGGCCGAGGTGCAGCAGGCGTCGGATTCGGCCTTCACCGCCGCGCTGGTGTTGACGTAGCTGACCACCGGCGCGCCCGGATGGCGCGCGCGCAGGGCGCGCACGTCCTCGGCGGTGATCGAGGAGGCCAGCGAACAGCCGGCTTCGGGATCCGGGATCAGCACGGTGCGGTGCGGGGCGAGGATCTTGGCGGTCTCGGCCATGAAGTGGACGCCGCACAGCACGATCAGTTCGGCGTCGCAGTCGGCCGCGGCCTGCGCCAGCGCCAGCGAGTCGCCGGTGACGTCGGCCACGCCGTGGAAGATCTCCGGCGACTGGTAGCTGTGCGCCATGATCACCGCGCCGCGCTGGCGCTTGAGTTCGTTGATGGCCTCGATCCAAGGCAGGTGCAGCGGCCATTCCAGGCAAGGCAGCAGCGGTTCCAGGCGCTGGCCCAGTTCGGCGTATTTCTCTTCGAGTCCGGGCTGCCATTGCGGGCGGGCCGGGGAGGCGGCGGATGTCATGGCGTCGGCTTGTCCGTGTTGCGGTGCGTGTGGGTTGAGCGTGGTGCGACCGGGTGGCGTGGCACCGGCAGAAGGGAAACCCGCGCCGGCCAGGCGCCTGTCCCGGCATGCGGTCCGACCGCCATGCCGGGGATGCGGCTTGCCGCGGCCTTCCGGACCGGCTGGGAAACGGCAGGCGGTCAGGGCGCGCGGGCGTGTTCAGGCATGGCCGTGGTAGGCGTCGCGCGCTTCGCTGGCCAGGCGCCCGCCGCGGTGCAGGATGATGCGCAGGCCCAGCGGCACCGTCTCCCACGGCATGCGATCGAGCAGGTTGCGCACCAGCAGGCCGAGTTCGGTGTCGCCGGTAAGCATGAGCCTGCGCTGGAAGAACAGCGTGTCGGCGTCCTCCAGCCGGCTCGCCAGCAGCAGCAGGTCGGTGGCGCTGCCGCATACGGTCGCCTCGGCCGGTTCGCGGGTGGCGTGCAGCCGGCCGTCGCGCAGCTGCAGCACCCAGTGCAGGCCGAGATCGCTGATCTCGATGCCCAGCCTGCGGCCCTGCACCGGTTCCAGCGCGCGGTCCTGCAGCGGTGCGGCGATGGCGCGCGAGAGGACACGCTGCAGCGCCGCTTCCTGGAACTGGACCGGCACCAGCGACAGCAGCGGCCGCCAGCGGTGAGGCGGCGGGATCAGCCGCAGCAGGTAGCGGTAGGCGGTCGCGGAGCGGTCGGTCGGGGCGGGCATGGGCATTCCAGGAGCGGGCGTCGGGGTGGAGGAGGGCGCGGCCAGGCCCTGCTGGTGATGGGCTTCGGCAATCAGCAGGGTGACCAGCCGGGTGGCGCAGTCGCCCGGCAGGCCCAGCCGGAAGGCCAGGGCGTGGGCGCGCTGCATCACCTGCCGTTCCCGCTGTTCATCGCGGGAGGGCAGGCCGGCGCCGCGCTTGGAACGCGCCGCCGTCGAGACCAGCGCGCGCCGCGCGGCCAGCAGCGCGACCATCGCATCGTCGATCCGGTCGATGGCCGCGCGCGCGCCGGACAGCGTCAGCGCGGCGGGCACGGGCATGGCCACGCGCGCAAGGGTGGCGCTTTCGTCGTGTAAACCTGTTTCAACACGTCACCCGGGCAGGACGGATCCGCAGGGATGCTAGCGTGCGCCCGCATGGCGGCCATTGACGCAGATCAAGCCTCGTCCGCTGTGCCGGCATCCGCCGGCGGGAGCGAATCCGCCTGCGGCAGCGCCGCGGCGATGCCCGGCAGTATCGCCTCGGCATACACGCTGCGCGCCTGGTCCGCATCGAAGTCGGCATGCCGGCGCTTCCTGACGCCGTAGTCGGACAGGGTGAAATGCGCGTCGGCATGCACGCCGGCCTGCGACAGGCAGGCCTTGACGCAGTGCAGGATGCAGCCGTCCAGCGCGACGATCGGCCGGCCGGTGCGCGCGGTGCGCACCAGCCCGGCCACGCCGCCGCCGACGCCGGCGATGCACGACATCTCGGCGCGGCCTTCGCGGTCCAGCCACAGCGCCATCTGGTTGGCCATCTGCGCGGCGCTGGAGCAGCCGGAGCAGGAATAGACCAAGGGCAGCTTGGCGGACATGCTCAGTCGCGCCCGGTCCGCGCGTCGGCGAGGGGCCGCACGCGCAGGCGGCGGGCGAGGTGATCGAAGTAGAGGTCGATGTAGCTGATGCCGTTCTCGGTGTCGATCAGGTAGGGATTCATCAGCGTGTGGCGCAGGATCACCAGCCGGTCGCCGTCGGCGCCGTCGTGCATGCTGTCCGGATCGATGCCCAGGTCCTCCAGCGCGCGGCGCATCTGCGCCTCGCCCAGCAGGGTCCGCTGCAGCGTGGTCATGGAGGCGAAGAACTGCTTGACCTGCAACGGCTGGCGGGGATCGCAGCGCAGTTCGTCGTGCAACTGGCGCATGAAGGCGTTGGCCTGGGCCAGGTCGCGGTTGCCGGCCGGGTTGAGCGCCAGGCAGACCAGGTTGCTGTCCGGCGCGATCGGCACCGTCGCCACGGCCACGTCGGCGACCTGCCGCGCGAAACGCTGCGCGCCTTCGAGGAAGGCCTCGGCGGCGAGCACGGTCTGCCGCGGCAGCAGGCCGAAATGGCGGTGATCCAGCGGCAGCACGCGATGGGTCACGTAGACCGCCGCCGCCGCCGCGCCCGACTTGGAGCCTTCCAGCACCAGTTGCCCGAGCTGGCGGTGGCGCTCGTGGTAGTCGCCGCCGCCCGCGGCGTTGAACACGTAGTCGGCGCACTCGGCGAGCAGGTCCATCACCCGGTGGTCGCGGCAGACGAAGGCGCCGGCGCCGTAGGGCAGGTAGCCCAGCTTGTGCGGATCGATGGTCACCGAGTCGACCGCGGCCAGCGCCGCGAACGCCGCGTGCACCGGCGCGCTGGGGAAGTGGCGATAGCCCGCGTGTACTTCCTCGCGGCCGCGCAGGCTGCCGTCCTCGTTGCGGAACAGCGTGGCCAGGTAGCCGCCCCACGCCGCATCGACGTGCACGCTGAAGCCGAACCCCTGCGCCTGCGCGCGATCGCGCGTGGCCAGCATCGCATCGAGCGGGTCGATGGTGCCGTACTCGGTGCTGCCCAGCACCGCGACCGCCATCAGGATCGGCTGGCGCTCGCGCAGGCAGCGTTCCACCGTCTCCTCGAAGGCGCCGGCGTCCAGGCGCATGCCGGAAGTGGCGACCAGCTCCAGGTGCTGGCGGCCCAGGCCGAGCAGCTTCAGTCCCTTGCTCCACGAATAGTGGGCGGTGATCGGGGCCAGCACCTTCGGCGCCTGCAGTTCCGGGTGGCGGGCGAAGAACCCGACCTGCCCCAGGTGTTCGATGCGCTGCTGGTCGACCCGTGCGCTCCAGTACTGCCGCTCGGCCGGCGCCAGCGCTTCCAGCCAGTGCTGCCATTGCAGGTACAGCGCAAGATCGTCGGTGGTGGAGAGGTTGAACGCCTGCCAGTCGTCGTCGGGCAGATCCGGCAGGGGAACGCCCGCGCTGCGCAGTGCGACCGGGAACGCCTTGCGCGCCAGCGCCAGCCGCAGCGCCTGGTAGTTGGCGGTGGTGCCGCCGGAGGTCAGGTGGCCCATCGCGCAGGCGGGCTGCGCCGGATCGGCGGGGAAGCCGAGCATGCGCGCCAGCTGCAGCCCGACCTGGATCTCCAGCTGCATCGTCACCGGCGCGGCGTCGCCGCTGACGTTGTTGGGGTTGTACGGTAGCGTCAGCATCTGCGCCGCCAGCCCCGGCAGCAGCAGGTCCGAGGCCATGTGGCCGATGTAGCGCGGGCTGTGGAACGGCACCGACTGCTTCAGCGCGGCCGAGAGCTGGTGCAGTTCGCGGCGCATCCGCGCCTCGAACGCCTGGTAGGCGGGATGATGGGTGGCCGCGGTCGGGATCGCCGGCGGATCCTCCGGGTGGAAGTTGCGCCGCCAGTGGACGTGGTCGCGCAGGAACTCCAGCACCAGCTTCTCCAGCAGGCTGTCGTTCTCGCCATAGGGGCCGAGGAAGCAGGCGTCGAGCGTGCGCCGCTCGGCGCCCGCGTCGGGCAGATCGTTGCGCAGGGTATTGTGCATGCGGGGGAGCCTAGCCAAGAACGCCGCGCGGGTTACTGATCCAGATCAATCGGGATGCTGGCGCGGATTGCCGCCTCGGGCCGGCCGAATCCGCCGGCGGGTCCGGCCGGACGCTTGTGGAATTGGTTTGTACCGATTCAAATCCCCAACGGGGAGAGCCCCTTTGGGCATGCACGATTGGCACGGGAGCGAGGAACGATGATGAATGGCAGAAGGCGATTCCTGCGCGGCGCGGCACTGGCCGCGGGCGCGGCGGCGTTGCCGGCGCTGGCGTCGGGCGACGCGGCAGGCGCGGCGGCCGCGGGTGCGCGGGTGGTCTCGACCTGGGACTTCGGCGTGCAGGCCAACCAAGCGGCGTGGCGGGTCCTGCAAGCCGGCGGCGATGCGCTGGACGCGGTCGAGCAGGGCGCGCGCTGGGCCGAGGGCGAACTGTGCAACCCCACCGTCGGCCGCTGCGGCAATCCCGATCGCGACGGCGTGCTGAGCCTGGACGCCAGCATCATGGACGGCGACGGCCGCTGCGGCGCGGTGGCGGCGCTGGAGGACATCGCCCATCCGATCAGCGTGGCGCGGCGGGTGATGGAGCGCACCCCGCACGTGATGCTGGTCGGCCAGGGCGCGCAGCAGTTCGCCGTGCAGCAGGGTTTCGAGAAACGCCGCCTGTTGACGCCGCAGGCCGAGCAGGCCTGGCGCGAATGGCTGCGGACCGAGCGCTACCAGCCCGAGATCAACGCCGAGCGGCGCAGTCGCCCCGGCGACAAGGACAACCACGACACGCTCGGCATGCTGGCCATCGACAGGAACGGCAGGCTGGCCGGCGCCTGCACCACCAGCGGCATGGCCTGGAAGATGCGCGGCCGCGTGGGCGACAGCCCGATCGTCGGCGCCGGCCTGTACGTGGACAACGACGTCGGTGCGGCCACCGCCTCCGGCGTCGGCGAGGAGATGATCCGCAACGCCGCCAGCTTCCTGGTGGTGGAACTGATGCGGCAGGGACGCTCGCCGGGCGATGCCTGCCGCGAGGCGATCGAGCGGGTGGTGCGCAAGCGGCCGGAAGCCAGCAGGAACCTGCAGGTGTGCTTCCTGGCGCTGAACCGACACGGCGAGGTCGGCGCGTTCGCGCTGCACCGCGGCTTCGTCTACGCGGTCTGCGACGCGGGCCGGCAGGACAACCTGCGCGAGTCCGGTTCGGTCTACGCCAGCGAGCAGGCATGAGCGGGACCGGGCTGGCCCTGGAAATCGCCGCCGGCTCGCTGGCCTCGGCGCTGGCCGCGCAAGCGGGCGGCGCGCAGCGGGTGGAACTGTGCGAGAACCTGGGCGAGGGCGGCTGCACCCCGTCCTACGGCACGCTGGCGCTGGCGCGCGAGCGCCTGCGGATCCCGCTGTACGCGCTGATACGGCCGCGCGGCGGCGATTTCCTCTACGCGCGGCCGGAGGCCGAGGTGATGCTGCGCGACATCGAGATCTGCGTGCGGCTGGGGTGCGACGGTGTGGTGATCGGCGCGCTGGATGCGGATGGCGGCATCGACCTGCCCCTGTGTCGCGAACTGGTGTCCGCCGCCGGCGCGCTGGGCGTGACCTTCCATCGCGCCTTCGACGCCGCCGCCGACCCGGCGCGCGCGCTCGAGCAGATCGTCGCGCTGGGCTGCGAGCGGGTGCTGACCTCCGGCGGTCGCGCCAGCGCGGAAGCGGGCAGGGACGCCATCGCCGCGCACGTGCGGCGGGCGGGTGGGCGACTGGCGGTGATGCCCGGCGCCGGCATCGATGCCGGCCACCTGGCCGCGCTGGCGCGGCATACCGGGGCGCGCGAGTTCCACGCCTCGGCCAGGGCGCCGCGCGCGTCATCGATGCGTTTCCGCAATGCGGCGCTGGCGGGTCTTGCGGCGGACTGGTCCGAGACCGAGCCGGGGCGGGTACGCGCCCTGCGCGCGGTGCTGGACGAACTGGAAGCGACCGGCACCGACATCGGATAGGGCGGCTGCGCCGGATTGGCGCCTTTCCTTGCCTGGCTTTCCCTGCATCGCGAAATGCGAATGCCCGCGGGCAGGAATCCCCCGGTAGCCGTCGAGAGGCGAGCGGGGAGGCCGTCGACGCGCACGGCCGTCGCGCAGCGGCAGCCCTGCTCAGTCTTCTACGGACTGCTGCGCAGCAGCATGCGCCACGGTGCGCCGCGTGTTAAATCTTGCGAATTGAATCGATTCAATTCGCATTGGGGCTGACGCGACCACATCGCGCAGCCGCACTGCGCATTCGATCGTCCCCCATCTTCGACCTGACCCCCATGTTCCATGCGCAACGAAAACAACGATTCCGCCGGAACGACCGCTTGCCAACGAAGGGATCCGCCATGACGTCCTGCCAGTACCGCGCACGGGAGTCCGGCGCGCCTCGCATCCAGAGCCGTTCCACGCTCGTCTTCGCCATGCTGCTGCTATCGGCTTCCGGCATCGCGGCAGCGGGCGATGCGCGCTTCGCGACGTCGTTCGAGCCGGGCGAGCCGTTGCCCGCCGTGGTCGCGGAAAAGGATCTCCACCTATCGCCCGGGAGCGGTCCCGAAAAGCCGTACGCGGCCAGGCGCGGCATGGGCTACAGCGGCCAGCGCGCCTTGCACTATCGCGCCGATGCGGCCGGTCGCGTGCGCCTGTTCACGGTCGACATCGCGATCGACGCGGACACGACGCTGTCGTGGAGGGTGCTGCCCGAGATCGCCGGAGGCGATACCTACACCTCCACGGGCGTGTCGCTGGACCTGGTCTTCGACGACGGGTGGCGCCTGTCGGAGACGGATGCGCGCGACCAGCACGGCGCGCCGGTTGGCGCGGCCGGGCAGGCGGAATCGAAGACGCTGTATCCCCAGCAATGGGCGCACAAGCAGGTCCGCCTGGGCGACGTGCCCGCGCTGCAGGGGCGGCGCATCGAGGCCATCGAACTGGAAGTGCGGCCCACCCCGGGCGCCGGCGCAAGCGGCTGGATCGACGACATCGCCATCGAACAGAAGGCGCGCATCGCCGCGCAGCGGCCGAGCGACTACGTGTCGACCCCCCGCGGCACGCAGTCCAACGGCACGTTCTCGCGCGGCAACAACATTCCCGCGACCGCGATGCCGCATGGGTTCAACTTCTGGGTGCCGGCCACGGACGCGGGCACGCTGGGCTGGCTCTACCGCTGGAACGAGCACAACGACGCCGACAACCGGCCGCGCCTGCAGGCCTTGTCGATAAGCCACCAGCCCAGCCCGTGGATGGGCGATCGGCAGACCTTCCAGGTGATGCCGTCGGCGACGCGCGGGGTCCCCGAGGCCGATCGCGAGCGCCGCGCCCTGTCGTTCTCCCACGACCGCGAACTCGCCCGCCCCCACGCCTACCGCGTGGACTTCGACAACGGCATCCGCGCCGAGATCGCGCCCAGCGAGCGCGCGGCGATCTTCCGCTTCCGCTTCCCGCGCGGCGGCGACGCCAACCTGCTGTTCGACAACGTGGACGCGCGCGGCGGGGTGACGCTGGACGCGGCCACGCAGACCCTCCACGGCCATACCGACACCCGCAGCGGGCTGTCCAACGGCGCCACCCGGATGTTCGTCTACGCGAGCTTCGATCGGCCCTGGATCGCTAGCGGATCGATCGAGACCGGCCGTCCCACCGGTTACGTCAAGTTCGCCGCCGGCGACGGCGGCGAGGTGAACATGCGCATCGCCACCTCGCTGATCTCCGTGGAGCAGGCGCGGCGCAACCTGGAGCAGGAGATCGGTTCCGACGGCTTCGACGCCGTGCGCGAGCGCGCGCAGGCGGCGTGGGACGCGCTGCTCGGGCGGGTCAGGGTGGAAGGCGCCAGCGACGACCAGCTGACGACCGTCTATTCCAATCTCTATCGCCTGTTCCTGTATCCGAACGTCGCGCACGAGAACGTCGGCAGCGCCGACCGGCCCGACTGGCGGCATGCCGACCAGAACAGCTGGTCCAAGGACAACGCCGGCGGCGACGCGCAGCGCACGTCCGCGCCGGTGCGCGCCGGCAAGGTCTACGTCAACAACGGGTTCTGGGACACCTTCCGCACCAGCTGGCCCGCCTACGCGCTGCTGGCGCCGGAGCGCGCGGGCGAGATGATCGACGGCTTCCTCCAGCAGTACCGCGACGGCGGCTGGGTGGCGCGCTGGTCGTCGCCGGGCTACGCGGACCTGATGGTCGGCACCAGTTCCGACGTCGCGTTCGCCGACGCTTGGCTCAAGGGCGTGCGCGGCTTCGACGCCGGCGAGGCCTACGAGGCCGCGCTGCGCAACGCGACCGTGGTGCCGCCCGTCTCCAACGTCGGCCGCAAGGGGCTGGCGCGATCGATGTACCGGGGCTATGCGGATGCTTCCGTGCACGAGGGACTGTCGTGGACGCTGGAAGGCGCGCTCAACGACTTCGGCCTGGCGCAGATGGGCCGGGCGCTGGCCGCGGGCGAGGGCGACGCCGCGCTTGCGCGGCGCTACCGGGAGGAAGCCGGGTACTTCCAGGCGCGCGCCGCCGACTACGTCCATCTGTTCGATCCGGCCACCCGCTTCTTCCGCGGCCGCGACGCCAGCGGCGGCTGGGCGCGGCCGGCCGCGGACTTCGACCCGCGCGTGTGGGGCGGCGACTACACCGAGGCCAATGCGTGGACGTTCGCCTTCACCGTCCCGCACGACGGCGAGGGGTTGGCGACGCTGCTCGGCGGACGGGAGGGCCTGGCGCGGCGGCTCGACGAATTCTTCGCCACGCCGGAGACCGCGGAGGGCCGGTTCGCGGGCAGCTACGGCGGCATCATCCACGAGATGACCGAAGCGCGCGACGTGCGGATGGGCATGTACGCGCACAGCAACCAGCCCTCGCACCACATTCCCTGGCTGTACGTCGCCGCCGGCCAGCCGTGGAAGACGCAGCGCATCACCCGCGAGGCGATGCGCAGGCTCTACCTCGGCAGCGAGATAGGCCAGGGCTACCCGGGCGACGAGGACAACGGCGAGATGTCGGCCTGGTACCTGTTCGCGATGATGGGGATCTACCCGTTGCGGATGGGGGCGCCGGAGTACGTGATCGGATCGCCCGCCTTCGGGCGCGTCGATGTCAGCCTCGAGAACGGGCGCACGCTCACCGTCGTCGCCCACGACAACGGGGCCGACAACGTCTACGTGCAGTCGCTCAAGCTCAATGGCCGTCCGTGGGATCGGGCCTGGCTGCGCCACGACGACATCGCCGGGGGCGGCGTCCTCGAATTCGTCATGGGCAGCACGCCGTCCGCCTGGGGAAGCGGGGCGGACGCCCTGCCGCCGTCGATGACCCCGCCGGGCAGCCATCCCGCGGGCCTGGTGGACGCTTTGCCGGAGGCGGAGGCCGTCACGCTGGCCGGGCATCCCTCGGCGGCGGACCTGATCGACGACGACGCGTCCACTTCGCAGACGCTGCCGGCGCGGGCGACGGTCGCCTTCCGCTTCCGCGCTCCGGCCCGCGTCGGCCACTACACGATCACCAGCGGCGGCGAGCCGCTGGCGGGCCTGGCCTGGACGCTCCAGGGCCGCAATGGAAGCGGAGCCTGGATCACGCTGGACCGGCGGCACGACGAGCGCTTCGCGTGGGCGCGGCAACTGCGGCCCTTCCTGGTCGAGAAGCCGGACGAATACCGGGAGTACCGGTTGCAGTTTTCCGGCGAGGCGGCGGTCGATCTGTCCGAACTGGAATTGCTGCGTTCCGGAACCGACCGGGCGCTTCCAGTGCCGGCGGGATCGCGATGAGGCCGCGCCTGCCTGCTTTCCCGTCAGCGGGCGCGCATTGGCAGTCGCGTGCCACGAGGCTGATTTGCCGGCGTTGCCGGGTTGGCAGCGCACGGGATGCGGCGGGAATGCTGCGCAGCAGCATGCATGCAAAACAGGTCGTGGTATATCTTTCGCCGTCGAATTAGAACGATTCAATTTTCACGAAATCGTTCGCCGATGGAGCAGGGATGGACGGAAGGGATGGAGTCGCGAACAGGCGCGAGTCCATCCCATTCCTCGAAGAGCAGTTTTTTCGGTCTAGATTTAGAACGATACAAATCCAATTCCGCGTCAGCAGCCGATTCAATCTTTGAGAGAGGACGATTGAAATGAAACGCACGCCACACGTACGCATCCGCAGTTCGTTGTCCACCGCCATCGCCGTCGCGCTGGCCACCGCCGCGACCTTGCCGGCAGGCGCTTTCGCCCAGCAGGCGAATCCGGGGCAGGGCGGTACGCCGGCCGCGACCGACCTGGACAAGGTGGTCGTCACCGGCTACCGCTACTCGATCGAGAAGAGCCTGGATCAGAAGCGCAACGCGAACGCCGTCGTCGAGGTGATCACCGCCGAGGACGTCGGCAAGTTCCCGGACAAGAACGTGGCCGACGCGCTGCAGCGCGTGCCGGGCGTGGTCATCACCCGCAGCGGCGGCGAGGGCAAGAACGTCAGCGTGCGCGGCCTGGCCGCCGGCCTGACCCTGACCCAGTTGAACGGCAACTACATCGCCACCTCGGAGACCAACAACGAGGCCACGCGTTCGTTCAACTACACCCTGCTGCCGTCGAACATGCTGTCCAGCGCGGAGCTGTTCAAGACGCCGGAAGCCCGCATCGACGAAGGCGGCATCGGCGGCACCGTGATCCTGCGCACGCGCCGCCCGCTGGAGATGGAAGCCAACTCGGGCTTCGTCACGCTGGAAGGCACCTCGTCCGACACCAGCAGCGGCGTCGATCCGCAGATGTCGGCCCTGTATTCCTGGCACAGCCAGGACGAGCGCTTCGGCCTGCTGGTCGGCGCGACCAAGCAGAAGCGCACCAACCGCAGCATGGAGGTCAGCACCGAGGACTGGCAGTGGTATAGCGACCGCGTCGACGCCAACGGCAACATCATCAACGATTTCGTCTGGAACGTCCCCGGCAGGACGCGGGATCCGGCGACCGACGTGAACGGCAACCTCCTGACCGGCATCTCCAATTTCTGGGGCCGCTCGGGCATCTACGATCAGAACGGCGGGCACTATTCGGGCTTCTTCATGCCGACCTCGGTCAACTTCGCCGTGCGCGACGAGCAGCGCGAGCGCAGCGGCGGCCAGCTGACCTTCCAGTTCAAGCCGGTCGACAACCTGACCCTGACCGGCAACTACTTCCGCTTCGAACTGGAGGGCAACTACATCCAGAACATGCTGAAGGTGCCGGAGTGGAACCTGGCCCGCGTCGCCGGCGACGGCAACTGGACCGGTGGCCGCCTGCTCAACGGCTTCACCTTCGACCGCAGCGGCACCATCGTGACCGGCGCCGAGTACGAGAAGCAGGCCGGCAAGACCTACTATTGCAGCGAGGCCGAGGCCGCCGCGGCCGGCCTGCCGCCCGGCGGCTGGGGCCCGGACGACTGCACCATCCCCACGCCGCAGATCACCGGCAACTACAGCCGCGAGAAGGCGCTGTCGCAGACCGCCGACCTGGCCATCGACTGGGATATCAGCCCGTTGTGGAAGGCTTCGTTCGCCGGCGGCCGCACCTGGTCCGAGGGTGGCCCGTCGATGAACTTCCGCATGTCGGCCAAGCCGCGCCGGCAGGTCAACGGCGCATGGCAGTCCGGCAACACCTACAGCGCCTGGGATCTGACCGGCACGCCGTCGGTCACCTTCTCGCCCGATCTGCAGGAACAGCTGATGGCCGGCGTGGCCGAGATCGACACCGGCTCGACCGACTCGTCGTGGATGGAAACCAGCATCAGGCAGAACCATTTCCAGTCCGACTTCACCAAGCTGTTCGAAACCGGCTGGCTGGATTCGATCCAGTTCGGCGCCAAGTACAGCGACGGCGAGGTCCACCGCAATACCGGCAACACCTACTGGGTGTGCCAGGGCGCCGATCCCGGCGACTACAGCAAGCGCTACCAGGCAGGTTGCGATTCCACCGCCGGCATCGCGCAGCCCGGCTTCTTCCTGTCCAGGCCGCTGGGCGACATCGCCGGCGGTTTCAACGCCAACGTGTTCCCGGGCATCAACTACCCGGCCTACATCGAGTACCTGAACGACCGCTATGGCGGCATGCAGAACCGCCGCGAGGACGATTTCGTCTACAACGTCGGCGAGAAGGTCTACTCGGGTTACTTCCAGGCCAACTTCCGCACCGAGCGCGTGCGCGGCAACATCGGCCTGCGCGTGGCGCGGACCCGGCAGCATGCGGAGTCGAGCGATTCGGTCGAGCGCTTCAACGACTACTTCGTCGACAACGCCGGCGGTGCGCCGATGTCCTGCACCGATCCCGCCGCCGACGCGCTGCTCGGTTCGAACAGCGGCTACAGCTGCGAAAGCGGCTTCGTGAGGCTGCCGGACGCGATGGCCCGGGAAAAGAGCTACGAGATGGCCTCGCTGGACAAGACCTACACCGACGTGCTGCCCAGCTTCAACATCGCCTGGGACATCACCGGGAACCTGGTGCTGCGCGGCGCCGCCTCCAAGGTCATCGCGCGTCCCAGCTACACCAGCATCGCCTACCCAGGCGGCCTGAGCTATTACTCCGACGAATACAGCAACGACCGCCGCGTCGCCGGCGGCACCACCAACCCCGGCTGGTACGGATCGGGCAGCAACAAGGGCCTGGAGCCGTTCGAGGCCAACCAGTACGACCTCGGCCTGGAGTGGTACTTCCGGCCGGGCGCGGTGGCGGGCGTGGGCCTGTTCCGCAAGGACGTGAAGAACTTCACCGTGCCGGTGGTGCGCGACGTGGAGATGGTGGTCGGCGGGCAGCAGGTGACGGTGCAGAACTATTCCACCCAGGCCAACGGCCAGGACGGCGTGTCGCAGGGCGTCGAAGTTTACGGCCAGTACACCTTCGATTTCGGCCTGGGCTTCCAGGCCAACTACACCTACAACGACACCAACCTGGCCTCCATCGTCATCGACGGCCGGACCATCGGCTCCTCGCCGCTGGTGGGCAGCGCGAAGAACCAGGCCAACTTCACCGTGTTCTACGAGAACGCAGGGTTCCTGGCGCGCGCCTCGTACAACCGCCGCGGCGAGGTCGTCGGCGGCCTGAACAACGGGTTCACCGTCTACACCGAGCCCTACGACCAGTTGGATCTGAACGCGGCCTACACCTTCACCGACAGCCTGACGGTCACCGCTTCCGTGCTCAATGCGACCCGGTCGGAGCAGCGGGCGCACCTGGGCAACGACACCCGGGACCGCTTCTTCTCCAATGTCTACTCCGGCCGGCAGTTGTACCTGGGCCTGACGTACAAGTTCTGAAATGCTTCTCCCTGGAACCGGGGGGCATGATCCCGCCCGTGAAGCATTGCGGACGGAAAGGATGCAGCGGTCGATGCCCCTCGGATCCATGAGTTCGCTCCGTGTCTCTCCCCACGGAGCCTACGGCCCGGCCTTGGCCGGGCCACTTTTCCACGCCATGCGGGCGGCAGGGACGCCGCCCTGCCAATTTCCCGCATGCGCAGGAATACTGCGCACGCCTCGCGCCCGCTTGCTGGTCGGCGCGAGCCCATCGGTGAACCGCGATGACCCGTGAACGCATGAGACGCGACATGACCCGAGCGATGTTCAGTTCCCTGTGCCTGCTGCTGGCGCTGGCGGCGCCGATGGCCGAGGCCGCGCCGCGAACGCTGGCCGCGGAGGTCAACACCTTCATCGGCAGCAAGGACGACGGCAACACCTTCCCCGGCGCGTCGGCGCCGTTCGGCCTGATCCAGGTCAGCCCGATCGGCTCGCACTACTCGGGCTGGCGCTACGACGATCCGCAGATCCGTGGCTTCGGCCATTCCTTCGTGTCCGGCGCCGGCTGCTGGGAGCAGGGCGGGCAGGTGTCGGTGCTGCCTGTGATCGGCCGCATCGGCCGCGGCGGCGATTTCGACACCGCCGATCCCAAGGCCTTCGATCACAAGCGCTACGGATCGCGCTACGCGCACGAAGGCGAGGTGGGCCAGGCCGGCTACTACAAGGTGCGCCTGACCGACTACGGCGGCATCGACGCCGAGGCCACCGCGCTGACCCGCGCCGCGGCCGAGCGCTACACCTTCTCCACCGACGGCGAGGGCCACGTGCTGGTCAACGTGGGGCAGGCCAACGAGCGCCACTCGGTCACCGGCAGCGTCGTCGACGTGGTCGGCGACCGCGCGGTGGAAGGCAAGCTGGTCACCAAGAGCTTCTGCGGCGGCCACCAGTACACCACCTGGTTCCGCATCGAGTTCGACCGCTCGTTCAAGGCGTTCGGCACCTGGGGCGAGGGCGGCGGCATCGCCGGCGCGCGCCACAGCATGGAGGGCGAGGCCAAGCCCAACGGCGCCTGGCTGAGCTTCGACCTGGGCAGGGACCGCTCGGTCACAGCGACCAGCGCGATCTCGCACGTCGACGCCGAGGGCGCGCGCAACAACCTGCGCAGCGAAGGCATGCAGGGTGGCAGGCCGCTCGGCTTCGACGCGATGCGCGGGCGCGCGCAGGCGGCGTGGGACCGGGAACTGGCCAGCGTGCGCGTGCACGGCGGCGGCGCCGACGACCGCACGGTGTTCTACACCGCGCTGTACCACGCGCTGCTGCAGCCGATGACCGGTAGCGACGCCGACGGCCGCTACCGCGGCTACGACGATCGCATCCACCGTGCCGACGGCTGGACCTACTACGAGTACTTCTCGCTGTGGGACACCTACCGCTCGCAGAACCAGCTGATCGCGTTGCTGCGGCCGCAGCGCGCCGCCGACATCGCGCGAACGCTGCTGGCGATCCGCGAGCAGGGCGGCTGGCTGCCGCGCTGGGGCTACGCCAGCTTCGAGACCAACATCATGACCGGCGATCCGGTGACGCCGTTCCTGGTCGACCTGTGGCGTTTCGGCGCGCTGCAAGGACGCGAAGTGGAGGCCTACGCCGCGCTGCGCGAGAACGCCTTCGGCGTGCCGCCGCTGAATTCGCGCCATGCCGGCCGTTCCGGTAACCCGAACTACCTCGAGCACGGTTTCGTGCAGTACGACCGCGCGTTCCCGTCCAAGGGCATGGACGTGGATCCGCACCACGGCGGTTCGGCGACGCTGGAATACGCGCTGGCCGACTGCTCGCTGTCGCTGATGGCCGGCGCGCTGGGCCATGCCGACGACGCGGCCGCGCTGAACCGGCGCGGGCGCAACTGGCGCACGCTGTGGGATGCGGACGTGCGCGACGGGGAGGCCGGCTTCCGCGGCTTTCCGCGCCCGCGCACCGGGGACGGCCAGTGGTACACGCCGGCCGATGGCCGCTACAGCCCGCGCTCGCACCACGGCTTCCACGAGGGCACCGCCTGGCAGTACCAGTGGCTGGCGCAGCAGGACGTGCCGGGGCTGGTGGAGGCGATGCACGGGCGCGAGGAGGCCGCGCGCCGGCTGGACGCGTTCTTCGCCTACGACGCGCTGCTCGCCGACCCGGCCAACGCCGCGCGCAGGGAATGGGTGGTCGGGCCGTACAGCTACTACAACCAGTTCCGCTACAACCCCAACAACGAGCCGGACCTGCACGCGCCGTGGATGTACACGCTGATCGGCCAGCCGTGGAAGACCGCCACCGTGCTGCGCGCGGCGCAGCGGCTGTTCACCAACGCGCCCAACGGCGTCACCGGCAACGACGACCTGGGCACGATGTCGGCCTGGTACCTGTTCAGCGCGATGGGCCTGTATCCGGTGGTGCCGGGCACCGGCCAGTTCGTGCTGCACGCGCCGCGCTTCGCGCGCATCGACGTGGACCTGGGCCAGGGCCGCACGCTGCGCATCGAGGCGCCGCAGGCCGACGGCGGCAAGCTGCAATATGTGCGCGGCGCGTCATGGCAGGGCCGGGCGCACGAGGCGGTGTGGCTGGACTGGGAAAGCCTCCGCCAGGGCGGGCGCCTGCGCTTCGATCTGGCCGACGCGCCGCCGGCGCAGGGCTGGGGCACGCGTCCGCGCGACTTGCCGGCCTCGCCGTGCGCGGCCGGGGCGGCGCTGTCCCCGGAGGGGCGATGAGTCACGGGCGGTTGACGGTTCGGATGCCGGAGCGATGGTTTAGGCTGGCGGTCTTCGTCGGTATGGATCGATCCACATGACCCAGAAGCGTTCCTCCAGCGACAAGCCTGCGGCCAAGGCCAAGACCCGGGCCGCCAAGCCCAAGGGCAAGGCGGCGGACAAGGCCGGCGACAAGGCGCCGGCGCCGCAGCGCAGGCGCGGCGACCCGCGCGTGGTCACCGTCACCGACATCGCCAACGCCATCGGCGTCTCGCGCGCGACGGTGTCGCTGGTGCTGCGCGGCAGCCCGCTGGTGCATGCCGACACCCGCGCGCGCGTCGAGGCCGAGCTCAAGCGCCAGCGCTACGTCTACAACCGCGGCGCGGCCAACCTGCGCCGGCGCACCTCCTCCAGCGTGGCGCTGGTGATCAACGACCTGGCCAACCCGTTCTTCGCCGAGTTCGCCGCCGGCGTGGACGAGGCGCTGGGCGAGAAGGGCTACGTGACCCTGCTCGGCAGCACCGGCGAATCGCCGGTGCGGCAGCAGGCGGTGCTGGCCTCGCTGATGGAGCACACCCCGGCCGGGATGATCCTGTCGCCGGCCGAGGGCAGCGACGCGGCGCAACTGCGCAAGGTGCTGGACGCGCGCGCCAACGTGCTGCTGTTCAACCGCGAACTGGCCGGCGCCGACGAATGGGATTTCCTGTCGCTGGACAACCAGCGCGGCGCGCAGATGGCCACCGAGCACCTGATCGGACTGGGCCATCGCCGCATCGCCTTCTACGGCGGCCACGCCGATTCCAGCTCGTGCCGGCAGCGACGTGCCGGCTATGCGCAGGCAATGGCCAAGGCCGGCCTGGCGGTTGAAGCGGGCTGGATGATCGAGTCGGCGCCGAACCGGCTGGAGGCGGCCGCGCGCACCGGCGAACTGTTCGGCGACGGTCCGCTGCCGACCGCGGCGGTCTGCTACAACGACACCGTCGCGCTGGGCCTGATGCTGGGCCTGATGTCGCGCGGCATCCAGCCGGGCAAGGGCTTCGCGGTCACCGGCTTCGACGACATCCCCGAGGCGGCGGTGACCACGCCGCCGCTGACCACGCTGGCGGTCGACCCGCGCGAGCGCGGCCGCCAGGCCGCCCGGCTGCTGCTGCAACGGCTGGAAGATCCCGACGCCGCGCCCATGCGCACCATCGCGCCGGTGCAGTTGCGCGTGCGCGAGAGCAGCGGGGCGCCGCTGCGATGAGCCGATCCTCCTCCGCCCGACGGCGTTGCGCCCGCGCGTGCGGCTTCCTCCTTTCTCCTTCGACTGACGCCCGATGAATACAGCCGCTACGGCCACGGCTCCCGTGGTCCGCACCCAGGTCGCCCTGACGGTCGCCACCGCGATCTTCTTCATGTGGGGCTTCCTGACCAGCCTCAACGACGTGCTGATCCCGCACCTGAAGGCGCTGTTCGATCTGAACTACACGCGCACCATGCTGATCCAGTTCACCTTCTTCGGCGCCTACTTCGTGATGTCGCTGCCGGCGGGGCGGGTGGTGGCGAAGGTGGGCTACAAGCACGGCATCGTCATCGGCCTGCTGGTGGCCGGCTTCGGCGCGCTGCTGTTCCTGCCGGCGGCGCAGGTGCGTTCCTACGATCTGTTCCTGGGCGCGCTGTTCGTGCTGGCCAGCGGCATCACTCTGCTGCAGGTGTCGGCCAACCCGTACGTCAGCCTGCTCGGCGCGCCGCAGACCGCGGCGAGCCGGCTCAACCTGGCGCAGGCGCTGAACTCGCTGGGGCATACGGTGGGACCATGGATCGGCGGTATGCTGATCCTGTCGGCGACGGTGCTGGGCGCCGAGCAACTGGCGGCGCTGGCGCCGGAGCAGAAGGAAGCCTACCTGCAGGCCAAGTCGCAGGCGGTGCAGCTGCCGTACCTGGGGCTGGCGCTGGCGCTGTTCGCGCTGGCGCTGCTGGTGTGGCTGTTCCGGCTGCCGCCGCTGACCGAGGCCACCGAACAGGCCGACACCCGCAGGCACGGCTTCGGCGAGGTGCTGGGCCTGCGCCACGTGCGCTGGGGCGTGCTGGCGATCTTCCTGTACGTCGGCGCGGAAGTGGCGATCGGCAGCTTCCTGATCAACTACCTGGCCGAGCCGCACATCGGCGGCATGGCCGAGGCGACCGCCGCCGGCTACCTGTCGCTGTACTGGGGCGGGGCGATGGTCGGCCGCTTCATCGGCTCGGCGCTGCTGGTCCGGTTCGACGCGCGGCGGATGCTGGCGCTGTACGCGGCCGCCGCCGCCACGCTGCTGCTGGTCACCGTCTCCAGCAGCGGCTGGCTGGCGGTGTGGAGCGTGCTCGCGATCGGCCTGTTCAACTCGATCATGTTCCCGACCATCTTCACCCTGGGCATCGAGCAGCTGGGGCCGATGACCGAGAAGGCGTCCAGCCTGCTGGTGATGGCCATCGTCGGCGGCGCCATCGTGCCGCTGCTGCAAGGCGTGCTGGCCGACAGCGCCGGCGTGCAGCTGTCGTTCCTGCTGCCGGTGCTGTGCTACGGCTACATCGTCTGGTACGGCTGGTCCGGATCGAAATTGCCGGCGCAGCTGGCGGGCCGGGACGCATGAGGCCGCCGATGCGCAAGATCGTCTGTTTCGGCGAAGCCCTGATCGACCTGCTGGCGCAGCCGCCGGCCACGCCCGAAGCGCCGCGCGCGTTCCTGCAATACGCCGGCGGCGCGCCGGCCAACGTCGCGGTGGCGGCGGCGCGGCTGGGCGCGGACGTGCACTTCGCCGGCATGCTGGGCCAGGACATGTTCGGCGACTTCCTGTTCGACAGCCTGTCGGCGGCGGGCGTGGCCACCGACTGCATCGTCCGCACCGAAGCGGCCAAGACCGCGCTGGCCTTCGTCGCGCTGGACGCGCACGGCGAGCGCAGCTTCAGCTTCTACCGGCCGCCGGCGGCCGACCTGCTGTTCCGCGGCGGCGATTTCCGCCCGGCCTGCTTCGACGGCACCGGCACCTTCCACGTCTGCTCCAACAGCCTGACCGAGGCGGAGATCGCCGAGGCCACCTACGAGGGCATGGAGCGCGCGCGCGCGGCCGGGGCGATGGTCAGCATCGACCTGAACCTGCGGCCGGCGCTGTGGCCGCAGGACGGGGATCCGTCGCCGCGGCTATGGCGGGCGCTGGCGCAGGCCGATCTGGTCAAGCTCTCGCGCGACGAACTGGACTACCTGGCGCGCCCGCTGGGCGGCGAGGCGGCGGTGATCGAACAGCTGTGGCAGGGCCGCGCGCGGCTGCTGCTGGTCACCGACGGCGCCGCGCCGATCCACTGGCATGCGCGCGCGGGCGGCGGCGGCCGCATCGACAGTTTCCGCGTATCCGCGCTGGACACCACCGCCGCCGGCGACGCCTTCGTCGGCGGGCTGCTGTTCCGCATCGCCGAATGCGGCGGGGACGGCGAGGCTTTCGCCGGCTTCGTCTCGCGCCAGGACGCGGTGACCGACGCGATCCGCTTCGGCGCGGCCGTCGGCGCGCTGGCGGTCACGCGCAAGGGCGCGTTCGCGGCGATGCCGACCCTGGCCGAAGTCCGACACCTGCTGCAGGAACAACATGAACACTCGACCTGACTCCCACGCTCCCGATTTCCGCTCGCCGCGGTTCCTGCGCGACCACATCGCCCACACGATGGCGTTCTACCATCCGCACGCGATCGATCCGCAGGGCGGCTTCTTCCACTACTTCCTCGACGATGGCCGCGTCTACGAGGCCGGCCACCGCCACCTGGTCAGCAGCACGCGCTTCGTCTTCAACTACGCGATGGCGTTCCGCGAGTTCGGCGACGCCGAGTACCTGGAAGCGGTGAAGCACGGCCTGGACTACCTGCGCCTGGCGCACCGCAACCCCGCCAGCGGCGGCTACGCGTGGACGCTGCGCGACGGCCGCGTCGAGGATGCCACCCACCACTGCTACGGCGTGGCCTTCGTGCTGCTGGCGTATTCGTGCGGCCTGAAGGCCGGCGTCGCCGAGGCGCGCGGCTGGATGGACGAGACCTGGGATTTGCTGGAGCGGCGCTTCTGGGAGCCGGCCCACGGCCTGTACAAGGACGAAGCGGACGCGGACTGGAACTTCAGCGGCTACCGCGGCCAGAACGCCAACATGCACATGTGCGAGGCGATGCTGGCGGCGTTCGAGGCCAGCGGCGAGCGCCGCTATCTGGATCGCGCGCTGCTGCTGGCCGACAACATGACCCGCCGCCAGGCCGCCAAGGCCGCCGGGCTGGTATGGGAACACTACGATCGCGACTGGAACGTCGACTGGGAATACCACCTCGACGATCCCAAGCACCTGTTCCGCCCCTGGGGCTTCCAGCCCGGCCACCAGACCGAGTGGGCCAAGCTGCTGATGATCCTGGACCGCCACGTCGACGCGGACTGGCTGCTGCCGACCGCGCGCCACCTGTTCGACACCGCGGTCGCGCGCTCGTGGGATGCCGAACGCGGCGGGCTGTACTACGGCTTCGCGCCGGATGGCCAAATCTGCGACGACGACAAGTATTTCTGGGTGCAGGCCGAATCGCTGGCCGCCGCCGCGCTGCTCGCGCAGCGCACGGGCGATGCCGGCTACTGGGACTGGTACGACAGGCTGTGGGCGTACTCGTGGAAGCACATGGTCGATCACGCGCATGGCGCGTGGTACCGCATCCTCGACGCCGACAACCGCAAGTATTCCGACGAGAAGAGCCCGGCCGGCAAGACCGACTACCACACGATGGGCGCCTGCCACGAAGTGCTGAACGTGGTGCGCGCGGACGGATCCGGCTGACGCCCGCCAGCGGCGTTGATGAGGAAGACACACATGGCGCGATGGCATATCGGGCGGCATCTCGGGTTGGTGCTGCTGGCCTGGCTGGTCGCGGTCCCGGCGCTGGCGGTGCATGTCCAGCCGCTGGCCAAAGGCTGGGAGTTCCGGCTCGCGCCGGACGACGCGCAGGCGCAGGCCCAGCCCGCCGCGACGCAGTGGCGCGGCGCGACGGTGCCGGGCTTCGTCCACACCGACCTGCTGGCGCACGGATTGATTCCCGATCCCTACGTCGGCGCGCCCGAAGCCGGGCTGCAATGGATCGGGCTGGCGCAATGGGAATACCGCGGCCGCTTCGACGTCGATGCCGCCACGCTGAAGCGTCCGCGCGCCGAACTGGTGTTCGAGGGGCTGGACACCTTCGCCGACGTGCACCTCAACGGCGAACTGCTGCTGTCGGCCGACAACAGCCACCGCACCTGGCGGTTGCCGGTGCAGGGGAAGCTGCGTGCGGGCGGCAACGAGTTGCGGGTGGTGTTCCACTCGCCGATCCGCCGCCTGCTGCCGCAGGTGCAGGCGATGCCGCACAGGATCGCCGGCAATTATCCCTCGCCCTACGGCGACGAGCCGAAGGACGCGATGGTCGGCAACTTCGTGCGCAAGCCGGGCTACCACTTCGGCTGGGACTGGGGGCCGCGCTACGTCACCGCCGGCATCTGGCGCGAAGTGCGGCTGGAATCGTGGGAACGGCTGCGGGTGACCGACATGGCCGTGCACACGCTGGCGCTGGACGCCGATGCCGCCGAGCTGAAGACGCGGGTGGAGATCGAAAGCGAGCAGGAGGGCCGCGCGCGCATCGAACTGGAAGTGCTGGATCCGGACGGCCGCCGCGTGGACCGGTTACGCCGCGAGGTGGATCTGCGCGCCGGCCTGCAACGAGTCGACCTGCGCACCGCGATAGAGAAACCACGCCATTGGTGGCCGGTCGGCTACGGCGAGCAGGCGCGCTACCGCTTCCGCCTGCGGGTGGAGCAGGGCAGCCGCACGCTGGCTACCGCCGAGCGCCGCACCGGCCTGCGCAGCGTCGAACTGCTGCGCGAGACCGACGCCGAAGGCGGGCAGGGCTTCGCCTTCGTCATCAATGGCGTGCCGATCTTCGCCAAGGGCGCCAACGTGATCCCGTTCGACGCCTTCCCGACCCGCGTCGACACGGCGAAGCTGCGACAGGCGCTGCAGGCCGCGCGCGACGCCAACATGAACATGCTGCGCAACTGGGGCGGCGGCTACTACGAGAGCGACGCGTTCTACGAGATCGCCGACGAACTGGGCCTGCTGGTCTGGCAGGACTTCATGTTCGGCGGCGGCATGCAGCCCGGCTACGATCCGGCGTTCCGCGCCAACGTGGTGGCCGAGGCGCGCGACAACGTCCGCCGCCTGCGCCACCACCCCAGCATCGTGCTGTGGTGCGGCAACAACGAGGAGGAGACCGCCTGGAAGGACTGGGGCCATCGCAAGCAGCTGATGGCGGCCGATCCGGTCTTCGCGGAGAAGGTCTGGCAGGGCTACGTGGACCTGTTCGGCCGCGATCTGCGCCAGGTGGTGGCGGAGGAAGGGCTGGGCGTGCCGTACTGGTCCAGTTCGCCCGGCAACGATCTGGATGAGAAAGCCAACGACTCGCGCCGCGGCGACAAGCACTACTGGGACGTGTGGGGCGGGCCCAGCCTGCCGGTGCAGGCGTACCTGGAGGAAACGCCGCGCTTCATGTCCGAGTTCGGCCTGCAATCCTGGCCCTCGCTGCGCACCATCGCCGGCTTCGCGCGGCCGGAAGAGCAGGGCATCGATGCGCCGGTGATCCGCGCCCACCAGAAGTTCCTCGCCGGCGAAGGCAACCAGCGCCAGTTGCTGTACATCGAGCGCGAATACGGCACGCCGCGCGACTTCGCCGATTTCGTCTACCTGGGCCAGGTGATGCAGGCCGAGGGCATCGAACTGGCCGCGCTGCACCACCGCGCCTCGCGCCCGTACACGATGGGAAGCCTGTACTGGCAGTTCAACGACGTCTGGCCGGGCGCGTCATGGTCCAGCCTGGACTACCACGGCCGCTGGAAGCCGCTGCACCATCACGCGCGGCGCTTCTTCGCCGAACTGGCGGCGGCGGCGCTGCGCCGCGACGGCGTCACCCGGCTGACCCTGCTGTCCGACCGCACGCGCGAGGCGCCGGTGCAGTGGCGCCTGCGGGTGATGGATTTCGACGGCCGCGTGCATCGCGAGCAGGGCGGGGCGGCGACGCTGCCGCCGCTGTCCGCGCATCCCGTCGCCGAGTACGCCGATGCCGAGCTGCTGGGCGGCGCGGATCCCCGCCACAGCGTGGCGGTGTTCGACCTGATCGAGGCCGGCGAAACCGTATCGCGCCAGTGGGTCTATTTCGACGCCGCCAAGCATCTGCATCTGCCCAGGCCAACCATTCATGCCGAGCTGCGCGCCGCAGCCGATGGCTACCGGCTGCGCCTGCTCAGCGACGCCGTGGCGCGTGCGGTGTGGATCGATTTCGGCGAAGTGGACGCCACGCTGTCCGACAACGCGTTGAGCCTGCTGCCCGGCGAACCGCTGGACATCCACCTGCGCTCATCTGCCGGCCTGGACGCGCTGCGCGCCGCGCTGCGGGTGCGCTCGCTGGCCGATGCCATCCGGCGCGATTCCCGCTGACCCTTCAAGCCGCGCAGGGAATCCGTGCCCGGCCGCGTGCTGCGCGCGGAAGGCGTCTGCCTGCCTAGCGCGACATCGAATAGGGCGCCTGCGCATTCATGCCTGGCCACTCCCGGTTCGGGGCATCCTGCATCGTGAAACGCAATTCGCCGCCTGCCAGGATTTCCTCATGGGTCAGGTACGCGCGCCGCAGCGGCTTGCCGTTGAGCGTGACGCCGGCGATGTAGGCATGCGCGTCGTCCAGGCCTTCGGCAACGATGGTGAAGCGCTTGCCGTTGTGCAGGTTGAGCGTGGCGCGCGGCAGGAACGGGCGGCCGATGATGTACTCGTTGCTGCCAGGCGTCACGGGATAGAAGCCCAGCGCCGTGAACACGTACCAGGCCGACATCTGGCCGAGATCGTCGTTGCCGGCCAGCCCATCCGGGCGGGCTGCGTATTGCGATTCCATGATCTGCTTCAGCCGTGCCTGCGTGCGCCACGGCTGGCCTGCATAGGCATAGAGGTAGGCGACGTGGTGGCTGGGCTCATTGCCGTGCGCGTACCAGCCGATCAGGCCGGTGATGTCTTCCATGTGCGCGAAGATGGAAGGGTCGACCCTGGCGTCGAACACCTGGTCCAGCCTGTCCAGCAGCTTGTCGGCGCCCCCGTGCGCGGCGGCCAGGCCGGCCACGTCCTGCGGCACGTACCACGAGTATTGCCAGGCGTTGCCCTCGGTGTAGTCGGTGCCGTAGCCGCTGGCCGCAGGATCGAAGGGCTCGCGGAAACTTCCGTCGCGCTTGCGCGCGCGCATGAAGCCCGTGGAGGGATCGAAGGCGTTCTTCCAGTTGGCCGCGCGCTTGTCGAACTCGGCCGCGATCGCACGATTGCCCATCGCCTGCGCCATGCGCGCGATGGTCCAGTCGTCGTAGGCGTATTCCAGCGTCTTGCTGGCCGCTTCGCCTTCCTCGTCGATCGGCACGAAGCCCAGTTCGCGGTACTGGGCGATGCCGTCGTAGGGCCCGTAGTTCGCGCTGGCGATCATCGCCGCCAGCGCCTCGTCGGCGTCGTAGCCGCGGATGCCCTTGACGTAGGCGTCGGCGATCACCGGCACGGCGTGGTAGCCGATCATGCACCACGTCTCCAGGCCGTGGAACGACCACACCGGCAACATGCCATAGGGACTTTCGCGGCGCGCTGCGAGCAGCGAATTGACCATGTCGCTGGTGCGCTGCGGAGGTTGCAGCAGCGTCATCAACGGATGCAGCGCCCGGTAGGTGTCCCACAGCGAGAAGGTCGAATGGTTCGTCCAACCCTTCGCCTGGTGCACGGCGTTGTCGGGGCCACGGTAACGGCCGTCGCTGTCCATGAACAGGGTAGGGCCGAGCATGGTGTGGTACAGCGCGGTGTAGAAGCTCTTGAGCTGTTCCGCGTCGCCCTGCGCATCGACCACGCCGAGCGCCTCGCCCCATTGCCGCTTCGCCGCCGCACGGATGCCATCGAAGTCCCAGCCCGGCACCTCGGCGTCGAGGTTGGCGATGGCGTTGTCCTCGCTGACCGGCGAAATCGCCACCTTCACCAGCAGCTGCCTGCCGGCGGCCTGGTCGAAGTCGAACGCTGCGACGACCTGGCGTCCCTCGATCTGCGCACGTTGGCGCGGATCCTTTTCGCCCGGCGGCGGGAAGCCCTTGTACGCCACGTCCTGCTCGGTATCGTGCAACTGCCGGCCGCTGACCGGCTGCGAGAAGCGCAGGGCGAAATGCAACTGCCGCCCCGGCGCCCAGCCGCGGGTTTCGCGGAAGCCGGTGACGGTGCCGTCCTCGCGCACGCGCAGGCGCGACCACAGCACCTTGCCGGGATAGTCGTACATGCTGGTGCGCAGGTCGATCAGCACGTGCGCGGGCTTGCCGGCGGGGAATGCGTAGCGGTGCAACCCGACCCGTGCGCTGGCGGTCAATTCGGCGCGCACGCCGTAGTCCTCCAGCGTGACCGCGTAGTAGCCAGGCTGCGCGGTTTCGCTGTCGTGGCTGAAGCGCGAGGTGTAGCCGCTGCCGGGCCGGTCCGCGTCGCCGCGTTCCAGCTTCACCTCACCGCTGATCGGCATCAGCAGCACGTCGCCGAGATCGGAATGCCCGGTCCCGGAGAAATGCGTGTGCGAGAAGCCGACGATGCTGTCGTCGTCATGGCGATAGCCGGCGGCCCAGCCATAGGCCAGCTTGCGCGGCTGGATGCGGGTGTCCGGCGAGAGCTGGATCATGCCGTGCGGCACGGTGGCGCCGGGGAAGGTATGGCCTTCGCCGCCGGTACCGATGAAGGGATCCACCGCGGCATAGGCGCGTTCATCGACGGTCGCCTCCGCGGCCAACGCACCCCCGGTCCCCAGCGCCGTTCCAAACGCCGCCACCATCAACGCCCCAAATCTCACCATCGCGCACCTGCCGGGTCGGAGTCCAAGCGAAAATAGCATCCACCCGCAAGAAGCGCTCGGTGACGGCAGAGATGGCAGGGGCAAGCCGTGGAAGCAGAAAAGCCATCAGAGCTTGCAGTAGCTGTTGCCAGGGCCGGGCAATCGTCTCAACAAGATTGTTTCGGTTTTTACATAATATACAGAATATCCGAACTCGGATTTCGTAACGGCTTGATTTGCAAGTGAAATTCCTGCTTTTGCCGTAGGGAATGTAAGCAAAATCATCAGCGCTGCAGCGGTTGCTGCGAGACGTTTTGCAAGGGCGCTCCATGCCTTGCCTGCTTTCCCGTCGGCTCGCACGGCTTTGATGGCCACAAGCCATTGAACGGGGTCATCGCCTGCCATTTCTGCTAGCTCTGCGATGTTTTCTTCGCTTGGGTAGCTGTCTCCGTGCCTCCACTGGCTAATTACCTGTCGGTTGGTCTTCAGGTGTGCGCCTAGCGCGTTATCTGACGTGATTCCTTTTCGCGCCCTTGCCTTGTCTAGGAGCGTCGCAACGATGCTCATGTCATGTATCCTCTTGACAGGTGTCCGGTAATCAGCTTACATGCGCCTTGTCATGTAACCACATGACACCCGCCCACCCGGTGCCCTAGCCGGGTCGCGGCGGGTTCTAGGGCGCTAGGGCAGGGGACATTCAATGAATCGACAGCAGTGGCAGGCGGATTACCGCCGTAACCGGGCAACCGTGCGGCTCATCGATGCGTTCCGCCGCAAGACCGGCCGCGAGATTGATGTCTACGGCGGCGTGTCAAATGAATTCTGGGAACGCTGCTTCTATGCGCACGACCGTCTGAATTATCCCAGCGTAGTAGGTAAGTCGTGGTCCGACCTCAAGCTGCGGCACCTGCGCGAGCGCGTGAGGTTGCCGGCATGAGCGTCTCTGTCAATGCGCCGGGGGTGAACCGGGTCGTTCGTTTGGTGCGCGACGGAAGGTTCATCGTCGCTTTCTACGCTGACGGTTCACGCATGGCGTGGTGCAACTGCGCTACTGAACGGGGTGCGAAAGCCCGCTTTAGCTATCACGCAAAGCGCCTGGGCTTGTTCGTGAATGGGAGTGTCGCTCTTGCCCGCGTGCAGGGGAGGGCGGAATGATGCTTGTCCACGTCTTTGCGTTCTTCGTCTGCCTTGCCTGCGGTTTCATGATTGGCGTCGGCATTGTTCGCATCGTCACCTGGTCGCATCGCCGCGCCAGCCATAGTCGTGTAGACGAAGCGGGGTGGGGCAGGTGAGCCGCCCGACCAACACTCTGCGCGGCGCCCGCATCGCTTTCGAAGTGGCGGAAGACCGCTATATCCAGCGTGAACTATTCGCCAGCGATGGCCCCTCGCCGGGATTCTGGTGGGAAGTCGCCCGCGCCGCTCATCGCGTCATTGAGGAAGAAACCGCCTGCATGCAGGCGAAGCGGGTGGCGTTATGACCTCCAAACCGCTGCACCAGCTGTACGACGAACGCAAGCACGCCAAGACCGACGAAGAACGCGCCGAGCTAGACCGACTGATTGAGGAACGCATCAGGTGGGTTGGCTCGGGGCAGGGCCATGCCGGATGAACGCGGCGAGGCTCAATCCGCATTGCAATCGTCCGTGCTTCCACTGCGGCGGGGAGACGGTCTCGATGGTCGATGCCCTGGACAACCGCATGAAGTGTTGCCGGACGTGCGGCCTGCTGGTGTCCATGCAGCGGGCTATGCCGAGCTACTACGGCGCATCCCGTGGCAACAGTTCTGGACGCTTACCTTCCGCGTCAGCAAGTCCGGCCGCAACGGCGGCGTTCACGGCGAGGCGGCTGACAAAGCGTTTCGCTACTTCGTCAGCTGCATCAATCGCGAGGTCTACGGCCCCAAGTGGTCAACGCGCTGGCACGGCGGCATTCAGTGGGCGAGGGGGCAGGAATTCCACCGCGACGGCCGCCTGCATTTCCACGCCGTCGCAGCTGCCGCTACCGATGACCTCAATCGAGTCATCAACCGCTACGACTGGCATGAGTTCTGGTATCGCGAGTTCGGGCGCAACCGCATCGAGCAACCGCGCAGCCAGGCAGACATTACCGGTTACGTATCGAAGTACGTGACCAAGGGCGGGGAAGTCGATTTCAGCCGGAATTTCGGCGCGTGGTTGCCACCACCCATCGACTACACCGCCCGACCCGAGCAACACGGCCTCATCCAGCCGAACCAGCAACACCGGATGCCCAGGCGGACTGATGCAAGCATCGCGCAGGGGTCAAACGAGCTACTCCGCCGCACTCCCTTCGGGGGGGAAGGGGGGGACTTAGCTTGACCCCACAGTACCGCCCGGAATTTGCGACCAACCCAACCGAAGAGAAGAGAGAACAAACATGGCAACTATCACCATCAAGTCCGAACCGCTGAATCGCTATGTCACCACCAAGAACGGCCAGAAGCAGGTGCACTTCCAGAACGCGCAGCTGGAAACCTCGGAGATGCGCGTGCAGGTCGAAGTGGAAATCGACGGTCCGCAGCAGGCATACGTCAACGGCAAGAGCTATCAGTGGGACGTCGAGAAGGACGTCATCCCCGGTCGTTTCGGCCCGGAGTTGGCCCGCCGCTATTCGCTGCGCGACATGGCCGAGCCGACCAAGCGCGCGGCGGCGGCCTGACCCATGTCCGCGTACGTCCTCAAATGCCGCGAGGAAGATTTCGACGCGCAGACGGGGACGTGCGCGGACCCCTATTACGGCCCGATGCCCACGGTCATTCCGGAGTTGTCCATCGAAGACGGCACTCTGATTGCGGTAGCAATCGCCTCCATGTGGACATTGGGCCTAATCGCTCGCGTTCTCATCCGCGCGAGTCGTCAGCAAACAGGATGAGCCTTCAACCTGCCTAAAGGAGGCAACTGTGAACCGCAACAACAAGCAGTCCCTGCTGTACCAGGCCCGCGACTCCGTTCGCGGTGTTTTCAACCGCTCGCGCGGTGCTGTGGCCGCCGGCCTGACCGCCATGCTCGCCGCACCGATGGCGATGGCTGGCGGCGGTGGCTCGCTCGGCTCCGAGGTGCTGACCAAGCTCGGCAGCCTGGAATCGGACGTGCAAGCCATCCTGCTGGTGCTGGTGGGCGTCGTCGCGCTCTTCATCCTGTACAGCTTCATCAAGCGGGCCAAGTAACAGGCCGCACAGGTGTTCCAGTGGGGGAGTGCGGCCGCCTCCCCCTTTTTATTTCCGGAGGCAGTCATGGGCGGTTATTGCATCATCATCGGAGTGCTGGGGGCGCTGTGGCTCGCGTACGAAGCGGTTTAGTCTCGGGTCGCGTATGTGTTGACGCGCCCTCTGTTCGCTCTGTCTGCGCACTATTTTTTGCAGTGCTGGCTTGGTTGCTGTGTGCCGATGATGTGAGGGCGCAGTCTTGTGGCGTCAATTCCTGCTCGTATTCGAGCCAGGGTGCAGCTTATGCGGGCTGCATGTTGCAGGCGTCTTCTGCGGCTGCTGTCGTTACATCAAATGGGCTGACACATGGGAATCCTCGCTGTACGCATCAGCCGTCGCCGTCAAATCCGCGCTATGTTTGCCAAGTCTCGCGCTATAACAATAATGGTTCGCTTAACTTATCCGCTCTTGGATGCAACGCCGTTCCCGGTGGTTTTGTTGAATACCACGCTTATCCGCCGGAGCAGAGTTGTTCTTCACGGCCATCGCAGTCGACCACCTTCCTGCCGCCCGGTGGCTCCACGCGCTGCAACGGCGGTTGCGAAGTTCGCTATACGTCGATGGGTGCCGACGCCAACGGCCAGCAGTCATCAATGGCGGACTACACCGGCAATGTGTGCAACCCCGACACCGAGCGGCAGGATTGCAACGCCAAGAACCCGGGCGGAAGCTCGCCGCCAACCCACGTTTGGAACGCCGCGCTGCGCGTGTGCCAGCCGGTTGATATTCAATGCCCTGAGGGGCATAGCCCGATAGGCGGTGTCTGCACGCTCAACGATTCCTGTCCTGTGGGTTTCGTGCTGGCGCACAACGGAGCCTGCAAGAAAAGCGACGACGAGTGTCCGCCGGGAAATATCAAGTCCCCTAGTGGTCAATGCTTGCCCGGTGAAGGGCAGTGCGCCCAGGGCGAGGCGCGTCGTCCCAACGGCACCTGTGGCAAGGATGACGATGGCGACGGGAAGTCCGATGACGATGACGACAATCCCAACAACGATTCAACCAAGGAAACCTTTGCGGGTGGCGACACCTGCAATGCTCCGCCTAGCTGCTCGGGCTCGCCCATCTTGTGCGGTCAGGCGCGCATTCAGTGGCGTATCGAGTGCAATACGCGCAAGAACCGCAACATTAGCGGCGGGGCCTGCGGGTCGGCTCCGGTTTGTACTGGTGAGAAGTGCGATGCGATGGAGTATTCGCAGCTGATTATGCAGTGGCGCACGGCCTGCGCCCTTGAAAAGCAGTCGGGCGACGCGGTTGTCGGCGGGCAGCCCGATTGGACCAAGGTCACGGGCGACGGCACGGATGGCGCAGGCAACGACCCCGAAGGCCCGCTCAAATCCAAGAGCTTCAATCCCGGTGAACGCCTGGACTCGGGCGGTTTTTTCAGCGGTGGCGGCACGTGTCCCCAGCTGGGGACGTTGAACCTTCCGTTCGGCAAGACCTTCGATATGGATAGCGTGCCGTGGTTCTGTGACCTGCTCTTTATGACGCGCATGTTTCTGACGCTGCTCGGCAGCTTCATTGGCATCGGAATTCTTCTGGGGTGGAGGCTGTAATGGACAGCATCATCGTCAAGCTCGCGGGCAAGATTGTTACGCTGCTCAAGCTCGCCATGTCCTCGCTGTTCGGGCGATTGATGGCCGGTGCCGGCCTGTCGCTGGTGACCTTCACGCTGGCCTATCCGCAGGTCAAGAACTTCCTTCAATCCAAGTTCCTCTCACTGGCTGCGAATGCGCAGCAGCTGTTGAGCTATGCCGGCGTAGATGTGTTCATGACCATCGTCATCAGCGCTGTTGTCGCGCGCGCCGGCATGCAAGTGTTCACCGTCGCCACGTCCAAGCTCGATGAGTTCATCACCGGAGCATCCGCATGATTTTTTGGTTCACCGGGCAGCCCGGCCACGGCAAGACTGTTTTTGCTATTGACAAGTTGCTTGAGTACAAGGCGCAAGGCCGCCTGTGCTACGTGTGCAACGTCAAGGAATTCGACTACGCGGCGACCGGCTGCATCGAAATGAAGCCGGAACAGTTCTGCGACTGGATGAACTTTCTGCCTGATGGTGCCGTCGCCCTGGTCGACGAAGCCTACGAGCACGGCATGCTGCCCAAGCGCGCCTCCGGTTCCAAGGTGCCGGCGCACGTTGAACAACTCGCCAAGCATCGGCATCGCGGCTTGGATTTCATCTTCGTCTGTCAGTCGCCATCGACGCAGGTGGACAGCTTCGTCCATGATCTCATTGAAGAGCATTACCACGTCCGCCGCCGGTTCGGCCTGCCGCTCGCGCACATTCGCCGTTTCGACCGCTACGAGCGCAACCCCGATAAGGCCGCGCCGCTGACCACCACGCGGCGCAAATACCCCAAGAAGCGCTTTGCGCTCTACAAGTCCACCAGCATCGACACCAGTGAGAAGCGCGTGCCGTGGTTCTATTGGGCAACCGCCGCGCTGGTGCTCTTCCTGCTCGGCTGGACGTGGTACACCGTGAGCAGGGTGCAGGAACGGTTGACGCCGCAGGAACAGCAGGACGCCGCCCAACGCATCGGAACGAGCGACGGAGCGTCAGCGACGGCGCGAGGACCGATGCAGGGCAAGGACCTGGGAACTGCGCTGGAATACGCGAAGCTGCACTTGCCACGCTTTGAGACGATGCCCTGGACCGCGCGCGCGTACGACGACCGTGGCATCACCGCCGACCCGCATTTGTATTGCATGTCCTCGCAGGCCGGTCCCACTGCGGCCGATGCGTGGGTGGACTTCACCTGCACTTGCTTGACCGAGCAGGGGACGCGCTACGAGATTGACTTGCACTCGTGCAGGAAGCTCGCGCGCAGCGGCCCCGAGTACAACCCTTACCGCAAGCCGCCGGAGCGTCAGCCGCCGCAGTGGGGTGTAGGGGCGCAAGCCCCTACGGTGGAAGCGACCGGCGGGAGCGGGCCTTCGGGCGTTGTGGTGCCTGGCGATGTCAAAACGGTGGGCTCTCCCGCCGGAGCCGGGGCAGGGAAGTCCGCCCCATGATGACCAGCTTCTCCCGCGAGCTCCTGAAATGGTTGGCGCTGGTGCTGATGACCCTGGACCACGCCAACAAGGCGATGCACCTGCATTTGCCCGGCGTACCGGAAGCCTCGCGCATCGCGTTCCCGCTCTTCGCCCTGGTGCTGGCCTATGGGCTGGCGCAGCCAGGCGCGCGGCTACGGCCGGCGCTGCTGCGCCTGCTGGCATTCGGCGCGCTGGCCCAGCCGCTCCATGCAGTGACCGTCGTTGATGGCTGGTTGCCGCTGAACGTGCTGCTGACCTTCGCCGCGGCTGTGGCCGTCATCATGCTCTGGATGCGCGGCCAGCGCTTCGCAGCGGCCGCGCTGTTCGCTCTTGGCTCCCCCTGGGTCGATTACGGCTGGGCGGGCGTGGGCCTCACGCTTGCGGCCTGGTGGTGGTTCCATGTCGAGGCGCACGGCGTCATTTTCGGCCGCTGCGCTCGCTGGGCGGGTGGGGCGCTTGTACTGGCCGCATTCGCGCTGCTGTGCGCCCAGAACGGCAATCTGTGGGCCTTGCTGGCCCTGCCGCTGGTCGCCGCGCTGTCGCGGCTACCGGGGCGCTTCCCGCGCTGGCGCTGGGCTTTTTATGGCTACTACGTTGGCCACCTTGCTGTGTTGGCATTTGCGGCCGGATAGGGTGCAGGTATACCATCATGCCGCGGCCCAAACTTGCCGCCGCCTAGCATAATCGACACGGAAATGTCTATAGGGCAAGAATCGTGCCAGTTATCTAGCATTCATATATCGTTTGGGGACGATTCAGAATGCGATACTTCAGCGTGTTTTTCCTGCTTTTCGTCGCGCTTCCGGCGTCATCGCAGACGATGAGGGCGCAGGGGCCGAGGGGATCCAACAAGCCCCCGCCGACGGCGCCGCGTCAGCCTTACAACTCAATGGCGCGCGACACCACGCCGCTGAACTGCGAGCGTTACCGCACGCATCCGCATCCGGGCATGAAGCCGCTGTGCGAGCGCTGGGAGTCGCGCATGATTGACGATGAGGCCCGGCGGCAAGGTCGGCCAGGCGCGTCCACTGAAGTTGTGAATCTTCCGCCGCTGGGTACGCCTGGCGCAGAAACTGTCTGCATCGGTGGCCAGGCCATGCGGAAGATTTCGGGCGGATGGCAGCAGGTGCATTCGCCGCGCGGCGGCTGGCAGCGTTGCCGCGGCGGTTGACCGGGGTGTAGGGGCAGCGCCCCTACGGCAAACGCCTCACACGCGGCCTACGCGCTTCCGCGCCATCGGCAGTGATAATCCTTCGCCGGTTCCGCACCGGCTCGCATCCACCCCCTGCAAAACCCGCTTTTCGTAGTGTTCGCGCAGCACGTCGCGCAAGTAGATGACGCCGGGGACTTTCACGTCGCCGGCTTTCGGCCGACCGCGCTTGCGGGGTCGGGTTTCGCCCATCATTCGCCGCCATTCGCGGGCAATGGTGCAGGTCAGTCCCAGATAGCGCAGTTGCTCCGGGCCGACCGCGCGGCCCTCCGGCGTGATGATGTGGTCGTTACGAATCTCGAAACCGGCCCAGCTGCCGGTGAGCTTGCGGTTACGCATGAATGGCGTTCCTTGCTTGAGTGATGCGCGAACCCGGCAAGAGTTGTGCCAACAATTCCTTTAGCTGCGCCAGGGCCAGACTGGCCGCCGCCTTTGCAAGTTGGACATAATATACATTATGCGAAATTACATATCCAAAGGCTTGGGCGCTTGGCGGCGGCGCGACTGGGCTACTACGGTCGCCTTTTGCGGTTGGCTCTGGAACGTCTTTTGCACCGGCCGAAGGCTTCACCCGAGAACATGGAGGCTTTCGCATGCCTGTAGACCCGCGTCCCCGGTCGAGCATTCCGTATGCCGAACGCAAGCGTGCACAAAAAGGCGCTGGATGACCTTCGCCGGCCACCGTGCTGGCCGGAGGGCATCCAGTGCCCCAGCGCCTGCGCCAGCGCGTTCTGCGAACGCACCATCCACAACCACACACCATTGCACGGCCCCTGGGCTGGATGGCGAATGGCTGGCAAGGAACTAGTGTCACCCAATGGCCTACGGGTCACCCCTCAACGGCTGATGGGGCTGGCTTGGCGCGCAGGCATGATTGACCTGCGGGAAAGCCTGATGGCCCGGAAAGTTCGCAGCAAAGAGGTTCGGCAGCAGTCAGTGAAAGTCGTCGTGGTGGACCTTGCAGACTGGCAGGCTCGGCACTTCGGACGACGTGCAGGATGAAGCGGTCACCGTAGGGGCGCCGCCCCTACACCCCGGTAGACTGTCACGGCAACAATACTGAATTCTGAATCATATCAGAACGAAATATGAATTTAAGATAAATGGCATGATTCTTGCGCTATTGACAGACAGACTAATTTCATGCTTGGAAATTGTAAGAAATGGCAGCCAAAGTCGCTAGCCGGCTATGATTCCCCGAAACGAACGGAGGAATCATGGCAAACGCAGATGCCGATATCACGGCCGCCTACATTGATGGACTTGCAGATGCTATCGGCATCGTTGCATTCGTGCTGGGAAACGACAAGGGTCTAGCGGCCATCATTAGAGGTATGACAGAACTTGCGCGAAAGCCTGATTTCCACAAGAGCAGACAAGCCGTGCTGCGAAACATTGCAATGCAGTTACACGACAACAGGACACTCAATGTCGAGTGGAAAAAGAACCTGTTAAAGGACATTGAGCAAGCTAGCTAAAGCGTTGTCGGCAATGCAGGTGTTTCCGGAAACGATGCGGCAGAATTGGCGCCCGAACCGATAACGGCGCCCGCAACCGTACTAGCAGATGCGCGGGTTTCTTGGGTCGATTTTTCCTTGTGCTGCTGAACTCTACCCCCTCGCCCGCCGTATTCATGGGCGATGTTGAAGGGCAGCGGGTTGTCAAGAAGAATCTCACAATCCATGCGCGTCATATCAATCTGAAATCCATCGGTATTGAAACACCGACAGGAGCGGTCGGATTTAACGCACCCCATCAGCGCAGGTGCAGGTGCGGTTGAAATCGCCACATACGTGCCAGTGCCGGGATTGAGCGGTGTTTCCGAGAGTCCAGCAGGCGCGGCCGCCGGCAAGCCGGCTTGGCCTTGCGCCTGCTGCTGGTCGGCCTTAGGCGGTCGTTGAACCTTGTCTTTGAGGACGAAGGCCCAGACGCCCCAGCAGAGCAACAACAGCGCAACGAGCATCGACAGCGCAGACCACACCTTGGCCGGAATCCTGAACTTATGGCTGGCAGTGTGCAGCGTGCTCGATTTATAGAGCGCGTATCGACCCTTCGGAAACTTCCAGATTTCCTCCTCTGCCTTTTCGCGCTGGCGCTCATCGTATGGGTCGGCTTGCACCCTGCCCCAGCGATACAGGCCTGCCGATTCCAGACCCATTGCACGATGCAGATGGACGTGCTCGCCAACAAGCTGGCGCAGTTCATGGTGGACCTTTGATGGCCACTGCGTGATAAACATCATGTCATAGCCGCCGTGGCGATGCGTGTCCATCTGATTCACGCGCGCATCTTCCGAGCGCCCTGGCTTGCCGGTGCTAGGAAAGCGGCGATGTGCTTCATCATAGACGATGACGCTACCTACAGGCGTAGCGCGCCAGTCGTCCGGCGCAGATTGAACCCGGCGACCGGTCAGCTTTTCGACAGCATCAAAGTCGAACCCCTCGATATCGGTAAAGAAATCGCGCGGCGCGGTTCCTTTCGACTTCACCAGCGCCGCATCGGTTTCAATCTGACGCAGCAGCCAGTCAACCGCGTAGAGAGTCTTTCCATTGCCGGGCATTCCAGTGACCAAGTACAGCATTAGTTAGCCGCCTTTTTGACGCCGACCGTTGCGGACGCGATTGTGACGCGCGTAAGCATGGCCGAGCCGAGAATGGAGAGGGCTTCGCCGAAGCCGAACAGATTGATGACAGAAAGCATATCGCCCGGAACGCCACTCATTGCAGATGCAGCCATATCGAGAGCGCCCGTTACCAGTGGAATCAGTACGGCAGCACTAACCAGCGAGAGGCCGGCGCCACCGAGGACATTGGCGACAGCATCACCAAAGAGGTTTTTCAAGAGAGTTGATAGCCAGCTACGCACCTTTATTATTCCTCAATCCAGCAATGATGAAAGCAGCAACCACTAGCGAGATTGCAATCACCAGTGGGCGCAGGATGCTCGCTAGGTCGCACAGGGGTTGTAGGCTTATTTCAGGATTTGCGGTTGTACCGCCAATGCTGACAGAGAAGGACCACGGCGCGGGACACGCTCCGCTGCCCAAACCGCTACTCCATTCGACAGGCTCTGGCGGAAGCTCCTCAAACGGCACTTCCGGTTTCTCATAAGGCTTGTCATCTGCTTTCACCCAGTCGATGAAGTCGCAAACCACGTCGGCCCAAGAACAGAAGGTGGGCCAGTCAGAAAGCTGCGGCTCACCATCTTCGGGATATTCGGTTTCATCGGGCACGGTTACGTCAGTGCCATCAGTTACGTTTTTTCCGCCACGCTTTAACGCATCCTCAATTGACTTGCGCAGCTTGTTGAGCGCGTCAGTCAATTCTTTCGTCCTGATGGGCTGGCCGGTTTCGGGGTCAACCAGCACCGCCTTGATGACCTCCGGGCCGGCATTAAGAACAAGGTCGCCCATCTGCTGGTCAGTGACCGGCGTTCCCGGATACGCCTCCGGGTTGGCGTTATTCCACTGTTCCCAGCCACCAGCCGGCATGGATTGCAGGGTTTCGCCTGAAAAAATATCCCCGCCAGTATTGGCATTACGGCACTTATAAACAGCGCCACCGCTGCCAGACGTGCTAGAAAAGGAGCAAGGCTGGGAGGCATTGGGGTTATTCAAATGCGCGGCATGTGAAAGGTTGCCTGGCGAATTTGAGCATCGGCGATTCTGCCCCGAGCCAACACACCACGCAGCAGAGTTGAGAGAGGCTTGGTCGCGCGCATCATTCAAGAACCACTGCGGCCAGTTCTGACCTTCGGGCGTTTTCTGAACCCAGTCCGCAAGCTCGGCAAGCTCTTTGATTGTGGTGTAAGCGCCGTAATACGGAAGCCCTTTGCGGACAAGCTGGCCCGCCGCCCCCTTCGCCAGCTTGCCGAGAGCCGCGCCGCCTATCTTGTAGGATGCAGAACCATACTTTGTTTCGGTTACCGTCCCTTCAATAATAGTTCGCGCGCCTTGATTTACCAACGCCTCATTGCCTATGACACGAATCACTTGCGGCGCGCCGTGCGGGTTAGGCTGGTGAATTTGATAGTTTGATGCGAGGGCGAGCGATGGCAGCAGAAGAAGCGCCAGTGCCGTCAATCGTCGAATACAAGATAAAGCGCGAGCGTGCCGACCCATAAGCAATACCATCCAAGCATGTTGTTTTCTCCGAAAAGAAAGGGGCTTCCGTAGAAGCCCCGTTTCCCGCCATCTGCGATTAACCGAAGATGGCACCCTTGGCCCACTTCCAGCCGACCGAGATGGCGGCGGGAGCGAGCTTGGCGGCACCGATAAGACCGATGGCGGTACCGATGCCGGCGAGGGTGGCAACTGCGTCTGCGACGTCCATTTTTCTCCTAGTCACGAGTTGTCCGGCCGAGAAGTTTTCCGCCAAACGCCAAGGCAAAGACCACTGCCGTAACGCTAAGCAGCGCCGCCACTTCGGCCGGTTCAAGTGGCGGCAAGAGAGAGGGTGCGGGCAGCCACGCTTGCTGCGTGCAAGTATTCGTCTGCGCATCGAATTCGATGCATTGCAAGACGTGGCTGGCCTGCGCGGTCATGGATTACTTCGTCGACGGCAGCGGCAGCAGCGCGATGCGGCGCGCGATACGCAGCGCATTGAAGTCGCCGACTTCCAAGCTGCTCACGTCGAGCATGTAGCGGCCCGGCGGATACGGCGGTTGGCCGTCGCCAAGCGTGATGGTGAACGGCGTGGGGAAATCGTCACCCTTTTCGATGGCGGCCTTTTGTTCGTTGAAAATGACCTGCGTTCCGTCCTTGCGCTTGATGACGCGCGGGGCGGACGTGCCGGACTTGATGACGATGCAGTTATTCGGGTTCATGCGATTGGCTCCAATTTCCATGCGATGGTTTGGCCCTGATGGAAGAACACCCGCCACGGCGAGGGCCAGAATTCGCCGGTGAGCTTGTCCACGTAGCCCCCAAGGGCTTTACGTATGTCGGCCAACGGGCCGAGGGCGTCACGGGCATCCTTCGGGGCTTTCCACCACCGCAGTTCCCGCTTGCTTTCGTTGTCCAGTCCGCCAACGCCATACGTGCGAAAGCCCTTCGGGAAGGCCTCGGCCATCGCGGGGCAGAACTTTGAGGCGTACTTCGCCAGATAGCCCACCGCGTTGCGGGCCTTCTGGATTTGCGTCATGCCGTGCGGCCACCACCCACGCTTATCAGCCTTCGGAATGAAGATGCCGCGCGGAATCCAAACTAGGATGTGGTAGTGGGGAACGAGGGCCTTAGTGAGTTCACCGACCCATAGGTAACGGAGACGCGGACGGTAGCCCCGGTAGCGAATTCGTATAGCTCGATTGAAGAAGCCCCGGATTCGTTTAAGAAGCTCGCTAACGTCGCGAGGGCTTCGCTCGCTTCCCTTTCGGTAAGTCGTCGTGAGCATGTACCACGCTCCACGCATGGAGCCTTTTTGCGCTTCCTGTTCATGGAGCCTCGCTCCGGTGATGATGGATTTTTTTAGCCGCATCGACCGGATGCGGTTCGTATCGAGAGCGATGGACACGCGTCGCGTGTCACTTGTTGAAGAAGGGACAAGCCCAAGGCTCGCTACGCTCGCCTTCGTGATTCCGTGACTGCCGAGAGTGCGCGCGGCCTGGTCGGAGGCGCGACGCGAAGCGGCCGCGATGGCGGCCTGTTCCAGATGGCAGAAGGCAACGGCGGCCGTCACTGCAGCAGCACCGAGACCGCATCGCCGAGTTGAGCGACGACGCGGTATTGAATGCGACCACAGCCCAGCGCATTGAACCAGCGCGCATTACGCATGCAGGCGTCCAGGTCGAGGCCGTAATTGGATTTGTGCACCCAGGCATCGCCATCCAGGCGCTGGATGCAGTAGCGAAGTGTGGTCACCTGCCCCGCTCCGCTTGTGTGGCGATGGCATGCCACATGCGCAGTTGCGCGCGTTCGCGCTCGATAGCGCGGTGGTGTGTCCAGGCGACGATGCGGACGATGCCGAGGCCGGCCAGCAGACCGCAGACGGCGATGATGGTCAGGGCGAGGGCGTGGGCGAGCATCATGCTGGCAGCCTCGGACGGAGGCGCAGTTCGCACATGCGCGCACGATGCTTGGAGACGGTCACGCCCGGGTAGAAAGTGGAAAGTCTGTCACCGTGCAGGCGGCAGATATCGAACCCCGGCGACAGCCCGGAGTGCAGCATGTCCGGGTAGTTGCCGGTCTTGACGCGGAAAGCGGAAACCAGCCGATACGTGGTGCGGTCCCGGCGGTAGGCTTCGCGGAACGCCTCGCGGGCGGAAAGAAGGGCGCTCATGCGCCCTTCCCCTTTCCCTTGGCGGTGTCGGTAGCGGCCGGGGTTTCCGGCTTGGCTTCCGGCTTGGACTCGGCCTTGGCCGGCTTGATGCGCATTGCGGTCATACCGGCCTGCATCAGCAGACGGGAGACCTTCAACTCGTCCAACTCGGCGAACACCAGCGCGAGGCGCTGAACGTCAACGATGCGCGGTTGAAGCAAGTTCCACTGTTCCAGATTCATGCGATTTACCCCTTGCCCGATTCCCGGTTGCCCCTGCCCTGCCCGGCACCGGGCGGGCCGGGAGGGAGGGAGGTTCGCAGTCTGCGAACCGGGAATCGTTGTACGCTGGGTGCGAACTAAAGTCAACAGGGTGCGAACTAGATGGACGTAAATTTTCTACTTGACAGGTGCAAGGAGGTATGCGGGGTGCGAACTGACCAAGAATTAGCAGCCCGACTTGGAATCACCAAGCAGACAATTTCCGGTTACAGGAACGGCGCGCGACTGCCAGACGCAGTAGTGTGCGCAACCATCGCCGGGCTATCCGGAATGCCCCTAGCACAAGTAATTGGAATAGTCGGCGAGCAAAGAGCTATCAGCCGAGAAGAAAAAGCGGTGTGGCGAAAGTTAGCGGCTACCGCCACCCTACTTTTAGTGGGCTTTTTAGGCGGTTTTTCGCATGACGCGCACGCGAAATCAGAGCCGGTTTTTGCGAACCAAACTATACATTATGCGAAATTTCATAGCAGGGCGGCCGTGCTTCTGGGCTACTACGGCCGCCTTCTGCGACTGGTGATTGCCGCAGTGGACTTGCCCCACCTACGCCCAGCAAATGCCTCAGTTGGGTCCAACAAATGCCCCAGATTCATTGAGGGTCCAAAAACATCCCCCGTTCTCGACGAACCGCCCAACAAGTCGCCCCAAACCTACGTGCGGCCGGTTGTTGCGCCAGCTGGTCCCGGCTATGACTGAAGCTCCTCAGCTGACTTCAGTAGGAGTATGCACTTTCCAGTCTCGCCATTTAAGACGCCTGCTATCAGCCGGATATGGCTTCTCCCTACGCATCTCCAAGTCCTCGACTGGATGAGCTCGATTCCGCCCATGCGCGCGCGCCGCCTGTGGCCGAGCCGACATACCGATTTCGGCTGCCCGATAGGTCGACTTTGCCGGTCAGGTCTTGAACGCGCAGCGGAAGAATGACGGCTGCCAAAGCAGATCGGCCCTACCCCCGATAACGCCCCCTAATCACTCGATGATCAAGTGCGGACAGGTAAGCGTTAAATGGGTAAGGCGGCCTTCTAAAAAGTCTTGGCGGCATCAGGCGCCCATCAGTAGCTGGCGGCCCATCGTTTCTGTACCGGTCACATTGATGGCGGGCCGTCGCTGCTACCCGCATCAATGTGCCCTGAATACTTCTCATTGACAACTCAAGGGGAAGCGCTTGACCATGCGACACTTCCACTCGGAAGCAGGTTCCGGCGCGCTCCCATCTTTGTCTTCCGGCGCCGCATATTGAAGACTCGGTCCATGCTTGATGTCCGCAATCCCGATTCTCGGAATAGTCGTAGCACACCATTCGATCGGCACCACGATACGAAGTGATTCACCACGACGTCAGGAGCAATGTCCGGCATGGCGATGATCGGCAGTGGGACGGGGGCCTGGGGAAAAAATGGAATCCGGGCCGCCATCGGGAGCGCAAAGGGATTGCATCGGGCCACAGTCATCCATCTGCGCGGACATGGGCGACACGCGGATCACGTGGCGATCCAGCGGAGGTCGCGTCGCGGGGCGATACCGGTCGCGCGGGCTTACGATACGTCCGCGTGGCCCTGAGGGTCTAAGCAGTTGGTGGTTCTGATTCGGGCGATCCAGTCCTCGACCGGCTCACCCTGGAACCAGATCCACTCCGCATGATTCATGCGCCAAGCAACCCGGGCAACATCAACCCAAAGGACGACACATGGGACAGGAACGCACGAATGCAATGGTCTCGGCCGCAATCCTCAATTTTCTTTTTGGCGGGATGGGCATCCTGAGCTGCCTGCATGGCCTGATGACACTCAACCGCCATATGGCCGACAACGCGTGGCTGACGCTCGCAGTGATGGGTACGGGGATCGGCATTCTTCTGGTGACGCAGGCGCTGATCCTGTTGCCTCCTGCCGCCGCCGCGATCGTTTCCGCCATAGGCATCCTGAAGCCCGCGCCCTGGGCCCGCGCCTGGATCCTCACCTACGCAATCCTGTCGATATTTGGAACCTGCCTTGGATTCCTGCTGGGCGGGATGCTCAACGACGTCCAGATCAAGATCAACTTGGTCAGCATCCTCAGCGCCATCACTCCACAAGCGCAACATGCCAATCCAGCGCCAATCTTCATCATCGGCTTCATCTACCCCGTAATCCTGTTTCTTCTCACCAATACGAAGTGGAAGGATGCATTTCGCAAGCCTGCCGCTGCGGGATGAATCCAGCTCTCCGCCTGGCCACGGCACCGTGATGACGCAGGCCTTGCCGTGCGCCGGCGAGACGCTTTTGTTCCGCATGGGCTTCATCGACTGGACTCACAAAACCCGACAGGACATCACATGGACAAGGAACGCACTGGTGGCATGACCGCGATCGCTGTTCTCAACTTCACCTTCAGCGGGATGAGCATCTTCAGTTTCATCATCGTCCTGCTGACGGCATCCTTCTACCTCACCCATCCATTGATGACCCTTATGTCCATGGGGAAAGGCCATGATCCCTGGATGATCCTGCTGGCGACAGCATTGCTCTCGCTGCCTGCCGCCGCAGCCGCCATCGTCTCTGGCATCGGCATCCTGAAGCTTGCACCCTGGGGACGCACCTGGACTTTCGTCTATGCAATCCTGGGCATCCTTGGCGCCGTCCTCGGATTGTGGCTGAATTCCCGCCTGGTTACGGAAATGAAGCAAGTCAGTCTTGCGCTGAGCTTCATCATCAGCTGCATCTATCCGGCGATCCTGCTTTACCTCATCAGTACGGCAAGATGGAAACAGGCGTTTATTTCCCGTCCGTGACAGCGGAGACGGCGCAACCTGCGAAGGGCATCCGCCGCTTCGACTAGGTGTTGGCCACCCCATGCGGCACATGCCCGGCGGCGACGTGCTGGCGGGCGCTGTCGATGTTGTGCTGCGAGTCGTCGAAGAAGATGTCGGCGCCGAAGGCTTCCAGGAACGGTCCCTTGTGGCGACCGCCCAGGAACAGCGCCTCGTCCAGGCGCACGCCCCACTCGCGCAGGGTGCGGATGACCCGCTCGTGCGCCGGCGCAGAGCGCGCGGTCACCAGCGCGGTGCGGATCGGCGAGCGCTCGTCGGCCGGAAACGCCTGCTGCAACTGGTGCAGCGCCGACAGGAAGTTCTTGAACGGGCCGCCCGACAGCGGTTCCTTGGCGCGCTCGCGCTCGTGGCGGCCGAAGGCCTCCACGCCCTGCTCGCGCGAGATGCGCTCGCTCTCGTCGCCGAAGACCACCGCGTCGCCGTCGAAGGCGATGCGCAGCTGGTGCTCGTGGCGCTGCCGCTGCGGCGCGCCGGCCGGCAGGATGGTGGCCGCGGCGATGCCGTGCTCGATCGAACGCCGCACCGATTCCGGATTGGCCGACAGGAACAGATCGGTGCCGAACGGCTTGACGTAGGGCCAGGTCGCCTCGCCGGAGGTGAAGGTGGCGCGCACGATGCCCAGGCCGTAGTGCTGGATGGAATTGAAGATGCGCAGGCCGGTGTCGGCGGAGTTGCGCGACAGCAGGATCACCTCGACCCGCGGCGCCTCCGGGGGCGCGCCCTCGTTGAGGGCCAGCAACTTGCGCACGACCGGGAATGCGATGCCCGGCGCCAGCACGTCGTCCTCGTGGGTGCGCTGGTAGGCGCTGTACGCCTCCACGCCCTGCTCCTCGAACAGGCGGTGGCTCTCCTCCAGGTCGAACAGCGCGCGGGAGGTGACGGCGATGGTCAGCAGGCGGGGGGTGTTATCGGACATGCGTACAGTATCGGCGATGGCGGTCACAGCCGCTGAGACATCCATGCCGGGCCGGGCTTGCGCACCGGCGGCCCGGCGGCGAGGCGGCATCGCGTCAGACCATGAACTGCTCGCTGAGGATGCGTTCTTCCAGGTTGTGCTCGGGGTCGAACAGCAGCGTCACCATGCGATCGCGCGACTCGCCGATGGTGACCTCGACCACGTCGCGCACCTCGTGCGAGTCGGCGGTGGCGCTGACCGGGCGCTTGTACGGGTCCAGCACGCGGAAGCGCACCTCGGTGTCGGCCTTGAGGATGGCGCCGCGCCAGCGGCGCGGGCGGAACGGCGCGATCGGCGTCAGCGCGATGGTCTGCGAGCCCAGCGGCAGGATCGGACCGTGCGCGGAGAAGTTGTAGGCGGTGCTGCCGGCCGGGGTGGCGATCAGCACGCCGTCGCAAATGAGCTCGGGCAGTCGGGTCTGGCCGTTGAGATCGATGGACAGGTGCGCGGCCTGGCGAGTCTGGCGCAGCAGCGACACCTCGTTGTAGGCCAGCGAGACGACGCTGGCGCCGGACTCGGTGATGGCGTGCATCTCCAGCGGGCGCAGCTTGGCCGGCTCGGCGGCGGCGATGCGCTCCAGCAGGTCCTCGGCCCGGTACTGGTTCATCAGGAAGCCCACCGTGCCCAGCTTCATGCCGAACACCGGTTTTCCCAGCGCGCCGTGGCGGTGCAGGGTCTGCAGCATGAAGCCGTCGCCGCCCAGCGCGCACAGCACGTCGGAGTCTTCCGGCGCGTGCACGCCATGATCGCGCTGCAGCACGGCCAGCACCTGCTGGGCCTCGGGCGTGGGGCTGGCGAGGAAGGCGATGCGGGGCGGCGAGGACATCCGGGGCTCCGGGGCGGCAAAACGAAAGGGGCGGCCCGAAGGCCGCCCCGATTGTAACGACGGGCGATGGCCGGCGCGCAAGCCGGCCATCCCGCACCCCTCACTTCTGCGCGGCGAGCTGGCTCAGGCGCTGCACCGCGACCGAGGCGGTCGGATAGTCCAGCGTCTTCTGCGAAGCCAGTTCGGCGAGCATGTTGAGGGTGAAGCGCAACGCGGCATCGTCGCGCTGCAGCCACGCCTGCACCTTGGCCGCGGCGTTGCCGCCGGGCATCGACAGCACCTGCCCGGTCAGCGTGCGCAGGTGGCTGGCCAGTTCGTCGCGCAGCACCCCGCGCGCGACCGCGTGCCAGCGGCCATCGACCTGCAGCGCCTCGATCTGCTGCTGCAGCCACGGCGTGTGCAGCACCTCGCCCAGCCGGTAGTGGACCTTGGAGACCTCGACCGGCTTGAGGCGGCGTTCGCGCGCCAGCTCGATGATGTCGGCCGAAGGCTCCAGGTACGGCAGCGCGGCGATCTGGCCGGCCAGCGCATCCGGCAGGCCCTTGCCCTTCCATTCGCGCAGGCTGGCCTCGTAGGTCGGGCGCAGCGAGTCGGGCAGCACGCCATCGGCCGCGCGGATCTCGTCGAAGCCGTCGTGGTAGCGATCCACCGCGGTGGCGATGGCCGGGATGGCGCCCGGCCGGGTCAGCAGCCAGCGGGTCAGGCCACGCTGCGCCTGCCAGATCACCTGCAGGGCATCGACCTGCACCGACTCGGGCACCTTGCCGTCGAGCGCGTCGATCTGGCTCCACAGCGCGCGCGCGTCCAGCGTCTCGCGGGTGATGGTGAACGCCTTGGCGACCTCGGCCACGCTGCGGCCGGTGTCCTCCTGCATGCGCAGCAGGAAGGTCGCACCCATCCGGTTGATGGTGGTGTTGGTCACCGCGGTGGCGATGATCTCGCGCTTGAGGCGGTGGTTCTCCATCTCCGCGGCGTACTTCTTCTGCAGCGGCTGCGGGAAGTAGCGCTGCAGCTCCTTGGACAGGAACGGATCCTCGGGGATGTCCGAGTCCAGCAGCTGCTGGAACGCCACCAGCTTGGAATACGACAGCAGCACCGCCAGCTCCGGCCGGGTCATGCCCTGCCCGCGCGCCTTGCGCTCGGCCAGTTCGGCGTCGGACGGCAGGTACTCGATCTGGCGATCCAGCAGGCCCTGCGACTCCAGCGTGCGGATGAAGTGCTGCTTGGAGCCCAGGCGATGCGCGCTCATCCGCTCCATCAGGCTGATCGCCTGGTTCTGGCGGTAGTTGTCCCACAGCACCAGTTGCGCGACCTCGTCGGTCATCGCCGCCAGCAGCTTGTTGCGCGCGTCGACGGTGAGCTTCTTCGACTGCACCACGGCGTTGAGCAGGATCTTGATGTTGACCTCGTGGTCTGAGGTGTCCACGCCGGCGGAGTTGTCGATGAAGTCGGTGTTGAGCAACACGCCCTGCCTGGCGGCCTCGATGCGGCCGAGCTGGGTCATGCCCAGGTTGCCGCCCTCGCCCACCACCTTGCAGCGCAGGTCGCGGCCATCGATGCGCAGGGCGTTGTTGCCGCGGTCGCCGACGTCGGCGTGGCTTTCGGCGGACGACTTGATGTAGGTGCCGATGCCGCCGTTCCACAGCAGGTCCACCGGCGCCTTGAGGACCGCGCTCATCAGCTCGTTGGGGGTGAGCGACTTGACGCCGTCGGCCAGGCCCAGCGCGGTGCGCACTTCCGGGGTGATCTCGATCGACTTGGCGCTGCGCGGATGGATGCCGCCGCCCTTGCTGATGAGCTTGGCATCGTAGTCGGCCCAGCTCGAGCGCGGCACCTTGAACAGGCGCTCGCGCTCCTTGAACGACGCGGCCGCGTCCGGATTCGGATCCAGGAAGATGTGGCGATGGTCGAACGCGGCCACCAGGCGGATGTGCCGGCTCAGCAGCATGCCGTTGCCGAACACGTCGCCGGACATGTCGCCGATGCCCACGCAGGTGAAGTCCTGCGTCTGCGAATCGCGGCCGAGCGCGCGGAAATGCCGCTTGACCGACTCCCACGCGCCGCGCGCGGTGATGCCCATGCCCTTGTGGTCGTAGCCGACCGAGCCGCCGGAGGCGAACGCGTCGCCCATCCAGAAGCCGTGCGCGATGGCCAGCCCGTTGGCGATGTCGGAGAAGGTCGCCGTGCCCTTGTCGGCGGCGACCACCAGGTAGGGATCGTCCTGGTCGTGGCGCACCACGTCGGCCGGCGGCACGATCTTGCCGCCGACGATGTTGTCGGTGATGTCGAGCAGGCCCTGGATGAACAGCTTGTAGCAGGCGATGCCCTCGGCCTGCACCGCGTCGCGGTCGCCGCCGGCGGGCGGGCGCTTGACCACGAAGCCGCCCTTGGCGCCGACCGGCACGATGACGGTGTTCTTGACCATCTGCGCCTTGACCAGGCCCAGCACCTCGGTGCGGAAGTCCTCGCGACGGTCCGACCAGCGCAGGCCGCCGCGCGCGACCGGGCCGAAGCGCAGGTGCACGCCTTCCACGCGCGGGCCGACCACGAAGATCTCTCGGTACGGGCGCGGCTTGGGCAGGTCCGGCACCTTGGCCGAATCGAACTTGAAGCTGATCGTCTGCGCCGGCTGGCCGTCCTTGCCGAGCTGGTAGTAGCTGGTGCGCAGGGTGGCTTCCATCGCGCCGATGAAGGCGCGCAGGATGCGGTCGTCGTCCAGGCTGGAAACGCGATCCAGCAGCTTCACCAGCGTCTGCAGCGCGGTGTCGATGCGCGCCTGGCGCGCCTGCGCGCGCGCATCGACGATCGGCTGCAGCGCCTTCAGCGTGGCCTCGTCGCCGCTGGCCAGCGCGGCCAGTTGCGCCTGCAGGTGCTGCTGGTCCTGCTTGATCTGCGCCTTCTGGCCAGCGGCCGGGTCGAAGCGCGCCTCGAACAGCTCGACCAGCAGCCGCGACAGCAGCGGGTAGCGGTTGAGGGTTTCCTCGATGTAGCCCTGCGAGAACGGCACGCCGGTCTGCAGCAGGTACTTGCAGTAGCCGCGCAGCAGCGCGACCTGGCGCCAGTCCAGGCCGGCGCCGAGCACCAGCCGGTTGAAGCCGTCGTTCTCGGCGTCGCCGCGCCACACGCGCGCGAACGCCTCCTCGAACGGCGCGGCCAGCCGGTCCACGTCCAGCGCGCCGAGGGTCGATTCGACCTCGAACTCCTGGATGTAGGCCACGCCGTCGCCGGACTCCAGGCGGAACGGATGCTCGGACATCACCCGCAGGCCCATGTTCTCCATCAGCGGCAGCGCGTCGGACAGCGGGATGTCCTGTTCCTGGCGGTACAGGTTCAGCCGCAGCCGGCCCTGGCCGGGACGCTGGCGGCGCGACACGTGCAGGCTCAGCCGCAGGTCCTGCGGGCCGGTTAGCGCGGCCAGGTGGGCCACGTCGCTGGCCGCGCCCTCGGGCGAGACGATCTCGATGTAGCCGGCCGGCAAGGCGCGGCCGTAGCTGCCGGCCAGCTTGAGGCCCTCGGACTCGCCGTGGCGGGCGATCAGCGTCTCGCGCAGGTCGTCCTGCCAGTTGCGCAGCAGGTGGGCGATGTCGGCTTCCAGCGCGACGGTGTCGACGTCGATGCGCTCGCCGGCCTTCGGGCGGATGGTCAGGTGCAGCTGCGCCAGCGGCGATTCGCCGAGCTGGACGGTGCTGTCGACGTACTCGCCGCTCAGCGCGTTCTTCAGCAAGGCCTCGATGCGCAGGCGCACGTCGGTGTTGAAGCGCTCGCGCGGGATGTAGACCAGCGCCGAATAGAAGCGCCCGTAGCGGTCGCGGCGCAGGAACAGCCGGCTGCGCACGCGCTCCTGCAGGCCGAGGATGCCCATCGCGGTGCGGTGCAGTTCCTCCTCGCTGGACTGGAACAACTCCTCGCGCGGCAGCGTCTCCAGGATGTGGCGCAGCGCCTTGCCGCTGTGGCTGCTGGGCGACAGGCCGGACTTGCGCATGACGTATTCGTGGCGCTCGCGCACCAGCGGGATTTCCCACGGGCGGCGGTTGTAGGCGCCGGAGGTGTACAGGCCGATGAAGCGCTGCTCGGCGATCGGGTTGCCGCCGGCGTCGAACTCGAGCACGCCGATGTAGTCCATGTTGCCCGGGCGGTGCACGCTGGAGCGGCGGTTGGTCTTGGTCAGGATCAGCGCATCGACCGAGCCGGACTGCGGCAGGTAGTGCGCGGCCAAGGTCTTGATGTTGCGCGGCGGGGTGGTGTCCTGGTTGCGCAGCAGGCCCAGGCCGCTGTCCTCGACCGCGCGCAGGACGCCGGTGGACTTCTCGACCCGGTATTCGCGGTAGCCGAAGAAGGTGAAATGGTCGTTGGCGGCCCAGCGCAGGAACTCCTGCGCCTCGCGCCTGCCGCTGTCGTCCACCGGCAGGCGCCGGGTGGCCAGGTCGTCGGCCAGCGCCAGCATCTTCTCGCGCATCGGGCTCCAGTCGCGCACGATCGCGCGCACCTCGCCGAGCACGGTGCGGATGCGCTGCTCGATGGCGGCCATGTCCTCCGGCCGCTGGCGGTCGATTTCCAGCGCCATCAGCGATTCGGCCTTGCCCTCGCCCACCGCGGTGATGCGGCCGGCCTTGTCGCGGGTGATGCGCACCAGCGGATGGCCCAGCACGTGCACGCCGATGCCCATCTCGGCCAGCGCCATGCTGACCGAATCGACCAGGAACGGCATGTCGTCGTTGACGATCTGCAGCACCGTGTGCGGCGATTCCCAGCCGTTGGCCTTGGTGGTGGCGTTGAACACCTGCACGTTGGCGGTGCCGGGCTTGCGCACGCGGGCGAATTCGAGGATGTCCAGCGCCAGCGCGGCCCAGGACTCGGCGCTGTGGTAGGGATATTCGTCGCCCTCCATGCGCTTGTAGAAGGACTCGGCGAAGGCGATGGCCTCGGCCTGGCGCGCGGCCGGCACGCGCTTGCGCAGCACGGCGCGGATGGGCTCGAGCGAGAAACCGGTGGCCGCTTGTTGCGGCTTCGCCACCGCACCGGCCTTGGCGGTGGAAGCCCCGGCGGGGGCCTTCTTGCCGGCGGTGGCGGTCTTGCTTGTCGGTTTCTTCTTGGGTTTTCGAACAACGTTCATGGCGGGCGATGACTCGACAGAGGAAATCAAGCCGCCATTGTAGCTCCGCGGTCGCAGGCAACCTTGCTGCGAGGCATCAAAAACCGCTTTTTTTCCCGGATTTCCGCAAACCCGCGCCCGATGCCGCCATCCCCTGCGACCGTTCGCCGGCGTGTGGGGTTCCAACGCATGCGGGAGCGCGCCGGGTTCCGCCCTGCATTGCCACACTGCACATCGCGCAAAATCCGGCGCGCGCCCCTTTCGCCAACCGCCGTCACGCCACCGTGCAGGATCCGAGGAGGATGGCCGCCCTGCCGCGCGGTGCAGATTTCCGCACGCCGCACAAGCCTGTTCAAATTCTGTACTGGACGGTATAGTCCAGCCCCTATGAATGCGATAGCCAGCACCCTGGCGACCAACCGCCGCCAGCGCGCGCACCAGGCCGTGCGCGAACTCATGGCCGAACAGGGCTTCCGCATCAGCATGGAGGCGGTGGCCGCGCGCGTGGGCTGCTCCAAGCAGACCCTGTACGCCCAGTTCGGCAGCAAGCAGGCGCTGCTGCGCAGCGTGATCGACTCGCACCTGGACGTGGCGACGGCGCCGTTGCGGCTGGAAGGACGCAGCGTGCGCGAGAGCCTGCTCGGGTTCGCCCTCGAACACCTGCAGCGCCGCGGCGACCCCGCGGCGATGGCGGCCTGCCAGTTGCTGGAGGCCAGCGCGCATGAATTCCCGCGCGAGGCACGGACGCTCTACGAGGACGGCCATGCCGCCCTGCAGCGCCATTTGGCCGAATGGCTGGCCGCGGCGATGCGGCGCGGCCAGTTGCGGCATGACCATCCGCACTGTGCCGCCGAACTGCTGCTGGGCATGCTCGCCGGCCTGGACGCCGAGCGCCAGCGTTTCGCCGTGCCCCATCGCGCCGCAGCCGACGAGCGCAGGCGCTGGGCCGAATACGTGGTCGATGCCTTCCTGCGGGCCTTCACGCCCGCTGATCCCGCGGCTGCAGAACCTGCGCCGGATCCCGCCGGTCGATAACCAACAACAACGATACTGACAACGGAGCCCCTCCATGACCTCCCCCGCCCGTTCGCTCGCCCTGGGCTGCGCCATCCTCGTCGCCCTGGCCGCCTGCAAGCAGGAAGCCCAGCCCCCGCAGATGCCGCCGCCGGAAGTGGGCGTAGTGACCGTCAGCCCGCAGACCGTGCCGCTGCAGCGCGACCTGGTCGGCCGGCTGTCGCCGTACCGCAGTTCCGACGTCCGCGCACGCGTGCCCGGCGTGCTGGTCAAGCGCGTCTACAAGGAAGGCAGCGACGTGAAGGAAGGCCAGGCGCTGTTCCTGATCGATCCGGCGCCGCTGCAAGCCTCGCTGAGCGCCGCGCAGGCCAACCTGGCTTCCGCGCAGGCCACCCACGCCAACGCCCGCACCGCCGCCGAGCGCGCCCGCCAGCTGGCGCCGCAGCGCTTCGTGTCGCGCTCGGACCTGGACAACGCCGAGGCCGCCGAGCGCAGCGCCGCCGCCGCCGTGCAGCAGGCGCGCGCCAACGTCGAGAGCGCGCGCATCAACCTGGGCTACGCCACCGTGACCGCGCCGATCTCCGGCCGCGCCGGCAAGCAGCAGGTCACCGAGGGCGCACTGGTCGGCCAGGGCGAGGCGACCCTGCTGACCACCATCGACCAGATCGATCCGCTGTACGTGAACTTCTCGATGAGCGTCAGCGAACTGGACAGCCTGCGCCGCGCGCAGGGCGAAGGCGGCGTCGAGCTCAACGCCGCCGGCGAATCGCCGGTGCGGGTGCTGCTGCCGGACGGCCGCGTCCATGCACACACCGGCATGCTCGACTTCTCCGGCATCGTCGCCGACCCGGCGACCGGCTCGGTGTCGCTGCGCGCGCGCGTGCCCAACCCCGAGCTGAGCCTGCTGCCCGGCATGTTCGTCACCCTGCAGGCGACCCTGGGTTCGCGCAGCGGCGCCTACCTGGTGCCGCAGGCGGCGATCCAGCGCGACGCCAACGGCGCCTACGCGATGGTGGTCGGCAAGGACGGCAACGTGCTCCGCCGCAACGTGGTCACCGACCGCGCGCAGGACGGCCAGTGGCTGATCAGCGAAGGCCTGCAACCGGGCGACCAGGTGATCGTGGCGGGATTGCAGAAGGTCAAGGAAGGCGCACCGGCCAAGCCGACGCCGTGGACGCCGCCGGCCGCCGCCAACGGCAATGCGCCAGCCGCCCCCGCTCCCGCCGACGCGGCGCCCGAAGCCGCGGCCGGCGATGACGCGGCCGACGGCAAGCAGGCCGAGTAAGGACCCCGCCCATGCCTAAATTCTTCATCGAGCACCCGGTCTTCGCCTGGGTGGTGGCCATCCTGATCTCGCTGTCGGGCGTGATCTCGATCCTCAACCTGGGCGTCGAGTCGTATCCCAACATCGCCCCGCCGCAGGTCACCGTTGGCGCCAGCTATCCCGGCGCCAGCGCCGACACCACCGAGCGCGCGGTCACCCAGATCATCGAGCAGCAGCTCACCGGCATCGACAACCTGCTCTACTTCAACTCCTCGTCCAGCTCCAGCGGACGCGCCAGCATCACCCTGACCTTCGAGTCGGGCACCGACCCGGACATCGCCCAGGTGCAGGTGCAGAACAAGGTCTCGCTGGCCACGCCGCGGCTGCCCACCGAGGTCGTGCAGCAGGGCGTGGTGGTGGCCAAGGCCAACGCCGGCTTCCTGATGGTGGTGGGCCTGCAGTCGGAGAACCCGGCCGTCGACCGCGACGCGCTCAACGACATCGTCGGCTCGCGCGTGCTCGACCAGATCTCGCGCATCCCCGGCGTCGGCAGCACCCAGCACTTCGGTTCCGAGTACGCCATGAACATCTGGCTCAACCCGGACCAGTTGCGCGGCTACAACCTGTCGGCCAGCCAGGTGCTGGCCGCCATCCGCGGGCAGAACGTGCAGTTCGCCGCCGGCGCGGTCGGCTCGGACCCGGCGCCGGAAGGCCAGGGCTTCACCGCCACGGTGTCGGCCGAAGGCCGCTTCAGCACGCCCGAGCAGTTCGAGAACATCATCCTGCGCGCCAACCGCGACGGCACCACGGTGCGGCTGAAGGACGTGGGTCGGGTCGCGTTCGGGCCGGCCTCCTACGGCTTCGACACCCGCTACAACGGCAAGCCGACCGGCGCCTTCGCCATCCAGCTGCTGCCCGGCGCCAACGCGCTCAACGTGGCCGGCGCGGTGCGCGCCAAGATGGACGAACTGCAGCCCAGCTTCCCGCAGGGCGTGACCTGGTTCTCGCCCTACGACAGCACCACCTTCGTGCGCATCTCCATCGAGGAGGTGGTCAAGACGCTGGCCGAGGCGCTGGTGCTGGTGTTCCTGGTGATGCTGCTGTTCCTGCAGAACTTCCGCGCCACCGTCATCACTACGCTGGTGATCCCGGTCGCCCTGCTCGGCACCTTCCTGGGCATGAGCATCATCGGCTTCACCATCAACCAGCTCACCCTGTTCGCGATGGTGCTGGCGATCGGCATCGTGGTCGACGACGCGATCGTGGTCATCGAGAACGTCGAGCGCATCATGAGCGAGGAAGGCCTGCCGCCGAAGGAGGCCACCCGCAAGGCGATGGACCAGATCACCGGCGCGGTCATCGCGATCACGGTGGTGCTGGCGGCGGTGTTCATCCCCAGCGCGTTGCAGGGCGGCGCGGCCGGCGAGATCTACAAGCAGTTCGCGCTGACCATCGCCATCTCGATGGGCTTCTCGGCGTTCCTGGCGCTGGGCTTCACCCCGGCGCTGTGCGCCAGCTTCCTGAAGAGCACGCACGGCGAGCGGCCGAACATCGTCTTCCGGGTCTTCAACAAGTACTACGACAAGGTGAGCCGCAGCTACGTCGGCCACATCGGTAGCGCGATCAAGCATACGCCGCGCTGGATGATGGTGTTCGCCGTGCTGGTGGTGCTGTGCGGATTCCTGTTCACCCGCCTGCCCGGCAGCTTCATCCCCGAGGAGGACCAGGGCTACGCGCTGGCCATCGTGCAGTTGCCGCCCGGCTCCAGCAAGGCGCGCACCAACGAGGTATTCGGGCAGATGCGCGGCATCCTCGAGCAGCAGGACGCCTACGAGGGCATGATGCAGGTGGCCGGCTTCAGCTTCGTCGGCCAGGGCGAGAACGTCGGCATGGCCTTCATCCGGCTCAAGCCCTGGGACGAGCGCGACGTCAACGTCACCGACTTCATCAACCAGATGAACGGCGCCTTCTTCGGCATCAAGGAGGCCGGCATCTTCGTGGTCAACCTGCCGACGGTGAACGGCCTGGGCCAGTTCGGCGGCTTCGACATGTGGCTGCAGGACCGCAGCGGCGCCGGCCAGGAAGCGCTGACGCAGGCCCGCAACCAGTTGCTGGGCAAGGCCGCCGAGAGGCAGGACCTGCTGACCGGCGTGCGCCCCAACACGCTGGAGAACGCGCCGCAGCTGCAACTGCACGTGGACCGCGTGCAGGCGCAGTCGATGGGCATGTCGGTCAACGACATCTACAGCTCGATCCAGTTGATGCTGGCGCCGGTGTACGTCAACGACTTCTTCTACCAAGGCCGCATCAAGCGGGTGACGATGCAGGCCGATGCGCCGTACCGCACCGGGCCCGAGTCGCTGGGCCGCTTCTTCACCCCCAGCAACGCCGCCACCGACGCCGACGGCACGCCGGCGATGATCCCCCTGGACAGCGTGGTCACGCCGGAATGGATCACCAGCGCACCGGCGCTGAGCCGCTACAACGGCTACTCGGCGGTCAACATCGTCGGCGCGCCGATCCCCGGCCGCAGCTCGGGCGAGGCGATGCAGGCGATGGAGGACATCGTCAACAACGACCTGCCGCAGGGCTTCGGCTTCGACTGGAGCGGCATGTCCTACCAGGAAATCCTGGCCGGCAACGCCGCCACCCTGCTGCTGGTGCTGTCGATCCTGGTGGTGTTCCTGTGCCTGGCGGCGCTGTACGAGAGCTGGTCCATCCCGGTGGCGGTGCTGCTGGTGGTCCCGCTGGGCGTGCTGGGCGCGATCATCTTCACCTGGATGCGCGGGCTGCCGAACGACATCTACTTCAAGATCGGCCTTATCACCGTGATCGGCCTGGCCGCCAAGAACGCGATCCTGATCATCGAGTTCGCGGTCGAGCAGCGCCGCGAGGGCAAGACCCTGCGCGATGCGGTGGTCGAGGCGGCGCGCCTGCGCTTCCGCCCGATCCTGATGACCTCGTTCGCCTTCATCATGGGCGTGTTCCCGCTGGCCATCTCCAGCGGCGCCGGCGCCAATTCGCGCCATGCCATCGGCACCGGCGTGATCGGCGGCATGCTGTTCGCCACGCTGCTGGGCCTGCTGCTGATCCCGGTGTTCTTCGTGGCGGTGCGCAGGCTGCTCGGCGACAGGATGGACGAGCCGTCGAAGGAGTACCTGGAGATGCACGACAAGGCTTCGATACGCTGAGGCCTGTGTTGCAGGCAAAAGAAACCCCGGCACAGGCCGGGGTTTCTGTTTGCCCCTTCTCCCCCGCAAGCGGGGAAGAGGGAAATTACAAGATCAGCGCAGCCCGGTCTCGTTGCGGGCGATGACCAGCCGCTGGATTTCCGAGGTGCCTTCGTAGATCTCGGTGATCTTGGCATCGCGGAAGTAGCGCTCCAGCGGCATTTCCTTGGAGTAGCCCATGCCGCCGTGGATCTGCACGGCCTGGTGGGTGATCCACATCGCCGCCTCCGAGGCGGTCAGCTTGGCGATCGCCGCCTCGTTGCTGAAGCGCTGATCCTGGCCCTTGACCCATGCCGCGCGCAGGGTCAGCAGCAGCGCCGCGTCCAGCTTGCACTTCATGTCGGCGATCTTGGCCTGGGTCATCTGGAAGGTGCCGATCGGCGCGCCGAACGCCTTGCGCTCCTTCACGTAGGCAATCGTCGCCTCGTAGGCGGCGCGGGCGATGCCGATGGCCTGCGAGGCGATGCCGATGCGGCCGGCGTCGAGCACGCCCATCGCGATCTTGAAGCCCTCGCCTTCCTTGCCCAGCACGTCCTCGGGCCCGACCACGTAGTCGGTGAACTCGATCTCGCAGGTCGCCGAGGCGCGGATGCCCAGCTTGGGCTCGGTCTTGCCGCGGTGGAAACCGGCCTTCCCGGTGTCGATCATGAAGGCGGTGATGCCCTTGGCGCCCTTGTCCGGCTCGCTCATCGCGAACAGCACGATGTAGCGGGCGACCGGGCCGGAGGTGATCCAGCTCTTCTTGCCGTTGACAACGAAACCGCCGTCGGCCTGCTTGACCGCGCGGCAGCGCATCGCGGTGGCGTCGGAGCCGGACTGCGGCTCGGTCAGCGCGAAGGCGCCGATCTCGCGGCCTTCGGCGATGGCGCGCACGTACTTCTGCTTCTGCGCCTCGCTGCCGAACTTCAGGATGCCGTTGCAGAACAGCGAGTTGTTGACCGACACGATGGTGGAATGGGCGGCGTCGGCGGCGGCGATCTCGACCATCGCCAGCACGTAGGCGATCGGATCCATGCCGGCGCCGCCGTACTCGGTCGGCACCTCGATGCCCATCAGGCCGTTCTCGCCGAGCAGGCGGATGTTATCCAGCGGGAACTCGCCGCTCCTGTCGTGGTGCTCGGCGCTGGGCGCGATCTTCTCCTGCGCGATCCGGCGCGCCACGTCCTGGATCATCAGCTGCTCTTCGGTGAATGCGAAATCCACGGCTACCCCTCACATACCAATTGAAACCGCCATTGTAGCGGCAGCCCCGTACGCGCACGCATGCCGCTTGACCCCCGGCGCCGGCGGACGCTAATATCTCTATATCGCGATAGGAAGATATTTATGGATCTGGAGGACTGGTCGTCCCGCCTGAAGGTCTTCGCCGACGCCACCCGCGTGCGCCTGCTGGCGCTGCTGGAGCAGGAGGAACTGACCGTGGCCGAGCTGTCGGCCATCACCCGGCTGGCGCAGCCGCGCGTGTCCACCCACCTGGCCAGGCTCAAGGAGGCCGGGCTGGTGCGCGATCGCCGCGCCGGCGTGTCGGCCTACTACCGCTTCGACGAGGCCAAGCTGGACGCCGCCCAGCGGGCATTGTGGCACGCGCTCAGCAGCGGCAGCGACGACCCGCTGCTGCGCCAGGACGCCGAGCGCGTGCCGTCGGTGCTGGCCATGCGTGCGGCCGACCAGAACTGGGCCGACTCGGTGGCCGGCGACATGGAGCGCCACTACTCGCCCGGCCGCACCTGGGAGGCGCTGGCGCGCACCGCCCTGCCGCTGCTGGAAACCGGCGACGTGCTCGACATCGCCTCCGGCGACGGCGTGCTGGCCGAACTGCTGGCCCCGCACGCGCGCCGGTACGTCTGCATCGACACCAGCGCGCGCGTGGTCGCCGCGGCCAGCGAACGCCTGCGCCGGTTGGAGAACGTCGAGGTGCGCGAGGGCGACATGCACGCGCTGCCGTTCAAGGACGGCAGCTTCGACCTCGTGGTGCTGATGCACGCGCTCACCTATTCCGGCAAGCCCGCACAGGCGGTGGCCGAGGCCGCGCGGGTGCTGCGCAAGGGCGGCCGCCTGCTGCTGAGCAGCCTGGCCCGGCACGAGCACCGCGTCGCGGTGGAGGCCTTCGGCCACGTCAACCTGGGCTTCACCGCCAAGGAACTGCGCCGCTTCGTCGAGAAGCCCGGCCTGCACGTGGCCAGCCTGGAAACCGTCACCCGTGAGAAGCGCCCGCCGCACTTCGAGGTGATCTCGCTGATTGCGGTGAAGCAGGGGGCAGAGGCCAGGGACCAGGAGCCAGGGCGAGCAGAAGCCAATCCCCGGCGGAAGGCGCAACCATGACGTCCCCCCTGGCCCCCGCCCCCCGGCCCCCGGCCCCATATCGCTTGCCCTGGCTCAATCCCGCGCGCGCCGAGAAGCTGCTGAAGGCGCTGTCCGAGCGCATCCTCGTCATCGACGGCGCGATGGGCACGATGATCCAGCGCCACCGGCTGGAGGAGACCGACTACCGCGGCGAGCGTTTCGCCGACGGCTACGACCACAGCCATCACCCGGCGCACGACGACCACGGCCCGCACTGCGGCCATGATCTGAAGGGCAACAACGACCTGCTGCTGCTGACCCGGCCGGAGATCATCGCCGGCATCCACCGCGACTACCTGGAAGCCGGTGCCGACCTGATCGAGACCAACACCTTCAACGCCACCTCGATCAGCCAGGCCGACTACCACCTCGAGCATCTGGTCTACGAACTCAACAAGGCCGGTGCACAGGTGGCGCGGCAGGCCTGCGACGAGATCGAGGCGCGCACGCCGGATCGTCCCCGCTTCGTCATCGGCGTGCTCGGCCCGACCAGCCGCACCGCCTCGATCAGCCCGGACGTCAACGACCCCGGTTTCCGCAATACCGATTTCGACGAACTGCGCGTCACCTACCGCGAGGCCATCGACGGCCTGATCGACGGCGGCGCCGACACGCTGATGGTCGAGACCATCTTCGACACGCTCAACGCCAAGGCCGCGCTGTATGCCATCGAGGAAGCCTTCGACGCGCGCGGCGCGCGGCTGCCGGTGATGATCTCCGGCACCATCACCGACGCCTCCGGCCGCACGCTCTCAGGGCAGACCGCCGAGGCGTTCTACACCTCGGTGGCGCACGGCCGGCCGCTGTCCGTCGGCCTGAACTGCGCGCTCGGCGCCGGCGACCTGCGCCCGCACGTGGAAACGCTGGCGACAGTGGCCGACTGCCATGTCAGCGCGCACCCCAATGCAGGCTTGCCGAACGCGTTCGGCGAGTACGACGAGACGCCGGAGGAGATGGCCGCGACGCTGAAGGAGTTCGCGCAATCCGGCTTGCTCAACCTGGTCGGCGGATGCTGCGGCACGACGCCCGAGCACATCCGTGCGATTGCCGAGGCGGTGGCGGGTATTGCGCCGCGCAGGCTCCCGCAGGCGCTGGAGCGGGCGGCATGACTCGATTGAGATCGTCTGCTCCATCCCTTCTCCCGCTTGCGGGACAAGGTGGCGCGAAGCGCCGGATGAGGACAAGCCACGCTCTCGATCTGACCGGCCATCCCGCGCGCGTCCTGCCCCCATCCGCCCTTCGGGCACCTGCCCGGCCCGGCGCAGCGTGCCGGGCGTTCGGCCGGCCTGCGCGGCAATGCCGCGCAAACAGGCCGTCCTCACCCCCCGCAAGCGGGGGAAGGGAACACTTTTGCATCGCATGAATCCCTTGCACCGCCCTACCCGCCTGTCCGGGCTGGAACCGCTGGTCGTCACGCCGGACCTGCTGTTCGTCAACGTCGGCGAGCGCACCAACGTCACCGGCAGCGCGCAGTTCCGCAAGCTGATCAAGGAGGAGCGCTACGAGGAGGCGGTGGAGGTCGCGCGCCAGCAGGTCGCCAACGGCGCGCAGATCCTCGACGTCAACATGGACGAGGGCCTGATCGACTCGGCCAGGGCGATGACGCGCTTCCTCAACCTGATCATGTCCGAGCCGGACATCGCCCGCATCCCGGTGATGGTGGACTCGTCCAAGTGGGAGGTGATCGAGGCCGGGCTGAAGTGCCTGCAGGGCAAGGGCGTGGTCAACTCGATCTCGCTGAAGGAAGGCCAGGACGCCTTCGTCGAGCAGGCGCGCAAGGTGCTGCGCTACGGCGCGGCCGCGGTGGTGATGGCGTTCGACGAGCAGGGCCAGGCCGACACCTGCGCGCGCAAGGTCGAGATCTGCACGCGCGCCTATCGCATCCTGACCGAGGAGGTGGGCTTCCCGCCGCAGGACATCATCTTCGATCCCAACATCTTCGCCGTGGCCACCGGCATCGAGGAGCACGACAACTACGCGGTCGACTTCATCGAGGCCACCCGGATCATCAAGGCCACCCTGCCCCACTGCCACGTGTCCGGCGGCGTGTCGAACGTGTCGTTCTCGTTCCGCGGCAACGAGCCGGTGCGCGCGGCGATCCATTCGGTGTTCCTGTACCACGCGATCGCCGCCGGCATGGACATGGGCATCGTCAACGCCGGCGCGCTGCCGATCTATGACGACCTGGATCCGGAACTGCGCGAACGGGTCGAGGACGTGATCCTCAACCGCCGCCGCGACGCCACCGAGCGGCTGCTGGAGATCGCCGAGCGATACAAGGGCAGGAAGGGCGAAAGCAAGAGCGAGGACCTGGCCTGGCGCGGCCGGCCGGTGCGCGAGCGGCTGGCGCATGCGCTGGTCCACGGCATCGACGCCTGGGTGGACGAGGACACCGAGGAGGCCCGCCAGCAGGCCGCACGGCCGCTGGACGTGATCGAAGGCCCGCTGATGGACGGCATGAACGTGGTCGGCGACCTGTTTGGCGCCGGCAAGATGTTCCTGCCGCAGGTAGTGAAGTCGGCGCGGGTGATGAAGAAGGCGGTGGCCTACCTGCTGCCGTTCATCGAGGCGGAGAAGCTGCGCACCGGCGACGTCGGCAAGTCCAACGGCAAGATCGTCATGGCCACGGTCAAGGGCGACGTGCACGACATCGGCAAGAACATCGTCGGCGTGGTACTGGCCTGCAACAACTTCGAGGTGGTGGACCTGGGGGTGATGGTGCCGGCGCAGAAGATCCTGGACATCGCCCGCGCCGAGAACGCCGACCTGATCGGCCTGTCCGGGCTGATCACCCCGTCGCTGGAGGAAATGAGCCACGTCGCGCGCGAGATGCAGCGCCAGGGCTTCTCCACCCCGCTGCTGATCGGCGGGGCCACCACTTCGCGCGCGCACACCGCGCTGAAGATCGATCCGCACTACGACGCGCCCACGGTGTGGGTGAAGGACGCCTCGCGCGCGGTCGGCGTGGCGCAGTCGCTGATCTCGCGCGACCTGCGCGAGAAGTTCGTCGCCGCCAACGACGCCGACTACGCCGAGATCCGCACCCGCCACCGCAACCGTGGCGACGCCAAGCGGCTGGTGTCGCTGGAGAAGGCGCGCGGGCAGAAGTTCGACGGCGGCTGGGACGCCTACGTGCCGCCGGCGCCGCGCCAACCCGGCCTGCACGTGTTCGACGACTACCCGCTGGAGGAATTGCTCGACTACCTCGACTGGACCCCGTTCTTCAGCGCCTGGGAACTGGCCGGCAGGTTCCCGGCCATCCTCACCGACGAGGTGGTCGGCGCGCAGGCCAGCGAGCTGTACCGCGACGCGCGGGCGATGCTGGAGAAGATCATCGCGGAGAAATGGCTGACGGCGAAGGCGGTGTTCGGGATATGGCCGGCGAACAGTGTCGGTGACGATGTGGTGCTCCTGACGGAGCCCCGGGAATGGGGAATGGGGAATGGGGAATGGGAAAGCGATGCTCCTGTTCCCTCCCATTCCCGATTCTCCATTCCCCATTCCCTGCATTTTCTACGCCAACAAGTCGACAAGCCCGCCGACCGCCCCGACTTCTGCCTGGCCGACTTCATCGCGCCGAAGGATTCGGGCGTGCAAGACTGGATCGGTGCGTTCGCGGTCACCGCCGGCATCGGCATCGACGCGCACGTGGCGCGGTTCGAGGCCGACCACGACGACTACAACGCGATCCTGCTCAAGTCGCTGGCCGACCGGCTGGCCGAGGCGCTGGCCGAGCGCCTGCACCAGCGCGTGCGCATCGAATTCTGGGGCTACGACGCCGGCGAGTCGCTCGACAACGAGGCGCTGATAGCCGAGCGATACCGCGGCATCCGCCCCGCGCCTGGCTACCCGGCCTGCCCCGAGCACAGCGAGAAGGCCACGCTGTTCCGGCTGCTGGACGCGACCGCCAACGCCGGCATGTCGTTGACCGAAAGCTTCGCGATGCTGCCGACCGCGGCGGTGTCCGGCTACTACTTCAGCCATCCGAAGAGCCAGTACTTCGTGGTCGGGCGGGTGTCGAAGGAACAGGTCGCCGACTACGCGCGGCGCAAGGGCGCGACGCTGGCGCAGGCGGAAAGGTGGCTGGCGTCCAACCTGGACTACGATCCCGAGTAGCCGCGGCTTCCCGGCCGCCACCCGATGGCGGCCGGACACGATGCGGCAACTGCGCGCCCCCGCCCTCTGGCATCCTTGCCTTCCTGCGCCCCCGCCGCGACGCGATCCGGCCCGGCGCCGCCCTTCCCCGACGCCCGCCGATGCACGCCTCCCCCGCCCCCCGGTCCGCTGCCGCAATCCCGCTCGCGCGCCTGTCCGGCTTCTACTTCGCCTACTACGCCGCGCTGGGCGCGTTCACCCCGTACTGGAGCCTGTACTTGCAGTCGCGCGGCATGGACGTGGCCGCCATCAGCGTGCTGATGAGCCTGTGGTACGCCACCCGCATCGTCGCGCCCAGCACCTGGACCACCGCCGCGGCCCATTCGCGCAACCCGATCCGCTGGCTGTGGCTGGGCTGCGCGCTGACGGTGGTCAGTTTCCTGGCCTTCCTGCTGCCGCTGCGCTTTGCCGGCCTGTTCGCGGCGATGTGCGCCTTCTGCTTCTTCTACAACGCGGTGATGCCGCAGTTCGAGGCGATCACGATGTCGCACCTGGGCGATCGCAGCGATCGCTACGGGCATGTGCGCGTGTGGGGATCGATCGGCTTCATCGCGGTGGTGGCGCTGTACGGCGTGCTGATCGATCGCCTCGGGGTCGCCACCCTGCCCTGGCTGATGCTGCCGCTGCTGCTGGCGATGCTGCTGTCCTCGTTCGGCAACCGCTACGCGCACCTGCCCGAAGCCGCCGCCGATGCGCAGCCGGATGCGTTCCGCGACCGCATCCGCCATCCGCAGGCCATCGCGTTCTTCGCCGCGGCGTTCCTGGCGCAGGTGTCGTTCGGCCCGTACTACACGTTCTTCTCGATCTACCTGGACGAGCACGGCTATTCGGCGTCGCGGCTGGGATTGTTCTGGACGGTCGGGGTGCTGGCCGAGATCGCGGTGTTCTTCCTGTCCGCGCGCATCTTCCGCCGCTGGGACGCCGGCCGGGTGCTGGTGCTGGCCCTGCTCAGCGCCGCGCTGCGCTGGCTCGCCACCGCGCTGTGGCCGGACAGCATGCCGGTGATGCTGCTGGCGCAGCTGACCCATGCGCTGAACTTCGGCGCGTTCTTCGCCGCGGCGATGCAGCTGCTGGTGCGGTTCTTCCCGGGCCGCATGAACGGCCACGGGCAGGGCGTGTTCTACGGGCTGTCGTCGGGCGTGGGCGGCGTGGCCGGCGCGCTGCTCGCCGGCCAGCTCTGGCGCTTCGGCGGCGAGGCCGCGTTCATGGCCTCCAGCGTATTCGCCCTGCTGGCCGCGGCGATCGCCTGGCACTGGCTGGTGCGCGCCGGCGCGCATCGCGGCTGAGCTACTTCCTCCTCCCTTCTCCCGCTTGCGGGAGAAGAGCCTGCCCCGTACTCGATACGGGGTGGCCCGAAGGGCCGGATGAGGGTACGGCGAAGATCAGTTCGCCGAGCTCGCCCTCACCCCAACCCCTCTCCCGCACGCGGGAGAGGGGCTTTCAGGCCGATTGCGCCAGGGTCGGGACGGTTCGGTCCCCGGCAGGCATGCTTGCCGCGATCACCAGATCAGATCGTCGGGCACCTGGTATTTCGGATCCGAATACGGATCCTGTTCGGCCGGCGCGTCCGGATCGATCCTCAGCGCGATCGCCGCCGGGAAGATCGCCTCGGCCTGCGCCAGCAGCGCCGCCGTCACCAGCAGGTAGCGGCCGTTCTGCTGCACCACGCCCAGTTCGCCGGCGTTGAGCGCCTTGAGCTGCGCCTCGGTCACGTAGATGCGCTTGATCTTGCCGCCGTAGGGGAAGTGGCGGGCGATCTCGGCGTCGGCCGCGTTCAGCGCGGCGTCCTTGAGCAGTTCGTCCAGCCTGGCCTTGGCCTCGCGGCGCTGGCGCGCCTGTTCCTGCTTCAGCCGCTCGGCCTCGATGCGTTCTTCCTTCTCGCGCTGGCTGCGGATCGCGTAGGCCTTGGCGAGATCGATGTCCTGCTGCGAGCGGCCACCCTTGCCAGGTGGCTTGCCGCCCCTGGCCTGCTGCGCATGCGGCCGCTTGCCCTCGGGCTTGCGCGGGCCTTGCCGGTCGGCGTCGCGCCTGCCGGTTTCCGGCTTGCGTTCGGGTTTCGGGGCGGGCTTGAAGCCCAGTCCCAGCAGTTGGTCGCGCAGGGTGTCGCTCATGGCGGTATTGCGATGGAAAAGGAAAGGAAGTCCGGTCCGCGCAAGCGTACCGCCATGCCCGGAGAAGCGGAGTGTCAGTAATGCGGCGGCGGCGGCTCGTCGGCCGGATCTGCGTAGAGTTCGGTGCGCACCTTGCGCAGGTCGGAAAGCATGTGGCGCAGCAACTCGGCGTTGCGGCCGCCCTCGATGCGCGCGTCGGCCAGCGCCTGGCTCAATTCGGCCAGCGCGTGCTCCTGGAACGCCAGCCGCGTCTCCAGTTCGATCAGGCGCCGCTCCAGCGCGCTGCCGCCCGTCGCAGGATCATGCTGCATGCAGTGAACGCCCCCTGCCGATGCCGTAGTAAGCCAGTCCGGCGGCTTCCACCTCGGCCGGTTCGTAGAGGTTGCGGCCGTCGAACATGACCCTTTCCTTCAGTGCGGCGCGCAGCTGCCCGAAATCGGGACTGCGGAACTGCTTCCATTCGGTCACCACCACCAGCGCATCGGCGCCTTCCAGCGCTTCGTCGGCGCTGTCGCACAGCACCAGGTCCTCGCGCGCGCCGAAAATGCGGGCTGCCTCGGCACCCGCTTCCGGATCGAAGGCGCGCACGCGCGCGCCAGCCTCCCACAGCTGCGCCAGCAGGCGCCGGCTGGAGGCCTCGCGCATGTCGCCGGTGCCGGGCTTGAACGCCAGTCCCCACACGGCGAAGGTACGCCCGCGCACGCCCTCGTCCTCGCCGGGATCGAAATGGCGCTGGATCAGCTCGAACAGGTGGCCCTTCTGCGCGTCGTTGACCGCCTCCACCGCATGCAGCAGGCGCGCGGGATAGCCGTGCTGGAGGGCGGTGCGCTCCAGCGCCCGCATGTCCTTCGGGAAGCACGATCCACCATAGCCTGCACCGGGATAGATGAAGTGCCAGCCGATGCGCGGATCCGAGCCGATGCCCTGGCGGACCTGCTCGACGTCGGCGCCGACGCGCTCGGCGATGTTGGCGATCTCGTTCATCAGGCTGATCTTGGTGGCCAGCATCGCGTTGGCCGCGTACTTGGTCAGCTCGGCCGAGCGCACGTCCATCACCACGATGCGTTCGTGGTTGCGGTTGAACGGCGCGTACAGCCGGCGCAGCCTGTCGACCGCGGCCGGGCTGTCGGAACCGATGACGATGCGATCCGGACGCATGCAGTCGCCGACCGCATCGCCCTCCTTCAGGAATTCCGGGTTGGAGACCACGTCGAAGCCGATCTCCACGCCGCGCGCCTGCAACTGCGCGGCGATCGCCTCGCGCACCCGCTCGGCGGTGCCGACCGGCACGGTCGACTTGCCGACCACCACGACCGGGCGCTCGATGTGCCGGCCGATGGTGCGCGCCACCGCCAGCACGTCCTGCAGGTCGGCGCCGCCGTCCTGGTCAGGCGGGGTGCCGACCGCGATGAAGATCACCTCGGCCTGGGCGATGGCCACCGCCGCGTCGGTGCCGAAGCACAGCCGGCCGGCGGCATGGTTGGCCTTGAGCATCGGTTCCAGGCCGGGCTCGCGGATGGGGACGACCCCACGTTCGAGGCCCTCGATCCTGGCCGCATCGATATCCACGCAGGTCACCGCGTGGCCGACCTCGGCCAGGCAGGCACCGGTGACCAGTCCCACGTAGCCGGTGCCGAATATCGCAACCTTCATCGTGCCGTTGCCTTCGCCCGCGGCGGTGGCCGCATTACTGCAGGATGCCCATCAGCTCGACGTCGAAGGTCAGCGTGGCGTCGGGGCCGATCACGCCGCCCGGCGCGCCGCTGGCGCCGTAACCCAGATCCGAGGGGATCCAGAAGCGGTACTTGGCGCCGACCGGCATCAGCGAGACGCCCTCGGTCCAGCCCGGGATGACCTGGTTGAGCGCGAACTCGGCCGGCTGGCCGCGATCGTAGGAACTGTCGAACTTGGTGCCGTCCAGCAGCGTGCCGACGTAGTTGACGCGGACGCGGCTGGTCGCGTGCGGGCGCGCGCCGTTGCCTTCGCGCAGCACCATGTACTGCAGGCCGGAAGGCGTGGTGACCACGCCCTTCTGGGCCTTGTTCTGCGCCAGGAAACGCGCGCCTTCCTCGCGGTTGCGGGTGGCGGCCTGGCTCTGGCGGCGGACCAGGAACGCCTGCATCTCGGCCTGCGCCTGCTCGGTGGTCAGCAGCGGCGTGCCGCTCTTGCCCAGCTTGGTGCGCACCGCCTGCATCAGCACCGCCAGGTCGATGTCGTCCTTCATCGGCGCCAGCGCCTGGCCGACCACGTAGCCGCCCAGCATCAGGCCGACCCTGGCCTTGTCCACCGCCGGCGGCGCGCTGCCCGGCGGCTGGCCGGGGATCGGCTGGCCCTGCGCGGCGGCCAGGTTCAGGCGCAGCGACTGGTCGGTCTGGCGCGCCTCGTCCTCGCTCAGCAGCGGCTTGCCGCCGTCGAAGGCGTTCTTCAGCGCCTTCTCGAACGCCGCCAGATCGATGTAGGGGCCGATCGGCTCGAAGGAATTGGACACGTCCACACCGACCGCGTAGCTGACCTTGTCGCGCTCGCTGGCGAGTGCGGTTTTTTCCTGTGCTGACACATTGCCTCCCAGCATCGACATGGTGACCAAAATCCAGGCGGCAACGCCGCGAACCGACCGCTTCATCCAGGACTCCTCGAATGCGCGCCGTGAACGCCACGGCGCCAAACCGCTATTGTGGCATAGCGCCGTGCGGCCAACAGCGCCGCGGTGACTCAGGGCGCCTTGTCCAGTTCAGCCTCGATCGCGGCGATCAGTTGCGGATCCTCCGGCGCGACCTTGCTCGGGAAGCCGGCCACCACGCGCCCGTCGCGGGCAATCAGGTACTTGTGGAAATTCCAGCCCGGGGCCACGCCGGTGGCCTGCGCGAGCGCGCGGTACAGCGGGGTGGCGCCGGCGCCGGTGACCTGCACCTTCTCGAACATCGGGAACTTCACCCCGTAGGTCAGCGTGCAGAACGCCTGGATTTCCTCCTCGCTGCCCGGCTCCTGTCCCTTGAAGTCGTTGGACGGGAAGCCCAGCACCGAGAAGCCGCGCGCGGCATAGCGCCGCTGCAGCGCCTCCAGCCCCTCGTACTGCGGGGTGTAGCCGCACTTGCTGGCGGTGTTGACGATCAGCAGCACCTTGCCGCCGTAGGCCTCGTTCAGGTTGACCGTGCCCTTGCCGGCCAGCGGGCGGTAGGCCACGTCCAGCAGATCCCCGGCCCCGGCATTGCCGGTGACCGCCAGAAGGCCCAGCAAAGCCATTGTTTTCAGGCACTTGGACTTCATGGCACGGCGCTCGGTGGGGTCGGCGGGCAAGTATGCCTTCAGTTGGGTGGCAAAAGCGTTGCGGAGGTGTTGACCGCCCGTGTCTTGGTGTTATAGTTACATACAACACCACTCACCCAGTTAGCCGGGGGGAACCATGAAAGACAAGCGCACCTACCTCATGATCGCGGCCGTCGCCGGCGTCATGCTGCTGGGCCTGGGGCTGCTGGCCGGGCCGGGCGCGCCATCGCCTCTGGCGGCCACGCCGCTGCCGCTGCCGCTGCTCGACGCCGGCGAGGCGGTCGCCGAGCAGGAGGCCGCGCCGCCGCGCCGCCGCGCCCGCGCCTCGCTGTCGATGCCGTACTTCTCCTTCGCGCAGTCGCTGCGCCCGAGGGGCTGAGCCATGACCTCCATCCAATGGAGCGACGGCGCTCCCATCTACCGCCAGCTCAAGGATCGCGTCATCGCGATGATGCTGGACGGCATCCTCAAGCCCGGCGACGCGCTGCCCTCGGTGCGCCAGGTCGCCGCCGAATACCAGCTCAACCCCATCACCGTCTCGCGCGCCTACCAGGAACTGGCCGACGAGGCGCTGGTGGAGAAGCGCCGCGGCCTGGGCATGTTCGTCACCGAGGAGGCGGCGAAGAAGCTGCGCGGCAGCGAGCGCGAGCGCTTCCTGCGCGAGGAGTGGCCGCCGGTCGCCGAACGCATCGAGCGGCTGGGCCTTTCACTGGAAGATTTGCTGCACTCCAAGGGGAAACAATGATGAACGTCGCAGTCGCCAATCCCGTGGTCTCCGCGCACGGGCTGCGCAAGGCCTACAAGAAGAAGCTCGCACTGGACGGCGCCAGCTTCGAGATCGCGCCGGGCCGCATCGTCGGCCTGATCGGTCCCAACGGCGCCGGCAAGACCACCGCGCTGAAGGCCATCCTCGGCCTGACCCGGTTCGAGGGCGATCTGAAAGTGCTCGGGCTGGATCCCTGCACCCAGCGCGACCGGCTGATGAACGAGGTCTGCTTCATCGCCGACGTGGCGGTGCTGCCGCGCTGGCTGCGCGTGCGCGAGGCCATCGACTTCGTCGCCGGCGTGCACCCGCGCTTCGATCGCGCCAAGTGCGAGCGCTTCATCGCCAACACCCAGCTGCGCCCGGGGATGCGCGTGCGCGAGATGTCTAAGGGCATGATCGTGCAGTTGCACCTGGCGCTGGTGATGGCCATCGACGCGCGCCTGCTGGTGCTCGACGAGCCGACCCTGGGCCTGGACATCCTCTACCGCAAGCAGTTCTACCAGCGCCTGCTGGAGGACTACTTCGACGAGGAGAAGACCATCATCGTCACCACCCACCAGGTCGAGGAGATCGAGCACATCCTGACCGACGTGATGTTCATCCGCGACGGCAGGATCGTCCTGCACGCGCCGATGGACGAGGTCGGCGAGCGCTACACCGAGGTGCTGGTCAACGCAGACCGCGCCGACGAGGCGCGCGCGCTGCAGCCCATCGACGAGCGCGCCCTGCCCTTCGGCAAGACCGTGCTGCTGTTCGACGGCGCGCCGCGCGAGCGGCTGGCCCAGCTGGGCGAGACCCGCGTGCCCGGCCTGGCCGATCTGTTCGTCGCCATCATGAAAGGAACCTACGCATGAACGCCGTCGCCACTCCCCGCGCCTCCGCACCGGTTCCGCACCCCACCCACCGGCTGCGCCTGCTGCTGCGCCGCGAGTTCTGGGAGCACAAGGGCGGGTTCTTCTGGGCGCCGCTGGTGACCGGCGGCATCTTCCTGCTGCTGAGCGTCATGGGCATCGTCGTCGGCCTGGTGGCCGCGCGGAAGATTCCCAACGATGCGCGCGTCAACCTCGAAAGCGGCTCCTTCCAGATCAACGGACTGGATCTTTCGCTGCTGACCTCGCAGCTGAGCGCCGAGAACCTGCGCGAACTCGGCGAGGCACTGGACGTCAGCCTGTTCATGGCCTCCACCTGGCCGATGATCGTGCTGGCCTTCGTCGTGTTTTTCTACTGCCTGGGCAGCCTGTACGACGAGCGCAAGGACCGCAGCGTGCTGTTCTGGAGGTCGCTGCCGGTGTCCGACGCCGAGACCACGCTGTCCAAGGTGCTCAGCGCCACCCTGGTGGCGCCGCTGCTGGCGATACTGGCGGGCGTGGTATCGATGTTCGGCTTCCTGATTGTCATCAGCCTGGTGGTGCTGTTCCACGGCGGCAATCCGCTGACCCTGCTGTGGGGACCGGCCAGCCCGCTGCGGGTCTCCGGTCAGTTGCTGGCGGCCATCCCGGTCTACGCCATCTGGGCGCTGCCGGCGGTGGGCTGGCTGATGCTGTGCTCGGCCTGGGCGCGCAGCAAGCCGTTCCTGTGGGCGCTGATGATCCCGCTGTTCGCCGGCATCTTCGTCAGCTGGTTCGACCTGATGCAGTTCTTCGACCAGGGCAGCGGCTGGTTCTGGAAGCACGTGGTCGCGCGCCTGCTGCTGAGCGTGGTCCCCGGCAGCGACATCTTCTACCGGGGCGCGGACTTCGCGCTGCTGAGCGGCGCGCAGAGCATCCACCAGCTGATTTCGCTGAAGGTGACCTACGGCGCGCTGGCGCGGCCGGAGACCTGGATCGGCGCAGTCGCCGGCGTGGCGATGATCCTCGGCGCGATCCGCCTGCGCCGCTGGCGCGACGACGGCTGACGCGCCACGTCCCCGGCACCTTCTACTTCTTCATTCGCTGCAGGAGTTTCCCCATGCGCAAGACGATGTTGATCGCCGGCCTGCTGCTGCCCCTGGCCGCGGCGGCGCAGGAGCCGCAGTGCAAGCATTCGCAGCCCCGCAACCTGCAACTGGACCTGGCGGGCGTCAGGACGGTGGTCTTCGAGATCGGTTCGCACGACCTGAGGGTCGATTCGCGTCCCGGCGCCAGCGCCGCCGTCCAGGGACGCGCCTGCGCCTCCAATGCCGATGACCTGGCCACGCTCAGGCTCAGCCAGCACAGGAGCGGCGATACGCTGCTGATCCGGGCCGAGAACGAGAACCGCGCATTTGGTTTCTCCTTCGGCAACCGCTACGCCTACCTGAAGCTCGAGGCCAGCCTGCCCGATACCGTGCCGGTCCAGCTGAAGGTCGGTTCCGGCGATGCGGTGGTCACCGGCGCGCCGGCGCTGGACGCCAGCGTCGGTTCCGGCGAGGCCACCGCCCGGCGCATCCGCGGCCTGACCAGCGCCTCGGTCGGCTCGGGCGAAATCGAGCTGGAGGACATCGGCTCGCTGCGGGTGTCATCGATCGGTTCGGGCGAGATCACCGCCCGCCAGGTGCGCGGCAACGTCGAGGTCGGCGGCATCGGTTCCGGCGACTTCGGCCTGGACGGGGCCAGCGGCGACGTGAAGATCCGCTCGATCGGCTCGGGCGACGCCGAGCTGCGCAACGTGTCCGGCGCGGTGCGGGTGGATTCGATCCGTTCCGGCGACCTGGACGTGCGCGGCGCGGCCAGCCTGTCGGTCGGATCGATCGGCAGCGGCGATGCGAGCCACCGCGACGTCCGCGGCGCCATCGACCTGCCGCGCAAGCGCTGAACCCGCACCGGAGATTGCCCATGAACGACATGCCCATCCGCCGTCCCCTGCTGCAACCGCTCCTGCTGGCCTGCCTGCTGGTGGGCCTGCCGCCGCCGGCCGCACAGGCCGCCGGGCCCGCGAAGGGCTCCGTCAGTGGCGAAATCAGCCAGGAAATGGCCGAGGCCCGCCGCGAAGTGCGCGAGGAACTGGCCAAGGCCCGCGCCGAGCTGGAAACCGGGAACCTGGACGTGGGCAACAACCTGCGCTTCGGCAAGTCCGGCGACACTGATCGGAAGGCGCTGCCGAAAGCGGAGATCACCCCGCGCGGCGATTTCCTGATCGACGGCAAGGCCGTGGCCATCGACGCTTCCCAGCGCAGCGAACTGCTGGCCTACCGCGGCCAGGTCATCGACATCGCCCGCGCCGGCATCGACATCGGCGAGCGCAGCGCGCAGATCGCCCTCGACGCGGTGGACCGCGGCCTGTTCGGCCTGATCTTCAGCGCCATGAGCGGCAGCCTGGAGCGGCGCCTGGAGAAGCAGATCAAGACGACCATCGAACCGGGCGTGCTGGAGATCTGCCGCAGCCTGCCCGGCCTGCTCGCCTCGCAGCAGCGCCTGGCCGACAGCCTGCCGCCGTTCCGTCCCTACGCCACGCTGGAGGCGGACGACGTCGAAGACTGCGAGAAGCAGGTCCGCCGCGAATTCGCCAACCTCTGACCGGGAGCAAACCCATGCGCAAGTTCCACATGATCGCCCTCGCCGCCCTGCTGCCGCTGGCCGCCTGCGGCAGGAACGACCCGCCGCCGCCTTCCGGTGGCGAATCCGCGACCGCACAGCCGGCCGACACCGCGCTGGGCCGCAAGATCCAGCAGGCCATGATCGCGGCCGGCGAGAAGCTGGCCACTGAGAACGTCAGCGTCGGCTGCAATACCGGCCGCGGCGTGGGTTACGGCTGCAAGCCCGGCGACCGCAACCAGCCCAGGGCCGAGATCACCCCGCAGGGCGACCTGCTGATCGCCGGCAAGCCGGTGCCGATCGACGCGGCCCAGCGCGAACTGCTGCTGGCGCACCGGGCCAACATCGTCGCCATCGCCCGGGCCGGCATCGCCATCGGCATGCAGGGCGCGGATCTGGGCGTGAAGGCCGCCAGCGGCGCGCTGAAGAGCGTGTTCACCGGCACCACCGACGATTTCGAGAAGCAGATGGAAGCCGAAGGCAAGCGCATCGAGGCCGAGGCCCGGAAGCTGTGCGTCCTCATGCCCGGCCTGCTGGCCTCGCAGAACGCGCTGGCCGGCGCGCTGCCGGCCTTCAAGCCCTACGCCACGATGGACGCGTCCGACATCGACGACTGCAAGGACGGCAACTACGAACTGGACTTCGACGGTGACGCCAGCACCACCGCGGGCGCTGGCACGGACACCGATGCCGCCGTGGAGGCCGATGCCGCGGCGTAGGCCTCCCCGGGCGCGGAGCCCGAGCAGCCGTAACCGCCCCTGCCACCGGCCGTCGTTGCGATGCGGCCGGAAACCGGGCGCGCGGCACCCACGTGCCCATCGATCAGCCACTTCGGACCCAGGAGAACACCCGTGCATCCGGATTTCGAAACACGCCTGCAAGCCTTCGAGCGCAGCCAGCGTCGGCTCCGCTCATGGGTATACCTGCTGGCGGCCTCGCTGGCAGCGGCCATCGCGGCGCTCGCGCTCCAGCCCGGCGCGGTGTCGGCCAGCGCGACCGCACCGGTGGCCGGTCCGCTGCGCGTCACCGAACTGGTGGTGGTCGATCCGCAGGGCGTGGAGCGCGTGCGCATCGGCGGCGACCTGCCCGACGCGGTGATCAACGGCCGCCGGGTGCCGCGCGGGAGCAAGGCCGCCGGCGTCATGCTGTACGACCGCAGCGGCCAGGAGCGCGGCGGCTACGTCACCTGGGACGAGAGCGACAACATCGGCCTGACCCTGGACGGGCGCAAGGGCCAGAACGCGCTGTTCGTCGCCGGCCCGGATGGTTCCACCGCCTTGCAGCTCTGGCAGGGCGGCCAGTTGGTCGAACTGCGCGCCGACGGAAACGGCGCCCGCCTCACCCACACCCGCAACGGCGCCATCACCCTGCAGCAGCCGGAAATCGCCCGGTTGTCGGAGGCGACCTGCACGCTGTTCCGCGGCGGCCTGCGCGAGGAAGTGCCGGGCGGGCTGTCGGTGGAGAAGATCCGCCAGATCTGCCAGGGCCGCTTCAGCACGACCGCCTGCAACGCCTGCCTGGATGGCGACGGGACGGCCACGGCGCGATAAGCCGTGATCCGAGGCATTCCGATTGGGATTCCTGCTCTTCCGTCATCCCCGCCTGCGCGGGGATGACGACACTTGCCCGAAAGGTTCCCCAACGCTGTCGGGACAAGTCCTTGGTGTGCCGGGCAGCGCCTAACCGCCCCCGCCGCCCAGCTTGCCGTGGATGCCGCCCTTGGCCAGCAGCGCCGGATCCAGCAGCGGCCCGAGCGTCTTCTCCGGCAGCCCGGTGACCTCCATCGCCACTTCCAGCACCGGCCGGCCCTGCCGGTAGGCCTGCTTGGCGATGGCCGCGCCCTGCTCGTAGCCGATCACCGGGTTGAGCGCGGTGACCAGGATCGGATTGCGATCCAGCGCGCGGCTGACGTTGTCCCGGCGCACCTTCAGCCCGGCGATCGCCGAGTCGGCCAGCAGGCGCATCGCGTTCGAGAGCAGGCCGATGCCGTCGAGCAGGTTGGCGGCGATCAGCGGCAGGGTGACGTTGAGCTGGAAGTTGCCGCTCTGCCCGGCCACCGTGATCGCGGCGTGGTAGCCCATCACCTGCGCGCAGGCCATCACCGTCGCCTCGGGGATCACCGGGTTGACCTTGCCCGGCATGATCGAACTGCCCGGCTGCAAGGCCGGCAGCTCGATCTCGCCGAGGCCGGCCAGCGGCCCGGCGTTCATCCAGCGCAGGTCGTTGGCGATCTTGGTCAGCGCCACCGCCAGCGCGCTGAGCTGCCCGGACAGCTCGACCGCGTCGTCCTGCGCGGCCAGGCCCTCGAACTTGTTGTCGGCGCTGTCGAATCTGGCCTTCGTCAGCGTCGTCAGCGCCTTGGCGACCTTGCCGCCGAAGCGCGGATCGGCGTTGATGCCGGTGCCGATGGCGGTACCGCCCAGCGGTAGCCGGCGCAGGCGCTTGAGGCTGTCCTCGATGCGCGCCTGCGCGGAGGCCAGCTGCGCCGACCACGCCGAGAACTCCTGCCCGAAGGTCAGCGGCATCGCGTCCATCAGGTGGGTGCGGCCGGTCTTGACCACCTTGTCCAGCGCCTTGCCGCGCCTGTCGATGGTCTTGCGCAGGTGCTTGAGCGCCGGCAGCAGTCGTTCCACCGTAGCCAGCTGCGCCGAGACCCGCAGCGCGGTCGGGATCACGTCGTTGGAGCTCTGGCCCAGGTTGACGTGATCGTTGGGATGCACTTGCGCCTTGCCCGCGCGCGCGGCCAGCGTGGCGATGACCTCGTTGGCGTTCATGTTGGACGAGGTGCCCGAGCCGGTTTGGTAGATGTCGATCGGGAACTGCGCATCGTGCCGCCCTTCGGCCACCTCCAGCGCGGCGGCCCGCACGGCCCGGGCGATGCCCTTCGGCAGCAGGCCAAGTTCGGCGTTGACCTGCGCCGCGGCGGCCTTGACCAGCCCCAGCGCGTGGACGAAGCCCGGCGGCATCGGCCGGCCGGAGATGGGGAAGTTCTGCACCGCGCGCTGTGTCTGCGCGCCCCACAGCGCCTCGGCTGGCACCTGCAACTCGCCCATGCTGTCCCGCTCCACGCGGGTAAGGGGGGCGGAGGGCCTGGCCCGGTTCTTCTGCGTCATCAGCGTGTCTCCATGTGAGGGCTACGGCTGGCGCGCGACGTGCAGGCCGCAACGGCTGGCTGGAAGCGGAATGATACGCCACGGGCCTGGCGGGACCGGGTGGGATAGAATGCGCGCGCCTTGTTTTTGCTCTGCTCTTGCTCGATGGGGCCCCTGAGGCACGGTGGGCGGATCGGGTCAAACCCGCAGGGCGGCGCGCAGGACGCGCGCCGTTTTTCGAAGGTACATGGATGTGCCTTCGAAAAATTCCCGGTCCGCACACGCACCCGCGCAAAGCGCGGGCGTGCCGCCGGGGTGTGCTTTCTTTTGGTTACTTTTCTTTGCACAAGCAAAGAAAAGTGACTCGCGCCTTTCAGGCGCGAAACGCCTTGATCGCCATTCGCCACCGTATTCCGCGACACCGCCGGCTACGGATCTGCCTTCCACCATAAAGATAGCTTCCATGTCCCACGCCTCCCTGCTCGCCCTGTCCCCGCTCGACGGCCGCTACGCCTCCAAGGTCGATGCGCTGCGCCCCGTCTTTTCCGAATACGGCCTGATCAAGGCGCGGGTCAAGGTGGAGATCGAATGGCTGCTGGCGCTGGCCGCCGAACCGGGCATCGCCGAGCTGGAGGATTTCTCCGTGACCGGCAAGGCCAGGCTGCGCGCGCTGGCCGACGGCTTCTCGGTCGAGCACGCCGCGCGGGTCAAGGAGATCGAGCGCACCACCAACCACGACGTCAAGGCGGTCGAGTACTTCATCAAGGAGCAGCTCAAGGACGACGCCGAACTCGGCCCGGCGCTGGAGTTCGTCCACTTCGCCTGCACCAGCGAGGACATCAACAACCTCAGCTACGGGCTGATGCTGGAACAGGCGCGCCGCGAGGCGCTGCTGCCAGCGCTGGACGGCGTGGTCGCCACGCTGCGCGCGCTGGCCCATGCCCAGGCCGGGCAGTCGATGCTGTCGCGCACGCACGGCCAGACCGCCTCGCCGACCACGCTGGGCAAGGAGATCGCCAACGTCGTCGCGCGCCTGGCGCGGCAGCGCCGGCAGATCGCCGCGGTCGAGCTGACCGGCAAGATCAACGGCGCGGTCGGCAACTACAACGCCCACGTGGCGGCCTACCCCGACGTGGACTGGCCGGCGTTCGCGCAGCGCTTCGTCGAGGGCCTGGGACTGGTGTTCAACCCCTGGACCACCCAGATCGAGCCGCACGACAACGTCGCCGAGATCGGCGACGCCGCGCGCCGCGCCAACACCATCCTGATCGACCTGGCGCGCGACATCTGGGGCTACATCTCGCTGGGCTACTTCAAGCAGAAGCTCAAAGAGGGCGAGGTCGGCTCCAGCACGATGCCGCACAAGGTCAACCCGATCGACTTCGAGAACGCGGAAGGCAACTTCGGCCTGGCCAACGCGCTGTTCGAGCACTTCAGCGCCAAGCTGCCGATCAGCCGCTGGCAGCGCGACCTGACCGACTCGACCGTGCTGCGCGCGCTCGGCGTCGCCTTCGGCCACACCCAGGTGGCGCTGGACTCGCTGGCCAAGGGCCTGGGCAAGCTGGAAGTGAACCCGCAGCGCCTAGACGCCGACCTCGACGCCGCCTGGGAAGTGCTGGCCGAAGCCGTGCAGACGGTGATGCGCCGGCACGGCCTGCCCAACCCCTACGAGCAGCTGAAGGCGCTCACCCGTGGCCAGGGCATCACCGCCGAGTCGATGCGGGCGTTCGTCGAATCGCTGGACCTGCCCGCCGCCGACAAGCAGCGCCTGCGCGAACTGACGCCTGGCGCCTACACCGGCCTGGCCGAGCGGCTGGCGCGCGGGATCTGAAGCCGCGACCTGCGCGCACGGCCGGCCCGGCAGGCCCAGGAGGCCACCCATGATCGAAATCGACGCCCGCAAGCACTTCCCGCTCGGCATGAAGCCGGCCGACTTCCTGCGCCGCTACTGGCAGAAGCAGCCGCTGCTGATCCGCAACGCCTTCCCCGGCTTCGTCCCGCCGATCGAGCCGGAGGACCTGGCCGGGCTGGCCTGCGAGGAAGGCGCGCTGTCGCGCATCGTCGTCCACGACCGCGCCCGCGACGGCTGGACCCTGCGCAGCGGGCCGTTCGCCGAGGAGGAATTCCCCGGCATGCCCGACCACGACTGGACCCTGCTGGTGCAGGACGTGGACAAGTGGGATCCGGACGTGCGCGCGCTGCTGCGGCACTTCGACTTCCTGCCGCGCTGGCGGCTGGACGACATCATGGTGAGCTTCGCCGCCACCGGCGGCTCGGTCGGCGCGCACATCGACCAGTACGACGTGTTCCTGCTGCAGGCCCAGGGCCGCCGCCGCTGGCAGATCGACGCCAGCGGCAATCCGCCGTCCGACTTCCGCCCGGACGTCGAGCTCAAGCTGCTGCGCGAGTTCAACCCGACCCACGAGTGGGTGCTGGAACCCGGCGACATGCTCTACCTGCCGCCCGGCGTGCCGCACCACGGGGTGGCGCTGGATCCGTGCCTGACCTTCTCGGTAGGCATGCGCGCGCCGTCCTCGGCCGAGCTGATCGGCGACTGGCTCGACACCCTGGTGGCCGACGCCGACGAGAACCTGCGCTACCACGACGAGGACTTGGTCCCGCCGCAGGATCCCAACGAGATCGACGCCGAGGCGATGCGCCGCGCGGTCGAGGCGCTGAACGCGCTGCGAATGAACGATCCGGACCGGCTGGGCGACTGGTTCGGCCGCTTCGTCACCACCTACCGCGCCTCCGGCGACGTGGCGCCGGCGCCCGGCAACCGCTCGCGTATCGAGGTCGAATGGGACCTGCAGCACGGCGCGCTGCTGTCGCGGCATCCGTTCTCTCGGCTGGCCTGGCGGCGGCGCAGCGGCCGCGGCGCCAGCCTGTACTGCAACGGCGCCGACTACGAACTGCCGGTGGCCGACGCCCGCGCCATCGCCGCCGCCGAGACCTTCGACGGCGCCGGCTACGCGGCGCTGGGCGAGGCCGGCCGCGACGCCTTGCTCGCGCTGATGGCCCAGGGCCACTATGCGCTGCTGACCCCGGACGACGACGAAGACTGACATGCGCGATTTCAGCGTCGAACCCATCGACTACGCCAGCGGCGTGGACGACCTGCGCCTGGTCCGCGAGACCGTGTTCGTGCACGAGCAGCAGGTGCCGCTGGAAGAGGAATGGGACGCGCTGGATCCGATCTGCCACCACGTCGTCGCCCGCGACGCGCAGGGCCGGCCCATCGGCACCGGCCGGCTGACCCCGCAGCGCCGGATCGGGCGGATGGCGGTGCTGCGCGAATGGCGCGGCCGCGGCGTCGGCGACGCATTGCTGGAGGCGCTGCTGGCGCAGGCGCGGCGCCAGCAGTGGCCGGAGGTCAGCCTGCACGCGCAGGTCAGCGCCGAGACCTTCTACGCCCGCCACGGCTTCCTGCCCGAGGGCGAGCGCTTCACCGAGGCCGGCATCGTCCACCAGGGCATGCGCCGCCGGCTGGATGGCGCGGTCGCCGTGGAATACCCTTCCGCCGCGCTGGCCGCCCTCGTCGGCCTGGCCGCGCAGGCCCGACGTTCATTGATGATCTACAGCCGCGCCCTGGACCCGGGGCTGCTGGATGCGCCGACGGTGCTGGAAGCCCTGCGCCGCTACGCCACCCGGCCCGGCCCGAACGAAGTCCGGATCCTGCTGCAGGATCCGGCCGCCCCGCAGCAGCACCTGTCCCCGCTGCTGGCCCTGGCCCAGCGCCTGCCCAGCGTGTTCGCCTTCCGCGCGGTCACCGATCCGCATGATCTGGCCTATCCCTCGGCCTTCGTGGTCAACGACGGCGGCGGCTACTACTTCCGACCGCTGGGCCATCGCCCCGATGGCGAGACCGACCTCGACGGCCCCGCGCGCGCCCGCCAGCTGCGCGAGGAATTCGCCCGCACCTGGGAACGCGCGCGCCCGATCAGCGAATACCGTGCGCTGGGGATCTGAACCCCTGCCGCATTCCGGCGCGAAATCAGGATGAAAGTAGCCTTTTAGTCCAATACGCATGCGCCCCTGAACAGGCTTGCGGGTATAATTTCGCCCCGCTGCGCCAGCGGCATCGCAAATCATCCTTTCCCACCTTTTCCGTACCCCATCGCCTACGCCATCGTGGACAATCTCCTCAAGCAGTTTGCGCAATCCTCGCAGCTCAACGGAGGCAACGCCTCCTACGTCGAAGACCTGTACGAGCAGTACCTGGTCGCCCCGGAGAGTGTCGGTCCGCAGTGGAAATCGTTCTTCGACGGCTTCAAGGGCCGCGAGGCCGGCGATGTCCCGCATTCGGTGGTCATCGAGCAGATCGCCGGCGCCGCCCGCCAGGCCGCCAACGCCGGCCCGCTCGCCCCCGCTGCCGGCGACGAGCGCGAACGCAACGTCGGCCGCCTGATCACCGCCTACCGCTCGCGCGGCCACCTCGGCGCGCAGCTGGATCCGCTGGGCCTGACCCCGCCGATCAACCCGCCGGACCTGGACCTGGCCTTCCACAACCTGTCCGAGCGCGACCTGGACAGCGAGTTCAGCACCGGCAACGTCGGCGGCCATGCGCGGATGAAGCTGCGCGACCTGCTGGCGCGCCTCAAGGCCACCTACAGCGGCGCCATCGGCGCCGAATTCATGCACATCTCCGAGGCCGGGCAGCGCCAGTGGCTGTACCAGCGGCTGGAAGCGGCCGGCGGCCGGTACGGTCTGTCCGCCGACCAGCAGCGCCGCACCCTGGAGCGGCTGACCGCCGCCGAGGGGCTGGAGCGCTACCTGCACACCAAGTACGTCGGCCAGAAGCGCTTCTCGCTGGAAGGCGGCGACTCGCTGATCCCGCTGATGGACGTGCTGATCCGCCGCGCCGGCGAGGGCCAGGTCAAGGACATCGTCATCGGCATGGCCCACCGCGGCCGCCTCAACGTGCTGGTCAACACCCTGGGCAAGAACCCGCGCAAGCTGTTCGACGAGTTCGAGGGCAAGTTCGAGCACGACAACCCGCTGGCCCACGCCGGCGACGTCAAGTACCACATGGGCTTCTCGGCCGACATCGCCACCCCGGGCGGCGCGGTCCACCTGGCGCTGGCGTTCAACCCCTCGCACCTGGAGATCGTCGACCCGGTGGTGGCCGGCAGCGTGCGCTCGCGCCAGGAGCGCCGCGGCGACAGCCAGCGCAGCGCGGTGATGCCGGTCATCATGCACGGCGACGCCGCCTTCGCCGGCCAAGGCGTGGTGATGGAGCTGTTCCAGATGTCGCAGGCGCGCGGCTTCGCCGTCGGCGGCACCGTGCACGTGGTCATCAACAACCAGGTCGGCTTCACCACCAGCAACAAGGAAGACGCGCGCTCGACCCTGTACTGCACCGACGTGGCCAAGATGGTCGGCGCGCCGGTGCTGCACGTGAACGCCGACGACCCGGAGGCGGTGGTGTTCTGCGCCAACCTGGCGTTCGACTTCCGCCAGCAGTTCAAGAAGGACGTGGTCATCGACCTGATCTGCTACCGCCGCCACGGCCACAACGAGGCCGACGAGCCGGCGGCGACCCAGCCGTTGATGTACCAGACCATCCGCAAGCACCCGACCACCCGCGAGCTGTACGCCGCCCGGCTGGAGAAGGCCGGCGTGCTGCCAGCCGACGCCGGCAAGGCGCTGGTGGACGAGTACCGCGCCAAGCTGGATTCCGGCGAGGTCACCACCGAGCTGGCCAAGACCAAGTCCGACGAGCTGGCCATCGACTGGTCGAAGTACGTGGCAGGCAAGCTCAGCGATCCGGTCGATACCAAGGTCAAGCGCAAGGCGCTGGACTCGCTGGCGCAGATCATCAACACCATCCCGGCCGGGGTGACCCTGCACCCGCGCGTGGCCAAGATCTACGAGGACCGGCTGAAGATGGCCGCCGGCGAGCAGGCCGCCGACTGGGGCTTCGCCGAGAACCTGGCCTACGCCACCCTGCTGGCCGAGGGCCACGGCCTGCGCCTGGTCGGCCAGGACGCCGGCCGAGGCACCTTCTTCCACCGCCACGGCATCCTCCACGACCAGAAGACCGACAGCTACTACCTGCCGCTGCGCCAGCTGGTCGAGTCGCCCGAGCAGGCCACCATCATCGACTCGCTGCTCAGCGAGGAGGCGGTGATGGCGTTCGAGTACGGCTTCTCCACCACCGATCCCAACACCCTGTGCATCTGGGAAGCGCAGTTCGGCGACTTCGCCAACGGCGCGCAGGTGGTGATCGACCAGTTCATCGCCGCCGGCGAGGCCAAGTGGGGCCGCATTTCCGGCCTGACCCTGCTGCTGCCGCACGGCTACGAGGGCCAGGGCCCGGAGCACAGTTCGGCGCGCCTGGAGCGCTTCCTGCAGCTGTGCGCGCTGGAGAACATGCTGGTCTGCGTGCCGACCACGCCCGCGCAATGCTTCCACATGCTGCGCCGGCAGATGCGCATGACCACCCGCAAGCCGCTGGTGGTGATGACGCCCAAGTCGCTGCTGCGCCACAAGCTGGCCGTGTCCAGCCTGGACGAACTGGCCGACGGCGAGTTCCAGCACCTGATCCCCGACGCCTCGGCCGATCCGAAGAAGGTCAGGCGCGTGGTGCTGTGCTCGGGCAAGGTCTACTACGACCTGCTCGAGGACGCGACCAAGCGCGGCCAGGACGACGTGGCGCTGGTCCGCGTGGAGCAGCTCTACCCGTTCCCGCGCGAGGCGCTGGCCGCCGAGCTCAAGCGCTACGGCAAGGCCGCCGACGTGGTCTGGTGCCAGGAAGAGCCGCAGAACCAGGGCGCGTGGTACCAGATCAAGCACCACCTGCAATTCTGCCTGCAGCCGGGCCAGTCGCTGTACTACGCCGGCCGCTCGCGCTCGCCGTCGCCGGCCGCCGGCCACTTCGCCGAGCACGTCGAAGAGCAGCTCAAGCTGATCGCCGAAGCGCTGGTCGACAAGCTCGGCGACAAGAACGTCGCCGAATAACCCGCATCCCCTTACACGAACCATCCAGGACGCCCCAATGGCCACCGAAGTCAAAGTTCCGGTACTCCCCGAATCCGTTTCCGACGCCACCATCGCCAGCTGGCACAAGAAGGCCGGCGACGCGGTCAAGCGCGACGAGAACCTGGTGGATCTGGAGACCGACAAGGTCGTGCTGGAAGTGCCCTCGCCGGTCGACGGCGTGCTGAAGGAAATCAAGTTCAAGGAAGGCGACACGGTGACCAGCTCGCAGCTGCTGGCGATCATCGAGGAAGGCGCGGTCGCCGCCGCGCCGGCCGAGGCGAAGAAGGACGACAAGCCCGCCGCCGGCGCCGAGGAAGTGCAGCCCAAGGCCGCCGCCGCCCAGGCCGAGGCCAAGGCCCCGGCCAGCACCAAGCCTGCCCCCGCCGCCTCGACCGACGGCCTGCCGCCGGGCGCGCGCTTCACCGCCGTCAGCCAGGGCATCGACCCGGCGCAGGTCGCCGGCACCGGCCGCCGCGGCGCGGTGACCAAGGAAGACCTGGTCAACTACGCCAGGGCCGGCGGCGCCGGCACCGCCGGCGGCGCGCGTCCGGAAGAGCGCGTGCCGATGACCCGCATCCGCAAGCGCATCGCCGAGCGGCTGATGCACTCGAAGGAATCCATCGCCATGCTGACCTCGTTCAACGAGGTCAACCTGGCCAAGGTCGCCGCCGCGCGCAAGCAGATCGGCGAGGACTTCCAGAAGGCCCACGGCGTCAAGCTCGGCTTCATGAGCTTCTTCGCCAAGGCCGCCGCCAACGCGCTGCAACGCTTCCCGATCATCAACGCCTCGGTCGACGGCGACGACATCATCTACCACGGCTACGCCGACATCTCGATCGCCGTGTCCACCGACAAGGGCCTGGTCACGCCGGTGCTGCGCAACGTCGAGCGGATGTCCTTCGCCGACATCGAGAAGGGCATCGGCGAATACGCCGCCAAGGCCCGCGACGGCAAGCTCGCGCTGGAGGACCTCCAGGGCGGCACCTTCACCATCACCAACGGCGGCACCTTCGGCTCGCTGTTCTCCACCCCGATCGTCAACCCGCCGCAGAGCGCCATCCTGGGCATGCACGCCATCAAGGAGCGCCCGATCGCCGAGAACGGCCAGGTCGTGATCGCGCCGATGATGTACATCGCCCTGTCCTACGACCACCGCATCATCGATGGCAAGGACGCGGTGCTGTTCCTGGTCGACATCAAGAACCAGCTGGAGAATCCGAACAGGATGTTGTTCGATCTCTGAGAGCCGGGAATCGGGAATGGAGAATCGGGAATGGGAAAGCATCTCTCCCTCCCGCCCTCCATTCCCGCCTGAATCCAGCCGGATGGAGAAATCGAGCCGACGCCGGCGCTTTCACGATTCCCCATTCCCTATTCCCCATTCCCGTGTGAGCAAAGCATGAGCGAACAACAACAATACGACGTCGTCGTCATCGGAGCCGGTCCCGCCGGCTATCACGCCGCCATCCGCGCCGCGCAGCTGGGCATGAAGGTCGCCTGCATCGACGCGGCGCTGGGCAAGGACGGCAAGCCGGCGCTCGGCGGCACCTGCCTGCGCGTGGGCTGCATCCCGTCCAAGGCGCTGCTGGATTCCTCGCACCAGTACCACAACCTCACCCACTCGTTCGAGCAGCACGGCATCAGCGTCAAGGACGCGAAGATGGACGTGGCCAAGATGGTCGCGCGCAAGGACGCCATCGTGAAGCAGTTCACCGGCGGCATCGCGATGCTGTTCAAGGCCAACAAGGTCACGCCGTACTACGGCTTCGGCCAGCTGCAGCCGGGCAACGTGATCAAGGTGAAGCAGCACGACGGCAGCGAAGTCGAGCTGAAAGGCGCCAACGTCATCATCGCCGCCGGTTCGGATTCGATCGAGCTGCCGTTCGCCAGGTTCGACGGCGAGAACATCGTCGACAACGTCGGCGCGCTGGACTTCACCGAGGTGCCCAAGCGCCTGGCCGTGATCGGCGCCGGCGTGATCGGCCTGGAACTGGGCAGCGTGTGGAAGCGCCTAGGCGCCGAGGTCACCATCCTCGAAGCCCTGCCCGACTTCCTGCCCGCCGCCGACGCGGAAGTGGGCAAGCTGGCCGCGCGCGAGTTCAAGAAGGAAGGCCTGAATATCCTGCTCGGCGCCAAGGTCGGCAAGACCGAAGTCAGCGGCAAGGGCAAGAAGCAGGAAGTGGTCATCAGCTATTCGGACAAGCACGGCGAAAAGACCCTGACCGTGGACAAGCTGCTGGTGGCCGTGGGCCGCCGCGCCGCGTCCAAGGGCCTGCTGGCCGAGGGCACCGGCGTGCAGCTCAACGAGCGCGGCCAGATCGTGGTCGACGACCATTGCCACACCGGCGTCGACGGCGTGTGGGCCATCGGCGACTGCGTGCGCGGCCCGATGCTGGCGCACAAGGGTTTCGAGGAAGGCATCGCGGTAGCCGAGCTGATCGCCGGCCTGCCGGGCCACGTCAATTTCGACACCATTCCCTACGTCATCTACACCGCGCCGGAAATCGCCTGGGTCGGCAAGACCGAGCAGCAGCTCAAGGCCGAGGGCGTGCCGTACAAGACCGGCAGCTTCCCGTTCGCCGCGGTTGGACGCGCGGTGGCGATGGCCGAGCCGACCGGCTTCGCCAAGGTGATTGCGCATGCCGAAACCGACCGCGTGCTGGGCCTGCACCTGATTGGCCCGAACGTGAGCGAACTGGTCCACGAAGGCGTGCTGACGATGGAATTCAACGGCAGCGCCGACGACCTGGCCCGCATCTGCCACGCCCACCCCTCGCTGTCCGAAGCCATCCACGACGCCGCGATGGCGGTGGACAAGCGGGCGATACACAAGGCGAATTGAAGCGGGGAATCGGGAATGGAGAATAGGGAATCGTAAAACGGTTTCCTATTCACCGCCCCGTACGGGACGCCGGCAGCGATGCCGGCGTTTTCGCTTTTCCGCTATTGCTCTTCTACCATTCCCTATTCTCCATTCCCCACTCCCGCCTCATGAAAACCATCTGCGTCTATTGCGGCTCCAACGCCGGCAGCAAGCCCGTCTACGCCGAGCGCGCCGCCGCGCTGGGCGAGCGCATCGCCCGGGAAGGAATGACGCTGGTATACGGCGGCGGCAACGTGGGCCTGATGGGCGTCGTCGCCGACGCGGTGCTGGCCGGTGGCGGCCAGGTGGTCGGCGTGATTCCCGAGCAGTTGCTCAACCTGGAAGTCGCGCACAGGGGCGTCACCCGGCTGGAAGTGGTCGCCAACATGCACGAGCGCAAGAAGCGCATGTTCGACCTGTCCGACGGCTTCGTCGCCCTGCCCGGCGGCTTCGGCACGCTGGACGAGATGTTCGAGATGCTGACCTGGCGCCAGCTCGGCATCGGCGACAAGCCGTGCGCGTTCCTCGACGTGGAGGATTTCTACGCGCCGTTGCTGGGCATGATCGATCGCATGGTCGCCGAGCGCTTCCTGCACCCGGACCAGCGCGACGATCTGTGGCACGGCGAGGACATCGACGCGATGCTGCAGTGGATGCGCGACTACGCGCCGGCGCAGGCTTCCAAGTGGCTGGACGACAAGCGCCGGGCCACGCTTCGCTAGCATCGAAAATCGCGGCGGATCACCGCCGTTTCCATAGGTTCCGCATATCCGCAACCGGATCGCGTCCATGCATGTCCACGCGCATGCGGCGATCGCGCGGATCTCCACAACATGGATCGCCACGCTGCGGACGATGCGCGTGCTTCATCGGCGTGCGCAACTGATTTCAATCAATGTCGCACTGCATTGCGATGCCTACATTGGACTTGCCGCCAAGCGACAGACCATGCACGGATCGCGGCGAAGGCATCCGGCATGGCTGCACCGGCGGGATACGCAACCGGAAGCGCGATCGACGCGCGCCGGCAACCGCAGCACCCAACCGAGGAAGTCCAGATGAAAACCATCGAACTCAGCATCGCATTGGCCGCCCTGCTGGCGGCCGCGCCGCTGGCCGCGCATGCGCAGGAATCCAGGTCTCCGCTGACCTGGGAAATCACCGCGGTTTCCGACTACGTCTTCCACGGCGTGTCGCAAAGCGACGAGAACCCGACCGCGCAGGCCGGCCTCACCTACACCGCGCAGAACGGCCTGTACGCGGGCGCGTGGGCTTCGGGCGTGGACTTCGGCAGCAACAAGCCCGACTTCCAGGTCGATGCCTTCGTCGGCTACAAGCTCGACTTCAGCGACGCGGTCGGCTTCGACGCACGCCTGAAGCGCTACCACTATCCCGACGCCGGCGCGCGCAACTTCAACGAGCTGGTCACCACCACCACCTTCCTCAAGCAATACAGCCTGACCGTGGCCTACACCAACGACGGCGGCGGCAGCGACACCGACGTGTGGTACTACCGCGGCAGCGCCAGCTGGCCGTTGTCGAACGATTACAGCCTCAACGCGCTGGTCGGCCGCACCGACTTCCGCGAGAACGCGGTGATCGGCGCCAGGGACTACACCGACTGGGGCGTCGGCGTCAGCAAGCGCTGGGGCATGGTCAAGGCTTCGCTCGACTTCTACGGCACCGACGGCAACGGCCGCGACAACGCCGGCAGGCTGGCCGACAACCGCCTGGTGCTGACAGTCGGCGTCGGCAACTGAAGTCCCGTCCGCGCGGGTGGCGTGCATGGCGCGCCCCCGCACGGAAAACCCGGCTGCGGAGCCAAGGCCACGGTGCTCTCGTGGGGCCATGCCCTTCTTCCGCACGGTATAGTCGCGGCAATCCACGCGTGACTGCACCACGACATGAAACCGAATCCGGCCGCCTGCGCGCTGGCCCTGCTGATTCCGCTGGCCGCCGGCTGCGCCAGCGGCCCGGCGCCTTCCAGTGGCCGGGTCGATCTGGCGCGCATGATGGCGCTGCACCAGGACATCCCCGATGTCGCCCTGGAAGGGCCGCTGGGAAGCCGCGGCAACCCCATCCGCGCCAATGGCGCCCACGGCCAGCGCGACTATCTGGCGCGGCTGCGCTGCGGCGACGGACGCGCGCCGCGATTCGATCGCATCGGTTCCATCGGCATCGGCCCCTACGGCAAGATGCTCGACGACTACCGCGTCCAGTGCGAAGGCGCGCCGCAGCGGATCGTCACGATGGACCTGTACCACTGCGTCGAGGAAACCCGCGCCATCGACGGCTTCGAAATCGTCGCGCGCGTCGTCCCCATTCCCCGCTTCGGCTCGTGCCGGAGCGATGCACATTGATTCCCATGCCATGACCCTGCCCGCCAGCTTCCCCGCCTTCCGCATCCACAACGACGCCGCCGGCTACCGCAGCGGCATCGAGGACATCGCGCTCGACGACCTGAACCCGGGCGAGGTCGTCATCCGGGTCGCCTACTCCTCGGTCAACTACAAGGACGCGCTGGCCGGCACCGGCCAGGGCAAGATCCTGCGGCGCTTCCCGCTGGTCGGCGGCATCGACGTGGCCGGGCACGTGGTCGCCTCCACCGATCCGGCGTTCCGGGAGGGCGACGCGGTGCTGGTCACCGGCAGCGGCCTGAGCGAGACGCGCGACGGCGGCTACGCGCACTACGCGCGGCTGCAATCGCGCTGGGTGATCCCGCTGCCGGCCGGGCTGAGCCTGCGCGAGTCGATGATCCTCGGCACCGCCGGCTTCACCGCCGCGCTGGCGCTGTACCGCATGCTCGACAACCGGCAGACGCCGGATCTGGGGCCGCTGGCGGTGACCGGCGCGAGCGGCGGCGTCGGTTCGCTGGCGGTGGACATCTTCAGCAGGGCCGGCTTCGAGGTGCACGCCATCAGCGGCAAGCCGGAACAGGCCGGCTACCTGCAATCCATCGGCGCGGCCCGGGTGCTGCCGCGCGAGGCGCTGGCGACCACGCGGCCGATGGAGACCGCGCGCTTCGGCGGCGGCCTGGACAACGTAGGCGGGCCGATGCTGGCCAGCCTGCTGGCGCAGACCACGCCCTACGGCAACGTCGCCAGCGCCGGGCTGGCGGCCACCGCCGATCTCGGCACCACGGTCATGCCGTTCATCATCCGTGGCGTCTCGCTCGTCGGCGTCGCCTCGGCCGGAACCGCGCGCGACATCCGCGACGATATCTGGCGGCATTTGGCCGACGACTGGAAACCGGCCCATCTGGATGCGATCTGCACGCGGGAAACCACGCTGGACGGGCTTCCCGCGGTGTTCGGACAGATGCTCGCGGGCGGTTCGCTGGGCCGGACGCTGGTGCGCGTCGGGTAAACGCGAACGCCGTCACAGGCGCCGCCGCGCGGGCCGGCACGGCCCCGGTTTCTTGTTCTCCGGATCTGGCTCTACAATCGACGCGGGGAAAATCCGGGGAACCACATGGCACGCATTCTCATCGTCGACGATTCGCCTTCGCAGTTGCTGGGCATCCAGCGCATCGTCGAGAAACTGGGGCACGAATCGATCACCGCCGAGGACGGCGCCGCCGGCGTCGAGGTCGCCAAGCGCGAACTGCCGGACATGGTGCTGATGGACGTCGTGATGCCCAACCTCAACGGCTTCCAGGCCACGCGCACGCTCAGCCGCGAAGCCACCACCAAGCACATCCCGGTCATCCTGGTCACCACCAAGGACCAGGACACCGACCGCATGTGGGGCCTGCGCCAGGGCGCCAAGGCCTACCTGACCAAGCCGTTCTCCGAGGACGAGCTGGCTGAGGTGATCGAACGCATCTTCGCCAGCACGCAGCCACCGGCGGCCTGAGCGCACGGCGGCGGCGATGAGAAAAGAGCAGGCGCGAAGCCTGCTCTTTTTTTGAATCTGTAGCGCCGAGCTTGCTCGGCGGATGCTCTGGCTCAACGGATGCTCGCCGGGGCAGCGGAGCAAGCTCCGCTCTACAAGGGAGCACGTATAGCGCCGGGCTTGCTCGGCGAATGCTCGCCGGAATAGCGGGAGCAAGCTCCGCTCTACAAGGGATCGCGTGTAGCGCCGAGCTTGCTCGGCGGATGCTCGCCGGAGCAGCGGAGCAAGCTCCGCTCTACAAGGGAGCACGTGTAGCGCCGGGGCTAGCCCGGCGGATGCTCGCCGGGGCAGCGGAGCAAGCTCCGCTCTACGAGGGATCGCGTGTAGCACCGAGCTTGCTCGGCGAATGCTCGCCGGAATAGCGGGAGCAAGCTCCGCTTTACACTCGCGGTCCGTCAGTCCTTCTCGTCGAACGCCTTGGCCAGCGCCTGGTAGGCCTTGCGCTGCTTCTCGCTGGCCGCGCGCGGCGCGGTGATTTCCAGTTCCACGATCTGATCGCCCGGCGGCGTGCCCGGCAGGCCGCGTCCGCGCAGGCGCAGCTTGCGGCCGGCGTCGGAATCGGGCGGGATCTTCAGATCGACCGATCCGCCCAGGGTCGGCACGCTCAGCGTCGCGCCCAGCGCCGCCTGCCACGGCGTCACCGGCAGCACGCAGATGATGTTGCGGCCATCGACCTCGAATTGCGGATGCGCGGCGTATTCGATCTCCAGCAGCAGGTTGCCGCCGCCGGCGCCCTGCCCGGCCAGGCGGATGGTCTGGCCTGGGCGGATGCCGGTCGGCACCTTGACGTCCAGCTGCTTGCCGTTGACGTTGACCCGCACGCTGCCGCCGTCGTGGACGACCTGCAGCGGCACCGCCAGCCTGGCGCGGGTGTCGCGCGGGGCCTGCGGGCCGCGCGGCTGCGCGCCCTCGCGGGCGCGGCGGCCGAACAGGCCCTCGAAGAAATCGCTGAAGCCGCCGTTGCCGCCGGCCCCGCCGAACACTTCCTCGAAATCGAAATCCTGCCCGCCGTAGCCGCCGCGGCCGAAGTCGGGCGGCGGGCGGAACTCCTCGCCCGGCCGGTAGCCGCGCGCGCGCAACTGGTCGTAGGCGGCGCGCTTGGCCGGATCGCGCAGCGCCTCGTAAGCCTCGTTGACGGCCTTGAACTGGTCCTCGGCGCCGGCCTCCTTGCTGACGTCGGGATGGTACTTGCGGGCCAGGCGGCGGTAGGCGGTCTTGATTTCCGCATCGCCCGCGCCGGGCTCCACGCCCAGCACCGCGTAGTAGTCCTTGAACTGCATCGGAACTCCGCTGTTGCACAAGGCGCACGCCGTGCATGCGCCGGAAAAGGAAAGGCCCGCGACGCGGACGCCACGGGCCGATTCTAGAGCGTGTCATGCACCGAAGCACTTTCCCACGCGCCGGGCCGCTGGACGGGCGGCGGCAATCGCCGCCACCCGTGTCCGCCGTTGCCGGAAAGCCGGTTACTGCACCTGGATGCGGCGCGGCGTGGTTTCCGGCTTCTTCGGGATGTCGATGCGCAGCACGCCGTGGCCGCCGGTGGCGGTGATGCCTTCCGGGTTGGCGCTGTCAGGCAGCGCGAAGCGGCGGTAGAACACGCCGTGGGCGCGCTCGACGCGCGAGTAGCGGCCCTGCTGCTCGGTCTTCTCCGCATGGCGCTCGCCGCGCAGGGTGAGGATGCCCTTGTCCATGTGGATCTCGATGTCCTTGGGGTCCACGCCGGGGATGTCGGCCAGGATCACGAAGGCGCTGGCGTCCTCGCGGATGTCCACGCGTGGCACCCACTGGCTGGTCACGACGTTGGACTGGTCGCCCTCGGCCTCGCCGAGGAAGCGGTCGAAGACCTGGCGGATCTCGTCCTGCAGGCCACGCGTATGGGTCCACGGGTTGTATTGCGCGATGTTCATGGCTTGTCTCCTGTCTGCGAACGGGCGCCCTGCCACAGCGGCGCCGATGCCGATCAGGTAGGTCGGGATGCGGATATTTCAAGGCCGTCACCCCCCGGGCGAATACCGCCGGTAAACTCCGTTCAGTCACCCCCATCCGAGGCTCCCCCATGACCATCGAAGTCGGCCAGCGCATCCCCGAAGTCATCCTCAAGCGCATCCGCGAAGGCGTCGAGACCCTCGACACCACCACCCTGTTCAAGGGCCGCAAGGTGGTGCTGTTCGCCGTGCCGGGCGCGTTCACCCCGACCTGTTCGGAGAAGCACCTGCCCAGCTACGTGCAGCACTTCGAACAGTTCCGCAACCGCGGCATCGAGGTGTTCTGCGTGTCGGTCAACGACCCGTTCGTGATGCAGGCCTGGGGCAGGACCCAGGACGTGCCCGACGGCCTGCAGATGCTCGCCGACGGCAACGGCGACCTGGTCCGGGCGCTGGGCCTGGAGATGGACGCCAGCGGCTACGGCATGGGCATGCGCGCGCGCCGCTTCGCCCTATACGTCGAGGACGGCGTGGTCCGCAACGTGTTCCTGGAAGCGCCGGGCGAGTACAAGGTGTCCTCGGCCGAGCACGTGCTGGCCAACATCGGCTGAAACCGCTGGCGGCGGCGCGGTCTGCGCCGCCGCCAGCGCGCGCTACTCCACCACGGTGAAGCGCACCCGCGTCCACGCACCGCTGTCGGCCAGCGCGGTGAGCTGGTGGATACCTGGCTCGCGGAACTCGTGCGACAGCACCTGCGCCCCTTGCGTCTGCGCCAGCCAGCGACCATCCAGCAGCCATTGCACGCGCGCCTCGCTGCCCAGCGCGCGCAGTTGCAGGCGGATGCCCTTGTCGCCGCCCGGCGCGCGCGCCAGCATGGCGCCGTCGTCGAGGCCGTCGATGCGCAGTTCCTCGACCGCGTCGCGGCCGTCGGGCGCGCAGTCCGGCGACAGCGGCGGCAATCGCGAGGCGCGCCGCGCCGCCGCCGGCAGCCAGGGCGAGGCCAGCGCCGGCCAGCGGGCGATCTCGACCTCGCGCGCCTCGTGCGGCAGCGCGCACTCGGCCGACAGCCGCAGGCCGCTGCGCGCATCCACGCGCAGACGCTCGCGGCCGGCGTGCCACAGGCGCGCGTCGCGCTCGGCGAAGGTCGGCGGCACCGCGCCGTCCAGCGTCCACGCCTTCATCCTGCGCTGGCACAGCTGCGGCGCCTGCGGCTCCGGCGGCAGGCCCAGCGGCCAGCAGATCTCGGCCTCGGCCACGCCCGGGGGCGGCGGCACCGCGGCCGCGTCGGTGCTGCCGCGCGGCAGGCTGTCGATGACCTCGAACATCAGCGGCAGCGCCGTGATCGCGCCGTACTGGCCGGGCAGCGGCGTGCCGTCCGGCCGCCCCACCCACACCCCGACCGTATGGCGGCTCGTGCCGCCCAGCGCCCAGGCATCGCGGAAGCCGTAGCTGGTGCCGGTCTTCCACGCCACCGGCGGCCGCGCGGCGGTGTCGAAGGCGCCGCTGCCGTAGCCCGGCCGAGGGTGCGATTGCAGGATCTCGCGCACGATCCACGCCGCGCCCGGCGACATCAGCCGGCGCTCGTCCAGCGCATCGTCCGGCGTGTAGCGCACGCGCGCCGACAATCCCTGGCGGTTGAACGCAGCGAACGCGCCGACCAGATCCTCCAGTCGCGCGCCGGTGCCGCCGAGGATCAGCGACAGGTTGGGCTGCGCGCCGCGCGGGTAGCGCAGGTTCACCCCGCTGTTGGCCAGCCGTGCGGAAAAACGCGCCGGCCCGACCCGGTCCAGCAGATCCACCGCCGGCACGTTCAGCGACAGCCGCAGCGCCTGCGCCGCGCCGATCGGGCCATTGAAGGCGGTATCGAAATTGCCCGGCCGGTAGCCGCCGAACGATTGCGGCGCATCGATGAACAGGCTCTCCGAATGGATCAGCCCGTCGTCCAGCGCCAGCGCGTACAGGAACGGCTTGAGCGTCGAACCGGGCGAGCGCCAGGCCTGCACCATGTCCACGTGGCCCAGCCGCGCCTTGTCGCCGAAGCTCACCGAGCCGACGTAGGCGCGCGCCTCCATGCTGGCGTTGTCCACCACCAGCAGGGCGGCCGAGGTGCGCTCGGGTAACTGCGAGAAATACGCGGCCACCCGTTCCTCCAGCGTGCGCTGCAAGTCGGCGTCCAGGGTCGATTCGATGCGATCCCGACGTGGCTGCGCGCGGCGCAGCCGCTCGGCCAGCAGCGCGGCGCTCAGCGGCGGCTGCAGCGAGCGCGCCACCACCGGTTCGATGCGTGCATCGTCCACCTGCTCCTGCGTCCATACGCGCAGGCGCGCCATGCGGTCCAGCACCTTGTCGCGCGCGGCCTGCGCCGCCTCGGGATGGCGATCCGGGCGCAGCCGGCTGGGCGCTTGCGGCAGCACCGCCAGCAGCGCGGCCTCGGCGTGCGACAACCGCGCGGCCGGCTTGCCCAGGTAGGCCCAGCTCGCCGCCTCGACGCCCTCGATGGTGCCGCCGAACGGCGCGCGTTGCAGGTACAGCGACAGGATCTCGCGCTTGGACAGGCGCGCCTCCAGTTGCAAGGCGCGCAGCATCTGCCGGGCCTTGCCCCACGGCGTCCGCGAATGCGGCTCCAGTAGCCGCGCCACCTGCATCGTCAGGGTCGAGCCGCCGGAGACGATGCGGCCGCCGCGCGCCCATTGCCCGGCCGCGCGCAGCAGCGCCCACGGGTTGATGCCGGGGTGGCGCCAGAACCAGCGGTCCTCGTAGTTCAGCAGCGCCTGCAGGTACAGCGGCGAGACCTCGTCCAGGCCGACCGGATGCCGCCAGACGCCCTCGGCGTCGGCGAAGGCGCGCAGCGGCGCACCGTCGCGCGCGACCACCAGCGTGCTGGTGTCGCGCGCCCGCGGCAGCGGCGGCGGGAAGGCCAGGTCGAGCAGGAGCAGGCTTGTGAGCAGTCCCGCGGTGAGGAGCAGGAGTGAGCGGAGAGGAGTGAGGAGTGAGCGAAAGCGGGATTTACCCGCCCGCCCGGCTTTTCGCTCTACCTCACTCCTCACTCCTCTCCGCTCACTCCTCGCTCCCCGCCTCAAGGCTGAACGACCGTAATAGCCGCCGGCGTGGAGCGGCCGATGCCGCGGATCTCCGGACGGTACATGTCCTCGACCATCGGCGGCGGCACCGCGTAGGTGCCGGGGGTGACCGCGCGGACCAGGTAGAACAGCTTGGCGCTGCCGCCGCGCCCCAGCCTGAGCGCGGCCACGTAGCGGTCGTCGCGGAACTCCTCGTGCTGCACGTCGGCGGCGTTGCCGCGATCGCTGACCGCGATGCCGTCGACCACCACCTCGGCCCACTGCCGGCTGTCGCCGAGGTTGAAGTTCTCGATCTCCAGCCCGGCCGGCAGCAGGTCGGTGAACAGCGCATCGTTCATCGCGACCTGCGAGCTGACCGACACCCGCACGATCAGCGCCTCGCCCTCCTTCAGCGGGCCGGGCTTCCACGGCTTGCCGTCGGTGGTGTAGTAGGTCCGCTCGATGCCGATGACGCGCTCGTCCGGCGCCGGCGCGCTGCGCGGCACGCCGGCCACCTCCAGGCTGGCGAACATCGGCGGCTCGCCCTCGGGGACGAAGCGCACGCCGCGGGCCAGCGTGGCGTAGTCGAAGGTGCGGCCGAACATCCGCGTCGGCGCGATCGCCTCGCTGTCGCCGCCGACCCGCCACTGGCCGGACACCAGCTTCTTCTGGTCGGCCATCAGCGCCTTGCCCAGCCGCGCCAGCGCCACCTGCTCCTGCGTGCTCAGCCACAGCCACCCGCGGTTGCGGCGCGCGTCCAGCTCGCGCCCCAGCCCGACCGCGCGCCCGTCGTACTCCGGCCTGGACAGCTTGTGCGCATGCACCAGCGCGATCATCAGCGCATCGTCGCGAAGCCGCGTGCCGTAGTCGCCGAGGTAGTCCGGGCGATCGCCGCTCTTGCCGAAGCCTTCGGCGATCGCCTTCTCGCCGCGAGTCTTGTCGCCCTGCAACGACAGCGCCAGGCCCAGGTGCACCAGCGGCAGGCCGGTCATCGACTTGCCGCGATCGTTGTCGTACAGCGCGCGCAGCGTACCCAGCGGCGCGCGGTTGACCCGCGCCAGCGCATAGCCGGCCTGTGCCTGGTAGGCCAGGCGCAGGTGATCGCGGTGGCTGTAGCCGTAGAACTGCGCGCCGCCGGCCAGCAGGTCCTCGCTGAGCCGGGTCAGCGCCTTCTGCAGCACCGTCTCCGGCACGGCGAAGCCGGCCTGGCGCGCGTCGAGCAGGAACTCGACGATGTACGGCGTCAGCCCCGGATTGACGTAGCTGTCGTCGCCCCACATCGAGAAGTGGCCGTTGGCCACCTGCATCGACGCCAGCCGGCCGAACGCGCCCTCCATCCGCTCGCGCCGCTTGGCCGCGTCCAGGCCGCGGGCGCCGAGCATCCGCCCGGTGTCCTCGTCCAGGATCAGCGCGGCATAGCCCTTGCTGGTGGTCTGCTCGGCGCAGCCGTAGGGATAGTCCAGCGCGCCTTGCAGCGCGCTGGCGAACGGGATCGGCGGCAGCGCGCTGACCGTCATCCGCACGTTGACCGAATCGCTCATCAGTCCTTCGGCGAAGCCGGCGTCCAGCGCCACCGGCGCCAGCGGATCCAGCACCTGGGTGCGCGCGCGCAGCACCGACGGCCAGGCCGCGCGCACCGGCAGGTCGTAGCGACGATCGACGCCGAAGCCGCCGCCGTCCACCCGCACGCGCACCTGCGCGGTGGTGTGGCCCTCGCCGGCCACGATCGGGAAGCTCAGCGTCTGCTTGGCGTCGGCCGCGAGCTTGATCGCGCGCGCGCCCTCGGCCACCGAGATCGGGCCTTCGCCTTCCACCCGCACGCGGAAGTCGGCCGGCTTGCCGGTGAAGTTCTGCACGTCCAGCGTGACCATGCTGCGATCGGTCGGCGCCAGCACGCGCGGCAGGCTGGCCTCGGCCACGACCGGCGCGCGCACCAGCGCCTCGCGATCGCGGCTGCCGTAGCGCTCGTCCGAATACACCAGCGCCGAGACCCGCAGCGTGCCGTTGAAGTCCGGCACCTTGAGCCGCACGCGCGCGTTGCCCTTGGCGTCCAGCCTGACCGGACCGGCGTACAGGTCGACCGTCTGCACGCGCGCGGTCGGCCGGCGCGCCTGCGGCAGCGCTTCCAGCGCCATGTCGCCGCCGAAGCGGATGCGCGCGCTGCCGCCCTCGAAGCTCTCGATCACCCGGCCGTACAGATCGTAGGCGTCCACGCCGAAGCGGCGCTGGGCGAAGAAGTGCGCGTTGGCGTCCGGCACCGGGAAGCGGGTGATGTTGAGGATGCCCACGTCCACCGCCGACACGGTGACGTGCGCGACCTGCCCGGCCAGTTCCGGCACGCTGACGGTGACCGGCAGTTCCTGCTCGGGACGCATCTGCGCCGGCACCGACAGGCCGACCGCGACCTTGCGCGCCTTGCGATCCATCGGCACGTGCGCCACGCCGACCGCGCGCGCCGGGGTGATCTTGCTCGGCGCCGAACCGCCGCGGAACACCAGCGCGGTCACGTAGACGTCGTGGCGCTCCCAGTCCTCGGTGACCGGGATGGTGAACTTCGCGCCCGGCTTGGCGTCGATGGCCTGCACGTAGAGCATGCGATCGCTCTCGACCATCAGCAGGCCCTTGCCCGGATGCGGCGGCGTCACCGTCACCTGCAAGGTGTCGCCGGCCTTGTAGGCGGTCTTGTCCAGCGCCAGCTTGACCTTGTCCGGACGCGCGTCGAGGCCGCGGTTCTCGTCGTTCCAGCTCCAGCCCGCGTGGAACTTGTGGCGCGCGGTCAGGCCGGTGGACGGGTCGAACACGTCCAGCCGGTACTCGCCCCACTGCACCGGGAAGTGCAGCTTGGACGCGCTGGCGCCGAGATCCAGCGTGCGCGTCTCGACGTTCTCGTAGCGGCGGGTGAAGTCGTAGTTCCAGCCGCCCTCGCCGTTCTGGTTCCAGTGGTAGTCGCGGTGCTCGCGCACCAGCGTGACCTTGACGCCCTTGGCCGGCTGCGGCTTGCCCTGCGCGTCCACGCGCAGCAGTTCGAAGCCGGCGTCGGCGTTGGCGTCGGTGCCTTCCTCGTCGTCGAACAGCGGGCGCACGCCGACCAGCGCGTCGGCCGGCCACAGCACGCGCTTGAGCGTGCGGTTGACGGTGCGGCCGCCGGTCTCGTACAGGCTGCCGGAGACGATCGCGGCGATCGGGCTGGTCGGCTTGGCTTCGTCCGGCAGCGCGACGTCCTGCGCCAGCCGGCCTTGCTCGTCCAGCGTGGCGTCGATGACGTCGCTGGCCTCCTTGGGCAGATCCAGCGTCGCGTCGCCGAAGAACCAGCCCGGCATGCCCTCGACCGGATGCCGCTCCACCATCACCGCCAGCTTGGCGGTGAAGCGATTGCCGGCGGCGGGCGCGCCGTACAGGTAGGCGCCGGCCGCTTTCAGCTTCAGCGGCTGGCCCGGCTTGAGCGCGCGCTGGGCGCTGTCCAGGTCCAGCTTCATCCGCTCCGGCAGGAACTCCTCGATGCGCAGGGTCATGCCCTGCACCGCTTCCCTGCTGGCCGGATCGGTGCGGAACTCGACCTGCCAGCGCCCGGTCGGCGCCTCGGCCGGGATGATCTGCTCGAAGCCGAAATAACCCTGCTCGCCCGGCTCCAGCCGAGTCTCGCGGAACACCTTGCCGTCCGGCTGCTTCAGCCGCAGGAACACCGGCTGCGCCTTGCCGTCGGCGCCCTTGACCGGCTTGCCGTCGGCGTCGCGCAGCAGCGCGGAGATGCGCACGGTCTCGCCCGGCCGGTACAGATCGCGGCCCGACCACGCGAACACGTCGAACCACGCCTGCTGGCGGCCGGCCACGGCGAACTCCGACAGGTCCAGCGCCGGCTGGTTGAACGGCAGCATCGACACGTCCTTGCCGCGCCGTGCGACCAGCACGTGGCCGGCGTCCAGCGTGTAGTTCAGCAGCGCGTTGCCGTTGCCGTCGGTCTTGCCGCTCAGGTGGGTCTCGCCCTTGGCGTCGAGCACGCGCAACTCGACGCCGCCGACCGCGGCGCCGTCGTGTAGCGAGGCGGTGTGCACGAACAGCTTGTCCTTGTAGGCGCGCGCGTGCAGGCCGAGATCGCTGACGGTGAAGAACGCGGTCTCGTATTCCCCGGAGAACCTGCCGGTGCGCTTCATCACCGCGAAGTACAGGCCCGGCTCCTGCAACTCGCGGATCTCCTGGATCGGTAGGTACGTCAGCAGCCGTTCGTTGGGCTTGCCGCCGAGCAGGAAGCGGTTGACGTAGACCGGTTCGGCCAGCTGGCCCAGCGGCGTGTTGTCGCCGTAGTCGCTGTCCAGGTCCCAGCTGCCGCGGCGGCCGCCGCGCTGGTATTCGGAGAAGAAGCGCGGCAGCGACTTCTCGGCCACGCGCAGGAACTCGACGTCGACCTCGTTGACGTTGATCGACACCACCGGCAGGCCGCGGCTCTCGCGCGCCGGCAGCACGCTGCCCTGCGAGGCGAAGCCGACCGCCGGCTCGATCTCGCCGGTGTGGATCTTCTCGACGACCTCACTGCCAAGGCGCCCGCCGGCCGCCGCCAGCAGGTCCGGCTTGATGCGCACCTGGTAGTCGCGGGCCGGATCGACCGACGGGAAGCGCAGGATGCGGCCATTGTCGTCCAGCACCCAGCTGCCGCTGACCGCCTCGCCCTTGTCGCCGCTCACCGCCAGCAACGCGTCGAAATCCTGCGAGGCGACCACCGGCTGGGTGAACTCCACCGCCAGCGCGAGCCCGCCCTGGTACTGGTCCGGATATGCGCTGGCCACGCCGAAGCCCTCGACGGCCTCGCGCTGCGCCGCGACCGGCTCGCCGCTGGCCTCGGGCAACTGGCCGGCCGGGTTGCGCTTGCACGCCGGCAGCGCCAGCGCCGCCAGCACCAGCACGGATACAAAAAAAGCGCGGCCCGGAAGGGAACGCGCATGCATGGAGTTCTGTCGTGCCGGGGCCATCGCTTTTCCCTGCGTGATGTACGCCGGGAGTATAGAACGTCGCCGCGGCTTCGGAAGGGAGGGAAATGGCGATCGGAGAGGTAAGCCGTGCCGGTGCAGAAATGAAGCATCCGGATTCCGGATGTCCCCTTCCCTTGCTTGCGGGGGAGGTGCAGAGAAGGCGGATGGGGCGTCGCAGGCGCGAAAAACGCCCTCATAAAACGCCCTCATCCGGCGCTGCGCGCCACCTTCTCCCGCAAGCGGGAGAAGGGAACTCGGGGAGCACTCCAAGGACGGGCCCATACCCCAGATATGCTCTGGCGTCATCCCCGCGAAGGCGGGGAATGATGGAAGGAAGCATTCGGGGATGTTCCAGGCAAGTTCCCTTTGCCGGGGCGACGGCAGCCACCGGCCCGTGGCCGATGGCTGCGCTTCCGCTATCCGCTGGCTCTACTCCACCGGCGGCGCGGCGGAATCCGAAGGAGCCTCCGGCGGCGGGGCGATCTCGCCCGTTTCTTCCTCGTCGTCCAGCGAGGCATCCAGGCGTTCGACCGCCTGCAGCGTCTCGCCTTCGCCCAGGCGCATCAGCGTCACGCCCTGGGTGTTGCGGCCGACCTGCGAGATCTCCGAGGCGCGCGTGCGCACCAGCGTGCCGCCGTCGGAAATCAGCAGCACCTCGTGGTGATCGGACAGCTGCACCGCGCCGACCAGCCGGCCGTTGCGCTCGGTGGTCTTCAGCGCGATCACGCCCTTGGTGCCTCGGCCCTTGCGCGGGTAGTCCACGGCCGGCGTGCGCTTGCCGTAACCGCGCTCGCTGGCGGTGAGGATGTCGCCGTCGCCGTCGATCATCACCAGGCTCACCACTTCCGAGCCGCCCTCGTTCTGCGCGCCCTCGCCCGCCTCGGCATCGCCGTCGGCGGCGGAAGCGTCGTCGGCCGCGTCATCGGCGTCGCCGGCGACCAGGCGCATGCCGCGCACGCCGGTGGCGGTGCGGCCCATCGGCCGTACCGACGCCTCGGAGAAGCGCACCGCGCGGCCGTTGGAGGCGAACAGCATGATGTCGCGCTCGCCGTCGGTCAGCGCCACGCCGACCAGCGCGTCGCCCTCGTCCAGGTTGATGGCGATCTTGCCGCGCGCCAGCTTGAACGCGAACTCGGTCAGCGGGGTCTTCTTGACCGTGCCGTTGCGGGTGGCGAAGAACACATAGCGGCCTTCGGCATACTCGCGCACCGGCAGCACCGCCTGCACGCGCTCGCCGGCTTCCAGCGGGATCCAGTTGATGATCGGGCGGCCGCGCGCGTTGGAGCCGGCCTCCGGCAACTGGTAGACCGGCAGCCAGAACACCTTGCCGCTGCTGGTAAAGGTCAGCAGCGTGTCGTGGGTGTTGACCAGCCACAGCTGGTCGATGAAATCCTCTTCCTTGGTCGCCGCCGCGCTGCGGCCGCGGCCGCCCCGCCGCTGCGCGCGGTAGGCGCTGGCCGGCTGGCGCTTGGCGTAGCCGGCGTGCGACAGCGTGACCACCACGTCCTCCGGCGCGATCAGGTCGAGGATGTCCAGATCCTCCTCGCTGTGGCGGATCTCGCTGCGGCGCGCGTCGCCGAACTCGGCCTTGACGTTGAGCAGCTCGTCGCGGATCACCTGCATCAGCACGTCCGGGTTCTCCAGGATGCGGATCAGGCCGGCGATGGTCTCCAGCAGCTGCTTGTATTCCTCGGTGAGCTTTTCCTGCTCCAGGCCGGTCAGGCGGTGCAGGCGCATCTCCAGGATCTGGGTGGCCTGCGCGTCGGTGAGCTGGTACACCTTGCCGTGGAGCGGGCCGTCGATGAAGCCAACACCCAGCGGCAGGTCCTCCGGCCGCGAGGACTCGGCGCCCGACGCGGCCAGCAGCGCGCCGACCAGGCCCGGCTCCCAGGTCTTGGCGAGCATCCGCTCCTTGGCTTCCTGCGGGTTGGCCGACGTCTTGATCAGCTCGATCATCTCGTCGATGTTGGCCAGCGCGACGGTCAGGCCCTCGAGGATGTGGGCGCGGTTGCGCGCCTTGCGCAGCTCGAAGATGGTCCGGCGGGTGACCACCTCGCGGCGGTGGCGCACGAACGCCTCCAGCATCTGCTTGAGGTTCAGCAGCTGCGGGCGGCCGTCGACCAGCGCGACCATGTTGATGCCGAACACCGACTCCATCGGCGTCTGCGAGTACAGGTTGTTGAGCACGACCTCGGCCGACTCGCCGCGCTTGATCTCGATGTAGATGCGCATGCCGTCCTTGTCGGACTCGTCGCGCAGTTCGCTGATGCCCTCGAGCTTCTTCTCTTTCACCAGCTCGGCGATCTTCTCGATCAGCCGCGCCTTGTTCACCTGGTACGGGATCTCGGTGACGATGATCGACTCGCGGCCGTTGTCGGCCACCTCGATGTCGGCCTTGGCGCGCATGCGCACGCGCCCGCGGCCGGTGCGGTAGCCAGCCACTATCCCGCTGGTGCCGTTGATGATGCCGGCGGTGGGGAAATCCGGGCCGGGGATGTACTGCATCAACCCGTCCACGTCGATCTGCGGATCCTCGATCAGCGCCAGCAGGCCGTCGACCACCTCGCCCAGGTTGTGCGGCGGGATGTTGGTCGCCATGCCGACCGCGATGCCGGCCGAGCCGTTGACCAGCAGGTTCGGGAACCGGGTCGGCATGACCGTCGGCTCCAGTTCCTTCTCGTCGTAGTTGGGCTGGAAGTCGACCGTTTCCTTGTCGATGTCGGCCATCAGCTCGTGGGTCAGGCGCGACATGCGCGCCTCGGTGTAGCGCATCGCCGCGGCGCTGTCGCCGTCGACCGAGCCGAAGTTGCCCTGCCCGTCCACCAGCAGGTAGCGCAGCGAGAACGGCTGCGCCATGCGCACCAGCGTGTCGTACACCGACTGGTCGCCGTGCGGGTGGTACTTGCCGATCACGTCGCCGACGATGCGCGCGGACTTGTAGTACGGCTTGTTGCTGTGCGCGCCCAGTTCGTTCATCGCGTACAACACGCGGCGGTGCACCGGCTTGAGGCCGTCCCGGACGTCCGGGAGCGCGCGTCCCACGATCACGCTCATCGCGTAGTCGAGGTAGCTCTTGCGCATCTCGTCTTCGAGGTTGACGGGGATGATTTCCTTGGCGGGTTCAGCCATTCGGGATCCGTATCTCAGGTGTTTTTCGGGCCGAAAACCGCTTGCCGACGCGGGGCCGGCAAGGCGTGTGCGGGCAGGGTTTCCGGCGGATTCTGCAACCGCCGGATTCTACCACAGGCGGCGGCGTCCCGCAGGCCCGGACAGGCCGGCGAAACAAGCACTTGGCGCGGTTTTCGGCGTCCCGGAGGGACCGGATTCAGGTGCCGAAGGCGGCGCGCATGCGGGCCGGGTCGGGATGCTCGATGACGCCCTTCTCGGTCACGATGGCGTCGATCAGATCGGCCGGGGTCACGTCGAACACCGGGTTCCACGCGGTGATGCCCTCGGCCACCGTGCGCACGCCGCCGATGCCGAACATCTCGGCCGACTCGCGCTCCTCGATCTCGATGGCGTGGCCGTCCGGCGTGGCCATGTCCACCGTCGAGGACGGCGCGACCACCATGAACCTGACGCCGTGGTGGCGCGCGGCGATCGCCAACTGGTAGGTGCCGATCTTGTTGGCGGTGTCGCCGTTGGCGCAGATGCGATCGGCGCCGACCACCACCCACTGCACCGCGCCGGACTTCATCAGGTGGGCGGCGGCCGAGTCGGCGATCAGGGTGGCGGCGATGTCGTCCTGCTGCAGTTCCCACACGGTCAGGCGCGCGCCCTGCAGCCACGGCCGCGTCTCGCCGGCGTAGACCTTGCCGATGCGGTCCTGCGCGACGCCGGCGCGGATCACGCCCAGCGCGGTGCCGAAGCCGGCGGTGGCCAGCGAGCCGGTGTTGCAATGGGTCAGCACGCCGCTGCCGGGCGCGATCAGCGCCGCGCCCAGCGAACCCATCCGCCGGTTGGCGGCCAGGTCCTCGCTGGCGATGGCCTCGGCCTCCTGGATCAACCGCGCGCGCCAGTCGGCGCCGGAAGACTTCAGCGTCACCCGCATGCGCAGCAGCGCCCAGGCCAGGTTGACCGCGGTCGGGCGCGCGGCATTGAGGTGCTGCATCGCCGGTTCCAGCTTCTCGGCCGCTTCCTCGCCGTCGCCCGCCTCGATCCCGCGCGCGGCCAGCACCACGCCCCAGGCCGCGGCGATGCCGATGGCCGGCGCGCCGCGCACCGTCAATGCGTGGATGGCGGCGGCGACCTCGTCGCTGCTGCGGCAGGTCGCGTACTCGACCACGAACGGCAGCTTGCGCTGGTCCAGCAGTTCCAGCGCCTCGCCGGTCCAGCGGATGGGGCGGATGCGGTCGTAGCGGGCGTAGTCGAAGCCCGGCGTGTCGGTGTCGTTCATGCGTCCATTGTAAAGCCAGCGGCGCGGGAGCCGTCGGGCGGCAGTTCAGGCGTGGGCGAAGTCGAAGGCCAGCACGTCGGCGATGCGCGAGGTGCCGAGCATGGCCATCAGCAGCCGATCCACGCCGAGCGCGACGCCCGCGCAATCGGGCAGGCCGTGCGCCAGCGCCGACAGCAGGAACTCGTCCAGCGGCGGGCTTTCCGCGCCACGGCCGGCGCGCACCTGCCCGTCGCGCAGGAAGCGCGTGCGCTGCTCGTCGGCATCGGCGAGCTCGTGGTAGCCGTTGGCCAGTTCCAGCGGGCCCAGATACAGCTCGAAGCGCTCGGCCACCATGACACCGTCGCTTTCGCGCAACCGCGCCAGCGCGCACTGCGAGCTGGGATAGTCGTGGATGGCCAGCAACTCGTCCGGCGGGAAGCAGGGCTGCAGGCGGTGGGTCATCAGCAGGTCCAGCCAGTCGTCGCGGCCGAGCCCTTCCGGATCGATGCGGACATCGCCCAGCGCGTTGCGCAGTTCCTCCTCGCTGGCCCGCATCGGATCCAGTTGCAGCCGCTGCCGGTAGAGGTCGCGGTAGGCCATGCGCTGCAACCGTACCTGTCGTCCCACCAGCGCCAGTGCCTGCTCCAGCAGCGCGGCGCATTCGTCGATCAGGCGCTGGTGATCCCAGCCGACGCGATACCACTCCAGCATCGTGAACTCGGGATTGTGGCGGCCACCGGCCTCGCCGTCGCGGAACACCCGTCCCAGCTCGTAGCAATCGCCGACGCCGGCGGCCAGCAGGCGCTTGAGCGGGAATTCCGGCGAGGTCCGCAGCCAGCGCCGCGCCGGACCGGCATCGACGTGGCCACCGAAACGCAGCGAGAACGAGGCGATGTTGGGATCGGTGTTGCCGGCGCGGGAGAGGATCGGGGTCTCCACTTCCAGCACGCCGCGAGCGGCGAAGAAGGCGCGGAAGACGGCGTTGAGGCGGGCGCGGAGGTGGAGGGTCTGGAGGGTGGCGGTGGGTTGCCAGGTGGACGCGCTTTCGTCTACCGGGAAAGTGGATGCGCGTGTTATCTGCAATACAGACGGCTGTGGGGTGTTCGGCTTCGTTTGCCCCCTCACCCCGGCCCTCTCCCCCGCAAGCGGGGGAGAGGGAGCTGAACGTCGAAGCTGGTCGGAATCGACTTGGCCTTGGCTCGATCTTGGGCTCCCTCTCCCCCGCTTGCGGGGGAGAGGGCCGGGGTGAGGGGGGCTCTTCTGCAACTCATGCCAGATCGCATCGATCACCGCATCGGTGCGCAAAAGCGCATCGTCATTCCAGAAACGAACCACACGCCATCCTGCCTCCTGTAACTGCCGCATACGCCGCTCATCCTCTTCGGCGCGTTCCAGATGCTGTCCTCCATCCAGTTCCACCACCAGCATCCTCTCCACGCAGGCGAAATCCAGGATGAAGCCCTCCGCGCGATGCTGGCGGCGGAACTTCACGCCCAGTTGGTGATTGCGCAGGCGCGACCAGATCCTGCCTTCGGCATCGGTCTGGTCGCTGCGCAGGCGTTTGCTGTGATCCATGATGGATTACCCCCTCACCCGAGCCCTCTCCCCCGCTCGCGGGGGAGAGGGAAGTCGGTGACGCGCATGCTCAGCTTGCATCGTGACCGGCCAGGAAATCGAGCAGCTTCTGCTCGTCCCAGATCTCGATGCCCAGTTCCTGCGCCTTGGCCAGCTTGGAGCCTGCCGCCTCGCCGGCGACGACGATGTGGGTCTTCTTCGACACGCTGCCGGAAATCTTCGCGCCCAAGGCCTCGAGCCTGGCGCCGGCCTCGTCGCGGCTCATCGATGCCAGGCCGCCGGTCAGCACCACCGTCCTGCCGTCCAGCGGGCCGGTCACCGCCTCTTCCAGCATCGGCGCATCGGCGAGGATGCGGGCGATGTCGCGCTCGCCGTCCAGCAGGAGCTTTGGATGCCCGGGCTGATCCAGCCATTCCCGCAGCGCCGCGGCGCAAGTCTCGGGCAATCCGGCGGCGACGAACCGTGCCGGCTCGGCATCGATGATCGCCTGCGCCGTCGGCAATGCGGCGACCAGCGCCTGCGCGCGCAGCGGGGTGACGGTCGGGATCTCGGCCTCGGCCAGCAGCGCCGCCAGGTCCAGCTCGGGCCGCAGCCTGGCCGATGGCGGATGGGCGTCACGGATGCGCACCTTGCCGATGGTCAGCAGGTCGTCGATGGCCTGCTGGTTGCCCGGCTGCTCGAAGAAATGCCCGAGCGATCGCGCGACCTCGCCGCCGATGTCCGGCACCCGCTTGAACAGCGGCCAGGGCAGGTGGCGGATCAGTTCGAGATCGCCGAACCACTGCGCCAGCGCCTTGGCCGTGCTCTCGCCGACGTGCTGGATGCCCAGCGCGAACAACAGCCGCTCCAGCGCGGCGTCGCGCGAGCGGTCGATCGCGTCGACCAGGTTCTCGGCCCACCTGGTGGCGATCTTCTTCGGGTTCCATTCGAAGTCGATGCGCTGCGCCAGCGCCTGCGCGCGCCAGTCGTCGCTGCCGCCGTCGAGCCTGACGATCGCGTTGAGCACCTCGCCGCTGCCCTCGGGGCGCAGGTGCGGCTTGACCGCGGCGGCCAGCGCTTCGGGCGACTCGGCGTCGAGCACCAGCTTCAGGTGCAGCAGTTGATCGCGGCCCAGCCGGTACAGGTCGGCGACGCCGCGCACGATGCCGGCATCGACCAGGGTCTCGACGTACTTGTCGCCCAGGCCCTCGATGTCCATCGCCCGGCGCGAGGCAAAGTGGCGGATGGTCTCCTTGCGCTGCGCGGGGCAGCTCAGCTCGCCCGAGCAGCGCCAGACCGCCTCGCCTTCCTCGCGGACGATTTCCGACCCGCACACCGGGCAGCACGCCGGCATCCGCCACGGTTCCGCGCCCTCGGGGCGGCGCTCGGCGATCACGCCGACCACTTCCGGGATCACGTCGCCGGCGCGGCGCACGATCACGCTGTCGCCGACGCGCACGTCCAGGCGCTCGATCTGGTCGGCGTTGTGCAAGGTGGCATTGGTCACCACCACGCCGGCCACGTGCACCGGCGCCAGCCGCGCCACCGGCGTGGCCGCGCCGGTGCGGCCGATCTGGATCTCGATGGCCTCCACCGTGGTGGCCTGCTCCTGCGCCGGGTACTTGTGCGCCAGCGCCCAGCGCGGCGCGCGCGAGACGAAGCCCATCTCGCGCTGGCCTTCGTAGTCGTCCAGCTTGTAGACCACGCCGTCAATGTCGAACGGCAGGCCGTCGCGGCGCTCGCCGATGCGGCGGTAGTAGTCGAGCAGCCCGTCGACGCCCTCGACCACCTCGCCCAGCGCGCTGACCGGGAAGCCCCACGCACGCAGTTGCCGCAGCGTGGCCGAATGCGAGCCCGGCAGTTCGCCGCCTTCCACCAGGCCGACGCCGTAGGCGAAGAACGCCAGCGGCCGCTGCGCGGTGATGCGCGGATCCAGCTGACGCAGCGAACCGGCCGCGCCGTTGCGCGGATTGGCCAGCACCTTGCCGCCGTGTAGGCGGGCATGTTCGTTGTACCGCTCGAAGTCGGCGCGGGGCATGTAGATTTCGCCACGGACTTCGAGGATTTCGGGAATGGAGAATGGGGAATGGGGAATGGGAGAAGCCGCATCCCCGCTTTCCACCATTCCCGACTCCCCATTCCCCATTCCCGCCGTTCCATCGCGCAAGCGCAATGGAACAGCCCTGACCGTCCGCAGGTTGGCGGTGACATCCTCGCCGGTGGCGCCGTCGCCGCGGGTGGCGCCCTGCACGAACACGCCGTGCTCGTAGCGCAGGCTGATCGCCAGGCCGTCCAGCTTGGGCTCGGCCGAGAACAGCAGGCGCGGCCGGTCCAGCTTATCGGCGATGCGGCGGACGAAGTCGCGCACTTCCTCGTCGCTGAAGGCGTTGCCCAGCGACAGCATCGGCAGGGCGTGGCGGACTTCGGCGAACTTCGCCGGCGGCGCGCTGCCGACGCGCTGCGTCGGCGAGTCGGGCGTGATCAGGTCGGGGTGCTCCGCCTCCAGTTCGTCCAGTTCGCGCAGCAGGCGGTCGTACTCGGCGTCCGGGATGTTGGGCTCGTCGAGGACGTGGTAGCGATAGTTCGCGTCGTCCAGTTGGCGGCGCAGGTCGGCGATGCGGGCGGCGGGTTCCATGTTGCGATTCTACCGATCGCCGCGATGCGGGCGGCATGGTCGCAGCGTGGATGGACGGCTCCGCATCGGATCCGCACCGTCCATCACGGCAGCCAGCGCCCACCTGCGCAGCGATCACCCCCGGCAGGCGATCATGCGGTCCATTGCGCGAAGTGCAGCAGGACGCCGGCGGGATCCCACGCGTAAGTCACCAGCGCGCCGTAGGGTTCCTGTTTCGGCGGGGCGACCCGCGCCCCGGGAAAACGGCCCGTGGCCAGCACCTCGGCGATCCGCGAATGGCAGGCGCGCGAATCCGCAACGGTGACGTGCAGCATTGCGTTCTCCGCCCACTCCCTGACGTAGTAGCGCTGGAGATAGAAGCGATGCCCGGCGTTGGCCAGGAGCGCGAGGTTCTCGTCAGACCACTCGGCCTTCCAGCCGAGCGCGAGGTAGAAATCCCGGGAAATCCCGAAATCCTTCGCGGGAACGAAAGGCCTGACATCGCCGATTTTCAAATCCATGAGCCAACGCCCTCCGATTGTCCGGGGAAAGCCGCAGAGTCGATGCGAACTTTTTACAGCGGCATGGCGCCTACCACCGCGGCGCCTTGGTCAGCGGCGGCGCCTCGTGCTGGCGGTCGTAGGCGCGCAGTTCCTCGCGGATGTGCATGATGCGCTGGCGGCCCAGGGTGTTGCGGCTGTCGTCCAGCACCACGCCGCCGAGCAGTTCGGCCATGCGCTCGACGTTGGGCAGCATCTTCTCCCAGGCTTCCAGCGCGGTCATAGGCGCCGGCAGGGTCAGGAAGAACGCGATGGCCGGGGTTTCCATCTCGCGGATGGTGGTCATGTCGAAGCTGCCCGGCTGCAGGATGTTGGCCATGCTGAACACCGGGCCGCGCTCGGGATGGCCTTCGATGAGCCGGTGGAACACGTTCATGTGGCCGTAGATCAGGCCGGTCTTCTCGGCCGCCACCACGATGTCCTCGCCGCGCAGCGACTGGCCGGCCTTGGCCGCCACGTACAGCGAGACGATCTTGTCGAAGTCCTGGCTGGGACGCTTGCCCAGATCGCTCTCCGCGCCGGCGACCGGGGTGCCGCCGGCCAACCCCAGTTCGGGCTGGCTGACCCGCTCCTCGCCGTAGTCGCGATCGGCTTCGTAGGCGGGCGGGTCGGCGGCCAGGCTGGGCTCGACGCGGGCGTTGTCGCGCTCGCTCGGCTCCAGCCGGCGGCCCTGCCCCGGCTTCTTGGGCCGGCCGAACACGAAGATCGCCACCAGCAGGATCAGGCCGGCAACCAGGATGCCGATGCGTAGCATTGCCATGTCGGACACTTGGGGATTCTCCGGCAGGGTTGTCGTTCGGGGCTCGTATCTTGTATCAGGCGGCGCCGGCCAGGCGCGCGGCTTCTTCCAGGTCCACCGACACCAGCCGGCTGACGCCGGGCTCGCGCATGGTAACGCCGCTGAGCTGGTGCGCGGCCTCCATCGTCGCCTTGTTGTGGCTGACGAACAGGAACTGCACCTTCTCGCTCATCTCCTTGACCATCGCGGTGAAGCGGCCGACGTTGGCCTCGTCGAGCGGCGCGTCGACCTCGTCGAGCAGGCAGAACGGCGCCGGATTGAGCTGGAAGATGGCGAACACCAGCGCCACCGCGGTCATCGCCTTCTCGCCGCCGGACAGCAGCGAGATGTTGGACACGCGCTTGCCCGGCGGGCGCGCCATGATCGCCACGCCGGTGTCGAGCAGGTCCTCGCCGGTCAGTTCCAGGTAGGCGTGGCCGCCGCCGAACAGGCGCGGGTACAGCTGCTGCACGCCGGCGTTGACGCGGTCGAAGGTGTCCTTGAAGCGGCCGCGGGTCTCGCGGTCGATCTTGCGGATGGCCTCTTCCAGCGTCTCCAGCGCGGTGGTCAGGTCGACGTTCTGCGCTTCCAGGTACTCGGCGCGCTGGCTGGCCTCGCCGTACTCGTGGATGGCGGCCAGGTTGACCGGCTCGAGCCGGCGCATGCGGCCGTCGATCTGCTGCACCGCCTGTTCCCACTCGGCCAGGTTGGCGACTTCGGGCAGCGTGTTGATCACGTCCTCCAGCACGAAGCCGGCGGCGACCACCGCTTCCGACAGCTGCTCGGCCTTCAGCGCCAGCGCCTGCTGGTCCAGCCGGCGCTGGGCGATGCGCTCGCGCTGGGCCAACGCCTGCTCGTCGCGCTGGTGGCGGGTCTGCTCGTACTGGCGCAGCTGGCTGTCGATGCCGTCGAGCACACTGCGCGCCTCGGCGAGCTGGCGGTCGGCGTTGACACGCTGTTCGAGGGCGGCCTGGCGCTGGGCTTCCAGTTCCTGCACCGGCGAGTCGCCCTCGTTGAGCTGCTGGGCCAGTTCGCCCAGCCGCGAGTCGAGCTGGCCGCGCTGGCTGCCCATGCGCTCCAGCGCTTGGCTCAGCCCGACGATCTGCGCGCGCTGCGATTCCAGCGTCAGCGCCAGCGCGTGCGCGGCGTCGCGCGAGGCGCGGGCGGCGTCGCGGGCCAGGTCGCGCGCTTCGACCAGTTGCCGGCGCTCGGCTTCCAGCGCGTGGCGGGCGCTCTCCAGGTCGCCCATGCGGGTGACCGCGTCCTCCAGCTTCGCGCGCGCCTCGCGCGCCTGCTCGCGGCTGGCGTCCAGCGTCTCGATCAGCTGCGCCAGCTCGCCGTCGATGCGCTCGATGCGGGTGCGGGTGGATTCGACGCGCCCCTGCTGGCTCTGCAACTGGCCGGCCAGCTCGGACACGCTGCGGTGCGCCATGTACAGCGCGCGCTGCGCGTCCTCGCGGTGCTGCTCGGCGGCCAGCAGCTGATCGCGCAGGCTGGCCAGGCGGTGCTCGAGCTCGGCCTCGCGCTGTTGCAGCGTTTCGATCTCCGCGCGCAGCGCTTGGATCTCGCGTTCGCGCAGCAGCGCGCCCTGCTTGGCCGCGCCCTGCCGCGAGACGCGCACCCAGCCTTCGCCCAGGCGTTCGCCGCCGCGGGTGATGACCGAGTCGCCTTCCGGCAGCTGCGGTTGCAGGCGGCGCGCCTCGGCCAGGTCCTCGGCCGCGTGCAGGCGCGCCAGCAGGCGGCGGATCGCGGCCGGGCCCTGCACCTTGGCCGCCAGCGAAGTGGCCGGGAAGGATTGCTCGCGGCTGTCGGCGTCGACCAGCGCGATGCGGCCCTCGCCCAGTTCGCCCAGCGCGTCGACCAGGGTCTCGGGCGCATCGACCAGCACGCCCTCGATGAGCTGGCCCAGCGCGCCTTCGACCGCGTTCTCCCAGCCGGATTCGACGCTGAGCCGCTCGCCCACGCGCGCGGCGCTGTCCAGCCCGCGCGCCTTCAGCCAGTTGACCGCCGCGCCCTGCTCCTGACCCAGCGCGGCGTGCTGCAGCGTTTCCAGCGAGGACAGCCGGCCGCGCGCTTCCTGCGCGCGCTTGCGCAGCTCCGACAGTTCGGCCTGGGTGCTGCGCTGCTGTTCCTGCACCGCCGTGGCGGCCTGCTTGCGCGATTCGACCTGCTCGCTGAGCGTGTCGATGGATTCCTTCTGGGTGTCGTGCTGGATGCGCAGCTGCTCGAAGGCGTCGGCCAGCGCGTCCAGGTCCAGCCCGGCGCGTTCGCCGGCCAGCGCCTCGCGGCGGCGCTCGGCCTCGAATGACTGCCGATCCAGATAATCGACGCGGGTACGCTCGACCTCGCCGGCGCGCGCGGCTTCCGACGCCTCGCGGCTGTGCGTCTCCCAGCGCTGCTGCCAGTCGCCGAGCCTGCCTTCGGCATCGCGCAGCGCGTCCTGCTTGAACAGGTCTTCCTCCTGCATTTCCTGCAGGCGCGGCTCGGCCTCGGCCACGCTCTCGCGCAGCACGTTCAGGCGGGTCTGGTCGCCGCTGATGTGCTGGCCCAGCTCGGCCAGCGCGTGCTGCGCCTCCTCGTGCGCCTTGTGCAGGCGCGCGGACAGCTCGCGCTGGTGCTGCATCTGCTGCTCGATGCGCGCCAGCGCGCTGCCGACCTGGTAGACCTCGGCCTGGGCGCGGCTCAGCGCGTCGGCCGCTTCCTCGCGGCGGACGCGGTCGGTCTCGATGTGCGCCTCGGCCTCGCGCTGCTCGGCGATCAACTGCTGCAGGCGGGTCTCTTCCTGCGACAGCCCCTCGCGCAGCGCGCCCAGCTGGCCGTCCAGGCCGCGGTATTCCAGCGCCTTCCATTCGGCGTCCTTGATCCGGCGCTCTTCCTGCAGGGCCTGGTACTGCTCGGCCTGGCGCGCCTGGCGCTTGAGGTGCTCGAGCTGCTTGCCGATCTCCTCGCGCAGGTCGCCCAGGCGGTCCAGGTTCTCGCGGGTGTGGCGGATGCGGGTCTCGGTCTCCTTGCGGCGCTCTTTGTACTTGGAGATGCCCGCGGCCTCCTCCAGGTAGATGCGCAGGTCCTCCGGGCGCGCCTCGATGATCTGGCTGATCATGCCCTGCTCGATGATCGAGTAGCTGCGCGGGCCCAGGCCGGTGCCGAGGAACAGATCGGTGATGTCGCGGCGGCGGCACTTGGTGCCGTTGAGGTAGTAGCTGCTCTGGCCGTCGCGGCTGACCTGGCGCTTGACCGAGATCTCGTTGAAGGCGGCGAACTCGCCGGAGATGGCGTGGTCGCTGTTGTCGAAGATCAGCTCGACGGTGGCCTGCGAGACCGGCTTGCGCGCGGCGCTGCCGGAGAAGATCACGTCGGTCAGTGAGTCGCCGCGCAGGCGGCTGGCCGAACTCTCGCCCATCACCCAGCGCACCGCGTCGATGATGTTGGACTTGCCGCAGCCGTTCGGGCCGACCACGCCGGTCATGTTGGTCGGCAGGTGCAGCGTGGTCGGATCGACGAAGGACTTGAAGCCGGACAGCTTGATGGTCGAAAGGCGCATGCGGCGTGGGTTTCCGGGCGGCGCGGCCGTGGTGGCCAAGCGTCGCTTGCTTTGGTTCAGGATTAAATGTCGATGGCAACCCATTGATTCCAATGGAGTAGCCCGGCGCCAAACGCACGCCGACCGATGAGTATAGCGGCAGGGCGGGATTGCATGGAGCGCTTGCGTGTCGCCTTCCGCCCCGCCGTCGCCGCGAGGCGGGCCACCGGCGCGCATCCCGGGAGGCACGCTGGGGCCGTGCCGTCCTGCAGGCCTTCGGCCCGGCGGCAACGCGCCCGCCGGAAGGCCGGTTGGCGGCCCTCGCAACCGGAATCGCCATGCGCCGGCGGATGGCCTTCACGCACCGCGCATGCCTGTTAGGATGCAGCGGTTTGCTCCGCGCAAATCCTCCCCTTCCTCCCATCGAGCGACTCACCGCCGTGTCTCAATTTGCATCCGTGGAACTGGCCCCGGGCGATCCGATCCTGGGCATGACCGACGCCTACAACGCCGACTCCCGTCCCGACAAGATCAACCTGGGCGTGGGCATCTACTACGACGAGCAGGGCCGCATCCCGCTGCTCGACTCGGTGCGCAGCGTCGAGCAGGCGCTGGCCGCGGCTGGCCGCCCGCGCGGCTACCTGCCCATCGATGGCCTGCAGGCCTACGTCGCGGCGACGCAGAAACTGGTGTTCGGCGCCGATGCCGAGGTGCTGGCCGCCGGCCGCGTCGCCACTGCGCAGACCATCGGCGGCAGCGGCGCGCTGCGGGTGGGCGCGGACCTGCTCAAGCGCGTGCTGCCGCAGGCGCGCGTCGCCATCAGCAGCCCGAGCTGGGAAAACCACCGCGTGGTGTTCGGCGCCGCCGGCTTCGAGGTCGCCGACTACCGCTACTACGACGCCGCCACCCACGGCCTGGACTTCGACGGCATGCTGGCCGATCTGGGCAGGCTGGAGCCGGACACGGTGGTGTTGCTGCACGCCTGCTGCCACAACCCGACTGGCGTGGACCTGAGCGCGTCGCAGTGGCAGCAGGTGGTCGAACGGGTGGAGGAACGCCGGCTGCTGCCGTTCATCGACATGGCCTACCAGGGCTTCGACCAGGGCACCGACGCCGACGCCACCGCGGTGCGGCTGTTCGCCGCTTCCGGCATCCCGGCCTTCCTGGTCGCCAATTCGTATTCCAAGTCGTTCTCGCTGTACGGCGAACGCGTCGGCGCGCTGTCGGTGGTCTCGGCCGACCGCGACGAGAGCAAGCGCGTGCTGTCGCAGGTCAAGCGCACCATCCGCTCCAACTATTCCAGCCCGGCCACCCACGGCGGCGCGCTGGTGGCCGGCGTGCTGGGCAGCGACGAGCTGCGCGCGCAATGGGATCGCGAACTGGGCGGCATGCGCGAACGCATCCATCGCCTGCGCGCCGGGCTGGTGGAAAAGCTCGCCAGCCTGGGGGCGCCGGAATTCGCCTTCATCCAGCAGCAGGCCGGCATGTTCTCGTACTCGGGCCTGAGCGAGGCACAGGTGGCGCGGCTGCGCGAGGAATACGCCATCTATGCCATCGGCACCGGCCGCATCTGCGTGGCCGCGCTCAATACCGGCAACCTGGATCGGGTCGCCGAGGCGGTGTACGCGGTCAGCCGCGGCTGAGGGGCGACGAGAAGGGAGGCGAACTCGTCTCCCTTCCCTCCCCTGTTCCTGTGGGAGCGACGTGAGTCGCGACGTGCCAACCACCTGTCGCGACTCACGTCGCTCCCACAGGACAGGACCCCGCGGGATGCAGGCTCAATCGCCCAGGCGCTGCCCGCTGCCGGGGTCGAAGAAATGCAGGCACGCGCCGTCCAGCGCCATCGGCAGCATCTGGCCCAGCGCCGGCAACGGGCGCGGCGACACGCGCGAGACCAGCGGCTGGCCGGCCAGATCGAGGTTGACGAAGATCTCGTTGCCAACCGGCTCGATCACCTCGATGCGTGCCTGGAAAGCCGCTGCGCCGTCCGCCGCCGGTTGCAGGTGCTCGGGCCGCACGCCCACCGCGATCGGCCGCTGCAGCCAGGCTTCCGGGACCTGCGCCGCACCCAGCGGCAGTGATGCCCCGCTGTCCAGGTGCAGCTTCAGGCCGTCGTCGCGCAACAGCCGCCCTTCCAGCACGTTCATCGCCGGGCTGCCGAGGAAGCCGGCGACGAACAGGTTGGCCGGGCGCTCGTACAACGCCATCGGCGTGTCGATCTGCTGCACCTGCCCGTCCTTCAGCACGACGATGCGCTGGCCCAGCGTCATCGCCTCGACCTGGTCGTGGGTGACGTAGATCATCGTGGTGCCGAGCTGGCGGTGCAGGCGCGCGATCTCGGTGCGCACCGAGTGGCGCAGCTTGGCATCGAGGTTGGACAGCGGCTCGTCGAGCAGGAACACCGACGGCTCGCGCACCAGCGCGCGGCCCAGCGCCACGCGCTGGCGCTGGCCGCCGGACAGCTGCTTCGGCAGCTTGGCCAGCATCGGCGTCAGCCCCAGCGTGTCGGCGGCGGCGGCGATGCGGCGCTCGATGGTGGCGCGGTCGTGCCTGCGCAGCTTCAGGCCGAAGGCGAGGTTCTCGGCCACGGTCATGTGCGGGTACAGCGCATAGCTCTGGAACACCATCGCGATGTCGCGATCCTTCGGCGCCACGTCGTTGACCACGCGCCCGCCGATCGACAGCGTGCCGGCGCTGATCTCCTCCAGCCCGGCGATCATCCGCAGCAGCGTCGACTTGCCGCAGCCGGACGGACCGACCAGCACCATCAGTTCGCCATCGGCGATCCCGAAGCTGGCCCCGTGCACGGCGACCTGGCCGTTGTCGTAGACCTTGCGGATGCCATCGAGTTGGACGTTTGCCATTGCAGCTCCTGCGGTGGGCGGCGCATGGCCGCAAGGGCCCCGGCGCACGCGTCGGCCCGCCGGCGGCCATCGCCGGTGCGATCGGGCCGGAACCCGGCCATTCTGCCATGTAACCGTTTTCATGGCGCAAGTCCACGAGCGTGCACGACGCGCGCGGCGCAGTGACGAGGATGCGCATCCCCGGTCGATGCATCGATGCACGCCGCAAGCAGACCAATGCCAATCCATTGCATGGCCGCGAACGGCAATGCGCGCGATCGCGACGGCGCCTTGCGTAAAAGTCCAGTGTCCGGAGGCGTCCGCAGACGCATCGCGCACCACGCGCAGGCTATCATCGCGGGTCGGCCGATCCCGCGCGCAGCGATCCGCGTGCACCGATCATCCTTCCCCTCCTTTCCGCATCTCCTCGAACGAATCCGCATGAGCCAAGCCCCGCGCGTCCTGCTGGCCGATATCGGCGGCACCAATGCCCGCTTCGCCCTGGTCGATACCGGCGCCGCCACGCCCCTGCTGCTGGACACGGTGCAGGGATTTCCGGTCGCCGATTTCCATTCGCTGGCTGATGCGGCGCAGCATTACCTGCAGCAGCCGCAAATCAGCGGGCAGGCCGGCGACGTGCGCCACGGCGTGTTCGCCGTGGCCGGCCGCGTCGACGGCGACGTGGCGCGCATCACCAACCATCCCTGGGTGATCTCGCTGGCGCGCACCCGTGATGCGCTGGGCTTCGACGGCATCCGCCTGGTCAACGACTTCGCCGCGCAGGCGATGGCGATCCCGATGCTGGGCCGCAGCGACGTGGTGGCGATCGGCAGCGCCGAGTGGACGCCGGACACGCAGCCACTGCCGCGCACCTACGCCATCCTCGGCCCCGGCACCGGTCTGGGCGTGGGCGGCCTGATCGTGCGCGACGGCAGGCGCTATCCGCTCGAGACCGAGGGCGGCCACGTCGATTTCGCGCCGGGCACGCCGCAGGAAATCGAGATCCTGCGCCGGCTTTCCGCGCAGTTCGGGCGGGTTTCGATCGAGCGCCTGATCTGCGGCCCCGGGCTGGTCAACCTGCACCGCGCGCTGTGTGAGATCGCCGGCGAGGATCCGGGCCAGCCGCAGCCCGCCGACGTGACCCGGCGCGCGCAGGAAGGCGACGTCCGCGCGATGCAGGCGATCGACGTCTTCTGCGCGGTGTTCGGCGCGATCGCCGGCGACCTGGTGCTGACGCTGGGCGCGTGGGACGGCGTGTTCCTGACCGGCGGGCTGGTGCCGCGGCTGTTGCCGTCGCTGCAGCATTCCGGCTTCCGCCAGCGCTTCGAACACAAGGGCCGCTTCTCGGCCACGATGGCCGGCATCCCGACGATGGCGATCATCCATCCGCATCCCGGCCTGCTGGGCGCGGCCGGCATGGCGGTCGAGGCGTTCGGCGCGCGGCGAAGCTGACGGCAACGCCACCGCGCGAAGGCTGGTCTGGCTTTGGTCACTTTAATCGGCGGCGCAAAGCCAGTAGAAAGTACGACATGCTCCTGCCGTCGCGCGCGACGGGCGCCACTGCCCGGTTTGCCTTCCCCGCTCCCCGCATCGCCACGCGCCGCGCCGCAGGCCGCTGCGCTGCGGCGGCAAGGCGAACGGTGAAGGAAACGGCGACGCGCTCCACGGCCGGCAGGCGCACAATCGACTTCCCGCAGCCCAGCCGACGCCAATGAGCCTGCATCCCCGCATCCAACAGGTCACCGAACGCATCCGCCAGCGCAGCGCGCCGCTGCGCCGCGCCTACCTGGACGGCATCGACGCCGTCCACCGCGACGGCCCGCAGCGCACGCGGCTGAGCTGCGGCAACCTCGCCCACGCCTTCGCCGCCTGCGGGCCGACCGACAAGGGCCGCCTGCGCGCCGACGTCACCCCCAACCTCGGCATCGTCAACGCCTACAACGACATGCTGTCGGCGCACCAGCCGTTCGAGCGCTACCCGGAGATCATCCGCACCGTGGCGCGCGAACTCGGCGCCACCGCGCAGGTCGCCGGCGGCGTGCCGGCGATGTGCGACGGCGTCACCCAGGGCCGGCCCGGCATGGAGCTGTCGCTGTTCTCGCGCGACAACATCGCCCAGGCCACCGCGATCTCGCTCAGCCACGACATGTTCGACGCGGCGCTGTACCTGGGCGTGTGCGACAAGATCGTGCCGGGGCTGCTGATCGGCGCGCTGGCCTTCGGCCACCTGCCGGCGGTGTTCGTGCCGGCCGGACCGATGACGCCGGGCATCCCCAACAAACAGAAGGCCGAGGTGCGCGAGCGCTACGCCGCCGGCGAGGCCACCCGCGAGGAACTGCTGGAAGCCGAGTCGGCCAGCTACCACGCGCCGGGCACCTGCACCTTCTACGGCACCGCCAACTCCAACCAGGTGCTGCTGGAGGCGATGGGCCTGCAACTGCCGGGTACCTCGTTCGTCAATCCCGACCAGCCGTTGCGCGACGTGCTCACCCGCGCCGCCGCCGAGCGCGCGCTGCGCATCACCGCGCTGGGCGACGACTACCGCCCCATCGGCCACCTGGTCGACGAGCGCGCCATCGTCAACGCGATGGCCGCGCTGATGGCCACCGGCGGCTCGACCAACCACACCATCCACTGGGTCGCGGTCGCGCGCGCGGCCGGCATCGTGCTGACCTGGGACGACATCGACCTGATCTCGCAGACCGTGCCGCTGCTGGCGCGGGTGTATCCCAACGGCGAGGCCGACGTGAACCGCTTCGCCGCCGCCGGCGGCACCCAGTTCGTGTTCCGCGAGCTGCTCGACGCCGGCCTGATGCACGACCTGCCGACCATCGTGCCGGGCGGCCTGCGCGCGTACTGCGATGAACCGCGCCTGGTCGAGGGCAGGCTGGCCTACGCGCCGGGCCTGGCGCACAGCGCCGACGAGGCGGTGGTGCGGCCGGTGGCGACCGCGTTCGAGCCGCAGGGCGGCCTGCGCCTGCTGCGCGGCAACCTCGGCCGCTCGCTGATCAAGACCTCGGCGGTCAAGCCGGAATACCGCCGCATCGAGGCGCCGGCGGTGGTCGTCGACGATCCGCGCGCGCTCAACCGCCTGCACGCGGCCGGCGTGCTGCCGCAGGACTTCGTCGCGGTGGTGCGCTACCAGGGGCCGCGCGCCAACGGCATGCCCGAGTTGCACTCGCTGGCGCCGCTGCTGGGCCTGCTGCAGAACCAGGGCCGGCGCGTAGCGCTGGTCACCGACGGGCGCCTGTCCGGTGCCTCGGGCAAGATTCCCGCCGCCATCCACCTGACCCCGGAAGCGGCGCGCGGCGGCCCGCTGGCGCGGCTGCGCGAGGGCGACATGATCCGCCTGGACGCCGAAGCCGGCACGCTGGAAGCGCTGGTGCCGGCCGACGAATGGGACGCGCGCGAACTGGCGCCCAACACCACGCCGGCCGGGCTGGACATGGGCCGCAACCTGTTCGCGATCAACCGCGAGGTGGTCACGCCGGCCGACCAGGGCGCGCTGTCGATCTCCTGCGGCCCGCCCCACGGCAACGGCTCGTGGGAATACGACGCCGAGTACGACCTGGGCGACAGCCCCGAGGCAGCGGATGCGCCGCACGAGGCCAAGGACGCCTGATGTGTCATGCGGCTCCAACCTTCCATGCGGGAGCGACATGAGTCGCGACGCTCCGATGTACAGCCGTCGCGACTCACCCGTACCGGCATGCCGGCACGACTCCCACATGACCCATTCATCGAACCGAACCGCGCCATGACCATCGCCGAACGCCAGCAGAAAGCCGAACACCTCCTCCGCGCCGCCGGCATCCTGCCGGTGGTCACCGTGCACACGCTGGAGCAGGCGCGCCGCGTCTCGGCGGCGCTGCTGGAAGGCGGCCTGCCCGCCATCGAGCTGACCCTGCGCACGCCGGTGGCGATGGAGGCGCTGGCGATGCTCAAGCGCGAGCTGCCCGGCATCGTCATCGGCGCCGGCACGGTGCTGACGCGCGCGCAGATCGCGCAGTCCATCGACGCCGGCGCCGATTTCCTGGTCACGCCCGGCACGCCGCCGGAACTGGCCGACGCACTGGCGGAAGCGGACATCCCGGCCGTGCCCGGCGCGGCCACGCCGACCGAGATGCTGGCGCTGATGGCGCGCGGCTTCCGCGTCTGCAAGCTGTTCCCGGCCAGCGCGGTCGGCGGGCTGGCGATGCTGAAGGGCCTGGCCGGACCACTGGCGGAGCTGAGGATCTGCCCCACCGGCGGCATCACCGAGGACAACGCCGCCGACTATCTTTCGCAGCCCAACGTCGTCTGCATCGGCGGCTCGTGGATGGTGCCGGCCGGCTGGATCGAGGCCGGCCAGTGGGACAAGGTCGCCGCCAGTTCGGCGATGGCGGCGGCCATCGTGCGCAAGGTGCGGGGCTGAGCCAAAGGGTTGGTATCCGTCGTCCCCGCGAAGGCGGGGACGACGAGAAGAAGCAGTTGAATCGGGAATGCCCTAGCCGCGCGACAGCGCCATCGCGAAGCCGTCGCGCCGCCACGCCAGGGCGAGCAGGACGTACCACGCCACCAGCATCAGGCCGAGCAGCCATTCGGAGGCGTTCTCGATGCGATCCTGCAAACCGGCGTCGATGCCGACCAAGCCGGCGGCGACGTTGACCAGGCCCAATGCCAGCATCACGGCGGCGGCCAGCGCCATCGCCTGGTGCAGCCTCGTGCCCATCCGCGCCGTCGCGACCGCCTGCCGCATCAGCAGCAACTGCGCCACGAATCCGCAGCCGAAGTACACGACGACGCCGTAGCGGCGCAGGAACCGGTAGACCTCGCCCTCGCTGCCGAGGAAGGTCGCATAGACCGCCAGCGCCAGCGCCGACAACGCGCCCAGCGCCAGCATCAGGCGGACCGCCCTGCCCGCTTCCGGCGCCAGCCAGCGGCGCGCCAGCCACCATGCCAGCAGGTGCAGCACCGCGCACGGCAGCGCGACCAGCTTGAACAGGTGATTGCCCCAACCGTGGCGCGCGGCGCGGCTGATCGACACGCAGCCGTCCACGTAGGGCAAGCACGCCGGGATCAGCCCGTCGCGCATCGACAGCAGCCATGCAGCGTGCACGCCGACCAGGAACAGCGCCGCGATCAGCAGCGGCAGCGGCCACAGCGGCGTGGTGTCGGTCCGGACGGGAACGAATCGCATGGCGACGTCTTAGCCGAGCCGCCCTTCCGGCGCAAGCCGAATCGCTGTAGAGCCGAGCTTGCTCGGCTCCCCTCTACTTTGCGCAGCCGGGCAAGCTCGGCTCTAAAGGAGCGTGCGTCAAACGGGGCCGGAACGATTCATGTTCGTGGTCCACCGTCATTGCGCCGGCCCCTGCGGAATCTCGATGGTCAAATCCGCAGGCAGCGCATCGATGCGCAGTTCGCTGCCGTTCCATGCGGCCCGGCCCTTGCCCACGCGCAGGCGACCCGGCTCGCCCGCGTAGGGCCAGGGCAGGTTCAGGCCACCGGCGGGCGGCGTCAGGCCGTCGCCTATTTGAAGATGCAGGCGCGCCCCCTCGCGCCGCAGCCGATAGCCCAGCGTGCCGTGCGGCGTGCGCAGGCCGTCGATCGCCACGCCCTGCTCCATCCACGCCGGCGGCAGGCCCGCCGCCAGCACCAGGCTGTCGTCGACCTCGCGCACGTAGGCGAACATGTCCAGCGCCGAACGCACGAAGTCCGATCCGACCCAGGCATGCGGCAGGTCGCCGACGAAGAACGGCGTGCGCGGCGTGCGCGAGACCACCTCGGCCCACTGGTTCCACGCCGGCGGCGCGCGATCGGCGAAGAAGTAGTCGACGACCTCCTGTGCGCGTTCGCGCCAGCCCAGCCGCACGAACGCGGCGACGTTGCGCCATTCGTAGGGCGTGTAGTCCTTCCATTCCAGCCGGCCGTCGCGGCGATCGACGAAGCGCTGCCAGTACAGCTCGAAGGTGTTGTGCAGCAGTTCCTTCGGCAGCCTGCCCTGCTCGCCGCCCGGCGCCAGCGCGATGGTGGTCGAGGTGGCGTCGAAGTCGCCCAGTTCGGCCGCGCCCGGCAGGTAGTCGATGCCGTGCCGCGCGGCGGCCGCGCGCAGCGAGGCGTCCAGGTCCTCGCGGAACTGGTCGCGCGAGGCGGCCATGCGCCGCGCGTCTTCCGCCTCGCCCAGCGCCTGCGCCACCTCCGCCGCGTCCTTGTAGCCGCGCAGCGCCCAGAAGTTGTCCCAGTACGAGTGCATCGGCTTGGCCGAATAGCCCTCGTGGCTGATCGAGGCCGGCATCATCCCGTAGAACGCCGGGTCGAGCGCGCGGTTGGCCTCCGTCCGCTCGCTGGCGCGCAGCTGCTCCATGTAGCGGTAGGCGCCGCGCACGTGCGGCCACATGCGGCGCAGGAAGGCCTCGTCGCCGGTGTAGCGCCAGTATTCGGCGATGTTGAAGATCAGCTCGCCGTGGCTGTCGTTCTCCGGCACCGGATCGCTGCCGCGATCGTCCACGCAGCACGGCACCTTGCCGTTGTCGAACTGGTACGGCGCGTACCATTCGACGTACGCCTTCACCACCTCGGGCCGGCCCATCCGCAGCAATCCTTCGGAAATCATCGCGCCGTCGCGGATCCAGCTGCGCGAATACGAGCGCGTGCCCGGTTGCAGGCGCGGGCCGATGCGCGAGATCAGCATGTGCGCCAGCGAGGTGCGCAGCGTGTCTACCAGCGGCTGCCCGGCCGGCGGCACCTCGAAGCGCACCACGTCCAGCTTGCGCCGCCACTGCGCGGCGACCTCGTCCTGCATCGCCTGCGCTTGCGCGGGCGCGACGGCGTGGCCGGGCGTCATCCCTTCCATCGGGATCAGCAGGACGATTTCCTCCGACTGCCCCGGTTGCAGCGTCATCCGGTAGACCATCGCCGCCGATGCCAGCCCGACCGGATCCTGCACCGCGGTCCTGTCCGCGGCCCGGACGGCATCGATGTCCTCCAGCGCCTGCGGCAACAGGCCGGCGTCGAAGCTGCTGGCATGCGAGGCGTCCGGCGCGCGCGAGGCGATCACGCGCGGGCGTCCGTCCACCGCCAGCACGCCTCCGTCGAGCGACAGCGACTCCAGCCGGCTGACGCCGCCGATGGTGTTGAGGAACTGCGCCGGCGGATTGACCTGGAACGGCCGCGCCGCCAGCACCAGCGCGTACTCGCGCGGCGCCGCGCCGGTGTTGCGCAGCACATAGCGCGACAGCAGCCGCGAGTCGCCCGGCGCGCCGTGGGCGAACGCGGTGACGTCGAGCGCGAAATCCGCATGCCGCCAGTGCACCGACGGTATCGGCAGGTAGCCGTCCTGCAGCGACTGGCTCACCTGCACGTCGGCCCAGGTCGCCAGCGCGCCGTCCAGCAGCACGAACGGCTCGATGCTGAAGCCGCCCTTGCCGACCTCGACCGCGCCGTCCTCGCCGATCAGGCCCTGCTCGGCGCCGCCGTCCAGCCCGAGGAGGGTCCAGTACGGTTGTTCGCCGCTGAAGCCGCGCGGGAACAAACCGCGCCGCGCATCGGCAGCCACCGCCTTGACGAAGTCGTTGGGATGGGCGGAAAAACCCAGCGGCTGCACCTCGGCCCCGGCCAGCCCGAACGACGCGCCCGGCCCGTCGGTCATCGTAAACCGCAGGTAGCGCGCCTCCGACTCCGGCAGCGCCAGGTAGTCGATGCCGCCGTTGCCGCCCGCCACCGCGCGCGCGTCGCGCCAGCGGCCGCCGTCGTCGGAAAGCTGCAACAGGTAGTCGGAGGCATGCTCGCCCGGCTTCCAGCGCAGCTTGAGGCCGCCGAACTCGCGCGGCTTGCCCAGGTCCAGCGTGATCCACGCGCCCTGCGAAGCGAAGTCCGCGTGCCAGGCGGTGGCCGCGTCCCCGTCAACCACCGCGGCCGCGCGCGTGCCGGCCAGCGCGGAGGACGCGCTGGCGGTGGCCGTCAACGGCGAACGATCCTCCGGTGGCAGCGGCTGGAGGGCCAACTCGTCGAAGCACACCGTTCCCTTGCCGCCGGCCTGGTTGTAGATCGTGAACTCGACCTTGGCGCTGCGGCGCAGGACGCGATCCGGATCCGGTCCCCAGGCCTTGTCGATGTGGCGCCGCTTGTAGCGCACCGGCGTCCAGTCGCGCGGGTAGTCGTATTTCGGCCGGTTGACCCACCAGACGTTGTCGCCGCTGGCGTCGACCAGCTTGAATTGCAGGTCGTTGGCCGGCGAATCGCCGCGCAGATGGAAGGCGAACGCGTAGTTGTCCGGATACTCCAGCGGCAGATCGCGCTGGATGCCGGCATAGCCGGACACGCCGTTGAAGTCGTAGTCCAGGCACAGCGCGTTGCCCCGCGCACCATCGATCTGCCGCAGCTTGCCGCTGACCTGGTCGGAGGTGACCACCCGCCACGACGCAGCGTCGTCGAAGCCGTCGAGCAGGCGTGCGCCGCCGGCATGCTCCCGGGCTTGGCCCGTTCCGATTGCCGCCAGCGCGGCGGCGGCCAGCAGGGGCTTCATCGGGAAGAATCGCTTGCTCATGTCACTGGACCTCATGCATCGGATCACGTCGCCGGCGTGGTTGGGCGTTCGAGCCGCCCTCCGCCCACACCATCCCCACCCAACCCTCCCCTTGAAGGGGAGGGCCGTAGAGCGGAGCTTGCTCCGCTGCTCCTCATCCCTTCACGCTGCCCAGCAACAGCCCCTGGATGTAGTAGCGCTGCAACACCAGGAACAGCAGCAGCACCGGCAGGATGGTCACCACCGCGCCGGCCATCATCAGCTCGTAGTCCATCACGTGCTCGCGCGACAGCGAGGCCAGCGCCACCGGCAGCGTCTGCATGCTGTCGTCGCTGAGGATGATCAGCGGCCACATGAAGTCGTTCCAGGCGGCCAGGAAGCTGAAGATCGCCAGCGTCACCAGGATCGGCTTGAGCCCGGGCAGCACGATCCGGAAGAAGATCCGCCACTCGCCGGCGCCGTCGATGCGCGCGGCCTCCAGCAGCTCGTCCGGTATCGAGCGCGCGTACTGGCGGACCAGGAAGATGCCGAAGATGGTCGCCATGCCCGGTACGATCGCGCCGGCGTAGGTGTTGACCAGCCCCATCTGCTTGAGCAGCAGGAACAGCGGCATCATCGCCACCTGCCCGGGAATCACCAGCGCGGCCAGCAGCGCGCGGAACGTGCGCTCGCGCCCCTTGAACCGCAGCTTGGCGAAGGCGTAGCCGGCCATCGTGTTGAACAGCAGCGACAGCACCGTCACGCAGCCGGCGATCAGCGCGCTGTTGAGCAGGTAGCGGCCCATGCCGGCGCGCACGAACAACTCGCGGTAGTTGTGCAGGGTCGGCGCGGATGGCAGCAGCGGCGGCGGGAAATGCCCGGCCTCGCCGGCCTGCATGAACGACACCGACAGCATCCACAGCAGCGGGCCGAGGCTGACCACGGCCAGCAGCGCCAGCAGCGCATTGACGGCGAACCTGGCCGCGCGCGGGCTCATCTCACTCCGCCCCGCGCCGGCGCGCGAACCACAGCAGGCCGCTGGTCACCGCCGTCATCAGCACGAACAGCAGGAACGCCACCGCCGACGCGTTGCCCAGGTTCCACCACTTGAAGCCTTCCTCGTACATCAGGTACAGCACGCTCTTGGTGCTCTCCAGCGGCCCGCCCTGGGTCATCACGTAGGGCTCGGCGAACAGCTGGAAATAGCCGGCCATGGTCAGGATGCCGACCAGCAGCATCACCGGTCCCAGCATCGGCAGGGTGACGTGGCGGAACTGCGCCCAGCGCGAGGCGCCGTCGATGCGCGCGGCCTCGTAGAGATCCTCGGGGATGCTCTGCAGGCCGGCCAGGAAGATGATCATGTTGTAGCCGAAGTTCTTCCACACCGCGAACAGGATGATGGTCGGCATCGCCCAGCGCGGGTCGCCCAGCCAGTCGATCGGGTCGACGCCCACATGGGACAGTCCCCAGTTCACCAGCCCGTAGCGGGTGTGGAACAGGTAGCGCCAGATCACCGCCACCGCCACCACCGTGGTCACCACCGGCGCAAAGAACGCGGTGCGGTAGAAGCCCTTGAAGCGGCCCAGCCTCGAATGCAGCAGCAGCGCCGCGCCCAGCGACAGCGCCACCGACAGCGGCACGCCGACCGCGACGAAGTACGCCGTGTTGCCCAGCGACTTCCAGAACAGCGGCGTCTGCAACAGCGCGAGGTAGTTGCCCAGGCCGACGAAGCGCAGGTTGCCGATGTCGGCCAGCGCGTAGATGTCGAAGTCGGTCAGGCTCAGCGCCAGCGCCGCCAGCACCGGCAGCCCGAAGAACACCACGATGACCGCCAGCGCGGGCGCGGCGAACATCCAGCCGGCGGCCTGCGCCTTCATGGACGGCCCGCCTGTGCGCGGTCCAGCATCCAGCGGCGCTTCTCCAGGATGCGGTCGGCGCGGCGGTCCAGTTCCTCGGCGGCCGCATCCACTTCCATGCGGCCGTTGGCGACCCGTTCGCCGATCAGCCGCATCTCGGTGGCGATGCGCTCCCACTCCGGCACCTTGGGCGTGGGCACGGCGCGCTCGAGCTGTTCGCGGAAGGCGCGCGCATGCGTGTCGTTGGCCAGCGCGGGCGTACGCCAGGGCGAACGGCGCGGCGGCAGATCGCCGGTCATGGCATGGAAGCGCGCCTGCACCTCCGGGCGCGAGAACCAGCGCACCAGTTCCCAGGCTTCCGGCTTGCGCGCCGAGCCGCGGAAGATCACGAAACTGGTGCCGTTGGCCAGCGACGCGCCCGGCCCTTCCGGGCCCGGCAGCGGCATCGTCATCCAGTCGCCCTGCTGCGACGCCGGCAGGCGCTGCTTGAACTGCGCGATGTTCCACGGACCGGAGATGTAGAAGGAATAGAAGCCCTTGCCGAATTCGTCCCAGACGTTGGAGATCTGGTTGTTGGTCACCGCCGGCGCCCAGCCGCGATCGAACATCTCCTTGTAGAAGGAAAGCGACTGCCGGAAACCGTCGCTGCGGAAGTTGCCGTAGCGCCCGCCGTCGCGCAGCAGCGGCTCGGGCTGCTGCACCGCCAGGCTCAGCAGCGGCTCGAACTCGTTGAGCGGCAGCAGGATCGCGTAGTTGCCGGTGCCTGCCGCCTGCTTGACCGCCGCCATCGCCGTGCGCCACTCGTCCCAACTCGCTGGCGGCGCGTCGATGCCGGCCTTGCGCAGCAGATCGGCGCGATAGAACGGCAGCCGCGTCTCCACGTACCACGGCACCGCGTAGACGCGCCCCTCGACCACGCCGCTGTCCCACACGCCCGGGAAGTAGTCGGCGGCGTCGAAGCCCGCTGTGGCGGCGATCTCCTCGTCCAGCGGCTCCAGCGCGTCGATCGCGGCGAACTCGGGTATCCAGGTGTTGCCGATCGGGCTGACGTCGGGCAGCGCGTCGCCGGCGAAGGCGGTCAGCAGCTTCTCGTGCGCCGACAGCCACGGCAGCTTCTGCAGGTCGACGCGGATGTGCGGATGCTCGCGCTCGAACTCCGGGATCATCCGCGCGACGATCTCGCCCTCGTAGCCCATCACCCAGAAGGTGACGGTGCGCCGGTCGTCGCGTCCGGCGCAGGCGGCCAGCGATGCCGCCAGCACCAGCGCCGGCAGCAGCCAGCGCCAGCGGCCGGCGATGCGCCGGAAAGCCGCGCGGGCGATGTCGCGGGACACCGGCACCCCGTCAGTTCAGCGGCTGCGGGCGCGGCGGCGGCGAAGGCGGGGCGACGTTGCCGCGCGACTCGGCCGTGCCCAGCGCGCGCGCCGCGGCGGCCTCCGGATCGCCTTCCGAGGCGGGTTCGGCGGCCTCGCCTCCGGCCGTGCTCAGCCAGCCGCCCTTGAAGCCGGCGCGCTCCAGGCCGCGGCGGATGTGCGGGTTCTCCTTCATCACGTTCCAGACGAACTCGTTGCGGTAGTTGGTGATCATCGCAAGTATCGGCCCTTGATCGATGCCGATGTAGTCGCCGGCCACCCAGCCGTTGCCCGGCACCAGCCGCCCGGTCTTGAGCGGGATGTCGTAGTCGAAGCTGCGGTTGAACGAGTCGAGGAAGCCGTAGCTGGAATACAGGTAGTCGCCGAAGCGCCGGTGCATCTCCTCGGTCGCCGGGATCACGATCTCCGGCGCGAACGGCAGCGAGGCGACGGCCGCGGTCGGGGCGATGGTGCCGTCGTCGAAGTTCTCGCGGAAGCCGGTGCCGCGCGCCGAGTAGTGGCGGAAGTTGCGCTGCTCGCCGTTGTAGTCCTGCAGGGTCTGCTGCGGGCCGTCGCTGGCGGTCAGGCCCCAGACGTTCTCGCCGTAGTCCTTCCACTTCATCGGGTTCTCGATGGCGTAGTTGCGCTGGGCGTAGGTGGCGCGGCGGCTGTTCTCGAAGTAGTCGATGCCGCGCTCGCGCATGTAGTCGTCCTGGATGCCGCGGAAATCGACCCACACGTGGGTGTACTGGTGGCCGAAGTGCGGGCCGAAGGTCAGGAACTCCTGCCCCTGGAAAACGCCCCAGAACTCGTTGTAGCTGCGCGTCCACACCTGCCACGCGTCCGGGCTGACCGGATGGGTCGGCGAGGCCATCGCCAGGATGTAGACCATCATCGCCTCGTTGTAGCCGGTCCAGTCGTGCGGGATGAACCCGCTCTCGGGGAACCAGCCCATCGAGATCAACGGCTTGTTGATCTGCAGCCACGGCCATTCCACCCGCCGGTACAACTGCTCGGCCAGGTCGCGGATCTCCTTCTCGCGCGCGTCGTCGCGGTCGTAGTACGACTGCGCGAACAGCACGCCCATCATCAGGATGGCCGTGTCCACGCTCGACAGCTCCACCCAGCTGTCGTAGCGGTGGCCGTCCTGCATGTCGAGGAAGTGGTAGTAGAAGCCGTGGTAGCCGCCCTTGCCCTCGCGCTGCGGCCCCATCGGCAGCTGGCGGAAGAAGCGCAGCGTGGTCAGCGTGCGGTCCACCGCCTGGGTGCGGCTGACCCAGCCGTTCTCGATGCCGATCGGATACGCCGTCAGCGCGTAGCCCACCGAGGCGATGCTGGCGAACGGCCGCGACGGGAAGCGATCCGGCGTCAGCCCGTTGACCTCGTTGGTGGTGTCCCAGAAGAACTGGAACGTCCTGCGCTCGATGTCGCGGAACAGCGGCGGCAGCTCGGGCCGGGCCGGCGGCTTGCCGTCCCCGGCCTGCTGCTGCGGCATCGGCGGCGCCGGCTGCGGTTGCGGGCGGGGTTGTTCCTGCTTGCCGCAGGCTGCGAGCAGGACCACCACGGCACCCAGCACCAGCGCCGGAAATTTGTTCTTGAAGGAGGAACCTTTGGACACGCTTCTTCTCTGCAATCGTTTTCAGTGTTCGGCAAGGCCAGCCACCCGGCGGGTGGCTGGCCGCGGGTCTTACCAGTCGAGTCCGAAGGACAGCTTGAAGGTGCGTGTCGGCCAGAGTATGCCGTTGCCCGAACGCTGCCCGAAGTTCGGGTTGGCCACGCCCGGGGCGCCGCGCCAGTCGTCGAAGTCCGTCCAGTTGCTCCAGTTGAAGGCATTGATCAGATCGGCACGCACCTTGAGCTTCAGGTCGCTGCCGGTGTCCCAGACCTTCTGGATCGCGACGTCGAACTGCTTGAAGCCGATCGTTTCCGAACGCTCGTAGGGATCGAAGAAGCAGTTGTCATTGCTGATCGCGTCGTAGCAGTTGGTCGCGCTGCGCGGCGTCGGCGACTCCAGGATCAGCTTGGCCGACAAGGTGATGTCCCAAGGCAGACCATAGATGCCCGCCGCCACCAGGCGATGCTTCGGTACCCCGTTGGACAGGTAGAAAGTGTCGCCGACATCCGGATAGTCGAAGACATAGGTCTCGCCATTGGACGAACTGAGCCGGTTCTCCGTCGCATCGCTGTAGGTATAGGCCACCGTCAAGCCCCAGGGCGATTGTTCGGTGTACGGCTTGTCGATCGACAGCAGCAGGGAGTTGAGCTTGGTCTCGATGCCGTTCTGGCCGAGGATCAGGCTGCCGTACCCCGGGATGGCCTGGCCCCAGGGCTGGCGGCCCCAGGTCGCGTTCGGGAACGCCGGGTCACGGAAGCCGCCGTTCGGATAACGGTTGCCGAGGCGGAAATAGATGCCTTCCTTGGAACGGATGTGGGCCAGGGAGATCGAAGTGTTCCAGTCATTGCCCCAGGCGGTGAAGATGTTGCGCATGCCGATGCTGATCTGATCGGAATATGGCGTTTCCAGGTCGTTCCTGATGAGGTTGACCTCGCCGCCCGCCGTCGGATTGGCTGCCGCGAACGCCGCCAATCCCTCCGGCGTCATCAATGCCGGATCGAACGGAATGCAGGTCGGGCTCGGGTTGCACGGATGGTTCACATCCGGGAAGTTGATCGTGTACGTGGTGAAGGCGCCGGCATAGAACTCGCGCGCGGTGTAGTCGAACAGGTTGCGGTCATAGGACCGCCCGACGCCGCCGAAGAACACGTGGCGCTGGTCTCCGTAGAGGTCGTAGGAGAAGCCAAGGCGCGGGGCGAAGTTGTTCTTGTCGCTCTTGCGGTTGCTGCCGTTGCTGATGTAGTCCTCGACGTCGTAGTCGGTATTCTGGATGTTGGTCCAGCCACGCAGGGCACCGACGATCGCAGGATCGAGCACGTAGTCCGTGTAGGCACCCATGTCCTCGTAGTCCCAGCGGACGCCCAGGTTCAGGGTCAGCTTTTCGTTGACCTGCCAGTCGTCCTGGACGTAGATGCCGAACTGCTTGTTGTCGGACTTGATGAACGGCGTGCGCCCGACGCGCGAGGTCGTGTATTCGATCCGGTAAGGCTGGCCGGGGTTGACCTGCACGTCGTAGATGTAGCGCGGGTTCGGCGGGAACTGCTGGAACGCGGTGAGCTCGATGTCCTTGTACTTGAAACCCGCCTTCAGCGTGTGATTCTCCCACCCGTACCAGGTGAAGTCGTTCTGCAGGCCCCAGCCCTCCTGGCCCTTGTCCTGGAAGCTGGCGCCACCGCCGGTATTGAGCAGCGTGATGTCGCCATTGTTGGCCAGGTTGCGGGCCGTATAGCGGACGATCGGGGCGTTCACCAGCGGCGAGGGGTTGTAGGCCGATTCCTCGAACGTGAGGTGCGCGTCGTTCATCCAGTCCGTCGCCGAGTACAGCGAGCGCAGGTCATAGCGCTTCTCGTCGTTGTTCAACGCGGTGGCCGCCTGGACCGCGTTCACGCCGCCGACATCGAGGATGCCGACTTCCTCGCGTATGCGCGCGGAGAACTCGACCAGGTGCGCGTCACTGGCCTGCCAGCTCAGCTTGCCGAAGTAGACGTCCTGATCGAACGGCCGGCTGGTCGGCCCGTACTGGGCGAGGATGTTGGCGGGAATCGCCACGTGTCCGGCGCTGTTCGGCCGCGTGACCATCTCGGGAACGACGAAGTCCTTGGCTTCGTAGGTCACGAAGAAGTGCAGGCGGTCGCGGATGATCGGGCCGCCGAAGGCGACGCCGTACTGCTCGGTGCGCTCGGGACTTTTCCTCCCCGCCGCCGCCTCGCCCGGGCTGGCCTCGCGCCAATCGTCGCTGTAGCGATCCCAGATGAAGCTGCCGGAAAAGTCATTGGTGCCCGAGCGGGTCACGGCGGTGACCGCCGCGCTGCTGATCTGATCGTACTCGGCCTTGTAGTTCGAAGTGATGACCTTGTACTCGCCGATGGCGAGCTGCGGGAAGGGGTTGCCGCGGCTGTCGTCCTGGCCGGTGATGCCGCCGGGCGTGACGTAGTTCTTCTGGCCGACACCATCGATGAACACGTTGATCTGGCTGGCGCCCTGCGCGCCGCTGCGCAGCTGCGACTCGTTGCCGTTGCCGCTGGTGATGAAGCGCATGCCCGGCACGGTATCGGCGAACGCCAGGAAGTTGCGCGAGTTCTGCGGCAGCAGTTCGATCTGCTTCTGCGACACGTAGGTCGCCACTTCCGAGGTCTTGGTCTCCACCAGCATCGGCGCGGTCACGCTGACGGTGTCGAGCGTGGTGGCGTCGCCGGGCGCAGCCGTCGTCGCGGGGGCGCCGGTGAGGTTGAACGTCGCGGTCTGGCCCACCTGCAAGGTCACCGCCTCCGTGCGCGACTGGCCGCCAGAGGTCAGCACGATGCGGTAGGTACCCGGCGGCAAGCCGCCGATGTTGTAGCTGCCGTTGCTGGCCTGGACCGTACGGGTCAGGCCGGTATCCACGTTGGTGACGGTGATCGTGGCATCGCTGGCGGCGCTGCCGCGCAGCGTGGCCGAAGTCGACTGCGCCAGCACGGCCGGTGCGGCCAGCGACAGGCAGCTGGCCAGCGCGCAAGCCAGCAGGCGGCGGTTGTATCGCGGATTGTTGCGTTGGTGCCTCATGACGCTCCCTCCCGGGGGATTGATCGAATGGAGTTTTTTTCTGTTTCTGTAAACGGTTACAGCCCAGGGCAAAAAAATTCCGGCCTCAGTGGCCGTTGTCGTCCCGCGACGCCGCGCTGGAGGCGCGCACGATCAACTCGGGCACCAGCACCCGCGAAACCGGTTCGGCCGGCTCCCTGCCCTCGATGGCTTCCAGCAGCATCTGCATGGCGCCGCCGCCCAGCCCGGCAATGTTGACCTTCATCGTGGTCAAGGTCGGATGAACGAAGCGCGCCAGCGGGATGTCGTCGAAACCGGCCAGCGCGATGTCGGCGGGCACGCGCACGCCGGCCTCGCTGAAGGCGTACAGGCAGCCCAGCGCCATCATGTCGTTGGCGGCGAACACCGCGTCCGGGCGCTGCGCCGATTGCAGGATGCGCCGCCCGGCCTCGTAGCCGGAGGCCTCGTCGAAATCGCCCGGAAGTTCCCAAGGCTCGACGCCGGGCGCGCCGGCGCGCAGGGCGTCGCGGTAGCCGCGCAGGCGCTCGCGCGCGTCGAAGTTGTCCTCCGGCCCGCCGATGAAGGCGATGCGGCGGTGGCCGGCGGCGATCAGGTGCTCGACCATCGCCACCGCGCCGCCGTGGTTGTCGATGCTCAGCACCGGGAAGCCGATCTCAGGCGACTGCGCGTTGATCAGCACCGCCGGCAGCGAGGCCGGCAGGTTGTCGACCAGCGCGTCGGGCGTGTCCAGGTACGGCGAGAGCACCAGCAGGCCGTCGACGCGGCCGCGCATCGCGCGCAGCGCCTCGCCCTGCTCGCCGGGATGACCGTGGTAGCTGGACACCAGCAGGTGCTGGCGGCGCGCGCGCGCGACCTGGTCGATGCCGCGGATCAGTTCGGAGAAGAATTCGCCATGCAGGTCCGGCAGGACCACGCCGATGGTCTGGGTGCGGCGGCTGCTGAGGCTGCGGGCGGCGGCGTGCGGCTGGTAGCGCAGGCGGTCGGCGGTGGCCAGCACGTGCTGGCGCACGCCCTCGGCGACGTTTTCATGGCCATTGAGCGCGCGCGAGACCGTGGCGACGGACACGCGCGCCTCGCGGGCGACATCCTTGATGGTGATCGCACTTCGCGCCATCTACCGCCCCTCCGCGGCCATGACTGCCTTCCGGTTGGCGCGGACTGTAAACGTTTCCATGCAGGGATGCAAAGCCCTTCCGACGACGGTCTTTGCGCCTGTGCGATCAACGCCTTGCCGCGGCCCGTGCATGCCGCATCGCAACATCGTCCACGCCGGGGCTTGCCGCCCTACCGCGCCTCGTCCGGCGTTGCCGCCTCGATGGCCAGGGCGTGGACGTCGGTGACCATCATCTCGCCCAGTGCGGCGTAGACGGCGCGGTGCCGGGCCAGCGGCGGCTTGCCGGCGAAGGCCGCGCTGACGATGCGCACGCGGTAGTGGCCGCGGCCGTCGCGCGCGCCGGCATGGCCGGCGTGCAGGTGGCTCTCGTCGATCACGTCCAGCGCGGCCGGCGCCAGCGCCGCCTGCAACGCCGTGCGGATGCGCTCGACGCGGTTCACGGCAGCACCTTACGGAACGGGCGCACCTGCACGCGCTGGTAGACGCCGGCCTCGACGTAGGGGTCGGCGTCGGCCCAGGCCTGCGCGGCCGCCAGCGAGTCGAACTCGGCGATGACGATGCTGCCGCTGAAGCCGGCCGCGCCCGGATCCTCGGCGTCGATGGCCGGGCACGGGCCGGCCAGCAGCAGGCGACCTTCGTCGCGCAGCGCGGTCAGCCGCGCCAGGTGGGCGGGGCGCGCCGCCAGCCGCGCCGGCAGGGCGTCCCCGGCGTCGTATCCTTCGATGGCGTACCACATGGCGTTCTCCCGGCTCCAGGGCAGGCGATTGTACGGAACGCACGCGCCTTGCCGACGCTGGACAGCACCGGCGCCAGCCCGTACCCTGTCGGCACTCGCACGGCCGGAAAGCAGCGGCCCGTCCCCGAAGCGGCTCCCCGCCCTCCTTCCCGACGCCAGATTCGCTGCCCGCACCGCCCGCGCCCGACGACCTCGCTGTCCGCCGCCGCCCCCCTGCGGTGTGCGTTGCTTGTTGCAGTACCCCCTGCGTCTGCCCGCGACGCAGCATCGATGCAGTGCCGCTGCGCCGCCCCCGTCGCGCCCGGTCCTGCATACCCCGGCTTGAATGGCATTACGGCTTTTCCCCAGATGAGTTCCGAACTCGCGCAAGACGCGAATCCGCAAACCCAGCCTTCGCCCCCGCAGCAGCAGGAAATGCCGCTGGCGGTGGTGCATGGGCAGCCGGTGCTGCAGATCCCGCAGGATCTGTACATCCCGCCGGACGCGCTGGAAGTCATCCTCGACGCCTTCGAAGGCCCGCTGGACCTGCTGCTGTACCTGATCCGCCGGCAGAACCTGGACATCCTCGACATCCCGGTCGCCGAGATCACCCGCCAGTACGTGGACTACATCAACGTGATGCGGGAGCTGCGCTTCGAGCTGGCGGCCGAATACCTGGTGATGGCCGCGATCCTGGCCGAGATCAAGTCGCGCATGCTGCTGCCGCGGCCCGTGGCCGAGGAGGGCGAGGAAGGCGACCCGCGCGCCGAGCTGGTGCGCCGGCTGCAGGAATACGAGCGCTTCAAGCAGGCCGCCGAGGACCTGGACGCCCTGCCCCGCCAGGACCGCGACACCACGCCGGTGCAGGCGCACGTGCCGGACCGCGCCGCGGTCAGGCTGCCGCCGCCGGTGGACCTGAAGGAGATGCTGCTGGCGCTGCACGACGTGCTCAAGCGCGCCGAGCTGTTCAGCGGCCACGCGATCAGGCGCGAGGCGCTGAGCGTGCGCCAGCGCATGGGCGACCTGCTGACCCGGCTGGAGGACGGCCGCTTCCACCGCTTCGAGTCGATGTTCACCGCCGAGGAAGGCAAGCTCGGCGTGCTGGTGACCTTCCTGGCGATGCTGGAGCTGGCCAAGGAACAGTTGCTGGACATCGTGCAGGAAGCGCCGCTGGCGCCCATCTACATCAAGTCGCTGGCGCTCAACAACACCAACGAGCCGTTGCAGTTCTCCAGCGAGTTCGACGACAGCGACGCCGCCAACGACGATGCGCAGCGCTAGCCCGCGCACCGCCCGGGCGGCGCCCCGCCATTCCCGCCCCGGCCCGCGCCGGGACGAAGGCTGAACCCCCCAGACACCGGAATCATGGATCAATCCCTCATCAACCGCATCGTCGAGGCCGCGCTGCTGGCGGCCAGCCAGCCGCTGACGCTGGCGCAGCTGCACGGCCTGTTCCCGGAGGACGAGCCGGCGCCGCCGGGCGGCGTCGAGCAGGCGCTGGATCAACTGCGCGAGGCCTGCGCCGAGCGCGGCGTCGAACTGGTCGAGGTGGCCTCCGGCTTCCGCTACCAGGTCAAGGCCGACGTCCACCCCTGGGTGGCCCGGCTGTGGACCGAGCGCAAGACCCGGTACACCCGCGCCACCCTGGAGACGCTGGCGCTGATCGCCTACCGCCAGCCGATCACCCGCGGCGAGATCGAGCAGGTGCGCGGCGTGGCGGTCAGCAGCAACATCATCCAGGCGCTGGAAGAACGCGAATGGATCCGCGTGGTCGGCCACCGCGACGTGCCGGGCAAGCCGGCGCTGTTCGGCACCACCAAGACGTTCCTGGACTACTTCGGCCTCAAGCGGCTGGACGAACTGCCGCCGCTGTCGGAGCTGAAGGACATCGGCGAGCTGGAGCCGCAGCTGCCGCTGGACGACGTGCCGCTGCCAGCCGGCATCGCCGCGATGGACGCGGTCGCCGACGGCGGCGCCGACACCCCGGAAGCCGGGAGCGCCGAGGCCACGGCGGCGGCCGATGCCGGCGAACCGGGTGACGGCGGCGAAGACGCGAACGACGACGACGCGGACGCATCCGCCGGCGACGCCCCGGCCACGCCGCAGGACGAAGACGGCATCGCCGGCATCGACGACGCCGGCGACGAAGACGACGAAGACGACGAAGACGACGAAACACCCGCGCCGCCACCGGCCATCGCCGGTTCCGGCGCGCCCCACGACGACAACCCTACCCCACGACAAGATGACGACGCCGCCGATTCCGAACAGGAAAGCCGGGCATCGTCGGAGCAGAAACAATGAGCAACACCCCCCGCAACAAACTGTCGCTGAAGCGCGACGCCGCCGAAACCACCGAGACCAGCGGCAAGCTGGAAGAGCGCCTGCACAAGGTGCTGGCGCAGGCCGGCCTGGGATCGCGCCGCGCGCTGGAGCAGCGCATCGCCGACGGCCTGGTCAAGGTCAACGGCGAGGTCGCGCAGACCGGCATGTCGGTCAAGGGCGGCGACCGCATCGAGATCGACGGCCGCACCTTCGTCGCCAGCGCGCTGACCGAGCCGGCGCGCGTGCTGATGTACAACAAGCCCGAGGGCGAGGTGACCACCCGCGAGGATCCCGAAGGCCGCCCGACCATCTTCGATTCGCTGCCCGCGCTCAAGGGCGCGCGCTGGATCGCCATCGGGCGCCTGGACATCAACACCACCGGCCTGCTGCTGCTGACCACCGACGGCGAGCTGGCCAACGCGATGATGCACCCGTCCTACGAGGTCGAGCGCGAGTACGTGGTGCGCGTGCGCGCGCCGGAAGGCCAGGAGACCGTGCCGGACAACATCGTCGATCGCCTGGCGCGCGGCGTCGCGCTGGACGACGGCCCGGCCAAGTTCGACGAGATCGAGAAGATCGGCGGCACCGATTCGCACGACTGGTTCCGCGTGGTGGTCAAGGAGGGCCGCAACCGCGAGGTGCGCCGGCTGTGGGAATCGCAGGGCTGCCAGGTCAGCCGCCTCAAGCGCACCCGCTACGGCAAGATCTCGCTGCCGCAGCCGCTGCTGCGCGGCCAGTCGCAGGAACTGTCCGACGCGCAGGTGCAGGCGCTGCGCAAGGAACTGGGCCTGGAGGACGGCGCGCCGGCCGCGCTGACCCTGCAGCCGGTGATCGGCCAGCGCAAGGCGGCCAAGTCCACCGTGCACGTCGGCGGCGGCCGCGGTGCCGGCCATGCCTACGTCAACGGCCACAACACCGCCGACGAGGGCCGCGAGCTGCGCCGCTTCGACCACGTGCGCGAGGATCGCGGCCGTGGCGGGCGCGGCAGGAAGCCGCACGGCGGCCTGACCGTCAGCGGCGAGGCCGCCGCCAAGCAGTCGCAGAAGCCGTTCAAGCAACGCAAGGAAAAGGGCCCCAGGCCGCTGCCGGAAGGCAACCCCGCCGCGTTCCGCACCTGGTACGTGCCGGAAGGCGTCGATACCGGTCCGACCGGCCACCGCAACGCCGGCCCGAAGAAGCCCTACGGCGGCAAGCCGGGCGGCCGTCCGGGCGCCGCGGGTCGTCCCGCGGGCGGCGGCGGCAAGCGCACTGGCTCGCCCTATGGCGAACGCGGCCAGGGCGGCGGCTTCGGGGGCGGTTTCGACGAGCGCGGCCCGCGCGGCGGCGGACAGGGCGCCGGCAAGCCGCAGCGCGCGGCCCGTCCCTACGGCCATCCGGGCAACGCGCCGAGCTTCCCGTCCGATCACGCCAATCCCGGCTTCAGTCCGTATGGACAGCAGCCGCGCGGCCCGCGTCCGCAGGGCCGTCCGGGCGGCGGCAACCGGCCGCAGCACGCCGGCCCGCGCCCGGGCGGGCGACCGGCCGGCGGGCGCGGTCCTTCCGGCCGCCCCGGCGGCTCTCGCGGCCCGCGCGGCGGACAGGGCTGAAGCGAATGAAGGCAGGGGCGCGATGAGCGCTCTTGCCGTTTCCGGCGCCAGCATCCTGCGAGATTCCATCGGCACGACGTCGTGGCCCGCACCGCCATCGCGACGCCGCCTTCCCTCGTCCGCGCGCGCCGCGATTGAGCAGGATCAAGGACAACCCGCGGCGGTTGGCTAGAATGGCCGCGGTTCGACACAAGGTCCCCCTCCCTCATGTCCTCTGCTTTCGGCACCGAGACGGTGCTCGAGGTCCGCCACTGGACCGACGCCTACTTCAGTTTCACCACCACCCGCGACGAAGGTTTCCGCTTCGACAACGGCCAGTTCGTGATGATCGGCCTGCAGGTGGACGGCAAGCCGCTGCTGCGCGCCTATTCCATCGCCAGCGCCAACTGGGAAGAGCGGCTGGAGTTCTTCAGCATCAAGGTCCAGGACGGCCCGCTGACCTCGCGCCTGCAGCACATCAAGCCGGGCGACGAAGTCATCGTCGGGCGCAAGCCCACCGGCACCCTGCTGATCAGCGACCTGCACCCGGGCCGCAACCTGTACCTGCTCGGCACCGGCACCGGCCTGGCGCCGTGGCTGTCGATCATCAAGGATCCGGAAACCTACGAGCGCTTCGAGCGCGTGGTGCTCTGCCACGGCGTGCGCAACGAAGCCGACCTGGCCTACCGCGACTATTTCGAGAAGGAACTGCCGCAGCACGAGTTCCTCGGCGAGACCATCCGCGAGAAGTTGCTGTACTACCCGGCCGTCAGCCGCGAACCGTTCCCCAACCAGGGCCGACTGACCGACCTGATGGCCAGCGGCCAGATGATGCGCTCGCTCGGCATCGAGCCGCTGGATCCGGAACACGACCGCGCCATGATCTGCGGCAGCCCGCAGATGCTGGCCGACTTCCGCGCCCTGCTCGACGGGCGCGGCTTCGTCGCCGCACCGCGCATCGGCACGCCCGGCAACTACGTGTTCGAACGCGCCTTCGTCGAGAAGTAGATCCCGCCACGCCCATGCCGGAGCGGGAGCCCAGGGCTCCCGCTCAACCGGCCAGCGCGGCGCGGATTTCCCCGGCCAGGCTTTCGGGCCTGCGCACCGGTGCGTGGCGGGCGATGACCCGGCCATCGCGGCCGACCAGGAACTTGGTGAAATTCCACTTGATGGCGCCGGTGCCGAGCAGCCCGCGCCGCTGCGCGCGCAACCAGCGCCACAGCGGGTGCGCATGCTCGCCGTTGACCTCGACCTTGGCCGACATCGGGAAGCTCACCGCATAGTTGAGCGCGCAGAAGCTGCGGATGCCGGCTTCGTCCTCCGGTTCCTGGTGGCCGAACTGATCGCAGGGAAACCCCAGCACCACCAGCCCGTCGTCGCGGTGTTCGCGCCAGAGCTTTTCCAGGCCGGCGTACTGCGGAGTGAAACCGCAGCGCGAGGCGACGTTGACGATCAGCAGCACGCTGCCGGCGAAGTCGGACAGCGGCAGCGGGTTGCCGTCGATGCCGGTGGCGGTGAAATCGAAGGCGGTGGTCATGGCGGAATCCGGCTGCGGCGTCCCCGGAAGACTAACCCGGCCCGGGTCCACCGCAGTTCGCATCGCGCACGCCGCTCGCCCATGCCTTTCGTCATGGTCCCGCCCTGCGGCCTTGGGTTACCCTTGCTGGTCCATATCTAAGGAATCAGCGCTACATGACCACCCGCCTAGCCCTCGCGCTCGCCGCGACCCTTGGACTCGCCATGCCCGCCTATAGCCATGCCGCCCCGGCCACGTCGCAGACCGCCCAGGCGGCCAATCCGTTCTTCGCCGAGAGCCCGCTGCCGCTGCACTATCCGCAGTTCGACAAGATCAAGGACAGCGACTTCGCCCCGGCCTTCGACGCCGGCATGGCGCAGCAGCTGAAGGAAGTGGAGGCCATCGCCAACAACCGCGCCAAGCCCACCTTCGAGAACACCATCATCGCGCTGGAGAAGAGCGGCGACATCCTCGACCGCGCCACCACCGTGTTCTTCGCCCTGGTCGGCGCCGACACCAACGACGCGCGCAACAAGCTGCGCAGCGACTACGCGCCGAAGTTCGCCGCCCACGGCGACGCCATCAACCTCAACGGCAAGCTGTTCGCGCGCATCCAGGCGCTGTACGACCAGCGCGACAAGCTGGGCCTGGACGCCGAGGGCGTGCGCCTGATCGAGCGCTACCACACTCAGTTCGTCCGCGCCGGCGCCAAGCTGTCCGACGCCGACAAGGCCAGGCTGAAGGAAATGAACGGCGAACTGGCCCGGCTGGGCAGCCAGTTCAGCCAGAACGTGCTCGACGAGGTCAATGCTTCGGCGCTGGTCATCGACGACGCCAAGGAGCTCGACGGCCTGACCGAGGCGCAGATCGCCACCGCCGCCAACGAGGCCAAGTCGCGCGGGCTGGAGGGCAAGTACGTGCTGACCCTGCTCAACACCACCGGCCAGCCGCCACAGGCACAGCTGACCAACCGCGCGGTGCGCCAGCGCCTGCACGAGGCCTCGGTCACCCGCGGCGGCAAGGGCGGCCAGTACGACAACCGCGAGATCATCAGCAAGGTGATGAAGCTGCGCGCCGAGCGCGCCAGGCTGCTGGGCTACCCCAACCACGCCACCTATGGCCTGGAGGACCAGACCGCGCGCACGCCGCAGGCGGTCAACGACATGCTCGGCAAGCTGGCCCCGGCCGCCGTGGCCAACGCCAGGCGCGAAGCGGCCGACCTGCAGGCGATGATCGACCGCGAGGGCGGCAAGTTCGAGCTCGCCGCGTGGGACTGGGCGTACTACAGCGAGAAGGTCCGCGCCGACAAGTACAACTTCGACGAGTCGCAGCTCAAGCCGTACTTCGAGCTCAACAACGTGCTGGAGAACGGCGTGTTCCATGCCGCCAACCAGCTCTACGGCCTGACCTTCAAGAAGCGCACCGACCTGCCGGTCTACCACCCCGACGTGGCCGTCTACGACGTGTTCAACGAGGACGGCTCGCAACTGGCGATCTTCATCGCCGACATGTACGCGCGCAAGTCCAAGCGCGGCGGCGCGTGGATGAACTCCTACGTCTCGCAGTCGGCGCTGACCGGCTTCAAGCCGGTGGTCGCCAACCACCTCAACATCCCCAAGCCGCCGGAAGGCGAGCCGACCCTGCTGACCTGGGACGAGGTCACCACCACCTTCCATGAGTTCGGCCATGCGCTGCACGGCATGTTCTCCGACGTGAAGTACCCGTACTTCTCCGGTACCAGCGTGCCGCGCGACTTCGTCGAGTACCCCTCGCAGGTCAACGAGATGTGGGCCGACTGGCCGTCGATCCTGAAGAACTACGCCAAGCACTACCAGACCGGCGCGCCGCTGCCGCAGGAACTGCTGGACAAGGTGATCGCCGCGTCCAAGTTCAACGAAGGCTTCCGCACCACCGAATACCTGGGCGCGGCGATGCTGGACCAGCGCTGGCACCAGATTACCGCCGACCAGGTGCCCGACGCGGCCGGCGTGCTCGACTTCGAGGCCAGGGCCCTGGCCGCCGACGGCATCAACTACCCGCCGGTGCCGCCGCGCTACCGCACCACCTACTTCAGCCACATCATGGGCGGCTACTCGGCCGGCTACTACGCCTACATCTGGTCCGAAGTGCTGGACGCCAACAGCGTGGAGTGGTTCAAGAACAACGGCGGCCTGACCCGCGCCAACGGCGACCACTTCCGCAAGACCCTGCTGTCGCGCGGCGGCAGCGAGGACGCGATGAAGATCTTCCGCGACTTCGCCGGCCACGATCCGAAGATCGAACCGTTGCTGGAGAAGCGCGGACTGACCACCACGCCGACGGCCGACTGATCGGCATCCAGGTGTTCCCATCGCGCCACCTCCGGGTGGCGCGATGTTTTTGGGGACATGCGTTGTGGGAGCGACGTGAGTCGCGACAAGGCTCTACCGATCAAGCGTCGCGACTCACGTCGCTCCCACAGTTCGCCAAGCCTCCCGCGCCGGCTTCTCGCCGCCTATACGCCCGCGCTCCCACACTGCCGGGCATGCCGGCATTCCCCTCCGACGATCTGATCGTGCTGCGCCCGGAAGGGCTGTACTGCCCACGCGGCGACTTCCACATCGACCCGTGGCGGCCGGTGTCGCGCGCGGTGATCACCCACGGCCACGGCGATCACGCGCGCATCGGCATGGGCGAGTACCACTGCTGCGAGGATTCGCTGCCCATCCTGCGCTGGCGGCTGGGCGAACAGCGCTACACGGCCTACGAATACGGCCAGCCCTTCGTGCTCGGCGATGCGCGCGTATCGCTGCATCCGGCCGGCCACGTGCTCGGCTCGGCACAGGTGCGCATCGAATGCGGAGACGAGGTGTGGGTGGCCTCGGGCGACTACAAGCGCCAGCCGGATCCGACCTGCGCGCCGTTCGAGGTGGTGCCGTGCGACACCTTCATCACCGAGGCGACGTTCGGCCTGCCGGTCTACCGCTGGCCGGACACCGCCGAGGTGGTCGCCGACATCGTCGACTGGCGGCGGCGCTGCGCCGCGCGCGGCGAGGCCGCCCTGCTCTACTGCTACGCGCTGGGCAAGGCGCAGCGCGTGCTGGCCGAGTTGCGCGCGCACGACGATGAGCCCCCCGTACTGCTGCATGGCGCGGTCGCCGCCGGCGTCGACGTCTACCGCCAGGCCGGCGTGCCGATGCACGGCAGCGTGCGCGTGTCCGAGCAGGACAAGGGCGCCGACTTCGCCGGCCGGCTGGTGCTGGCGCCGCCGTCGGCCGCGGGCAGTCCCTGGATACGCCGTTTCCGCCGCGCGCAGCAGGGATTCGCGTCGGGCTGGATGCGCATCCGCGGCAACCGCCGCCGGCGCAACTACGATCGCGGCTTCGTCGTGTCCGATCACGCCGACTGGCCGGATCTGCTGCGCACGATCCGACAGACCGGCGCGCGCCGCGTCATCGCCACCCACGGCAGCACCGATGCGCTGATCCGCGCGCTGCGCGAACAGGGCATCGCCGCCGAGGCGTTCCGCACCGACTACGGCGGCGAGGAATGATCCACCGCCATCGCCACACCGCATCGGACGCCGGGCGATGAAAGCCTTCGCCGCGCTGTTCACCGAACTGGACCGCAGCACCGCCACGCTGGACAAGCGCGCGGCGATGGTCGCCTACCTGGGGCAGGCGCCGCCGCGCGACGCCGCCTGGGCGATCTGGCTGCTGTCCGGCGGCAAGCTGGCGCGCATCGCCAACACGCGCGAACTGCGCGACTGGATTTCCGCCGAAAGCGGCCAGCCGGACTGGCTGGTCGCCGACAGCTACGACCACGTCGGCGATCTGGCCGAGACGCTGACGCTGCTGCTGGACGATCCGGCCGCGCCGGTAACCGACCGACCGCTGCACGCATGGGTCGAGCAACACCTGCTGCCGGTGGCCAACCGCCCCGAGCCGGAGCGCCGCCAGGCCGTCGTCGCCGGCTGGCGCGGCCTGCCCGGCGCGCAGCGGCTGCTGTTCAACAAGCTGCTGACCGGCGCGCTGCGCGTGGGCGTGTCGCAGCGGCTGGTGCAGCAGGCGCTGGCGGACCTGACCGGCATCGACATCGCCCGCATCGCCCAGCGCATGCTCGGCGCATGGCGGCCGACGCCGGCCTTCCTGCAAGACCTGCTCAACCCCGAGGCGCTGGAATCCGACCGCCAGCAGCCCTACCCGTTCTTCCTGGCCTCGCCGCTGGAAGCCGACGCCGCCGCGCTGGGCGACATCGCGCAGTGGTGGCTGGAATGGAAATGGGACGGCATCCGCCTGCAACTGATCCGCCGCGGCGGCGAGATCGCGCTGTGGTCGCGCGGCGAGGAGCGGCTGGACGGCCGTTTCCCGGAAATCGAGGCGGCCGCCGCGCTGCTGCCGCGCGACTGCGTGATCGACGGCGAACTGCTGGGCTGGCGCGAAGGCGACGCGCCGCTGCCGTTCACCGCCTTGCAGACGCGCATCCAGCGCCGCAAGCCGGGACCGAAGGTGCTCGGCGACACCCCGGCGCGCGTGCTGGCCTACGACCTGCTCGAACTTGACGGCGAGGACCTGCGCGCCCTCCCGTTGCGCGAGCGCCGTCATCGGCTCGAACAACTGCTGGTGCCGCTGGCCGATCCGCGCCTGTCGCTGTCGCCGCGCGTGCAGGCGGACGATTGGACGCAGGCGGCCGCGCTGCGCGATAGCGCGCGCGAACGCGGCGTCGAGGGCCTGATGCTCAAGCGCGCCAATTCGACCTACCAGTCCGGCCGCCGCCGCGGCGACTGGTGGAAGTGGAAGATCGATCCGCTGACCATCGACGCGGTGCTGATCTACGCGCAAGCCGGCCACGGCCGCCGCAGCACGCTGTACACCGACTACACCTTCGGCCTGTGGGACGGCGATGCGCTGGTGCCGGTGGCCAAGGCGTATTCCGGGCTGGACGACAGGGAAATCCTCGCCCTCGACGGCTGGATCCGCGCGCACACCAGCGAGCGCTTCGGCCCGGTGCGCGCGGTGCGGCCGCACCATGTGTTCGAACTCGGCTTCGAGGCGGTCAACCTGAGCAAGCGGCACAAGTCGGGCGTGGCGGTGCGCTTCCCGCGCATCCTGCGCTGGCGGCACGACAAGCCGATGGCCGAGGCCGACCGGCTCGATACGCTGAAGGCGCTGGCGCGATGAAGCAACGCGCAGGCGATGGCGCCGAAGCGGACGACAGTGCGCCGCGCGTATCCGCAACGTCCTCCACTGCGGCGCGACGCCTGGCGCAGGCGCGCCTGGCCGGCTGGTTCGCCACCCGCGGCTGGAAACCACTGCCGTTCCAGCGCGAGGCCTGGCGGCGCTACCTGGCCGGCGAATCGGGCCTGCTGCACACGCCGACCGGAAGCGGCAAGACGCTCGCCGCCTTCGGCGGTCCCTTGCTCGAAGCGCTGTCCGATTCCCTTCTCCCACCCGCGGGAGAAGAGCCTGCCCCGTACTTGATACGGGGTGGCCCGAAGGGCCGGATGAGGGCCACCGGCCGCAAAAAAACATCCCGCGCATTGAAAGTCCTGTGGATCACCCCACTGCGCGCCCTCGCCACCGACACCACCCGCGCACTGCGCGAGCCGGTCGAAGCGCTCGGCCTGGACTGGATCATCGCCCAGCGCACCGGCGACGCCAGCGCGCGCGACAAGCGGCTGGCGCGCGCCGGCGACCGGCTGGACGCGCTGGTCACCACACCCGAATCGCTGGCGCTGCTGTTGTCCTATCCCGACACCGCAGCGCACCTGTCGCAGTTGCGCTGCGCGATCGTCGACGAATGGCACGAGCTGCTCGGCAACAAGCGCGGCGTGCTGCTGCAACTGGGCCTGGCGCGGCTGCGCGCGCTGGCGCCGGCGCTGCGCACCTGGGGCCTGTCGGCCACGCTCGGCAACCTGGACGAGGCGCGCGACGTGCTGCTACCGCATGCGCCGCAGGCGGCCATCGTCTCCGGCGTGCGGCCCCGGCAGGTGCGGGTGGAGACGCTGCTCCCCGCGCAGGAGGAACGCTTCCCCTGGGCCGGCCACCTCGGCCTGTCGCAGTTGCCGCGCGTGCTGGAGCGCATCCTCGCCCGGCACAGCAGCCTGCTGTTCACCAATACGCGCGCGCAGGCCGAGCTGTGGTTCCAGGCGCTGGGTGCGGTCTGGCCGGATGACGCGGCCACGCTCGCGCTGCACCACGGCTCGCTGGACCCGGCGCTGCGCGCGGCCGCCGAACAGGGCCTGCGCGACGGCTCGCTGCGCTGCGTGGTCGCCACCTCCAGCCTGGATCTGGGCGTGGACTTTCCCGCCGTCGATCAGGTCTTCCAGATCGGCAGCCCCAAGGGCGTGGCGCGACTGGCGCAGCGCGCCGGCCGCGCGCGCCATCGCCCGGGCGAAAGCGGGCAGATCACCTGCGTGCCGACCCACGCGCTGGAACTGGTCGAATACGCCGCCGCGCGACGGGCGCTGGCCGCGCGCCGCATCGAACCGCGCCGTCCGCCGCGGATGTCGCTGGACGTGCTGGCCCAGCACTGCGTGACGCTGGCGCTGGGCGGCGGTTTCGATGCGGCGGCGCTGCTGGACGAGGTGCGCGGCACGCATGCCTTCGCCGCGCTCGATGCGGCCACTTGGCGGGCGGTGCTGGACTTCATCGTGCAGGGCGGACAGGCGCTGTCGCACTACCCGGATTTCCGCCGCGTAATCGTCGATGCGGACGGCCGCTACCGGGTCGAGGATCGCCGCGTCGCGCTGCGCCACCGGCTGTCCATCGGCACCATCACCAGCGACGGCAGCGTGGCGGTCAGGTTCCTGCGCGGCGGCGGGCTGGGTTCGGTCGAGGAGAGCTTCGTCGGCCGCCTGCGCCGCGGCGATCGCTTCCGCTTCGCTGGCCGCCTGCTGGAACTGGTGCGGCTGGAGGACATGACCGCCTACGTGCGCCTCGCGCGCGGCGGCGAGGGCGTGGTGCCCAAATGGATGGGCGGACGGCTGCCGCTGTCGACCGAACTGGCGCACGAGGTCCAGGCGCTGCTCGCCGATGCCGGCGACGACGACGCGCAACCGCCGGAACTGCGCGCGATGGCGCGGCTGTTGCGGCTTCAGCGCAAGCTCTCGGCGCTGCCGGGCGCCGGCACGGTGCTGGCCGAGTCGGTCAAGACTCGCGACGGCCGGCACCTGTTCCTGTATCCGTTCGCCGGACGGCAGACGCACGAGGGCCTGGCCGCGCTACTGGCGCTGCGCTGGGGACGGCGGCGGCCCAACACGTTCGGCTACTCGGCCAACGACTACGGGCTGGTGCTGTCGCCGGCCACGCCGGACGAGACGGTGGACGCGGCGTTCATCGCCTCGCTTTTCGCTGCGGAAGGCCTGCAGCGCGACCTGCGCGAAAGCCTCAACCTCGGCGAACTGGCGCGCCGGCAGTTCCGCGACATCGCGCGCGTGGCCGGCCTGCTGCCGCCGTCCCTGCCCGGACGCGCGCCGCGCAGCCAGCGCCAGTTGCAGGCCTCCAGCGGGCTGCTGTTCGACGTGCTGCAGAAATACGACCCAGGCCACCTGCTGCTGGCGCAGGCCGAGCGCGAGGTGTTCGATTCGCAACTGGAGATCGCGCGCATCGCCGCGGCGCTGGCCGACCTGTCCGCGCGCACGGTGGACCTGCGCCATCCGCGCGGCCTGACCCCGCTGTCGTTCCCGCTGTGGGCCGAGAGCCTGCGCGGCCACCTCAGCACCGAAGACTGGAAGACCCGCGTGCAGCGCGCCGCCGCGCAACTGGAGCGCCGGCATGGCTGAGACGCTGGACGCCGTCATCGCCGGCGAACCGCTGCGCCTGCTGGCCGGGCGCGCGCTGCACTGGCCGGCGAAGCGGCGGCTGCTGATCGCCGACCTGCACCTGGGCAAGGCCGACGCCTTCCGCCGCGCCGGCATCGGCCTGCCGATCGGCGGCACCGGCGGCGATCTGCAACGGCTGGACGCGCTGGTGGCCGCCACCAGCGCGGACGAAGTCTGGATCCTCGGCGACGTGCTGCATGCCGCCATCCACCCGGCCGCGTGGCGCGAACGCTGGCGGCAGTGGCGCGAACGGCATCCCCGGCTGCGGGTGATCGCGCTCGCCGGCAACCACGACCGCGCCCTGTTCGCGGCGGCGGCCGACCTGCGGCTGGAACTGGTCGGCGAGGCGATGTTCGACGCGCCGTTCGTGCTGCGCCACCTGCCGCAGCCGGAACCGGGCTGGCACGTGCTGTGCGGCCACCTGCACCCGAGAATCGCGGTGCCGGGCCTGCCGCGGCGCTGGCCGGCGTTCTGGCTGCGCGAGGGATTGACGGTGCTGCCGGCGTTCTCCGCCTTCACCGGCGGCATGGCGCCGGCGGCCGCCGCGCCGGAGCGGCTGGCCGCCTGCGTCGAGGGCAGCATCCTGTGGGTGCCGCCGCCGGCCGGCGAACGCGCACGAAAAAGCCGCCCATGAAGGCGGCTTCGTCGTAGGCCGGGAACGCCATGTCGGCGCGTCCGGCGGGTGGAACTGGTGGGCGGTACAAGGTTCGAACTTGTGACCCCTGCCGTGTGAAAGCAGTGCTCTACCGCTGAGCTAACCGCCCGGTAATCGGGCCGCAAATGGTAATGGGGCCGGCCGGATTGGTCAATCGTTCCGAGCCGACGCGCGCTCTGGCCTAGACTGGCGCGATGGAAGACACCTGCTACTACCACAATCCCCGCTGTTCCAAGTCGCGCGAGGCGCTGGCCCTGCTGGCCGCGCGCGGCGTGCAACCCCACCTGGTCGCCTACCTGGAGCAACCGCCCGACACCGGCGAACTGCGCGCCCTGCTGGCCCTGCTCGACCTGCCCGCGCGCGCCCTGCTGCGCACCGGCGAACCCGAGTACGCCGCGCTGGGGCTGGACGACGCCGCGCTGGACGAGGACGCGCTGATCGCGGCGATGGCCGCGCATCCACGGCTGATCGAACGCCCGATCTTCGTCCGTCGCGGCCGCGCGGTGATCGGCCGGCCGCCGGAACGCGTGCTGGACTTGCTGGACTGACGTTACTACCAGCGCCGCACCCACGCCCACGTGTACGTCCGAATAATCCTGCAAAGCCGCCTCCGTCGTCGCCGCGAAGGCGGCACCGCCGAGTAAGCTCGACTCCGCTGCCATCGCCGTGCCAGACCAAAGCAGCCGAGCAAGTTCGGCTCTACAGTGGTTTGCCGGCAGCCATCGGGTGCCGGCTTCATGCGACAACGCTGCCGGCAGGGCCGCGACACAGGGCCGGTCTCACTGCATGAGACTGGCACGGGCTAGAAATCCCGTTCCCCGCCTAGCACTCCATCGCCGATGCCCGCGTCCTCCCCCGCCCGCCTGCCCGCGTCCACGGCCGATGAAACCCTGCCCGCCCGCCTCGACGGCGGCGCGCTGTCCGTGCACCTGGAGCGCAAGTTCGCCGGCCGGGTGACCGGCGCGCAGCGCCTGCCCGCCCGCCCCGCCTGCCGGGTGGACCTGCCGGACGCGCTGCCGCCTGCGCTGGCCCGGGCGCTGCGCACGCGCGGCATCGCGCAGCTGTATTCGCACCAGGGACAGGCATGGGAAGCCACCCGGCGCGGCGAGGACGTGGTCGTCGCCACCGCCACCGCGTCGGGCAAGAGCCTGTGCTACCTGCTGCCGGTGCTGGCGGCGGCGATGACCGGCCGGGCCAAGGCGCTGTTCCTGTTCCCGACCAAGGCGCTGGCGCAGGACCAGGTGGCCGAGCTGCTCGAACTCAACAACGCCGGCAACCTCGGCGTGCGCGCCTTCACCTTCGACGGCGACACCCCGGGCGACGCGCGCCAGGCGATCCGCCTGCACGGCGACGTCGTGGTCAGCAACCCGGACATGCTGCACCAGGGCATCCTGCCGCACCACACCAAGTGGGCGCAGTTCTTCGAGAACCTGAAGTACGTCGTCATCGACGAGGTGCACACCTATCGCGGCGTGTTCGGCTCGCACGTGGCCAACGTGCTGCGGCGCCTGCGGCGCATCTGCGCGTTCTACGGATCGCGGCCGCAGTTCATCCTGTGCTCGGCGACCATCGGCAACCCGCGCCAGCACGCCGAGGCGCTGATCGAGCGCGAAGTCATCGCCATCACCGAATCCGGCGCGCCGGCCGGCGAGCGCCACCTGCTGCTGTGGAACCCGCCGGTGGTCAATCCCGATCTCGGCCTGCGCGCGTCGGCGCGCTCGCAGAGCAACCTGATCGCGCGGCTGGCGATCCGCAGCGGGCTGAAGACGCTGGTGTTCGCGCAGTCGCGGCTGATGGTCGAGGTGCTGACCAAGTACCTGAAGGACATGTTCGACCACGACCCGCGCAAGCCGCCGCGCATCTGCGGCTACCGCGGCGGCTACCTGCCGACCGAACGCCGCGAGGCCGAGCGCGCGATGCGCAGCGGCGACGTCGACGGCATCGTCGCCACCTCGGCGCTGGAGCTGGGCGTGGACATCGGCAGCCTCGACGTGGTGGTGCTCAACGGCTATCCCGGCACGATCGCCGCGACCTGGCAGCGGCTGGGCCGCGCCGGCCGCCGGCAGAAGCCGGCGCTGGGCGTGCTGGTCGCCAGTTCCGATCCGCTGGACCAGTACATCGTGCGGCATCCGGAATTCTTCGCCGCCGCGCCGCCCGAGCAGGCGCGCATCCACGCCGACCAGCCGGTCATCCTGCTCGATCACATTCGCTGCGCGGCGTTCGAGCTGGCCTTCCAGCAAGGCGAGCGCTTCGGTCCGGTCGATCCCGAGGTCTACCTGCAACTGCTGGCCGAGGATGGCGTGCTGCACGCCGAAGGCCAGCGCTACGAATGGGTGGCCGACAGTTACCCCGCCAACGCGGTGAGCCTGCGCTCGGTGGCCGACGGCAACTTCGTCGTCGTCGATCGCAGCGACGGCCGCCAGACCATCATCGCCGAGGTCGACTACACCGCCGCCGCGTCCACGCTGTACGAAGGCGCCATCCACATGGTGCAGAGCATGCCCTACCAGGTCGAACGGCTGGACTGGGAAGGCCGCAAGGCCTACGTCACCCGTACCCACGTGGACTACTACACTGATGCCATCGACTACACCAAGCTGAAGGTGCTGGATCGCTTCGACGGCGCCATCGCCGGCGAAGGCACCTGCCATCACGGCGAGGTGCACGTGGTGCGGCGCGTGGCCGGCTACAAGAAGATCCGCTACTACACCCACGAGAACATCGGCTACGGTCCGGTCACCCTGCCCGACCAGGAACTGCACACCACCGGCGTGTGGTGGCAGTTGTCGCAGGAAGCGCTGGCGCGGCATTTCGACGGACGCCAGCAGGCGCTGGACGGATTCCTCGGCGCCGGCTACGCGCTGCACGTGGTCGCGCGCGTGGCGGTGATGGCCGAGGCGACGGACTTGCAGAAGGCCGTGGGCGACGGCAACGGCGCCTGGTTCGCCGCGTCCGACGGCCGCGGCCGCGGCCAGGCGCGTGGCGGCGATGGCGAAATCGCCGACCTCGACGCCGGCGAGCGCTTCGCCCCGACCCTCTACCTGTACGACCAGTATCCCGGCGGCGTCGGCCTGAGCGAACCGCTGTGGCGGCGCCAGCGCGAACTGCTGGACCACGCCATCGGCCTGGTCCGGCGCTGCGACTGCAAGGCCGGCTGCCCGGCCTGCGTCGGCCCGGTGCTGGCCGCGGACGAGGACGCCGACTGCACGCCGCGCGAACTGGCCCTGCGCGTGCTGCGGGCGCTGGCCGGCGCATGAGCGTATCGCTGGCGCAGTTGCAGCGGCTCAAGCGGCAGGCCGGGCATCGCGGCGCGGCGCCTGCGGCAGCAGCGACCGTTGCCGTCGCGCCGCGGCAGGCCTCGCTGGACGACCTGCGCCGGCTGCTGCGGGTGCGCGCGCCGGAACGCGTGGCGCGGCCGCTGGACGCGGATCGCGGGCTTCCCGGCGTCGAGGTCGCGCCGTCGGTGCGGCTGCTGGAGCGCAGGCTGCCGATGGAACCGGCGCCGGCCGAGATCGATGGCGCCTTCGCGCGCCGCGACGCCATCGCCCGCGACCGGCTGCTGTTCTTCGACACCGAGACCACCGGCCTGTCCGGCGGCACCGGCACGCGCGCCTTCATGATCGGCGCGGCCGACTGGCAGGGCGACGCGCTGCGCATCCGCCAGCTTTACCTGACCGCAACCGCGGGCGAGGCCGACATGCTGGCGCTGTTCCGCCAGTGGCTGCGGCCGGACACCGTGCTCTCCAGCTACAACGGCAAGTGCTACGACGCCCCGCTGCTGGCCACGCGCTACCGCCTGTGCCGGATGGACAATCCGCTGGCCGGGCTGGCCCACGTCGACCTGCTCCATCCCACCCGCCGCCGCTTCCGCGGCGTGTGGGAGAACTGCCGGCTGGCGACCATCGAGCGCAACCGCCTGCGGATCGTGCGCGAGGACGACCTGCCCGGCGCGCAGGCCCCGGCCGCGTGGCTGCACTACCTGCGCGGCGGTTCGGCACACGATCTGCGCCGCGTGGTCGCGCACAACCACCAGGACGTGGTGACGCTGGCGCGGCTGCTGCTGGATTTGTCGCAAGGCGAGGCCGGCAAAGTTGCGTAGCCCCGTAGAGCCGAGCTTGCTCGGCTGCCCGAGCTCCGGAGCCAGGAGCAGCGGAGCAAGCTCTACAGGGCTGTTCCCTTCCCCCGCTTGCGGGGGGAAGGTGCCCGGAGGGCGGATGGGGGCAAGCACAGCGATCGCCCCGCACTTCGGACGCACAAGCGGTTGAGCCCTGTAGAGCCGAGTTTGCTCGGCTGCCCAGGCCCCGGAGCCAGGAGCAGTGGAGCGAGCTCGGCTCTACAGGGCTGTTCCCTTCCCCCGCTTGCGGGGGAAGGTGCCCGGAGGGCGGGGCAAGCCAGCGATGACAACACGCTTCGCGAAAACAGACCTTCACGGCACCTGCTTCGTTTCCCGGACCACCGCTTCAACCAGTGGACAAGCCCGCCAGCCGCGCAAGCTTCCACCCGGCCACAATCGCCAACAGCCCAAGCCCGACGTGCAGCCCGGCGACCAGCGCCAGCCAACCCCAGCGCCCCGCCCGCAGCAGTTGCAGCAGATCCACGCCGAAGGCCGAGAACGTGGTCAGGCCGCCGAGGAGGCCGGTCAGCAGCAGCGCCCGCCAGAAGTCGTCGGGCTGGCGGTGCTCCAGCCAGGCGACGACGATGCCGGCCAGCAGGCAGCCCACCACGTTGACCAGCAGCGTGCTCGCGGCGAATGGATGGTGCGCGGCCTTGGGCAGCAGCAGGTTGGCGCCATGCCGCAGCAGCGCGCCGAGGCTACCACCTGCCGCCACGGCCAATGCCTGCGCGACCAGCGGATTCATGCCTTGCCCTTCTTCGCCGCCGCGCGCGCATCGGCGCGCTGTTGGCGCAGCCGGTCGAGCTTTTCCTTCAGCTTGATCTCCAGCCCGCGCTCGACCGGATGGTAGTAGACGCGCTCGCCCATCGCGTCGGGGAACGCGGTCTGGTCCAGCGCAATGCCGCCCTCGGCGTCGTGGTCGTACTGGTAGCCGCCGCCGTAGCCGAGGTTCTTCATCAGCCGGGTCGGCGCGTTGCGCAGGTGCATCGGCACTTCCTGCGTGCCCAGTTCGCGCACGTCGCTCTTCGCCGCGTTGAAGGCCATGTAGCCGGCGTTGGACTTGGCGGTGCTGGCCAGGTAGATGGCCAGCTGCGCCAGCGCGAGTTCGCCTTCCGGGCTGCCGAGGCGGTCGAAGGTCTCCCAGGCCTGGATCGCCATCTGCAACGCGCGCGGATCGGCCAGGCCGACGTCCTCGACCGCCATCCGCGTCAGCCTGCGCGCCAGGTAGGCCGGGTCGCAGCCGCCGTCGAACATCCGCGCCAGCCAGTACACCGCCGCGTCCGGGTTGGAGCTGCGCACCGACTTGTGCAGCGCCGAGATCTGGTCGTAGAACTGCTCGCCGCCCTTGTCGAAGCGGCGCGTGCGATCGGCCAGCACCTGCAACAGCGTCTGCGCGGTGATGACGTTGTCCTCGTCGGCGGCCAGCTCGGCGGCGATTTCCAGCAGCGTCAGCGCGCGGCGCACGTCGCCATCGGCGGCGCCGGCGATCTCGCGCAGCGCCTCTTCCGACACCTCGACGCCCTGCCCGCCCAGGCCGCGCTCGCCGTCGGCCAGCGCGCGCCGCAGCGCCTCGGCGATGTCTTCCACCGACACCGCTTCCAGCACGTGCACGCGACAGCGCGACAGCAGCGCCGAGTTCAGTTCGAACGAGGGATTCTCGGTGGTCGCGCCGACGAAGATGATGGTGCCGCGCTCGATGTGCGGCAGGAACGCGTCCTGCTGCGCCTTGTTGAAGCGGTGCACCTCGTCGACGAACAGCACGGTGCGCCGGCCTTCGGCAAAGCGCTGGGCGGCCTCGGCCAGCACCTGCCGCACTTCCGGCAGGCCCGACAGCACCGCCGAGATGGCCTTGAACTCCGCGTCGGCGTATTGCGCCAACAACAGCGCCAGCGTGGTCTTGCCGCAGCCCGGCGGCCCCCACAGGATCATCGAGTGCACGTGCCCGGACTCGACCGCGCGGCGCAGCGCGGTGCCCGGCGCCAGCAGCCGGCGCTGGCCGACCATCTCGTCCAGGGTGCGCGGGCGGATGCGCTCGGCCAGCGGGCGCAGCGCCTCGTTGTCCACGCTCAGCAGATCCGGGGTTGGCGGCGGGGTTTTGCGGGTGCGGGCCACGCCGGCATTCTAATGGGATGGCCCGTCAGCGCGTGACGATCCGCATCGCTGCGCCGATTGCCGATGCGCGCCCGCTTACGGGCCGCCCACCACGTCCACGCCCTTGCCCGGCGCGTACTTGAAGGTGTCGCCGGCGAAGGCGGGATTGCGCTTCCAGCCGCTGAAGCGGATCGCGGTGCGCTGGCCGACCGCATCGACCACCTCCATCCGCGCCAGGCCGCCGGCGTCGAAGCCGAGCCGCGCGTGCTGGAAGCTGGCGTCGCCCTCGCGCTTGGGCGTCAGCGACAGCCATTCCAGGCCGTTCTCGCTGCCGGCCTCGGCCACGTCGAACTGCTGGTCCAGCTTGCCGGGATCGATCAGCGCCGACAGCGGGCTGTTCTGTTCCTCGATGCCCTGCTCGCGCACGGTGGCCTGCTGCAGGTCCGGGTCGTAGACCCAGACCTTGCGGCCGTCGGCGACGATCAACTGCTCGTAGGGCTTGACGTATTCCCAGCGGAACAGCCGCGGCGCCGACAGCGCGACGCGGCCGCTGGAGGTTTCCTTGAGCTTGCCGCCGCCGTCGTAGACCTGCTGGGTGAACTGGCCATCCAGGCCCTTCAGGCCGGTGGTGAAGGTCTTGAGGTGATCGCGCGCGCCGGCCAGCGCGGTGCCGGCGAACAGGGCGGTGGTGAGGATGGCGTAGCGGACGGTGCGGCGCATGGTCGGTTCCGGAAGAGCAGTTGCAAGAAGTGTGGCCAAGGAAAACTGAATGGGAGGAAATGGCGGCGCGACCCGCGTTCAGGATTCCCCATTGTCTGTGGGAGCGACGTCAGTCGCGACGACGGAATCGCAGCCTGGCCTAGATTCGGCCGCGGCAGCTTCGACCTTGTCGAGTACTTCAGTCCGCGCTGTCGCGACTGACGTCGCTCCCACAGGGTACGAAGCGCTATCGCGGCGGCGGCGGCGCCAGCACCTGGCGATCGCCATTGTGCTCGGGCGGAGTGACCACGCCGGCCGCTTCCATCGCCTCGATCAGGCGCGCGGCGCGGTTGTAGCCGATCTTCAGCCGGCGCTGCACGCCCGAGATCGACGCGCGCCGGCTCTCGGTGACGATGCGCACCGCCTCGTCGTACAGCGGGTCGCTCTCGTCGCCGGCGCCGCTGCCGGACTCCGGCAGGCCGGTCGGGCCGACCACCACGCCGTCGCCCATCGTCTGCACTTCCTCCAGCACGCCTTCGATGTAGTCGGCGCTGCCGCTGGCCTTGAGGTGCTCGACCACGCGGTGCACCTCCTCGTCGCTGACGAAGGCGCCGTGCACGCGGTCGGGCATCGCCGTGCCCGGCGGCAGGTACAGCATGTCGCCGTGGCCGAGCAGGGTCTCGGCGCCGGACTGGTCGAGGATGGTGCGCGAGTCGATCTTGGAACTGACCTGGAAGGCGATGCGGGTCGGGATGTTGGCCTTGATGAGGCCTGTGATCACGTCCACCGACGGGCGCTGGGTGGCCAGGATCAGGTGGATGCCGGCCGCGCGCGCCTTCTGCGCCAGCCGCGCGATCAGCTCCTCGACCTTCTTGCCGACGATCATCATCATGTCGGCGAATTCGTCGATGAAGATGACGATGAAGGGCATCGGCTCCAGCGGAACAGGCGCCTCGGCCAGGTCGGGATTGGGCTTGAACAGCGGGTCCATCAACGGCTGGCCGGCGTCCATCGCATCCCTGACCTTCTTGTTGAAGCCGGCCAGGTTGCGCACGCCCACCGCGCTCATCAGCTTGTAGCGGCGCTCCATCTCGGCCACGCACCAGCGCAGGCCGTTGGCGGCCTCCTTCATGTCGGTGACCACCGGCGCCAGCAGGTGCGGGATGCCCTGGTAGACGCTCAGCTCGAGCATCTTCGGGTCGATCATCAGCATGCGCAGGTCTTTCGGGCTGGCCTTGTAGAGCAGGCTCAGCACCATCGCGTTGACCGCCACCGACTTGCCCGAACCGGTGGTGCCCGCCACCAGCAGGTGCGGCATGCGCGCAAGATCCGCCACGGTCGGGCGGCCGGCGATGTCCTTGCCCAGCGCCAGCGTCAGCACGCTGCCGGACTTGTCGTATTCCTTCGAGCGCAGCAGCTCGGACAGGAAGATCATCTCGCGGCTGGTGTTGGGGATCTCCAGGCCGATCACCGACTTGCCCGGGATCACGTCGACCACGCGCACCGACTTGACGCTCAATCCGCGCGCGATGTCCTTGTCCAGCGAGCTGATCTGGCTGACCTTGACGCCGGGCGCCGGCTCCATCTCGAAGCGCGTGATCACCGGGCCGGGATAGGCGCCGACCACCTGCACGTCGATGCGGAAGTCCTTGAGCTTGAACTCGATCTGCCGCGACAGCGTTTCCAGCGTCTCTTCCGAATAGCCCTTGGTCTGCGGCCTGGGATCGTCCAGCAGTGACAGCGGCGGCAACCCGGAATCGTCGCCGCCGGTGCCGTGGAACAGCGGGATCTGCTGCTCGCGCTTGGCCCGCTCGCTCTTCTCGATGACCGGCGCCGGCGGCGGCTCGATGTGCACCGGCTCGCGCCTGGCGCGCGCGACCGCCTCGACCTTGCGCACGATCTCGCGCTCCTCGCGCAGCGCGCGGGTCTGCTTCCATTCGTCGGCCTGCTTCTGTCCGCGGCGGAACCACTCCGGGACCATCAGCACCCACTTGCCGATGCGCTCCATCACCGCGAACCACGACAGCCCGGTCGCCAGCGTCACCGACACCAGGAACAGCGCCAGCAGGAACAGGTTGCCGCCCAGCGCGCCGAACCCGCGCATCAGCGACTTGCCGATCAGCGTGCCGAGGATGCCGCCGGCGCCGGCGGTGAAATGCACCGCCGGGAAGTCGCGCAGATACAGCAGCCCGGTGGCCGAAACCAGGAAGCCGACCATGCCGACCAGCCGCAGCGCCGGTCCCAGGTCGGCCTGGCCGTCGCCATCGCTGTCCAGGCCGAACAGCGCGATCCATGCGATCGCGCCCAGCACGACCGGCAGCAGGAAGGCCACGTAGCCGAAGAAGCCGAGCAGGATGGAGGCGGTCTTGGCGCCGACCAGCCCGCCCCAGTTCCGGATCGGCGCGGTCAGGCTGCCGGCCTGCGACCAGCCCGGATCATCGGACGAATAGGAGAACAGGCTGGCGAACAGGTAGACCAGCAGCGGCGCGATCGCGATCAGCGCCAGGTCGCGCCAGAGGCGCTGGCGGCGCGGCGGAACGGCGGCGGCCGGCTTGCGGGCCGACTTGGCGCCCTGGGTTCTACCGCTTTCCGGAAGCTGCTTCGCCACCTGTGGACCAGACCTTAGAAATATCCCGTTAGTCTTTGATAGTAAACGAATCGCCACGCCTTTTCAGCGGGGCGCCGGCCCTGCGCATCATCCGCGCGGCAATAAAAACGCCGCAACCGCGGCGCCCCGTTCTCCAGCTTTCGCGCCGGCCCTGCTGCATCGGCGCATTCCATTCATGCGCCTTGATCGGATCCGGTGGCGCCGCCACTCTATGCGCCTGCGATGGCCGTGAACCACGCGATCGCAGTCCCGAATCCACCTGACGCGAGTATACATGAGCACCTCGAAGCACTGCCGCCTGTTGATCCTGGGCTCCGGCCCCGCTGGCTGGACCGCCGCCGTCTACGCCGCCCGCGCCAACCTTAAGCCCGTCGTGATCACCGGTTTGCAGCAGGGCGGCCAGCTGATGACCACCACCGAGGTGGACAACTGGCCCGGCGACGCCCACGGCCTGATGGGGCCGGACCTGATGGCGCGCATGCAGGCGCACGCCGAGCGCTTCGAGACCGAGGTCATCTTCGACCACATCCATACCGCCGACCTGTCCAAGCGCCCGTTCAAGCTGATCGGCGACAACGGCGAGTACACCGCCGACGCGCTGATCATCGCCACCGGCGCGACCGCCAAGTACCTGGGGCTGCCGTCGGAGGAGGCCTTCAAGGGCCGCGGCGTCTCCGCCTGCGCCACCTGCGACGGCTTCTTCTACCGCGACCAGGACGTGGCGGTCATCGGCGGCGGCAACACCGCCGTCGAGGAGGCGCTGTACCTGTCCAACATCGCCCGCAAGGTCTACCTGGTGCACCGCCGCGACACCCTGCGCGCGGAGAAGATCATGCAGGACAAGCTGTTCGCCAAGATCCAGGCCGGCAAGATCGAGCCGATCTGGCACCACACCGTCGACGAGGTGCTCGGCGACGAGACCGGCGTGACCGGCATCCGGGTCAAGTCGGTGCAGGACGGCGGCACCCGCGACGTCGCCGTGCACGGCTTCTTCGTCGCCATCGGCCACACGCCGAACACCGGCCTGTTCGAGGGCCAGTTGGAGATGAGCAACGGTTACCTCAGGATCCGCTCCGGCATCGAGGGCAACGCCACCGCCACGACCATCCCGGGCGTGTTCGCGGCCGGCGACGTCACCGACCAGCACTACCGCCAGGCCATCACCTCCGCCGGGTTCGGCTGCATGGCCGCGCTGGATGCCGAGCGCTTCCTCGACAAGGACGGCTGACCCGGGGCCGTCCATCGCGCCCGCCGGGACCGGAGCGGCACCGACGCGGTCCCGCTCCGGCCGGCGGGCGCACTCACGCTTTCCCTGCGCCGGAGCGACGAGGTGAGCGCCCTGCAAGTCCGCCTGCATCAACGGCTCGCCGAGATTCCCGCCGCGCAATGGGATGCGCTGCACGATGGCGGCAATCCCTTCGTCGGCCACGCCTTCCTGTCCGGGCTGGAGGAAACCGGCTGCCTACGCGAGCGCTGGGGCTGGCGTCCCTGCCACCTTGCGCTGTGGCAGGGCGATCGCCTGCGGGCGGCCGCGCCGGGTTACCTGAAGGACAACTCGCACGGCGAGTTCGTGTTCGATCACGCCTGGGCGCAGGCCTATGCCCATCACGGGCGCGACTACTACCCCAAGTGGCTGGCGGCGGTGCCGTATACGCCGGTGACCGGGCCGCGCCTGCTCGCGGCCGACGCCGAAGCGCGCGCGGCGCTGCTGCGCGCCATCGTCGCGCACGCCGGCGAGGCGGGCCTGTCCTCGGCGCATGTCAACTTCCATACCGCCGAGGAGGACGCCGCATTCGGCGACGACTGGCTGCCGCGCATCGACCTGCAATACCACTGGCGTAATCCCGGCCACTGGCGCGGCTTCGACGACTACCTGGCGGCGATGGACCACAAGCATCGCAAGAACATCCGCCAGGAGCGCAGCCGCGTCGCCCGCGCCGGCGTGGCCTTCCGCATCGTGCACGGCGACGAGGCCGGCGAGGCCGACCTCGACGCGATGTACGGCTTCTACCTGCAGACCTTCGCCGAGTACGGCAACTCGCCGGCGCTGACGCCGGCGTTCCTGCGCCATCTCGCCACCGCCCTTGCCCGCCGGCTCGTGCTGGTGCTGGCCGACCTGGGAGGCGAGACCATCGCCGGCGCGCTGTGCCTGCGCGGCGGCGACACCCTGTACGGCCGCTACTGGGGCGCGACCCGCCTCCTGCCCGGCCTGCACTTCGAGACCTGCTACTACCAGGGCATCGACTACTGCCTGCGCGAAGGCCTGCACGTCTTCGAGCCCGGCGCGCAGGGCGAGCACAAGATCGCGCGCGGCTTCCTGCCCGTGCAGGTGCACAGTCGGCACTGGATCGCCGATCCGGCCTTCGCCGAACCGCTGCGGCGCTGGTGCCTGGAGGAAGCGCGCGTGGTGCGCCGCCACCAGGCGACGCTGGCCACGCATTCGCCGTTCAAGGCCGTGGCGGGCGCGCAAGCCTAGGCGTGTCATGCACGTTCCCGCATCCGGCCGCGGCGAGCCGAGCAAGCCCGGCTCTACAGCCAGGCTTGTTGTAGAGCCGAGCTTGCTCGGCTCCCAGCCATGCCGGCAGCAGCCCAGACGCACGGACTCGCCGTCGTGCCTGCGACTTCTTGCTTCAAAGACCCGCCTTCACAGGGATGGCGGTGGAGCGAAATGCATCGGCTGCCGGAGATAATCCCGGCATGAGCAAGCTCCCTTTCCTGCTGTCGCCGGATCCGCGCGCGCCCTTCCCGCCCGCGCACCTGGCGCTGCGCGAACCCGATGGCCTGCTTGCCATCGGCGGCGACCTGTCGCCGGTGCGCCTGCTCAACGCCTACCGGCACGGCATCTTCCCGTGGTTCTCCGAAGGCCAGCCGCCGCTGTGGTGGTCGCCGGATCCGCGCACGGTGTTCCGCAGCGAAGGCGTGCGGCTGTCCTCGAAGTTCCGCCGCGGACTGCGCCACAGCCGCTGGCAGGTGCGTGCCGACGGCGCCTTCGCCGAGGTCCTCGCCCATTGCGCGCAGGCGCCGCGGCGCGGTCAATCCGGCACCTGGATCACCGAGGCGATGCAGGCGGCCTATCTCGAACTGCACGCGCTCGGCCACGCCCACTCGATCGAGGTGTACGACGACGATCGGCTGGTCGGCGGCCTGTACGGCGTGGCGATCGGCAGGATGTTCTTCGGCGAGAGCATGTTCAGCGCCGCATCCGGCGGCTCGAAAGTGGCGCTGGCGGCGCTGGCGTGGCGGTTGGCCGAATGGGGCTGGCCGCTGATCGACGCGCAGGTCGAGAACGAGCACCTGCTGAGCCTGGGCGCGGAAAGCTGGCCGCGGCCGCGCTTCCTGCAGGCGCTGGCCCGGCAGGTCGCGCTGGCGGCGCCGGCGGGCCACTGGCGCACGGTCTTCGCCCCCCTGGCCGCGGCCGAACTGGCCGGGCAACTCCCGCCTTAACGGTTTTTTTGCGCGCGGGTCAAGTCCCGGGTAGAATACCGGGCTTCGCCTCGGCTTCCGCCGCCGCACATCACAGGTCTACATGTCGAAAGACGACTCCATTGAATTCGAAGGCACCGTCACCGAGACGCTGCCCAACACCATGTTCCGGGTCACCCTGGAGAACGGGCATTCCATCATCGCCCACATCTCCGGCCGCATGCGCAAGAACTACATCCGCATCCTGACCGGCGACAAGGTCAAGGTCGAGATGACGCCCTACGACCTGACCAAGGGACGCATCACCTACCGCATGAAGTGACGCGGTGCCGATGCGCGGAAGAAGCGGCCGGCGGCCGCTTTTTTCATGCGCGAAGGGTCGGCGGGATTCGGCACCGCCACAACGGGAACGGCCACCTCGCGGGGTGGCCGTCCTCGTTTGCCGGGTCGGTGCGGCGTATCAGACCGTGACCGGCAGCAGCCGCTCCGGCTCGGCCTGCGCATCGACCACCAGCTCGCCGTCCTTGACGTCGATGCTGACCCGGCCGCCGCCGACCAGCTTGCCGAACAGCAGTTCGTCGGCCAGCGGGCGCTTGACCTTGTCCTGGATCACCCGCGCCATCGGGCGGGCGCCCATCAGCGGGTCGAAGCCGTGCTGGGCCAGCCAGTCGCGCGCGGCCGGCGTGGCCGACAGGGCGACGTGCTTCTCCTGCAACAGCATCTCCAGCTCGATCAGGAACTTGTCCACCACCCGCAGGATGTGGTCGAAGCCCAGCGGCTGGAACTGCACCACCGCGTCGAGGCGGTTGCGGAACTCCGGCGAGAAGCTGCGGCGGATGACCTCCATCGCGTCGGTGGAGTGATCCTGCTTGGTGAAGCCGATGCTGCGGCGCGAGGCCTGCGCGGCGCCGGCGTTGGTGGTCATCACCAGCACCACGTTCTTGAAGTTGGCCTCGCGGCCGTTGGTGTCGGTGAGCACGCCGCGGTCCATCACCTGCAACAGGATGTTGAAGATGTCCGGGTGCGCCTTCTCCACCTCGTCCAGCAGCAGCACGCAGTGCGGCGTCTTGACGATCTTCTCGGTCAGCAGGCCGCCCTGGTCGAAGCCCACGTAGCCCGGGGGCGCGCCGATCAGCCGGCTGACCGAATGCGGCTCCATGTACTCGCTCATGTCGAAGCGCACCAGCTCGATGCCCAGTTGCAGCGCCAGCTGCCGGGTCACCTCGGTCTTGCCCACGCCGGTGGGGCCGGCGAACAGGAAGTTGCCGATCGGCTTGTCCGGATTGCCCAGGCCCGAGCGCGCCAGCTTGATCGCCGAGGCCAGCGTCTCGATGGCCGGATCCTGGCCGAAGATCACCATCTTCAGGTTGCGCTCCAGGTGTTGCAGCACGTCCTTGTCCGACGAGGTGACCTGCTTGGCCGGGATGCGCGCCATCTTGGCGACGATGGTCTCGATCTCCTCGACGTCGATCAGCTCCTTGCGCGTGCCCTCCGGCAGCAGCCGCTGGCGCGCGCCGGCCTCGTCGATGACGTCGATGGCCTTGTCCGGCAGCAGGCGGTCGCCGATGTGCTTGACCGACAGGTCGACCGCCGCCTGCAGCGCATCGTCGGCATAGGTCACGCCGTGGTGCGCCTCGTACTTGGGCTTGAGGCCCTGGAGGATCTCGAAGGTCTCGCCGATGGTCGGCTCGACCACGTCGATCTTCTGGAAGCGCCGCGCCAGCGCGCGGTCCTTCTCGAAGATGCCGCGGTATTCCTGGAAGGTGGTCGAGCCGATGCAGCGCAGGTCGCCCGAGGCCAGCGCCGGCTTGATCAGGTTGGAGGCGTCCATCGTGCCGCCGGACGCCGAGCCGGCGCCGATGATGGTGTGGATCTCGTCGATGAACAGGATCGCGCCGTCGTGCTTCTTGATCGCCGCCAGCACGCTCTTCAGCCGCTTCTCGAAGTCGCCGCGGTACTTGGTGCCGGCCACCAGCGCGCCCAGGTCGAGCGAGAAGATGGTCGCATCCAGCAGCACCTCCGGCACCTCGCCGTCGACGATGCGCTTGGCCAGCCCCTCGGCCAGCGCGGTCTTGCCGACGCCGGCCTCGCCGACGTACAGCGGGTTGTTCTTGCGCCGGCGGCACAGCACCTGGATGGTGCGCTCGATCTCGTCGCCGCGGCCGACCAGCGGATCGATGCGACCGTGGCGGGCCGCCTCGTTGAGGTTGCTGGCGAACTCGGCCAGCGCGTCGCCCTTGCCCTCGCCCTCGCCGCCCTCGGCCTTGCCCTCGCTTTCCGGGTGCGGCTGGCCCTCGCCTTCCTCGCCCTGCTTGGCGATGCCGTGCGACAGGTAGTTGACGATGTCCAGCCGGGTCACGTCCTGCTGGGTCAGGTAGTAGACCGCGTGCGAGTCCTTCTCGCCGAAGATGGCGACCAGCACGTTGGCGCCGGTGACCTCCTTCTTGCCCGAGGACTGCACGTGGTAGACGGCGCGCTGGAGCACGCGCTGGAAGCCCAGCGTGGGCTGGGTGTCGCGGCCGTCGTCGTCGGCCAGGCGCGAGACGGAGGCCTCGATGGCCTGCTCCAGCTCGCGCTGCAGGCGCGGCGAATCGGCCCCGCAGGCCTTCAGGACCGCCTGCGCGGAAGGGTTCTCGAGCAGCGAGAGCAGCAGGTGCTCGACGGTCATGAACTCGTGGCGGGCCTCGCGGGCGCGCTTGTAGCACTGGCCGATGGTTTGTTCGAGGTCTTTGCTGAACATGGAATGCCTCCGGGGCCGATGGCAACAATATGCGGCTTCGGGTGTGAAATTCCATCATGCGCCTGAACCCCTGCGTTCAGGCGGGGTTGCCCTGCCCCTGCGCGGGTCGTCCCCACGGCCGCGAAGGTCAGGATTTCTCCATCGTGCACAGCAGCGGATGCTGGTTGATGCGCGAGAATTCGTTGACCTGGGCGACCTTGGACTCGGCCACCTCGCGGCTGTAGACCCCGCACACGCCGCGGCCGCGGGTATGCACGTGCAGCATCACCTGGGTGGCCCTTTCCAGGTCCATCCCGAAGAACTGCTGCAGCACCACCACCACGAAGTCCATCGGGGTGTAGTCGTCGTTGAGCAGCAGCACCTGGTACAGCGGCGGCGGCATGACCTCGGGCTTGCCGGTCTGCACCAGCAGGCCGGTGTCGCGGTCGTTTTCTTGCTTGTGGGCCATGCCGGCGATTATACGGATTGGACGGAGCGTGCCGCTGCCCGCACAATTCGGGCTTCACACATGGAAAACGCCATGAAGCCCTTTCTCCCCGCCCTGCTGTGCCTGTTGTCCCTGCCGCTTTCGGCGGCCCCGCCGGCCGCCGAAAACAAGGCCGATCCCGGCATCGCCCGGCAACTGGAGCAGTTGCGGTACGAATACGAGATCGACGAGGACGGCGACTACCGGCTGCTGATGGCCGTGGACGAGGACAGCGGGCGAAGCCAGTGGGTGTACGTGCGCTCGACGGTGGAGAAGTACGGCGAGCACCGCGTCCGCGAGCTCTGGTCCTACGCCTACCGCGCCAATGGCTCCGCGTTCCCGTCGCTGGTGGCCAACCGCCTGCTCGAGGCCTCCAACAACCTCATCATGGGCAGCTGGGTCAAGCAGGACCAGAGCGCGGTGCTGGTCGTCAAGATTCCGGCCGATGCCGATGCCGAGGCGCTGGACGATGCCATCGTCGCGGCCGCGCAGTCGGCCGACGAGATGGAAAGGGAACTGGCCGACGACCCGGCCTCGGACGACTACTGAGCCGCGCCGATGACCTACCGCGAAGGCCGTTTCTGGCAGCCGGACGTGACCGTGGCCACGGTGGTGGTGCGCGACGGGCGCCTGCTGATGGTCGAGGAGACCGCCCACGGCCGGGCGGTGTTCAACCAGCCGGCCGGCCACCTGGAGCCGGACGAGAGCCTGCTGGAGGCGGCCCTGCGCGAGACCCGCGAGGAGACCGGCTGGGACGTGCGCCTGACCGGCTTCGTCGGCGCCTACCAGTGGAAGGCCGAGCCGCCGGCGCAGGGCGGCAGCGGCCGCCACTACCTGCGCTTCGCCTTCGCCGCCGAACCGGTGCGCCACGATCCGGAACGCCCGCTCGACGAGGGCATCCTGCGCGCGATCTGGCTGACCCCGGCCGAGTTGCAGGCCGAGCAGGCGCGCCACCGCAGCCCGCTGGTGTGGCGGGTGGTCGAGGACTTCCTGGCCGGGCGCCGCTATCCGCTGTCGATGCTGGGGCATCTGCCGTGAGCGGGTTCCGTCGCGCTTGCCCCCACCCATCCGCCCGGCCCGGCGCAACGCGCCGGCCGTTCGGACGGCCTGCGCGGCAATGCCGCGCAATCAGGCCCTCCTTGCCTCCCGCAAGCGGGGGAGGAGAATACGTGCCGGGCGGAATCGGCTTCGAGCGCAGCGTCGCCGATTCCCCATGAGCGCACGAATCATCGTCGGTATTTCCGGGGGCGTCGATTCGTCGGTCGCCGCGCTGCGGCTGGTGCAGTCCGGCGAGTCGGTGGCCGGCTTGTTCATGCAGAACTGGGCCGACGACGGCAGCGGCGAATGCCGCGCCGAGCAGGACCGGCGCGACGCGGTGGCGGTGTGCGGGAAGCTGGGCATCCCCTTCCACTTCCGCGATTTCTCGGCCGAGTACTGGCAGGGCGTGTTCGAGCACTTCCTGGCCGAATACGCCGCCGGCCGCACGCCCAACCCCGACGTGCTGTGCAACCGCGAGGTCAAGTTCAAGCACTTCCTCGACGCCGCGCGCGAGCTGGGCGCCGAGAAGATCGCCACCGGCCACTATGCCCGCGTGCAGCACGAGGGCGGCCGCTGGCGGCTGCTGCGCGGCCTGGATCGCAACAAGGACCAGAGCTATTTCCTGCACCAGCTGGGGCAGGCGCAGCTGTCGGCCACGCTGTTCCCGATCGGCGACCTGGACAAGGCCGACCTGCGCCGCATCGCCCGCGAGGCCGGCCTGCCGACCCACGCCAAGAAGGATTCCACCGGCATCTGCTTCATCGGCGAGCGCGATTTCCGCGAGTTCCTCGGCCGCTACCTGCCGGCCCGGCCCGGCGAGATGCGCGACCCGCAGGGCCGGCGCATCGGCGAGCATTCCGGGGTGTTCTACTTCACCCTCGGCCAGCGCGAGGGGCTGAACATCGGCGGCGTGCGCGGCCGCGCGCAGGCGCCTTGGTACGTGGTCGGCAAGGACGTGGCCAACAACGTGCTGTACGTGGACCAGGACACCCTCAGCCCGTTCCTGATGTCGCGGCGGCTGTGGTCCGAACCCGCGCACTGGGTGGCCGGCGCGCCGCCGGCCGCGCGCTTCGAATGCACCGCGCAGACCCGCTACCGCCAGCAGGACGAGCCCTGCGCGGTGGAAGTGGCCGACGACGGTACCCTGGCGGTGCGCTTCGAGCGCGAGCAGCGCGCCGTCACTCCCGGACAATCGCTGGTGCTGTATGACGGCGACCAGTGCCTCGGCGGCGCGGTCATCGCCCGCACCGACGCCCCTTTGGAAAGCAGAATCGCGGAGCAAGCAGCTTGATCAACCGTTTTTCCGAACGCGTGCTGGCGCTGGCCGGCCTGGCCCAGGCGCTGCAACAGGTGCGCCGCATCGCCGAGACCGGCCAGTCCGATCCGGCCGTGGTGCAGGCATCGCTGGACAGCGTCTTCCGCATCGACGCCGATTCGCCGCTGGCGGTGTACGGCCGGGTCGCCGACGTCTCCGCCGGCCTGCGCCTGCTGCGCGGCTACCTGGCCAACGAGGCGCGCGACGAAGCGCTGCCCAAGCTGGCGCTGTCGGTGCTGCAACTGGAGCGGCGCTTCGTGCGCGAGGACAACACCGTCGACGCGGTCGGCAACGGCATCGGCGAGTTGTCGGCGCAGGCGCGGGCGCTGGGCGCGACCCACCCGGAAGTGCTGGCCGCGCTCGGCGGCCTGTACGCCGACACCATCAGCCACCTGCGCCCGCGGGTCATGGTGCAGGGCAACCCGCACTACCTGGCGCAGCCGGGCGTGGTCGCCGAGATCCGCGCGATCCTGCTGGCGGCGGTGCGCTCGGCGGTGCTCTGGCGCCAGCTCGGCGGCAGCTACTGGGATTTCCTGCTGTCGCGCAAGCCGATGCTGGAAGCCGTGGACGGCTGGCTGCGCGGCTGATTGCGTGCTGTGGAGCGGAGCTTGCTCCGCTGCTTCTCCTCCCCCGCGTAAAGCCAAAGCAGCCGAGCAAGCTCGGCTCTACAGGAATCTCGCCAGGCGTAACCGCCGGAATACACGATTGATTACGCCGATGTAGAGCAGAGCTTGCTCCGCTGCTTCCCCACTTGAAGCCAAAGCAGCCGAGCAAGCTCGGCTCTACAGGAATCTCGCCAGGCGTACCGCCGGAATCCACGATTGGTTACGCCGATGTAGAGCGGAGCTTGCTCCGCTGCTTCTCCACTTGAAGCCAAAGCAGCCGAGCAAGCTCGGCTCTACAGGAATCTCGCCAGGCGTAACTGCCGGAATCCACGATTGGTTACGCCGATGTAGAGCAGAGCTTGCTCCGCTGCTCCACTACGCCTGCAGCCGCGCCGGCGGCGCGTGCAGGTAGGCCGCGGCGCGGCGCTTGGCCTCGATGTCGCGGTAGATCGCCCGCGCGCGCTCCTCGTCGATTCCCAGCGCCCGCGCCAGTTCGGCGGCCGGGCGGCGATGCTCGAACGCCCACAGCGCCAGATCCATCTGCGCGTAGGGCAGCGCGAAATAGAACTCGTCCTGGCCCTGCGGCAGGCTGTAGGTGTCGGTGGTCGGCGTCGTGGAACAAATCTCCGCCGGCAGGCCGAGATGGCGCGCCATCGCGTAGACCTGGGTCTTGTACAGGTGCGCGATCGGCTTCAGGTCGGCCGATCCGTCGCCGTTCTTGACGAAGAAGCCCTGGTCGTACTCGAGCCGGTTCGGCGTGCCGACCACCGCGTATTGCAGGCGGTCGGCGTGGAAGTACTCCAGCGTCTTGCGCAGGCGCTGCTTGTGGTTGGTCGCCGCGACGATGCGCCGGTACGCCTCCGGCGGCAGTCGTGCCTCGTGCTGTTCGCCGTCCGGCGAGCGCACCACCAGCCGGAAGTGGTTGATGCCGCCCTCCAGCCCGCCGTGCAGGACGATCTTGCTCTTCCAGCCCTCGCCATAGCCGGGGAACACCTGGCCGATGGCGTCGTCGCGCTCGCGGTAGCAGCCCAGCGCCTCCAGCGCAGGGGCGATGTCGTGCAGTGCGTGGGCGATGCCCAGGTGCGCGGCCAGTTGCCGTCCCAGCGCGGTGGAAGCGCCGCTGGAATCGCGCTCCGGCAACAGCAGCCCGAACACCCGTTCGGCGCCGACCGCGCGCACGGCCAGCGCCGCGCACACCGAACTGTCGATGCCGCCGGACATCGCCACCACCAGCCCGCGCCGCTTCAGATCGCGCGCGGTCGCACGCATCCAGCCGGCGATGCGTTCGGCCTCGGCCCCGGCATCGAAATCCAGTACCTGCGGTCCCGGCGCGCTCATGCGGCGCGCTTGCGATCGACGAAGCGCGCGATCGCCTCCAGCGAATCGAGGTTGTCCGGCATCATCTCGTCGTCCTCGACCTTGATGGCGTAGGTGTCCTCGAGGAAGTGCACCAGTTCGAGGAAGCCGGTGGAATCCAGCAACTGCGCGTCCATGAAGGAGGCGTCGTCGGCGTAGTCGGCGGCGTCGCCCATCAGGAAGTTGTCCTGGATGTACTGGCGCACGGTGGTCTTGACGTCTTGCATCGGTTTTTCCATGACGGTGTGTGTGAGGCTCAGGACAATCCCTGCCGGGTCGGCTTGCCGGTAGCCGTGCGCGGCAGGCGCTCGACGAAGGCCACGTGCTTCGGCGCCATGTGGTTTTCCAGCGATGCCAGGCAATGGCGGATGACGTCGCGCTCGCCGAGCGCCGCGCCGGGTTCCGGCACCACCCAGGCCTTGATTGCCTCGCCCAGCAGGTCGTCGGGGACGCCGCCGACCAGGCATTCGCGCACGCCGGGCAGGCGCGCGATGGCGCGCTCGACCTCCAGCGGGCTGACCTTCTCGCCGCGCGTCTTGATGATGTCGTCCTTGCGCCCGGCGAAGTACAGCCAGCCCTGCGGATCGCTGCGGAACAGATCGCCGGTGCGCATCGCGCGGCGGCCGCTGGCGGGATCGACGAACAGCTTCTCGCAGGTGCGCTGCGGGTCTTCCCAGTAGCCGAGCATCACGTGATCGCCCTGCACCACCAGTTCGCCGGTCTCGCCCCAGGGCAGGCGCCGGCCGTCCTCGTCGATCAGCCAGCAGCGCTGCCCGGGCAGGCCGCGGCCCACGCTGTCCGGCCGCTCGTCCAGTTGCTCCGGCGGCAGGTAGCTGATGCGCGTGCATTCGGTCTGCCCGTACATCACCACCAGCTGCGCCGTCGGCAGCCGCGCGCGCACCTGTTGCAGCAGCGGCAACGGCAGCGGCGCCGAGGCGCTGGTGGCCAGCCGCAGCGACGACAGGTCCCAGCGCGAGAGATCCCGCATCGCCATCAGCATCGCGTACATCGTCGGCACCGCGGGGAATACCGTGGCGCGCTCGCGCGCGATGATCTCCAGCGCCTGGGCGGGGAACGCGAACGAGCGCTCCAGCACCAGCGTGGCGCCGGTGCAACAGGCCAGCAGGAACTGCGTCAATCCGTAGTTGAAGCTCAGCGGCAGCGCGCTGAAGACGACGTCGTCCTGCCGGATCGCCAGGTATTGCGCGATCGCGCGCACGGCGCAGACCAGGTTGCGGTGGCTCAGCATCACGCCCTTGGGCAGGCCGGTGGTGCCGGAGGTATGGCTGATGAAGGCCAGCGCGTCGGGCGAGGTCGCCGCATCGCTCGATGCCGCCGCGAACGCCTCGCCTTGCGGCCAGCCGCATTCGCCCGCCCGCCCCTGCCAGTCCGGATCGGCGACCACGACCCGCCGCAGTTCCGGCGCGGCCCGCCGCGCGTCGCGCCAGACTGGCGCCAGCGACGGCTGCGCGATCAGCATCGCCGCGCCGCTGCGGGCCAGCATGCCGCCGAGCTTGTCGGCCTTGGTCTGCGGATTGAACGGCATGCACACCGCGCCGATGCGCAGCAATGCCCACAGCGCGCACACCATCTCCACGCCGTTCTCCAGCAGCAGCCCGACCCGCTCGCCCGGCGCCACGCCCCATTGGCGCAGATGCCCGGCCAGCGCGCGGCTGCGGGCATCGAGTTCGGCATAGCTCAGGCGCCGTTCCCCGCACACCAGCGCCAGCTTGCCGGGCTGGCGCTGCACGGTGGCCGCGAACAACCGGTGCAGCAGCATCAGGCCGCCTTCGCCGCCGGCGCCCGTACGAAGCGCTCGTGCAGCAGCAGCAGCGACAGCACGCCGACGAAGGCCATGTTGTCGGGGAAGCCGATCGCGCGGCCGCTGCGGCATTTCTCCAGCAGGTGGCCGATGGCCGGTGCGTCGAACAGCCCGCTGGCCCGCAGCCGTTCCGGATGCAGGCACTGCGCCACCCACGGCAATGGTTGCCCGTCGCGGAAGAAGCAGGCGCTGTCCGGCGCGCGGTACGGCTGCTTGTGGCGTTGCAGGATGGCGGCGGGCAGTTCGGCGCGCATCGCCCGCTTGAGCAGGCGCTTCTCGCGCAGGCCGCGCAGCTTGTGCCGGGCCGGCAGGCGGTTGGCGAACTCGATGACGCGGTGATCGAGGAAGGGATAACGCCCCTCCACCGAATGCGCCATGCTCATCCGGTCGCCCTGCGAGGACAGCAGGTAGCCGGACAGCAGCGTGTCCGCCTCGACGCGCTGGTCGCGGTCCAGCGGCGGCCACCGGCCGATGTCGTCGGGCAACTGCGCCCGCAGCGCCTGCAACGGGTCGAAGCGCTCGATCTCGCGGCGCAGGTCCGGGTGCAGGAAGCGCAGCACGCGGCGGGTGCTGCGGATGCGGGTCAGGTGCGCGAACCACGGCTGCGCCAGCGCGTCCCCGTCCTGCCGGAAGAACTGCTCGGCGAAGCCGCGCGATCGCGCCGGCGAGTGCGCCAGGTACGGGTACAGCCGCTCCAGGATGCGGCCGCGCCACTGGCTGCCCGGCGCGCGCGCGAGGAAGCGGCGCGCCTGCGCCTCCTTGAACAGGTCGTAGCCGGCGAACACCTCGTCGGCGCCCTCGCCGGTCAGCACGACCTTGTAGCCGCAGTCGCGCACATGGCCGGCCAGCAGCATCATCGGCACCGGCGCGGTGCGCAGCAGCGGCGCTTCGGCGTGCTCGACGGCGCGGGCGAAGGCGGCGGCGATGTCGGCCTGCCCGGCCAGCACCTGGCTGTGCTCGGTCGCCAGGTGCGCGGCCATGATCCGCTGGTACCGGCTTTCGTCGAACTCGGCCTGCTCGAACGCCAGCGAGAACGTCCGCAGCCGCACGTCGCCCTGCCTGCGCACCAGCGCGGCGACGGCCGCCGAATCCAGCCCGCCGCTCAGGTAGGCGCCGACCGGCACGTCGGCGCGCAGTTGCAGGCGCACGGCATCGGCGAGCAGCGCGTGCAGTTCCTCGGCCAGATCGTCCTCGCTGCGCACGGCGGTCCCGGCGTCGCCCAGCGGACGCCACTGCCAGTAGCGCTCGATGCGCGGCGCCGGCGCGGGATCGTCCAGGTCCACGCTCATCCGGTGGCCCGGCGGCAGCTGCGCGATGCCGGCGAAGGCGCTGCGCCCGCCCAGCGTGCTCCAGCAGCCGAAGATCTCGCCCAGCGCCTGCGCGTCCAGCGCGAGCGCGCCGCCGAGCGCGTGCAGCGCCTTGATCTCCGAGGCGAACGCCAGCCGGTCGCCGCCGAGGCGGTAGTACAGCGGGCGGATGCCGACGCGATCGCGCGCCAGCACCAGCCGCCGCCGGCGCGCGTCGTGCAGCGCGATGGCGAACTGCCCGTTGAGGTGATCGACGAAATCGTCGCCATAGCGGTCATAGAGGTGGACGATGACCTCGGTGTCCGATTCGGTGTAGAAGACGTGGCCCTGCCGGCGCAACGCGGCGCGCAGCTCGACGTGGTTGAAGATCTCGCCGTTGAAGACCACGTGCACGCTGCGTTCCGGATTGTGGATCGGCTGCCAGCCGCCTTCCGGATCGATGATCGACAGCCGCGCGTGCGCCAGCCCGACCCGCCCGTCGAGGCGCAGGCGGCTGCCGTCCGGGCCGCGGTGGTGCAGCGCGCCGATCATCGCCGACAGTTCCGCCCGCGTCGGCGCCGGCGCGCCGGGCGCGGCGGCGATGCCGGCTGATGCCGCACATGGCGGGCGTCGCACGGCAGCGTCAGAAGCAGCCGTCATTGTCGAAACTCAGATCGGTGATCTGCCAGCGCCCGACGCCGCCCACGCCGGGCAGCGGCAGCGGCGTCTGCACGCCGGCCACCAGCGCCTCGGCCTGCCGGCTCATGAAGCCCAGCCGCGCCAGCACCAGCGCGGCCGAGGTATCCAGCGCGGTCGTGAACACCTTGCTGCAACCCAGCAGGCGCGCCTGCGCGATCGCGTGCAGCAGCAGCGCCGACAGCGTCGCGGAGGCGTCCTCGTCGGCCAGCTTCCAGTCGATGACGTGCATGGCGGCCAGGCGCCCGCCTTCGGCCGGCACGTGGCGCGCGGCCAGGTAGCCGACGCAGCGCCCGCCGCGGGCGGCGGTGAACAGCCGATAGGCCGCGCGCGGATTGCGGAACAGCCGCCAGTCCAGATGCCCGGCCGAGGGCGCCACGCAGGCCAGCGACGGCGGCAGCGCCGCGTGCACGGCCTCCAGCCATTCCGGGGCGACGCCGGTCGCCTCCTCGATGGCGAGGGCGCGCATGCCGGCGTCCTTCGCCAGCCGCTCGCGCAGCCGCCAGCCGGCGTTGACGAAGGGGCCGGCAAGGGCGGCCAGCGCCACGGGCGTGCCGCGCTGGCGCAGCAGCACGGCCGCATCCAGCGGCAGCACGTGATAGGTGCGATTGGGCAGCGGCGCGAACAGCCGCCGCACCAGCCCCAGCGAATTCCCGTTGGCGCCGATCGCCAAGGTGGCGCTGGCCTGCTCGCACATCGCCTGGTTGAGCCAGGCGCCGCCGCCGGCGCCTTCCAGCGCCGGCTCGAGCTGCACGTCCATCAGGTACTGGCCGTCGTAGAGATGGCCGGCATGGCGGATCGGCTGTACCTCGCTGCCGATGGTGGCCAGCACCTTCGACTCGTCGCGCAGCAGCCACAACTGTCCGAAAGGATGGCCGACCGTGGTCAGGCCATAGCGCCAGCGCAGGTAGGCCGCGTCGTCCCAGCCCCGTCGCCTGCGGAAATCCAGCAGCGCCGGCAGATCGTCGGCCGTGGCCGGCCGGAACGTTTCCAGCAACCGTTGCGGCGACCAGCCCAGCGCGCGCGCGAACAGCCGCGTCGTGGTCTCGAAGGCCGGGACCGGCGCGCTTCGCGGAACCCGGCTATCCATCCAGTACCCCGTGGCGGCGCAGGTAGTCGAGCACGTCGCCGACTTGGCGCATCGCGCGCGACTCCTCCGCATCCAGTTGCAGGCCGAAGCGCTCGTCCAGCTCGGCCATCAGCATCAGCGCGCCCATCGAGTCCCAGCCGGCGACGTCGTCGCGCCGCGTCGCCGGCGACAGCGGCGCGGGTTCGGCAAAGGCCTCGGCGATCATCGCCAGCGCCTGTTCGGTGGTCAGCCTGCCCTCGCTCATGCCGCGGCTCCCTGCCCTTCGTACAGTTCATGCATCAACGCGGCGCCGGCCGGCAGCGTCACCACCGCCGAAGCCCAGGACAGGCCGACGCCGTAGCCGAGCAGCATCAGCGTGGTCGGGCGCGAGGCATCGGCCATGCGCGTCAGCGTCACCGCCACCGACGGGCCGCCGCAGTTGGCGGTGTCCTCCAGCGTGAGCGGCACCTTTTCCTCCGGCAGCCCGCACTTCTTGGCCAGGTGGCGGATGATGAAGCGATTGGACTGGTGGAATACGTACTGGTCGACGTCCTCCACCGCCTTGCCGGCCAGCGCCAGCGCGTCGCGCACCAGCGGCGGCACGCGCTTGAGGGTGAAGTTGAAGATGGCCGCGCCGTCCATCTCCAGCGCCAGATGGCGCGGATCCTGCGGATTGCGATCGCGGAACGCGCCGCCGCGGATGATCAGCCCCTCGTGGCCGCTGCCGTCGGTGTGCAGGCAGAAACTGGCCTCGTCCTCCCCCGCTTCCAGCGCGGTCGCCGAACCGGCATCGCCGAACAGCAGCGTGGTGGCGTGATCGTCGGGATGGGTGAATCGGCTGGGCGTCTCGCCGTGCAGCATCAGGATGCGCCGCTGGCCGCCGCCGGCCAGCATGGTCGCGGCCACGTACAGGCCATAGGGATAGCCCGAGCAGCCCATGCCGATGTCGAAGGCGGCGCAGCCGTCGGACAGGCCCAGCCGCTGGTGCAGCAGGCAGGCGGTCGAGGGCAGGAAGTAGTCCGGCGACTGGGTGACGAAGATCAGGCCGGTGACGCTGTCCGGCGACCATTGCAGCCGCTCCAGCAGCCCCTGCGCGGCCTGGAAGCACAGGTCGGCCGAGGTGACGCCGTCCTCGACGACGTGCCGGGCGCGCACGCCTGCCATCGAGACCACCTTGCGCACCTCGTCGGCGCCGTAGCGATCGGCTTCCGCCAGGTTGTCCACCTGCCGCGCCGGCACGCAGGTGCTCACGCCCGCGATGCGGATGCCTTTGATGCGTGCTTGCGCCACCGGGCGATGTCCCCTGTTCCGTTGTCGTGGGGCCGATGCCTCGTGGCGCCTGCCCTTGTCGATTCGCTAACGCGAACGGCGCGCCAGACCGGCCGCGTGCCTGCCGCGAAAAAGAAGGGGGTATTCGGATTTCAGTGGAGACTCGTCCTTGGACTGCTCCACGAGTTCCCTTCTCGCGCTTGCGGGAGAAGGTGGCGCGCAGCGACGGACGAGGGCCTTTTCGCCTGCGGCACCCCCATCCGCCTTCGGCACCTTCCCCCGCAAGCGGGGGAAGGAACATCCGACAGCAGGCAATCTCGCACTGAAATCCGGATACCCGGTAAAAAAGAAGCCCGGCGCAAGGCCGGGCTTCGGGTGACGCGCTGAGGGAGGGTCAGGCCGCGACCGAGTCGGCCACTTCCTTGTAGTCCTGGATCTGGTCGAAGTTCATGTAGCGGTAGATCTCGGCGCCCTGGCGGTTGATGACCCCGATGTCGGCCATGTACTCCTCCTTGGTCGGGATGCGGCCCAGGCGCGAGCAGATCGCCGCCAGTTCCGCCGAGCCCAGGTAGACGTTGGAGTTGCGGCCCAGGCGATTGGGGAAGTTGCGGGTGCTGGTCGAGAACACCGTGGCGCCCTCGCGCACCTGCGCCTGGTTGCCCATGCACAGCGAGCAGCCCGGCATCTCCATGCGCGCGCCGGCGGTGCCGAAGGTGCCGTAGTGGCCTTCCTTGGTCAGCTCGGAGGCGTCCATCTTGGTCGGCGGCGCGACCCACAGCCGCGTGGGGATGTCGCGCTTGCCCTCCAGCAGCTTGGCGGCGGCGCGGAAGTGGCCGATATTGGTCATGCACGAGCCGATGAACACCTCGTCGATGGTCGCGCCGGCGACGTCGGACAGGGTCTTCACGTCGTCCGGATCGTTCGGGCAGGCGACGATCGGCTCGTGGATGTCGGCCAGGTCGATCTCGATGACGGCGGCGTACTCGGCGTCGGCATCCGGCTCCAGCAGTTGCGGGTCGGCCAGCCACTCCTCCATCTTCCTGATGCGGCGGGCCAGCGAGCGCGCGTCGGCGTAGCCCTCGGCGATCATCCACTTCAGCAGGGTGATGTTGCTGTTGAGGTACTCGATGATCGGTTCCTTGTTCAGGCGCACCGTGCAGCCGGCGGCCGAGCGCTCGGCCGAGGCGTCGGACAGCTCGAACGCCTGCTCGACCTTCAGGTCCGGCAAGCCCTCGATCTCGAGGATGCGGCCGGAGAAGACGTTCTTCTTGCCCTGCTTGGCCACGGTCAGCAGGCCGGCCTTGATCGCGTACAGCGGGATCGCGTTGACCAGGTCGCGCAGGGTCACGCCCGGCTGCATCTGGCCCTTGAAGCGCACCAGCACGCTCTCCGGCATGTCCAGCGGCATCACCCCGGTGGCCGCGGCGAAGGCGACCAGGCCGCTGCCGGCCGGGAACGAGATGCCGATCGGGAAGCGCGTGTGCGAGTCGCCGCCGGTGCCGACGGTGTCGGGCAGCAGCATGCGGTTGAGCCAGCTGTGGATCACGCCGTCGCCCGGGCGCAGCGACACGCCGCCGCGGGTGGAGATGAATTCCGGCAGGGTGTGGTGGGTCTTCACGTCCACCGGCTTCGGGTAGGCGGCGGTGTGGCAGAACGACTGCATCACCAGATCCGCGCTGAAGCCCAGGCAGGCCAGGTCCTTCAGCTCGTCGCGGGTCATCGGGCCGGTGGTGTCCTGCGAGCCGACCGAGGTCATCTTCGGTTCGCAATAGGTGCCCGGGCGCATGCCCTGGCCTTCCGGCAGGCCGCAGGCACGGCCGACCATCTTCTGCGCCAGCGAGAAGCCCTTGCCGGTGTCCGGCGGGTTCATCGGCAGGCGGAACAGGTCGGTGGCCGGCAGGCCCAGCGCCTCGCGCGCCTTGGCGGTCAGGCCGCGGCCGACGATCAGCGGGATGCGGCCGCCGGCGCGGACCTCGTCGAACAGCACGTCGGACTTGACCTGGAACTCGGCGATCACCTCGCCGTTCTTCAGCGCCTTGCCCTCGTACGGACGCAGCTCGACGACGTCGCCGTGTTCCATCTGCGAGACGTCCAGCTCAATCGGCAGCGCGCCGGCGTCTTCCATCGTGTTGTAGAAGATCGGCGCGATCTTGCTGCCCAGGCAGACGCCGCCGTAGCGCTTGTTGGGGATGAACGGGATGTCCTCGCCGGTCCACCACAGCACCGAGTTGGTCGCCGATTTGCGACTGGAGCCGGTGCCGACCACGTCACCGACGTAGGCGACCAGATGGCCCTTGGCCTTCAGGTCGAGCAGGGCCTGGATCGGGCCGCGCTTGCCGTCCTCTTCCGGCACGAACGGCGCATCGGGGCGCTTGTTCTTCAGCATCGCCAGCGCGTGCAGCGGGATGTCCGGGCGCGTGGTCGCGTCCGGCGCCGGCGACAGGTCATCGGTGTTGGTCTCGCCCGGCACCTTGAACACGGTAATGGTCAGCGAGGCCGGCACTTCCGGCTTGCTGGTGAACCACTCGGCCTCGGCCCAGCTCTTCAGCACCGCCTGGGCGTGGGCGTTGCCCTTGCCGGCCTTGTCCTGCACGTCGTGGAAGGCGTCGAACACCAGCAGCGTGTGCTTCAGGCCCTCGGCGGCGACCGCGCCGAGCTCGGCGTGATCCAGCAGTTCGACCAGCGGATGGATGTTGTAGCCGCCCAGCATGGTGCCGAGCAGTTCGGTCGCGCGCCGCGGGGTGATCAGCGACGTGGACTCGCTGCCGAACGCCACCGCCGCCAGGTAGGAGGCCTTGACCTTGGCCGCGTCGTCGACGCCGGCCGGCACGCGGTGGGTGATCAGGTCGACCAGGAACTCGCCCTCGCCGGCGGGCGGGTTCTTCAGCAGTTCGATGACCTCGGCGGTCTGCTGCGCGGTCAGCGGCAGCGGCGGGATGCCGAGCGCTTGGCGCTCTGCGACGTGGTGGCGGTAGGCTTCCAACATGGCGACTCCGGATGGCGGTAAACGGTGGGGAATGGTTTGTTGTGCGGTTATTCGGCGGTTATTCGGCGACCGGGACGATCAATTTGAGTCCCTTGAAGTAGTCGCGGTAGAAGGCGCTGTCGCGGGTGATCAGGCCATTGCACTGCAGCAGCGCATGGGCGCCGATCAGGAAATCGGGCACGGCGCGGGCGCGGGCGCCGCCGCGCTGGCGGTAGCGCCGCTGCATCTCGCCGGCGCGCAGCGCCGACTTGGCTTCCAGCGTGCTGAAGCGGATGCTCATCTCCTCCAGCACCGTCAGCGCCTCGGAACCGTCGCGCAGCGCGCTGCACACCTCGGCCAGCGCAACGTCGCAGATCACCACCGGCCCGCTGCTCAGGCACTGGCGCAGGCAGGCTTCGGCGGCGTCGGCCTGCGGGCCGTCGGCCAGCAGGTCCACCAGCACCGAGGAGTCGATGGCGATCATGCCGGCGCTCACGGATCCAGCGGTTCGCCGGGCGCGCGGCCGCGGATGGCGCGCATCGCCTCGTCGGTGGAACCGAAGCCGTCCAGCTTGAAGCGGCCGCGCGCACGCGAAATGGCATCGTCCACGCTCTTGCGCAGCACGATGCGGCTGCCTTCCAGCTCGACCTTCAGCACGCTGCCCTTGGTCAGGCCCAGCGCATCGCGCACGGCCTTGGGCAGGGTGATCTGGCCGCGCTCGGCTACGGTCGCTTCCATCGGCGGGCCCTCTTGAGTATGCACGAATTATACATACCTCCAGATGCATACTCAAATGGCCGTTCCGGCCGGGCAGGCATCCGGCGCGGCAACGCACCGTCCCGTCCGCCGGCTTGGCCCGTCATGCATTTGGCCGATAATGCAGGCGCAATGGTCGCCTCTCGCTTCACGATGCCGACCCGTCCGCACCGTTAGGCTGGCCGGCGACGATTCCCTCTATCAGCTACAGGAGCCTCCGCGATGAGTGATTCCTTCGCCACCCGCAGCACCCTGGACGTCGGCGGGCGCGCCTACACCTATTACAGCCTGCCCCGGCTGGGCCAGCGCTTCGCCATCGACCGGCTGCCGTATTCGTTGAAGATCCTGCTGGAGAACCTGCTGCGCTGCGAGGACGGCGTGACCGTCACCCCCGCCCACATCGAGGCGGTGGCAACCTGGGACGCGGGCAAGGAACCGGACACCGAGATCGCCTTCATGCCGGCGCGGGTGGTGCTGCAGGACTTCACCGGCGTGCCCTGCGTGGTCGACCTGGCGGCGATGCGCGACGCGGTGGTCAGGCTGGGCGGCACGCCGGAGCAGATCAACCCGCTGATCCCGTCCGAACTGGTGATCGACCACTCGGTGCAGGTGGACTCCTTCGGCAGCCCCGAATCGCTGGACCTCAACGGCCGCATCGAGTTCGAGCGCAACCGCGAGCGCTACGGCTTCCTGCGCTGGGGCCAGAAGGCGTTCGACAACTTCAAGGTGGTGCCGCCCAACACCGGCATCGTCCACCAGGTCAACCTGGAGAACCTGGCGCGGGTGGTGATGACGGCGGAAAAGGACGGCGTGCTGCTCGCCTACCCCGACACCGTGTTCGGCACCGACTCGCACACCACGATGATCAACGGCATCGGCGTGCTCGGCTGGGGCGTGGGCGGCATCGAGGCCGAGGCGGCGATGCTGGGCCAGCCTTCGTCGATGCTGATCCCGCAGGTGGTCGGCTTCAGGCTGACCGGTCGGCTGCCCGAGGGCGCCACCGCCACCGACTTGGTGCTGACCGTCACCGAGATGCTGCGCGCGCATGGGGTGGTCGGCAAGTTCGTCGAGTTCTTCGGCGACGGCCTGCAGCACCTGCCGCTGGCCGACCGCGCCACCATCGGCAACATGGCGCCCGAGTACGGCGCCACCTGCGGCATCTTCCCGATCGACGCCGAATCGCTGAACTACCTGCGCCTGTCCGGCCGCGGCGAGGATCAGATCGCGCTGGTCGAGGCCTATGCCAGGGCGCAGGGACTCTGGCACGACGCCGACAGCCCGCATGCCGAGTACAGCGCCACCCTGCACCTGGACATGGACGACGTGCAGCCGTCGCTGGCCGGCCCCAAGCGCCCGCAGGACCGCGTGCTGCTGGGCGAGGTCAAGGACAACTACCGCCGCAGCCTGGCGCCGTTCGTCGAGGCGCGCGACCGGCGCACGCCGGAAGTGGCCGACTTCGTCGCCGAGGGCGGCGGCTCGGCGGTGGGCAACGAATCGCTGAGCCGCGGCTACGCCGACATCGGGATCGACGGCCGGCCGGTGCGGCTGAAGGACGGCGCGGTGGTGATCGCCGCCATCACCTCCTGCACCAACACCTCCAACCCGGCGGTGATGATCGGCGCCGGCCTGCTGGCGCGCAACGCCGCCGCGCGCGGGCTCGATCGCAAGCCTTGGGTCAAGACCTCGCTCGGGCCGGGCTCGCGGGTGGTGACCGACTACCTGCAGAAGGCCGGCGTGCTCGACGACCTGGAGAAGATCGGCTTCTACGTGGTCGGCTACGGCTGCACCACCTGCATCGGCAATTCCGGCCCGCTGCCGCTGGAAGTCAGCGCCGGCATCGCCAGCGGCGACCTGGTGGTGACCTCGGTGCTGTCGGGCAACCGCAACTTCGAGGGCCGCATCCACGCCGAGGTGAAGATGAACTACCTCGCCTCGCCGCCGCTGGTGGTGGCCTACGCCATCGCCGGCACGGTGGACATCGACCTGACCTCCGAGCCGCTGGGCACCGGCGCCGACGGCCGGCCGGTGTTCCTGCGCGACATCTGGCCCAGCAACAAGGAGATCGGCGACGTCATCGCCGCCACCGTCGGCCCGGAGCTGTTCAAGCAGAACTACGCCGACGTGTTCAAGGGCGACGCCCGCTGGAACACCATCGAGTCTCCGGACGGCGGGCTGTACGCCTGGGACGCGGCGTCCACCTACATCAAGAACCCGCCCTACTTCGACGGCATGTCGATGGCGGTGGGCGCGATCGAGGACGTGCACGGCGCGCGCGTACTCGGCCTGTTCGGCGATTCCATCACCACCGACCACATCTCCCCGGCTGGCAGCATCAAGAAGGATTCGCCGGCCGGCCGCTACCTGCAGGCGCGCGGCGTGCAGCCGGCCGACTTCAACAGCTACGGCAGCCGCCGCGGCAACGACGACGTGATGGTGCGCGGCACCTTCGCCAACATCCGCATCAAGAACCTGATGCTGGGCGGCGAGGAAGGCGGCAACACACTGTACTTCGGCAGCGAGCCGGCCGAGCGGATGTCGATCTACGATGCGGCGATGCGCTACAAGGCCGCCGGCACGCCGCTGGTGGTGCTGGCCGGCAAGGAATACGGCACCGGATCCTCGCGCGACTGGGCGGCCAAGGGCACCAACCTGCTCGGGGTCAAGGCGGTGTTCGCCGAGAGCTTCGAGCGCATCCACCGCTCCAACCTGGTCGGCATGGGCGTGCTGCCCTTGCAGTTCATCGAGGGGCAGAACGCCGGCACGCTGGGGCTGGACGGCTCGGAAGTCTTCGACATCACCGGCCTGCACGACGGCGCCTCGAAGGTCGCCACGGTCGTCGCCCGCCACCCGGGCGGCCGCGAAGTGCGCTTCCAGGTCCAGGTGCTGCTGCTGACGCCTAAGGAGGTGGAGTACTTCCGCCACGGCGGCCTGCTGCACTACGTACTCCGGCAGTTGGCTGCGCGCAGGGCTGCCTGACTCTTCGGAAAGGGCGGAAGACCGGCCCGCCGCTGCGCGGCGGGCGTTCGCAAGCGCGCGAAGCAGTGCTTCGCAAGCGCGCTTCCTCACCCACCACGGCGGCCTGTTGCACTACGTACTCCGGCAGTTGGCTGCGCGCAGGGCTGCCTGACTCTTCGGAAAGGGCGGAAGACCGGCCCGCCGCTGCGCGGCGGGCGTTCGCAAGCGCGCGAAGCCATGCTTCGCAAGCGCGCTTCCTCACCCACCACGGTGGCCTGCTGCACTACGTGCTTCGCCAGCTCGCCGCGCGCAAGGCCACCTGACTCCGGAATCGGCGGTCGCAGAAGCAACCGCAAATGGATCCCAGCGAAAGCTGGGAGCATTTCGCTTTTGACTTCCGCTGCAAAGCGCCCGCAAGCCGCAAAAGCAACGGCAATGGCAATGGCAATGGCAACATGGATCCCTGCGTTGGCTGGGATGACACCTTCGGAAGTGCGCCTTGGACTCTGCGACGGCCAAGCCCGTCGTGACGACCGTTGGTCGTTTCGCCAGGCCGGCGTGCACTGAATCCCGCGTTCCTGCTGTACAAGGACCGCAGCGAATGCCGCCGTGAAACCGCGCGGGCGGCGACCGTCGTGGCCCGGTTGCGCCAACCTCGCATTTCCCTGGGAGAAGTGCCGTGATCAAGCCCTCGTGTCTCGCGTTCGCCCTGCTCCTCGCGCTGCCGGCTGCGCCGGCCGGGGCGGCCGGACCCGACAAGGCCGGCGTGGATCGGGTCGTCAAGGCCCACGTCGCCCGATTGAACGCGCAGGTGCAGCAAAACCAGGAAAGCGTGGAGGAGCAGCAGGTCGAGGTGGCCGACCTGGATGGCGACGGCAAGGCGGAGATCGTCCTGCTCAGCGCCAACTACGGCCCCACCTACTGGAGCTACGGGGTGACCGTGTTCGCCGAGCGCGGCAAGGGATACGTCCCGGCGGCGGAATCACAGGACGCGCTGGGGATGGTGGAGCGTTTCGATCTGCGCGACGGCCTGATCCACGTCCGCGCGAAGTGGCCGGGGCCGAACGATCCACGCTGCTGCCCCAGCCTGGAGCGCACCACCGCCTTGCAGTGGCAGGGCGACAAGCTGGTCGAGGCGAAGACGCCACGCGCCACGGCCGCGCCGACGGCGTCCGCTCCCGCCCGCAGGACGCCCGCGACCGGTTGGCAGATCAGGCCGGTATCCGGGCGATCCCCGGTCGCCACCGTGACCGGACCGGGCATCGTGCAGAGCCTGAGCCTGATCTGCGAGCAGCGGGTGCCGGTCGCCGCGTTCGTGTTGAAGTCGCCGCCGGCGGCGACGCCGGCCATCGCGGCAGTGGAGATCGGCGGGCACCGGATCCAGCTCAGCCTCATCCGGCCGGCCGGCGGCGGCAATGTCTGGTTCGGCGATCTGCGCGCCTCTCCCCTGCCGCGCCTGCTGGTCGATGCGCGCGGCAGCGCCTCCGTCAGCATCGACCGGCAGCCGCAGGGCGAGCTGGCGCTGCAAGGCGCGGGCGAGGCGGCGCGCGCCGCGCTGTCGGCGTGCTACCGGTTCTGACCGCCGCCCGTCACTGCGGCTTCCACTCGGCGTAGTACACGCGCCACTGCCCGCCCTGATCGCGCCAGCCGCTGGTCACGCGATAGGACTGCATGCGCTCGGGCAGCAGGCGCTGGTTGCCACCGGTCAGCACCACGGTGAACGCGACGGTGGCGGTGTCTTCCCGCAGTTGCACGTCGAGCGGCCCCAGCGTGGCGCCCATGCGCGCGTTGGCCAGCAGTTGCGCGCGCAACAGGTTGTGCAGCGCAGCACGATCCATGCCCTGCGTTCCGGTGAAATCCTCAGCCACCGCCTCCATGAAATCGCCGGGGCGGCGTTCGGCGAGCGCCTCCTGCATCTGCGCGACCTGCGCGCGCAGCCTCTGCTCCGCCGATTCCCTGCCACAGCCGCCCAGCAGCAACAGCGCCAGCACGAGCCCGCACGAAGCCGCGCGCCCTGCCATCGCCGGTATGTGGAGCCGCTGAAATGCCGGTTTCATTGCTTCGCCTTTTCCATCCGGAACGGTATGCTGGCCCCAGGGGCATCCCGCGCGATGTCGCCCGGCATCCATACAGAACGAGCACATGACCCTTGGGGAGGGAGTTAAGAAGATGATTCAGGACCGTCCGTGGTTCAAGCATTATCCCGACGGCGTGCCGCACGAAGTGGACCTGGAGGAATACCGATCCATCGTGTCGGTGTTCGAGACCGCGGTGACGCAGTACCGCGACAGGCCGGCCTTCGAGAACTTCGGCAAGCGCCTGACCTATGGCGAGGTGGACGCGCTCAGCCGCGACTTCGCCGGCTACCTGCTCGGCGAGCTGAAGCTGAAGAAGGGCGATCGCGTCGCCATCATGGCGCCCAACTGCCTGCAGTACCCCATCGCGCTGTTCGGCATCCTGCGCGCCGGGCTGACCGTGGTGAACGTCAACCCGATGTACACCCCGCGCGAGCTCAAGCACCAATTGGTCGACGCCGGCGCCAGCGTGCTGCTGGTGGTGGACAACTTCGGCAAGACCGCCGCCGAGGTCATCGCCGAGACGCCGGTACGCCAGGTCATCACCACCGGCCTGGGCGACATGGTCGGGCTGAAGGGCGCGATCATCAACTTCGTGCTCAAGTACGTGAAGAAACTGGTGCCGGACTACCAGATCCCCGGCGCGGTGCGCTTCCGCGAGACCCTGCGGCTGGGACGCGCGCGCAAGCTGCCGGAGATCGACATCAGCCATGACGACATCGCCTTCCTGCAGTACACCGGCGGCACCACCGGCGTGTCCAAGGGCGCGATGCTGACCCACCGCAACCTGGTGGCCAACATGCAGCAGGCCGGCGTGTGGGTCGGCACCGGGCTGGACTACGGCAACGAGGCCATCATCACCGCGCTGCCGCTGTACCACATCTTCGCGTTGACGGCGAACTGCCTGGTCTTCATGAAACTCGGCGGGCTCAACCATTTGATCAGCAACCCGCGCGACATGCCGGGCTTCGTCAAGATCCTCAAGGGCACCCGCTTCAGCGCCATCACCGGCGTCAACACGCTGTTCAACGGCCTGCTCAACACGCCGGGCTTCGACGAGGTGGACTTCTCGCACCTCAAGATGACCCTCGGCGGCGGCATGGCGGTGCAGCGCGCGGTGGCGGAAAGGTGGAAGAAAGCGACCGGCGTGACCCTGGTCGAGGCCTATGGCCTGACCGAGACCTCGCCGGCCGCCTGCATCAACCCGATGAACCTGAAGGACTACAACGGCTCCATCGGCCTGCCGGTCCCCTCCACCGACGCCTGCATCAAGGACGACGACGGCAACATGCTCGGCGTCGACGAGGTCGGCGAGCTTTGCATCAAGGGCCCGCAGGTGATGAAGGGCTACTGGCAGCGCCCGGACGAGACCGCCAAGGTCATCGACGCCGACGGCTGGCTGCACACCGGCGACATGGCCAAGATGGATGCCGAGGGCTTCTTCTACATCGTCGATCGCAAGAAGGACATGATCCTGGTGTCCGGCTTCAACGTGTATCCCAACGAGGTCGAGGACATCATTGCCGGCATGCCCGGCGTGCTGGAAGTGGCCGCCGTCGGCGTGCCCGACGAGCGCTCCGGCGAAGCGGTCAAGGTATTCGTGGTGCGCAAGGATCCGTCGCTGACCGCCGAGCAGATCAAGGCGTTCTGCCGCGACAACCTCACCGGCTACAAGCAGCCGCGCCACGTCGAGTTCCGCACCGAGCTGCCGAAGACCAACGTCGGCAAGATCCTGCGCAAGGAACTGCGCGACTCGGCGCCGGCACAGGGCTGATTGCACTGCGCCAGGAACGGGGATGCGAAGCCGGCCGAAAGGCCGGCTTTTTCATGCCTGGACCCTATTTATGCGATATTCGTCACAGTTTGATGTCGAGATGTCTTGGCGAATCCCAACCCTGCCTTGAGGCACCGTGGATACTTTCTTTTAACCGTTCGTTCAGGTGTAGCATCGGCCGCGTGATGCGCTCCCCGTCACACGCGGCCAGGACATGGCCGCGCACTCCCAGCCTCGAGGAATACCGCCATGAACAACGTCGAGAAACTGCAACGCACCCGCCAGCTTCCCACCATCCGCGTCGAATCCGAGCCCAGCGGCGACGCGCATTGGATGTACATGCATTCCAATGCCGCGCCGGGCGTGCGTCCGTGTTTCCACAGCCAGATGCTGGACGACGTGCTCGGCTTCATGAACTCGATCACGTTGCGCGACTCGCAGCGCGAGTGCGGCAAGCTGCGCCATCTGGTGGTCGCATCCGATGCGGCGGCCTTCAATCTCGGCGGCGACCTGGAGCTGTTCTCGCGCCTGATCCGCGACAACAACCGCGACCAGTTGCTGAGCTACGCGCGCCGCTGCATCGACGGCGTCTACCACCTCAACACCGGCCTGGGTGGCGACGTGCGCACGATCGCGCTGATCCAGGGCGACGCGCTCGGCGGCGGCCTGGAGATCGCGCTGTCCTGCCACACCATCGTGGCCGAGGAAGGCGTGCAGATGGGTCTGCCGGAGGCACTGTTCGGCCTGTTCCCGGGCATGGGCGCCTACTCCTTCCTGTGCAAGCGCATCTCGCCGCAGCTGGCCGAGAAGATCATCCTCGAAGGCAGCCTGTATTCCAGTGAGGAAATGCACCGCATGGGCGTGGTCGACGTGCTGGTGCCCAAGGGCCAGGGCGCGGCAGCGGTGCAGTCGCTGATCGATCGCCAGCGCCGCGCCCCGCATGCGCACCTGGCGCTCAACGCCTGCCGCAACCTGGCCCAGCCGGTCGGCTACAACGAGCTGATGGGCATCACCGAGATCTGGGTCGACACCGCGCTGGCGCTCGGCGACAAGTCGCTGAAGATGATGGAACGGATCGTGCGCGCGCAGGAGAAGCGCGCCAGCTGCCGGGTCGCCTGATTCGCGGAGAGCGCTTCACCACCATCTGACAGGGGGCGGACAGCGCACGATGCACTTTCCGGATGGCGGGCCGGCGCAAGCCGCCCGCCTGGATTCCGCCAATGGCGCCGCCTTCGATGCGGCTCCGCCGTGCCATGCAGCGCGATGGCACGTTTGCGCCGGACAACGGACGGCAACGAAACCGGCTCCCCTCCCGCTCAGGAACCCTGTCCGTGCGAGGCACGCGCGCGCTGGCGGCTTTCCAGCGCATCCTTGCCCTGTGCAAGGAAGGAATTGAGCGTAGCCAGGCGCTGGCGCCACTCGCGCTGGATCTGCCAGTCGCTCAGCCTCATCATCTCGCTGGCCGCCGCGGCCACCCGCACCAGGCCCAGGTTGCTGGCCACGCCCTTCAACGCATGGGCGTGATCGCGCAGGCTTTCGCCCGTGTTCTGTTCCATCGCATGCGCCATCGCGCCGATGCAGCCATCGGCATCGCTGAGGCACTGGGCGATGAATTCGCGCTCGAACGCCTCCCCCATGCCCAGCGCGCTCAGTTCGTCGAGCACGGTCAGGTCCAGGATCTCGTCTCCCATCCGGTGCGACTGGACGTCGGTGATCACCGGTGCGCCGACGATGGCGCCGCGACCGGCAATCTCGGCCAGCACGTCGAGCAGGCGCGAGGCGACCACCGGCTTGGCGAGGAAAGCGCGCGCGCCGGCGCGCTCGCAATTGCGGATGGCATCGGGCGTGACATCCGCGCTGAGGACGATGACCGGCGTGCGCCTGCCGCCGCCCGCCTCCATCACCCGCAGCTGCTTGAGCAGGTCCAGGCCGCTGACGTCGGGCATGTGCAGGTCGCAGACAATCGCGTCGTACTCGTAGGACTCCAGCGCGTTGAGCACGTCCTCGCCGCCATTGACGCAGGTGATGCGGTGGCCGGCCTTCTGCAACAGCCGCTGCACGACCATGCGGTTGGCCTCGTGATCGTCGGCGACCAGGATCTGCAGGCTGCGCACGCGCGCGCGATGGCGCAGGAAGGGGTCGGAGAAGGCGATGATGTTCTCGGCCAGCGCCGGCGTGCCGGTTTCCTCGTCCTGTGGCCGCCGGGCCGGTTGCGGCATGGCATCGCCTGCCTGCACCTCCTCGAACGGCAGTTCGACCCAGAATGAGCTGCCGCGCTGCTCGGCGCTCTCGAAACCGATGGTGCCGCCCATCGCCTCGGCCAGGCCCTTGGCGATGGTGGTGCCCAGACCGGTGCCGCCGTAGCGGCGCACCAGGCTGGCGTCGGCCTGCTCGAACGCCTCGAAAAGGCGCGTGCGCACCTCGGCCGGGATGCCGATGCCGGTATCGGTGACGCTGAAGCGCAGCCTCACCCGCCCCTGCTCGCCCGGCTGGGCGCCCACTTCCAGCGTCACTCGCCCCTGGTCGGTGAACTTGACCGCGTTGCCTGCCAGGTTGAGCAGGATCTGGCGCAGGTGCCCGGCATCGCCGCGCAGCCGTTGCGGTACCGAGTCGTCGATGCGCGCTTCGTAGTGCAGGTGCTTGGTGCGCGCCTGCGGCGACAGGATCAGGCCGATGTTGTCGACCAGCTCCCGCGGCGAAAACTCGACCAGGTTGAGCTTGAGCTTGCCCGCCTCGATGGCGGAGATGTCCAGCACGTCCTCCACCAGCGCCAGCAGGCTGCGCGCCGAGGCCTGGATGGTGGACAGGCATTCGCGCTGCTCGCTGTCCAGCCGCGTGGTCGCCAGCAGTTCGGACATGCCGGACAGGCCGTTGAGCGGGGTGCGGAACTCGTGGCTCATGTTGGCCAGGAAGCGGCTCTTGGCCTCGTTGGCGCGGCGCGCCTCCTCGGTCGCGGTGGTCAGCTGGCGCAGCAGCCCCGACAGGTACATCGGCACCGCCACCAGCCCGATCAGCAGGCCGACGCCCAGGGTCAGGTTCTGCCGCCAGTAGGGACTGATGGCGACGACCGCGCCGAAGGCAATGCAGGCCATCGCCACCGCACCCACCAGGTAGCGGTTGCCATAGCGCAGGCCGTTGCCGACCGTGACCCACATCAGCACGATGTAGGCCCACGACAGCGGCTCGCCCATGCCCACCATGGCCGCGGCCATCAGGCCGTAGTCGGCCAGCATGCCCAGCCCGCGCCGCACATGCGACTTGCCCGGCTGCACCAGCAGCCAGGCGAAGATGCCGATGCCGTTGACCAGCCCGGACAGCACGATGCTCAGCACCAGCGCGTACTCGTCCTGCGGCAGGGCCTGCCGCGAGGACGGCAGCAGCGCGTACAGCAGGATGATCGAGATCAGGCCGATACGGACCAGCGCCTGGCCGTGCTCGCTGTCGGGACGATTGGCGATCCGCGAACGGATCCAGGCTGACAGGGAATTGTTCATGGCTCACTCCATGCCGGGGCGGGCCTGGACCGTCGAATAGCGCGCGCAGATGTCGTCCAGCCGCTCGCGGGCACGGACCAGGGCATCCACGCACGCCGGATCGAACAACCGCCCGCGCTGCGCGTACAGGTAGGCCAGCGCGGCGTCCTTCTCCCACGCCTTCTTGTAGGGACGGGGTGAAATCAGCGCGTCGAAGACGTCGGCGACGGCCACTATCCTGGCTTCCAACGGTATCTGCTCGCCCTTGAGGCCATCGGGATAGCCGCTGCCGTCGAAGCGCTCGTGGTGGCGCAAGGCGATGGTGGCGCCCATCTGGATGAAGCGGTTGTGGCTGCCGGCCAGCAACTGGTAGCCGATCCGGGGATGCCGGCGCATGATCTCGCCCTCCTCGGGCGTCAGCGGTCCGGCCTTCATCAGCACCGCGTCGGGGATGGCGATCTTGCCGATGTCATGCAGCGGCGCGGCCATCTCGATGGTGCGGACCTCGTCCTCGGGCAGCCCCAGCTGCTCGGCGATCAGGCCGGCGACGTGGGCCATCCGCTCCAGGTAGGCGCTGGTGCCGCTGTCGCGGTACTCGATGGCGCGGGCCAGCCGCGACAGCGTCTCGCGCTCGCGCTCCTCGACCTCGTGCATGCTCGACAGCAGCCGCTGCTCCAGCGACAGTGCGCGCTGCTTGACGTTCTCCGACTGCTGGCGCAGCTGCAGCAGGTTGCGGCAGCGCGCGCGCAGCTCGCGCGGGCGCACCGGCTTGACCAGGAAGTCGATGACGCCGGCCTCCAGCGCGGCCTGGCGGATCGGCTCGTCGCCGACCACGGTGACCAGGATGATCGGGATGTCGCGGTGCATCGGCAGGCGGCGGAAGCGGCGGGCGAACTCCAGCCCGTCCATGCCCGGCATGCGGTAGTCGAGCAGCAGCAGGTCGCTGCGATTGCGCTCGCACCATTGCAGGGCGGCCTGCGAATCGCCGAAGTCGTGCACGTTCAGTTCCGAGGCGATGTCCTCGATGACGTGGCGCAGCATCGTGCGCGCGGAAGTCTGATCGTCGACGATGACGATGTTCAAAGCGCCTACCGCCCCTTGTGGCCACGCCAGGTGGCTGTCGGGGAAGGATACTCCGCTGGCGACTGCACTGGCATCAAGCATGGGGGATGTCTCCAGGCACGCGGTCGGTACCGGTTCAACCGGATGCCGCTACATGTTATCGGCAGGAGGGTATTCGGATTGAGGACGCAACGCGCAGGCACGCCGCGCAGCGATGCACGCAGGAAGCATGCCAGGACCTGGCCGCCATCCGCGGCGGCGCCTCCGATGGCATGCAACCCGCCGCATCTGGCGGGGATTTCCGGCACATTTCGGCAAATTCCCGCGTATGGCGCAGCCCAGGCAACCTGCGTGCCGGACGCGACGGACGCCGCCGCAATGGCCGTCCAGCGGCAGTATCTGTCCAGGCGCGCCGCATCGGTTCCGCCCGTTGCGGGGCTTGCAGTGGACCTGATGCCCGGCACCGGCGCCCCGCCGCGGCGCTTCAGCCGTGGTGCTGCTCGGGGCGCATGTACGGGAACAGCAGCACGTCGCGGATGGAATCGGCGCCGGTCAGCAGCATCACCAGCCGGTCGATGCCGACGCCCAGGCCACCGGTCGGCGGCAGGCCGACCTCCAGCGCGCGGATGTAGTCGGCGTCGTAGTGCATGGCCTCGTCGTCGCCGCCGGCCTTGGCCTCGACCTGCGCCTGGAAGCGCGCGGCCTGGTCCTCAGGGTCGTTCAGCTCGGAGAAGCCGTTGGCGATTTCCTTGCCGTTGATGAACAGCTCGAAGCGGTCGGCATAGCCGGCCTCGCTGTCGCTGGCGCGTGCCAGCGGCGAGACCTCGATCGGATGGTCGGTGATGAAGGTCGGCTGGACCAGGGTGTGCTCGACGGTCTTCTCGAAGATTTCCAGCAGCAGCTTGCCCCAGCCCCAGGACGGCTTGATCGGGATGCCCAGGCGCTGGCAGTGGCGGGCCAGCGCCTCGCGGTCGGTGCAGTCGGCCGCGCTGATCTCCGGATTGTGGTGGCGCACCGCCTCGTCCATGCGCCAGCGGCGGAACGCTGGCTCCAGGTCGATCTCGTTGCCTTCCCAGGTGACCGTGCCGGTGGCCAGCACCTCGTGGGCGACGTCGCGGATGACCGATTCGGTCAGGTCCATGACCTCGTGGTAGGTGGCGTAGGCCTCGTACAGTTCCAGCATCGTGAACTCGGGGTTGTGCCGGGTCGACACGCCCTCGTTGCGGAAGTTGCGGTTGATCTCGTAGACGCGCTCGAAGCCGCCGACCACCAGCCGCTTGAGGTACAACTCCGGCGCCACGCGCAGGTACAGGTCCAGGTCCAGCGCGTTGTGGTGGGTGGCGAACGGCTTGGCCGTCGCGCCGCCGGGGATGTAATGCATCATCGGCGTCTCCACTTCGAGGAAGCGGCGCGCGTCCAGCCATTCGCGGATGGCGCGGATGATCCTGGAGCGCTTGAAGAACACCTCGCGCGCCTCCGGCGTGACGATGAGGTCGACGTAGCGCTGGCGGTAGCGCTGCTCGACGTCGCTCAGGCCGTGCCACTTGTCCGGTAGCGGGCGCAGCGACTTGGTCAGCAGGCGCAGCGTCGCCGCCTTGACCGACAGTTCGCCGGTGCGGGTGCGGGTCAGGCCGCCCTGCACGCCGACGATGTCGCCGATGTCCCAGCCCTTGAACGCCTCGTAGGTCTCGCCCAGCGCGTTGGACTGCAGGAACAGCTGGATGCGCCCGGACTCGTCCTGGATCTGCACGAAGCTGGCCTTGCCCATCACCCGCTTGGCGAGGATGCGCCCGGCCATCGCCACTTCCAGGCTGGCCGATTCCAGCGCCTCGGCCGTCCACAGGTCCCGGTCGGCATATTCGGCCTGCAGGTCGCCGGCGTAGTGGGTGCGGCGGAAGTCGTTGGGATAGGCGATGCCCTGCCCGCGCAGCGCATGCAGTTTGGCGCGGCGCTCGGCGATGAGGCTGTTCTCGTCGGCGGGAGGCGCGGGTTGGGCGTGCGGTTCGGTCATGGGGTGCGGAGCGAGAAGTGAGTGGAGAGAAGTGAGGAGTGAGCAGAAGCGAAAGCGGGATGGCGAAAGGGCTGGAACGGAATGGCGAAGGGGGGCGGGAACGGCGGACGGCGAGAGTGGCGCTGCTTTACCTCACTCCTCACTCCTCTCCGCTCACTCCTGCCTCAAGGCCTCAAGCATCCACCCGTTTGGCCCCGGCCTCCAGCCCGGACTTCAGGCTGGCCTCCAGGAACTCGTCGAGGTCGCCGTCGAGCACCTTCTGGGTGTCGCTGCGCTCGACGCCGGTGCGCAGGTCCTTGATGCGGCTCTGGTCCAGCACGTAGTTGCGAATCTGGCTGCCCCAGCCGATGTCGGACTTGGTGGCCTCCAGCGCGTTCTTCTCGGCGTTGCGCTTCTGCACCTCGATCTCGTACAGCTTGGCCTTCAGCATCTTCATCGCGCGGTCGCGGTTGGCGTGCTGGCTGCGCTCGGTCTGGCAGGCCACCACCACCCCGCTCGGCACGTGGGTGATGCGCACGGCCGACTCGGTCTTGTTGACGTGCTGGCCGCCGGCGCCGGAGGAGCGGTAGACGTCGGTCTTCAGGTCGGCCGGGTTGATGTCGATGGCGATGTTGTCGTCCACCTCGGGCGAGACGAACACCGAGGTGAAGCTGGTGTGGCGGCGGTTGTCCGAGTCGAACGGCGACTTGCGCACCAGCCGGTGCACCCCGATCTCGGTCTTCAGCCAGCCGTAGGCGTAGTCACCCTCCACGCGGAAGGTGGCCGACTTGATGCCCGCCACTTCGCCGTCGGAGGCTTCCATCAGCTCGACCTTCCAGCCGCGCGACTCGGCCCAGCGCAGGTACATGCGCAGCAGCATCTCGGCCCAGTCCTGCGCCTCGGTGCCGCCGGCGCCGGCCTGGATGTCGACGAAGGCGTTGGCGCTGTCCATCTCGCCGGAGAACATGCGCTGGAACTCCAGCTTGTCCACCCGCGCGGCGTAGCGCTCGACGTCCTCGACCACGGCCTGCGCGGTCTCCTCGTCGCTCTCCATCTCGGCCAGTTCCAGCAGTTCGCCGGCGCCGGACAGGCCCTCGTCTATCTCGCGGATGCCGTTGACCGTCTTGTCCAGCAGCGAGCGCTCGCGGCCCAGGGACTGGGCGTGCTCGGGGTTGTTCCAGACGTCGGGGCTTTCCAGCTCCCGGCTCACCTCTTCCAGGCGTTCGCGCTTGCTCTCGTAGTCAAAGATACCCCCGTAGCGAGGCCAGCCGTTCCTGCAGTTCGGCGATGCGCTGGCGGACGGGATTGAGCTCGATCATGGGAATGCGCGGACGTGGGATGAGGGTCGGCAAGGATAGCAGAGCCCCGCGCCGGCCCGGCGCACGCCATGAAACCGGCGCCGGCCTGGCGCCGTTTCTGGCACGATGCTTGCATCGCCAAGGCAACGCCAGGTGCCGACGCCCATGCCCATGCCCAAGCCCAAGCCTTCCTTCAACCCGATCCGCCTGTTGCCGCTGCTGCTGGCGACCATGCTGCCGGCCGCACCGGCCGCAGCCCCGGTGCCGATGGCGGTGGAGGCGGTGGACGCCCGGATCTCCCGTTGCTTCGAGCTGCGCCGCAGCCAGCCGCGGCAGGCGGTGGAAGTGGCCGAAGCCCTGCTGGCCGACAGCAGCCTGGGCATCGAGCCGACGATCAAGGCGCTCAGCTGCCTGGGCGTGGCGGCCGCCATCGTCGGCGACACGCCCCGCGCGGCCAGCAGCGCCCGGCTGATCGAACAGCACCTCGAGCGCCATCCGGCGCTGGCGCCGGAATTCCGGCTGCGCGCGCTGTCCAATGCCGGCGGCATCCTGCACGGCATCGGCCAGGTCTACCGCGCCGAGCAGATGTATACCGAGGCGGCCCGGGTGGGCGAGGCCATCGGCGGGCAGGACGCCAGGATGATCCGGATCAGCACCCTCAACAACATCGGCCTGATCCACGCCGACTACCTGGATTCGCCGCAGGCCGCCGACGAGTACTACCGCAAGGCGCTGGCGCTGGCCGACACGGTCGACCATGACCGCTCGCAGCTGCTCTACAACTTCGCCATCAACCTCACCCGCCTGGACCGCCGCGAGCAGGCGCTGCACGCGCTGGAGCAGGCCGAGGCGAACGCGCGCGACAAGCGCAACGTCCTCATCGGCCACCGCATCCATGCCGCGCGCCTGGGATTGCTGCTGCAGGCCGGCAACGCCCAGACCAGCGCGCGGGAGCTGCTGCGCACGGCCACCGAGCAGCGCAAGCTGGCGGACGCGGCCGGCGAAGCGGCCACGCTGGCCTGGCTGGCACAGGCCCAGCGCCTGCAGGGGCACTACCCGCAGGCGCTGGAAAGCGCCCGCCAGGCCTGGCAGGTGGTCGGCAAGGGGCATTACCCGCAGGAGCAGTACCAGGTGCTGCGCGAGCTGATGGACATCCACGCCGCGCTCGGCCAGACGGACGAACTGCTGCAACGCGGCCGCCAGTTCCACACCCTGAAGATGGACGCGCTCAAGCAGCAGCGGCTGGAGATGCTGGCCGACCTGCAGGCGCGCACCCAGAGCGCCGATTCGCAGCGCGAGCTGGAGCGGATGCAGCACGAAAGCCAGATCCAGGCGCTCAGCAGCGAGAAGAACCGGCTGATGCGCACCACCGCCATCGTCCTGCTGTCGCTGCTGGTGATCGTGGTGCTGGCGTTCGGGCTGATGCAGCGGCGGCGCCACCGCCAGTTGCGGCGGATCAGCGAAATCGACGCGCTGACCGGCCTGAACAACCGCCATGCCGCCACCGCCACGCTCAACGCCCTGGCCGCCCAGCGCGGCCCGGAGGGCACCCGCCACACGCTGTTCCTGATCGACGTCGATCACTTCAAGCACATCAACGACACCTATGGCCACCATGCCGGCGACGAGGTGCTGGTCGAGGTCTCGGCACGGCTGAAGGCCGCCTGCCGGCCCAGCGACCTGGTTGCGCGCTGGGGCGGCGAGGAATTCCTGGTCGCCTGCCCCAACCTGACCCGCGAGCAGGCCGAGCAGATCGCCGGGCGGCTGCGCCGGGCGATGGCGCACACGCTGGAGGTCGGCGACGCCGCCCGGCCGGTGACGGTGTCGCTGGGGCTGGCGCCGATCCCGTTCTTCGACGTGCTGCCTGAGGATCACGTCGCGCGCCGCTGGGACTACGCGCTGCGCATGGCCGACCGCGCCCTGTACGCGGCCAAGAAGACCCGCAACGCCTGGGTCGGCTACTGGGGCGCGCAGCTGCCCGACGACGCCACCGCCGAGGCGGTGCTGGAGCAGCCCGAGGCCGCCGAGGGCATCATCACGGTGATGTCCAGCGTGCCGCGCGCCGCGTCGGTTTCGGCCGCCCGCGCCGAGAGCCTCCGTGAAGCGGGCGCGCAGATCTGAGCGCTAGCGCCGGCTGCACGTCCTTCGACTGCACGCGCGCATCGCCGCTGTGCAGCGGCTCGATCGCGGCGACTTGGCCCAGGTGACGATGTAGCCGCGGTGCAGCCGGGGCGAACCTGACGGCATGGCTCAGGCTTCCAGCGGTTCTCGATGCTCGACGATCAGCTGGATCGCCTGCCCGCCGCGGTAGTCGTCGGCGACCAGCCGGTAGGCGATGCGCTCGCGTGCGCCGGGCGCATCGCCGCGCCAGCCGCCGAAATGGATGGCGTCGATCGGTCCGCTGCCGGCCGCCGGCCGCAGGCTCAGCTTGAGGTGGCGCTCCTTCAGCACGCGCCATTGCAGCACCTCGAACTCGCCGTCGAACAGCGGTTCGGGAAAGCCCTGCCCCCACGGCCCGGCCAGGCGCAGCGCCTCGGCATGGACGTGATCCATCTCGTGCGGTTGCAGTTCGCCGTCGCTGAACAGCTCGGCCTGCAACAGCGCCGCATCCAGGGTGGCGCGGGCATGCGTGTCGAAAGCCTGCTCGAACGCCGCCAGCGCGTCGCGGTGCAGGCTCAGCCCGGCGGCCATCGCATGGCCGCCGAACTTCTCCACCAGGCCCGGCTGCAGCGCGTCCACCGCCGCCAGCGCATCGCGGATGTGGAAGCCGGGAATCGAACGCGCAGAGCCGCGCAGGGTTTCGGCGCCGGGCTCGGCCGGCGCGAACGCGATCACCGGGCGGTGCAGGCGTTCCTTCATCTTCGAGGCGACCAGCCCGACCACGCCTGGATGCCATTCCGGATCGAACAGGCACAGCGCCACCGGCGCTTCCTGCTGCGCGGCCAGCGCCACGCGCGCCACCGCGACCTCGGCCTCGTCGGTCATCTGCTGCTGCACGGCGCGGCGCTCGGCGTTGATCTCCTCCAGCGTCGCGGCGATCCCGCGCGCCTGCGCCGGATCGTCGCTGAGCAGCAACTCGATGCCCAGCGCCATGTCCTCCAGCCGGCCGGCGGCGTTCAGGCGCGGCGCCAGCGCGTAGCCGATGTCGCTGGCGGTCAACCGCGCCGGATCGCGGCCGCTGGCGGCGATCAGCGCGCGCAGGCCGGTGCAGCCCTGGCCCTGTCGCAGGCGGCGCAGGCCGGCCTGCACCAGCGCGCGGTTGTTGGCGTCCAGCGGCACCAGGTCGGCGACGGTGCCGACCGCGACCAGATCCAGCAGCGTGGCCAGGTCCGCTTCGTCGCCGGCCGGCAGGCAGCGTTCGCGCAAGGCGCGGCGCAACGCCAGCAGCACGTAGAAGATGACGCCGACGCCGGCCAGCGCCTTGCTCGGGAATCCATCCCCGGGCAGGTTGGGATTGACGATCGCGTCGGCCGCCGGCAGCGCCGCACCCGGCAGGTGGTGATCGGTGACCAGCACCTGCCAGCCGAGCGCCTTGGCCGCGGCGATGCCGGCATGGCAGGCGATGCCGTGATCGACGGTGACCAGCAGGTCCGGTTCCAGTCCGGCCAGTTCCGCCACCAGCGCCGGCGACAGGCCGTAGCCGTGCACCCTCCGGTTGGGCACCGCCGGGGTGACCCGGCGCGCGCCGAGCATGCGCAGCCCGCGCACCGCGGTGGCGCAGGCGGTGGCGCCGTCGCAGTCGAAATCGCCGACCACGACGATGTGGCGATCCCGCGCGATGGCGCCGGCCAGCAGTTCCGTGGCCTGCGCCAGCCCGAGCATCGCGTCGGGGGGCAGCAGTTGAGCCAGCCGCGGCTGCGCCAGTCGCGGATCGGCGACGCCGCGCGCGCAGTAGAGGCGCCGCAGCAGCGGCGGCACGCTGGCCGGCCACTCGCCGACCACGGCGATCTCGCGCCGCCGGATCCTCGGCGCGGCCCTCATGCCGGCATCGCGTCCGCGGCCTCGTGCAGGCGCCGCAGCGGACGCCGCCACCAGCGCCAGCGCTGCCCGCGCGCGATGCGGAACTGCGCGCCGTCCTCGAAATCCAGCGTCAACGCGGCCAGTTCGCGCCTGTCCAGCGCCTGCAGCAGCGGTTGCAGCGCCTCGGCGCAAAGCCTGTCGAGGTTGCGCAAGTGGCGCAGGTCGATCAGCGCATCGACCTGCCCGGCCTCCTGCGCGGAAACCACGCCGGCGGCCGCGGCCAGCGCGCGCAGCAGCGCATCCGGGCTGCGTATCTGCCGGTAGTGCGTCTGCACCGCGTCGGGCAAACGTCCTCCGCCCCAGAACCACAGCGAGTTGACCGGCGGCTTGCCCTGCGCCACGCGTTGCGCATTCCACGGATGGTTGTGCAGCAGCACCTGCGCCTCGCTGAGCAGCGCGCGCCAGCGGCGGCCCTGTTCGCCCTGCGGCAGGTGATCGAACAGATCGTCGCCGAGCACGTCCTGCACCGGCGCGAACGCCGGCACCTTCGCTTCGCGCGGCAGCCGCAGGTACCAGCGCGAAGGCTGCGGCGCATCGAGCAGGAAACCGGCGTCGCCGAACAGCGGCTTCAGCGCCGGCAGCAGCTGCGCGGTGTCCTCGGCGGTCAGTTCCAGCGCCTCGCCCCAGGCCAGCATGCGCGCGCCGTGCATGTCGGGCGCGATGCGTGCCGGATCGGCACGCAGCCAGGTGTCGCCGCCGGCATCGCCCGCGTCGAGCTGGCGGGTCAGCGCGGCGACCGGCCAGTGGTCCGGCAGCAGGCGGAAATGCCGGCGCAGCTGCGCCGGCTGCCCGGCCTCGCCCTCGCCGCGATCGGACCGGCCCAGCGCGCGCGCCACCGGCTCCGGCAGCGGCTGGCCGTCGAGCCGGCGGCGGGCGGGCAGCAGCAGCGTGGCCGAGGCCATCGGCGCGACGCTCCCTCAGCTCTCGTAGGAGACGCTGACGATCTCGTACTCGCGCTGGCCGGCCGGCGCGTCGATGGTGACCGCGTCGCCCTCGTGCTTGCCGATCAGCGCGCGCGCCAGCGGCGAGGAGATCGCAATCAGGCCCTGTTTGATGTCCGCTTCCAGGTCGCCGACGATCTGGTACTTCTTCTCCTCGTCGCTCTCCACGTCGGCCAGTTCGACGGTGGCGCCGAACACGATCCGGCTGCCGGCGTTGAGCTTGCTCACGTCGATGATCTCCGAGTGCGAAAGCTCGCTCTCCAGCTGCTTGATGCGGCCTTCGATGAAACCCTGCTGCTCGCGCGCGGCGTGGTACTCGGCGTTCTCCTTGAGATCGCCGTGCGCGCGCGCCTCGGCGATCGCGGCGATCACCTCGGGGCGCTTGACCGTCTTGAGCTGTTCCAGCTCGGCGCGCAGGCGTTGCGCGCCCTTCATCGTCATCGGGGCTCTCACCCTTGTAGCTCCTTGTGCAGTTCCTGCAAGGCCCACACCGGGCCGGTGCCGCGGAACTCCAGCGAATGCACCAGCGCCCTGGCGCCGGCGATGGTGGTTGAATAGGTGACGCGCTGCTGCAGGGCCTCGCGCCGGATGGAGAAGGAATCGGCGATGGCCTGCCGTCCCTCGGTGGTGTTGACGATATACACGATCTCGCCGTTCTTGATCAGATCGACGATGTGCGGGCGGCCCTCGGCCACCTTGTTGATCAGCTCGCACTCCAGGCCGTTCTCGCGCAGCCAGCCGCCGGTGCCCTGGGTGGCCACCAGCGAGAAGCCGCGCTCGACCAGCGCGCGGGCCACCGGCAGCACGCGCTGCTTGTCGGGATCGCGCACCGACACGAACGCCTTGCCCGGCTGCGGCGCCTTGATGCCGCCGGCCTCCTGCGCGCGCGCCATCGCCGCGCCGAAGCTGCGGCCCACGCCCATCACCTCGCCGGTGGAGCGCATCTCCGGGCCGAGGATCGGATCGACGCCCTGGAACTTGGCGAACGGGAAGATCGCCTCCTTGACCGAGTAGTAGTCCGGCACGATCTCCCTGGTGGCACCCTGTTCGGCCAGCGTCTTGCCTGCCATGCAGCGCGCGGCGATCTTGGCCAGCGGCATGCCGGTGGCCTTGGACACGAATGGCACCGTGCGCGAGGCGCGCGGATTGACCTCCAGCAGGTAGACGATGTCGCCGCCGTCGTCGTTGCTCTGGATGGCGAACTGGGTGTTCATCAGCCCGACCACGTTCAGCGCCTTGGCCAGCTCGACGACCTGCCGGCGCAGCTCGTCCTGGGTTTCGGCCGACAGCGAGTACGGCGGCAGCGAGCACGACGAGTCGCCCGAATGCACGCCGGCCTCCTCGATGTGCTCCATCACCCCGCCGATCAGGGTGTTGCCCTCGGCATCGGCGATCAGGTCGACGTCGACCTCGACGGCGTTGTCGAGGAAGCGATCCAGCAGCACCGGCGACTCGTTGGACACCTTAACCGCGTCGCGCACGTAGCGCGCCAGGTCGGATTCGCCGTAGACGATCTCCATCGCGCGGCCGCCGAGCACGTAGCTCGGGCGCACCACCAGCGGATAGCCGATCTCGCGCGCCAGCGCCAGCGCCTCGTCGGCGTTGCGCGCGGTGCGGTTGGGCGGCTGCTTCAGGCCCAGCTTCTCGACCAACTGCTGGAAGCGCTCGCGATCCTCGGCCAGGTCGATCGAATCGGGCGAGGTGCCGATCACCGGCACGCCGTTGGCTTCCAGCGCGCGCGCCAGCTTCAGCGGGGTCTGCCCGCCGTACTGGACGATCACGCCCTTCGGGTTCTCCAGCTCGACGATGGCCAGCACGTCCTCCAGCGTCAGCGGCTCGAAGTACAGGCGGTCCGACGTATCGTAGTCGGTGGAGACCGTCTCCGGGTTGCAGTTGACCATGATGGTCTCGTAGCCGTCCTCGCGCAGGGCGAGCGCGGCGTGCACGCAGCAATAGTCGAACTCGATGCCCTGGCCGATGCGGTTGGGGCCGCCGCCGAGGATCATGATCTTCTCGCGATCGGTCGGCTGCGCCTCGCACTCGTCCTCGTAGGTCGAGTACAGGTAGGCGGTGCCGGTGGCGAACTCGGCCGCGCAGGAGTCCACGCGCTTGTAGACCGGCTTGACGCCGAGCGCCTTGCGCAGCACGCGCACGGCCGCCTCGTCGGTGCCGGCCAGCTGCGCCAGCCGCGCGTCGGAGAAGCCCAGCCGCTTGAGCCGGCGCATGCGCGCCTTGTCCAGTGAGGCCAGCCCGTCGGCGGCGACCTGCTTCTCCTGCGCCACGATGTCCTCGATCTGGTCGAGGAACCACGGATCGATGAACGACAGCGCGTGCACCTGCTCGACGCTCATGCCGGCGCGGAAGGCGTCGCCGACGTAGAACAGGCGCTCCGGGCCGGGCGCCTTCAGTTCGCGCTTGAGCGTGGTCAGGTCGTCCTCGTCGGACAGGTCCAGCCCGGTCGGATCCAGGCCGGCCTTGCCGGTCTCCAGCCCGCGCAGCGCCTTCTGCAGCGACTCGGAGAAGGTGCGGCCCATCGCCATCACCTCGCCGACCGACTTCATCTGCGTGGTCAGGCGCGCGTCGGCCTGCGGGAACTTCTCGAAGGCGAAGCGCGGGATCTTGGTGACCACGTAGTCGATCGCCGGCTCGAACGAGGCCGGGGTCTTGCCGCCGGTGATCTCGTTCTTCAGCTCGTCCAGCGTATAGCCCACGGCCAGCTTGGCCGCGACCTTGGCGATCGGGAAGCCGGTGGCCTTGGACGCCAGCGCCGAGGAGCGCGACACGCGCGGGTTCATCTCGATGACGACCACCCGGCCGGTCTGCGCGTTGATGCCGAACTGCACGTTGGAGCCGCCGGTGTCCACGCCGATCTTGCGCAGCACCGCGATGGAGGCGTCGCGCAGGCGCTGGTATTCCTTGTCGGTCAGGGTCTGCGCCGGCGCCACGGTGATGCTGTCGCCGGTGTGCACGCCCATCGGGTCGAGGTTCTCGATCGAGCAGACGATGATGCAGTTGTCCGCGGTGTCGCGGACCACTTCCATCTCAAACTCCTTCCAGCCCAGCACCGATTCCTCCACCAGCACCTCGGTGGTCGGCGACAGCTCCAGGCCGCGGTTGACGATCTCGATCAGCTCCTCGCGGTTGTAGGCGATGCCGCCGCCGCTGCCGCCGAGGGTGAAGGACGGGCGGATGATGGTCGGATAGCCGACGCTGGCCTGGATCTCCAGCGCTTCCTCCAGCGTGTGCGCCACGGCGGCCTTCGGGCATTCCAGTCCGATCTCGCCCATCGCCACGCGGAACAGCTCGCGGTCCTCGGCCATGCGGATGGCCTCGCGCGAGGCGCCGATCAGCTCGACGCCGTGCTTCTCCAGCACGCCGTTGTCGGCCAGGTCCAGCGCGCAGTTCAGCGCGGTCTGCCCGCCCATCGTCGGCAGCAGCGCGTCGGGCTTCTCCTTGGCGATGATCTTCTCGACCGTCTGCCAGTTGATCGGCTCGATATAGACCGCGTCGGCCATCTCCGGGTCGGTCATGATGGTGGCCGGGTTGCTGTTGACCAGCACCACGCGGAAGCCCTCCTCGCGCAGCGCCTTGCACGCCTGCGCGCCGGAATAGTCGAACTCACAGGCCTGGCCGATGACGATCGGGCCGGCGCCGATGATGAGGATGGTTTTTATGTCGGTGCGCTTGGGCATGTATTTGACTCAGTTTGCTGCGTTGGCTGATTTGCTGCCGATGTGCTTGTCGAGGAAGGCTTCCAGCGCGTTGTAGAGACGCACGTTGTTTTCCAGCTCCTGGAAGCCGTGTCCCTCCTTGGGCGCGAGGATTTCCACCTCGGGCGGGCGCCCCGCGGAGACCAGTGCGCTCTTCAGCGCCCGGTACTGCGACATGGGTACGCGCTCGTCGCGCTCGCCATGAACCAGCATGACCGGCACGCGGATGCGGTCCACGTTGAAGGCGGCGGACTGGGCCTGCTGCTCGACCACGCTTTCCGGCAGAATCCGGCGCAGGTAATTGCGGCCGGAATCGGTCTGCGGAATGTCTCCGTCGCGGAACATCAGCGGCAGGCTATAGACACCGACATAGCCGATTGCACACTTGTAGCGCTCGGGTTCGCGGACGATGCTCTGCAGGGCCGCATAACCTCCGTATGAGGCGCCATAGGTACAGATGCGCCCGGGATCGGCCACGCCCTCCTGCACCGCCCACTGCACCGCATCGGTCATGTCGTCGATCATCGACATACCCCAGTTGCGGTATCCCTTGCGCTCGAATGCGTTGCCGTAGCCGCCGGACCCACGGAAGTTCACCTGCAGGACCGCATAGCCCCGGCTGGCGAGGAATTGGACATCGGGATTGAAGCCCCAGTTGTCGCGCGGTCCATGCGGTCCTCCGTGAGGGTGCAGGACGAGGGGAAGATTCTTGCCGCTGCTGCCGGCCGGCACGGTGATGTAGCCATGCACCCGCGTGCCGTCTCTTGCGGTGAAGCTGAAAGGCTTCATCGGCGACATCTGCGCGGGCTTGATCCATTCCATCGCCGCAAGGAGGAACTTTGCCTGGCTGGTCTTGCGATCGAAGAGATAGTAGCTGCCGGGATCGACATCGCTGTACACACGCAGCAACACGTAGCGACCGTCCTTGCTGATGCCGTCGAACCTGACCGCGCCGTCCGGGAAAGCATTAATCAGGCCGGCGTAGGTCTTGGTCTCCGGATGATCCCTGTTGATGAAGTCCGTGACCGGATAGCCATCCGCATAGGTCACACCAAGAAGTTCACGGCCGTCGCTGCTGGCCAGGTAGCCGTTGGCTTCGACATTGGCATTGGTCGAAAGCAGCTCGCGCTGCTCGGTATCGGCTGCAATCGCATACAGTCCGGCAGGCTCGCCCTTTTCGCTGACCACGGTATAGACCAAGCGGTTCGTGGCATCGAAGCCGAGCGGCATGTGCTGGGAATCCCCCATCGCGGCGCGATGGATCTCGCTCCACTTGTCGCCGTCGCGCCGCAACGTCACGCTTTCGTTGTTCTCTTCACGACCGATCACGTAGCGCAGCTTCTGCTCATGATCGACCAGGAAGCTGCCGAACCGCACGGGCGCGGTCGCCACCGTGCGCACCTTGCCATCGTTCACGTTCAGCTTGAACAGGTATGCCGAATCAACCGAGCGCTGGACGAGAATGTTGTCCGGATCGTTTTCCAGCAGATCCACCAGCTGGTAGGTGCCGCCGTTGGGGATCATTATCCGGCGCTTGCCATCCACGTCGCTGGCATGCACGTCGGGGGTTCCGACACGGAAGTCATACCGCCCCAGCTTGCGCGAGACATAGGTGAAGAATCGCTTGTCGTTGACCCAACGAACCCGCTCGGCATGATACTGCTTGCCGTAGTCCCACTTGCCAATCAACTTCATGTCCGCGATACGGAATGCGGTCAGCACAGTACGATCGGCCTGCGGCACTGCAACGGTGATGTACTCGCCGGTAGGCGACAACGTCACCGAGGTGAACTCGGGATCCTTGAAGAAATCCTCCACCGGAACCTTCTGCGCCCAGGCGGATACGGGAATCAGACACAGCAGCAGCAATGCACGCATCATGGACTTCACTCCTTTGGTCTTTGTCACTGCAAGGCGTAACCGCCACGTCCTCTGGGGAGCCGGGTTACGGTCTGTGTTTCCGATCAACCGCCTCTCCTCTCCATGCCGGCCACGAATCGATCGAACAGCGGCGCCACGTCGTGCGGGCCGGGCGAGGCTTCCGGATGGCCCTGGAACGAGAAGGCCGGCGCGTCGGTCAGCTCGATGCCCTGGTTGGTGCCGTCGAACAGCGAGCGGTGGATGACCCGCACGTTGGCCGGCAGCGTCGATTCGTCCACCGCGAAGCCGTGGTTCTGCGAGGTGATCATCACCCGCCCGCTGTCCAGGTCGATGACCGGGTGATTGGCGCCGTGGTGGCCGTGCGGCATCTTGACCGTCCGTGCGCCGGCGGCCAGCGCCAGCAGCTGGTGGCCCAGGCAGATGCCGAAGGTCGGGATCTTCTTCGCGATGAACTCGCGGATCGCGATGATGGCGTAGTCGCACGGCGCCGGGTCGCCCGGGCCGTTGGACAGGAACACGCCATCCGGATTCATCGCCAGCGCCTCGGCCGCCGGCGTCTGCGCCGGGACCACGGTCACCTCGCAGCCGCGCTCGGCCAGCATGCGCAGGATGTTGTGCTTGACGCCGTAGTCGTAGGCCACGACCTTGAACTTCGGCGCGGCCTGCACGAACGCGCCGCTGTCCAGATCCAGCTGGCCGTCGCGCCACGCATACGGCTTGTCGGTGGACACCACCCTGGCCAGGTCCATGCCCTTCAGGCCGGGGAACTTGCGCGCCGCTTCCAGCGCCTTCTCCACGTCGAGATCCGGGCCGGCCATCAGCGCGCCGTTCTGCGCGCCGTGCTCGCGCAGGATGCGCGTCAGCTTGCGGGTGTCGATGCCAGCGATGGCGACGATGCTGCGCGCGATCAGCCACTCGGGCAGCGGCGTCTGGCTGCGCCAGCTGCTCGGCCGGCGCGGCACGTCGCGCACGATCAGGCCGGCGCACCAGACCTTGTCGGCCTCGTCGTCCTGGTCGGTGCAGCCGGTGTTGCCGATGTGCGGATAGGTCAGGGTGACCAGCTGGCGGGCATAGGAGGGATCGGTGAGGATCTCCTGGTAGCCGGTCATCGCGGTGTTGAACACCACTTCGCCGACCGACAGGCCGCTGGCGCCTACGGATTCGCCCTCGAACACGGTGCCGTCTTCGAGGACAAGGATTGCGGGTTGAGTCACGGGGTTCGCCTTGGGGTGAGAGGAACCCTGCTCCCGGACTTGCGGCTGCAAGAAACCGCGGACGCGGCATTTCTCCGGTCCGTGGCGATGGGTAACAGGCGAGCGGGAATTGTACCGGCGCGGCCCCGTTCGCGCCAGCATCGATGAACGCTGGGCCTGTTCAGCAATGCATGCGGACGCAGCGCAAGGCTCAATCGAGCAGATCGCGGACCCGGTACTGCCCCGGCGCGCGGCCGACCATGCGCGCGGCGGCGTGCAGCGCGCCGCGGGCGAAGATGTCGCGGTTGGTGGCGCGGTGGACCAGTTCGATGCGCTCGCCCGGCCCGGCGAACTGGACCAGGTGCTCGCCGACGATGTCGCCGGCGCGCAGGCTGGCATAGCGCGGCTGCGCCCCGCCCGCCTGCGCCGACTGTCCCAGCGTCAGCGCGGTGCCCGAGGGCGCGTCCTTCTTGTGCACGTGGTGCGATTCGACGATGTCGCAGTCCCAGCCCGGCAGCGCCGCGGCGGCGCGTTCGACCAGCTCGGCCAGCACCGCCACGCCCAGGCTGAAGTTCGACGCCCACACCAGCGCGATGCCTTCGGCCGCCTGCGCCAGCGCCTGCCGCTGCGCCTCCGACAGCCCGGTGGTGCCGGAGACCAGCGGCGCGCCACGCGCGCGGCACAACGCCAGCACCGGGTCGAAGCCTTCGGGCAGGCTGAAGTCGATGGCGGCGTCGAACGCCGGCACGGCCGCCAGCTCGGCCGCGGCGAAGAACGGGACGCCATCGACGACCCGCTGCGCGGGCGGGCGCCCGGTCACCGCGGCGACGACCGAATAGCGCTCAGGCTGCTCGGCGGCCAGCCGCAGCAGCGCCTGGCCCATGCGCCCGGACGCGCCGTGGATGAGGATGCGGGTGGAAGTGGCGTTCATGCCGGCATGGTAGCGACGCCGGGGATATCTGGCGACCGGTTGCGGGCGGGTGCCATCTTCGCTTCAAGCGGCTGGAAGCGAAGGCGCTGGGTTGACCAGCCTGGCGGCTGTTGAAGAGCGCCTCCGCCTACACGGTAATGACGGCGGGTCGGGGTTCGCCGCGCATTTTCCAATCCGGCGGCCAGCGCTTGCTCTTGCGGGAACGGATTCAGGACGCCGTTTCGCCGGTCAGCCGCTTGTCCCAGCTCTCGGTCTTTCCCTGCGCCAACCTGCGCTCGAACAACGTGCGCCACGACGGCACCAGCGGCAGCCGCAGCACCTGCTCCAGCGTTTCCCGCTCCAGCGTGCGCCGGTACAGCAGTTCGATCAGCCGGGCCAGCGACCATTGCGGATGCGGGCGCTCGACCAGGCGCAGTGCGTCGCCGGCGCGCACCTGGCCCGGTTCCAGCACGCGGTAGTACCAGCCGGTGCGGCCGCTGTCCTGCACGCGCCGGGCCATGTCAGCGACGGCGAAGCGGTCGGACAGCTTCCAGCACGGCTGCCGCGACTGCGAAACCTCGACCAGCGCGTCGCCCAGCCGCAGGCGATCGCCCAGGCACAGGTCGGCCTCGCCTACGCCGGTGGTGCTGATGTTCTCGCCGAAGGCGCCGGGCTGCCGGAGCAGCGGATGATCGCCGAGCTCGCCGCGCCAGCCGGCGTAATGGTCGAACGGATAGTGGTGCACGGCCTTGTCCGGGCCGCCGTGCACGCGCAGGTCGCCCTGCTCGTCGCCGTCCAACCCCAGCGGGCCGACCTGCACCGCGCCCTGCCGCGGCGTCTTGGCGATCGCGCTGCGGCTGCCGGGCCGGGTGAAGTCCACGGCCCGGCCGGAGAGGACGGCGGTCACGATGGCCAGCCGTTCCTCCATGCCGCGCTTACGCCGTCGCGGCCGCCTTGGCGGCCACTTCCGCCGTCACCAGCGCGCCGAGGATCTTCATGCCCTGCTCGATCTTCTCGGCCGGCACGGTCACGAACGACAGCCGCAGCGTGTTCTTCTGCGGCTCGGTGGCGAAGAACGGCGCGCCCGGCACGAAGGCGACGTTCTGTTCGATGGCCTTGGCCAGCAGTTCGCCGGTGTCGATGCCCTCGGGCAGGGTCACCCAGATGAACATGCCGCCGGCCGGCCGGTTCCACTTGGCCTCGGCCGGGAAATAGCGATCCAGCGCAGACAGCATCAGCTCGCACTGGTTGGCGTAGAGCTTGCGGATCTCGGGGATGTGCCGGTCGAGGAAGTCGCCCTGCAAGGCCTCGTAGACGATCCGCTGCGAGAACGAGGGCGTGTGCAGGTCCGCCGCCTGCTTGGCCTGCACCAGCTTGCCGTGCAGCGCCTCCGGCGCGATCAGGTAGCCCAGCCGCAGGCCCGGCGCCAGCACCTTGGAGAACGAGCCCATGTAGATCACGTTGTCCGGATCCATCGACAGCAGGCTCGGCAGCTGCTCGCCCTCGTAGCTCAGCTCGCCGTACGGATCGTCCTCGACGATCGGCACGCCGGCCTCGCGCGCCTTCTTCACCAGCGCCTGGCGGCGCTCCAGCGGCAGGCGGCGGCCGGTCGGGTTCTGGAAGTTGGGCAGGCAGTACATGAAGCGCGCGCCCTGCAGCTGCTCGCCGGTCAGCGACTCGACGATCAGGCCCTGCTCGTCCGAGGCCATCGCCGAGAAGGCCGGACGGAACAGCGAATAGGCCTGCAACGCGCCGAGGTAGCTGGGCGTTTCCACCAGCACCTTGCTGCCCTCGTCGATCAGCACCTTGCCCAGCAGGTCCAGGCCCTGCTGCGAGCCGGTGGTGATCAGCACCTGACTGGGCCGGATGGTGACGCCGCCCTTGCTGTGGCGCGCGGCGATCCACTCGCGCAGCGGCGTGTAGCCCTCGGTCGGGCCGTATTGCAGCGCGGCCTGCGGCGCCTCGTCGAACACCTTGTCGGTCGCCTCGCGCATGCGCGCGATCGGGAAGGTCGCGGGCGACGGCAGGCCGCCGGCGAAGGAAATCACCTCGGGACGCTCGGTGACCTTGAGGATCTCGCGGATCGCCGAACTGGTCAGCGCCTGCGCACGTTGGGAAAGAGTGAATTGATTGGCCATGCCGATAGTGTACCGCCTGCGGCCGCCGTTGCCCTCCCCGCCCTCAGTACGCAGCCGTACCGCGGCGGCGCATCATTCCAGCACGTGGCCGATGCCGCTGGCTGCAATCTCGTCGGCCACCGCCGCCAGCGCGGCCGGGTCGCAGCCGGCGTCGAAGCCGATGCGGAAATGCACCTGCCCCTCCGGCGTGCGCGAGGAATGGATCGAGGACAGACTCACGCCGTGGCGCTCGAACACGTGCAGCAGCGCGCGCAGCGAACCGGGCCGGTCCTCCGGCAGGTGCACGCCGAGGCTGCGGGTCTCGGTCAGGTCGGCGAGCAGGTAGCCCAGCCGCTCGAAGCCGTAGTTGCCGGCGGCCAGCGCGCGCTCGCCGATCGCCTGCCGGCTGGCGTGCAGGAACTCCTCGCGGAACGCGCCGCGCGCCGCCTCGTCGCCGGCGCGCACCAGCGCGGCCATCCGCCCGAGCTGCGCGCCCAGCGCCTGCAGCATGTCCGGCGCGTGCGGGTTGCCGAACTGGATGTCCTCGTAGATGGCCGGGTTGAGCGAGAGGATGCGCGCGATGATCGCCGCGTCCATCTCGAAGGAGGCCGAGCGGAACGGCATCAGCGCCTCCAGGCTGCCCAGCTCCGGCGCGTAGTCGCGCAGCACCGCCGCCTGTGACAGGTGGCTGGCGTGCACCATCGCCTGCACCAGCGCCATGACCCGGTCGTGCCGCTGCGGCGTGGCTGGGACGCACTCGGCCTCCAGCGCGCGCAGGCAGTCCTGCAGCCACGGCCGCCAGCGCGACAACCGCGCCTCGCACACCACCATCACCCTGCCCTTCAGCGTCGGCGCCTTCGGCGGCGCGGCCATCGGGTGCAGGCCTGCCACCTCGGCGCGCGAGCGCAGCATCGCCGCCACCGGCGCGTCCTTGATTGAGGTGACGTCCAGCCACAGCCGGCCCTGCTCGCGCCCACCGGCGAGTTCGACGTAGCGCTCGATGATGCCGACGGTATGGCGGATCGGCGCCGAGAAGATCAGCACGTCCGCGCCGTCGAGCAGTTCCCGCTCGCCTACCGAGTCCCCGGCCGCCGGATCGTGGCCGATGACCTCCAGCCCCATCCGTTCGGAGAAGAACCGTTGCAGCCAGCGCCCGTAGGCGCCGGCCAGGCCGACGATGCCGATCCGAGGTGTCTGCTGCATGCGCGGCTCCCGTGTGGAACCGCATTGTAGGAATTCGCGGCGCGCCGCGCCGGGGCCGTCAGGAGGTCATCCGGTCCCAGAAGCCCTTGACGCCGTCGAGGAAGGTCGCCGACTTGGGCGAATGCTTGCGCGCCTCGTCGCCGCTGAAGGTCGCCTCGAACTTCTCCAGCAGTTCGCGCTGCTCGGAAGTCAGGTTGACCGGCGTCTCCACCACGACGCGGCAGAACAGGTCGCCCTCGCTGCGGCTGCGCACCGAGCGCACGCCCTTGCCGCGCAGGCGGAACAGCTTGCCGGTCTGGGTCTCGGCCGGGATGCGGATCTCGGCCTCGCCGTTGAGCGTGGGCACGCGCACGGTGTCGCCCAGCGCGGCCTGGGAGATGCGGATCGGCACCTCGCAGTGCAGGTCGTCGCCGTCGCGCTGGAAGATGGCGTGCTCGCGCACGCGCACTTCCACGTACAGGTCGCCCGGCGGCGTGCCGGGCGGGCCGGCCTCGCCCTCGCCGGTCAGGCGGATGCGATCGCCGTTGTCCACGCCGGCCGGAATCTTGACCGACAGGACCTTCTCGTCCTCCACCCGCCCGGCGCCGTGGCAGCTCTTGCAGGGGTTGCGGATGGTCTGCCCGCGCCCGCCGCAGGCCGGGCAGGCCTGCTGCATGGCGAAGATGCCGCGCTGCATGCGCACGTTGCCGCGGCCGCCGCAGGTGGCGCAGGTCTCGGTCTTGCCGTCCTCCGAACCGGAGCCCTTGCAGGGCTCGCAGGTGGCCAGGGTCGGGATCTCGATGCGCTTCTCGACGCCGGCGACGGCCTCCTCCAGATCCAGCTCCATCACGTAGCCGACATCGGCGCCGCGCCGCGCCGCGCGCGCGCCACCCCCGCCGAAGATGTTGCCGAAGATGTCGCCGAAGATGTCGCCGAAGATGTCGCCCATGTCCGGCGCGCCCTGGCCGCCGCCCATGCCGTGCTCGAACGCGGCATGGCCGTGAGCGTCGTAGGCGCGGCGCTTGGCCGCGTCCGACAGCACCTCGTAGGCCTCCTTGCACTCCTTGAACGAAGCCTCGGCCGCCTTGTCGCCGGGGTTGCGATCCGGATGGAACTTCATCGCGCAGCGGCGATAGGCCTTCTTCAGCTCATCGTCGCCGGCGGTGCGGGGCACGCCCAGGACTTCGTAGTAGTCGCGTTTGCTCATGGAGCCGGGAATCGGGAATGGGGAGTGGGGAATGGTCCGAAGCGGTTCTCGGACGACGGATACGAGAACGGGGAACCAGGGTCTTGGTACGCGTGCCTCAGCATCGCCGTTCCTATTCCCGATTCCCCATTCCCTATTCCCGCCTTACTTCTTGTCGTCGTCCTTGACCTCGGTGAACTCCGCATCAACCACGTCGTCGGCCGCCTGGCCGCCGGCGTTGCCGGCACCGGCTTCCGCGCCGGGCTGGCCGGCCGCGCTGGCGGCCGCGTACAGCGCCTGGCTGGCGGTTTCCAGGGCCTTGGTCCTGGCTTCGATCTGGGCCTTGTCGTCGCCCTTCATCGCCGTTTCCAGATCCGCCAGCGCCGACTCGACCTGGCCGATGACCTCGCCGCCGACCTTGCTGCCGTGCTCGGCGATGGCGCCGCGGGTGGCGTGGATCAGGCCGTCGGCCTGGTTGCGCGCCTGCACCAGCTCGTGGAACTTCTTGTCCTCCTCGCGGTGCGCCTCGGCGTCGGCGACCATGCGGTTGATCTCGTCCTCGGACAGGCCCGAGCCGGCCTTGATCTCGACCTTCTGCTCCTTGCCGGTCTTCTTGTCCTTGGCGGTGACGTGGACGATGCCGTTGGCGTCGATGTCGAAGGACACCTCCACCTGCGGCATGCCGCGCGGCGCCGGCTCGATGCCGGACAGGTCGAACTTGGCCAGCGACTTGTTGAAGCGGGCCTGCTCGCGCTCGCCCTGCAGCACGTGCACGGTCACCGCGGACTGGTTGTCCTCGGCGGTGGAGAAGGTCTGCGAGGCCTTGGTCGGGATGGTGGTGTTCTTCTCGATGATCTTGGTGAACACGCCGCCGAGGGTCTCGATGCCCAGCGACAGCGGGGTCACGTCGAGCAGCAGCACGTCCTTGACGTCGCCGGCCAGCACGCCGCCCTGGATCGCCGCGCCCAGCGCGACCGCCTCGTCGGGGTTGACGTCCTTGCGCGGCTCCTTGCCGAAGAACTCGGCCACCGCCTGCTGTACCTTCGGCATGCGGGTCTGGCCGCCGACCAGGATCACCTCGCCGATGTCGCTGGCGCGCAGGCCGGCGTCGTTGAGCGCGGTGCGGCACGGCTCGATGGTCTTCTTCACCAGGTCTTCCACCAGCGCTTCCAGCTTGGCGCGGGTCAGCTTGATGTTCAGGTGCTTGGGACCGGAAGCGTCGGCGGTCACGTACGGCAGGTTGACCTCGGTCTGCTGCGAGGTGGACAGCTCGATCTTGGCGCGCTCGGCGGCGTCCTTCAGGCGCTGCAGCGCCAACGGGTCCTTGCGCAGGTCGATGCCCTGGTCCTTCTGGAATTCCTCGACGAGGTAGTCGATGACGCGCTTGTCGAAGTCCTCGCCGCCGAGGAAGGTGTCGCCGTTGGTGGCCAGCACCTCGAACTGCTTCTCGCCGTCGACGTTGGCGATCTCGATGATCGACACGTCGAAGGTGCCGCCGCCCAGATCGTAGACGGCGATCTTGCGGTCGCCGCCGGCCTTGTCCAAGCCGTAGGCCAGCGCCGCGGCGGTCGGCTCGTTGATGATGCGCTTGACGTCCAGGCCGGCGATGCGGCCGGCGTCCTTGGTCGCCTGGCGCTGGCTGTCGTTGAAGTAGGCCGGCACGGTGATGACCGCCTCGGTGACGGTCTCGCCCAGGAACGCCTCGGCGGTCTTCTTCATCTTCTCCAGCACCTTGGCGGAGATTTCCTGCGCGGCCATCTTCTTGCCGTCGCTGGTAGCCACCCAGGCGTCGCCGTTGTCGTGCTGGACGATCGAGTACGGCACCAGGCCGAGGTCCTTCTGCACCTCGGCGTCGGTGAACTTGCGGCCGATCAGTCGCTTGACCGCGAAGAAGGTGTTCTTGGGGTTGGTGACGGCCTGGCGCTTGGCCGAGGCGCCGACCAGCACCTCGCCGTCCTTGGTGTAGGCGACGATGGAGGGCGTGGTGCGATCGCCTTCCGAGTTCTCGATGACGCGGGCCTTGCCGCCGTCCATGATCGCCACGCACGAGTTGGTCGTGCCCAGGTCGATGCCGATGATCTTGCCCATGTGGGGTGCTCCCTAGAAATTCTGGTGTTGGCCGGCCAGTGGCCGGATTGATGAGTCGGATGTGGGGCTGAAGCCCTCCCCTTCAAGGGGGTGAGGGCCGATGCTTGCGAGCCACCGGCTCGCATCGGCCCGAACGCCTGAGCGCTATGCGCGAAGGCCGGGCGGGTTGGGTGGGGAGGGTGTTGGCTGTTCGGTCAGTGTGTCGACTGCAACGGCCGGGAAAACCATCCCCATCCCGGCCTTCCCCTTGAAGGGGAAGGGGAAAAGCGGAAAGCGTCAGTCGTGCCTGGCCACCACCACCAGCGCCGGGCGCAGCAGGCGGCCGTTGAGCAGGTAGCCCTTCTGGAACACCTGCACCACGCTGCCGGGCGCGGCGCCGGGCGCGTCGGCCTGGCTGATGGCCTGGTGGTGCTCGGGGTTGAACGCCTCGCCGGCCGGGTCGAGCACGCTCAGGCCGTTGTCGCCGGTGACCTTCATCAGCTGCTTCAGGGTCAGCTCCAGGCCATCCTTGAGCGGACTGGCGCCCTCGCCGGCCGCGGCCAGGCCGGCGTCCAGGCTGTCGAACACCGGCAGCAGGTCGCCCAGCAGGCGCTCGTTGGCGAACCTGCGCGCCTGCTCGACGTCGCGGGCCACGCGCTTGCGCTGGTTCTCCAGGTCCGCCCGCTCCAGCAGGACGGAAGCGCGCAACTGGTCCAGCTCGTTGCGCAGGGTCTCGATTTCGGCCTGCAGCAGGTTCTCGGTGTCCTGCTGCTCGGCGCTCGGGTCGGGGGCGGAATCTTGTTCGTTCGGGTTCATTGCGGGTTTCCGTGGCGGCGCATCCTGCCGCGTGACCGGACACCTATGGGGCCGGCGGCTCGGGATTCAAGGCGGCGCCCAGCACGTCGGCGGCGGCCTGCACCACCGGGATGACCCGGTCGTAGGCCATCCGGGTCGGGCCGATCACGCCCAGCACGCCCAGCACCTGGCCGCCGGCCATGTACGGCGCGGTCACCACCGAGACGCTGTCGTGTGGCGCCAGCCCGGTCTCCTCGCCGATGAAGATGCGCACGCCCGGCGCGCGCAGCGTGCGCTCCAGCAGTTGCAGGATCTCGCGCTTGCGGGCGAAGGTCTCGAACAGGTCGCGCAGCCGCTCCAGGTCCGACAGTCCCTGCGCGCCCATCAGCTTGGTCTGCCCGGCCAGCACGACGTCGTCGCCCGGCGGCACCAGCGCCTGCTCGGCCAGGTCCACCGCCTGGCTCAGCAGGGTCTCCATCTCCGACTTGGCCGCGCGCAGGTCGCGCAGCAGGGTGGCGCGGATGTCGGCCATCGAACGGCCGGCGAAGTGCGCGTTGAGGTAGTTGGCGATGCGCTCCAGTTCCGAGCGCTCGTAGGCGCGGCGCGGCTCGATGACCCGGTTCTGCACGTCGTTGTCGGCGAACACCAGGATCGCCAGCACCCGCCTGCCGTCCAGCGGCACGAAGTCGATGTGGCGGAAGGCGAACTGCTCGCGCCGCGGCGCGCTGACCACGCCGACGAAATGGGTCATCGCCGACAGCAGCTCCGAGGCGTTGCCCAGCAGCGCCTGGGTACCGGCGCCGGTCGGCAGTTCGGCGCGCAGCCGCGCCACCTCGCCCTCGCCCAGCGACTTGACCTGCACCAGGCTGTCGACGAACACCCGGTAGCCCTGTGCGGTCGGCACCCGCCCGGCCGAGGTGTGCGGCGAGCTGAGCAGGCCCACCTCCTCCAGTTCGGCCAGGATGTTGCGGATGGTCGCCGGGCTGACCTCCAGTCCGGCGCACCTGGCCAGCGTGGCCGAGCCGACCGGCTCGCCGTCGTGGATGTAGCGGGCGATCAGCGTGCGCAGCAACTGGCGCGCGCGCGGGTCCAGCGGGGGCGATGGGACGGACATGCCTCCTAGATAGCGAGCGCGGCCGGCCTTTGCAAGACGAGGCGACGCCGCGGCCGTCTCACCCGCTGCGCCGGCAGGCCCTACAATCGCGCCCCATGCTGAGACATCTCGCCCTCAAGGATTTCGCCGTGGTCCGCGCCGCCGAACTGGAGTTCGGCCCCGGCATGACCGTCATTTCCGGAGAGACCGGCGCCGGCAAGTCGCTGCTGGTCGATGCGCTGGGTTTCCTCTCCGGCCTGCGCGCCGACAGCGGCGTGGTCCGCCACGGCGCCGAGCGCGCCGAGCTGTCGGCCGAGTTCGAGCCGGCCGAAGGTTCGCCGGCACGGGCCTGGCTGCGCGACAACGAACTGGACGACGGCGAACAGTGCCAGCTGCGCCGGATCATCCGCGCCGACGGCGGCTCGCGCGCCTGGATCAACGGCCGCAGCGTCACCCTGACCCAGTTGTCGGAACTGGCCGCGCGGCTGGTCGAGATCCACGGCCAGCACGAGCACCAGGCGCTGATGGCCCGCCACAGCCAGCTGCAACTGCTCGACGCCTATGCCCGCAACGAGGCCGAGCGCGAGGCGGTGCGGCAGGCCGCCGCGCACTGGAACGCGCTGCTGCGCGAGCGCGAGCGGCTGTCCGCCCAGGGCGACGTCTCCGATCGCCTGAACTACCTGGAGCACCAGCTCGGCGAACTGCAGCGCGAGGACCTGGCCCCGGCCAGCGTGCAGGCGCTGGTCGCCAACCACCGCCGGCAGGCGCACGCGGCCGGCCTCATCCAGGCCTGCGACCTGGCGCTGGAGCGCCTGGGCGGCGACGACGGCCCGGCGCTGCTGTCACTGCTCGGACAGAGCCGCCACGACCTGTCTCGCCTGCGCGAACACGAGCCGCGGCTGGGCGAGGTCGACGGCCTGCTGGAGAACGCGCACATCCAGCTCGACGAGGCGCTGGCGCTGCTGTCGCAGGTCCGCGACGACCTCGACGCGGATCCGGCGCAGTTCGACGAGCTTGAGCGCAGGCTCGGCCGCATCCACGACCTGGCGCGCAAGCACCGCATCCTGCCGGAGGAACTGGCCGCCCACCGCGACGCGCTGCAGACCGAACTGGAAAGCCTGCGCGGCGCCGGCGAGCGGCTGGTCCAGCTCAACGCCGACATCGAGGCCGCCCGCGCCGGCTGGCGCAAGGCCGCCGACAAACTGGGCCGCAGCCGCCAGCGCGCCGCGCAGGAACTGGGCAAGGCCACCACCGCGCTGATCGGCGAGCTGGGCATGGGCGGCGGCCGCTTCGAGATCGCGCTGGAAGCCAATGCCGACGATCGTCCCGATCCGGCCGGCGGCGAGCGCGTCGAGTTCATGGTCGCCGCCAATGCCGGCCAGCCGCCGCGGCCGCTGCGCAAGGTTGCCTCCGGCGGCGAGCTGTCGCGGGTGTCGCTGGCCATCGAGGTGGCCGCGCTGGGCCTGGACGCGGTGCCGACGATGGTGTTCGACGAAGTGGACTCGGGCATCGGCGGCGCGGTCGCCGACATCGTCGGCCAGAAGCTGCGCGCGCTCGGCGCGCAGCGGCAGGTGCTGTGCGTGACCCATCTGCCGCAGGTCGCCGCGCAGGGCCACGCCCACTACCGCGTCAGCAAGGCGCCGGTGGACGGCATGACCCAGAGCGCGGTCGAGTCGCTGGACGCCAAGCAGCGCGAGGAGGAACTGGCGCGCATGCTCGGTGGTGTGGAAGTCAGCAAGGAAGCCCGCGCCGCCGCGAAGCGGCTGCTGGCGGAAGCCACGGCGAGATAGGCCACTCTCGCCGTCATCTCCTTTTTGCCGTCATCCCCGCGAAGGTGGGGATCCAGCGACTCCATGCCTTGAAGCCAAAGACACTGGGTCCCCGCCTTTGCGAATCCCCAATCCCCAATCCCGAATCACCGCTTCTTCCGCACGTACAGCACCAGCGAATGCTCCTCGAGGATGTAGCCGTGCCGGGCGGCGATCTCGCGCTGCAGCTTCTCGATTTCCGGGCTCTCGAACTCGATGATGTTGCCGGTATCGACATCGACCATGTGGTCGTGGTGGCCGCCGCGATCCAGTTCGTACACCGCCTGCCCGCCCTCGAAGTTGTGCTTGAGCACCAGGCCGGCCGCCTCGAACTGGGTCAGCACGCGGTACACGGTGGCCAGGCCGATCTCGTCGCCGTGCTCCAGCAGTTGCCGGTAGATGTCCTCGGCGCTGAGGTGGTGGGCGGCGCCTTCGCGCTCGAGCAGCTCGAGGATGCGCATGCGCGGATGCGTGACCTTGAGGCCGACCTTGCGTAGTTCCTGCGATTCCATAGAGGGGGCGTCTCCGTTCATTGGCGGTTTAGCGCCAGCTGCCTGAAGTGCGGTTGCGGCGGTCCGCGGAAGTGTATCATCGGGCACGTTTTTCCATCGCCGGTCCGATGCCGTTACCCATGCGCAAATTCCTGTTGGTCGCCCTGCTCGCCTCCGCCACCGCCGGCTGCGGCATCCTCTATAAGCAACCCATCTACCAGGGCAGTCTCCTCGAGAAGGCCGCGGTGGATCAGTTGCAGGCGGGCCAGAGCAAGCAGCAGGTGCAGGCGCTGCTGGGTTCGCCCTCGATCGCCGATCCGTTCCACGCCGATCGCTGGGACTACACCGCCAGCCAGCGCACCAACCGCCGCGGCACCACCGAGGTCAAGAACCTCACCCTGCATTTCGACGGCAACAGCCTGGCCAGCTGGGAAGGCGAATACTTCCCCGAGAACGACCTGCAATTGTCCAGGGACGTGCGCAAGTTCGGCCCCAACCTGGCCAAGGACAAGAAGAAGGGCCGCCGCCGCTGATCGCGGCCCCGGACCCGCCATCCGTCTGTAGAGCCGAGCTTGCCCGGCTGCGCCTTGGCTTGATCCGGGAAAGCAGCGGAGCAAGCCCCGCCCTACGCCGCCGGCTTGCGCGCGCGCCGGCGGCGCGCCTCCTTCGGATCCACCTGCAACGGCCGCAGCAGTTCCAGCCGGTCGCCATCGGCCAGCCGCGCCTGCGCGGCCACGACGACGCCGAAAACCGCGCAGGCGCACTCCTCGCCCGCCCAGCCGCAGGCGCGCAGCGCATCGGCGACGGTGGCGCCTTCCGGCAGCTCCAGCATCACCGACTGGTGGCGGCGCGGCCAAGCGCGGATCGCTTCCACCCGCATTCAGTCGCCCCGGTCGGCGACCCGGATGAAATCGTTCACCATCCGGTCCGCCAGTCCCTGGAACCCCAGCGCCAGCGCCGGCGCCAGCAGCCGGCTGCTCGGCTCGAAGTCCAGCGTCAGCGTGACCTTGCAGGCCGACTCGTCCAGCGCGTGGAAATCCCACTGCCCGTGCAGCGTGCGGAACGGGCCTTCGACCAGCTTCATGTCGATGCGGTGCGGCCGATCCAGCGTGTTCTCGGTGGTGAACCAGGTGCGCAGCGAGCCCAATCCCAGATCCAGCCGCGCGACCAGCCGGTCGCCCGCCTGTTCGATCAGGCGCGCTTCCCGGCACCAGGCGAAACGGCGGGGATAGGCGGCGACGTCGTTGACCAGGTCGAACATGCGGGCGGCCGAGTGTTCGACCAGGGCGCTGCGGCGGATGGTAGGCATTTGGCTCGCGTGTGGTTCCGCCTTGGGCGACAATGGACGGATGGGCAAGAAACCGGACAAGAATAAAGCAACTGGCACCATCGCGTTGAACAAGCGCGCCCGCCACGAGTACCACCTGGAGCAGCGCCACGAGGCCGGGCTGGCGCTGCAAGGCTGGGAGCTCAAGGCGATCCGTGCCGGCCGGGCCAACATCACCGAGGCCTACGCGACCATCCGCAACGGCGAGATCTTCCTGTTCGGCGCGCAGATCACCCCGCTGATCCAGGCCTCCACGCACGTGGTCGCCGACGATCGCCGCACCCGCAAGCTGCTGCTGCACCGGCGCGAGATCGACACCCTGGTCGGCAAGGTCGAGCGCGACGGCTACACGCTGGTGCCGACCGCGCTGTACTGGAAGGGCAACAAGGTCAAGGCCGAAATCGCCCTGGCCAAGGGCAAGCAGACCCACGACAAGCGCGCCGCCAGCAAGGATCGCGACTGGGCGCGCGAGAAGCAGCGCGCGATGCGCCAGCACAACAAGAACGCCTGAGCGCACAGGGGCGCACGCCGCCCCTCGATTCGCACGTCCTCGACGGCGCCGGCCCCAGGGCGGGACCGGCGCCCTCCGCACCCGGCCCCGCGCCGGATGCGCCCGCGGCGGCGTTTCAGGTACAGGCCAGCATCTGCATCAGGTTGGGAATCCCCCTGCCCTGCGTATAGCGATCGCGCTGGATGTCGGTGGCGTGCTCCATCAGCAGTTGCTTGACCCGGTCGGGGAAGCCGATGAACTCGCGCCGCACCGACAGGAACCCGGCGATGACGCCGGACACGTGCGGCGCGGCCATGCTGGTGCCGCTCATCTCGACCATCCAGGTGCGCGCATCGCGCGGATCAAAGCCGTGGTGGGCCGAGATGATCTTCTCGCCCGGCGCCACCACGTCGGGCTTGCAGCGCCCGTCGGCGGTCGGCCCGCGCGAGGAGAAATACGACACCCCGTAGTTGTGCGGATTGCTCTTGTGCACCGAGCCGACCGCGATGGCCTCCTCCAGGTTGGCTGGATCGCCGATGGTCATGTCCATGTTCATCGGATAGGAATGGCCATCGTTCTGCACCAGCCAGGCCAGGCCCTCGTTGCCCGCCGCCAGCACCACCACCACGCCCTGCCGCCACAGCCGCCGCAGCTCGTTGCACAGCGGCGTGTGCCCGCAGCCGTAGCTCTCGACGTCGAAGTAACCGCCCAGGCTCACGTTGACGCCGTGGATGACCAGTTCGCCGGCCTGCTCGTTGACCTCGGCGATCTGCTGGATCGCCTTGATGATCCACGAATCGCGCCCCGCGCCGTCGTCGTCGAGCACCTTGAAGCCGTACAGCTGCGTCTCCGGCGCGATGCCGCTGAACTCCACCGCATCGCCGCCGCCGGGCAGCGGCGCGCTGCACTGCCCGGCGATGATCCCGGCCACGTGGGTGCCGTGGCCGTTGCCGTCCAGCCCGCTGAACGCGGCGCCGTCGGCGCGCACCAGCTTCTTCGGCTTGCCGCGCACCGTGCAGTCCCATTGCGCCGCCACCAGGTCGCGCTTGCCGCGCTGGTGGAAATGCGGGTGGCTGGCGGCGATGCCGGTGTCCAGCACCGCCCAGCCGATGCGGTTGCCGCGCGCGCGGTAGGACACCTGCGCGGCGTCGGCGTGCACCACGCCCGGCGACTGGTGCAGCAGCGCGCGCTTGCCGGCGTCGCGCCACAGGCGCTTGAAGCTCAGCGCGCGGTAGTCGTTGCGCAACGCCTCGATCTCGAAGCGGGTCAGCCGCGCCGAGACGAAGCGCTGCAGGCCGTCCTCCAGCTCGATGGCCTCGTCCAGCGCGTGCCCCTTCAGCCGCGTGGTCGCCGCGCCGAGGGCGCGGATGCGCGCGATCAGCGCGTCGCGGACCTGCACACGATCGCCGCCGTCGGGCAGCTTGTCCAGCTCGATCAGGATCTCGTGGCGGTACTCGGCGCCGCGCGCTTCCAGCTGGTCGGACAGGTCCTTGATCAGCACCGTGTTGGAGACCGGCTGGTCGAAACCGGTGCCGACCGCGTTGCGCACCTCCTGCCGCGTCTGCGGCATGGACAGGTAGCCCGATCCCGAATGCGGGTTGCGCTGCCAGTCCGGGTTGATGCGCGCGCCGTCGATGTTGACGAAGCGCCCGGCCGGGCGCTCGATGTCGTCGGTCAGGTCGTGATCCAGCGATACCGGGTCCAGGTGCTCGGCGATGTTGACCCAGCGCCGCACGCAGGCCGGGAACGGCAGCTTCCGCTTCTTCGTCCACTGCTTGAACATGCTGCGCACGCTGGGCAGGCCGAGCGGCGAGCCGACGGTGACGAACAGCGCGACGTCGTGGACCGACGGATCCAGCTCGCGCAGCACGTCGTAGGCGATCATCGAACCCTGGCTGTGCGCCACCACCACGAACGGCCCGCCGCCGGCCTCGATGCGCTCGAGCAGGCTGCGCCGCATCCGCTCGCGCTCGCCGGCGACGAAGAAGAAGTCGTGCACGTCCTGCAACAGCGCCGCGGAGATCATCTTCAGCAGGATGCGGTTGAGGCCGCTGGCGATGCCCTTGGCACCGGGCGCGCCGGGCGGTGGCGCCGAGGCTTCCAGTTCGCCCAGCATCCGGTGCAGCAGCGCGCGCTCGCCCTCGCTGTCGGCCAGCGTGTCGGCCAGTTCGCCCAGGTCCTGCATGCCCGGCTCGACGCCCAGCGCGCTGAGGATGCGCTGCTCGGACTGGTTCAGCATCGGGCCCTGGTCGCGATCGTCGATGCCGCCGGGCTCGGGCGAGGGATAGCGCTCGCGGTTGACCCAGTACGCCATGCGCGTGCGCTCGCCCATGCCGCGGCCGAACAGCGCGTTGTCCCACTGCCGCCGCAGCACTTCCGGCAGCGGCTTGTTGCCGATGCCGTGGATGTAGAGCACGGTCCTGGCGTGTCCCTGCGACATCGCCATGAAGTCGCCGGGCTGCGCAGGCTCGGGGATTTCCCTGGCCGTCGTCGCGGCGGCCTTCTTCGTGCGTCGTGCGGTCTTGCGCGCGGCCTGCGCGGATTTCCCGGGCGGCCCGCGGCGGGGAGGCTTGTTGCCGGCCATCTTCAACTCCTTGAGCGTCGTTCCCCTGTGCTGCGGACAACGCATCGGCGTCCGCGGTCAGGCCATGCTGCGCCAGGTGAAGGCGTGCTGACCGTTAACCGCCGCACACTTGTGGCGGCCGCGACCCGCCCCTACACTGGCAACGTCAGCGCTGACTGACTCCCGGGGGTGCACTGGCTTCGACGGGGGTTGCGAAGTTGCCTGGCGCATGCCGAGGGGGCAGCTTTCCTCGTTAATCCAGCGGCAAAACTCTAGTTGCCAACGACGACAACTACGCTCTCGCCGCTTAAGGCGTAAGCCCCGAAACTGCTTGTGTCCGTGCTCGCAGCGTAGGGTCATTATCACGGAATCGCCGGGAGCGGCCGCCTGTCAGCTCCCGGTCAACCTCTAACAGGCTGGTCCTGCGGTGCGCTTCGCCCACCGTGCTGTCGCAGGACGAGACTCAACGGGGGGATAAGCATGTAGTGCCGGGGATGGAGTACCTTCGGACGGCGGTTCGATTCCGCCCACCTCCACCATTCCAAAGAACGAAAAAGGCCGCGGAAGCGGCCTTTTTCGTGCCGTTTCCCAACACGCGCTGCCCTGATCACCGACCGGATGACGGGCGCGCCCTGCCCTCGCCCAGCCTGTATCCGCCCGTCGCCGAGTCGGCGCGCTCTTCGTACTGGCCGGTCTGGCGGCAGTGGTGTTCGACGACCTCCATGATTCCGGCCATCAGCCGCTCGACCGGCAGGTCGTTTCCTTGCAGCTTCTCCAGGTCGCCTGTCAGGAAAGTACCGGTCGTGGCGTAGGAAAATTCTGGTTCTCTTCTGTTTCCGCTGTTCATCGGCATGAACACGCGATGCGGGTGTCCGCATGGCGGGCGCAGGGGCGTTGTCGGCAATGCACAGGGAGGATCCGACAGCCAGGGAAAGCGCACCATGCCAACTACCGACCTCCGCCATCTGACGATCGAAAACCTCCGCCACCTCGATCTGCGCGACCGCTTCCGCGATCAGGTTTTCTTCAATCCCGAGCTTCACTGGCCGTTCCTGCGGCCCTGCACGGTCAGGCTGCTGCTCGTTGCAGACGGTGGACTTGATTTCTCCGAGGCCGACTTCGGCCTGTCCACCTTCGTCCGCTCGCTGCTGGACATGCCCGGCCGCCACGCGCGCTTCCAGATCACGCTGGCGCACATCAACAACGTGGCCGACAGCCAGTTGATGGGCGGCGAACCGCGCATCGCCAACCGCATCAAGTCGTTCAAGTTCGACAACGGCGCGCACTTCGGCACCGGCATGTACGACGCGGTGTTCCTGTTCGGCATCGCCACCTCCTACAGCCGCGGCAACGGGTATCCGTCGGATCGGCTGTCGGACAACGAACTGCGCGTCCTCACCCAGTACATGAATGCCGGCGGCGGCCTGTTCGCCACCGGCGATCACGGCATGCTAGGGCGCGCGCTCTGCCACGCGATCCCGCGCGCGCGCGGCATGCGCCTGTGGCAAAGCACGTCGGCGCAGAACTCCGAAGACCAGGTCAGCATGAGTGGCCGCCGCCGCAACGACACCAACCGGCCGCAGGCCGGCGGCTCCTCCTTCGGCGACCAGTCCGACGACGTGCCGCAGACCGTCCAGCCGCGCCTCTACCGGCGCCAGAGCGGGCTGTTCCGCTACAGCTTCCCGCACCCGCTGCTGTGCGGGCCGAACGGCATGATCCGGGTGATGCCGGATCACCCGCACGAGGGCGAGTGCGTCGAACCGGCCGCGACCAGCGCGACGCTGAACTTCGGGGGTGCCCTGGGTCCCGAATACCCCAACGCCGTCGATGGCGGGCCGCGCCCCCTGCCGGAGGTGATCTCCTACTCCACCGTGCTTTCAGGCACGCGCTCGGGTAGCAAGGATCCGACGCTCGCGCAGAGCTTCGGCGGCATCTGCGCCTACGATGGCCATCGCGCCGGCATCGGCCGCGTGGTCACCGATGCGACCTGGCATCACTTCGTCAACGTCAACCTGATCGGCCTTTTCAACGATGCCGGACTGCCGCCGGGCCATGTCTGGCGCAACGGCTTCCTGTCCTCGCCGACCGGGCAGGCGCATCTCGAGAACATCAAGGCCTACTACCGCAACCTCGCGGTATGGCTGTCGCGGCCGGAGCGCATCCGCTGCATGAACACCCGCCTGCACTGGACGCTGCTGTGGGACGAGCGGGTGATGGAAGCGGTGCTGACGACGACCGACATCAAGCTGGCCGCGACCGATCTGAGCGTGATCCGCCTGATCGGCCAGCATGCGCGCGACGTGCTCGGCCGCTATGCGGGCCGCTGCCAGAGCGTGCGTCTGGTCATCGGCCTGCTGTACCCGCGGCTGCCGCGGCTGATCCCGGAGATCGATCCGTGGTGGCCGGAACCGGAACCGCTGCGCGAGAAGTTCGACGGCGTCGAATGGTTCGACGCCTCGGCGCTGCTGGACATCGCCCTGGGTGGCGCGCTGGTGGCGCTGCGCGAGGCGTTCCCCGAGCCGGACGAGAAGAACGTGCGCGGACTGGAGGGCGAGACGCTGGAAAAGGTGCTGCTGGAAGGCGCCAGCCTCAGCGTCGAGCGCGCGTTCAAGTCGCTGGCCGCATCGGCCGAGCTGGCCAACCTGCTGCCCAGGTACGCCGAGCGCGGCGACAGGGGCTGAAACGGAAAGGGCCGGCATTCGCCGGCCCTCCCATGCTCCGCGGCGACCCGCGGGGTTTCCGCGTCCGCAGCGTGCTGGCGCTCCATGCCGCCGCCTCCGCCCGTCGCGCCGCGGCGGAGGCGGACACGCCGATTCAGTGCGTGCCCTTGGCCCGTGCGAACGCGGCCGCCAGCGCATTGTCCGCCGGCGGCGCGGACGGCTTCACCGGCTTGCCGCCGCCCTGCCCGCGCCCGCCGCCATCGCGTCCGCGCGGCCTGTCGCCGGACGGACGCGCGTCGCGCGCGGCGCCCTGCTCGGGCGCATCGTCCAGGCGCCGCGTCAACGCGATGCGCTTGCGGGCGACATCGACCTCCAGCACCTTGACCTTGACGATGTCGCCGGCCTTGACCACTTCGCGCGGATCCTTGACGTAGCGATCCGACAGCGCCGAGATGTGGATCAGGCCGTCCTGGTGCACGCCGATGTCGACGAAGGCGCCGAACGCGGCGACGTTGCTGATCACGCCCTCAAGCACCATGCCGGGCTCGAGATCCTTGATGTCCTCCACGCCGTCGGCGAAGCGCGCGGCCTTGAACTCCGGACGCGGATCGCGGCCCGGCTTCTCCAGCTCCTTGAGGATGTCGCGCACGGTCGGCAGGCCGAAGCGCTCGTCGGTGTATTGCTCGGCCTTCAACTCGCGCAGGAAGGCGGTGTCGCCGATGATCTGCTTCACCTGCCGGTTGCTGCCGGCGAGGATGCGCTCGACCACCGGGTAGGCTTCCGGGTGCACCGAGGAAGCGTCCAGCGGCTGGTCGCCGTCGGCGATGCGCAGGAAGCCGGCGCACTGCTCGAAGGTCTTCTCGCCCAGCCTCGGCACCTTCAGCAGGTCCTTGCGGCTGCGGAAGGCGCCGTGCTGGTCGCGGTAGACGACGATGTTCTCGGCCACGCTGGCCGACAGGCCGGACACCCGCGTCAGCAGCGCGGCCGAGGCGGTGTTGACGTCCACGCCGACCGCGTTGACGCAGTCCTCCACGCGCGCGTCGAGCTTGCGCGCCAGTTGGTATTGATCGACGTCGTGCTGGTACTGGCCCACGCCGATCGCCTTGGGTTCGATCTTGACCAGCTCGGCCAGCGGATCCTGCAAGCGGCGCGCGATCGACACCGCGCCACGCAGGCTCACGTCCAGCTCCGGGAATTCGCGCGCGGCCAGTTCCGAGGCCGAGTACACCGACGCGCCGGCCTCGCTGACGACGATCTTCTGCAACTTCAGTTCCGGCGCCTGCTTGATCAGGTCGGCGGCCAGCCGGTCGGTCTCGCGGCTGGCGGTGCCGTTGCCGATGGCGATCAACTCGACCCCGTGCTTGCCGCATAGCTGGCGCAGCAGGTGCAGCGACTGATCCCACTGCCGCCGCGGCTCGTGCGGGTAGATGGTGGCGGTATCGACCAGCTTGCCGGTGGCGTCGACCACCGCCACCTTGACGCCGGTGCGCAAGCCCGGGTCCAGGCCCAGCACGGCGCGCGGGCCGGCCGGCGCGGCCAGCAGCAGGTCCTTGAGGTTGTCGCCGAACACTTCGATGGCCTGGCCTTCGGCCTTCTCGCGCGCCTGGTTGAACAGGTCCAGCAGCAGGTGCATGTGCAGCTTGGCGCGCCAGGTCAGCCGGCACGCGTCCAGCAGCCACTTGTCGGCGGCGCGCCCCTGCGCGGCGACGCCCGCGTGCAGGGCGACGCGGCCCTCGGCGAACTGGTGGCCGGCCTCGGCGTCGCCGCCCGGTTCCAGATCCAGGTGCAGGATTTCCTCGCGGCGCGCGCGGAACAGCGCCAGCAGGCGGTGCGAGGGAATCTTCGCCAGCGGCTCGGCATGGTCGAAATAGTCGCGGTACTTGGCGCCGTCGTTCTCCTTGCCCACGGCCACGCGCGCGCGGATGACGCCGTTCTCGTGCAGCCACTGGCGCAGTTCGCCGACCAGCGCGGCGTCCTCGCCCCAGCGTTCCATCAGGATCGCGCGCGCGCCGTCCAGCGCCGCCTTCGCGTCGGCCACGCCCTTGTCGGCATCGACGAAGCCGGCGGCGAATTCCTCCGGCACGCGCGCCGGATCGGCGAGCAGGCCGTCGGCCAGCGGCTCCAGGCCCGCCTCGCGCGCGATCTGCGCGCGGGTGCGGCGCTTGGGCTTGTACGGCAGGTACAGGTCCTCCAGGCGCGACTTGGTGTCGGCGGCCTCGATCTCGGCGCGCAGCTCCGCGGTCAGCTTGCCCTGCTCGTCGATGCTGGCCAGCACCGCGGCGCGGCGGTCCTCCAGTTCGCGCAGGTAGATCAGTCGCGTTTCCAGGTTGCGCAGCTGGGTGTCGTCCAGGCCGCCGGTGACCTCCTTGCGGTAGCGCGCGATGAAGGGCACGGTCGCGCCCTCGTCGAGCAGGCCGACGGCGGCGGTGACCTGCGCAGTCTGCGCGCCGATCTCGGCGGCGATGGTGGTGGCGATGTGGAGCGCGATGCGGCTGTCCTGCATGTTTCCTGTTACGTGTTGCCGGGCGGGACGGCGATTGTGACAACCCAGGCGGCGCGGGGAAACGGCTTGACAGCCGGCGGAATCGCGTTCCGCCGCGGCGCGGCAGCGGTTAACATGGCCGCGGCGTCCAACGGCTTTCCCATGAGCAGGCACCTGAAAACCTTCAGCGACGGTTCGCGGATCGAGTTCGGCCGCGGGCAGTTCGACGACTGGTGCGTCTACCTGCTCCGGCCAGGCCAGTCGCGCACCGCGCCGCGCGACGCCTGGTACTTCGGCGAGCTCAAGCGCCTGGCGGCGCGCCACGGCGCCTACCGGCTCTACGAGGACTTCGTGCAGATCTACGAGCGCACCGGCGCGCGGGTCGACGCGTCGCTGATGGACCACATCGGCGCGCTGTCGGCCGGCTACGGCGACGACGCGCTGGAGGTCGACCAGCTGCTGTCCATCGTCTACGCAGGCATGGTGGCCGAGGAGAACAAGCGCCACGCACCCTTGCGCAAGCGGATCAAGCGGCTGGGCATGTACCAGAGCCTGATCGAGGGATGGGACGCGGAACTGGCGGCGGGGTTCAGCCGCGGCAAGGAATGGCAGGTGCTGGATGCGGAGTGCGGGTTGCGGGGGTTTTGAGGGTTTAGCCCCACGCGAATCATGCGCCTCCGCCGGCCCGTCATCCCAGCGCAAGCTGGGATGACGGCATTCGGGATCGGAACCGGATCGGGTTGCGTGGCGATGAGGGAGACGACGCGTGCATCGACGGTGACCGGCCCACCATCGTCTCCAGTCAAAAACGAAGAAGGGCCGCGATGCGGCCCTTCTCCCTTCGCGATGACGATTCGCTTACGAACGCACCGGCACCACGCGGATCTCGACGCGACGGTTGAGCGCGCGGCCGGCGTCGGTGTCGTTGCTGGCGATCGGGTAGCGCTTGCCCATGCCGACGATCTCGAAGCGCTCGCGCATCAGGCCCTGGCCGATCAGGTAGTTGGCGACCGAGGAGGCGCGCTGCTCGGACAGGCGCTGGTTGGCCGCCTCGCTGCCGATGCTGTCGGTGTGGCCGGTCACTTCCACGATGGTCTGGTTGTACTCGCGCAGCGTGGAAGCCACGTTGTTGAGCGCCGGGTAGAACTGCGGCTTCAGGTCGGCCTTGCCGAAATCGAAGGTCACCCCGTCCGGCAGGTTGAGCTTGATGACATCGCCCTCGCGGCTGACGTTGATGCCGGTGCCCGAGGTCTGGCGGCGCAGTTCGGCCTCCTGGCGATCCTGGTAGGCACCGATGGCGCCGCCGGTCAGGCCGCCGACGCCGGCGCCGACCAGCGCGCGCTGGCGGCGCTCGGTGGCGTCGCTGCCGCTGAGCAAGCCGGCGACCGCGCCGATGCCGGCGCCGATCAGCGCGCCCTGGCGGGTGCGGTTGGGATCGTTGGGATCGCTGGTCTGGCCGGTGTAGGTGGCGCAGGAACTGAGCGCGACGGCCGCGGCCAGGGCGGTGAGCGTGGTCCTGATGGCGTGCTTCTTCATATTCTTCTCCTCGTCATGGGGCATGCCGATGCCCAGTCGTTCAGCGCCGTGAAACTTAGCCCAGCGGATCTGTCCATCAGGTGAAGATTCGACGTCGCAGCTCGCGCTCCGTTCAGTCGGGATGCATGCGTGGGACGCCGGGGACGCGGGACACGGCAACCGTCATCGCCGGCTCAGACCGCAGCCCTGTATGCCGCCAGCGCGGCCTCCCGCCCTTCGGCCAGATCCCGCACCGGCATGCGCGGATAGTCCGGCGCGACCTCGGCCAGCAGGTCCGGCCGCTGCCAGGGCGCGAAGCGCAGCGGCAGCGGCAGCGGCGCCAGTTCCGGCAGCCAGCGCGCGATGTAGCGGCCGTCCAGGTCGAACTTCTCGGCCTGGGTGACCGGGTTGAACACGCGGAAATAAGGCGCCGCGTCGGCGCCGGTGCCGGCCACCCATTGCCAGCCGAGCGTGTTGTTGGCCAGGTCGGCATCGACCAGCGTGTCCCAGAACCAGCGCGCGCCGTGCGACCAGTGGTAGCGCAGGTGCTTGGTCAGGTAGCTGGCGACGATCATGCGCACCCGGTTGTGCATATGGCCGGTGGTCCACAGCTCGCGCATGCCGGCGTCGACGATCGGCACGCCGGTGCGGCCGCGCTCCCAGGCCGACAGCGTCGCCAGGTCCGGCTCGGCCCAGGCGAAGCGCTCGAAGCGCGGGTTGAGGTTGTCCTGCGGGGTCTGCGGGAAGTGGTGCAGCAGGTGGTGGGCGAAATCGCGCCAGCCCAGTTGCCGCAGGTAGGCGTCGATGTCGGCGCCGGTGCGTGCGCTGCGCGCCTTTTCCAGTTCGGCGGCGATGCGCCACGGGGCGATCTCGCCGAAGTGCAGGTGCGGCGACAGCCGCGAGGTGCCGGTGCGATCGGGGAGGTCGCGCTCGCGGTGGTAGTCGGCCAGCGCGCCGTCGATGAACACTTCCAGCGCCTCGCCGGCACCGCCCTCGCCCGGCTGCCAGACTTCCCAGAACCCGGCGTCCCAGCGCAGGTGCGGTTGCAGGCCGAGCGACGACAGGGATGCGCCAGCCAGCGACTCGGGCACGGCCGGCAGCCGTAGCGGCGCTTCCCACAACGCCGGCAACCGCCATTGCGCCTGCGCGGCGCGCCAGTACGGGGTGAACACCTTGTACGGCCCGCCCTGCTGGGTGGCCAGCCGCCAGGGTTCGAACAGCAGCGCGCCATTGAAGCTCTGCGCACGCAGCCCGCGCTCGCGCAGGGCCGACTTCAGCCCGGCGTCGCGCCGCTCGATGGCCGGTTCGTAGCGGCGGTTCCAGAACACGGCCTCGGCGCCGCTGTCCTCGATCAGCGCACCGAGCGCCTCGGCGGTGGGGCCGCGCCGGTACAGCAGCGTCGAGCCGCGCCGTTGCAGGTCGCTTTCCAGCGCCGCCAGCGAGCGGTGCCGCCAGGCCTCCGAGGCCGCGCCCGGCGCCCACGGCGATTCCTCCTCCGGCGCATGGACGTAGACCGGCACCGGCGCGTAGCCTTCGTCCAGCGCGGCCTGCAACGCCGGGTTGTCGTCCAGCCGGAGGTCGTTGCGGAACCAGACGATCGCGCGCGCCACGGGAATGCCCTCAGCCGGTCGCGCGCTGGTACGGCGGCGTACCGGCCCGGCTCCTGCGCCCGCCGGTGGCGCGACGTGCGCTCATCCCGCCGTGCTCCCGCCCTGTCCGGCCGCGCCGCCCGTGTACTCGCGCGGGATCCTCTCGTTGAGACCGGTCAGGATCTCGTAGGGGATGGTGCCGGCGGCCTGCGCCACCGCCTCGCAGGAGATCCCGGCCTCGCCCTGGCGGCCGATCAGCACCACTTCGTCGCCGTTGTAGGCGGTGCCTTCCGGACCGATGTCGACCATGAACTGGTCCATGCAGATGCGCCCGGCGATTGGCAGGCGGCGGCCGCGCACCAGCACCTCGCCGCGCGAGGACAGCGCGCGCGGGTAGCCGTCGCCATAGCCGATCGGCACGGTGACCACGCGGGTATCGCGCGCGGCGCTCCAGGTGGCGCCGTAACTCACGCTGCTGCCCGCCTTCACCACCTTGAAGTAGACCACCTTGGAGACCAGCGACAGCGCCGGCCGCAGCCCGACGGCGGCGCGCGAGGCCGGATCCGGCAGCACCCCGTACAGCGCGATGCCGGGGCGCACCATGTCCAGGTGCGTGCCCGGGAAGTGCAGCACGCCGCCGGAATTGGCCAGGTGCCGCACCGGCATCGGCGCGCCGATGCGATCGAAGTGCGCGCAGGCGTCGAGGAAACGCCGCAACTGCTCGCCGGTCATCGGCGAGGCCAGATCGTCCGAGCAGGCCAGGTGCGAATAGACGCCCTTCACCACGCACCAGCGCGAGGCCACCGCGGCCTCTATGAACGGCGCGGCATTGCCGCTGTGCACGCCGATGCGCCCCATGCCGGTGTCCAGCTTCAGGTGGATCACTGCCTTGCGGTCCATCGACTCGGCGGCCCGTTCCACTTGGCGCAGTTTGTCGACCGAGGAGACGGTGACCTCCAGGTCGTGGGCGATGAAACTCGAGACCTGCGGCGCATGGATGCCGCCCAGCACCAGGATCGGCACGCGCACGCCGGCGCGGCGCAGCGCGATGCCTTCCTCGACGAAGGCCACGCCCAGTTGCGCGACGCCCTGCGCCTGCAGGTGCAGCGCCACCGGCACCAGGCCGTGACCGTAGGCGTTGGCCTTGACGATGCCCATCACCGGCACGCCGGCATGGGCCTGCAGGGCGCGCAGGTTGGCGCTCAGCGCGTCCAGATCGACGCGGATGCGGGTGGGACGATCGCTGGCCTCGGCGCGGTACGCGTGCGACGGGCCGGATTCGGCGGAAGGCGGGGCGGACATGGCGCGATTGTAGCGGCCCCGACCTCGCCCCCGGCGGCTATTCGAAGCTGCCGACCGAATCGTGGGCCAGGTTGTCGAAGCGGGTGTACTCGCCGAAGAACTTCAGCTTGATCGAGCCGGTCGGGCCGGAACGCTGCTTGCCGATGATCACCTCGGCCAGTCCCTTGTCCGGCGAGTTTTCCTTGTTGTAGTAGTCGTCGCGGTAGATGAAGACGATCACGTCGGCGTCCTGCTCGATGGCGCCGGACTCGCGCAGGTCGGCCATCACCGGGCGCTTGTCGGTGCGCGTCTCCAGCGAGCGGTTGAGCTGGGACAGCGCGATCACCGGCACGTTCAGCTCCTTGGCCAGGCCCTTGAGCGAGCGCGAGATCTCGGAGATCTCGGTGGCGCGGTTCTCGCTGTTGCCGGGCACCGACATCAGCTGCAGGTAGTCGATGACGATCAGGCCCAGGTCGTGCTCGCGCTTGAGCCGGCGCGCCTTCGAGCGCAGCACCTCCGGCGACAGGCCGGGGGTGTCGTCGATGAAGATCTTGGTCTCCTTGAGCATGCGGATGGCGCTGGTGACGCGGCTCCAGTCCTCGTCCTCCAGCTGGCCGGTGCGCAGGCGGGTGGCGTTGACCCGGCCGTTGGACGAGATCAGGCGCAGGGCGAGTTGGGCGGCCGACATTTCCATCGAGAAGATCGCCACCGCCTTCTTCGACTTGATCGCCGCGTACTCGGCCATGTTCAGCGCCAGCGTGGTCTTGCCCATCGCCGGGCGCGCGGCCAGGATCAGCAGGTCGGTCGGCTGCAGGCCGGCGGTCATCTCGTCGAACTCGGTGTAGCCGGTCGGCAGGCCGGTGACGCTGCCGCCATTCTCGAAACGGCTCTGCAATACCTCGAAGGCGTCCTTCAACGCGCTGTTCATCGCCACGAAGTCGCTGCGCCCGCGCGCGCCAGCCTCGGCGATGGCGAACACCTTCTGCTCGGCCACGGCCAGCAGCTCGTCGCTCTGGCGGCCTTCGGGCTGGAAGGCGTCGTTGACGATGCCGGTGCCGACATCGATGAGCTGGCGCATCACCGCCTTGTCGCGGACGATCTCGGCGTAGGCGACGATGTTGGCCGCCGAGGGCGTGTTGCTGGCCAGTTCGACCAGGTAGGCGCCGCCGGCGATCTGCTCCAACTGGCCCTGCGATTCGAACCACTCGCCCAGGGTCACCGCGTCGTAGGGGCGGTTGCGCTCGGCCAGCTCGCAGATGGCGCGGTAGATGAGCTGGTGGTCGCGGCGGTAGAAGTCGCGCTCGGTCAGCTTGTCGTTGATGCGGTCGTAGGCCTCCGGTGCCAGCATCAACCCGCCCAGCACGGCCTGTTCGGCCTCGATCGAATGCGGCGGCACGCGCAGCTGCTCGATGCGGGCCTCGTGCTGGTCGTAGCGGAAACTCGGGGATGCGGGCATGGGGCGCGACGGCGGGCTCGGAAAGGATGCGAGGGAAACGGCGGGACCGGTCATGTTAGGCGCCTGGCGGGTTCGGGCGTTGCAGATAACTATGTGGATAAGCCGGGATAACCGGTGGAGATCTCACCGGTTGCGACTGCGCGCCCCGCAAACGAAACGGGCGCCCAAGGGGCGCCCGTTCCGGGTATTGCCTGCAAGCCGGGGTATCAGGCTTCGGCTTCGACGACCACCTTGACCGGGGTCTCGACGTCGGCATGCAGCTTGGCGATGACTTCGTACTCGCCGACGTTGCGGATGGCGCCTTCGCCCATCACCACTTCGCTCTTCTCCAGCGGCAGGCCGGCGGCGGTGAACGCCTCGGCGATGTCGCGCGGGCCGACCGAGCCGAACAGCTTGCCTTCGGTCGAGGCATTGGCCTTGATGGTCACGCTGGCGCCTTCCAGCTTGGCGCGGCGGCTCTCGGCCTCGTCGTGCACGGCCTTGGCCTTGGCCTCGTACTCGGCGCGCTTGGCCTCGAACTCGGCCAGGTTGGCGGCGGTGGCCGGCACGGCCTTGCCCTGCGGCACCAGGTAGTTGCGGCCGTAGCCGGGCTTGACCTTGACCTTGTCGCCGAGGACGCCGAGGTTGGTCACTTTCTGCAGGAGGATCAGTTCCATTTCTTTGCTCCGTATTCGTTAGCGGGAATCATCCCGCAGCGTGGGCTGTCCGAATGACAGTGGTTCAAGCCCTCCCCTTCAAGGGGAGGGTTTGGGTGGGGATGGTGTGGCTCGTATCCGGTTCTGTCTCACCGGGAGGGAAAACCATCCCCATCCCGGCCTTCCCCTCGGAGGGGAAGGAGAACGTCAGACGTCGTGGTTGTCCGTGTACGGGATCAGCGCCAGGAAACGCGCGCGCTTGACCGCGGTGGACAGCTGGCGCTGGTAGCGCGACTTGGTGCCGGTGACGCGGCTCGGCACGATCTTGCCGGTCTCGGTCAGGTACTGGCGCAGGGTGTTGAGATCCTTGTAGTCGATCTCCTTGACGCCCTCGGCGGTGAACTTGCAGAACTTGCGGCGGCGGAAAAACTTGGACATGGGTGTGCTCCTTACGCGGCTTCGGCGGAATCGGAATCGGCGGCTGCGGCCGGAGCCTCGCCTTCCTCATCGTCACGGCGACGGCGCTCGCCACGCTCGGGCTTGTCGCCCTTCTCGTCCTTGTTCTTCATGATCAGCGACTGCTCGGTGTCGGCCGCATCGCGCTTCATGACCAGGTGACGCAGGATGGCGTCGTTGAAGCGGAAGGTCTCGGTCAGCTCGCTCAGCACGGACTGGTCGGCCTCGATGTTGAGCAGCACGTAGTGGGCCTTGACCAGGTTCTGGATCGGGTAGGCCAGCTGGCGGCGGCCCCAGTCTTCCAGGCGGTGGATCTTGCCGTTGCCGCCTTCGATCAGGCCCTTGTAGCGCTCGATCATGGCCGGCACCTGCTCGCTCTGGTCCGGGTGGACCAGGAACACGATTTCATAGTGACGCATCGTTGTTTACCTTTCGGATGTGGCCCTGACGGGCCGGACAGCTCCCCGCGCGGCCGCGAAGGCCTGGCGGTGGAGCAAGGGACCTGCGCTTGATGGGCGCAGGAAGCTAGAAATTATGGCAGTTCAAGCACTTGCCCGCAAGCGGACGGGGTTGGCCGCCATTCCCCGCCTTGCCCCTTTCGTTCGTTGACTGGAGGAAAGCCCCCTTTGGTAAAGGGGGCGCGGCGAAGCCGCGGGGATTCGGAGGCAAAGGACACGGGGCCCAAGGTTTGCCTTGGGCAAACCTTGGGAGGCTTGAGCCTGCTCCCGCAGGCTCAGGCCTTGTCGGCGTCGGTGGTGAAGCTCTCGCCGCAGCCGCATTCGGCGGCGGCGTTGGGGTTGCGGAAGACGAAGGTCTCGCCCAGACCCTGTTTGGCGAAGTCGATCTCGGTGCCGTCGACCAGCGGCAGGCTGTCGGCGTCGACGTAGATGCGCACGCCCTGGTGCTCGAACACCTGGTCGCCCTCGCGCCGGTCGCGCGCCAGGTCGGCCACGTGGCCCCAGCCCGAGCAGCCGGTGCGCGCCACGCCGAAGCGCAGGCCAAGCGCGTCCGGCGCCTCGGCGAGGAAACGCTGCACGCGCTGCAGGGCGTTCGGGGTCAGGGTGATGGCCATGCGGTGGACTCTGGGGCGGATTGGCGGGAGGAATTATAGGCCAGGCATCATGACCGCCCGCCCAGCCTCGCGCGCCTACCGGCACACCGGTAAACTGCGCCTCCCCTAGATGGTTCTGGTTGCCGAAGGATTCAAGTCATGACGGTGGTGAGCGTCGAACATGCGCTGGCGGGCAGGATCCCGGCCGGCGGCGAAGTCACGGTGCGCGGCTGGGTGCGCACGCGGCGCGATTCCAAGGCCGGGCTGTCCTTCGTCAACGTCAGCGACGGCTCGTGCTTCGCGCCGATCCAGGTGGTCGCCCCGTCCACCCTGCCCAACTACGAGGCGGAGGTGAAGCGGCTGACCGCCGGCTGCGCGGTGGTCGCCACCGGCACGCTGGTGCCCTCGCAGGGCCAAGGCCAGAGCTTCGAGATCCAAGCCAGCGCGGTGGAGGTGGTCGGCTGGGTCGAGGACCCGGAGACCTACCCGATCCAGCCCAAGGCGCACTCGCTGGAATTCCTGCGCGAGGTGGCGCACCTGCGCCCGCGCACCAACCTGTTCGGCGCGGTCACCCGCATCCGCCACTGCCTGGCGCAGGCGGTGCACCGCTTCTTCCACGAGCGCGGCTTCTACTGGATCAGCACGCCGATCATCACCACCTCCGACGCCGAGGGCGCCGGACAGATGTTCCGCGTCTCCACGCTGGACCTGGCCAACCTGCCGCGCGACGGCCAGGGCGAGGTGGACTTCGGCCGCGACTTCTTCGGCAAGGAGACCTTCCTCACCGTGTCCGGCCAGCTCAACGTCGAGGCGTACTGCCTGAGCCTGAGCAAGGTCTACACCTTCGGCCCGACCTTCCGCGCCGAGAACAGCCACACCACCCGCCACCTGGCCGAGTTCTGGATGATCGAGCCGGAGATCGCCTTCGCCGACCTGGCCGCCGACGCCGACCTGGCCGAAGACTTCCTCAAGTACCTGTTCCGCGCGGTGCTGGACGAGCGCGGCGACGACATGGCCTTCATCGCCGAGCGCGTGCAGAAGGACGCCATCACCCGGCTGGAGGCGTTCATCAACGCGCCGTTCGAGCGCATCGACTACACCGACGCCATCGGCCTGCTGCAGAAGTCCGGCCGCAAGTTCGACTTCCCGGTCGAATGGGGCCTGGACTTGCAGACCGAGCACGAGCGCTGGCTGGTCGAGGAACACGTCGGCCGCCCGGTGGTGGTGATGAATTACCCCGAGCACATCAAGGCCTTCTACATGCGCCTGAACGACGACGGCAGAACCGTCGCGGCGATGGACGTGCTGGCCCCGGGCATCGGCGAGATCATCGGCGGCAGCCAGCGCGAGGAGCGCCTGGACGTGCTGGACGCGCGGATGGCGCAGTTCGGCCTGGATCCGGCGCACTACGACTGGTACCGCGACTTCCGCCGCTACGGCAGCGTGCCACACGCGGGCTTCGGCCTGGGCTTCGAGCGGCTGGTGGTGTACGTGTGCGGGCTGTCCAACATCCGCGATGCCATTCCCTATCCGCGCGCGCCGGGCAGTGCGGAGTTTTGATGGAGCCGGGGCTAGGGGCCAGGGGCTAGGGGCTAGGGGCTAGAGGCTAGAGGCTAGAGGCTGGCAATCTGGTCCAACCATCTCTCCAATCCCAATATCCTTCACTCCCGCCCCCCAGCCTCTAATCCCTAGCCCCTAGCCCCTAGCCCCTAGCCTCTAATCCCTAGCCCCTAATCCCTAGCCCCTAGCCCCTCCCCCCATGCTCCTCTTCCTCGCCCTCTGCTTCGTCGGCATCGCCATCGCCGGTTTCTGCGCGTTCGTGATCTTCTGGCCGCTGACGCTGGTGCACGTGCGCGATCGCCATCCGGCGCTGTCGCAGGCCTGGGGCGAAGGCGCGTTCCTGAAGGGGCAGTCGCTGGGCTGGCTGCTGAACGGGCGCTACCGCGAGACCGCCGACGGCTCGCTGACCGGGCTGGCGACGCCGGCGCGGCTGGCGTTGCTGGTGATCTTCGGCGCGCTGGCGATGTCGGCGCTGCTGTGGCTGTGGTCGGTGGCGTCCTGATGGACGGATACGTGCGCGAAGACTGGTACCTCGCCTCGCTGGGCCGGATGCTGATCTGGGCGCGGCTGCGCGTGCGCGAGGCCGGCACCGCCGAGGTGCTGGACAGCGACGGCAACACGCTGGCCTACGACAGCGAGGACAGCGCCCGCGCCGCGTTGTTCGATGCCGAGTTCGTCGCCTGGGACGGGTTGGACGAGGACGACGCGCTGGCGCGCGGCTTCTCGCTGGCGGAGATTGCGCCGCCGCAAGCCGACGACGACGAAGGATTGCGCGGGCTGATGGTGCGCACGCTCGGCCATCGCGCCTGATTGCGCCGGTTCGTGTACACGCCGCGCGCCTTCGCCGAGACCGACCTGGCCGCGCTGGACTGGCTGGTCACACGCGATCCCTTCGTCACCCTGGTCACCGGCGACGCCGAGGGCCTGCCCTTCGCCACCCACCTGCCGGTGCTGTACGTCCGCGAGGGCGAACGGGTCATCCTCGAAGGCCACTGGGCCAAACCCAACCCGCAGGCGCGGCACGACGGCCGCGCGCTGGCGATCGTGCACGGTCCGCATGCCTACGTCTCGCCGGGCTGGTACGCCGACAAGGAAGAAGCCGCGCGCGTGCCGACCTGGAACTACGCGGTGGCGCACCTGTACGGCACGCTCGAGCCGCTGCACGAGGAAGCCGCGCTGGCCGGCATCGTCGCCCGGCTGAGCCAGCGGCACGAGGACGCGGCCGGCGGCGACTGGCGCTACGAGCACGCGCGCGAGGAACAGCGCATCCAGTTGCGCGGCATCGTCGGCTTCCGCTTCGTGGCCGAACGCATCGAGCTGAAGTTCAAGCTCAACCAGCACCATCCGGCCGCCAATGTCGAGGGCGCGGCGGCGGGGCTGCGGCGGCAGGCCGACGCGCAGGCGCACGAGGTCGCGGCGCTGATGCTGGACAGGCTTGCGCGGCGTTGATCCGGCCGGTGGCGAAACCCGGCCCGCGCGGGCCGCGTTTTCCCCCACCTCCCCCTTTGCCCTGCATCGCATCGATCCACCCCAGGCCCTAAACTGCCTCGCAACGCTCCCACAGGAATCCGCGCATGGATCTGAACCTGTCCGGCAGGCACGCGCTGGTCTGCGGCGCCTCGGAAGGCATCGGTCGCGCCGCCGCGCACGAACTGGCGCTGCTGGGCGCCGACGTCACCGTGCTGGCGCGCCGCGCCGATGCGCTGGCCGAAGCCGCCGCCGCATTGCCGATCGTCGCCGATGGCCAGAAGCACGGCTGGCGCGCCGCCGATCTGGCCGATCACGCGGCGCTGCGAACCGCCGTGGACGACCTGCTCAGCGCCTCGCCCGTGCACATCCTGGTCAACAACACCGGCGGGCCGCCCGGCGGCCGCGCCATCGACGCCGACGCCGCGGCCTACCTGGACGCGTTCCAGCGCCACCTGCTGGCCAACCAGGCACTGGCGCAACGCGTGCTGCCGGGCATGCGCGCGGCCGGCTGGGGCCGCATCGTCAACGTCGTCTCCACCTCGGTGAGGGAGCCGATTCCCAACCTCGGCGTGTCCAACACCATCCGCGGCGCGGTCGCGGCCTGGGCCAAGACGTTGTCGCGCGAACTCGGCGGCGACGGCATCACCGTCAACAACGTGCTGCCCGGCTACACGCGCACCCGGCGGCTGGAGCAGATCCTGCGCGATCGCAGCGCCGCGACCGGCAAGGACGAAGCCGACGTCGCCGCCGGCATGCTGGCCAGCGTGCCGGTCGGCCGCTTCGCCGGCGCGGCGGAAGTCGCCGCGGCCATCGCCTTCCTCGCCTCGCCCGCCGCCGGCTACATCAGCGGCGTCAGCCTGGCGGTGGATGGCGGGCGCATGCAGTCGATCTAGCGCACGTCTATCCGTCATCCCCGCGAGGCGGGGACCCAGTGTCTTTGCTGCTGCCTTCAAGGCTTGAAGTCGCCAGGTTCCCGCCTGACCAGACATTCGTCTGTTGAAAACCGCGGGAATGACGGGAGAGTGACAATCCGAATGCGCCGGCGCCACGCCTTTCGCGCCACCTGGCTCTCACGCCCTCGCGACGGAAGCGCTGCTGCAATCGCGACATGCCCGAGGGACCGGAAACCCACTACAACGCCGACCGCCTGGATCTGCTGCTGGGCGGGCGCACGCTGCAAAGGCTGGCGTTCTCGGATCCCGCGCTGGCGCAGCGGCAGGAGCAGTTGCAGGGCCGCGGGGTGCTCGGGGTCCGCGCGCGCGGCAAGGCGACGCTGATCGACTTCGACAACGATCTCACGCTGTACACCCACAGCCAGTTGTTCGGCTACTGGCGCTTCGGCACGCGGCAAGGCCACGTGCCGGCTGGCGAGCCGCGCGTGCTGCTCGCCAGCGAACGCGGATGGGCGGCGCTGTACCTGGCGCCGAAGGTCGAGGTATGGCCCAGCGCAACCATCGAAATAGAACAGTCCTATCTGGCCAAGCTCGGCCCCGACGTGCTGGACCCCGCCGTGCGGCCGGAGATGCTGGCGGCGCGGCTGCACCAGCCGGCGTTCCGCAGGCGCTCGCTGGCGGCGCTGCTGTTGCAGCAGGAATTCGCCGCCGGCATGGGCAACTACCTGCGTTCGGAGGTGCTGTTCGACGCCGCGCTGCTGGCCACGCATGTCGCCGGTGCTCTCGACGCAGGGCAGACACAGCGGCTGGCCAGGGCGCTGCTTGAAATCCCCCGGCGCGCCTATCGCGCCAAGTTCCGCGACGCGCCTCCTCCCCACGGCAAGGACTACCTGGCGCATACCGCGCGCACGTTCCGCTTCAAGGTGTTCGAGCGCGACGGCCTGCCCTGCCCGCGCTGCGGCGCGACCATCGTCATCGACCGGCTCGCCGGCCGGCGCATCTACTCCTGCCCCGGCTGCCAGCATTGATGCGCTGCGGCTACCGCCACGCATCGGCCCGGCCTAAGCTTGGCCGATGCGAAGACTGCCCCATTGGTTCGACGGATCGCCGCAGCCCGTGCGCGAAGGACGCTGGCTGGACGTGCACGATCCCTGCACCGGCGAGGTCTGCGCGCAGGTCGCGCGCGGCGACGCCGACGATGCCGCGCGCGCGGTCGCCGCGGCCGCGGCCGCGTTCCCGGCCTGGTCGGGGCTGCGCAACAGCGAACGCTCGGCCTGGCTGGAGAAGCTGGCGTCGGCGCTGGAATCGCGCCTGGACGACTTCGCCCGCGCCGAGTCGCTGGATACAGGCAAGCCGCTGCGGCTGTCGCGCGAGGTCGAGATCCCGCGTGCGGTCTCCAACCTGCGCTTCTTCGCCCATGCCGCCACCCAGTCCGCCAGCCAGTCGCACCACGGCGAGGCCGGGCTGAACTACACCCTGCGCCAGCCGCTGGGCGTGGTCGCGACGATCTCGCCTTGGAACCTGCCGCTGTACCTGTTCACCTGGAAGATCGCGCCGGCGCTGGCGGCGGGCAACACGGTGGTCGCCAAGCCTTCCGAGATCACCCCGCTGACGGCGACGATGCTGGCCGAACTGGCCGCCGGCATCGGCTTTCCGCCCGGCGTGCTGAACGTGCTGCACGGCCGCGGCGACGAGGCCGGCGAGGCGCTGGTGGCGCATCCGCAGGTGCGCGCGGTGTCGTTCACCGGCAGCACCGGCGTCGGCCGGCGTATCGCCGCGCTGGCCGGCCCGGCGTTGAAGAAGGTCTCGCTGGAACTGGGCGGCAAGAACCCGACCCTGGTGTTCGCCGATGGTCCCTGGCGCGAGCAGATGGACACGATCGTGCGCTCGGCGTTCCAGAACGCCGGCCAGATCTGTCTTTGTGGCTCGCGACTGCTGGTGGAACAGTCGATATACGATGAGTTCCGCGACGCCTTCCTGAGCGCCGCGGCCGCGCTGCGCTGCGGCGACAGCGAGGACCCGGCCACCGGCCTCGGCCCGCTGGTCTCGCAGGCGCATTGCGACAAGGTGCTGGCCTGCATCGCCCGCGCGCGCGACGAGGGCGGCCGCGTCCTGCTGGGCGGCGAGCGGCTGGCGCGGCCCGGCTGGTTCGTGCCGGCGACCGTGATCGAGGGGCTGGGGCCGGAAACGGCGACCAACCGCGAGGAGATCTTCGGCCCGGTGGCGACCCTGCAAGCCTTCGACGACGAGGCCGGGGCGCTGCAACTGGCCAATGCCAGCGACTACGGCCTGGCGGCGATGCTGTGGACGCGCGACCTGGACCGCGCGCACCGGCTGGCCGCGCGGCTGCAGGCCGGCATCGTCTGGATCAACGCCTGGCTGCTGCGCGACCTGCGCACGCCGTTCGGTGGCACCGGCGCCTCCGGGCTGGGCCGCGAAGGCGGCGAGGAGGCGATGCGCTTCTTCACCGAGCCGCGCAACGTCTGCCTTTCCATCGCGCCCTGAACATGCCGGGCTGACGCGATGGCCCGGGGCGGGCAAACTATCCCCCCGCTCCCGCGGCCCTATTCCCTTTCACGGCCTTTCCCATGTCCGAACTCGAAAAACTGCTGCGCAACAACCGCGACTGGTCCGAACGCATCCGCCACGAGGATCCGGATTTCTTCGAACGGCTCTCGCGCCAGCAGTCGCCGCGCTACCTGTGGATCGGCTGCTCGGACTCGCGCGTGCCGGCCAACCAGATCCTCGGCCTGGACCCGGGCGAGGTGTTCGTCCACCGCAACATCGCCAACGTGATGTCGCACGGCGACCTGAACTGCCTGTCGGTGATCCAGTTCGCGGTGGACATCCTCAAGGTCGAGCACATCCTGCTGGTCGGCCACTACGGCTGCGGCGGCGTGCACGCGGCGATGACCGGCGCGCGCGTCGGCCTGGCCGACAACTGGCTGCGCCATGTCGGCGACGTGGCGCAGAAGCACGGCGCGCTGCTGGCCGGGGTCGAGACCGAATCGCTGCGCCATGCCCGCCTGTGCGAACTCAACGTGGTCGAGCAGGTGGTCAACATCTGCCAGACCACCGTGGTGCAGGATGCCTGGACGCGCGGCCAGCCGTTGTCGGTGCATGGCTGGGTCTACAGCCTGTTCGACGGGCGCGTGCGCGAACTGGGCATGGACGTGGCCGCGCCCGACGAGGTCGCCACGGCGTATGCGCGCGCGCTGGACGCCATGCCGCGCCACGGCAAGCGCGATGAGTGAGGCGATCCGCGCCGATGCCGCGCCCGCGCCGGTCGGCGCGTATCCGCATGCGCGTCGCGTGGGCGATCTGCTGTTCCTGTCGGGCATCGGCCCGCGCAATCCGGCCACCGACGCCATCCCCGGCAACCGCCACGACGCCGACGGCCGCCTCGTCGGCCACGACATCGAGGCGCAGGCGCGCGCGGTGCTGGCCAACGTGCGCGCGGTGCTGCACGCCAGCGGCGCGCGCTGGGAGGATCTGGTCGACGTCACCGTGTACCTGACCGACATGGCGCGCGACTTCAAGGACTACAACCGGGTCTGGTCCGAATACTTCCCCGACCCGGCCAGCGCGCCCTGCCGCACCACGCTGGGCATCGACGCGCTGCCGACGCCGATCGCGATAGAACTCAAGTGCATCGCCCACCTGTCTCCGCCGGCCGGCGCCGACCGGACAGGCGGAGGCTGAGGAGTAAGACCATGCTGCCCGCGCCGCTCAACCTGCACGCCTGGATCGAGCAACACCGCCACCTGCTCAAGCCGCCGGTCGGCAACAAGTGCATCTACGACGGCGACTTCATCGTGATGGTGGTCGGCGGCCCCAATGCGCGCACCGACTACCACTGGGACGAGGGCCCGGAGTGGTTCTACCAGCTGGAGGGCGAGATGGTGCTGCGCATCCAGGAGGACGGCAAGGCGCGCGACATTCCCCTGCGCGCCGGCGAGATCTTCCTGCTGCCGCCGCGCGTGCCGCACTCGCCGCAGCGCATGGCCGGCTCGGTCGGCCTGGTCATCGAGCGCAAGCGCCTGCCGCACGAGCAGGACGGCCTGCTGTGGTTCTGCGAGCGCTGCAACGCCCGGCTGTACGAGGAATACTTCCACCTGCGCGACATCGAGAACGACTTCCCGCCGGTGTTCGACCGCTTCTACCGCTCGATCGAGCATCGCACCTGCAAGGAGTGCGGCCACCTCAACCCGCGCCCGGGCCGCTACGACAGCGATCCGGATTCGCTGGCCGACATCACCTGAGCCCGCCCGTGCTGAAGATCGACACCCACGCCCACTTCCTGCCGCGCGACTGGCCGGACCTGGCCGCCAAATACGGCGACCCGCGCTTCCCGGTCATCCACCACGGCGACGACGGCCGCCACCGCATCTACAAGGACGGCAAGTTCTTCCGCGAGATCTGGCCCAAGACCTGGGATCCGCTGGTGCGCATCGACGACTACGCGCGCTTCGGCGTGCAGGTGCAGGTGATCAGCACGGTGCCGGTGATGTTCAGCTACTGGGCCAAGCCGCACCACGCGCTGGAACTGCACCAGGCGCTCAACGATCACACCGCCAGCGCCTGCCGCGATCATCCGCGCCACTACGCCGGCATCGGCACGGTGCCGCTGCAGTCGCCGCGGCTGGCGGTGCAGGAACTGGAGCGCTGCATGGACCAGCTGGGCCTGCAGGGCGTGCAGATCGGCTCGCACGTGAACGACTGGAACCTCGACGCGCCGGAACTGTTCGAGTTCTTCCAAGCCGCCGCGGAACTGGAAGCGGCCATCCTGGTGCACCCCTGGGACATGATGGGCGCCGACAGCATGCCCAAGTACTGGCTGCCCTGGCTGGTCGGCATGCCGGCCGAGCAGTCGCGCGCGGCCTGCTCGCTGATCTTCGGCGGCGTGCTGGAACGGCTGCCAAAGCTGAAGATCTGCCTGGCCCACGGCGGCGGCAGCTTCCCATACACGCTGGGCCGCATCGAGCACGGCTTCAACATGCGCCCGGACCTGGTCGCCACCGACAATCCCGGCAACCCGCGCGACTACGTGGATCGGCTGTACTTCGACTCGTGGGTCGCCGACCCGCGCGCGCTGCGCTACCTGCTCGACACCGTCGGCCACGAGCGGGTGATGCTCGGCACCGACTATCCCTTCCCGCTCGGCGAACAGGCACCGGGCGCCTCGATCGCCGCGCTCGGCCTGGACGAGCGCCAGCAGGCGCGCCTGTACCACGGCACCGCGCTGGAATGGCTGGGGTTGCCCGCCTCGCGGTTCATGTGAACCCACCCTGTGGAAGCGACGTCAGTCGCGATGAAGCCTTACCATGAAACCCCGTCGCGACTGACGTCGCTCCCACAATGAAAAATCCGCCTCGATGACCGATGCCCTTTCCCGCACCCACGCCATCGCCCTCGACGCCGCCGATCCGCTGCGCGCCCTGCGCGGCGAGTTCCTATTCCCGCGCCACCAGAACAGCGACCAGATCTACTTCGTCGGCAACTCGCTGGGCCTGCAGCCGCGCGCGGCGCGCCAGCACGTGCTGGAGGTGCTCGACACCTGGGCGGCGCAGGCGGTGGAAGGCCACTTCACCGGCCAGGCGCAGTGGATGACCTACCACGAGCTGCTGACCGCGCCGCTGGCGCGCGTGGTCGGCGCGCAGCCTTCCGAGGTGGTGGCGATGAACTCGCTGACCGCCAACCTGCACCTGATGATGGTGAGCTTCTACCGGCCCACCCGCGCGCGGCCGGCCATCCTGATCGAGGCCGGCGCGTTTCCTTCCGACCGGCACGCGGTCGAGTCGCAGATCCGCTTCCACGGCTTCGATCCGGCCACCGACCTCATCGAGGTCGAGGCCGACGAGCCCAACGGCACGCTGTCGATGCAGGCCATCGAGCGCGCCATCGGCGAGCACGGCCCGCGGCTGGCGCTGGTGCTGTGGCCGGGCGTGCAGTACCGCACCGGGCAGGCCTTCGACGTCGCCGAGATCGCCCGCCTGGCGCACGCACAGGGCGCGGTGGCCGGCTTCGACCTGGCCCACGCGGCCGGCAACCTGCCGCTGCGGCTGCACGACAGCGGCGCGGACTTCGCCGTGTGGTGCCACTACAAGTACATGAACGCAGGCCCCGGCGCGGTGGCAGGCTGCTTCGTCCACGAAAGGCATGCGCGCACCGACAGGCCGCGCTTCGCCGGCTGGTGGGGCCACGACAAGCAGACGCGCTTCCGGATGGCGCCGGAATTCGCGCCGACGCCGGGCGCCGAGGGCTGGCAGCTCAGCAATCCGCCGATCCTGGCGCTGGCGCCGCTGCGCGCCTCGCTGGACCTGTTCGACAAGGCCGGCGGCATGGCCGCGCTGCGCGCCAAGTCAGAAAAGCTCACCGGCCTGCTGGAGGCGCTGATCAAGGCACGGGTGGGCGACGTGCTGGAAATCGTCACCCCGGCCGATCCGCGCCAGCGCGGCGCGCAGCTGTCGCTGCGGGTGGCCGGCGGGCGCGAGCGCGGCCGCGAACTGTTCGAGTACCTCGCCTCGGTCGGCACGCTCGGCGACTGGCGCGAACCGGACATCATCCGCATCTCGCCGGCGCCGCTGTACAACCGGTTCATGGACGTCTACCGGTTCGTGGAGGAAGTGGAGACGTGGCGGGGCGTTTGATCGTCGTCCCCGCGCAAGCGGCGCCATCCGCGTTCCAATCGGACACGTATGACAACATCGCAACCACATCGCTTCACCCGTTGTCACCGCTGTAGAGCGGAGCTTGCTCCGCTGCTTCGACCATCACGAAGCCGGCACAGCCGAGCAAGCTCGGCTCTACATGCGGGCTTTTCCGGAACGCTCCCTGGCCGGCGATCGCGGAACAGGGTTCAAACACTGGTCCCCGCCTTCGCGGGGATGACGGGTCATCGCATTGAACACTGACGACACTCGCTCCCTCACCATCATCGGCGCCGGCCTCGCCGGCGCGCTGCTGGCCACCCTGCTCGCGCGCGAAGGCTGGCGCGTCGACGTGCACGAGAAGCGCGGCGATCCGCGTGTGCGCGGCTACGAGGGCGGGCGCTCGATCAACCTGGCGCTGGCCGAGCGCGGCCGCCACGCGCTGCGCCAGGCCGACGCCGACGAGGCGGTGATGCGGCAGGCGGTGATGATGCGCGGCCGCATGGTGCATTCGCTCGACGGCCACCAGCACCTGCAGCGCTACGGGCGCGACGACAGCGAGGTCATCTGGTCGATCCACCGCGGCGATCTCAACATCACCCTGCTGGACCTGGCCGAACAGGCCGGCGCGCGCCTGCATTTCCACCAGCGCCTGGACACGGTGGACTTCGACGCCCGCCGCGCGCGCTTCGTCGACGATCGCGACGGCGGCATGCGCGAAACGGAATTCGACTCGCTGGTCGGCGCCGACGGCGCAGGTTCGTCGCTGCGCGCGGCGATGGCCCAGCGCATCGAACTGGGCGAGCGCACCGACTTCCTCGATCACTCCTACAAGGAACTGGAAATCCCGCCCGCGGCCGACGGCGGCTTCCTGATCGAGCCCAACGCACTGCACATCTGGCCGCGCGGCCACTACATGTGCATCGCCCTGCCCAACGACGAGAAGACCTTCACCGTCACCGTGTTCCTGCCCAACCAGGGCGATCCCAGCTTCGCCAGCGTGGGCAGCGGCGCGCAGGCGCGGGCGCTGTTCGAACGCGACTTCGCCGACGCGCTGGCGCTGATCCCCGACCTGGAGCAGGACTGGGAGCGCAACCCGCCGGGCCTGCTGGCCACGCTTTACCTGGATCGCTGGCACCTGGACGGGCGTGCGGTGCTGCTGGGCGACGCCGCGCACGCGATGGTGCCCTTCCACGGCCAGGGCATGAACTGCGCGTTCGAGGACTGCGTGGCGTTGGCCCGGCAGTTGCTCAGGAACTCCGATCGCGCCGCCGCCTTCGCCGCCTTCCAGGCCGAGCGCAAGCCCAACGCAGAGGCCATCCAGGCGATGGCGCTGGAGAACTACGTCGAGATGCGCGACCGCGTCGACGATCCCGACTTCCTTCTGCAACGCGAGCTGGAGCGCACCCTGCAACTGCGCCACCCGGGCCGCTTCGTCCCGCACTACACGATGGTCACCTTCATGCGCATCCCGTACGCGCTGGCGCACCGGCGCAGCGAGATCCAGCGCGGGATCCTGGTCGCCGCCACCGCCGGGCTGGCCTCGCTGGAGCAGGTGGACTGGCGGGCGGTCGACACGGCGGTGCTGGAGCGCCTGCAACTGCTGGAGGAAACGGCCTGATGGCGGCCAGCTTCCTGTTCTACGACCTGGAGACCTTCGGCACCGATCCGCGCCGCACGCGCATCGCCCAGTTCGCCGCGCTGCGCACCGACGCCGAGTTGCGCATGATCGACGAACCGCTCAGCTTCTTCGTCAAGCCCGCCGACGACCTGCTGCCCTCGCCCGCCGCCACCCTGATCACCGGCATCACCCCGCAGCGCGCGCTGGCCGAGGGCGTCAACGAGGCCGAAGCCTTCGCCCGCATCTTCGACGAGATGGCGCGGCCGGAGACCTGCACGCTCGGCTACAACTCGCTGCGCTTCGACGACGAGTTCGTCCGCCACGGGCTGTTCCGCAATTTCTTCGACCCATACGAGCGCGAGTGGCGCGGCGGCAACTCGCGCTGGGACCTGCTCGACGCGCTGCGGCTGATGCATGCGCTGCGGCCGGACGGCGTGCAGTGGCCGCTGCGCGAGGACGGCGCGGTGTCGTTCCGCCTGGAGCACCTGGCCGAGCTCAACGGCGTGCGCGACGGCGACGCCCACGAGGCGCTGTCGGACGTGTACGCCACCGTCGGCATGGCCCGGGCGATGCGGCGCGCGCAGCCGCGGCTGTGGGAATACGCGCTGCAACTGCGCGACAAGCGCTTCGCCGCGCGCCTGCTGGACTGCGTGGCGATGCAGCCGGTGCTGCACGTCTCCCAGCGCTACCCGGCCAGCCGCCTGTGCGCGGCGCCGGTGCTGCCGCTGTGCCGGCACCCGCGCTACGACAACCGCGTGGTGGTGTTCGACCTCGACGGCGACGTCGACGCGCTGCTGGAACTGCCGGCCGAGCAGATCGCCCACCGCCTCTACACGCCCGCCGCCGAACTGCCGGAAGGACAGGCGCGCATCCCGCTGAAGGAAGTCCACCTGAACAAGGCGCCGGCACTGGTCGCCTGGTCGCACCTGCGCCCGGCGGACTTCGAGCGCCTGCGCATCGATCCCGCGCGCGTCGAACGCACCGCATCGCGGCTGCGCGGGCAGGCGCCGGCGCTGGCCGAGAAGATCCGCCAGGTCTTCGCCGATACCCGCGAGCACCCGCCCGCCGACGCCGATGCGTCGCTGTACGCCGGCTTCCTCGCCGACGGCGACCGCCGCCGCTTCGCCGAGGTGCGCGCCACGCCGCCGGAAGCGCTGGGCACGCGCGCGTTCGCCTTCTCCGACGCGCGCCTGCCGGAACTGCTGTTCCGCTACCGCGCGCGCAACTGGCCGCAATCGTTGACGCCGCAGGAACGCGCGCGCTGGGACGATTACCGCCGCCTGCGGCTGGAGCAGGACAGCGGGCTTTCCGAATACGGCCTGTCCGGCTTCGATGCCGAGATCGCCGCGCTGCGCGCCGCGCACGCCGGCGACACGCGGCAGGCGGCACTGCTGGACGCCCTGCAAGCCTGGGGCGACGGACTGCGCGAAGGATTGCGCCCCACCGCCATCGCGCACTGACATGACGACCTATTTCTCCGACGCCAGCCTGAAGTTCCTGCGCGGTCTGGCGCGCAACAACGACAAGACCTGGTTCAACGCGCACCGCGAGCAGTACGAGGAGCACGTGCGCCGTCCGTTCCAGCGGCTGCTGGTCGACCTGCAGCCGGATCTGGCCGCCATCAGCACGCGCTACAGCGCCGACCCGCGCCCAGTCGGCGGCTCGATGTACCGCATCTTCCGCGACGCGCGCTATTCCAGCGACAAGTCGCCGTACAAGCCCTGGCAGGGCGCGCGCCTGTGCCACGAACGTCGCAAGCAGGTGCCCGCGCCGTCGTTCTACATCCACCTGCAACCGGGCGAGAACTTCGTCGGCGCCGGCCTGTGGCATCCCGAACCGGACACCCAGCGGCGCGTGCGCCAGTTCATCTTCGACAACCCCGGCGGCTGGAAGGCGGCGACGCACAAGCCCGGGTTCCGCCGCCGCTACGAATTCGACACCGAGGACAGGCTGTCGCGCCCGCCGCGCGGTTATCCGGCCGATTTCGAGTTCATCGAGGATCTCAAGCACCGCAACTTCGTGTTCTGGCGGCAGCTGGACGACGCGGTGATGACCGGCCCGCGGCTGCGGCAGGTGCTGGTCGCCGACTTCAACGCGCTGGCCCCGTTCGTGGACTACCTGTGCGCGGCGCTGGACCTGGAGTTCTGATCGCCTGTCGCAAGGAGAGGCACGCATGAAGAAGATCCTCGCGCTCGTCGTGGCCGCCATGCTCGCGCTGGCGGCCTGGGTTGCCGCCGGCCCGTACCTGGCCATCCACGGCATCCGCACCGCGCTGGCCGAGCAGGACACCGGCAGGCTGGAAAGGCACGTCGATTTCCCCGCCCTGCGCGTCAGCCTGCGCGCGCAGTTGCAGGACAGGCTGGCGCGCGAGGTCGGCACGCGGACGCAGTCGAGCATGCTGGGCTCGATTGCGCTGGCATTGGCCGGCAACGCGGTCGGCGCAGGCGTCGATACGGCCGTCACGCCCCTGGGCATCGGCGCGCTGCTGCAGGGACGCGCGGTGTGGAAGAAGGCCACCGCGCAGACCGTCGGCGGCGACACCTATGCGCCCGCCGTGCCGTACGAGCCGCTGAAGGATGCACGGCACCGCTACGAATCGCCCTCGCGCTTCACCGCCACCCTCCTCGACGAGGACGGCGACCCGGTGGTGTTCGTGTTCAGCCGCCAGGGCCTGCGCTGGCGGCTGACCGACATCCGGTTGCCGCTGTAGCGGCGGGTGCGCCGCCAGCGTCATCCAGCGCCGCTGCTTGCGGCCGCTCGAAGTCGCCGGCTTCCCGCCTGCGCGGGACCGACGGGCAAGGCGGATTCGTCCGGGTTTTCCTAGCTGTCGGTCGGGAGCGGCGTGCGCTTGACCGGTATCTCCGGCGGCGGGCGCGCCTGCGCCGGCTGCTCGTTGAGGTTGGGATCGGTGATGCCGCAGCCGCCACCGAGCTGCAGCAGCGACACCACGCAGCGCAGCTTCTTGTTGGTGCCGGGAATCGGGATGTAGGTCTCGCGGATGTTCCTGCGCACCCATTCGGCCAGCAGCGATTCGTTGGGCACCCAGTACTTGTCGAAGGAGGTCGGCTCGTAATCGTAGGGCGGACGCTGCAGCCAGGTGCCGGACTGGTCGATGCGCTCGCGCGTCCAGGCGTCGTTGTCGCCGCCCGGGGCGCCGCGCTGCGCGCTGCTGTCGCCACCCGCGCCGGGGGCGCGCACGCTGCCATCGGCATTGAACAGGCCCGGCTGGCGGCCGGCGCTGGCGCCGGAATCGCCCGGCCGGTTGCGATCGGAAACGCCCCAGTCGTCGCCGCGCACCGGCGCGGTCCAGCCGTCGCTGCGATCGGCCGCCGCGGGCCCGGCGCCGCTGGCCGCGGGCTGGTTGCCGCGTGCGGCGGCCTCACGGGCGGCCTGCGAGGCGCCGGCGCTGGCCGCGCTGGCGGGCGCCGCGCTGTCCGCCGAAGGCGCGGGAGCGCTGCCGGTCGTGGAGGCGGTGCCGGTGGCGGCCTGCGATGGCGAGGGCGCGGCAATTTCGGCCTGCCGCAGCTGCGCCTCCGGCGCGCGCAGCTCGGGCGAACGCAGCGGCTGCGACGGCACCCGTACTTCGCGGATCGTCGGCGTCTCCAGCGGAGCCGGCGCGGCGATCTCACGCTGCCTCAGCTCCTGCACGGGACGTTCGATGCGCGGCACGTCGAGCGGGCGCGCCGGCGTCTCGGCGCGCAACTGCGGGCGCTGGGCGACGGTGATCTCGCGCTCGGGCACCTGCATCGCCGGCGACGGCCGCGGGGCCACCTCGCGGCTGGGTTCCAGCGGCGGCGGCAGGACGAATTCGCGCGTCGGCAGCGGCGTCTCGGTGACCTGCAACGGCTGCGGGGCGGCGGCAGGCTCGGGGATCTCGCGCGCCTGCAGCGGCGGCGCATCGCTGTCGAACGCCGGCGCGATTTCCGGCACCTGCACGGCGCCGGACACGGGCGGCGGCGCGCTGGCCTGCGCATCGCGCGAAGCGGAAGCCGGCGCCGCGGAAGCGGCCGCGGCGGCGGGCGCCGCTTCTCCCTGCGCCGCGGCCGCGCCGGCGCCTTCCTGCTCGGGTGTGCCACGGCCGATGAACTCCACCTGCACCCGGCTGCCCTCGCTGTCGGAGGACGATGGCGGCGGCGGTAGCCGCACCACCGCCACCAGCACCAGCAACAGCCCGAACAGCAGGTGCATCAGCGTGCTGACGGCCGCGCCGGTCCAGCGCAGGCCGCGCTCCTCGCGCAGCGGTCCTTCCCAGGTCTGGTGGAACAGCGAGCGCAGCGCGCGCCACGGCGTCAGCGCCGGCGCGATGCCGGTGTTCGCCGGCCGCGGCCGCGCCGCGCACGCGGCCACCAGCGATTCGGCCCTGGCCCGGCTGATGATGCCCAGCCGCTCCGGCACCCCGCGCAGCCACAGGCCCCAGCCGTAGGGCAGGCCGGTATGGCGTTCGAGCACCGGCATGGGCCGGCGTGGCAGCAGTTCGCGGACGAGGTCGGCGGCTGTCGTCACCGGCGCGGTACGGGTTTCAGTTCGCCTGTCCGCGCGGGATGTAGGGCGCCGCGCCGCTGTCGTGGTCGGTGGCGTCGCGCACCGCGGTGATGCCCGGCACCCGCGCCATCAGCGTCTTCTCGATGCCCTGCTTGAGCGTCACGTCGGCCATGCCGCAGCCGTGGCAGCCGCCGCCGAAGCGCAGCAGCACCACGCCGTCGCCGGTCACTTCCTGCACCGACACCCGGCCCTTGTGCTGGGCCAACTGCGGGTTGATCTCGTTGTCGATCACCCAGCGCACGCGCTCGACGATGGAGGACGATTCGGCCGGCGCCTCGCCCTTGATCTTCGGCGCCTTGATGGTCAGCTGCTGGCCCGCGCCCTGGCTGACGTAGTCGATCTCGGCGCCATCGAGCCATTGCACGCTGGCCGCGTCGACGTAGAGGGTGAAGCCCTGGCAATCGACCGCCCATTCGTCGCCGGCCAGGTCGGCCGGCTCGGCGAACTCCAGGCGGGCGTCGGCGCGCGCGGTGCCGGCGTCGACGGCGCTCAGCCGCACGCCGAGGCCGGGCAGCGCCTCGCGTTCGATCAACTTGCGGAAATGCGCCTGCGCGCTGTCGGAAATCTGGATCATGCGGGGTATTCTAGCGGTCCGCCCGCGGCGCCGTTCACACCCGTTGCCGCGGGCGGGTCCGGCGTTCAGCCAGCCCTGCCCAGGAGTCCTCCATGTCCGATCTGGTTCCCCTCGTCCGCGCCCACTGCCTGCCGTTGCGCGGCAGCGAACACCGGCTGGGCCAGGCGCGCATCGCCGAACTGCTGCCCGAGATTCCCGGCTGGGAACTGGTCGAGGACGGCCATGCGCTGAGCAAGACCTTCCATTTCGACAACTACTACCAGACCTTGGCGTTCGTGAACGCGCTGGCCTTCGTCGCCCACCGCGAGGATCACCATCCCGACCTGGGCGTGCATTACAACCGTGCGGTGGTGCGCTATTCCACCCACGACGTCGGCGGCCTGAGCGAGAACGACTTCATCTGCGCGGCCAAGGCCGACGCGCTGGCGGAGGGGCGATGAACGCGCGCCTGCCATCGGCGCTGGCCCTGCTCGCCCTGGCCGCCTGCCGGGGCGGCGGCGACGCTCCCGCCGCGCCGGTGATTGCGCCGACCGAACTGGCGGCCACGCGTACGCCGCCGCCGGACTATCCGCTGGCGCTGGCCTGCGCCAACATCGGCGGCACCGTGCTGTTGCAGGTCACCGTCAGCCAGACCGGCAACCCCTCCGCCCTCCGGCTGCTCGACAGCAGCGGCAACGAGCAGCTCGACCAGCTCGCGCAAGCGCGGGTCAGGGAATGGGAGTTCAAGGCCGCCACCCGCAACGGCCAGCCGGTCAGCCAGACCTTCCAGGTGCCGGTGACCTTCACCCCGCCGCTGGAGCGCCCGAGCGAATGCTTCGCGCTGGACGCGGGACGGAACTGAGGCAACCCGTTCCAGCGTCTTGCTGCATCACTCCGGGATGGACACCCGTCCATCCCGATTCTCGTCCCGTGTGTCTGGCAGCCACGATTCGGGGCCTGCGCGAGCGTTGCCGAATACGCCCGGCTACTTTCCCGCCGACACGGCCGGCGGGGTTCTCGAAGGCCTGCCGTGGTAGGTCGGGGTCTTCTGAACAACGGGAGGGGCCACCTGGAACCCGTTGCCGTTGCGCAACGGATGCGGATAGGGATACGCGTTGTAGTTCGGCCGCTTGAACAGATACCAATCGCGCCCCTGCTGGAGGTATTGGGCGCAGCCACTGCCGTAGACGTTGACGCCCGTGCGGGTATTGTCCGGCTGCTTGTCGGCATCGTAGCCGTTGATCGTCGTCCAGGTATTGTTCCAGAGATGGACGGACCGCGACTGACCAGCCACCGGATAGCTGCCGCTGCACGAGGTGTCGGAGGTCAGGTAGAGGACATACGGATAGCGGAAAAAGGTGTTGTCGAAGATCACGCCATCACCGCCCCGGATGCCGACGCTGCTCGCAATCACCGAGCTGCTTTCGGTCGTCAGGGTGTTGTTGTAGATCTCCCAACTGGACGAACCGCGGGAGCCGCCATGCGCGTCGATTTCGGCCCAGTTGCGCGCGCGCTGGCTTGACACGATGTCGTTGTAGCGAAAGACATAGCGCGAACCATTGTTCGAGGCGATGCTGTGGCGGTTGTCGTGGAAATAATTGGCTTCCACGAACACCGACTCCGCCGTGCCGAGTTCTAGCGGCCGCGCGCTTCCGTCGCCATATACGACGACGCCATAGCCGTAGCACGGATAGCTGCTGTCCGTTGACGAGCACTTGAAGTTGGACTTGAACTCGTTCTGGTAGATGACGCCACGCTGTGCGGCGCCGCGCAGATAAAGACCTGAATTGGAGAACTCGTTGAACTCCATGCCGTGTACCTTGAAGTCGCGGCAGGGACCCAGCAGGCCGACGCCACTGTCGTAGTCGTCACGGCGCGCGGCGTCGGTATTCAACCCGCTGACATTGTCATTGCCGATCAAGCTCATGCCCGAGATGTCCAGCCTGCTGCCCGCGATACAGGTGAAACGGAGCACAAAGCCCTTGTCCTGCTCGCTGGTACTCGCACTGACGGCCGTGGTGCGCCTGATCACCGTCTGCCCCATCCCGGCGCCGCTCACGGTCAGATCGCCCTTGAGGGTCAGCGCCACCATGCTGTCCTTCCAGTCACAGGTACCCGCCGGAATCTTCACGCTGCCGCCGGCTGGCGCACTGTTCAGGGCCGCCTGCACATCGGCGGCCGAGCAACTCTTGGCGACGTTCAGGGGATTTACCGTGAGTGTTGCCACCTGGCTCGTCACCGCTCCCACCGTATTGCTCACATTGACGGTGTAGCTGCCCGCATCGGCGGCCGTGGCCGATGCGATGACGCAGGTCGCCTGCGTGCAGGCAGGCACCTGGGCGCCGTTCCGGGACCAGCGGTAGGCCAGCGGCGCGGTCCCCGTCGCCACCACGCTGAAGGTCGCCCGCGCGCCTTCATTGACCGTCACGCTGGCCGGTTGCGTGGTGATGGAAGGTGCGATGTTCTGCGTCACCGTCAGCACGGCCGCGGCACTGGTCACCGCGCCCGCCGCATTGCTCACGTTGACGGTGTAGCTGCCTGCATCGGCAGCCGTGGCCGATGCGATGACGCAGGCCGCCTGCGTGCAGGCAGGCACCTGGGCGCCGTTCCGAGACCAGCGGTAGGCCAGCGGCGCGGTCCCCGTCGCCACCACGCCGAACGTCGCCCGCGCGCCCTGGCTGACCGTCGCACTGGCGGGGTGCGTGGTGATGGCGGGCGCTTCGACCACTCGCATGGCCGGATAGGGCGTACTCATGATGCGCGGCTGGGCCAGCGCGGAGTAGACCGGACAGATGGCAATCAGCCCAAGCGATGCCAACAGCGCGCCTTTTCCCCATCGAGCCAATAACGCAACGACCTTGGACATTGCCTTATCCCTTTGTGAAAACAACTCCCTGCATGCCGGCTCTCGGGCCGGCGGATCGACCCGGCTTCAAACAGTCCCCGATTTCCCGATGCTATACCAAATGGTTCAATGCCGCGCGCAGGTCTTCGGCCAACGGCGCATTGAGCACGTAAGGGGTCTTGCCGCCGTCGAGCGCGAACTCCAGCGAGGCCGCGTGCAGGAACAGGCGCTTTAACCCGATCTGCTCGCGCAGGCGCTTGTTGACCGCCGCGTCGCCGTACTTGTCGTCGCCGGCGACCGGGTGGCCGATGTGCCGCGCATGCACGCGGATCTGGTGGGTGCGGCCGGTCTCGATGCGCACTTCGCAATACGAATGCCCGCCGCGACGCTCCAGCACGCGGAAATGGCTCAGCGACGGCTTGCCGCCCGGATTGACCTGCACGTGGCGCTCGCCGCCTTGGCGCAGGCCCACGTGCAGCGGCGCATCGACCGTCATCACCCCGTCGGGCATGCGCCCGACCAGCAGGGTCAGGTAGCGCTTGACGATGGCGCGGTCGCCGTCGCTGTCCTCGCGCATCAGCGCCTGCAGCTCGGTCAGCGCCGAGCGCTTCTTGGCCAGGATCAGCAGGCCGGAGGTGTCGCGGTCGAGCCGGTGGACCAGTTCCAGCGACTGGTTGGGCCGCAGCGCGCGCATCGTCTCGATGGCGCCGTGGCTGATGCCGCTGCCGCCGTGGCTGGCCACGCCGGTGGGCTTGTTGATCACCAGCAGGCGCGCGTCCTCGAACACGATGGCCTGCTCCATCCGTTGCAGGAAGCCGGCCGGCGGCGGCGCATTGTCTCCGGTCTCGTTGAGATTGACCGGCGGGATGCGCACCTCGTCGCCCGCCTCCAGCTTGCGCTCGGCCTTGGCGCGGCCGCCGTTGACCCGCACCTGGCCGCTGCGCACCAGCTTGTAGATCAGGCTGCGCGGGGCACCTTTCAGTTGGCCCAACAGGTAGTTGTCCAGCCGCTGGCCGGCGCGGTCGGCCTGCACGGTGACGGTGCGCACGGCGGTCTTGCCGGCGGCGGGAACGGGGGGGCGGGAAGTCTGAACGGTCATCCGGGTTTTTCTGATACACTCGCCAGGCGAGATAAGGGTTTGATTTCGCAGGAAGTTAGGCAGTCGTTATCGCCGCGGGCCAGAAGCCCAGCTTTCCGCGATTCCGGTCGAGTGCGCGGCCACCGCCCCCGGGGCGGCCATGTTAGCGGCTTGCCGGCGAACCCGGATACCGCCCGGTGTGTCAGACACCGGAGCTAGAGATGACCCGTGTGGCGCCACCGCGAGGAAAGCTGCCGCCGGCCCGTGACAATCCATTACTACAAAGCGCTCCCGCGGCTTGCCGTGGTGTCGTAGCGCTGGAAACCCCGACCTGCCCCGCTGCGCCTGCGCAAGGGGCGGGAAAAGATGCGCCCTCCCCGGAGGGCCGGTTCCAGAGGCGAAACGCCACGGCGTTCCGCGCGGTAGCAGCGCGCGAGGAACGCAAATGAAACGCATGTTGATCAACGCCACGCAGGAAGAAGAACTGCGCGTGGCCATCGTCGATGGACAGACCCTGTACGACATCGACATCGAGCAGCCGTCCAAGGAACAGAAGAAGTCCAACATCTACAAGGGCCGCATCACCCGGCTCGAACCGTCCCTCGAGGCGGCCTTCGTCGAATACGGTGGCGACCGCCACGGCTTCCTGCCGCTGAAGGAAATCTCCCGCGATTATTTCCAGGCCGGGGTCGATCCCAACAAGGCCGGGCTGCGCGAGCTGCTGCGCGAGGGCCAGGAGGTCGTGGTCCAGGTCGACAAGGACGAGCGCGGCAACAAGGGCGCGGCGCTGACCACGTTCATCTCGCTGGCCGGCCGCTACATGGTGCTGATGCCCAACTCGCCGACCGCCGGCGGCGTGTCCCGCCGCATCGAGGGCGAGGACCGCGCCGAGCTCAAGCGCGCGATGGACGCGCTGAACATCCCCGACGAGATGGGCGTCATCATCCGCACCGCCGGCGTCGGCCGCGACGCCGAAGAGCTGCAGTGGGACCTGGACTACCTGCTCAGCGTCTGGCGCTCGATCGCCGAGGCCGCGCTGAGCAAGCCGGCGCCGTTCCTGATCTACCAGGAGTCGCGCCTGATCGTGCGCGCCCTGCGCGACTACCTGCGCGCCGACGTCGGCGAGATCCTGGTCGACACCGAGGAAATGTACGAGACCGCGCGCGAGTTCATGCAGCAGGTGATGCCGCACAACCTGCGCAAGCTCAAGCACTACAAGGACGACATCCCGCTGTTCAACCGCTTCCAGATCGAATCGCAGATCGAGGCGGCCTACGAGCGCAACGTGCGCCTGCCCTCCGGCGGCTCGATCGTGGTCGACCAGACCGAGGCGCTGACCGCCATCGACGTCAACTCAGCGCGCGCCACCAAGGGCGGCGACATCGAGGAGACCGCGTTCCAGACCAACCTGGAGGCGGCCGAGGAAGTGGCCCGCCAGCTGCGCCTGCGCGACCTCGGCGGCCTGGTGGTGATCGACTTCATCGACATGTCGTCGAACAAGCACCAGCGCGAGGTCGAGAACAAGCTGCAGAACGCGCTCAGGTACGACCGCGCGCGCGTGCAGCTGGGCCGCATCTCGCGCTTCGGCCTGCTGGAGATGAGCCGCCAGCGCCTGCGCCCGAGCCTGGGCGAGTCCAGCCAGATCGTCTGCCCGCGCTGCGAGGGCCACGGCCGCATGCGCAGCGTCGAGTCGCTGTCACTGTCGATCATCCGCGTCGCGGAAGAGCACGCGATGAAGGACAACACCGGGCAGGTGCTGATCCAGGCGCCGGTGGAGATCGCCAACTTCCTGCTCAACGAGAAGCGCGGCGCGCTGCGCGAGATCGAGCGCCGCCACGACGCGCCCATCGTCATCGTCGCCGACGAGCAGCTGCACACCCCGCACTACGAGGTCACCCGCATCCGCGAGAACGAGCTCGGCGAGGAAACCAGCAAGCCCAGCTACCAGCGCGGCACCCCGCGCAAGCTGCCGGTGCACGCGCTGACCAAGGCGCAGCTCAACATCCCGCCGGCCCCGGCCGTCACCCAGGTCAAGCATTCCTCGCCCGCCCCGGTGCGCGAGGAACGCGAGGCGCCCGCCCCCGCTCCGGCGGCACCCGCGCCGGTGCCGGTGGCCGTCGCCGCGCCCGCCAGCGGCGGCATCGTCGGCTGGTTCAAGCGCCTGCTGACCGGCGAGGCGCCCGCTGCCGCGCAGCCGGCTACCAGGCCGCAGGAAGGCCAGCGCCGCGGCGAGCGCAACGATCGCGGCGGCCGCCGCGACAATCGCGACAACCGGGGCCAGCCACAGGGCCGCGGCGCCGGCGGCGCGCGCAAGGACGAACCGCGCGCCAAGGCGCAGGCCGGCGGCGCCCAGCCGGGCCAGAAGCCGCGCGGCGAGAACCCGCCGCCACAGTCGCAGAAGCAGCCGCGCCCGCAGACGCCCAAGCCGCCGAAGCAGCAGCCGCAAGCCGGCGCCGCGCAGGCACAGGCGCAGCAGCCGGCCGCGAATGCCGGCAAGCCGCAGCCGCCCGCGCGCGAAGTCGCCAAGCCGCAGGCCAGGCAGGATGCCGCGCCGGCCGCCATCGAGAAGGCGCCGGCAACGGCCGCGGCCGCTGCGGCGGCTCCGATCGCCACGGCCACCGAGGCCGAGGCCGTCCGCAAGCCGGTGCAGCCGCCGGTCGAACCGACGCAGCCGGTCGAGGCGATCGCCGCGGCCCCGGCCACCGGGACCGCCGCCGAAGCCTCGGTGCCGGGCGATGCCGCCGCTGCGGCAAGTGATGCGGAAACCGGCGAAGCGGGCAGCCGCCGCCGCCGTGGCCGTCGTGGCGGCCGTCGCCGCCGCCGTGGCAATGGCGAAAGCGGCGCGCAGGAGAACCTGGCCGATGACGGCACGTTCGAAGGCGACGACGACGGCGAGGAAGGCGGCGACGCCCCCGCGACCGCCACCGCCCCGCGCAGCCATCCCGAGTTCGATTTCGACGACGTCGCCGCGCCGCAGGCCCCGGCGCCCTCGCCGGCCCGGACGCGCCGCGAGACCGCTCCCGCTGCCGTCGCGGGTGCCAGCGCGGTCGATGCGGTGACTACCACGCTGGAACAGGAAGTCCCCGCGCCTCAGGAAGCCGTGCAGGAACCCACGGCGGACCCGGTCGCTCCCGCCGGCACGCCTGCGCCTGCCGTCGCGCTGGACGAACCCGCTTCCCCGGCCAGGGCCGAGGAGGTGGTGTTGATCCAGGCGACCCCGGTACAGGGGGTGGAACAAGAAGCCCAGCCCGTTGCATCGACCCCGGCCCCGGCCGCCGTCACCACGGACAAGCCGGAAACGGTGACGATCGTGGAAACGGAAACCGCCAGTGTCGAAGCTCAGCGGCAACCGGCACCTGGGACCCCGTCCCCCATCGCCGACGTGGCATCGCCAGTGCAGGAAGCCGCCGAGGCGCAGGCGGACGAAGGCCATCGCGAGGAAGCGGTAGCGGTCGTGCCCGTGGCGCAGTCTCCGGTGGACGAAACGGCGGCCCCGTCCAAGACCAAGGACGCCCCGGCACCGTCGCGCGGCAGCACCGGTTCGCTGTTCTTCGTCGCCGACGCCGACACCCCGCCCTCGGTCACGCGCGGTTTGTTCGACCCGCTGCCGCAGCAGCCCGAGGAAGAAGGCGCGCAGGCCAAAGCACCGGTCGCCACGGACAGGCAGGAAGATCCCGACCGCCCCGCCTGACGACACCGTCTGCAGCACCCGCCACCGGCCGCCTCGCGCGGCCGGTGGCGTTTCCGGGACCAGGCGGCCAATCCGCAACGCTGGGCAATGCGAGCCCGTACGGAAAGACGCCACCGCCATCGCCAATCGTCCCCGCATGTTTTCCCGGCCGTGGCGTTCCGCCAACAGTCACCGCGGCTTTCCCCGCCGCCCCTACAATCACCGCATCTTTCGGCAAGCCGCTGCATCGAACGCATGGAAGCGAAGCCCGTCTCCGCAACGCCAATCGCATGCCGGCGAATGTTCCATTCCCGTCGTTGCCATGCCTCTTCGCCTGCGCGTCGCCAAGGCCGGATGGCGCATGCCCCATTCCCCGGCATGATGCGCGCGCCCCACGGCAGGGCGTCCTGCGGACCGCCCGGGCTCCCATGCCGGATGCGCGGGAGATACGCGGTCCGCACCCGATATGGACGAACCCACCCAACGCTGCAACGAACGCGAGACGAGGCCCATGATCAAGCACGCCGACTACTTCCGGATCCTGCAAACCCTGCTGCGTTGCCACGGCGGTCCGGCCATGACGCAAGCCGAGGGATTGCCCCATCCCAGGAACGTCCACTTGATTGAGCGGGTCCAGGAAGGCATCGACGGCGGGCGGTTCATCGCGACCGAACAGGTTGCCGAAGGGATACGCATCACGTTCGAGAACAACCGCAACCGCTTCCTGATCAGGAAGACGGATTCCGGGAAAATCGATCCCCCGCTGTACTTCGAGGAAGACGGCCAGTGGGCGCTGGATTTCAAGACTTCCTCGATCATTTTGCTGACCGATTTCGCCATGCACCTGCACCGGAACGCCGCGCACAGGACCCAGCGCGACGATCTCGGCGGGCAGGCGGCGCTGAAGGAGCATTTCCGGTTGATCTGCAAGGAAAAGGACTTCTTCAGCGAGATCTGGCTGCATGCGGAAACGGACTGTTTCGCCCTGCTGGACCGGGTCGAGGAAAGGATTTTCTTCGTGGCGGATAAGGCGGAGACCATCGCCAGGATCGATTCGCTGTTTCCTCGCCCCGCCGCGGCCAGGCCGCGGAAACCCGGCAAGACGAAGGCCGCGCCCGTTTCCGGCTTCCTGGCCGATGCGTACCTGGTGGACGGCGATCTGCACGGCAAGGCGAAGCTGCCCGGCCATGCGCATCCGGTCGAGGTAGTCTTCGAGTCGGAAAATGGCGAGACCGATTTCTCGCAAGCCCTGGATTTCGGCGAGGCGGTCATCGGCAAGCTGACCCCGCGCAAGCAGGCGCAGCTGCTGGAACGAATCGCGAACGAGATCGCCCACGCGGTATTCAGCCAGTCGGACCGTGATGAAGACGAACGCGATCTCGCCGGCCGCCTCAAGGAGGATCTGCGGATCGCCTGCCTGGTCTTCGTCGAACAGGACATCCTGATGATCCTGGCGGCGGACGGACTGTTCCCCCGCCGGGAGGTGGTCGCGCAACTGGATGGCAGGCTCTCGCCCGTCGACATCACGCTGGCAGAGGCTCCCGCGGCGCGATGACCCGCCAACGCGGGCGTGGCGGCCACGTCGTCGCCTCCACTGGGGTCCATCCCGCGCAATGCGGCCGGTCTGACCGCTTTTCCGCCGGGAAGCGGACTCAGAGCGCCCGTGCCGGATCCAGCAGGCCGTACTGCGCGGCCAGCCGCGCCAGCGCGATGTTGTCGTGCACGCCGGTCTTCTCGAACAGCCGCGACTTGTGCGTGTTGACGGTCTTGGCGCTCAGGCTCAGCCGGCGGGCGATGTCGTCCTGGCGCATGCCCTGGGTGAGCAGCATCGCCACCTCCAGTTCGCGCGGCGAGAGCGCGTCGAACGGCGAGCCCTCGCCGGCGACGCTGTGCAGGGCGAGGTTCTGCGCCACGTTGTTGCCGAGGTAGCGGCGCCCGCGCGAGACCTCGCGCACCGCGCGCACCAGTTCGGCCGCGTCGCCGCCCTTGCCGACGTAGCCGGAAGCGCCGGCCTCGAGGAGGCGCCGGGGCAGCGGGCCGTCCTCCAGCACCGAGACGATGATGACGCGGGTGCCGTGATCGCCGCGGACGATGCGCTCGGTCACCTCCAGCCCGCTGTAGCCGGGCAGGTGCAGATCGCACAGCACCACGTCCGGCGCCAGTTGCCGGATTTGCGGCAGCGCGGCCTCGCCGCTCTCGCTTTCGCCGACCACCTCGATGTCGTCCTCGCTGCCGAGGATCATCTTCATGCCGGCGCGCACCAGCGCGTGATCGTCCACCAGATATACGCGAATCTTCATCGATCGTTCCTCTCGTCCCTGTCTCCGTCCCAGACGGTCTCTGTCGAAGTCCGGTCGGGCGGCGCCTTGCCGTGGCGCCACTCACCGGTCGGCTGTCATCCCTGCGGCGCCGCCCACAGGCCGGCGCCGGTGCATACTCACACACTCGCCACCCGGGTAAAAGCCATGTCCCTGCACGCACGCCTGCTGTCCTGCCTGCTGTTGTCGCTGCTTCCGCTCGCCGCCGTCGCGCGCGACGCCGCCCCGGCGGCGGACTGGCGGCGCCAGGTCGCCGACATCAGCGCCGGCCACGACACCGCCGGGCGCGCCGCGGCCATCACCGCGCGGCTGGACAGGCTGGGCATCGCCTGGCAGCGCGAACCCTTCAGCCAGGACGGGCAATCCGGCATCAACCTGGTGGCCGATCTCGGCGGCCCCGAAGGCGCCCCGCTGCTGCTGCTCGGCGCCCACTACGACCGGGTCGAGATCGGGCACGGCGCCACCGACAACGCCTCCGGGGTGGCGGCGGTGATCGAGCTGGCGCGCGCCCTGCACCGCCAGCCGCTGGCCCGCCACCGCGCCCGCATCGTGTTCTGGGATCTGGAGGAAAAGGGCCTGCTCGGTTCGCGCGCCTGGGTCGCCACGCCGGGCCGCGAACGGCCGGCGCTGTACGTCAATTTCGACGTCTACGGCTGGGGCGACACGCTGTGGATGATGACCCTGCGGCAGGACGATCCGCTGGCCGCGGCGCTGCGCCCGCTGGTCGCCGCGCGCGGACTGCAACTGGTGGCCGGCGAACGCTACCCGCCCACCGATCACCTGCCCTTCCAGCGCGCCGGCTGGCCGGCGGTGTCGTTCTCACGGGTCGAAGGCACCGAAATCGAAGGCATCCTGCAGGTGTTCGCCGGGCAGCAGCCGGCCACGCCGCCGAAGGTGATGCAGGTCATCCACAGCCCCGGCGACACCCTCGCCGCGCTCGATGCGGCGCACCTGGAAGCCAGCGTGCAGGTGCTGGAACAGGCCCTGCGCCAGTGGGATCGCCGTGGCCCCGCCGCAGCCGCGCCGGCCGCCTCGCCCTGAACTGAACCGGCGCGGTTCCGCTCGGGCTTCCTTGGCGTCCTCATCACCCGGCCATCGCTAGATTGCCGGGCAGTTTCCGCTGTCCGCCGCACCCATGATGATGTTCGACCTGCCGTATGCGCCCGACGAGGAAGGAGCCTATCCGCTCTCGATCAACGAGTCGCCGCCGCTGCGCTTCTCCAGCCGCCAGGCCGCGCTGTCCTACGCGGTGAAGCTGGCCAACCAGCGCGCCGAGCACGGCAAGGACTACGCGATCAACCTCGAAGGCGGGGACGGCAAGTGGCGGCTGTTCCAGGGCCGCGCACGGATGCGCGCCTGAGCGCCATTCGGGGTTTTCCTGCCTCGCATCCGCTTCCACCCGATGGCGCGATGCCATGTGCGCGCACATACTCCCAGCCGTTCGCCGCCGCATGACGAGGTGGACTTCGCCTTCGTCATTTCCCCCCGGAGTCCCCACTCCCGGGTTTTTTTGCCCGGCCGCCGGCGGCCCTCAGGCGCAGCCGATCCTCCAGTCCCGACAGATCCTGGCGCAGGCGCGCGTAATCCTCCCAGGGATGGCCCGACAGGCGGCGCATGCGTCGCGGCGCGCTGTCGATGTCGAACGCATCGCCGCCGCGGATCCGCCCCAGTTCCTCCCAGCGCAGCGGCATCGCCACCGGCGCGCCTTCGCGGGCGCGCAGCGAGAACGACGCCACGCTGGTGGCGCCGCGGCCGTTGCGCAGGTAGTCGATAAAGATGCGCCCCTTGCGCAGCCGCTTGGTCGCGGTGGCGACGAAGCGCATCGGTTCGGCCGCGGCCATCGCCTCGGCGAACGCATGCGCGAACGGCTTGACCAGGTCCCAGTCGCAACCGGGCCGCAGCGGCACCACCACGTGCAGTCCCTTGCCGCCGGTGGTGCGCACGAAGGAATGCAGTTGCAGGCCCTCCAGTTGGCGGCGGACGTCGCGCGCGGCCTGGCGCACGTCCGCCCAGGCCACGCCCTCGCCCGGGTCCAGGTCGAAGACGATGCGATCGGCGCGCTCGGGCGTCGTGGCATGGCTTCCCCACGGATGGAATTCCAGCGCGTTGAACTGCACCAGTTCCATCAGCGACAGCGCATCCTCCACCACCAGGTAGTCGGCGCGCGTGCCTGATTCCTCCTCCAGCGCGACCGAGGCCACGTGCGCGAAACCGGCCGCATGGTGCTTCTGGAAGAAACAGGGCCGGCCCACGCCCTGCGGACAGCGCACGATCGACAGCGGCCGCCCGGCGATCTCCGGCAGCAGCCAGTCCGCCATCGCCAGGTAGTAGTCGGCGACCTGGCGCTTGCGGGTCCCCCGATCCGGGTAGACCACGCGCTCGGGGCTGCTCAGCGGCAGTTCCGCGGCCGTACGCGGCGTTTCCGCGTCGGCCTTCCGCATCCGCTTGCGCGTCCTGCCGGCGCCTTCGTCTCTCGCCTTGCCCATGCCGTCCTCCCGCTGCGGGCTGCGCAGATCGGCGATGGACTTGTCCTCGCGCAGCGTCTTGAACGAAGCCTGCCGCAACAGGCCCTGGTTGCCGATGCCGCGATGGAACACTTCCACCACTTCGCGCGGCGGCAGCCATCGCGCCGCACGCAGTTCCGGGTCATCGACGACGCCTTCCACCGTCGGCACATCGACCGCATGCGGCTGCAGGCGCCGCCGCAACCGCTCCAGCATTTCCCCGCTGAAACCGCTGCCGACCCGGCCGGCGTAGCGCCATCCGCCGCGGCCGTGCGGGCGCGCCAGCAGCAGCGCGCCCAGGCCGCTGCGCCGGCCCTTGGGCAGGGTATAGCCGACCACGGCGAACTCGTCGCTGTGCGCCTGCTTGGTCTTGCGCCAGTCGTCGCCGCGGCCGCCGCGATAGGGCGAGCGCGCGCGCTTGGAGATGATGCCTTCCAGCCTGCGTTGCAGTGCCGTCGCCAGCGCCTCCTCGCCGCGCCCGGTCACGTGCGAGCTGTAGATCAGGTGCGACGGCGGCGCGTCCAGCAGTTCCTGCAGCAGGGCCTTGCGCTGCACCAGCGGCGCGGCGGTGATGTCGCAGCCGGCCAGGTGCAGCAGGTCGAACAGCACGTAGTTCAGCGACGCCTGCTTCTCGCCCGACAACACGGCCTGCAACAGGCCGAAATCGGCCTGGGTGCCGGTGCCGGCGACCAGTTCACCATCCAGCGCGGCCTCGTGCAGGCGCAGGGAGCGCAACGCGGCGACGATGTCCGGCAGCCGGTGCGTCCACGGCAGCGCATTGCGCGACCACAACTGCACGTCGCCCGCCTTGATGACCGCCAGCAGGCGGTAGCCGTCCCACTTGGCTTCGTGCACCCAGTCCTCGCCGGCCGGCGGGAACTCGCCCAGCCGCGCCAGTTCGGGTTCGAACGGGCCTTCCTTCAGCGTGCCGCGGCGCGCGCCCTGCAACTCGCCGGCCCGGCGCGCCAGCGCGGCGATCCGCCGGGCCGGGGTCTTGGCGGCCTGGCCGGCATCCGGGGCGCGCGTGGACGGCCCGGCGAGCAGATCGTCGGCCTCGACCGCGCCGGCATGCGCATCCTGCTCCTTGAACAGCAGCCATTCCGGCTGCCGCGCGCGGCGCGAGCTGCGCACCAGGTGCCAGCCGCCGCGCAGGCGCTCGCCGAACAGTTCGAAGCGCAGGTGGCCCTTTTCCAGCTGCGCCTGCGGATCCCCGGCGGTGGACCACACGCCGCGATCGAAGATCGCCACGTGGCCGGCGCCGTACTGGCCCTGCGGGATGTCGCCCTCGAAATCGGCATAGGCGACCGGATGATCCTCCACTTCCACCGCCAGCCGCTTGACGCCGGGATCGAAGCTCGGTCCCTTCGGCACCGCCCAGCTCTTCAATGCATCGCCCACCTGCAGGCGGAAGTCATAGTGGCGGCGGCCGGCATGGTGCAGCTGCACGACGAACAGCGGCCGGCGCCCGCGCGGCGGCGGCTTGCCCGGCTCGGGTTCGCGCGTGCGGGCGAACTCGCGCTTGCGTCGGTATTCGGCCAGCGTCATGTCCTTCTTATGCAGGCCGGACGGTCAACGGCGCGTAACGACGCTCGAACCGCGCGCGGCGGTTTCACGGCGTTTTCAGGCCGCTGGCGGGACAGTGTCGCGGCCCCCCTTCGGAGATCAGCAGATGGCACGCGACCGCAAGGATCCGCCCGGCCCGGGCGAGAACCGGCAGGCCTGGGAAACGCCCCACGAGCAGCAGCTCCGGCAGGCGCACGAGAGCGACAACCACGACGAGGCGCTGGAGGAAACCTTCCCCGCCAGCGATCCGGTGTCGCCGTTCGTGCCGGCACGCATGCCCTAGGGAGACACCGATGGCACGCCCGATCTGGTCCGGCACCCTGTCGTTCGGGCTGCTCAACGTCCCCGTCTCGCTGATGTCCGGCGAGCGCAAGGTCGACCTGCAGTTCCGCATGCTCGATTCGCGCGACCGCAAGCCGATACGCTTCGAGCGGGTCAACGCCGAGACCGGCGAGGAAGTGCCGTGGAAGGACATCGTCAAGGCCTTCGAGTACGACAAGGGCAGCTACGTCGTCATCGAGAAGGAGGACATCGCCGGCGCCGCACCGGAGAGCCACGAGTCGGTGGACGTGGAGACCTTCGTCGATGCGGCCGGCATCGACTACCGCTACTTCGAGAAACCCTACATCCTGGTGCCGGCCAAGAAGGCCGAGAAAGGCTACGTGCTGCTGCGCGAGACGCTCAAGGCGACCGGAAAGGCCGGCATCGCGCGTGTGGTCATCCGCACCCGTCAGTACCTGTGCGCGGTGCTGCCGCAGGGCGATGCGATCGTGCTGATCCTGCTGCGCTACCCGCAGGAACTGGTGGATCCGCAGGATTACCGGCTGCCGGCCAGTGGCGACGATTCCTACCGCATCACCGCCAGGGAAAAGGAGATGGCGCGGCAGTTGATCGATTCGATGTCGAGCGAATGGAATCCCGAGGACTACCACGACGAGTTCCGCGAACGCCTGCAGCAGATTATCCAGAAGCGGATCAAGTCGAAGGGACGCACCGCCAAGGTGGCCGAGGAAGCGGAAGCGCCGGAAGGGACCGCGACCAACGTGGTCGACTTCATGGCGCTGCTGCAGGAAAGCCTGCAGAGCAAGCGCCGCACCCCGGCGCGCAAGCAGGCCGCCACCACGCGCAAGGCGGCCAAGGCGGCGAAGGCCGGCAAGGCCGCCAAATCCGCCAAGCCCGAGGCCGGCGCCGAGGCCGCCAGGCCGCGCAAGCGCGCCGCTTCGCCGGGCAAGCGCCGCAGCGCCTGAGATGCGCGCGCATCGGCCGCCGCGCCCCGTCACCCGGCCGTAACCCCTGCGCGCTATCTTTGCGGTTCCTTCCAGGCACCGGGGAGACAGAGCGATGACGGCAATGCCCAAGGCCGGCGGTTCCTACCGCGACGACTGCGCCTGCATCGACATCAATGCCGAACTGCGCTACTGGCAGACGAGGTTTTCCTTCGCTGCGCCGGCCATTCCGGCCGGACGCTTCGAGGATCTGAAGCCCACGCTCAAGTTCGCCTACGATGCCTATCTCAAGTGGCATCGCGAGCCCTGGGAAATGCTGGCGCCGCGCCTGCAGCATGCCTATGGCCGCCTGCCCTCGCGCGATCGCCTGGACTGGACGCAGGCGGAGGAAATCATCCGCGAGGTATGGCTGCGCATCGGCAGCGCCGGCACCTGTTGCGACGGCTCGCCCGCGCACGTCCATCGGCCCGCGCCCGGCATGCGCATGTCGATGCAACAGACCGCCTGAGCAGTAGCGCAAACACCCGCGCCAGCGCGGCAAAGCGCCATGCCGGCGTCGCCACGCTTCACCTGCCACGGACGCGGCGATCCCTATGCTGCGATGACCTTCCCCCAGGAGCATCGCACGCATGAGCCATCTCACCGGCAAGACCCTCGCCCTGCTGGCCACCGACGGCTTCGAGCAGTCGGAACTGCTCGAACCCAGGCGCCTGCTCGAAGCGCATGGCGCGCGCGTCGACGTGGTTTCCCCCGACGGCAAGCAGAAGATCCGCGGCTGGAAGGACAAGGACTGGGGTGACGAAGTACAGGTCGACGTTCCGCTTTCGAAAGCAGACCCCGTCGCCTACGACGCGCTGGTGCTGCCCGGCGGCGTCATCAACCCCGATACGCTGCGCGGCGACAGCAAGGCGATCGCCTTCATCAGGGACATGGCCGGCGCGGGCAAGCCGGTGGCCGCCATCTGCCACGGCCCCTGGCTGCTGGCCGAGAGCGGATTGGCCAAGGGTCGCCGGCTGACTTCCTGGCCCTCGGTGAAGACCGACCTGACCAACGCCGGCGCGCACTGGCAGGATGCCGAAGTCGTGGTGGACGGCAACATCATCACCAGCCGCAAGCCCGACGACATCCCCGCCTTCAGCGCCGCCATCGCCCAGTCGCTGGCGGGATAGGCGCCACGAGTGGATGGGATGGGGGCGCGCGAAAAGCGCCTTCGTCCATCCATTCGGGCATCCCGCCTTCGGGGGCAGGCTTTTCTCCCGCAAGCGGGAGAAATAACCGCGAACAAACATTCGGTCCCGCGCTTAATTTCGAATTCTCCAAAAGAAACGCCTCGGCAAGCCGAGGCGTTTTTCCTTGCGACCCTCGCCGGGATCAGCGCTGTTGCTGCTCACGGGTGTTCTGATCGCCCTGCTGGCGGTTGCGCTGGTCTTCCTGCTGGCGATTCGGATCCTGGTGCTGCTGCTGACGCTGCTGGTTCGGATCGTTCGGCTGCTTCTGGTTCTGGTTGTTCTGGTTGGGGTTCTGGGGATTGTTCTGGGCCATCTCGGTAACTCCTTTTGACTCAGGCGGGATTGCCTGGAGAAAAGCGTAGGACACCACGCGTAAAGCGAAGGTGCGGCCCTGGCGCCGGAAACATCACAAGCTGGAAACGGCATTCATTTCACGACCCACTGATCGCCGCACAGGACATCGCGCCGGCGCGTGCTCCTTCGTCTTCAACGGAAGTGGAATCAGGATTTCGAACCGCGCTTGTCGTCCGCGTCCGTCGCCGCCGCATCCGTCCCGGCCTCGCCGGCGGGCGCAGCCTGGGATCCGCCCCAGGTCCCGGCCTGGCCGAAATTCGGCTGGACGCGTCCACTGGCGTCGTCGGAATCGCTGCTCTCCGGGCCGCGCTCGGTGTTGGGCACGGCCGGAAGATCGGCCGAAGGATCGTCGCGCGAGGTTCCCCGCGGGATGCCGGTCCCTTCCGGTTCGGATCCGGTTCCCCGGTACGCGGCCTGGCGGACATCTTGCTGATCGAGCGGCTTGCTGGTCATCGCGTTTCTCCCTGCGCTGGCCGATCAGGCCGCGCGCTTGTTCTGGCGGGCCGCTTCCTGGTTGCCGCCCTGCTCGGCGAGCATGGTCAGCTTCTCGTCGGTCGCCTTCTCTTCCTGCAGCGTTTCCAGCAGCAGCGGCAGCGCCTTGCTGTAGCCGAGCTGCTTGGCCAGCGCGGCCAGGGTGCCGTAGGCGGCGATCTCGTAGTGCTCCACCTTCTGCGCGCCGCCGATGAGCGCGGCATCGCGCAACGGGCCGGCGGCGACCGAATCGATGATTTCCTTGCCTTCCTCCACCAGGCCCTCCATCGCCGCGCACTTGATCCGCTTGAGCTTGATGTCGAGCGTTTCGACCACCTGGTCGATGCGTTCGATCTGGCCCTGTGTTTCCTCCAGATGGGCTTCGAACGCGGCCGCCAGATCCGGATTGGAAGCGGCGCGCGCCAGCTTTGGCAGGGCCTTGGTCAGCTGCTTTTCCGCGCTGTAGATGTCGGACAGTTCATGGATGAACAACTCTTCGATGGTCTTGACGCTCATGGGGGATTCCTCGTGCGGGGATGATGGGCAAGCGGCGCCGGGAGGTGCCGCGTGCCACCCTATCGATGCCGCCGTTACGACGAACCGACGCGCGGGTGAAGAGAACCGAAACCGGCCGGCCTTCAGAGCAGCGCCGAACCGCCGGCAACGGTCAGCAGCGCGCCCGAGGTGTAGCTGGCGCCGTCGGCGGCCAGCATCACGTAGGCCGAGGCCAGCTCGGCCGGCTGGCCCGGACGGCCGAAAGGCACCTGCGATCCGAAGTTCTTCACCGATTCCTCGTCCATGCCCGCCGGGATGAAGGGCGTCCACACCGGGCCGGGCAGCACCGCGTTGACGCGGATGCCGCGTTCGGCCAGCAGCTCGGCCAGGCCCAGCGTCAGGTTGGCAACCGCGCCCTTGGTGGCGGCATAGGGGAAGATGTTGGCGCTGGGTTTCTTCGAGTTGACCGACGCGGTGTTGATGATCGAGCCGCCCTCGGGCATGTGCGGCAGCGCCAGGCGGATCAGGTTGAACGGCGCATGCACGTTGGTGGCGAAGGTCTTCTCCCACTCGTCGAGGGTGATGTCCTCGAACTTCTCGAAATACTTCTGGTAGGCGGCGTTGTTGACCAGCACGTCGATGCCGCCGAATCCGGCGGCCACCTTCTCCACCAGTTCCCGCGCGTGTCCGCGATCGCTGATGTCGCCCGGCACCAGCAAGGCCCTGGCGCCGGCGCCCTCGATCAGCGCGCGCACGCTTTCGGCATCCTGCTGCTCTTCGGGAAGGTAGGCGATGGCCACGTCCGCGCCCTCGCGTGCGAAGGCGATCGCCACCGCCGCGCCGATGCCGCTGTCGCCGCCGGTGATGAGGGTCCGCTTGCCCTTGAGCAGGCCGTGGCCGACGTAGCTTTCCTCGCCGTGATCGGGCGTCGGATCCAGCTTGGCGGTCTTGCCGGGAAACGATTGCTGCTGCGGCTTGAACGGCGGGCGCGGGTAGCGTGGAACGGGCATGGCAGGCTCCTTGGGGCGGGGAAAGGCGAGCGCGGCGCGCCGGGAGCGCACCCGGTTCAATCGCAGGGATGCGCCATCGTGGTCATGAGCGCGTTGGCGGCCTGGCGCGAGTCCAGCCGCGTGTGCTGGACGACCACGCGGACGCTGGATCGGATAAGCGAGGCGAACGGCGTTTCCTTCGGAATCGGCTCCGGATCGCGGAGGTCGTTGAAGCGCAGGTGGAAGGTGCGCTGTGCGCCGACGGTGAGGCGGTAGGGTCCGCAGGCGGGTCGGTCCTCGAAGAAGATCATGATCTCGAGCTCGGCGTCGCGATCCGATGCGTTCAGTACGCAGCACGTCTCGTGGCTTTCCAGCGCGGGTTCCGGGCCGTGGCTCCATCCGGGGATGTAGCCCTCGGCGATGGCCCAGGTCCTGCTTCCGATCTCATCGCTCATGACGTCGTTTTATCGCCGTCCGTGTTGGCATAAAGTCAATGCCGCAGGAAGACGCCGATGGCCATGCTCGGTTTCCATGCATCGCACGAACAGTTCGCGCCGCAGGCGCTGCTCGAACACCTGCGCCGGGCCGAAGCCGGCGGCTTCGGCGCGGCGATGTGCTCGGAGCACTTCCATCCCTGGAGCCGCGCGCAGGGCCAGTCGGGCAACGCCTGGGCATGGAGCGGCGCGGCGATGGCGACCACCGCGCTCACCCTGGGCATGGTCAACTGCCCGACCGGCCGCCACCATCCGGCGGTCGTGGCGCAGGCCGCTGCGACGCTGGAGCTGATGTTCCCCGGCCGCTTCTGGCTGGCGGTCGGCAGCGGCGAGGCGCTGAACGAGGCCATCACCGGCCAGCCCTGGCCTGACAAGGCGCAACGCAACGCGCGCCTGCGCGAATGCGTGGAGGTGATGCGCGCGCTGTGGCGCGGCGAGTGCGTCGATCACCACGGCGCGGTCGTCGTCGAGCATGCCCGGCTGTTCTCGCGGCCGGCACGGCCGATCCCGCTGATCGCCGCCGCGCTGACGCCGGAGACCGCGCGCTGGGCCGGCGCATGGGCCGATGGCCTGATCACCGTCAGCGCCGAACGCGCGCAGCAACGGCGCATTGCCGACGCATTCCGCGAAGGCGGCGGCGAAGGCAAGCCGATGTGGCTGCAGGTCAAGCTGTCCTATGACCGCGACGACGACGCCGCGATGGCCGGCGCGATGGCGCAGTGGCGCACCAACGTGCTGCCGCCGGCGGCCACGCAGTTGCTGCGGCAGCCGGAGCAGTTCGAAGCGCTGGCCGAACGGGTGGACGAGGTGGAAATGGCGCGCAAGGTGCGCGTGTCCGCCGACCCCGGGCTGCAGGCCCGGTGGCTGCAGGAAGATCTCGAACAGGGCTTCGAGCGGCTGTACCTGCACAACGTCAATCTTTCGCAGGAACGCTTCATCGACGATTTCGGCCGCGACGTGCTGCCGCGGTTCAGCGCGTCCGGCGGCCTTGCAACCAGCAATAACCGTACGGTTGCAGCGCCACCCGGTCGCTGAGCGGCCGCGCGCCGCGCGCCACCTTCGTCGCGTCGAGGACGAAATCCGCGGGCAACGCGGCCTGCCGGAGCTCGCCGGAAAGATTGACCAGCGCCAGTAGCGGCGTCGGCGCATCGGCGTAGTGGCAGCTTAGGATCCCGGGCGTGCCGGCATCCTCGTAGCGGCAGTGGGTATCGAAGGCGGGCAGGCCGCGACGGGCCGCGAGCAGTTCGCGCACGCGCGCCAGCAGCGAATCCGGATCGTCGCGCTGCGCCGCCACGTTGATCCGGCCGTGGCCGAAAGGCCCTGCGGAAATCGGCCGGCGCCACGCCCGCTCCGGGCGATCGCCGAAGCCGGCGCCCTCCCCGGCCGTCCACTGCATCGGCGTGCGCACCGACTGGCGCTCGGGCAGCGCCAGTTCCTCGCCCATGCCTATCTCGTCGCCGTAGCGCAGCACCGGTACCTGCCCGATCGACAGGATCAACGCATGCGCCATCGCGATGCGCGCCACGTCGCCGCCCAGCATCGGCGCCAGCCGGCGCCGGATGCCGCGGCCGTAGATGCGCATCCACGGTTCCGGCGCGAACGCCCGCATCACCTGCTCGCGCTCGTCCTCGTCGAGCTGCTCCAGATCCAGTTCGTCGTTGTTGCGCAGCCACATCAGCCGCGTCGAGGCGGGCGCATCGGCCGGGTACTCGGCCGCGGTGGCCGCGATCTCGCGAGCGTCCTCGCAGGCCAGCGCGAGGAACAGGTGGTTGTTGAAGTGGAAGTCGAGCAGGTGCGAGAGCTTCCGGCCGTGATCGAGGTAGGTTCCGTACTCGCCCGCGGCCACGTCGGCCTCGCCGATCAGGATCGGGTCATCGAGGTGCTCGCCGGCCTTGCGGCGCATTTCGCCCAGCAGCCAGCGCCCCTGCTCAGCCGGATCGGCCTCGCGGGCACGCTCCACCATGTAGGGCAGCGCGTCGATGCGGAACCCGGCCACGCCGCGACGCAGCCAGAATTCCATGATCCGGAACATTTCCTCGCGCACCGCGGGATGCGCGGTATCCAGGTCCGGCTCGTGCGGATAGAACAGATGGCGGTAGTACTGCCGCGCGCACGCGTCCCAGGTCCAGATGCCGGCCTGCACCGGCGGGAACATCGGATCGTGGCCGTGATCCTCGGGTGCGTCGCGCCACAGGTAGCGCGCACGGAAAGGCGACGCCGGATCCCGGCGCGCCTGCTGGAACCAGTGGTGGCGGTCGGAGGTGTGCTGCAGGACCAGTTCGACGACGATGCCGATGCCGCGCCGCCGCGCTTCGCGCACCAGCCGGTCGAACGCCGCCAGATCGCCCAGCCTCGGATCCACGGCGCAGTGATCGACGATGTCGTAGCCGCCATCGCGTCCGCCCGAGACGAAGAACGGCAGCAGCCAGAGGGTCGACACGCCCAGCTCGGCCAGGTAGTCGAGCTTCCCGGTGATGCCATCCAGCGTGCCCCATCCATGCCCGTCCGAGTCGCGGAACAGGTAGGGATCGATCTGGTAGAGGGCGTTGCAGTGGATCTTCATGGCCGGCCGCGCGGGGAAACCCGGTACAGCTTCGCGGCCGTGCGGTCGGCGGTGGGTGAAGCCGCGCGCCAAGGGGCATTGGCGGAGAGAGTGGGATTCGAACCCACGGAAGGTTTGACCCTTCGCCGATTTTCAAGTATTCAGCGAGTTGATTTTACACGCCCTCACGAGGCTTCCGTAAGTGTTATTTTTCTTTACAAATCATAGTCTTATCATTGTTTCGTCATTGTCGGAGGTTGTCCTACATTTGCGTGGACTGCTTACGTTGCACTTACGCGAGGACTTCAACGATGGCGAGACTCACCAAGTCCGTAGTGGATCGGCTGCCTGCACCATCTACCGGCTACGCGCTCCATTGGGACGAACAAGACCGGGGCTTCGGCCTCCGCATCACCAAGGACGGCAAGAAGAGCTATGTCGTCCAAGGCCGCGTCCACGGCAAGGAACTCCGGCTGACCATTGGCCCCCACGGCGTGTTCACCGTGGACCAAGCACGGGAGGCCGCACGCGAGCACCTGCGGAACATGCGGCTATGTCGAGGCAGAAGTTCTGTCTTGGCTCGACGACCAGATGCGTCAAAACACCAGCCAGTCACCCCGCCAGCAAGCGGCGATCTGACGACCAGCAAACACGGAGTTATTCGGGCTTGCCCGCTAACCGATTGCTGCTCCTGCGATTAGCTCGGCTCCCGGCGTTGCGAATAAGCCCAGCGTAAAAAAAATACACGGGACGGAACAACGTAGCGGGCGAAATCTTGGCCTGTAGCGTGGAGATGATCTGCTCTAGCTCGATACGCGCCTCAGCTTGCAGGCCAAGGCACGTTGCGATGCCGTCAGCATCGGTACTTAGCCGAGAGGCCATCGACAAGCGGAAGTTTCCGTCATCGGCACGCGCCATCCGGTAGGAGTGGAGGTGCATCGAGTCACCGACCGCCGCTGGATTCTTCATGTGGTCAAACTTGAATTCTTTGGTCATGTAGGCCAGGAACTTGTCTTGCACCACGAGAACGAGCTTCCGATTGACATGCTCGAACGTCTGCACCTTGTGATGCATCTGGACGAGGATCGTCTTCGCGGTCATCTTCCAGTTCATGCCAAAGGACTTGTCGGACTCTTCGCCGTTGTCCCCGCGTGCGACGCCCAGCTCTTTGAGCAGGCGCTGCCGTTCAGGCCATACGGTGCCCGTCGTATCGAGCGTTTGCAGTTCGATACCCACAAAGTCCCGAACCTTGCCTTCCTTCGCCGACACAAGGACATAGTCGATGCTTCCACCGGGCACGGTGACCTCGGACACTAAATGAAGCTCGTTCCCCGGTTCGTGGCTGGTCAGCAGATGCAAACAGTCGGTGAAGATCTGCCCGCGCTGGATAAGGCGCGTGGGGCAAATGATGATCGGCTCCGGCTCGCGCCCATAGAGAACGGTACAGGAGCCAATCGAAATCTCGGGGTTAGACTTCCGAACCTTGTAGCAGCGCTTGCCGAGAAACGGGCACTGCTGATCCGCGATTTCATTTTGCCAGTCAATACCCGGCGCGTCGCCGGCTTTGCCGAACAGTTCGACAACTTTGCTCATAGAAGACCATCGCACCTTTCTTGCGAGAGTTCGAGATAGTGACGCGATATGTCGATGCCCACTGACTTGAGGCCAAGATTACCGGCGGCGAGCAGAGTTGTGCCAGTCCCGCAAAATGGATCAAGCACTATGCCACCGGGTGGGCACGTGGCAAGCAACGGTCGCCGACAAAGGTCTATAGGATACGGGGCGAAGTGCGCGCCGCGTCGTTGCGTATCCTCAGGAATGATTTCCCACACGTCGCCGGGCTTGCTTCCATTGGGATGGTACTTGAGGAAGTAGAAGCCTTTGTCTCGAAGCTCTTTTGCTCGGCCTGAAACCTTCTCACTATCCGAATGCGTGGCGCGTTGCTGACCACGAATAATCATGCGGAAGTCAGAGACGTTACCAGCGCCCACGTCGGCAAGCATACGGTCAAGGGCAGCGAAGGCAGCCTTCTTCTCGTTCTCGTCGAGAGCCGTGGAAAGCTCAAGCTGCCTCTTGTAGCGGACGCCGGAGACGCCTGTAGCTGAAACAACTGCGCCATTGACGACTTTCGCCTCGCGCGGTTTCGAGCGAATGGCGTCAGCGTTGTAGTAGTAGCCCTTCGGCTGCTTCACGAAGTGAAAGAGATTCTCATGGACGTTGGCTAGGCGATCTTTGCTGTTATCCATGCCGCCCTTCAACTTGTTCCAGACGACGCTGTTCCGCATCGTCCAGCCTTGGACGTCAGTCAACTCAAAAGCGACCCTCCACGGAATCCCGAGCAAGCTCTTGCCGTTGTAGGTGTCACCGATATTGAGCCAGAACGACCCCGTGGGCTTTAGGACTCGCTTCAGCTCCAAGAAGATGGCAGCCAAGTCCTTTACGAAGTCCCTGTAGTCGGCCTCAAGACCGATACCCCCGTTCTCGTACTCGCGCTTCCCCCAATACGGCGGGGAAGTCATAGCGAAGTCGATGGACTCATCAGGTAGGGACTTGAGAACGGCGAGCGCATCGCCGTTGAGCAGCAGCGGGCGCAGCGTTGCTTCCCGCTGGTAGGCAGCGAATGCGTGCCCGTAGTCTTTCGAGACGATCTGTGGTGACGACTGGTCGCTATCGCTTACGGTTTGCTTACGGTCGGTTGCGCCGCTCACTACCTCGATGCTCCCATCACTCACTGAAATCCTCTCGCTTCATGGCACTTACTAGTGATGCGAAATTCCGCGTAAGTGCTTGTTTTTAATGGCGGAAGAGGTGGGATTCGAACCCACGGATGGTTGCCCATCGCCGGTTTTCAAGACCGGTGCCTTAAACCGCTCGGCCACTCTTCCTACAACTGTTTTCAAGACCGGTGCCTTAAACCGCTCGGCCATCTCTCCGTTGTTACCGCATCGCCGCGCCCTGCGCCTTAGCGCCCCGGCCGGCGCGACATTCTGCCATGCGCGGGCGGCTTGTCGAGGCAGCGCCCGCCCGCGGGGCTTCAGGAGGCCTTGCGCGCCTTGCCGTTGCGGTTGTTGTCGAGGGCGGTGGCGATGGCCTTCTCGGCGGCGTCGGCGCATTTGCCGCCGCAGTCCAGGCGCGAGGCCTCGATCTGCTGCGGCAGGTGCTCGGCGAGGAAGTCGATGAACACGCGCACCGCCGGCAGCATGCCGCGGCGCGAGGCGAACACGGCATGGCAGATGCCCTGCGGCAGCGACCACTCCGGCAGTACGACTTCCAGTTCGCCCTTGCGCACGGCCTCGGCGCAGACGGTCTCGGGCAGCAGGGTGATGCCGAAGCCGTCGCGCGCCATCGATTGCAGCAGCGGGAAGTCGAAGCCGGCCAGCCGCGGCTGCAGATCAACGCGCCGCACCTCGCCGGCGGGACCGTGCAGCTCCCAGCGCTGGCGCGCCTCGTCCTCGCTGATGCTCAGGGTCACGTGCTGGACCAGCTCGTCCGGATCGGCGGGGCGGCCGGCGCGATCCAGGTAGCGCGGGCTGGCGACCAGCAGTTCCTGGATCTGTCCGAAGCTGCGCATCACCAGGCTGCCGTCGTCGTCGAGCTTGGCGCGCACGCGCAGGGCCACGTCGTAGCCTTCGTTGATGATGTCCACGCGGCGGTTGTTGACGTGCAGTTGCAGCCGGACCTTGGGGTACTTCTCCAGGAACATCGGCAGGATCTTCGGCAACTGCATCTGCGCCACCGCCACCGGCACGCTGACGCGCACCACGCCGCGCGGCTCGGCGCTGAGGCGATCGACCACCTCGCGCGCGGCCTGTGCCTCGGCCAGCATGGTCTGGGCGTGGCGGTGCACGCTCATGCCGACGTCGGTGACGGCGAAGCGGCGGGTGGAGCGCTGCAGCAGGCGCACGCCCAGGTCGGTCTCCAACTGGCTGATGCGCCGGCTCAGGCGCGACTTGGGGATGCCCAGTGCGCGCTCGGCGGCGGCGAACCCGCCGTGGTCCACCACCATCGCGAAGTAATAGAGGTCGTTGAGATCATGCATGGCCGAAAGTTCCATGTTTAGAACAATCAGTGATTTTTATCACTGTTTATCCCACAAAAGCAACAAACTAAGGTGGCGTCCAACGCGGCCACGGCCGCTCCCACGACTGGACACCCCCGATGAAACTCCTGCATGTCGACAGCAGCGCCCTGGGCGCCAACTCCGTCAGCCGCCAGCTCACCGCCGCCATCGTAGCCCGTTGGCAGGACAATGTGGCCGGGCTGGAGGTCATATATCGCGATCTGGACAACAATCCCCTGCCCCACCTGACCGGTGCGGTGCTGGCCAAGGCCGATCCGGCGGTGGCCGCCGCGGGTGAGCAGGCGTTGCAGGAATTCCTCGACGCCGACGTTGTGGTGGTCGGCGCGCCGATGTACAACTTCTCGGTGCCGTCCACGCTGAAGGCCTGGATCGACCGCATCGCGGTGGCCGGGCGCACCTTCCGCTATACCGAGCAAGGCCCGCAGGGGCTGGCCGGCGGCAAGAAGATCGTCGTCGCCAGCGCGCGCGGCAGCCTGCACGGCGACGATGCGCCGACCGATTTCCAGGAAGCCTACCTGCGCCAGGTGTTCGGCTTCCTCGGCATCGACGATGTCGGGTTCGTCCGCGCCGAGGGCATCGGCCTGGGGCCGCAGCAGCGCGCCGAGGCGATCAGCGGCGCACTGGCGGCGATTGCGGCACCGCTGCGCGAAGCCGCCTGAGTTCGCTGCTGCGGATCATGGCCGGGTTCGGCCCGTGCTGGCGGGTCGATTTGCGTTGAGCGGTCAGGCTCTCGATGGTGGATTGCGCAGTGGCCGGGAGCCTCTTGCGCCAACAGCGCCCTCATCCGCCCTTCGGGCACCTTCTCCCGCGATGCGGGAGAAGGAAACTCCATCAGCGGTCGGCTGCGCCCATGCAGGGTGCAGCGCTTCCTCGACGGTGCATTGCGCAGCAGCCGGGAGCCTGTTGCGCCAACGGCGTCCTCATCCGCCCTTCGGGCACCTTCTCCCGCGATGCGGGAGAAGGGAGTCTCGGCAAGTCAGGCGATGCGTTCGGCGCCGCTCATGTAGGGACGCAGCGCTTCCTCGACGGTGCATTGCGCAGCAGCCGGAAGCCTGTTGCGCCAACAGCGCCCTCATCCGCCCTTCGGGCACCTTCTCCCGCGATGCGGGAGAAGGAAACTCCATCAGCGGTCGGCTGCGCCCATGCAGGGTGCAGCGCTTCCTCGACGGTGCATTGCGCAGCAGCCGGGAGCCTGTTGCGCCAACGGCGTCCTCATCCGCCCTTCGGGCACCTTCTCCCGCGATGCGGGAGAAGGGAGTCTCGGCAAGTCAGGCGATGCGTTCGGCGCCGCTCATGTAGGGACGCAGCGCTTCCGGCACGGTGATCGAGCCGTCGGCGTTCTGGTAGTTCTCCATCACCGCGATCAGCGCGCGGCCGACGGCGGTGCCGGAGCCGTTGAGCGTGTGCACCGGCTCGGGCTTGCCGGTGGCCGGGTTGCGCCAGCGCGCCTGCATGCGGCGGGCCTGGAAATCCTCGCAGTTGGAGCACGAGGAGATTTCGCGATAGGTGCCCTGCGACGGCAGCCATACCTCCAGATCGTAGGTCCTGGTGGCCGAGAAGCCCATGTCGCCGCTGCACAGCAGCATGCGGCGGTACGGCAGGCCCAGCCGCTCCAGCACCGTCTCGGCGGCGCGGGTCATGCGCTCCTGCTCGTCGTAGCTCTCCGACGGGCGCGCGATCGAGACCAGCTCGACCTTCTCGAACTGGTGCTGGCGGATCATGCCGCGCACGTCGCGGCCGCCGCTGCCGGCCTCGGAGCGGAAGCACATCGAATGGGCGGTCATGCGCAGCGGCAGGCGCGCGTCGTCGAGGATCTCGTCGCGGACGATGTTGGTCAGCGGCACTTCCGAGGTCGGGATGAGGTAGCGACGGTGCTCGCCCAGCTCGGTGGCGAACAGGTCCTCCTCGAACTTCGGCAACTGGCCGGTGCCGCGCATCGACTCGGCGTTGACGATCACCGGCACGCTGGTCTCCTCGTAGCCGTGCTCGCCGGTGTGCAGGTCCAGCATGAACTGCGCCAGCGCGCGGTGCAGGCGCGCCAGCTGGCCGCGCAGCACGGTGAAGCGCGCGCCGGACAGCTTGGCGGCGGTGTCGGCGTCCAGCCAGCCGTGGCGCGCGCCCAGTTCGACGTGATCCCTGGCCGGGAAATCGAACGCGCGCGGCGTGCCCCAGCGGTGCTGCTCGACGTTGCCGCTCTCGTCGCTGCCGGCCGGCACGCTGGCGTGCGGCAGGTTGGGGATGCCCAGGGCGATGGCCTCGATCTCTGCGCGGATCTCGTCCAGCCTCGCTTCCGAGGCCTTCAGTTCGTCGCCGAAGCCGGCCACCTCGGCCATCAGTGCGGACACGTCCTCGCCCTTGGCCTTGGCCTGCCCGATGGCCTTGGAACGGGTATTGCGCAGGTTCTGCAATTCCTCGGTGCGCTTCTGGATCCGCTTGCGGTCGGCTTCCAGTTCGGCCAGCCGGGACACGTCCAGCTCGAAGCCGCGGCTGTCCCTGAGGCGCTGGGCGAGTTCGGCGGGCTGGTTGCGGAGCAGGACGGGATCGAGCATGGCGGCGGCGCAAGGGGGAAAGCGGCATTATCGCCCATTCATGCACGATGCCCACCCGCTTCACCGCGGCCATGCCAGAATCGGCGCGCCCACACCGACCCGCGCCTCCATGTCCCTTTCCCGCAACCGTCCCGCCTCCGACATCACCTTCCGCCTGCCGCGGCGCTCGCTGCTCGTCATGGGCGTCGCCTTCGGCGCGGGGCTGCTGCTGTTCGTCGCCGTGTGGCTGGCCGGGCGCGACGACGGTTTCTACACCGCGCCGCCGCGCGAGGACGGCACGCCCGCGGCCGTCCTGGAAGCGCTGCCCGCCCCGCTGCCGGCCGGCGACGGCGCCAGCGGCATGGAAGTGCCGCGCGAACCGCGCGAGGAAGTCCGTCCGCAACTGGTCGAGGCACCGCCGACGCCGCCCGCCGACGCGCCGCTGCCGGCGCCGGTGGATGGCGCGGCATCCGCTCCCGCCGGCGCCAGCGCGGCGCTCGCGCCCGGCGAGGTGCCGGTGCCGATTCCCGGGCAGACGCCGCCGCCGGACTATCCGGTCGCGGCGATGCGCAGCGGCGAGACCGGCACGGTGATGGTGCGGGTCGAGGTCGGCACCGACGGCGTGCCGCTGCGGGTGGAGGTCGAGCAACGCAGCGGTTCGCGCGATCTGGATCGCGCCGCGGTCGAGGCGGTCCGACGGTGGCGCTTCAATCCCGCCCAGCACAACGGGCAGCCGATCGTCGCCAGCGTGGTGATTCCGATCGACTTCAACCTGCAATGATGTTCCCGTCGTTCCCACCTGCGCGGGGATGACGGATGCGTCATCAGGCGATGACGCCCGCTGCACATCGATGAACCCTGGCCCTGGGTGGATCGCGGCTTTACCCGCATCTCACGCAGCGGGAACGAACCTGCGTGCAAGACTTCCGGCGTACGCGAAAACGCGTCGCCCACAGGAGGTTTCCCATGTCCCAGGTTTCCAACGAATTCCGCCAGGACTATCGCGTCGAGGATGCGGCCGTGGAACCCGCGCCGCGCTCCATCGCAAGCCCATTGTTGTGGGGATTGCTGCTGATCGTGCTGGCCGCGGCGGCGGCGTGGTGGTACAGCAACCGCGATGCTTCCGACACGACCGTGCCGATGATGACCGAGCAGACGATGCCGGCGCTGCCGCCGGTCGAACAGCCGGCCACCGTGCCGCGCCAGGCCGCGCCCAGCGCCAACCGCACCGCCTCGCCGGCCATGCCGCAGTCGCGCCCGGCGCGTCCGCTGGCCGGCAACGTAGAGCCGAAGTATCCGCCGGCGGCGCTGCGCTCCGGCATCGGCGGCACGGTGATGGTGCGCGCCGAGATCGACGCCGATGGCCAGCCGGTCGCGGTCAACCTGGTCGAGCGCAGCGGCAACCGCGAGCTGGATCGCGCCGCGCTCAACGCCGTGCGCCAGTGGCGCTTCGAGCCGGCCATCCGCAACGGCCGCGCCACGTCGAGCGTGGTGCAGGTGCCGGTGGACTTCAAGCCGATTTAAGGCTTTGAATCCTTAGCAACCCGAGCAGTCCGCGTTGCCCCATCCGCCCTTCGGGCACCTTCCCCCGCAAGCGGGGGAAGGGAAAAGTCCAAGGCGAAATCCGGATTGCAAACCCAGGAGGGAGGCCCATCCGGCCTCCCTCTCCTTCATGGTGTATGCGCCAGTCCGCAGCCCGCGCCGCGCGCCAGTGCGTCGAAGCCGGGGAAGGACGTGGCCACGTTGGCGACGTCGCCGATACGCACTTCACCCTGCGCGCGCTGCGCCGCCATCGCGAACGCCATCGCGATGCGGTGATCGCCGTGGCTCTCGATGCGGCCACCCTGCAAGGCGCCGGGATGGAGGGTCGCGCCATCGGGCGTCTCGTCGACCCGCAGGCCCAGCGCGCGCAGGCCGGTGGCCATCGCGGCAAGGCGATCGGATTCCTTGACCCGCAGTTCGGCCGCGCCGCGCACGACGGTCGGGCCTTCGGCGCAGGCGGCGGCAACGAACAGCGCGGGGAACTCGTCGATCATGTCCGGCACCAGCGCCTCGGGCACCTCGATGCCGCGCAGCGGCGCGTGCCGCACCAGCAGATCGGCGACCGCCTCGCCACCGTGGACGCGGTGGTTCTCCTCGGCGATGTCCGCGCCCATCATCCGCAGCGCGGCCAGCAGGCCGGTGCGGCGCGGGTTCAACCCGACCGCGCGCAGGCGCAGCCGCGAGCCGGGCACGATGCTGGCGCCGACCAGGAAGAACGCCGCCGACGAGAAATCCGCCGGCACCTCGATGTCGGTCGCGCGCAGCCGCTGGCCGCCGCGCAGGCGCGCGTGCCCGGGCGAGAACTCGATGTCCACGCCGAAGGCGGCCAGCATGCGCTCGGTGTAGTCGCGCGTGGGGTGCGGCTCGCGCACGACGGTCTCGCCCCGTGCGTACAGACCGGCCAGCAGCAGCGCCGACTTGACCTGCGCGCTGGCCACTTCCAGCGTGTGGTCGATGCCGGCCAGCGCCTGGCCGCCGTGGATGCGCAGCGGCGGCAGGCCGCCCTCGGCGGTGTCGATGCGCGCGCCCATCCTGGCCAGCGGCACGGTGACGCGGCGCATCGGCCGGCGCGACAGCGACTCGTCGCCGACCAGCACGCTGTCGAACGGCTGGCCGGCCAGCAGCCCGGCCAGCAGGCGCATGCCGGTGCCGGCGTTGCCGCAGTCCAGATCACCGGCCGGCGGCTTCAATCCATCCACGCCGACGCCGTGCACGATGCGCCGCGAGGCCGAAGGCGTCTCGATGCGCACGCCGAGCCGGGCGAAGATGGCGGCGGTGGCGCGGGTGTCCTCCCCCTCCAGGAAGCCGTCGATGCGCGAGACGCCATCGGCCAGCGCGGCGAACATCACCGCGCGATGCGAGATCGACTTGTCGCCGGGGATGGTCAGTTCGCCGTGCAGCGGTTGGCTCGGGGAGGCGATCCAGTCTTGCTTGCTCGTCATTGCGATCTCTTGCATCTGCTCGTCATTGCAGATCCGTGGATCTGCTCCCTCCCGCGCTTGCGGGGGAGGGTTGGGGTGGGGGCTGCGGATTGGCAGGAAAAGCATCCCCCCATCCGCCCTCCGGGCACCTTCCCCCGCAAGCGGGGGAAGGGATTTTTCATGGCACCGCGACGGGATAGGAACCCAGCACCTTGATCTGCGCCGAGTGCGCCTTCAGTTCGGCCAGCGCCTGCTTCATCGCATCGTCCTCGACGTGGCCGGCCAGGTCGATGAAGAAGCCGTATTCCCACTTGGCGTGGTGCGAGGGCCGCGACTCGATGCGGTTCATGCTGATGCCGTGGCGGGCGAACGGGCTGAGCACGTCGAACAGCGCGCCCGGCTTGTCGTGGATGAACACCAGCACCGAGGTGCGGTCGTGGCCGGAAGGCGGGAAGATGCTGCGGCCGATGACCAGGAAGCGGGTGGTGTTGTCGGCGTCGTCCTGGATCGGGCTCATCACCACCTTCTTCAGCCCGTAGACGTGGCCGGCGCTCTCGCCGCCGATGCAGGCCGCGTCGTCGGCGTTGCGCGCGCGGCGCGCGCCCTCGGCGTTGCTGGACACCGGCACCTTCTCGACCTCGGGCAGGTTGGCGCGCAGCCAGCCGGCGGTCTGCGCGAACGACTGCGGGTGCGCGTGGATGCGCTCGATGTCCTCGATGCGGCCGGTGCGCGACATCAGGTACTGGTGCACGCGCAGCTCGACCTCGCCGCAGATCTTGAGGTTGGAGGTCAGGAACATGTCCAGAGTGACCTGGATGGTGCCCTGCCCCGAGTTCTCCACCGGCACCACGCCGAAATCGGCGTTGCCGCTCTCCACTTCCTGGAACACCTCCTCGATGCTGGCCAGCGGCAGCCCGTGCGCCGAGCGGCCGAAGTGCTTGAGCACGGCCTGCTGGCTGAAGGTGCCTTCCGGGCCGAGGAAGCCGATCTTCAGCGGCTCCTGCTGGGCCAGGCAGGCCGACATGATCTCGCGGAACACGTGCACCAGCAGTTCGTCGCTGAGCGGGCCCTCGTTGCGGTCGACCACCATGCGCAGCACCTGCGCCTCACGCTCGGGCCGGTAGTAGTCCACCGCCGCGGCCAGCTTGCCCTTGGCCTTGCCGACCTGGTGGGCGAAGCGCGCGCGCTCGGCGATCAGCGTCTGGATGCCGCGATCGATCTCGTCGATCTTGGCGCGCACGTCGGCCAGCGCCGGGGCGCCGGCGGGCGTGCCGGCCGGGGCCTTGCCTGTCGGCTTGGCGGCGGGTTTCTTCGCGGGTTTCCTGGGTGCGGCCATGAGGCTTCCGTTCTTCTTCGATTTAGGTTGTGTGGGAGCGAGGTCAGTCGTGACGGGGCTTTGCCGATGTTCCGTCGCGACCGACCTCGCTCCCACAAATGCTTTGTGTCCTAGCCGTGGCGCTGCTGGAAATCGCGCATGAAATCCACCAGCGCCTGCGCGCCCTCGACCGGCATGGCGTTGTACAGCGACGCGCGCAGCCCGCCGACGGCCTTGTGCCCCTTCAGCGCCAGCAGGCCGGCGGCCTTCGATTCGGCGAGGAAGCGCGCGGTCAGCGTCTCGTCCGGCAGGAAGAACGGGATGTTCATCCGCGAGCGCGCCCGCACGGCCACTTCGTTGCGGTAGAAGCCGCCGGAAGCGTCGATGGCGGCGTACACCCGCGCCGACTTGTCGGCGTTGCGGCGGGCGAACGCCTCGACCCCGCCCTGGTCCAGCATCCACTTCACCGTCAGCCCCAGCACGTACCAGTTCCAGGTCGGCGGCGTGTTGAGCATGGAGTCGCGCGCGGCGTGCGAGCGGTAGTCGAAGATGTCGGCGCGCGGCTGGCCGGCGCGTTCGAGCAGGTCGCGGCGCACGATGACCACGGCGATGCCGACCGGGCCGAGGTTCTTCTGCGCGCCGGCGTAGATGGCCGCGTAGCGCGAGACATCGATGGGTTCGGAGGCGATCGACGAGCTGAAGTCGGCGATCAGCGGGACCCCGCCCACGTCCGGCGCGTCGCGGAACTCGACGCCGTGGATGGTCTCGTTGGCGGTGACGTGCACGTAGGCGGCGGCGGGATCCAGCCGCCAGCCCTCGCGCGGCGGGATGTCGCGGAAGCCTTCCGGCTCGCCGTCGGCCACGACGTTGACGGAGGCACAGGGCCTGGCCTGCCTGATCGCGGTCTTGCCCCAGTGGCCGGTCACCACGTAGTCGGCCGCCTGCCCCGGCGCGGCGAAGTTCAGCGGCAGCAGCGCCTGCTGGGTGGTCGCGCCGCCGGACAGGAACAGCACCGCGTAGTCGTCGGGGATGGCCATCAGCCGGCGCAGGTCGGCCTCGGCGCGGGCGGCCAGTTCGATGAACTCGGCGCTGCGGTGGCTGATCTCCACCACCGAGGCGCCGACGCCGTTCCACTCCAGCATTTCCGCCTGGACCTGCCGGAGCACCGGCTCGGGCAGCGTGGCGGGACCGGCACTGAAGTTGTACGCGCGCGTCATAGGGCACCCGGGAAAGGAGCGCCGTAGTATGCCGCAGTGCATCAGTTGCGGGGGCAACCATCGGCGGCCGCGCTGTTCCAATCCGGTGCGCGACTGTTGCAGCGATGGGATGGCGGCTTGCCGGCCGTTCGCGCGCGGTGCAGGCTGGTGGCCGGAAACTGCTGCAGATCCGCCCGTCCCCCACGCGAGGCAACCGATGTCACTCCGCGACGCACTGCGGATACCTTCCGCGCAGATCACCGACGAAACCGTCTACCGCCAGCGCCGCGCGCTGCTGGGCGCGCTGGCGATGACCCCGGCCATCGCCATGTCCGGCTGCGGCGCCGCCGAACCGCCACCGCCGCCGCGCGCGCCGCCGACGCCGGCGCAGGTCCGTTCGGGCTTCCGCACCGACGAGGAACCCACCCGCTACGAAGACATCACCAGCTACAACAATTTCTACGAGTTCGGCACCGGCAAGGCCGATCCCTCGCGCGCGGCCAGGACGCTGCGCACCTCGCCGTGGTCGGTGCAGGTGGGCGGCGAGTGCGAAAAGCCCGGCACGCTGGCGCTGGAGGATCTGCTCAAGGGCCTGCGGCCGGAGGAGCGCGTCTACCGGCTGCGCTGCGTGGAAGGCTGGTCGATGGTGATCCCGTGGCTGGGCGTGCCGCTGGCCGCGGTGCTGAAGAAGTTCGCGCCGACCTCGAAGGCGAAGTACGTCGCCTTCACCACCCTGGCCGATCCGCGGCAGATGCCGGGCCTGGCCTACCGTTCGATCAACTGGCCCTACCGCGAGGGCCTGCGCATCGACGAGGCCATGCATCCGCTGACCCTGCTGGCCACCGGCCTGTACGGCAAGCCGCTGCCGCAGCAGAACGGCGCGCCGCTGCGGCTGGTGGTGCCGTGGAAGTACGGCTTCAAGAGCATCAAGTCGATTGTCGAGATCCGCTTCGTCGAGAAGATGCCGCGCACCGCCTGGCACGATCTGCAGCCTTCCGAATACGGCTTCTTCTCCAACGTCAACCCGCAGGTGGACCACCCGCGCTGGAGCCAGAAGACCGAGCGCCGCATCGCCGGCAGCGCCAGCAAGCTGTTCGCCGAGCGCATCCCCACCCGGCTGTTCAACGGCTACGGCGAGCAGGTGGCGTCGATGTACGCCGGCATGGACCTGGGGAAGTGGTACTGAGCCGCGGGCGCCGCGGCACCGGCCTGATTGCCGCCAAGGCCGGCGTCCACGCCGCCGCGCTGGCGCCGCTGGCGATCCTGGGCTGGCAGATCGCCGAGGTCTGGCGCACCGGCAGCGACGCGCTCGGCGCCGATCCGGTTACCGAAATCGAACACCGCACCGGCCTGTGGGCGCTGCGCCTGCTGCTGCTGACCCTGGCGGTCACGCCGCTGCGCCAGCTCGCCGGCCTGCCGGTGCTGCTGCGCTTCCGGCGGATGCTGGGGCTGTACGCGTTCCTCTACGCCAGCCTGCACCTGGCCGCCTACCTGGTGCTGGACCTACGCGGCTACTGGACGCAGATCTTCGAGGAGATCCTCGAGCGTCCCTACATCACCGCCGGCTTCACCGCCTGGCTGCTGCTGATCCCGCTGGCGGTGACCTCCACCCGGGGCTGGATGCGCCTGCTGGGCCACCGCTGGGGGCAGTTGCACCGGCTGGTCTACGCGATCGGCGTGCTGGCGGTGCTGCACTTCTGGTGGCTGGTCAAGTCGGACCTGCGCGAGCCGCTGTTCTACGCCGGCCTGCTGGCCGCGCTGCTGGGCTGGCGGCTGTGGAAAGGAATCAGACGGCGCCGAACAGCAGCAGCGCACCCAGCGCGCTAGCCATCATCGCCGCGGCCAGCAACAGCCACGGCCAGCGGCCCAGCGCCGGGGTCGCCGCCTTCGCCGGCTCGGCGGCGGGCGTAGGCCCGGGTGTCTCCTGCACGGGTGCTTCATCGCCCAGGCCTGCGCCCGATACCCACGGGATTTCGACGACGTAGCGGTGCTGCGGCCCGAAGAAGATCTGGTCGCCCGCGCCGAGCAGGGCGTCGCGCACCGGCCGGCCGTTGACGCGGCTGCCGCGTCCATCGAGGGCGCGCAGCAGCACGCGATCGCCCTGCAATTCGAGCTGGGCGTGGCGCTCGGCGCAATCCGGGTCGTCGATGCGCAGCGCCGCCTCCGGCGAGCGCCCGACCAGCAGCGGCCGGTCCAGCGGGAAGCTGCGGCCGTGGTTCACCCCGCCGACGCCGCGCAGGGCGATGCGCGGATCGCCTTCGATCACGTCGTCGCGCGGCGGCGGCGTCCGGATCTCGTGGCAGGAGGAAAGGAACTGCAATTCCACGCCATCGACATGCACGGTGTCACCGGCGCGCAGCAGCGCCATGCGCTGCACCGGCCGGCCGTTGACGTGCACGCCGCGCATGCCGCTGGCGACCTGCAGCCACAGCCCGCGCCGGTCCACGCAGATCCGCGCCAGCAGCGCGCCCTGCGCCTGATCGCCGATGCCGAGGGTGCCGCCGGGCTGGCGCACGACCCGGTGCACGCCCGTGGACAACGGGCGCTCGGTCCGGGCGGGGTCGGCGAACTGGAGTCGGAGGTTTTCCACGCGGCAGCAGCCTAGCAGGTTGCGCGCCGGCGTCCAGCGGCGATTGCGGCTTGGAGCCGGCCGCGCGCATGCGCACAATGGCCGCCCGCCAGCCAGGAGCGCGCCATGTCCCGCATCGATATCCAGCACCCGCATTCGAAGACGCCGGCACAGGCGCGCGAGGCGGTGGAGGCGATCGCCGGCAAGCTGTCGGATCGCTTCGGCGTGGATTGCCGCTGGGAAGGCGACACCCTGCACTTCAACCGCACCGGCGTGGAGGGGCGCATCGCGCTGCTGCCCGACGCGCTGCGCGTGAGCGCGGATCTCGGCTTCCTGCTGGCGGCGATGAAAGGCCCGATCGAGGCGGAAATCCGCCGCATCCTCGGCGAGCGGTTCGGCTGACCGGATTGCGCCCCGCCGCACGCGGCTTTCACGCCGCATGCGGCAGGGTCATGCGCGGCGCGATGCGGCTGGTGTGAAAGCTCTAGCGCGCAGGTCGAACCTGACCCCGTCCTTCACAGCGCAGGGAATCCTCATGGCGACGCAGAAGAGATCCGCACGCGGCAAGCCGCAGGCTTCCGACGAATCATGGCAGCCGCAGGCCGAACGCCTTTCCCGGCGCCTGGGCGAATCGGCCCAGCAGGTCTGGCTGGCCGGCATCGGCGCGCTCGGCCGCGCCCAGGCCGAAGGCAGCAAGCTGTTCGACACCCTCGTGCGCGAGGGCCTGTCGCTGGAGCAGGCCACGCGCAAGACCACCCAGGGCCGCGTCGAGGCGATGCGCGAGGCGGTCGAAAGCAGCGTCGCGCATGCGCGCGAAAGCGCCACCGAGACCTGGGACCGGCTGGAAAAGGTGTTCGAGGATCGCGTGCAGCGCGCGCTGCGCCGGCTCGACATCCCCAGCCGCGAAGACCTGGACGCCCTGTCCCGCCGCATCGACGCGCTGGACCCCGCCGCCGGCACCCCGGGCGCGGGCGCCGCGCCGGCGGCCAAGCGCGCGCCGCGCCGCAAGCCGGCGGTTTCCCCCGCGGCCAAGGTGGCGCGCGCCAGCGTCGCCGCGCGCCGCAACGTGGCCAAGAAGCCGGCGGACTGAGCCCGCTTCCTGAACAAATCCGTGTTGCGCGGCAACATGCGACGCGCAACAATCTGCTCGGCCCGCCAGCCCAGCGAAGTACGTATGCTCCCCTCCCCTTACGACTTCGGGCTGGCGGGCCGCCTTCTGTCCGGCCGGCGCCTCCATTGGCGGTCCATCACCGGCCGGCACGCCTGCGGCGGCAGCGCCGGCACACCTCGTACCCACAAGGCCACGGCCGGTTCATTACAATATGCGGCTTGCCTGCCGCTTCTTCGTGCCCCCATGCTCGCCTGGCTCATCGGATTCGTCGTCATGTTCCTGGCAGGGGCCGCCGCCAGCGGCTACCTGTGGCTGATCCGCCGCCGCCGCGACGAGTTGGAGGCCGGCCTCAAGGCCCTGGCCGACATGCGCTGGCGCGATTTCGTCCACCTGGTGCTGCAGGCGATGGGCGCGCGCGGCCTGCACAGGACGTATGCGCCGGATGAGGACGCCCGCGAGTCGCAGGGCGTGTTCACCCTGCAGAACGACGCCGGCAAGCGCTGGCTGCTGGCCTGCAAGCACGGCTCGGCCTACCGCATCGGGGTGGCGCCGGTGGTCGAGCTGGCGTCGAGCGTGCGGCTGGACGGCGCGGCCGGCGGCATCCTGGCCACCGAGGGCCATGCCGAGAAGGAAGGCCGCGACGCCGCGCAGAGCAACAACATCGAACTGCTCGGCGGGCGCCGGCTGTGGCCGCTGCTCAAGCCGCTGCTGGATGCGGAGCAGCGCCAGGAGATCGTCGGCAACGCCACCGCGCGCGCGCGCCGCCACGTCGCCATCGCCTGGCTGGCCGCGCTGGCGGCCGGCACGCTGACCGCGGTGGGCATCGGCGGCCTGATGCCGGATCCGCCGGCACCGGCGCCGGCGACGACCCCGGCCGGCGAAGCGCCCGCCAGGGCCGCCGAACCGGTCGTGCCCTACGTCGAGCCGACCGAGGACGAGATGGAGCAGCAACGCCAGGCCGTGGTCAAGGCCCTGCCGCAGGTGCCGGGGCTGGTCCGCGGCATCTGGCTGACCAAGCTGACGCTGGCGGTGGACCGCGAGATTCCCGAGTCCGAGGCCTGGCCGCTGATCTGCCAGCAGGTCGAGCTGTACCCGGACCTGCGCACCACGCGAATCCAGCTCAATCCGCCCGAGGGCAGCAACGAGCCGGTGCGCTGGCGGCAGTGCAAGACCCACTGACCGCCGTGGCGCGCGATACCCGCCAGCGCATCCTCGACGCCGCCCTGGCCATGTTCAACGCGCAGGGCGAGCCGCACGTCACCACCAACCACATCGCCGACGAGCTGGAAATCAGCCCGGGCAACCTGTACTACCACTTCCGCAACAAGGACGACATCATCGAGCAGTTGTTCGCGCGCTACGAACAGCGCATCGACGCCGCGCTCGCGCCGCCGGGCGATCGCCTGCCTGGGCTGGAGGACATCTGGCTGCAGCTGCACCTGGTGTTCGAGTGCATCTGGGACTACCGCTTCCTCAACCGCGACCTGGTCGAGATCCTCAGCCGCAACCGGCGGCTGCGGCTGCGCTTCGCGCGGCTGCTGCGGCGCGCCGACGACAGCGCCCACGCGGTGATGCGCGGCCTGTCGCAGGCCGGGGTGATGCGCGCCAGCGCCGGCGAACTGGCGGCCACCGCCACCAACGTGCTGCTGATCGCCACCTTCTGGCTGAACTACGCGGCCGTGCGCGGCGATCGCGACGAACAGGCCGCCATCGGCCAGGGCGCGGTGCAGGTGATGACGCTGCTGGCGCCGTTCCTGCGCGATGCCGAGCGCGAGTACCTGAACGGCTTGATCCGAGCCTACGCCTGAGCCGTCATCCCCGTGGGATCCGGTGTCCTGTCCTGTTCCCTGCCTGGAGTCGCTGGGTCCCCGCCTGCGCGGGGATGACGAGGTGAAAGGTTCCTGACACATCCTTCATTTCTGCGCATCCACGCGATCGTTGTCCGGTCGCGGCCGCAATCGGCGTATCAGGGTCTGTCGCCGCCGTCCTTGCGTGCATGCCCCTTCGTTGCCCCACATCGTCCAGGCCAACGTTCCCGGAACGCGGACATCAACCGCATCGCCGGTGGACGGCATGGCTGCCGTCGGGCATGGCCCTGCTGGCGGGCGCGCTCATCGCCGGGATGGCGTTGGCGCAGGATCCGCCGATGCTGGACGACTTCGATGACGATGCCCTGGTCGAGGCGCTGACCTGCCGCACCGCGCCGCAGCGGCTGCCTGCGCTGCTGCCGCGCCTGCGCCACGAACGCCCGGCCGATTTCACCCAGGCCGAGCGCCAGTATTCGCTGCCGCTGCTGGATCTGTACCGGCTGGATGCGCCGGTGCAGGCCTGGGGCCAGACCAGCGACGGCATCGTCATCGCCGACAACCGCGTGCTGATGGTGATCGAAGGCGATGCCGACGCGGTGGCCCGGCAACTGGACGAATACCTGCAACAGTCCAGCGCCAGCCCGCTGGCCGGCGCGCTGGACGAGATGCACGCGCTGATCGTCTATCCCGGCGACGTGCCGGGCCTGCAGGGCCGCGTGCTGCTGGGCTGCGAATACCGCTTCGCCGATCTGCGCCTGCTGGACGACGACGCCTTGCTGCCGCACTCGCATCCGATCACGTCGCGCTGATCCTTCCGCATGCGATGCGTGCACGCGCACGCATGCGTTGCCGATGCGCCTTGTGGTGAACGTGCGCAACCGCGTTTCAATCACGCGATACGCAAATCCCGCGCAGCGAGTTCCAGTGCGTCGTCGCCGTTGCCTTCGACCGCGTGGAATCGCCGGATTTCCGCCCGTGCGGCGATGATCGAAGTTTCCCTAAAGTTCCGCACGGAGCTGCCGAATAGGCATTCACGCCGCGCATCCGCCCCATGCGCCGCGCTAAGGGATGAAGCAAAAAAACGCAAGAACGCATTAAAGCTTCCCTGCCCCACGCCGTTAACCTTCTCAGCAGAGGACAGGGCCGCGCGAAACGGCAAACCCCTGCGGAGCCACCGGCAAGGCCCTAACCCCCGCCGGATTCCCCTTATCAGGAGACCCAGCAATGTCCATCATCAACACCAACACCATTGCACTGAATGCTCAGCGCAACCTGAACACCAACAGCGCCAGCCTGTCGACCACCATCCAGCGCCTGTCCTCGGGCCTGCGCATCAACAGCGCAAAGGATGACGCGGCCGGCCTGGCCATTTCCGAGCGCTTCACCACCCAGATCCGCGGCATGAACCAGGCCGCGCGCAACGCCAACGACGGCATCTCGCTGGCGCAGACCGCCGAAGGCGCGCTGGGCGAAATCGGCAATAACCTGCAGCGCATCCGCGAGCTGGCCGTGCAGTCGCGCAACGCCACCAACTCCGGCACCGACCGCGCCGCCCTGCAGGCCGAAGTCGCTCAGCTGAAGAGCGAAATCGACCGCGTTGCCGACCAGACTTCGTTCAACGGCACCAAGCTGCTGAACGGCAGCTTCACCAACCAGGCCTTCCAGGTCGGCGCCGACCAGGGCCAGCTCATCAACGTCGACGGCATCGTCAATGCCAAGATGAGTGCGCTCGGCAGCTGGACCAGCGTGGCGACGCCCGCCAACGTGGCCGGCGCGGCGCCGGCCGGCGTGACCTCCGGCGGCACCACGACCCCGGGCACCCTCTCCGTGGATCTCAGCTCGGCTGATCCCGAGGCTGCATTCAGCTTCTCGCTGGACGGCGGCACGACGACGCTGACGGTCGCGGCAGCAAGCGGTCGCAGTTCGGCGGACTTCTATACCGCGGTCGCGGCAGAAGTGACGGGTGTCACGGGCCTGAGCGCGGCGGCCTCCGCCAACGGTGTTGATTTCACCAACACGAGCGGCACCGCCGTCACGATCAGTGGCGGCATGACGGGCACCGTTGCCGCCCAGACCACCTCCGGTGGCACCACCACCTTCGCCGCCCTGAGCGGTGACGCCTTCACCATCAACGGGACCAACATCGAAGTCGCTGCCTCTGCCAATGCCGCGGAGCGCAGCAATGCCCTGGCCACCGCCATCAACGCCAGCAGCGCCGGCGTCACCGCCTCGGTGGTCGGCGGCGCCCTGCAACTGACTTCCGATGCCAACATCGTGATCGGCGGCACTTCGTCCGACCTGACCGCGCTGACCGGCCTGACCGCGGGCACCACGAACGTGGTGGCCGGCACCGCCCAGACCGGCTTTGCGGGCCTGGACATTTCCACGGTCGCCGGCGCCGACAACGCCATCCTGGCGATGGACGCGGCCCTGAGCGCGGTCAACTCCGCCCGCGCCGACCTGGGCGCCATCCAGAACCGCTTCACCTCGGTGGTGGCCAACCTGCAGACCACCTCGGAAAACCTGTCCGCCTCGCGCAGCCGCATCCGCGACGCCGACTTCGCCAAGGAAACGGCCGAGCTGTCGCGCACGCAGATCCTGCAGCAGGCCGGCACCGCGATGCTGGCGCAGGCCAACCAGATCCCGCAGAACGTGCTCAGCCTGCTGCGCTGATTGCACCCAAGCGGTATCGCGAAACGGTGGTACCCCGCCCCGCCTTCCGGCAATGGAAGGCGGGGTTTTTGTTGGGTTCTCATGGCAGATGGAGCCGAGCAAGCTCGGCTCTACATGCGCATCCTTGTAGAGCGGAGCTTGCTCCGCTGCTTCGCCCATCACCGGAAGGATGCGCCTTGGTGGAGCAAGCAGCCGAGCAAGCTCGGCTCTACATGCCCATCCTTGTAGAGCGGAGCTTGCTCCGCTGCTTCGGCCATCACCGGAAGGACTCCCCTGGTGGAGCAAGTGCAGCCGGGCAAGCTCGGCTCTACATGCGCATCCTTGTAGAGCGGAGCTTGCTCCGCTGCTTCGGCCATCACCGGAAGGATGCGCCTTGGTGGAGCAAGTGCAGCCGGGCAAGCTCGGCTCTACATGGCGGGGGAGAAGGTGTCCCGGGTCTCCGCCAAGGGCGGGACGACGGCTTTCCGTCGCGGGACAAAGCCCGGTTACGGGGCCGCGGGCGCCAGGATTCCGGCACGGTTCCTGCATCCGCAATTGCGATTAAAGAACGGTGCGGCAGCGCCGATACCCTTTCCAACCCGACGGCGTGCACGCCGCCGGGTGCTTGCATCCCCCGACCGGGGGAGACGGGAGACTGCAATGGCGGACTATTCCTTCGGCTACGGCGGCATCGGCTCCGGACTGGACATCAGCACGATGGTGACCCAGCTGGTGGCGGCCGACCGTGCGCCACAGGATGCCCGCCTGAACAAGCTGGAGGCGAACGCCAAGTTCAAGCTGTCCGGCCTGGGCACGGTCACCTCGGCCTTCGACGCGCTCAAGACCGCACTGGATACCCTGCAGAAGGCCGACGCGCTGGCCGCGCGCACGGTGACCTCCAGTTCCAGCGGGGGCAGTTCCGGCCAAGGCGGCACCGACACGGTGCTGGCCGCCAGCGTCGGCAAGAGCACGCCGACCGGCACTTACCAGGTGGAAGTGCTGTCGCTGGCCAGCGCGCACAAGCTGGTCGGCGCGGGCGTGGAAACGGGCACCAGCTTCGGCGCCGGCACCCTGCGGGTCGGCATCGGCGATGCCAGCGTCGATGTGGAGATTGCCGCCGGCGCCACGCTGGCCGACGTCCGCAGCGCGATCAACGCCGCCGCGGGCAAGCACGGGCTGCAGGCCTCCCTGCTGACCTCCGACGACGGCCAGCACCTGTCGCTGGCCTCGGCCAAGAGCGGCGCCGCCAGCGCCATCACGGTCAGCGTGCTGTCGGGTGATGACGGGCTGCAGGCGGTGGTGGACGGCCTGCAGGAGAAGTCGCCGGCCAGCGACGCGCGCGTGGCCATCGACGGGCTGGTGACCACCAGCAGCAGCAACACCGTCGCCGACGCGGTCCCCGGCCTGACCCTCAAGCTCAAGGGCACCGGCACCAGCAGCGTCGTGGTCGGCGCCGACCCCAGCGGCAGCCGCGCGGCGGTCGAGGGTTTCGTCAAGGCCTACAACGCCGCGCTCAACGCCGTGGCCACCGCCACCAGCTACAACGCCGAAACCAAGACCCCCTCCTCGCTGACCGGCGACGCGCAGATGCGCGGCGCGGTGGCGCAGCTGCGCGGCGTGATGGGCGACGTGCTGGGCACGCTGGCCGCCCAGGGCCTGGACGCGCGGACCCTGGGCCTGCAGACCCAGGGCCACCCCAACCCGAACGGCAACCTGGTCCTGGATGCCGCCAAGTTCGATGCCGCGATGACCGACAACGCGGCCAAGATCATCGCCGCCTTCACCGGCGAAGATGGCGTGGCCGCCAGGCTCAACAACGTCGTCAAGACCTACGTCGGCAGCGACGGCAGCCTCACTCTGCGCAAGAAGGGCCTGGACGACCAGGTCAAGGACGTGACCCGGCAGCGCGAAGCACTGGAACTGCGCATGTCCGCCGCCGCCGCGCGCTACAAGGCCCAGTTCGTGGCCCTGGACACGCTGATGGGGCAGATGACCACCACAAGCAATTACCTCGCGCAGCAAATCAGCGCGCTCGCGGCCCAGACACAGTCGCGCTGAGGCAAGGAGTATCCCGATGACCCTGAACAACTACGCGCAGCAGTACCGCCAGAACCACCTGGAGGGCACGGTGATGGAAGCCAGCCCGCACAGGCTGGTCGCCCTGCTGCTGGCCGGCGCCTGCGAGCGCATCCGCCTGGCCGAGGCGTGCATGGCGCGCGGCGACCTGGCGCGCAAGGGCAAGGCCATCGGCGAGGTCTGCGCGATCATCGGCCACCTCAACGGCTCGCTCGACCACGAGGCCGGCGGCGAGATCGCCGGCAGCCTGTCGTCGCTGTACGACTACGTGATCCGCCGCCTGACCGAGGCCAACCTCAACAACGACGAATCGGCGCTGCACGAATCGCTGGTACTGCTGGGCGAGATCGAGGCGGCCTGGAATGCCATTCCCGTCGAGCAGCAGCAGCGTCCCGCGGCGATGGGCGCGAGTGCGTGATGGACGCGGGGGTGCAGCTGTCGCGCCTGTTCGACGATCTGGACGACATGCACCAGGCGCTGCGGGCCGATGACCTGGACCGCCTGCAGTCGCTGATGACGCAGCACGACTGGGGCGTGCGCTGCTTCATGGAGGCCGAGGGCCACCGCGCCGATCCCGCCGAGCTGGCCCGCTTGCTGGCCGGGCAGCAGGATCTGCAGAAGGCGATGGAACGGGCCAGGCATGCCGCCTCGCGGCAGCTGCATGCCTCGCAGAAAGCCGGCCGCGCCAGCCGCGCCTATCTTTCGGTCGTCGGAGACTGAAGCCATGATCCCCACCCCTGCCATCGAGCATCCCGCCGAAACCGAATTGTTCGCCGAGGCGCTGACCTGCGACGTGGTGCTGCCGGCGCGCTTCGATCCGGCGCTTCGGCCGCTGCAGCCGCAGGCGGCCGAGGCGCTGCTGCTGGGGCTGGCGGTGGCCGAGGACGTGCGCAGCGAGGACAAGGACGACCACCGCAACGAACTGCCGCAGACCGTGCAGCGGATGGAAGCCAAGCTCGACCTGCTGGTGGGCCTGCTCGGCCGGCTGGCGCGACAGCGCGAAGGCGCCCTGCCGCTGCGGCCGCTGCGCTGGTCGCACCGCGGCCTGCGGCTGGACCTGGACGCGCCGGTCGAGGTGGCCAACGGCACCGAGGGCGTGGCGATGATCGAGCCGGCCGGCTGGCTGGGCGACTACATCGAACTGCCGGCCAGCGTGCTGGCCTCCATCCCCGGCGGCACCGGCACCCACCACCTGTGGCTGCGCTTCGGCCATCTCGCTCCCGGCCTGTCCGAGGCGCTGGAACGCCACCTGTTCCGCATGCACCGCAAGCAGATCGCCGAGGCCCGCCAGGCCGCGCTGAACGCCGCCGGCGGCTGAATCCGGCCCGCCCTTCGCAAGTTGCGTCCGCGGGCGCCGGTTTCCAGCACAACGCACGTCACATGCGGTTTTCGCCGGGGAAACATGCGAAATGCGACGTGCATCGGGATTCCGCCCGATCATCGGGATGAACGATTGGCCAACCCGGTTGCATTCCGTTAAGGTGGCCGTCCGTTTCAAACCGCTTCCGATGCCGCAGTGCGTGTCCTGATTGTCGATGACCATACGCTGGTGCGTGCCGGCATCAGCCGCCTGCTGCAGGGCGTGGCCGACATCGACGTGGTGGCCGAGGCCTGCAACGCCCAGCAGGCGCTGGACCTGGCCATCATCCACCGCCCGGACATCATCCTGCTCGACCTGTCCCTGCCCGACCGCAACGGGCTGGAACTGCTGCAGCCGCTGAAGGACGCGCTGCCGCAGGCCCGGGTCGTCATCATGTCGATGCACAACGACCCCGGCCAGGTGCGCAGCGCGCTGGACAAGGGCTGCGCCGGCTTCGTGGTCAAGGAAGCCGCGCCGATGGAACTGGAGCTGGCCATCCGCGCCGCCGCCGGTGGCCAGGTGTTCCTGAGCCCGCAGGTGTCTTCCAAGATGCTGGCGCCGCTGCTGGGCGACCGCCAGCGCCCCACCGGCATCGCCGCGCTGTCGCCGCGCCAGCGCGAGATCCTGCACAAGCTCGGCGGCGGCATGAGCAGCAAGGAAATCGCCGCCCACCTGGGCATCAGCGTCAAGACGGTGGAGACCCACCGCGCGCGGATGATGGAATCGCTGGGCTGCCGCCGCGCCAACGATCTGCTGCTGCTGGCGGCCAGGCACCAGCACGAACTGGCGTAGGCGGCCCTTCGCCGATCCTGCGGCGGCGCGATACAGGGCACTGCTGCTGTGTTGTGGGAGCGACGTGAGTCGCGACGCTTTCCTGCAAAGCGGTCGCGACTCACGTCGCTCCCACAACGACCGGTTGGAATGGGGTTTCCGCCGGCCCGGTGACGCCGCAACTGGCCCGGCCCTTGCAAGTACCGCGCGGTCGCCGCGTCAGGCGACGAAATCCCGTTGAAAACGCCCGCCCGCCATGACCAAAGTCTGGCGCTGTAGGGGTATTCCCGACATCCGGTCGGAAACATCCCGTCGCGGCTGGCGTTTCCCCTGATTTTTTTCCCGTCACCGCGCGCGCACAGTTTCCCCATGCCGCCGCATCGCCTCCGATGCGGCCTTGGATACCGGGGAAATGCGATGAAGAACGGCCTGTCCACCCAGCTCGGCCAACAGCTCCACCTGACGCCGCAGCTGCTGCAGTCGATCCGGCTGCTGCAGCTGGACGGCCTGCAGCTGGAGCAGGAAATCCGCCGCCTGCTGGAGCAGAACCCGGCGCTGGAACTGGACGAGTCGCAGCAGGCCGAGATCATCGACGCCGCCGCCCCGGTGGTGGCCGAGGCCGCCGCGCAGGACGTGGCCGCGTTCGACGAACTGCCCGAATCCTCGATGTGGGACGTGCCGGCGGCGAGCTGGTCCGACGGCGACGACGACCGCATGCAGCGCATCGCCGCCGGCGAATCGACCGACCTGCACGTGCGGGTGATGTCGAGGCTGGCGCTGGAGCTGGACGCCCGCGACCTGGAAATCGCCGCGTTCTGGCTGGACCACGCCGACGACAGCGGCTACCTGGAACAGGACCCGGCGGCGCTGGCGCTGCTGGCCGCGGCCCGCTTCGCGGTCACCCCGGCGCGGGCCGAGCGGGTGCGCCAGCGCATCCTGCACGGCGAATATACCGGCCTGGCCGCGCGCGACCTGCGCGAGTGCCTGCTGGCCCAGCTGCAGGCGCTGCCGGGCCGCGTGCCGGGCCGGGCGCTGGCCGCGCGCATCCTGCGCGAATGCCTGGAACTGCTGGCCGAGCACGACTACACCGCCATCGCCCGGCAACTGGACCTGGAATACGCGCAGGCCGAGGACGCCGCCCGCCTGATCCTCTCGCTCAACGGCCGCCCCGGCGAGTCCGCGGAAGATGCGCCGGCCCGCTACATCGTCCCCGACGTGGTCGCCTGGCACGCCGACTGCGCCTGGCGGGTGGCGCTGAACCCGGCCACCACGCCGCGCCTGTCGGTCTCCGGCAGCTACGAGCGCGGCCTGGACGGCGCCGGCGCCGGCGAGGCCACGCAGAAGCTGCGCGAACTGCTGCAGGAGGCCCGCTGGCTGACCCGCGGCCTGTCGATTCGCTACGACACCCTGCTGCGCACCGCCCGCGCCATCGTCGAGCGCCAAGCCGGCTTCCTGGCCCACGGCGACGAGGCGATGGCGCCGCTGACGCTGAAGGAGATCGCCGACGAGATCGGCATGCACGAGTCCACCGTCTCGCGCATCACCACCGGCAAGTACATGCAGACCCCGCGCGGCACCTTCGAGCTGAAGCACTTCTTCGCCGTGCGGCTGGAGGGCGCCAACGTCTCCGGCGCGGCGGTCAGGGCGATGGTGCGCCGGCTGATCGAGTCCGAGCCGGCGGCGCGGCCGCTGGCCGACGAGGCCATCGCCGGCCTGCTGGCCCGCCAGGGCATCCACATCGCCCGCCGCACGGTGGCCAAATACCGTGAACAGCTCGACATCGCTCCCGCTCGCCTGCGCAGACGCGGTAACGTTCCGGCTTTGGCAAAAGCCGGTTAACGGAGCGGAAGGAACATGAGCAAGATCACGGTGCTGCTGGTGGATGACCACGAAGGCTTCATCAACGCGGCGGTACGCCACCTGCGCAAGCTGGAATGGCTGGACATCGTCGGCCGCGCCAGCAACGGCCTGGAGGCCATCGAACGCTCCGAGGCGCTGCGCCCGGACGTGGTGCTGATGGACCTGGCCATGCCCGAGATGGGCGGCCTGCAGGCCACCCGCCTGATCAAGACCCAGGACGCGCCGCCCTTCGTGGTGATCGCCTCCCACTTCGACGACGCCGAGCACCGCGAGCACGCCTCGCGCGCCGGCGCCGACGAGTTCGTCAGCAAGCTTTCCTACATCCAGGAAGTCTTGCCCATCCTCGAAAGATTCAAAGAAGCGAAATCGCAGCCATGAGCGAATCCCGAATCCTCGTCATCGATGCCGAAGCCGCGCGCGCCGAACGCCTGACCGGCCTGCTCGAATTCATGGACCTGACCCCGCGCTGGGTGTCGGGCGCCGCCGACGTGGATTCGGGACGGCACCGCCCGACCGACTGGATGGCGCTGATCGTCGGCCGCATCGAAGACGCCGACGCCGCGCGGGTCTTCTTCGAATGGCTGGCGCGCGCGCCGCTGCCGCCGCCGGTGCTGCTGCTGGAGGGCGACACCGCCGCCTTCGCCCGCGCCTACGGCCTGCACGAGGCCTCGGTATGGCCGCTGGAGACGCCGATCCGCCACGCCCAGCTGGAGGCCTGCCTGCGCCGCGCCAGCCTCAAGCGGCTGGATTCCGAGCACCAGGCGCAGTCGGTGCACGCCACCGGCGGGCCGACCGGCAGCAGCCCGGCGGTCACCCAGCTGCGCCGGCTGATCGACCAGGTCGCCGCGTTCGACACCACCGTGCTGGTGCTCGGCGAATCGGGCACCGGCAAGGAGGTGGCCGCGCGCGCCGTGCACGAGAACTCGCCGCGCCGCGACGGCCCGTTCGTGGCCATCAACTGCGGCGCAATCCCGCCGGACCTGCTGGAGAGCGAGCTGTTCGGCCACGAGAAGGGCGCCTTCACCGGCGCGCTGAGCGCGCGCAAGGGCCGCTTCGAGATGGCCGAGGGCGGCACTCTGCTGCTGGACGAGATCGGCGACATGAGCCTGCCGATGCAGGTCAAGCTGCTGCGCGTGCTGCAGGAGCGCAGCTTCGAGCGCGTCGGCGGCAACCAGACCATCCGCTGCAACGTGCGGGTGATCGCCGCGACCCACCGCGACCTGGAGGATCGCATCGCCCAGGGCCTGTTCCGCGAGGACCTGTTCTACCGCCTCAACGTGTTCCCGATCGAGATGCCGGCCCTGCGCGATCGCACCGACGACCTGCCGGCGCTGGTGACCACCATCGCCGCGCAGCTGGCGCGCACCGGCCGCGGCGAGGTGCGCTTCGCCGCCGACACCCTGCAGGCGCTGAAGGCCTACCCGTGGCCGGGCAACGTGCGCGAGCTGACCAACCTGGTCGAGCGCCTGGCGGTGCTGCATCCGGGCGGGCTGGTGCGCGTGCAGGACCTGCCCAGGCGCTACCAGCCGGAAGGCTTCGACGCCAGCGTGGTCCAGGCCGCCGCCGCGCCCGTTTTTGCCGAGGCGCAGCCCGCCGCCGCGCCGGCCATCGTCACTGTCGCGGCCACGGCGGGCGAACCGGCGCCGGCCAGCGACCGCCTGCCCGAGGAAGGGCTGGACCTGCGCGAGCACATCGCCCGCATCGAGATGGCGCTGATCAAGGACGCGCTGGACCGTGCCGGCGGCGTGGTCGCCCATGCCGCCCAGCTGCTGGGCCTGCGCCGCACCACCCTGGTGGAGAAGCTGCGCAAGTACGGCGTCGAGCGCGAGGAGACGCTGGCGACGGAAAACTGACGAGCCCGCCGCCGCGGTTGCGGCACGGCTCTTGCAGTGAAGGGGGCAAGCACCGACGCAAGCAGTCCAGCCCATGTCCGACGTCTCCGCCATCCTCTCGCAAATCCGCAGCTACCAGAGCCAGATCGGCACGCGCGGGCTGGAAGCGGCGCCCAACCCGAACGCGGTCGACTTCGGCCGGCAGGCGCCGGCGGTCAAGCCGGCCAGCTTCGGCGAGACGCTGCAGAACGCGCTGCAGGGGGTCAACAACATCCAGAAGGAATCCGGCGCGCTGGCGCAGGCGTTCGAGCTGGGCGACCCGCGCGCCGACCTGGCGCGGGTGATGGTCGCCGCGCAGCAGTCGCAGGTCGCCTTCCGCGCCACCGTCGAAGTCCGCAACCGCCTCGTCCAGGCCTACCAGGACGTGATGAACATGCCGCTGTAACGCCCCGCACCGACCGATAGCACGCCCACGCAGCAAGCAGGAACCCGCACCTCATGGCCCTCGCCGTCACCAAGGACTCGCTGAAGGAAACGCTCTCCGCCGACAAGGCCGGCGCCGCGCTGACGCGCCTGCAGAACATGCAGGTGTTCCGCCAGCTGGGCACGCTGCTGCTGATCGCCGGCGCGATGGCGGTCGGGCTGATGGTGTTCTTCTGGTCGCAGAAGCCCAACTACAGCCCGCTCTACACCGGGCTGGACGCCAAGGCCACCGTCGAGGCGACCGACCTGCTGCGCGCCTCCGGCATCCCCTTCCAGCTGGACCAGGCCACCGGCGCGATCTCGGTGCCGGAAGCCAACCTGCACGACGCCCGCCTGAAGCTGGCCGCCTCCGGCCTGACCGACAGCGGCGGCCGGCTCGGCTTCGAGCTGATGGAGCGCGACCCGGGCTTCGGCGTCAGCCAGTTCGTCGAGAACGCGCGCTACCAGCACGCGCTGGAGACCGAGCTGGTGCGCACCATCACCACCCTGCGCCCGGTGCGCGACGCCCGCGTGCACCTGGCCATGCCCAAGCCGAGCGCGTTCACCCGCCAGCGCGAGGCCGCCAGCGCCTCGGTGGTGCTGGACCTGCGCAGCGGCACCCTGCTGGAGCGCAACCAGGTCGACGCCATCGTCCACCTGGTCGCCTCCTCGATCCCGGACCTGGCGCCGGAACGGGTGACCGTGGTCGACCAGAGCGGGCGCATGCTCACCGTCACCGATCCCGACAGCGAGGCGGCGCTGAACGCGGCCCAGTTCGAGCGCGTGCGCAAGCTGGAGACCTCCTACAACCAGCGCATCCGCGAACTGCTGGAACCGCTGACCGGCCCCGGCCGGGTCAACGCCGAGGTCGCGGTGGACATGGACTTCTCGGTCAGCGAGGAGGCCCGCGAGACCTTCAACAACGACCCGGCCAAGATCCGCAGCGAGCAGGTCAGCCAGAACACCGTCAGCAAGCCGGGGCCGGAAGGCATCCCCGGCGCGACCAGCAACACCCCGCCGGGCGCGCCGGCCGCCGCCGCCAACCCCGACGCGCCGGTCGAGACCGCCAGCAGCGCGACCCGCAACTTCGAGATGGACCGCACCCTGCAGCACACCCGCCAGCCGGCCGGTCGCCTGCGACGGGTCACCGTGGCGGTGCTGGTGGACCACCTGCCCCGCCCCGGCGCCGACGGCAAGGTCACGATGGTGCCGATGGACGCGGCCACCCTGTCGCGGGTCGAGTCGCTGGTGCGCGAGGCGGTCGGCTTCGACGCCGCGCGCGGCGACTCGGTGTCGGTGATGAACGCCCCGTTCGTGCGCGAGCCGGACGCCGCGGCCGAGGACGCGCCGATCTGGCAGCACCCGATCCTGCACAACCCGATGGTGCGCGACATCGCGCGCTGGACGCTGGGCGCGCTGGTGGCGCTGGCGCTGCTGTTCGGCGTGCTGCGCCCGGCCATCCGCCAGATCGTCCAGCCGCGGGCGCTGCCGCGCCCGGCGCCGCCGAACGCCGAGGTCACCCTGCTCGACCAGGACGACGACGAGGCCGCCCTGGCCGCCCTGCGCGACCAGGCGCACGCCCCGCAGCACCACGCGCTGCCTTCCGACGCCTACGAGGACCGGCTGCGCAACGCGCGCGAGGCGGTGAAGCACGATTCCAAGCAGGTCGCGCAGGTGGTCAAGGACTGGGTGGCCAGCGATGAGTAGCCCCAGCGCCAACGCCAATGCCAACGCCCTCAGCGGCGTGCAGCGCGCGGCCGTGCTGCTGCTGTCGCTGGGCGAGAACGACGCGGCCGAAGTGCTCAAGCACATGGACCCGAAGGAAGTGCAGAAGCTCGGCCTGGCGATGGCGACCATGAGCGGGGTGACCCGCGAGCAGGTCATGCACGTGATGAACGACTTCAACCACGCGCTGGACCGGCAGACCTCGCTGGGCGTGGGCGCCGACGACTACATCCGCAACGTGCTGATCCAGGCGCTGGGCGCGGAGAAGGCCGGCGGCCTGATCGACCGCATCCTGCTGGGCCGCAACACCACCGGCCTGGACACCCTGAAGTGGATGGACGCGCGCTCGATCGCCGACCTGGTCCGCAACGAGCACCCGCAGATCATCGCCATCGTGCTCTCGCACCTGGACGGCGACCACGCCGCCGACACCCTGAAGATGCTGCCCGAGCGCGCCCGCGCCGACGTGCTGCTGCGCATCGCCACGCTGGACGGCATCCCGCCCAACGCGCTCAACGAGCTCAACGAGATCATGGAGCGCCAGTTCGCCGGCAACCAGAACCTCAAGTCGTCCACCATCGGCGGCGTCAAGGTGGCGGCCAACATCCTCAACTTCATGGACTCCGGCCAGGACCAGGCCATCCTCGGCACCATCGGCCAGGTCGACGCCGAACTGGGCGCGCGCATCCAGGACCTGATGTTCGTGTTCGACAACCTGGTGGACCTGGACGATCGCGAGTTGCAGGCGATGCTGCGCGAGGTGCCCAACGACCGCCTCGGCCTGGCCCTGCGCGGCGCCGACGCCCGCGTGCGCGAGAAGATCACCCGCAACATGTCCCAGCGCGCCGCGCAGATCCTGCTGGAGGACATGGAGGCGCGCGGTCCGGTGCGCCTGTCCGACGTCGAGGGCGCGCAGAAGGAAATCCTCGCCATCGTCCGCCGGCTGGCCGACCAGGGCGTCATCTCGCTTACCGCCAGCAATGAGGAGATGGTATGACCGAGCCCGTGCGCTGGCTGGCCCCGCCGCTCAACTTCGTCCAGCGCAAGGCGGAGGACGTGCCGATGCCGCGCCCGCCGAGCGTGGAGGAGATCCAGGCCATCGAGCAGGCCGCCTACGACGAGGGCATGGAGCGCGGCCGCAGCGAGGGCTACGCCGAAGGCTTCGCCCAGGGCCAGCAGGACGTGCGCCGGCTGGCCGCGCAGATCGAGGGCATCCTGGACAACTTCTCGCGCCCGCTGGACCGGCTGGAGAACGAAGTGGTCGCCGCCCTGTCCGAGCTGGCCGTGCGCATCGCCGGCAGCCTGGTCGGCCGCGCCTACCAGGCCGATCCGGTCCTGCTGCAGGAACTGGCCACCACCGCGCTGGACGCGGTCGGCGGCGCCAACCGCGAGGTCGAGGTGCGCATGCATCCTGACGACATCGCGGCGGTCGCGCCGGTGCTGTCGCTGATGCCGGCCACCCGCCTGACCGCCGACACCGCGCTCAGCCGCGGCGACCTGCGCGTGCACGCCGAGAGCGTGCGCATCGACGGCACCCTGGAGGCGCGCCTGCGCGGCGCGCTGGAAACCGTACTCAACCGCGGGGTGCAGGCATGAGCGCGCAACCGCTGGACTGGCTGCAGGCGCGCGATCTGCGCCTGGCCGCGCGGCTGTCGCAGATTCGCCCCGAGCTGGGCGGGCGCGGCCTGATCCGCGAGGGCATCCTGCGCCGCGCGGTCGGCCTGACCCTGGAGGCGATCGGCTGCGAGGCGCCGATGGGCGCCACCTGCAAGGTCGAGGTCGCCGACGGCGGCTGGGTCGACGCCGAGGTGGTCGGCTTCGCCGGCGAGCGCACTTACCTGATGCCCAGCGCCGAACTGCACGGCCTGCTGCCCAATGCGCGGGTGGTGCCGTCGCGCCGCCGCGGCGGCGTGGAGGTGGGCGAAGGCCTGCTCGGCCGCGTCATCGACAGCGACGGCGTGCCGCTGGACGGGCGCGGCCCGATCCGCGCCGAGGGCACCGTCGGCCTGTCCGGCGTGGCGATCAACCCGCTCTCGCGCGAACCCATCACCCAGCCGCTGGACGTGGGCGTGCGCGCGATCAACGCGCTGCTGCCGATCGGCCGCGGCCAGCGCGTGGGCCTGTTCGCCGGCTCCGGCGTGGGCAAGTCGACGCTGCTGGGCATGATGACCCGCTACACCGCCGCCGACGTGATCGTCGTGGGACTCATCGGCGAGCGCGGCCGCGAAGTGCGCGATTTCGTCGAGACCACGCTGGGCCCGACCGGCCTGACCCGCGCGGTGGTGGTGGCCAGCCCGGCCGACCGGCCACCGCTGGCACGCCTGCAGGGCGCCTACCGCGCCACCGCGATCGCCGAGTGGTTCCGCGACCAGGGCCTGAACGTGCTGCTGCTGATGGACTCGCTGACCCGCTTCGCCCAGGCCCAGCGCGAGATCGGCCTGTCGGTCGGCGAGCCGCCGACCACCCGCGGCTACCCGCCGTCGGTGTTCGCGCGGCTGCCGGCGCTGGTCGAGCGCGCCGGCAACGGCTCGGCCGGGCGCGGCTCGATCACCGCCTTCTACACCGTGCTGACCGAGGGCGACGACCCGCAGGATCCGATCGCCGACGCCGCACGCGCCATCCTCGACGGCCACATCCTGCTCTCGCGCCGGGTCGCCGACAGCGGCCTGTACCCGGCCATCGACGTCGAATCCTCGGTCAGCCGCGTGGTCACCGAGATCGCCGACGAGACCTGGCGCGACCGCATCCGCAAGCTCAAGCGGCTGCTGTCGGCCTACAACAGCAACCGCGACCTCATCGCCATCGGCGCCTACCAGCGCGGCAACGATCCCACCGTGGACGAAGCGCTGGAACGGTGGCCGGAAATCGTCGAATTCCTCGGTCAGGACGTCGCCCGCGCCGCCAATCTGGACCACAGCCGGCAAGCCCTCGAAGACCTGGTCGAACGCAGTCAGCAAGCAGCACGCCAAGGAACATCGCCATGAAGCAGTCCCGCCGAATCGACCCCTTGCTGCGCCGCGCGCAGGAACACGAGGACAACGTCGCCCGCGACCTGGCCGAGCGCCAGCGCACGCTGGCGATGCACGAGTCGCGGCTGGAGGAACTGCGGCGCTACGCCGAGGAATACGCCAACAGCCAGATGGCCGCCACCAGCCCGGCGCAGCTGGCCAACCGCCGCGCCTTCCTCGACCGCATCGACGACGCGCTCAAGCAGCAGGCGCAGACCGTGGACCGCAGCCGCGCCAGCGTCGGCATCGAGCGCGACCGCCTGCTGCTGGCCAGCCGCGACAAGCAGGTGCTGGAACAGCTCGCCGCCAGCTACCGGGTGCAGGAGCGCGCGGTGATCGAACGCCGCGACCAGCGCGAGATGGACGACCTGGGCGCGCGCCGCTCGCGCCTGGCCAGCGTCGCCGCGCAGGAAGGCGAGGAGCGCTCGTGAAGATGACCAACGCCGTGCTCAACCTCGGCCAGCCGCCGGCCAAGGCCGGCAACGGCGCGTCGCGCGAGGCCGGCGAGACCGGTGCCGCGCCGTTCGAGCGCTGGATGCGGCCGGCTTCCGCAACCGGCAAGGACACCTCCCCGGCCGCGCGGCCATCCGCCAGGTCGTCCGCCGGCATGAAGGAATCCGCCCCGTCCGGCGACGGCCGCAGCGGCGCGCTGCGCCAGGCCCAGGCGCGCAAGGCCACGCCCCAGGACGAGCCCCCCGCCACCGCCGGCATGCCGGTGATGCCCCCCTTGCAGGCGCCGGACGCGCTGCAGCCCGCGGTTCCGGCACTGCCGGCGCCCGGGCTCGACGCGGCCGACGCGATGCTGCCGGCGTTCGACCCGATGGCACCGGTCATCCCGGCGGATGCGCTGTCCATGCCGGCCCTCGACCCCGGTGTCGCGGGCGGTCAGGTACCGTTTGGTGCCGCCAGCGGCACCGCGCCGATGCAGCCTGTCCCGCCGGCAACCCCCGATGCCATTGCGTCCGCCGTGGCGACCGCGCTTCCCCAGGCCGCCGCCATCGCCGACGGTGGCAATGCCGCCGCCCCGGATCTGCCGCTGGCCGGCAACCCGCCGCTTCCCGCTCCGGCAGCGGCCACCACGACCACCCTGCCCGGCCTGCTGACCTTCGCCCAGCAACTGGCCGCGCAACCGCAGGCCGCTGCCGCCCCGGAAATCCTGGCGCCGTTGCGCGACCTGGCCGAGCGCTTCGACGCCGGCGCCGACGCGGACGCCACCCCGCTGCTCAACGCGATGGCGGGTACGCCGACCCCGGCGCTGGGCCTGGCCCGCACCGCCACCGTCAACCCGCTGGAAGCGCCGATGCCGGAGCTGCGCAGCGAGCAGTTCGAGGAAGCCATCGGCACCCGCTTGGGCTGGATGGCCGAGCAGAAGATCGGCCATGCGCACATCCGGGTGAATCCCAACGAGCTGGGCGCCATCGAGATCCGCCTGCGGCTGGACGGCGAGCGCGTGCACGCCGACTTCAGCGCCGCCCAGCCGGAAGTCCGGCAGGCGCTGGAGAACAGCCTGCCGCGCCTGCGCGAGATGCTGGGCCAGCACGGCTTCCAGCTGGCGCAGGCCGACGTCGGCCACCGCCAGCAATCCGACGGCCGCGCGGATGAAGCCTCCGCCGCCCGCGGCGGCGGCGAGGACGGCGCGAACGCCGGGGTCGAACAGGCCGCGCCGGCGCCGGTCCGGCTCATCCATCGCGGCCTGCTCGACGCCTACGCCTGATCCGCCGGGTTCCGCCACGGCCGGCGGCCCGTGCCGGCCGCCACGACGGAAATCCGTCCCGCCGGCGTTCGCCGATGCGCTCCTGCGGACGGCGCCCGCGTGACCACCGTCACATGACGGTGCCGGCTTTCCGCGCCTGACGCGACGCACCGCCGTCAAATCGCCGACGAGCCGTCCCCGCGCCGGCGGCACGCTGCTTGCATCACTCCTGCAGACCCACAAGGAGATTGCATCGCGTGTCCGCCGCCGAAAAACCCGTGACCAAGCCCGGCAAGGCCAAGGGCGAGAAGAAAGCCGGCAAGCGCTGGCTGTTGATCGTGATCGCCGTCGTCGTCCTCGCCGCCGGAGGCGCCGCCGCCTGGTTCTTCACCCGCGACACCGGCGGGGACGAGAAACCGGCCGCGGCCAAGCCGGCCAGCGTGCCGGCGCCCGCGCAGTACTTCGCGATGGAGCCGCCGTTCGTGGTCAACCTCTCCGGCAGCGGCAGCGCGCGCTACCTGCAGATCGAGGTGCAGCTGATGACCCGCAGCGCCGAGGCGCTGCCGCTGATCCAGCTGCACGCGCCGGCCGTGCGCGCGCGCCTGCTGATGCTGTTCGCCCAGCAGGAAGCCCCGGCGCTGATGAGCCGCGAAGGCAAGGAGAAGCTGCAGAAGGAAGCGCTGGCCGAGGCCAGGAAAGTGATGGCCGCCGAGACCGGCAAGGGCCAGATCGACGATCTGCTGTTCACCAGCTTCGTGATGCAGTAAGGAACCGCCGCGATGATGAGCGACCTGCTATCGCAAGACGAAATCGACGCCCTGCTGCACGGCGTCGATTCGGGCGCCATCGAGACCGAGGAACCGCCGGTCGATCCCGGCGTCGCGCGCCCGTACGACTTCTCCACCCAGGACCGCATCATCCGCGGCCGCCTGCCGACCCTGGAGATGATCAACGAGCGCTTCGTGCGCACCTGGCGGATCGGCCTGTTCAACCTGCTGCGCCGCTCCTCCGAGCTGTCGGTGCGCGGCATCGAGATGATCAAGTTCGGCGAGTACATGCACTCGCTGTACGTGCCGACCAACCTGAACCTGATCAAGTTCAAGCCGCTGCGCGGCGTCGGCCTGATCGTGTTCGAGCCGCGGCTGGTCTACACCGTGGTCGACAACTTCTTCGGCGGCGACGGCCGCTACCCGACCCGCATCGAGGGCCGCGAGTTCACCCCGACCGAGATGCGCGTCATCCAGTTGCTGCTCAAGCAGACCTTCGCCGATCTGGTCGAGGCCTGGGCGCCGGTGATGAAGGTGGACTTCGAGTACATCAATTCCGAGGTCAACCCGCACTTCGCCAACATCGTCAGCCCGCGCGACTACGTGGTGGTCAGCCGCTTCCACGTCGAGCTGGACGGCGGCGGCGGCGACCTGCACATCACCCTGCCCTACGCGATGCTGGAGCCGATCCGCGAGCTGCTGGACGCCGGCATCCAGTCCGACCGCGTGCACGAGGACGACGCCTTCCGCGACAGCGTGCGCGAGGCCCTGCGCTCGGCCGAGGTCACCGTGAGCAGCGTGCTGGCCGAAAGGCGCATCAGCCTGCGCCAGCTCACCAGCCTGAAGATCGGCGACGTCCTGCCCATCGACCTGCCCAGGCAGGTCGCGGTCTGCGTCGAGCAGACGCCGGTGTTCACCGGCGAATTCGGCACGTCCAACGGCAACAACGCCGTCAAGATCGTCGCCACCCATCCGCCCGGCACCCAGCAGCCCTCCGCCGCGGCCAGGCCGGCAACGATTCCCGCATCCATCGAGGAAACCCTCCCGTGAACTCCATCCAGACCGAAGCCGATCCGGCCCAGTTCGAAACCCTGCAGGACGAAAGTGTGCGCGCCGAGGACATGAGCCTGGACGTGATCCTCGACGTGCCGGTGGTGCTGTCGCTGGAGGTCGGCCGCGTGCGCATGCCGATCCGCAGCCTGCTGCAGCTCAACCAGGGCTCGGTGGTCGAACTCGAACGCGCCGCCGGCGAGCCGCTGGACGTGTTCGTCAACGGCACCCTGATCGCCCACGGCGAGGTGGTCGTGGTCAACGATCGCTTCGGCGTGCGGCTGACCGACGTGGTCAGCCCCAGCGAGCGCATCCGGCGCCTGCGGTGAGCGGCATGTTCGCCCTGATCGCCACCGCCGCCGCCAGCGCGGCCGCGCCGGCGCAGAAGATCGGCCAGCACGCGCCGGCCACGCCCGGCATCGGCGGCGCGCTGGTCGGCCTGCTGCTGGTGCTGGCGCTGATCTTCGGCCTGGCCTGGCTGCTCAAGCGGATGCCCGGCGGCGGGCTGGGCCTGCGCGCCAGCGAGCAGCTGCGCGTGGTCAGCGTGCTGGCGGTGGGCGGCAAGGAACGCGTGGCGGTCATCGAGGTCGGCGGCGAGCAACTGCTGATCGGCGTGGCCGCCGGTGGCGTCAGCCTGCTGCACCGCCTGCCCGAGCCGCTGCCGGCCGCGCCGGCGCCGCAACTGCCCAACTTCGCCGAATTGCTGGCCAAGCGCCTGCGCAAGGACAACTGAGAAAGAACATGCGTCGCCTCCTGCTTCCCCTGCTGTTCCTGCTGTGCCTGTGCGCACCCTCGCTGGCGCTGGCGCAGGCGCAGCCGGCCGATCCGCCGGCCAACGCCGCCGCGCCGGCCAACGCGCCCGCCGCCTCGCCGACCCTGCCCGCGCTGCCCAGCGTGACCGTCGGCCAGATCGGCGACAACAAGGTCAGCCTGCCGCTGCAGACGCTGCTGCTGATGACGGCGATCACGCTGATCCCGTCGGCGCTGCTGGCGATGACCGCCTTCACCCGCATCGTCATCGTGCTGGCGCTGCTGCGCCAGGCGCTGGGCACCGGGCAGACGCCGTCCAACCAGGTGCTGGTGGGGCTGGGCCTGTTCCTGACCATGCTGGTGATGCTGCCGGTCGGCGAGAAGGCCTGGGCGCAGGGCATGGCGCCGTACCTCAACGGCCAGATCGATTTCTCCACCGCCTGGACGCTGACCACCGGCCCGCTGCGCGACTTCATGCTGGCGCAGGTGCGCGAGACCGACCTGATGACCTTCGCCGGCCTGGCCGGCCACGGCGCCTACGCCGGCCCGGCCGACGTGCCGTTCCCGATCGTGGTCGCCTCGTTCATCACCAGCGAACTGAAGACCGCCTTCGAGATCGGCTTCCTGATCTTCATCCCGTTCGTGATCATCGACCTGGTCGTGGCCAGCGTGCTGATGTCGATGGGCATGATGATGCTCTCGCCGATGCTGGTGTCGGCCCCGTTCAAGATCCTGCTGTTCGTGCTGGTCGACGGCTGGGTGTTGATCGTCGGGTCGCTGGCGGCCAGCTTCAATTAGAGGAGTGAGCGGAGAGGAGTGAGGAGTGAGAAAAGCATTTTCCCACCCATCACGATTTCCCTCTCCCGTCACTCCCGCTTCTACTCACTCCTCACTCCTCTCCGCTCACTCCTCGCTCCCAAATGACTCCCGAACTAGCCCTGACCGAACTGCGCGGCGGCCTTGAAATCGCGCTCTGGGTGGCCGGCCCGCTGCTGCTGGTGGTGCTGGTGGTCGGCGTGGTGGTCGGCGTGATCCAGGCCGCGACGCAGTTGAACGAGCCAACCATCGCCTTCGTCGCCAAGGCGGTCGCGCTGACCGCGGCGCTGTTCGCCACCGGAAGCTGGCTGATGGGCACGCTGGTCGAGTACACGACGCAGTTGTTCCAGCGGTTGCCGCATTTGATTGGCTGAAGACTGGGAAGAGCGAGGAGTGAGCGGAGAGGAGTGAGGAGTGAGTGAAACCGCTCCAGGTCTGATACTGCCCAACTCACCGTTTTTTCTCCTTCCTCACCCTGACATCCCCCGCCTCGCTCTTACTCACTCCTCACTCCTCTCCGCTCACTCCTGCTCCAATGGACTCCGCAACCCAAATGGTGATCGACGGCCAGCAGGCCTTTGCGATGATCAATGCGGTGCTGTGGACCCTGCTGCGGACCGGGGCGCTGCTGATGGCCGCGCCGCTGATCGGCACCCGCGCGGTGTCGGTGCGGGTGCGGGTCATCGTCGCCGCGGCGCTGGCGATGGCGCTGATGCCGATGCTGCCGGCGCCGCCGGCGCAGATCGCCTTCGATGCGCCGACCGTGCTGACCGTGCTGCGCGAACTGGCGCTGGGCGTGAGCATGGGCTTCATGCTGCGGCTGGCGTTCGAGGCCGGCGCGCTGGCCGGCGAACTGATCTCTCAGGGCACCGGCCTGGCGTTCGCGCAGATGTCCGATCCGCTGCGCGGGGTCAACTCCGGCGTGGTCGGCCAGTGGTTCTACCTGGCCTTCGGCCTGCTGTTCTTCACCCTCAACGGCCATCTGGCGCTGGTCTCGCTGCTGGTGGACAGCTACCGCGCGCTGCCGGTGGGCCACGCGCTGCCCGACACCGCGGCGATGCTGGCGGTGGCGCCGACGTTCTTCATGCAGGTGCTGCGCGCCGCGCTGGGCCTGGCGCTGCCGGTGATGGTGGCGATGCTGGCGGTCAACCTGGCCTTCGGCGTGCTGGGCCGCGCCGCGCCGGCGCTCAACCCCATCCAGCTCGGCCTGCCCACCGCGCTGCTGCTGGGCCTGTTCCTGCTGGCGCTGCTGGCCGGCGAACTCGGCCCGCCGGTGCAGCGCATCTTCGACCTGTCCTTCGACGCGGCCCGCCAGATCAGCGCCTGACGCGGCACGGATCACCTCCGGCCTGGCACGGCATAGAATTCCCTGACGCGTCCTGAGGGGGAGTCCGCGTGAATCCGATCGTTCCGCTCAAGAGGCGGTCCAGCCAGGAAACCCGTGAGGCGGTGCTGGAAGCGGCGCGCAGGCTGTTCTTCAGCAAGGGTTTCGAGCAGACCACGCTGCAGGACCTGGGTCGCGCCACCGGCCTGAGCGCGCGCGGGGTCACCCTGCATTTCGAGACCAAGGCCGACATCATCGCCACGCTGCTGATCCGCGACTACGCCGCGCGCGTGGCGCCGCCGCTGGACCGGCACACGACCTGCGCTCGCCGCATCCTCGACTTCTACCTGTGGACCGCGCGCGAGGACATGGCGATCTTCGTCGCGTTCCCCGCGCTGTGGGGCGTGTCGGCGCGCTGGTCCTGCCGGATCGAGGCCGAGTTCGACGCCACCCTGCACCGCCTGCGCGAACCGGTGCGGCGCGAACTGGCGCGCGGCATCGCCGCCGGCCAGTTCCGCATGGTCGACATCGCCCACGCCGACGAACTGCTCTGGCAGAGCTACCAGCACGGCCTGCGCGCGGTGGCCGTCACCGGCGGCACGCCCGCGCTGGCGGTACCGCGGGTGCACCGCACGCTGGAAATCCTCGCCGCGTAGACCGCTCGACCCCGTTGCGGGCAGACGGCCGTTCGACCCGGCAACCGGCGACCATCGCCGCCTTCCCGGAGATGTCCATGAACAAGATCATGTGGTTCGCCCTCCTTGTCTTGCTGCTGGCTGTCGCGGCCGCGTCCTGCTTGAAGCGGAACGCGCTGCATCCACGGCTCCGTGCGAATGCGTCCGTCACCCACGAGGTACCGATGGCCTTCTGCAACGGCCTGGTCCGGCTGGGATACGACCCGCGATCGGACGGCACGCCGGCCTACTACGACAATCGCACCGGCGAACTGCTGGTCGATTGCGCCGGCCTGTTGACGAACCTGCCGCCGGAACAGCGCCCGGTGTGCCCGCCGCCGGAGTGGACCTGCGACAAGTGAAGGCGCGTGGACGTATCGCCGCGGCACGGTCGGGCATGCGCCTCCCTCCCTTTCGCCCATCATCCCGGCTTGCGCTGGGCTGACGGCTGGCAAAGGGAGCCGAATCACCCCCTTCGAACGAATCAGCCGCTGGATTGACCGGCCTTGAAAACGTTTTCATAATCCCGGCTTTCGCAATCCCCCGCTGGAGCCGCCCGATGCCGATGGACCTGCACGCCCGCGTGGAAGCGCTGATCGCGCAGATGACGCTGGAGGAGAAGATCGGGCAGCTGGGCGCGTTCGCCGATGCGGTGCGGCCGTTCGCCTTCGAGGTCAACCCGGAGACCTTCGCCCGCGACGCCGAGCAGGTGCGCGGGCAGATCCGCGCCGGCCGCGTCGGCGCGCTGTTCAACGGCGTGGGCGCGGCCGAGGGGCGCGAGGCGCAGCGCATCGCGGTGGAGGAAAGCCGGCTCGGCATCCCGCTGCTGTTCGGCGCCGACGTGATCCACGGCATGCGCACGGTGTTCCCGATCCCGCTGGCCGAGGCGGCCAGCTTCGAGCCGGAACTGGCGCGGCGCACCGCGCGCGCGACCGCCGTCGAGGCCACCGCCGCCGGCCTGCACTGGACCTTCGCGCCGATGGTCGATGTCGCCCGCGACCAGCGCTGGGGCCGCGTGGCCGAGACCTCGGGCGAGGACACCCACCTGGCCAGCGCGTTCGCGGTCGCGCGCGTGCAGGGCTTCCAGGGCGAGGACCTCACCGCGCCCGACTCGCTGCTGGCCACGCTGAAGCATTTCGCCGCCTACGGCGCGGTCGCCGCCGGGCTGGACTACAGCAGCACCGACATGTCGCCGCAGACGCTGCGCGAGGTGCACCTGCCACCGTTCCAGGCCGGCATCGCGGCCGGGGCGCTGACGCTGATGAGCTCGTTCAACGACATCAACGGCGTGCCGGCCTCGGCCAACCGCGAGCTGCTGACCGACATCCTGCGCGGGCAGTGGGACTTCGGCGGCTTCGTCGTGTCCGACTACACCTCCGACTTCGAGCTGATCGCGCACGGCTACGCCGAGGACGAGCGCGACGCCGCGCGCCTGTCGCTGCACGCCGGGCTGGACATGAGCCTGCAGAGCGGCATCTACGCACGCCACCTTGCCGGGCTGGTGGAAAGCGGCGCGCTGCCGCTGGCGACGCTGGACGAGGCGGTGCGGCGGGTGCTGCGGGTGAAGGCGGCGGTCGGCCTGTTCGACGATCCCTACCGCTGCCTGGATCCGGCGCGCGAGGCCGACGCCTCGCACCTGCCCGCGCACGATGCGCTCGCGCGCGACGCGGCGCGGCGCTCGATCGTGATGCTGAAGAACGCGGGCGACGTGCTGCCGCTGCGCAAGGCCGGCCAGCGCATCGCCCTGATCGGCCCGTTCGGCGAGGACCGCGACAACATCGGCGGCTGCTGGAACATCTTCGGCGACCGCAGCCGCGACGTCGACCTGGCCAGCGGCCTGCGCGCGGCGCTGGACGATCCGGACATGCTGGCGATCGTGCGCGGCTGCGACTTCGAGGCGCCGCTGGCAGGCGGCATCGAGGCCGCGGTGGCGGCGGCGCGCGCGGCCGACGTGGTGCTGCTGGCGATCGGCGAGCCGGAGGACTACAGCGGCGAGGCGCAGTCGCGCCTGGGCATCACGATCCCGGCCGCGCAGCAGGCGCTGGCCGAGGCGGTGGCCGCCGCCGGCACGCCGGTGGTGGCGCTGCTGCGCAACGGCCGCGCGCTGGCGCTGCACGGCGCGGTGCGCGACGCGCAGGCGATCCTGGTGACCTGGTTCCTCGGCACCCAGACCGGGCACGCGGTGGCCGACGTGCTGTTCGGCGACTACAGCCCGTCGGCGCGGCTGCCGGTGAGCTTCCCGCTGGACTCCGGCCAGCAGCCCTACTTCTACAACCACGCCCGCAGCGGCCGCCCGGAACTGCCGGACCAGCCGTGGGCGTTCAAGAACCGCTGGCGCGAGATCCCGCATGCGCCGCTGTACCCGTTCGGCCATGGCCTCGGCTACGCGCGCTTCGAGTACGGCGCGCCGGTGCTGGAAAGCGACACCCTGCGGTGGGACGGCACGCTGACCGTGCGCTGCGCGATCCGCCATGCCGGCGGCCCGGCCGGCGAGGAAGTGGCGCAGTTGTACATCCACGACCGCGTCGCCAGCCGGGTGCGGCCGGTGCGCGAGCTGAAGGGTTTCGCCAAGCTGCGGCTGGAACCGGGGCAGGCCACCGAGGTGGGCTTCACCCTGACCCGCCACGATCTCGCCTTCCATGACGCGCACAACCGGCTGACCGCCGAGCCGGGCGAGTTCGACCTGTGGGTCGCGCCGTCGGCGCTGGCCGGCGAAGCGGTGCGTTTCCGCCTGCTCGCGCCCTGATCCCGGATGCCGCGCCTCTGCCTGCCGGATGCGTGAACCGGGCTTCAGCCAGGTGACGGCGGCGGCGCAGGCACGCAAGGCCACCGGCCTATAATGGCCGGCGCCCTGCGGCCGGGCGCACCGCAAGCCGCGCATCGCGGCCCTCCTGCCGGCCCCCGGCGTCCACGGCCCCGCACCCGGGTGCATTTGCGCACCCCGATCCGGCATGAACCTGAGAACCCGCGATTTCCGCCTGGAAATCATCACCCTGCTGGGACTGTCCACCGCGCTGGTGATCGGTTCGTTCGCGATCTATCGCTGGCTGCGCGGTGAATTGCTGGTCGCGGGGATCGATCTGGCGATCGTCGGCTGCATCCTGGCGCCGGTGTCCTATGCCCGCCTGACCGGCGACAGCCGCCGCGCCGGCAAGGCGCTGTGCCTGATCAACAGCGCCGCCTGCGTCGCGGCCAACCATTTCATCGGCGCCGAGGCGCTGACCTGGGTCTACCTGGTCCTGCTGACCAACTTCTTCATCGCCGACGGCCGTTTCGCGCTGGTCGTCAACCTGCTGATGATGGGCCTGCTGTGGCTGCTGCCGGGCAGCGGCACCGAAGGCTTCCACGCCATCCCGGTGCTGGCGACCGCGGCGCTGACCACGCTGTTCTCCTACCTGTTCGCCGTCCGCATCCAGGACGATCGCTCGCAGCTGCAGACCCTGGCCGCGATCGACGCGCTCAGCGGCGTGCCCAACCGGCGCACGATGGAGCGCGTGCTCGCGCAGGTGGTCGCCGACCGCCGCGGCGAGCGCCGCTACGGGCTGGTGGTGCTGGACGTGGACCACTTCAAGGAGGTCAACGACCGCTACGGCCACGCCGCCGGCGACGCCGCCATCGCAGACCTGGCGGCGATCCTGCGCTTCGAGATGCGCCGCGGCGACCAGGTGTTCCGCTTCGGCGGCGAGGAGTTCGTGATGCTGCTGCGGGTGGACGACCGGCACGCGCTGGAGACCGCGGCCGAGCGGCTGCGCAAGGCCGTGCGCAACTCGCTGCGCGGCCCGGGCGGCCGCATCACCGTCTCGCTGGGCGCGGCGATGCTGGCCTGCGAGGAGGACTGGCACGACTGGTTCTCGCGCGCCGACGCGGCGCTGTACCGGGCCAAGTCGGGTGGGCGGGACAGTTGCATGATGGCGGACGATTTGTTTTGAAGCTGGGAATGGGGAATGGGGAATGGGGAATGGGGAATGGGGAATGGGGAATGGGGAATGGGGAATGGGGATTCGGGATTCGGGATTCGGGATTCGGGATTCGCAACCATGCTGCCGCTGAAAACCGCAACGGCAATCCTTCCCCTTTGCCGTCATCCCAGCGAAAGCTGGGATGACGAGCAACGGCGGCGAGCGACCGCGGTAGGCTCTTCCCCATTCCCCATTCCCCATTCCCCATTCCCCATTCCCCATTCCCAGCCCCACCCCGCCCAATTCCCGTCACCCGACTGGAACGACTCTTGCAACGCCAACGCGACTCCCCCTGAAAGCGCGACATGGCCGAGCAGGACGAAAGCGGCGAACGCACAGAACAGCCAACAGAAAAACGGCTGCGCGAAGCCCGCGAGAAAGGCAACGTCCCGCGATCGCGCGAGCTGGCGACCGCCGCGGTGTTCAGCGCCGGCGTGCTGGCGGTGCTGGCGATGGCGCCGTCGCTGGCGCGCAACGCGCTGGGCTGGATGAAGGCGGCGCTGTCGCCGCCGCCGGCGCTGTACGGGCACCCCGACGAGCTGTTCGGCCATACCGGCGCGCTGCTGCTGAAGCTGCTGCTGGTGATCGCGCCGGTGGCGGCGATCTGCGTGCTGGCCGGCCTGGCCGGGCCGACGCTGATGGGCGGGCTGCGCTTCTCCTCCAAGTCGCTGATGCCCGACTTCAAGCGGCTCAGCCCGATGGCCGGGCTCAAGCGCCTGTACGGCCCGGAGAGCATCGCCGAATTCATCAAGTCGCTGCTGCGCGTGGTCATGGTCGGCGGCGCGGCGGCGCTGTGCATCAAGCTCGGCCTGGACCAGTTGCGCGGGCTGCTGACCATGCCGCTGGAGGCCGCCGCGCGCAGCGGACTGGGCTTCACCGCCACCCTGCTGATGGCCACTGCCGGCGCGCTGGTGCTGCTGGCCGCCATCGACGCGCCGTACCAGAAGTGGAACTACACCCGCAAGCTGAAGATGACCCGGCAGGAACTGCGCGAGGAGATGAAGGAGTCCGAGGGCCGTCCCGAGGTCAAGGGCCGCATCCGCCAGTTGCAGCAGCAGATGTCGCAGCGGCGGATGATGGAGGACGTGCCCAAGGCCGACGTGATCGTGGTCAACCCGACCCACTACGCGGTCGCGCTGAAGTACGAGGCCGGGCAGATGGGCGCCCCGCGGGTGCTGGCCAAGGGCGTGGACGAGCTGGCCTTCCGCATCCGCGAACTGGGCGAGCAGCACCGGGTCGCCATCGTCTCGGCGCCGCCGTTGGCACGCGCCTTGTATAGGGAAGGCGAAATCGGTCGGGAAATCCCCGTGAGACTCTACGCCGCCGTCGCCCAGGTCCTGTCCTACGTCTACCAGCTGCGCGCCTGGCGCGGCGGCGTGGCCGACTACCCGGATCTGCCTGCGGTCGAGGTCGATGAGCACGCCGGCAAGCCGGGAGGCCGTGCATGAGCGCCCAGCCCGCCGCCGCCGGCTCGCGCCGGATGATGGACGCGCTGCGCGCCGGCCTGGGCGCGCCGCTGATCGTGCTGGCACTGCTGGCGATGGTGGTGGTGCCGCTGGCGCCGCCGGTGCTGGACGCGCTGTTCAGCTTCAACATCGCCATCTCGCTGGTGGTGCTGCTGGCGGTGGTCTACGTGCGCCGGCCGCTGGACTTCACCATCTTCCCCATCGTGCTGCTGATGACCACGATGCTGCGGCTGGCGCTCAACGTCGCCTCCACCCGCGTCATCCTGCTCAACGGCCAGGACGGCCATGAGGCCGCCGGCAAGGTCATCGCCGCGTTCGGCGAGTTCGTGGTCGGCGGCAACTACGCGGTCGGCATCGTGGTGTTCGCGATCCTGACCATCATCAACTTCGTGGTCATCACCAAGGGCGCCGGGCGCATCTCCGAGGTCACCGCGCGCTTCATCCTCGACGCCATGCCCGGCAAGCAGATGGCCATCGACGCCGACCTCAACGCCGGCCTGCTGACCCGCGAGGAAGCCAAGGCCCGCCGCGAGGAAGTGCGCGAGGAAGCCGACTTCTACGGCGCGATGGACGGCGCCAGCAAGTTCATCCGCGGCGACGCCATCGCCGGCATCCTGATCCTGTTCATCAACCTGGTCGGCGGCTTCGCCGTGGGCATGCTCCAGCACGGCATGCCGGCGGCCGACGCCGCGGCGACCTACACCCTGCTGTCGATCGGCGATGGCCTGGTGGCGCAGTTGCCGGCGCTGCTGGTGTCCTCGGCGGTGGCCATGCTGGTCACCCGCGCCTCGCGCGCGCAGGACATGGGCGGGGCGATGGTCAGCCAGGCCTTCGGCCAGCATAAGGCGCTGGCGGTGGCCGCCTCGCTGCTGGGCCTGGTCGGGCTGGTGCCGGGCATGCCCAACGTCGCCTTTTTGACGCTGGCCGCGGTCCTCGGCTACATCGCCTGGCGGCTATGGAAGAAGGAGCAGAATCCGGCCGCGGCGGCCGGCGACGACGACCCGGCCGCCCTGCCCGCTCCCGGCGGCGCGGCGTCCGCCAATCCCAACGCCGAGCTGACCTGGGACGAGCTGCGCCCGGTCGATCCGCTGGGCCTGGAAGTGGGCTACCGGCTGATCCCGCTGGTGGACAAGAACCAGGGCGGCGAGCTGATGTCGCGGATCAAGGCGATCCGCCGCAAGCTGACCCAGGATCTCGGCTTCCTGATCCCGCCGGTGCACATCCGCGACAACCTGCAACTGCCCTCCAACGGCTACCGGCTGATGATCCACGGCGTGCCGGTGGCCACTGCCGAGATCCACCCCGACCGCGAACTGGCGCTGGATCCGGGCGGCGCGTTCGCCCCCATCGACGGCATCGCCGGCAAGGATCCGGCGTTCGGCCTGGACGCGGTGTGGATCCAGCCCAGCCAGCGCGCGATGGCCGAATCGCTGGGCTACACGGTGGTCGATGCGGCCACCGTGGTGGCCACCCACCTGTCGCACCTGATCCGCGAGCACGCGCCGGAGCTGCTCGGCCACGAGGAAGTGCAGCAGTTGCTGGCCAACTTGGCCAAGAGCGCGCCCAAGCTGGCCGAGGACCTGACCCCGAAGGCGCTGCCGCTGTCGACCGTGGTGCGCGTGCTGCAGAACCTGCTGGTCGAGCGCGTGCCGATCCGCCAGCTGCGCCGCATCGCCGAGGCGCTGGTCGAGTTCGCCCCGCAGAACCCCGAACCCGGCGCGCTGACCGCCGCCGTGCGCACCGCGCTGGGTCGCTTCATCGTGCAGGAGATCTCCGGCATGTCGTCCGAGCTGCCCGTCTATACCTTGGCGGCGCCGCTGGAACGTGTCTTGCAGGACAGCACCCAAGGCACCGGCGCCGCGCTGGAACCCGGACTGGCCGAGCGCCTGCACCAGAGCCTGGCCGACGTGGTCGCCAAGCAGGAAGCACGCAGCGAACCGGCGGTGGTGCTGGTCCCCGGCCAGGTCCGCGCCGCACTGGCCCGGCTGGTCCGCCACAGCGTCCCGTCGCTGTCGGTGCTGGCCTACAGCGAGGTGCCGGAGGACAAGCGGTTGAAGCTGGTGGGAACCATCAGTTGAGGGTGCGGGATTGGGGAATAGGGAATGGGGAATCGCCAAAGCGATTCGGAGTTGGAGAGAGCAGTCATGACAAGAACGAGTAAAAGCAGGGCAAAGCGATACGGCGGATTCCACAGGGATCGCCATGCCGTTTCGATTCCCCAATCCCCAATCACCATTCCCGGCCACCAGCCATGAAAATCAAACGCTTCGTCGCCCCCGACATGCGCACCGCCTTCGCGATGGTGCGGCAGGAACATGGTCCGGACGCGGTCATCCTGTCCAACCGGATGACCGAGGACGGCATCGAGATCGTCGCGGCCAGCAACTACGACGAGGCGCTGGTGCAGCGCACGCTGGAGTCGATGCGCCCGGCCGGCCCGCAGTTCAGCGACCGCCCCGCCTCCGATGCGCTGTCGGCGATGCTGCAGTCGGCACCGCCATCGTCCGCGGCGCGCGCCGCGCACCCGTCCGCTGCCGGGTCGCACGCACCCTCGCCGGCCGAAGCAGCCGCCGCCTACTTCGGCAAGGCCGCCACCTCGCGCCAGAATCCCGCCGTCGCCGCAGCGCCGGCCACCGTCCCGCCCCCCGCCCCCCGCAAGGCCGCTGCCGCCCCGGCTGTCCCCGCCGCCGCCACGCCGGCGCCGGTGGCCGCGCTGCCGCCGGCCAACGATGCCTTCGGCAGCGACTCCTTCGCCGCCAAGCTGGCCGCCTGCCTGCCGCAGACGCCCGCGCCCGTCGCCGCCACGCCGGAGGAACCCGATTTCGACGGCCTGCCGATGCTGCCCCCGATCGCGCCCCCGGCCGCGCTGCCGGAAGAGCCCGCGCCGGCGCCGGTGCTGAGCGTGGTCGAAACCGCCGCCGAGGCGCGCGAGAACGACGAGCAGTTGCTGCAGATGCGCGCCGAGCTGTCGGCCATGCGCGAGATGATCGAGCGCGAGATGAGCCGCCTGACCGACGAGCGCCTGCGCGGCTCGCCGGTGCGCGCGCAGGCGCTGGACCTGATGGACGACTACGGCTTCGACGCCGGCCTGCAGCGCGACATCGCCCTGCAGATCCCCGCCGACACCGAGCTGCACCGCGGCCGCGGCCTGATGCTGGGCCTGCTGTCGAAGAAGCTGCCGATCGCCCCGACCGACCCGCTGGAGGAAGGCGGCGTGATCGCCCTGGTCGGCCCGACCGGCGCCGGCAAGACCACCACCATCGCCAAGCTGGCCGCCGCCTACGCCGAGCGCCACAACGCCCGCGACATCGCCCTGGTCACCACCGACACCGTGCGCGTGGGCGGCCGCGAGCAGCTGCACAGCTACGGCCGCCAGCTCGGCATCGCCGTGCACGAGGCTGACAGCGACGCCGGCCTGGCGCGCACGCTGGATCGGCTGCGCGACTACAAGCTGATCCTCATCGACACCGCCGGCCTGGGCCAGCGCGACCGCAGCCTGGTCGGCCAGCTCAACTGGCTGCGCTCGGCCGGCCAGGTGCGCACCCTGCTGGTGCTGCCGGCCAACTCGCATTTCGGCGATCTCGACGAGGTGGTCCGCCGCTTCAGCGGCGCCCGCCCCTCCGGCGTGGTCCTGACCAAGGTCGACGAGACCGGCCGGCTGGGCAGCGCGCTGTCGGTGATCGTCGATCACCAGTTGCCTATGGTATGGATCGCCGACGGCCAGCACGTGCCGCAGGATCTGCACCGCGCCAACGGCGCCAACCTGGTCCTGCGGCTGGATCAGCTGCGCCGCGAAGCCGACGAACCCTGCGCCCCGGAGACGATTCATGTCGCCTGACTTCCCCCTGGAAACCAACCCGCGCGACACCCCGCCGCTGGCCGGCGCGTTCCACCCGGTGCGCGTGATCGCCGTGACCGGCGGCAAGGGCGGCGTCGGCAAGACCAACCTGTCGGTCAACCTGGCCGTGGCGCTGGCCGAGATGGGCAAGCGCACCCTGCTGATGGACGCCGACCTGGGCCTGGCCAATGTCGACGTGCTGCTGGGCCTGTCGCCCAAGTACACCCTGGCCGACCTGGTCGCCGGGCGCTGCGAACTGAACGACGTGCTGCTGGAAGGCCCGGACGGGCTGCTGATCGTGCCGGCCTCGTCGGGCTTCCGCCACATGGCCGAACTGCAGCCGGCCGAGCACGTCGGCCTGGTCAACGTGTTCTCCGAGCTGCAGCACGAACTGGACGTGATGATCGTCGACACCGCCGCCGGCATCACCGACAGCGTGCTGACCTTCTGCCAGGCCGCGCAGGACACCATCGTGGTGGTCTGCGACGAGCCGGCCTCGATCACCGACGCCTACGCGCTGATCAAGGTGCTCTCGCGCGAGCGCGGCGTGGACCGCGTGCACGTCATCGCCAACATGGTCCGCGACCCCAACGAGGGCCGCAAGCTGTACGAGAAGCTGGCGCGCGTATGCGAGCGCTTCCTCGGCGACGTCGCCCTGCACTACCTGGGCGCGGTGCCGCAGGACGACTGGCTGCGCCGCGCCGTGCAGCGCCAGCAGCCGGTGGTCAAGGCCTACCCGGGCAGCCCGGCCTCGCGGGCCATCAACGAGATCGCCCGGCTGACCGCGCGCTGGCAGCCGCCGGCCAGCGCCCGTGGTAACGTGGAATTCTTCGTCGAGCGCATGATCAGTGCACGCGGGGTCGCCGCATGAATACGCCTGCCGCCCAGTACAAGGCCGTCCAGCGCGCCGCAGCCAACGACTGCGTCGCCCGGCACGCCGACCTGGTGCGCCGCATCGCCCACCACCTGGCCGCGCGCCTGCCCGCCAGCGTCGAGGTCGACGATTTGATCCAGGCCGGCATGATCGGCCTGATCGAGGCCTCGCGCAGCTACGACTCCGAGCAGGGCGCCTCGTTCGAGACCTATGCCTCGATCCGCATCCGCGGCTCGATGATCGACGAGATCCGCCGCGGCGACTGGGTGCCGCGCTCGGTCCACCGCCGCGCCCGCGAGGCCGCCGCCACCGTGCGCGAGATCGAGCAGCGCACCGGCCGCGCCGCCATCGCCACCGAAGTGGCCGCGGCGATGGACATGCCGCTGCCCGAGTACCTGCGCCTGCTGGAGGACGCCGCGCGCGGCCAGGTGCTGAGCCTGGAATCGCACATCGACGACCACGGCGAGCCGCACGCCGCGCGCACCGGCGGTCCGTCGCCGGAACAGCACCTGGAGCGCAGCGAGTTCCGCCAGTCGCTGATCAAGGCGATCGGCCAGCTGCCCGAGCGCGAGCAGCTGGTGCTGTCGATGTACTACGAGCAGGAACTCAACCTGAAGGAAATCGGCGCGGTGCTGGGCGTCAGCGAATCGCGGGTCTGCCAGATCCACGGCCAGGCGATGCTGCGCCTGCGCGGCCGGCTGGACGTGTACGAGACCGTCGACGCCGGTCTGGAAGATGATTGAGGGCGAGGGGTTAGGGACGAGAGGCGAGGGGCTAGGGGCTAGTGAACAGCGCATCGCCTGCCCGGCATTCCGGTGCAAGCCAGTCTCTAGCCTCTAGCCCCTCGTCCCTAGCCCCTCGTCCCTAGCCTCTAGCCCCTGGCCCCTGGCCCCTAAACATTCCCCCCCGCCTGCCGATATGACCATCGAGCGGCCCGATCCGCGCGCCCAAAACAAGAACTTCCCGGAGTCAGAAGTGACAGCCAACAAGAACATGCGGATCCTGATCGTGGACGACTTCTCGACGATGCGCCGCATCATCAAGAACCTGCTCAACGACCTGGGATACAGCAACACCGCCGAGGCCGACGACGGCTCGACCGCGCTGACCGCGCTGGCACAGGGCAACTTCGACTTCGTCGTCACCGACTGGAACATGCCGGGCATGACCGGCATCGAGCTGCTCAAGGCCATCCGTTCCGACGAGCGCTACAAGACCCTGCCAGTGCTGATGGTCACCGCCGAGGCCAAGCGCGAGCAGATCATCGAGGCCGCGCAGTGCGGCGTGAACGGCTACATCATCAAGCCGTTCACCGCGCAGACGCTGGAAGAGAAGCTCGGCAAGATCTTCGAGCGCCTGGGAGCGGTGGCCTGACATGGGTGCGACCACGGAAGCCACCAGCGCACGCGCCGAACTGACCGAACGCCTGCAGCATGCGCTCGACGCGCTGGAACAGGGCGACGAGAACGGCTGGCGCCGCGAACTGGACACCATCGCCGCCTGGCGCACGCAGCCGATGATGCAGGGCCTGGGCCGGCTCGCGCGCGAACTGGCGCAGACGCTGGGCGAACTGCCCTCCACCCACGACGACCTGGACGACGCCTGCGCGCGCCTGGATCACGTGGTCGAGATGACCGAACAGGCCAGCCACAAGACGCTGGACCTGGCCGAGCACTGCCGCGGACTGGCCGACCAGTTGGAAGCCACGATGCTCGACGACGCGCAGGCTGCGCTGGTCGACCAGATCCGCGCGCAACTTTCCGAACTGGCGCTGACCCAGAGCTACCAGGACCTGACCGGCCAGATCATCCGCCGCGTCGCCGGCGCGGTGCGCCGCGTGCACGAGGGCTTCGGTGCGCTCGGCCTGCCGCCGCCGGAAGGCAAGGGCCTGGCCGGCCCGGCCGTGGCCGGCCTGGATCGCGGCGCGTTCTCGCAGAGCGACGCCGACGATCTGTTGTCGGGGCTGGGGTTGTGATGAAGCAGGGATTCGGGATTGGGGATTGGGGATTCGAAAAGGCTCGAGACCTGTTCCCGCTCCGCTGAACCAACGCCAGCCCTCCGCTCCCGAATCCCGAATCCCCAATCACGAATCCCCGCCTCCCCAATGTCCGCCGTCACTCCCGAAATCGCCGCCGACTTCCTCATCGAGGCGCAGGAGATCCTGGATCGCCTGGGCGAGCAGCTGGTGGCGCTGGAACAGGACGTCGCCGACACGGCCCAGCTCAACGCGGTGTTCCGTGGATTCCACACCCTCAAGGGCGGCGCCGGTTTCCTCGGCATCACCGCGATGGTCAACCTGTGCCATGCCGCCGAGGAGGCGCTGGGCTCGGTCCGCGCCGGCCAGGCCACGCTGGAACCGCATCATTTCGATGCCGCCCAGCAATCGCTGGACTGGCTGCAGCAAATGCTCGACGCGGTCGCCGACGGCGACGACCCGCCGCATGCGCCGCAGTCCTTGATCGACCAGTTCGACGTGCATGCACCGGCGGCGGTGGCCGTCGCCACCGCGGCAGCGGCCAAGCCGCCTTCGGACATGATCGACGACGACGAGTTCGAGGCGCTGCTGGACCAGCTGCACGGCAAGGGCGCGCCGACCACCCCGGCCGCCGCGCCGGCGCCGGCGAAACCCGCCCCGGACCTGATCGACGACGACGAATTCGAGGCGCTGCTGGATCAGCTGCATGGCGCCGCCGCGCCCGGTGCGATCACGCCGCCGGCGGCCGCCGGCCCGTCGCCTGCCCCGGCACCGCCAGCGCCGCCCGCGCCGAAACCGGCCGCCAGGCCGGCCGCCGCGCGCGCCAACGGCGAGGCCGAGCAGACCATTCGCGTGGATACCAAGCGGCTGGACGCCATCGTCAACCTGGTCGGCGAGCTGGTGCTCTCGCGCAACCGCCTGAAGACGCTGCGCGCGCGCATCCGCGACGAAGAGCTGGACCGCGCGGTCAGCAGCCTGGACATCGCCACCGCGCGCCTGCAGTCGGCGGTGATGCGCACGCGCATGCAGCCGGTCGGCAAGGTGTTCTCGCGCTTCCCCAAGGTCGCCCGCGACGTCGCCCGCTCGCTGCAGAAGGAAGTGGACCTGCAGCTGGTCGGCGCCGACACCGAGCTGGATCGCAACCTGGTCGAGGCGCTGGCCGACCCGCTGGTGCACCTGGTGCGCAACGCCATCGACCACGGCATCGAGCTGCCGTCGCTGCGCGAGGCCGGCGGCAAGCCGCGCCAGGGCCACGTGCGGCTGTCGGCGCAGCAGGAAGGCGACTACGTCACCATCGAGATCCGCGACGACGGCGCCGGCATCGACCCCGAACGCCTGCGCGCCAAGGCGCTGGAAAAGGGCCTGATCGATCCGGAAGCGGCCGCGCGCCTGACCCATGACGAGTGCCTGCACCTGATCTTCCTGCCCGGCTTCTCCACCAAGGCCGAGGTCACCGACATCTCCGGCCGCGGCGTCGGCATGGACGTGGTGCAGTCGCGCATCCGCGAACTGAGCGGGCAGATCCAGATCCATTCCGAACTCGGCCGCGGCAGCCGCATCGTCATCCGCGTGCCGCTGACCCTGGCAATCCTGCCGACCCTGCTGGTGCAGGCCGGCGATCCGGTCTACGCGCTGCCGCTGGCGCGGGTGATGGAGGTGCTGCACGCGCCGGCCACCAGCCTGCGCTGGTTCGACGGCCAGCCGGTGCTCGACCGCCAGTCCACCACCCTGCCGCTGATCGAGCTGCGGCGCTGGCTGGGCACCGAGCCGATCTCCACGCCGCTGCTGACCATCGTGGTGCTGCAGATGGGCGACCAGCGCTTCGGCCTGATCGTCGACCAGGTGCGCGGCCGCGAGGAAGTGGTGATCAAGCCGCTGCCGCGCGCGGTGCGCGGCCTGCGCGGCTACGCCGGCGCGACCCTGATCGGCGACGGCCGGATGGCGCTGATCCTCGACGTGGACGGCCTGCGCGAAGCCGGCGGCTGAAGCGCTTCGCCGCGCAGGCTGCGACGCGCTTCCCGATTTTCGCCCTTGCCCGGCCGTTCCCCCTGAGACGCGGCGTGGAACCACGGCATTGGCACCGCTCGTGCATCGCAACCGGGGCGGTGGGCCGGCGTCCGGTTTCCGTCGCGCCCCGCCGTCCCGCTCAAGTCTGAACAGCCTGCGCCGATACCCGATTACATGGATATTTTCAGCCTCATCGGAATCCTGCTGGCGCTGGTGGCGCTGATCGGCGGCAGCATCCTCAAGGGGCCGGCCTGGGTTCGCTGTGGTCGGGCGCGGCCTTCGTCATCGTCATCCTCGGCACCATCGCCGCCATCCTCATCCATACCCCGCCAGCGGTGTTCAAGCGCGCGGCGAGGATCCTGGGCTGGGTGTTCCGCCCGCCGAACCGCGGCCGCGAGGAACTGGTCGGCCGCATCGTCGAGTGGAGCAACATCGCGCGCAAGCAGGGCCTGCTGGGGCTGGAGCCGCTGGTCGCCGACCAGGCCGATCCGTTCCTGCGCAAGGGACTGCAGATGCTGGTCGACGGCGTCGAGCCGGAATCCATCCGCCACATGCTGGAAATCGACCTCGGCGGCCAGGAGCACGAGGACCTGGCCGCCGCCAAGGTGTTCGAGGCGATGGGCGTGTACGCGCCGACGCTGGGCATCGTCGGCGCGGTGTTCGGCCTGATCGCGGTGATGAAGAACCTGGCCGATCCGAGCAAGCTCGGCCACGGCATCGCCGCCGCCTTCACCGCCACCATCTACGGCATCGCCTCGGCCAACCTGTTCTTCCTGCCGATGGCCAACAAGCTCAAGAGCGTGATCACCGGCCGCAGCCGCGAGCGCGAGATGATCATCGAGGGTCTGATCGCCATCGCCCAGGGCGAGAACCCGCGCAACATCGAATCCCGACTGGCCGGGTTCCTGCACTGACGGGGATGCGGACATGGCGCGCAGGAAATCCCACGAGGAACACGCCAACCACGAGGCATGGGCCATCCCCTATGCCGATCTGATGACGCTGCTGCTGGCGTTCTTCGTCGTCATGTACGCGATCTCGACCGTCAACGAGGGCAAGTACCGGGTGGTGGCCGACGCGCTGACCGCCGCGTTCGGCGGCGCGCCGCGCACGATCAGCCCGGTGCAGGTCGGCAACCACCAGTTGCAGGGCGCCGATTTCGACCGCCCCTCGCCGATGAAGTCGGGTGCCAGGATCGGCCCGTCCGCGCCCTCGCCCGCGCCCAACGTCACCCTGCTGGCGGCGATGGCCTCGCAGATGAACCTGTCGATGGAATCGCAGGGCATGCAGGAGGCGCAGCGCCAGCTCGAATCGATCGCCGGCGATCTGGAGCAGGCGCTGAAGCCGCTGATCGACGAGGAACTGGTGGTCGTCGCCCGCCACGACCTGTGGCTGGAAGTGAAGATCAACAGCGACATCCTGTTCGCCCCCGGCTCGGCCGCGCTGAGCCCGGCCGCGCAGCAGACCGTGGCGACCCTGGCCGGGGTGCTGGGCCAGGTGCCCAACTCGGTGCGGGTGGAAGGCTATACCGACGATCGCCCGATCAACACCTACCAGTTCCCGTCCAACTGGGAGCTGTCGGCGGCGCGCGCGGCCAGCGTCGTGCACCTGTTCATCCGCGACGGCATCCCGCCGGATCGGCTGGCGATGATCGGCTACGGCGAATACCGCCCGGTGGCCGACAACACCACCGCCGAGGGACGCAACGCCAACCGCCGCGTGCTGCTGATCATCCTCGCCGACGAAGCCACCGGCGCCGCCCCTTCCCCCGAACCGGCCAAGCCCGTGCTGGCCACGCCGGACATCGTCCTTCCCCCCGTCCCGCAGGCGTCGGCGCCGTTCCCGGCCGTCGCGAACGAGCCGCGGGCCGATGCCCACCAAGGAGTCAACTGATGCGCGTCTGGGCCATTGCCAACCAGAAAGGCGGGGTCGGCAAGACCACCACCACGCTCGCGCTGGGCCGCGGCCTGGCCATGCGCGGCGCGCGCGTGCTGCTGGTCGATCTGGATCCGCACGCCTCGCTCACCCGCGCCTTCGGCGTGCCGCCCGAACCGGCGCCGGCCGGCGTGCTCGAACTGTTCAACGAGCCACCGGCGGAACTGGCCAGCCTGGCGCGCGACACCGGCATCCCCGGGTTGCAGCACGTCGCCGCGCAGACCGCGCTGGCCACGCTGGAGCGCCGCAGCGCGACCCAGCCCGGCCTGGGCCTGGCGCTGAGCAACGCGCTGGCGCGCTGCGGCGACGGCTATGACTACGTGCTGTTCGACTGCCCGCCGACGCTGGGCCTGCTGATGGTCAATGCGCTGGCCGCCGCCGATCACCTGATCATCCCCACCCAGACCGAGCCGCTGGCGCTGCACGGGCTGGAAGGCATGTGCCGCACCGCCGACATGATCGAGCGCTCGCGCCGCCGCCCGCTGCCGGTGTCGGTGCTGCCGACCATGTACGACCGCCGCACCCGCACCGGCGCCGAGACGCTGCGCGAGATGCAGCGCCAGCACGGCCCGCGCGTGTGGGACGACGCCATCCCCACCGACACGCGCCTGTGCAACGTCGCCGCGCTGACCAGCACCGCGCCGGCCGAGCAGTATCCCGGCCGCGGCCTGTCCGCCTACCGCCGCGCGCTGGAATGGATCCTCGCCACCGAGGCGGCGGTGCTGGCAAGGACGGAGGCCGCATGAACGCCCAGCCCGTCCTCGACGACTACCTGATGTCGCTGCTGGAGACGCCGGCCGCGCCAGCGCCGGCTGCGCCTCCCTCCACACCGGGCGGAATGCCGGCGGCGGCCAGCGTGCAAGCCGCCCCCCGCCCCGATGACGCCGCCGCGGAAGCGCTGGCGGACGCCGTCGAAACCGCAGCCCCGCCGATGAACACACCCGCTCCCTCCCCCTTGCCCGCCGCCCCGGCGCCGGCACCGCCTGCGCCCCGCGTCGTGTCGCCGATCCGGCCCGTCGCGCCGGCGCCGGCACCGGCACGCGGCGAGCCGCCGCCCGCCCTGGAGCCGCGCCCGGCATTCGCCGCGCCGGCCGCCCCGCATTTCCGCATCCCGACCGCGCTGCTGCAGCAGCGCGACGACCTCGGCCACCACCGCCGCGCCACCGAGCGCACCTCGCGCTGGCTGCGGATGCGCTGCGACGACCAGCACTACGCGCTGGAACTGCTCAAGGTGCAGGAAGTGGTGCTGCCGGCCACGCTGCTGCCGCTGCGCGGCGGCGCCCGCCACATGCTTGGGGTGATGAACCTGCGTGGCCAGGTGGTGCCGGTCGTGGACCTGGGCCTGTACCTGGACCGCGCGCCCACCGCGATGGCGCCGTGCACCCGCATCGTCGTGCTGGAGGAAGGCGGCGAAGTGCTGGGCCTGCAGGTGACCGCGGTCGAGGACGTGACCAACCTGACCGACCAGCAGATCGAAGCGCCCGAGAACACCCGCGCCACCCGCATCACCAACAACCTGTTCCGCGGAGTGGCGCGGATCGGCCAGCAGACGGTGATCCTGCTGGATGCGTCGCAGTTGTTGAAGTGAGAAGGGCAGAGGCCAGGGGCCAGGGGCCAGGGGCCAGGGGCCAGGGATCAGGGACCAGGAGCGGCTTCATGGTGCGTAAGGTTCGTCGTCCTTCGGCTACGACAAGTGGTTCCCCAGCATCTAGTCCCTAACCCCTAACCTCTAGTCTCTAGTCTCTGGTCTCTGGCCCCTGATCCCTGCTTCTGCACACCCCATCACACATTCACACATCCCGCTCAAGAGCTAGATCGGCATGCCGATACCTGATGCGAACCGACCTTCCGGAGAGATGATGAGCGCAGTGCCCCTGGGTGACGACCTCGGCATCGAGGCCGCCACCGACCTCAAGCAACAGCTGTCCGCGCACCTGGCGCGGAGCGAACCGCTGATGCTCGACGCCGGCGCCGTGCAGCGCGTGCACACGGCCAGCGTGCAGGTGCTCTGCACGTTCGTGCGCGAACGCCGGCAGGCCGGCCGCCAGACCGGTTTTTCCGACATCAGCCCCGCCCTGCGCGACGCCGCCAGGCTGCTCGGCGTGTCGGTCCAGCTCGGGTTCCCGGGTCCCGACAAAGATTCCAACAACAAACAAGCAGTGGAGAACGCCGCATGAGCGCACGAATTCTGGTGGTGGACGACTCGGCCTCGATGCGCCAGATGGTGTCCTTCGCCCTCACCTCGGCCGGCTTCTCGGTCGACGAGGCCGAGGACGGGCAGGTCGCGCTGGGCCGCGCCCAGGGCCAGCGGTTCAACGCCGTGGTGACCGACGTCAACATGCCCAACATGGACGGCATCTCCCTGATCCGCGCGCTGCGCGGCCTGCCGGACTACAAGTTCACCCCGATGCTGATGCTGACCACCGAGTCGGCCGCGGACAAGAAGGCCGAGGGCAAGGCCGCCGGCGCGACCGGCTGGCTGGTCAAGCCGTTCAATCCCGAGCAGCTCGTGGCCACCGTGCAGAAAGTGCTGGGCTGATCCCCCTCTCCCGCCTCCTTATTCCCCTTTCGCCACAGGTTGCACCCCGATGAACATGGACATGCAGCGCTTCCACGCCACCTTCTTCGAGGAAAGCCGCGAAGGCCTGGAAGCGATGGAATCGGGTTTGCTGCAACTGGAGCAGGGCAACCGCGATTCGGAGCTGATCAACTCGATCTTCCGCGCCGCGCATTCGATCAAGGGCGGCGCGGCCACCTTCGGCTTCGACGCGGTCGCCGCGCTGACCCACGTGCTGGAAACGCTGCTGGACGAACTGCGCGCCGGCAAGCGCCCGGTCACCGGCCCGGCGGTCGATGCGATGCTGGCCTCGGTGGACGTGCTGCGCGCGCTGCTGGCCGAGGCCGAGACCGGCCAGCCGGCCGATCCGCACGCCTCGCAGGCGGTGCAGGCGCGGCTGAACGCCGTGCTCACCGGCCAGGACGCACCCGCCCCGGCGGCGGTCGCCCAGGCCGAGGAAGCGCAGGACGAGCCGGCCGGCTGGAAGATCGGCTTCACCCCGGCGCCGTCGCTGTTCATGAGCGGCAACGACCCGCTGCGCATCCTGCGCGAGCTCGAGCACCTCGGCCCGCTGGAAGTGGCGTGCAAGATGGAGCGCCTGCCCGGCTTCGCCCAGCTCGACCCGCTGGAAGCCTACCTGGCCTGGGACCTGGGCCTGATGGGCACGGTGCCGCGCAGCGCGGTGGACGAGGCGTTCGCCTGGGTGGTGGACGACTGCGAACTGGAGATCTCGCCGATCCTGCCGGCGGCCAAGCCCAAGGCGAAGAAGGCCAAGCCGGCGCTGGCCGCCGGGGCCGCGCCCACCGCCAAGACCGCATCCCCCGCCAAGGCCCCGGGCGCCGCGGCGACGCCGGCAACGGCGACGCCCAGCACGCCCGCCGCCGCGCCCGCCGCCGGCAACGGCGGCGATTCGGCCGAAAGCTCGATCCGCGTCAGCGTCGACAAGATCGACGGCCTGATCAACCTGGTCGGCGAACTGGTCATCACCCAGGCCATGCTCAAGCAGGTCTCCGGGGTGCTGGATCCGGCGCAGTGCGAGCGCCTGTTCGCCGGCCTGGACCTGCTGGAGCGCAACACCCGCGACCTGCAGGAAGCGGTGATCGGCGTGCGCATGCTGCCGGTCGATGCGGTGTTCCGCCGCTTCCCGCGCCTGGTCCGCGACCTGTCCACCCGCTTGGGCAAGTCGGTGCGCCTGCGCACGATCGGCGAGAGCACCGAGCTGGACAAGGGCCTGATCGAGAAGATCGCCGATCCGCTGGTCCACCTGGTGCGCAATTCGATCGACCACGGGCTGGAACTGCCGGCCGAGCGCAAGGCCGCCGGCAAGGACGAGACCGGCACGATCACCCTGACCGCCTCGCACCAGGGCGGGCACATCGTCATCGAGGTCAGCGACGATGGCCGCGGCCTCAACCGCGACAAGATCCTGGCCAAGGCCGCCGAGCGCGGCGTGGTGGTCCCCGACAACCCCAGCGACGGGCAGATCTGGGACCTGATCTTCCAGCCCGGCTTCTCCACCGCCGACGCGGTCACCGACCTGTCCGGCCGCGGCGTGGGCATGGACGTGGTCCGCCGCAACATCCAGGCGCTGGGCGGCGAAGTGCAGCTGGAAAGCAGCCCCGGCCACGGCACCCGCGTGGTCATCCGGCTGCCGCTGACCCTGGCCATCCTCGACGGCATGACCGTGGCGGTCGGCGAGGAAACCCTGATCCTGCCGCTGTCCTACGTCATCGAGGCGCTGCAGCCGCAGGCCGAGGACGTGCGCAGCATGGTCGGCGACGGCAAGGTGCTGCGCGTGCGCGGCGAATACCTGCCGATGGTCTCGCTCAACGAGTACTACCGCTATGGCCAGCCCACCGCGCAGGATCCGCTGGTGGTGGTGGTCGAGGGCGACGGCCAGAAGCTGGCGCTGGAAGTGGACGAGCTGCTCGGCCAGCAGCAGGTCGTGGTCAAGAACCTGGAGAACAACTACCGCCGCGTCGACGGCATCTCCGGCGCCACCATCCTCGGCGATGGCCGGGTGGCGCTGATTGTCGACGTCGGCGGGCTGGTGCGCTCGCTGCGGGTGCCCCAGGCCGCCTGATCCCAATCCCGGCGTCGGAGCTCGGCCGTCCTGGCCGCGGGGCGGCGTTCGCCCTATCCTCGCAGGCATTCCCATGAAGGCAACCTCCTCCATCCTGGCCCTGGCCCTGCTGGCGACGCCCGCGGTGGTCCAGGCCACCGACGTCAGCGCCTGGCCGCCGAAGATCAGCTTCGGCCGCGGCACCGAACTGGCCCTGACCGGCAACCTGCAGTACGACTTCAACGACTTCCACGGCAGCGGCTACAACGACGCGGCGCTGGAGGACGATGACGCCTGGCGCCGCCAGGAACTGGGCCTGAGCCTGAAGCGCAAGGGCGTGTACGACTTCGGCGCCACCTTCGATTTGGACCGGCCAGCCTTTCGTAGACATCCGGTTGCCATAATTCATGGCAATGACCGAGGTGTTTATGGGCAACAGCAAGCAGTACACGGATGAGTTCCGTGCCGAAGCGGTGAAGCAGGTGATCGAGCGTGGCTTCACGGTGGTGGATGTCGCCTCCCGGATCGGGATTCCCAAGCACACGTTGTATGGCTGGGTGCAGGCGGCCAAGAAGACGGTACCGGCCCCTGGAGCCACGGTTGCGCCGAGCGACTCGGCCGAGATCCGACGGCTCAAGGCTGAGCTGCGGCGGGTGACCGAGGAGCGCGACATCCTAAAAAAAGCCGCCGCGTACTTTGCCAAGGGGTAAGGGCGAAGTACGCGTTCATGCGCGCGCACGCCCGGGAGTTCCGCTTGGTGGCGATGTGCCGGGTGCTTGGCGTGCAGCGCAGCGGCTACTACGCCTGGCTGCGCCATGGCGCCAGCGCTCGTGAGCGCGAAGATCAGCGTCTGCTGGGGCTGATCAAGCACCACTGGCTGGCCAGCGGCACGGTGTATGGCTATCGCAAGATCACCCTGGACCTGCGCGAGGCCGGCGATCAATGCAGTCGGCACCGCGTCTTGCGGTTGATGAGGGCAGAAGGTCTGCGTGCCCAAGTCGGCTATGGCCGCAAGCCGCGTCATCGCGGCGGCCCGGCGGGCGTGGTGGCCAACGTGCTCAACCGGGACTTCGGGCCACAGGCACCGAACAAGGTCTGGGTCACGGACATCACCTACATCCGGACCTACGAGGGCTGGCTGTTCCTGGCGGCGGTGATGGACCTGTATTCGCGCCAGATCGTGGGTTGGGCAACCGCTTCGACGATGACCAGCGATCTGGTGCTGCAGGCACTGGTGGCGGCGGCTTGGCGGCGCAAGCCCGGTCCTGGCGTGATGGTGCACTCCGACCAGGGCTGTCAGTTCACCAGCAGCGATTGGCAGTCGTTCCTGAAAGCGCACCGGATGGTGCCGAGCATGAGCCGACGCGGGAACTGCCACGACAACGCCGTGGCCGAGAGTTTCTTCAGCGTCTTGAAGAAGGAGCGGATCAAGCGGCGGATCTACCCGACACGCGCCATGGCGGCATCGGACGTGTTTGACTACATCGAGATGTTCTACAACCCGATCCGCCGGCATGGTTCCGCTGGCGGACTGTCACCGGTAGAGTTTGAAAGGCGCTACGCGCAGAGCGGCGACTGAGTGTCTACAGAACTCTGGCCGGTCCAATTTCCAGGCCAAGACCTGGAGCGACGTGGCGCTGCGGCTGGAAACCCGGGCCGTGTTCGGCCACGACGCGGGCAAGCTGCGCGTGGGCCACATGAAGCTGCCGCTGGGCTTCGAGGGCAACACCTCCACCCGCGCCGGCAGCTTCATCGAAAGCGCCCTGCCCACCCAGGCCTTCTACCAGAACCGCCGCAGCGGCATCGACTGGGCGTATGAGCGCGATCGCTACATCGCCAACCTGGGCTGGTTCTTCGAATCGGATCTGCAGGGCAACAATCCCGGCGACACCGCCGCCGCGCGCCTGGCCTGGACCCCGGCCAAGCAGGCCAGCCAGGTGCTGCACCTGGGCGTGTCGGCCTCGCGCGAGCGTCCCGACAGCGAGGTCAACGGCCTGGGGGCCACCGTGCACCCGAGCGCCCGCTGGCGGGCCAGGCCGGAAGCGGCGCTGACCGACGTGCGCCTGGTCGATTCCGGCACGCTGGGCCGGGTGGACCGGATCGACCGCATGGGCCTGGAAGCGCTTTGGATCCACGGCCCCTGGTCACTGCAGGGCGAATACCTGCGGCAGAAGACCACCCGCGAGGCCGGCCTGTCCTCCTACTCGGCCGATGGCGCCTACCTGTTCGCCAGCTGGATGGCCACCGGTGAATCGCGTAGCTACAGCGGCGGCAACGTCGGCAATCCCAAGCCAAGGGGCAAGTACGGCGCGCTGGAACTGCTGGCGCGCTACAGCCGCATCGATCTGGACAGCGACGGCATCGCCGGCGGACGCGAGCACAACTGGACGCTGGGCGCCAACTGGTACCTGGCGCAGAACTTCCGGTTCCAGGCCAATTACGTCCGCACCGACGCGCGACGCGGCGCCCTGTCCGCGGATCCCTCGGTGTTCGAGCTGCGCGCGCAACTGCATTTCTGAGACCGCCGCCGCATCCTGCCGGCTTTTCCCGCCGAACGGTAGTCAAGAGCCACGGCGCAACGCCGCTAAACCACTTGCAATGGCAACCATGAGGGGCGGGCGAATCGACTTCGCCTGTCCGGGTCGCCAGATATTCCTGGAGACGCTTATGAAGTGGCTGCAAGATCTGTCCATCGCCCGCAAGCTGGCGGTCGCCTTCGCCCTGACCTCGCTGATGACCATCGGCCTGGGCGCCTTCGCCCTGCTGCGCCTGGGCGCCATCAATGCCGAACTGCAGGACGTCAGCACCCGCGACATGCCCGCGGTGCAGTACATGGGCGAGGTGCGCTCGCAGCTCGGCGAGTACCGAACCTTCGAGATCGCCCAGCTCACCCGCCTGGACGAGCCGGACGCGGTCAAGGACTACGACGAGCGCATGGCCAAGATCGAGGTCATCGTCGCCGGGCAGCAGAAGCTCTACGAGGCGCTGCCGCACAGCGCCGAAGAAAAGAAGCTGTATGCCGAGGTCAAGCGCAAGCTCGCCGCCTACTTCGACGCGCACCGGCAGATCGAGCAGGCGCTGGCCGCCGGCGATCCGGTCGCCGCGCAGGCGGTTTCCGACGAGCAGTCACGGCCCAAGCGGCGCGATCTGTTCGAGTCGCTGAAGGCGCTGAACGAATACAGCGTCAAGACCCTGGACGCGGAAATCGCCGAATCCAACCAGACCTACCGCGCCAGCGTGGCCGCGCTGATCGTCGGCATCGTCGTGCTCGCGCTGCTGTCCGTGCTGATGGGCGTGCTGATCGCCCGGGCCGTTTCGCGGCCGATCGTCACCGCCGTGCGCGTGGCCGACGAGGTCGCCGGCGGCAAGCTCGATGGCCATATCGACACCAATCGCAACGACGAGATCGGCGCGCTGCTCAAGGCCATGCAACGCATGCGCCAGGACCTGCGCGAACGGATGGAACGCGACCGCAAGGCCGCCGACGAGAACCTGCGCATCCGCGTGGCGCTGGACAACGTCGCCTCCAACGTGATGATGGCCGACGCCGACCGCAACATCATCTACGGCAACCGCCCGCTGATGGAGATGCTCTCGCGGGTCGAGCAGGATCTGCGCCGCGACCTGCCCAGCTTCAACGTCGCCAGCCTCATCGGCAGCAACATCGACATCTTCCACCGCAACCCGGAACACCAGACCCGCGTACTGGACCAGTTGCGCAGCACCCATCGCGTGCAGATCACCGTCGGTGGCCAGATCATGCAGTTGATCATCAACCCGGTGACCGATGCCGATGGCCAGCGCGTCGGCTTCGTGGTCGAGTGGGCCAATCGCACCGCCGAGGTACAGATAGAGCAGGAAGTCACCCGCATCGTCCAGCAGGCGATGGCCGGCGACCTGGACGGGCGCATCGATACCCACAACCAGGAAGGCTTCCTGCTGATGCTTTCCCGGCAGATCAACGAACTGCTGGCGACCACTTCCGGCAGCGTCGCGCAGGTATCGGCCGTGCTCGGCGCGATTTCGGCCGGCGACCTAACCGCGCGCATGGAGGGCGACTTCCACGGCGTGTTCGCCCGCATGCGCGACGACGCCAACGCCACCGTCGCCCAACTGACCGACATCGTCGGCCGCATCCAGCACGCCTCCGGCCATATCAACACCGCCGCCGGCGAGATTGCATCGGGCAACAACGACCTGTCGCGCCGCACCGAGCAGCAAGCCGCCAACCTGGAAGAAACCGCCGCCTCGATGGAGGAGCTGACCTCCACCGTGCGCCAGAACGCCGACTCCGCACGACAGGCCAACCAGTTGGCGGTAGGCGCGGCGTCGATCGCCTCGCAGGGCGGGCAGGTGGTGGGCCAGGTGGTCACCACCATGCGCGACATCGAACAGTCCTCGCACAAGATTGCCGACATCATCTCGGTCATCGACGGCATCGCCTTCCAGACCAACATCCTGGCCTTGAACGCGGCGGTGGAAGCCGCCCGCGCCGGCGAGCAGGGCCGCGGCTTTGCCGTGGTCGCCTCGGAAGTGCGCACCCTGGCCCAGCGCAGCGCCAATGCCGCCAAGGAAATCAAGCAGCTCATCGCCGATTCGGTGGGCAAGGTTTCCGAAGGTTCCACCCTGGTCAACCAGGCCGGCACCACGATGGGCGAAATCGTCGCTTCGGTGCAGCGGGTGACCGACATCATGGCCGAGATTTCCGCCGCCTCGCAGGAACAGTCCGCCGGCATCGAGCAGGTCAACCAGACCATCGCCCAGATGGACGAGACCACCCAGCAGAACGCCGCACTGGTCGAGGAAGCCTCCGCCGCCGCGCGCTCGATGGAAGAACAGGCCACCGCGCTGGCGCACACCGTGGCGGTGTTCAGGCTGGAGGCGCAGCAGGACAAGACTCCACCGGCAACGCGGCCCGCCGCGCGCAAGAGCGCCACCAAGCCGGTTGCCAGGGCGCCCCGACCGGCCTCCATCAGGACCGAACGCCTCGAACCGGCGGTAACCGAGGCCGGCAACTGGCAGGAGTTCTGAGCATTCGATTCAAATGCTTGTCCCGTCGTCCCCGCGAAAGCGGGGACGCGGCGACTTACAAACCTTGAAGCAAGCGCAAGGACACGGGATCTCCGTATTCGCCGGGATGGCAGGAGCCGGCATTCCCACGCTTGAAGGCAAAGGCATTCGCTAAAGTTTTCCGCGATTGCGACCGATGACGGACAGGTACGGCCTCACGCCTTCCTTCCCAACTCGTCAGGTACACCATGACCGTCGCAACGATTCCGGCCAAACCGGCCCGTCAAGGCAGCGTCGCAACGAGACTGATGCTGGGCACCGCGATCATCGCCCTGTTCTCGTTCGGCCTGACCGCCGCCATCAGTTACTGGAAGAGCAGCAGCGCACTACTGGGGGCCTCGCAGGCCTCGATGGAGAACCTCGCCCGGCTGGAGGCCGAACGCATCTCCGCCGAACTGGGCAGCGCCCACGACACCGCGCGGACGCTGGCCAGCGTGCTGCTCGCGCAGCGCCGGCAGGGAACACTGACCCGCGAGGACGCCGCCCAGCTCGTCCGCAGCCAGATCGAGGCGCATCCGGAATGGATCGGCGTGAGCACGCTGTGGGAACCGCAGGCCTTCGACGGCAAGGACGAGGAATACGTCGGCGCCGAGGCGCACGACGAGACCGGCCGCTTCATGAGCTACTGGGCCTGGGACGGCGACACCCTGGTGACCGAGGCGCTGCGCGACTACGAGGTTCCCGGCAACGGCGACTGGTACATGAAGCCGCGCGAGGCCAGGCAACCGATGCTGCTCGAACCGTACGAATACGAGATCGGCGGCAGGAAAATCCTGATGACCACGCTGTCGATGCCGATCCTGGACAACGGCGAATACCTGGGCGTGGTGACGGTCGACATCGCGCTGTCGGCGCTGCAGGAACGGCTGGCAAAACTGAGCCCGATGGGCCGGGGCCATGTCGAACTGATCTCGCCGGCCGGCACGGTGCTGGCCTCGCACGATGCCGCCGCCATCGGCAAGACCCGCGACGACGCGCTCACTCGGCAGATGCTCGCCGGCATCTCCAAGGGCGAGGTCTTCAGCGATTTCCAGTCCGACGCCAACGGCAACGTGGAAAGCTACGCGCCGATGCAGGTCGGCCAGACCCGCGAGCGTTTCGCGCTGGGCGTGGCGGTGCCGCGCACACTGCTGATGCAGCAGGCCCGCGAATTGCTGCTGCTGGTCATCGGCGTCGGCCTGGCGGTGGCCGCGGTGCTCTGCGCCGCCCTGTTCCTGTTGCTGCGCACGCAGGTGATCCGCCCGCTGGGCGAGGCCGTGCGCGTGGCCAACGACGTGTCGGCCGGCAAGCTGGACGGCAGGATCGACACCGGCCGCCAGGACGAGGTGGGCCAGCTGCTGTCGGCGATGGGCCGCATGCAGGCCCAGTTGCAGGCGGTCATCGCCGCGCAGGCCGAGATGGCCCGCCAGCACGATGAAGGCATGGTCAGCTACCGCATGGACGAGTCGGCCTTCCCCGGTGAATACGGCCGCATGATCCAGGGCACCAATGCCCTGGTCGCCTCGCACGTGACGGCCATCCTCTACGCGCTCGACATCATCAAGCGCTACTCGCAGGGCGATCTGTCGATGGATATCGAACGCCTGCCGGGCGAGAAGGCCGTGATGACCAACACCATCGACGCGGTCAAGGCCAGCCTGATGGCCATCAACGCCGAAATCAAGCGCCTGGCCGGCGCGGCGGCGCAAGGCGACTTCAGCCAGCGCGGCGACGTCGAACGCTACCAGCATGACTTCCGCGAGATGGTCCAGGGCCTCAACCACCTGATGGAAACCACCGACGGCAACCTGGCCGAAATCTCCGCCCTGCTGCAAGCCATCGCCCGCGGCGACCTGACCACGCGCATGCAAGGCGACTTCCACGGCGTGTTCGCCCGCATGCGCGACGACGCCAATGCCACCGTGGCGCAACTGACCGACATCGTCGGCCGCATCCAGCAGGCCTCCGGCCACATCAACACCGCCGCCGGTGAGATTGCGTCGGGCAACAACGACCTGTCCCGCCGCACCGAGCAGCAGGCCGCCAACCTGGAAGAAACCGCCGCCTCGATGGAGGAGCTGACCTCCACCGTGCGCCAGAACGCCGACTCCGCCCGCCAGGCCAACCAGCTCGCCATCGGCGCGGCCGGCGTGGCCTCGCAGGGCGGCCAAGTCGTGGGCCAGGTGGTCACCACCATGCGCGACATCGAACAGTCCTCGCGCAAGATTGCCGACATCATCTCGGTCATCGACGGCATCGCCTTCCAGACCAACATCCTGGCGCTCAACGCCGCGGTGGAAGCCGCAAGGGCCGGCGAGCAGGGCCGCGGCTTTGCCGTGGTGGCCTCGGAAGTGCGTACCCTGGCCCAGCGCAGCGCCAACGCCGCCAAGGAAATCAAGCAGCTCATCGACGACTCGGTGAGCCGCGTCACCGACGGTTCGGCGCTGGTCAACCAGGCCGGCACCACGATGGGCGAAATCGTCGCTTCGGTGCAGCGGGTGACCGACATCATGGCCGAGATTTCCGCCGCCTCGCAGGAGCAATCCACTGGCATCGAGCAGGTCAACCAGACCATCGCCCAGATGGACGAGACCACCCAGCAGAACGCCGCCCTGGTCGAGGAGGCCTCCGCCGCCGCGCGCAGCATGGAAGAACAGGCCACCGCGCTGGCGCAGACCGTGGCGGTGTTCCGGCTGGAAACGGAGCAGGCCAGGACGCCGCCGGCTGCAGCAACGCACAAGCACAGCGGCAAACCCGCGCTCAAGGCGGTCAAGCCGGTCGTGCGCGCCGCCGCGCCCAAGGTCCTCGCCGAACCCGCACTGGCCGGCAAGGAGGACTGGCAGGAGTTCTGAGGGCCGCATTCCCTGTCGCACCGGAACACAGCGGTTAAAGAATCGATATCCGGGTCGATATTGAAACAAAGGCCGCACGCCAGAGTGCGGCCTGCCCAGCCTGCACGATGATCATGACGGAAACCGCCGAACCCGACCGGATCGAACCGGTACGGTACGATGAGGAGGACAAGTACCTCCTGCGCAGCGAGCGCGAAATCCGCCAGGTGCTCAACGCCCTGGCGGAAAAGCGCGCGCTGGTCAGCGCGCACGCGGCACCGCGCAACCACGGTTTCCCGACCTCGGTCATCGGGCTGTCCGAGGACGGCGAGCACGTCCACATCGATGGCAGCCTCAACGAAGCCATCAACCGCAGCGTCGCCGAATGCCACCATCTCACCCTGGTCTCGCAACTGGATCGCATCCACATCCAGTTCCGGCTGGCCGGGCTCGAAAGGATGGAGCTGGACGGCCAGGTCGCCTTCCGCGCCCCGTTGCCGACGCAGTTGCTGCGGCTGCAGCGTCGCGAGCACTTCCGCCTGCAGGTGCCGTTGACCCAGTCGCTGACCTGCACCCTGCCGCATCTGCGCGAGCAGGGCCGCATCGAACACGTCGCTTATCGCGTGGTGGACATCAGCGTCGGCGGGCTGGCGCTGGCCGTGCCCGCCGACCATCCCGATTACCGCCCCTACCGCGAGTACACCGGTTGCCGGCTGCAGTTGCCGGACTGCGACCCGCTGGAAGTGCGGCTGATGATCAGGAACCTGTTCCGCCAGGTCAGTCCGAACGGCGTCGAAAGCTGGCGCGCCGGCTGCCAGTTCACCGAACTGCCGCGCGGAGGCGACGTGCTGGTCCAGCGCTACATCTTCCGGATGGAACGCCAGCGCAGCGCCCGCGAGCGCGGCGTGGCCTGATGCGGTTTCCGGCATTCCGTCACATTCCCGCCGGCTAAAGAACCACGCGCGCATGCCGATACCGGAGGTAGATGATTCCGCCATGCCGCCGGGCCGACCGGCGCCCCCCACTCCGGCACGACCGCCGCAGGAGCACAAACGAATGAGCGACACCAAATCCACCAGCGTCGAGGAATTCCTGAGCTTCACCCTCGGCGAGGAGCACTACGGCGTGGACATCCTCAAGGTGCAGGAAATCCGCGGCTACGACGCGGTCACCCGCCTGCCCGACGCGCCCGATTACATCAAGGGCGTGATCAACCTGCGCGGCACCATCGTGCCGGTCATCGACCTGCGCCTGAAGCTGCGCCTGAAGGAAGCGCGCTACGACGCCTTCACCGTGATGATCGTGCTCAACGTGGAGGATCGCGTGGTCGGCATCGTGGTGGACAGCGTCTCCGACGTGATCCCGCTGGAGCAGGAGCAGATCCGCCCGACCCCGGAATTCGGCGCCAGCGTCGACACCCGCTTCATCTCCGGCATCGGCACGGTCGACGAGCGCATGCTGATCCTGCTCGACATCGAGACGCTCATCAACAGCGCCGACCTGAGCCAGCACGAGCTGCCGGAACAGATCGCGGCCTGATCGCAACCGCTTGAAGTTCGCGTTCCATCGACGACCGCAGGCCCGGCCTGCGGTCGTCGCCGTTTGTGGAGTGGCGAAAAGCCGGCATTGCGTGATGCAGGCCCGGGTTTGCGACATGCGTGCCGCCCGCGGCTGCAATTCCCGCTGCCGCTGCCGCTAAGGAAAGGGCGTGACTGCAAACCCGCCTCCCCGGCGCGCCGGGGGTCGGCTTTCGTCACTCCCGCGTCACCGGCCACATGAAGCATCCGCACGCGCAATCGAGTCCCCATGAAGATCCAAGCCAGATTATCGTCCGCGCTTTCCGACATCCCGCTCAAGCGCAAGTTCCTGTTCCAGTCGTTCTGGGTCGCCGTGGGCATCATCGCGCTGGCGGTCACCGCCGCGCGCATGCAGTACCTCGATCTCACCCACACGCGCCAGCAGGGATTGAAGACGCAGACCGAACTGGCGATAGGCGTCATCGACGAATACGCCAGGCGCGTGGAAAAGGGCGAGATGGACCTGGAGTCCGCGCAGCGCGATGCCCTGCTGGCGGTGGGCAGGATGCAGGCCAATGGCGGCGTGGACTACTTCTATGTCCACGACGAGGAACCCAGGATGCTGATGCATCCCCTGCGCGAGGACCTGGTCGGCAAGCCGCTGGGTGACGTGCTCAGCCCGGATGGCAAGCACATCTATCCCGAGTTCGTGAAGGCCGCGCGGGCTGGCGGCGGCTTCGTCGATTTCACCTGGGCCAAGCCCGGCAAGGATCGCCCGATAGCCAAGACCTCCTATGCCGGGCTGTACCAGCCCTGGGGCTGGGTCATCGGCACCGGCATCTACCTGGACGACACCCAGGCGCAGGCGATGAAGTTCACCATCGTCATGACCCTGGTCGGCGGCCTGCTGGTGGTGCTGAACCTGGCGATCGGCTGGCTGATTGGCAACTCCATACTGGAACCGGTCGCTCGCGCCCTGGCCGCGATCAAGGGCGTCTCGCGCGGTGAGCTCACCGTGCGCACCGGCGCGCACGGCCGCGACGAAGTCGGCCAGATGCTCAAGGCCACCGACGAAATGGTGCACATGCTGGAGCGTTTCTCCAGCGAAACCCGGCAGATGATCCGCCTGCATGAGGGCAAGGACATCGGCCACCGCATGCCGCAGGATTTCCCCGGCGTCTACGGCGAGCTGGCCACCGGCATCAACACGATGATGTTCGAGCATCTGGATGCTTTCCACGATGCGATCGCCATCCTGGAGGAATACGCCAACGGCGACCTGAGCCGTGATGCGCGCCGCCTGCCGGACACCCGCGCATTCCTGCACGAGGCGATGGACGCTGCCAAGCGCAGCCTGCTGTCCATCAACTCGGAGATCAAGCGCCTGGCCGGCGCCGCCGCGGCCGGCGACTTCAGCCAGCGTGGCGACGAGAGCCGGTTCCGCGACGATTTCCTGGAGATGATCCGGGGCCTCAACGCGATGATGGAGGTCAGCGACCGCAACCTGGCGCGACTGTCGTCGCTGCTGCGCGCCATCGCCGAGGGCGACCTGACCGCGCGGATGGAAGGCGACTTCCACGGCGTGTTCGCCCGCATGCGCGACGACGCCAACGCCACCGTCGCCCAGCTCACCGACATCGTCGGCCGCATCCAGCACGCCTCCGGCCACATCAACACCGCCGCCGGCGAGATTGCGTCGGGCAACAACGACCTGTCGCGCCGCACCGAACAGCAAGCCGCCAACCTGGAAGAAACCGCCGCCTCGATGGAGGAACTGACCTCCACCGTGCGCCAGAACGCCGACTCCGCCCGCCAGGCCAACCAGCTCGCCATCGGCGCCGCCGGCGTGGCCTCGCAGGGCGGCCAGGTGGTGGGCCAGGTGGTCACCACCATGCGCGACATCGAGCAGTCCTCGCACAAGATTGCCGACATCATCTCGGTCATCGACGGCATCGCCTTCCAGACCAACATCCTGGCCTTGAACGCGGCGGTGGAAGCCGCCCGCGCCGGCGAGCAGGGCCGCGGCTTTGCCGTGGTGGCCTCGGAAGTGCGCACCCTGGCCCAGCGCAGCGCCAACGCGGCCAAGGAAATCAAGCAGCTCATCGACGACTCGGTGAGCCGCGTCACCGACGGTTCGGCGCTGGTCAACCAGGCCGGCACCACGATGGGCGAAATCGTCGCCTCGGTGCAGCGGGTGACCGACATCATGGCCGAGATTTCGGCCGCCTCTCAGGAACAGTCGGTCGGCATCGAGCAGGTCAACCAGACCATTGCCCAGATGGACGAGACCACCCAGCAGAACGCCGCCCTGGTCGAGGAGGCCTCCGCCGCCGCGCGCAGCATGGAAGAACAGGCCACCGCGCTGGCGCAGACCGTGGCGGTGTTCAGGCTCGGAACCGGGCAGGTCCATGCCTTGCCGATCGCAGCAGGCAGAGCCGCCGGCAGGTCCAGGACGGTATCGCATACGTCCCGTGCCCGCTCCGCGGCCGAGCCGGCTCCTGTCCATGCCGATGGCAGCGGGTAGGGGCATCGATCCCCACGCCCAATCCGCAAGCTGTTTCGTGTACCGATAGACGCCTTGCATCGGCGTGATTGGATCCATGTGCCCTTTCGTTGGCCGCAAGGGCTTCAGAGTCGTGCGCCATCGCCGATATGGGAGCATCCCCCGCACCGCGCGGGGCCTATCCTCATGGAACCCTCATGCAAATCGGCAACCTCCGCATCGGACCACGCCTCGCCCTGGGATTCGCCTTCGTCATCATGCTCATGCTGCTGCTCACCATCGTGGGCATCCAGCGCGTGGAGCGCATCGACCATAGCCTGACCACCATCAACGAAATCAACAGCGTCAAGCAGCGTTACGCCATCAACTTCCGCGGCAGCGTGCATGACCGCGCCATCTCCCTGCGCGACGTCGTGCTGGTCGGCGATGCCGGGGAACTGGCCGCCGCCGAGGCCGAGATCGACAGCCTCGCCAGCTTCTATGCCGAATCCGCCGCGCCGCTGGACAAGCTGCTGGCCGAATCCACGGACGGCAAGGAAAAGGAAATCCTGCAGAGCATCAAGGAAATCGAAAGCCATACCCTGCCCCTGATCGAACAGGTGCGCGCACTGCGCGCGTCCGGCGAAAACGAGGCCGCCCACCAGTTGTTGATGGCCGAGGTCCGCCCAGCCTTCGTCACCTGGCTGGCGCGCATCAACCAGTTCATCGACCTGCAGGAAGAGAAGAACCAGCAGGAAACCCGCGTCGCCGCCGCCACCGCGCATAATTTCGAACTGCTGATGCTGGGCCTGACCGGCCTGGCGCTGCTGGTCGGCGCGGTCCTCGCGTTCATCCTGACCCGCAGCGTGACCCGTCCGTTGCGGCAGGCACTGGAAGCGGCCGAGCGCGTCAGCAGGGGCGATCTCGACGGCCATATCGACACCCGCCGCCAGGACGAGGTGGGCCAGTTGTTGCGCACCATGCAGCGCATGCAGGTGCAGCTGCGCGAGGTCATCGCCGCGCAGGTCGAGATGGCCCGCCGCCATGACGAGGGCACCATCAGCTACCGCATCGACGAATCCGCTTTCCCCGGCGAATACGGCCACATGGTGCGCGAGAGCAATGCGCTGGTCGCCCAGCACATCGGCGTGAAGATGCGCTTGGTCGAAGTCCTCAGACAGTACGCGGTCGGCGATCTATCGGTGGACATGGATCGCCTGCCGGGCGAGAAGGCCGTCATCACCGAAACGATGAATACGGTGAAGAACAACCTGTCGGCCATCAATACCGAAATCAAGCGCCTGGCCGGCGCGGCGGCGGCCGGTGACTTCAGCCAGTGCGGCGACGTCGAACGCTATCAATACGACTTCCGCGAGATGGTCCAGGGCCTCAACCACCTGATGGAAACCACCGACGGCAATCTGGCCGAAATCTCCGCCCTGCTCCAGGCCATCGCCCGCGGCGACCTGACCACGCGCATGCAAGGCGACTTCCACGGCGTGTTCGCCCGCATGCGCGACGACGCCAACGCCACCGTCGCCCAACTGACCGACATCGTCGGTCGCATCCAGCAGGCCTCCGGCCACATCAACACCGCCGCCGGCGAAATCGCCTCCGGCAACAACGACCTGTCCCGCCGCACCGAGCAGCAGGCCGCCAACCTGGAAGAAACCGCCGCCTCGATGGAGGAACTGACCTCCACCGTGCGCCAGAACGCCGACTCCGCCCGTCAGGCCAACCAGCTCGCCATCGGCGCGGCCGGCGTCGCCTCGCAGGGCGGCCAGGTGGTCGGACAGGTGGTCACCACCATGCGCGACATCGAGCAGTCCTCGCGCAAGATTGCCGACATCATCTCCGTCATCGACGGCATCGCCTTCCAGACCAACATCCTGGCGCTCAATGCCGCGGTGGAAGCCGCAAGGGCCGGCGAGCAGGGCCGCGGCTTTGCCGTGGTGGCCTCGGAAGTGCGCACCCTGGCCCAGCGCAGCGCCAACGCCGCCAAGGAAATCAAGCAGCTCATCGACGACTCGGTGAGCCGCGTCACCGACGGCTCGGCGCTGGTCAACCAGGCCGGCACCACGATGGGCGAAATCGTCGCCTCGGTGCAGCGGGTGACCGACATCATGGCTGAAATCTCCGCCGCCTCGCAGGAACAGTCCACCGGCATCGAGCAGGTCAACCAGACCATTGCCCAGATGGACGAGACCACCCAGCAGAACGCCGCCCTGGTCGAGGAAGCCTCCGCCGCCGCGCGCTCGATGGAAGAACAGGCCACCGCGCTGGCGCACACCGTGGCGGTGTTCAGGCTGGAACAGGACACCCCTCCGGCGCCGTCGGCCGCCAGGTTGTCCGCCCCCCCGGCGCCGGTCCGGATCCGTCCGCCGGCCGCCAGGCCCACCGCGAAAGCCAGGCCGGCGGCCCGCGCCGCCACGGTCCGGAACGCTCCGGAACCGGCGCTGGCCAGCGAGAGCGACTGGCAGGAATTCTGATCCCGGTCGCGTTTCCAGCCTGGGCGATGACGACACACCCCGGTTCCCACCGGGGTGTGTTCGTTTGCGGCGGAAGCCGCAACGGCACGGCAACCGCGGCCTGCATGACCCTGCCGCGGCGCGGCAAATCACATGCTGCATCACATTTCCAACCTCGATCCGGCCCGGAATCGCGGCAACCGCTAAATCCACGCCTTCTGCCGCCGATATCACATTCGTGGGAGGAGCACCACCGGCACTGCGTCGCGACGCGGCGCCAGCCAGATGAACCATTGCCCGGTCCTGGAAAAGACCCGCGGCAAGTGATCGATCCACGCTTTCAGGGGATCCGCAATCCAGCGATTCCTCCATATCCACAAGCCATACAGAGTCCATGATGAATTCCAAGAAGCAACTGATCGCCCTGGCGATCGCACTGGCCTGCGCGCAGACCGCGCTGGCGCAGGACGGGCAGGACCGGTTCACGCTGAGCGGCTTCGGCACGCTGGGCGTGGCGCACTCGACCGAGGACCTCGCCGACGTGGTTTCCGACTTCCAGTCCGACAAGGGCGTCGGCGCCAGCGACGGCACTTCGGCCCGGCTGGATTCGCGTTTCGCGCTGCAGCTCAACGCCAATTTCACCGATGACTTCACCGGCGTCGTGCAGGCCGTGAGCGAGTACGCGGTGACCGATTCGTACAAGCCGGAAATCTCGCTGGCGCACGTGAAGTACCGCTTCTCGCCGGCCTTCAGCGCCCGCCTGGGCCGCATCACCGCGCCGTTGTACATGCTGTCCGAATACCAGCGCGTCGGCTACGCCATGCCGTGGGTGCGCCCGCCGCACGAGGTCTACAACTACCTGCTGGCGATGGACGGCATCGAGGGCCTCTACACCATCAATGCCGGCGACACCGTCATCGGCGTGCAGGCGTTCTACGGCCAGATCGACTCCGAGAAGGCCGATGTGGACGACCTGCACGGCCTGGGCGTGCAGGTCGATCGCGGTGCTTCCAGCTTCCGCGTCAGCCACATCCGCGGCAACGTCAAATACTCGTCCCCGAGCATCGAGCTGCTGTTCAACACCTATCGCAACCTGCCGTCCCCGCCCTTCCCCGCCAGCCTGGGGACGATCGCCGCGCGCCTGGATCCGCGCGACATGGACGGCAGCTTCAGCGGCATCGGCTACAGCTACGATCCGGGCAACTGGTTCCTGCGCACCGAGGTCATCCAGGCCGACTATGCGCCGTCGATCAGCGCCAAGACCACCTCCGGCTACCTGAGCGCAGGCTTCCGCAAGGGCGCCTGGACGCCGTCGTTCACCGTCGCCCACGTGGACACCAGCGAGCTGGAACTGCCCGGCGCGGCCGACCCGATCGGCACGCTCAACATGGCCGTGGCGCAGAACAACAACAGCCGCCACAGCTATACCGCCTCGCTGCGCTGGGACGTGCGCGACAACGTCGCGGTCAAGCTGCAGGGCAGCCACGTCAAGAACCATGCCGGTTCCTTCGGCAGCCTGAAGAACTACCAGCCCGGGTTCCAGCCCGGTGGCAGCTACAACCTGATCTCGGCCTCGGTCGATTTGGTCTTCTGATTCGGAGCGCGCACATGAAATCCTCATTCATTCCGCGCCTGGCCCTGCTGGCGGCGCTTTCCGCCGCCAGCGCGCTGGCCCATGCCGAAGTGGTCGTCGTGATGTCGGCCAAGAGCGACGTCTCCAGCCTGAGCCAGGCCCAGGTGTCGCAGATCTTCCTGGCCAAGTCGTCCAGCCTGCCCGGCGGCGGCGCGGCCACGCCGATCGACCAGGACGAAGGCGCCGCCGTGCGCAACGAGTTCTACAGCAAGGTCACCGGCAAGGACGCCGCGCAGATGAAGGCCTACTGGTCGCAGCTGATGTTCACCGGCAAGGCGCAGCGCCCGAAGAAGGTGGCGGGCGACGACGCCGTCAAGAAGGCGGTGGCCGCCAGCCCCGGCGCCATCGGCTACATCAACGCCGGCGCCGTCGATGGCAGCGTCAAGGTCGTGCTGAAGCCGTGAGCCCCCGACGCCGCCGCCCGGGCGGCGGCGTCCTATCGTATCCGTCGAGTCCCATGTCATGAATCGCATCCTCGCCCTGCCCCTGTTCTGGAAGGTCCTGGCGCCCGCCGGGTTGTCCATCCTGTGCCTGCTGGCCTACCTGGGCTTCAGCACCTTCGTGTTCAACGGCAACAACGATCGCCTGCAGGCCGTGCGCGACGTGCACTTCCCGGTGCTCGATGCGATGACGCGCAACGTCGCCGCGCTCGACGACGTCATCAACGGACTCAACGGCGCCGCGGCCGCCGGCGACACCGACATGCTGGAGGCCACCCGCGAGGAGGCCGGCAAAATCTCCGCTTCCTACGAGAAACTGCAGAAAATCGATCGCGAGCAGGCCGCCACGATGGCTGCGCTGGGCAAGGAATTCGACGCCTACTACCAGATCGCGTATTCGGTGGCCGGGGACTTCGTCACCCAGAATCCCGACGCCGATCCGGACAAGGTCAGCGCGATGGCCGAGGCGCTGGAGACCTACCGCAACCATCTCACCGCCACCCAGGAAAAGGCCGACGCACGCTTCCGCGCCACCGTACAGGGCGCGGTGGAAAGCTCCAACCGCGCGATGCTGACCGGCCTGCTGCTCGGCGTGATCGGGCTGCTGGCCTGCGTGGGCTTCGGCCTGCTGATCGCCCGCGCCATCAGCCGCCCGCTCAAGCGCGCCATCGACGTCGCCCGTGCCGTGGCCGCCGGCCGGCTCGATGCCGACATCAAGGTCGAGGCGCAGGACGAGGGCGGCAGGCTGCTGGCCGCCATGCGCGACATGCAGACCCAGCTCAAGTCCGTCATCGCCGCGCAGACCGAGATGGCCCGCCAGCATGACGCCGGCGTCATCAGCCATCGCATCGACGAGTCTGCCTTCCCCGGCGACTACGGCCGCATGGTCCAGGGCACCAACCACCTGGTCGCCTCGCATATCGCGGTGAAGATGCGGGTCATTTCCGTGGTCGAGCGCTACGCCCAGGGCGACCTGTCGGTCACGATGGAAGACCTGCCCGGCGAGAAGGCCGTCATCAAGCAGGCCATCGACGCGGTCAAGGCCAGCCTGATGGCCATCAACGCCGAAATCAAGCGCCTGGCCGGCGCGGCGGCGCAAGGCGACTTCAGCCAGCGCGGCGACGTCGAACGCTATCAATACGACTTCCGCGAGATGGTCCAGGGCCTCAACCACCTAATGGAGACCACCGACGGCAACCTGGCCGAAGTCTCCGCCCTGCTGCAGGCCATCGCCCGCGGCGACCTGACCGCACGGATGGAAGGCGACTTCCACGGCGTGTTCGCCCGCATGCGCGACGACGCCAATGCCACCGTCGCCCAGCTCACCGACATCGTCGGCCGCATCCAGCAGGCCTCCGGCCACATCAATACCGCCGCCGGCGAGATTGCGTCGGGCAACAACGACCTGTCGCGCCGCACCGAACAGCAGGCCGCCAACCTCGAAGAGACCGCCGCCTCGATGGAGGAACTCACCTCCACCGTGCGCCAGAACGCCGACTCCGCACGTCAGGCCAACCAGCTCGCCATCGGCGCCGCCGGCGTGGCCTCGCAGGGCGGCCAGGTGGTGGGCCAGGTGGTCACCACCATGCGCGACATCGAGCAGTCCTCGCGCAAGATTGCCGACATCATCTCCGTCATCGACGGCATCGCCTTCCAGACCAACATCCTGGCGCTCAACGCCGCGGTGGAAGCCGCAAGGGCCGGCGAGCAGGGCCGCGGCTTTGCCGTGGTGGCCTCGGAAGTACGCACGCTGGCCCAGCGCAGCGCCAACGCCGCCAAGGAAATCAAGCAGCTCATCGACGACTCGGTGAACCGCGTCACCGACGGCTCGGCGCTGGTCAACCAGGCCGGTACCACGATGGGCGAAATCGTCGCCTCGGTGCAGCGGGTGACCGACATCATGGCCGAGATTTCCGCCGCCTCGCAGGAACAATCCACCGGCATCGAGCAGGTCAACCAGACCATCGCCCAGATGGACGAGACCACCCAGCAGAACGCCGCCTTGGTCGAGGAAGCCTCGGCCGCCGCGCGCAGCATGGAGGAACAGGCCACCGCGCTGGCCTCGGCGATCGCGATGTTCAGGATCGCCGGCGAGGCAGCGCCGCGCCCCACCGTTCCCGCACGGATCCCGCGCGCATCCCGGCCGGCGCCGCCGCGCCCGCGGCCCGCCGAACCGGCGCTGGCGGCCGCCACGGCCCAGGATTGGCAGGAATTCTGAGTGCGATGGCGCCGGTCGCCCATGCCATGAGTCATGGTTCAAGCCATCGGCCCGGCGGCCGATAGAGACAGAAGCGTGCCCCACCACGTCCTTTCGAGTACGTCCACCCGTGAACCCGAGCTTGCGCTCCACCGCAGCAATGACTCCCAGCAAGGAATGCCCATGCCGCGATCTGCCCTGACCGCGCTGGATACGGTGCAAGAAGCGCCGGAGCACGATCCGGCGTTCCTGTCGCAGTCGCTGGAACTGGCTCCCGACGCGGTGCTGGCCGTCGATGGCGAGAACCGCATCGTGCTGTTCAACCGCGCGGCCGAGCGGCTCTGGGCGGTCCCGCGGGAAGCCACCCTGGGCGAGCCGCTGGAGCGGCTGCTGCCGCTGCTGCACGATGCCGACGGCAATGCGGTGGCGGGCAGCGAGATTGGCCAGGCGGCCGACGACACGCTGACGGCGACGCTGGCCCATGCCGATGGTTCGCCGCGCATGCTGTCGCTGCGGGCAATCCGGGTATCCACCGGCATCGAGACATTGTGGGTGCTCTTTGCCCGCGAGGTCACCGACCAGCACCTGCTGCAGGAGCGCCTGCAGCAGATGCTGTTGATGCTGGACAACAGCAACAGCGCGATCTTCGTCACCGGCCCGGATCGTTCGGTGGCCTATGTCAACGGCGGCTTCACCCGCATGTTCGGCTACAGCCGCCAGACGATGATCGGCCAGGTCCCGGCCACCCTGCTGGCCGGACCGGATACCGATCCGCAGTTGTGCGAGCGCATCGGCAATGCCATCGCCCGGCGCGAATCGATCCAGGGCGAGTTCCTGCTCTACACCAGGACGCGCCGCCCGCTGTGGGTGTCGCTCGCGGCCAGCCCGGTGGTCGGCGAAGAAGGCCAGGTGCTGGGGCTGGTCCACGTGCTGACCGACATCACCCGCACCAAGATGCACCAGGTGATGCACGAGAAGGTGCTCAACGCGCTGGTGCGCGACATGCCGATCAGCGACGTGATGACCCTGCTCTGCCGCGAGGTCGAGCACATCTCGCCGGAAGTCGTCATTTCCATCACCGGCATCGACGCCGAGAACCGCATGCGCCCGCTGGCCGCGCCCAGCCTGCCCGGCGTGTTGTCCACGCAGATGACCGGCACCGCGATCGGGCCGCGCGCCGGCGCCTGCGGTGCATCGGCCTGGCACGGCCGGGCGATGCTGATCGACGACATCGCCACCCACCCGGCCTGCGAACCCTGCCGCCACCTGCTGCTGCCGCAGGGCCTGCGTTCCAGCTGGAGCAGCCCGATCAAGTCGAGCCTGGGCCGGGTGATGGGCACGGTGACCCTCTATTATCGCGAGCCGCAGGAACCGAACGAACTCCACCGCAGCCTGATCGACAGCTGCCTGCACCTGTGCACGCTGACGATGGAGCGCGAGCAGGCCAACGAGCGCGTCCACCAGCTGGCGTTCTACGACACCCTGACCGGCCTGCCCAACCGCATGATGTTCAGCGCCAAGGCCGAGCAGGCGCTGGCCAATGCCGGCCGGGTCAACGCGCAGGCGGCGGTGCTGTTCGTCGACCTGGATCGCTTCAAGCTGATCAACGATGCGCAGGGCCATTCCGCCGGCGACGGCCTGCTGCGCGACATCGCCCAGCGCATCGACGGCGAGGTGCAGGAACTGCACATCACCGGCCGCCAGGCCGGCGACGAGTTCGTGGTGGTGGTGCCGCACTGCAGCGCCGAGCAGGCCGGCAGCCTGGCCGAACGCCTGCTGGGGGCGATTTCCGCACCGGCCAGCGTCGGCATCATGACCCTGCACCCCAGCGCCAGCATCGGCGTGGCGATGTATCCCGGCGACGGCCGCGACATCGAGTTGCTGGTGCGCCATGCCGACATGGCGATGTACCGCGCCAAGCGCGAGGGCGGCGGCACATTCCGCTTCTTCAGCAGCGACATGAACAAGGTCGCGCAGGAACGCGTCTCGCTGGAGACCGCCCTGCGCGACGCCATCCGCCTGGAACAGTTGCGGCTGGAATACCAGCCGCAGGTCAGCGGCTGCGCGCAGACGCACATCCACGGCGTCGAGGCGCTGCTGCGCTGGCAGCATCCCGAGCTGGGTGCGATCCCGCCGGGGCGTTTCATCCCGGTGGCCGAGGAAAGCGGCCTCATCAGCGAGCTGAGCCTGTGGGTGCTGCGCCAGGCCTGCGTGCAGATGGCCGACTGGCGCCATCGCGGCGTGCCGATCCCGCGCATCTCGGTCAACATGTCGGCGATCAATTTCCGCGACCGCGCCCTGGCCGGGCTGATTGGCCAGACCCTGTCCGAGCACGGCCTGGCGGCGGACGACCTGACCCTGGAGATCACCGAGAGCGTGATGCTGGATCCGGATCCGGACGTGCTCGGCAACATCGAGGCGATCTATGCGATGGGCGTGCGCCTGTCGCTGGACGACTTCGGCACCGGCTATTCGAGCCTGAGCCACCTGCACCGCCTGCCGATCCACGAGCTCAAGCTGGACCAGAGCTTCGTGCGCGACATCGAGACCAGCGCCATCGCGCGCACGCTGACCACCTCGGTGCTGCGCATCGGCGACAGCCTGGGCATGCGGGTGATCGCCGAAGGCGTGGAGAGCCAGGCCCAGCAGCAATTCCTGGCCGGCCAGGGATGCCCGATACTGCAGGGCTTCCTGTTCTCGCCGCCGCTGTGCGCCAGCGCACTGGAGCACTGGCTGGATCGCAACCAGTGCCAGGCCGCCACGACGGCTTGATCGCGCTCGCCGTCTTCCGGGCCGGCGACGCCTGCCCCCTGCCGCACGCAGGCCGTTCCCGGCATGGGAATTCCCCCTGTCGGGACTTTCCCTACCGCACCCGGAACGACGCGCATCGAACTGTGACGCGGCTTCCAAACGCCATATCCCGCCCCTGTCGCACCGCGACCCCGGCTCAAGTTCACGGCATGCGCGCCGATGTCTGGCATTGCCCCCCCTTGCGTTCCATGCACCATTCCGGAGAACCCCAATGAAAATCGCATCGCTGCTGACCGTCTCGCTGGCCATCGCCGGCACCGCCCTGTTGTCTTCCGCGCCGCAGGCCGTGGGCCAGGCACAGGTCGACAACGCCATCCCCGCCGACATGGCCGTGCGCTTCACCGGCAAGAGCGGCGTGGTCTGCGGCACCGTCGGCAAGGCCCGCTTCGCCGAGAATTCGGAAGGCACGCCGACCTTCCTGTACATGGGCGGCAACTTCCCGCGCCATACCTTCACCGCGCGCATCCCCGGCGAAGCCCGCGACAAGTTCAAGCCGGCGCCGGAAACGCTGGAAGGCAAGGACGTGTGCGTCATCGGCGACATCCAGCGCGACGCCTCGCGCGCGGAAATCGTCGTCAGCTCGCCGTCCAACCTGAAGCTGGCCACCATCCGCTGAGGGATGCCCCACCGCACGGGAGCCCACGCTCCCGCGCCTTCAACCTGCCGCCTGCGCGCCATGCCACGCGATGCCTGGCAAAGTCCCATCAGGAACCCGACACATGCACCGGATCAACCACCTCAAACTTGCACCCAAGCTGATGCTGGCCTTCGGCATAGTGCTCATCCTGATGCTGCTGCAGGGCATCGTGGGCTTCATCGGCATGCGCTCGATGGACAGGGCCGCCGCAGAGATCTCCGACAGGAACCTTCCAAGCGTCAAGTTGACCGGCGAGTTGCGTGGCCTGCTCGGGGAATATCGCGGCGCCACCTACCAGCGCCTGGTGCGCGCCAGTGAAACCGCGAAGGCCGAAGCGCGCGAACGGGCGGCGAAACTGCTGGTGGAGTTGGACAAGAACCTGGGCGATTACCAGAAACTGATCTCCACGCCCCAGGAGAAAAAGACTTTCGACCAATTCCAGGCGGAGTGGAAGAACGCCTTGCAGTCGTACGAGGAAGTGGCCGAGATGGTCGAACTCGACCTTGCCGATGATGCCATCGACACATTCATCAGCACGACCATGCCCTTGCATGAAAAAACCAATGTCGCCCTCGACGCGCTGATCGCAGAGGCCGACCGCCAGACCACCGTCGCCCGCGGCAACGCCCGTACCGCCCACACCACCGCCAGCCTGCTGACGCTCATCATGCTGCTGGCCGGCATCGCCGGCGGCCTGCTGCTGGCCTGGTTCTTCGCCCGCGCCATCTCCCGCTCCGTCGGCGAGGCCGTGCGCGTGGCCAACGACGTGTCGGCCGGCAAGCTGGACGGCAGGATCGACACCAGCGGCCAGGACGAGGTGGGCCAGCTGCTGTCGGCGATGAGCCGCATGCAGCACCAGTTGCAGGCGGTCATCGCCGCGCAGACCGAGATGGCCCGCCAGCACGACGAGGGCATCATCAGCCATCGCATCGACGAGTCGGCCTTCCCCGGCGACTACGGCCGCATGGTCCAGGGCACCAACGCGCTGGTCACCTCGCACCTGGACGCCATCGGCAGCGCCCTGCGCATCATGGAACGCTATTCGATCGGCGACCTGAGCCTGGACATGCAGAAGCTGCCCGGCGAGAAGGCCAACCTCACCGCCACGATGGCCGCCACCAAGGCCAACCTGATGGCCATCAACGCCGAAATCAAGCGCCTGGCCGGCGCGGCGGCGCAAGGCGATTTCAGCCAGCGCGGCGAGGCGGACAAGTACCAGTACGACTTCCGCGAGATGATCGAAGGCCTCAACCACCTGATGGAGACCACCGACGGCAACCTGGCCGAAGTCTCCGCCCTGTTGCAGACCATCGCCGAGGGCGACCTGACCGCACGCATGGAAGGCGACTTCCACGGCGTGTTCGCCCGCATGCGCGACGACGCCAACGCCACCGTCGCCCAACTGACCGACATCGTCGGCCGCATCCAGGACGCGTCCTCCCACATCAACACCGCCGCCGGCGAGATTGCGTCGGGCAACAACGACCTGTCCCGCCGCACCGAGCAGCAGGCCGCCAACCTGGAAGAAACCGCCGCCTCGATGGAGGAACTGACCTCCACCGTGCGCCAGAACGCCGACTCCGCCCGTCAGGCCAACCAGCTCGCCATCGGCGCGGCCGGCGTCGCCTCGCAGGGCGGCCAGGTCGTGGGCCAGGTGGTCACCACCATGCGCGACATCGAACAGTCCTCGCGCAAGATTGCCGACATCATCTCGGTCATCGACGGCATCGCCTTCCAGACCAACATCCTGGCGCTCAACGCCGCGGTGGAAGCGGCGCGTGCCGGCGAGCAGGGCCGCGGCTTCGCCGTGGTCGCCTCGGAAGTGCGTACCCTGGCCCAGCGCAGCGCCAATGCGGCCAAGGAAATCAAGCAGCTCATCGACGACTCGGTGGGCAAGGTTTCCGAAGGTTCCACCCTGGTCAACCAGGCCGGCACCACGATGGGCGAAATCGTCGCCTCGGTACAGCGGGTGACCGACATCATGGCCGAGATTTCGGCCGCCTCGCAGGAGCAATCCACCGGCATCGAGCAGGTCAACCAGACCATCGCCCAGATGGACGAAACCACCCAGCAGAACGCCGCGCTGGTCGAGGAAGCCTCCGCCGCCGCGCGCAGCATGGAGGAACAGGCTGCATTGCTCGCGCAGGCCGTGGCGGTGTTCAAACTCGACGCAGGTGAAGCGCCGCCGGAATCAATCGCACCAGTTACCCGGCCGATCCCCGTCCCGCCGTCCAAGCCTGCCGTGGATGCCAAGCCGGCGCCGCGCGTGCAGCGGACCAGCGAGCCGGTGATGGCCGAAAACGACGACTGGCAGGAGTTCTGATACCCACCCGGCCTGCGAAAGGCCAACGCTCCGCATGATTCATCCCGCCGGGAAGCCCCCTTCCCGGCGGTTCCTCCCCGATGCATCCGACCGAGGCACCGATGCCCGTCACCACTCGCAGCAGCGCTTCCGGAAGCGCCCCGGCACGACGCGCTTCCCATCAGGTGCAGGATGACGAACCCGCCGTCGCCGGGCGCGAGTTCGAATTCGGCGATCGCGACTTCCGTCGCGTCTGCGAACTGATCCGCAGCCGCGTCGGCATCGCCCTGAACGAAGGCAAGCGCGACATGGTGTACGGGCGGCTCTCGCGCCGCCTGCGCACGCTGGGCCTGGACAGCTTCCGCGAATACCTGGATCGGCTGGAGCAGGAGGGCGGCGACGAGTGGCAGGCCTTCACCAATGCGCTGACCACCAACCTGACCTCGTTCTTCCGCGAGCCGCATCACTTCGAGCGGCTCAAGCAGGAACTGTCCGAGCGCCTGGACGCACCCTCGATCAAGCTGTGGTCGTGCGCCGCCTCCACCGGCGAGGAACCCTATTCCATCGCCATCACCGCCTGCGAGGCGTTCGGCACGCTGAACCCGCCGGTGCGCATCCTCGCCACCGACGTCGACACCCAGGTGCTGGCCACCGGCCAGCGCGGCGTCTATCCGCTCGAACGCATCTCCGGCCTGCCCGAGGCGCTGCGCAAGCGCTACTTCCAGCGCGGCAGCGGCCCCAACGAGGGCTATTGCCGGGTCAATCCCGCCCTGCAGCGCCTGATCGAGTTCCGCCAGCTCAACCTGCTGGCGCCGCGCTACGACGTCAGCGGCCCGTTCACCGCGCTGTTCTGCCGCAACGTGATGATCTATTTCGACAAGCCGACCCAGCGCGGCATCCTGTCGCGGCTGGTGCCGCACCTGGCCGAAGACGGCATGCTCTACACCGGCCACTCGGAGAACTACCTGCACGCGGCCGACATCATCCAGCCCTGCGGGCGCACGCTGTACCGCCGCGCCGGGAGCCGCGCATGAGCACCACCGCCGTGGCCATCCGCGAACGGGCGCGCGAACGCGAGCGCGAGGAAGGCGTGATGAGCTACTACGACACGCGCTTCAAGACGCAGGCCTACAAGCTGCTGCCCACCCAGTACCTGGTGGTGGACAGCGACAGCGCGCTGACCACCCTGCTCGGCTCGTGCGTGGCCGCCTGCGTGCGCGACCCGCTGCTGAAGATCGGCGGCATGAACCACTTCCTGCTGCCCGACGGCAACGTCGGCGACGGCGCGCCGGCGCGCTACGGCAGCTATGCGATGGAACTGCTGATCAACGACCTGCTCAAGCGCGGCGCCGCGCGCAACCGGCTCGAAGCCAAGGTGTTCGGCGGCGGCAACGTGCTCAAGGGTTTCACCAGCAACCCGGTCGGCAGCCGCAACGCCGACTTCGTGCTGAAATACCTGCGCGACGAGCGCATCCCGGTGGTGGCCGAAGACCTGCGCGGGATCCATCCGCGCAAGGTGTGGTTCTTCCCGCACAGCGGCCGCGCGGTCGTGCAGCGCCTGCCGCACGCCCACGAGGCCGAGCTGCTGGCCGCCGAAACCGCCGTGCGCGCGCGCCTGTCCAAGACCCCGGTCACCGGTGGAGTGGAGCTGTTCTGATGGATGCCGGACGCTGCAAGGTGCTGATCATCGACGACTCGGCGGTGGTGCGGCAGCTGCTGACCGAGATCCTCTCGCGCGATCCCGGCATCGAGGTGGTCGGCTCGGCGCCGGATCCGCTGCTGGCGCGCGACAAGATCAAGCGGCTCAATCCCGACGTGCTGACCCTGGACGTCGAGATGCCGCGCATGGACGGCCTGGCCTTCCTGGAAAACCTGATGCGGCTGCGGCCGATGCCGGTGGTGATGATCTCCTCGCTGACCGAGCGCGGCGCCGACGCCACCCTGCAGGCGCTGGCGCTGGGCGCGGTGGATTTCGTCAGCAAGCCCAAGCTCGACGTCGCCCAGGGCCTGCAGGACTACGCCAGCGAGATCATCGAGAAGGTCAAGTCCGCCGCCAAGGCGCGCGTGCGGCCACTGGCCCGCGCCGCCACCCAGAAGCAGGAACTGGATGCCGCGCAGCCGGCCATCGCCAGGCCGGCCGGGCCGTCGCTGCGCTTCCGCACCACCGACCGGCTGATCGCCCTGGGCGCCTCGGCCGGTGGCACCGAGGCGCTGCGGGTGGTGCTGGAGCAGATGCCGGCCGACGCGCCGGCGATCGTGATGACCCAGCACATCCCGGCCGGCTTCAGCCGCTCGTTCGCCGAGCGCCTCAACCGCCACTCGGCGATGGACGTGCGCGAGGCCAGCGACGGCGAGGCCATCCTGCCCGGCCACGCCTACCTGCCGCCCGGCGGCCTGCACCTGCGGGTGATCCGCGACGGCGCGCGCTGGCGCTGCCGCATCGACGACGGCCCGGCGGTCAACCGCCACAAGCCGGCGGTGGACGTGCTGTTCCGCTCGGTGGCGCAGAACGCCGGTGCCAACGCCATCGGCGCCATCCTCACCGGCATGGGTGACGACGGCGCGCGCGGCCTGCTGGAAATCGCCCAGGCCGGCGCGCCGACCCTGGTCCAGGACGAGGCCACCAGCGTGGTCTGGGGCATGCCGGGCGCGGCGGTGAAACTGGGCGCGGCGCGCGAGATCGTCCCGCTCGAACGCCTCGCCGAGCGCCTGCTGGCGCTGGCCGCGCAACCGGCCGGCAGCGCCGACTGAGCCCGTGGGAGCGACGTCAGTCGCGACGATGCTTTACCGGCAATCCGTCGCGACTGACGTCGCTCCCACGACTGCGGAAGCCCGCAAGAAAAGCGTCCGCCACGCGCACGCCGCGCTAAAGACGACCCGGCCACGGCCGATACCAGCAATGTGATTCAGCAGAGAGCATCCATGTACTCGCGCATCCTGGTTCAACTGACCGCCCCCCTGATCCTGACCCTCGTATTCCCGTTCGCGGTGGCCTTCGAGTGGCCGGCGCCGGTGCGCTGGGCCCTCCTGACCACGCTGACCCTGGCCTGGCTGATCTTCGCCTTCTACACGGTGCGCAACAGCTTCCGCCCCACGCCCGAGCAGACCGGGCTGCTGCGCGAGCAGGATGCGCTGCTGAGCGAGCTGCGCCGCTTCGTCAGCAACGAGATCGACGGCTCGCGCGACGAGATCGACCGCGCCCGCCAGCTGATCCGCGAGGCGGTGGCCGGCCTGGGTTCCAGCTTCGACGCGATGAACCGCAAGTCGCGCGAACAGGGCCAGGCGATCTCCCGCATCATCGACCGCAACGGCGACGGCGATCGCTCCGGCGTGGACGTGGCGCGCTTCGCCCAGAACGCCAGCCAGCGCATGGAGCAGCTGGTCGAGGCGCTGGAGCAGGTCAGCGGCCAGAGCAGCACCACCGTGCACCACATCGACGAGATGGCCCAGCACCTGGACGGCATCTTCTCGCTGCTGGAGGACGTCAAGTCGATCGCCGACCAGACCAACCTGCTGGCGCTCAACGCCGCCATCGAGGCCGCCCGCGCCGGCGAGGCCGGCCGCGGCTTCGCGGTGGTCGCCGACGAGGTGCGCAACCTGTCCGAGCGCTCGACCGCCTTCAACGAGCAGATCCGCAAGCTGGCGCACAGCTCCAAGGAATCCATCTCCAAGGTCCGCGACACCGTCTCGCACATGGCCTCGCGCGACCTGGACCGCTCCCGCGAGGCGCGCGCCGAGGCCGCCAACATGCTCAACCAGGTGGCCGCCATCAACAGTTCGCTGGGCGACGGCATGCGCGAGATCTCGCAGTGCGGCCAGGCCATCGACCTGAGCGTGGCCGAGGCGGTGCGCGCCCTGCAGTTCGAGGACATCGCCACCCAGTCGCTGGGCAGCGCGGTCACCCATCTGGATCGCCTGACCGCGATCAACCGCGAGGCGGTGGCCCTGCAGGAACTGCTGCACCGCGGCGGCAACGTGATGGACAGCGAACTGATGAGCGCCCTGCGCAGCATCGGCAAGCGCCTGCAGGAACAGCGCAACGAATGGGAGCGCCCGCCGCACAAGCCGGTGGCGCAGCAGAACATGGGCGCAGGCACGGTCGAGCTGTTCTGACCCGCCACGCGCGGGCCGGCGCGACGCCGGTCCGTGCCTCGAAACACCGACGAAAGGCGCGGGTCTTCCCGCGCCTTTCCGTCGTGCTGGCATACTGGCGGGCATCTCCCGCTGCCTTCCGATTGCCCATGGCCTCGCCCGCTCCCGGCGCCGCCCCTGCCATTGCGACCGTTCCCGCCGCCCTGCTCCGGCACGCGCTGGCGGCGCAGGAACACGAATGCCAGGCGCTGGCCAGGGCGCTGCACAACGAGATCGGCCAGGCCGTCTCGGCCATCAAGATGACCAGCGCGCTGGCCCTGGACGAGGACGACGCGCAGCAGCGCCGGCAGGACCTGCAGGACATCATCCGCACCGCCGACGACACCGTCGCGCGCCTGCGCGAGCTGTCGCAGCGGCTGCGCCCGCCGCAGCTGTCCACGGTCGGACTGGAGGCGGCGCTGCGTGGCGAACTCGACTGGCGCGCCGGCGGCGACGCGCCCGCGCTGGCGTTCCGGGCCGACGCGCTGGCCGACACGCCGGACGAGGAAACCGCGCTGGCGGCGTTCCGCATCGTCCAGCAGGCCGTGGTCAACGCACTGCGCCATGCCCATGCCGGCACCATCGAGGTGGCCCTGGCCGATGCCGGCGACGGACGCTTCCGGGTGGCGGTGCGCGACGACGGCGACGGCTTCGACTCCACCGCCGCATCAGCGCCCGGCCTGGCGCTGATGCGCGAACGCGCGCGCCTGTGTGGTGGCCATTGCGAGATCGCCAGCACCCCGGGTGGCGGTGCGCGGATCAGCGCCGAACTGCCCTATCGCGCGCCGGCCGCGCAGCTGCCGGGAGGCCTGGCATGAACAGCGATGCCCTGCTGACCGGACAGCCGCTGCCGGAGGTGGCGATGCAGCGCCTGGGCGCCGGCGAACCGGAACTGGCGCGGCTGGTCCACGAGGCCACCCACGGCGGCGCGCCGCTGATGCTGCTGTACATCGACATCGACCACTTCCGCTCGATCAACGAGAACATGGGCATGGAAGTGGGCGACCTGGCGCTGGCGATGCTGGCCGAGCGCCTGCGCGGCGAACTGGGGCCGGAAGCGCGGCTGTGGCGCCACGCCAGCGACGAGTTCGTCGCCGCCGTGCCGCGCCGGCCCGACCTGCCGGATCCGGAGGCGTTCGGCGACTTCCTGCGCGAGCAGATTGAACTGCCGATGACGGTGCTGCCGTACACGCTGTTCCTCAGCGGCACGGTCGGCGTGGCCCTGTGCCCCGAGCACGCCGACAACGCCTCGGCGCTGCTGCAATGCGCCGAGAGCGCGGTGCAGCAGGCCAAGCACGAAGGCCTCAACCTGACCCGCGTCTACACCCACGGCGCGGCCATCAGCGTGCGCACCGACAGCATCATCGCCCGCCAGATCGTCAAGGCGATGGCCAACAACGAGTTCCGGCTCTGCTACCAGCCGCAGATCGCCGCCCACGACGGCCGCGTGACCGGCATGGAGACGCTGCTGCGCTGGCACTCGCCGGCGCTGGGCATGCTGGTGCCGGAGCGCTTCATGCACGTGGCCGAGAAGCTCGGCGTGATCGTGCAGATCGGCGACTGGGTGATCAAGCAGGCGCTGCAGCAGGCGCGCACCTGGCGCGACTGGGGCTTCGACGACTTCGAGATCGCCATCAACGTCTCCACCCTGCAGCTGCTGCGGCCGGATTTCGTCGACGACCTGCTGATGAGCGTGCGCCAGGCCGGCATCCCGGCCGAGATGGTGGTGCTGGAAGTGCGCCAGAACGCGCTGGCGCGCGACATGAACCTGGTCCACCGCACCCTGGCCAACCTGCACCGCGAGGGCGTGCGGCTGACCCTGGACGAATTCGGCATGGGCGATTCCAACCTGGACTCGCTGATGCGCTTCTCGGTGGACAAGATCAAGATCGACCGCAGCTTCGTCAAGGGCGTGCCGGCCAGCCCGCGCGAGGTCGCCATCACCTGCGCGATCATCGCCATGGGCCACCAGCTCGGCATGAAGGTGATCGCCCACGGCGTGGAGAACGACGTGCAGCTGGGCTTCCTGCGCCGCAACCAGTGCGACATCTTCCAGGGCCACCTGTTCGGCGAGCCGATGAGCGCCGAGGACGCCGGCGCGCTGCTGCGCCGCCGCTACCTGCGCAGCGACGCCTTCACCGCCACCAAGCCCGACCGCACGCTGCTGCTGCTGGACGACGAGGAGAACATCCTGCGCTCGCTGGTGCGGCTGTTCCGCCGCGACGGCTACCGCATCCTGGCCGCCAGCAGCGTCGGCGACGCCTTCGACCTGCTGGCCACCAACGACGTGCAGGTGATCCTGTCCGACCAGCGCATGTCCGACATGAGCGGCACCGAGTTCCTCGGCCGCGTGCGCGTGCTGTATCCCGATACGGTGCGCCTGGTGCTGTCCGGCTACACCGACCTGGCCACCGTCACCGAGGCGATCAACCGCGGCGAGATCTACCGCTTCCTGACCAAGCCGTGGAACGACGACGACCTGCGCGAGCACATCCGCCAGGCCTTCCAGACCCACGAGAACCAGCATCGCAGCGGGCCGGGCTGAAGCGGGCCGCCGCCCCGGCGGGCGACGGCGCCGGCGGGCCTCCTACGCGCCTTCCCGGCCCGGCTGGCGGATCGGCAGCACGATGCGGAAGCAGGCGCCCTGCCCCGGCGTGCTGGTCAGCTCGATGCGACCGTTGTGCTTCTTGACGATGCCGTAGGAAATCGACAGCCCCAGCCCAGTGCCGCTGCCGACCGGCTTGGTGGTGAAGAACGGGTCGAAGATGCGCTGCTGGATGTCTTCGGGGATGCCGCCGCCGTCGTCCTCGATGGCGATGAACACCTCCTCCTCGCCCACCCCGGTGGTGATGGTGATGTTGCCGCGCTCGACGATGGCGTGGCTGGCGTTGAGCAGGATGTTCATGAACACCTGGTTGAGCTCGGACGGCAGGCACTGCACCAGCGGCAGCTGGCCGTAGTGCTTGTGCAGGGCGACCTTGTACTTGAGCTCGTTCCAGATGATGTTGATGGTCGAGTCCAGGCCGGCGTGCAGGTCGGCCAGCTTCCACGAGTCGTCGCGGCCGGAATGGGAGAAGTCCTTCAGGTTGCGCACGATCTGGGTGACCCGCTCGATGCCCTCGCGCGACTCGGTCATCAGCTGCGGCAGGTCGTTGCTGATGAAGTCGATGTCGTAGCGCGCGCGCATGTCCTCGATCTCCGGCAGCATCGCCTTGGGATCGGGCGAGCGCAGCGCGCGCTCGTAGATTTCGATCAGCGAGAACAGGCTGTGCAGGTATTCCTGCAGCGAGCCGAGGTTGGAATGCACGTAGCCGATCGGGTTGTTGATCTCGTGCGCGACGCCTGCGGCGAGCTGGCCGATGGAGGCCATCTTCTCCGACTGCAGCAGTTGCTCCTGGGTACCGGCCAGGCGCACCAGCGTCTGCCGCAGCTGCGCGTGGCGGCGCTGCAGCTCCTGCTGGCGGGCGTGCGCCTCGCTGATGTCGTGGAAGATGATCATCAGGTAGCCTTCGTCGCCGGCGAAGCGATGGTGGTAGGCGCGCACCTGCAGGATGCGGCCGTCGTCCAGCGCCAACTCGCGGCTCCAGCGCCCGGTCATGCGGGCGGCACCGACCGCGCCGCTGGGCAGCAGCGTCATCAGCGCGGCCAGCGGTTGCCCGGCCTCCGGCACCAGCGCGCGCGCGGCGCCATTGGCGTGCAGCGGCCGCCCGTTGCCACGGCACAGCAGCAGGCCGTCGTCCATCAGTTCGGACAAGGCGCGGATGTCGGCAAACAGGGGTTCGTCGGCGATTCGCTCGGCGGTCGGAACGGGCGGAGCGGCGGGAGGCGGAAACGGTGGCTTGTTCACCTCGCCAGTATTCGGGATGCGGGCCTGCGCCGGCAAGCCGTGGTGCACGGCCCCGCTCAGACCACCGCGAGCGGGCGGCTGGGCTGCAGGTTCTCGGCGCGGCCGCTGGCGTCGTAGGCCGGCGCGCTCTCGCTGCGGCCCAGGTGGCGCAGCGCCCAGTTGACCTCACGGCGGCGGCGCGCCAGCAGCGCACCGTTGGCGAGGTTGAGTTGCGAAAGCTCGACCAGCCGCGGCTCCAGCAGCTGGCTGTCGGCGTCGTGGACGCGGGTCTCCAGCGCGCGCAGCGACTCCAGCTTGTCGCGCGTGGACTGGATCAGCGCCTGCACGTCGTGCTCCAGGATGGCGCGGCGCTCTTCATTGAGCGCCGCTTCCAGACGCTCCAGCGACTGGCTCAGCGCCGGATTCATGCGCCCAGCTGGCGTTCCAGCTTCAGCATGCCGTCGGCGATGGCCTCGGCATTGACCTGGTAGGTGCCGGCCTGCAGCGCCTCGCGCACGGCCGCCACGCGGGCGCTGTCGATGGCCGGGGCCGCGGACAGTTCACGCTGCAGGGCCTGCAGGCTGCTGGCTTCGCCGGTCAGGCGCAGGCTGTCGGCGGCCGGGGTCGCCGCGATCGGGCTGGAACGCTCCGCGCCGGCAGGCGCCACGCGTCCCCCGACGGGGCCGGTGGTACGCACGGCCGGGGGGGGCGTACCTTCGATTTTCTGGCTCATGAGGGTCTACCTGTGCGGACTCGAAAAGGTTATCGGCAATATCTATGGGAACTTTAGTGACGGAATCGACAATTCATGGCCCCCGTCACCGGACCGACCCTTCATCCGCATCCGGTAACGGCACGGCCGGGAGGAACTTTAGCCCAGGCGGCGAAAAATTTTTCACCGGCTCACCAGGACCTCGCCGCCGGCCGCCACGGTGCCTTGGATGACCCGCCGCGAGGACAGGTTCTCGACCATCACCCGCTCGTTCTCGCCGGCATCGCCCAGCGCCTTGCCGGCCATGCGCACCTCCACCCCGCCGCGCCGCGACACCAGCGCGACGTTGTCGCCGCGCCGGACCAGCCGCGGGGCCACCAGGTCGCCGCTGGCCAGCACGCTGCCGGCGCCGAGCGTGCGGCGGGCGATGCGCCCGATCGCCTGCGCGGGGTCGGCCAGCGCGGCGCCGACGATGCGGCCGGCGTCGCGGGTCTCGGTGACGAAGGCGTCGGCGGTGATCGGCTCGCCGGCGGCGACGCCGCGGCCGAGCACCAGCACGGTCTGGCTGCGGCGCACCCGCACCGGCACGAACAGCCGCCAGCCGGCCGCCTGCGGGCAGGACACCTCGACCGAGTTGGAACCATTGACGCGCGCCGCCAGCTCACCCTGGCAGCGCGGCAGGCGCAGCGCCGGATCCAGCGTGGCCTCGGCCTCGCTGCCGGGCGCCAGCGCCGCCAGCGCCGCGGCCTTGATCGATTCCACCGGCTGGTAGTCGGCGGCCTGCGCCTGGGCGGCGGCGAGCAGCCCGGCCAGGGCAAGGGCGATACGGCGCATGGGCAGTCTCCAGCGGTTCATCGGCGGAAAGTTTGCAAGGCTTGTGCCAGGGCTAGGGGCTAGGGGCTAGGGGCTAGGGGCTAGGGGCTAGAGGCTAGGGGCTAGAGGCGAGGGGCTAGGGGCTAGAGGCTAGAGGCTAGAGGTTAGAGAACAGCTTGCCGCTTGAACCGTAATACCAACGCAAGCTGGGATGACGAGCAAAGGCGATACGCTTTTTCCTAGCCCCTAGCCCCTAGCCCCTAGCCTCTCGCCCCTCGCCTCTCGCCCCTGCCCTCAAGTGCCCCCGCCCCCCGCCGATATGCTGTCCATGACCCAGGACCTGCTCAACCGCATCGACCAGCGTACCCGCCTGGCCGGCCACAACCGGCTGGCGTTGCTGCTGTTCCGGCTGGGCGGCCGTCAGCTTTTTGGCGTCAACGTGTTCAAGGTGCAGGAAGTCCTGCGCCGGCCGCCGCTGTTCCAGCTGCCCGGCCTGCCCGGCGAGTTCGCCGGCGCCGCCGACGTGCGCGGGCGCTCGATCCCGGTGCTGGACCTGGGCCTGGCCATCGGCCACCCGGAGCGCGACCCCAATCCCGAGAACTCGCCCAACTACCTGGTCATCACCGAGTTCAACCGCTCGGTGCAGGGCTTCCTGGTCAGCGGCGTGGAGCGCATCGTCAACATCGCCGTCGAGGACATCCACCCACCGCCGGAACTGGGCGCCGAGGCCAGCTACCTGACCGCGGTCACCCGCTTCCAGGGCGAACTGATCCAGGTGCTGGACGTGGAAAGCATCCTGGCCGACATCACCCAGGCGCGGATGGACGCCCCGCTGGCCGAGACCATGACCCTGCCGACCTGGGCGCAGGAACTGCAGGTGCTGGTGGTGGACGACTCGCGGGTGGCGCGCTCGCAGATCCGCAGCGTGCTCGACCAGCTCGGCGTCGGCGCCACCCTGCTGTCCGACGGCAAGCAGGCGCTGGACCACCTCTTGCAGCTGCACGCCGCCGGCGAGCGGCCGTCCGAGCGCTATGCGATGGTCATCTCCGACATCGAGATGCCGGCGATGGACGGCTACACGCTGACGACGGAAATCCGTCGCCACCCCGGCCTGAACGACCTGTACGTGCTGCTGCACACCTCGCTGTCGGGCGTGTTCAACAATGCGATGGTCGAGCGGGTGGGCGCCAACGCCTTCGTCGCCAAGTACAGCCCGCACGAGCTGGCCTCCTACGTCCTGGCCCGCCTGAACCAGGTGGTCGCCGCCGCAGCGGCCTGACGGGTGGAGCAGGGGCTAGGGGCTAGGGGCGAGGGGCTAGGGGCTAGAGACTAGGGATGAAACAAAAGCAACGGCAGGATCCGAAGATCCCGGCTCTAGCCTCTAGTCCCTAGCCTCTAGCCCCTAGCCCCTAGCCCCTAGCCCCTCGCCCCTCGTCCCCCGCTCTGGCACAGGACTTGCCTACCCCAAGGCAACGATCCGCCGGAGCGTGCCATGTCCAACCCGATATCCGACTACCTGGGCGTCCATGCCGCGGCGCTGCCGTTGCGCGAGCAGCGCATGAAGGTCATTGCCAGCAACCTGAGCAATGCCGACACCCCGGGCTACAAGGCCAAGGACATCAGCTTCGACGCCGCGCTGCAGGCGGTCGCCGCCCAGGCCAGCCGCTCCCCGTCGCTCAACGTCACCGACGCCCGCCACATCGACGGACTCGGCCTGCCGGTGCAGATCCACGAGCGCCCCGGCGTGCAGCCCAGCCTGGACGGCAACACCGTCGACGCCGACGTCGAGCGCGCCGCCTACGGCCGCGCGGCGCTGGAATACCGCGCCTCGCTCAGCTTCATCGAATCCAAGGTGCGCGGCATGCTCACCGCGATCACCGGCCAGTAAGGGGCGCAGCCATGAGCAACCTGCCCATCTTCGACGTCGCCGGTTCCGCGCTGCAGGCGCAGTCGGTGCGGCTGAACACCATCGCCAGCAACCTTTCCAACGCCGACTCGGTCGCCTCCTCGCCCGACGCGGTCTACAAGCCCATCGAACCCATCTTCAAGGCCAACCCGATCGCCGCCGACGGCTCGCTGACCGGCGTGCAGGTCAAGGAGATCACCCAGAGCCAGGCGCCGCCGGTCAAGCGCTACGAGCCCGGCCACCCGCTGGCCGACGCCGACGGCTACGTCTACGCGCCCGACATCGATCCGGTGGCGCAGATGGTCAACCTGATCTCCGCCTCGCGCGGCTACCAGGCCGGCGTGGAAGTGCTCAACACCGCCAAGGAACTGGCGCTGGCCACGCTGTCGATGGGCCGCTGAGGGCGAACGCACATGCATACAGGGGAACCGCAATGACCACCATCGGCAACGATCCGTTCGCCGCCACCACCGCCGCCGGCGCCACCGCCAGGAAGCCCGAGGCGCTCGGGCAGGCCGACTTCATGCGCCTGATGACCGAGCAGCTCAAGCACCAGGATCCGCTCAAGCCGCTGTCCAACAGCGAGTTCATCGGCCAGTTGGCGCAGTTTTCCACCGTACAGGGGATATCGGACTTGAACACCACCGTCACCGGCTTCACCAGTGCCCTGACCGGCGACCAGGTGCTCAAGGGCGCCTCGCTGGTCGGCCATTCGGTGCTGCTGCCCTCGCAGAAACTCGCCCTCACCGAGCAGGGCGCGGCCACCGGCACGGTGATGGCGCCGGAGGCCGGCGTGGTCAACCTGGAGATCAGCGACGCCAGCGGCGTGGTCGTGCAGAAGCTGGTGCTCGAAGCCGACGGCAAGGGCGAGGTGCCGTTCTCGTGGGACGGCCGCAACGCCAGGGGCGACCAGATGCCGACCGGCACCTATTCGATCAAGGCCACCCACGTCGCCGCCAACGGCACCAACACCGCGCTCAACACCTACGTCGACGCCACCGTCGACAGCGTGACCATCGGCTCGGACGGCCTCTACCTCAACCTGCCCGGCCTGGGCACCGCCCCGCTCGACTACGTGCTGCGCATCGGCAAGTCGGCTTCCTGACCCTGACATCCACGGACCACACGGCCCGGCATCCGCAAGGAGTTCATCATGGCTTTCAACAGTTCGCTCTCCGGCATGAAGGCGGCCAACGCCGACCTCAACGTCACCTCGCACAACATCGCCAACGTCAACACCACCGGCTTCAAGGAATCGCGCGCCGAGTTCGCCGAGGTGTTCTCGACCACCGGCTACGGCCTGCTGCGCAACAGCATCGGCGCCGGCGTGCGGCTGACCAACGTGGCCCAGCAGTTCTCGCAGGGCGACATCAACCAGACCGGGCGCTACCTGGACATGGCGGTGGACCGCGAGGGCTTCTTCACCGTCAGCAACAACGGCACCAACGTCTACACCCGCGCCGGCAACTTCCAGCGCGACCCCAACGGCTACGTCACCACGCCGGACGGCTTCCGCCTGCAGGTGTTCCCGCCGCGCGGCGACGGCCTCGGCTTCGACACCGGCCGCACGGTCGATCTGCAGTTGCTGACCAGCGACAGCCCGCCCAGCCCGACCACCGGCGTGCACCTGGGCGTCACCCTGCCCGGCAACGCCGCCGCGCCGACCATCAGCCCGTTCTCGCCCACCGATGGCAACAGCTACAACGAGACCACCTCGGTCACCGTGTACGACTCGCTCGGCGTGGCCCACCAGCAGACGGTGTTCTACGTCAAGACCGCCAATCCGAACGAATGGGAGATGCACGTCTACGTCGACGGCACCTCGATGGGCACGCCGACCGCCGTGCAGTTCGACGACAACGGCGTCCTGACCTCCCCGCCCAACGGGCGGATCACGCTGGATCCGTTCACCCCCACCACCGGCGCCGGCGTGCTGAACATGACGCTGGACATCAGCGGCACCAACCAGTACGGCGAGGCCTTCGCCAAGAAGGACCAGCGCCAGGACGGCTACGCCAGCGGCAAGCTCAACGAGTTCACCGTCTCGCCGCAGGGCGTGGTGTACGCGCGCTATTCCAACGGCGTCGATCGTCCCATCGGCCAGGTCGCGCTGACCGTGTTCACCAACCCGCAGGGCCTGGTGTCGCAGGGCAACAACACCTGGACCCACAGCTACATCTCGGGCGAGCCGCGCACCGGCGCGCCGGGCACCTCGGACTTCGGCCAGATCGCCTCCGGCGCGCTGGAAGCCTCGACCGTGGACCTGACCGAGCAGCTGGTCAACATGATCGTGGCCCAGCGCAACTTCCAGGCCAATTCGCAGATGCTGTCGACGCAGGATCAGATTACGCAGACCGTCATCAATATTCGTTGAGGCTAGAAGTGAGCGGAGAGGAGTGAGGAGTGAGGGAAGCGCATTCTCGCCTCCCCGACTCCCCCAACTCCTCTCGCTCCCGCTCCTTCCGCTTCTGCTTCTGCTTCTGCTCCTCCCGCTCTTCTCACTCCTCACTCCTCTCCGCTCACTCCTCGCTTCTCGCTCCTCACTCCTCTCCACTCACTCCTCGCCTCTAACCATGGACAAAGCCCTCTACGTCGCCATGACCGGCGCCCGCGCCTCGCTGCAGGCGCAGGGCAACGTGGCGCACAACCTGGCCAACGTGGACACCAAGGGCTTCAAGGCCGCCCTGGCGCACACCGAGGCGTTCAAGATTCCCGGCGCCGGCTTTCCGTCACGCTACGACGCCATGCCGGTGCAGCCCGGCTACGACGCGCGGCCGGGTTCGCAGATGGTCACCGGCCGCACGCTCGACGTGGCGCTGCAGCAGGACCAGTGGCTGGCCGTGCAGGCCGGCGACGGAAGCACCGCCTACACCCGCAACGGCGAGCTGGCGATCACCGCCAACGGCATGCTGGTCACCGCCGGCGGCCACCCGGTGCTGGACGAGATCGGCAACCCGATGGTGGTGCCGCCGGCGCAGTCCATCGACATCGGCGGCGACGGCACCGTCTCCATCGTGCCGCAGGGTGAAGGCCCGCAGACGATGTCGATGGTCGGGCGCATGCGCATCGTCACCGCCACCCGCGAGCAGATCGCCCGCGGCGGCGACGGCCTGATGCGCCAGACCGACCCGCAGGCCGAACTGCCGCAGGCCACCGGCAACAGCCTGACCAGCGGCGTGCTGGAAGGCAGCAACGTCGATGCCGCCGGCGCGCTGGTGCAGATGATCCAGTTGCAGCGCCAGTTCGAGATGCAGGTCAAGGTGATCCGCACCGGCGACGAGATGGCGCAGTCGTCGAACCAGTTGCTGAGGCTGGGGGGATGAGGGGCTGGGGCTAGGGGCTAGGGATTAGGGATTAGGGATTAGGGATTAGGGAAAGCCTATCGCCTCCGCTCGTCATACCAGCGCAAGCGGGATGACGACATACCTCCAAAGCCGGCTTGCGCCGGCTTTCTGACGTCTGGGGCCTGCCGTACCGGACGCTGCGACACCACGCCCTTCCTGCGCGCCGGACTTCCGTCCCCGGTTTCGGCACAGGACTTGCCTTGACCTATCCGCAGGTCCGCTTTTCCGAATCCCCGCTTTCAACGGACGAATGTCCGGTCATCCCCAATCCTCAACCTCAAGGAGCCCCGCCATGAACCAGGCCCTCTGGGTCGCCAAGACCGGACTGGATGCGCAGCAGACGCGCATGTCGGTGGTCTCCAACAACCTGGCCAACACCAACACCACCGGCTTCAAGCGCGATCGCGCCAGCTTCGAGGACCTGCTATACCAGCAGGTGCGCCAGCCCGGCGGCTCGACCTCGCAGCAGACGCAGCTGCCGTCCGGCCTGCAACTGGGCACCGGCGTGCGCGTGGTCGCCACCTCCAAGGACTTCCAGCAGGGCAACCCGCAGCAGACCGGGCGCTCGCTGGACGTGATGGTCAACGGCCGCGGCTTCTTCGAGGTGCTGCTGCCCGACGGCACGCCCGCCTACACCCGCGACGGCAGCTTCCAGATCAACGCCCAGGGCGAGCTGGCCACCAACTCCGGCTATCCGGTGCAGCCCGGCATCCAGGTGCCGGAGGGCGCGCAGTCGATGACCATCGGCAACGACGGCACCATCAGCGTGACGATGGCCGGCGAGGCGCAGGCGCTGGAGATCGGCTCGCTGACCCTGACCGACTTCGTCAATCCGTCCGGCCTGCAGGCCAAGGGCGAGAACCTCTACGTCGAGACCACCGCCTCCGGCCCCGCGCAGAACGGCACGCCCGGCCTCAACGGCCTCGGCAGCCTGGTGCAGGGCTCGCTGGAAGGCTCCAACGTCAACGTGGTCGAGGAGCTGGTCAGCATGATCGAGACCCAGCGCGCCTACGAGATGAACGCCAAGGCCATCTCCACCACCGACGCCATGCTCGGCTACCTCAACAACAACGTCTGAGGCCCATGCGATGAAACGCTCCTCCCTCGCCACCGCGCTGGCCCTGTCGCTGGTCCTGCTGCCCGGCTGCGCGCGCTATTACGGCGACGTGCGCCCCTACGCGCCGATGCAGCCCCTCCAGCCGGTGATGGCCGTGCAGGCGCCGGCCAGCGACGGCGCCATCTACCGCGCCGGCCCCGGCCTGAACCTCTACGGCGACCGCCGCGCGCGCGACGTCGGCGATCTGCTGACCATCAACCTGGTCGAGAACACCACCGCGCAGACTTCGGCCACCACCGCCATCGACAAGGAAAGCGACATCTCGATGGCCGCGCCCAACATCGCCGGCGCCGCGGTGACCTACAAGGGCCGCGACATCCTCAGCGCCTCGGTCAACGGCGAGCGCGGCTTCAGCGGCTCGGGCAACAGCGCGCAGAGCAACCGCCTGGCCGGCAGCCTGACCGTCACCGTGATCCAGCGCCTGCCCAACGGCAACCTGGTCGTGCAGGGGCAGAAGAACATGCGCCTGAACCAGGGCGACGAGCTGGTGCAGATCCAGGGCATCGTGCGCCAGGCCGACATCAACCCGGACAACAGCATCGCCTCCAGCAAGGTGGCCGACGCGCGCATCGCCTACGGCGGCCGCGGCGCCATCGCGCAGTCCAACTCGATGGGCTGGCTGGGACGGTTCTTCAATTCGCCGATCTTCCCCCATTGAGGCGGCCATGAACCTTTTCCGCGGCATCCGTCACCTGCGTCCGCTGCTGGTCCTGCTGGGCCTATCGCTGGCGCTCAGCGCGCAGGCCGAGCGCATCAAGGACCTGGCCCAGGTCGGCGGCGTGCGCAGCAATCCGCTGGTCGGCTACGGCCTGGTGGTGGGCCTGGACGGCAGCGGCGACCGCACCAGCCAGGCGCCCTTCACCGTGCAGAGCCTGAAGAGCCTGCTCGGCGAGCTGGGCGTCAACGTACCGCCCAACGTCAACCCGCAGCTGAAGAACGTCGCCGCGGTCGCCATCCATGCCGACCTGCCCGCCTTCGCCAAGCCCGGCCAGCCGATCGACATCACCGTCTCTTCCATCGGCAATGCCACCTCGCTGCGCGGCGGCAGCCTGCTGATGGCCCCGCTGCGCGGCGCCGACGGCGAGATCTACGCCATCGCGCAGGGCAACCTGGTGGTCGGCGGCTTCGGCGCGCAGGGCAAGGACGGCTCGCGCGTGTCGGTCAACGTGCCCAGCGTCGGCCGCATCCCCAACGGCGCGATCGTCGAGCGCGCGGTGCCCGGCGGCTTCGGCAGCAGCGACGTGGTCACGCTGAACCTGCACAAGGGCGACTTCACCACCGTCTCGCGGATGGTCGCCGCGCTGGAGCAGACCTTCGGCGCCGGCACCGCGCAGGCGATCGACGCGGTCACCGTGCAGGTGCGCGCGCCGGCCGATCCGTCGCGCCGCATCAACTTCATGGCCCAGGTCGAGAACCTGGAGCTGACCCCGGGCAGCGCGCCGGCCAAGGTCATCGTCAACGCGCGCACCGGCACCGTGGTGATCGGCTCGCAGGTGCAGGTGATGCCGGCGGCGATCACGCATGGCTCGCTGACCGTGACCATCACCGAGTCGGCCAACGTCAGCCAGCCCTACGAGTTCTCGCGCGGCGGCCAGACCGTGGTGACGCCGCAGTCGCAGGTGTCGATCAGCGCCGAGGGCAACCGCATGTTCAAGTTCGCCGGCGGCACCTCGCTGGACGAGATCGTGCGCGCGGTCAACGAGGTCGGCGCCGCGCCGGGCGATCTGATCGCCATCCTGGAAGCGCTCAAGCAGGCCGGCGCGCTGCGCGCGGAGCTGGAGGTGATCTGACATGGCCGCGCCCTCGATCAACCTGCTGCAACCCGCCCTGCCGCTCAACGCCGGCGACAAGCCGAGCGCGGCGCGCATCGACGAGGTCGCGCGCAGGTTCGAGGGCCAGTTCGCGCAGATGCTGATCAAGTGCATGCGCGACGCCAGCTTCGGCGACTCGCTGTTCCCCGGCGAGAACCAGATGTTCCGCGACATGTACGACCAGCAGCTGGCCAAGGCGATGACCGAGGGCAAGGGGCTGGGACTGGCGCCGATGATCGCGCGCCAGCTCGGCGGCGGCGATACGGCGGCCACGCCGGTGCCGGCGCGCTTCGGGCTGGAGGAATACCGCCGCATGGCCCCGGCCGCCACCGGCGCGGCGCAGATGCTCGACGCCATCGCCGGCCGCGGCGCCGCGCCGGGCGCGAGCGACGAGGCCGATGCCCTGTCGCTGTCGCCGATGCTCAGGGCGCTGACCGCCGGCGCGGCCTCCGAGGCCTGCGAGCAGGTCGAGCAGGTCGCCGCGGCCAGGCCGGAGAACTACGCCAGGAACACGCCCGAGCGCTTCGTCTCGGAAATCTGGTCGCACGCGCAGGACGCGGCGAAGGAACTCGGCGTCGACCCGCGCGCGCTGGTCGCCCAGGCCGCGCTGGAAACCGGCTGGGGCCGCAAGGTCATCCAGCGCAACGACGGCGGCAGCGCGCACAACCTGTTCGGCATCAAGGCCACCGGCTGGAAGGGCGAGCGCGCCCGCACCGGCACCCACGAATACGTCAACGGCGTGCGCCGCAACGAGAGCGCCGAGTTCCGCGCCTACGCCTCGCCCGCCGAGAGCTTCGCCGACTACGTGCGGCTGCTGAAGAACAACCCGCGCTACCAGCAGGCGCTGGCCGCCGGCAAGGACATCGCCGGCTTCGCGCGCGGCCTGCAGAAGGCCGGCTACGCCACCGACCCGTCCTACGCCGCCAAGATTTCCGCCATCGCCCACGGCCCCACCCTGGGCAAGGTGATCGGCGCGGTCGGCGGCGCCGTGCAATCGGCCCTCGGCCACGTGCAGCGTCGCTGATCCAGGAGTTCCTCCATGTCCAACCTCCTCGCCACCGGCAGTTCCGCCCTCATCGCTTTCCAGCGCGCGCTGTCGACGGTCAGCCACAACGTCGCCAATGTCGCCACCGAGGGCTACTCGCGCCAGCGCGTGGAACTGGCCGCGCGCGAAGGCAGTTTCCGCGGCTACGGCAGCCAGGGCAGCGGCGTGCAGATCGTCGACATCCGCCGCATGGCCGATTCGCTGGCCACCGCGCGCCTGCTCGACAGCGGCGGCGAGCTGAGCCGACTGCAGCAGCTGTCCAGCCTGTCCAACCGCGTCGACAGCCTGTTCTCGGAAAAGGCCACCGGCATCAGCCAGTCGTGGTCGAGCTTCTTCGATTCGGTCAGCGCGTTGTCGTCCAACGCCGCCTCGGCGGCCGAGCGCGAGAACGTGCTGGCGCAGGGCAAGGCGCTGGTCACCCGCTTCAACCAGATGAACGGCCAGATGGACCGGCTCAACGACGAGGTCAACACCGGCCTGGTCGCCAGCGTGGACGAGGTCAACCGCCTGGCCCGGGAAATCGCCCAGCTCAACGGCCGCATCGGCAGCAACGTCACCCACGCCTCCGGCGACCTGCTGGACCGGCGCGACCAGTTGATCAGCCAGCTCGTCGGCCATACCGGCGGCAGCACCGCCAGCCAGGGCGGCGGCCACATCAACGTGTTCACCGCCGGCGGCCAGCCATTGGTGGTCGGCGCGAGCGCCAGCACGCTGGTGACCACCGCCGATCCCTACCGCCCCGAGCGGTTGCAGATCGCGCTGGAAACCAACGGCCAGCGCATCACCCTGGGCGGCAACGGCTTCGGCGGCAGGATCGGCGGGCTGATGGAGTTCCGCAACACCGTGCTCGACCCGGCGATGGCCGAACTCGGCCGCATCGCGGTCTCGCTGGCGCAGACCTTCAACGAAGGCCATGCCGCCGGCATGGACCTGTACGGCCAGATGGGCGGCGACTTCTTCAGCCTGCCGCAACCGCGCGTCAACGCCCATGCCGGCAACAACGGCGACGCGACGCTGCAAGCGGTGCTGGGCGATCTGTCCAAGCTCAACGGGCAGAACGTGCTGCTGCGCTTCGACGGCAGCAACTGGTCCGCCACCCATCCCGACACCGGTGCGGCGATCACCGTCACCGGCAGCGGCGTCGTCGGCGATCCGCTGGTGGTCAACGGCATCGAGCTGGTGATCGGCTCCGGCACGCCGGACACCAACGACCGCTTCCTGCTGCAGCCCACCGCCGGCGCGGCCGGCGGCATCTCGCTGGCGATCACCGATCCGGGCCGCCTGGCCGCCGCCAGGCCGGTCAAGGCCAGCGCCGACGTCGGCAACCTCGGCAGCGGCAAGCTCAGCGATCTGAAGGTGGTCAACCCCGGCCACGCCAACCTGCTGGATCCGGTCGAGATCGCCTTCATCGACGCCACCCAGTACACCGTCGGCGGCGCCGGCCCGTTCCCCTACACGCCGGGCCAGGCCATCGCCCACAACGGCTGGAGCGTGCGCCTGGACGGCGCGCCGGCGGCCGGCGACACCTTCGACATCGCGCGCACCGCGGCCGGTTCCAGCGACAACGGCAACGCCACCGTGCTGGCCAACCTGGACGACGCGCGCGCGCTCAACAACGGCACGCTGACCCTCAACGGCGCCATCAGCGGCCTGACAACCCTGGTCGGCTCGGCCGCGCGGCAGGCCGAATACTCGGCCGATGCGCAGCAGATCATCCACGACCAGGCCCAGCTCGCGCGCGACAGCGTCGCTGGCGTCAACCTCGACGAGGAAGCGGCCGACCTGATGCGCCTGCAGCAGGCCTACCAGGCCGCCGCGCAGATCATCTCCACGGCCGACAACATGTTCCAGTCCCTGCTCAGTGCGGTGCGCCGATGAACTACCGTATCTCCAGCGGCATGATGTACCAGCAGTCGGTCGGCATGATGATGGCCAAGCAGTCCAGGCTGGCCCACACGCAGCAGCAGCTCGCCACCGGCCAGAAGCTGATCAGCGCCAAGGACGACCCGGTCGGCGCCGGCAGCGCCGTGCAGTTCGATCGCGCGCTGGCCGAACTGGAGCGCTTCGCCCTGAACGGCAACGCGGTGCTCAACCGGCTCGGCCTGCAGGAAAACGCGCTGACCTCGGCCGGCAGCGCGATGGCGCGCGTGCACGAACTGACCGTGCAGGCCAACAACGCCGCCCTCGGCAACGACAGCCGCCGCGCCATCAGCACCGAACTGAAATCGATCTACCAGGGCCTGCTGGACCTGGCCAACACCAGCGACGGCACCGGCCGCTACCTGTTCGGCGGCACCGAGGATGGCAGCCCGCCGTTCGCCGTGTCCGCCGGCAGCGTCATCTACGCCGGCAACCAGACCCAGCGCGAGGTCGAGGTGGCGCCGGACACCTTCGTAATGGACACCCTGCCCGGCAGCGAGGTGTTCATCCGCCTGCGCACCGGCGATGGCCGCATGGACGGCCGCGCCGATCCCAACAACACCGGCACCGGCCTGCTGATGAACTTCGGCGTCACCGACACCGCCGCGTGGAACGGCGCCAGCTACCGCATCGAATTCGACACCGCCGACAGCTACGTCATCTACGACGCCGGCAACAACCCGGTCGCCAGCGGCGCCTACCAGGCGGGCGACAGCATCGCCCACGGCGGCATGCAGGTGAGGATCGAAGGCCAGCCGGCCATCGGCGACCGCTTCGACGTCGGCCCGTCCCCCACCCGCGACATCTTCTCCACCATGCAAGACCTGATCGACGCGCTGGAAAGCGACCCGGTCAGCGACGTCGACAAGGCCAGGATGCAGAACGCCCTGCAGGGCGCCATGCGCGACATCGCCACCGCGCAGAACCGCATGATCGACGTCCGCGCCAGCGGCGGCGCGCAGATGGCCGCCATCGACAGCGCCGCCGGCCTGCGCGAGGCCAACACGGTGACCCTGAAAGGCAGCCTCTCCACCCTGCGCGACCTCGACTGGGCCGAGGCCATCAGCCGCTACAACATGGAGAACACCGCACTGCAGGCCGCGCAGAGCGTGTTCATGCAGATGCAGTCGCTGTCGCTGTTCAACCTGATGCGCTGAGGCGGCATGCGCCCGCAGCGCGCGCAATAACAGGCTCGGCCACGATCCTTCCCCGGCGGCATCTTCCGCGGCCTCACCCCTTCCGCGCGCTTGCCGCCCCGGTTATCCCCCGATAATCCATACCGCCCCGAAAATCACGGATAACACCGGCAGCCTGTCCTCGCGGCGCTCCTCGTTGCCATCAGGCAAGCCGTTGATTTGACCTGGCATTTCCCGATTGACAAAGCGGACAGCGGCGTCAAGCATACGGCGCTACCACCCGGGAACGGGATCTAAATAGGTGTTAGGTGCCAGGGATGCGTTATCAGCGACTCATAAATCTCATGGCCATCCTTGTCGGCGGCTGCGTCGCGGCGCTAGGTGTACTGCTGTTAGCAATTGCTGCGTCCGATAATGTCAGTCAGGGACAGACAGGGTTGGCGCTCAGCGGCACAGCGCTCCTGCTTGTCGCAGCCCCAGTTCTCGCTGTTCCATTCTCGGTTCGTGCCGCAAAGTGGCTGCTTCTTCTGGCTTTGGCATGTCTCGCCGGCTTGGCCATTATGCTTACCTTTCGACCGCTGCCTGGCGTCACTCCGTCACCGTTGGTGCAGGGGGCTGCCATAGCTTTCGCTGTGTTGCTCGTTCTCCGGGTGTTCTTAGGTCGGCGTGGCAAGAGCGCCGGCCTTGACGCCTAATGATTCATCCAAGCCGAACACGCTTCGCGGGTCGGCTTAACTCAGCGTTAGGTGGCTCACGTGCATCTCAACAGACGAACCTTTGTCGTTACAGCCGTCATGGGCTGCATGGTGCTCACAGCGCCGTGCATGTCTTCAACCACTGGAGAAAACAGTATGTATGGACTCATCGGCAAAATGCGGGCCACGCCTGGGCAACGTGATACCTTGGAAACAGGGGTCCGGAAACAGGGGTCCGGAAACAGGGGTCCGGAAACAGGGGTCAGAGTATCTTTTCCTTCTCAGCGATTGGCTATAAGAAAGCAGGCGCACAACCCCCATCAGGAAAAAAACGTACTCTGACCCCTGTTTCGACCCCTGTTTCGCCTGTTTCGGCGCCTAAGCTAGGGGAAAGACAAGACATAAGGCGTTAGGTGGCTCACGTGCATCTCAGCAGACGAACCTTTGTCGTTACAGCCGTCATGGGCTGCATGGTGCTCACGGCGCCGTGCATGTCTTCAACCACTGGAGAAAACAGTATGTATGGACTCATCGGCAAAATGCGGGCCACGCCTGGGCAACGTGATGCCTTGGTCGCCATCCTTATCGAGGACGTTTCAAGCATGCCCGGCTGCCTGAGCTATGTTGTCGCTCAAGACCCCGCCGATCCGGACGCAATCTGGATCACCGAGGTTTGGGACAGCCAAGCAAGCCATAAGGCGTCACTGTCGCTGCCATCCGTCCAAGATGCAATCACCCGCGGCAAACCGCTTATTGCATCCTTTGATGAACACCACGAGACTGTCCCGGTTGGCGGTCATGGAATCGGACCCGCCCGCTAACAATTCAAGCCGACGCCGCTTCGCGGCGCGGCGCGGCTTAGGCGTTAGGCCCGGGACTGCATATCCAAGCAATCTGATCCGTTCGATCTTTCTCGCTTCGTTGAAGCCCAACGCGATTCATACGGCATTGTCCTTGCCGAGTTGCGTGCCGGCCGCAAGCGCTCGCACTGGATTTGGTACGTATTCCCTCAGTTGCGGGGCTTGGGCCGCAGTTCCACATCACAGCATTTCGGCCTGTCCGGCATCGCTGAAGCCGCGGCCTACTTGACGCATCCTGTACTGGGCAACCGGCTGCGCGAGGCCGTGCGGACCATGTTGGCCAACGGGTCCGTGCCGGCTGCCACGATTCTCGGCGAGTTGGACGCGATGAAGTTCAGGTCTTGTCTTACCCTGTTCGCCGCAGCTGCGCCGGCAGAACCGTTGTTCGCCTCTGCCCTGGAACATTACTTCGCAGGCCAACCGGACCCGCCAACGCTCCGAGTCATTGGCGATCCGGACGATGGTGAATCAACACCCCAAGCGCAACCCTCGGAATAGCTCTTCGAGCCATGCGGCCATTGCCCATCCCGCATGGTCGTGTAATGACCCAGTGATTTCCTGCTCAGGTGCTACCTTTTGACGGAGAGCACGATGAGCCAAGTGATGGACGAAGAGATCAAGCGATGGACGGCCCGGCGGAAGTCGGCGCTGGTGCTGGAAATCATCCAGGGCAAGACGACGGTGGCCGAGGCCAGCCGGCAGTTCGACCTGACCCCATCAGAAGTCGAGGGTTGGGTCGAGGAAGGCAAGCGCGGGATGGAGAACGCCCTGCGGGCGAAGCCCGAGGACGTTCGGGAGCAGTACGAGCGGCAGCTCAAGGACCTGCAGGAAGCTTACGGCGAGGCGATGCTGGAGCTGCGCGCTCGAAAAAAATTGGCGTCCCTGTTGGGCAAGGACGAGACCTGATGGTCTCAATCCAGCAGGGACTGCGGGAGGACGGCTTCGAGGTCTCGATGGTGAAGCTGTGCCGGTGGTTCGGCGTGGCGCGCAGGACGGTGTACTACCGACCGACCAAGGCACCGCCGACGGTGCGGCCGGAGTTGGCCGAGCCGATCAAGGCGCTGATCGAGGAAGAGCCATCGTTCGGCTACCGGACGGTGGCGGGCCTCCTGGACATGAACAAGAACACGGTGCAGCGGATCTTCCAACTGATGGGCTGGCAGGTTCGCAAACGGGCCGTGGGTGCTCGTCCACGGATCCAGGCGCTGCCGTCGGTGGCGCAGGCCCCGGACGAACGTTGGGCGACCGACCTGTGTCGGATCTGGGGTGGTCGGGATGGCTGGCTCACCCTGGCCCTGGTGATCGACTGCTACACCCGGCAGCTGCTGGGCTGGCAACTCTCGCGCAGCGGCAAGGCCAGCACCGCGGCCGCGGCGCTGGAGCAGGCGTTGATCGCCCGGTTCGGGACCTTGGGCCGGGTGCAGGCGCCATTCCTGCTGCGCTCGGACAATGGCCTGGTCTTTACCAGTCGCAACTACACGCGGCTGGTGCGCGGCTACGGCCTGCAGCAGGAGTTCATCACCCCGCACTGCCCGCAGCAGAACGGGATGGTCGAGCGCCTCATCCGAACGTTGAAGGAGCAGTGCGCGCATCGCCACCGCTTCGAAACCCAGCAACACGCCATGCGCGTGATCGGCGATTGGATCCAGTTCTACAACCACCGGCGCCCCCACCAGGCGCTGGGCATGAAGACACCCGCCGAGGCTTATGCCTTAGCAGCCTGACCTGTGCAGGAACCGCTGGGTCATTACAGTCGCGTCATCCATCCCATGCCAGCATCGAAGGGCAGGCCTTACGAGGCACGCCCCGGCATCATGGGGAAACAGTTCCAAGGACTCAGGCCGCATCCTCGGCGATGCGCTCGGACATGAGTCCGGCCATCTCGCGCCAGGCCGGCAACTGGTTCAGCACGCCCAGCGACTTGAGGTAGTCCTCGTCCACCGGTTCGTTGCCGGCCAGCGCGGTGGCCACGTGTACCGCGCCGGGCACCCAGAAGGTGCGCAGGCTGGAGCGCTGCGGCTGGCGGTGGAAGGCCACCGCCTCGACGATCGGCATCGGCAGGCCCCACAGGCCCATCAGGTAGGCGCCGGCCTCGGTGTGGCCGGGGCGCTCGTCCGGTTCGCCGTCGGGATCGAGCGGTTGGCGTTCGTCGCGCACGCCCGGCAGCAGCAGGCCGACGTCGGCCAGCAGCGCGGCGGTCGCGCCCAGTTCGGCGCTGGTGCGCGGCAGGATCCGCGCGGCCAATCGCGAGGCCAGCAGCGCGCGCTGCTGCAGCGCCGCGCGATCGACGTTGGAACCGGTCTTCATCGAAAATACTTCGCTGGCCAGCACCAGGTCGCGCAGCGTCGCCAGTCCCAGCCGGGTGACCGCGCCGCGCAGGTCGGTGATGGCGCGGCCGTTGGAGAAGAACGCCGAGTTGCACAGTTGCAGCACCTTGGCGGCGATGGCGGGGTCGCCCGATACCAGCTGCGCGATGTCGCCGCTGTTGCCCTCGTCTTCCTCCAGCGCGCGGGTCAGCGCGAAATACAGGTGCGGCGGCGACGGCAGGTGCTCGACGCGACCGATGGCCCGGCGCAGGCGCGGGCTGTCGAGCAGGTCGCGCAGTTCCTCCAGGCTGTGGATGGCTTCCAGCACCGTTTCCGACGCCAGCGGCAGCGGCAGCAGCCGGTGCGCCACGCCGATCAGGCGAATCGACGGCGTGCTGCCCATTTCGGTGGCCTGCAGCAGCGCGATGCGGATGGTTTCCGGGCGCAGCGTGCGGATCTGCCCGAGCAGCACCGGCGGGGCCAGGTCCGGCAGCGAGGGACCGACGATGATCACGTCCACCGTCGTATTGGAGACCGCGAACATCGCCGAGTTGCCATCGCTGACCGTCTCGACCTTCCACTCATCGCCCATGTCGCCGATATAGTCGGCCAGATCTTCAGGCAGACAGGCCGCATCGCCAACGTAAAGGATACGCAAAGCAGTTCCCCCGCAAAGGAATTCCAGACATGCGGCGACGCGCCGCGCGCGCCGCTCGCCCACTCAAAATCTACCAAGGTTGTCGGCGCAGCCACGGCATTCTTGAACGTGGAGAAGGGATAGTGCGGAGCCTTTCACATTCTGCACCGGGCGTTGTCGGGCGATCCCCGACAGCGCGCGCAGGCGGTGGGCTTCGCGCTTCATGGCGTGCGGGCAAGCAGGCGGTTGGCTGGGATGCGCAGCGCCGTGAGCCGGGCTTGCCCGGCTGCGCAGGTTCCGGAGTCGGGAGCAGCGGAGCGAGCTCCGCGTTACAGGACCATTCCCTTCCTCCGCAAGCGGGGGAAGGTGCCCGGAGGGCGGATGGGGGCAAGCTCGGCACGCCGCCTTGTGCGGAAATCAAGCAAGCGCCGTCGTTCAGCGCGGCGCCTCGTAGCCTTCCGGCACGCCCTGCGGCGACAGCACCAGCTGCCACAGCTGCGAGCGACGGCTGCGGAAGGTCGCCATCGACGCGGCCAGGTAGAAGCGCCACATCCGGCGGAAGCGTTCGTCGTAGCGAACGGGATCCAGCGCGGGCCAGGCGGCCTCGATGTTGTCGCGCCAGGCCTGCAGCGTGCGGTCGTAATCGGTGCCGAAGCCGTGCCAGTCCTCCAGCACGAAGCTGCCGTCGAAGGCGCGCGCGATCTGCGCGGCCGAAGGCAGCATGGAGTTGGGGAAGATGTAGCGCGCAATCCACGGGTCGGTGCGGTTGACCGAGCGGTTGGTGCCGATGGTATGCAGCAGGAACAGCCCGTGCGGCGGCAGGCAGCGGCGCACCACCCCGAAGTAGGTCGCGTAGTTGCGCACGCCGACGTGCTCGAACATGCCCAGCGAGAAGGCCGCGTCGAACGGCTCGTCCAGATCGCGGTAGTCCTGCTGGCGTATCTCCACCGGCAGCCCGGCGCACAGCTCGCGCGCGTATGCGGCCTGCTCGCGCGAGATGGTGATGCCGACAGCGCTGATGCCGTAGCGCTCGGCGGCGTACTTCAGCGCCTCGCCCCAGCCGCAGCCGATGTCCAGCACGCGCATGCCCGGTTGCAGGCGCAGCTTGCGGCAGACCAGGTCCAGCTTGTCCTCCTGCGCCTGGTCCAGCGTCGTTGCGCGCCGCCAGTAGCCGCAGCTGTAGACCAGCCGCCGGCCCAGCATCGCGCGGTAGAGGTCGTTGCCGAGATCGTAGTGGCGGCGGCCGACCTGGCCGCTGCGGCGGCGCGACTGCGGGTTGAGCCAGCGCGCGCGCAGCGCGTCCCATAGCTGCCCGGCACCGGGGACGCGCTCGTCCAGCCGCGCGGCGAGCAGGCGGAACAGCAGGCCGTCCAGCGACGGCGCATCCCATGCGCCGTCCATGTAGCTCTCGCCCAGGCCCAGCGAGCCCTGCCCCAACAGCCGTGCGTACGTGCGCGGGTCGTGCACGTGCATGTCCCAGGGCCGCGGGCCGTCGATCCGCACGTCCGCCGCGGCCAGCAGGTCGGCGACCCTGCGCTGGAAGCGTGCGTGCGGCATGTCCGCGCGGCCTATCCGGCGAACAGGCCCGCGTACTCGGGCGCCACGTGCGGCAGCAGCACCGGGGCCGGCACGTCCACCGTCTGGGTTCCGTCCGAATAGGGCCCCACCTGGTAAGGCGGAAACACGAAGCGCAGCGCGGTGATCCGGCCGTCCGCATCCAGCAGCGGCTGGAACTGGCCGAAGTTGTCGGCGTCGGGCTGGGTGCCGGCCTGGATCATCCGGCCGGCGCTCTTGATCAACGCGCTGCGCTCGACCGGCGGCAGTTCGTCGGCCTCCACCCGCAGCGACAGCGCGGTGTGCAGTTGCTCGCGCGCGTAGGCGCCGACCGCAATCAATCCCTGCGCGGTCGGCAGCAGGTCGTGGATGGTCAGCAGCTTCTGTTCCTGCACCAGCCAGACGAAGCGCGCCACCAGCGGCTGGCCGTGCGCGCCGCCGGTGTAGCTGCTGCCGTCGGCGGCCACCACCACCATGCGCGGGTTGTCGGCCAGGACCTGGTAGCCCAGCGACAGTTCGTAGGGCGCGGTGGGCTTGTCGTTGCCCAGGCCGTCGACCGCGGCGATCAGCTCCGCGCGCGCGGCGCCGGAATAGTCCGCCAGCACCCGCGCCAGGCCCGGGTGGCGATCCAGGCCGGGCGGATAGCTGATGCCGACGATGTAGCGATCATTGCTCTCGATGAGGTCGCGCAGTTCGACCGGGCCGGCGTCCTCCGTCGGCGCGGCCGCGGCTTCCCCGTCGGCGGGTGCGGGGGCGGTCGCCGGATCGGCGGCCGGCGCGGTCTCGCGTTTGCAGGCGGCCAGGCCGAGGGCCAGCAACGCCGCCAGGCAGAAAGTACGGGACAGCGGATGCACGATGCGTTCCTTCATGTCGATGCGCCGGCCGATAGTGTAGGACGCCGCCCGGCCCGGCTCCAGCGCCGCTCAGGCGTCCGCGAGCAGGTCCGCATGCTCGGGATGCCGCTGCACGTAGGCGGCGGCATAGGGGCAGGCCGCGACCACCTTCCGGCCCTGCGCGCGGGCATGTTCCAGCGCGGTCCTGACCAGTTCGCCGGCGATGCCGCGCCCGCCGATGGCCTCCGGCACCCGGGTGTGGTCGAGGGTCATGACGGCGCCTTCGAGCGTATAGGCCAGTTCGGCCTCGACGCCATCGAGTTCGGTGGCGAAGCGGCAGGCCTCGGCGTCATGCTGGATGGGAAGGGACATGTGGCCTCCTGGTGGGCACGGGCGGGACGGGGATTCGCCCTGTCGGGATAAAACCGACCCCAAATGGGTCAGTGCGACAGAACTGGACGCAATGCGTCACATCCCATCGCCGCGCCGCACGAGAATTGCGACCGACCCCGCAAGGCAAATGATGGTTCATGAATGTTGGCACGATTGCTGCTTGATTGCTCCCAGACCTAGCCTCTGGAGTTCCGTCATGAGCCTCAACGACGCAGTGCCGGTTGCCGATCAGCACGATGCCTTCGCGCACAGCGACTTCACCCTGCTGGAAGGCCTGTACCAGCTGACCATCAGCGGCAATACCCGCGACTGGGAATTCGAACGCCTCAACAACGCCGTCTACGAGCGCCTGATGTCGGCCTACTCGCATGCCGCGATCGGCAGCGCCAACATCAAGCACAGCATGATGGAGTAAGGCGGCGGCTCCGCCTGCCTTGCGGGGCAAGGCCACGCCCTCCCCCGCCACGGGCCCCGCTGCGGGCCTGCCACGCAATCCTCCCTGGTTCCGCCCACGTTCACCCTTCGCCCGCCAGGCTCGATGCTCGCGCGCGTCGGCATGGGTGCTCTCAGCGATTGTCGCGCTTGCCCTGGTTGAACCTGTTCTTGGCGCTGGCGCTGCCCTGGGTCGCACGCATGCGGCTTTCGGCCGCGTGCAGTTCGGTGAGCTTGGCGGAAAGATCCGGGACCGCCGCGACCTGATCGTCATGCGGTGCGTGCACCGCGGTCTCGTTCAAATGCTGCCAGGGCTGCACTTCGCGGTCGTGCTGCTGCTTCTGTTCCAGCAACTGCCGCGTGGTCTCCAGCGCCTGCGCGGGAGTCACGCGGCGGCGCGTCCGCCTGGGGGCCGTGCGCACGCCATCGGCGGGCGACGATGCGCGCCGGGAGGCTGATGCGGGCGCGGAACGACTGGCAGCCTTGCGCGCGGTTTTACTTGCCGTCCCGCCGGCATTGCCCGGGCTCTTGCGCACCGCCGCCTTGCGCACGCTCGCCTTCTTCGCAACCGCCTTCTTCGTTGCTTTCTTCGCCGGCGCTTTCTTCGCCGACGCTTTCTTCACCGATTTCTTCGCCGTGGCCTTCTTTGTCACGGCCTTCTTCGTCGCAGCCTTCTTCGCCGTGGCCTTGCGGGCGCCGGCGGCACGGGATGCGGCGGACTTGGCCGCGGGTTTGCCGGCGGCGGGCTTCTTCTTCGCGGCGGCCTTTGCCGTCGTCTTGCCGGCGGACTTCTTCGCCGCCTTCTTCGCGGTCTTCGCCTTCTTCGCGGCGCCGGACTTGCGTGCGGTGGCCATCGATACCTCCGGGGTGGTGAGACACCGCCGGGATATCACGGCAAACCTTCACGCCAGGTGATAGCGCGGCGTCAGCCCCAGCGCGGCTGCGACAGCTCGCGCAGGAAATGCCCGAGGATGTCCGGCTCCATCGCCACCATGAACAGCATGCCGAACGCCGCGCCGGCCAGGTGCGCGCCGTGGTTGACGTTGTCGCCGCCCCTGCGGTCCATCCAGATGCTGTAGCCCACGTACAGCACGGCGAACACGATCGCCGGCATCGGGATCACGAACACCAGGATGCGCGCCCACGGGTTGAGCAGCACGAACGCGAACAGCACCGCCGACACCGCGCCCGAGGCGCCCAGGCAGGTGTAGTTGGGATCCTTCTGGTGCTTGAGGTAGGTCGGCAGCACCGACACCACCAGCGCGGCCAGGTAGAAGCCGAGGTAGGTCAGGCCGCTGCCGGTCAGCCGGGTCATCAGCTGCTCGATGTAGCGCCCGAAGAAGAACAGCGTGACCATGTTGAACAGCAGGTGCCAGAAGTTGGCGTGCAGGAACCCGTAGGTCAGCAGCCGGTCGTATTGCCGGTGGCGGTCGATGGCCGGCGGCCACAGGATCAGCCGGCCGATCAGCCTGGGGTTCCTGAACGCGATCAGCGACACCACGCAGGTGGCCGCGATCAGCAGCAGGGTGATGGAAACCGGCATCCCGACCTCAGACCGCCGCGCGGTAGTTGTCCTGCATCGGGTAGGTCCACGCGTACAGCGCGAACGCCACTGCCGCCACGAACGCGAAACCGGCGAAGAAGAACATCAGGAACGCGTTCTCGCTCAGCCCGGTTTCGGCGATGCGGCCGAGCACCGCCTCGTTGCGCACGCCGAAGTTGGTCAGCAGCACCCACAGGCTGCCGAAGGTGCTGGTCAGGTACCAGAACGCCATGATCACGCCCTTCATCGCGTGCGGCGCCTGGCTGTAGGCGAACTCCAGCGCGGTCGCCGACACCAGCACCTCGCCGAAGGTCAGCAGCGCATACGGCAGCGACTGCCAGGCCAGCGCGACCGGGTCGCCGCCGTCGATCCACAGTTGCAGCACCGCCGCGGCGATCCAGGCCACGCCCGAGAACGCGATGCCCCAGCCCATGCGGCGCAGCGCGGTGACCCTGAAGCCCATCTTCCGCAGCATCGGATAGAGCACGATGTTGTTGAACGGAATCAGCAGCATCACCAGCAGCGGGTTCAGCGCCTGCATCTGCGACGGCGACACGAACCAGCCCCGCAGCACGTCGCCGATCCCCTGCGGCAGCCATGAGAAGGTCGGCATCACCATCTCGCGGCCCTGGATGATCCAGGTCGAGGCCTTCTGGTCGAACAGCGACCAGAACGGCGTCACCAGCGCGAACACGATGAGGATGCGCAGCACCGCGCGCACGCCGTCCACCGCCGCGTCCGGGTGGGTGCCGCGCGCGCGCTCCAGCTGCAGGGCCACGCCCATGCCGCCCAGCGCGATGACCAGGCCCAGCGCAAGGCAGGCGGAGATGACGAAGCCGAAGTCCGGCCACCACGACGGCGCCAGCGACAGCAGCGACAGCGCCCACAGCAGCAGCAGCGCCACCGCGCCGATCAGGCCCAGCAGCGCCACGTAAAGGCCCCAGCGCCACTGTCCCGGGCTGCGCGTGCGCAGCGCCGTGGTCACGACCTTGAGGAAGGCGTGCGGGTCCGCGCCCGATGGCGGTACGTGGACGTACTTGTTGCGGCCGAGCCAGAAGATCGCCGTGGCGATGAACATCAGCACGCCGGGGATGCCGAACGCCACCGCCGGGCCGAAGCGGTGCAGCAGGAACGGGGCCAGCAGCGAGGCGAAGAACGAGCCGAAGTTGATGATCCAGTAGAACGCGTCGAAGACGATCTTGGCCTTGTCCTTGTTGCTCTGGTCGAACTGGTCGCCGCAGAACGACACCACCAGCGGCTTGATGCCGCCCGAGCCCAGCGCGATCAGGAACAGGCCGGTGAAGAAGCCGGTGCGGCTCTCCTCGAACAGCGCCAGGCAGGCGTGGCCGGCGCAGTAGATCAGCGAGAACCACAGCACGGTGTTGTACTTGCCGAAGAAGCGGTCCGACAGCCAGCCGCCCAGCAGCGGGAAGAAGTACACGCCGATGACGAAGCTGTGGAAGATGTCCTTGGCGTGCCCTTCGCGGTCGATGACGGGCAGGTAGGCCAGGATGATGCTGCCGACCAGGAACTCCACCAGGATGTTGCGCATCCCGTAGAAACTGAACCGCTCGCACGCCTCGTTGCCGATGATGTAGGGAATCTGCCGCGGCATGCGGCCGGGGGTGGCGTTGGCGGTGGTGCTCATCCGTTCTTCCGGTGCAAATTTCCCGAAGGTTACCGTATCGGCGGCGGCAGGGTCGATCCGCACTGTGACGGACGCGCTTTCGCAGGCATCATCACGCCCCTGTTCATCGATGGAACCGCCGTCCATGCCCTGCCCGCGCCCGCTCGCCGTCGCCGTCCTGCTCGCCGCCAGTTCACTGGCCTCGCCGCCCGCGCGCGCGGACGGGCCGGGGCTGTCCACCGTGTCCGAACGCTCGGGGTTCACCAGGACCGGCCGCTACGACGAGGTTGGCGCGCTGTGCGAAGCCTTCGTCAAGGCCTACCCCAAGGCGGTACGCTGCCTGAGCTTCGGCACCACGCCGGAAGGCCAGCCGATGCGGATGCTGGTCGCCTCCACCAGCGGCGCGCTGACCGCCGACCAGGCGCGCCGGCGCGGCCTGCCGGTGGTGCTGGCGCAGGGCGGCATCCACGCCGGCGAGATCGACGGCAAGGACGCCGGCTTCCTGCTGCTGCGCGAACTGCTGGAAGGCAAGGCCGCGCCCGGCGCGCTGGACAAGCTGGTGTGGGTGTTCGTGCCGGTGTTCAACGTGGACGGGCACGAGCGCTTCGGCGCCTGGAACCGCCCCAACCAGCGCGGCCCGGAGGAGATGGGCTGGCGCACCACCGCGCAGAACCTCAACCTCAACCGCGACTACGTCAAGGCCGACGCGCCGGAGATGCAGGCGATGCTGCGCCTGGTCGGCGAGTGGGACCCGCTGGTCTACGTCGATCTGCACGCCACCAACGGCGCGCAGTTCGAGCACGATATCTCCATCCAGGTCGAGCCGATCCACGCCGGCGACGAGGCCCTGCGCACGGTGGGACGCGATCTGCGCGATGGCGTCATCGCCGACCTGGCGCAGGGCGGCGCGCTGCCGCTGCCGTTCTACCCCTCGTTCGTGAAGTACGACGACCCGTCCTCCGGCTTCGAGGACGGAGTGCCGCCGCCGCGCTTCTCGCACGGCTATTTCCAGTTGCGCAACCGCATCGCCATGCTGGTGGAGACGCACTCGTGGAAGACCTATCCGGTGCGCGTCGGCCTGACCCGCGACACGCTGGTGTCGGTGCTGCGGCGCACCGCCGAGCACGGCGCGCAATGGCTGCAGGCCGCGCAGGCCGCTGATGCGCGCGCCGGTGAACTGGCCGGGCGGGAGGTTCCGCAGGCCTGGGCGGCCAGCGCGCGGGCGCGCACCATCGATTTCCGCGGCTACGCCTATACGCGCACGCCCTCGGAGGTGTCGGGCGCGCTGATGACGCGCTACGACGAGAACGTCCCGCAGATCTGGAAGGTGCCGCTGCGCGACGACCTCCGCCCCAGCGTGCAGGTGGCCGCGCCGCGCGCCGGCTACGTGGTGCCGTCCGCGCACGCGGCCTGGGTCGGCGAGAAGCTGCGCCTGCACGGCGTGCAGTTCCGCCGCATCGCCGCGCAGCCCGACGCAGCGGTGCAGGCCTTCCGTGCCGACGGGGCGGATTTCGCCGCGCGCTCGGTCGAGGGACGCCAGCGGATCGACGCCCGCGGCCAGTGGCGGGCCGAGACGCGCGACATCGCCGAGGGCTCGCTGTTCGTGCCGATCGCGCAGCCGCGCGCACGGCTGGCGATGGCGCTGCTGGAGCCGGCCGCGCCGGATTCGCTGCTGGCCTGGGGCGGGTTCAACAACGCCTTCGAGTCGAAGGAGTACATGGAGGACTACGTGGCCGAGCAGGTCGCGCGCGAGATGCTGGCCGACCCGGCGGTCAAGGCGGAGTTCGAGCGGCGGCTGCGCGAGGACAAGGAGTTCGCAGGCAGCGCCGAGGCGCGCCTGCGCTTCTTCCACCAGCGCCATCCGTCCTGGGACGAGCGCTACCGGCTCTATCCGGTGATGCGCGTGGACGTCGCGCCGCGCTGATTCGCCGTTCCCCCTCCCCTTCAAGGGGAGGGCCGGGGTGGGGATGGTGTTCTCCGACGACGTCAAGAATCCTTCAATACCATCCCCGCCCAACCCTCCCCTTGAAGGGGAGGGCTTAGAACACAGGCCTTCGCGCCCGGCGCTCAGGCGTTCGAGCCGATGCGGCCAGTGGCTCGCAAGTATCGGCCCTTCCCCTTGAAGAAAGCTCGATACGACGCGCCCCTCACGCCGCCAGCGCGGTGTCCAGCACCATCATCACGCAGAAGCCGATCGCCAGTCCGAGCGCGGCCAGGCGCGAGTTCCCGCCGCGGGTGGACTCGGGCACCACGCTGTGCACCACCGCGATCAGCATCGCGCCGGCGGCGAACGCCAGGCCCCACGGCAGCAGCGCGGTCGAGATCGTCATTGCCCAGGCACTGGCCACCGCCGCCAGCGGTTCGGCCACGCCCGACAGCACCCCGACGAACACCGCCTTGGTCCGTGCCATGCCGGCGCCCGCCAGCACCAGCGCCACCACCAGGCCTTCGGGAATGTCCTGCAGTGCGATGCCCATCGCCAGGCCCGCCGCTTCCGGCAAGCCGCCACCGGCGGCGACGCCGACCGCCATGCCCTCGGGGATGTTGTGCAGCGCGATCGCCAGCACGAACACCATCACCCGCGACGGCACCAGTTGCCGCTGCGTTTCGGGCGCGTCCTCGGCCAGCACGCGATCCAGCAGCAGCAGGCCCATCGCGCCCAGCAGCAGGCCGATGCTGACCAGGCCGCCCGCGCCCCAGGACGAGTAACCCTGCCCCTGCGCCGCCTCCAGCCCCGGCAGCACCAGCGAGAACGCACTGGCCGCCAGCATCACCCCGGCGCCGAAGCCGAGCAGCGCATCGCCGAGCCGGCGCGGGATGCCGCGCACCACCAGCACCGGCAAGGCGCCGAGCGCGGTCGCCAACCCGCACAATGCGCCGCCGCGCAGGCCGCGCCATACGCCATGCGATTGCAGCTCCGGCGCCGAACTCCAGTGCAGCGCGAGCAGTCCGGACGCCAGCAGCACGACGATGCCCAGCAGCGACGGCCACGCCGTCGTGGACACATGCGCCAGTGGCCGCAGCACACGGTTCATCGCGCAGACTCCCGAAAACCCGCCTTCTCCGCGCCGATGATAGGCCCGTTGGCGTGACGGGCATGAACAGGCGGCGGCGTCCCCCGCCGTCCTGTCCTCACGAAACGCTCAGGTCCAGGGACTATGCTCGAACGGTTGAAAAAGGAGAAATCAATGCACAGTCGCACGATCCCGATGGCCGCCCTGCTGGCGGCCCTGCTCGCCGGCTGCGCCAGCGCGCCCGCGCCGCAGCCGGACCCGGCCGCCGCCGTCATCGAAACCTACTGGCAGTGCGGCGACCAGCGCATCGCCGCCACGTTCGACAACGCGCGCGATCAGGCAAGGCTGTCGATGGGCGGCGGCACGCTGGTCCTGCCGCATGCGCGCTCGGCCTCGGGCGCGCGCTACGCCGACGCCCGCGGCAACGAGTTCTGGACCAAGGGCGACAGCGGCACGCTGACGCTGGCCGGGCAGCCGGCGGCGGAATGCCGGCAGGCGACGGCGGCCGGGCCGTGGGAACAGGCCCGCGCGCGCGGCGCCGTGTTCCGCGGCATCGGCAACGAACCGGGATGGTGGATCGAGGTCGGCCCCGGTGCCGCGCCGGCACTGCAGGCCGCGCTCGACTACGGGCAGCGGACGCTGCGCGTGGCGGGTTCGACTTCCTTCGTCGATGCAGATGCGCGCACGACCGGCTATCGCGGACAAACCGCCGACGGGCAGCGCGTGGAACTGCGCATCCGCGACGGCGAATGCAGCGACGGCATGAGCGACGAGACCTACCCGGCCACGGCCACGCTGCGGGTGGACGGGCAGGAATGGCAAGGCTGCGGTCGTCGCCTGCACCAGACGCGGGAGGGATGACCGATGCGCTCGCGCCGCCACCGCAGGTCGCATTCCCGCCACATGCCCTGGCTGATCATGGGCGCATTGCTGATCGCGCTGGCGGGATGGTTCTGGAGCCAGCGCCTCAACTCGCCTGAAGCGCTCCCCGCGCCGCCCGCCAGCGAATCGCCGCTGCCGTCCGGCAACGACGGCCTGCGCAGCGAACCGCTGGAACTGCCACCGCCTTCGGAGCCTGCGGGCCAGCCGCCGCCCGCGCCCGCCGCGCCACCACGGTCATCCGTCGATGCGCCCGCGCCTGCCGTGGCCGCCGACCTGCCCCCGCAGGCGCACGAAGTGCTGCGCCTGATCGCGCGCGGCGGGCCGTTCCCGCACCGGCAGGACGGCAGCGTGTTCGGCAATCGCGAGCGCCTGCTGCCGCAGCAGCCGCGCGGCTACTACCGCGAGTACACCGTCGACACGCCCGGCCTGGGCCATCGCGGCGCGCGCCGCATCGTCGCCGGCGGCCAGCCGCCGCGCGAGTTCTGGTACACCGACGACCACTACGCCAGCTTCCGCCCCATCGCCGCCACGGGCGCCGCGCGATGAGCGATTCCGGCTTCGACCTCGGCCTGGACGACCCGGCGCGCGCCGGCGTGTTCCTGATCACCCACGACGACCTGGCGCCGCTGGCCACCGCCGCGCGCGACGCCGGCCTGCGCGCCACCCGCATCGACCTACAGGATTGCCGCGACAAGTCCACCCTGCTGCTGCGCATCGCCACCGCGCTCGACTTCCCCGCCGGGCTGGGGCGCAACTGGGACGGCCTGGCCGACTGCCTGCAGGATCTGTCCTGGCTGCCCGCGGCCGGCCATGCGCTGCTGCTGGGCCATGCCGGCGACCTGCGGCGCGACCGCGAGGCCGACTTCGACACCCTGCTCGACATCCTCGACGAGGCCTCCCGCTCCTGGGCCGGCGCGCAGCGGCCGTTCTGGGCGTTCGTGTCGCTGGCCGAGGAGGACTTCGAGGCGATGGAGTGAGCACCGCTCGCATCGCCTGATCCCCGCGGCCGCGCATCGCCGGCGGTCCCGCCGGACCTCCCGTTCACGCCGCGCCCCTACGCGCGCCGCGCCAATGCTGCGATCATGCGCGGATGGAATCCTTCGCCTCCCTGTCCCTCCCCCCCGCCCTGCAGCGCGGCCTCGACGCGCTCGGCTACGCGGTGCCGACGCCGATCCAGGCGCAGAGCCTGCCCTTCATCCTGTCCGGCCGCGACGTCATCGCGCAGGCGCCGACCGGCAGCGGCAAGACCGCCGCGTTCGGGCTGGGCCTGCTGCACGCGCTCGACCCCGCGCTGATCCGCACCCAGGCGCTGGTGCTGTGCCCGACCCGCGAACTGGCCGACCAGGTCGCCCAGCAGATCCGCAGGCTGGCGCTGGGCATCCCCAACCTGAAGGTGCTGACGCTGTGCGGCGGCATGCCGCTGGCGCCGCAGCTGGCCTCGCTGGAGACGCACGACCCGCAGGTCGTGGTCGGCACGCCCGGGCGCGTGCAGGAACTGCTGCGCAAGAAGGCGCTGCACCTGTCCGGCGTGCGCACGCTGGTGCTGGACGAGGCCGACCGCATGCTCGACATGGGCTTCGAGGAACCGCTGCGCGAGATCGTCGGCAAGCTGCCGAAGACGCGGCAGAGCCTGCTGTTCTCGGCGACCTTCTCCGAGGCGGTGCGCGAGATGGCGCGCGCCAGCCTGCGCGATCCGCACGAGGCCACGGTCGAGGGCGCGGCGCGCCCGGTCGCCATCGAGCAGCGCTTCATCGAAGTGGAACCTGCGCGCAAGCAGCCGGCGCTGGCCGCGCTGCTGCTGCGCCATCGGCCCGAATCGGCGGTGGTGTTCTGCAACACCCGCCGCGAGGTGGACGAGGTGGCCGGTTCGCTGTCGCACTACGGCTTCTCCGCGCTGGCGCTGCACGGCGACATGGAGCAGCGCGACCGCGAGGAAGTGCTGCTGCGCTTCGCCAACCGCAGCTGCAACGTGCTGGTGGCCAGCGACGTGGCCGCGCGCGGGCTGGACATCGAGGACCTGGCGATGGTGGTCAACCACGATCTGCCCAGCGACGCCGACACCTACGTGCACCGCATCGGCCGCACCGGGCGCGCCGGCCGCGACGGCATCGCGCTGACGCTGGTCACCCCGCGCGAGCTGCCGCGCGTGGAGGCGATGGCGGAAACGCTGGCGATGCCGCTGCAATGGGAGCGCCACGTCCCCGCCCCGCCGGCCGCGCGCAGCGCCCCGCCGGCGGCGATGGCCACGCTGCGCATCGACGCCGGCAAGACCGACAAGCTGCGTGCCGGCGACATCCTCGGCGCGCTGACCGGCGAGGCCGGCCTGCCGGCCAGGGCCATCGGCAAGATCAACATCTTCCCGACCCGTTCCTACGTGGCGGTGGAAACCGGCAAGGCCGCGCAGGCGCTGGCGCGGCTGGGCCAGGGCAGGATCAAGGGCCGCAGCTTCCGCGTGCGCAGGATCTAGAAAACGAATCGTGCCCGTGTGCTTGCCCGACAGGCTGGATCGGGCAAATCTCCGGCCGACGGAAGCCTCCGAATCCTTCCCCGGTTAAACAGGAGGGAGTTGCTCGCCATGGTTTCCAGCGCCATGACCCGCCCCTTCCCCCGCCTGCGGGGGAAGGTTGGGATGGGGGCAACCACCAGCCGACGCCCCCACCCCAACCCTCCCCCGTGAACGGGGGAGGGAGCCCATTCCGATGAAGGAAGCATTCCGACCCTGACAGCCCCCCAACTGGCCCTAGCGGATTTGCAGCGTCTCGTTCTCCGCCAGCACGCGAGGATTCTCGCTCGCCGCGCTCATCAGGAAATGCAGCGCCTTGCCGAATACCGTGCCCGGGCCATCCCAGTACTCGGCGCTTTCCACGGCGACGCGGATCAGGCGCAGGTCGGGATCGTCCGGGCCGCCGGGGAAGAACGCCTTCATCGCCGGCGTCCACAGTTGCGCGGTCCTCGCGCGATCGTCGACCACCTGCGCGAGGCCGGAAACGGACACGTAGTCGTTGCGGTCCCTGCTCGCATAGGCCACGTTGACGCGCGGGTTGGCGCGGATCTCGGCGACCTTGTGGCTGTCGGCCGAGGTGGCGAACCACAGGTCGCCGTCGAACTCGACCTCCTGCGTGGCCAGCGGCCGGCTGACCAGGCGGCCGTCGGCGGAGGTGGTGGTCAGCATCGCGATGTCGATGCCCTTGATCAGATCGGCCAGCTTGCGGATGTTTTCCTGGTGCTCGGTCATGGTCTGGCGCCTGCGCGGTGGAGAGACCGCCATCAGAGCGCACCGGCGCGCAAGAACAAGTGAACCGCGCAACCATCGCAACGCGCGCGCAAACAAAAACGCCGGGAGCTTGCGCTCCCGGCGTTCGAGGTCAATCGGTGCGGCGCTGGATTACAGCGGCTGCACTTCGTCGGCCTGCATGCCCTTCTGGCCCTGCACGGCGACGAAGCTCACGCTCTGGCCTTCCTTGAGCGACTTGAAGCCGTTGCCCTGGATCGCGCGGAAGTGCACGAACAGGTCCGGGCCGCTCTGCGGGGTGATGAAACCGAAGCCCTTGGCGTCATTGAACCACTTGACGGTGCCGGTCTGACGTTCAGCCATTTTACTAACTCCTGAAAACATTGGATTTGGAAGATGAATCGCGGTACCGGAACATTCCGGGGCCGAGACTGGGTTTGCAGGCGTTGGTAAAGCGGAACGATGTAGCAGAGCGATCTACCGCATCAGGACTCACGATTCACAGTGACCCTGGCAAGCACAGTGCCCGCACTCTACCGGGGTTCCGGGACAAAAGCGAATGTTTTGTTAAGCCCGGGGGCGCCGTTGGTCAGCCCGCCTTCACCGCCCGTCAGCCGCCGCGGCTCCGCGGGCCGGTATCATGGCGCCCCTTTGCCTTTCCGGACCGTCATGGCGCTCAAGGCCACCGTCGTCAAAGCCGAGCTGCAGATCAGCGACATGGACCGCCACTACTACGCGGCCCATGCGCTGACCCTGGCCCAGCACCCGTCGGAGACCGACGCCCGCCTGATGGTGCGGCTGCTGGCCTTCGCGCTGTACGCCGACGAGCGGCTGGAGTTCGGCCGCGGGCTCAGCGCCACCGACGAGCCGGATCTGTGGCGGCGCGACTACAGCGGCCAGATCGAGCAGTGGATCGAACTCGGCCAGCCCGACGAGTCGCGCATCCGCAAGGCCTGCGGCCGCGCCCGCGAGGTCGTCGTGGTCAACTACGGTGGCCAGGTCGCGGAGCTGTGGCGGGAAAAGAACGCCGCCGCGCTGGCGCGCCAGGACAACCTGACCGTGCTCGACCTGTCAGCGGCCGACGTCGAGGCGCTGGCCGCGCTGCACGCCCGCGGCATGCGCCTGGACGTGCTGGTGCAGGACGGCGAAGTGCAGTTGCTGGCGGCCGATGCGTCGGTGTCGCTGACGCCCGCCGTGCACCGCTCGGCCGCGCCCCGGGCCTGACCCGGTGCCGATGACCCACGACGTCATCGTCGTCGGCGGCGGCGCGGCCGGGCTGATGTGCGCGCTGACCGCGGGCGGACGCGGCCTGCGCGTGCTGGTGATCGAGCACGCCAACAAGGTCGGCAAGAAGATCCTGATGTCCGGCGGCGGGCGCTGCAACTTCACCAACACCGGCGCCACGCCGGCGCAATACCTGTCGGCCAACCCGCACTACTGCAAGTCGGCGCTGGCGCGCTACACGCCGGCGCACTTCATCGACCTGGTCGAGCGCCACCGCATCGCCTACCACGAGAAGGAACTGGGCCAGCTGTTCTGCGACGAATCGTCCAGGCTCATCGTGAAGATGCTGCTGGACGAGTGCGCGGCGGCGCAGGTGCGCATCGCCACCCAGTGCGCGGTCGAGCGCGTGGCGCGCGAAGGCGACGGCTTCCGCGTGCAGACCTCGCAGGGCCGCTTCGCCGCGCCGTCGCTGGTGGTGGCCACCGGCGGGCTGTCGATTCCCAGCATGGGCGCGAGCGGCTTCGGTTTCGACCTGGCGCGCCAGTTCGGGCATGTCGTGCTGCCCACCCGCGCCGGACTGGTGCCGCTGACGCTGTCGGGCAAGCACCAGGAACGGCTGCGGGATCTCAGCGGCGTGGCCGTGCCGGTGGAGGCGCGCTGCGGCCGGCAGGCGTTCCGCAACTTCATGCTGATCACCCACCGCGGGGTCAGCGGCCCGGCCATCCTGCAGATTTCCTCGTACTGGCAGCCTGGCGACGACCTGCGGCTGGACCTGCTACCCGGGCAGGACGCGCTGGCCTGGCTGAAGGAGCAGCAGCGCGCGCGCCCGGCCGCGGAACTGAAGACCGTGCTGTCCGACGCGCTGCCGCGCCGCTTCGCCCAGCGCCTGTGCGAGGCCTGGCTGCCGAACCGGCCGCTGAAGCAGTACAACGAGCCGCAACTGCGCGAGGTGGCCGAGGTACTGGGCGCCTGGCCGCTGGTCGCCAGCGGCACCGAGGGCTACCGCACCGCGGAAGTCACGCTGGGCGGCGTCGACACCGACAGCCTGTCGTCCAGCACGATGATGTCGCGCCACGTGCCCGGCCTGTACTTCATCGGTGAAGTGGTCGACGTCACCGGCTGGCTGGGCGGCTACAACTTCCAGTGGGCGTGGGCGTCGGGCCATGCGGCGGGGATGGCGGTGCCAGGCTGACGGCGCGATCCTGCGCAGGCAGGGAGAAGATTCCCCTCTCCCCCGCTCGCGGGGGAGAGGGTGCCGAAGGCGGGTGAGGGGGCGAACGAAGTCCGCGCTCTCTGAAACGACTCGTACTCCTTCCGAAGCCGCGATTCACTTCTCGACGCAACCTATCGCAGGTCGGCGCCCTGCCCCCTCACCCCCAACCCTCTCCCCGCAAGCGGGGCAGAGGGAGCTATATCCCGCGCAATCACGAAAACACTGACCCGCGCATCCCCTAGGAACTACACGACAACATCGAGCACCCGGCACGCTCGCGCGCCCAGTCGGGCCGCCGCTGCGCGTAGCGCTCGCGCCCGGGCTGGTCCTCGTATGGCCTGCGCATCACCTCGAGCAGTTCGTCGATGCCACCCATGTCGCCGGCGTGCGCACGGTCGATGGCCTGCTGGGCCAGGTAGTTGCGCAGCACGTAGCGCGGGTTGGCCAGGCGCATGCGTTCGCGGCGCACGGCATCGGGCAGATCGTCCTCGCCCAGTCGTCGCGCGTAGCGGGCCAGCCACGCCGCCAGATCCCCGGCGACCGCATCGCGCCGTGCCTCGTCGTAGTATGCGGCCGCGAAATCCTCCGGACTGGCCGATGCTGGATCCGTCTCGCCCAGCGCGCGGAAGAAGATCGTCATGTCGGTTTCGCCGGCGTGCAGCAGTGCCAGCAGGTCCGAATACAGCACCGCGTCCCCGTCGCGGCATCCATCCAGTCCCAGCTTGCCGGCGACGACGTCGCGTTCTGCGCGCGCCAGCGCCTGCCCGTAGCGCTGCAGGCCGTCGTTGAGCGGTTCCACCGAGGCGAACAGCGGCGCCAGCGCCTGCGCCAGCCGGGTCAGGTTCCACCAGGCGATGCGCGGCTGCCAGCCGAAGCGGTAGCGACGCCCCTGCGCATCGGTGGTGTTGGGCGTCCAGTCCGGATCGTAGTCGTCGATCCAGCCGTAGGGACCGTAGTCGAGGGTCAGGCCGAGGATGGACATGTTGTCGGTGTTCATCACCCCGTGCACGAAGCCCACCCGCATCCAGTGCGCGACCATCACCGCGGTGCGCTCGCAGATCCGGGCGAACCATTCGACATGCAGCGCTTCGCCCTCGCCGGACAGCTCCGGGTAGTCGCGGCGGATGCAGAACTCCACCAGTCGCCGCAGCAGCACGGAGTCGCCGCGCGCGGACGGCAGTTCGAAATTGCCGAAGCGCAGGAACGACGGCGCCACCCGGCAGACGATCGCGCCCGGCTCGTGCTCGGGGTGGCCGTCGTAGAACATGTCGCGCAGCACCGCCTCGCCGGTGCCGACCAGACACAGCGCGCGCGTGGTCGGCACGCCCAGGTGGTGCATCGCCTCGCTGCACAGGAATTCGCGGATCGACGAGCGCAGCACCGCGCGGCCGTCGGCGGTGCGCGAGTACGGCGTCGGCCCGGCGCCCTTCAGTTGCAGTTCCTGGCGCCTGCCCTGCGCATCGATCGCCTCGCCCAGGGTGATGGCGCGGCCGTCGCCGAGCTGCCCGGCCCAATGCCCGAACTGGTGTCCGCCGTAGTTGGCCGCGTACGGCTGCATGCCCGGCCACAGCGCGTTGCCGGCGAAGACCTGCGCGAACTCCGGCGAGGCCACGGTCGCCGCGTCCAGCCCCAGCGATTCGGCCATCTCGCGCGAATATGCCAGCAGCCGCGGCGCGGCCACCGGTGTGGGCCGCACGGACGACCAGGCCGCGCCCAGCACCTCGCGGCGGCGCGGCCCGGTTTCAGGATCGCCCGGCAGTTCGGCGACGAAGCGGTTGTCGAACTGCAGCGGCGCGGCGGCCGGGACCTGCGCCATCGTCAGGCCGCGTCGTCCACCAGCGGGCGCAGCTGCGGATCCAGCGCGACGCGCTCGTCGAACACGAAGCAGCGGCCGTCGTAGCCGAACCCGCCGACCCGCTCGAAGTAGCCGAGGATGCCGCCGTCCAGTTGCAGCACGTTGTCCATGCCGTCGTCGCGCATCCACAGCGCGGCCTTCTCGCAGCGGATGCCGCCAGTGCAGAAGCTGACCACCGTCGCGTCGGCCAGCGCGTCGCGATGCGGGGCCAGCGCCTGCGGCAGGTCGGTGAACTTGCGTATCGGCAGCGTCAGCGCGCCGGCGAAGGTGCCGTATTCGATCTCCTGCTGGTTGCGCGTGTCCAGCATCACCACCCGGCGCCCGGCATCGTCGCGCCCTTGTCGCAGCCAGCGCGCCAGCGTCGGCGGATCCACCGCGGGCGCGCGCTCGCGGCGCAGCGGCGAAGCGTCGTCGCGACGGAAGCTGATGATTTCCGGCTTGACCTTGACCTTCAGCCGCGCGAACGGCTGGCGGCAGCTGTGGCTGAGCTTGACCTGCACATCGGCGAAGCGGCCATCCTGCCGCAATCCATCGAGGAAGCCGTCGATGCCCGCCGCGGCGCCGGCCAGGAACAGGTTGACGCCCTCGCCCGACACCAGCACCGTGCCGCGCAGGCCAAGACCCTCGGCCCGCTCGAACAGCGCATCGGCCAATGCCTGCGGCGCATCGACGTGGACGAAATGGTAGGCGGCGATGTTGACGATCATGGCGGCATTTTACCGCTCTACCTGCTGCCAGCCCTGCCAATCCTGAACAAACCTGCCTTTGTAGGGCCGAGCTTGCCCGGCTGCTCTCGCCTCCATGCAAAAGCAGCCGGGCAAGCTCGGCTCTACAGGCCCAGCAGCACGAACGGCAGCAGCACCAGCGAGGCGACGAAGACGATGGCCGCCAGCGTGGCCAGCACGAACAGCGGCCGGCGGCGCAACAGGCCCAGGAAGGTCTCGGCGGTGCCGTCGCGCTGCGCCTGGGCATGCTCGGCGCGCGCCCGCTCGCGCCTGCGCTGCTGGTAGTCGGCCATCAGCGCCTTGGCCTGCGGGTGGCGGTCGCGGTCCTCGATCCAGATGCCACCGGCGGAAATGCCGAACGGGCTGGGCGGAGTCTCGTAGAAGGCGATGCCGGCCTCGCGCAGGAACGCGCGCACGTCGTCGGCTTCGTCGTCGGGCACGTGGCGCAGGTTGAGCAGCAGCTTGGACATCGCCCGCATTGTACGCGTACCCTGCCCGCCCGCGCTTCGCTGCCAGTGGCGGCGTGCACCCACCTTTCCCCGGGAAAACCCTCGATGCGGATTCTTTCAATGCTGATGCTGCTGTGCCTGCCCCTGCTGAGCGCCTGCCGGGATCCGGGACCGCCGCCGGGCGGCAGCGTGGCCGAGCTGCAACGCATCGACCAGGCCGTCGGCGAAGGCGCGCTCGCCGAGCCCGGCAGCAGGGTCACCGTGCACTACACCGGCTGGCTGTACGACGAGAAAGCGCCGCAGCAGCGCGGCGAGAAGTTCGACAGCTCGGTCGATCGCGGCCAGCCTTTCAGCTTCCCGCTCGGCGCCGGCCAGGTCATCCGCGGCTGGGACGACGGCGTGGCCGGCATGCGCGTCGGCGGCCGCCGCGTGCTGCTGATTCCTTCCGACTACGGCTACGGCCGCAAGGGCGCCGGCGGGGTGATCCCGCCGCACGCCTCGCTGGTGTTCGAGGTGGAACTGCTGGCGGTCGAGCCGCGCTGACGGCGGTGATGCTACCCGTTGTGGGAGCGACGTGAGTCGCGATGGAGCTTTACCGGCAACCTATCGTCGCGACTCACGTCGCTCCCACAGGTTTCGCCCGGAAGCAATCAACTTGCGCCGGGACGACGGCAACTCACGGAGAACCCTGCCCCTGCTTCACCGCGCCACCGGCGCCAGCCGCAGATCATGGAAATCGAAGCTGAAATCGGTCAGCGGCGAGATCGCCTGCATCCGTGCCTCGCGGATGCCGCCATCCGGCTTCAGCGCGAAGGTGATGAAGGCATCGGCATTGAGCCAGCGCTCGCGCCAGCGCACGACGAAGGTGTCCTGCTGCCAGTGCGACAGGTCGCCGACCAGTTCCGGCGTGCGGGTGAAGCGCAGCACCAGTCCCTTGCCTTCCCGGGCGATCTCGACGTCGCCGTACCACGGATCCCGCAGCGTGCCCGCGTAGCGCGGCAGCGGCAGCGAAGGCTTCGACCTGGCGTCGCGCGCGGCCTGCAGCTTGCGCCAGTTCGCATCGGCGTCGCCGTGGTTCTTCGCCACCAGCTCGCGGTAGGCGGCCAGCCAGTCGTGCGCCGGCGCATCCAGGTAGGCGTCCAGCACCTGCAAGGTCAGCGCGTGGAAGGCCGCGCTCACTTCCTGGTTGGTCAGCACCACCACGCCCAGCTTCCGATCCGGCACCAGGGTCAGCCGCGAGACCATGCCCGGCCAGCCGCCGGTGTGCCAGACCAGCTTCTGGCCGCGATAGTCCGACAGCATCCAGCCCTCGCCGTAGCCGAGGAAATTGGGCCGCGCCGGCTTCAGCGACTCGACCCTGGGCTCGGCGATCGGCATCGGCGTGACCAGCGACCACATCGCCTTCTGCCGGGCGGCGGTGAACAGCCGCTGCTCGTTGCCGTCGGCATCGCGGTAGACGCCGCCATCGAGCTGCACCTGCATCCAGCGCGCCATGTCGCCGGCGCTGGCGTACAGGCCGCCGGCGCCGGCGACGTTGCTCCAGGTCATCCGCGGCGCGGTCTGCAAATCCCTGAAATCGGCCTTGGCGTGGCCGCTGGCGACGTTGTCGCCCGGTCGCAGGCGGTCGCTGTTGTAGCGCGTCTGCGCCATCCCCAGCGGCGCGAACACGCGCGCCTGCAGGAAGTCCTCGAAGCCCTGCACGCTGACCGTCTCGATCACCCGCTGCGCCACGCCGTAGAGGATGTTGTCGTAGGCGTACTGGCTGCGGAAGCCGCCGGCCAGCGGCACGTCGCGCAGCCGCTGCACCACTTCGGCGTTGCTGTAGGTGGTGGTCGGCCAGAACAGCAGGTCGCCCGCGCCCAGCCCCAGCCCGCTGCGGTGCACCAGCAGGTCGCGCAGGCGCATCTCGCGGGTGACGTAGGCGTCGGCCATGCGGAAATCCGGCAGGTGATCGATGACGCGATCGTCCAGCGACAGCTTGCCGTCGTCGGCCAGCATCGACAGCGCGGCGGCGGTGAAGGCCTTGGTGTTGGAGGCGATGGCGAACATCGTCTCCGCATCGACCGCCTCCGGCCGCCCCTGCTCGCGCACGCCGTAGCCGCGCGCCAGCACGACCTCGCCGTCCTTGACGATCGCCACCGCGATGCCGGGGATGTCGAAGGCCTCGCGCACCGCTTCCACCCGCCGGTCGAAATCCTGCAAGGCCGGCGGCAGCGCGGAGGCGGCAGAGCTTTCCTGCGCATGCAGCACCGGGAAGCACAGGGACAACAGGCCGGCGGCGAGGACGGCGAGCAGGCGCGGGGACGATGGCGTCATGGAGCGGGTCCGTATCCGGAGGAGGCGTGAAGATACTGCATCGCCGCCGCGGGTTGCGCCGCCACGGGCATGGCGCGCATCCTCGGCGATAATCCCGCCATGTCCCTTCTCCCCGAAAGCATCGCCCTGGCCGTCATCGGCGGCGGCCCCGCCGGCCTGATGGCCGCCGAAACCGCGCGCGCGGCCGGCGTGGAGGTGGACGTGTTCGAGGCCAAGGGTTCGGTCGGACGCAAGTTCCTGATCGCCGGCAAGGGCGGGCTCAACCTCACCCACTCGGATCCGCGCGGCGTGTTCGACCGCCGTTACGGTACGCGGCAGGCCGAGGTCGCCCGCTGGCTCGACGGCTTCGATGCCGAGGCGCTGCGCGCCTGGGCCGCCGGGCTGGGCGTGGAGACCTTCGTCGGCAGCTCCGGCCGCGTCTTCCCCGCCGACCTGAAGGCCGCGCCGCTGCTGCGCGGCTGGGTGCGGCGGCTGCGCGAATCGGGGGTGCGCTTCCACGTGCATCATCGCTGGCGGGGCTGGGCGCCCGACGGCGCACTGCGCTTCGACACGCCCGAGGGCGAGCGCATCGTCCGGGCCGGCGCAACCGTGCTGGCGCTGGGCGGGGGCAGCTGGCCGCAACTGGGTTCCGACGGCGCATGGGCGCCGTGGCTGCAGGCACGCGGCGTGCCGGTCGCGCCGCTGCGGCCTTCCAACTGCGGCTTCGACATCGACTGGAGCGCGCATTTCGCCAGCCGCCACGCCGGCGCGCCGCTCAAGCCGGTGGTCCTGCATTGGCGCGACGACCACGGCATCGAGCAGGCGCTGCAAGGCGAATGCGTGGTCACCGCCAGCGGCATCGAGGGCAGCGCCATCTACGCCATCTCCGCCACGCTGCGCGACGCCATCGCGCGCGACGGCGAGGCCCTCCTGTATCTGGACCTGCTGCCGGGCCGTGACCTGCCGCGCCTGCAAGCGGATCTGTCCAGGCCACGCGGCACGCGCAGCTTCAGCGAACACCTGCGCCGCGCCGCGGGCATCGGCGGCGCCAAGGCGAGGTTGCTGTACGAAGTATTGGACAAGGCCGAACTGCAGGATCCGGCCAGGGTCGCCGCCACGCTGAAGCGGCTGCCGCTGCGGCTGCGGCGCGCGCGTCCCATCGACGAGGCGATCAGCAGCGCCGGCGGCATCATGCCGGAATCGCTCGACGAGGACCTGATGATCACCGGCCTGCCCGGCGTTTTCGCCGCCGGCGAGATGCTGGACTGGGAAGCCCCGACCGGCGGCTACCTGCTGACCGCCTGCTTCGCCGGCGGCCGCCTGGCCGGCGCCGGTGCGGCACGCTGGCTGGCACGGCGCGGCTGACGCGCCGGAAGGCTCAGACCGCCGCGGTCACCACGATTTCGATCAGCCAGTGCGGATCGGCCAGCGACGCCTGCACGGTGGCGCGCGGCGGGGTGTGGCCCGGCACGACCCAGGCGTCCCAGACCCGGTTCATCGCCTCGAAGTCCAGCGTATCCTTCAGGTAGATCTGCGCGCGCAGGATCTTGCTCTTGTCGCTGCCGGCCTGCGCCAGCAGCCGGTCGATGGCATCCAGCACCTGCCGGGTCTGGCCGACGATGCCCTCACCGGGGTCGTCGGCGATTTGCCCGGCCAGATAGACCACGCCGTTGTGGACGGCCATCTCCGACATCCGCGGACCCACTTCGAAACGCTCGATCATCACGCAAGCTCCCCTTGGCAGGCGTCCAGCTTAACCCGCCGGCTTGGTCAACCGGATACGGCCCCCTGCGGCGCCCGCCGGAACCTTCTTCAGCAGGCGCGCTCCAGCCGCGCAGCCCGGTAGTCACCGTCCAGCGCCGCGTCCTCGGCGAGCACCGCCGGGATCTCCCCGGCCTCGCCAAGCACGCTCACCATCGGCTCATCGTCGGTGCCGCAGACACGGTTTCGCCCGAGGTGCTTGGCGCGGTAGAGCGCCTTGTCGGCGTGCGACAGCAGCTTGGCCAGGCTGTAGCCGGACACCGCCGTCGTGGTGACGCCGAAGCTGGCGGTGATGGGGAAGTCGAAGCCGGTTTCCCTGGTATCGATGCCGGCGATCCGCATCCGGCAATCCTCGGCCATCCTGCGCGCGTTGCGCATGTCGCAACCATGCAGCAGGAAGGCGAATTCCTCGCCGCCCAGCCGCCCCAACGCATCGATGCGGCGGCAGAAGTTCTGGCAGGCCTGCGTCACCTGCTTCAGCGCCCAGTCGCCGGTCTGGTGGCCGTGGCGGTCGTTGATCTGCTTGAAGTGATCCAGGTCGAACATGACCAGCGCGGCCTCTTCCCCGGCGCGCGCGCACTGCGCCAGGCTGTGCTCGGCCCTGAGGGTGAAGTTGTGGCGGTTGCACACGCCGGTCAGCGCATCGGTCTCGGCCAGCTTCTTCAACGACAGTTGCACGCGCTTGACCTTGAAGGCCCAGTAGCCGATCGAGGCGATCAGCACCACCAGCAGCAGCACCACCAACCGGGTGTTCTGCGCCGACTGCTGGTCCAGCCGGCTTTGCAGCTGCAGCAACTGGTTCTTCTGGTCGAGCTGGTTGATCTGCTGGCTCTTCTGCAGGGTTTCCTGGCGGACGATCTGGTAGGCCATCTCCCTGGCCTTGACGTCGTTGAGATACGCCTTGTCGGCTTCGGCGTAATTGCGGTAATGCTGCAGCATTGCCCCCACGTCGTTGCGACGCTCCGCGATCTGGTAAAGCGTCTTGTGCGCCATCGCCAGCGGCAGGGTGAACGCGATGCCGGAAGCCTCTCTCGTGACTCGCCGCGCATGGGCTTCCGCTGCGGCGATCTGCTGTTCTTCGAGCAGGTATTGGGCCAGCAGGCCATGCATCTCGACACTCAGGCGCGGATAGCGCGTTTCCTCGGCCTCGCCCAGATGTCGGCGCAACAGGGCAATCGCCTTGCGCCTGTCGCCTTCGGCCGCCCATTTGCGTGCAAGCAGGATCCGGGTCAGGTTTGCCACGACCAGTTCCTTCTGCTCCACGCAGTAATCGATCACTTCGGTGATTTCCGAATCCTTCTCGGGAAGTCCGGAAATATTCAAAAGCGCCTCAAGGCGCAATTGACCCGCAAAACATTTTGTCCTTGGCTTTATCGGGCTCGCTTCGAGTTTCCGGGAAAACTCCAGGCCCAGTTCGTACTGTCCGATCTGGTTGTACAGAACGGCAGCGGCAACCCATATATGCCAACGGACATCGTCACTCTTGACGCCAGGCACCAACTGCAGCGTCGACTCCAACTGGCGAAGGCCCTCGGCGAAGTTCCTCGTTGCCGCATGGCTATTGACGATCAAGCCACCTGCACGAACCTTGACATCAACGTCATCTGCTTCGGCAAGAAGCTTCCGGGCCTCCCCGATGGCTTCATCGTACTCGCCAGCGTAAGCCTTGGCGTACGCATGAAGGTAGCGGATTCGGGCATTTTGCAGGGGAGTTGCCTGCCCCTCCATATCCCGCAATTCGCCAAGCAGGTGCCTCAGCCGGACGGGTTCCGAACTGCGCATGCCTTCCGCCTGCACAAGTTTTTCTTCTACCTGAGGCGAGGCCAGGACAAAAACAGGAATGCAAAAGAGGATGGCCGCAAGCAGCCATCCTCTCGTCAGTCCCTGACCCGGGTGCTTCATTGCAGATCCCGCAGCATCAATCCGGAGACGCCGGATCCTGCTCGTCTTCTTTTTCACTCTCTCCTTCCTCGGCACCTTCCTCATGGGAAGGCTGCTCTTCAGCAGGATAAAGGGCACACACCATCAACTCGCGACCACCCAGCAATTCGCTCAGGGAATCGCGGTCCCTCCTCAACAGCGCCTGGCGCTCCGAATCATCGACTTCCAGCGCATTGACGAGTTCCTCGTAGCCTTCGGCCCGATACATCGGGTAGGAACCGCCCATCTTCTCGAGAAACTGGATCACGTTCGACATCAATTGTCACTCCCCTATGGTTTGAACTGATTGTGATGCAAGCGAAGACTCGTTCATTCTTCCAATGCTGCAATGCGTTCCATCATTTCGGTGTTGCAGATCAGCGGCTCGGAAGGCGGCACGACCAGCGTCGTCTCGAACCGCAGGTCCACCCTCCCCAGATCGGAAAGCTTCACGGTCTCCATCCTGGGCACCCCGATCGGGAGAGTAGCAGCTTCATAGGCCACCAGCCGATGATCCGGAGGATATGTTTCCGACAGGAGGTCCACCAGCAACTGCCGGTATCCGGGCCCGGTCGAGAAGCGTTTCATCGTGGGATCGCCGGCGATGCCCACCTGCCAAAGGACGAGATAGGCGGACGGGTCCACCCGCCGCCGGTAGAACATGAATTGGCTGGCTTCGAAGTGCTGGCAGCCATAGGTCCCGGGATCGATGCCCAGATCCGCGTACAGGCAGTCTTCGGCGGAGATGCCAGGCTCCATCGCCGCCTCGTAGCCCTCGGCCCTGGCCTGGGCGATGGCGCGGTGGGGAGGCAGGGCGAAAACGCCCGGATGCCCGTAGAACACGCCGCAGACCCGCTTGCCATCCCTGACCTGCGCCAGCATCGCATCGACCATCTGGCGATAGGTGATGTTGCGGGATTTTCCTTCACGGTAATAGGGTTGCAGGCTGCGGACGTCCCGGCGCATCGACTGCAACCAGAGCTCGACCAGCGGATCGGAAACGGCCGCGAACACCACGTCGGCGCCCTCGATGGCGGCGCGCGATCGCGGGCTGATGTGGGCACCCAGCATCATGCCGATCCCGACACAGGTAAGACTGCCTTTGCCGGTCCCCATCTCTTCCCCCCCTTCAAAATCCCTAATCTAGGCAGGGCCGGCTGCCATTGCAAAGGCATTCGGCAGTTTCATTCCAGCCTGCCAGTGCCGGCGCCCCAGGCGCCAGGCAATGCGTCCTTCCGGAAGCGGATGGCGGGTGAAACCGAGCCTTTCCATTAGCCGGATGGAGCGCAGGTTTCCGGCATCCTGCCGACCTTCGAGCCGGGCGAATCCGCCTTCCGCAAAGGCATGGTCGCGCACGCTGGCCAACGCCTCCCCGGCCAGTCCCCGCCCCTGCCAGGGCCGTTCGATCATGGCGCCGATGTCCGCCGCCCGGCGACCCGCATGCGGCACCAATCCGATCAGGCCCACGGTCGAGGCATCGTCCAGAAGCACGGCCTTCCAGAGCAGCATCCGCGGCGGCGACGCGGTGACGGCTGCCAGCGCGGAACGAAAGCTCCTGCGGGCGGATTCTTCCGAAAGCGGCTCCGCCACGTGGCGCATCATGTCCACGTCGGTATAGATGCGGCAGTAGAGCGGTTCGTCCTCCGCGACCAGTGGATGCAGGCCAAGCCTGGCGCTTTGCAGTTTCGGGTAAAACGCTGTCATCGTCCTGGCGACCATCGAAACCGGCAACTCAGAACTTTCCCGCGTTGACGGACGGGTTTCCCTGCTCCAGCGCCCGGATCGACTCTTCCTGCCGGCGCTGCCATTCGGCCAGTTCCTGCTCGGTCCAGACGTTGCTCCGGGTCAGTTCGACGAACTGCGGCGCCGGCTGCGTTTCCGCCGGGTGCGGACGGACGGCCGGGGATGCAGGCGACGGCTGGATCGGGCGTGGAATCCAGACGCCGGTCAGGCGCTCCTTCTTCGCGCTGTCCGTTTCGGCTTGCGCCGCCGTCGCCGGGCGCTCGGCGAAACGCGGCTGGCGTGCGGCCGCCTCGGCCTGCGCCTGGGCCTGGCGTATCTGCGAGGCCAGGTAGGCCGGGTAGCCCCATACGGTCAATACCAGCAACAGGGGGATGGCGGCCGCCAGCGCCAGGCGCGGGCGCTGCCGCCCGCCGGCCAGGCGTTGCAGGAACCATCGCCGCAGGGCAGCCGGTGGCACCGCCTCCGGTGCTTCTTCCTGCAATGGCAAGGGGGGCGGCACCGAGGCGGAGAACAGTTCGGGGACCGGCCCCAGCATGGATTCCAGCGCGGGACGGTCGAGCAGCCGCAGCGTGGGATGGTCGGCCGCCAATCGCCATGCTTCGTCGTCGAACCCATGCCGGCTGGCCAGCAGCCCGGTGGCCGCGCCGGGCTCGGCCGCGACCTGCCGCTGGAACCGGACCACCTCGCCGGCCGCCACCGGGCTCGCGCCCTCGGCGGAGACGCAGCGGATCAGCAGGGTGCCGGCCTCGTTGCGCAACCTGCCGGTGGCCTCGTCCGCCGCCATGCCCAGGGGCGCATATCCCCGCTGCCGGTAGCTGGCCAGCAGGCAGGACAACAGGGGATCGGTCCCGGAAGGCGTTCTGGTTTCGCCGTTCGATGGCGCGCTGTCGTCCCGCATATCCCCGTTTCCCCCTGTGGCAACCTTGGAATGATGGCGGCAGGGTGGCGGGGCGTCCAGACTCCGAGGTGCGTTGACCGTGCCGAGGATATCGTCAGCGGCCCAAACAAAAACCGGCGGGAAATGCCCGCCGGTTTCTTTCGCAACGGCTCGCAAGGCGACGCCGCATGGGCCGCAGCCCTCCGGGTCAAGCCGCGCTCTTCATCGCCAGCTTGCGGTTGCGCATCACGTCGTGGCTGGCGCGTACCTCCGGCAGCAGCCGGGTGACCACGTCTCGGGCGGCCTGGGAGGTGCGCGAATCCTGCGCGACCTCGTTGAAGGCGTTGATCAGGCGGTCCTCCGATTCCTCCAGTTGGGCGACGTAGCCGTATTCCTTGTCGCCCAGGGTGGCGCGCAGGTTGCCGTACATCTTCTGCATCGAGCCGACCAGGGTGCCGGAATCCTCCGGCGTGCCGCCGGCGGCCTGCACGACGGCGCCCAGTTCGGTGACCAGGTGCCCCTTGATGCCGGCGATGCGGGTGAACAGGTTCTTCAGTTCGGCATCGTCGACCTTCTGCGCGGCTTCCTCGTAGAACGACTTGCCGTCGCGGGCGATGGCGATGAGATCATTGAGGGTATGGGCGGTGTTCTCGTTGTTCACGACATATCTCCTTTGAGTGCGATGGATCCGGCGGAACAGGACCACGGCGCGGTCCATGCAGGCATTGCGCAAGTGCCGGATTTCCGTCGTCACGCTAGCGGCAACGCGATGAAATGCGGGTGACAGCAAGGTTTGCAGAATGTGGAGGAAAGGTTGCGCACGGGTTTTCGAGCGCTGCGATCGGCCATGCACGCGAGGCGGATGACATAATCGCCGCCGGCGCATCCCGCACCGCCCTACCCGACGCCACGCCCAGGAGCACGACGACGCGATGAAGGAAAGACTGCCGCTGTGGTTGCAGGAATGGCTCGGCGTCATCGTGCCGACCGGCCAGGTGCTGCTGATCCTGCTGGCCGCCTGGCTGCTGCACGCGCTGGTGCGCCGGATCGTGCGGCGGGTGTCGGCGCGGCACAGCCTGCCGCCGGAAATGAGCATCGGCGCGCGCCGCATCCTCGGCTTCATCGTCTACGCGGCGGCGCTGCTGCTGATCCTGGAGCGCCTGGGCGTTTCCGGCACGGTGCTGTGGACGGCGTTCACCGGCTTCGCCGCGGTCGGCGCGGTGGCGTTCTTCGCCGCGTGGAGCGTGCTGTCCAACATCTTCTGCACGCTGCTGATCTTCACCACCCGGCCGTTCCGCCTGCACGACCACATCGAACTGCTCGAGGGCGGCGACAAGCCGGGGCTGCGCGGGCGCGTGATCGACATCAACGTCATCTACACCACGCTGGAGGATACCGGCCCGCAGCATGCCGGCGCGGTATTGCAGGTGCCCAACAACCTGTTCTTCCAGCGCACCGTGCGGCGCTGGCGCGGCGTTCCACCGGCCGCGGCGCTGCCGGGCGGAAACGCCGAAGCGCCCCAGCCCGGCCCCTGAACACCGCCGGGCAACCGGCCGTCACGACAACCGCCACTCGCCCAGGCACTGGTAATCCGGCGCTCCGGCGATGCCGTGGAGCAGATGGAAGCCGCGCACTTCCAGCGGCACCGCCGCCACCGCCTCGTCCACGGTTGCCGGGCCGCGCGCATAACCGAGGGTGACGTGCGGATGCAACGGCGGCCCCGCCAGTCCGGTGAAGCCGGCGCGTGCGGCCGCCTCGCGCAGCGCCGCGCCGAGCGCCGCGGCCGCTGGCGGCACCTGCGCGCAGGTCAGCGCGAGGGCCGGCTGCCGGGGATTGCCGAAGGCGGCGATGCGATCCGGCGCGAGGGCGAAGGCGTCCGCGCGCAGCCGCCGGCCCGCCTCGCGCGCCATCCGGATCCAGGATTCGCGCGGCCCCGGGCTCTCGCCCAGATAGAGCAGCGTCATGTGGTGGCGGCGCGGATCCACCCAGCGCACGGCGGGCATCCGGGCGCGCAGTTCCTGCGCCAGCGCCGCCAGCCGCCGGCGCTCGTCCTGCGCCGGCAGCCAGGCGAAGAACAGCCGATGCAACGGCTCGGCCGGCATCCGGAACAACTGCTCCTGCGGGTTCATCGACGCCTCAACGCAGCTGGCTGTCCTTGCTGCCGCGGCGGTTGTAGCCACTGGCGGCCTGCTCGTCGGCGTCGTGCGCTTCCTGGCAGGCCACGCACAGGCGGACGCCCGGCACCGCCTTGCGGCGGGCCGGGGGAATCGGCGCGTCGCATTCCTCGCAGCGCTCGCGGCCCGGCCCCTGCGGCAGCCGGCTGCGCGCGCGCTTGATCGCATCCTCGACGGTGGCGTCGATCTGTTCCTGCACCGCGCCGTCGCCGGCCCAGCCGGTCGCCATGATGTTTCTCCCGCATACGGCCTCCACCGGATCACGCGGGCGCCCGCGGCGAATGCAACATCGGCCCGCCAGCGAGCGGTTGCGCATGGCCGCGCTGACGCGGCAACGACGCCGGCCGGCCTATGCTCGGTCCTCCTCCCGCCGCGAGTCCCGACATGGACAACCCCGTCGTGCATCCGTTCTCCTCGCTGTTCGACCAGCTCGGCCTGCCCTCGGACGACGCCAGCATCCGCGCGTTCATCGCCGGGCATTCGCCCTTGCCGGACGACATGCGACTGGAGGAAGCGCCGTTCTGGTCGCCCGCTCAGGCCCAGCTGCTGCGCGAGGAGCGCATCGAGGATGCGGACTGGATCATCACCATCGACCAGCTGAACGTCGCGCTGCACGCCCGCCCGGAAGCGGGAGCCTGAAAGGCCGGCGAAAGGTCGCATCCGCCGGCAGTGCGTAGTGCCGTATCCGGCGCCCTCAGCCTTCGCCGGAACGGCTGATGCGCTCCCAGATGCGCGACACCGCCTCGTGGCGGCTGTCCAGGCGGGCCAACCACGCCTGCGCCTCGGCCTCTTCGATGCGGCCGTGGCGATGCAGCATCGCCAGCGCGCCGGCGGCGCGCCCGAAGCGCAGCGAACGGCCCAGCGGCGTGAGTTCTCCCGGCGCATCCGGGCGCTGCTGGTCGTCCAATGCCTGCGCGATGCGTGCGGACAGTTCCCAGCCCTGCGCCACCCTGCGCGCCGTCGGCGCGGCCCACTGGTCCAGCAATGCGGCCGCGACGCCGGGATCGGGCGCGAGCTCCGGGCGCCTGGCGTATTCGTCGCGCAGCACCTGCACGACGATGATCGCGCCCAGGCCGTGCAGCAGTCCCAGCATCTGCGCGGCGAACGCATCGCCATGCTCGATCCGCCTGGCATGCTCGGCCGCCGCCACCGCGGCCAGCAGCGTGTGTTCCCAGATCACCGCCGGGCAGCGGCCGAACGCGCCGTCGCCGACCTGCATCACCGGCTGCATCAGCGCCACCGCGATGAGCTGGCGGATGCCGTCGGTGCCGACCAGCGCCACCGCGCGCTCGATGTTTTCCACCGGCAGCGACTGCACCCGGTACAACGCGCTGTTGGCCAGCCGCAGCAGGTTGCCCGCCAGCGCCGGGTCCTGGCCGATGATCGCGGCGATGGCCTTGCCCGACGACTCGGCATCGTTGACCGCCTGCATCAGCTGCGGCAGCAACTGCGGCCGCCGCGGCGCGTAGCGCGGCTGAGTCTCGATGCGCGCCAGCAGCGCGCCGGCGGCGGCGATTACCGGTGCATGCTCCTTGCCGGGCCGTCCTTCGGGCACGGGCGGCGCGTCGTCGAAGGCGATGGCATGCAGGCGCGCGAACAGTTCGCGGATGTCGCCCCCGGCCTGCGCTGCCCCGGCGTCGCCGGGGGCGGCTTCGCGCAGGTCCGATCCGGCGGTGCGGCCGCCTGCGGCGACAATCCCGGCCGCGTCCCGGCCCGCCAGGCGGCGCCACTGCCACCATCCGAACACTCCGCCCGCCAGGGCCAGCAGCACAACGGCAATCAGCAGGGTCGAGGTGGTCATTCCGTCAAGAGCATTCACGGACGCCGGCTGGCGCCAAGGCGGTCATGGTAGCGGAGCTTGCGGCAACTGCCCGCATGCGGCCGTTCGAAGGGAATCGCTGGCGCCATTGCAGGCGCGCCGACGGGCATGCGCACCGCCATCACTCCCGGCCGCCGGTTTCGCGCAACAGCGCGGCGCGCTGCCCGGCATCCAGGCGCTCCGGCGCGCATACCGGCAGGCCCGTCTTCTCGTCGAAGAACGGGGAAACGCGATCGCCGCGCAGCCGCGCCGCAAGAAGGCGGGCCAGCAGGCGCATGCCGGCCAGCGCGGTGGCCAGCGGCGTCCTGCGCACGGGTGCGGTTGCGGAAGCGACATTGAGCACCGCGCGCGCCGCGCCGAAGGCCGCATCGATCGATGCGGATGGCGCATCGAGGCAGGCGACGACGATGCCCGCATACGGCAGGCTGGCTTCGCGCGCGGTGTTGGCCAGAGGCGTCCGGCAGCAGGCCGCGTACCAGCGCAGCGGTCCCTTCCCGCTCAGGCAGACGCAGGCGAGCCGGTCGGCGCCGGCCGTCAACCGCACCGCCGAGGGCGGCATCGCGACGATGTCCGTACCGCCCCACGCATCCACCACATCGGTCCGGCCGAGGAAGCGCGCATAGGCCTGGCAGTAGCGGCAATGGCAGACCAGGCGCGCATAGCTGCGCGCCGCCGCCACTTCGCCGCGGACCTGCCCGCACCGGCAACGCAGGGCAATGCTCATCCCTGCCCCGTTCCTTGCCGCAGCGTCCTGGCGAACAGCACCAGCATCCGCGCCCATGCCTCGGCGGCCGCGGTCGCGTCGTAGCGTGGCGTGGTGTCGTTGTTGAAACCGTGCAGCGTGTCGGCCGGCTGGTAGAGCGCATGGGTCACCCCTGCCGCCTTCAGCGCCGCCTCGTAGGCCGGCCACTGCGCGTTGATCCGCTCGTCGCTGGACGCCAGCACGACCAGCAACTCGGCCCTGATCCGCGGCACGTCCTCCAGCGGCGCGGCGCTGCCGTAGAACGGCACCGCGGCCGCCAGTTCCGGTAGCTGCGTGGCCAGGTAGTTGGCCATGCCGCCGCCGTAGCAGAAGCCGACCACGCCCAGCCGCCCGTTGCCGCCCTCCACGCCCTGCAGCCAGCGCGCGGCGGCGATGAAGTCCTGCCGCGTCCTGTCCTGATCGAGCTTGCCGAACAGCGCGCGCGCGGCATCCTCGTCGCCCGGATAGCCGCCCAGCGGGAACAGCGCGTCCGGCGCGAAGGCGATGTAGCCTTCCAGCGCGATGCGGCGCGCCACGTCCTCGATGTGCGGATTGAGCCCGCGGTTCTCGTGCACCACCAGCACCAGCGGCAAGGGACCGGCGGCCTGCGCCGGCCGCACCAGGTAGCCGCGACCGCGGCCGTGGCCCTGCGGCGAGTCGAATTCCACGTGCCCGGCCCGCAACCGCGCGTCCTCGGGCTTGACCTGCTGCGCCTGCGCGAACTGCGGGCTCAACGCCGCCAGCAGGCCGGCCGCGGTCGTCGCGCCCACCGCGAAGCGCGCCGCGCCGCTCAGGAAACCGCGCCGGTCGATGAGGCCGTGGACGTACCTGTCGAACAGTTCCAGCACCTCGGGATGGAAATCGCGGGCGGTCTTGCGCGATGGCGTGGTCATGGCGGGCTCCGGAGACGTGCCGAGCCGGCATGCTAGCGCGTTTGCCGCGCATGCCCCGTCGCCTCCCCCCGTCGGTCGCCTTGCGGGCAACGCTTGCCGGCGGCCAGGCGCGGCTGGCAACATCCGGCCGGCCGCATGGGCGCCGGCAAATTCCGCGACCCCGGCGCGCCTGCCGCCTTCACCCGCGCGAGGTTCCCCATGCCATCCACCCGCGGCAACACCGGCACCGCTGCCGTCGAAGCCTACCTGGCCGGCCTCGACCACCCGCGGCTGGACGACATCCGCGCGCTGAGGCGGCTCATCCTGGAAACGGACCCGGCCATCGGCGAGGCGATCAAATGGAACGCGCCCAGCTTCCACCTGGGCGAGCACTTCGCCACGATGCGGCTCAACGGCAAGCCGCCGCTTCAACTGATCCTGCACCTGGGCGCGAAGAACCGGCAGCCCCTGCCCGCCGGCGCCATTGCCGATCCCGTAGGCCTGCTCAAGTGGCTGGGCCCGGACCGCGCCTGCATCGACTTCGCCGAACCCGGTTCGGTGGGAGCGTGGCGCGACCGGCTGCAGGCCATCCTCCGCCAGTGGATGGTGCACGTCCGTTGAGCGGATCCGGTGCGCCTCAGCGGTGCGCCAGCGCGTAGTCGATGGCCGCGCACACCGCGGCGACCTGCGCCTGGTTGCACTGCGCCGGCGTCGCCTTCGGGCTGTCGGGATAGACCTCGGTGGTGGTGGTGTAGCGCGCCCCGCTGATGCCGGCGCACAGGCCAAGCGGTTTGAACGCATAGCGGATGACGCCCGGCGCGACCACCGGCGAGCCGATGATCTCGCCGTTGGCATCGGCCGGCGCGATGTGGGTGACCTGCGCCACCGCATCGATGATCGCCTGCTGGAAGGCCGGCTGCGGGTTGTCCGTATCGTCGACCAGGTAGAAGCCATCGGGGATTTCGCCCGGCACGAACGGCTTGCCGTCGCGCGCGGCCAGCGCCGGGCGGAATTCGCTCTCGTCGCTGTCGGTGGTCTCGTGCAGGTCGATGTGCATCAGCACGCGGCCGTGCAGCGGCGCGACCAGCGCCATCAGCGCGGCCGATTCCTGCGCCGGGCTCGGCTGGCGGAAGGAGCGGTTCGGATCGACGGCATCGGCGTTCCAGCGGTGGATGCGCTCGTAGCCCCAGGGACTGACGCAGGGCACGACCAGCAGGTTGGCCCTGCCGGCAGGGTCGCCGGCGCGCGTGTCGAGGAACTGCAGCGCACCATGCACGCCGCTGGTCTCGTAGCCGTGCACGCCGCCGGTCACCAGCATGACCGGCAGCGCGTCGTCCCAGCCACGGCTGCGCACGGCCAGCAGCGGATACCTGCCGTCGTCGCCGTAGTCCAGTTCGCCGTAGCGCTGCACGTCGAAGCGATCGCGCAGCCGGTCGATCGCCGCCACCACGTCGTCCGCATGGCTGCGCCGCACGCGCAGGCTCGCGCGCCATTCGGCTTTCTCCGCCGCGCCCCAGGGCTGGCCGGGAGTGCCGATGGGATGGAAGCGTTCGATGGCGTTCATGGGATTCCAGGCAGGCGGAAAGGCGGCACTCTAGCGCGACGGCGTGTTCGCTTCGAGTCCCGTCGTCGTCCGCCGGGACGACCACGCGTGCACCCGGCAATCACTTGCCGCCCGCTAGCTTGGACATTCTTCCCGGCGAACCGCGAAACATGGCCAAACCTTCCTCCTCCCGGCATGCCGGGGACGATCGCGGCCGGCATGGCGCCACGCGGCTGCCCGGCCTGTCGATCGACAACTACAACCTGGCCATCGCGGATCCGGAGGGCGATGGTTTCCTGGGCGACCGCGCCAGCCAGACCGCGTTCCGCACCCTGCTGGATACCGCGCGCCGGGAGCAGCGCACCGGCAAGGATCCGTTCGGCAAGTCCCCGGCCAGGGAACTGGGCAAGAAGGAAATGGACCTGGTGCTGGTCGGCGGCGATCCGGATGCGGCGCACCTGATGCACCTGGTGATCGAGGAATACGCGCGTCGCCTGGTGCATGTGCTGCAGTGTTTCCTCGCCCAGCCCGAATGGGAGGGCGTGGAGCGGGTGGTGCTGGGCGGCGGCTTTCCCGACAGCGAAATCGGCGGTTTGGCGATCCGGCGCGCGATGCGGCTGTTGAAGATCGCCAGGGTCGATCTCGACCTGCACGTATTGCGGCACGACAGCGACGAGGGCGGCCTGCTCGGCTGGCTGCCGCTGCTGCCACGGCAGGCGCATCGCCGCCATGACGCCTTCCTGGCCGTCGACGTGGGCGGGACCAACCTCCGCTGCGGCATCGTCGAACACCGCCTGGCCGATGACGCGGAAGGCGGCAAGGCGCGCGTGATCGAACGGCTGCAATGGCGCCACGCCGACGACGAGCCCAATCGCGGCGAGGCGATCGCACGGCTGGCGGCGATGCTCAATGGACTGATCGCGCAGGCGCGCACGCTCGGCATCCGCCTGGCGCCCTTCGTCGGCGTGGCCTGCCCAGGCCGGATCGAGGAGGACGGCGGCATCCCGCAGGGCGCGCAGAACCTGCCGGGAGACTGGGAAATCCCGTTCAACCTGCCGCGCGAACTGACCCGCCGCCTGGATCCCGTCGGCGGCAGGATCCCGCTGGTGGTGATGCACAACGACGCCGTCGTGCAGGGACTCAGCGAACGCCTGCGGATGCGCAAGGCCAGGCGCTGGGGCGTGCTGACCATCGGCACCGGGCTGGGCAACGCCAGCTATACCCGCCGGTAGGCAGGCCGGCCTCCCTGGCCTGCTCGTCGAAGCACAGATGCGGCGTGATCGGCTTGACGAGGGACAGGGGGGTTCTCCTGCGTGGCGGAGGATGGTTCCCGGCGGCGAACCGGGCGCAGTCTCGTTGGCCGGGTTCAAGGCACGCGAAGACAGGCGAGAATGTTAGCTCCCCCGGAGCCAAGCCCGTGCCAGAAGCCGAAATCCGACCGCTGCTCCACCTGCTGCTGCACGTGGCGGTGCCCGTCGCCGCCGCGCGCCTGTTCTGGCCTAAGGCATGGCAGCGCGCCGCGCTGTGGATGCTGGCCGGCTGGGTGATCGACCTGGATCACCTGCTGGCCGATCCAATCTACGCACCCGGGCGTTGCAGCCTCGGCTTCCACCCGCTGCATACCTGGCCGGCGATCGCCGCCTACGGCGCGCTGGCCCTGCCGCGTCGCACGCGCTGGTTCGGCATCGGCCTGCTCATCCACATCGCGCTGGACGGCATCGACTGCCTGTTGATGTGACGGTGGCGTGACGACACCCCGCCTGTTCGGCACGGCGTTCTGTCCGATCACCCGACAGGCGTCCGCGCCTGATCTGGGTCAAGGCCGCGCGGGCGCGCCTGCGGCACGCTCCACACCACCGCCCTCCTGAATGCCATGAATCCTTCGGTCGAAATCGACGGCGCCCTGGTCGCGCGCGCACTGGAACTCGATGTGGCCGAGTTCCGCAAACTGATGGACGACGGGAAAATCACCCTGCTGTGCGAACGCGGCACCGGCGAGGATGCGGGCCGCTACCGCGCGACCTTCTACTACGGCCAGCGTCGTGCAAGGCTGGTGGTGGACGCCGAGGGCCGGCCGGTGGCCTGACTGGCAGGGGCGCGGGTCCATGCACGGCAAACGCATCCCGCCCCGGCTCCCCGTCGCCTCGCGTTCAAGCCCGCCGGCCCATGTTTCCGTACACTACCCGGCCTATCCCCTGCCGGTGATTCATGGCCAAGCCCAACTATTCATTCGAAAAACGCCAGCGCGAACTCGCCAAGAAGAAGAAGCAGGACGAGAAGGACGCCCGGAAGCGCGCCGAACGCGAAGCGGCCAAGGCCGACGCCAAGCCGGGCCAGGACACGCCGCAATGACCGACCCGGCATCGAACGCCCCCCGCATCTGGGTGGACGCCGATGCCTGCCCGATGGCGATCAAGGAAATCCTGTTCCGCGCCGCCGAGCGCGCGCAGATCCCGCTCACCCTGGTCGCCAACCAGTGGCTGCGCACCCCGCCCTCGCGCCACATACGCGCCTTGCAGGTGCAGGGCGGCTACGACGTGGCCGACGACGCCATCGTCGAGCGCGCCCAGCCCGGCGACCTGGTCGTCACCCAGGACATCCCACTGGCCGCACGCGTGCTCGAACGTGGCGTCGACGCGGTCAACCCGCGCGGCGAGCGCTACACCGCCGGCAACATCGCCGAGCGCCTGTCGATGCGCAACTTCATGGACGAACTGCGCGGCGCCGGCGTGCAGACCGGCGGACCGGCCGCCTTCCACGCACGGGACCGGCAAGCTTTCGCCAACCAGTTGGATCGCTGGATTGCGGCGCGGCAAGCCCGCATGCCTGCGTCGTGAAGCCGGGGTGACAGGCAAGCTCACGCATGCACCGCGCCGCGGGGAGATGCCGCAGCGCTCCGGTTGACGGGTGGACGACACCGCCTTCACGACTGAATCCGGGAGCGGTCCTATCATCGGTGCATGGTCCGCTCACCGACCACCGTATTCACCATCGGCCATTCGTCGCGGCCGCTCGACGAGTTCATGGGCCTGCTGTCGGAATCGGGCATCGAATGCATCGTGGATGTGCGCCGCCTGCCCGGCTCGCGCCGCTTTCCACAGTACGACGCGGATGCGCTGGCCCGGGTGCTCAATGCGCATGGAATCGACTACGGGTACCTGCCGGCGCTGTGCGGGCGCCGCACGAAAGCCGAACTCGACGGCGCGCCTCCCGAGGATTTCTGGACCAACGCCAGCTTCGCCCGATATGCGGCGTACGCGCGCAGCGCGGCCTTCCGGCAAGGGCTGGAGGATCTGATGGATCGCGCCGCGACCCGGCGCTGCGCGCTCATGTGTTCGGAAGCCGTGTGGTGGCGTTGCCACAGGCGCATCATCGCCGACCACCTGCTGGCGCGGGGCGTGGCCGTCCGCCACATCCTCGGCGCCGGCCAGGTCGAAACCGCCACCCTGACCCGCGGCGCCCGCCTGATCGGCACCGAAGTGATCTATCCCTCTCCCACCCACACCTCCCCCGAGGCTCGACCCACCCCATCGGAGAGCCAGGCATGAACAGGAAATTCAAGGTCGGCGACCACGTGCGCTGGAATTCGGAAGCCGGCCATGTCAGCGGACACATCATGAAAGTGCATACCCGCGATGTAACCTACAAGGGCCATATCCGCCATTGCAGCGAAGACGACCCCCAGTACGAGATCAAGAGCGACAAGACCGACCATGTCGCCATGCACAAGGGCAGCGCGCTGAGTCGCATCCCATCGTGAGGCGGCGCAAGGCTTCGCCTTCATGGATCGTGCTCCTGGCAATCGATCATCCACAGAACCCGGCAAGTGGACGCGTCACGTTGTTTGGGCATGCATGCATGACAGAACGTGAAAATCCACGAGACATCACGCCCCAGGTTCATTCAGCAGCCAACAACTCCGAATCGACTGGCTTCCACTCATTGTCAGATATGCTCTCTGGCTTGTATTTCGTATCGCCAAAGTAAATGGTTCGCCATTTGCTCAAATTACCCGCAAACCAATGCGATGTGGAGTCATGGCCGTAGCCATCAAAGAAAAGCTCGACATTCTTCGGCAGAGGAGCGGTGTTCCCCCATGCCTGCAACATGGTGAGTTCACTCATGGTCAGTTCACGACCACTATCGCGCTTGCGATGGAGCGCTGCCATCCTCCGGCCCAGAACATCCGCCTCGCGAATCAGCCCCTTTCGTTGACTCTTGACCTCCGATAATTCACTGCGTCTTTCCCGGATGGCATCCCCGGTGATTTTCCACTCCGCCATTTCCTGAGTACTGAGGAGGGCGCCGCGGTCATTGTAGGGATCCTTCAACCTGCGCTTCTTCCGATACAGCGTAAGCAACTCTGCATTCAAAGCCGCCTCTCTCTCCCGCAACTGCTGCACTGAAGCGAGGTTCTCGCCTCGTTCGATTCGCACCTTCAACCAGCGATGCAGCAACTCCATATGCGCAGCCTGCACCATCTCCGACCGGCCTTGCTTGAGGCGCACGGCTTGCAGATATCCATTGTAGGCACTGCGTAGTTCTTCGTCCTCCTTGTTGAACTCGTCTTGGACATGACTGGCAAGATCCGGGACGGGGCGAAGCAAGACTCCAGCCATCCTGGCCATGTCGTACATCTCGTTCAACGAGAACCGGGAGATGCTGTTCTTGCGCCCTTGATGCGCCGGGTCGTATCCGCCCCCTACGTCCGAATGCACGCCGGGATACCAAATCTCGACCGTATTGGATGGATACCGGGCATCGTCACGGGTGGAGTCCAGCGGAAACTGCGGGCGCAACTCATGGGCGGCGGTCATGTGCACGCATTGCTCCACGATGGGTGGCAGTTTCACGTCATGCGCCCACTCGCCATGACCATCCCTGGCATTGAACAGGGCGGTTACGAAACCGCTCCAGACCGAGCAGACTGTATCGAAGATGCCCACGAAGGCTACCCGCAAGGGAATGTCGCGGTAATGCCATGTCCCATCTGGCTGGGCCTTGCAACGAGCAGCCAAGTCACGCACGAAGGCACGAGCCTGCGCTGCGCCACGTGAAAAGCCGAAGACCGATACATTGATGATGAGAATTTTCTTGGCCGTCTGCTTATCGATCAGTTCGTCAAGCTTCTCAAAAGCGTAGTCTACGCGCTCACCCCCTCCCTTACCGAAGGCAAGGCCCGCGGTTCCTCCCTTGTCGCCCACTTCTGGACACGGCGTGCCAACGCCAGCCAGATATAGATTGGTGATATTATTTGCTTCAGCAACATGAGCAAAACGCAACTTCGCAATATTGGACAAGGCTCGCCGCTCAACCGGCTTGGCCATTTCCTCATCCCGATTGTTGCCCGTTCCATCGAAGAAGACGGCCAGATGAAGAACCTGGGTACAGCCTGCCCCGGCCTCGTCAGGATCCAGCACGCTGCATGACATAGCCACCTGCCGCTGCTGACGCTCCGCATCGCCGAGTGGCCGGGCGCCACGCGCCAAACGCGCGATGCGCGCCGTCGGATCAGCATTCACCAGCGGATCGGGCGTTCCCGGCAGCAGATCCACCTGCCCCGTGATCTCCGTGGGGTCTTTAACGTCTTGTCCCATAGTACTTGTGTCCTTCCGGTATCGGGATGCGCCTGAAATCGAACTTGTTGTCCTTACGCTCTATCATTTCTGCATCGACATGCCCATCCGGGTAGAAATGCAGAATTAGGTCACCTGGATCATCCGGATATGGGAACTTGATTGGCACGGTGGCGCTACGCGACTCCAGAGGACCTAAAGCGACATATCTGTTGGCCTTCAAATCGTATCGATCCGATAACTCCCACTTGATCTCAATCGCATGCTGTTTGCTTCGATCGCGCGGAGGTCGCGGCCCTATTGCACTTCCACCATTGACATAGGCATCAGCCCCCCCATCCACATTCCATCCACCGTGATATTCATCAAGTAACGATCGGTGTAATTGAAAGCAAACAGTGACAGACTCCGCGACTTGCCATCGCCCTTGGTTTTTGCGGTCACACTCGCACAACCCGCCAACAAGACCGCCAGCACAAGCAGGACGAAACCCGCCAACAACACCAGCTTTATGTTGTTCATCTGCGCCTCCTGATTCGGCATTTCATCGACCTAGCATCCGCCCATTACGCAAGCCACAAGGCGATGCCATTGCACCGCGCGTCGATGACGCCTGATGCCAGCATTCATTCCCATGTCTCCTCCACGGGCCAGGCTTCATTCCCAATTTCGCGTGCAGTCCGCCGGCCAGCCGCGAAATCCTCAAGGCGCGCGACCCAAGCGGGATCCTGATGAAATTTATCTCCCAGCAAGAGCGCCCATGTGCAGATCATGACAATCCTTTTTCCGTCACGGATGCCGAATTGTTCGGCGATGCGCATGCAGTGCCTGAAGAACCTGTACCGATCGCGAGGAGGAATCCGGTCCAGCAGCTCCTTGTCCGTGAACGAGAAATGATCCATCAACGTGTAAGGGTAAGTATCGTCCACAATCCGCCGGCGCTGCGCATCGCTGAACTGCTGCGGACCGCTGTACGGGTCGGAGGCTGGATCCGTCAGTTCCAGCGATTGCCATGAAAGATCAGGACCAACGAACCACCAGCGGCTTCCTACCGCGAGGAAGGCTTCGCGCTGTTCTGGCGTCAATACATCGATGAACATGGGAAAGACACGTCCATCGAAGAACCGCTGGAGGAACTCCTTTCCATTGGCAAACTTGGCGCCAAGACGACGCATCAGCCGCTGCGATAGCTCGCCTGGTGGCAAGGATGAATCAATCAGGCCAACCCCTCCCCAGCTCAGGAGAGCGGGCGCAGCGCATCGCAGGAAAGCGGCCAAATCCATGTTTTCCGACAATCGCAACAGATACACCGAGGCATCGGCGCTGCCATCGGCCAGCACCCCATCGAAAAGATGAATCGCAGTCCCGGCATCAGGAATACGCTTGAGGATGTCCTCTACGGATTTGCACTGAGCACCATCCAGCAACAGGAATCGCTGTTCTCCATTGGACGGAGATTTCCAATCGTGGAGTGGAATGAACGCGGCGATGGACATTCTTCAACCCTTCGGGATAAATGGGGCTGCACGTTGCGCCGCGATCAACAGGCATTCCTTGCAGACGCTTTGCGGGAAGACAGGCAACGGATACCTCATCTGCGCCGGTCCGACGAACGACTTCTTGCTCGCCAGCACCTTGATTTCCCCCGGGCAGGCGAAGGTGATGTTGCCGCCCTCCAGGGTCACGCTGGCGCCGCCGGCCGTGGCCAGGTGGATGCGCCTTGCCCGCTGCCAGTTCGGCTACGACGCCAGCGCGCTCATCTGCCGGTAGTCATGGCCCAGCAGCGTCAGGCGCACCGAACCCGGACGTTCATAATGGCCCAGCGCCTGTATCACGTCGGCCGACTCGGTGGCGCAACCCTGCCACAAATTCAAGCAATTGCCTTGTCGACTGGTTCAACATTGGATTCGCCAAAACGTCAGCCCAGCACCGAAACAGACGAAGGCGCCTTCGCCATCCAGGTGTCCTGTTTGCGCAGGAGATCATTTGCATAACGAATCTCCTTGTCCTCACCCATGTAGATTGCCCGTGGGTCAGAGGGCAGCGTGGCATCCTTGGCGAAGCCCGCCAGCGAGTCATGCACGTAGCGGTCAAAGAAATCGATGAGCGTTTTATCCCGCAACCCGGCGCCACGGACGAACTCGGCCTCATAGGCCGCCAGCAATGCCGCATAGTGTGGGCGCAGGGGTTTTCCCTGATATTGGCGCGATGCAACGGCCTCCCTCAGCAACTTGGCGTCCTTCACCAATTGGCGGTCATAGACGCCCATCTTGTCCAAGCTGGGCTCGGGGATGCCGGCCAATTTCGCCTGATGGGCGTTTTGGCGATCTTCGGCCTCCTTCCACTTTCTTTTGGCCTCATCCGCCCGCACCCCTGCCTTGTCCACATCCTGCTGTGTGGCAGCCTGTTCCCATCTTTTTCTACTGGTTTCATGATAGTTCTGATTCGCCATCGACCATGACGACTTCGCCAAGTCTGTTTCTTTCTTCAGGCGTTCCAACTCACGTCGCATGCGCGCCTGCTCCTCGGCGTCAATCTGCTCCTGTTGGCGGATGCCCGCCGCATCGGGCATTTCCTGGGCATGGATGCGTTGGAAACGCCACGCGAAGTACAGCCGCATGTGCGCCAGGAACACCTGCCCCAGCGGGCGCGCGCCATTGCCCACCGCCGACATGTAGTGGTTCCAGTGGGACAGCATGTCGGGCGAGATGGAGAAACCTTGCTCAAGCCCCGTGTCCAGAAACTTCCCGATCTCTTGCAACGGCACCTCCTTGTCCAGCGCCGCCTTGTGCATGATGCGCAAAGCGATATTGCTCAGAGCTTCGTTGCGCGACTTGATGCGCCCCTGATAGCCCAACGTATAGCCGCCCCCCAAATCCGAGTGCACGCCGGGCAACACCATTTCCTGGCAATTACCGGGGTAGGCATCTCCACTACGCACGGAATCCAGTGGAAACGAGTTGCGCTGCTCGTGCGCGGCGACCAGATGCAGGCAATACTCCACCAGCCTTGGCACATGCAGGTCGCTGGCCCAGTCGGAATGCCCATCGGGATTGTCAGGCGTTGGGTCGGCCCCAGGCGCGCCAAACGCCAACCCCCGTACGCTGACAATGGAGTCCTGGGACGGGGCCTCTCTTACCTGGAGGGTGCGCGTGCTGCGCTCGTCCAGGGCGCGCTCCAACTGTTTCCAGCCTTTGGCAATAAGAGCCGACAATCCCGAATCCGCACTGGCAGGAAATCCCACGGAGGCGACGGTATCGAACAATCCCATGAACCGCAGCCGGAACGGTATTTTGGTCTTGGCCCAATGCCACTCGGCCGACGCATTGCCGGTGCTGATGCGTTGCCTGGCCAGACGCAAGGCAAAGGCGCGCGCCAGCGCCGCGCCGCGGGAAAATCCGAACAAGGCGATATTGATTTCCTTCAGCCGATCCACCGGATAGCGCGCCACCCGCAGATCCACTTCTTTCAGTGCCCAATCCAGCCGGGCGCTCCCGTGTCTGGCAAACGCCATCCCGGTGTCCGTACTGCCCGGATCGTCGATTTCACGAAAATAGGTGCCGATACCGGGAACATAAATGGCAAATTTTGCCTCTGCAGAATTATCACGCCCTTGCGACCTAAACAACCGGGCGACATTGGTATCGCGATGCACCGGCTCGTCCGCATCGCGGTTGTTGCCGGTGCCATCAAAGAACACGCTGATCCACAGGGGAATACTGCATGTGCCGGTGACACAGGGTGGCAAGGCTTTGGCTTTGCCCGGACGGGCAGGAGAAGGCACGGCCACAACCGGGGCGCCGCGTGCGTCCGCCAGTGCCGCTAACGCCAGGACGCTGGCGGGAGGCGCATATGCGGGGCTGTTCTGATCACCGGAACCTGTCATGGACATGCCACCCCTCCCTTATTTGGCAAACGTGCGTTTCTGTTCTTCCGTGCATTCGGGCCAGTCCGGAATGCCCGGTCGTTGATCCCGCTCATCCACGGGCAATATCAAGCGCGGCGGCGTGTAGTCATCGGTAATCTCGATGCGAATGTCATCGTTTGAATAAAAGTGCACCTCAAAATACAGAGGATTGGCGGGTAGCGGGCCCGCATATTGCACCTGTTTCTCCCGCCAATCCGAGCGATAGTTGGTAAACCACTCTCCACCGCCATAAACCTGCTCACGGCACATCTGCGCAATCCAACGCACGGTGTAGGTCTTCGGCAACTCGCTGGCAAACGGCATGCGCATGCAGCAAATTGCTTTTCCTCCTCCTGATGTCGGCGTGCTTGTGAAAACATTCCCGCCCCAGTTTCCATCCACGCTGAAACTACTGATGGTTCTATCCATGTAGTTATAGCTGTGGATGCCCAGCCCCGGCTCAGGGTCTTGCGCGCAGCCCGCAAGCGGCAAGAACGTCAACGTCAGCCATAGCCAGCACCCTGGGTATTTCTTCTTCATGGCATGTCCTGCATGATTCTCATTTGGCAAACGTGCGCTTTTGTTCTTCCGTGCATTCCGGCCAGTCCGGGATGCCCGGTCGTCGGCCCCGCTCATCCACGGGTAATATCAAGCGCGGCGGCGTGTAGTCATCGGTGATCTCGATACGGATATCGTCGTTCGGATAAAAGTGCACCTCAAAATACAGGGGGTTGGCGGGTAGCGGCCCCGCATATTGCACCTGTTTTTCCCGCCAACCCGAGCGATAGTTGATGATCCATTGTCCATCTCCCCACACTCGCTCACGGCACGCCTGTGCAATCCAACGCACGTTGTAGGTCTTCGGCAACAAGCCAACCAGCGGCACGCGCATGCAGCAGGTTGCCCCCCCTCCCCCCGCCGTTGGCGTACTTACACGCACGTCCCCTCCCCACGTGCCATCCACGCTGAAACTGGTGATGGCACGGTCCGTATAGTTATAGCTGTGGATGCCCAGCCCCGGCTCAGGGTCTTGCGCGCAGCCCGCAAGCGGCAAGAACGCCAGCAGCAGCCAACGGTGTGGGTACTTCTTTGTCATCGGATGCCCCGCATGGGTTCTCATTCGGCAAACGTGCGTTTCTGCTCTTCCGTGCATTCGGGCCAATCCTGGATGTACGGCTGCCGATTGGCCTGTGTGCAATATTTCATGCGACGTCACCGACGGAGACGCGCCATGACGCATTTTTCGGCATCGACTTGCGCGCAAGCTTGAGGCGGCAATAACGGGCTTTCCGCGAGAAGTCACCCTCCCCGCCCTGCAGCGACTCGTCAATCAAGGCGTTGACATAAGCACGCCGTCGATGATGCGGCCAATGGCTCCATGCCTCCGGCCAATTGCGGGACAGTAGCCCCAAAATCTGCACCTGCTCGCTCTTGTATTGCAGCGCCTGCGCGAGGTTATCCTCCACCGGGACAGGCGAGACCATCTCGCCGTCGCCGGCGTTCAACTCCATCCGCATCAGACATCCTGTTTCCTCCACCCACAACCAGCCCCCGCTGCCGAGCGAGAAGAAGCGTTCCTTCCAAGCCTCCGATGCGTTCTGGGCAATGACACCGAGCAGTCTTGGATCATAAAACCGGAACAATGCGGTTTTTCCCTGAGTACTTGCGGTCATGCGGTGCGACAACCGGCTGGCAAGTTCAGGCGCCGGTAAATCGGTCATCACCCAAGAAGCCACGCCGCCCACCTGATTTTCCAGGCGCAGGAACTCCCGCAATTCCTGGCACGGTTGTGCGCAGGCAAGGGGTAGCAGCCATGGGGCCAGGATTTCCGCCGATGCCTCGGGCTGCCCCATGAACAGGTTGGATGCGCCTGCAATCCGCTTGAACCGGTTGAGATGATCCACGGGATTGTCCAAGCGCGCCAGATCGATAATGGCAAACAGTTGCCGACCGGCTGCTTCATCACAGCAACTCGCGATCTCTTCGGCAAACGTCTCGATGGCATCCACTGCGCTTGGCATTCCGGCCTCTCCTATCTGGCAACGAATGCCTGGGCGGCCGTTGCTGCACGTTTCAGACAGTCTTCGCAAACACTCTTGGGAAAGAGCGGCAACGGATACCTCATCTGCGCCGGCCCGACGAACGACTTCTTGCTCGCCAGCACCTTGATTTCCCCCGGGCAGGCGAAGGTGATGTTGCCGCCTTCGAGGGTCACGCTGGCGCCGCCGGCCGTGGCCAGGTGGATGCGCCTGCCCGCTGCCAGTTCGACCTCCGCGTTGGCGCTGACCACCTTGAGGGTTTCCTTCGATTGCAGCCTGACCTGGTCCTGCTGCGCCTGCACGTCCAGTTCGCCCTCGCCCGTCACCAGGCTCAGGCGGGTTCCCCGTTCCTGCCCGGCCAGCGCCGCCGACAGCACGCCGATGGCCTGGCCCGCATGCAGGCGCAGGTCGCCGGCGATGGCCACGTCGCTGTGCCGGCCGCTGGCCAGCGTCAGCGTCTGGCCGGCCTGCCAGTCCAGGCATTGCCCCGCCACCACGCCGATGCCGGCCGGGGCGGCCAGGCCCAGCAGGGCATCCCCCGTGTGCGGCACCCGGTCCGGGCCGGCGGCCGGGTCGCGCGCCTGCGCTTCGCCGCGGGCTTGCCCGTATTCGGTGCCGGTCACCGTCGTCCGGGCGCTGGCCCGCAATGCTTCCAGCGGGGCCTTGTCTTCCCCCCGTTGCGAAGCGCCCGCCCACCTCGCGCCCTCGTGCGAGGCCAGCTTCACCGTCAGGTGGGTGGCCGCCGCCTGCGAGAACGTCTGGCCCAGCCTCCGCAGTTGCGCCAGCAGCGCGCCCTGCGGCACCGCCTCGCCGGCCGGCGTGCCGGGGCCATGCCCGTAGGCGCTCAGCCACAGGCCCGAAGTGGCCCGCACCGCGCCCCAGGCGTCGCTGCGCAACTCGAAACCTTCGCCGCGGAAACTGCCGCGGTAGTTGTCGGCCTGGTGTATCAGGTGGCCCTGGTTCAACTGGCTTGCGCCTTGCGTGGTGGCCAGTTGCACGCGCAACTGGCCGTCGCTGTCGTCGAACAGCAGCCGGCTGTAGCCGCTGCCGCCCCACTCCTTCGACTGCACGCCCCACAGCGCCGTCGCATTGCGGTGCGCCGGTTCGCCCGCGCCCATGCCGTGCCACGGCGGCGCATGTCCGCCGGCCAGGTTGCCCTGCGCGCTGGGACGCGCATCCCGCGCCTGGGCGTAGAGGTCACGCTCGCTCTCGCCCGCCCGGCCGCCCGGCGTGGCCGGCACGCCGGCTTCGCCGCGGCCGTTGTATACCGCCCCCAGCACCACCGGACGGTCAATGTCCCCGTCCAGGAACACCACCACCACCTCCTGGCCGATGCGCGGCAGGAACTGGCTGCCCACGCCCGGGCCGGCATAACGCTGGGCCACCCGCAGCCAGCAGCTGTCACCCTCGTCCGCGCGCCCGCCCCGCTGCCAGTGGAACCTCACCTTCACCCGGCCCAGCGCGTCGCAATGCAGTTCCTGCGCCGGGTCTTCGCCCGCTCCCACCACCACGGCGGTCTGCCGGCCCGGCGCGGTGGGGCGCGGGTTCAGCCGCAGGCCGGTCCCATCCGACAGCACCGGGCGCCACGGCAGGGCACGGTCCACGCCCCGGAACCGCTGCGCATAGCCCACCACCTCGGCGCGCGCGGCCACCCACGGTTCCAGCGGCTGCGGCGGCATCGCCGGTCCCAGGGCCTGCTCCAGCGCCTGCCGCAAGTCCGAGGGCAGGTTGTTCACGCCAGCCTGCTCCACCTCGGTCAGCAGCACTTCGATGGCCTCGCCCGCCTGGGTAAGCCGCAGCCACGTCCCGGCGCGCAGCGTGCGCACCGTGCCCAGCCCCTGCCATTGCAGGCGTCGCGCCTCCCCGGCCTGCGCCAGCAGGTTCGCATGGCGCTCGCCCTCGGCCACGCTGGCGAAGGCATGGCTGCCCACCACATCAAAGGCCTCGCCCACGCCGCCGGTGGCCAGCGGCAACTGCACGGCCCGCGCATGCGTGCTCTTGTAGTCGTGGCTCAGCAGCGTCAGCCGCGCCGGACCCAGGCGCTGGTGGCGCCCGAGCGCCTGTATCGCATCGGTCGACTCGGCCGCGTCGCTGCGGTGGAAGCGCACGCCGCCCTCGCGCGCCGAAGAGGCGTCCTCGGCCTGCGCCGCGCTGTCGGCAAACAGCACCAGCACATGGCCCGACGCCGACGCCGCATCCTCTTCCAGCCGCCAGCCCAGGCCTTCCTCGGCCAGCAGCCGGCTCACGAAATCCCGGTCGCTCTCGCGGTACTGCACGCAATAGCTGCGCGCCCGCGCCTGCGCCATGAACGACGCCACTTCCCCGCCCTGCTTCCACGACGCCAGCGGCGCGTAATCGGCGAACACCGATGCGACGATGTCCAGCACGCCGCGTTCCTGCCAGACCCGGCTGTGCCGGCCCTGCTCCAGCAGCCACGTCCACGGCGACAGCGTCAGCCGGTAGCGCGCCAGGCCGCCGTCCGCGCCCACGCACGCCGCCTCGCTCACCAGGCCGCTGCGCATCGCGTCCGCGCCGTCGGCGCAGCGGGTCAGCAGCCTTGCCGTCCGGCCCAGCCAGGACGACACCGGCAGCGATGCATCCGCCGACAGCACGTCCACGTGCCAGCAAAACCCTTCCGACAGCCGTTCCCAACCCTGCCAGCGCTCGACCAGCAGCACCGGCGCACCGTCCAGTTCCAGGCGGTGCAGGCGGCTGGAAGCCTCCATCTGCGACAGGCGCGCCAGCAGCGGCGCGGACTGCATGTCCTTGTCCATAAGCATCCCTGCTCCCGGGTCCCGGCATGCAGGACCCGCCATCTTTCCCTGTGGGGCAAAACTATCAGACTCGCGCGGCGTCCGGTATAGGGGCGGCTTGACAAAGACCCGCGCACGGGCAGCGTGTGCGCGGTTCTGTAGAATCGATGCCCTTCCCGACTCTTCACGCGAGTACGCCATGCTGGAAATGGAAGACCTGCTGGCCCCGATTTCGCAACACGCCCCCGCCGGCGAGGACCTGTCCTTCTCGCTCGAATTCGACGCAATCCAGGAAGCCCGGCGCGCCGACGACCCCACCCTGGACCAGGGCGAATGGGTCACCGACATCAAGACTGCCGACTGGAACGCGGTCTGGCGCAGTTGCACGCAACTGTTGCAGGCGCGCACCAAGGATCTGCGCCTGGGCGGATGGCTGACCGAAGCCGGCGTGCAACTGCACGGCTTCACCGGCCTGGCCCACGGCTTGCGGGTGGTGGCCGGGCTGTGCGATCGCTACTGGGACGAGTTGCATCCGCTGGCGATCGACGGCGACCATGAGGAGCGCATCGGCAACCTGGGCTGGCTGCTGGCCAATGCGCTGCAGTGGCTGCGCCGCACGCCCATCGTGCAGGGGCCGCAGGGGCGCTTCTCGCTGGCCGATTTCGACGCCGCCCATGCTCGCGGCCGCAACGAAGCAGCCCGCGGCGACCACGATCAGCCGGGACTGGAAACGCTGGAAGCCGCGCGCCGCGATACGCCGCACGACTTCTACCGGCAACTGCTGGAAGCGCTGCCCGATTGCGCCGCGGCCCTGCGTGAACTGCAGGCCGTGGTCGATGCGCGCCTGGGCATGGACGGCCCCGGCTTCGGCACGGTGCGCGATGCACTGGACGACGTCCACCGCACCGTGCAGCGGTTCGCGCGCGATGCGGGGCTGTTGCCGGATGGCGACGTGCCCGGCGAAGGCCTGCCCGCGGGCGTTCCGGCCAGTGAGCCACCCGTGCCTCCACGCGGCTCCGGCGGTCCCATCGGCACGCGCAAGGAGGCGTTGGCGCAACTGCGCCAGGTCGCCGAGTTCTTCCGTCGCACCGAACCGCACAGCCCGGTCGCCTACCTGGCGGAAAAGGCCGCACGCTGGGGCGAGATGCCGCTGCACGTGTGGCTGCGGCGGGTCATCAAGGACGATGCCACGCTCAGCCAGGTGGAGGAACTGCTGGACATGGATCAGAACGGTCAGTAAGCGGGGCCTGGCGGGCGCCTTGCCCGGGCGACAGGCCTGAAGGAATATCCGGCCCGTCCGTTCACAGCACCCGGAACTCGATGCGCCGGTTGCGCGCACGGCCGTCGGCGGCGGCGTTGTCGGCCACCGGCTCATCCGGCCCCTTGCCCAGCACGCTCAATCCGCCCGCGGCCACGCCCCGCTGCGCCAGGTAGGCCCGCACCGTTTCGGCGCGGGCGTGGCTGAGCGCGAGGTTGTTCTGGCGCTGGCCGACATTGTCGGTATGGCCGACGATCTGGACGCGCACGTCGCCCAGTTCGCGCATCTTCCCCGCCATCTCGTCGAGGATGCTCATGCCCAGCGAGGTCAGCCGCGCGCTGCCGCTCTCGAATTCGATGATGCGGCCGGCCAGGGTCTGGTCCAGCAAGTCCTGCTCGCTGCCGCCGGCGCGCAAGCTGTTGGTGATGGTGTAGCTGCTGTTGCTGGCCACGCTGAGTTCGCTGGCCACCTGCTGGCGCTGCGCCTCGTTGGCCACCTGCCCGCTGACCCTGACGCTCTGCCCGTCGACTTCCAGCTTGCCCGCGCTGACCCTGCGCAGGCCGGGAGACAGCATGTTGGACACGTACTTGCCCCAGTTCGGCGGCGCGGGAATCGACTCCACCTGGATGCGATCCACGATCCGCCCCGCGCCGTACAACTCTTGCAGGCGCGCCAGGATTGCCGACTTGGTGGCCTGGTCGGGGACGATGCCCTCGGCGATCACCGGCGCCTGCGGCTGCGCCGGCATGGGGGATTGCGCCGGCGCGGCGCCGGACAGCAGCCACAGCAACATGATGGCCGAACGATGCATGCTCATGCTCCCAGGAAGGTTTCGCCGAAGATCGCCCGCGCCGACCTGAGCGAGAGATCCTCGCGATCGATGTAGCTGGCCAGCTTGTTGAGCGCGTAGTCGCCGGGCAGGTATTCCTCCACCCATTCCGAATCGCGCAGCCGGATCTGGTATTCGTCCGCCGCCTGCGGATCGAACGCGGCGCGCAGGATCTGCGGGTCGGCGCCGCCGAAGCCGAGCAGCAGTTGCGGCGCGTCGTCATCGCGGATCAGCACCGCCAGTTCGAAATCGCCACGACCGATGAACGCGGCCACCGCGTCGAGCCAGAATGCGGCGACCAGCGGCCGGTACAGGGAATCGCGCGGCAGCGGCAGCTCCAGCGCCTTGTCTATGCTGACGCCGCCGCCGGACAGCAGGGGCTGCAGCAGCAGGCCCAGCGCCGGCAGCATCTGCCGAAGCTGGATGCGCATATGCCCAGATTCCAGCAGGATGCGCTGCATCGAACTCAAGGTCTGCAGTTCGAGGAAATCGGCGAACGGCGCGTCGTAGGCGGCCGGATCGGTATCGAGCCGGTGGCGCGTCCCGGACAGTTCGCGCAGCGGCGCGGCGGCGTCCTCCGCCGCCACCGCCTGTCGCGCATGCCGGGCCATGCCGGTCCAGGCCCGCGACAGCGCCAGCGGGCTGCGGGCGATGAAACGCAGCGGCTCGGCCACCTCGAACCGGGTCGCCGACAGGAACGGGAAGCGGCGCTGCGAGGCGTCATGGCTGCGCAGGTGATGGCCACCGATCACCCACCGGCTGCGCGAGCCCATGAAGGCGTAATGCATGCCGGGGGCGGTGTCGTACAGCCGCTTCCAGTCGGGATTGCGGCTCAGCAGTTCCAGGCCGCCGCCGGCCCAGCGGTCGAGCTGGGCCATCAACGGGTGGTCGTCGGCGTCGCGGACGAAATCGCCGCGCGCAGGCAGCTTGCCGAAATAGTTGATGAGGGCCGACACCTGCGTCATTGCGCTTCTCCCTGCGTGGTCGCCGCGGCCTGCGGCGCGCCGGCCACCACCGCCGGCAATTGCAGGCCGCGCTGCCAGTCGCCGCCGCCGCCGCCCGCGCCGGCGCGGCGCACGGTGCGCATCTCCACCGTCAGGCTGACGCCTCCCTCCTGCCAGGTCACCAGGCTCTTGTCGGCGCCGCCCTCGATCGCGGCGGCCTGCATCAGGCGCGCGAAGCCGTTGCTGCCGGGGGCGTTGAAGATCTCGACGCCGCGGCCATCGCTGGCGACCGCGGAAATCCTGGCGCCGGGCACGGTGCCGGGATTGGGCCACTGGAAGGTTTCCCATTCCGGCGGGGTGTTGCGGTAGCGCAGGACCTGGCCGTCGATCTCCAGGGTGTACTCGACCGCGCCGGTGGCCGGCGCCGGGCGGATCTGGAAGATCGTCGCATCGGAACCGCCCGCGCCCGGGCCGCTGACCCAATCGCCGTAGCCGCTGATCAACTCGGGCGACAGCGTGATGCCCAGGCCCGCCCAGCGCCGCGGCTCCAGCAGGTTGCCGCGCTGGATCACCAGCGTCCCCAGGGCTTCCTTGTTGAACGCGGCGATCGCGCCGGAGGCGCCGAAGATCGCCGCGACGTCGCCGGCCGCCGCATCGACGTCGGCATCGAGCCTGAACGGATAACGCTGGCCGATGCCGCGGCGGAAGGGTTCGTGCACCTGCGCGGTCCAGGCCCGATTGACCTCGGCTTCGGCCGGCGCCACCAGCGCGGCGAAGGTCTGGGTCAGCGGCCGCAGCAGCAGCGGACGGATCGCATCGCGCTGGGCCTCGTCCAGGCCGGTCATCATCTGCTCGTCCACCTGCGCCAGGGCGGCGTTGAGTTCGGAACCCTCGTTGCCCAGCGTGGCCTGCATCAACGCGCGCGCGCCCGGCCCCGGCTCGCCCTGGGCCTTGATGCCGTTGAGGCGGGTGCGCAGCTTGCCCAGGGTCTGGAAATAGTGGTCGATCAGCGGCGGGTTGTCGTCGCGCGCCACCATCAGCCGGGCAAAGCCCTCGAAGGCCTTGCCGATCGGCCCCACCGGCGCCGGCCGCGGGCGGCCGGTCGCCGGATCGATCTGCGCCGCGCCCGCATCGCGGCGCAGGACCACGCGCTGGAACCAGGCCACGAAACCCTTTTCGCCCTGGCGCGACAATTCGCTGGCCGCGCCGGGGTTGTCCCAGACGGTCTGTTCGTTGATCGCGGCCAGCAGCGCGCGCAGCGGCGAGTTCTGCGGGTCGCCGAGGCTGTTCATCCGCGCGACCGCGTCGTCGAAGTCGCGGAACTGCGCCATGCCGACGCCCTGCACGAACTTCCGCCACTCGCGCGCGTATTCCTGCTTGTAGAGCGTGGACAGTTCACGGGCGACGTGCTCGGGACTGCCGGCCTGCGACAGGTCGCGCTGCTCGGTGGTTTCCAGCACCCAGTCGGTGGTGCTGAGCTGGGTGTTGGCCGCCTCGTCGATGGCCGAGCGGACGTACTGCTCCCATGCCTGCCGCGAGAATGCGCCGGAGATCGCATAGCCGCCCACGATGGCGCCGCGGTTGCGTTCCTCGCCCACCAGCGAGGCGGCGGTGATGGTCGGGAAGCGGGTCGCCGCGCGCGCCTTGATCTGGGCGAACACGCGCTCGATCGCCGGCTGCCCCTTCATCACCTGCCGCAGCGCCTCGCGGCTGTCGCCGACCAGGGTCATCCGGGTCTGGATCTGCGGCCAGTCCCGCTCGCCGGCACGCGCCACGTAGAAGGTCATCAGCTTCTCGGCCGCGCGCGCCATCTCCTCGCGACTCATCTGGCCGCGGTTGGCGTCCAGCCAGCCGCGCCAGAACAGGGTCAGCTGCTGGCCCAGGTGCGCCTGCTCCACGCGCGTGCGATCGCCCAGCATCAGGTAGGTCTTGAGCGCGTTGTAGGCGTCGTTGACGTTGGACGGCGAGGCTTCCTGGTACAGCACGTCCTGCGCGGACTGCTGCGCCTGCGCCGGTTCGCCGCCCAGGCTGTCGCGGCCCGCCACGACCTCGCCCAGGAACGCCTCCAGCCGTGCGCTGGCGGGCTGCACCATCACCTGCTGCATGCCGGCGAAGTATTCCCGCAGCAGCTTGTCCTCGATGCGCCCGCCCTGGTACAGGCCCAGGCCGGTGGTGAGGCCACCCTGCCGGCGGTAGTGTTCGAGTTGTTCCAGCCGGTCCTGCAGCAGCAGCAGCGCGTCGATCCGCGACTTCAGATCGACGCGGCCTTCCTGCACGCGCACCGCCTGTTCCAGATCCCGGGCGGCGTTGGCCACCAGCTGGCGGTTGGTGGTGTACGACCACGTCCACAGCCCCAGCATCACCGCCAGCGCCGCCACCGCGCCGAGGAACACGCCGTAGCGCAGCCGGGTCCGGCCCGGGCTGGAATACTGCCGGACCAGTTGCCTGTCGGCGAAGATCACCTTGCGGAACAGATCGCGCAGGAAGTGCGCGGTCTGCCCGCGCGGTTCCTCCGGCGCCGCGCCGGCGCCGGCCGCCTGCAGGCCGAACTGGCGGCCGACGCGCTCGGAGGCATGCTGCAGCAGGTGCCCTTCCTGCAGCGCGCTGGTGAAGTAGAAGCCGCGGAACACCGGCTTGAACTGGTAGGGGTTCTCCTCGAACAGCGTGGCGACGAAGGTGCGCAGCGCCGGCTTGATCCCGATGAATTCCATCGGCAGGGTCAGCAGCCCCGGCGCGACCTGGCGGCCGCGCTGCATCGCCATCTGCGCCAGCCCCATTTCCTTCAGGCCCTCGGCCAGTTCGTCGAAGCGCGCGTCGAAGGCGGCCAGCGCGTCGGTTTCGGCATGGGGATCGTAGGGCAGCGTGGCGCCCCATACGCTCTCGCGCTCGGACGGGTCCAGGCCTTGGAAGAACTCGGTGAAGCCGGCGATCAGGTCGGCCTTGGTGAACACCACGTACACCGGCGCGAACACTTCCAGCCGCTCGGTGATCTCCTGCACGCGCTGGCGCAGGTTCTTGGCCAGTTCGATCGCGAACTCGGGCCTGCTGCCCGACAGCTCGGCGATGCTGGCGGCGATGATGATGCCGTTGAGCGGCGCGCGCGGGCGGTGCTTCTTCAGCAGGTCGAGGAAGGTCAGCCACTCCAGCCGATCCTCGACGCTGACCGAGTAGCGCCCGGCGGTGTCCAGCACGATGCCTTCGGTGGTGAAGTACCAGTCGCAGTTGCGGGTGCCGCCGATGCCCTGGATGACGTTGCCGTGGGTGTCCTCGAACGGGAATTTCAGCCCGGAGTTGAGGATCGCCGAGCTCTTGCCGGCCGCGGGGTTGCCGATGATCGCATACCAGGGCAGTTCGTACAGCGCCGCCTTGCCCTTGAGCATGCCGAGGCGCGAGGACTTGATCGCCTTGACCGCTTCCAGCATGCGCGTGCGCAGCGCTTCGGTTTCCGCGCGCGAGGCCTGCCGGCTGCCCGCCACGGCGCGGTTGGCCTCGCCCTCGACCATCGCATCCAGGCGCCGGGCCGCGCGCCGCGCCGCCATCCTGCGCACCGCCCAGGCCAGCAGCGCGATCGGCAGTGCGATGGCCAGCGCAACCAATGCCCAGATGCCGACGCGGCCCAGCCCGTCGGCGCCGAAATACGCCAGCGCGGCCGCGGACAGGAAACCGAGCACGATCAGCACGCGGTAGTCGGTGAGGAGATACCAGAGCCTGCTCGACATCGGGAACGATCCATGTACGTTGGGATTAGCCGGCGCCATCCGGCGCGGGGCCGGAGTGCCGTGCGGAAGGGGAATCGACGGCCACCGGCGTCAGCGCCACCGCGATGCGCTCGTCCGCGTCGGCAAGGCCGAGCGCCAGCGCCGGCGCCTGCGCGCGCCGGACCTGTCCGGACGCCAGCGCCAGCGCGATCAGCGGCGCGACGTGGCCGGTGCAGCCGGTGACCAGGCCCGGCGCCAGGCAGTGTTCGAAGGCATCCAGCTCGGGGCAGGCCGACTGCGCCGCGGCAGCGGCTTCGGCCAACGCATCGCGCCGGTGGTCGGCATCACACACCAGCAGGGTGACCGCTTCCGGCGCGGTGCCGCTGCGGCGCAGCACGCTTGCGATCAACTCGCCGCATGCTTGCGTTCGCGCGCGCAACGAGCGGCCGGCGCCGGCCGGCGCGCGCCACGGGCGATGCAGGGCCACGGCGGGAACCGCGCCGGGCACGGCGCCGGCCGTCGCGGCATCCACGCGACGCAGCAGCAGTCCACAGGCCGCCTCGCCGGGAATCACGCCCTCCGGACGATGGCCGCTGGCCAGCGTTCCGGCCGCGGCCAGCCGCGCGATGCTGCGCTCGCCCATCGACGATTCGCAGGCCAGCAGCAGGCGCCATTCGCGCGGTTCGGTCGGGGACGCTTCGCAGATCTGTTGCAAGCGCCGCCAGACTTCGATGGCCTCGCGCACCGGCACGGTTTCCAGTCGCAACTGCCGCGGTTCTAATCCCAGTTCCACCGCACTGCGGCGCAGCCATTCGCCGGCCGCATCGCGCAGCGCGGGGGGCCACGCCGCCGGCAACAACGCCTCGATGCGCAGCACGCCGCCGATGTCCGGTTCGGCCATGCGGCGCAGTCCGGCGACCACGCGCTCTTCCCGCGATTGCATCGGCGGCAGCGCGGCCAGGGCCGCCATCAGCAATTCCTCCGCCACCGGCTCCAGCAGCGCGAGCGCGCGCAGGTGTTCTTCATCGGGCACGAGGGCATCACCGTGCATGCCCGGGATTTCCAGCGCATGCGCCACCGGTCCGGTGTCCAGGTCATGGACGAAGGCGGCGAATACCGGCAGGTCGTCGCGATCGCGGAAGCGCGGATGCAGGCCGGGACGCGGCAAGGTGGGCAGCGTCGCCGACAGCGCCGCGATGTCCGCGCCGACCGGCAGGCGCGCGGCGGCCGACAGCAGTTCCAGCGGCGCGGGCAGGACCGCCTCGTCCTGCGGCTGCAACGAAGCCGTGCCGGCAGCTACGCCGTCCTCCGCGATCGCCTGTTCCCGCGCGGCCAGCCTGCGCACGACCAGCGAATGCAGCATCCAGCCGCCCGCGGACAGGCTGACCGGCAGCACCCCCAGCCACGCCAGCATCTGCATGCCGCCGGGCAGGATGCCGCTGTTGCGCCAGTACGCGATCGCGCCGGCCCAGACGGAAGCCGACACCAGTGCCGTCGTCAGCAAGCCGCGCATGGCCGCCCGCACGCTCAAGCCCTGCCCTTCGGATCCGCCGCGGCGGCAGTCGCCAAAGCGATCACGGTCAACCGATCGTCGTGGTGGCCTGCGAGGCGATCAGCGTCGCGCCGCACGCGGTCCTGTCGCCGTGGCGGGCCACCGGCATCCCGTCGACGATGACGCCCGGATCACCGCTGGCGATGCGGGTCGGTCCGCACTTGCGGCAGGCGACCGGATCGCCGAGGCGCGCGACCTGCCGGCCTTCGATGTCGGTGGCGGGCGATCCGCCGACCACGCTGCCGCCGTGGCTGATGCTGTCGCCGATCACGATGATGGGCCGAGACACGAAACTCTCCCTGTAGGTCCGTATGCGCGTTCCTGCGCGTGTCCCCGCCTGATCGCCGCTGCGACGGGGCGACCAGGAGGATGTTGGCGGGCCAGAAGATAGCAGGACTCGACCCGACTATCACCCGTCCCGCGCTTGCCGCTCCCGCCGGGCCTGGCGCGCGCGCCTGCACTCGGCCGCCATCTCGACGTGGACGTAATCCTTCAGGCCGCGCCAGTTGCCGCCCCATTCCAGCCCGGCCTGCTGCGCCAGTTCGCCGTACAGGTGATAGGCCCGGCGGGTCCAGGCATCGCCCATGTCCCATTGCAGGCGGCCATCGCGCAACGGCGCGATGTCCACCGCCAGGCCGTACTGGTGGCAGCTCTGCCAGGCGCCGGCGCGGGTCGCGCGTCCCCCGCGCATCAACTCGGCCTGCCGCCCGGGGCTGCGGTAGCCCTCGACCAGCACCATCCGGTAGCCGTATCGCCGGCTCATGACCTCGAAGATGGCCAGCACGCGCTGCTGGAGCTCGGGATCGACCCGCTCCCAGCGCCGGTCCGCGGACACGATCTCCGGCTTGATCCTGCGCACCTCGGCATTGGTGAACACCTCCGGCGGCGGCGGCGAAGGCGGCACCAGGCGCTCGCCGCGCAGCAACTGCGCGATCATGCTGCTGGATTCGGACAGGTCCTCGCTGCCGAAGCCCTCCAGCACCACGTGGCGGCGCAGGCCCAGGATCAGGATCGGCGGCAACAGCAGCAACGCCAGCGCCATCGCCAGCACCATGCGATGGTGGAGCAGGCCGTCGAACGCGTGCGCGCCGGTTGCGCGCGCGGCCCGCCCCGAATCCTCCACGCGCACGGCCACGCCCCGCCCCGCCTGCGCCGCGCGCCCGGCGAACAGTCGCCAGCGCCGGGCCAGCCACGCGCCGGCCCGCTCGCGTGCCACTGGAAACAACAGCGACCAGGACGCCAGCGATGCGAACAGGAAGAACAGCGCCGTCCACAGCAGGATCACGCGCCACTCCCCGGCCCGGCCGGCGTCGTTGACGCGGATCCGGCAACCGCTAGAATGCGGCAGGGATGCCATTCCGGCCCAGGCCGGTCAAGAGCGGGATTGCACTTGAACACAGCCGGTTCCAATCGTCCAAGCCTGGTCGCGGAGGCTGCAAACCGGAAACCGGCGCAGGCCACGGCGGCCGGCCGCATCCTCGCCGGCATGGAAAGCCGCGAGCCTGTCGCATCGGCTTCCGCCTTCCGGAACAGGCTTCTGCTCGCCCTGCTGGCGGCCGGTTCTGTCGTCCTTGTCATCCTTGCCCTGGGTTCCTGGTGGCCGGCGACCCGCGGGCACGAGCCCGCTGCTTCTCCTTCGCTCCGGCACGCGGTCGCAATGCCCGATGCGGTGGCGGCGCCGGCGCAGGCCGTCCCCGATCAAGGCGGCGCCATTATCGTCGATGATCCGCAGGCCGCCACCTCCCCGGCCGACGCGCTCGCCGGCATCGCGTCGGTGGATACCGATGCCGTGGCCGGGGTGGATGCGCCGCCCGCGGCCAGGGCTTCGCCATCGGGCGATGCCGGCGTCCGCGCGCCCGCACGCCGCGTCGCGGCCGCGTCGGCGCCCGCTGTCCGCGCCGTGCAGCAGGAATCGGATCCGCGCCTGCTCGCCTCGCTGCTGAGCATCATCCGGCAGGAAGAAAAGGCGGCCTCCAGCGAACAGCAGCACGAATCGATGGACGCGCTGATCGCCAGGATCCAGGGCGAAAGCAGCGCCACGCGCACCGGGACCGCCGCCGCCCGGGCCTCGAACGGCGGCGTGCAGGCGGACAGGCACGAAGCGCCTTCGCGCTCGCAGGAAATACAGGACCGGCTGCGTGCCTGCCCGGCGGCCAATACGCTGGCCGGCATCGAATGCCGCAAGAAGGTCTGCGCACCGCATCAGGGCAAGGATGCCGCCTGCCCGGCATCGCAGTAGCGCGCGCCGGCGTCCCCCCCGGAGAATCCCGATGAGCCACAAGAACACCATCTGCCTCTGGTACGACGGCACCGCGCTCGAAGCCGCGACCTTCTATGCCGAAACCTTCCCCGACAGTGCGGTGACGGCGGTGCACCACGCGCCGGGCGACTACCCTTCCGGCAAGGAGGGCGACGTGCTCACGGTGGAATTCACCGTGCTCGGCATTCCCTGCCTCGGACTCAACGGAGGCCCGGCGTTCAAGCACAGCGAGGCGTTCTCTTTCCAGGTGGTCACCGAGGACCAGGCCGAAACCGATCGCCTGTGGAACGCGATCGTCGGCAACGGCGGCGAGGAAAGCCAATGCGGCTGGTGCAGGGACAAGTGGGGCCTGTCGTGGCAGATCACCCCACGCGTGCTGAACGAGGCCGTCACCGGTCCCGACCGCGCGGCGGCCAGGCGTGCGTTCGAGGCGATGATGACGATGCGCAAGATCGACATCGCCGCCATCGAGGCCGCACGGCGCGGCTGAAGCCCGCCATCCACGATTGCGCGCGGGCCAGGCCCTGCGGACGGATTGTGTAGCTGGCGCCTGCGCCCTGCATCACGCCTGTCGAACCTGGGCCATTCCGCTCGTCATGCCAGCAAGTCCATCCGGGAAAGCCAAAGATGTCCACCAACCTGCCGCGCCTGTACGCCCATCCGTTCTCGTCGTACTGCCAGAAGGCGCTCGTGGCGTTGTACGAGAACGCGACTCCCTTCGACTACCGCAACCTGGAGGACCCGCAAGCCAGCGCGGAGTTGGCGGCGTTGTGGCCGATGAAGCGCTTCCCGGTCCTGGTCCACGGCGAGCGCACGGTGCTGGAAGCGAGCTGCATCATCGAATACCTCGACCTGCACCTCCCCGGCCCGGTGCGCCTGATTCCCGAGGATCGCGATGCCGCGCTGGAAGTCCGGATGCTGGACCGCTTCTTCGACAACTACGTCTCCACGCCGCAGCAGAAAGTGGTGTTCGACGCCATCCGCGACGAATCCGACCGCGATCCCCACGGCGTCCGGGAAGCCCGCGCGATGCTCGAAACGGCCTACGCCTGGCTGGACCGCCACATGGCCGGATGCGAGTGGGCCACCGGCGCGGCATTCACCCTGGCCGACTGCGCCGCGGCGCCCTTTTTGTTCTACGCCGACTGGACGCATGCGATAGACGAGCGTTTCGCCAACGTCCACGCCTACCGCAAGCGCCTGCTGGCGCGTCCTTCGTTCAAGCGGGCCGTGGACGAAGCGCGGCCGTATCGCGCTTACTTCCCGCTGGGTGCGCCGGATCGGGATTGATGCGGCCGCCGCGGCGCAAGCCGGATGCGAGCCCGGTTCGCAGGGGACGCTTCCATCGTCGGTCGGGGCCAAGCAGTCCAGCGCCTTGGCGGTGACGTCCGGGCCGATCTGCGGATGGTAAGAGCCGAGCAGCTTGTCGCTTCAACCTTGGCACATCCCGGCGCTCCGGGTAATGTCGCCTCCACGTCCCATGCTCTTCCCCCCATGAAGTCCCCCTCCCCCGACGTCCGCGCCTCCACATGAGCGATGCGTCGCGTCGTGCACCGACCACCGAGCGCCTGATCGATCGCCACCCGCAATGGATCGCCTCGCTGGCGAGCCTGCTGATGCACGTCCTGTTCGTGCTGGCGCTGCTGTATTCATCAAAGATATCCCTAGCCCCGCCCGAGGGCAGCAGCAGCGGCGGCGCCCGCGTCAAGGTCGACTTCCTGGGCGAGGCCTCCCGGGAGGATCAGCAACCGCCCGTGCCCCCGGCCGCCGCCGCCCCGCCCAGCGATCGGCCCCGCCCCCGCAAACCGCTGGTGACCACCGCCGTCGCCTCGCCCGTCGACGCCACCCGCGTGACCGAGGCCGAGACCCCCATCAGCCCCGAAGAAGTGCAGGCCACGCCGCCGGCCGCCGAACAGGCCGTCGTCCCGCAGGAGACCCGGCCGCCCGCCAGCCAGCCCATCCCCGCCTGGCGCCGCTCCGGCCGCTGGGGCCAACCGCCCGGCCTGCTGGCACAGGACACCGCCCCCACCAACAGCGGCCCTACCGCTGGCACCGGCCGCTACCAGGGACCGGGACAGAACAACAACACCCCCAACATGGAAGTGGACGGCCACCAGATCTACTACGACCTGCGCAACGAACTGCGCCTGCGCGACTGGCAGGAGCGCGGCATGGCCGAACTCTCCTTCCCCCTGCCCGGCCGCAGCGAATTCATGGTGTGCGCCCTGGAGATCGTCGCCCGCCGCGGCTCCGGCGGCTGCCGCCTGGTGCAACCGGACGATCCCGCGCTGGCCAACATCGGCGACGCCCGCGACGTGGTCAGCGTGGTGCGCGTGTACCGCCGCGGCGAACTGATCTGGCGCGGACCGGGAGCTTACAGGTAGGACTGCCGACAGACGGTCCACATTCTTGCGCTGCGATCTCCATTCGTGAGACTCAACGACCCTAGCGTGACTCCACGAACCACCGAGGAGTCATCGCAATGCCCCGCTACTACGTCAATCACGAGCAACAAGCCAATGGTGACCATGAAGTGCATGTGGAAACCTGCGGCTTCCTCCCCTCGAACCGCCTGGACCTCGGCATTCACTACACGTGCCAGGATGCGGTGCGCGAGGCCAAGCGTTACTACAGCCAATCCAACGGCTGCTACTGGTGTTCCAGGCCCTGCCACACAACGTAAACAAAAAAACCCGCCGAACGGCGGGTTTCTCGATTGAAGCCACCAAGCCGGCCCTACATGTTGCGGCGGTACTCGCCGCCCACGTCGTACAGCGCATGGCTGATCTGGCCCAGGCTGTGCGTCTTGACCGCCTCGATCAGCGCCGCGAACACGTTCCTGCGCTCGCGCGCGGTGCGCTGGAGATAGGCCAGGCCGTGGCCGTCGTGCACTTCGGGGGCGGCATGCTCCTCCAGCGCGATGCTGTGGCCGTGCTCGGTCTCGCCGAGCGGGGCCAGCGGGTTGCGGTTGCGCTGCCAGCCCTGCACGTTGGCGATCTGCTGCGCCTTTTCCTCCCCGGTCGAGCGGATCAGCTCGATCTCGGTGGCGACCTCGCCGCCGTGCTCCTTGGGCAGGAAGGTGTTGACGCCGACCAGCGGCAGCGAGCCGTCGTGCTTCTTGTGCTCGTAGTACAGGCTCTCTTCCTGGATCTTGCCGCGCTGGTACATGGTGTCCATCGCGCCGAGCACGCCGCCGCGCTCGCTGATCGCCTCGAACTCCTTGTACACCGCCTCCTCGACCAGGTCGGTCAGGTAGTCGACGGCGAAGCTGCCCTGCCACGGGTTCTCGTTGAAGTTGAGGCCCAGTTCCTTGTTGATGATCATCTGGATGGCCACCGCGCGGCGCACGCTCTCCTCGGTCGGCGTGGTGATGGCCTCGTCGTAGGCGTTGGTGTGCAGGCTGTTGCAGTTGTCGAACAGCGCGTACAGCGCCTGCAGCGTGGTGCGGATGTCGTTGAACTGGATCTCCTGCGCGTGCAGCGAGCGGCCGGAGGTCTGGATGTGGTACTTCATCATCTGGCTGCGCTCGTTGCCCTGGTAGCGCTCGCGCATCGCGCGCGCCCAGATGCGGCGGGCGACGCGGCCGATGACGGTGTACTCCGGGTCCATGCCGTTGCTGAAGAAGAACGACAGGTTGGGTGCGAAGTCGTCGATCCTCATCCCGCGCGCCAGGTAGTACTCGACGATGGTGAATCCGTTGGACAGGGTGAACGCCAGCTGCGAGATCGGGTTCGCGCCGGCCTCGGCGATGTGGTAGCCGGAGATGGACACCGAGTAGAAGTTGCGCACGCCGTTGTCGACGAAGTACTGCTGGATGTCGCCCATCATCCGCAGCGCGAACTCGGTACTGAAGATGCAGGTGTTCTGCGCCTGATCCTCCTTGAGGATGTCGGCCTGCACGGTGCCGCGCACGGTCTTCAGCGTGTCGGACTTGATGCGCGCGTAGGTGTCGGCATCGACCAGTTGATCGCCGGTCACGCCGAGCAGTCCCAGGCCCAGGCCGTCGTTGGTCGGCGGCAGGTCGCCGTGGTAGCGCGGGCGCTCGCGGCCCTCGAAGAACGCGGCGATCTTCGCCTCGGCCTCTGCCCAGCGCTGCGGGTCGCTCTTCAGGTACTTCTCCACCTGCTGATCGATGGCGGTGTTCATGAACATCGCCAGGATCATCGGCGCCGGGCCGTTGATGGTCATCGACACGCTGGTGGTCGGCGCGCACAGGTCGAAGCCGGAGTACAGCTTCTTCATGTCGTCCAGCGTGGGGATGTTGACGCCGGAGTTGCCGATCTTGCCGTAGATGTCAGGACGCGGCGCCGGGTCCTCGCCGTACAGGGTGACGCTGTCGAAGGCGGTGGACAGGCGCGCGGCCGGCTGGCCGACGCTGAGGTAGTGGAAGCGGCGGTTGGTGCGCTCCGGCGTGCCCTCGCCGGCGAACATGCGGATCGGATCCTCGCCGGTGCGGCGGTACGGGTAGACGCCGCCGGTGTACGGATAGCTGCCCGGCAGGTTCTCCTTTTGCAGGAAGGTCAGCAACTCGCCCCAGCCGCGGTATTTGGGCGGGGCGATCTTCGGGATCGGCTGGTGGCTGAGCGAGGTGCGGTAGTTCTCGATGCGGATGGTCTTGCCGCGCACCTCGTACTCGTTGACCTCGTCGGTGGCCGCCTTGAGGCGCGCGGGCCATTCGTGCAGCAGCTTGAGGGCCTCGGTCGAGAGCGATTGCACGGCATCGTTGTACCGCTGGCGCAGGGTGAGCAGGGTGCGGTCGGCAGTCGGCGCTCCCTCCCCCGCTTGCCGATGGGCTTCACCGGCCCTGCCCCCATCCGCCCTTCGGGCACCTTCCCCCGCAGGCGGGGGAAGGATCGCGTCGGCGGGATACAGTTCCAGCGCCTTGGGCAGCAGCGGATCGTCGAGATCCTTCAGCGATTGCCAGTAGCTCTGCGCGCGGCTGGCGGTCTCGGCCTCGCTCTCGATGCGGCGGTTGATGCTGCGGCCCTGCTCGGCGATCTCGGCCAGGTAGCGCACGCGGCTGCCCGGGATGAGGACGGTGGCGCGGGGCTCCTTGAGGGAGGTGTCCAGTTGCGGGTTGAAGTCGCAGCGAGTGGAGGCGGCACCCTCCCCACCCGACCCGCCCCTTGAAGGGGAGGGCTTTTCAAATCCCGACTCCCCAATCCCGAATCCCAGCTTCCCACGCAACAACCGGCACAGGTTGACGAACATCCAGCTCACGCCGGGATCGTTGAACTGGCTGGCGATGGTCGGGTAGACCGGCACCTCGGCGTCCGGGGTCTGGAAGGCGGTGCGGTTGCGCTTCCACTGCTTGCGCACGTCGCGCAGCGCGTCCTCGGCGCCGCGGCGGTCGTACTTGTTCAGCACGATCAGCTCGGCGAAGTCGAGCATGTCGATCTTCTCCAACTGGCTGGCCGCACCGTAGTCGCTGGTCATCACGTACATCGGGAAATCGACCAGGTCGACGATCTCCGAATCGCTCTGGCCGATGCCGGCCGTCTCGACGATGATGAGGTCGAAGCCCAGCGACCTGAGGAAGGCGATGCAGTCCTTCAGCACCGCATTGGTCGCCACGTTCTGCCGGCGCGTGGCCATCGAGCGCATGTAGATGCGCTCGCTGCGCAGCGAGTTCATGCGGATGCGATCGCCCAGCAGCGCGCCGCCGGTGCGCCGGCGGGTCGGATCGACCGAGATCACCGCCATGCGCATGGCCGGGAAGCTGGACAGGAAGCGGTTGAGCAGTTCGTCGGTGACCGATGACTTGCCGGCGCCGCCGGTGCCGGTGATGCCGATGACCGGCGTGCCGCCGGTCCGGGATTCGGGATTGGGGATTGGGGATTGGGAGGAAGATCGCGGATTCGCCCATGTCTTGCGCATCAGCGCGAGTTCGGCTTCGCTGAAGATGCCGTCCTCGATGGCCGAGAGCATGCGGCCGATGGAGATCTCGTCGTCGATCGCAGGCGCCTGTCCTTGCGAATCCCCAATCCCCAATCCCGAATCCCGAGCCGCGCAAGCGCGGCTCACCACATCCCCGATCATCTCCACCAGCCCCATCTTCATGCCGTCGTTGGGGTGGTAGATGCGCTCGACGCCGTAGGCCTCCAGTTCGCGGATCTCCTCCGGCGTGATGGTGCCGCCGCCGCCGCCGAACACGCGGATGTGCGACGCGCCGCGCTCGCGCAGCATGTCCACCATGTACTTGAAGTACTCGACGTGGCCGCCCTGGTAGGACGACAGCGCGATGCCGTCGGCGTCCTCCTGCAAGGCCGCGCGGACCACGTCCTCGACGCTGCGGTTGTGGCCGAGGTGGACCACCTCGGCGCCCTGCGACTGGATCAGCCGGCGCATGATGTTGATGGCCGCGTCGTGCCCGTCGAACAGGCTGGCCGCGGTGACGAAGCGCAGCGGCGTAGGCTCGGCCTGCGCTGCGGTAAAACGGGTAGCCGGTGTGCTCATGCGCCCTCACTCGCTGGCATCGTTGCAAGCCGGATATTGTAGCGCGCGCGGCGAACGCGGCCGCTGAACCCGCAACGCGCTCCCTACGCCGGCGTGCGGTGTCTCCTCGCCGCCAGCGAGTTCAGAAGCAGCCGTAGGGCAGTTCGCGCGTGGACACGACCCGCTCGCCGACGGCTTCCCCGCGCAGGAAGCGCAGCGCCTCGGCGATCACGCCGGCGTCGTTGGCGATGCGGTAATGCCCCAGCCCGCTCGTGGTCAGCAATCGCGCGCCCGGCCAGTAGCGCGCGTAGCGCTCGCCTTCGGACCAGGGCACCTCGCGGTCCTCGACGTCATGGACGATCAGCGCGGGCGTGGCGATGGAAGGCGCGTTGACGTGGGCCTGCAGGCTGCCGGGCGCGATGCCGGTCACCGCCTCGTATTCGTCGAACAACCGTTCGGTCAGGTGCGTGGCCAGGCCGATCAGGCCGCCGAAGCGGCGCGCCGCCGCCACCGGATCGGCGGACGGGGCGATCAGCACCACGCGGCCGGCCGGCATCCCGCCCGCCAGCGCCAGGGTCGCCGCCGCGCCGCCCATCGAGTGCGCGATCAGCGCAGCCGGCGGGCTGGCGTGCCCGGCGACCCGGCGCATCACCTCGGCGAACATCGGCAGCGTGGTGCGCTGGCCGCCGCTGCGGCCATGCGCGATCTGGTCGAAGGCCACCACCGCGTAGCCGGCGCGGCGCAGCGGCTCCACCCACGGCAGGAAGAACAGGCCATAACCCGACCAGCCGTGCGCCAGCAACGCCACCGGCTGGGTCCGGGCATCACCCCAGCGATAGATCGCCACCTGCTGGCTGCCGAAGGCCAGCGTTTCGATGCGCGCGCCGGCACCGTCGCTGTCGCCCGCGCGCCGGCGTCCTCCCGGCAGCGGCGTGCCGAACAGGCGGAAGGCGTGCAGCAGCGCGGTGGTCGGCATCAGCCAGCCGCCCAGCCGGAAGCCCAGGCGCAGGGAGAGGAGTCGCAGGAAATATAGAACGTTCGTGCTTTTTTTCGCGGCAGCGAGGACGGCCATGTCGGTTTCCGAAGAGGCTCAGGAAGAATGCGCGTCGAGCAGATGCGCCAGCGCGCGGCGGGCAAGTTCGCCGGTGTTGGAGGTGTCGTAGATGCGGGTGTCGTGCAGGCCATGCGCCAGCGAGAGCAACTGGAATGCCAACAGCTCGGCGTCGGTGTCGGCCCGCAGCTCGCCGGTCTCGATGCACAGCGCGATGGCCTTGCCGAGCTGCGCGCGCCACAGGCCCAGCCAGGAAACTGCGCGCTCCTGCAGGGGACCGGGCCGCCCGTCGTATTCGCCGCTGACGCCCAGGATCACGCAGCCGTCGGGGTTGGCGCAGATCCAGTCGAACCAGCCGTGCATCAGCGCGCGCAGGCGCGGCAGCCCGCGTGGCTGCCGCAGCGCCGGCCCCATCACCGCCTCGCCGAAGCGCGCGGCGGCCCAGTCCAGCACGGTCAGCTGCAGTTCCTCGCGCGATCCGAAATGGGCGAACACCCCGCTCTTGGACATGCCCGCGGCGCTGGCCAGCTCGCCGATGGACAGCCCTTCCAGCCCGTGCCGGCAGGCGATCGCGTAGGCCCGCGCGAGGATCATCTCGCGGGTGGCGCTGCCCTTGCTGGTGGTCGCGGCCAGGTTCATGCCGGCATAAATAGCACGACCGTTCGTTTCTTTCCAGGCCCTTTCGGCCCACGGTCGCGGCAGCCTGTACGGCCGGCGCGCGGCGATTGGATTAGACTGCGCATCTGCGACGACCACGGCCCCTACCGTAAACGTCGCTTTTTTTATTGCCGATCAGCCACTTGACCCGTATCCAGGCCAGTCCGCATCGCCCCAAGCGCCGGAGCTACCCATGATGTTTGAAACCCTGGCCACTTCCGGCCACGAGCAGGTCATCTTCTGCCACAACCCCGATGCCGGGCTGAAGGCCATCATCGCCATCCACAGCACCGTGCTGGGGCCGGCGCTGGGCGGGGTGCGGATGCGCACCTACGCCGACAGCGCCGCCGCACTGACCGATGCGCTGCGGCTGAGCCGCACCATGACCTACAAGAACGCGCTGGCCGGGCTCAACGTCGGCGGCGGCAAGGCGGTGATCATCGGCGACAGCAGCCAGGACAAGACCGAGGCGCTGTTCCGCAGCTTCGGCCGCTACGTCGATTCGCTGGGCGGGCGCTACATCACCGCCGAGGACGTCGGCACCGACGTCAACGACATGGAACACGTCTACCGCGAGACCGAGTACGTGGTCGGCGTGCACCAGGTCCACGGCGGTTCCGGCGACCCGGCGCCGTTCACCGCCTACGGCGCGCTGCAGGGGCTGATGGCCACGCTGGGCCGCAAGCTCGGCCACGAGGAGGTCGGCAAGGCCAGCATCGCGGTGCAGGGCCTGGGCCACATCGGCATGGAGTTCGTCAAGCTGCTCAAGGAGCGCGGCGCCAAGCTGTTCGTGACCGACCTCAACCCGAAGCTGGTCGAGCACGCGGTCGAGGAGTACGGCGCCGAGGCGGTCAAGCCCGACGAGATCTACGAACTGCCGGTGGACGTGTTCGCGCCGTGCGCGATGGAGTACGCCATCAACGAGCAGACCCTGCCGCGGCTGAAGGCCAGGATCATCTGCGGCACCGCCAACAACCAGATGTCGCACGTCACCGGCGAGGAGGCGGCGCGGCGCGGCATCCTGTACGCGCCCGACTACGCGGTCAACGCCGGCGGGGTGATGAACGTGTCGCTGGAGATCGACGGCTACAACCGCGAGCGCGCGATGCGGATGATGCGTACCATCTACCATACCGTCGGCCGGATCTTCGACCTGGCCGAGCGCGAAGGCATCACCCCGCACTACGCCGCCGACCGCATCGCCGAGGCGCGCATCGCGTCCATCGGCAAGCTCAAGCTGCCGCTGGGCCGCACCGCGCCGCGCTTCATGGGGCACCTGCGCGGCGAGCATTGAAAACCGAGCGACACATTCCATAGCCCGCAAAGGAGGGAGGACCGGATGCGAGCATTTCCACTGGGCGAAGAGATCGACGCCCTGCGCGAGGCGGTGCGCCGTTTCGCCGAAGCCGAGATAGCGCCGCGCGCGGCGCGGATCGACCACGACAACGCGTTCCCGCAGGATCTGTGGCCCAAGCTGGGCGAGATGGGCCTGCTGGGGATGACGGTGCCGGAGGAGTTCGGCGGCAGCGGCATGAGCTACCTGGCCCACCTGGTGGCGATGGAGGAGATCTCGCGCGCCTCCGGCTCGGTCGGCCTGAGCTACGGCGCGCACTCCAACCTGTGCGTGTCCAACCTCTACCTCAACGGCACCGACGCGCAGCGCCGCAAGTACCTGCCGAAGCTGTGCAGCGGCGAATGGAAGGGCGCGCTGGCGATGAGCGAGCCGGGCGCGGGCTCGGACGTGGTCGGCTCGATGAGCTGCCGCGCCGAGCTGCGCGACGGCGTCTGGATCGCCAACGGCAACAAGATGTGGATCACCAACGGCCCCGAGGCCGACGTGCTGATCGTCTACATGCGCACCGCCGGCAAGGAGGCGGGCAGCCGCTGCATGACCGCCTTCGTCGTCGAGAAGGGCATGCAGGGCTTTTCCACCGCGCAGAAGCTGGACAAGCTCGGCATGCGCGGCTCGAACACCTGCGAGCTGGTGTTCGAGGACTGCGAGATCCCGCAGGAGAACGTGCTCGGCGAGGTCAACCAGGGCGTGCGCGTGCTGATGAGCGGCCTGAACACCGAGCGGCTGGTGCTGTCCGGCGGCCCCATCGGGCTGATGCAGGCCGCGCTCGACATCGCCCTGCCCTACGTGCGCGCGCGCAGGCAGTTCGACGCCGCCATCGGCACCTTCGGGCTGATGCAGGGCAAGCTGGCCGACATGTACGTGCAACTGCAGTCCAGCCGCGCGTTCGCCTACCAGGTCGCGCGCGACTACGACGGCGGCCATTCCTCGCGCGCGGCGGCGGCCGGCTGCCTGCTGCACGCTTCCGAGGCGGCCGTGCAGGTCACCCTGGAGGCCATCCAGTCGCTGGGCGGCAACGGCTACATCAACGAGTACGCCACCGGCCGGCTGCTGCGCGATGCCAAGCTGTACGCCATCGGCGCCGGCACCAACGAGATCCGCCGCATGCTGATCGGCCGCGAGCTGTTCGAAGGCCGCAGCTGACCGCGTCCGGCGCGGGCGGCGCATCCGCCGTCCGCGCCGGCGCTTCCCCGTCGCCCGTTCGGGGCGCGCGAAGACTCCCCTTCCCGGCTGCTAACCGCTGGAGGCGGTTGCCGGTTCCCGCGCGGGTCAGCGAGGACAAGGCACGCAAGCTCCAGCCGCCTTCCCCGCTCGCGCGCGATCGCGCCGCCGCCTGCCCGTACGCGGGCGATTTGCCGCGCCTACCGTGGCGGGCGGATAATCCGGCCTCTACCTCCACGAGATTCCCGCCATGTCCGACATCGTCATCGCCGCCGCCAAGCGCACGGCCATCGGTTCCTTCCTGGGCCAGTTCACCGGCGTGCCGACGCCGACCCTGGGCGCGGCGGCCATCGGCGCGGCGCTGGAGCAGTCCGGCGTGCCCGCGGCCGACGTGTCCGAAGTCATCATGGGCTGCGTGCTGCCGGCCAACCTGGGCCAGGCGCCGGCGCGCCAGGCCGCGCTGGCGGCCGGCATCCCGGTCGGCGCCGGCTGCACCACCATCAACAAGGTCTGCGGCTCGGGCATGAAGGCGATCATGCTGGGCCACGACCTGATCAAGGCCGGCTCGGCCAGCATCGTCGTCGCCGGCGGCATGGAGTCGATGACCAACGCGCCGCACATGTTCCCCAACTCGCGCACCGGCAACCGCTACGGCGGTTTCCAGGCGGTCGACCACATGGCCTGGGACGGCCTGACCAACCCCTACGACGGCCAGTCGATGGGCGTGTTCGCCGAGGCCACGGTCGAGAAGTTCGGCTTCACCCGCCAGGAGCAGGACGACTACGCGATCGAATCGGTCAGGCGCTCGCAGGCCGCGCAGCAGTCGGGCGCGTTCGCCGACGAGATCGTCCCGGTCAAGGTCGCCACCCGCAAGGGCGAGATCGAGGTGGCCACCGACGAGCAGCCGGGCAAGTCCGACGTCGCCAAGATCCCGACCCTCAAGCCGGCCTTCAGAAAGGACGGCACGGTGACCGCGGCCAGTTCCTCGAGCATCTCCGACGGCGCCGCCGCGACCGTGCTGCTCAGCGCCGAGGAAGCCGCCAGGCGCGGGCTGGCGCCGCTGGCGCGCATCGTCGGCCACGCCACCCTGTCGCAGGAACCGCAGTGGTTCACCACCGCCCCGGTCGGCGCCATCGGCAAGCTGCTCGAGCAGGTCGGCTGGAAGGTCGAGGACGTGGACCTGTTCGAAATCAACGAGGCGTTCGCGGTGGTGGCGATGGCGCCGATCAAGGAACTCGGCATCCCGCACGCCAAGGTCAACGTCCACGGCGGCGCCTGCGCGCTGGGCCATCCCATCGGCGCCTCCGGTGCGCGGCTGGTGGTGACGCTGATCCATGCCCTGCGCAAGACCGGCGGCAAGCGCGGCGTCGCGTCGCTGTGCATCGGCGGCGGCGAGGCCACCGCCATCGCCGTCGAGATCGTGTAACCGCTTCCCGGCGAGGACGCCGGCAAACGATTAACGACCCTTTGACAAAATTAAGCCAGCTGCCGCTTGACAGCCGTCACCGGCTTGTCATCATGTTGCGGGCGCGCAATTGCGCGTTGCCTAACTAACGACGAGGAAATCGCAAAATGACCATCAACAAGGCTCTGATCGCGCTGGCTCTGGCTGCTGCCCTGGCTGCGTGCTCGAACCAGGACCAGGCTGCTGACGCCGCGACCGACGCCAACGCCGCCGCCGCCGAAGCCCAGGCTGCTGCCGACGCCGCCGCCGCCGCTGGCGACGCGACCGCCGAAGCCGGCCAGGAAGCTGCCGACGCCGCCGCCACCGCCGCCGACGCCGCTGCTGCTGCCGCCACCGACGCTGCTGCCGCCACCACCTCCGACGCCGCCGACGCTGCTGCCGACACCGCTGCTGCGGCTGCCGACACCGCCGAGGCTGCCAAGGACGCCGCCGAAGAAGCCAAGAAGTAATCTTCCTGGCCTCTGCGAGAGGCACCGTGGTAACGAAGAGCCGCCGGGAAACCGGCGGCTTTTTCGTATGCGCGCCACACGGCTTGCGGCGTGGGCGCATCCCGCTTCCGGTCAAGCGGGCGTTCACTGGAACGGCTGGCGTGTTCACATGGCCCGCATCCGGCACTGCCTAGACTTGCCGGCGCTGTCCTCCCCCTTTCTCGATGAGGAACCCGCCATGAAGATCCGCCACGTTCTGCTGGCCGCCACCGCTATCCTGGCGCTGGGCGCCTGTACGCCGCAGGAAACCGACCAGGCCGCGCGCGAGGCCGACGCCGCCGCCGACCGTGCCGCCGAATCCGCGCGCGAAGCGGCCAACGACACCGCCACCGCCGCCCGCGAGGCCGCCGATGCCGCAGCCGCGGCCACCCGCGACGCCGCCGACGCGACGGTCGCGGCCAGCGCCGAGGCGACCAGCGACGCCGCCGCGGCCACCGCGCGCGCCGCCCAGGCCACCGCCGACAAGGCCGCCGAGGTCGCGGAGAAGGCCGAAGCCAAGGCCGAGGAAAAGCGCCAGTAACCCGCGCCATCGGTTGCGACGAGGCCCGCGCGAGCGGGCCTTGTCATGTCCGCAGTCATGTCCGCGCCGGCATTGGGTTTGGTATGGCGCGGCCTTTGTGTTCAGATCGCGTCTTTCCACCGACCGGTACCGGCATGTCCTTCCTGTCCACCCAGATCGATTCGCGCTCGCAGGCCTTCCAGGAAAACGCCGACTACCACCGCTCGCTGGTCGCCGAACTCGAACGCCGGCTGGCGCGCGCCGCCGATGGCGGCGGCAGCAAGGCGCGCGACAGGCACACCGAGCGCGGCAAGCTGCTGGCACGCGATCGCATCGCCGCGCTGCTGGATCCGGGTTCGCCGTTCCTGGAGATCGCCCCGCTCGCCGCCGAGGAGATGTACGACGGCGCCGCGCCGGCCGCCGGCATGGTCTGCGGCATCGGCCGCGTGCAGGGGCTGGAAGTGGTGATCGTCGCCAACGACGCCACCGTCAAGGGCGGCACCTACTTCCCGATGACGGTCAAGAAGCACCTGCGCGCGCAGGAAGTGGCGCGCGAGAACCGCCTGCCCTGCGTCTACCTGGTCGATTCCGGCGGCGCGTTCCTGCCGTTGCAGGACGAGGTGTTCCCCGACCGGGAGCACTTCGGCCGCATCTTCTACAACCAGGCGCGGCTGTCGGCCGAGAACATCCCGCAGATCGCGGTGGTGATGGGCAGCTGCACCGCCGGCGGCGCCTACGTGCCGGCGATGTGCGACGAGAGCGTCATCGTGCGCGAGCAGGGCACGATCTTCCTCGGCGGCCCGCCGCTGGTGAAGGCGGCCACCGGCGAGGTGGTCGACGCCGAGGCGCTCGGCGGCGCCGACGTGCACACCGCCGTGTCCGGCGTGGCCGATCACTTCGCCGAGGACGACCGCCACGCGCTCGACATCGCCCGCCGCCTGGTCGGCAACCTCAACCGCCGCAAGACCCTGCCGGTGGCCGTGCGGCAGGCGCGCGAACCCGCCTACCCGGCCGAGGAGCTGTACGGCATCGTGCCGAAGGACACCCGCAAGCCGTTCGACATCCGCGAGGTGATCGCGCGCATCGTCGACGGCAGCGAACTGGACGAGTTCAAGGCGCGCTACGGCAGGACGCTGGTGACCGGCTTCGCCCACCTGCACGGCTACCCGGTCGGCATCGTCGCCAACAACGGCATCCTGTTCGGCGAGAGCGCGCTCAAGGGCGCGCACTTCATCGAGCTGTGCAACCAGCGCGGCATCCCGCTGGTGTTCCTGCAGAACATCACCGGCTTCATGGTCGGCCGCAAGTACGAGAACGCCGGCATCGCCAAGGACGGGGCCAAGATGGTGACCGCGGTGGCGTGCTCGTCGGTGCCCAAGTTCACCGTGGTCATCGGCGGCAGCTTCGGCGCCGGCAACTACGCCATGTGCGGCCGCGCCTACGGCGCGCGCTTCCTGTGGATGTGGCCGAACGCGCGCATCAGCGTGATGGGCGGCGAGCAGGCCGCCAGCGTGCTGGCGACGGTGCGCCGCGACGGCATCGAGGCGCGCGGCGACAGCTGGAGCGCCGCCGAAGAGGAAGCGTTCAAGGCGCCGATCCGCGAGCAGTACGAGACCCAAGGCAGTCCGTGGTACGCGACCGCGCGGCTGTGGGACGACGGCATCATCGATCCGGCCGACACCCGCCGGGTGCTGGGGCTGGGCATCTCGGCCTCGCTCAACGCGCCGATCGAGCCGGCCAGGTTCGGCGTGTTCCGGATGTAGGCGCGCCGCCGTGGCTTGCCCGGCCGGCAGCGGTTCTCGGCATGCCGGCCGCCCGCTTAAACTGTCATCGCCCCTTCCCGCACAGGACGCCGGATGATCGTCGGCATCGATCTTGGCACCACCCATTCACTGATCGGCTGCTACGACGGACAGGCGCCGCGGCTGATCCCCAACGCGCTCGGCGAGTACCTGACGCCTTCGGCCGTCAGCGTCGACGCCGACGGCAGGCTGATGGTCGGCCGCGCCGCGCACGAGCGCCTGCTGACCCATCCCGGCGACAGCGTGGCCACCTTCAAGCGCTGGATGGGCAGCCAGCGCGAGACCGCGCTGGGATCGCGCAAGTACCGTCCCGAGGAACTGTCGGCGCTGGTGTTGCGCGCGCTGCTGGACGACGCGCGCAGCCACCTGGGCCAGGAGATCACCGAGGCGGTGATCAGCGTGCCGGCCTACTTCGGCGACTCGCAGCGCAAGGCCACCCGCGCGGCCGGCGAGCTGGCCGGCATCAAGGTCGAGCGGCTGATCAACGAGCCCACCGCCGCCGCGCTGGCCTACGGCCTGCAGGAACGCGTGGACGGCTCGACCTTCATCGTGCTGGACCTGGGCGGCGGCACCTTCGACGTGTCGATCCTGGAGGTCTTCGATGGGGTGATGCAGGTGCACGCCAGCGCCGGCGACAACCGCCTCGGCGGCGAGGACTTCCTCGACCTGCTGGTGGACGCCTTCTGCCGCGATCAGAAACTGGACCCGCAGAAGCTGTCGGCGCAGGAGAACGGCCAGCTGCGCCTGCGCATGGAGGCGCTCAAGCGCCAGCTCGGCCAGCAGGATCGCGCCGGCCTGCAGATCCAGCTCGACGGGCGCGCCTGCGAGTGGGAGATCGCCGAAGCGCGCTTCCACGAGCTGGCCAACCCGCTGCTGCAGCGGCTGCGCCAGCCGATCGAGCGCGCGCTGCGCGACGCGCGGCTGGCCCCGGACCAGTTGCAGGAAGTGGTGATGGTCGGCGGCGCGTCGCGGATGCCGCTGTTCACCCGGCTGGTCGCGCGCATGCTGGGGCGGCTGCCGCTGCGCCACGTCAACCCCGACCAGGCCATCGCGCTGGGCGCGTGCGTGGCCGCCGGCATGAAGGCGCGCGACCAGTCGCTGGAAGAGGTGGTGATGACCGACGTGTGCCCGTACACGCTCGGCGTCGGCACCGGCCGCATCGACGACGGCGGCCGCGAGACCACCGGCCACTTCAGCCCGATCATCGAGCGCAACGCGACCGTGCCGGTCAGCCGCGCCGAGACGTTCGCCCCGCTGCACGACAACGCCGACCACGTGCTGCTGGAGATCTATCAGGGCGAGAGCCCGCGGGTGATCCACAACGTGCTGCTGGGCACCCTGCGGGTGCCGCTGCCCAAGGGCAGGACGCGCGAGCAGAACAACTTCGAGGTGCGCTTCACCTACGACGTCAACGGCGTGCTGCAGGTCGAGGCGCACGTGCTGGCGACCGGCCTGAAGCACGAGCTGATCCTGGAGGGCAACCCCGGCGTGCTGACCCAGGCCGAGATCCGCGAGCGGCTGGCGCAGTTGGAAGCGTTGAAGATCCATCCGCGCGAGGACCAGGCCAACCTGGCGGTGATCTCGCGCGCCGAGCGGCTGTACGAGGATCACCTCGACCTGCGGCCGATGCTGCACGACTGGCTGGCGCGCTTCATGGGCGTGCTGGAAAGCCAGGATCGCGAGCGCATCGCCCGCCATCGCGGCGAGCTGGCGCGCGCGCTGGACGAGCTCGAACAGCGGATCGACGCATGACGCCGTTCGGGCAGCTGGGGCTGCCGGCCGACGCGGACGAGCGCGCGATCAAGCGTGCCTATGCGCGGCTGCTGCGGCAGTGCCGGCCCGACGAGGACGCGGCCGCGTTCCAGCGCCTCAACGACGCCTACCAGCACTGCCTGATGCTGGCGCGCCGGCGCGCGCTGGCAGTGGCCGATGTCGATGGCGATGCCGGCATCGATACGGAGGACGCGCCTCTTCCCGCCCGCGACGACGACGCGGCGCTTCCCGCGCGCGCGCCGCAATCCCGCACGGAAGAGGCGGACGGCGCGCCGCATGGTTTCGGCGACGGCGACCCGCACGTGCCGGATGCCGCGCACATCCCGGAGACCCGCACCTACGATGCCGGCCCGTTCCTGCGCGAACTGTGGGAGCGCCTGCAGGCCGACGACGCCGCGGCGCTGCGCGACTGGCTCTGGCAGCAGGAGGATCTGTATTCGCTGTCGCTGCGCGACGCGCTGCGCCCGCACGTGGTCGAGATGCTGGTCGAAGGCGAGCCGCCGCCGATGCCGGAACCGCTGGAGGTGGTGCTGGAGTTCTTCGGCCTGGACGCGCTGCTGGGCGATCGCTGGCTGGCCGAGCAGGTGCGCACCGCCAGCGAACGCAGCGAGGCGGCGCAGGCGTTCGTCGAGCGCACCCTGTCGGCGCTGAAATCGAAGTCGGGCAAGCCGGTCGATCGCCTGCTGCTGCGCGAGCTGATGGAGCCGATGCGGCCGGCGCGGCGCTGGCTGCTGATGCTCTGCCCCACCCTGCCCGGCCGGCTGCGCGCCACCCTCCTGGATCTGCAGCAGGCGCACCCGGCGATGACCCGGCGCCATCTCGATGGCGGCAGCCTGGCGTTCTGGCTGCAGGCCACCGACCGCGCGCGCTTCGCCCGCCCGCGCTGGGCGCTGCTGGTCTCGCGCTGGCTGCTGTATGGCCTGCTCGCCGCCTGGGCCATCTCGCGCCTGAGCATCCCGACGGCGCCGCTGCTGGACGTGCTGCCACGGACGCTGGGCTGGATCGTCATCCCCTGGCTGCTGTACGCCGTCGCGCTGGCCGGCCTGATCCGGCTGCGCGAATGGAACCGCAGCAAGCGCGGCTGGGACGAGTCGCTGGCACTGACCCTGGCGCTCGCGGGCGGACTGACCCTGCTGGGCCTGTTCCTGCCGTGGCTGGGCAACCTCGGCTTCCTGATCCTGGCGATGGTCTGGATCGCGCCGCGCTCGGGCGGCGCGTACTGGCTGGCCTTCGCGCTGCTGTGCCTGGCCGCGTTGTTCACCGGCACGCTGCTGGTCAAGCTCGACCTGGCGCGCCTGGCCGGCGATCGGATGATGCTGCTGGTGCCGCTGTCGGCGCTGGGCCTGCTGCTGGGCCACGACCGCCTGCTGGCGCACCGGCACCGGCTGGCGATGCCGCAGGCGCGGCGCAGCGGCGGATGGCTGGGCCTGTGGTCGGGCGGACTGGCGGCCACGCTGGCAGCGGTGCTGCTGCTGTTTCCCTGAAGCGCCAGCGGCGGCACGCCGAAACGGAACGTGATGGCGCGCAAGCGGGGCCACGGCCCACGAAAGCCGCATCCATCGGTCTTTTTCCGCAACAGGTCACAACTTCGCCGCGCGGTGACGGGCCATAGTGCGGGTCCTTCCAGACTGGAGACCCCCGCCCATGTCCATGTGGAAAGATCAGGCCCGCAAGGATTCCCCCGCCCCGCCGCCGGAACCGGTGACCCTGCGCGACCCCGCGCCGGCGGCCGCCGCCGATTTCACGCCCACCGTCACACCGCCGGCCGCCCGCGCCGCCGCCGAGCGTGAGCTGAAGGAATCGCTGATCGCCGCCGATCTGACCATCGAGGGCAAGATCGAGGGCGCCGGCCACATCCGCATCGCCGGCAAGTTCAAGGGCGACGTCAACGTGCAGGGCGACCTGACCATCGAGAACGGCGCCAAGCTCAACGGCGGCGTGCGCGCCAAGAAGGTGATCATCGCCGGCGAACTGGAAGGCAACATCGAATCGGCCGCGCGCGTCGAACTGCTCGCCTCCGGCGTGCTGATCGGCGACGTCAAGGCCGGCTCGCTGACCGTGGCCGCCGGCTCGCGGATGCGCGGCCAGGCCGACTTCGGCTGGGAAGGCGACAAGGCCTCCTCCGACAAGGGCGGCAAGGACTCCGGCCCGGCGGCATGATCAATCCGCGCCCCGGCACGCCCGGCGCCACCCGCACCTGCCCGCACTGCAAGACCACGATCCTGGAAAGCGCCGTGGTCTGCCCGGCGTGCCGGCACCACCTGCGCTACGACCCGACGGCGGCCGCGACGGCCGCCGCCGCGGAAACCATCACCCCGCTGAAGGTCGAGGGCAGCATCCGCCAGCCGGCCGACGGCGGCGCATGGGAATACTGCGTGGTGCTGAGCATCCGCAACGATCGCGGCGAGGAGATCCGGCGCGAGGTGGTCGGCGTCGGCGCGATGCAGGCGGGCGAGCAGCGCAGCTTCGCCCTGGCGGTCGAAATGACGCCGGCGGCCGGCAAGGGTGGCAGGCGCGGCACGAAGCACTAGCGTGGTTTCAGTGTGCGGGATGCTTCAGTACGACGCAGGAATGAATTAGAGCGTGTTATGAACTTTGGAAGGATCGTAGCGGCATTGCCGAGCATCAAGATTGTGAAGACGACGAAGTGCAGCCCTGCCAAGGTCTCGGGTAGCCGCTCGTAGTCCCAGGCCAATCTCCGGAAGCGGTTGACCCAGCCGAAGCTGCGCTCGACCACCCAGCGCCTGGGGAGCAGCACGAATCCCTTCTTCGCTTCCGGCCGCTTGATCACCTGCAGGTCAATGCCTTCTTCCTTCGCCGCGTCTGCCGCCTCTTCGCCGGTGTACCCCCGAGCCACGAAGGCCAACTTCACCGCCTCGCCTGTCACATGTTGCACTTCCTGCGACAACAAACACACCTGCGCACGCTCCTGCTCGCTGGCGGGCGTGACCTGTGCTGCGAGCAGGTAGCCCAGCGTATCGACCGCCATGTGTACCTTGCTGCCCTTCCTGCGCTTGTACCCATCGTAACCCGCACGTGCCTCGCTCTCGCAGGTCGATTGCAACGTATGCCCATCGAAGATCGCAGCGCTGGGCTGCCTTTGCTTGCCCCGGGCCACTTGAAGAATCGAACGCAGGTCATTGACCATCGCCTCGAAACAGCCTGCCTGAAGCCAGCATTGGGTCTGCTGATAGACCGCTTCCCACGGCGGGAAGTCATTGGGGGAGCAGGCGCCAGGGCGCCCCGGCCCGCGCCATCCAGCGAAGAGCATTGAACATCGCACGCAGATCGTACTTGCGCTGCGGCGCCTGCTCGGTCATCAAGGTCAGGTAGGGCGCAGCGAAGGCCCATTCTTCGTCGGAAACGTTGGTCGGATACGGCTTGCGTGACGTCATCGGCGTAACATAGCGCCAACGCTTCAAAGTTCATAACACGCTCTAGCGTTGCCACCGCAGACGTTAAGTCTACTCATCTGCCGGCTCTACCTGATCAGGCTGGAGCAGAGCCTGTTGCCGCGGCTGATTGCGTGCCTGGCTAAGTGAGAATTGCGTGATGTTCCGGCGTAATCCGCTGAAAGTACGCGCCACTCGGGGCAGGCATTGACAGCGGTCGAGTTTAGCGATAGATCTATCCTTCCCAACGGCGTACTACCGATCTGGATATTGATCCAGTATTAGGGGACACAAGGACGTGGGAATCGACAGAGCATTCAGTCCGCATACGCTCACCGTGCTTTGCACCTATCAGTGCACGGCGGCCTGCAAGCAGTGTTGTTTCGAGTCGGGCCCCAGGGTGACGGGCCGGCTTTCGCGCGAGACAATTATTGCGCGCATCGCGGAGGCAAAGCGGACTTTTCCGCGGCTTGCGCTGGTTGCGTTCAGCGGCGGCGAAGCAATGATGTTGAAGGACGATCTGCATGCGGCTATTGCGTTTGCGAGCGCCGAGGGCCTGACCACACGGGTAGTCTCCAATGGTTATTGGGGCAAGACACCGCAATCAGCACGCACAGCTGTCAAAAAACTCACGCAGGCTGGGCTATGCGAGCTCAACATTAGCACCGGCCGTGACCATCAGGAATGGGTGCCTGCGGCTAGCGTCGTGAACGCCGCCGCCGCAACTGCGGAGGCTGGCTTATTCTGCCTCATCACTGTCGAGAATGACGGAGAAGACCGCAGCCTTCTTGACGAACTACTCAAGCACCCATTGTTGGCGCCGTTTATCGAATCGCGCGCAGTGACGATTCAATCGAACTCGTGGATGCCGTTCCACGATACTGCAGAATATCGAGAGCAGCGGGTAGATGTCCAAGAACTCCGCAAGGGCTGTGATCAGATTTTCGGCACGACTGTAGTTACGCCGCACGATAATCTGTCGGCCTGCTGCGGACTCACTCTCGAACACATTCCCGAGATGAGGCTGGGAAAGAACAACGGAAGCAACATGGAGGCGCTTTATGCCTCCCAGTTCGACGATTTCATGAAGGTGTGGCTACAGGTCGACGGGCCATACACAATCGTCGAGCGCCTGATGGACGCGTCTGCCGAGCGATACTTAAAGAATGTGGTCCACATCTGCGAAGCATGCGCGATACTTCACAAGAATCCCGATGTACGAGCCACGGTGATGGAACGCTACCAGGAGTTCGTTCCTGAGATTACGACTCGCTTCAAGATTGCGATGGCTCTGCGTGAGCGCGCAGACACCACTCCTTCACTCTGATTGAGGCAGACACATGAAAGCGGACAAGAACCGAAGGAAATTGATCCAGGCCAGCCTCATCGCCCCGTTGGCTGCGACATTACCAACAGCGGCGGGGTCTTCCTTCGGCCGATTGCACGGAGCTCCTGCCAGTAAAGCTCCCTTGGCTGGAGCCGCAGTGACTGCTGAGAAGATGGTCCTACCTCTAGCGGAGTCTGGAATTCCCGCTGAAGCGTTGACTGATCTTTCTCGCGTGTCGACGCTGGTCGAATCTGTGTTGACAGATGAGAAAGCCGCTGGCGCTTTCTTCGCCGGTCCAGGCAAATATTTTGAGGCGCACGGCCTCGATGGCACTGATTCAACCCTTGTCGATACATCCGTGAGGATGCTCGTTGCACTGACCGAGCCCTCAGTGAAGAACGCCTTGGTGCGGCGCAACTATCCGGATTTGTTCGCCTACCTGGAAGCAGCCGGAGTATTCGAGCCGCGCAACCCCTCGGAGTTGCAGGCACGCGTCCAACGGTTGATCTCCGACAATCTGACAGAGATTAGGCGAGCCATCGATGAGCGCAGCAAGACACCCATGACACGCCAGGAGCAATCGGAACTCCTCGAGATTCTGCGCGAATCCGGTGCGCTGAATGCGGAAGACGAGTTGGCCGCAGTGGCGCGCGTGCTCAACGGCAATAGCGGCGAGGTTACGATTGCGGCATGCTCAGCCATGGCCGCATGCGTGGTCGGCATCGCGCTGATGGCGGCACTCTATGTATCCGTTGCGATAGCGGCTACTGTTGCCGTGCTGGCCGGTATTAGCATCAGCATCGCCGTAATGACCGCCATCTTTGCCGGAGGCTCTACTCTGCCGCAGTCGTTCAGTGCACCCTTCACGGGGCAGTTCATGAGGCTCGATCCGGCGGCCATTCGCAACATTCAGCGAGCCTACAAAATTGCCGCTGTCACTCACGACGGACAGATGCAGCTGCACGCACTGCGTGGTCTGATCCGGGAGGAGGTCGAGGCCGTCCTGGTATCACTGTCCAATCTCCAAATCATCAGTATTGATCGCCAGACCATGCCCAAGGCTGTGGATGCTGTAGCACATTATGCTTGCCGATCGGCAGGCATTCCTACGAACCTATCGGCCTGACTTCCAATGTTCTCTATCAGCGCTCTGAATCCCAAAACCATCTCAACCTTGCTGTTGCTGGGGTCGGCACCACTCTTGCTCATAGCTGGATTGCTGTACGCCTTCGCGCACCAAGGGAAGGGCAGTCTCGCACCCTCAATCGGCACTGTCGGGATTGCAGTCCTGCTCGCGATCCTCGCATTGTGGCAACTTTCCGTAGTTCGGATAGAGGTCAATGCGGACACGCTGCGAGTAGGTGGAGGATTTTATCGCGTTTCTGTTCCCCTCAGTGAGGTGCGCCGTGACGCGGTGATGAGGCGTGATCCAGCAGACCCATCACAAATGCTTGGTCTGCGGACCAATGGTATTGGCATGCCAGGTTTGGCGTTGGGTTGGTTCAGGGCAAAGTCCGGCGGTGAAAAGATTTTCGCCGCCGTAACTGAGGGTGAAAGGGTTCTGGTCATTCCGACCACCGCGGGGTACTCTATCTTGGTGTCGCCCGACGATCCCGATGCCCTTCTTGAGGCATTGGCTACCGCCCCCCAATAGTCCAGTTGCACCACATGCAACTACTACTCAGGCCGGGCGCACTGCTTCTATCCTTGGGTCTCGGCCAGACGCTGAAGGTTCTTTCCGAACGGTCACAGGCTGCTGCAGCCACTGGCGATGTCGTTCCGCAAGAAAAAAGGTCGGCGATGCACCTGCTTATTGTGGATGTGTGGACTGATGTGATTTCTGGACCTCACACCGTAGCGAACTTTCAAGCACCCAACACAGCGATCGCCGAGAATCGCAATTGAATCAAGTGGAACATCAGTGCGGATTCTGAAATTTCTCTGCGCCTACGGCAAGTGAGACAGCAACAATCAGTACTGTAAGTACCATCAGTATAAGAAGCGCCGCTGATAGTCCCGGTTTCTGCAGCGAAACCAGTCCAGACATCAGGAAGAGCACAGGAAGAATAGCAAGCCGGTTCCCAGCCCAGCGGTGCAGGGCAGCAGGGTCCTTCACACGCGCGTAGCTGACGATGTTTAGCGGCCTCGATTTTCCTGCAAAGCGAACAGCCAACGCGGGAACGAGGAGTACAGGAACAAGCAACAGTTGAATGATCGCAAGCAGAGTCGCCATGTTGGTTCGCTCCTGGCTTAAGTCTCGTCACGAAAATGACGAAGAATTAAGGTAGCTCAATTGCCAAAACTGCGCACTGAGAAACTGCCCGCTCAGTTCCCAACCGATGGGCTAGAGCGTGTTATGAACCTTGAAGGATCGTAGCGGCATTGCCGAGCATCAAGATTGTGAAGACGACGAAGTGCAGCCCTGCCAAGGTCTCGGGTAGCCGCTCGTAGTCCCAGGCCAATCTCCGGAAGCGGTTGACCCAGCCGAAGCTGCGCTCGACCACCCAGGTCGGAATCTCTACCGGCTAATGGCCCTGCTATCGGGGGTGGGTCAGTGCGGTGTCCCGCAAGAAACTTCCGATTCGTCGTCCCGCGAAGGCGGGGACCCCACGACTTCCCGAGTCGTGTAATGACCCAGTGATTTCCTGCTCAGGTGCTACCTTTTGACGGAGAGCACGATGAGCCAAGTGATGGACGAAGAGATCAAGCGATGGACGGCCCGGCGGAAGTCGGCGCTGGTGCTGGAAATCATCCAGGGCAAGACGACGGTGGCCGAGGCCAGCCGGCAGTTCGACCTGACCCCATCAGAAGTCGAGGGTTGGGTCGAGGAAGGCAAGCGCGGGATGGAGAACGCCCTGCGGGCGAAGCCCGAGGACGTTCGGGAGCAGTACGAGCGGCAGCTCAAGGACCTGCAGGAAGCTTACGGCGAGGCGATGCTGGAGCTGCGCGCTCGAAAAAAATTGGCGTCCCTGTTGGGCAAGGACGAGACCTGATGGTCTCAATCCAGCAGGGACTGCGGGAGGACGGCTTCGAGGTCTCGATGGTGAAGCTGTGCCGGTGGTTCGGCGTGGCGCGCAGGACGGTGTACTACCGACCGACCAAGGCACCGCCGACGGTGCGGCCGGAGTTGGCCGAGCCGATCAAGGCGCTGATCGAGGAAGAGCCATCGTTCGGCTACCGGACGGTGGCGGGCCTCCTGGACATGAACAAGAACACGGTGCAGCGGATCTTCCAACTGATGGGCTGGCAGGTCCGCAAACGGGCCGTGGGTGCTCGTCCACGGATCCAGGCGCTGCCGTCGGTGGCGCAGGCCCCGGACGAACGTTGGGCGACCGACCTGTGTCGGATCTGGGGTGGTCGGGATGGCTGGCTCACCCTGGCCCTGGTGATCGACTGCTACACCCGGCAGCTGCTGGGCTGGCAACTCTCGCGCAGCGGCAAGGCCAGCACCGCGGCCGCGGCGCTGGAGCAGGCGTTGATCGCCCGGTTCGGGACCTTGGGCCGGGTGCAGGCGCCATTCCTGCTGCGCTCGGACAATGGCCTGGTCTTTACCAGTCGCAACTACACGCGGCTGGTGCGCGGCTACGGCCTGCAGCAGGAGTTCATCACCCCGCACTGCCCGCAGCAGAACGGGATGGTCGAGCGCCTCATCCGCACCTTGAAGGAGCAGTGCGCGCATCGCCACCGCTTCGAAACCCAGCAACACGCCATGCGCGTGATCGGCGACTGGATCCAGTTCTACAACCACCGGCGCCCCCACCAGGCGCTGGGCATGAAGACACCCGCCGAGGCTTATGCCTTAGCAGCCTGACCTGTGCAGGAACCGCTGGGTCATTACAGTCGTCTCAAGGCACGAGATCCCCCTTCGCGGTGATGACGCCCTGGAGATTCGCGGGACTCCACCCTACCGCCGCGGATCAGACGGCCCGCAGTTGTCGCAGCCGCCGCAGGCGTCGTTGCCGCCGGCATTGCCCGGCGGCGCGATGCGGCGCCCTATGGCGCGCAGCCAGCCGGCGCGTCCCTCGCGCAGCAGCGGCAGCGCCAGCGCGATGCGCAACCGGCGCAGCGGCCCCGGGAACTGCTTCTTCGCCACCACCCACAGGCTGACCACCACCGCCACGGCGATGATCGCGTACTGCACGGACAGCGGCAGGTCCATCGCTCAGCCGGCCCCCAGCGCCACCGCGACCTGGTAGGTGATCATCGACGCCAGGTAGGCCAGCACGAACAGGTAGCCGGCCGCCATCGCCATCGTCTTCCACGAGCCGGTCTCGCGCTTGATCGCCGCCCAGGTGGCGATGCATTGCGGCGCGTAGATGAACCACACCAGCAGCGACAGGCCGGTGGCCAGCGACCAGCCATCGGCGATCAGCGGCGTCAGCGCCTCGGCGGCGGCCTCATCGTCGGCCGCCGACAGCGCGTAGACGGTGGCCAGCGAGGCCACCGCCACCTCGCGCGCGGCCAGGCCGGGGATCAGCGCGATGCTGATCTGCCAGTTGAAGCCCAGTGGCGCGAAGAACGCGGCCAACGCATGGCCGATGCGGCCGGCGAAACTGTAGTCGATGGCCGGGCCGGTCGCGCCGTCCGGCGGCGCCGGGAACGACAGCAGGAACCACAGCAGGATGGTCAGCGCCAGGATGATGCCGCCGACGCGCTTGAGGAAGATCATCGCCCGCTCCCACAGGCCGATCAGCAGATCGCGCGGGTGCGGGATGCGGTACGAAGGCAGTTCCAGCAGCAAGGGATGCTCGCTCTTGTCGCGGCGGTACTTCTTCATCACCCACGACACCGCCAGCGCGCTGACGATGCCGGCCATGTACAGGCCGAACAGCACCAGCCCCTGCAGGTTGAACCAGCCGACCTCGCGCGCCGGGATGAACGCGCCGATCAGCAGCGCGTACACCGGCAGCCGCGCCGAGCAGGTCATCAGCGGCGCGACCAGGATGGTCGCCAGCCGGTCGCGCGGATCCTGGATGCTGCGGGTGGCCATGATGCCGGGGATGGCGCAGGCGAAGCTGGACAGCAGCGGGATGAACGAGCGGCCCGACAATCCAGCCGAGGCCATCATCCGGTCCAGCAGGAACGCCGCGCGCGGCAGGTAGCCCGACTCCTCCAGCGCCAGGATGAAGGCGAACAGGATCAGGATCTGCGGCAGGAAGATGACGACGCCACCGAGGCCGGCGATGACGCCGTCCACCAGCAGGCTGGACAGCGGGCCTTCCGGCAGCGCGCCGGCGGCCCATTCGCCGAGCGCGCCGGCGCTGGCGTCGATGGCGTCCATCACCGGCGTGGCCCAGGCGTAGACCGCCTGGAAGATCAGGAACATCACCGCCGCCAGCGTCAGCAAACCGAACAGCGGGTGCAGCAGCCAGCGATCCAGCGCGTCGTCCACCCTGGCGGTGCGGGTCGGCATGCCGACCGCCAGCGACAGCAGGCGGCGGGTCTCGGCGTGCAGGGCCTGTTCCGGCGTCGATTCGGCGCCGGCTTCCAGCGCGCGCCGCGGCGGGTGCGGATCCTTCGCCATCGCGTCGATCCGCTCGACCAGCGCGCGCGCGCCGTTGCGGCGCACCGCCACCGTCTCGACCACCGGCACGCCCAGCTCGCGCTCCAGCGCGGCCAGGTCGATGGCGATGCCGCGCCGCTGCGCCGCGTCGATCATGTTGACCGCCAGGATCATCGGCTTGCCCAGCTCGCGCACTTCCAGCGCGAAGCGCAGGTGCAGGCGCAGGTTGGTCGCGTCGACCACGCACACCAGCACGTCCGGCGCGGCCTCGCCGGGCAGGAAGCCGCGGCAGAAATCGCGCGTGATCGCCTCGTCCAGGCTGGCCGCGTGCAGGCTGTAGGCGCCGGGCAGGTCCAGCACCGCGTAGCTGTTGCCGGCCGGCGTGTGCAACCGGCCTTCCTTGCGCTCGACGGTGACGCCGGCGTAGTTGGCGACCTTCTGCCGGCTGCCGGTGAGCTGGTTGAACAGCGCGGTCTTGCCGCAGTTGGGGTTGCCGACCAATGCCAGCCGCAGCGGCGCCGCGCTCATGCCGTCGCCCCCTGCGCCAATGCCACCTGCACGCGCGCAGCCTCGCTCAGGCGCAGCGCGAAGCGGGTGTAGCCGATCTGCACCAGCAGCGGCTCGCCGCCGATCGGCCCGCGCGCCATCACCTGCACCTCCTCGCCTTGGACGAAACCCAGTTCGCGCAGGCGGCGGGCGATGTTGTCGTTGGGGCCGCGGTCGGTGACGGACAGGACGGTGGCCGGCGTGCGGCCGGGCAATTCGGACAACATCACAAAGGATTCTCAAATGCGAACTGTTCTCGATTCTACCATTCCGCAGCGCACACCGGGCCGACCCCGCTGCCCGGCTATCATGCGGGCCCCCGAGGGAGAGGATGCGATGGCCGGATCACTGGTCGAGGAACCCACCGGCGCCGTGCTGCGCCTGCGGCTGGACAGGCCGGAACTGCACAATGCCTTCGACGCGGCGCTGATCGCGTCGCTGACCGCGGCCCTGCAGCGCGCCGGCGACGACGAGCGCGTGCGCGTGGTGGTGCTGGAGGCAGCCGGCGCCTCGTTCTCGGCCGGCGCGGACCTGAACTGGATGCGCGGCATGGCCGCCGCCGGCGAGGCGGAGAATCGCGAGGACGCGCTCGCCCTGGCCCGGCTGATGCGCACGCTGGACGAACTGCCCCGCCCGACCGTGGCGCGCGTGCACGGCGCGGCCTTCGGCGGCGGCGTCGGGCTGGTGGCCTGCTGCGACATCGCCATCGGCGTGCCGGAAGCCAAGTTCGGCCTGACCGAAAGCAGGCTGGGCCTGCTGCCGGCGGTGATCTCGCCCTACGTCATCGAGGCCATCGGCGCGCGCCAGGCGCGGCGCTGGTTCGCCAGCGCGGAGGTGTTCGACGCCGACACCGCGCTGCGCATCGGCCTGCTGCACCAGGTGGTGCCGGCCGCGCAGCTGGACGAGGCGGTGGAACGGCAGATCGCGCTGCTGCTGAAGGCCGGCCCGAAGGCGGCCGCCGGCGCCAAGTCGCTGGTGCACCGCGTCGCCGCGGGCGGGGACCGCGATGCGCTGGACCGCGAGAACGCCGCGCTGATCGCGCAGCTGCGGGTATCGCCCGAGGGACAGGAAGGCCTGGGCGCGTTCCTCGACAAGCGCGCGCCGAACTGGACCAAGCAGGAGTAAAAGCCCTCCCCTTCAAGGGAAGGGTTGGGTGGGGATGGTTGTCCCCCAACCATCGAAAAGTTCCGAAGCAAGGAAAATCCCGATGCAACGTGTTCAAGGAGGAACACATGCAAGCCCAGACCAACAGGAAAATCCTCGGCAACCGCCTGCAACGCCAACTCCGCAACAATGCGACGGATGCGGAAAGAAGGCTGTGGCGCGAATTGAGAGGCAGGCAGTTGGAAGGATGCAAGTTCAGGAGGCAACATCCGTTCGGCGACTACATCCTGGATTTCGCCTGCCTTGAAAGGAAAGTGGTCGTGGAGCTGGATGGAGGCCAGCATGCGGACAATGCGGCCCATGACGCCATCCGCAGCCGCGCCTTGGAAAAGGCTGGATTTACGATATTGCGGTTCTGGAACAACGAAGTATTCGGCAACATCGAAGGAGTGGTCGAAGTGATATTGAATGCGCTGGCACGTCAAGCCACACCATCCCCACCCAACCCTCCCCTTGAAGGGGAGGGCTTGAAGCAGGACACCTGATGTTCTCCAAGATCCTCATCGCCAACCGCGGCGAAATCGCCTGCCGCGTCATCCGCACCTGCCGCCGGCTCGGCATCGCCACGGTGGCCGTGTACTCCAGCGCCGACGCCGACGCCCAGCACGTGCGCCTGGCCGACGAGGCCTGGCCGATCGGCGGGCCTCAGCCTTCGGAGAGCTACCTGCGCGGCGACGCCATCCTCGAGGTCGCGCGGAAGACCGGCGCGCAGGCCATCCATCCCGGCTACGGTTTCCTGTCCGAGAACGCCGACTTCGCCGAGGCGGTCGAATCGGCCGGGCTGGTGTTCATCGGCCCGCAGGCGTCGTCGATGCGCAGGATGGGCAGCAAGGCCGGCGCCAAGGAGCTGATGGACGCGGCCGGCGTGCCGGTGGTGCCCGGCTACACCGGCGAGGACCAGTCGCCGGCGACGCTGGCGCGCGAGGCCGCGCGCATCGGCTTCCCGCTGATGATCAAGGCCGCGCACGGCGGCGGCGGCAAGGGCATGCGCATCGTCCACCGGCTGGAGGACTTCCCCGGCCAGCTGGAGAGCTGCCAACGCGAGGCGCGCGGCGCGTTCGGCCGCGACCGCGTGCTGCTGGAACGCTACGTGCAGTCGCCGCGCCACATCGAGATCCAGATCTTCGGCGACCGCCACGGCCAGGTGATCCACCTCAACGAGCGCGAGTGCTCGGCCCAGCGCCGCTACCAGAAGGTGCTGGAGGAATCGCCCTCGCCCTTCCTCACCCCGGCGCTGCGCCAGGCGATGGGCGAGGCGGCGGTGCTGGCCGGCAAGGCGATCGACTACGTCAACGCCGGCACGGTCGAGTTCATCGTCTCGCCGGAGGGCGAGTTCTACTTCATGGAGATCAACACCCGCCTGCAGGTCGAGCACCCGGTCACCGAGATGACCACCGGCCTGGACCTGGTCGAGTGGCAACTGCGCATCGCCGCCGGCGAAGCGCTGCCGCTGGCGCAGGACCAGGTGCCGCAGCGCGGCCATGCCATCGAGGTGCGGCTGTACGCAGAGGATCCCGAAGCCGGCTTCCTGCCCGGCTCGGGCCGGCTGGAGACGCTGCGGCTGCCGGAACCGTCGCCGCAGGTGCGCATCGACTCCGGCGTGATCGAGGGCGACGTCGTCACCATCTTCTACGACCCGATGATCGCCAAGCTGATCGTCCACGACGCCGACCGCCCGCGCGCGCTGGCGCGGCTGCGGCAGGCGCTGGCGCACTGCCACGTCGAGGGCCCCAAGTCGAACATCGCCTTCCTCGAACGGCTGGCGCGGCACCCGGCCGTGGTCGAGGCCAGCATCGACACCAGCTACCTGGACCGCTATCTGGACCAGTTCATGCCGCAGGACGCAGCCGGCGACGCCGCGCTGCTGGCCGCCGCCGCCAGCGTCACCCTGCTCGAACAGGAGCGCCACGCGCAGCAGGCGGCGGCGCGCTCGGCCGATCCGCATTCGCCCTGGGCCATCGCCGACGGCTGGCGGCTGGGCCATGCCGGCGGCCGGCGGCTGGCGTTCCTGCACCGCGGCGAGGAAGTCGTGCTCGACGCCCACGGCGCGCAGGGCCGCTACCGCATCCGCAACGGCGAGGCGCTGCACGAGATCGAGGGCGCGCGGCTGACCGGCGACGGCGTCAGTCTGCGTATCGATGGTCAGGGAAGGCGGCTGCTGGCCGCGCGCGCCGGCGACCGCCTGACCCTGCACGACGGCGAGCGCAGGCTGAGCCTGCAGATCGTGCCGGCCTACCGCCGCGGCGAAGGCGACGAGCACGGCGGCGAGAACCGCGTCGCCGCGCCGATGCCCGGCCGGGTGGTGCTGGTCAGGGCGCGCCCAGGCGATGCGGTCACCGCGGGACAGGAGTTGCTGGTGATGGAAGCGATGAAGATGGAACTGGCGCTCAAGGCCCCGCGCGACGGCGTGGTCGCCGAGGTGCGCGCGGCCGAAGGCGATTTCGTCGAGGCCGACGCCGTGCTGGCGGTGCTGGAGTGAAGGGCATGGGCGACTTCGTCCGCATCGTCGAGGTCGGCCCGCGCGACGGGTTGCAGAACGAGAAGGCCCACGTCTCCACCGCCGACAAGATCGAACTGATCGACCGGCTCTCGGCCACCGGCCTGCGCACCATCGAGGCGACCAGCTTCGTCAGCCCGAAGTGGATCCCGCAGCTCGCCGACGCGGCCGAGGTCTACGCCGGCATCACCCGCCGGCCGGACGTGGCCTACCCGGTGCTGGTGCCCAACGAGACCGGCTACGAGCGCGCCCGCGCGGTCGGCGTGGAGGAGATCGCGGTGTTCACCGCCGCCTCCGAGGCCTTCAACCGCAGGAACGTCAATGCCGGCATCGACGAGTCGCTGGCGCGCTTCGCGCCGGTGCTGGAGCGCGCGCGCGCCGACGGCGTCAAGGTACGCGGCTACGTCTCCACCGTGCTCGGCTGCCCCTACCAGGGCGAGGTGCCGCTGGCCGACGTGGTGCGGGTGTCGCAGCGCCTGCACGCGATGGGCTGCTACGAGATCTCGCTGGGCGACACCATCGGCGTCGGCACTCCGCACCAGGCGCGCGCGATGCTGCAGGCGGTGGCCGCCGAGATCCCGCTGGACGCGCTGGCGGTGCATTTCCACGACACCTACGGGCAGGCGCTGGCCAATCTCCTGGCCTGCCTGGAGGCCGGCGTGCGGGTGGTCGATGCGGCGGTCTCCGGCGCCGGTGGCTGCCCCTACGCCAGCGGCGCCAGCGGCAACGTCGCCAGCGAGGACGTGGTCTACATGCTGCACGGGCTGGGCCTGCGCACCGGCGTGGACCTGCCGCGCCTGGCCGAGACCGGCCGCTGGCTGGCCGCGCGGCTGGGCCGCGAGACCGGCAGCAAGGCCGGCAAGGCGATGACCGCCGTGCCATGACCCGCCCGCCGGCCCGCTCGGACGATGTTCCGGACGCGCCGGAAGACGGCGATGGCGACGCCCTGCTGCAAGCGCTGCGGCGCGCCGGCGGCGACCCTTCCCTGTCGCCTTCCACCCGTGAACTGCTGGCGCAGGCCGCCGGCGCGCTGGCGCTGGCGCACCGCGACATCGCCGCCGCCCAGCTGCGCTACCGCACCCTGTTCGACGCGGTGCCCGACCCGGTCAGCATCATCGCCGAGGACGGCACCGTGCTGGACCTCAACCGGGCCGGCATGCAGGCCTACCGCCGCCCGCGCGAGGAGATCGTCGGCCGCAACATCCGCGTGCTGAACCCGGACCTGCCGCGCGATCACATGGTTCCGGTGTGGGAGACGCTCAACCGCGGCGACACCTACGTCATCGAAGTGACCAACATGCGCGGCGACGGCAGCCGCTTCCCGGTCGAGGTGCACTCGGCCAACATCCACTTCGACGAGCGCAAGAGCCTGGTCGCCGTCGCCCGCGACATCAGCGGCCGCCGCGAGGCCGAGATGCGCTACCGCGAGCTGATGGAGACCATCGACAAGGGCATCGTCGTCGAGGACCGCCACCACGAGATCGTCCACTGCAACGGCGCCGCCCTGCGCATCTTCGGCATCGGCGAGAACCAGCGCGCCAAGGACGAGCTGCACCTGTCGCGCTGGCGCATCGTCGACGGCGACGGCCGCGAACTGCCGCCCGAGCGCCTGCCCGCGCGCATCGCGATGGCCACCGGTCAGGTGGTCGAGAGCGTGCTGCTGGGCCTGTACCACCGCAGCAACCGGCACCTGCGCTGGCTGACCGTCACCTCGGTGCCGCAGTTCGCCCCCGGCGACAGCGTGCCGACGCAGGTGACCTCGATCTTCAGCGACGTCACCGAGCTCAAGCGCGACAGCGCGCTGTTCGATCGCGCGCAGTCGCTGGCGCACATCGGCGGCTGGGAATGGGACATCGGCCGCGACCGCATGTACCTGACCGACGAGTCACTGCGCATCCTCGGCGCGGCGCGCCCGCTGGAGACGCTGGAATCGGTGCTGCTGTGCCTGCGCGACCCGGACCGCCAGCGCCTGCGCGCGGCCATCGAGCAGGCGGCGACCGGCGGCAAGGCCTTCGACATGGAGCTGCAGGGCAGCCGCGCCGATGGATACGTGTTCTGGATCCGCGTGATCGGCGAGGCCGAACCCGGCGACCCCGGCTCGCTGCGGGTGACCGGCACGATGCAGGACATCTCGCTGGACAAGCAGGCCGAGGAGACGCTGCGCATCCAGGCGCGCACCGACCCGCTGACCGGGCTGATGAACCGCGACGCGGTGCTGACCGAACTGGGGCTGCGCCTGGCCGATCCCGGGCGCGCGCAGGTGGCGGTGCTGTACATCGACCTGGACCGCTTCAAGATGGTCAACGACGTGCTCGGCCACAACGCCGGCGACGAGCTGCTGGTGCAGGCCTCGGACCGCATCCGCGGCGCGGTCGGCACCGACGGCATGATCGCGCGCTTCGGCGGCGACGAGTTCCTGGTGATCTGCGAGGGCGGCTGCGCCGCCGAACTGGCCGACGCGGTGCTGGGCGCCTTCGCCGACGCGTTCCGCTTCGGCAAGGACGAGTTCGCCATCACCGCCAGCATCGGCGTGGCGCGCGCCCCGCACGACGGCCAGCGCCCGCAGCAGCTGATCCAGAACGCCGACATCGCCATGTACGACAGCAAGCGGCGCGCGCGCAACGGCTGGCAGCTGTTCTCGCCGGACCTGGCGCGGCGCCAGCAGGACCGCATGCAGATCGAGACGCAGCTGCGGCGCGCGGTGGACAACGAGGAATTCCGCCTGGTCTACCAGCCGCAGGTGGACCTGCGGCATGGCGGCGTGGTCGCGGTCGAGGCGCTGATCCGCTGGCAGAACCACCAGCTCGGCGAACTGCGCCCGGACCTGTTCATCAGCCACGCCGAGACCACCGGCGACATCGTCCGCATCGGCAGCTGGGTGCTGCGCGAGGCCTGCCGGCAGATCGCCGAGTGGCGCGCGCAGGGGCTGGGCATCGTGCGGGTGGCGGTCAACGTCTCCTACCGCCAGTTCGTCGGCGACGACCTGGCCGACCGCGTGCGCGCGCTGCTGCATGAGTTCAGCCTGCCCGGCGCGGCGCTGGAACTGGAATTCACCGAGCGCGTGCTGATCGAGGACGCGCCGGCCACCCTGCGCACCTTCGCCGAGCTGCGCGAACTGGGCGTGATGCTGGCCATCGACGACTTCGGCGAGGGCTACAGCGCGCTCAACTACCTGCGCCGGCTGCCCATCCACGGCCTCAAGCTGAGCCAGCTGTTCACCGAGGGCGTGCCGGACAACCGCTCCGACGTGGCGGTCTGCCAGGCGGTCTCGGCGATCGCGCGCAGCCTCGGGCTGGGGCTGGTCGCCGAGGGCGTGGAATCAGAGGCGCAGCGGCAGTTCCTGCTGCAACTGGGCGTGCCGGTCGGCCAGGGCTTCCTGTTCGCGCCGGGCCTGTCGCCGGAGGAATTCGCCCGCCGGCTGGCCGATACGGCGCCCGGACCGGAGCACAGGCCCTATCTGCCCGCCTAGCAGGTACGTTTACTTTTGTGAGGGCTTGCGGCTATAAATCCGCACCGCCTGGGTAGCCGGCGGCAACAACGACTCTGGGGGAAAAATGGAAATCGTCTTCCTGCGCGCCTCGCGCGCAGCTGCTTTCGCGTGCCTGTGCCTGCTGCTCACCGGCTGCCTGTCGATGAAGTCCTATGTCGACACCGCCCTGCCGGTGGTGAGCAAGGGCGAACTGGTCCGGCCCGCCAATCCGCAACCGGCGCAGGTGCTGTTCGAGTTCCGGACCAAGGGCAACGCCAACGCGAAGGCGACCGACCAGCTGCGCGGACGCGTGCTGGCATCGATCGTCGAATCGCAGATGTTCGGCACCCTCAATGCCGCACCCGACGGCGATTCCCCGGCGGTGCTCAAGGTCGTCATCGACAACGTCCCGATTACCGACAATGCCGCCGCCAAGGGCTTCGGCACCGGCCTCACCTTCGGCCTGGCCGGCTCCATCGTGACCGACGGCTACGTCTGCGAGGCGACCTACCAGCGCGCCGGCAAGACGACGAGCACCACCGTCAAGCATGCCCTGCACACGACCATCGGCAACCACTCCGGGGTCAAGGGCGTACCCGCGATGCAGACGCAGGATGCGCTCAACCAGGTCATCGACCAGTTGGTGCTCAATGCGCTGAAGAACCTCGATGCGCAGTCGGCGTTCGCGGGGGAGTGAAGCCATGACCCTTCCGAAGCTCCTGTCGATCGCGGCGCTGGCGTTGACGCTCTCGGCGTGCGTGTCGATGCCGGCTCCCAGGTACCAGCCGGGCGTCGAGAACACCTCGGTGCTGCTGCAACACCGCCCGAGGCTTTCGATCGGTGCGTTCACCGCTTCCACGGACATCAACAACCGCTCCCTGAGCATTCGCGGTTCGCAGTTGAAGGGAGGCAGCGACGGCACCTACTCCGGCTACCTGCGCGAAGCCCTGATCAGCGAGCTGGAAGCCGCGCATGCCCTGGACGCCTCCGCGCCCGTCGTCCTCAGCGGCGAACTGACCCGCAACAGCCTGGACGGCAGCGGCGTCAAGGTGGGCAAGGCGGAAGTCGGCGCGCGCTTCGCGGTCGCCAGGAACGGCACGGAAATCTATGCCAGGGAATTGATCGTGCAGCACGAATGGGAATCCTCGTTCGTGGGTGCGATCGCCATCCCGGCGGCGATGGACAACTATTCGGCTGCGGTCCAGAAGCTGATCGGCAAGCTGCTGGCCGATCCCGAATTCATCGCCGCGGTGCAGAGCGATTGAACCGGGCGGGAGCCGGCACGCAGCCGGCTCCCGTGTCCCGGGGTTTCCGTGGCTGGAGTAAAATGCCGGCCTTTCCCCGGAGATTCCCGATGCAGCTTTCCGATACCCGCGCCGTGGTCACCGGCGGCGTCTCCGGCCTGGGCCTGGCCGTGGCGCGACACCTGGTCGCCGCCGGCGGCAAGGTCGCGCTGTTCGACGTCAACGACGACAAGGGCGCGGCCGCCGTCGCCGAGCTGGGCGAGGCCAACGCGGGCTACTTCCGCACCGACGTGACCGACGAGGCCGGCGTGGCCGCCAACGTCGCCGCGGCGAAGGCGTTCATGGGCGGGCTGAACGCGGCGATCAACTGCGCCGGCATCCTCGGCGCCGGCCGCGTGCTGGGCAAGGAGGCGCCGATGCCGCTGTCCACCTTCCAGGGCACGGTGATGGTCAACCTGGTCGGCAGCTTCAACGTCGCCAAGGCCGCGGCCGACGCGATGCAGCACAACGCCCCGGGCGAGGACGGCGAGCGCGGCGTGATCGTCAACACCGCCTCGGTGGCGGCCTACGAGGGCCAGATCGGCCAGGCCGCGTATTCGGCCTCCAAGGGCGGCGTGGTCGGCATGACCCTGCCGATGGCGCGCGAGCTGGCGCGCTTCGGCATCCGCGTCAACACCATCGCCCCGGGCATCTTCTGGACACCGATGGTCGACGGCATGCCCGAGTCGGTGCAGCAGTCGCTGTCGGCCTCGATCCCGTTCCCGTCGCGGCTGGGCCGTCCCGAGGAATTCGCCGGGACGGTGGCCTTCATCCTGCAAAGCCGCTACGTCAACGGCGAGACGATCCGGCTGGACGGCGCGGTGCGGTTGGCGCCCAAGTAGCGGGAATCGGGAATGGAGAATGGGGAATCGTTAAAGCTATACCCCGGCTATTCCCGCTTTCCCATTCCCGACTCCCTATTCCCCATTCCCGGATTCACCCCATGAAAGCCGCAGAAATCAAGAAAGGCAACGTCGTCGAATACAACAACGGCGTCTACCAGGTCCGCGACATCGACCGTTCCTCGCCGCAGGGTCGCGGCGGCAACGTCCGCTTCCGCTTCACCATGTACAGCGTGCCGGGCAACAACAAGCTCGACGCCAGCTTCGACGCCGACGACAGCCTGACCGAGGTCGAGCTGCTGCGCCGCCAAGCCACGTTCTCGTACAAGGACGGCGATGCCTTCGTGTTCCTCGACGACGAGGACTACACGCCGTACACGCTGGACGCCGACGTGCTGGGCGATGCGGCCGGCGACATCACCGACGGGCTGGGCGGCTGCTACGTGCAGGTCATCGACGAGCTGCCGGTGGCGCTGCAGCTGCCGCAGCACGTGGCGCTGGAAGTGATCGAGACCCCGCCCGAACTGAAGGGCGGCACCGCCACCAAGCGCCCGAAGCCGGCCAAGCTGAGCACCGGCATCGAGATCATGGTGCCCGAGTACATCGGCAACGGCGAACGCGTGCTGGTCAACACCACCACCGGCGAGTTCGGCGGTCGCGCGGATTGATTCACTGCGTGTAGCCACGCTCGCCGGGCAAGCCCGGCGCTACAGCATCCTGTAGAGCGGAGCTTGCTCCGCTGGCGTGGCCGGCAGACGGTTCAACGCGGCTCCTGCACCGCAGCCTCATCGTTCCTGTTCCAGTTGGTGCAATTGGCGCAAACGTTCGCCCAGCGCGTCCAGATTGGCTTCGGTGGCTTCCAGCGCAAAACGGCGCGACGGCTCCAACCATCGACGGGCTTCCATTCGCAGCGAATGCGCCTGCTCGCGCCATTGCGCGGCGTGATGTTCGCCTTCGCGCTGCAGTCGCACCCTTTCGGCGGCCTGCGGCAGGCCATAGCCCTCCCCTTCCAGCAACTGCGCCGGACGGCTGAGCAGGCCGCCGAGTTGCAGGAACGCGCGCACTTCCTCGGCCACCTCGCGCGGCGCGCGCATCCCGCGCCCCAGCAGCCGGCGCTTCAGTTCGTCGCGCGCCTGCGCTTCCTGCCGGCGCAGCGCCGCCTGCTCCAGCAGCAGCAAGGCTGCCGCAGCGCGCAGGTCGGCGCGTTGCAGCACCGGCCGGCGCCGAGTCGGTTCCAGCGCCAGCCAGCCTTCGTCGTCCACCGGCGCCAGGCCCAGTCTTTCGCGTGCGACTTCGTACATCGCCTGGTAGTGCGCACTGGCGGCATCGAAGCGATAGCCCAGCCGCAGCGCGCGATCACCATCGTCCAGCACCGACGCATCGGCGATGCCCTTGCGCTGCAACCGGCGCAGCAGGCCGGTCGGGGTGATGCTGGAAAGTCGTTCTCCCGCCAGTCTCGGCGCACCGGCGCGCAGCAGCTTCCAGGTCTCCACCGCGCAGTTGTTGGAAAGGAAGTAATAGCGCCCGTCGTAGCTCCAGTGCAGTTGCGCGGCGCGCTCGAGCAGACCGGCGATCTCCCCGCGCTCCAGCCGCAGCGGCAGCGAGCGCAGACCGCGCAGTTCGACCTGGGTGTATTCGTCGACGACCTGTTCCAGCGGCAGCACGAACAGCCGCGACGGGTACGAGCCGGTCAGGCCGCGCCAGTTCGACACCTGCACGTCGTCGACGAAGGCGCGGAACGACAGCACGCGGTGGTGCTGCAGATCCAGCCGGCAATCCGGCCCGCGCGGCCGGCCCGGCGCGCAGATCACCAGCCGCAGCATCGAATGGCCCCAGCGGCTCATCGGCTGGCGCTGGTGCGGTTCGGCGAGCAGGTAGTCGACCTCGTGGACCCGCTCGGGATCGATGCGCAGCAGCGCCTCGCCCGCCTCGGCGACGTCGCCTTGCAGGTAGACCATCCCCGGCGCGCAATCGGCGGACGTCGGCGGCGCCCAGCCGAAATGCGCGGCGAAATGGCGGTGCAGCGCGGGACGGCGGCAGGCGTACTCGGGGTCGAGCAGGAAATGCTCGAGATTGACCGCGACGAACTCCGCCGGCCGGGTCAGCTCGTACGCGTCCGGGCTGCGATCGCGGAAATCGTTGCGCCGCTCGCGCAGGCCCGCGCGCAGCGGGCGCGGCTGCCAGCCGGCCAGATCCAGCAGGCGCGGATCCCGCGACAGCCCGCCCTGCGGCGAACGATCGTGCACGTGGGCCAGTTCGTGCAGCAGCGCGGCCAGCGCCGCGCGTCGGGCCATCGCATCGGCCGGTCGCGACATCCAGTCATCGAGCAGGGACGAGGCCAGCGCAATCCTGCGGCCCTGCGCCCGGCCATGCACCTGCGCGGGCAGATCGCCGCGCCAGCGCAGCGTCAGTCCCGCCGGCAACGACGCCGCCCAGGCCGGCGGCAGGCGCTGCATCGCCTCGTCGATCAGCGCCTGGCTGGCCTGCGCCTGCGTTGCGCTCAGCCCTTCGCTCTCCAGCCGCGCGGCCTGCGCAGCCGGCGGAACGAGGCAGGCCGCCCACCACCACAGCGCCAGCCAGCGCCGGCGCACCGGATTCACTGCGCCAGGATCGCCCGCGCCAGGGCCATGTCGCTGCGGCGGCGCGCCGCCGGATCGCGCTCGCGCAGGTGGCGCAGCGCCGCCTCCAGGCGCGCGCCGCGGATGCGGCCGTCGCTGGCGACGAAGCTGGCCGCGTCGCTGCGCGCGTGCCGCACGATCTTGTCGTCGCCGGAAGTGCTGCCGGAAGAAGCCGAGGTGCCGGCCGAGGAAGCGCCCGCCGAGGTGCCGGCGAAACTGCCGGCGAAAGCGGCGGAGGACATCGCCAGCAACAGGCCGGCCGTCAGGATTCTGGTCATGGTTCGACTCGGGGATGCGGAAAGAAGCCGCCTGCGCGGCGGCGCAAAGACTAACCGCAAACGCGCGGGCCGGGCTGAATCAGGTCACAGCAGGTCGAACAGCTTGCCCGGGTTCATGATCCCGTCCGGATCCAGCACGCCGCGGATGCCGCGCATCACCGCGATCTCCGCGGCGCTGCGGGTGCTTTCCAGGTAGCCCTTCTTGACCAGGCCGATGCCGTGCTCGGCCGAGATGCTGCCCTCGTGGCGCGCCAGCGACTGCGCCAGCAACCGGGTCACGTCCTCGCACTGGCGCACGAAAACGGCATCGTCCAGGCCCTCGGGCTTGAGCACGTTGATGTGCAGGTTGCCGTCGCCGATGTGGCCGAACCAGACCACGTCGAAATCCGGATAGGCCCGTCCCAGCAGGGCCTGGGTCTCCTCCAGGAAGGCCGGCATCCGCGACACCCGCACCGACACGTCGTTCTTGTACGGCTTGTGGCGCGCCAGCGCCTCGGTGATGCCCTCGCGCAACCGCCACAGCTGCGCCGCCTGCGCATCGCTCTGGCTGATCACGCCGTCGCCGACCCAGCCCTGCTCCAGGCAGTGCTCGAACGCGGCCATCGCCGCCGCCTCGCGCGCCTCGTCGCCGATGGCGAACTCGGTCACCACGTAATACGGATGCATTTCCGCGAACGGCGGCTGCGCGCCGTGCGCCAGCACGTGGTGCAGCGCGCGGCCGGTGAAGAACTCGAACGCCTCCAGTTGCAGCCGCTCGCGGAACGCGGCGAACACCTTCATCAGCACGTCGAACGACGGCAGCGCCAGCAGCATGACGTTGCTCGGCGGCGGCGGGTCGGTCAGCCGCACGGTCGCCTCGACCACGATGCCGAGCGTGCCTTCCGAGCCGACGAACAACTGGCGCAGGTCGTAGCCGCTGGAGTTCTTGATGAGGCCACGGTTGAGGTGCAGCACCTCGCCGGCGCCGGTGACCACCTTCAGGCCGGCGATCCATTCGCGCGTGTTGCCGTAGCGGATCACGCGGATGCCGCCGGCGTTGGTGGCGATGTTGCCGCCGATGGTGCACGAACCGCGCGCGGCGAAGTCCACCGGATACTGCAACCCGTGCTCGCGCGCGGCGTTGTGCAGCGCCTCCAGCGGCATGCCGGCCTGCACGGTCAGCGTGCGATCGATCGGATCGAACTCCAGCGCGCGGTTCATCCGCTCCAGGCTGACGACGATTTCGCCGGCGGCGGCGACCGCGCCGCCGGACAGGCCGGTGCGTCCGCCCGACGGCACCAGGGCGATGCCTTGCGCGCGCGCCCAGCGCACCACCGCCTGCACTTCCTCCACGTCGCCGGGCAGCGCGATCGCCAGCGGCGCCGGCGTCCAGCGGCGCGTCCAGTCGCGGCCGTAGTGTTCGAGATCGGCGGGATCGGTCTTCAGGCGCAGCGCGGGCGCGGCGTGCCGCAGGGCGTCCAGGCGCGGATCGGTCATGGGAGAAGGAAGGGCGGTGGGGCGGTCAGGGTGCCAGCGATGATCGCCTGCGTCCAGTTGCCGCCAGTGGCGCGGGATTGGTCTGGCGGTTGCGGCTGAAACCGTTGCGCCGCAAGGATTCTGCGTTGATGCGGCGATGCAGCACGCGGGCCCTGCATCTGGCATAGTGAACGCCCTTTCCCCCATCGCCGCGCGCCACGCCACATGTCGGACAAGAGAACCTCCTTTCCCAGGCACGACATCCGCGTCCTGCTGCTCGAAGGCGTCAGCCAGACCGCGGTGGAGACCTTCCAGGCCGCCGGCTACACGCAGATCGAGTACCACACCAAGTCGCTGCCCGAGGACGAGCTGAAGGCACGCATCGCCGAGGCGCACATCGTCGGCCTGCGCTCGCGCACCCATCTCACCGCCGACGTGCTGGCGCAGGCGCGCCGGCTGATCGCGGTCGGCTGCTTCTGCATCGGCACCAACCAGGTCGACCTGGACGCCGCCGAGCTGGCCGGCATCCCGGTGTTCAACGCGCCCTATTCCAACACCCGCAGCGTCGCCGAGCTGGTGCTCGCGCAGGCCATCATGCTGATGCGCGGCATCCCGCAGAAGAACGCCGAATGCCATCGCGGCGGCTGGTCCAAGTCGGCCGCCGGCAGCCACGAGGCGCGCGGCAAGACGCTGGGCATCATCGGCTACGGCCACATCGGCACCCAGGTCGGCGTGCTGGCCGAGGCGATCGGCATGAACGTGCTGTTCCACGACATCGAGACCAAGCTGTCGCTGGGCAACGCGCGCGCCGCCGCCGGCCTGGACGATCTGCTGGAACGCAGCGACGTGGTCACCCTGCACGTGCCGGAGACGGCCGCCACCCAAGGCATGTTCGGCGCGGCGCAGATCGCGGCGATGAAGCCGGGCGCGCACCTGATCAACGCCTCGCGCGGCACCGTGGTCGACCTCGACGCGCTGGCCGCGGCGCTGCGCGAGGGCCGCCTCGGCGGCGCGGCGGTGGACGTGTTCCCGGTCGAGCCCAAGGGCAACGCGGATCCGTTCGAGTCGCCGCTGCGCGGCCTGGACAACGTGATCCTGACCCCGCACGTCGGCGGCAGCACGCTGGAGGCGCAGGACAACATCGGCATCGAGGTGGCGGCCAAGCTGGTGCGCTACAGCGACAACGGCAGCACGCTGTCGTCGGTCAACTTCCCCGAGGTCACCCTGCCCGGCCACGACGGCAGCACCCGCATCCTGCACATCCACCGCAACGTGCCGGGCGTGCTGTCGCAGGTCAACGACGTGTTCCGCGATCGCGGCATCAACATCGACGGCCAGTTCCTGCGCACCGACGCCCAGGTCGGCTACGCGGTCATCGACGTCACCGCCAGCGAGCTGCAGGCGGCCGAACTGCGCGAGGCGCTGGCGGGGATTCCGGGGACGTTGCGGACGAGGGTGCTTTACTAGCAGGGGCTAGGGGCTAGGGGCTAGGGAAAAGCGTATCGCTTTTGCTCGTCATCCCCGCGCAGGCGGGGATCCAGCGACGTCATCCGCCTTCTCGCGTACACCGCAGCCACTTGCCCGCCATCCTCCGCATCGACTCGTCCGCCCCCGGATCGTCGAGCAACCCCGCGATGTCGCGCCAGGCCAGAGCCAGCGACTCGGCGCCGACCACGAAGGCCTCGTCCGCGCCGGCGCGCACCACGTAGCGCACGTCGTAGTGCCAGTGTCCGGGCACGTCGCCGCGTTCCGGTATCCAGTGCCGGTCCAGGTCGAAGATGGCGTCCGCGTCCACCCGCAGGTCCGGCAATCCGGATTCCTCGCGCGCCTCGGTCAGCGCCACCTGCGCCATGTCTTGCTGGCCGTCGGCGTGGCCGCCCAGTTGCAGCCAGCGGCCGAGCTTGCGGTGATGGGTCAGCAGCACGCACGCGCCGTCGCCGCCGACCAGCCAGGCGCTGCCGGTGAAATGCCCGGCCAGGCGCTCGCGCAGGAAGGGATCCGCTTCGTCGTCGAGCAGGGCCAGGAACGCGTCGGCCACGGCCGACTCGGCGGGCCAGCGACGGCGATAGGCTTGCAGTTGCTGTTGCAGTTCGGGGGCGTACGGCATGGTGCATGCGGTGGTGGTGGCGAAGCGCATTGTCGCCCAATGCTGCACCTGCGCTTGTGCTCCTTCCCGGACCTTGGCTATGTTAGGGACTTCGTTCGGTTTTTCGACCGAACCACTTTCGGCTGCAGCGGCCCGTATCCGCCATGCCATTCATCACCAAGGGGAATCCGCGGATGCTCAATGCTCTGTTCAGGGTCAAGCCGGTCGAGCCGGCCGGACACATCGATGCCGGCGAGCCGTTCGAGGGCAGTCTGGAAGGCGAGGCGACCCTCAAACGCACCCTGACCGCCAGGCACCTGATCCTGCTGGGCATCGGCGCGGTGATCGGCGCCGGCATCTTCGTGCTGACCGGCCAGGCGGCGGCCAACCACGCCGGCCCGGCGATCATGCTCAGCTTCATCCTGGCCGGCACCGCCTGCGCCTTCGCCGGCCTGTGCTATGCCGAGTTCTCCGCGATGATGCCGGTGTCGGGCAGCGCGTACTCGTATTCGTACGCGACGCTGGGCGAATGGGTGGCCTGGTTCATCGGCTGGTGCCTGGTGCTGGAATACCTGTTCGCCTCGTCGACGGTCGCGGTCGGCTGGTCGGGCTACCTGGTGAGCTTCCTGACCACGACCCTGGGCCTGCCCTTCCCGGCCGAACTGGCGACCGCGCCGATCACCTGGGCCAATGGCGAGTTCGTCAGGACCGCCGGCGTGATCAACCTGCCGGCGGTGCTGATCGTCGCCGCGGTCAGCGGCCTGTGCTACGTCGGCATCACCCAGTCGGCCTTCGTCAACGCGATCATCGTGGCGATCAAGGTTACGGTGATCGCCGCGTTCCTGGGCTTCGGCTTCCAGTACGTGGATCCGGCCAACTGGACGCCGTTCATCCCCGAGAACACCGGCCCGGGCCAGTTCGGCATGGACGGCGTGTTCCGCGCGGCCACCATCGTGTTCTTCGCCTACATCGGCTTCGACGCGGTCTCCACCGCCGCCGGCGAGGCCAAGAACCCGCAGCGCGACATGCCGATTGGCATCCTCGGCTCGCTGGTGGTCTGCACGATCATCTACATCGCCGTCTGCGCGGTGCTGACCGGCATGACCCACTATTCGCTGCTCGACACCGCCAAGCCGGTCGCCACCGCGCTGGAAGAGGTGATGAAGGCCGATCCCGGCGCGAGCATCGGCTGGCTCAAGACCGCCGTCGAAATCGGCGCGATCGCCGGCCTGTCCTCGGTGATCCTGGTGATGCTGATGGCGCAGCCGCGCATCTTCTATTCGATGTCGCGCGACGGCCTGCTGCCCAAGCTGTTCGGCAAGGTCCACCGCAAGTTCCACACCCCCTACGTCGGCACCCTCATCGTCGGCGTGGTCGCCTGCCTGCTCGCCGGCTTCATGCCGCTGAGCGTGCTCGGCGAACTGGTCTCGATGGGCACGCTGATCGCCTTCGCGACGGTCTGCCTCGGCGTGCTCGTGCTGCGCTTCACCCGCCCGGACCTCAACCGTCCCTTCCGCGTGCCGCTGTTCTGGGTGATCTGCCCGCTGGGCGTACTGGCCTGCCTGTTCCTCTTCCTGCAGTCGTTCATGGAGCACTGGCTGATCTTCGTGCTGTGGACCGTGCTGGGCCAGCTGATCTACTTCGGCTACGGCATCCGCAAGAGCAAGCTGAACCGCGCGTCCTGATGCGCGAGGCGACGGCCGGCTGCAAGCCGGCCGTTTCCTTTCTGCCTTCGCCCAACCACCGCACTCCGGGTGATCCATGACTGACGCCCCCCGCAAGATTGGCCCGGTCCTGGCGACTTTCGTGGTCGCCAACAACATGATCGGCTCCGGTTTCTTCCTGCTGCCGGCCACGCTGGCCAAGTCCGGCGGCGTCACCGCGCTGAGCTGGCTGCTGGCCACGCTGCTGGCGGTGCTGCTGGGCAGCACGTTCGCGCGGTTGGCGCGCGACTATCCCCGCCTGGAGTCGCCCGACGACTACGTGCGGCCGTCGCTGGGGCGCGACATGGGCTTCCTGACCACCACGCTGTACTGGATCTCGTCGTGGATCGGCAACAACGCGATCGCGGTGGCGGCCTTCGGCTACCTGGTCATCCTGCTGCCGGTGGGCGACGGCCAGTTGACCCGCGTGCTCGGCCAGCTCGCGCTGATCTGGCTGATGTTCGCGCTGAACCTGCTCGGGCCGCGCGCGATCGCGCGCTTCCAGTCGCTGTGCGTGGTGCTGGGCCTGCTGCCGGTGGCGGTGATCCTGATCTGGGGCTGGGGCAGCTTCGACCCGGTGCTGTACAGGGACGCCTGGAACGTTTCCGGCCGCTCCGACGCGGCCGTGGTGTTCGGTTCGCTGGCGCCGATCTTCTGGGCCTTCATCGGCCTGGAGACCGGCGCGATGGTCGCCGGCGTGGTGCGCGATCCCGGGCGCAACGTGCCGCTGGCCACGCTGGGCGGCATCGTCATCGCCGGGCTGGTCTACCTGGTGTCGTCGGTGCTGATGATGGGCATCGTGCCGGTCGGCGATCTCGCCGCTTCCAGCGCGCCGTTCGCGCTGGTCGCCGGGCAGATGTTCGGGATGTGGGCGGTGCCGATCATCGCCGCCGCCGCCGCGCTCAAGGCCACCGGCACGCTGGGCGGCTGGATGATGGTGACCGGCGAGTCCGGTGCGCGCGCGGCGCAGCGTGGCTACCTGCCGGCGATCTTCGGCCGCCTGCGCGGCAACGGCTCGGCCGGCTGGGGCCTGCTGATCGTGGCGGTCTCGATGACCCTGCTGGCGGTGCTGACGCTGTCGCCGACGGTGTCGGGGCAGTTCGAGACATTGATCGAAATGGTGGTGACGCTGGTGGTGATGGCCTACGTGACCGCCGGGCTGAGCCTGATGCTCGGCGCGCCGGGCCGGCCTGTTCGCCAGCGATCGCGCCATCGGCATGGGCGCGCTGATCGCCTGCGGGCTGCTGGTGTATTCGACCCCGGTCAAGACCCTGATCGGCGGCGTGGTGCTCGCGCTGCTGGCGCTGGCGGCCTACCGCGGGTTCTCGCGGCAACGCACGGCCGAGGGTGGCAGGCGCTAGACTTGCACGCATGAATGCCCTGCCCTACGACGCCGAACGCCTGCGCACGCAGGCACGGCTGCTGATCGACAACATCACCGAATTGGCCCGGCTGGGCTGGACGCCGGCGACCAGCAGCAACTTCTCGCTGCGCCTCGACCAGCGCCACGCCGCCATCACCGTGTCCGGCCGCGACAAGGGCCGGCTGGTCGAGGACGACATCATGGTGGTGGATTTCGAGGGCCAGCCGGTGGCCACCACGCACCGCCCCTCCGCCGAGACGCTGCTGCACACCCAGCTGTACCGCCGCTACCCCGAGATCGGCTGCGTGCTGCATACCCACTCGCCGGTGCAGACCATCGCCTCGCGGCTGTTCGCCGGCGCCGGCCACGTGCGGCTGGAAGGCTACGAGCTGCTCAAGGCCTTCCACGGCAACAGCACGCATGAGATGGCCATCGACGTGCCGGTCTTCGCCAACACCCAGGACATGAACGTGCTGGCCGCACAGGTCGACGCGCTGCTGGATCACCAGTGCATGTGGGGCTATCTCATCGACGGCCACGGCCTGTACGCCTGGGGCCGCGACATGGCCGAGGCGCGCCGGCACCTGGAAGCCTTCGAGTTCCTGCTGAACTGCGAACTGGAACTGCGCAAGCTCGGCTGCCGGCGCTGACAACCGCCGGTATTGGCGTACTGCCGTTCGGTAACGGGCGGTTGCCATCGCATTTGCTACGATCCTGGCCCCCTCCAGCCGGATCCGCCGCCATGAGCCGCCTGCGCATCTTCTCCGAGAGCGACCCGAGCACGCCGGAGTTCGCCAGCTACGACCCCGACTTCATCGCCACCGAGTTGCAGAAGATCGGCGTCACCTTCGAGCGCTGGCAGGCCAGCAAGCCGATCCAGCCCGGCGCATCGCCGGAAGAGGTGATCGACGCCTACCGCGCCGACATCGACCGGCTGGTGGCCGAGCGCGGCTTCAGGAGCGTGGACGTGGTCAGCATCAGCCCCGACCATCCGCAGCGCGAGGCGATGCGCGCCAAGTTCCTCGACGAGCACTACCACAAGGAGGACGAGGTGCGCTTCTTCGTCGCCGGCTCGGGCCTGTTCACCCTGCACGTCGGCGACAGGATCTACGAGGTCGAATGCGTGAAGGACGACCTGATCGGCGTGCCCGACGGCGCGCTGCACTGGTTCGACATGGGTCCGGAACCGAACTTCGTCGCCATCCGCTTCTTCACCGAGCCGGATGGCTGGGTCGGCCATTTCACCGGTACCCGCATCGCCGGCGAATTCCCGCGCTACGACGGACCGACGCAGTCGTGAGCCGGGGTTCGGGGTTCGGGATGACCGGACGTTCGTCCGTTAAAAACCGGGATTCGGGAAAAGCGTATCGCCTTTGTTCGTCCTCCCAGCGCAAGCTAGGATCCATCTTGATTTTGACTTTGCCTGTCTAAAGCCAAAGCCACAGCAACGGCAAAATGGATGACCAGCCATGACCAGCCGTTCGGCTGTTGTGAAGCGCTTCGGCTGTTGAAAAGCAGTTCCAGCTTGCGCTGGGATGACGCCTCCGGGGGACACTGGCTGTTGCGAATCCCCAATCCCCAATCCCCAATCCCCAATCTCCTATCCCAACCCCATGCTCCTCACCCTGCTGACCGATATCGAAGGCACCACCAGCAGCATCTCCTTCGTCAAGGACGTGCTGTTCCCGTATGCGCGCCGCGCCCTGCCCGGCTTCGTGCGCGCGCACCGCGACGACCCGGAGGTGCGGCGCTGGCTGGACGTGGTCGCGACCGAGCACGGCAGCATCTGCGACGACGAGGTCATCGTCGAGACCCTGCAGGGCTGGATCGACCAGGACCGCAAGCACACCGCGCTGAAGGCGCTGCAGGGCATGATCTGGCAGGCCGGCTACCGCGAAGCCGACTTCACCGCGCACATCTACCCCGACGCCGCGCAGGCGCTGCGTCTGTGGCACGCGCAGGGATACCCGCTGCACGTGTACTCGTCCGGCTCGGTGCCGGCGCAGAAGCTGTTCTTCGGCCACAGCGACGCAGGCGACCTGACCCCGCTGTTCTCCGGCTGGTACGACACCGAGGTCGGCGGCAAGCGCGAGGCGGGCAGCTACCACGCCATCGCCGCGCGCATCGGCCAGCCGGCGGAGGAGATCGTGTTCCTGTCGGACGTGGTCGAGGAACTCGACGCCGCCCGCGAAGCCGGCATGCAGACCTGGCTGGTGGATCGCCGGCAGGACTACCCGCAACCCCGCCACGGCGAGCAGACGCACGGCCATCGCCGGGTGGAGAGCTTCGCCGACATCGTCCTGCCCGGCTGAACCGCGGGCGCGAAGCCCCTCAGGCACCCGTCCACGAAAAAGCGGGGGCCATGCCCCCGCTTCTCGATGCCGCGTTGCGGCGCGATGGATTCAGCGCGCGCCTTCCGGCTGCGGCTCGGGCTGCGGCAGCGTCGGCAGCCTGACCCGCACGCGGCTGGGGAAGGCATGGCGCAGGATGCGCCAGGCCACCTGGCCGAACTGCGTGGGCAGCGTGCCGGTGTTGTAGTGCTGGCCGTAGCGCGCGCAGATCTCGCGCACCTGCACCGCCATCTCGGCATAGCGGTTGGCCGGCAGGTCCGGATAGAAGTGGTGCTCGATCTGGTGGCTCAGGTTGCCCGACAGCACGTTCATCAGGAAGCCGCCGCGGATGTTCGACGAACCGCGCAGCTGGCGCAGGTACCAGTGGCCGCGCGATTCGTTCCTGACGCACTCCTTCGGGAAGGTCTCGGCGTTGGCGGTGAAATGCCCGCAGAAGATGATGACGTAGGTCCACACGTTGCGCAGGCCGTTGGCGACCAGGTTGCCCAGCAGCACCGGCAGAAAGAACGGGCCGGCCAGCGCCGGGAACAGCACGTAGTCCTTCAGCAGCTGGCGGCCGATCTTGCGCCCGACCGGGGCGAACTCGCGGCGCATCTGCGCGGTGCTCATCTTGCCGCTCCACCAGCGGCCCAGCTTGACGTTCTGGATCGCCACGCCCCACTGGAAGTACAGCGCGAAGAACACCGCGATGAACGGTTGCAGCAGGTAGAACGGCCGCCACTTCTGCTCGGGGAAGATGCGCAGCAGCCCGTAGCCGATGTCGTCGTCCAGCCCGCGCACGTTGGTGTAGGTGTGGTGGCGGAAGTTGTGGGTGTGGCGCCAGTTCTCGCTGGTGGCCACGATGTCCCATTCGTAGCTCTTGCCGTTGAGGTGGGGATCGCCCATCCAGTCGTACTGGCCGTGGATGACGTTGTGGCCCAGTTCCATGTTCTCCAGGATCTTGGACAGCGCCAGCAGCAGCGTGCCGAGGATCCACGCCGGCCACAGCAGCATCGGCACGAACGCACCGACGAACAGCAGCGCGCGCCCGGCCACGCCGGTGTAGCGCACCGCCTTGACGATGCGGCGGATGTAGCGCGCATCGCGCTCGCCCAGTGAGGCCGCGGTGCGGGCGCGCAGTTGGTCCAGTTCCTCGCCGAAGCGCCGTAGCTCGTCGGCGTCCAGCGCGCGGTTGCGGGAAGGCGTCATCGCTTTCTTGGCCATCACAGATCCAGCACCAGGTCGGTGGCGGCGCTGCTGATGCACAGCTTCAGCGCCGGGGAGGGTTCGTTGTCGAGATCGCCGCCGGGCAGGTGGCGGGTGGCGCCGGCGGACTTGCCGCAGGCGCAGGTGTTGCAGATGCCCATGCGGCAGCCGTAGGCGGGCCTGAGCCCCTGCGCCTCCAGTGCGGCGAGCAAGGGTTGGCCGCGCGGCACTTCCAGCGTGCGGCCGCTGCGCGCCAGTCGCACCTGCACGCTGCCGGTCTCTTCCATCGTCGCCGCAGGCAGGGTGAAGGCCTCGGCCTGGAACGAGACGGCGCGCTCGCCCAGCAGTTCGCGCGCGGTGGCGACGAAGCCGCCCGGACCGCAGGCCAGCACCCGGCAGTCGGCGGGCCGACCGACCAGGCGCTCGATCACCGCCGCGTCGATGCGGCCGGCCGGCGCGCCGCCGCCGGGCAGCGGCTGGCGGGTGGTCAGCGCGTGGAAACGGAAACGCGGCTGCCGGCGCGCCAGCGCCTCCAGTTCGCCGGCGAAGCACAGTTCGCCGTGGGCACGCGCCCAGTACAGCAGGGTCAGTTCGACCGGCATGTCGTCGACGGCCAACCGGCGGATCAGCGCCATCAGCGGGGTGATGCCGCTGCCGGCGGCCAGCATCAGCCAGCGTCCCTGCGGCGCGGCCGGCAGCGTCATCCCGCCGAACGCCGGGCCGATCTCGAACACCTCGCCGACCCGCGCCTGCCGGCACAGGTACTGGCTGACCCTGCCACCCTCGATCGCCTTGACGGTGATTTCGATGCAGCCATCGCGGCGCGGCAGGCCGCTGAGGCTGTAGCTGCGGTGGGTCCGGCGGCCGGCGATCTCAACACCCAAGGTGACGTGCTGGCCGGGAAGGAACCCGCGCCAGTGGCGGTTGGGCCGCAGTACCAGCGTCACCGCGTCGTCCGACTCGCGCCGGCGCCCGACCAGCCGCGCCAGCGGCCGCTCCCAGCTCCACAGCCGGTTGAGGCTGCCGGCCCAGAAATCGAACACGTGCGGCGTCACCAGCGGCCGCGCCAGGCGCCGCAATGGGTGCGGGCGGGAGGGAGCAAGCGGAGGGACGGCGGCATTCATGCCCGGCACTATACAGGCGCAGATACAGATGTGTATACGACTGTATATTAAATATCTGGGGCTATGATGGCCGGGACGCCTCCAAAGAGCCGCCCCTTGGCCAGTTCTCCCGACATCGACATCACCGTGGAAGACCACGCCCCCGGGCGCAAGGCCTCCATCGCGCGCGAGGACATCATCGCCGCCGCGCTCAAGCTGGTCGGCCCGCACCGCAGCGTCTCGACCCTGAGCCTGCGCGAGGTCGCGCGCGAGGCCGGCATCGCGCCGAACAGCTTCTACCGCCACTTCCGCGACATGGACGAACTGGCGGTGGCGCTGATCGACCTGGCCGGCCGCTCGCTGCGCCGGATCATCGGCGAGGCCCGCCAGCGCGCGGCCACGCCCGAGCGCAGCGTGGTCCGCACCTCGGTGGAGACCTTCATGGAGCAGCTGCGCGCCGACGACAAGCTGCTGCACGTGCTGCTGTGCGAGGGCGCGGTCGGATCGGACGCGTTCAAGCACGCGGTCGAGCGCGAGCTGGACTTCTTCGAGGAGGAACTGCGCATCGACCTGATCCGGCTGGCCGCCGCCGACGGCGCCACCCTGCACGAGCCGGCGCTGGTGTCCAAGGCGATCACCCGGCTGGTGTTCGCGATGGGCGCCACCGCGATGGACATGCCGCCGGAGAAGGACGGGGAACTGGTCGAGCAGATGTCGCAGATGATCCGGATGATCATGACCGGCGCGCGCGTGCTGAGCCGCAATGCGGCCGCGCAATCGGCGCGCAAGCCGCAGCCGCCGCGTACAGGCCGCCAGGCCCGGTAGCGATAGCGGGTCGAACCGGGTCCCGGAGAAGTCGCGCCGCGCCTGCGCTGGTCGGGATGGCAAGCGGCAATGTCCGGCGAACGTCGGGGGCGCATCCTTGCGCCCGCTGAATCATGGGTCCGTCTTCAGCTGACCGGCGCTAATGTGGCCAAACGGCACGGCAGTTGCAATGGCGCGGGATCGCCGCAGGCCGTCACCATCGCTGGCAGCGCCCGCCCCCCGGAATGTCCCGGGACTGTCCCGGGTGGACATGCCAGCAATAGTGTACAAGTTGATGCCAATATCACTGGCATAGGTGCCAATGATTGAAATCGCCTCCGGCATCCGACTAGCCTTTGCGTGCTGACGGAGGCGAGAGGAAGACGTGAGGATGAAACTGGGGATGCGGATCCGCGTGGCGCGGCATCATGCGCGGCTTTCACAGGCCGAACTCGCGGCCAGGGTGGGCGTCGGCCGCAGCGCGGTCGCCAACTGGGAATGCGACGACGGCGTGCATCCGGTGGCGGTGAGGCTGGAGCGCATCGCCCTGACCACCAGCGTCTCCTACGAATGGCTGGCGACCGGCCGCGGCCGCATGAGCTACCAGGCCGGCCCCGAGGACATCCCCGCCGTGCAGGGCGAAGTCGTCGACGATGCCGAGGAGCGCCGCCTGCTGAAGGCGTTCAGGGCCTGCTCGCCCAAGCATCGCGCCCTGCTGCTGGAAATGGCCGAACTGCATGTCGGCCGCGCACGGGTGCGCAGGCGGGTGGATTGAACCGGCGGCAAGGGTTCGTCGTCCGCGGCTGATCAGCCCGGCAGCGCGCGTTCCACCAGCATGGCCTGCGCCGGATCCTCCGGCAGCGTGCCCAGCGCCATCGCATGCTCGCCGCCCAGCCGGCTGCGCACGAACAGCGACGCGGCCGGGCTGCCGGCGCGCAGCAGCAGCGCGGCCTGCAGCAGCAGCGCCAACCGCTCGACCAGCCGGCGCGCGCCCGCTTCGCCGGCCTGCCGCAGTTGCTCCGGCAATGCGGCGACGGCGGCGTCCAGCGCCGCATCGGCGCCGCGCGCGTCCTGCAGCTCGCGCAGCAGCGCCTGCACGCTCGCCGGTTCGCGCGACAGCACGCGCAGCACGTCCAGGCACTGGATGTTGCCGCTGCCTTCCCAGATGGAATTGAGCGGCGCCTGCCGGTACAGCCGCGGCAGCATCGATTCCTCGACGTAGCCGGCGCCGCCCAGGCATTCCATCGCCTCGTTGACGAACACCGGCGCGCGCCGGCACAGCCAGTACTTGCCGATGGCGGTGGCGATGCGGGCGAACGCGGCCTCGCCCGGATCCGACGGCGCGGCATCGACCGCGCGCGCGGTGCGCAGGGCCAGCGCCAGCGCCGCTTCCGACTCGATCGCCAGGTCCGCCAGCACGTTGCGCATCAGCGGCTGCGCGACGAGCAGTTGCCCGAACGCGCGGCGATGGCGCGCATGGTGGATCGCCTGCGCCAGCGCCATGCGCATCTGCGCGGCCGCGCCGAGCATGCAGTCCAGCCGGGTCAGCATCACCATTTCGAGGATGGTGGCCACCCCGCGCCCCTCGTCGCCGATGCGCCGCGCCCACGCGCCGGTGAACTCGATCTCGGACGAGGCATTGGCCCAGTCGCCCAGCTTGTCCTTCAGCCGCATCAGCCGGAATGCGTTCTTGCTCCCGTCCGGCAGCCGGCGCGGCAGCAGGAAGCAGCTCAATCCGCCCGGCGCCTGCGCCAGCACCAGCCAGCCGTCGGACATCGGCGCGGAGAGGAACCACTTGTGGCCGACCAGCGAGTATTCGCCCTGCCCGGCCAGCGGCGCGGCGACGGTGGCGTTGCTGCGCACGTCCGAGCCGCCCTGACGCAGGTTACATGCACCCCCATGGACATTCCAAATTTCCCGCAATTTTTGGCGCTTTGACCAAGAAACACGAGTGTCCATGGTCCAGCCACAGAATCGCTTATCCAGCGGCATGGATTTGTCCATACCTCCACAAGACACCACAGCATTAGAAGTTGCCGTACGGCATCCCCAACCGCCATTGACCCGAGCACGACTTGTTCGTGTGCGAGCTGCGTGATGCTGGCATTGGGGCTCTTGCATATCTAAGCACCCTACTCTTTGCCAACGAAGTCTTGAAGTGGACAACGCGAACTTCCTGGCTTTTCATCTGCCTGACACGGTTATTTGTCTGGCGCAGCCACCTAACTGGCGAGTAGAAACTCAGCCATGCTATCCAATCGGCTCTTGATCCGCTTCCATTCCGGTGCGCTCTGGCTTCCCGCACATGCCCATCCAGTCTCAGCCACAAGAAGTGCTTTTGCGCGCAACGCCCCCTTTCCACTGAGCCAAGCGTTCTTGCCTCGGTTGGCAACCGGTAGACTGGACCACTAGTGTCCACAGGGGGTTGCATGGGGATCGTCGCTGAGTTCGCTCGTTACAAGGCCAAGCTGGCCAACCACTTCTGGGCCGTTTCTGCGCTAACGGATACCGAGCTGGTCGCCAGCCTGTGGGAGCACCGCATCAAGGTCGTGGACGGCCAATGGGTCTATCAGGACCACTTGTCCCGCTGGACGGGCAACGGCAGCAAGCTCATGGGCGAGCACTTGGCCCAGGCCGTGGCCGAAGGCCGGCCCGTGCGCATCGTCAAGGCCACCACCGACAACGTGCCCCTCATCGAGGGCGGTGGGGACGGCTCTAAGGCCAACAACACCTTCAAGGCGCGGCCTGAGTGGGTTGGCAAGGTGACAGCGTTCGATGGGGACAACTTCACCATCGTTTTCGACAAGGTAAGCCCATGAATGTGGAGCCTCACACTGCGCTGAAACTTCTCAGGGCGTTCTCCCGAATCGAGTTTGCCCTCAAGCAAATCCCGGAGTTTGTCAATGGTGCCGTTGGGGAGACGCCGGACACCCAATGGTCAGCGTTCTACGTCCATGTGCGCCGGCACATCCAGAATCAACTGCCACAGGAAAACAAGGACCTTCTGTTGGGCACCGGACCCAATGACCCGCCCCCGATGAAAATGCAGGTCAGCGCACAGCGCCGTATCGAGTTCGTGGATGCCCCATTGGGTGACGGACTTGAGGGCGATCGTTTGATGGATGCTGCTCGCCGGGTGCGCAACAACCTCGTGCATGGCGGCAAGGAGCACGCTCGGCAACAGCGATATCCAGGCCATGACGATAAGCTGGCACGCGCCGCCATCGATGTCATGTTTTTGGCCATGGCATCGCATCCCGAAGTGTCCCAGCTCGCCTTTTACGACTGATGGCGGCGCTCGACCTTTCCCAACCTGCTGCGTGGGCTGGCGAGCTGCGCGAGGTCCTCAATGAGTTGCGCCCGCTGTTCCGCTCGTGGGAGTTGGACTTGCCAGACCGCGCCGCGCCCGCGTTCGATGCAGCTATTCGCACGCTTGGCGAAGCTCTCATGCCGCATGCCCTATGTGGTTACCACTTCACCCGCTTGACCGAAGAAGAAGCGGTGCACATCCGCGAGAACGGGCTGGAGGTGCTCAGCACCGGGTTGCTGGAAAGACGCATTGTGGCCCAAGTCACGCGAGGCAAGCTTGCCGAAGAGCACGCGCAACGTTTGCTTGCGAACAACCAGGTGCGCGATAGCAACCGGTCCGGCAAGGCGTGGTTCTGCTTCTACCCAGCGCACGAAGTCCGAGAGTATGGCGTTCGCTCCCTGCTCGGACACTGGGGCGGTGAAGCACTCTACAACTTCAACGCCGAAGACCCGGAGCTCGGCCCTGTTCTTAAATCCATGGGAAGCCCTGCACTGGTTGAAGCGGTAGTGCCCGTGGCGTTCCTTTCCACGACGAATGGCTTGGCAATAGCCGTAGCACGGCTTGACCTGATTCACCAAGGCATCAGGTCGAGTGAGTATCCGGACAAGTTTGAGGACTACTCCACACAAACTTTGGAAGCCTCCATGGTGCGTCGCGTCGTGCTCCATCCTGGCAGCGAGTTCCTTGAGCTCACCCAGTGCCAGCAATGGTATGAGCCGTTGACCTAGGACCGGATCATCACACGCAACCCCTGGCCGCCATCGAAGTCGTGCCAGTGCCGGCAACGATGTGATCGAGCACCCGGCAGTCGATGCGGAGGTGGATCTTGAATACGACCAGACCGCGTTCCCGGACCGTCTCGCGGGCCCGTGCCATGACGCGCCGATGGAGCACGTCTTCTCTTTCGATCCGGTACGCTTTGTCGGATGGGCTCTGCTGGGTGCGCAAGATATTTACCGGGGTTCAAGACTTTAGGCCCAGCCTACCCCCGATAAATCCACCTAATCCCCACGCACCCCTCTCAAGGTCTGCTTTCCAAAAAAAAGAAATCGGCCACTAGCTAGGGTTTGATCCTGCCAACGGAGCCTAGTATTGGTCGCTGACAGTCCGGTTGATCACCAGAACACCCATCCTGTCCTCTCCATCTAAGATGTCCTGACCTCCGGAGCGACCCATGAGCAGGTTCTCTGTATGTCGCCCGCCTCGGGGCTCCGATGGCCGTTCCCAGTCAAGGCCATTAAGCAGGTCTGCAGGCCTGCCTACAGGCATCATCTGCAAGATCCCGGCAAGTCGGCGGCCCTGCCCTGCAACAGCCTGCGCAACCTCGGGCAGATCCTCGCAGAGGCACTCGTTGATCAATAGAGCGACCAGATTATCCCAGTCGCTCGATTTCCCCTGAAGCTGAGGCGTAAGCGCACAACGAGCGCCAACGCCGACCGAGGTGCCGAATGAAGCAACAGAGGCAATGACCTCGCCGATGCTGACGTCACATGTGGTTCCACTACCGGGAGGGCCGCACAACCAAGCAGCACGTTGCTGCCCGGCTTGGACCGAATCGCGGTGAGCTGCCATGAACCAGCCGTAGCTTTCGTCCTGCGCGGCAAGGCTGAAACTGCCGATCTCTGGTCCACCAGTGCTGTGCCGAAATAGGTCGAACCGACCCCAATTCGAAAGAAGATACTGTTGATTCGCGGAGCTCGCGTCATTCTTGCCGAACAAGACGGTGAGCTTGTTCGATACGCCTACGTCCTGCAGCTTCGCCTGCATCAAGGCACAACGACCTGTGAAGTCGCGGGCTGGCCGACCCGGGCAAACGACCTTGTTAAGGGCGATTATTGCAAGGTCTCCGAGCTCGACGCGGGAACTCAGCCCTGCTAGCTCCGCGTAGGGCCGCTTGTCGATCCACCCAAAGGCAACCTGATAGTCGCTGTATCCACTTGTATCGGTCTTGTTGAATGCTTTGCGCATTTCTCGAAGAGACTCTTTCGAGAACATGTTCGCAAGTCGGCTCAACTCATGACGATGTTGGTGAACCTCAGTGCGATGCAATGCATTATCTAGATCCGCGCTTAGCGACATGACAAGTTCCTTCTCATATTGGACAAGGTTCCTAGACTACTGCGAGACACCGAATCGCGATCACCCTCGATCTAATATGCTACCCGCAATATGCTAACCGTGATAAACATCCCTAATCCCCTGCCCTATCGATGTTCGCTTCCGGCCAAAGCGGCCTACGATCACGGCGCCGGTATCGTTTACTCGGCGCCCCAACGGCTAGCTGTTGCTGAGCGATTTCAGGTCAGCGACGAACTGCTCGGGATGCGGTGGGTGTGGTAGACCATGACCAACGGGGGCATCCTCCGCCGCGCGAGGAAATCGCCCGGCGCGCGCCGCAATGACAACGTGTACGTACGGGCCACGTGGAGATTCCGGGCGACCCTGGTGATCGTGAGGCGACAGGCTTCGGCTGGCCGGACCCGCGCGCACAGCAGACAATGGTCGCCATGAAACCCCGCGACAGACCGGCCGAAGCCACGCCGGACCTGAGGAAATACGCCTGGCTGGCCATCGTGACCGCGGTGCTGACGGTGCTGCTCAAGGGCAGCGCCTGGGCGATCACCGGCTCGGTGGGCCTGCTGTCGGACGCCGCCGAATCGATGGTCAACCTGGTGGCCGCCATCGTCGCCCTGGTCTCGCTGACCATCGCCGCCCGGCCGGCCGACGACGACCACCACTTCGGCCACAGCAAGGCGGAGTATTTCTCCGCCGCGCTGAAGGGATCATGATCTTCGTCTCCGCGGCCTCGATCATCTACCTGGGCATCGATCGCCTGCTCAACCCCCGGCCGCTGGGATCGCTCGGCATCGGCCTCGCCGTTTCGATCATGGCCGCCGTCCTCAACGGCATCGTCGGGCGGATCCTGATCAAGGTCGGCACGCGCCACCGCTCCATCACCCTGCGCGCCGACGGCAAGCACCTGATGGCCGACGTGTACACCTCGGTCGGGGTCGTGGTGGGCCTGGGGTTGGCGTGGCTGACAGGCTGGAACTGGCTGGATCCGGTGATCGCGATCCTGGTGGGCGTGAACATCCTGGTTGTCGGCTACCGGCTGATGTCCGAATCCGCCTCCGGCCTGATGGACGCGACCCTGTCCCCCGAGGACAACGCCCGGATCCAGGCCATCCTGGACGCGCACGCCGAACCGGGCCGGATCGAATTCCACGCCGTGCGCACGCGCGAGTCCGGGGCCCGCCAGTTCATGGAGATGCACATGCTGGTGCCCGGCGACTGGACGGTGCTGCGCGGGCATGACGCCATGGAAGACCTGGTGGAGAAGATCGTGGCGGAGTTTCCCGCCATGCGCGTGACCGGGCACCTGGAACCGGTCTCCGATCCCCGCAGCTACGAAGACATGGCCCTGTAGCCGAAAAGCGGGAGGCGACGTTGGGTCAGGCAGGCGACGAAGACCCGCGGCTCGATCCCCCGTGCGTTGTCACTGTATTCATCCGGAGTTTATATCCGCACGTATACTAAGGCGCATGACTTTCCGCGCGCTCCTGATGCGATTGTTCCTGGTCGTTGCCTTGCTCGCCAACGGTCCGGGCATCGCTGGCGCGTCCATGCACATGGAGCACGTGCGCGACTCCGCCGGTGACGTCACCTCGGCACCGACAGCAGCCGAGGCCATGGCGGCCTGCCATGGAGGAGCAGCGGCTGCTACGGGGGCCAATGAACACCATCACCCCCAGGCCACTGACGAGGCCGGAGCGGTATCGCCGTGGGACGACTGCTCTGAGGCGGGTAATTGCTGCCCCTGCATGCACCATTGCGCAGCGGCGCTCGCCGGGTCGGCACTCGCCGATTTCACCATCCGGTACCGGCACACCGCCGAACCGTTCCTGTCGGTGCACGCGTCCGCGGCCCTGACCAATCTCTTCCGACCTCCGATCGGCTAAGTGTCCCTGCGCGCCTTCCGAGGCGCTGATGGATCCTGTCCGCTGCTCCGCACTGACAGGGTAACGCTCGTCCCGCGAGCCTTCGACCTTTCCCGGAGTTCCCATGTCATCCGATTCTTTCGGCCGTGCCGAGGGGCTGTCTGCCCCGTCGCGCCGCCGCTTCGTCCAGGGCCTTGCTGTTGGCGGGGCCGTCGCAACCTTGGGCCTGTGGCCCCGTTCCAGCTGGGCCGTCAAGGCCGAGGGCCTGCCCAACGTGCTCTCGGGCACCGAATTCGACCTGACCATCGGCGAGACGCCGATGAACTTCACCGGCGCCACGCGCCCCGCGATCACAGTCAACGGATCGATTCCCGCACCCTTGCTGCGCTGGCGGGAAGGCACCACCGTCAACCTGCGGGTCCGCAATGCCCTGCCCCGCGGCTCGATCCATGGCGAGCAGGCGTCGATCCACTGGCACGGCATCCTGCTGCCGTCCGACATGGACGGCGTGCCCGGGCTGAGCTTCAACGGCATCAACCGTGGCGAGACCTACCAGTACCGCTTCAACGTCGTGCAGGGCGGCACCTACTGGTACCACAGCCATTCCGGCTTCCAGGAGCAGGCCGGTCTCTACGGGCCACTGGTGATCGAGCCGCTGGAACCCGAGCCCTTCGCCTATGACCGCGATTACGTGGTCATGCTCAGCGACTGGACCGACCTCGATCCGAAGCGCCTGTTCGCCAGGCTCAAGAAGCGGTCTGACTTCGACAACTTCTCCAAGCAGACGGTCGGCGACTTCTTCGACGACGTGAAGCAGCACGGCCTGGCCGCTACGGTCGAGGACCGCAAGATGTGGGGCCAGATGCGGATGACGCCGACCGACCTGTCGGACGTCAACGGCAACACCTATACCTTCCTCATGAACGGCACGACCTCGCTCGGCAACTGGACCGGGCTGTTCCGGTCGGGCGAGAAGGTCCGCCTCCGTTTCATCAACGGGTCGGCAATGACGTACTTCGATGTGCGCATCCCGGGCCTGAAGATGACGGTGGTCGCGGCCGATGGACAGTACGTCCGCCCGGTCACGGTCGATGAGTTCCGCATCGCCACCGCTGAAACGTTCGACGTCATTGTCGAGCCGACCGGGCAGGATGCGTTCACCATTTTTGCCCAGGACAGCGGCCGCACGGGATACATCAGCGGAACACTCGCCGTCAGGGAAGGCTTGCGGGCGCCGGTGCCGGACGTCGACCCCAAGCCACTCCTCACCATGGACGACATGGGCCACGGCGGGATGGGTGGCGGCGGTCACGACATGTCTTCGATGTCGCACGGTGCGATGGCCGGCGGTGCCATGGCCGGAATGGACCACAGCGGTCACGACATGTCGTCGATGGGAGCAGGCACGGCCGCCGGAGGGAGCATGGCCGGGATGGACCACGGTGCCGGCGGGATGCAGGAGCATCCGGCCACCGAAACCGGCAACCCGCTGGTCGACATGCAGACGATGGCCCCTGTGCCGAGACTCGATGATCCGGGCATTGGCTTACGCGACAACGGCCGACGCGTACTGACCTACGGCGATCTGCGCAGCACGTTCCCCGACCCCGACGGGCGCGCGCCCGGCCGCACGGTCGAGCTGCACCTGACCGGGCACATGGAGCGTTTCGCCTGGTCGTTCAACGGAGTGAAGTTCGCTGACGCCGAACCCCTGCGTCTGAAGTACGGCGAGCGCATGCGAGTCGTCTTGGTCAACGACACGATGATGTCGCACCCGATCCATCTGCACGGCATGTGGAGCGACCTCGAGGACGAGTCCGGCAACTTCATGGTGCGCAAGCACACCATCGACATGCCGCCTGGTACGAAGCGGGCCTTTCGCGTGCGCGCCGACGCGCTGGGTCGCTGGGCGTTCCATTGCCACCTGCTTTACCACATGGAAGCCGGCATGTTCCGCGAAGTGCGGGTGGAGGAATGAACGCCATGAGCCGTTCCAATCGTCACTCCCTAGCCATCGGCCTGACGTCCGTACTCGTTCTTGCAACTGGTTGCGCCCCGGCGTGGGCGCAGGAGACGGACCACGCCGCACACCATCCGGCAGCCAAGCCGGCTGCGTCACCATCGTCGCCAAGGCCCGCGGATCCGCACGCCGGCCATCTACCGACTTCACCGGACAAGAGTTCCGACGATCACGGGACGATGAACCACGGGAACATGCGGCACGGAGCTGCGAATCCTGCCGACAGCGAACACACCGGGATGGACCACTCCACGATGGACCACTCCACGATGGATCACTCCGGGATGGATCACTCCAGGATGGATCACTCCGGAATGGATCACTCCGGCATGGATCACTCGGGCATGGATCACGCTTCCATGGGCCATCAACCTGGTGTCAGCGAGGACCTGCCGCCGACGGCCGAGCCGCGCGAGCCAATCCCGGTTGTCACGCCGACAGATCGGGCTGCGGCGTTCCCGGACCTCGACGAGCACCTGATGCATGGTGAATCGATCAATTCCTACTGGGCGCTTGACCGGCTAGAGGCGTGGGACGCGGACGAGGACGGCACCGGCATGGCCTGGGAAGCACAAGGCTGGGTGGGTTCCGACTTGAACCGGCTCTGGCTGCGCAGCGAGGGCGAGCGTGCAGGTGGATCCACCGAGTCGGCGGATGTGGAAGTGCTGTACGGCCGAGCGATCGCCCGATGGTGGGACGCAGTCGCTGGTGTCCGCCATGACTTCGCCTTCGGCGGCGGGCCGTCGCGCACCTATGCCGCGCTCGGTGTGATCGGTCTTGCGCCGTACAAATTCGAAGTCTCCGCGACGGCCTACCTAGGCGAGTCCGGTCAGCTCGGGGTAGGTGCGGAAGCCGAATACGAAATGCTGTTCACCAACCGGCTGATCGGCCAGTGGCTGGTCGAAGGCGAGGCCTGGAGCAAGGACGATCCGGCGGTGGGAATCGGCAGTGGGCTGAGCAAGGTCGAAGCCGGTTTCCGCTTGCGCTACGAGTTCCATCGACAGTTCGCGCCCTATGTCGGCGTGGTCTGGGAGCGTGCTTACGGCGGAACCGCAGACCTCCGTCGCGCAGCATCAGGCGATGTTGACGACACCCGGATTGTGGCGGGCGTCCGCATCTGGTTCTGACAGGAACTGGCATTGAGCCAGCGTACGCAAGGCTGGCTGAAGTTTCTTCAGCGACACACACACCACTGATTTCGGAGTTCACGCATGAACGTAACACCCGTCACCCTCGCCCTCGCACTGGCATTTGCCGTTGTGTCGCCCGCTATGGCGCAGACAACCCAGGCGCATGCACATCACCCCGCCACTGCGGCAGCGGCGAACGTGGATGTTCCTGCCGCCGCCACGGCCGCCGTCGCCGTGGTAGAGCGGTTCAACACCGCACTGTCCAGCCAAGACCTGGCAACGGTCGGATCCCTGCTCGCTCCTGACGTCCTCATCCTCGAGTCCGGTGGTGCCGAGCACAGCCGCGAGGAATATCTGGGCCACCACGCCATCAGCGACGCGGCGTTCCTCAAGGACGCCCATCGCCAACTCCTGCGCCAGCGCGCACGAACCGCTGGTGAGTTCGCATGGGTGGGAACCGAAAGTGAGCTGCACGCCCAGAAGGACGGCAAGCCCCTGACCGTTCTGAGCACCGAGACAATGGTGCTGAAGCAGACCGCCGACGGCTGGCGGATCGTCCACATCCACTGGTCCTCGCGGACCAGGCGCTGAGCGGAGAACCGGAAATGAAAGCCTGCAGATTGAACCGACTGGCGTGGGCGGCTTTTGCGGTCGCCGGCTTGGGTGCCTGTACCCAGGCGGCGACACCCGCGCAGTCCACCATCGCGCCCGCTGTACAGGTCGTCCCGGAAACAGCCGACACCACTCCCGCTGCCCTGCCACGCATGACCGTCCACAAGACCCCGACCTGCGGGTGTTGCGGTAGCTGGGTTGACCACGTGCAGAAGGCGGGCTTCACCGTGGATGTGCACGACATGGATGACCTGGGTCCGGTCAAGGAACGGCTGGGTGTCCCCTATGCAAAGGGCTCCTGCCACACGGCCGAGATCGGCGGATACGTCATCGAAGGCCACGTCCCGGCCGCGGACATCAAGCGTCTCCTCGAAGAAAAGCCGGACGCACGCGGCCTGGTCCTCCCAGGGATGCCGCTTGGTTCTCCCGGCATGGAGGTTCCGGAGGGGCGACAGCAGCCGTACACGGTCGAGCTGGTCCATCGCGACGGAACCACCGAATCCTTCGCACAGCATTGATCCGCAAGAGCAAGAGGGGGCGGTGTTGCGGGCGCGCCGATTCTCGTCCGCGATGAAGCGGGAGATCCACATGACTCACCATTCCGAAGACCACCGGTCCCAGGCCATGAACACGTGCATCGACAACTGCACGCAATGCCATGCGATTTGCCTGGAGACCATCAACTATTGCCTGACCAAGGGAGGTGCACACGCAGCACCGGAGCACATCGCCCTGCTGGCGACGTGTGCCGATATCTGTGCCACCAGCGCTGACGCGATGCTGCGCGGTACGAGCGTTCATAACGTCATTTGCGGTGCCTGCGCGGAGATCTGCCGCCAGTGCGCGGATGCATGCGATGCCATGAACGACCCCGAGATGACGCGTTGCGCTGAAGCGTGTCGTCGATGCGCGGAAAGCTGCAGCGCCATGGCAGCTTGATGCATCGAGGGTCCCGCCTGCGATGGCGGGATCCTCACCTCCGATTTCACAAGGCACGGCGCCCACCAACGGGGCTTTGCATCAGTTCACAAAGAGGTCCATATGAAGTCTTCAAGCGTTCTTCGCTCTTTCGCGCTTGTACTCGCAATCGCGGCAGGGCAGTTTTCGCTGCAGGTCGCGCGCGCCCACGCGGCGTTACAGCAGTCCACACCGGCAGCAAATGCGGTCGTGGCCTCCCCAAGCCAGATCGATCTCGTGTTCAACGAGACGCTGATTCCGCGAGCGTCGCGGCTCAAGCTGGTCATGAAGCACGGCAGCTCCACCATGCCGATCGAGAATTTCACGACCGAGATCGTCAACAACGGCAAGACCCTGCGTGCCAAGTTGCCCCAGCCGCTGGCTCCAGGCGTCTATACGGTGGAATACCGCGCCGTCGGTGGTGACAATCACCCCATGCCGGGCAGCTTCAGCTTCACGGTGCGCTGAGGAGTCGCGAATGTTCGACCTGTCGGCTTACGCACTGAGATTCCTGGAGTACCTGGTTCTCATGCTTCTTTTCGGCGTCCCACTGTTCGGTTGGTACGGTTTGCGTCGACCGGCACTCGCCCACGCCCTGGCCGGGTGGCCATTCATGGGCGTTCTGTTGGTGAGTGCCGCCGTCGGTCTCGTGCTCACCGGGGCCGATGTCGTCTTCAAGACCGCGGGCATCATGGGAATGCCGATTGCCGACGTTGATCGCGAATCGCTCGGCTGGTATCTGTTTGATACGTCCGCAGGCCGCGCAGCCATGGCGAGAGGCGCGCTGCTGATCGCCATGGTGTTTGTACTCGGATGGCATCGTCGTCGCGGGAAGGTGGAGGCCGCCTTCCCGTTCGCGGCGACGCTGGCGGGCGGCGCCCTCGCCTCGCTGGCATGGAACGGCCACGCCGCCGCTGGCGAGGGCGTGGCAGGCGCGGTCCGGCTCTCTGCGGGCCTCGTCCACCTTCTCGCTGCAGGCGGCTGGATCGCAGCGGTCCTGATGTTCCTGGGAATGCTCCTGCGCGGCAAGGGCGCTGCGGGCAACGGGCGTCTGCGATCAACGCATGACTTCCTGCGTGGATTCTCGACGCTTGGAACGATTTTCGTTGCTGCGCTCATTGTGTCCGGCATCGCGCATTACGGTGATCTCACCGCGTGGTCATTGTCGACGCTGGTCCAGAGCACCTACGGAAACCTGTTGCTGTTCAAACTTGCCCTGTTCGGCGGAATGCTGGGCCTGGGAGCAATGCACCGATGGACGCTGGTGCCGCGCCTTGAACGGGCGCTGGCCGGCGGAGATCCCTCGCAGGAGGTGCGAGCCTTGCGGCAGAGCGTTGCGGCCGAGGCTGCGCTGGCGATCCTGATCCTCATTGTCGTTTCAGTGCTCGGGACGCTCAGCCCCGCTTGACCGTACCTTTCAACGACACACACGCTGGCAGGCCTAACTGGTGCCGCCTGTACGTCTCCGACGCACCCGAGAACCAGGTGCGACCGCACACGTTGCCGTAACTGTCGCGGTGCAACGCTTTCCAGGATGGTTGACGTCGGGTAGGACACTGTTCCGGAAACACTAGGAGAAGCAACATGGCACACGCTGTTCAAGGGACAGATCACAAGCACGCCGAGGGCAGCGGGCGTCCCTATCTGCTGTTCTGGATCAACATGGTGCTCGGTCTCGCGGTGATGTACATCGTCATGTTTTCGATGATCGATGGTGTCCGCGACTTCCGGAACAACCTGAACATGTTCTACATGGCACTGACCATGTGGGCTCCGATGGGGATCTTCATGCTCGCCACAATGCCTGGCATGTTCCCCAAGAAGGGCCTGAACATGGCGCTTTACGCAATCTTCGCCGCAGTGACGCTCGGCTCGTTCGGCGCCACGCGCGCGCAGGTGCTTGTAGATGACCGTCAGTTCATCGACTCGATGATCCCCCATCACTCAGGTGCGATCCTCATGTGCCGGGAAGCCAGACTGCGTGACGCCGAACTGCTCGCGCTGTGTGACGACATCACCAAAGCGCAGCGCTCCGAGATCGACCAGATGGAGAGCATCAGATCCCGTCTCGACTAGGCCGAGGATCTGCCTCCATCTGCTGCCCGGTGTCCGAGAAAAATGGGGTATCCGGAATCTGGTGTGGGTTCTGGCTCCTTGGGTCTTTGTAGCTATCACTTTCAAAGAATGGATTTTGGTGTTGGACGGCTGAGCGGATGTGCTAGAGTAAAAGTCGGATTTCAGTGTGGGTTCGCCCAAGGTGCTGAGTGACGGACTTTCTCCAGCTGCGAAGCCTGAAGACGCTTGAAATCCTGACCAGCGAGGACAGTTACGTCGTCAAGGCCGAAGGCGTCAATCAGTGGGTGACCTGCCCGCTGTGCAAGACCGGACGCCTGCATGGTCACGGCTCACAGGAACAGTCGTTTCAGGACACACCGACGCACGGCAAACCCGTCGTGATCTTCATCCAGCGCCGTCGCTATCGCTGTACAAGCTGCACCAAGACCTTGTTTGAGCCTGTGGCGGACCTTGATGGAAAACGCCAAGCCACGGCGCGTCTGGTGCGTTATATCCGCGACCAGTCCTTCTCCAAGACCTTTGCGGCCCTTGCCCGGGAAGTAGCCGTGGACGAAAAGACGGTCCGCCACGTCTTCGACGATTTCATCGAGGAGGTCGAGGCCAAGACCCAGTTCCGGACGCCGCGGGTGCTGGGTATCGACGAGCTCAAGATCATCGGCCAGTACCGGGCCATGATCACCAACGTCGAGCGCAAGACCGTGTTCGATATCCGCCCCAGCCGGGCCAAAGCCGAGTTGATGCCCTATTTCCGCGACCTGCGGGACAAGGACTCGGTCGAGTGGGTGGCGATGGACATGTACCACGTTTATCGGCAGGTGGTGCGCGCCACGCTGCCACAGGCCCGGATCGTGGTCGATCGATTCCATATCCAGCGCATGGCGAACGACGCGCTGGAGAAGCTGCGCAAGCGCATTCGCAAGGATTTGTCCACCCGGCAGCGCCTCAAACTCAAGGACGAGCGGTTCCTGCTGCTCAAGCGGCAGCACGACCTGACAGGGAGAGATATGGACCGGATGCGGGAATGGTTCCAACAGTTCCCGCTCCTAAGCGAAGCCCACGCGCTCAAGGAAGGATTTCTGTCGATCTGGGATCAGAAGACCCGCCCAGCAGCAGAAGCCGCCTGCGCGAAGTGGCAGGCCAATATTCCGACCGAATTGGCGGCCACGTTCAAGGACCTGACCACCGCCGTGCACAACTGGCACGACGAAATCTTCGCCTACTTCGAGCAGCCGATTACCAATGCCTATACTGAGTCAGTCAACCGAGTGGCCAAAGACATGAACCGCATGGGCAGGGGTTACAGCTTCGAGGTGCTTCGGGCGCGCATACTCTACGACAAGAAGGCGCGCAAGGATGGCTCGGTTATCGAAACCGTGTTGGTCGATGACGACGACCCAATGACCACGGACTTCGTGTTCCAGCGGATGACCACGGCGGCAACGCGCAAGAAGAAGATCACGCGCGTGGTCGAGTACGGCCCCTATCTCCCGACGCTGGCGCGGCTACTCGAAGAGGGGTATTTCGAATAGTCCTCAGCCCATTGTGCAAGAGGCGGCGCTTCAGCCTGAATTTGTGATTCAGCCGATGAAGCATAGGTAAGAGGCCCAGCCACTACCCCGCGCAACAGGACAGTTGCTTTACGTCCTTGGTGAAGGTTTGTGCCGCGAGTTTCAGCCCCTCGACCATCGTCAGGTAGGGGAATAACTGGTCGGCCAACTCTCGCACCGTCATGCGGTTGCGAATCGCCAGTACTGCGGTTTGGATCAGCTCGCCTGCTTCCGGGGCTACCGCTTGCACGCCGATCAGTCGTCCCGAACCGGCCTCCGAAACCAGCTTGATGAAACCGCGCGTGTCGAAGTTGACCAGCGCCCGGGGCACGTTGTCGAGCGTCAGCGTGCGGCTGTCGGTCTCGATACCGTCGTGGTGCGCTTCGGCTTCGCTGTAGCCCACGGTGGCGACCTGCGGGTCGGTGAACACCACCGCCGGCATCGCCGTCAGATCCAGCGTCGCGTTGCCACCCGTCATGTTGATTGCAGCGCGGGTGCCGGCCGCCGCCGCGACGTAGACGAACTGCGGCTGGTCAGTGCAGTCGCCGGCGGCATAGATGTGCGGCACGGTAGTGCGCATCGCGTGGTCGATGGTGATGGCGCCTTGCGCATTGACCACCACACCGGCCGCGTCGAGGTTGAGCGTGCGGGTGTTTGGGGTGCGGCCGGTGGCGAACAACAGCCGGTCGGCATGCAGTTCGCCGCGTTCGGTGGTGAGCACGAATTCCCCATCCTCATAGGCGACCTGGCTGGCCTGGGTGTGGTCCAGCACTTCGATGCCTTCGGCGCGGAACACGGCCGTGATGGCCTCGCCAATGGCGGGGTCTTCGCGAAAGAACAGTGTGCTGCGCGCCAGCATGGTCACCTTGCTGCCCAGCCGGGCAAAGGCCTGCGCGAGTTCGACGGCCACCACCGACGAGCCGATCACGGCCAGCCGATCGGGGATCGTGTCGCTGGCCAGCGCTTCGGTCGACGTCCAGAAGGGCGTGTCTTTCAAGCCCGGGATCGGTGGAATCGCCGGACTGGCCCCGGTGGCGATGAGGCAGCGGTCGAAACTCACCTCGCGCATCCCGTCGTCAGCGGTTGCCACGGTCAGCGTGTGCGCATCCTTGAATCGGGCATCGCCGCGCAGCACGGTGATGGTCGGGGTGCTCGTCAGGATGCCTTCGTACTTGGCGTGGCGCAGTTCATCGACGCGCCCCTGCTGCCGAGCCAGCAAGCGCTTACGCAGAATCTTCGGCGAGGCGGCGGCAATGCCGTCATCGAACGGACTCTCGCGACGCAGATGCGCAATGTGGGCAGCGCGCATCATGATCTTGGACGGCACACATCCGACGTTGACGCAGGTGCCGCCGAGAGTGCTGCGCTCGATCAGCGTCACACGCGCCCCTTGCTCGACGGCCTTCAACGCCGCCGCCATCGCCGCGCCGCCGCTGCCGATCACGGCCACGTGCAGTGCAGCCTCATCGTCCTCGCGCTTTGGTTCGCCGCCCAGCCGCTCTTGTGCATTGTTCAGCAGGTCGCTGGGTTGCCCCGGCGCATCGGCAAGCTGCGCTCGGTAACCGAGTGCGGATACCGCCGCGACCAGCGAGGTCACGTCCGCGGCGGTACCTACGCTGGCCTCAATCTCGGCCCGGCGCTGTGGGTAGGACACTGAGGCCGAACGCACGCCGGGCACCTTTTCCAAGGTCTGCTTGACGTGCTCGGCGCACGACCCGCAGGTCATGCCATCGATGTGCAGCGTGATCGCCTCGGTCATGAGCGTGTGCTCACTTCTTGACGGTAGACGGGTAGCCGGCGTTCTCGGTGGCTTTGGTCAACGCGGCCGGAGTGGTCTTGGCATCGTCGTAGGTTACCACCGCCTCCTTGGGCTCCCAGGTCACCTTGGCCTCGATGACGCCTTCGACCTTGGTCAGCGCCTTCTTGACCGTGATCGGACAGGTGGCGCAGGTCATGCTCGGCACCGACAGCGTGACGGTTTTGGTGGCGGCCCAGGCGGGAGCGCTGAGGGCAACGGTCAGAGCGAGCAATGCGACGAGTTTCTTCATGGCAATCTCCTTTCAGTAGAACAGGGGCATGAGGTAGGGGAACACGAGCGCGATCAGCACCAGGGCGGTGACGATCCAGAAGATCACCTTGTAGGCCGTCCGCACCTGGGGCACGGCGCATGCGTCGTCCGGCGCGCAGGCGCGAGCCGGCCGGAAGATGCGACGCCACGCGAAGAACAGCGCCACGAGCGCCACGCCAATGAAGATCGGCCGGTACGGTTCCAGCGCGGTCAAGTTGCCGATCCAGGCGCCGGAGAAACCCAGCGTGATCAGCACCAGCGGACCGAGGCAGCAGGTCGAGGCGAGGATGGCGGCGAGGCCACCGGCGGCCAGTGCACCGCGGCCGTTGCTGGGGTCTGCCATGTGAGGGATCTCCTTCCGAGACGTTGCGTGATGCGCTAAGGTTACTTCCGTAGTCAAGTACGGAGTCAAGCGCGATGGTGAACGATCCGCAAACACTGACCATCGGGGCTTTCGCCAAGGCCGCTGGGGTCAACGTGGAGACCATCCGGTTCTATCAGCGCAAGGGGTTATTGCCAGAACCAGGTCGGCCCGTCGGCAGTATTCGCCGCTACGGATCGGCGGACGTGGCGCGGGTGCGTTTCGTGAAATCCGCCCAGCGGCTGGGGTTCAACCTGGACGAAGTCGGCCAACTCCTACAGCTTGAGGACGGCACTCACTGCAGCGAAGCCGCCGAGCTGGCTGCGCTCCAGCTCACCGACGTGCGCACCAAGATGGCGGACCTGACGCGAATCGAAGCGGTGCTGTCACGGTTGGTCAACGAGTGCCATGCGCAGCGAGGCACTGTGTCGTGCCCGCTGATCGATTCTCTGCACGGGAGCTAGGCGCGTGGCTTAACCCGGTTTTCCGTTCCACTGCGCCTCAAACCCCAGTTCGAGCCGGGGGCAAGGTGACCTGCCACTGATTGTTTCCTTGCACCGACATGCGCCAGACAAAGCCCACACTGAAGGCTAAAAGCGCGTAAGCCTTGCGATACCAGAAACCTACCGAACGAGAGCTGTCAGACAAGAAGGGCTAGTGCGGTCTTCCCACACTAAAATCCGGATACCCGAAAAATGCCGCCCGGCCTCGCTCCAGAACTCGCCAAACTCCGGCGCCGAGACCGGCAGCCGCATGATGGCACTCGACAATGTGCCGCCGGCGCTGTCCAACTTCGAAACGCGCGGTCCATGACGTTGATCACCGGAGCCGGTTTCGGTCGACCGATCGTCTTACAGACAGCGGTCCAGAGGCCAGCGAGCTGATTCAACAGCCGCAATCGCCATCCGCACGATGGCAGTGCATGAGCTGGCTGCGCGGTAGCGACCTGCCGAGCTGCCGGGCCTTGACCTTGCCATCGTGGGAATCTTTAAGCTGGGCTTCCCGCGCATATTCCAGGGATAGTTCCATGACTTTCGTCGCCACCCGACCGGTCGCCAATCCACCCAGCTCCGCCGTCTCCCGCCTGAGCCTGCCAGTCGAGGGCATGACCTGTGCCTCCTGCGTTGGCCGCGTCGAGCGGGCGCTGAACGCGGTCCCCGGAGTGCAGACAGCCGCGGTCAATCTCGCCACCGAACGTGCCGACCTCACCTTCTTTGGCCTGGCCGATCCGCGGGCTGCGGTTCGCGCCATCGAGAGTGCCGGCTACACGGTGCGCGAAGAGACCACCGAGCTCGCGATCGAGGACATGACCTGCGCGTCGTGCGTGGGCCGGGTCGAAAAGGCGCTCGCACAGATCCCGGGCGTGCTCGAAGCCAACGTCAACCTGGCGACCGAGCGCGCGCGGGTGCGCCACCTTGCCGGGGTCGTTTCCACGGCGGACCTTGAAGCGGCGGTCGAACAGGCGGGTTACAAGTCCCGCCGCTTGTCCGTCGATACGGCAAGTGCAGGCGATCATGACGCCGAGCGTCGTGAGAGCGAGGCACGGGGGCTGCGGCGGGCTTTGACCATTGCCGCCGTCCTCACCTTGCCAGTCTTCATCCTCGAGATGGGGTCCCACCTGATTCCCGCCATGCATCATTGGGTGATGGGGGTCCTGGGTCAGCAGACGAACTGGTATATCCAGTTCGCGCTCGCCACCCTCGTGCTGTTTGGTCCGGGGCTACGCTTCTTCCGCAAGGGCGTACCAGCGTTGCTGCGCGCTGCCCCCGACATGAATTCACTGGTCGCGGTTGGCACGGCGGCCGCGTACGGCTATTCAGTCGTCGCGACCTTCGTCCCCGACGTGCTGCCCCCGGGCACCGCCAACGTCTATTTCGAGGCCGCCGTGGTCATCGTGACCCTGATCCTGCTCGGGCGCTCGCTGGAGGCGCGCGCCAAGGGGCGAACCTCACAGGCGATCAAGCGCTTGGTCGGACTCCAGGCCAAGACCGCGCGCGTCGAGCGCAACGGCGATACGGTCGAAATTCCGCTCGATCAGGTGGCGACCGGTGACGTCGTGCTGGTTCGTCCGGGCGAGAAGATTCCGGTGGACGGCGATGTCGTCGAGGGCGCCTCCTATGTCGACGAGAGCATGATCACCGGCGAGCCGGTCCCCGTATCGAAGGGGGTGGGCGCCGATGTCGTCGGAGGCACGATCAACAAGACCGGCGCTTTCAGTTTCCGCGTGACGAGGATCGGCGCGAACACGGTGCTCGCGCAGATCATCCGCCTGGTCGAGGAAGCGCAGGGTTCCAAGCTGCCGATCCAGGCGCTGGTCGACAAGGTCACCATGTGGTTCGTCCCGGCAGTGATGGCCGGGGCCGCGCTGACCTTCCTTGTTTGGCTGGCCTTCGGACCGGAGCCCGCGCTGTCCTTCGCGCTCGTCAATGCGGTCGCGGTGCTCATCATCGCCTGTCCCTGTGCCATGGGGCTGGCCACGCCGACCTCGATCATGGTCGGGACGGGCCGCGCGGCCGAGCTCGGCGTTCTCTTCCGCAAGGGCGAGGCCTTGCAGGCGCTGCGCGATGTGAGTGTCATCGCGCTCGACAAGACCGGCACGCTGACCAAGGGGCGCCCGGAGCTGACCGACCTGGTGCCTGCCGAAGGCTTCGAATACAACGAAGTCCTGGCGTTTGTCGCCGCGGTCGAGACCCGCTCCGAGCACCCGATCGCAGAAGCGATCGTCGACGCCTCCAAGCAGCGGGACATCACGCTCGCACCCGTCGGGGGCTTCGAGGCCACGCCGGGTTTCGGCGTGTCGGCCAAGGTCGCCGGTCGCACCGTCGCCGTCGGCGCGGACCGATTCATGACGCAGATCGGTATCGATGTGTCGGACTTCCTGCCTGTCGCCCAGCGTCTCGGCGACCAAGGCAAGAGTCCGCTCTATGCCGCGATCGACGGCCGGCTGGCGGCGGTGATCGCGGTGGCCGACCCGATCAGGGAGACCACGCCCGAGGCGATCAAGGCGTTGCATGCGCTGGGACTCAAGGTCGCGATGATCACCGGCGACAATGCCGCGACGGCCGCGGCGATCGCCAGGCAGCTCGGCATCGATGAAGTCGCGGCCGAGGTCTTGCCCGACGGCAAGGTCGCGGCGCTGAAGAAGTTCCGGACCAATGGCGCGCGGGTCGCCTTCGTGGGCGACGGCATCAACGACGCGCCGGCGCTGGCCGAAGCGGACGTCGGGCTCGCCATCGGCACGGGAACCGATGTGGCGATCGAGGCCGCCGACGTGGTGCTGATGTCGGGCGACCTGCGCGGCGTGACGAATGCCATCGCGCTCAGCCGAGCGACGATCCGCAACATCAAGCAGAACCTGTTCTGGGCTTTTGCCTATAACGCCCTGCTGATCCCGGTCGCGGCGGGTGCGCTTTACCCGGTGAACGGCATGTTGCTTTCGCCGATCTTCGCTGCGGCCGCGATGGCCCTCTCCAGTGTCTTCGTGCTCGGCAACGCGCTCCGGCTCAAGCGCTTCCAGGCTCCCATAACGATCGAAACCCGTACGGGGATGCCCCAGAGCGGGGCGGCATTGCCCAATCCGCGCCAGGCAATCGAACATTGATCCCAAGACACGGTGCCGCCTGACTGAACACCAAGACAGGATCGATGTGGCGGACGCCGGCCTAGCGTGTCGAACCAAGCATCCTTGGGTGACCAGGAAAAGAGAATGATGAATATCGGTGAAGCAGCCAAGTTTTCAGGCGTGTCGGCGAAGATGATCCGCTACTACGAACAGATCGGCTTGATCCCCAAAGCTGCGCGCTCTGAGGCCGGCTACCGACACTACAGCACGCCTGACGCTTATAGCCTTCGCTTTATCCGTCGCGCACGAGACCTTGGCTTCTCTGTCGAACAGATCGCAGAACTGCTGGTCTTGTGGCGCGACCGTGACCGGGCAAGCGCCGACGTCAAGGCGATGGCGCTTTCCCATGCCGCCGGACTGAAGACGAGAATCGCCGAGCTGCAGGCGATGGTGCAAACGCTCGAGCATCTGGCCGACCACTGCCACGGGGATGACCGACCGGAATGCCCGATCCTTGCGGATCTGGCCGAGCCAACAGCGGCGGAGTCGCGTTCGCAGGGTCCACATAGGACGCCTCGGTTTGGGGCCGACACGCCCGCCTCCTCGCGTAACCGCGGCGTCAGATGACTCATTCGTGGTCGGACGTGCATTCGCAAGAGTTCTCGGCGCCGTTGTCGGCCAGCCGTGAGCAGCTTGCAAACATTCTGCTGATAGCCGATTGACCTTGCCACGCTGTCAAACCCCATATTGATCCGACACCACAGTCGATCAGGAGATCAAGATGCTTCGTTTCCACATTCCAAACATGACATGCGGCGGCTGCGCCAAGTCCGTCAAGAAGGCACTGCTCAGTGTGGACCCCCAAGCCCGCATCGAAACCGACCCACCGACGCGTCAGGTGAGGGTCGATAGCGACATGGACGGGGGCGCGTTCCTCTCAGCGCTCAGTGAGGCTGGGTACCCGGACGAGCGATCAGCCTGAAGCTGGTTCCGGCCGCCGCCGGCGCGCTCTACTCGCGCTCGGGGATCCCGCTGAGCCCGATGGTTGCGGCGCTCGCCATGAGACTGAGCTAGGTGTCGGTTGTGGCCCGCGCGCTTCGCCTGGCCGGGTCGGCTCCGGTTTCGGCGACACCGAAAGCGGCCATGCCGGTCCAGTCACCCGATCTGCCCGGGGATTGATCTGGATCAGTTGCATCTGACCGAGCAAAAGGTAACCTCAAGCCATGATCCGCCGTCGTCACCGTAGCTGGTTCCAGCGCACCGCCCTCCTCGCGATGGCGGCATTGCTCTGGTCTCAGCTCGCGCTGGCCAGCCATGGCGGCTGCCTGGATCTTCCGGGCACACCCGCCGCCGCAGTCGCGGCCGGCGCGGATACCCCCCACGACCACGGCCACGGCTGCGACGCGGAGCTTCCCTCGGCGGACAGGGCGGTGTGTGCCGCGCACTGCAGCTTGGGGGGTATTTCGGCCGACAGTGGGCGCATCCCACCGGTCCCGCCGCTGTTTGTCGGAGCGTGGGTCTCCTGGTTCGTCGTGGCCGAGGTCGCCGATGCCGGCCCAGGGGTCACGCCCAGCTGGGTGGAATCGCCCCCCAGGGCCGCCTGGCACCGGCCCACCGCCCATCCCGCGGCTCTCCTGCTGATCTGATGCCCGAACGCTGACCCGCCCGCACAACTGTGCGGCGCGGTCCTGTGCGTTCGCGCCGTGGCTGCGTCACGGCACGTGTTCCTGCCCTCGTCCGAGCGACCTGCGTCGCGTCGGCCCAAGGACACTGATATGGCATCCCTGTTCGACCGAATGCAGGCCAGGCACCTGCACCCTAACCCGCTATTCCGCCGTCGGCCACTGCTCCGGCACCTGCTTGCCTGCGTGTTCGCCGGCGGCTTGTGGACGCTGGCGCTGCCCGCGACCGCCACCGAACCCATCCCGGGGCACAGCCTCGAGTCGATCCGCACCTGGGTTCTGGAACACAACCCCGAGCTGCGGGCCATGGACTTCGAAACCCAGGCCGCCGAAGCGAGGATCCTTCCCGCAGGTGCCCTGCCCGATCCGATGGCCTCGGTTGGATTCCGCGGCCTCGATCCGGACAAGCCCTGGCGCACCGCCGGTGCCGAGCGCGAGGTGAACTACGCGCTGCGTCAGCGCTTCCCGCTCTGGGGCAAGCGTGGTCTGGCGCGGACCGCGGCCAGCCAGGACGCGGTCGCGGTCGGGCTTGACCGCATCACCGCGGCGCGCGACCTGCTGGCAGAGGCTGAAGCGGCGTACGTGCGCTACTGGCATGCCGATCAGGCCGTGGCCGTGCTCGACCGCCGCATCGCCCTGCTCCGGCAGGTCGAGGAAATAGCCGGCGTGCGCTACGCCTTGGGTCGCGCGGCGCAGCAGGATGCCATCCGCGCCCAGGTCGAGCAGACCAGCCTACAGCGCGAGCGGATCGAACGCCTCGCGACCAAGCAGGAGGCGGCCGCCACCTTGAACGCGGTGCTGGGACGCCGTTCCGATGCACCGCTGGCGACTCCCGATGAGGCGCCGCGCCTCGTCGTCCACAGCGCCTCGCTCACCGAGGCACTGGATGACGCAAATGCGCACCCCGCGGTGCGCTCGCAGCAGGCCCGCGCCGAGGCCGCGCGCACGAACGTGGTACTGCAGCGTCGCAACCGCTTTCCCGACATCACCGTGGGCGTGGGTGCGATGCAGTACGGCAACGGCATCGAAAGCACCGAGCTGATGCTCGAGGTCGAGATCCCGTTCCAGCAGCGCGCCCGCCGCGAACGCGAGCGCGAGTCGCGCCTGCTCGAAGACGCGGCGCTGGCCCGCAGAGATGCCACGTTGCGGGCCGTCGAGGAAAGCGGCGCCTCCGCCTGGTCGCAGTGGACCAGCGCACGCGAGCGCCGCGCGCTGATCGAGAACACGCTGCTGCCGCAGGCCGACGCCACCTGGCAGTCCGCGCTGGCCAGCTACCAGGTCGGCGAAGTCGACTTCGGGACGCTGCTGGAAGCACTCAATGAATGGCAGGGCGCCGACCTCGCACGGGTCGATGCACTGCGTGACGAACTGTTGGGCGCCGCCGCCGTGCGCGCCATCGAAGGAGAGATCCGATGACCCGTGTCCAGACCCTGTCGCTCGCCATCGGCGTCGCACTCGCCGCACTCGCCGTCGGCTGGATGGCGGGCCGCGCCACGAACGATTCGCCCACCGCAGCCACGTCCGCCGAGGCAGCGGCCGCGGAACGCAAGGTGCTCTATTACCGCAATCCGATGGGCCTGGCGGACACGTCGCCGGTGCCGAAGAAGGATTCGATGGGCATGGACTACGTCCCGGTCTATGCCGACGACGCCCCGCCGGCGGCGCCGGGTACGGTGGTGCTGCCCCCGGACAAGGTGCAGGCGCTGGGCGTGCGCACCGAGGCGGTCAAGCGAGGAGCCATGTCCGCCACCGTGCGCACCAGCGGCACGGTCGAGGTCGACGAGACCCGGCAGTACGCGATCGCGCCCCGCTTTGAAGGCTGGGTGGAGCGGCTGTACGCGAACCAGACCGGCATGCGCGTCCGCGCCGGGCAGCCGCTGCTCTCCGTCTACAGCCCACAGTTGGCGGCGGCGCAGCAGGAATACCGGCTGGCCGACGAGACCGCCCGCAGGTTGGCCGGGTCCGATCCCGCGAGCGCGGCATCGATGACCCGCCTGCGCGATGCCGCACGCACCCGCCTGCGCAACTGGGAAATCAGCGACGCGCAACTCGGCAAGACGGGGCTGGTGCTCACCGCGCCCGCGGACGGGGTCGTGATCGAGAAGCCGGTGGTCCAGGGCGCACGCTTCGAGCCCGGCGAAACCATCCTGCGCCTGGCGGACCTGTCGACGGTGTGGGTGATCGCGAAGGTCCCGGCGGCGCAGGCCGCGGGCATCCAGCCCGGCCAGCCCGCACGCTTTGAAACCGTGGCCCTGCCGGGCCAGGTGGCCGAGGGCGCGGTCACCTTCGTGCAGCCCGTCATCGATGCGATGACGCGCACCGTGGATGTGCGCATCGCCCTGCCCAACCCCGACGGCGACCTCCGGCCGGGGCTCTACGGGACGGTGGTGCTGGAGGAGCCGGGTGCTGGACCGGTCCTGACCGTTCCGCGCTCGGCCGTGCTCGACAGCGGCACGCGCCAGGTGGTGCTGGTCGAGACCGGCCCCGGCCGGTTCGCACCGCGCGACGTCACCCTGGGTCGCCGTGGCGGCGATCGCATCGAAGTGCTCGACGGGATCGCCGAAGGCGAACAGGTCGTGGTCTCCGCCAACTTCCTGATCGACGCCGAAAGCAACCTGCAGTCGGCACTCCAGGGGCTTGAGGGTCATGCAGGACACGGCGCGCCTTCGGGCACCACTGAGGATCCACACGCCGGGCACGGTGAGGACGCCGTCGATCCGCACGCAGGTCATGTTGACGAGGTCGCTGATCCCCACGCAGGCCATGCCATACCGGCGACATCGGGAGATCCACCGGCTGCCGCCAGCGATCCTGGCGCGTCCGACGGCCATGACAGCCATGGCGACCATGGAACGATGAACGACCACGGCACACCTGCTCCCGCCACCAGCCACGAGGGGCACTGACATGCTTGGCCGTCTCATTGAATGGTCGGTGCGCAACGTCTTCCTGGTGCTGGTGATGGCGCTGGCGATTGTCGCCGGTGGCATCTACGCACTGATGAACACGCCGCTGGATGCCCAGCCGGACCTGTCGGACGTGCAGGTGATCGTGTTCACCGAGTATCCGGGGCAGGCGCCCCAGGTGGTCGAAGACCAGGTCACCTATCCGCTGACCAGCGCCCTGCTCGCGACGCCGAAGTCGAAGGACGTCCGCGGCTTCTCGTTCTTCGGCGCCTCCTTCATCTACGTCATCTTCGAAGAAGGCACGGACCTGTACTGGGCGCGCTCGCGCGTGCTCGAGAACCTCAACGTCGCATCGAAAAACCTGCCGGCTGGCGTGGCACCGGCACTGGGACCCGACGCGTCCGGCGTGGGCTGGGTCTACCAGTACGTGCTGCAGAGCGACCGCCACTCGCTGGACGAGCTGCGCGCGATGCAGGACTGGTACCTGCGTTACCAGCTCACCACCGCGCCCGGCGTGGCCGAGGTCGCCAGCGTCGGCGGTTTCGTGCGCCAGTACTCGATCACCGTTGATCCGCTCCGGCTGCGCGAGTTCGACATCCCGATTTCACGGGTGTCCGAGGTGATCGCCGAGAGCAACCGCGACGTCGGCGGCCGCGTGATCGAGATGGCCGAGACCGAGTACATGGTGCGGGGCCGCGGCTACCTGCGCGGTATCGAGGATATCGAGAGCCTGGTTCTGCGCGCCGAAGGGGGCGCACCGGTGCTGATCGGCGACGTCGCCCGGGTCGAACTGGTACCCGATGAGCGCCGTGGCATCGCCGACCTGGACGGCGAAGGCGACGTCGTGGGCGGGATCGCCATTGCGCGCTTCGGCGAAAACGCCCTGGCCGTGATCGGGGGGGTGAAGGAAAAGATCGCCCAGCTTGCGAGTGGACTCCCCGAGGGCGTCAGCGTCCAGGCGGTCTACGACCGCTCCGATCTCATCGTGCGCGCGATCAAGACGCTACGCACGACGCTGCTCGAGGAGAGCCTGATCGTCGCACTGGTGTGCCTGGTATTCCTGTTCCATGCGCGCAGCGCGCTGGTCGCGATCGTCATGCTGCCCGTCGGCGTGCTGATCGCGGTGATCGCGATGCGCATGCTGGGCATGAACTCCAACATCATGAGCCTGGGCGGCATCGCGATCTCGATTGGCGTGATGGTCGACGCGGCGATCGTGATGATCGAGAACGCGCACAAGCACATCGAGCGCTCCGACGGCTCCCGCAGCCGGACCCAGCTGATCATCGATGCCTGTCGCGAGGTCGGGCCGGCGCTGTTCTTCAGCCTGATGATCATCACCGTCTCGTTCCTGCCCGTGTTCGCCCTGGAGGCTCAGGAAGGTCGCCTGTTCAAGCCGCTGGCCTTCACCAAGACCTTCGCGATGGCCGGTGGCGCGCTGTTGTCGATCACGCTGGTACCGGTACTCATGCTGCTGTTCGTGCGCGGCAAGATCGTGCCCGAGCACAAGAATCCGGTGAACCGGTTCCTGGTTGCGGCCTATCGGCCGGTGATCAACGTCGTTCTGCGGCATCGCATGGCCACAATCATGTTTGCGTTGGTCGCCCTGTTTGCAAGCCTGTGGCCTGCATCGCGGCTGGGCAGCGAGTTCATGCCAACCCTCAACGAAGGCACGCTGCTGTACATGCCCGCGTCGCTTCCGGGCATGTCGGTGACCAAGGCCTCGGAGCTGCTGCAGCAGCAGGACCGGATCATCAAGGGCTTCCCGGAAGTGGAGTCGGTGTTCGGCAAGGCGGGCCGTGCCCTGACGGCCACCGATCCCGCACCGCTGGAGATGTTCGAGACCGTCATCAACCTCAAGCCCGAGGACGAATGGCGGGACGGCATGACCACCGACAAGCTCATCGCCGAGATGGACGCGGCGCTGAAGTTCCCGGGCGTCGCCAACTCCTGGACGATGCCGATCAAGGCGCGCACCGACATGCTGGCCACCGGCATCCGCACGCCCGTGGGCATCAAACTCTTCGGCACGGACCTTGAGCAACTCGACGCGCTGGCCACCGAGATCGAAGCCGTGGTGCGCGAAGTGCCGGGGACGACCAGCGCGTTCGCCGAGCGCCTGACCGGCGCCTACTACCTCGACATCACCCCCGACCTGGGCCGCCTGGCGCAGTACGGCGTAACCCTGGGCGAGGTGCAGGACGTGGTGGCGGCCGCGCTCGGCGGCGAGATCGTCACCACCATCCTCCAGGGCCGTGAGCGCTTCAGCGCGATCGTGCGCTATCCCCGCGAACTCCGCGACGATCCGCACCGGATAGGCAGCCAAGTCCTGGTGCCGGTGCCCGGCGGCGCCCAGGTGCCGCTGGGCGAACTGGCGCGGATTGAGGTCAGGAAGGGTGCGCCGAGCATCCGCACCGAGAACGCGATGCTGGCGGCGTACATCTACGTCGACACCCGAGAGAGCGATCTCGGCCGCTACGTGAAGGCTGCGCAGGAAGCGGTCACCGAGCAGGTGCAGTTCCCGCCTGGCTACTACGTGACCTGGAGTGGACAGTACGAATACATGCAACGTGCCGCGGAGAAGATGCGTGTCGTCGTTCCGGTGACGCTGGCGCTGATTTTCCTGCTGCTGTACCTCAACTTCCGCCGTGTCACCGAGTCGCTGATCGTGATGCTGTCGGTGCCCTTCGCACTGGTCGGTGGCATCTGGCTGATGTGGATGCTCGACTACAACACCAGCGTCGCGGTGATCGTGGGCTTCATCGCGCTGGCCGGCGTCGCCGCGGAAACCGGCGTGGTGATGCTGATCTACCTCGACCACGCACTTGAAGCGCGTGCCGCGCAGAGGCAGGCCGAAGGCCGGGCACTGGATTCACGGGACCTGCGCGAGGCCATCATCGAAGGCGCGGTCGACCGCGTGCGCCCGAAGATGATGACCGTGGTCGCGATCATGGCGGGCCTGCTGCCCATCATGTGGAGCAGCGGTACTGGCTCGGAAGTCATGCGCCGAATCGCTGCGCCGATGGTAGGTGGCATGGTGTCTTCGACCATCCTCACCCTGGTCGTGATCCCGGCGCTGTACTCGCTGATCAAGCAGCGGCAGCTGGCCAGGAAGCCGCACCCCTCCTCCGCACTACCCAAGGAGAAGTAGTGATGGGGCCGTTCAACGCAGGCAGGGACCGACGGTTCATGCAACTGTGGCCGCGAACATCCGTCCGTCTACGGCCAATTCGCGCGTTACTGGCTTCGCCCACCGCAAGGCCGGTTGACCTGTGTGCGAGACACAGGTCTAGCCTGATCAACACCTCGCCGGGAGCAAGCCGATGACGACCAAGGAAGAAGTGACGCTGCCGCTGATGACGGTCCGCCAGCTGGCACGGCAGGGCGATGTCACGGTGCATGTGGTGCGCAACTACCTGCGGCGCGGCCTGCTGCAGGCGGCGAGGCACACCGAGAGCGGCTACCAGCTGTTCTCGGCTTCGGAGCTCCAGCGCCTGCGCTTCATTCGCACCGCCCAACAGCTCGGCTTCACGCTGGCGGAGATCGAGGAAATCGTCCGCCACAGTGTTCTGCGAAGGAGTCCCTGCCCGCTGGTGCGCGACATCATCCGACGCAGACTCGAAGACACCCGCCAGCAACTGGACAACCTGCTGGCCATGCACGGGCGGATGGAGCATGCCGTCCACGCCTGGACTTCGCTGCCGGACTCCATCCCGACTGGCGACGATGTCTGCGCATTGATCGAATCCGTTGCAGCCGCTGAGGGCGGCGGATTCGTCAGGTCCACCCCGGGGCGACTCCCTGGACGCCGCCCCACTCAGGAGAACTTGCCATGACTGTTCCTGGTCCTGCCACCTCAGGGTCCCGACGTTGGGTCTTCTGGATCTTCCTTGCGCTGGCCCTGTTCTATCTCGGCGTCGAGCACCGCGCCCACCTTGCGGGGACGCTCCGCTGGCTGCCGCTGGCCATCTTGCTGCTGTGTCCCTTGATGCATGTGTTCATGCACAAAGGGCATGGCGGTCATGGAGGCGACGGAAGTCATGGGCGCGACGGCAATGCCGACGACCCACCCCATGGCCACCATCAGAGCCGTCGGAACCGGGCATGGAACGACGAAACGTCCGACACCTCGAACGAAGGACACCGACATGCACGCACCTGACTCCGGCTACGGTCTTTGGCTCCTCGCCGCCATCAACGCCGCGTTCTTCATCTTCTTCGCCTGGAGCTTCTACAAACCGCTGACCCGTTGGGACTGGCGTGGGTTCGGTATGTTCTCCGCCTTCGTCGTGGCCCTGTTCGCGGAAATGTATGGCTTCCCGCTGACGCTGTACGTCTTGGGCGGGTGGCTCAGCGCCAACTATCCGCAGGTCAACTGGCTCAGCCACGACGCCGGCCATCTGCTGGAGATGTGGTTCGGCTGGCGCGCCAATCCGCATTTCGGTCCATTCCACCTGGCGAGTTTCATCCTGATTGGCGGCGGGTTCTGGCTCCTGTCGGCAGCCTGGCCCGTGCTGTATCGGGCACAGCGTGAGGGTCGGCTTGCCCGGGAGGGCGTGTATGCACGCATGCGTCACCCGCAGTACGTCGCCTTCGTACTCGTACTGACTGGTTTCCTCCTGCAGTGGCCCACGCTGCTCACGCTCGCCAGCTATCCGGTGCTGGTGTGGGCCTATGCCCGCCTCGCGCGTCGTGAGGAGAGAGATTGCCTGAGCCGCTTCGGCGAGGACTACGTGAGCTACATGCAGGAGGTGCCGGCCTTCATACCGCGACGCCGGCGCGGTCCTGTCCGATCGGCGGGGGAAGTCCGATGAAGGCCGACCGTCGTGTTCCATCCCTTTGTGCTCTCGCAGTCTCGCTGTTTCGCCTCACATCCATTCAAGGAGTCCACACAATGAACAACGTCACACATGCCGCCTGTTTTGCTGGCCCACGCACCAATCCCAATCGCTGGTTCGCCGCGCTGGCGCTGGCGGGCGCCTTTGCCTTCTCCTTCGCACTGCCGGGGGCTGCTTCCGCGAGCGAAGGCGGGTTCCGCCACAACGTGTTGATGCGCGGCCAGGTTCTGGAGACGCAGGACGACACACTGGTGGTCTGCGTCGGCAAGGCCGACGGAGCCCAGGTCGACCAGGTGCTGGATGTGATCCGGCACAAGCGCCGTAACCGCGGTCCCCGGGATATCGGGCCGCGCTTTCGCCGGGAAGCCGTCGGTCAGGTGCGCATCACCGGGCTGTTCGACGACCACTACGCAGAGGCTGAAGTGATCTCCGGAAAGCCCAAGGTCAATGACATCGTCGAGCTGATTCGACCGTGAGCAAGCCACGCGTCCGGCGCGATCTGCGTCGGACGTGTGCCCGCTTTCCGCCATCACTTCCTGCCAGAACCGGAGCTCATCATGACCTCGACTTCCCGCCCGACGCTGCAGTTCCTCGGTGCCGCCGGTACCGTCACCGGATCGCGCTACCTGGTCGAGGCCAATGGCCAGCGCGTGCTGGTCGACTGCGGTCTCTTCCAGGGCTACAAACAGCTGCGCGAGCGCAACTGGGCACCGTTTCCCGTCGACGCGGCATCAATCGATGCGGTGATCCTGACCCACGCCCACTTGGACCATTCGGGCTACCTGCCCGCACTCGTCAAGCAGGGGTTCCGCGGCCGGATCCACTGCACCCACGGCAGCGTGGCGCTGTGCGGCCTGCTGCTTCCCGACAGCGGGCACCTGCTCGAAGAAGAGGCGAAGTACGCCGCGCGCAAGGGCTACTCGAAGCACAAGGAGCCGCGACCGCTCTATACGGAAGAGGACGCCCGTCGCAGCCTGAAGCAGCTGCAGGGACATGACCATGAACGCGACATCGAGGTCGCGCCCGGCTTCACGGTGCGCTTCCACCCCGCAGGTCACATCCTGGGCGCCGCCCACGTCAGCCTGGATGTCCAGGGCCAGCGCTTGCACTTCAGCGGCGACTTGGGACGGCAGCAGGAATCGCTGATGAATCCGCCGACGCCCCTGCCCGCCTGCGACGTACTGGTCTGCGAGTCCACTTACGGCAATCGCGAACACGTCCCGATCGACCAAGAAGCGGAATTGGCCCCGATCATCCGCCGTGTTGCCGCGCGCGGGGGCGTTATCGTCATCCCCGCCTTTGCTGTCGGACGCGCCCAGGCGCTCATGCTGCATATCGCCCGGCTGCGTGAGCGCAAGGAGATCCCTCGCGTGCCGGTGTACCTCAACAGCCCGATGGCGATCAACGCGACCCGGCACTACCACGCCCACCATTCCGAACACCACGTGTCCGAAGAGGACTGCCAGCGGATGTTCGACGTGGCCACCTTCGTCAACACGGTGGAAGAGTCGAAGGCGCTCAACCGCCAGCGCGGGCCGATGATCATCATCTCCGCCAGCGGCATGATCACCGGTGGACGCGTGCTTCACCACATCGAGGCGTTCGGCCCCGATGACCGCAACGCGATCCTGCTCGCCGGCTACCAGGCCGGCGGAACACGCGGTGCCGCGCTCGCGGCGGGCAAGCCCAGCTTGCGCATGTTCGGTCGCGAGGTGCCCGTGCGCGCCGAGGTGGTGCAGTTGCAAGGCTTTTCCGGCCACGCCGACGCCGGGGAGCTGCTGGACTGGATGCGCACCGCGCCATCCGCGCCGCGCGTCGTCTATCTCACCCATGGCGAGCCCGATGCAGCCGACACGTTGCGCGGGCGCGTGCAGCGCGAGCTGGGCTGGCGGGCGCGCGTGCCCGAGCACCTGGAGCGCGTGGGACTGGAGGATGCGCAATGACCGGGCAGGCCGCAGGCCATACCCGCCTGCGCGTCACCCGTGCCGGCATCGACACCTACCAGCAGCCGGTGGTCTACATGCATCGCGACTGCGAAGTCTGCCGCTCGGAGGGCTTTGCCGCGATGACACGCGTGAGGCTGGACGTGGACGCCCGCACGTTGGTGGCGACGCTGAACGTGGTTGTCGACGATCGGCTTGGCCTGGATGAGATAGCCCTGTCGGAGGCCGCGTGGACGCTGCTGGATCCCATGCCCGATGCCTTGGCCTGGGTCGGGCATGCGGAACCCGCGTCGTCGGCAGGCGCGCTCCGGGCCAAGGTATTCGGCGCGCGGCTGGACGACGCGCAGTACCTTGCCCTGGTGCAAGACGTGATGGAAAGCAGGTTGTCGGACCTGGAGCTTGCCGCGTTCGTCACAGCCAGCGCCGGCGACCGCCTGGACCACGCGGAGACGACCGCGCTGACGCGCGCCATGATCGCCGTCGGCCAGCGCCTGGACTGGGGCGAAGGGCCGGTGCTGGACAAGCACTGCGTGGGCGGCCTGCCGGGCAATCGCACCACCCCGATCGTGGTGGCCATCGTGGCCGCGCTGGGCTACCGCATTCCGAAGACGTCCTCGCGCGCGATCACGTCTCCGGCAGGCACCGCCGACACCATGGAAGTGATGGCGCCGGTGGCGCTCGACCTGGCGGCGATGCGGCGGGTGGTGGAGCGCGAGGGCGGCTGCATCGTCTGGGGCGGCAACGTGCGCCTGAGCCCGGCCGACGACATCCTGATCCGGGTGCAGCGGCCGCTGGACTTCGACAGCGACGGTCAACTGGTGGCCAGCGTGCTGTCGAAGAAGATAGCCGCGGGCTCCACCCACGTCCTGATCGACATGCCGGTGGGTCCGACGGCCAAGGTGCGAGGTGAGGCCGCGGCCCACAGTCTGGGCTCACGGCTTGCGCACACCGCGGCTGCGCTTGGATTGCAGCTGGGCATCCATCGCTCCGACGGCACCCAGCCGGTGGGCCGGGGCATCGGCCCGGCGCTCGAGGCGCACGATGTGCTCAAGGTGCTGCGCAACGCAGCCGATGCACCCGCCGACCTTCGCGAACGCGCACTTGCGCTGTCCGCGGCGCTGCTGGACATGGCACCGGGCAGCAACGCCGGCACCGGACTGGAGCGCGCGCGCAGCGTGCTGGATTCCGGGAGGGCGCTGGCCAAGTTCCTGGCGATCTGCGAAGCCCAGGGAGGCTTCCGCGAACCGGCGCGGGCGCCATTCACCGCCGACGTTCCGGCATCCGCGTCGGGCCGCATCACGGAAATCGACAACCGCAGGCTGGCCAAGCTGGCCAAGTTGGCCGGCGCACCCACATCCCCCACCGCCGGCCTGGAAACGAGTCTGCGCGTCGGCGATGCGGTCGAGCGCGGACAGCCTCTGCTGACCCTGCATGCGGAGTCTCCGGGCGAGCTGGCCTATGCGCTGGAGCACGCCGCCACCTTGCAACCCTTCGTCCTTGGAGAGGTTCCATGACCCGTGTGCTGATGCCTTTCCCGGCCGATGCAGCATTGGCCAGCACCATGAACCAGGCTATGCAGGCGCGCATTGCACCTGTGGCTTGGCGGCACTTTCCCGATGGCGAGTCGCTGGTGACCCTGGAGGACTCGCTGGCTGGCGCGGATGTGGCCATCCTGGCCAGCCTGCGCCACGCCGATGCTTTGGCCCTCCCGTTGCGTTTCGCCGCCCGAACGGCGCGCGAGTTCGGGGCGCGCTCGGTCGGCCTCATCGCACCCTACCTGGGGTATATGCGCCAGGACACCCGCTTCCATCGCGGCGAGGCGGTCAGTACACCGCTGTTTGCACAATTCCTCGAAGAGGCTTTCGACTGGCTGGTGACCGTGGACCCGCACCTGCACCGCGTCGAGCGCCTGCAGTCGCTCTACCGCATTCCGACGGTCCATGTATCGGCGACGCCGGCCGTGGCCCGCTGGATCGCTGAGACCGTCCCCGACGCTGTGCTGATCGGCCCTGACAGCGAGAGCGAGCAGTGGGTAGCGGACATCGCCGCCCTGTCCAGCATGCCCTACCAGGTGCTGGCCAAGGAGCGGCACGGCGACTACGACGTGCGCGTCAGCCTGCCCGACCCGGCAGCCGTGGCTGGTCGGACTCCGGTGCTGATCGACGACATCGTGTCGTCCGGCCACACGATCCTGGAGACCCTCGCACACCTGCGCCGGTTGTCGTTGCCGTCGCCGTTGCTGGTCGCCATCCATCCGGTGTTCGCAGGCGACGCCTATGCCCGCCTGCAGGAGGCGGGCCTGGCCCGCATCGTCAGCACTGACACCATTTCCCACCCCTCCAACGCCATCGCGCTGGGTGCGGACCTCGCCGCCGCGGCATCGACCCTGATGACCGCTTCGACCGATTCCCCGGAGGACCCATGAACCTGCATCTCAACTGCTGCACCGCCGACCAGCTGTCGGCCGCCGAGCGCCAGCGGATCCTTGAACTCGCCGACGCCCACCGGCAGGCCGATCCCGCGTTCGCCCACTGGGCGGCCGGCTACGGGGTGATCCGACATGACCCGCTTACCCTGCTCCGGGTCCGCCAGATGGTGCACGAGCTGGTCGCCCTGGGCCGCACGCCGGATGCCGGCACCGCATGGCAGCGGCTCGCCGCGGCCGACCGCGTCACCAGCGCCGGCATGTGGCTGGTGGCGCACATGACCTACAGCCAGCGCGTTCGTACCGACGGCGCGGCCCTGGAGGTCGATGATTTCAAGACCACGCCTGAAGGCCACACCGGCGGGTCCCTCAACATGGTGCCCGCCTACGCCGGCTACCTGCTGATGGATTCCCTGGATGGCGTCACCCGCGCGTGGATGATGGGCCAGGGGCACTGCGTGGCCGCCATCGACGCGCTGAACGTGCTGGTTGGCAACATGACCGACCGGCACGCCGAACGTTACGACCGCACCGGCGAAGGGCTGAGCCGGTTCGTAAGCGACTTCTATGCCTACACCCTCAATCCGGACGGAACGCCGGCGTCGCCCCTCGGCTCCCACGTCAATGCGCACACCGCCGGGGGCGTGATGGAAGGCGGCTATCTCGGCTTTGCCGAGCTGCAGTACGTGCATGCGCCGCTCAAGGATGAACGCCTGGTCGCCTTCCTCAGCGACGGTGCGTTCGAGGAACAGCGTGGCAGCGACTGGGCGCCACGCTGGTGGCGCGCCGAGGACAGCGGACTGGTCAGCCCGATCATCATCCTCAACGGGCGCCGCATCGAACAGCGCAGCCAGATCACCCAGCAGGGCGGCGAGCGGTGGCTGGACCGGCACCTGCGATTGAACGGCTTTGATCCGATCGCGCTGGACGGGCGCGATCCGGCCAGCATCGCGTGGGGCATCCACGTGATGGAGTCGCGCCTGCAAGCGGGCGCCGCTGTTCCCGCCGACGTGCGGCTGCCCTATGGCATCGCCGAAACCGTCAAGGGCTTCGGCTTCCCCGGCGCCGGGACCAACGCCTCGCACAACTTGCCGCTGCCGGGGAATCCGGCGAAGGATGCCGCGGCGCGCACGCTCTTCAATGAAGGCGCAGCGGCGCTGTTCGTGGCCGCGTCGGAGCTCGAGCAGGCCGTTGCCGCACTCAACAGCCACGATCTCCAGCAGCGGGTGCGCGAGCGCGACCATGCGCTGGCCGATCGCCAGGTGGAACCGCCCCGCGTCCCGGCGATCGCCGACCGCGGCGCCGGCGGTGAGAGCTCGCCAATGACCGCACTCGACGAGCAGTTCGTCGCCATCGCCGAGGCGAATCCGGGACTGCGGGTGCGCGTGGGCAATCCCGATGAGCTGCGCAGCAACAAGCTCGACCGGACCCTGGACGCGATGAAGCACCGGGTGCACGAGCCCGAGCCCGGCGTCGCCGAATCGCCAACCGGCGCGGTCATCACTGCGCTCAACGAAGAAGCCGTGGTCTGCGCGGCGCTCGGCAACAAGGGCGGGCTAAACCTGGTGGTCACCTACGAGGCGTTTGCACCGAAGATGCTCGGCGCCGTACGTCAGGAACTGATCTTCGCCCGCCACCAGGCCCAGGCCGGGCGCCCACCCGGCTGGCTGGGCGTGCCCCTGGTGCTGACCTCGCACACGTGGGAGAACGCGAAGAACGAACAGTCCCACCAGGATCCGACCATGGCCGAGGCACTCATGGGCGAAATGGCCGACATTTCGCGCGTGGTGTTCCCGCCGGACGCCAATGGCGCTGCCGCCGCCCTCGCCCGCGCCTTCGCGCAACGGGGCACGGTCACCACACTGGTCGTTCCCAAGCGTCCGGTGCCTCATGAGCTGACCCCGCAGCAGGCCCAGGCACTGGCCGAGACCGGCGCAACATGCCTCGCCGGCGATCCGGAGACGGCGGCGATCCTGCTGGTGGCCACCGGCGCGTACCAGCTGCAGGAAGTGCGCCGCGCACAGGCGCGTCTGGCCGCACGCGGAATGTCGGCCGCGATCGTCTATCTCGCCGAACCCGGCCGATTTCGCGCCCCGCGCGATCCGGAGGAGGCAAGGTACGTGCACTCCGACAGTGCGGTCCAAGCGCTGTTTCCGGTGGGCCGGCCGCGCGTATTCGTTACCCACACCCGTCCGGAGCCCTTCCTCGGTGCGCTGCGCCGACTCGACACCGGCCCCACCACCACCGCGGCGCTGGGCTTCGTCAACCGGGGCGGCACACTGGACGTGCCGGGCCTGCTGTTCGCCAACCGCAGCACCTGGGCGCACGTGGTTGACGCGGCTGCGGGCGTCCTCGGCGAGTCCCGCGACAACCTGCTGTCCGAAGCGGAGCTGGCGGCCGTGGATGGTCGCGGCGATCCGACCGCCATCCTGCGCGCGGAAGCGGGGCCGGCATCGTCAGCCGGCCGGTCAGGACCTCGCGCTGATGGCCGGCACGGTGCGCCGCGGAGGTCAGATCGCCTGGGCCGGACTGAAGCTCGGAGTCGCCGTGCTGCGCCTGCGCCGGCGTGCACCCGATCGGCTTCCCGCCTACATCAGCACCACCCTGGTGGGGCTGGGCACCACCTTCGTCAAGCTGGGCCAGGGCTTGAGCCTGCGCTGGGACCTGCTGCCGGCGCCCTATCGGGAGGCGCTGTCGCGACTGCACAGCGATGTGCCGGCGTTTCCTGCGGAGCAGGCGAGGCGCAGCGTCGAGCAGGCGTTCGGCGCACCGGTCGACGCGCTCTTCGCCAGCTTCGATGACAGGCCGCTGGCCGCGGCTTCAGTCGCCCAGATCCACCCGGCGCGCATGCATGACGGACGCGACGTGGTCGTCAAGATCACCCGCCCCGGCATCCATGCCCAGGTGCAGGCCGACCTGCGGCTGCTGCGGCGCACGGTGCGCGTGGCCCAGTGGCTGTGGCCGCCGCTCACGCGGCACCGCCCGCTCGAGCTCGTCGACGAACTGGGTGCCTTCCTGCGCGACGAGATCGACATGCGCCACGAGGCGCAGAACATGCGCCGCATGGCGAAGGTGCTCGATGCCCTGCCCGGCATCACACAGCCACATGTCGTTGAGCCCTACGCCACCCGCGACGTGCTGGTCCAGGATCGTAGCCACGGCACCCGCCTGGAAGCCGCTTATGGAACGGCGGCGGCTCCCGCACTGGCAAGGGCGCTGCTCGGTGCCTACGTGCATCAGCTCTTCGGCGCCGGCGTCTTCCATGCCGACCCGCACCCGGGGAATCTGTTCTTCTTTGACGACGGTCGCCTGTGCCTGCATGACTTTGGCTCGATCGGCGTGCTCGACCCTGCATCCCGGCTCGCGCTCGGCGGCATGGTCGAGGCCATTGCGGCCGACGACGCCGAGGGCGTGCTGGATGCAGCGATCGCCATGGGCTTCTTCCCGCCGCAGGTCGACCGCCGCTCGCATGTGCGCGAGATCCACCTGATCCTGGCCGAGATGGCCAGCCGTCCGCTGGCGCAGTGGTCCATTGCCGAGGCAATCTGGCGCGTGGCACGCATTGGGCAGGGCGCTGGCTTCCGGCTTCCGGCCCACCTGCTGTCCCTGATCCGGACGCTGTTCCTGGTCGAGAACACGCTGCGGGCGCTGGATCCGGATCTGGACCTGCTGGGGACGCTGTCCGCGCAGGCGGCCGCGATCGCCGACATTGCCGAAGCCAGCCGCCCCAGCGGCAACAGGCCGCTTGCCATGCGGCTGGCCCGCACTGCGCGCCAATTGCCACAGATCGCCACCGACCTGTTGCGGCAGGCGCAACTGAGCGACGGACGACCCGCCTTCTCCGTACACCACCATGGCCTGAGTTCCACGCAGGAGGCAATCGCGCGCACGGGCAACCGGCTGGCGTTGGCCCTGGTCACCTTGGGCCTGTACGTAAGCGGTGCGCTGTTGAGCCTGCATTCCGACGGCCCGCAAGTGTTCGGTCACATGCCTTTCCTGGCTATGGTGGCTTTCGCTGCTGCGGGATTGCTCTCACTGCGGCTGGTGATGGCCATCGCCAGATCGGGACACTTGTAACAGAACACTGATCTATCTCCCCGCTGGTGCCCGGCGCATCAGTGCATCCAGGAAGGCAGACCCATGACGCAACACAATCATCATCATCAAGATCATCAGGCGCACGGCGAGCAACCGCCGCATCCCCGCACGGGTGCTGAAGGTGACGTCCATGCCGGGCACGACAAGCACGCCGGCCACAGCGTGGCGAGCTTCCGCGACAAGTTCTGGCTCACGCTGCTGCTGACCATCCCCACTCTGATCTGGAGCGGGATGATCCAGCATTGGTTCGACTACACCGCACCACAGTTCCCGGGGTCGGCGTACATCCCGGCGGTGTTCGGCACGATCGTGTACTTCTACGGCGGCTCGCCGTTCGTCCGCGGCGGATACCACGAGCTGAGAAATCGCCTGCCGGGCATGATGACGCTGATCTCGCTTGCGATCACCGTCGCCTTCCTTTACAGCGCGTTGGTCACGCTCGGCGTTGTCGAGGGCTTGGACCTGTGGTGGGAGCTGGCGACGCTGGTGGCGATCATGTTGCTCGGCCACTGGATCGAGATGCGTTCGATCAACCAGGCACAGGGCGCTCTCAAGGAACTCGCGAAGCTGCTGCCTGATATGGCGGTGCGGTTGGATGAGGCCGGTACCGCGAAGGAAGTCCCTGTCGCGGAACTGAAGCGCGGCGACCTGCTGCTCATCAGGCCCGGCGCGAGCATTCCCGCCGACGGCGTCGTGAAGGAAGGGACCAGCGCCGTCAATGAAGCGATGATCACCGGCGAGTCCAAGCCGATGGACAAGTCGACGGGCGACCGGGTGATCGCCGGCACCGTCAACGGACAGGGCTCGTTGCGTGTCGAGGTGACGGGAACCGGCGACGAGACCGCGCTCGCGGGTATCATGCGGCTCGTCGAGCAGGCCCAGACGTCGCGCTCGCGCGCCCAGGCCCTGGCGGACCGGGCGGCGTTCTACCTCACGATCATCGCCATCGTCTCCGCCGCGGTTACCGCCATTGTCTGGCCACTCCTCGGTCGACCGTGGAGCTTCACGATCGAGCGCGTAGTGACCGTGCTCGTGATCGCCTGTCCCCATGCGCTGGGTTTGGCCATCCCGCTGGTGACCGCCATCTCGACCACGATTGGCGCACGGAACGGCCTGCTCGTGCGCGATCGACGCGGCCTGGAAGAGGCCCGTTTGCTGAACACGGTCGTGTTCGACAAGACAGGCACGCTCACGCTCGGTTCGCACCGCGTCGTGAAGACCACTGCCGCCGATGGACTCACCGACGACGAGGTGCTTCGCGTGGCCGCGTCGGTCCAGCGCGACGCTGAACATCCGATCGCGCAGGCGCTGATGACCAGCGCCAAGGAACATGGCATCGACGTTCCGATGTCGCAGGACTTCGAGTCCATGCCGGGACGCGGCGTGCGCGCAGTCGTCGAGGAGCGCTCGCTCCACGTTGGCGGGCCGGGTCTGTTGAGAATGCTCGCGGTCGAACCGCCGGAGACGCTTCGGCGGGCTGCCGAATCAGCGGCAGCCGATGGTCAATCTGCAACCTACCTTGTGGAAGGCGACCGGGTGCTCGCCGTGTTCGCGATCGCTGACGCCATCCGTCCCGAATCGTTCGATGCGGTCAAGCGTCTGCACGACAACGGACTGGAGGTTGTGCTGCTGACTGGTGATTCCACCGCAGTCGGCAATGCGGTCGGGAAGGAGCTCAATATCGACACCGTCTTCGCCGAGGTCCTGCCAGAGGACAAGGTGGCAAAGATCGAGGAACTGCAGGCCCAAGGGAAGCGCGTCGCGATGGTGGGCGACGGCGTCAATGACGCGCCGGCGCTGCTCACAGCCGACGTCGGCATCGCCATCGGCACAGGGACGGATGTCGCGGTCGAGGCTGGCGACGTCGTACTTGTGCGCAGCGACCCGCGCGACGTCCCTGCGATCATTGCATTGAGCAAGGCGACCTATCGCAAGATGATCCAGAACCTGTGGTGGGCCGCCGGGTACAACATCGTCGCCATCCCGCTCGCTGCCGGCGTTCTCGCTGCATGGGGGATCATGCTGCAACCCGCGCTTGGTGCAGTGCTCATGTCGCTGAGCACCATCGTGGTGGCGATCAATGCGCAGCTGTTGCGCCGGGCGGTACGGTCCCCATGAACATGAACTGGCGACACCTATGACCACGCGCCGGCTTCTGGCACTCAACGTTGGCTCGTCCACCCTCAAGGGCGCGTGCTATCTGTTGCAGGCTGAGGGCCCAGGCGCGCAGCCACGCGTCGTGGAGCGCTCCCGGGCCGAGATTGCCGTCGGCGCGGATGCGCAAGAGCGACTTGCCACCCTGCTCGAAATATTGTCGATACCGGCGCCCGGCCCCGACGTGGTGGTCCACCGAATCGTACATGGCGGCGACCTGCGCAACGCCAGCGAGCTCGACGAAGATGTACTTGCGAAACTGGATGCCTTGGTGCCATTCGCACCCTTGCACCAGCCGGTCGCCCTCGCGTTCGCGCGTGCCGCGCGCCTGCGTTGGCCGCAAGCCCGCCAGGGCGTGGCCTTCGACACGGACTTCCACGTGACACTCGCACCCTGGAGCCAGCGCCTGCCCGTCCCCGAAGCATGGGATGCGCTGGGCGTCCGCCGCTACGGTTTCCACGGACTCGCCTTCGCCTCTGCACTGCGAGTCGTGGCCAGCCAGGACGCCGGAATCCTGCGGAGCCGCGCCGTCTTCGCGCATCTGGGGGGGGGTTGCAGCGTCTGCGCCGTCGAGGACGGTCGGAGCCGCGACACCACCATGGCGCTCACTCCGCTGGGGGGAATCCCGAGCCCTACCCGCTCCGGGGATCTCGATCCCGGTGCGTTGCTGTACCTGCTCAGGCACGAACGGCTGGACGCGCAAGCGATTGAAGATGGTTTGTCCCGCACTGCAGGTCTTGCCGGCATCGCCGGGCACGGCGATATGCGCGTGCTGCTTGCCGATCCTGGCCCGCAGGCCCAGCTTGCCGTGGACCTCTTCGCAGTCCAGATCGCGCAGTCCATCGCGGCCATGGCCACGGGAATCGGCGGACTCGACCATGTCGTCTTTTCCGGCGGCATCGGCCACCGCGCGCCGGGTCTGCGGGCGCGGATCATCGCGCGCTTGGGCTGGCTTGGCCTGGCGCTGGCACCTGACGACAACGATGCTGGGGCCACGCGGATCGATGCCGCGAGCGGGCCGGCCATCTGGAACGTCGCGATCGATGAGGAACGCGAGCTGGCCGAATCAGCATTGGCCTGGCTGTAGTCCACGGCATACCGCCAGGGCGGCCCCAGCCAGGATTACTCGCCGATCAGTGGCGTCGTGAGCACCGCTGCGAATCCACCACCTGGGGTGCGCATGTTCGTAGTCTGGCCCTGATAAAGCCGGGCCGCGAACAACAGCACACCCGCCTCGGACGCGAAGCAGCGCACGTCCGCCTTGAGCGACTGGCCCCCATGCACGATCCGCATGCTCGGTGGCGCGAAGGCCTGTGCGATGTAGGTCGCCGACGCCATCGACTCCCACGTTCGCCGGGTGAGCTTGTCGCCCCGATAGCTGCCACGGCTGCCGAACCCTGCTGCAGGCTTGAAGAAGTAGCCGTTGCGCGCTGCCCACAGCGCATCCCGGTTTCCGGGGACGACTTCAACCGTTGTCGGGATCACCTCGGCCAGCAGGGCTGTCAAACCCGCATCGACCCCAAACCCGCCGAGCAAAGCCGCGTCTCCAAGCACCGCCAGGTTGCGCTTGTCGGCGAACAGCGCGTGCGCACGCGGATGCGGGGTGAGTGCGACGTCCCCTGCGAGATAAGCCTGACGAAGGTCCGCATGCGAAGCTTCCTCAAGCGCGAAATCGGTCAACCGGTTGTAGACCATGTCGATCGGGCCGTCGGCATCTGCAAGCCCCTCCGGGCCGAACCTCAGATCCTCGGGCGCGCGTATCACGCAGTCCACGCCGTGCTCCCGGAATGCGTCCGCGTACAGCTCGAACTCGGGGTAGAGGAACTGCTCCCGCGGGGCGCTGTCCACGATGGCCACACGGGACGGCGCGCGGCCCGACTGCTGCCGGGCATCGTCAAGCCAGGCGGCTACAGCCGCGCTATGGGCCTCCGTCGCCGTGGTCCAGGTGGTCCACGCAGCCGGCGCGCAAGATCTCACGGCATCGAGCAGCACGGCATTGAGGAGCAGCCCGCCTGGATTGGTGTTGACCTCGATCAACCGCGGGCCGTCGACGGTCAGGTGAAAGTCCAGCCCCAGGACGCCACCCGCCGAACCCGGGTAATGGGTTGCGATGTCGGGGGCCCATTGCAGGACGCGCTCGCGGTATCGTGGATTCTCTGCAACTTCGAAGAGCGCCGCCGCGACTCGCCCCATGGCGTCCAACGCCGCACGGTCGACGAACAGGGCGTACCGAGAGAACAGATGTGCGTGAACGGCCGGGTCAGACATGGACTCCGAGAAGGCGGCCCGGATCGACTCGTGCAGCCGCAAGACGTCGACTACTTCGCATGCACACCGCTGGTTGAGCGAGGCACCCACTGAAGTGGCACAGTTGATATTGCAGCCTGACTGGCCAGCCATTCTTGGGGCTCCCTAGGTTTACGCCTCGACGCAGCCTGGTTGCTGCGCTGCTGCATCGATCCCGCCCAGCAGTCATGTTATCTGCTCTCAGGACAAGCGCCGCTTCTCGAAGAAGACAGAGGTAGGGCGTGATGCCCCAACTGAACATCCGCTCGGGTTGGCAATCCAGCCCGCCCACCCTCGATAACGCACCCTAATCGCTGCACTCTACTCGACAACTTCCCGTTTGGGAGCAATATCGAAGGATCATTGCTGGGCTGCCCGCCGCGACCAGGATTTACCACTGGGGAGATATCGACGAAGGCGGCTTTCGCATTGCCGCCACGTTGGCGGCGGACGTGCTCGAGCAAGGGCGGAGTCTGCAACCTTGGCAGATGTCGCCCTCAAGTGTTCCGAAGCAGGCGCAAAAGACGGCGGCGCCAACCGCCGCACTCGCGCGGATGTCGTATTGGGCCGGCATGGCGGGCTGGAATGCGATCGCAGCGGACCCTAAAGATCACCCGTACCGGTTGGAACAGGAGGCGCTCGATCCTGTCCTACCCGGGTAGCCCCTCGGCCCCTGTCCATGTCTGCAGCCGTCGATCAGTTCGCAGCAGCGGCCAACAGCGGGGCCGTATCGATCCAGCAGGCGCGTCCACCCAGCGCCAGCATTGGAGACTATCGCCCTACCGAGTCGCTGGTGTTCGAGGGCGCGCTCGCGTTGACCGCCATTCCGATCGCCTCTGCCGGGGTTAGGCCCAAGCGCGCTGTAAGGTGAAGGAATTCCATGACGTCGAGCCGGCGCGCCCCCGCTTCGATGGCTGACAAACGCTGTTGGGGCCACCCGAGCTCCAGAGACAGCGCAGTTTGAGTGAGCCCAAGCTCCTCCCGTCGAGCTCGGAGCTGCTGAACCAGCCGTCTGTATTTGGCTGAATAGATCGTCTTGGTAGCCATTGCCGCGCCAAAAAAGGGCGACTGGAGAAGCTATGGCACAGGTACCGATTACATGAAATTCATGTAAGATCGGCCCATCTGCCAGCCCCTTTACACCTCCGCCGCCAGCGATGCGACATGACCCTGTATCTGGTGAATACCGCTGTTGAGATGACGCTCGAGCTGTATGTCTCTCAGAACCTGGAGGAATCCCTGACCATCCAGTACGAGCGCATCAAAGATCGAAAGGTGCGGGACACTTTCGTGAGGCGCTTGGAAAAGCAGGTCGAGACCCTACTGAAAGACAGTCTCGATTGGGACTTGAAGGAGCCGACCGAAGCCCAGCTCAACTACGCCACCCTGGTGGCCAAGCAACTCGGAATTTCCCTGCCGAGCGAGGCACGAAAGTTTCGCTTCCACACGGCGATGTTCCTGGAGATGTACGCGCCCCAGCTCCGGAAGGAATTCGAAGATGCCCGCGAACCGCCGGCCCCGTCATCAGCGCAAGCTGCGGAGCAGTTGGTCGCAGATAAGCTTCGGAAGGATGCGAGCGACCAGAGGTCGTGAGGCAGCGGTTCGCCTATCAGGCAGTAGCCGCTGAACCCTTCCACTTTCGATCTCAATGAGTGAGAGAGCCTGACTGGATACTAGTCATGACGACCTCAGAAGCGGCACCATGACAACGCCACACGAGCGCAGTCGCGCATTGGTTTGGGCAGGCGGATTTCTAATTGAGCTGGCTCGGGATGAGCGTCTGCCGGTGGACGTTCGGCGGAAGGCAGTCAGGACTGCTCGTCACTTTCCAACGATCGAACAAGTCGGCCACTTGGCCGCGACCGTGGCGTCATCCCATTCGCCGTTCGGGCTTGATCTCGAAGATCCTAGAACCACCCCCGAATGGGCCCGAGAATGCGAGCACGGGCCGCTCACCAATGACACGCGACTAGGCTGGCCAGCCGCTTCTGGAGGTGAGTGATCGTCTTGCCAAGACCGTTCTGGATCGCCCCCTACCCTCGATAATGGTCCCTAGCTGTGATCTCTCAGTAGGTTGTTCATCCGGGGTGATCCCGGAACACTGGAGGTGCGACCCATCAAGCACCCCAGGAGCCCCGGATGAACCTGCATAAACATGCCCGTCTTACGCCTCGCGGTTGAGCCCTTCTTGTTGAACGGGTGATCGACCACGGCCTGCGGGTCGAGGAAGCCGCCCACGCCGCGGGAGTGAGCGTCAGAACGGGGTGAACCCCTTCTGTCCATGCACCCAACTCCGCGGACAATCCATTCTCCAATTGCGGCCCACCTTCCGAACAAGTTCGTAGCCAACGCCGCATGACAATTTCCCTCCCTTCGCTCTACTACTGTTCGACCAGACGGGACCCAAGACTGACGACATTCTGATTGACCATCTGGCGCAACGAAACGACCTCCCTCCAGAGTTCAAGCAGCTCCCTTTCGGCTGACATCAGTTTGCTTTGGGCAAGATCCCTATCGCGCTTGAGCTCCTCTATCCGATCCCTCATGCTCTGATTTCTACGACGGGCAGCCCTTAGCTCCTCACGCGGAGTTCGTGAGCTCTTCAGTGGCGCCCCACTCGTCGCGATCCATCCCTGAATTTCCCTGACCAACGCAGGGAACCGTTCCTTCTTCAATGCACTTGGATCCTTACCGGCTTCGCGAGCGACATTATTCTGCGTGACCGGCGTCCCCTTAGGCAGAGTTTCCGGTTTGCCCAGCTTGAGCCGGAGAAACGCAGCACGAAAGGCTGCCTCGGCCTTACCCATAACAGAAGGATCAATCCGCATCGATAACATTCAATGCCTCCTTCACCGCCACTTCCTGCGCATCGAAGCACTCACGCAACAACGAATCTACGCTATCCACGTCGACGATGGCTTGGGCAATCAATCGACCTACTCTCTCGATCTGGTCTCGCTTGGCCTTGCTGATCAGAGCCTTGTCGCAACGCGTGCACTCCGAAAGATGATCGATGCCGCCATAGGGGCAATAGTCCCGGTTCAAGCAGACGCCCAATACGGTTTCACGAATAGAAATTTGTCCTTTCTTGGCCATGGACAAGAGCTGATTCGCGGTGCGCTGGCTGATGAACTCAACCATACGGGATTTGTGCTTCTCGCCGAGAGGCGAGGCGAACTCATCCCCGAGCAACGACGAGGCCCGTGTCGCCAATGCCTGAAACATCGTCTCGATGAACTCGGTGGTCATGGCCCGGTTCAGCCGGAGCCGCGAGAACCCCTGTCCGTAGTACAAGGACATCGTCGGGGTCTGGTGCTTCATCTCATACTGCAGGCTCGGCAGCGACACAATCCCGCTATGCGTGGCGTTCACGTTCAAGGTACGCCGCAACTGGTGGAATGTGAAATTCCACGGCTTCCCGACCGCGTACCGATCCATATCCAGCGAAGGCGTAACCAGCCTCGCCGCCTGTAGATCCTCTTCCGTGATCAGAATTTCCTTTGGGTCGAACAAGCGGGGACAACGCATACGCCATTCACGGAACGACAACGCCTTTCGCACCTCCTCGCCCAACCCGATATCGTTTACCCTCAAGACGCCCCACGGCTCGTACGTACGGGTGATAAGGTACGGGTTCTCGACCAACGCCTGAGCCACCTCGAAGCGAGGATCTTCGAGGGCAGTGGTCATCCGCATCCTGGCAACCGACGACATCGCCTCCACCGCAATTTTCGCGGTAGGGCTCGTGATCCAGATCGCATTGTCGTCGTCGACTGTCTTGCGTGTATCGCCCTGCAGTAGATAGACATCGCCCACCCGCTCATCGTGGTCGACGACCAGACAGTCCGATCGGAGACGTGCAACCTCAGACGCACGCATGCCACTGAAACTGGCTAGGTAAACGCTACCCACGAACTGCACTGCACCGAAGTACTTCGACAGCAACCTGACTCCCGATCCTTCATCGAGAGTCGACCCTACATCAACGACCCACTTCTCGATAACCTCCGCCACACCGAATGCCCTCGCGGTGTCGGCAAAAGAGCCGAGCCCAGCGGCGGCGTTGGTTTGGAACGCACTCATGCGCGGTCCAGGCGGCAACTCGTAGAACGCCGCGAGCGACCCGTGTTTCCGTTGATACACATCGAGGCAGTGATGGTAGATCGCCTCGAAATCGTCACACCGTCGATTGAACTCCTCCAGCATCTCACGGCACCTCTTCATCTGGTACAGCCACAGCCGCGGCGGAATGTAGGGATGCTGCCGCTTGGTGGTCTCCGGTGCAGACTTGATGATCATCTGGAGACGTTCCGGCGGCAAAATCTCGAACTGCAGGAACTCCCGCGCGTTGTACAACTCAAACAGCATAGACATCACGACGCCCAGCTTGGACTTGTGCACAACGCCACTGACCTTCGCAACCACCTTTGGGTATCGAGCCAGATCGGACACGAGGATACCGTTGTCGTTACAGAGCTTGAACAAGGGGCGCAACGAGGCGATATAGAAGCTCAGCGTGTCAGCCGTGACCAGGTTCCGTTCGCCGTACATGTAGTAGATCATCACCTGCTTCAACAACTCGCTGTTTCCTGAACTCAGGCGCAAACTATCGCGGCGCCTGGGAGCCACGCCAAAATCCAGTCGCACGGGCTTGCCAGCTAGCCAAGACAGATTCCAACTAGGGTCGGCGTAACGGCAGACCACTGCTCCCGCCATATCCACCGCTATCGGAAAATCCGGCGGGGGCGGAAACGAAGGCAACAGGTAGTTGGCGATGCCAGGGACAGCATAGGGACTGTCCAGCTTTAACACGAATTCATTCACGCCATGACCTCCGACAGCAGAATGAAACCCGCCCACCGCGGGTGATAATCTTCTTCCAGGCAACGTGTTTCCGCTTCCCGGACCCAATCAGCATGCACGCCGCTACGCGATCCGAAGTCAGTCAGGATGTCGTTGATCCTCTCGACCACCATCAGCGGCGCATTCGTTTTCAGGTCGGCGTCGACGCGCTTGTATTTGGCCAGTTCCAGCCGCTTTAGCATCCTGAAACTGGCCATCGACCACGCGTAATCAAGACTTTCGATCCCGCGGTACAGGTCACAGAAGAAGCAACCGGCAGGGTTCCGACAATCAGGCTCTGGTGCACGTTCGCTCACGCCCGCCGCCCGCGCGGGCGTCTGCGATGCGCATCCGCCTGGAGCAGGTGCTGCTTGCAGCGAATCTTCGACCCCTTGGAAGTACTTGGTCCACTCGATCGCGGCCACCTGATGATTTGGTTTGAGGTAGATCCGCTCGAGGGTCGCCACGTCGTGCTGCGCCATCTCTGCCACCACGGCGTTGTCACCCGCGGCCCGGGCGAGCCAGTTGATCCGCGTACCGCGCAGCATTTGCGGCGCGATGAACGGCCTGCCCAGCTTCGCCAGAAATCGCCGTACGTTCTCGATATTGAAGACGGCCCCAGGAGGCGCACCCTTCCGCGAAAAAACCGGAAACAAGAGTTCCGAGTATCCCCCGGGAATCGCCCGGAGGCGGAAATCGAGATACCGTTCGAAGTAAGGGCGATACTCGCTGTAGATCTCGAACTCTACATCTCCCTTCTTCCGGCCCTTGTACTTGCGCACTGCATATCCGTCCATGAAGCTCTCATACCGATAATCGCCCAGCGTCAGTGCCATTGCCTGCGCTTTGTTCATGCCCGTCTGCGCCACGAAGATCAAGAACTCGGCGCAGATCCGCAGGTTGATGACCATGAGCCGCTCCTCCAGCTTTGGCTCGGTCGATCGCCTGTTGCGACGGGCACGTATGACCTTTGGCGAACCAAACGGTCGGTTCTCGGCGTCAGTCTCTGCCAGAACCCGGCTTGTGGGCTGCAGACCGCACCACAATTCATGGGATTTCCCGGTGGATCGCAACTTGACATGCACGGGCAACGGCCCCAGACAATCGTCGAAACTCAAGCTCTCGACGATGTCCAGCAAGTCGATGCCGAAGGATTGCGTTCCGGCGAGGTTTTGCTTGTCCGCCTCAGTACCGAGAGCCTGATTCGACTTGCGAGGCTTCTTGAGCCTCGTTCCTTTCGACATCGATACGTAAGGAACATCCATGGCTCGCGAGAACAATCTAGCAACCGTTTTCCCCTGGTGATACACCACTCTCTCTTTCAGTTCACGCAAGCGAACGCGTTGGTACAGATACTCCACCCACGCTTTGAACCACTCCCTGACGTTCGACAGATTGACGTCACCGGACTGCTTATCCACGAACGCGTAGAAGGAACGGAGATGGCTGTAGAAATTTCGGACGGTTTGATCCCTGTCTCCCTGCGCGGCCTCAGCTTCCAGGAATTCGAAGACAAGCTCGATTGTGTCTAGGCGCTTCTCAATTGGACGCCCGAACTCACCACAGGCAATCCTCTCGACAACATTTGATGCATTGGCTCCGCCAGCGCCACGCCACAACAGCGTATCTACATACAATCGCACTTGGCGCTCGGTATAACTCACGGGCAGCAACATCCTTGGCGGCGCGAACTCACGCATCGACCGGCTCTTCCTGCCCAGCAAGCCTGCTTCCGAAAAGGAACTTCGTGAACTCATTGGCCCAGTACGCCTTGACCTTTTGTTGCTTGACGAAGGTGATGTAACGCGCCGCCGTTGCTTCGTCCTTATGCAGAAGCAGATCACGAATCAAGGAAATGATGTCGCCCCACCCAACGGATGCACCAGGCATCCGAGTAGCCGCTTCCGCCAGAGAAGTGGCAAACGTTGCGCGCGATCGGTGGAACTTGAACCCCTTGAGATTGAGACCTTCGATGGCTGCCGCCTTGCGCAGGCGCAACATATCGACATTCACCGAGGGGCTCTTGCCATTATCCCGTGTCGCGTACGGCTTGCCATACCGATTAAGGAAGACCAGATTCTTGTGCTCCGGCGCTGCCAGCGCCTCCCGCCGAAGTCGCCGTTCGGAATTTACGTATGCACGCATTTCCAATAGGAGTTCCGTTGGAATGATCACCCGCCCGGTCACACCGAACTTTGTCCTGACTGGCGCGCCGCGCACACCTGGCCCGATGTTCAGGTAGTGAAGCAATGGAGTTTCCGCGAGACGCACCGCATTCGTCAACGTAGCCAGCTTGAGATCGCATATCGATCCCAATCGCATTCCTGTGAGGAATCCGAGACGCAGCATCAAGTTGAATTCCAAGCTGCTATGCCTGGCCGACAACTCGAGGATGCTGTCGCGCTCTTCCAGGCTAACGGGAAGCAGCCCATCCTCGAGTTTGACAGCATTGCGATTCTTGTTCGGAATGCTGAGTTCAGAACTCGCAACTGCGATTGTCCGATTGAATCCGTGTTCGTCGCTAACCGTGATCGGAACAATCCGATCCTTCCAGAGCGGCCAGTCTGCCGAAATCAACCTCTCACTCCTAACCCACCGATACCACTTGATCACTCCCGCCATGTGCGCTGTTGCGACCGAGGCAGCGATACGATCCTTCTTTCGCAACATGACGAGGTGGCCGCGGAAACGGGTCGTCGGCCGATCTGCTTTCTTTTTGGGGAACTGGCTCCAATGTAGCTCCGGCTGGGACTCAAGAAACTTCATGTAAGCCAAGAGCGCTTGCGCCGTCGCCTCCAGCGTCGCGACAGACAACTGCTCACTGAGCACCAAGTCTGCGCGTGCGGCGAAATACAGGTTCGCTTCTGTCCACGGCTCCCCTGACCCCCAGTAGAGAACAGGCACTCCATTGACTGCCTGCAATTCGGATCGGCCATCCACATCGTGAGCCTTCGCCACCCACCGAATCCCGGCTCCTTCCGCCAGAAGAAACTCGTGAGGCGTGAAACAAATCCTGTCTAGGCGCGCCATCCCCTTCCTCGGACGCCGTCATTCGATGCAGGGAAGGGTATCGACAACCACTCATGATGTCCATGGTCTTCTATGTCATATATGTGCGTCCATAGCTTTCATGACATCCTTACCCTGCTTCTCGGTCATGCCCATGCCCAGGGTGACGCCGGCCTTGCCGGCGATGGGCACGTCGCGCGGGTCGTAGCGCTGCGCGGCGACCTTGTCGGCCCATTCGCGCAGCGCCGGCTCGCGGCGCAGCACCGGCACCGCGGCGTGGGTCATCGTCAGCGGGCAACTGGTGCCGGCCTCGACCTGGTGGTGCAGGTAGCTCAGCGCCGCGCGCGCGACATGCCGCCCGGGCCTGTCGCCTGCCCACGACAGGCCGGCCACGCCGTGGCCGATGGCCGCCTCCATCAGCCGATGGTAGGCCGGATGGAACTCGACCGCGTCGATACGGTGGCCGTGGCGATCGTGGGTCTTCAGCCGCGGGCGATCGCGGTTGGCGTCGAAGCCGAGGCGGTACAACTCGTCGCCGGCCAGCGCGGCGTAGCGAGCCAGCGCCTCGGCGAACGCCGCGCCGCCCTCGCGGTCGACGGCCTCGCGCAGCGTGAGGTCATCGGCCCACAGGTCGCGTGGCTCGAACGGCGGCGGCTGATTGTCGACCGCATGGGTCTCGAAGGGGGGCCATCCGCTCATCGCGCTCTCCCGTGTGCCTGCAGTGCCTGCGGGCGATTGTGCTGCATTCCCCATGCCGGCGCCCGGCAGCGCGCTCCCGGCCGGGCGACCGGCGTCACGGAAACGGGCCGTGCCGCGGGCACAAAAAACCCCGCCGCAGCGGGGTTCAAGGGAATCTTGAAGCGGTTTCAGGCAGCCGGGGTGATGTTGGAAGCCTGGGCGCCCTTCGGGCCCTGGGTCACTTCATAGCTGACGCGCTGGCCTTCCTGCAGGCTGCGGAAGCCCTTGGAATTGATCGCGGTGTGGTGCGCAAAGACATCGGCGCTGCCATCTTCTGGCGCGATGAATCCGAAGCCCTTGGCGTCGTTGAACCATTTCACAGTACCGTACGGCATAGCGCTTGCGTTTCCTTGAGTGTTGACGGGTGGATGTGTGACAGACCGCCACACGCGCCGAGTATGCAAATCCCGGGCCGTGTTGACAATCACCCGTGCGCGAGCGCCCCGATCAGCTCCGGCAGCGCGGCCGAGGCCGCCTCGACGTTGGCCAGCACCTCCGGCATCGTGATCTCCAGCCCGTCGCCGCAGCCGGCGGCCCAGTTGGCGACGATCGCCAGGCAGGCATAGTCCAGCCCCAGCTCGCGCGCCAGCGCGGCCTCGGGCATGCCGGTCATGCCGACCAGGTCGCAGCCGTCGCGGCGCATCCGCGCGATCTCGGCGCGGGTTTCCAGCCGCGGGCCCTGGGTGGCGCCGTAGCAGCCGCCGTCGACCACGTCCGCGCCCACGGCCGCAGCGGCCGCCAGCACGTCGCCGCGCAGCCGCGGCGTGTACGGGTCGCCGAAATCCACGTGCAGCACCTCCTCGCCCGGCTCCTCGCAGATCGTCGGGATGCGGCCCCAGGTGTAGTCGATGATCTGGTCCGGGCAGGCCAGCACGCGCGGGCCGAAGCGTTCGGTGATGCCGCCGACGGTGTTGAGCGCCAGCACGCGGGCGGCGCCGAGCTGCTTCAGCGCGGCCAGGTTGGCGCGATAATTGATGCGGTGCGGCGGCACCGAGTGGCCCTCGCCGTGGCGGGCCAGGAAGGCGACGCGGCGCTCGCCCAGCCGCCCGATCCGGACCGGGCCGGAAGGTGCACCGAAGCGCGTGTCCACCTCGTGCGTTTCCACGTCCTGCAATGCGGCCAACCGGTAGACACCGGTGCCGCCGATGACCGCCAGCGCGATCTCGCCGCTCATGCCCCTTCCTTCAACGCATACACGCCGGGCAGGTTGCGGCCCTGCTCGTGGTAGTCCATGCCGAAGCCGAACACGTAGCGGTCCGGCACTTCCAGCCCCGCGTAGTCGGCGCAGACGCCTTCGATGCAACGGTCGTGGCGCTTGACCGTCATCGCCGCGATGCGCACGTCGGTGGCGCCCTGTTCCAGGCACCACTGGCGCACGGCCTGCAAGGTATAGCCCTCGTCGAGGATGTCATCGACCAGCAGCACGCGGCGGCCGTACAGCGCGGTGGCCGGGCGATGCTTCCACACCAGTTCGCCGCCCTCGGTCGCGCCGCGGTAGCGGGTGGCGTGCAGGTAGTCGAATTCCAGATCGACGCCATGCGCGCCCAGCGCCAGCGCCAGCAGGCCGGAGAACGGCAGCGCGCCGTGCATGATGGTCAGGTAGACCGGCACTTCGCCGGCGTAGTCGCGCGCGATGCGCCCGGCCATCGCCTCGATGGCGGTTTCCAGTTGCGCGCGGTCCAGCAGCAGTTCCGAGCGCGGCAGCGCCTCGGCCAGCGAGGGGCGTTGATTCCCGAGGTTCGACATCTATGCGGTTCCCTGTTCTGGGCGCGGCAGTCTCGCCTGCGCCTGGTGATAGCGGTGGTCGGCCAGCAGGCCGTCCCAGCCCAGCGCGCCGCGGCCGATCAGGCCCAGCAGCGCGGCGGTGTTGCAGCGGCGTCCCGCGACCGCCTTCAGCGATTCGTCGACCAGCCTGGGCGAGCACACCAGCACGACGTCGCAGCCGGCGTCGAGGTGATCGTCGATGCGCGCCTTGACCCCGCCGGCGGAGAACGCCGCGGCCATGCCGATGTCGTCGGAGAACACCACGCCGCGGAAGCCCATCTCCTCGCGCAGCACGGTCTGGATCCAGTACGGCGAATAGCCGGCCGGCTCCGGCGCGACCGCCGGGTAGGCCACGTGCGCCATCATCACCGCGTCGGCACCGGCTTCGATGCCGGCCGCGAACGGCACCAGGTCCTCGTTGCGCAGCACCTCCAGCGGGCGCGGATCCACCGCGTCGTCGAAGTGCGTGTCCTCCAGCACGGTGCCGTGGCCGGGGAAGTGCTTGAGCGTGGCCGGCATGCCGACCGCGTGCATGCCGCGAACGTAGGCGCGGGTGAACTCGGCCACCACCTGCGGCTCGGCGGCGAAGGCGCGATCGCCGATGGCGCGGTTGCCGCGCGCCAGGTCCACCACCGGCGCGAAGCTCAGGTCGATGCCGCTGGCGCGCACCTCGCTGGCCATCAGCCAGGCGTGCTCCTCGGCCAGCGCCAGCGCCGCCTGCGGATCGCGCGCATGCAGGCGGCCGAATGCCTCCAGCGGCGGCAGCGCGCTGTAGCCGTCGCGGAAGCGCTGCACGCGGCCGCCCTCCTGGTCGACGCAGATGAGCTGCGGCCGCGGCGCGGCGGCGCGGATCGCCGCGCACAGCTCGGTCACCTGCTGGCGCGAGGCGAAGTTGCGGGTGAACAGGATGACGCCGGCCACCGCGTCGTGCTGCAGCCAGTCGCGCTCGGGCGCGCTGAGTTCGGTGCCGGCGATGCCAATGACGAGCATGGAAATCCTCAGGGAATGTCGGCGGCGGCGCGCTCGGCTTCGCTCCATTGCGAATACGGGCGCGCGGCCAGGGCCAGATTGTAATAGCGCGGCGCGTCGGTCACTTCACGCCCCGCCCACGCAGGCCGGGCGAACGGCTCGGCGGCGTCGCGCAACTCGATCTCGGCCACCACCAGCCCGGCGTTGTCGCCGAGGAACTCGTCCACCTCCCACAGGTGGCCTTCGTGGCGGACCAGGTGGCGGCGCTTGTCGACGATGCCGCCCACGCACAGTGCCAGCAGCGCCTGCGCGTCGGTGACCGGAATCCGGTAGTCGAATTCCTGCCGGGTATGGCCGAGCTCGCGCGACTTGAGGTTCAGGTAGGCTGCCTCGCCCTGGATGCGCACGCGCACCGATGCCTTCTGCTCGCCCCGATCCATCGCGCCGAGATCGTTGAGGTAACCCTGCGCCATCGGAATGACCTCATGCGCGGCATCGCGCCAGGCGTCGCCGGTGACGAGGAATTTGCGTTCGATTTCCAGGGGCATGGGGGAGGCCGGGATTGGGGCTAGAGGCTAGAGGCTAGAGGCTAGAGGCTAGAGGCTAGAGGCTTGCAGGATGTTCCACTGAACGAGGAAAGCAAGCGTCCACAGGTCCTTCGACCATTATTCCGGCGCAAGCTGGAATGACCGCTGGAAACGGCATTCCTCTTTCTGCATCCGACGACCGCGCGGCCGCTCATCCCGTCCCGAATCCCGAATCCCTAATCCCTAATCCCGAATCCCCAATCCCGGCCACTCATCCCCTCTCGAACAGCGCAATCGACTCCACGTGCGCCGTATGCGGGAACATGTCCATCACTCCGGCCGACCTGAGCGCGTAGCCCTGCTCGTTGACCAGGTAGGCGGCGTCGCGCGCCAGCGAGCCGGGATGGCAGCTGACGTAGACGATGCGGTCGAACTGCTTCAGCGGCAGCTGCTTCAGCACGTCGATCGCGCCCGATCGCGGCGGATCCAGCAGCAGCTTGTCGAAGCCCTGCCGCATCCACGGCGTGCCGCGCTGGTCCTGGGTCAGGTCGGCGGCATGGAACTGCACGTTGTGCAGCCCGTTGTGCGCGGCGTTTTCGCGCGCGCGCGCCACCAGCCCGGCTTCGCCCTCGACGCCGACCACCTCGCCGGCCAGCCGCGCCAGCGGCAGGGTGAAGTTGCCCAGTCCGCAGAACAGATCCAGCACGCGATCCTGCGGCTGCGGTTCCAGCAGTTCGAAGGTTCGCGCGATCATCTTCTGGTTCAGCCCGGCGTTGACCTGGATGAAGTCCAGCGGACGGAACAGCAGTTCGATCTTCCACTGCGGCAGCGCGAAGGCCAGCTTCGGCGCCTGCGGCCACAGGGCATGCACGCTCTCCAGGCCGCCCGGCTGCAGGAACACCGCCCAGTCCCGCGCCTGCGCGAACGCGGCCAGCGCCGCCAGGTCCGCATCGCCCAGCGGCTGCAGGTGGCGCACCACCAGCGCGATGCCGCTGAACCCGTCGGCCGCATCGCCGGCGATGAACTCGATCTGCGGGATGTGCGCGCGCGCCTGCAATCCATCGACCAGTTGCGCCAGCGCGGCGATGCGCAGGCCGATCTCCGGGATCACGGTGTGGCATTCCGACAGGTCCGCCACGAAGCGCGGATCCTGCTCGCGGAAACCGACCAGCGTCTTGTCCTTCTTGTCCACCCGCCGCACCGAGAAACGACCCTTGCGGCGGTAGCCCCAGCTCGCATCGGTCAGCGGCGGCAGCACCGAGGCCGGCGCCACGTGGCCGATGCGCTCCAGGTTGTCCAGCAGCACCTGCTGCTTGGCCTCGATCTGCCGCGACTCGTCCAGGTGCTGCAGCACGCAGCCGCCGCAGCTGCCGAAATGCAGACAGCGCGGGACGACCCGCTGCGGCGAGGCGGCCAGCACCTCCAGCGTGCGCGCCTCGTCGAAATGGCGGTTCTTCGCCGTCTGCTCGGCCATCACCCGCTCGCCCGGCAGCGCACCGGCGACGAACACCGCCTTGCCCTCGCGTCGCGCCACGCCGCGTCCATCGTGGCTCAGGTCCAGGATTTCCGCCTCGAAGGGCGTCTTGTCGATGCGGGGGGAACGGTGTCGTGCCACGTGGCGGAAGGCTGCGTGCGGTTGCGGGCCGCCATTGTCGCAGATGCCCGGCGCCGGCGACCCCATCCCCCTTCGGCGCGATAAGATGCGGCCGGAAAAACAGGAGGCGCGCCATGCCGGACACGGACGACAGGCAACCCAGGCTGCTGCTGGTGGAGGACGATCCCGTCAGCGCCAGTTTCATCGGGACGGTATTGAGTACGCTGCCCGCTTCGGTGGACATCGCCGGCAGTTGCGATGCGGCGCTGGAACGGCCGTCCCACTACGACCTGTGGCTGATCGACGCCAACCTGCCCGACGGCAGCGGCAGCGCGCTGCTGCGGCAGGCCCGGCAGCGGGATCCCGCATTGCGCGCACTGGCCCATACCGCCGACACCTCGCCCACCCTGCACGCGCGCTTGCGCGCCGAGGGTTTCGCCGACGTGCTGGCCAAGCCGCTGGCCGCGCAGGCGCTGCTGGCGGCCGTGCGGGAAGCGCTGGGAATGCCGGCAGCGCCCGCCCCGCCCGGCGCCGTGCCCGGATTGCCGGACTGGGACGAGGAGGCCGCGCTGCGCGCGCTGCATGGACGCCAGCAGCACGTGCTGCAGCTGCGGCAGCTGTTCCTCGACGAGTTGCCGGGGATGCGGCGCGCCATCGTCGATGCCGCCGCCGGCGGCGATGCCGCCGCGATGCGCGAAGTCCTGCACCGCCTGCGCGCCAGTTGCGGTTTCGTCGGCGCGGCGCGGCTGGGCGATGCGGTGGGCCGGCTGCACGACACGCCCGGTTCGGCGACCGCGCTGGAGGACTTCATCGCCGTCTGCAGTGGTCTGGAGGCCCGCTCCGGGCCGCTATGAACGCGCCGGCGCGCGCGCGATGCGATGCAGCTCGCCCGCCATTTCCCAGGACTTCAGGCCGCGCGGGCCGAGGTGGTGGGCCAGCACGCCGCGCAGCGGCAACCGCAGGCTGGCCAGATCGTCGGCCCCCGGTCGTTCGTCGTTCGCCAGCGCGAGCAGCGCATGGCCGGTCGCGGCGCGGCTGCGGTCGGCATGGCCGCGATCGCTGAGCAGTCGGCGCGGGCCGTGCTCGGGATCCAGCCGGTAGCGCGCCGCCGGGTCGATCGCCGCGCCGTCGCCGTCGTGATCGAAGGCGAAACCGAACCCGAGCGCTTCGAGCAGATCCCGCTCGAAGCGCCGCAGCGTCCACGCCAGCGATCCCTCCGTCGCCAGTCCGGCGCGGGTGCGCGCATAGGCCGCATAGAGATCCGGGCTGGGATCCTGCCTGGGCGCCAGCCGCAGGGTCAGTTCGTTGAGGTAGAACGCCGCCAGCGTGGCCTCGCCGCCCAGCCGGGGCGCGGCGTCCAGCGCCTCGGCGGCAATCAGCCGCGCCAGCTCGCCGCGCAGCAGCGCGTCCAGGCGGATGTGCTGCATCGGTTGCAGCGCCGCGCGCAGGACGTGCTTCTTCGGTCCCTGCACGCCGCGCGCGACCAGTCCCAGCCGCCCATGCCCCAGCGTCAGCGTCTCGACCAGCAGGCTGGTCTCGCGCCAGGGACGCGCGTGCAGGACGAAGGCGGGTTCGCCGGTGAGGCGCATGGGGGGCTAGGGGCTAGGGGCTAGGGGCTAGGGGCTAGGGTTAGGGGTTAGGGGCTAGGGATTAGGGATTAGGGATTAGGGATTAGAGGCTAGGGGCGAGGAATGACGAAGGCTTTTTCCTCGTCTCTAGCCCCTAGCCCCTAACCCCTAACCCTACTCATACCCAAACGCCTTCAGCGCCGTCTCGTCGTCCGACCAGCCCTCGCGCACGCGCACCCAGGTCTCCAGGAACACCTTGCGGCCGAACAACCGTTCCATCTGCATGCGCGCCTTGCTGCCGATGTCCTTCAGCCGGGCGCCGCCCTTGCCGATGACGATGGCTTTCTGGCTCTCGCGCTCGACCCAGATCACCGCGCCGATGCGCAGCAGCTCGCCCTCCTCGGTGAAGCGCTCGATTTCCACCGTCGTCGCATACGGCAGCTCTGCGCCGAGCTGGCGCATCAGCTGCTCGCGCACCAGTTCGCCGGCGAGGAAGCGTTCGCTGCGATCGGTGATCTCGTCCTCGCCGAACATCGGCGGCGCCTCGGGCAGCAGGGCCAGCACCTGCTTGACCAGCGCCTCCAGGCCGTTGCGCTTGAGCGCCGACACCGGATGCACGGCGGCGAATTCGCGTCCCTCGCTGACCTTGGCCAGGAACGGCAGCAGTTCGCTCTTGTCGCGCAGGCGATCGACCTTGTTGACCACCAGCACCACCGGGATGCCGGCGTCGCCGAGCACCTTGTAGGCCAGCGTGTCCTCCTCGTCCCAGCGCCCGGCCTCGACCACCATCAGCGCGGCGTCCACGCCTTCCAGCGCGCCGCGCGCCGCCCGGTTCATCACCTTGCTCATCGCCGATGCGGAGAACTTGCCCTGCTGCCGGTGCAGGCCCGGCGTATCGACCAGCGCGATCTGGCCATGCGGGAAGGTGGCGATGCCGAGCAGGCGATGGCGCGTGGTCTGCGGCCGGCTGGACACGATGCTGACCTTGGCGCCGACCAGCGCGTTGGTCAGGGTCGACTTGCCGACGTTGGGACGGCCGATGACGGCAACGCTGCCGCTGCGGTGCACGGGTTCCGGGGACGGGTTCATCTGGAAACGTTCAACCTTTCGATGACGGCGGCGGCGGCCTGCTGCTCTGCGGTGCGGCGCGAGGTGCCCTCGCCCTCGGCGGCCAGCGAGGGATCGACGATCGCGCAGCGGACCTTGAAATGCTTGGCATGATCGTCGCCGCTTTCCTCGATCAGCTCGTAGGTGGGCAGCGCGCGCTGGCGCGCCTGCAGCCATTCCTGCAGCCGCGTCTTGGCATCCTTTTCCGGCTTGCCGACCGGCAGCGCGGCCAGCGCTTCCTCGAACCACGGCAGCACGCGTGCGCGGCAGGCCTCGAATCCGGCATCCAGGTAGACGGCCGCGACCACCGCTTCCAGCGCGTCGGCCAGGATGGAATCGCGGCGGTGCCCGCCGGACTTCATCTCGCCCGGCCCCATCGTCAGCCGCGCGCCCAGTTCCAGCTGCCGCGCGATCGCGGCCAGCGAGGCCTCGCGCACCAGTTCGGCGCGGGCGCGGGTCAGCGCGCCCTCGTCGGCCCTGGGCCAGCGCGCGAACAGCGCCTCGGCCACCAGCAGGTTGACCACGCTGTCGCCGAGGAACTCCAGCCTTTCGTTGTGCGGCGCGCCGGCGCTGCGATGGGTCAGGGCCTGCGCGAGCAGGCCCTCATCCGCGAACTGGTGGCCGATGCGATCCGCGAGCAAACTTACGGCACCGCGCCCTTGCGCGTCAGTTCCTGGGTGGTGTCGAACTTGCCGACCACGTCCAGGTTGCCGACCATCGGCCGGCGCACTTCGTAGTTCACCTTCATCAGCCAGCCGCCTTCCATCCGCTCGATCTTGACGTCGGACTTCTTCACGTTCTCGGAGTAGTTGATGTAGAGCCGGCGGAAGAACAGATCCTGGATCTTCGACGGATCCATGTCGCCGATGCCCGGTTCGGACGCCAGCCCCTTCATCGCCGAACGCACCGCGTAGTACTCCTGGTACATCGGGAACAGCTTCATGCCGATGTAGGCGGCAAAACCCGCAACCGCCAGCACGATCAGGAAGCCGATCAAGGTCATGCCGCTCTGCTTGCGCTTCATTGTGTTTCCCCCGGTTCCCCGTTGAGTGTGCGATCGTCCGGCGCGGCAGGCCGGATCAGCGGATGCGGTTGCCGATCCGCGAGGGCTCGAAGCTGCCCTTGCAGAACCAGCCCTCGCAGTTCAGCCAGATCAGGAACGCCTTGCCGCGCAGGTTTTCCTCGGGCAGGAAGTGGGTCTGGGTCCACAGCCGGCCGTCCTCGCTATTATCACGATTGTCGCCCATGACGAAATAGTGGCCCGGCGGCACCTGCCATTCGCCCTGGCCGACGTGGCGTTCCAGGCCTTCCAGCACCTGGTGCGGGCGGCCCGGGAGCTGCTCCTCCAGCAGGCTGGCGCTGTCCAGCCCGAAGGCGACGCCGCGGCCGGTATAGGTGCCCAGCGTCTGGTACTGGATCTTCTGGCCGTTGATGGTCAGCTCGTTGCCCTGGAACACGATCCGGTCGCCGGGCAGGCCGATGACGCGCTTGATCCAGTTGTTCTGCGGATCGTGCGGCGGCTTGAACACCACCACGTCGCCGCGCGCCGGCTCGCCGATGGGCACGAACTTGTGGTTGTTGATCGGCAGGCGCAGGCCGTAGGCGAACTTGTTGACCAGGATGAAGTCGCCGATCAGCAGGTTGGGCATCATCGAGCTGGAGGGGATCTTGTACGGCTCGGCGACGAAGCTGCGCAGCACCAGCACGATGGCCAGCACCGGGAAAAACGCGCGCGAGTAGTCCACCAGCACCGGCTCTTCGTCCAGCAGCCCGCCGCGCGCGGCGCGGCGCCTGGCGAAGAACAGCTTGTCGCCCAGCCAGATCGCGCCGCTCAGCAGGGTCAGCACGACGAGGATTGTTTCGAACCAGACCATACGGATTCCTAAAAGCGGGAATAGGGAATGGAGAATGGGGAATGGGAGGAGCGGAAACAAAGGCAGGACACGGTGGTCGCTCTACCGATTCCCCATTCCCTATTCCCCATTCCCGGCATCACTTGCTGTCCACCTGCAACACCGCCAGGAAGGCCTCCTGCGGGATCTCCACGCGGCCGACCTGCTTCATGCGCTTCTTGCCTTCCTTCTGCTTTTCCAGAAGCTTCTTCTTGCGGCTGATGTCGCCACCATAGCACTTGGCCAGCACGTTCTTGCGCATCGCCTTGACCGTGGAGCGGGCGATGATCTGCGAGCCGACCGCGGCCTGGATGGCCACGTCGAACATCTGCCGCGGGATCAGTTCGCGCATCTTCTCGGTCAGCTCGCGGCCGCGACGATCGGCGTGGCTGCGGTGCACGATCAGGCTCAGCGCGTCGACCTTGTCGCCGTTGATCAGGGTGTCCAGGCGCACGAACGGGCCGGGCTGGAAGCGCAGGAACGAGTAGTCCAGCGAGGCGTAGCCGCGGCTGACCGACTTGAGCTTGTCGAAGAAGTCCAGCACCACCTCGGCCATCGGCAGCTCGTAGCTGATCTGCACCTGGCTGGCCAGGTACTGGATGCCGATCTGCACGCCGCGCTTTTCCTCGCACAGCTTGATGATGGCGCCGATGTAGGCTTCGGGAGTGAGGATGTTGGCACGGATGATCGGCTCGCGCACCTCCTCGATCAGGTTGGACTGCGGCAGCTTGGCCGGGTTGTCCAGCGAGATCACGCTGCCGTCGGTCTTCAGCACCTCGTAGACCACGGTCGGCGCGGTGGTGATGAGGTCCAGGTCGTACTCGCGTTCCAGCCGCTCCTGCACGATCTCCATGTGCAGCATGCCGAGGAAGCCGCAGCGGAAGCCGAAGCCCATCGCCTCCGAGCTTTCCGGCTCGAAGCGCAGCGCGGCGTCGTTCAGGCGCAGCTTTTCCAGCGCCTCGCGCAGCGCCGGGTAGTCCTCGGCGTTGACCGGGAACAGGCCGGCGAACACGCGCGGCTGCATCTCCTGGAAGCCCGGCAGCGGCCCCGGCGCCGGATCGCCGGCCAGGGTCAGGGTGTCGCCGACCGGCGCGCCGTGCACGTCCTTGATGCTGGCGGTGATCCAGCCCACCTCGCCGGCGCCGAGCTTCTTCATTTCCTTGCGCTTGGGGGTGAACACGCCGACCTTGTCGACCTCGTGGACGCGGCCGGTGGACATCACCAGGATCTTGTTCTTAGGCGCGATCTCGCCCTGCATCACCCGCACCAGCGAGACCACGCCGAGGTAGTTGTCGAACCAGGAATCGATGATCAGCGCCTGCAGCTTGTCGGTGTCGCGCGGCCGCGGCGGCGGGATGCGCTGGACGATCGCCTCCAGCACCAGGTCCACGTTCAGGCCGGTCTTGGCGCTGACCGCCACCGCGTCCTCGGCGTCGATGCCGATGACCGCCTCGATCTCGGCCTTGGCGCGCTCGATGTCGGCGGTCGGCAGGTCGATCTTGTTGAGCACCGGCACCACTTCCAGGCCCTGCTCCACCGCGGTGTAGCAGTTGGCCACCGACTGCGCCTCCACGCCCTGGGCGGCGTCGACCACCAGCAGCGCGCCCTCGCAGGCGGCCAGCGAGCGGCTGACCTCGTAGGAGAAGTCGACGTGGCCGGGGGTGTCGATGAAGTTGAGCTGGTAGACCTGCCCGTCCTTGGCCTTGTACGGCAGCGACACGGACTGGGCCTTGATGGTGATGCCGCGCTCGCGCTCGATCGGATTGGAGTCGAGCACCTGCGCCTCCATCTCGCGGGCCTCGAGGCCGCCGCAGAGCTGGATGATCCGATCGGCCAGGGTGGACTTGCCGTGGTCGACGTGGGCGATGATGGAGAAGTTGCGGATGTTCCGCATGGAATCGGCGGGCATGGGGGGCGGCGGCGAGGCCGTCGTCAGGAAAGTCGGGATTAACGCGACATTATCGCACGACGCGGCCGGCAGCTCCCGCTCCGTCGCCGCCAGGGCGCGGGAAGGCTCCGCGGCCTCCGCAGGCCGGCGCGCGCTGCCCCGCACGGGGGCGACGGCGCACCGTCGGCGCGGCTTGCTTCACTCGTCCTGCAAGGTCACCGCGAAGAAGCGCGTCGCCCCGCCCCGCCGCACCAGCAGCATCACCGTATCGCCGGACCTGGCGCCGGCCAGTTGCCGGTTCAGCGCCGCCGGGCTGTCGACGGCCTGGCGCCCCACCTGCAGGATGACGTCGCCCGGCTGGAGCCCGGCCTCCCGGGTGGCAGCGCCGTTGATGCGGGCGACCAGCACCCCTTTCTCATCGGCCTTCAATCCCAGCCGGCGCCGCGTATTGGCGTCGATTTCCTGCGAGACGATGCCCAGCGGATTGCTTCCGGCCGCGGCCGGAGGCGCGCCCGGCGCGGTCGAAGGACCGGACGATGCCGCCAGCGCCGGATCCTCCTGCAACTCGGACAAGGTGACGGTGAACTCGCGCGGCTTGCCGTCGCGCAGCACGGTGACCTTGGCGCGCGTGCCCGGCGGCAGGGCGCCGACCACCGGCGGCAGATCGCTGGACTGGTTGATCGCCACGCCGTTGAAGGAAGTGATGACGTCCATCGGCTCGAGACCGGCCTTGGCCGCCGGACTGTCCTCCAGGACTTCGGCCACCAGCGCGCCGCGCGTGTCGGACAGCTTGAGGCCGCGCGCATCGCTGGCGGTCAACGGCTGGACCTGCACGCCCAACTGGCCGCGGCTGACCCGCCCGGTCTTCTTGATCTGCTCGACCGCGCCCATCGCCAGATCCACCGGGATGGCGAAGCTGATGCCCATGTAGCCGCCGGACATCGAGAAGATCTGCGAGTTGATGCCGACCACCTCACCGCGGGTGTTCAGCAGCGGGCCGCCGGAATTGCCCCGGTTGATCGCCACGTCGGTCTGGATGAAGGGCACGTAGCGCTGCTCGGGCGAGGCGCTGCGGCCGACGGCGCTGATGATGCCTGCGGTGACCGAGTGGTCCAGGCCCAGCGGCGAACCGATCGCCACCACCCACTGGCCCGGCTTCAGGCCCGCCGAGTTGCCCAGGCGCACGGTGGGCAGATCCCTGGCCTCGATCTTCAGCAGCGCCACGTCGTACTGCTGGTCGCTGCCGACCACCTTGGCGGTGAATTCGCGGCGGTCCGGCAGGCGCACGACGACCTCGTCGGCGCCGTCGATGACGTGGTGGTTGGTCAGCACATAGCCGTCGGCCGAGATGATGAAACCCGAGCCCATCGAAATGCCACGTCGCTGCTGCGGCGCATGGTCGGGAATCTGGAATCCGGGCGGCAGCATGCGCCGGAAGATCTCGGGAATCTCATCCTGCTCCGGCACCTGCGTGCGCGATGCCTGCCGCGCGCCCGTGCGCGCCTCGATGTTGACCACGCCCGGCCCGACCTGCTCGACCAGCGCGGTGAAGTCCGGCAGTCCGGTCACCAGCTGCGGCGCCGGCGACTGCGCCACGGTCGGCGCGGCCAGCGCGGGCGACGGCGCCGCGCCTTCCGGCGCGCGCGCGCAGGCGACCAGCGGGGTGGTCAGGAACAACAGGAAAAGCAGGGGCTTGTGGACACGGAGGGTCATCGAAAACAGGCCTCGATCAAGTGAACGTCAACAAGGATGCCGCCGTCGCGGCCAGCAGGATCACTCCTGCCGGGATGGTTCCGCCGTTTCGGCCGGCGGCGGCGACGACAGGCGCGGCTCGAACGGATAGAAGCTGCGGCCCGCCTGGCTGCTGGACAGCCCGGCGCTGAACATGCCGGTGGCCGGGTATTGCGGCAGCGACGAGCGCGGCCACGGGCGCGCGGCCGGCGTCTCGTCCGCCGGCGGCAGGAAAGGGCTGGTGGACGGCAGGGGCTGCGCCTGCGCCGCCAGCACCGGCGCGGACGGCGGCGGCACCGGCGGCAGGGCCGATGCGGCGGCGACGCGGACCGGTTCGCGCTCGGCGCGGGCGGCGGCCGTGGCACGCGCGGCCTGCCGGGTGCGGGTGGCGCTGCGGCGCGGCGATTCGGTCCGCAGCGGCGCGCTCGCCACCGTGGCCACGACCACCAGGCCTGCGGCATCGGCGCTGGTGACGGTCGGTTCGGCCGGCGCCGGCGATGGCGCGGAAGACTGCGCCGCCACCGCGGAAGCGGCCGGCGCCGATTCGTCGACCGCCTGGTAGCGCGCCATGAACAGCGCCACCAGCGCCATCGACGCGGCCAGCGCGCCGCCGCCCCAGCGCGCCAGCCGGTGGCGGCTGCCGACCGAGGCGTCGTTGGCGGCCACAGCCGGCAAGCGGGTGGAAGCAGACGTCTTTTCCGCCGCCACCGCCAGCGCGACGCGCCGGGAAAGCCGGCCGGCGCCGTCGCCTGCGCCTGGCCGCGCAGGATCTCGCCGCACAACTGCCAGCGATCCCAGCAGCCGGCCAATTCCTCGTCGTGCTCCAGCCGGCGCAGCAGGAAGCGCGCCTGATCCGGCGGCAGTTCGCCGTCCATCAGCGCGGAGAGCTGCAGGAGGTGGTGCTGTTCGAGCTTGTCGGTTTCGTGGTTCATGGGCGGACCCGCTCCCGGGTGGCGCTGTCGATGTCGAGCAGGGGGCGCAGCTGCGCGTCGATGGCCTCGCGCGCGCGGAAGATGCGCGAGCGCACCGTGCCGATCGGGCAGTCCATCTTCTGCGCGATGTCCTCGTAGCTCAGCCCCTCCACCTCGCGCAGGGTGATGGCGGTGCGCAGTTCCTCCGGCAGGCCGTCCACCGCCTTCATCACCGTGCGCTCCAGTTCCTGGCGCATCAGCTCGCGCTCGGGCGTGTCGGTATCGCGCAGGCGGCTGCCGGCGTCGTACTGCTCGGCATCGGCGGCGTCGACGTCGTCGGTCGGCGGGCGGCGGTTGTGGGCGACGAGATGGTTCTTGGCGGTGTTCACGGCTATCCGGTGCAACCAGGTGTAGAACTGGGCATCGCCGCGGAAATTGCCCAGCGCGCGATAGGCGCGCAGGAAGGTTTCCTGGGCCACGTCCTGGCATTCGCTCCAGTCGTGCACGTAGCGCCCGATCAAGGCCACCACCCGGTGCTGGTACTTGCGCACCAGCAGATCGAAGGCCGCACTGTCGCCGCGCTGCACGCGCCTGACCAGCTCGATGTCCAGCTCCTGTGTTGGGTCTGTTCCGGCCATGCCGGGCCGCACTCCTGTCGGCCCGGTCATTGCCGGGCACTGTGACCGCCTGGGCGGAAAAAAGTTCAGCGGTGTCGCCAAACCGCTGCGCTATCAGGAATTTAACCCGCTCCACCGGAACATCGCCGGTGCCGCTGGTCACGCCCTTCCCGCCGATATATGGATTTGACGCGGGTTAAACAACCTCGGGATGATAGCGGCCTTGTCCATACGTGAACGGATGGTCCCTGCATGACCGCAAACTTCGATGGGCTGCGATTCAGCCACTGGAAAACCGAGCTGCGCGGCGACGGCATCGTCGTGCTGGCCTTCGACCGCGAGGGCGCCAGCGTCAACGCGTTCTCGCAGGATGCGCTGATCGAGCTGGGCGACGTGATCGAGCGGCTGGCCATCGAACCACCGAAGGGACTGGTGATCCGGTCGGCCAAGTCCTCGGGCTTCATCGCCGGCGCCGACCTGACCGAGTTCCAGGAATTCGACCGCCGCGGCACCGTCAACGACGCCATCCGCCGCGGCCAGAGCGTGTTCCAGAAGCTGGCCGACCTGCCCTGCCCGACGGTGGCGGCGATCCACGGCTTCTGCATGGGCGGCGGCACCGAGATCGCGCTGGCCTGCGACTACCGCGTGGCCTCCGGCGATCCGTCCACCCGCATCGGCCTGCCCGAGGTGAAGCTGGGCATCTTCCCCGGCTGGGGCGGCAGCGCGCGGCTGCCGCGGCTGATCGGCGCGCCAGCGGCGATGGACCTGATGCTGACCGGGCGCACGCTGTCGGCCTCGGCCGCGCGCAACCTCGGCCTGGTCGACAAGGTAGTGGACAAGGCGGTGCTGGAGGACGCGGCGGTGGCGCTGGTCCAGTCCGGCACGACGCGCCCGTTCAAGCAGCGGCTGACCGGATGGCTGACCAACACCTGGCCGGCACGGCAGCTGCTGGCGCCGCAGATGGTCAAGCAGGTGTCCCGCAAGGCGCGCAAGGAGCACTACCCGGCGCCGTACGCGCTGATCAACGCGTGGAAGAACGCCGGCGGCAAGGGCATCCAGGGCCGGCTCGACGCCGAGCGCAAGGCGGTGGTCAAGCTGGCCTCCACGCCGACCGCGCGCAACCTGGTGCGCATCTTCTTCCTGACCGAGCGGCTCAAGGGGCTGGGCGGCAAGGATCACGGCATCGCGCACGTGCACGTGATCGGCGCCGGCGTGATGGGCGGCGACATCGCCGCGTGGTCGGCCTACAAGGGCTTCGAGGTGACCTTGCAGGATCGCGAGCAGCGCTTCGTCGACGGCGCACTGGGCCGCGCGCAGGAACTGTTCGCCAAGAAGGTCAGGGACGAGGGCAAGCGGCCGGCGGTGGCGGCGCGGCTGAAGGGCGACCTGGAAGGCGCCGGCGCCGCGCAGGCGGATCTGGTGATCGAGGCGATCATCGAGAACCCAGAGGCCAAGCGCGAGCTGTACCAGGCCGTCGAGCCGCGGATGAAGCCGGACGCGCTGCTGACCAGCAACACCTCGTCGATTCCGCTGGACGAACTGCGCGAGCACATCGCCCGTCCGGCGCAGTTCGCCGGCCTGCACTACTTCAACCCGGTGGCGATGATGCCGCTGGTGGAGATCGTCCAGCACGATCGCCTGGACGAGGCCACGGTCAAGCGCCTGGCCGCGTTCTGCAAGGCGCTGGACAAGTTCCCGGTGCCGGTGGCCGGCACGCCGGGCTTCCTGGTCAACCGCGTGCTGTTTCCCTACATGCTGGAGGCCGCCACCGCCTACGCCGAGGGCATCCCCGGCGCGGTGATCGACAAGACGGCGGTGAAGTTCGGCATGCCGATGGGGCCGATCGAGCTGATCGACACGGTCGGCCTGGACGTGGCGCAGGGCGTCGGGGCCGAGCTGGCGCCGTTCCTCGGCCTGCAGGTTCCGGCGGCGCTGAGCGCGGTCGAGCCGGGCAAGCGCGGCAAGAAGGACGGCCAGGGCCTGTACAAATGGGAGAACGGCAAGGCGGTCAAGCCGCCGGCGCCGGAGAACTACCAGGCGCCGGCCGACCTGGAGGACCGCCTGATCCTGCCGCTGCTCAACGAGGCGGTGGCCTGCCTGCACGACGGCGTGGTCGCCGACGCGGACCTGCTCGATGCCGGCGTGATCTTCGGCACCGGCTTCGCGCCGTTCCGCGGCGGTCCCATCGCCCACATCCAGGCCACCGGCGCCGACGCGCTGGTCGAGCGCCTGCGCACGCTGCAGGGCCGCTACGGCGATCGCTTCGCGCCGCGCCCGGGCTGGGACATGGCGGTGCTGCGGCAGCCGACGCAATAGCGATGCATCGAAGGCAGGACGCCGCCCGAGGGCGGCGTTTCCGTCACCGGGCCAGGCATTGCCGGCGATACATGGCCCCGTCGTTCCGGCACAAGCCGGCCTCTTCAAGCCATTGAGGGCAAACGCGGGAATGACGGGCTGGAGATGCCCGGGGGATCCTAGTGTCGATGCGTATGGGAATGGCCATGATCGTGGTCATGGCCCGCATGCGCGTGCCGGGTTCCTTCCGCGCACGATGCCGCGCCGCAATGGCCGGATTCCATCTGCAAGGTGCTGTGGTGGATGGCGAATTCCTCCTCCAGCCGCCTCGACAGCGCCACGCGCAGCGCATCCGCATCGACGCCGCCTTCCGCCACCACGTGCGCGGTCAGCGCCGGCGTGCTGGAGCCCAGCGCCCACACGTGCAGATCGTGGATGTCGCGTACCCCGGGCGTCCGCTGCATGGCCTGGCGCACGCGCGCCAGGTCGATGCCCTTCGGCACGCCCTCCATCAGCACGTTGAACGCCTCGCGCAGCAGGATCCAGGTGCGCGGCAGCACCCACAGGCCGATCAGCACCGCCAGGATCGGATCGACGATCTGCCAGCCGGTGAGGCGTATCGTGACGGCGCCGATGATGACCGCCACCGAGCCGAGCATGTCGCTCCACACTTCCAGGTAGGCGCCCTTCATGTTGAGGTTCTCGCCGGCGCCGGCCTTGAGCAGGCGCATCGAGATCAGGTTGATGATCAATCCCAGCGCGGCGATGGCCAGCATCCCGGTCGAAGCCACCTCGGGCGGCTGGCGGAAGCGCTGCGCCGCCTCCCACAGGATGTAGCCGGCCACCACGAACAGCAGCCCGCCATTGATCACCGCGCCGATCGCCTCCATCCGCGCGTAGCCGTAGGTGCGCCGCGCGTCCGGCGGGCGCCGGCTCAGCCGCACCGCCACCAGCGCGACCGTCAGCGCCAGCGTGTCGGTGGCCATGTGCGCCGCGTCGGACAGCAGCGCCAGGCTGTTGGTCAGGAAGGCGCCGACGACCTCGGCCAGCAGGAAGGTCGCGGTCAGCCCGAGCGCCCACCACAGCGGCTTCTCATGGCGGATTTCGCTCGGGGCGTGGCTGTGGTCGTGTCCCATCTGGCGGCGCGTCGTCTTGAACCGCCAGCACCATAATCAGGCGGGTGCGCGGAGACTATTACATCGCACAGGCCGGGTTGGGCGTGCCCGCTCGCGCGCCGCCGCAACGGGATTGGACGCCGCTACATCGTGCTGGTCGGCTTTTCGGCGTTGAGCGTGCCGGCCAGCATCGTCTCGATGCGGTTCTTGATCGCCTCGCCCTCGGTGGTGTCGGCGAACTGCACGCCGATGCCGGCGATGCGCGCGCCCTGCGCGCCGACGGGCGTGACCCAGACCACCTTGCCGGCCACCGGCAGGCGCTCGCTGGATTCGGGCAGGGTCAGCAGCAGGAACACCTCGTCGCCGAGGAAATAGCGCTTGGGCGTGGGCACGAACACGCCGCCGCCCTTGATGAACGGCATGTAGGCGTTGTAAAGCCCGGCCTTGTCCTTGACTGCCAGCGACAGGATGCCCTGGCGTCCTCCGGCTGCACTCATTCCCGACTCTCCTGTGATTGGCGTGAAGCATGCGCGGCGCGCTGGCGATCCGGGCCGGCCCAGGCCCGCAGCAGTTCCACCATCGCCAGATCGGCGCGCACCGTGGTGCGCAGCAGATCGCGGGTGCGATTGGCGGCGTCGAACCACGTCGCGAGCTTGTGCAATCGCGCCGCGTCGGTCAAGCCGGCGCCGGCCTGCGCCAGCACCCAGTCGGCGGCGTGCGCCAGGCGCGCGTCGGCGTGTTCGTCGGACCAGCGCTGCGCGGTTTCCAGCACGCCGGCCTCGCCCTGCTCCAGCCGCGCCAGGTCGCGCGCGATGGCGCGGCGCAGCGCCAGGCCGTCCTCGCGCAGCCAGGCATCGGCCAGGCCGGGATGGCCGCGCGCGGCGTCCAGCGCCTCGGCGGCCTCGGCCGCGTCGTGGCCCTGCCGGCGCAGCCAGTCCAGCGCCTCGGCGCGCGGCGGCAGCCGGAATTCCAGCCGCTGGCAGCGGCTGCGGATGGTCGCCGGCAGCCGCTGTGGCTGCGCGCTGATCAGCCACAGGTAGCGGCCCGGCGCCGGTTCCTCCAGCGTCTTCAGCAGCGCGTTGCAGGCGGCGCGGTTGATCGCGTCGGCCGGGTCGATGACGACGACCTGCGCGGCGCCGTACTGCGGCGTCAGCGCGAGCTTCTGCGACACCTCGCGGACCTGCTCGATGACGATCTCGGTGCGCAGCTTGTCGCCGGTGCGGTTGGGGATGAAGGAGACGAGCTGGAAGTCCGGATGGGTGCCGGCCGCCAGCAACTGCGCGGTGCGGCCCTCGCCGGCGGGGCGCCCGCCCTCGAGCACGTGCTGCGCCAGCCGCTGCGCCATCGCGCGCTTGCCCAGCCCCTGCGGGCCGCAGATCAGCAGGCCGTGGCCCAGGCGGCCGGCGTCCAGCGCGGCCACCGCCTGGTCGTAGGCGCGCTGCTGCCAGGGCGAGAATCCGGCGGCGCTCATGCCTGCCCGTCCAGCCACGCGGCCAGTGCCGCGTCCACCGCCGCGCCGACCTCGGCCGGTGGGCGGCCCGCGTCGACGACGCGGAAGCGCTCCGGCTCGGCCGCCGCGCGCTGGCGGAAACCGGCGCGCACGCGCTCGAAGAAATCGTCCTGCTCGCGCTCGATGCGATCCGGCCACAGGTCGCGGCCGCTGATGCGCGCGCGGCCTTCGCGCACGTCCAGATCCAGCAGCAGGGTCAGGCCAGGCTTGAGGCCGACCGCGCGCCGCTCCAGTTCGGCGATCCACTCCGCGTCCAGGCCGCGCCCGTGGCCCTGGTAGGCGTAGCTGGAATCGGTGAAGCGATCGCTGACCACGTACGCGCCGCGTTGCAGCGCCGGGCGCACCACCTGGCGCACGTGCTGCGCGCGCGCGGCGAACATCAGCAGCAGTTCGGTCTCCGCCTCCAGCTTCTCGCCGCGCGGGTCGAGCAGCAGATCGCGGATGCGTTCGGCCAGCGGCGTGCCGCCGGGTTCGCGGGTCAGCACGACCTCGTGGCCGCGCGCCTGCAGGCACGCGCGGATCGCGGCGATGGCGGTGGTCTTGCCCGCACCCTCGCCGCCTTCCAGCGAGACCAGGCGCGGATGGGTCAGCACGGCGCGGGTCATGGCGTGGCCGGCTCCGTCTCCCGCGCCTGCAGCGTGCGCCGGCGGGTGGCCAGGTAGCGCGCCACCGCGGCGTTGTGCTCGGCCAGCGTGGCCGAGAACACGTGCCGGCCGCTGCCGTCGCCGACCGCGACGAAGTACAGCGCGTCGCCGTCCTGCGGATTGACCGCCGCGCGCAGCGCGTCGCGGCCGGGCATGGCGATCGGCGTCGGCGTCAGGCCGCGGCGGGTGTAGGTGTTGTAGGGCGTATCGGTGGTCAGGTCGCGGCGGCGGATGTTGCCGTCGTAGCTGCTGCCGATGCCGTAGATGACGGTCGGATCGGTCTGCAGCGGCATGCCGATCCTCAACCGACGCGCGAACACGCCGGCGATGGCCGGGCGCTCCCCGGCGATGCCGGTCTCCTTCTCGATGATGGAGGCCAGGATCAGCGCCTGCTCGGCCGATTGCAGCGGCACGTCCGGCGCGCGCGCGTCCCAGGCCTCGGCCAGCGCCTTCTCCATCGCCGCGTGGGCGCGCGCCAGCACGTCGCGATCGCTGTCACTGCGCGAGTAGAGATAAGTCTCGGGCAGGAAGCGGCCTTCCGGATGCTGGCCGGGATGGCCCAGTGCGGCCATCAGCGCGGCATCGTCCAGTTCCGCCGTCTCCTGCCTCAGCGGCGTGGCGGCGCGCAGGGCGGCGCGCAGCTGGCGGATGTTCCAGCCTTCCACCAGGGTGAAGCGGTAGTGGATGACCCGGCCCTGGCGCATGTCGTCCATCAGCCGGCGCGGGGTGATGCCCTGCGGCAGCGCGTATTCGCCGACCTTGAGCTGGGCGTCGGTGCCGGTGCGGCGCGCAAGCGTGCGCCATTCCAGATCGTGGCCGTCGCTCACGCCCTGCGCGCGCAGCTTGCGCAGCACGCCGGCGAACGAATCGCCGCGCGCCACTTCCAGCGTGGCGTCCTCGCCCAGCCCTTGCAGCGGCCGATCGGCGAACGCTTGGTAGCGCTGCCAGCCCCAGAAGCCGGCGCCCGCCAGCAGCACGACGGCCAGCACGGCGACGATGACGATGAAGCGCGCGACGCGCCTGCAACCTGATGCCACGGGTCCCTCGATCTGCGGTTCCGGCCGGGCAGGATACCCGGTCGTCGTCTCAGCGGCTTCCTTCGGTCCGCTCCGAATGCATGGCCTGCCCCCTCTCCCCCGCGTGCGGGGAGAGGGAAGACTCCTGGGATTCCGATATGCGCCAGTCAGCCTTCCAGCGCCTTCAGCAACCCGCGCGCCTTGGCGCGGGTCTCGTCCAGTTCCTTCACAGGATCCGAATCGGCGACGATGCCGGCGCCGGTGCGGAAGCGGACCTCGCTGCCGTCGCCGTCGGGCAGGATCTCGGCGCTGCGGATCAGGATGTTGAGATCGAGATCGCCGTCGCGGTTGAGCCAGCCGAACGCGCCAGTATAGGCGCCGCGCGCGGCCCGCTCCAGCTCGGCGATGATCTGCATGCAGCGCACCTTGGGACAGCCGGTGATGGTGCCGCCCGGGAAGGTCGCGCGGATGACCTCGCCCGGCGTCGTGCCGGCGCGCAGGTGGCCGCGCACGTTGCTGACGATGTGGTGGACGTGGGCGTAGCTCTCCACCGTCATCAGTTCGTCCACCTGCACGCTGCCGGGCGTGCAGACGCGGCCCAGGTCGTTGCGCTCCAGGTCGATCAGCATCACGTGCTCGGCGCGCTCCTTCGGATGGCCGACCAGCTCGCGGATGCGCATGGCGTCGTCGTCGCCGGGAAAGCGCGGGCGGGTGCCGGCGATCGGACGTGTCTCGACCACCTCGCCGCGCACCGACACCAGCCGCTCCGGCGAGGAACTGGCCACCGCCCAGCCGTCGCCGGCGAACAGGCCGGCGAACGGCGCCGGATTGCTCCTGCGCAGGCGCGCGTACAGCGCGGCCGGATCCAGCGGCGCATCGAAGCGCGCGCGCCATTCGCGCGACAGGTTGACCTGGAAGATGTCGCCGGCGGCCAGGTAGTCGAGGATGCGCGCAACGCCGTCGACGAAGCGCTGCGGCGCGTCCTCGTCGATGCGCGCCGGTGGCCGCCAGTCCGGCAGCGGCGGCAGCGCGGCGGCGTGGGCGGCATCGGCCTGCAAGGCATCCAGCAGACCCGCGTGGCCGGCCTCGGCCAGCATCACGCAGTCGCCGCTGTTGCGGTCGCGCAGCACCGCCGCCGGACAACGCAGCGCCAGCGCGTGCGGCCGCCGCGCACCGGCGGCAGGCAACGCCAGCACCGGCTCGATCTGTCCGGCCAGTTCGTAGTCCAGCAGCAGCGCCCAGCCGCCGCGGAACGGCCAGCGCGGTTCCTCGCGCGCGATCGCATGCGCGCGCCAGTGGCGATCCAGCGCCTCCAGGAAACCGCCCTGCTCCGCTTCCCCGCGCAGCGTGCGGGTGATGCCGTCTGCATCCAGCCGCAGGCCTTGGCCATCGGCCACCAGCAGCAGATCCCAGCGTCCCTGCGCGGTGCCCGAGGCCGCCGATTCCAGCAGCAACGGATAGCGCCGCGGATCCCGCCGGTGCAATGCCAGCAGGTCGATGTCGGACGGGAGGGCGCGGGTCTCGATCATGGGGTTCCTCCCCTCTCCCGCCGGGAGAGGGGTTGGGGAGAGGGTGCGGAGGAAATGCGGGCTTCGGGCATCGATGATGCCGCCACACCCTCGTCCGGCGCTGCGCGCCACCTTCTCCTGCAGGGAGAAGGCAGCGTCGTCAGATCCGCCTGAACACCAGCGTGCCGTTGGTGCCGCCGAAGCCGAAGCCGTTGGACACCGCCACGTCGATCTTCTTCTCGCGCGCGGTGTGCGGCACGTAGTCCAGATCGCAACCCTCGCCCGGTTCGTCCAGGTTGATGGTCGGCGGGACGATGCCGTGGTGCAGCGCCAGCACCGAGAAGATCGCCTCGGCGCCGCCGGCCGCGCCCAGCAGGTGGCCGGTCATCGACTTGGTCGAGCTGACCATGAGCCGATAGGCGTGATCGCCCAGCGCGCGCTTGATGGCCAGGGTCTCGGCCAGGTCGCCCTGCGGCGTGGAAGTGCCGTGCGCGTTGAGGTACTCGACCTGCTCGGGATTGAGGCCGGCGTCCTTCAGCGCCGACACCAGGCAGCGCGCCGGGCCTTCGCCGTTCTCGCTCGGCGCGGTCATGTGGTGGGCATCGGAACTGGCGCCGAAACCGGCCAGCTCGGCGTAGATGCGCGCGCCGCGCGCCTTGGCGTGCTCGTATTCCTCGAGGATCAGCACGCCGGCGCCGTCGCCCAGCACGAAGCCGTCGCGGTCCTTGTCCCACGGGCGCGAGGCCTTTGCCGGCGCGTCGTTGCGGGTGGACATGGCCTTCATCGAGCAGAAGCCGGCCATCGAGGTCGGCGAGGAACCCAGCTCGGCGCCGCCGGCCACCATCACGTCGGCGTCGCCGTACTGGATGGTGCGCATGGCCACGCCGATGGAATGGTTGGAGGTGGCGCAGGCCGACACCACCGAGAAGTTCGGCCCCTTGATGCCCTTCAGGATCGACAGCTGCCCGGGCAGCATGTTGATGATGGTGCTGGGGACGTAGAACGGCGAGACCTTGCGCGGGCCGCCCTCGGCCAGCCGCAGGGTCTGCTCCTCGATGCCGTGGATGCCGCCGATGCCCGAGCCGACGATCGCGCCGATGCGCTCGGCATTGGCCTCGGTGATCTCCAGCCCGGCGTCGTCCAGCGCCATGAACGAGGCGGCGATGCCGTAGTGGATGAACGGATCCATCTTCTTGGCGTCCTTGGCCGAGACGAAGGCGGAAGGATCGAAGCCGCGGATCTCGCCCGCGATCTGCGTGGCGTAGGAAGAAGCGTCGAACCGGGCGACCGGGCCGATGCCCGAGCGGCCGTTGACGATGCCATCCCAGCTGCTGGCCAGGTCGTTGCCCAGCGGCGACACCAGACCCATACCCGTAACGACGACGCGACGCCGGCTCATAGAGGACTCCTGATAGCTCTAGTCTTGATTCGCATGCGCCCTACGCGGGCGGATGTACGGCCCGGATACGCGCGGGGCCGCATGCGCGGCCCCGACACGATCCGGTGTAGCGGGCAGGATTACGCCTTGACGTGCGCCTTGACGTAGTCGATGGCCTGCTGCACCGAGGTGATCTTCTCGGCTTCCTCGTCCGGGATCTCGCACTCGAACTCTTCTTCCAGCGCCATCACCAGCTCGACCGTGTCGAGGGAGTCTGCGCCCAGATCATCGACGAACGATGCGTTGTTGGTGACTTCTTCTTCTTTGACGCCAAGCTGTTCGACGACGATTTTCTTGACGCGTTCTTCGATGCTGCTCATGGATATCGCTCCAGACGGAGATGGGGTGACTGATTGATTGCCATCGCGGGCGATGGGCAAACCGGGGATAGTTTAAGTGCAAAGCGGCAACGATTACAGGTGTCGATAACCGCCATCGGATCAAACACTTACCGATACTTGTGAATCACGGCATGTACATGCCGCCGTTGACGTGCAGGGTTTCGCCGGTGATGTAGCTGGCATGCGGGCCGGCCAGGAAGGCGACCGCGTGCGCGATGTCGGCGACCTCGCCCAGCCGCCCCAGCGCGATCTGCTGGGTCAGCGCCTGCTTGGATTCCTCCGGCAGGTCCTTGGTCATGTCGGTGGCGATGAAACCGGGCGCGACCACGTTGACGGTGACGCCGCGGCTGCCGATTTCCTTGGCCAGCGACTTGGAGAAGGCGATGATGCCGGCCTTGGCGGCGGCGTAGTTGGCCTGCCCGGCGTTGCCGGTCACGCCGATCACCGAGGCGATGTTGATGATGCGGCCCTTGCGCGCCTTCATCATGCCGCGCATCACCGCCTTGCTGGTGCGGTAGACGCTGGTCAGGTTGGTGTCGAGGATGGCCTGCCAGTCCTCGTCCTTCATCCGCATCAGCAGGTTGTCGCGGGTGATGCCGGCGTTGTTGACCAGGATGCTGATCGCGCCGATGTCCTTGCCGATCGATTCGATCAGCGCGTCGATGCCGGCGCCGTCGGCAACGTCGAGCACGCGCCCGTGGCCGCCCGTGGCCGCCAGCCGCGCGCCGATGGCCTGCGCGCCGGCCTCGCTGGTGGCGGTGCCGACGACGGTCGCGCCCAGCGCGGCCAGTTCGTCGGCGATGGCCGCGCCGATGCCGCGGCTGGCGCCGGTGACGAGCGCGATCTCGCCCTGCAGTGGCTTGCTCATTGCAGTGTCCTCTTGGAAAGTGGAGTGAAGGAGGAGCGCTGCGCGCTCAGTCCGCCCAGTCGGCCAGCGCGGCCTCGAAGTCGCCGGGCGTGGCCAGGGTACGCGCGTCGAGCGACTTGTCGATGCGCTTGTTCAGCCCGGTCAGCACCTTGCCGGGGCCGCATTCGGCCACCCGGGTGATGCCCGCCGCCGCCAGCGCCTGCACGCAGCCGGTCCACTGCACCGGCAGGTAGAGCTGGCGCACCAGCGCGTCGCGGATCGCCTCGACGCCTGCGTGCGCCTGCGCATCGACGTTCTGCACCACCGGCAGCGACGGCTCGCGCCAGTCCAGCCCGGCCATCGTCGCGGCCAGCCGGTTGGCGGCCTCGCGCATCAGCGGGGTGTGCGACGGCACGCTGACCGCCAGCTTGACCGCCTTGCGCACGCCGCGCTCGGCCAGTAGCGCGATCGCGCGATCCACCGCCGCCGCGTCGCCGCCGATCACGATCTGGCCCGGCGAGTTGTAGTTGGCCGGCACCACGACCTGGCTGTCGGAGGCCTGCTTGCAGACCTCGGCGACCACTTCATCCTCCGCGCCCAGCACCGCGGCCATCGCGCCGACGCCGGCCGGCGCGGCTTCCTGCATCAGCTGCCCGCGCAGGCGCACCAGGTGCGCGCCCTCGCGCAGCGACAGCGCGCCGGCGGCGACCAGCGCGGTGTACTCGCCCAGGCTGTGGCCGGCCAGGCGCGATGGCTGCGCGCCGCCGTGCGAGCGCCACAGGCGCCACACGGCGATGCCGGCGGCCAGCAGCGCCGGCTGGGTGTATTCGGTGCGACCGAGCATTTCCTCCGGGCCACCCTGCGACAGCGCCCACAGGTCCACGCCGGCGCCGTCGGAAGCCTCGACGAAGGTCTCGCGGACGGAGGGATGCAGTTCGGCCAGTTCGGCCAGCATGCCCAGCGATTGCGAACCCTGTCCGGGGAAGACGAACGCCAGCGGGGAAGAGGAAGTCGAGGTCACGCAGTCGGTGTCGTTTCAGCGGGCCGGAGATGATACGGGCGAAAACCCGGCTGCGTCTGTACTGGGGCGTATGCGGTGGACCGGGATTCGGGATTCGGGATTCGGGATTGGGGATTGGGGATTGGCAAAGGCGCATCGTGAAGCGCTGGGCGCGCTGCGCGAATCCGGAATCTTCGGTTGAGCCCAAGGTGAAGCCGCTGGCGAAGGATTCCGGCAATAGTGCGCTACACCGCTCGCGTCCCTAACGTGCCGCCTCGTCCAGCATCAGCGATACAGGAAAAATCAGGCCAGAAATCAGGCTCCACGCAACACATCACGACACTGCGCGATGCGCCTTTGCCAATCCCCAATCCCGAATCCCCGTTTTCAACGGACGAATGTCCGGTCATCCCGGCGCCTCAATAGCGCAACAGCGCCGAGCCCCAGGTGAAGCCGCCGCCGAAGGCTTCCAGCAGCAGCAGCTGGCCGCGCTGCACGCGGCCCGAGCGCACCGCCTCGTCCAACGCCAGCGGCACCGATCCGGAGGAGGTGTTGCCGTGCTTGTCGACGGTGACGATGACGCGATCCATCGGCATGTCCAGCCGCTTGGCGGTGGCCTCGATGATGCGCAGGTTGGCCTGGTGCGGGATCAGCCAGTCCAGGTCGTGCTTGTCCAGGCCGTTGGCCTCGAGGGTCTCGTCGACGACCGAGTCCAGCGCCTTGACGGCGTACTTGAACACGTCGTTGCCCTTCATCTCGATGCGGATGCCGTGGTTCGGCTGGTCCGGCTTGAACCCGCAGGAAACGCCGACCGGGTTCCACAGCAGTTCCTTCTTGCTGCCGTCGGCATGCAGGTGGGTGCTGAGGATGCCGGTCTCGCCGTCGGCCTTGAGCACCGCCGCGCCGGCGCCGTCGCCGAACAGCACGCAGGTGGTGCGCTCGCTCCAGTCGACCATGCGGCTGAGCGTCTCGGTGCCGATGACCAGCACCGTCTTGGCGTCGCCGCAGCGGATGAACTTGTCGGCCACGCTCAGGGCATACAGGAAACCCGAGCAGGCCGCGTTGACGTCCAGCGCCGCGCAGCCGCCGGCGCCCAGCCGCGCCTGGATCAGGCAGGCGGTGGACGGGAAGATCAGGTCCGGCGTGGTGGTGCCGACGATGATCATGTCGATGTCGGAGGCCTGGATGCCGGCCGCCTCCATCGCACGGGTGGCGGCGATGTAGCCCAAGTCGCCGGCGGTCTGGCCCTCGGCGGCGATGTGCCGCTCGCGGATGCCGGTGCGGCTGCGGATCCATTCGTCGCTGGTATCGACCTGCTTGGCCAGGTCGTCGTTGGTCAGGACCTTCTCCGGCAGATAGCTGCCGGTACCGGCGATACGCGCGTAAATGCGCCCGTTGGATTCCGGCTGCTTCATGCCCGCTCCCGTTGCTGGCCCGCAACGGGGCCGGTGTACCACACGCAGAAAGTGACGGGCGCGCCCCTGCGGGCGCGCCGGCCCGCATCAATCCTCGTCGGCGACGGCGTCGGACTTGGTGTTGATGACCTTCTTGCCACGGTAGTAGCCGTCCGCGGTCACGTGGTGACGCAGGTGGGTCTCGCCGGTGGTCGGATCGGTGGACAGCTGCTTGGCGGTCAGGGCGTCATGCGAACGACGCTGACCACGGCGGGACGGGGTGACTCGGGATTTCTGCACAGCCATGGGATTGCTCCAGCTCCAAAACTCGTAAGGTGAACCTGTCGATTCGTGTTGCCCGGCCGCGTTGGCGGCTAGTTCTTCTTCAGCGAGGCCAGCGCCGCGAACGGGTTGGCCTTCGCCAGTTCCTCTTCCTGCGCGGGCCAGTCGCGTTCGACCGCGTCCGACCCGGGCGCCACCGGCACCACCGGCACGGCCAGGACCAGTTCGTCCTCGACCAGCTCGGCCAGGCGCAGCATGCCGTCCTCCGGCACCAGCAGCGCCTCGTAGTCCGGCGGCAGCGCCGCCTCGTCGGCCTCGTCGCGCACCAGCCCGAGCCGCTGGGCGATCTCGACCGGGAACAGGAACCGCTCCAGGCTGCGCTGGCACACCAGCGGCAACTCGGCCCGTATCCTCAGTTCCACGTAAGGCACCTGCAACGCATCGCGATCGAATTCGACCGAGAAACGCGCCTCGCCGTCGGTATCCACCAGCAGCCCCTGCAGCCGCGTCATCGAGGACAGGGGCAGGCGGCCGTCGAAACTGCGCCGCGCCGCGACCATGCGCCAAGCATCCAACATCTCGGGCGTATTCGCGGACATAAGCCGCTGAATGTTAAGGACCGAGGGGCGACCTGTCAAACCCGGTGGACGGGCGGCCGCGCTTGCCGCGCCGGGCGCCGGCCCGCAGACTGCGCCTCCCCCCGCCGCCGACGCCGCCATGACCCTGCTGCTGGCCTCCACCTCGTCCTACCGCCGCCAGTTGCTGGAACGCCTGCGCCTGCCGGTGCGCCCGGCGCGGCCGGAGGTGGACGAGACCCCGCTGCCCGGCGAGGACTGCCCGGCCCTGGCCCGCCGTCTGGCGCGCGCCAAGGCCGCCGCCATCGCCGCCCAGCACCCGGAGAGCTGGATCGTCGGCGCCGACCAGGTCGCCGAACTGGACGGCCGGGCCATCGGCAAGCCCGGCCACCGCGAGGCGGCCCGGAGCCAGCTGGCCGCGATGTCGGGCCGCACGGTGCGCTTCCATACCGCCGTGTGCCTGATGCGCGGCGACGCCTGCCACGAGGCGCTGGACGCCACCGACGTGCGCTTCCGCCCGCTCGCGCCCGCCGAGATCGAGCGCTACCTCGACGCCGAGCAGCCGTTCGACTGCGCCGGCAGCTTCAAGTGCGAGGGCCTGGGCATCGTGCTGTTCGAGGCCATCGACAGCCGCGACCCGACCGCGCTGATCGGACTGCCGCTGATCGCGCTGTCGCGGATGCTGCGCGAGGCCGGTTTCGAGCTGCCCTGAGCCGCGTTCAATCGGAACCTTCGCGCGGCGTCTCCGCCTCGGGGCGGAACGGGGCGAAGCCCCATTCGCGCAGCAGCCCGAGACGCTGCGGCGCCTGCTCCGCCCTGCCCTCGTAGGCCTGCGCCAGGACTCCCGGATCCAGGTCGGGGTAATGCGCGCGGATGTGCGCGGCGTACTCGACCGCGCGCTCGCGCACCACCATCGCCTTCTTGAGCATGTGCAGGCCGTTGATCGCGGCGAAGCACAGCGTCACCACCAGCAGCGGACGCGCCCAGCGGCGCCACGCCGGCGCCGCCTCGCGCCAGGCCAGCACCATCAGCCCCAGCCAGCCGATCCAGAACAGCGTGGCGAAGCTGACGTAGCGGATGACGAAGGCGTGATCGGCGCCGAAATAGCCGGCCCGCCCCAGCGCCGTCATCACCGCGCAGCCGATCGCGAACAGCATCAGCGCCAGCCACGGCAGCGCGCGCCGTTCCCGTCCCATGCGCGCGAGCGCCATGCTCGCGGTCGCCAGCGCGAGCAGCGTCCACCACGGCGCCAGCTTGTTGGCGAAGCGCAGCACGCCGCCGCCGAGATAGTTGAGGACGTACATCGCCAGCACGTCCAGGCCCGGCCACGGCACCGGCTGGCCGCGCGCGCGCAGCAACGCGTACGCCAGCGCCGCCGCGCCCAGCAGCCACGGCAGCGCGAACGCCACGCGCCTGCGCCACGACCACTCCGTTCGCGCCAGGATCAGCAGCACCGCGATCGGGAACACCGCCAGCGTCGTGGTGAAGCCGAGCACGCCCGCCGCCGCCAGCGCCAGGCCCGCCAGGTTGAGCGCGAACGCCGGACGCTCGGCGGTGAGGAAGCGGATCGGCGCGATCGCCCCGAGCAGGCTGATGAACACCGCCACCTGCCAGCCCCATTGCAGGTTGGCCAGGTGACCCGGGTGCCAGGCCATCAGCAGCAGCACCAGCCACCATGCCCGGCCGACCTGCATGCCTTGCCAGCCGCTGCGCGCGATGCCCAGCAGCAGCCACGCCTGCACCACCAGCACCGCCCAGCTGACCATGCAGTCCAGCCACGGCTGCCCGCCGGACAGCCAGGTGGTCAGCAACAGCACCGCGTAGGCGGCGCTGTGGAAGTGGCTGCCGTCGTGGATGCGCCAGAACTCCGAGCCGGCCAGATCGCCGCGCTGCCAGGCTTCGTGGATCGGCACCAGATCGATGTGGTCCCACAGCATCAGCGGGATGTGCAGGAGCAGCGTCGCCGTCAGCATGAGGGCCGCGATCAGCAGGAAGGGCGGTACGGGACGGAAATGCGCGGAGTTCGCAATCATGGCGGCATCGGGATGCGTTCGGGATGGATTGCCGGGCACGGGACCCGGGGTGCTTCAGGGTGCACGGGCAGGCTCGCAATCGCTCCTGCCATGCATTGGACAAGCCGTTCCGGGCGCGGGAAGACGGGATGCCCTGTCATGGTTCGCCCATCGCCGGGTCGATGACGACCGGCTGCTCGGCCCAGGCCTCGCGGCTGCCGTCGCGGCCGTGGATCACCAGTCCCAGCCAATGCCGGCCGGGCGCAAGCGCCGAGGCATCGATCTGCGCGCTGAAGGCGATGGCCGGCTGCTGCGGATCGCGCGAGGCGTCGCGATAGAAGCGCGCCGGCCATTCGTCGCGATGGCCGTACTCGGCGAGCGCGACCGGCTTGCCGTCGAGGGTGACGGTGACCGCTTCCACGCCGGCCACGTCCTTGATCGCCCAGCCGCGCAGCGCGAACCGCGGCGGCACCCGCGCGCCGCTTTCCGGCTGGTTGATATGCGCGATCGCCGGTGTCACGCAATCGCCTTCCGCGCCGCCCGCGGGCAGCCGGAACAGCAGGAAGCGCTGCGCGCCGTGATCGCTGTTGATCACGCGCGGCGGCGGCAGCGCGCCCAGTTGCGCGCACAGCCACTGGTAGCGATCCAGCAGGTCGCGCAGCTTGACGTCGGTCGAGGACGCCACCAGCAGGGTCGGCGCCTGCGGGCGGCCGGCGTGGGCCAGTCCGGAGAGGGCCAGTTGCGGCGCGCGGCCATGCTTGTGGTTGAGCGGATGGTCGAGCACGGCGATGCGCGGGTCGCGCAGCGCAAAGCCCAGTTCGGCGCCGATCTTGAAGTTGTCGGCCAGCAGCACGGTACCGGCCGGCATCGCCCGCAGTTCCTCGCGCACCGCCACGGCCAGTTCGTCCCAGCCGGCGAAGTTGTACGGGTAGGACTTGTCGCCGGCCCAGTGCGCGCGCCAGGCCGGCACCGATACCGCCAGGTAGTAGGCCAGCAGCGCCGCCAGGCCCAGCGCGGCCATGAGCCAGGTCGCCATGCGCAGCGCGCGCGGCCAGCTCCGCAGCAGCACCGGCACGGCGACCAGCAGGGCCAGGTAGCCCGGCAGCGTCCAGTGGAAGCTGACCCGCTCCGAGTCGGCGAAGAAGCCCAGCGCGAAGAAGCCGAAGGTCGAGGCCGCGCCGAGCAGGCCGAGATAGCGCCACGGCGGCTGCGCGCCGGCGCGCAGCGCGCGCACGCACAGTTGCAGCAGCGCGAGGAACAGCAACGGCGTGGCCAGCAGCGCCTGCACGGCGATGAACCACGCGCCGCGCGCATCGAACGACCACGGATGGCGATCGACCAGTTGGAAGCGCAGTCCCGCATCGGCGTGCTGCAGGTTCCACAGCAGCAGCGGCAGCCATGCCAGCGCGCCGATCGCCAGCGCCGCCCAGACCCGCGCGTCGAGCAGCGCGCGGCGGCCCTGCGGCAGCGCCAGCAGGGCGATCGTGCCGATGCCGATCACGCCGACGAAGCGGTAATGGCTGAGCGCGCCGATCGCCAGTCCCAGCGCCAGCGTCGCCACGGCCGCCGCATCGACCCGCCGCAGCAGGCGCGCACCGGCATCCATGCACAGCACGGTGGCCAGCGCCATCGGCACGTCCGGCAGCGCCAGCAGGCCCAGCGTGCCGGACAGCGGCATCAGCACGACCAGGCTGCCGGCCTGCCAGCCGGCGGCCTCGTCGAACTCGCGCGCGCCGATGCGCGCGACCAGCCACGGCAGCAGCGCGGCGATCAGCAGGAACGGCATCCGCAGCGCCAGCGCGTGGTGGCCGCCGAGCTCGACGCCCAGCCGCGTCAGCCAGGCGGTCAGGCCGGGCAGATCCGAATAGGCCAGCGCCAGGTGCCGGCCTTCCTGCCAGTAGAAGGCCTCGTCGACGAACAGCGGCAGGCGCGCGGCGATCGCGCACTTGGCGGCCGTGGCCAGCAGCCACAGCGCGACGAAAACCCGCTTCGCCTGGTGTCGATCCTGCATCCGCTACACTCCCTCCTGACCCGTCAGCCGAGAGCGAGTGATGTCCGCAGTCCCCAGCGCCGGACCTATGCTATCCGATGCCCTGCTCGACGCCCTCAAGCGCGCGCAGCAGCAGGTCAACGCGCTGTTGCTGGGCAAGTCGCACGAAGTGCGGCTGGCGTTCGTGGCGTTGCTGTCGGGCGGGCACCTGCTGATCGAGGACCTGCCCGGACTGGGCAAGACCACGCTGGCGCACGCGCTGGCCGCCACGCTGGGGCTGGGCTTCCAGCGCGTGCAGTTCACTTCCGACCTGCTGCCGGCCGACGTGCTGGGCGTGTCGGTGTACGACGCGCAGAGCCGGCAGTTCCAGTTCCACCCCGGCCCGGTGTTCACCAACGTGCTGCTGGCCGACGAGATCAACCGCGCGCCGCCGCGCACGCAGAGCGCGCTGCTGGAGGCGATGGCCGAGCACCAGGTCACGCTGGACGGCGTCACCCATTCGCTGCCGGATCCGTTCTTCGTCATCGCCACGCAGAACCCGGTCGATCTGTCCGGCACCTACCCGCTGCCGGATTCGCAGTTGGATCGCTTCCTGCTGCGGCTCAACCTGGGCTATCCCAATCCCGAGTCCGAGCGCGCGCTGCTGGCCGGCGCCGACCGCCGCGAACTGATCGCCCAGGCCATGCCGCTGCTGTCGGACGAGGACGTGCTGGCGCTGCGGCAGGCGGTGGACGAAGTGCACGCCAGCGATGCGCTGATCGACTACGTGCAGGCGCTGCTGACCCGCAGTCGCCAGCACCCGGGCGTGCGCGTGGGCCTGTCGCCGCGCGCCGGCATCGCGCTGCTGCGCGGCGCGCGCGCCTACGCGCTGCTGCTGGGCCGCCGCCACGTGCTGCCGGAGGACGTGCAGGCGCTGTTCTCCGCGGTGGCCGCGCACCGGCTGGTGGCCGAGGCCGAGGCCGCGTCCACCCCGGCGCTGGCCAAGGCGGTGCTGCACGCGGTGCCGGTGGACTGATCGCGGCGCAAGCCTGAAGCCGTGTCCGACACGCCCCGCCAGCGCCTGGCCCGACGCTTCTCGCTGCTGGCGCGCCCGCGCCAACCCGAGGCGCTGCCGGCGCGGCTGGATCGTCGCCGCGTCTACGTGCTGCCGACCGGCTTCGGCGCGTTCTTCGCCGTGCTGCTGTTCTCGATGGTGCTCGGCGCGCTGAACTACAACAACAATCCGGCGCTGCTGCTGGCGCTGCTGCTGTGCTCGGCGGGGCTGGCCAGCCTGATGGCCGCGCACCTGCAGTTGTCGGGCCTGTCGGTCGACGCGCTCGGCGCCGAGCCGGTGCCGGCCGGCGCGGTGATGCAGGTGCACGTGGCGATCTCGGCGCGCGACGGCCGCAAGCGGCGCGGCCTGCGGCTGCACGGCCTGGGCGACCAGACCACCGCGCCGGTGCTGGCCGGCGAGCCGGTGGTGGCGACGCTGATGGTGCCCACCGAGCGCCGCGGCTGGCTGGATCCCGACCGCATCCGCCTGTCCACGACCCAGCCGCTGGGCCTGGCGCGCGCGTGGTCGTGGGTGTGGCCGCAGACGCCGTTGCTGGTCTACCCGATGCCGGAACACAACGGCCCGCCGCTGCCGGAAGGCTTCGGCCAGCAGCAGGCCACGCGCCTGCACCCGGCCGGCGAGGACATGCACCACCTGCGCCCGTATCGCCCCGGCGACCCGCGCCGCGCGATCGCCTGGAAGCACTCGGCCCGCCGCGACGCGCTGCTGGTGCGCGAGTACGAGCAGCCGCTGAGCCAGGACGTGGCGCTGGACTGGCAGGCGCTGGCCGGCCTGGACCACGAACTGCGCATCCGCCGGCTGGCGCGCTGGGTCGACCTGGCCGAGCGCGAAGGCCGCCGCTACCGGCTTTCGCTGCCGGGACAACCGCCGCTGGGGCCGTCGCAGGGCCCGGCCCACCGCCACCTCTGCCTGCGCGCGCTCGCGCTGCTGCCGCATGCCGCGCACTGACGCCCTGACGGACGCGCCGCCGATCGGCGCCGGACCGCGCGCATGGGTGCTGGCCACCGCCGGCCTGTGCCTGGCCGCGCTGCTGATCCCGTTGCCGGCCTCGGTGGCGCTGCCGATCGCGCTGATCGCGCTGGCGGTGGCCGCGCTGTCGTGGCGCCGGCCGCTGCACGCGGCGCTGCGCCTGCTGCTGGCCTTGTCGATGCTGGCGGTGGTGTTCGCGGTGATGGGCTTCAACTTCGGCCGCGATACCGGCTGCGCGATGCTGGCCTCGATGCTGGCGATCAAGCCGGCCGAGACGCGCAGCCTGCGCGATGCGCGCAGCCTGGTCGGGTTCGGGCTGTTCGCGCCGTTCGCCGCTTTCCTGCTCGACCAGGGACCGCTGACGATGGTGCTGGGCCTGCTGTCTGCGCTGGCCGCACTGGTCACGCTGCAGCGCCTGGCCGACGCCGAGGCCGGCCTGGCGGCCGGCGCGCTGCCGCTGCGGCGGCAGTTGCTGGCGGTCGGCCGGCTGGTCGCGCTGGGCCTGCCGATGATGCTGGCCGCGTTCTGGCTGTTCCCGCGCTTCCCCACCCCGCTGTGGGGCGTGCCCGAGCGCGCGCTGGCCAAGCCCGGGCTGTCCGACAGCATGGAGCCCGGCGGCTGGATCGACCTGATGGCCGACGACAACCCAGCGCTGCGCGTGCAGTTCTTCGGCGCGGAGCCGCGCCCGGAACAGATGTACTGGCGCGGGCCGGTGCTGTGGGAGTTCGACGGCCGCGTCTGGAGTCAATCGCGCTGGCTGCGCGAGCTGCCGCCGGAGACGGTGACCCACGGCGCGCCGGCCTGGGACTACCAAGTCGAAATCGAGGCCACCGATCGCCGCGAAGTGGTCGCGCTGGAACTGCCGCACGCCGCGCCGGCGGGAACCCGCCCGACCTACGACCACACCCTGCTCAGCCAGCGCCCGCTGACCTCGCTGACCCGCTGGCGCATGCAGTCGGCGCCGGTGCTGCGGCACGAGCCGCAGCTGCCCGCCGCCCTGCGCCAGTACGCGCTGCAACTGCCGGCCGGCTACAACCCCCGCACGCTGGCGCTGGCGGCGCAGTGGCGGCGCCAGGCCGGCAGCGACGACGCGCGCATCGTCGAGCGCGCGCTGGCATGGATACGCGCCGAGTTCGGCTACACGCTCGACACGCCGCTGCCGGGACGGCACAGCGTCGACCAATTCCTGTTCGAGCAGAAGAACGGCTACTGCGAGCACTTCAGCTCGTCCTTCGTCGTGCTGATGCGCGCGGCCGGCATCCCGGCGCGGGTGGTGACCGGCTACACCGGCGGCTACCGCAATCCGTTCGGCGACTACTGGATCGTGCGCAACATGGACGCCCACGCCTGGGCCGAGGTGTGGCTGCCGCAGCGTGGCTGGGTGCGGGTGGACCCGACCGCGGCGGTGGCCCCCGAGCGCATCTACGACACCCTGGAGGACCGCCTGTCCGGCGCCGGCGGCGGCCTGGGCGCGGTGCGCCAGCTCGGCGATTTCGGCGACTGGCTGCGGCGCGGCTGGAACGATCTGGTGCTCGGCTTCGACGCCTCCCGCCAGGAACGGCTGCTGTCGGGCCTGGGCATGGGCCGGCTGGGCGGCGAACGGCAGGGCCTGCTGTTCGCGCTGGCCGCCGCGCTGGCGCTGGGCTGGATGGCCTGGTGGCTGGCGCGCGGCGAGCGCGAGCGCGACCCGCTGCTGCGCGCCTGGCACCGCCTCGGCAAGCGCTACGCACGGCTGGGGCTGGAACGCGCGCCGCACGAACCGGCGCTGGCCTGGGCGCGGCGGGTGGCCAGGACGCGGCCGCAGGTCGCCAACGGGCTGGTTCCGCTCAGCGAGCGTTTCGCCGCGGCCCGCTACGCTGGCGACGTCCAGGACCGCGCTGCGCTCATCCGCGACCTGCGCCGGCACCGCCCGTAACCTCCTCCAGGAGATCCGCCATGAACATGCTCCGATCCACCGTGCTGATCGCCACGGCCGCGTTGCTGGGCGCCTGCGCGTCCGCGCCGCAGCCGCTGCAGGGCAGCTTCACCCAGGTCACCCCGCGCGACGCGGTCGCCACCGCCCAGGTCGGCGCACCGGTGCGCTGGGGCGGGCGCATCATCGAGACCATCCCGGGCCCCGACAGCACCTGCTTCCAGCTGGTGTCGCGTCCGCTGGCCGCCACCGGCCGGCCGCAAAGCTCGGCGCCGGACGCCAACGACGGCCGCTTCATCGCCTGCCGCGCCGGTTTCTACGACCCGGCGGTGTTCGCCGAAGGCCGCGAGGTCACCTTCGTCGGCCGCGTCGACGGCTACGAGAACGCCCGCATCGGCGAATACGACTACCGCCTGCCGCGCGTGGCCGCCGACGTCGTCTACCTGTGGCCGGAAGTGCGCCAGGTCGAGGTGCGGCCGTACCCCTATCCGTACTACGACCCGTTCTGGAGTCCGCGCTGGGGCTGGTGGGGCTGGTGGTGAAGCCTGCCGCCTGGTAACGAAAAAGCCGCTCGATGAGCGGCTTTTTTTCGTAGTGGTCAGCATCAACTGACGGCGATACCACTTGTAGAGCCGAGCTTGCTCGGCTGCCTTTCGCGCACAGCCGAGCAAGCTCGGCTCTACAAGGATGCCCTGTGGGAGCGACGTCAGTCGCGACGCGGCGGTACCTCGGTCGCGACTGACGTCGCTCCCACAAGCGTCAACCCGCCGTGCCGAAACGCCCCAGCGGTGCGCCGGCGAGCAGGTGCAGGTGGATGTGGAACACGGTCTGGCCGGCGTATTCGCGGCAGTTCATCACCACGCGGTAGCCGTCCTGCGCCAGTCCCTCGCGGCGCGCGTATTCGGCCGCGGCCAGCGCCAGCTTGCCGATGAGGTGGGCCTGCGACGGCTGCAGGTCATCCAGCGTCGGGATGGCCTCGTTCTTCGGGATGAACAGCACGTGCACCGGCGCCTGCGGCGCGATGTCCTTGAATCCCAGCACCTCGTCGTCCTCGTAGACGATGGTGGCGGGAATCTCGCGGCGGATGATTTTGCCGAATATGGTGTCGGTCATGGCTCGGGATTGGGGATTGGGGATTGGGGATTGGGGATTGGGGATTGGGGATTGGGGATTGGGGCAGAGCTTATCGCCTTTGCTCGCCTTTGCTCGTCATCCCAGCGCAAGCTGGGATGACGGTCCTGCGGGACGCGGGCTGTTGCGAATCCCGAATCCCGAATCCCGGTTTTCAACGGACGAATGTCCGGTCATCCCCGCCCTCAAGCCATCTCGCTGCGCGACCCGAACGCATGCGCCAGCGTGCCGCGATCGACGTATTCCAGTTCGCCGCCTAGCGGCACGCCGTGGGTCGGCCGGCTGGGGCGCACGCCATGCTGGCGCGCCAGTTGCGCCAGGTAGTGCGCGGTGGCCTCGCCCTCGACGGTGGGATTGGTGGCGATGATCAGTTCCTCCACTCCGCCCTGCGCCAGCCGCGCCGACAGCAGGTCCAGCCCCAGCTCGCGCGGGCCGATGCCGTCCAGCGGCGACAGCCGGCCCTGCAGCACGAAGTACAGGCCGCGGTAGCCGGTGGCCTGCTCGATGGCCAGCCGGTCCACCGGCGATTCGACCACGCACAGCTGCTGGCGATCGCGGCTGGCGCTGGCGCAGGTCGCGCAGATCTCGCTTTCGGTGAAGTCGCGGCACATCGCGCAATGGCCGATGCGCTCCAGCGCCTGCGCCAGCGTCTCGGCCAGCCGCTTGCCGCCGGCGCGGTCGCGCTCCAGCAGGTGGTAGGCCATCCGCTGCGCGGTCTTCTGGCCGACGCCCGGCAGCACGCGGAAGGCTTCGATGAATTGTTCGAGCAAGGAACCAGACATGGCGACGGACTCAGGAATACCGCATCAGCGAATCATCACCGGGCTTTTGCGAATCCCCAATCCCAAATCCCCAATCCCGTCCATCAAAACGGCAGCTTCATCCCCGGCGGCAGCGGCAGGCCGGCGGTGGCCGAGCCCATCTTCGCCTTCGACTCGGCATCGACCTTGTTGGAAGCGTCGTTGAACGCCGCGGCTACCAGATCCTCCAGCATCTCCTGGTCGCCGAGCAGCGACGGATCGATGCGGACCTTGCGGCATTCCTTGGCGCCGGTCAGGGTCACGCTGACCATGCCGCCGCCGGCGTTGCCGGTCACTTCCAGCTTGGCCAGTTCCTCCTGCGCGCGCTGCAGGTTCTCCTGCATCTTCTGCGCCTGTTGCATGAGCTGGGCGATGTTTCCACGCATGTCTTTCTACTCTTCGAAGGGGCGGATGGAGTCCGGCACGAGCTGCGCGCCGTGCTGCTGGATCAGGCGCTGGACGTCCGGGTGGTTCATGAAATCCTGTTCGGCGGCGCTGCGGCGCTCGTCCTGCTGCCGGTGCACGCGGTCCTTCAGCGTTTCGGCCTCGGACGAGGGGTGCACGAACACGATCTTCGGCGTGGCGCCGAAGCGGCGCGTGATCGCCTCGCCCAGTTCCTGCACCAGCCGATCCGAGCGCATGTAGTCGAAGCCGGCGTCCAGCGCCAGCTTCAGCACCCCGCCCTCGCAACCGGCGAAGGCGGCGTTCTCGGCCAGTTGCCGGGCCACGCCCTTCAGGCCGCTGCTGCCGGCGAACTGCAGCCAGCTCTCGGCATCGGCGATGACCGCGTCGTGGCCGAAGGCCCCGGTCGCGGCGGCCGGTTTGGCGGTTGCGGCCCCGGCAACGGCCGTTTCACGCGCCGGCACCGGGATCTGTGGCGGCGCGGACGGCGGCGGGGCTGGCGCACGCACCGCCTGCACCGGCGGTTCGGCATGCGGCGCGGCCACCGCCGCGGTTACGGCCCCGGTGGTCGCCGCCGCCGCGGAGGATTCGCCGCCCTTCATCTCGCCGGCCTGGGCCGGGCGGAACGCCAGCATGCGCAATACGCTCATCTCGAAACCGGCGCGCGGGCTCGGCGCCAGGTACAGGTCGCGGCGGCCGCCCAGCGCCATCTGGTACCACAGCTGCACCACTTCCGGCCGCAGCCGCTGGGCGAAGGCGTCGGCGTCGATGCCCTCGGCCTCGACCGCCACGCCCGGCACCAGTTGGCGCACCTGAATGCGGTGCAGCGCCTCGGCCAGGGCCTCCAGCACGCCGCTCCAGTCGGGCGAGAACTCGGCCAGCGCGGCGACCACCTGCAACAGCCGCGCGCCGTCGCCATCGGCCAGCGCGTCGAGCATCGCGCCGACCTGGGTGCGATCGACCGTGCCCAGCATCGTGCGCACGACCTCCTCGCGCAGCGCGCCGCCGGCGTAGGCGATGGCCTGGTCGAGCAGCGACAGGCCATCGCGCAGGCTGCCATCGGCGGCCCTGGCGAGCTGGACGATCGCGCTGGCGTCGGCTTCGATGGCCTCGGCGGCGAGGATCTTGGTCATCTGCCCACGGATCTGCTCCTCGTCCAGCCGCTTGAGGTTGAACTGCAGGCAGCGCGACAGCACGGTGACCGGCAGCTTCTGCGGGTCGGTGGTGGCGAGCAGGAACTTGACGTGGCCCGGCGGCTCCTCCAGCGTCTTCAGCAGCGCGTTGAACGCCGCCTTCGACAGCATGTGCACCTCGTCGATGAGATACACCTTGAACTTGCCCCGCGAGGGCATGTACTGCGCGTTCTCGATCACCTCGCGCACGTCGTCCACGCCGGTGTTGGAGGCAGCGTCGATCTCCAGCAGGTCGATGTAGCGGCCGGCGTCGATGTCCAGGCAGGCCGGGCACTGGCCGCAGGGATCGGCACTGGTGCCCTGCTCGCAGTTCAGCGACTTGGCGAAGATGCGCGCGATGGTGGTCTTGCCGACGCCGCGGGTGCCGGTGAACAGGAAGGCATGGTGGACGCGGCCGCTGTCCAGCGCGTTGCTGAGCGCGCGGACCACGTGTTCCTGGCCCACCAGCTCGGCGAAACGCCTGGGCCGCCACTTGCGGGCGAGTACGAGATAGGACATGCGCGCATTGTGCCATGCCCGGTGCGGCCGCCCGGCGGCCGGTTCAGCGGGCGGTCGCCGGGGACTCGCATAAAATCCGCTCGACGGCTAGAATTCACGACCCTGCAGGCGGCCGGAAAGCCGCCGCAGGTCCCGGAGAGGTGTCCGAGTGGTTGAAGGAGCACGCCTGGAAAGTGTGTAAGCGTCTAAACCGCGCTTCGGGGGTTCGAATCCCCCTCTCTCCGCCAATTCGAATAAGCCGTTGTTTTGCAACGGCTTTTTTCTTGGATTCGGAATCGCTTGTGGGACACCGATCGGGACACTCCCGATGCGACTCCCCCACTACCTGGTTCGCAATCCCTCAGGCCGTTTTGTTTTCCGCCTGCGTGTGCCTCGTGCACTTCAAGCACTGACGAAGCGCTTGGTTATCAAGCATGCCTTGTGCACGACCGACGCGCGTCTCGCACAGCAGCAAGCACTTGGGTTGGCCGCCCGCTATGCTCAGATTTTCGAGCAGCTGGGTTGGCAAGGAATGCCCAAACCTCCAAAGCCTGAGGACATCCTCGCCAGCGTGCAGGCTAACGGCCTGAGCCGCTACGAACTCGACCTGCAATCTGGGCGCCTGAAAGTCGATGGGCCTGAGGACCACGCCCTGGCGATGGACGCGCTCGCGCGTATCGGGTCGGTCGGCTTTCTGGCTCGCTCGCCGGAACCCACCACCCCGCCCGCCCCCAAGGTCGCCGAAGTCATCTCAATGAAGCAGGCCCAAGAGGCCTGGATCAAGTCGATCGCCCCAAGCACCAGCAAGAAGACCCTGAGCATCAAAACGACAGCCATCAAGGTGTAATGACCCAGTGATTTCCTGCTCAGGTGCTACCTTTTGACGGAGAGCACGATGAGCCAAGTGATGGACGAAGAGATCAAGCGATGGACGGCCCGGCGGAAGTCGGCGCTGGTGCTGGAAATCATCCAGGGCAAGACGACGGTGGCCGAGGCCAGCCGGCAGTTCGACCTGACCCCATCAGAAGTCGAGGGTTGGGTCGAGGAAGGCAAGCGCGGGATGGAGAACGCCCTGCGGGCGAAGCCCGAGGACGTTCGGGAGCAGTACGAGCGGCAGCTCAAGGACCTGCAGGAAGCTTACGGCGAGGCGATGCTGGAGCTGCGCGCTCGAAAAAAATTGGCGTCCCTGTTGGGCAAGGACGAGACCTGATGGTCTCAATCCAGCAGGGACTGCGGGAGGACGGCTTCGAGGTCTCGATGGTGAAGCTGTGCCGGTGGTTCGGCGTGGCGCGCAGGACGGTGTACTACCGACCGACCAAGGCACCGCCGACGGTGCGGCCGGAGTTGGCCGAGCCGATCAAGGCGCTGATCGAGGAAGAGCCATCGTTCGGCTACCGGACGGTGGCGGGCCTCCTGGACATGAACAAGAACACGGTGCAGCGGATCTTCCAACTGATGGGCTGGCAGGTTCGCAAACGGGCCGTGGGTGCTCGTCCACGGATCCAGGCGCTGCCGTCGGTGGCGCAGGCCCCGGACGAACGTTGGGCGACCGACCTGTGCCGGATCTGGGGTGGTCGGGATGGCTGGCTCACCCTGGCCCTGGTGATCGACTGCTACACCCGGCAGCTGCTGGGCTGGCAACTCTCGCGCAGCGGCAAGGCCAGCACCGCGGCCGCGGCGCTGGAGCAGGCGTTGATCGCCCGGTTCGGGACCTTGGGCCGGGTGCAGGCGCCATTCCTGCTGCGCTCGGACAATGGCCTGGTCTTTACCAGTCGCAACTACACGCGGCTGGTGCGCGGCTACGGCCTGCAGCAGGAGTTCATCACCCCGCACTGCCCGCAGCAGAACGGGATGGTCGAGCGCCTCATCCGCACCTTGAAGGAGCAGTGCGCGCATCGCCACCGCTTCGAAACCCAGCAACAGGCCATGCGCGTGATCGGCGACTGGATCCAGTTCTACAACCACCGGCGCCCCCACCAGGCGCTGGGCATGAAGACACCCGCCGAGGCTTATGCCTTAGCAGCCTGACCTGTGCAGGAACCGCTGGGTCATTACAACCTACCGAAGGCAGAGCGGATGTTGCGACGTGGATGATGTCTTGCGTGTTGCTTTGCATGAGTGTCCTCATTGGTGGGTGAGGACACTTGGATAAGGTGATCGCTTTTTCTGTCAAACGAAGATGAGCCGAAAAACGCTATTTTCAGTCCTCTTATGGATTGACGGTAACCGCGCACATTGCGGTCATAGACGGCGCGCTGATTGAGTTGCGAGAGAGAAATTTTCTAAATCTTGCCAATGACTTACGAACATGCAAAGCCATATACGTGTTTGCTTGGGCATAGTATTAGTTTTCTTACGTTGTTACACATAAGAACTAGAGCTTACATATACGTAATAATGAATAAAAAAATAAATGTCAAGAAACATTCTGCAAGAAAGAACTCTACGAAGAACGCGCCATTTAGCAGATGCGCCGGCTCCTAATCCTGCAAGCTGATGATCGCTCCATCCGGTGTCATGCAATGCGATCCCAGTAGTTCGCTGGCGCGAAGCAGACGCGGGGCCGGGAACACCGCTTTTACGCCTTTTCGACGCAGGTAGATAAGCACTGCCGCAAAAAGGGCGGCGAGAGAATAGAGCGCGTTCTGCAAATTTGCCTCTGTATAGCTGCGCGAGCGGTCATGTTTGACAGCATTGTGCGCACGCCACCAAGGTGGATGACCCGAGGCTGCCCAACCAAACCAAGGTTGGATTTCCAAGCCGGCCCTGCGCACTAGAACTTTGCCATTTACCAGCTTCTCCGCGTCATCGCCTAAGAGCTCAAAACAATTTCCCAAGCTCTTGCTCTTGCCTAGTCCGGCTGCGAGCTTCAAAACAACCTCTGCCTCTGAGCAACTCGCTAGGAGCAGACGAGTGCATTCAATTGAATGAGTGGAGAAGTTCGCCTCCGAGATCTCGACGAAGCGGGACAGCTGATACAGATCCTCTTCCAGAGCAAGGAAATATGCCCAGTGAATATCGTCTTCTTCCATCCATTTTTCATTCATGCGTCCGTTTCCATGCTAATTGGTACAGCCAACCCTGATCGCAATTTGCTCTGAGTCGTAGGCTTGCAGCTGCTTGGGCATATGCGTGGTGATCCTAGTCCAATTACTGTGCGCTCAACGTGCATATCTCGCGTCGAAACGTCAGCCCCCTTTCTGTCCTACGCGCCACCACCACGAGCTCATCGTTGACGCGCAAGACACGCTCCCATTCCCCTGCGGCGCACGCTTGGTCCCTGTGCATATCCAACCCCTGAACCATCCAGCTCGCGAGCGTCTCGACGCCTTGGCCGAAGCCTGACTCAGCGGCGATCACGGGGGAGATCAAAGACATTGTGGCAAACGCGCCCCCAATCCTTCCGAGCCACAGCCACGAGCGACCGGCTTTGTTCTTATCCTTGGATGAAAGCTGAGTGGCCCAGGCAAAGAACATCGTAAACAGCGCGATACCTGCCAGCACGCTGACAAATAATGCCAATGCAGGAATGGCCGCGATCGGTGCCATGAAGGCGGATGCACGGGGAAACAACCCAGGATCCTGGCCAGTCGCCGTATTTATGATGTTTGCGGCACTGCCGAGGCTATACGCGCTCACCATCACCGCCAACGGCACCAGGAGCCACTTGACCCACGCCGACTCCAAGTGGCCCACGACAATCACGTAGGCTTCTCGCGCCAATGCACCGAAGAGGAATAGCCCCGCACCCCAAAAAAATGGACCGACGAAGGCCTGGTCAACTTTGATAGCAAGCAAGATGATGCCAATCGCACAGAGGACCATGCCAAAGGCGTATGCCTTCTCGACTTGGCTCATGTATTTGAAAGCGGCAACCCGCCCTCTCAACCATGAGATAGCGATCACTTGAATCGTTTGCTCCATTGTCGTTCCCCCTCCGCCCAATCCGGCACACAATCTTATGCCGTCCGCCGGTCTCAACCACTGCGACTCCTCATGGAGACGCTGCCTGCATACCAATGATCTTGGGGAGAACCTATGCCTGTCCTGCAAGAGCCTCTTAACGATGCAAGCTACGCGGCGCTCGAATGGGTCTCCCTGGTCGGCGAGGAAGGAGATGGCTACGCCCCTTGGAGGCTGGCCAGCAAGTTCTTCCAGCAGGCGAGACGCTTAGAGGGCGACGGGCAGCCCCTTCAATCCCAAGCCATGCAAGTTCTGGGCGGTGCGATCTCCATGCATCTGCGGCACCCGTCCCATGCCCCCTTTGGACCCGTTTTCCAGTCCAGGGAAGGCCGGAGCATGTCCATGGAAGATCTTGGCGAGCACGACGTGGCACTTCTCGCGCGGGCCGCCCGGGACGCGCCCTCTCCATGGTTGCGGGCTAGGTTCTCCGACCTCGCGGTTACGGCTGATGGAAGCACGCCGCCCGACTGGCGCCTGGGACGGCTGGCCGTGGACGCCTACCTTGAATATGTCGCCTCGGTGTTCGGGACCGAACACGCGATCGGCGGTCTCGATGAACTGCAACGGAGCCTGGTGTTGCTATGGGTTTACGCCAAGAAAGACCACGCGCTTTGGGATCGGTATTGGACTGTCATCCTCGATGAGATCCCGCATTCCATCGAAAAGAATTGGCCTGGTCTTGTTTTCCGCCTCTGCGACGAGGCAATCAGTCGCAACCGCCATGCCTGCGAGGCCATCCTGCCCCAAATTGAAGCCAAGGCGCTCGCCTTGGAGGCCGAGTCCCCCCAAGAGGCAGCGCGTTGGCATGCGCAAGCACATCGTCTCAATCAACGCTTAGGGAAGCGGCAAGAAGCGACCGCTTCGCTCATGGCCCAAGGAGAAGCCATGGCCCGTGCCGCAGAGCTTGCAGCTGAGCATCAGCCGATGCTTGGTCCCATGCATATGACAGAGGCGATCAGCCTTCTTCGAAAGGCCAAGGCGGCTCCATCACGGATCCAGGAACTGCGGGACCGACTCGCCACCTACGAACGCGCTTCCTTGGATCACTATGGTCATTTCTCCGCAAAGACCGATGTAAGCGATTGGGTGAAGTGGATCGATGAGCAACTTGCGGCCCCCGACTTCTTCTCAGCATTGCTCCGAATGGCCTATCGGGCAGGACAATGGCTGAATGTCGAAGAGATCGAGGAACGCGTGCGGAAAAACTTCGCGAAGCATCCGCTGTCTAGTCTGTTCACAGCAACACACGTCAACTCCGATGGGGTGGTAGTTTCCCAACGGCCACCACTCGATCTTAATGATCCCACCTCCGTGCGCTTATATGCCATCAGTGATGCTAGCCAGACCGATATCCCGATGCGATCGTCGATCATGGTTTCGCGTGCCGCGGATACTCTCTACACCGCTTATCAGCCGTCATTTCATGCGATCAAAGAGATCGTGGAAGCATCACCCATCACACCCGTCGGGCAAACGGAAACCTTAGCTCGCGGCCTATTCTCTGGTTTCATTGATGATTGGCTGGCCGCATCCGTCTATCTGATCCCCGCGATAGAACCTTTTGTGAGGGCGCAGCTCAAACGGTCCGGAACACATACCACCGGCATGAATGAAGATGGCACGCAGCACGAGAAGACATTAGGCGAGCTACTCGACATGCCAGAAGCAGAGCGCTTCTTCGGCAAGAATCTTGTCTTTGAACTGCAAGTTCTTCTGACTGAACCCGAAGGCTTCAATCTACGTAATTCTTATTGCCACGGACTGATGTCAGACCGAGAATTGCAGAACGCAGGGATCATGTCGCTTTGGTGGACGCTCTGGCGGATGATCTTGTTCCCTTGGCACGACCACCCGGCAGTTCTGGCCAATCTTCCCCCTACGACTTCCTAGCGCTGAAAGGGGGATTCTGTCCTAGCGTGGCATTGCTGCCAGTCGCATTGGAAAGACCTCAAAGTGGAAATTTTTTTACGAGGGAGCTTCCACAAGCCGGACAACCTCCATGTCCTCTGCTGAGAGACCAAAGAGTGCGGTGATCTCGCTCTCAATTCTTGTGATCAGCACTTCTGCATGCCTCTCTTGCAAGATCCTCTGCACTGGGATCTTCGCCTGACCCGCCGCCATTTTTGTTGCAATCAGCTCGCTCACCATTGCTTCAATGGCTGTTCGTTTCTCTTCACTGGGAAGGGGAATGGGCAGATGCTCAATGAACTGTTTCCCGTGCGAGTAGTAGCCACCTCGGAATGCACTCGTATGCGTTCTTACGATAGCTTCGCTAAACGGATGATGGAGAACGGCCATCAGATATTTGTCGCTGACCCCGCTGCCTAGGCGCGCTCTCATCATGTAATAGGGACCATTACCGCCACCCGTCGCCATTACATTCGCTTCGTCATATGCATAACGCGCATCGGTGGACAGTGCAGGTAAAACGATCTTTGGCGAGTTGAACTTGGCCAGACTTTGAGAGCGCCCGAACTGGTAGAACTGCTGGCTACCTGCACGACCACCGACGATGTTTCTGCGCTCCAGTTCCGCTCTTCTTGCGTTGAGATACGCAAAGCAGTTTGGGAAGTCCGTTTCCATTCGCTCCGGCGGAATGAGCTCCACTGTTTGGCCACCGGCCACGTCCGCCTGGATCACATAAGGAAATATCATCCAACGATTCGCACTAACCTCTTCGTATGCGCCCAACTGTCCATCCAGGAGGCATGGACGGCATATTTCTCGCTCAATCGGCCACTCTTGCCCCGCCCAGCTCAATACGAGTGTGCCGGGTGCGTCTGAAACGTTGGTAAAGATATAGATGGCATCAGCACTGGTCTGGACGCCTACGAAGATCTCGGCAACCTGGCCAAGCTCGTGTGGATGAGCGGCCCGCATCTTGGCGATCAAGCTTACTGTTTCTGCAGAAGCAAACTGCCAGGGCTCCTCGTCTAGGGTGTCAGCAGGGATAGCCGCAACTGTCCCTGGATTTCCGTAGCGCCATTCGTCGAGTGGCCCGGGGTGTTCCACTTGTATGACGTCTGCTCCCACTCGACTAAGAATGAGAATGCATGTGTAGTTCGAACTATTCTCGAACACTTGCTTGACGCCAAAATGCACCACCTCTTCAAGCAGACGCTGGCCTGCGATCATTTTTCTGAGCGCGCGCCCCGCTTGGATCGTCATGAACTTATGAGGCGTGATGATGCCAAGCCGACCTTGGGGACTCAGCAGTGAAAGCGACCTCTCAACGAAGAGAGCGTATTTATCGAAATTATCGTGCTTCGCTGTGAGATACGGCGACTCCTCGTCGTGATAGTAAGCAACTTCCTCCGCCGAGTAGGTCGCCATGTTCTGGATGCGGATGTAAGGGGGGTTGCCCACCACGACATCAAAGCCGCCGCGCGCCATCTCTTCTGGGAACTCCTTTTCCCAATCGAAGGGCCTAACCTTATCCAATAGAGCGACTGGCATAGGCCCCTTAGCGTTCTCCCACTCCGCCTGGCTGACCAAGCTATTGCCTGACTTCAAGCTCATATCAAGCGAAGGAAGCGGCTTTTGCTTGGTGGAGGTAGCAAAGTGCGTCAGGCTCGCCTGTGTCTCTCGCTCGATGAGCTTCAACAACAGACTGAACTGGGCGACCTCAACCGCGCTGGCATCGATGTCCACGCCGCGGACGTGAGCCAGGAGAATTCGGCGTTTTTCTGCGAACGTTAGGCGCCACTGGCCTGCACCGCTATCGAAGATCCTCACGCCATCGTGCGCTGCGGGGTCATTCGCGAGATACCAGGACAGGTAGTGGTCCATTAGCAACTCGTAAAGCGACAGCAGGAAGATCCCTGACCCACAGCAGATGTCAATGACCGAAAGGGCCTCCACCTGTGCAGGACTCTTTCCATCCAAGAGCGGACGGAGAGTCTTGGACACAATCAAATCAACGATGTATCCGGGCGTTGGGAAAACACCATCACTCTCTCGAACCTCGGGGCGATTGACGATGGATACGACCCCTCCATCTACTTGGATTTCATCGCCCAAGAACTGCTCATAGATTTCACCGAGAACATGCGTGTCTACTACGGCGAAGGTGTAAGGGCTCTTGGGGTAGTAAAGGTCCTCAAAAATTGCCTGCAAAGCAGCATCGCTTATCTTGATTCCCAGCTTTTCATCGTCCAGCAATCGAAAAAGATCCGAGTTGTAGAAAGCATCGGCCCGGCGCAACTCGTCCATGAACAGCGCAAATGTGTTGCGAGCTTTCAAGTTCTCGTAGGTCTCTATGTCTCGATCTTCACAGATACGAAGGAAGATGATCCGAGACAGAAAGACCTGCACAGCGTAGGTAAGCTCAGCCGTGCTGAGCCCCGGCGTGTTCTGTTGAATATCCTTGGCGAGGATCTCACGCCAGCTTCTTACCTGGCGCAGGAAAAGATCATCAAACTGCTCTCCCGCTCCCTTCTTCGCTGGAACGGCGAATTTTCTATCAAACTCGCCAGAGTGCACCGATTGTCGAGAGAGAATAGGCCATAGCTCATCGAACCTCGCCTCAAACTCATCGTAATTGACCAACAACAAGCGGGCGTAATTTGCCTCGTCGTTGGCATTGGGCGCATGAGTTGTATCGTATACGGCTAGGCGATGAAAGTTCGTCAGCACTGATATTGCGAAGCCCGCAGAAAAGCCATACCGCCTTACTTGGAAGGCCGCTTCTTTGTTGGTCTCGATTGAGACGCTTGGCTTCTTGGCTTCAACAAAGAACTTTCTTTGACCCGCCAGCCGCAATTCGTAGTCAGGGCGTTTGTTAAGCTTCTCCCCAACTTCAACGGTTGCCTCTTCTACGACATCTCGTAGAAGCGAGCTCTGCCCAGAAGCGTTGTAAACATCCCATCCAAATGCTCCAAGCAGCGGGGTTATAAAATCAGTTCTGGCTTGTGTTTCGTTGTAGCCCTTATCCAGCCGCTCCGCCTCGTTGCTTTTGAACAGGGCGACGAGCTCAGCGACTCTCGCTTTTGCAGCTTCGCGCAGCTCGGCCGGATCGGTCATCAGAAGGTCTCCCTCGCAGCGCTAGAACGCCGACCACCTTTCTTTCGAGCCATGCGCCGATCCCGCATCTTGAACCAAATATCTCGAAGCGCCGTGCACTCAGTCTTTGAGAGACCCATGTGCTCCATGAGGACGATACGAGCATTCTGTTCGAGAACCTGATCGAGCCGCCCAGCGCGCATCAGTCGATCACACTCTGTGAGCGGCAAAGCACCATTCAATACGGCGGGCATAAGCAAGCGCTCGGCTTCGGTGGGTTCGAGTTCAAGCACGCCGCCGCCATAGCTGCGGCCCTCGATTTCTGCCGAAGCGGCAGTCAGCCAGGAATAGGTATTCGCCACGACCCGCTCCGGGGTGGCGTGTTTGGCCCTGAGTCGATGGATGGTGTCGGTTGAGGTGGCTTCTGCCTGATTGAGCACGACCCGGGGAAAATCGTAGATCTGACGAAAAAGAAACCCATCAGGAACCCAAACAGAGGGCACCTCATACCAGGGATTTCGAATTGAGCACTTATAGCCCGTATGAACTTCCTGCTGCTCTCCGAATTCGATGTAGCGCTTCAATGCGGGCGACAGTCTTGCGCCCTGCAAGCGTTTGAGATCCAACAGGTGAACGCGCCCGCCGGTCTCGGACATGGCTTTCCAGTCGGATTTTCTGACGGTGGTGCCCTTCAAATGCGCGGAACGAGACACAAGCGGCGCCGTGTAACCACTGATCCCGAACTCTTCGACTTGTTCTGTCGTGAGCACAAAGAACTCGTTGCGCCCAGTCACCACTCCAACATCAACACTTGCATGAGAGGAGAGAGAAGTCGCAGCACCCGACTCTCGCAGTGCCCGCATTAGCGAAATTTCCTGCTGCGTCAGGAAGTATTTCAGCCACTTCTCGTTATCGTGCCTAATAGTCTTAGGCTTTGCGGCGGCGAGGATCGACTTCGGTGTGCGCTGAGTGATCTCAGCCACTGTCTGCGCTTCTGTCATGGCTACGCGACAGAGGTTTGTATCAGAAGGTTTAGCGAGGCGACCATCCGCCAACAGCAAAACAACCTCTTGCTCCGCCTTCTCGAAAAAGAGTTCATTGCAAGCCACAACGTCTATACGCTTGAAGCGGTCAGTCAGGAAGGATCTCAGCTGTGCGGCGTAAGATACTTGCAGTATCTCAGCAGGCAGGACGAGACCCAGGCGACCACCCGGCTTTAGAGCCGCTGCGGCCGCCACGACGAAGGGGACCCACATGTTGGTGAGCTTGTTGGGCGCCAGGCCCTCATTCGCCATGAGCGTCATCGCAAGCGAACGATAGGGCTCTGGAAAAGTCTGGTAGCGGATGAAAGGGGGATTTCCAATCACCGCGTCATAGGTCTCACTGGCGTGTGCTTCGCGCCATGAGAAGAAATCCGAGTTATGCACGATTTTTTCTGCACCGCTACCGACGAGTGCTCGCAAACTCTCGCGCGCACTGTCCGCTTGGTCTTCCATGATCTCAACGCCCGTTAGGCGTGCGGCAATGTTGCTCTTCTGAGCACCGAGCTCACGATATCGGAGGGCGGCGGCTCGCAGAAAGGCCCCATCTCCGCAACTAGGCTCCAGGACCTTTTCCTTATCTGTGCGGATAGCCCATCCACAAATCCACTCCGCCACCTCAGAGGACGTGTAATAACCACCACGCAACTTGTCGCGGCTCAAATTCGTGAAGCGCCCGGCGCTTGGTCGCAGGGGTGCGCGCACCGGGTCATTTTTCTTTCGCGTTGGCATTGGTCAGCTCAGGGAATTTTGGAGAGGAGCGGCCATTGCTCTGCTACGTATTTTTCACTTGCGTCGCGGATCACCCAGGCCAGGGATACCTTCTTCTGCGATGCAATTTGTTCGAGGAGGCGGTAGAGCTCAGGAGGAAAGCTCACGGACGTCCGCAAAGCTTGGTCAGGTCTACCGCGTTCACTGGAGGCTTGTGCGGTCATGCTTTCGGTCTCCCTTCACGCCGATGCACCACTCTACACCAGGCTGGTGCATTCGCAGCCGGCCACCCGTCCTTTCGGGCAGGCAGGATGGGAGGAGACGGTCTCAGAAATGGCGACCATGCTTCCGGGGTGATCACCCTGCACGCGCAAGCCTTTCCGAACGCATGCGCATTCAGCTTTTGCTGGGATGGCCTACGCCCTGCTAAACTAGCGGGACACCCACTAGGACCCAGTCCGGTAGGTGTCGCGTGAGTGATTTCAATGGGTTAGGGGTCGGGATACCGTGTCCCCCTCTCTCCGCCAGTTCCACGAGCCGCGCCCCGGGCGCGGCTTCGTCTCTATGGTGACCCCGTCGGTCCCTCGCGACGCTAGATCGAAAATCCCGCCAGGGCCGGAAGGCAGCAACGGTATCGGTCGATGCGGGCGCCGAGGTCAGCCGGCGGGGTCATCGCCTTTCCGGTCGAGGCGGCGTGAAAGCCCGCATGTAGAGCCGAGCTTGCTCGGCTGCGTTTGCTGCCCCGGCTCATGCGACACGCGATGTGGGCCTTCGCGTCATGCTCGAAGCAGCGGAGCAAGCTCCGCTCTACAAGGACTCGCGGGTAGGGCCGGGCTTGCCCGGCCGCATCGACCTATTCCACCAGCCCGAGCGCATCGGGCTCGCGGCCGGTGACCCAGTAGTCGACGACCTGCCAGTTCGCGGTATCGATAACGGCGATGCGATCGCCGCCGCTGATGGCGACGTAGACGCGGGCGCGCTTGCGGTCGGCGACCACGCCGATAGGCAGCGGGGCGCGGCCGAGCATCGTCGGCTGGTATTCCATGTCCGCACGCGACAGCGCGACGGTCGCCAGCCGGACCTTGGTGAGGGCGTCGAACACCGCCAGTTCGGCCGCGCGCGCGTTGGTCACCAGCGCCAGCGCACCGTCGGCGGTGAACGCCACCCGGATCGGGAAGCCGGGGCTGCCCATGCGCCGCTTGACCGCCAGCGTGCGCGGGTCGTGCACGGTCAGGGTGCCGTCCTCGCGGTTGGTCACCCACACTTCCGCGCCGTCCGGGCGCACCGCCACGCCCTCGGCGCCGCGCCCGGCCGCCTGCTCGTGGGTGACGCGGCCGCTGGCCAGGTCGATGCGGCTGATCGTGCCCCGGGCGATCTTGCTGACGTAGGCGGTCTTGCCGTCCGGCGACACCGCGATCATGTGGCCGACGCCGTCGCCGACCTCGATGACCTGTTCGACCTTGCCCTGGCGCACGTCCACCCGCAGCACGCTGCCCGAAGCCTCGGTGGTCGCCAGCACACTGCCGTCGGGCAGGAAGCGCAGCCCGTGCGGCGCACCGTGCTGGCCGAGGTCGATGTGCCGGGTCGGCTGGCCGGAACGCAGGTCCAGCACCGACAGGGTGTTGCCGGCCTGTTCGCTGCCGTAGTTGCTGACCACGGCGATGTCGCCCTCCGGCGCCACCGCGATCTCGTGCGGCGCCGGGCCGGTGCGGAACTCGCCGATCCTGCGGCCGTCCTGCAGCGACAGCCGCCACACCGTGTCGGCGGACTTGTTGCCGACCAGCAGTTCGCCGGCGTCCGCGCCCGGCGCCAGCGCCAGGCCCAGCCACAGCCATCCCGCCGCTACCCGCGCCATCAGCACGTCCCGATGTCGCGCTTGCCGCCGCGCTTGCCGAGCAGGCGCGCCGGGCCGATGACGATGGCGTGCGAGAGCGCCTTGCACATGTCGTAGACGGTCAGCGCGGCGACGGTGGCGCCGGTCATCGCCTCCATCTCCACGCCGGTGCGGTGGGTGGTGCGCACGCTGCATTCGATCCGCAGCGCCGTCTCGCCCTGCCAGTCGATGGCGATGCGGCAGCCGTCGATCGGCAGCGGGTGGCAGAACGGGATCAACTCGTGGGTGCGCTTGACCGCCAGCGTGCCGGCGATGATGGCGGTATCGACGATGCCGCCCTTGGCGCTGCGCAGCCCGCTGGCGCGCAGTTGCGCGGCGACCGCCTTCGGAAAGGCCACCTTGCAGGTGGCCACCGCCTGCCGCGCGGTGACCGGCTTGGCCGAGACGTCGACCATCGCCGGACGTCCGGCCGCGTCGAGATGGGTGAGCGCGGAAGCGGGTGTTTTTGCCATGATCACGAATCTTTCGGCCGGATCAGCCGCCGATAAGATACATCTCCACGTGGCGCCCGCCCACGCGCGCGCGTTCGCCGCGCAGTTCGCTGTAGCGGTCGGCGCGGCGCGACCACAGCGCGGCCACGCGCTCGGAAACGGCCTGTTCGCCCTGCTCCAGCGCCTCCATCAGCGAGGTGCCGTCGGCGGCGAACAGGCAGGTGAACAGCCGCCCGTCGGCCGAGACCCGCGCACGGTGGCAGTCGCCACAGAACGGCTGGCTGATCGAACTGACGAAGCCCACCTCGCCCGTGCCGTCGGCGAAGGCGTAGCGTTCGGCGACCTCGCCGCGGTAGGCCGGCGCCAGCGCGCGCAGCGGCCAGCGCGCGTCGATGCGGTCGCGCAGCTCGGCCGAGGCCACCGCGTCGTCGCGGCGCCAGCCGTTGCAGGTGCCCACGTCCATGTACTCGATGAAGCGCACGACGTGGCCGCTTCCGCGGAAATGCGCCAGCAGCGGCAGCACCTGGTCCTCGTTGACGCCGCGCTGGACCACGCAGTTGATCTTGAGCGGGCCGAAACCGGCCTCCTCGGCGGCGGCGATGCCGTCCAGCACCTGCGCCACCTCGCCGCGGCCGCCCGACAGCCGGTGGAACAGTTCCGGATCCAGCGCATCGAGGCTGACCGTGATGCGCCCCAGGCCCGCCTGGCGCAGCGCGGCCGCCTGCCCGCGCAGCAGCGTGCCGTTGGTGGTCATCGCCACGTCCTCCAGGCCTTCGATGGCCGCCAGCCGCGCCACCAGGTCCGGCAGGTGGCGGCGCAGCAGCGGCTCGCCGCCGGTCAGGCGCAGCTTGCGCACGCCGGTGCGGACGAAGCCGCGCACCAGCGTCTCCATCTGTTCGAAGGTCAGGCGCCGTTGCGCGCCCAGCGCCTCGTCCTCGACCTCGCGCCCTTCCGGCATGCAGTAGCCGCAGCGGAAGTTGCAGGCCTCGATCACCGACAGGCGCAGATCGCGCAGCGGCCGCCCGAGCCTGTCCTGCGGCATCGTCGCGGCCGTGCGCGGCGCCTGCGTCGCCATGTTCACGCCTCCTGCGTCCATGCCAGCGGCGCGGCCAGCGCCAGCACCTCGCCCGGCCGGGCGACGCGGTGGCCGCGCGCGCGCAGCGCCTCGCCGTCGGCGGCGCTGGCGTAGTGGTAGAGCACGCAGCGGCGCAGCAATTCGGGCGGGTATTCGCGTTCCAGATCGTCGATGCCGCTGTGCGAGGGGTTGCCGTGCAGCGCGCAGTCGTGGGCGATCAGCTCGCGGGCGTCGGCATGGCGCGCGAGCATCTCCGGGATCGGCCGGGTGTCGCCGCTCCAGACGACGCTGCCGCGCAGGCGCAGGCCGAAGGCCGTGTCCGGCCAGTGGTGGCGCACCGGGAACACCTCCAGCCGCTGGCCGTCGTGCCAGAACGCGTCGCCGACCGGGATCAGCTGGAACGCGTCCCAGAAGTTGGCGCCGCCCTCGGCCAGCACGTTGGGATACTCGCCGACCCGCCGGTGCAGCCAGGGCACCAGCGGCGCAGGCACGTACAGCCGCACCTTGCCGCGCCGCGCCGGATCGAAATAGCTGCCGACGAACAGCCGCTCCATGCCGGCGACGTGATCCAGGTGCACGTGGGTGATGAACAGCGCCGAAGGGAAGCGGCCGCCGTAGTCGTCCAGCAGCGCGGTCAGGCCCTCGCCGCCGCAGTCGATGGTCAGCCACGGCTCGCCGTCGCGTTCGAGGGTCGCCATCGCCGAACCCAGCGCCACCGCGCTCGCCGCGCCGACGCCGTGGAAGCGCAGCGCCCAGCCGTCGCGTCGCGCGTCCATGCTCACACGCCCCGCGCCCAGGCCGCGTCGTAGGCGCGGCGCAGGCGTGCATAGCCCTGGCGGATCTGCCCGGCGTCGCGCGCGCCGCGCAATTTCAGCAGCGAGCGCAGCAAGCGCGACAGGTTGCGCTCGCGCCAGTGGGTGGCGGGGATGTGCAGCTTGCCGCGGTCGAAATCGATCAGCCAGCCCTTGCCGGCCTGGTCGAACAGGATGTTGTGCGCGTTGAGGTCGGCATGGTCCAGCCCGGCGCGATGGAAGCGCGCGATCAACTGCCCGGTCGCCTCCCACGGCAGATCGTCCTGCCCGCTTTCGAGCATCGCGCCCAGCGAGCGCACCCCATCCAGCCGTTCCAGCAGGATCGCGGCGCGGTAGCCGAAGCCGTCGCGCAGGTAGCAGGCCGCCACCGGGCGCGGCACCGGCAGGCCGCGCGTGGCCAGTGCACGGGTCAGGCGGAACTCGGCGAAGCTGCGCGTGCGGTCGGGCCCGCGCCACAGGTAGCGGTCGCGGCTGAAGCGCGCGGCCAGGCCGCCACGGCGATACTGCCGCAGCACGCACTGGCTGGAGGGCGCATCGATGAACCAGGCGCCGCCGCGGCCGCCGCTGTCCACCGGACGCGCGCGCGCACCCCACTTCTCCGGGTCGAACCAGTCCGGATCGGCCTTGCCCAGGTGGGTGCGATCGAACAGGATCGCGCCATAGCCGTCGCCTTGCCGGAACGGCGTCAGGGATTCGCTGGCGTCGAAGCTGACCATCCGGTCGAGTCTAGGGCGTGACGCCGCGGCGGTCACCTCCCCGCGTCGCGCTTTCAGGCATTCCGCATCACGCATCCGGCCGTGGCCAGCGCGCCGGTGTTCGTCATGGTCGGTCGCCGCACGGGTACGGCATACACTGTCGGCCAGGTTTCGTGCCCGGATTGCCGCCTTGCCCCCTGCCCCCGATTCGCTCTGCCTGCTCCGTCTCTCCGCCCTCGGCGACGTGACCCACGTGGTGCCGCTGGTGCGCACGCTGCAACGCCACTGGCCGGCCACCCGCCTGCACTGGATCATCGACAAGGCCGGCCACAGGCTGCTCGACGGCCTGGAAGGGGTGAGCTTCCACGTCTACGACAAGCGCAGCGGCCTGGCCGGCATGCGCGCGCTGCGGCGCGAGCTGCCCGGCCGCTTCGACGCGCTGCTGCAGATGCAGGTGGCCCTGCGCGCCAACCTGCTGTCGGCGTTCGTGCCGGCGCGGCGGCGCATCGGCTACGACCGCAGCCGCTCGAAGGATCTGCACGGCCTGTTCGTCAACGAACGCATTCCCGACCGGCCGGGCATCCACGTGCTCGACGCCATCGGCAGCTTCTGCGAGCCGCTGGGCCTGAAGCAGGCCGAGGTCGCCTGGAACCTGCCGGTGCCGCAGGAAGCGCACGACTGGGCCGCCGCGCAATGGCCGCGCGACGGCCGCCCGGTGCTGATGATCTCGCCCTGCTCCAGCCACGTGCGCCGCAACTGGTACGCCGACCGCTACGCCGCGGTGGCCGACCACGCCGCCGCGCGCGACTGGCGGGTGGTGCTGTGCGGCGGCCGCAGCGAGCTGGAACGCCGGACCGCCGACGCCATCGTCGCGGCGATGCGTGCGCCGGCGCTGGACCTGGTCGGCAAGGACACGCTCAAGCAGCTGCCGGCGCTGCTGGCGCGCGCCGATTTGGTGATGACGCCCGATTCCGGGCCGATGCACATCGCCAACGCGATGGGGGTCAAGGTGTTGGGCCTGCACGCGGCCAGCAACCCGCGCCGCAGCGGGCCGTACTCGGATGTCGCCTATTGCGTGGACCGCTACGACGCCGCCGCGCGCAAGTACCTGGGCAAGCCCGCCGCCGAGCTGAAGTGGGGCACCAAGATCGAGTTCGACGGGGTGATGGAACTGGTCACCGTCGACGATGCCATCGCCGCGTTCGAGCGCCATGCCGGCCGCTGAGGCCGCCGCGCCGCGCCGCGGAGCCGTGCCCGGGCTGGCGCCGCTGCTGCTGGGCCTGTTCGTGCTGTCCGGCTTCGCCGGGCTGATCTACCAGTCGCTGTGGTCGCACTACCTCGGCCGCACGCTCGGCCACGCGGCCTACGCGCAGGCGCTGGTGCTGGCGATCTTCATGGGCGGCATGGCGCTGGGCGCGTGGCTGGCCGGGCAGCGCAGCCGGCACTGGCGCCGGCTGCTGCTGGCCTACGCAATCGCCGAGGCGCTGATCGGCGCGTTCGCGCTGGCGTTCCCGCCGCTGTTCGCCGGCTACACCGCGCTGTCGCAGGACGGCGTGCTGCCGGCGCTGGGCGGCGGCTGGGCCGGGCTGCTCTACCCCTGGCTGTCGTCGGCGCTGCTGATCCTGCCGGCCTGCGTGCTGCTGGGCGCGACCTTCCCGCTGCTCAGCGCCGGCTACCTGCGCGCCAGCGACGAGCCCGGCGGGCGCGTGCTCGGCGGCCTGTACTTCGCCAACAGCATCGGCGCGGCGGCCGGCGCGCTGATCGCCACCTTCGTGCTGCTGCCGGCGCTGGGCCTGCCCGGCGCGATGCGGCTGGCCGGCGTGGCCAACCTGGTGGTCGCGCTGGCGGCGTGGGCGGTGTCGCGGCGGCTGCGCGAGGGCGCCGCGCCCGCGCGGCCCCTGGCCGAAACGGCGACGGCGTCCCCGTCACCGGCGACCGCCAACGACGCCGGCCTGGCGCGCGGGCTGCTGGCGATCGCCTTCCTGTCCGGCGGCTTCTCCTTCGTCTACGAGATCGGCTGGATCCGCCTGCTCAACCAGGCACTGGGGACCACGCTGCACGGCTTCGAGCTGATGCTGGCCGCATTCCTGCTGGGGCTGGCGTTCGGCGGCGGGTGGGTGCGCCGGCGCGCGGCGCGGCTGGCCGATCCGCTGCGGCTGGCCGCCTTCGCGCAGATCTGGATGGGCGTTTGCGCGCTGCTGTCGGTGGTGGTGTTCTCGCAGTCGTTCCACGCGGTCGGCTGGATGATGCAGGCGCTGGCGCGCAACGACGAGGGCTACCTGCTGTTCTCGCTGGGCAGCGCGCTGATCGCGCTGGGGGTGATGTTCCCGGCCGCGTTCTTCGCCGGCATGACGCTGCCGCTGTTCACCCTGGCGCTGCTGCGCGCCGGCGGCGGCGAGTCCGGCATCGGCCGCATCTACGCGGCCAACACGCTGGGCGCGATCTTCGGCGTGCTGCTGATGATGCATGCGCTGATCCCGCTGATCGGCGTGCGCTGGGGCATCGCGCTGGCCGCGCTGGGCGATGCCGCGCTCGGCTTCTGGCTGCTGGCGCGCGCGCCGTCGGGCGCGGCGGGGCGGCGCATCGGCGCGGTCGCGGTCGGCGTCGCGCTGGCGCTGCTGCTGACCGCCGGCCGGCTGGATCCGCGCGAGCAGGCCGCCGGCGTATTCCGCAACGGCAGCGTGCGCCTGTCCGACGAATCGGAGGTGCCCTACCTGCGCGACGGCAAGACCGCAACGGTGGCGGTGGTGCGCTCGGCCGCGCATGGCTCGGCCGCCATCCTGACCAACGGCAAGTCCGACGCGGCGATGGTGCTGGACCTGGACAGCCCGCCGCGCGGCGACGAGTTCACGATGGTCGCATTGGGCGCGCTGCCGCTGGCGGTGCATCCTGCGCCGCGCGAGATCGGCGTGATCGGCTGGGGCTCGGGCCTGTCCACCCATACTCTGCTCGGCAGCCCGCTCGTACAACGAGTGGAGACGGTCGAGATCGAGCCGGCCATCCACGCCGGCGCGCGGCTGTTCGGCGAGCGGGTGGCGCGCGCTTATACGGACCCGCGCTCGCAGGTGCGTTTCGACGACGCGCGACGCTTCTTCGCCAGCCACCAGCGCCGCTACGACGTGATCGTCTCCGAACCGTCCAACCCGTGGGTCAGCGGCGTGGCCAGCCTGTTCACCCGCGAGTTCTACGCCTTCCTGCGCGGCCACCTGGCCGACGACGGCGTGCTGGTGCAGTGGCTGCAGACCTACGAGATCGACGACGCGCTGCTGGCGACGATGCTGGCCGCGCTGCTGGAGGAATTCCCGGACGCCGAGGCCTACCTGGCCCACGACGTCGACCTGGTCATCGTCGCCTGGCGCGGCCGCCACCACGGCGCCGACCACCGGCGCCTGCAACATCCGGATCTGCAACGCGAGCTGCCGCGCGTCGGCCTGGGCAACGCCGACGAACTGGCGCTGCGCCGGATAGGCGGCGGCGATCTGCTGCGCACCTTCGTGCGCTCGCTGGATGCGCCGGTGCATCGCGACGACTACCCGCAAGTCGCCCTGCGCGCGCCGTCGGCGCGCTTCCGCGGCGCCAGTTCCGACACCCTGCAACGTCTGGTGGACAACGGCCTGCCGGTGCTCGACCTGCTCGAAGGCCGGACGCCGGCCACCGCGACGGCCGCTATCGGCGCCTACGGCGATCACCGCTTCACCCTGGCCCACCGCGATGCCGTCGCCATCGCCGGCGCGCTGCGCGGCGTGCCCGGGGACGCCCTCGCCCCGGAACTCGGCGACGAGGCGCTGCTGAAGCTGGAGGCGCTGCGTGCGATGTCGGCCCGCCCCGTCGACAGCCTGTGGTCGTGGTCGGATACGGTCGCCGCATTGGCGGAGAGCAGCCTGGGCGCACTGCCGGCCGAGGACCTGCGCGGCGCGTGGATCCAGCCGCTCTGGATCGATGCCGGAGCGCAGCCTCCAGCGGTGCAACGCATCCTGGACATGTACGCCGCCGCGGCGCGGCGCGACCCGGCGGCCATGCGCGAGGCCGGCGAGGCCACGCTGCAACTGGCCGAACCGCTGCCGATGCGCGTGCAGGAGCACGCCCTGGTCATCGCCCAGCTCGGCGCGATCGGCAGCGGCGACCCGGCGGCGGTGGAGAGGCTGCACCAGGGCTACGGCGTCGCCCTGCCGCACAGCGAGCGCTTCCGCATGGCCCGCCACTTCATCCGCGTGCGCGCCCTGGACACGGCCGCGGCCCAACGCTCCGCGGGCCGCTGAAAGCCGGCGCGGATCGCGCCGGCCGCGTCACTTACGCCTTCGGCGCGCCGCCGCCGCGGTAGTCCTCGTAGGACTTCTCCTCGACGTAGCTGGAACCCAGCGCCAGGTTGATGTCCTTCTTGATGCGCGCGCGCTCGTCGTTCTCGAAGTAGACGCTGCGCGCCAGCCGGACGAACTCCTCGTCGAAGGCCTGCGCCTTCTCCTTGAGGCGGATGTCGTCCTCGATCACCCACAGCCGCTCGTTGACCGCCTTCAGCCGCGCGCGCAGGTCGGCGATGTTGTGGCCGGCGGCCGGGTGGGCCATCCAGGTCTTCTCCAGCGCGGTCAGCTCGTTGCGGACGTTGGCCAGCTTGGCCTCGTCGGTCATCCGCTCGGACTTGATCTGCAGGATGGCGATCTTGTCGAGCAATTCGCCGAACGACACCGGCACCAGGATTTCGGACATGGGACGACACTCCGTAAGGGGAGCGCGATTCTACCGGGGGCGCCGTGAAGTTTCCGCTCCGCGCGCGGGCGATGGAGCGCCTCGCGATCGCCCCGCGAAAGACGGCGCGGAAGGCCTTCTCCCGCCCGCGCGCCGCGGCTGGATCTAGAATGCCGGCCTTTCCCGCAATCCGGAGCATCGAGAATGGACCTGCAATCCCTGCGCGTGATCGTCACCGGCGGCACCGGCGCGCTCGGCCGCGCGGTCGCCGAAACCCTGGCGGCCGCGGGCGCGCGCGTGGTCGCCCTGGATCATGCGCCGGCGACAACCGACGCACCGGCGGGCGTGCAGGTCATCGGCGGCATCGACCTGGCCGACGGCGACGCCGCCGGCCGCGCGGTCGCGCAGGCCGCCGATCTGCTCGGCGGGCTGGATGCGCTGATCAACATCGCCGGCGGCTTCCGCTGGGAGACCGTGCAGGACGGCAGCCTGGACAGCTGGGACCTGCTGTACCGGACCAACCTGCGCACCGCCGTCGCCGCGACCCGCGCGGCGCTGCCGCTGCTGCGGCAATCGGCGCGCGCCAGCATCGTCAACATCGGCGCGGCCGGCGCGCTGAAGGCGGGCACCGGCATGGGCGCCTACGCCGCCTCCAAGGCCGGCGTGGCCAAGCTGACCGAGGCGCTGGCCGACGAGCTCAAGGACGCCGGCATCACCGTCAACGCCCTGCTGCCGAGCATCATCGACACCCCGGCCAACCGCCGCGACATGCCCGACGCGGACTTCGCGCGCTGGGTCGCCCCGGCGCAGCTCGCCGGCACGGTCGCCTTCCTGCTGTCGGAACCGGCCCGCGCCATCACCGGCGCGCTGATCCCGGTCACCGGCCGGGTCTGAGGTCCGCCGCGCCGGCTACTGGCAGCGCACCAGGATCGCGGTGACGTTGTCCGAGCCGCCGCCGTCCAGCGCGGCGGCGATCAACGAATCGACGCATTCCTGCGCGCTGCAGTCGGTATGCCGCAGCGTATCGGCGATGCCCGAGTCGTCCACCTCCTCGGTCAGGCCGTCGCTGCACAGCAGCAGCTGCATGCCCGGGCGCAGCTCGCCGGTCATCGTCTCGACGTTGAGGTGGCGCGGGTCGGTCACGCCCAGCGCCTGGGTGACGACGTTGCGGTGCGGATGCTGGCGCGCCTGCTCGCTGGTCAGCGCGCCCTGGGCGATCAGTTCCTGCACGTAGCTGTGGTCCTGGCTGAGCTGGGCGAGCTGGCCCTCGCGCCACAGGTAGGCGCGGCTGTCGCCGACCCAGGCCACCTCGAAGCGCTGGCCCTGCACCCGCGCGGCGACCACCGTGGTGCCCATCGGCAGGCTGTCGTTGCGGCGGCGCGAGATGCGGATGATCTCCTCGTCGGCGATGCGGATGGCCTGCGCCAGCGGCGTGCCGTCGCGGATCTCGCGGACGATGGTCTCGCGCGCCAGCGCGCTGGCCACCTCGCCGCAGGCGTGCCCGCCCATGCCGTCGGCCACCAGCCACAGGCCCAGCTCGCTGTCACCGTAGTAGGTGTCCTCGTTGAGCTCGCGGCGCAAGCCGACGTGGGTGATATGCCCGAATTCGATCATGGTGGCCCGCGGGGGATGGACGGGAATAGCCTTGCCTGCCAATACGCGATCATCGCGGCGAAGCGGACAGGCGGCAAGCACGCCGCAGATGGCGGCATTCGGGCCGGATTCAGGCCGAAGCCCCGGTCCGCGCTTGTCGGCCAACGGCCCGCCCCGTATCATGCACGGCCCGGCTGCAGCCGGGACCGCATCGGAGAGGTGGCAGAGCGGTTGAATGTACCTGACTCGAAATCAGGCAGGCGTTTATAGCGCCTCGGGGGTTCGAATCCCCCCCTCTCCGCCAGATACGCATGACGCCCCGCAAGGGGCGTTTTGCGTATCTGGCGGAGAGGGGGGATCTGGATGAGAACCCAAGCGGGTTCGACAGCGTGCCGCAGGCGCGCTGGACAGCCGCAGGCTGGCCCCGCAGGTGCGCAAGCACCGGAGGGGCGAGGTCCGAAGGACCGAGCAATCCCCCCCTCTCCGCCAGATACGCAAGACGCCCCGCAAGGGGCGTTTTGCGTATCTGGTGCAGAAGGGGGATCTGGATGAGAACCCGAGCGGGTTCGACAGCGTGCCGCAGGCACGCTGGACAGCCGCAGGCTGGCCCCGCAGGTGCGAGGGGCGAGGTCCGAAGGACCGAGCAATCCCCCCTCTCCGCCAGACATGCAAAACGCCCCGCAAGGGGCGTTTTGCGTATCACGTGTTCACACGACCGTGGCGACCGCTTCCTGCGTGCCTTCCAGCGCGTCCCACAGGCAAACCCCGCCGGCCTTCTTGCGCAGCTTCTCCAGCCGCGCCTGGTGGGCGGCCAGTTCCTCCGCGTCGGGCTGCACGCGCGGGCGCGGCGCGGCAATCGCGGCGGTGAACACGAAGGTGGCGGCGCTGGCGGTCTCGGTTTCCTCGACGCCGGCGAAGCCGATCTCGCGCTGGCCGGCGGTCAGGTTGAGGTAGACGTCGCACAGCAGCTGGGCGTCGAGCAGCGCGCCGTGCAGCTGGCGGTGGGTGTTGTCCACGCCAAGGCGCTTGCACAGCGCGTCCAGCGAATTGCGCTGCCCGGGAAAGCGCTGCCGCGCCAGCAGCAGCGAGTCCTCCACGCGCACGCGATCGTGCATGCGGCCATAGCTCGGCCCCAGCAGCGACAGTTCGTAGTCGAGGAAGCCGATGTCGAACGCGGCGTTGTGGATGATCAGCTCGGCGCCGTCGATAAAGGCGAGGAACTCGTCGGCGATCCCGGCGAACAGCGGCTTGTCGGCCAGGAAGTCCAGGCTCAGCCCGGTCACCTCGGCCGCGCCCTGCTCGAACTCGCGCTGCGGATTGATGTACTGGTGGAAGGTGCGCCCGGTCGGGCGGCGCTCGAGCAGCTCGACGCAGCCGATTTCGACGATGCGGTTGCCCTTTTTCCACTCAAGTCCGGTGGTTTCGGTATCGAGGATGATCTGTCGCATCGGAGTCAGGGATCCGTCTCGGTGTCGCGGTCGAAGAGCTTGACCTCATGATCGTCGGCGGGCAACCGCAGGGTGCGCCGGAAGCGCATGCCCAGGCTTTCCAGCAGGCGGATCGAGGCCTCGTTGTGCGGCGAGACGATCGCCGCCACCCGCGCCAGCCGGTGGACCGGCCAGGCGGACGCCAGCACCGCGGCGGCCGCTTCGCGCGCATGGCCCTGGCCGCGGAATTCCGGCAGGAAGGCGTAGCCGATGTCGGCATCGTCGAGGAAGTCGCGCCGCAGCAGCCCGCACACACCGACGCTCTCGCCGCCCTGCTTCAGCTCCACCCGGTACAGGCCGAACCCGTGCCGCGCATAGCTGGCGATGGCACCGTCGAGCAGGTGCCGGCGCGATTGCGCGAGCGTGCGCACGCCGCGATCGCCGATGTTGTGCAGGAAGCCGGGATCGTTGAGCAGGCGCAGGTTGAACGCGACCTCGTCCGCGTTGTCGGCATCGAACCGCCACAGGCGCAGCCGCGCCGTCTCCAGCGCCGGGGTGGCGCTCATGGCGTCGCCGCGCCGGCGCGCACCCGCGTGGCCTGTTCACGCGCGAGCAGGTCGACGCGCTCGTTGTCGGGATCGCCGTTGTGCCCCTTCACCCAGCGCCAGTCGATCCGGTGACGCTGGCAGGCGGCGTGCAGCCGTTCCCACAGGTCGCGGTTCTTGACCGGTTCGCCGGCGGCGGTCTTCCAGTTGCGCCGCACCCAGTTGGCCATCCACTCGGTGATGCCTTGGCGGACGTACTGCGAATCGCTGTGCAGGGTGACCTGGCACGGCTCGGTCAGCGTCTCCAGGGCGACGATGGCCGCCATCAGCTCCATCCGGTTGTTGGTGGTGTGCGCCTCGCCGCCGACCAGCTCGCGCTCGCGCTGCTGGTAGCGCAGCAGCGCCGCCCAGCCTCCGGGGCCGGGATTGCCCAGGCAGGAGCCGTCGGTATGGATTTCCACGTGCTTCATCGACAAGGTGATTCCAGATCAGGCCGGCGCGGCGCCGGCGCGGCGCCAGGCGGTCTTGGCCGGAAGGGGGAAACGGGAGCCGGCGTGCGCTTCTCGGCACGCAGCAGGCAGGCCGCGCGCAGCGGCGCGATGGGGCCATCGGCGGCGAGCACGCGCGCGCAAGGGCCGAAGTAGCGGGCCTGCGGCTCGACCTGCAGGCCGGCCGCGCCCAGCCGCAGCCGCCAGGCCACCGCCGCGCGCGGCGGCAGGCCGGCGCGGCGCCAGTGCCGGCGGTACGGGCTCCAGGGGTTGAGGCTGAACAGCCACAGCCGCCCGCCCGGCGCCAGCACCCGCGCGCACTCGGCGATCAGGTCCTCGCTGCCGTCGTCGTGGGCATGCTGGAGCACCAGCCGGCCGATCGATTCGCTCGGCAGCGGCAGCGGCAGCGCGCAGCGCAGCGGCCCTTCGAAGCCGCCGCCGGCATGGCTCAGCCGCAGGCCGCGCCCGGCCGGCGACGGCGGCGCGGCGGCAGTGGCGGCGGGACCGGCGGCCAGCCACAGCCAGGGCTGGGCGTCGTTGCCCTGCAGGGCTTCGGCGACCGCCTGCGCCTCGGCCGCCAGCAGCGCCTGTCCGGCCGCGCTGCCGAACCATGCGATGGCATCGGGTTGACGGCTGAACGCGAAGGCAGGCATGGTCGGAATTGTAGTGGACGCGCCCCCCGGCGTCCGGTCCGGGATCCGCCATGCGCCTGCAAGCCCTTCCCGCTTTCGAAGACAACTACATCTGGGCGCTGGTGGACGACGACGGCGATGCGCTGATCGTCGACCCCGGCCAGGCCGAGCCGGTGCTGGCGGCCTCGCGGCTGGGGCTGTGGCCGGCCGCGGTGCTGGTCACCCACCACCACCCCGACCACTGCGGCGGCGTGGCCGCGCTGCGCGAGCGCTGGCCGACCCTGCCCGTGTTCGCCCCGGACGACGCCCGCATCGCCCACGCCAGCGAGCGCGTCGGCGACGGCGACAGCGTGGCCGTCAAGGGCTGGCGGCTGCGCGTGCTGGCCGTGCCCGGCCACACCTCCAGCCACGTCGCCTACCACGGCGGCCCCCCGCAGCAGGCCCCGCACCTGTTCTGCGGCGACACCTTGTTCAGTCTGGGGTGTGGTCGGATGTTCGAAGGTACGCCGCCGCAGATGCTCGCCTCGCTGGACCGGCTGGCCGCCCTGGCGCCGGAAAGCCTGGTCTGCTGCGGCCACGAGTACACGCTGGCCAACGCGGCCTTCGCGCGCACCGTGGATCCCCGGAACGACGCGCTGCGTCACCGCATCGAGGAAGCCCAGGCCATGCGCCAAGCCGGACGCCCCACCCTGCCGACCTCCCTGGCCCGGGAGCTGGCCTGCAATCCGTTCCTGCGTACCGACGCCCCCGCCGTGCAGGAAGCCGTCGCCCACCGGCTGGGCCGCATGCCGCGCGACCGGGTCGAGACCTTCGCCGAGCTACGGCGCTGGAAGGACGGCTTCCGCGCATGATCCGGCGCGGCTCCTTGCTGCTGGCCCTGCTGTGCGCGGCGGCCTGGCCGGCGCTGGCGACCGACCCCGCGGCCGCACCGCCCGAAGTCCCTGCCGCCCCCATCGCGCCCGAAACCCCGGAAGAGCCGGCGTTGCCGCCCGGCCATCGCAGCGGGCTGGAAATCTACCAGCGCTTCCGCGAGGGACTGGCCGATCCCGAATGCGACGCCGACGCCACCGGCGGGCGCTGGAAGCAGCAGTTCGGCCATGCCCCGGGCCGGCTGCTGCGCGACGACGACCTGCTGCCGCTGTTCGGCTACGTGGTCGACGCGCTGCGCGAGGCGCACCTGCCGACCGAGTACGCGCTGATCCCGTTCGTCGAGAGCGGCTACCGGCCGGGCGCGCGCAACGCGCAGGGACCGGCGGGGCTGTGGCAGTTCGTCGGCGTGACCGCGCGCAACCAGCAGATCCCGATGCGCCAGGGCTACGACGGCCGGCTGTCGGCGGTGGATTCGACGCGCGCGGCGGTGCGCTACCTGAAGACGCTGCACGGCATGTTCGGCGGCGACTGGCGGCTGGCGGTGATGGCCTACAACGCCGGCGAGTACCGCATCCTGCAATCGATGCGCCGGGCCGGCATGAACGCGCGGAACGCCCGCCCGGCCGAGCTGCCCGGCCTGTCCCCCATCACCTACGCCTACGTGGAGAAGCTGCACGCGCTGGCCTGCATCTTCCAGCAGGCCGACGACCGCAAGGAATGGCTGGAGCGGCTGGACCGGCCGGTGCCGCTGCTCGCCGCGCAGCCGCTACCGCCCGGTACCAGCCTGGAGCGCTGGAGCCGCGACAACGCGCACGACCCCGAACGGATGCGCCGGCTCAACCCGGCGCTGGCCGCCGGCTCCGGCCGCGGCGAGCGGCCGCTGCACGTGCTCGCCCCGCTGCGCGCCGACGTCGCCACTATTGCCGATGCACCCATCGCGACGCTGGCGCTGGCCGCGGTCACGCCTGCCGGCGCAACGCCCGCATCGGCCGCCTCCCCGGCCGCCGCTGCGCCGCGCTCGCACACCGTGCGCAGCGGCGAATCGGCCTGGCTCATCGCCCGCCGCTACGGCCTGCGCCCGCAGTCGCTGCTGGCCCGCAACGGGCTGCGCGCCGACAGCGTGCTGCGCCCCGGCACGGTGCTGCTGCTGGACGGCCTGGACGCCGCCGCGCGCCGCGCCGACACCGCCGCGGCGCCCGTGGCAGAATAGAGCGATCGTCCCGACAGCGAGTACATCATGGGTTTCCTGCAAGGCAAGCGCGCGCTCATCACCGGTATCGCCAGCGAGCGTTCCATCGCCACCGGCATCGCCGAGGCCATGCACCGCGAAGGCGCCGAACTGGCGTTCACCTACCAGAACGACAAGCTCAAGTCGCGCGTGGAGAAGGCCGCCGAAGCGTTCGGCAGCGACATCGTGCTGCCGCTCGACGTGACCGACGATGCTCAGATCGCCGCCTGCTTCGAACAGTTGGGCCAGCGCTGGGACGGCATCGACATCGTCGTCCACGCAATCGCCTTCGCGCCGCGCGAGGCCCTGGCGGGCGGCTTCCTCGACGGCCTGACCCGCGAGAACTTCGCCAGCGCCCACGACATCTCCGCCTATTCGCTGGCCGCGCTGGCCAAGGCCGCGCGCCCGATGATGCAGGGCCGCAATGGCGCGCTGCTGACGCTGAGCTACCTCGGCGCCGAACGTGCGCTGCAAAGCTACAACGTGATGGGCGTGGCCAAGGCCAGCCTGGAAGCCACCGTGCGCTACCTGGCGCTGAACCTCGGCCCGGAGGGCATTCGTGTCAACGCGGTCTCCGCCGGCCCGATCCGGACGCTGGCGGCCTCGGGCATCTCCGGCTTCCGCAAGATCCTCGGCCACGTCGAGGCCAACGCGCCGATCCGCCGCACCGTGACCATCGAGGACGTCGGCAACGTCGCCGCCTTCCTGTGCTCCGACCTGGCCGCCGGCGTCACCGGCGAGGTCACCTACGTCGATGGCGGCTACAACATCGTCGGCATGACCGGGCTGGGCGACGAAGAATAAGCGCCGGCCCTCGCGGATACGAAAAAGCCCGGCGATGCCGGGCTTTTTCATGGTATCTCCCCACCGAAGTCCGGGGGAGACGCTGTAGCGCCGGGCTTGCTCGGCGGATGGCCCGCCGGGCAGCGGAGCAAGCTCCGCTCTGCAGTGTGCGGGCCGGCGTTACAGCCGGTCTTCCATCACCTTGACCTTGTACTGCTTGCGCATCGCGTCGATGTAGGCCTGGGTGGCGCTGGCGCCGTCCATCTGCGCGACCTGCTGGCGCAGCATCGCGCGCTGCTCGGCCGGGATGGCCGACAGGTCGGCCTCGTTGACCTTGTCGACCGAGAACACCGCCCAGGCGCCGTTGCCCAGCGCGACCTTGCCGGTCGAGGGCTTGCCGTCGGCCGGGCGCTGCGCGGCGAAGATCGCCGCGTTGGCTTCCTGCGTCGGCACCTGCATGCCGCGCTGCAGACCGGGCAACTGGCCGGCCTGCAGGTTCTCGGCGCTGGCGATCTCCTGCAGCTTCTCGCCCTTGGCCAGGCGCGCCAGCAGCGCATCGGCGGCCGCCTGCGCGGCCTTGTCCTGGCGATCGGCGCGGATGGCGGCGATCACCGCATCGCGCACCTGCTCCAGCGGCTGCGCGCGCTCGGGCTGGTGCTCGGCCACGCGGATCAGCACGCTGTGGTTCGGCGCCAGTTCGATCGGATCGCTGACGGTGCCGTCCTGCACCAACGCCTCGGAGAACGCGGCGCGCTGCACCGACGGATGCGCGACGATGCCGACCGGCGCATTGCGCGCGACCGGGCCGACGCGCTGCACGGCCAGTCCGGTCGCCTCGGCGGCGGCGGTGAGCGAGGTCGGGTTCTTCAGCACCTCGTTGACCACGCGGCCGGCCAGTTCGTTGTAGGCGCGCTCGCCGTCGCTGGCGGCCTGCTCGCGCGCCAGTTCGTCGCGCACTTCCTCGAACGAGCGGCCCTGACCGGCCTTGATCTGCCTGAGCTGGAGCACGTGGAAGCCGTAGTCGGTCCGGACCGGGGCGCTGATCTCGCCGGCCTGCATCGAGAACATCGCGTCCTCGAACGGCTTGACCATCGAGCCGTCGCGCGCCACCCACGGCAGTTCGCCGCCGGCGTCCTTGGAACCGGGGTCTTCCGAATGGGCCTTGGCCAGCGCGGCGAAATCGGCGCCGCCGCGTGCCTGCTCGGCCAGCGACGCGGCCTTCCGCTCGGCCGCCTTGACCGTCGCCTCGTCGGCATCGGCAGGCACGGTGATCAGGATGTGCGCCGCCAGCCGCTGCTCGGGATCGACGAAGCGCGCCTTCTCGTCCTCGTAGCGCTTGCGCAGCGTGGCTTCGTCGGCGGGCGCCGCGGCAGGCAGTGCCGCGCCGTTGATCTCGACGTATTCCAGCGTCACCGATTCGGCCTGGCGGAAATCGCTGCCGTGGCTGTCGTACCACTGCTTGATCTCGGCGTCGGTGACCTCGGCGGCGTCGGCGGCCGGCGGCGCGACCATCGCGATGGTGACGTCGCGCGTTTCGCCCAGCAGGCGCAGCAGGCGCTCCATCTCCTTGTCGGTGATGAAGTCGGATTCGCCGATCGCCTGCGGGATCACCAGCATGCCCAGGCGCTCGCGCTGGCGCTCCTCGAACGCTTGCGGCGTCAGCGGCGGGTTTTGCTGCGACAACAGCAACTGGTAGCGCTCGAGGTTGAACTGGCCCTCGACCTGGAACGCGGGTTCGGTGGCGATGGCGCGCGCGACCGCGTCGTTGCCGATGACGATGCCGGCCTGCGCGGACGCCAGCGCCAGCACCTCGCGATCGATCAACTGCTGCAATACCCGCAGCTTGTTCTCCATGCTCTCGAACTCGCGCGGATCGAAGTCCTCGCCCTGCGCCTGGCGCTCCTGCGCGCGCACCTGCTCGAACTCGGCGCGGAACTCGTCGAGGGTGATTTCGCGGCGCTCCCACAGCATCGACACCGGCCACCAGGACGGCGCGGATTTCCACCAGTGCGGCGGCGCCTCGACCGTGGCCACGTCGTTGGCCGCGCCGCCGGTCATGTACTCGTTCACGCCGACGAAGGCGAACGGGATGATCAGCAAGCCGAGGATGAGGGTGGCGATCCAGCCGGTGGTCTTGTCGCGGAGTTTCTGCAGCATCGGTGCGCGGGGCCTGATTACGTCAAGCCTGCAAGTTTAGCGCGCTTTGCGCCGTCTGCAGCGGCATTCCCGGCACCGCCTGGATGCGCCGGTCCGGCCGGAAGCCCGCCCGGGCGAAGCCGGGCCGGGAAAGTTCGCATCGGCGGCCCGCTGCGATGGCCCGGAAAGCAGAAAGCCCGCTTGCGCGGGCTTCCCTTGTAGGTGGCGGAGTGGACGGGACTCGAACCCGCGACCTCCGGCGTGACAGGCCAGCATTCTAACCGACTGAACTACCACTCCGCGCTTTGGAACATCGAAACTCGCCTTTCGCGTCTTCCGCGAAAGAAAGCCCCCGATCGCTCAGGGGCTCCTTGTTACTGGCGGAGCGGACGGGACTCGAACCCGCGACCTCCGGCGTGACAGGCCAGCATTCTAACCGACTGAACTACCGCTCCGCGCCTTGAAACCTGGTGTTGCCTTGCTGGGTGCCCTGGTGGGTGCTGAGGGGATCGAACCCCCGACCCTCTCCGTGTAAAGGAGACGCTCTACCGCTGAGCTAAGCACCCAAGCGAGTCGATTAGTTTACGGCATCCTTCAGGGCTTTGCCAGCCTTGAACGAGGGGTTCTTCGAAGCCTCGATCTTGATCGCGTCGCCGGTCTTCGGGTTGCGGCCGGTGCGCGCGGCGCGCTCGCGGACCTGGAAGGTGCCGAAGCCGACGAGCGTCACGGTGTCGCCGGCCTTCAGGGCCTTGGTGACACTGGCGATGACGGCGTCGACGGCGCGGCCGGCTTCGGCCTTGGACAGTTCGGCCTGGTCGGCGACGGCATCGATCAATTCGGTTTTGTTCATCTAATGACTCCCTGTGCGGAGGATCCGCGGAATGAGTGATCGGCTGCCCGCGCTTCGGGACAGCCCATCGAGTTGCCGTGTGCAGCGTCGTGTACCAACGCGTGACGGGTGCGGGTTTTATACCAGCGCGATCCCTGCCACGCAAGCCGAAAACCCAATAACGACGCGGGTTTTGCGGCTTCTACGGGATCTGCGCGGCGAACGCTAGTGCTTGACGCCGGGTTGCGAAACCGGCTTGTCGGAAGAACCCAGCGGCCGTTCCTGCCCGCCTTCGGACGACGGCGCGATCGGCCGTTCCAGCGCGATGTCGAGCACCTCGTCGATCCATTTCACCGGGATGATGCGGATGCCGTCGGTGACGTTGGCCGGGATGTCGGCCAGGTCCTTGCGGTTCTCCTCGGGGATGATCACCGTGTCGATGCCGCCGCGCAGCGCGGCCAGCAGCTTCTCCTTCAACCCGCCGATGGCCGAGACGCGGCCGCGCAGGGTGATTTCGCCGGTCATCGCGACGTTCGCCTTCACCGGATTCTTCGTCAGCGTGGACACCAGCGCGGTCACCATCGCGATGCCGGCGCTGGGACCGTCCTTGGGCGTGGCGCCGTCCGGCACGTGCAGGTGCACGTCGTGCTTTTGCAGGAACTCGGCATCGATGCCGAGCTGCCCGGCGCGCGAGCGCACCACCGACAGCGCGGCGGTCGCCGATTCCTTCATCACGTCGCCCAGTTGGCCGGTCAGCGTGGTGCCGCCCTTGCCCGGTACCAGCGAGACCTCGATCTGCAGCAGGTCGCCGCCGACCTCGGTCCAGGCCAGGCCGGTGACCAGGCCGATCTCGTTCTGCTCCTCGGCGCGGCCGTAGTCGAAGCGGCGCACGCCCAGGTACTTGTCCAGGTTCTTCGAGGTCACCTGCACCGGCGCGGGCTTGCCGGACTTCTTCTTCGCCGGCTTCGGGCCGGCCAGGGCCAGTTCCTTGACCACCTTGCGGCAGATCTTGGCGATCTCGCGCTCGAGGTTGCGCACGCCCGACTCGCGCGTGTAGTAGCGCACGATGTCGCGGATCGCGCCCTCGGCGATCTTCAGCTCCTCCGGCTTCAGGCCGTTGGCCTTGATCTGCTTGGGCACCAGGTAGCGCTGGGCGATGTTGAGCTTCTCGTCCTCGGTGTAGCCGGGGATGCGGATCACCTCCATGCGGTCCAGCAGCGGGCCGGGAATGTTCAGCGAGTTCGACGTCGCCACGAACATCACTTCGGACAGATCCAGGTCCACTTCCAGGTAGTGATCGTTGAAGGCGTTGTTCTGCTCGGGATCCAGCACCTCCAGCAGCGCCGAGGACGGATCGCCGCGGAAGTCCATCGACATCTTGTCGATCTCGTCCAGCACGAACAGCGGGTTCCTGCTGCCGACCTTGTTGAGGTTCTGCACGATGCGGCCCGGCATCGAGCCGACGTAGGTGCGGCGGTGGCCGCGGATCTCGGCCTCGTCGCGCACGCCGCCCAGCGACATGCGCACGAACTTGCGGTTGGTCGCCTTGGCGATGCTCTGCCCCAGCGAGGTCTTGCCCACGCCGGGCGGGCCGACCAGGCACAGGATCGGGCCCTTCATCTTCTGCACGCGCGACTGCACGGCGAGGTATTCGAGGATGCGTTCCTTGACCTTGTCCAGGCCGTAGTGATCGGCGTCCAGCGTGTCCTGCGCGACCTTCAGGTCCTTGCGCACCTTGCTGCGCTTCTTCCACGGCACGCCGAGCAGCCAGTCCAGGTAGTTGCGCACGACCGCGGCCTCGGCCGACATCGGCGACATCTGCTTGAGCTTGTTGAGCTCGTTCCTGGCCTTGGTCTCGACCGCCTTGGGCATGCCGGCCTCGGCAATCTTGCGCGCGAGTTCCTCCTGCTCGTTGGGCACGTCGTCGAGCTCGCCCAGTTCCTTCTGGATCGCCTTCATCTGCTCGTTGAGGTAGTACTCGCGCTGCGACTTCTCCATCTGCGACTTGACCCGGCCGCGGATGCGCTTCTCCAGCTGCTGCACGTCGATCTCGCCGTCGACGAAGCCGACCAGCAGTTCCAGCCGCTCGCCGACCTCCAGCGTCTCCAGCAGGCGCTGCTTGTCGGCCAGGCGCACGCCCAGGTGCGCGGCGATGGTGTCGGCCAGGCGGCTGGGCTCGTCGATGCCGGACAGGGTCTGCAGCAGTTCCGGCGGCAGCTTGCGGTTGGTCTTGACGTACTGCTCGAACAGCGACATCAGCGAACGCGCGACCGCCTCGATCTCGCGCGGCTCGCGCCCTTCCGTCGATTCGATCTGCTCGCCGCGCCCATACAGCGAGCCGTCGCGCTCGACGATGCCGGAGACGTTGACCCGGCCCACGCCCTCGACCAGCACCTTGATGGTGCCGTCGGGCAGCTTGAGCAGTTGCAGCACCTGCGCCAGCGTGCCGACGGCGTACAGGTCGGCGGCGGCCGGATCGTCGGTCTCGGCCGACTTCTGCGCCAGCAGCAGGATGCGCTTGTCCGACTCCATCGCCTGCTCCAGCGCGCGCATCGACTTGTCGCGGCCGACGAACAGCGGGATGACCATGTGCGGGAACACCACCACGTCGCGCAGCGGCAGGACCGGCAGGTCTAGGATTTCGGACTCGGAACGACGCGGCATGGAGACTCCGTGACAGGCAATGCGGGGCGTGGAAACGCCGATGGCCCCGTTATGGGGCCATCGCGCGGGAGTTGCAAGGGGAAGCGGGAAAGGGCTTCCCGTTCAGTGACTTGCGGCCGACAGCCGCCGTTTCGTTCAGTCGCCCGAAGCGGCCTTGGGCGCGGGCGCGCTCTGGTAGATCAGGTAGGGTTCGGACTTGTGCTCGATGACCGATTCATCGACCACCACCTTGCCCACGTTCTCCAGCGACGGCAGGTCGTACATCGTGTCCAGCAGCACCGACTCGACGATGGTGCGCAGGCCGCGCGCGCCGGTCTTGCGCTTGAGCGCCTTGCGGGCGATGGCCGACAGCGCGTCCGGGCGGAACTCCAGCTCCACGCCTTCCATGTCGAACAGCTTGCGGAACTGCTTGGTGATGGCGTTCTTCGGCTCGGTCAGGATCTTGACCAGCGCGGCCTCGTCCAGTTCCTCCAGCGTGGCGACCACCGGCAGGCGGCCGACGAACTCGGGGATCAGGCCGAACTTGATCAAGTCCTCCGGCTCGACCTCGGCCAGCACCTTGCCGACCTCGATCTTGCGCTCGGAACTCTTGACCTTGGCGCCGAAGCCGATGCCGCCGGCCTCGGTCGAGCGCTGCTGGATGATCTTGTCCAGCCCGGCGAACGCGCCGCCGCAGATGAACAGGATGTTCTTGGTGTCGACCTGCAGGAATTCCTGCTGCGGATGCTTGCGCCCGCCCTGCGGCGGCACGCTGGCGACGGTGCCCTCGATCAGCTTGAGCAGCGCCTGCTGCACGCCCTCGCCGGACACGTCGCGGGTGATCGACGGGTTCTCGGACTTGCGCGAGATCTTGTCGATCTCGTCGATGTAGACGATGCCCTGCTGCGCCTTCTCGACGTCGTAGTCGCACTTCTGCAGCAGCTTCTGGATGATGTTCTCCACGTCCTCGCCGACGTAGCCGGCTTCGGTCAGCGTGGTCGCGTCGGCGATCGTGAACGGCACGTTGAGCAGGCGCGCCAGCGTCTCGGCCAGCAGCGTCTTGCCCGAGCCGGTCGGGCCGACCAGCAGGATGTTGGACTTGGCCAGCTCGACGTCGTCGTTGCGACTGCGGCTCTCGATGCGCTTGTAGTGGTTGTACACGGCCACGGCGAGCGTGCGCTTGGCGCGCTGCTGGCCGATCACGTACTGGTCCAGCACCTCGAGGATCTCGCGCGGCTTGGGCAGCGAGCTGCGCGCGGACTGGGCCTTCTCCTCCAGTTCCTCGCGGATGATGTCGTTGCACAGCTCGACGCATTCGTCGCAGATGAACACGCTGGGGCCTGCGATGAGCTTGCGGACTTCGTGCTGGCTTTTGCCGCAGAACGAGCAATACAGGATCTTGTTGCTGTCGCCGGTGCGGCCCTGACGGTCTTCGCTCATGCTTCGGATACCCAATTACCTGCCCGGTGAAGGGCTTTCAATCGCAGAATAGCACACGGTCCCGGCTTGTCAGCCGGGATCGTGAACAGGGGAAAGGCCCGCCGCGCGGCGGGCCGGAGGGCGCGCTCAGGCGGCCTGGATGGAGTCGTCAGGGCGGCGTTCCAGCACCTGGTCGACCAGGCCGTAGGCCTGCGCGTCGATGGCGCTCTTGAAGTTGTCGCGCTCGGTGTCGCGCTCGATGGTTTCCAGCGCCTGCCCGGTGTGGTGGGCCAGGATGGCGTTCAGCTTGGCGCGCAGGGTGAGGATCTCGCGCGCGTGGATGTCGATGTCGGTGGCCTGGCCCTGGAAGCCGCCCAGCGGCTGGTCGATCATCACCCGCGAGTTGGGCAGCGCGTAGCGCTTGCCCTTGGCGCCGGAAGCCAGCAGCAGCGCGCCCATGCTGGCGGCCTGGCCGACGCAGATGGTGCTCACGTCCGGCTTGATGTACTGCATGGTGTCATAGATGGCCATGCCGGCCGTCACCACGCCACCGGGCGAGTTGATGTACAGGCTGATGTCCTTCTCCGGGTTCTCCGCTTCCAGGAACAGCATCTGCGCGACGATGACGTTGGCGACGTGGTCGTCCACGCCGCCGACCAGGAAGATCACCCGCTCCTTGAGCAGGCGCGAATAGATGTCGTAGGCACGCTCGCCGCGGCTGGTCTGCTCGACCACCATCGGCACCAGGTTCAACGCCTTGGTTACATTGTCCACGCGGGGATCTCCTGTTCTTTCGTTGAATCCCCGCGCGCGGACGACGCGCGGGCTCTCGCAAAGCGGTTGCATTACTGGCGGATGGCTTCCTGGAAGGAAAGCGCCTGCTCGGTGTGCTGGGCGCGCTCGGCGATCCAGTCGATCACCTGCTCTTCCATCACCCGCGCCTGCAGTCCATTCATCAACTGGGGATCGTTGCGGTACAACTCAATGACCTGCTCCGGTTCCTCGTAGGTGGAGGCGATCAGGCGCAGGGTTTCGTTCACCCGCTTGGCCTCCAGCTTGAGGCTGTTGCGGCGGGCGACCTCGCCCACCAGCAGGCCGACCAGCACGCGCTTGCGCGCCGGGTCCAGGAAGCCCTCGTGGGCGTTGTCCGGGATCTGCCCGACCTGCTGGCCGCTGCGGCGGGCTTGCTCGACGGTCTGCTGGACCATCGCGCGGGCCTCGTTCTCGACCAGGCGCGGCGGCATCTCCACGTGCGCGTAGGCGGCGATCAGCTGCTCGCCGACCTCGCGGCGCAGGCGCGTCATCAGCGCGCCCTTGAGCTCGCGCTCCAGGTTGGTGCGGATGTCGGCGCGGAACTGCTCGACGTCGCCGCCCTTGACGCCGAAGCTCCTGATGAACTCCTTGTCCACTTCCGGCAGCACCGGCTCGGCCACGTCGGTGACCTTCAGGTGCACGTCGACCTGGCGGCCGGCCAGCTGCGGCACGCGCCAGTCGACGGGGAAGTCGACCTTCACGGTCTTCTCCTCGCCCTTGGACAGGCCGACCAGCGCCTGCTCGATCTCGCCGTACATGACGCCAGAGCCGACCAGGGTGGCACCCTTCTCGCTGCCCTCGGCGGGCATGCGCTCGTCGCCGGCCTGCGACCAGGTCTCCAGCCCGACGCGGTCGCCTTCCTTCGCGGCGCGATCGACTGGATTAAAGGTACGGCGCTGCAGGCGCAGGTTCTCGATCATCTGGTCGATGTCGGCGTCGGTCACCTCGGCGGTGTGGCGCACCACGTTCAACCTGGACACGTCGATGTCGCCGAAGTCCGGCACCACCTCGAAGGTGGCCACGAAGCTCAGTTCGCCCTCGCCCGGCTCGATGCGCGGGTTGCCGGCCAGCTGCAGCGACTGCTCGCGCACGGCGGTGCTGAAGGTCTCGCGCAGCAGGCCGTCCAGCGCCTCGGCGCGGACCTGCGGGCCGTAGCGCTGCTCGATGACCTTGGCCGGCACCTTGCCCGGGCGGAAGCCCTTGATGCGGGCGGTGCGCGCGATCTCGCGCAGGCGGCCGCCGACGTGGGTATCCAGCTGCTCAGCCGGCAGGCTGAAGCTCATGCGGCGCTCGAGGCTGCCGATCGATTCGACCGAAACTTGCATAACTGACTCACTCCTGCCGCCACGGCCCGCGGCCGCGGCATGTATGTTGATGATCTGGTCCGCCGGCAGCACGCAATGAAGCGCCGGCCCGCCGAACTGCCTAGTTTCGCCGATTCCGGGACGGGCCGCCACTGGCGGCGCATGCAGGCGCTCGCGTCGCGCGCTCCGGCCGGACGGAAGCCGGCCGGGAATGGCGCAGGACGGGGAGCCGGCAGGCGTCGCCGGCGGGCACCTGGTGCGGAAGGCGGGACTCGAACCCGCACGCCTCGCGGCGTCAGAACCTAAATCTGGTGCGTCTACCAATTCCGCCACTTCCGCAAGCGGCCGCGCATTCTATCGCCGGGCCACGGCCGCGGGCGAGGCGCGGGCAAAAAAGAAGCGCCCGGGGTTGCCGGGCGCTTCCGAAGTGGTGGGCCGTCAAGGATTCGAACCTTGGACCTATTGATTAAGAGTCAACTGCTCTACCAACTGAGCTAACGGCCCGAAAAACCCGGGTGCGTAGTGTACGCGCTCACCACGTTTCTTACAAACCCCCATGCATGGAGGAAGTGGGGTGGCTGAGGGGACTCGAACCCCCGACATCTGGAATCACAATCCAGTACTCTAACCAGCTGAGCTACAGCCACCACATTGGAACCACTGCCCCTGCCGGCTGCACCGGCAAGTGGCGCGCCCGACAGGACTCGAACCTGTAACCGCCGGCTTAGAAGGCCGGTGCTCTATCCGGTTGAGCTACGGGCGCCCAGGCCGGTTTGCCGCCTCCCGCCCGCGTCTGCAGACTGGTCGGGGTAGAGGGATTTGAACCCCCGACCCTCTGCTCCCAAAGCAGATGCGCTACCAGACTGCGCTATACCCCGACGAGAGCCCGGCGCGGCGCCAAGACGCCAACAAGGCCGGCTATTGTCGGCAGCCGGGCCGTCGCTGTCAAACACCGCGTGCGCCGCATGGCGGCCGCGCACATGCGATATCCTCCGTGGCCTAGGACCGCGGTCCTCACGATACCAAGGAGCAAGCATGATCCGCAGCGGCAATCCGGCATTGAAAGAATCCACCTTCCTCGATCTGGGCAGCGGCACGGTCGTCTCACGCAGCGCCGGCGCGATGACGCTGAACGGCACGGTCAACAAGACCGGCATGTTGCTGCTGCTGGCGGTGCTGACTGCGACTTTCGCCTGGCACCAGACCCTCTCGCCGGCCGGCGAAGTCCTTCCCGCCGCCAAGCTGTACCTGTGGGGCGGCCTGATCGGTGGCTTCGTCCTGGCGCTGGTGACCATCTTCAAGAAGGAATGGGCGCCGGTCACCGCGCCGCTGTACGCGCTGGTCGAGGGCCTGTTCCTGGGCGCGATCTCGGCCATGTACAACCACCTGTACGAAGGCATCGTGATGCAGGCGGTGATGCTGACCTTCGGCACGCTGTTCGCGCTGCTGATGGCCTACCGCTCGGGCCTGATCAAGGCCACCGAGAACTTCAAGCTGGGCGTGGTCGCGGCCACCGGCGGCATCGCGCTGGTCTACCTGGCTACCATCGTGCTGGGCTTCTTCAATATCCAGATCCCGCTGATCCACGAGTCGGGCCTGATCGGCATCGGCTTCAGCCTGTTCGTGATCGTGATCGCGGCGCTGAACCTGGTGCTGGACTTCGACTTCATCGAGTCGGGCGTGGAAGCCGGCGCGCCGAAGTACATGGAGTGGTATGCCGGCTTCGGCCTGATGGTCACGCTGGTGTGGCTGTACATCGAGTTCCTGCGCCTGCTGGCCAAGCTGAACTCGCGCGACTGATGCGTCCGCGACAAGGCGAAAAAGGGCGCTTCGGCGCCCTTTTTCGTATCCGCTCAGGCGGCCTCGTTGCCCGCCGGCAACGGCACGGCGCGGCGCCTGCGCGCCGGCCACAGCATGAACGCCACGGTCACCGCGACCAGCAGCCAGCAGTAGTGCGCCTGCCCGATCAGCGACAGTGGCGAGGCGCCGGCCAGCGAGGCCGCCAGCAGGATCTGCGCGCCGTACGGCAGCAGGCTCTGCACCGCGCAGACGAAGATGTCGAGCAGGCTGGCCGCGCGCGCCGGCGGCACGCCGTGGCGCTGGGCGATGTCGCGGGCCATGCCGCCGCTGACCAGGATGGCGACGGTGTTGTTGGCGGTGAATACGTCGGTGACCGCGGCCAGGCCGGCGATGCTCCATTCGCCGGTGCGGCGGCCGTCGTTGCCGCCGGCGATGCGCGCGATCAGGCCGGCCAGCCAGGCCAGGCCGCCGCTGGCCTTCATCAGCGCGGCCAGGCCGCCGATGAACAGCGCCAGCAGGGTGATCTCGACCACGCTCTCGAAGCCGCCGTAGATGTCGTCGGCGAAGCTGGCCAGGCCGTAGTCCTGCGCGCCGAAGAAATGCCCGAACACCGCCGCCACGACCAGGCCGATGCCGAGCACCACCAGCACGTCCAGCCCGGCCACCGCCAGTACCAGCACCAGCAGGTAGGGCAGCACCAGCCAGGGCGAGGCGTCGCCGGCCGGCTCCACCGGCGAGGCCTCGCCGACGATGCCCAGCAGCACCAGCGTCAGCAGCGCCGCCGGCAGCGCGATGCGCAGGTTCTCGCGGAACTTCTCCCGCACCGTGCAGCCCTGGGTGCGGGCGGCGGCGATGGCGGTGTCGGAGATCACCGACAGGTTGTCGCCGAAGGTGGCCCCGCCGATCACCGCGCCCAGCACCAGTGCGCGATCGATGCCGGCCGCGTCCGACACGCCCAGCGCGATCGGGGTGACCGCGGCGATGGTGCCCATCGAGGTGCCGATGGCCAGCGACAGGAAGCCGGCGACCAGGAACAGTCCGGGCAGGATCAGCGCCGGCGGCAGCGAGCCGATGCCGAGGGCGACCACCGCGTCGACCGCGCCGATCTGCCGGGTGACCATCGCGAACGCGCCGGCCAGCAGGAAGATCAGGCACATCAGCACGATGTCAGGATTGCCGATGCCCTTGAGCAGGGTGTCCAGCGCCGGCACGCCGGCGCGGCGCGCGATCCACAGGCCCAGCGCGATCGCCGGCAGGATCGCCACCGGCGCGTGCAATTGGTAGAAGCCCATCGCGTCGCCGTGGGCGGTGTAGTACAGCCCGGCGCCGAAGAACAGCGCCAGGAACAGCAGCAGCGGGGTCAGCGCGAGCGCGCTGGGACGAACGGGCATTTCGGCGGAACCGGGCGGAGGGGAACGGGCAATTTTGCGGCGGCGCAGCAATCGCGCCAAGCCCATGCCTGGGACACACGGCTACAAAAACGGGACGCTGGAGGCGTCCCGTTCAGGGGGGCGGATGGCCGCGGTTCCGCCGGGGCGGAAAGCCGCAGGCGCCGGCCGGTTCAGACCCGGCTGGCGATGGCCTTGGCGAAGGACATCGTGGTGCCCTCGCCGCCCAGGTCCGGGGTCAGCGAGTCCTTGGCCTCCAGCGTGGCGATGATCGCCGCGCGCAGGCGCTCGGCCTTGTCCGGCTGGCCCAGGTGGTCGAGCATCTGCGCCGCGCCCAGCAGCAGCGCGCAGGGGTTGGCCACGCCCTTGCCGGCGATGTCCGGGGCCGAGCCGTGCACGGCCTCGAAGATCGCCGCGTCGGCGCCGATGTTGGCGCCCGGGGCCAGGCCCAGGCCGCCGACCAGGCCGGCGCACAGGTCGGAGATGATGTCGCCGAACAGGTTGGTGGTGACGATGATGTCGAACTGCTCCGGGCGCATCACCAGCTGCATGCAGGTGTTGTCGACGATCATCTCGTTGGTCTGGATCTCGGGGTACTGCGCGGCAACCTCGCGCGCCACCTTCAGGAACAGGCCCGAGGTGGTCTTCAGGATGTTCGCCTTGTGGACGATGGTGACCTTCTTGCGGCCGGTCTTGCGGGCCAGTTCGAAGGCGTAGCGAACGATGCGCTCGGAGCCCTTGCGGGTGATCTTCTGGGTCAGCAGCGCGGTCTCGCCGTCCTCGGAGATGGACTGGCCCTCGCCGATGTAGGCGCCCTCGGTGTTCTCGCGCACCGTGATCAGGTCCACGCCGTCGGCGAAGCGCGACTTGGTGTTGGGGAAGGACTTGGCCGGGCGCACGTTGGCGTACAGGTCGAAATGGCGGCGCAGGGCGACGTTGATCGAGCTGAAGCCCTCGCCCACCGGCGTGGTCAGCGGGCTCTTCAGGGCCACGCCGTTCCTGCGGATGGAGTCCAGCGTGGCCTGCGGCAGCAGGTCGCCGTGCTTCTCCAGCGCGACCATGCCGGCGTCGGCTTCCTCGTACTTCAGGCCGGCCTGCAGGGCTTCGAGCACGTACAGGGTGGCGTCCATGATCTCCGGGCCAATACCGTCGCCGCGGATGACCGTAATCGTCTGGGTCATTGAATGGGATTCCGAACAGGGGCGTGCGCCGGCCGGGACCGGAACAGGACGCCAAGGGGGAAAAGTTGTGCCGCCAATTATGCCTGAACCGGCCGTATGGTCCCAGCGACGATGGTCTTATGCCCTCCCCTTCAAGGGGGAGGGCCGATGCCTGCGAGCCGATGGTTCGCATCGGACCGAACGCCGGAGCGGGCGCGAAGGCCGGGCGGATTGGGTGGGGATGGCTCCGCGAACCGACGACGGTGGCAGCCGGGAAAACCATCCCCATCCCGGCCTGTCCGGCCACGCGCAGCGCGCGTGGCGTTCATCGTCGCGCGAGCCTCCGGCTCGCAAACGCTCATCTTCACCCCCTTGAAGGGGAAGGGGAAACGCCTCAGCCGTGGTCGTGCGCCGCCAGCGCGCCGGCCTGGCCGCCTTCGAGCTGGTCGAGGAAATCCACCGCCCGCCGCAGGTGCGGGATGACGATCAATCCGCCGACCACCAAGCCAACCGAGAAGGTCTCGAAGAACTCCTCGCGGCTCACCCCCGCCTCCTTGCACTGGGCCACGTGGTAGCTGATGCAGTCGTCGCATCGCAGCACCATCGAGGCGACCAGGCCCAGCAGTTCCTTGGTCTTCACGTCCAGCGCGCCTTCCTGGTAGGTCTGGGTGTCGAGCGCGAAGAAGCGCCGCACGACCTGGTTGGGCTCGGCCAGGATGCGCTGGTTCATGCGCTGGCGGAACTCGGTGAACGCGCGGACGCGGTCCTCGCCTTCGTCGTGGCCGCCGCTCATGCGCCGGCCTCCGGGGCCCGGCCGGCCAGCAGCGGTTCCAGTCCGCCGGCGCGGTGCAGCGCCATCATGTCGTCGTAGCCGCCGACGTGGGTCTCGCCGATGAAGATCTGCGGCACGCTGGTGCGGCGGGTGCGGGCGACCATCTTCTCGCGCTCGGCCGGATCCAGGTCGATGCGGACCTCGGTCCAGGCCTGGCCCTTGCTCTTGAGGAAGTTCTTGGCCGCCACGCAGTACGGGCAGATGGCGGTCGAGTAGATGGTGATGGGCGGGGCGTCGCTCAAGGGAATTCTCCGGGTGATTCAAGGTCGACAATGGGCGATAGCGTATATGGTTCGCGGTGAACGCCGCTTCCAGGCGGGCGGATGGAACGCAGGATCCCACCCGGACGGATTAACGGCCGATTCACTCGCCACCCGCGCCCAGGCCTCATCCTGCGCTGCGCACCCCTCGTACGGAGTCGCCTCTTGCGTTCCCTGCTGCTCTGCACCGCCCTGACCCTGGCCCTGGCCGCCGCGCCGGCGTCCACGCAGGAGAACCGCCTGCCCGACATCGGCTCGTCGGCCGGCGAACTGCTCACGCCCGCGCGCCAGGCCGAGTACGGCGCGATGATGCTGCGCGAGTTGCGCAACTACGGCTACCTGCTGGACGACCCGCTGCTGAACGACTGGCTGCAGGGCGTCGGCAACCGGCTCGGCGCGCAGAGCGACACGCCGCGGCAGCCCTACACGTTCTTCCTGATGCGGGACCGCCAGATCAACGCCTTCGCCACGCTGGGCGGCTACATCGGCATGAACGCCGGCCTGATCCTGACCGCCGAGCGCGAGGACGAGATGGCGGCGGTGCTCTCGCACGAGATCGCCCACGTCACCCAGCAGCACGTGCTGCGCGGGGTCGAGCGCGCCCAGCGCGACCAGATCCCGATCCTGCTCGGCATGCTGGGCGCCATCGTGGTGGCGCAGAGCGCCGGCGGCAGTTCCAGCGGCGACGCCTCGCAGGCGGCCATCGCCTCGGCGATGGGGCTGATGGCGCAGCGGCAGATCGACTACACCCGCTCCAACGAGTCCGAGGCCGACCGCCTGGGCATCCGCACGCTGGCCCGCGCCGGCTACGACGTCGATGCGATGGCCGGCTTCTTCGCCCGCATGTCGCAGGCCATGCGCGGCAACCGCGGCCACGAGTACTACGACCTACCCGACTACCTGCGCACCCACCCGGTCAACACCACCCGCATCAGCGAGGCCCGCCAGCGCGCCGAGCAGATGCGCAAGGACCAGATCCGCACGACCACCCACGTGCCCGGCGGCGGCACCCGGGTGGAGACCATCCCCGCCGAAGGCCCCACCGCCGCGCCGCCGGCCGTCCGCGACAACCCGCTGCTGCCCGCGCTGGTGCGCCTGCCCAGCGAGGTGTTCGACAGCGGCGGCGCCAGCGGCCAGTTCGACTGGGCGCGCGAGCGCCTGCGCGTGTTCAGCGCGGACACGCCGCAGATGGCCCTGCGCGAGTACGAGGGCATCCGCCGCGACGGCGGCAGGCCGCTGACCCCGGCGCAGCGCTATGGGCTGGCGCTGGCCCATCTCCAGTCGGGCAACGGCGCCGCCGCGGCGCAGGAGCTGGAAGCCCTGCTGGCCGACGACCCGGGCAACCTGTGGCTGGAGACGGCGCTGGCCGAGGCCGACGCGCGCCGCGGCCGCCATGCCGCGGCCAACCACCGCATGGCCGCGCTGATGCAGCGCATGCCCCACCACCGCGCCATCGCGCTGACCTTCGCCGACATCCTCAACCAGCAGGGCACGCCGGAATCCGGCCGTCACGCGCAGGCGGTGCTGCGGCCGATGCTGGGCCGCTCGGGCGACGACCCGGTGTTCCAGAAGGCGTTCGCCCGCGCCAACGAGCTGGCCGGCGACAGCGCCCGCGCCGGCGAGGCCTATGCCGAGGCCGCCTTCCTCAACGGCCGCCCCGAGCAGGCGCTGCTCCAGCTGCAGAACCTGAAGAAGCGCGAGGACCTGGACTACTACGCGCGCGCGCGCATCGACGCGCGCATCGCCGCCATCACCCCGCAGGTGCTGGAACTGCGCCGGCAGGGCGTGCGCGACCCGGACCTGGAGCGCCGGCGCTGAAGCCGGGCCGCCGCGCCCTAAAGCGCTGCGCGCGGCCGTCATCTTCCTGACACAAAACTGTCGTCTAATGCCGCAGGCCCCTGGCGCGTCATGGGAAGGACATGCAGAAACACATCCTCATCGTGGACGATGAGCCGGCCATCCGCGACATGGTGGCCTTCGCCCTGCGCAAGGGCGACTACGAACCCATCCACGCCGGCGACGCGCGCGAGGCGCAGAACGCCATCGCCGATCGCGTCCCCGACCTGATCCTGCTGGACTGGATGCTGCCCGGCACCAGCGGCCTGGAACTGGCGCGACGCTGGCGCAAGGACGCGATGACCCGCGACGTGCCGATCATCATGCTGACCGCGCGCGGCGAGGAGAACGATCGCGTCGGCGGGCTGGAGGCCGGGGTGGACGACTACGTGGTCAAGCCGTTCTCGGCGCGCGAGCTGCTGGCGCGCATCCGCGCGGTGATGCGGCGCTCGCGCGAGGACGACGAGGACGGCAGCGTGACGGTCGGCGCGCTGCGCATCGACGGCGCGGCGCACCGCGTGTTCGCCGGCGACGCGCCCGTGCCGATCGGTCCCACCGAATACCGCCTGCTGCATTTCTTCATGACCCATCCCGAGCGCGTCTACAGCCGCACCCAGCTGCTCGACCACGTCTGGGGCGGCAGCGTGTACGTAGAGGAACGCACGGTCGACGTGCACATCCGCCGCCTGCGCAAGACGCTGGAGCCGCACGGGCTGGAGAACATGGTGCAGACGGTGCGCGGGGCGGGCTACCGGTTTTCGGCGGCGGTGGGGGGCTAGGGGCTAGGGGCTAGGGGCTAGGGGCTAGGGGCTAGGAACTAGAGGCTAGGGGCTAGGGGCTAGGGACGAGCGCATCGCCTTTTCGCTAGCCTCTAACCTCTAGCCTCTAGCCTCTAGTTCCTAGCCTCTAACCTCTAGCCTCTAGCCCCTCTCTACTGTCACATCCACCTGCCTACAATCCCCGCCCATGCCCCGCCACCTCCGCTCCGCATGGTTCAAGACGCTAGGCCAGCTGGCGCTGGTCCTGGTGGCCGCCGTGGTCGCGGGGCTGCTGATCGGCCAGGTGTGGCCGGTGCTCACGGCGGCGGCGCTGGCGGTGGTGGGCTGGCACTACCTGCGGCTGCGGCGCGTGCTGGTGCGGCTTGGCGCGCGGCAACGGCTGGATGCGCCCGCGCGCGGGGCCGGCGCATGGGACGAACTGGACCGCCTGCTCCATCGCAGCCAGGCCGAGATGCGCGCGCGCAAGAAGCGCCTGCTGGAGATGCTGCGCGCCTACCGCGCCGCCGCCGCGGCGCTGCCCGACGCGGTGGTGGTGATCGAGCGCAACAGCCAGCGCGTCGTCTGGTTCAACCGCGCCGCCACCGACCTGCTGGGCCTGCGCCATCCGCGGGACATCGGCGCGCCGGTGGTGGAACGGCTGCAGTCGCTGCCGATGTCGCACTGGCTGGCCGCCGGCCGCAACGCCGAGCCGATGCACGATGCCGCCTCGCCGGTGGCGCCGGACCTGCGGCTGAACCTGCGCCTGATCCCGTACTCCGAGGAATACTGGCTGCTGCTCGCGCGCGACGTCAGCAAGCTGCTGCGGCTGGAGCAGATGCGCCGCGACTTCGTCGCCAACGTCTCGCACGAGCTGCGCACGCCGCTGACCGTGGTCCACGGCTACCTCGACATGCTCGATCCGCAGGACATGCCGGAATGGGCGCCGATGCTGTCGGAGATGCAGAAGCAGTCGCAGCGCATGACCCAGCTGGTCGAGGACCTGCTGACGCTGTCGCGGCTGGAGGCGCAGGACAGCCTGCCGGACGAGGGCGTGGCGATGGCGCCGATGCTGGCCACCCTGCGCCGCGAGGCCGAGGCGCTCAGCCAGGGCCGCCACGCCGTCACCGTGCAGGATCACGCCGGGGTCGACCTGTGGGGCTCCAACAAGGAACTGCACAGCGCGTTCTCCAACCTGGTCGGCAACGCGGTGCGCTACACGCCGCAGGGAGGCGCCATCGCCATCGAGTTCGCGCGCGCGGCCGACGGCGGCGCGGTGCTGCGCGTGCGCGACACCGGCTACGGCATCCCGGCCGCGCACCTGCCGCGCATCACCGAGCGCTTCTACCGCGTGTCTACCAGCCGCTCGCGCGAGAGCGGCGGCACCGGCCTGGGCCTGTCGATCGTCAAGCACGTGCTCAACCTGCACCAGGCGCGGCTGGAGATCGAAAGCCAGGTCGGCCGGGGCAGCACGTTCTCGGTGCACTTCGGCGCCGAACGCGTGCATCCTCGCCACGATACTCCCCTTCCCCTTGCGCAGAGCCAGACCGCATGAACGCCGCCGCGCCCGCCCCTGGCGAGACTTCCACGCAGGAAGACCTGCTGCGCGACCCGGCACTCTACCTCAACCGCGAGCTGTCGCAGCTGGACTTCAACTTCCGCGTGCTGGCGCAGGCGCAGGATCCGCAGGTGCCGCTGCTGGAGCGGCTGCGCTTCCTGTGCATCTCCTGCACCAACCTGGACGAGTTCTTCGAGATCCGCGCGGCCACCGTGCGCCACGCCGTCGACTTCGGCCTGCCGCCGGCGGCCGACGGGATGAGCCCGTCCACCGTGCTCAACCGCATCCACGACCGCGCCGCCGAACTGGTCGAGGCGCAGTACCACTGCTGGAACCACGTGCTGCGCCCGGCGCTGGCCGAGGCCGGCGTGCGCGTGTTCCAGCGCGGCAGCTGGAACGCGCGCCAGACCCGCTGGCTGCGCGCCTACTTCCGCAACGAGATCATGCCGGTGCTGTCGCCGCTGGGCCTGGATCCGGCGCACCCGTTCCCGAAAATACTGAACAAATCCCTGAACATCGTGGTGGTGCTGAAGGGCAAGGACGCGTTCGGCCGCGCCGGCCACCTGGCGATCGTGCGCGCGCCGCGCTCGCTGCCGCGCATCATCCACCTGCCGCAGCGCGTGTCCGGCGGCGAGCACGACTTCGTGCTGCTGTCCTCGGTGCTGTCGGTGTTCGTCGACGAGCTGTTCCCAGGCATGCAGGTCAAGGGTTCCTACCAGTTCCGCGTGACCCGCAACTCCGAGCTGGTGGTGGACGAGGAAGAGGTGGAGAACCTGGCGCTGGCGCTGCGCGACGAGCTGGTCGATCGCGGCTACCGCCCGGCGGTGCGGCTGGAGATCGCCCACGACTGCCCCAAGCCGATCGTGCGCACGCTGCTGCAGAACTTCGCCCTGCCCGACAACGCGGTCTATCCGATCGACGGGCCGGTCAACCTCAACCGCGTGATCCAGGTCTACGACCTGGTGCAGCGGCCGGAGCTGAAATACCCCGCGTTCACCCCGCGCCCGCTGCGCGACGGCGACGCGCTGTTCGAGGAGGTCGATGACGGCGACGTGCTGCTGCACCACCCGTTCGACTCGTTCGGCGCGGTGCTGGACCTGATCAAGCAGGCCGCGATCGATCCCGGCGTGCTGGCGATCAAGCAGACCCTGTACCGCACCGGCAAGGACTCGGCCATCGTCGACGCGCTGGTACAGGCCGCGCGCAACGGCAAGGACGTGACCGTGGTGGTGGAGCTGCGCGCGCGCTTCGACGAGGACGCCAACCTCGGCGTGGCCGACAAGCTGCAGGAGGCCGGCGTGCAGGTGGTGTACGGCGTGGTCGGCTACAAGACCCACGCCAAGATGCTGCTGATCGTGCGCCGCGAGGGCCGCAAGCTGCGCCGCTACGTGCACCTGGGCACCGGCAACTACCACAGCGGCACCGCGCGCGCCTACACCGACCTGGGCCTCATCACCGCCGATCCGGACATCGGCAACGACGTGCACCTGCTGTTCCAGCAGTTGTCCGGGCTGGCGCCCTCGACCCGGCTCAAGCGCCTGCTGCAGTCGCCGTTCACCCTGCACGCCGGCATCCTCGCCAAGATCGAGCGCGAGGCGAAGCTGGCGCGCGCCAGGCCGGCGCGCATCATCGTCAAGATCAACGCGCTCAACGAGCCACGGGTGATCCGCGCGCTGTACGCCGCCTCGCAGGCCGGCGTGGAGATCGACCTGATCGTGCGCGGCGCCTGCGCGCTGCGTCCCGGCATGCCGGGCGTGTCTGACAACATCCGCGTGCGTTCGATCGTCGGCCGCTTCCTCGAGCACAGCCGCATCTACTGGTTCGGCAACGACGGCGCGCCGGAGCTCTACTGCGCCAGCGCCGACTGGCTGGAGCGCAACCTGCTGCACCGGGTGGAGACCTGCTTCCCGATCCTGGATCCGGACCTGGCCCGGCGCGTCTACCGCGAGGCCCTGCAGAACTACCTCGACGACAACCTCAACGCGTGGGAACTCGGCGCCGACGGCCAGTACCGCAAGATCGAACCGGCGCAGGGACAGGCGCCGTTCTCCGCGCAGGCCGCGCTGCTGGCCGAGGTCTGAATGCACGCGACCGCGACCCCGCCCCGCCCGCGGCCCGCCCGCCATTGCACGGCGGGCACTGCGCGCGCAAGCTACCGTCGCCCGCGGGCCTGCCGCTAAACTGCCGCATGCTCCACGCCTCCCTCAGCGCACCGCTCCTGCAAGACGGCGATCACATCGCGGCCATCGATCTCGGCTCCAACAGTTTCCACATGGTGGTGGCGCGCTACACGCTGGGCCAGTTGCGGGTGATCGACCGCCTGCGCGAGAGCGTGCGGATGGGCGACGGGCTGGACGACGCCGGCGGACTGGACGACCAGGCGCGCCGGCGCGCGCTCGAGTGCCTGGCCCGCTTCGGCCAGCGCATCCGCGACATCCCGCCGGCGCGGGTGCGCGCGCTGGCGACCAATGCCGTGCGCCAGATGGCCACGCCGCAGTCCTTCCTGGTCCCGGCCGAGGCGGCGCTGGGCCATCCGATCGAGGTGGTCTCCGGCCGCGAGGAGGCGCGCCTGATCTACCTTGGCGTGGCCCACGCGCAGCCGCCCAGGCCGGGCCAGCTGCGGCTGGTCATCGACATCGGCGGCGGCTCGACCGAATTCATCATCGGCCGCGGCCTGGAAACCCTGGAGCGCGAGAGCCTGCAGGTCGGCTGCATCGCCAGCACGCGGCGCTTCTTCCCCGGCGGCAAGCTGTCGAAGAAGCGCTGGCGCGAGGCGCTGACCGAGCTGGGTTCGGAATTCCAGCAGTTTTCCGGGCTCTACCGCAGCCTGGGCTGGCACGAGGCGCTGGGCTCGTCGGGCACGAACAAGAGCATCGGCGAGATCTGCGCGGCGATGAAGCTGACCAAGGGCGCGATCACGGCCGAGGCGCTGCCGCAGGTGCGCGACCGCCTGCTGCAGGCCGATCGCATCGAGGACATCGACCTGCCCGGGCTGTCCGGCGATCGCCGGCCGATCATCGCCGGCGGCGTGCTGGTGCTGGAGGCGGCGTTCAACGCGCTGGGGCTGCAGCGGCTGATGGTCAGCAAGGCGGCGATGCGCGAGGGCATCCTCTACGATCTGCTCGGCCGCACCAGCAACAACGATCCGCGCGACAGCTCGGTCTCCGCGCTGATGCAGCGCTACGGCATCGACGAACTGCAGGCCGCGCGCGTGGAAGCCACCGCGCTGCACCTGTTCGAACAGGTCGAGGAGGCGTGGGAGCTGGACGACGACGACGCGCGCATGCTGTCCTGGGCCGCGCGCCTGCACGAACTCGGCCTGGCCATCGCGCACAGCCAGTACCACGTGCACGGCGCCTACGTGCTGGAACATTCGGACATCGCCGGCTTCTCGCGGCAGGAGCAGCAGGTGCTGGCGGCGCTGGTGCGCACGCACCGGCGCGGCATCCCGAAGAGCGCCTTCGACGCGCTCCCCGATCGTTTGCTGCTGCGCGCCAGGCGCAAGGCCGCGCTGCTGCGCATCGCCGTGCTGATGCACCGCGCCCACGATGGCGGGATCATCCCGCACCTGGATCTTTCCGCCGACGACGCCCGCCTGACCCTGGTGCTGGACCGTTCCTGGATCGAGACCCGCCCGCTGCTGCGCGCCGACCTGCTGGCCGAACCCGAGGACATGCAGGGACTGGGCGTGATCCTGCAGCCGATGGTGGCCTGATCCCCTGCCCCTTCGCAGAGCCGCGCCGTCACCGCGGCGTCATCCCGTTGCAACGCGGGCTTCATCGGCGGCGGCGAGCATGCGCGAAACGCGGAGCCACGCATGCGCTATGCCATCGTCACCGAGACCTATCCGCCGGAGATCAACGGCGTCGCGCTGACCGTGCAGAGGCTGGAACTGGGCCTGTGCGCACGCGGCCACCATGTCGAAGTTATCCGCCCGCGCCAGCCAGCCGACGCCGAGGCGGGCGATGGCGGAGGCATGCAGGTGCGCGGCGCGCGATTGCCGTTCTACGCGGGACTGAGGTTCGGGATGCCGGCCACGCGCAGGCTGTTGCGGCACTGGAAGGAACGGGTGCCGGATGCGATCTACGTGGCCACGGAAGGCCCGCTGGGGTGGTCGGCGCTGCGCGCGGCGCGGCGGCTGGGCATCCCGGTCGCTACCGGCTTCCACACCCGCTTCGACCATTACATGCGCGACTACGCGATGGCATGGCTGGAGCCGGTCGCATTGGGCTGGATGCGGCGCTTCCACAACCGGGCGCAGGCCACATTGGTGCCGACCCGCGAATTGGCCGATGAACTGCAACGCGCCGGCTTCCTGCGCGTGCAGCGGCTGGCGCGCGCGGTCGATATGCGGCAGTTCGCTCCGGCCTGCCGCAGCGCCGGTCTGCGCGCGCAATGGGGGCTGGGAGAAAGCGATCTGGCGGTGATCCACCTCGGCCGCATCGCCGCCGAGAAGAACCTGCCGCTGGCGGTGCGCGGCTTCCGCGCGCTGCAACGCGAACGGCCGGACGCGCGGATGGTGTGGATCGGCGACGGGCCGCAGCGCGCGGCGCTGGCGCGCGAGAATCCCGACTTCGTCTTCTGCGGCATGCAGCGCGGCGAGGACCTGGCCCGGCACGTGGCCAGCGGCGATCTGTTCCTGTTCCCCAGCCGCAGCGAGACCTTCGGCAACGTCACCCTGGAGGCGATGGCCAGCGGCGTGGCGACGGTCGCCTTCGGCTACGGCGCGGCGCGCGAGCACCTGCGCGACGGCGTGCATGGCGCGACGGTCGATGGCGACGACGCCTTCGTCAAGGCGGCGCGGGCGCTGGCGTGCGACGACGCGCGCCGGCGCGCGATGGGCGTCGCGGCGCACGCGGCCGTGCAGAGGTTGCAGCCTGCGCAGGTCGCCGCCGAGTTCGACGCCCTGCTGCAACGACTGGCCGAAGCCCGGAGGAACGACGATGCCGCACTCGCCCCTGCCTGAAATCGCCGGCCGCGACGCCGGCTGGTGCCTGCGCGCCAACCGCTGGGGCCACTGGCGCGCGGTGCGCGGCTTCTTCGCCGTCGTCAGCCGGCTCGGCGACGGCGTGTCCTGGTACGCGCTGATGGGCGCGCTGGTCGTGCTGGACGGCATCGACGGGCTGCGCGCCTCGCTGCACCTGGCCGCGACCGGCGCGATCGCGCTGGCGCTGTACAAGGGACTCAAGCGCTGGACGCGGCGGCCGCGGCCATTCGCGCACGACGCGCGCATCCGCGCGTGGGTGGCGCCGCTGGACGAGTTCAGCTTCCCATCGGGCCATACGCTGCACGCGGTCACCTTCACCCTGGTCGCGCTGGCGTACTACCCGTCGCTGGCGTGGGTGCTGGCGCCGTTCACGCTGTGCGTGGCGGCTTCGCGGGTGGTGCTGGGGTTGCACTATCCCAGCGACGTGCTGGCGGCCGCGGGGATCGGGACGGCGTTGGCTTCGGCGTCGTCGTGGGTGGTGCGGGAAGGCGGGTTGTTGTTCTAGCTTTGGCGGGTCGTGCGCGGAAAGCGCCCCCCCATCCGCCCTCCGGGCACCTTCCCCCGCTAGCGGGGGAAGGGACGGTCGGCGCGGCGATCAGTTCTCCAGCAGCGGCTTGCGCGGCAGCTTCTCCTCGCGCATCGCCGCGTGGTAGGCGAACGAGGCGATGATCGCCGCGGCCTGCTTCAGGTCCTCCGGCGCGGCGTGGTCGAAGGTGTCCAGGTCGCTGTGGTGGACGTTGCTGAAGTAGTCCAGCCGATCCTGCACGAACTGGAAGCCGGGCAGGCCGACGCGGTCGAACGGGATGTGGTCGGTGCTGCCGGTGTTGCGGCTGGTGACGATGGTCGCGCCGACGTCGTTGAACGGCTTCAGCCACGCCTCGAAGATCGGCATCGCCGCGTGGTTCTCCTGCGCGTAGATGCCGCGGATCCGGCCCGAGCCGTTGTCCATGTTGAAGTAGGCCGAGAAGCGGTCGTAGTCGCGCTTGCGCTGCAACGCGCCGGTGCGCTCGCGCAGCGTGGCCGGCAGTTTCTTCTGCTCGGGATCGGTCGGCTCCGGATAGGCGGCGAAATGCCTGGCGACATGTGCCGAGGAGCCGAGCAGGCCCTGCTCCTCACCGCTCCACAGGGCGACGCGGATGGTGCGCCTGGGCTTGGCGCCGACCGCCTTGAGGATGCGCATGGCCTCCATCATCACCGCCACGCCGGCGGCGTTGTCGGCCGCGCCGGTGCCGGCGTGCCAGGAGTCCAGGTGCGCGCCGATCATCACGATCTCGCCGGCCTTGGGGCCGCTGCCGGGAATCTCGGCCAGGGTGTTGTAGCCGGGGTCGTTGCCTTCGCTGGTGAAGCGGGCGGCGACGTCCACGCGCAGGCGCACCTTCTCCTTGCGCGCCAGCGCGCGCATCAGCGGGTTGTAGTGCTCGGCCGCCACCGCCAGTTCGGCCACGCCGACCGGCTCGCCCGGCTTGCGCGATCCGCCGCCGCCGACGCGGATGATGCCGTTGTCCCAGCCGCTGATGCTCAGCGCGGCCAGTGCGCCCTCTTCCTCCAGCAGGCGCAGGGTGGCCTGGGTCAGTTCCTGGCGGCCCTGGTATTCCTTGAGCCGTTTTGCGCGATCGGACGCGGTGTCCTTGGGCACGCTGAAGGCGAGTAGTTCGGTCAGGCCGGCATCGTTGTAGCGGTGGCTGTCGGCCTCGGTGCCGGGCTTGTACTCGCGCAGTTCGCTGAGCAGGACGATCTTGCCCTTCAGCTTGCCCTTGTACTTTTCCAGGTCGGCCTTGGTCCTGATCGAGACGGCGATGGCCTCGCCCTCGACCGGGCCCTGGGTGCCCGGCGTCCACGCCTTGGGCACGGCATGCAGCGGCATCGCGCGCGGCTCCAGCAACTGCACGCTGGCCGAGCTGAATTCCCAGCCGCGGCCGAAGTCCTCGAACGCCTCGTCATGGACGTTGGCCAGTCCCCATTCGCCGAACTTCTGCCGGGTCCATGCGTTGGCCTTCGCCATCGACGGCGAGTTGGTCAGGCGCGGCCCGATCTGCTCGGTCAGGTGGCCGAAGGTGGCCATCACCTGCGAGCGGTGGAAGGCTTCCTGGCGGATGCGCCCGACCATCTCCAGATCCACCGGTTCGGCGGCCTGCGCCGGCAGCGCCGCGATCGCGCCCGACAATCCCAGGCACAGCGCCAACAGATTCCCCTTCAACACACGCGTCTCCTCGCGGGCCGGCCCGCTCGTCCCCAAAGCGCCCGAGTCTAGCCGAAGGAAGGCGCCCTCCCCCCTTCCATTAGTCATGCTTCAGTCGAGGGCCTGCACCCGTGCGTGCCGCAGCGCCGGCTGCTGCTGCCCGGGCCAGTCGCGGTCGTTGGCGACCTGCGCATGCGCGCGGCTGGCCTCCAGCGCGGCGAAATCGAGATCGGCCAGCGCCCACACCTCGTCGCCAACGGTGCGCGCGAGCACGCCGTCGGCGGGGAAGCCGGCGTCCATCGGCGCGTAGATCGCCGCCTGCCCGGTATTGGCGTCCAGCGCCGGGCTCCACGGCGCCTGCCCGGCGGTGACCGCCTGGGCGACGAACACGCGGTTCTCCAGCGCGCGCGCCAGGCAGCCCACGCGCACGCGGGTCGCGCCGGCCTCGGTGTCGGTGCAACTGGGCACGATGAGCAGGCGCGCGCCGGCCTCGCACTGCGCGCGCACCGGCAGCGGGAACTCGCTGTCGTAGCAGATCGACACGCCGGCGCGCACGCCGTCGGCCTCGAACACCTTCAATGCGTCGCCGCCCTCGATGACGCCGACGGCCTTCTCGAAGCCGGTCAGTTGCAGCTTGTCCTGCCAGCCGTGCGCGCCTTGCGGGGTGAACCAGTAGCTGCGGTTGCGGTAGCGGCCGTGGCCGGCGTCGAGCAGGAAGGAGCCGGCCACCACGTGCATGCGCAGTTCGCGCGCCAGATCGCCGAACAGCGTCCGCCAGGCGTCGTGGCAGGCTTGCAGCGCCGCCAGCGAGGCATGCAGATCCGCGCGCACCGCCGGCGCGAAGGTGGCGCCCAGCTCCAGCGACAGGTATTCCGGCAGTACCGCAATGCGCGCGCCGCGCGCAGCCGCCTGCGCCAGCAGCCGCGCCTGTTTGGCGGCGAAGGCGGCGAAATCGGCCGGCGCCTCGACCGGATAGCGGACGACGGCGACCTTCACCGCGCCGACTCCAGCGGCCGCAGCCAGAACGTCAGCGCATGCGGGATCTCGCCGCGCCCGATTTCGTCCCACGGCAACTGCATGGTCATGCCCGGCGCGCGCGCGTAGCCGCGCTTGCCCCAGAACGCGTCGTTGGGCCGGTGGCCGGCGGCTGGCGCGGATCGCCGTCGTCGCGATCCACCGCGCAGAACGCGGTCCAGCCGAAGCGGCCGAGATCGCGCGCATGCGCCTCGCGCCGGTCGAAGAAGGCATGGCCGATGCCGCGCCCGCGCCACCGCGGCAGCAGCACCGACTCGCCGAAGTAGAACACCCGCTCGACCGGCAGGCCGCGCTCGCGGAACGGCTGCGAGAACGCCGGCGCGTCGTCGGCCAGCGGCAGCCCGGTCGATGCGCCGACCACCTCGCCCGCGCCGTCGCGCGCCAGCACGAACACGCTGTCCGGCGAGGCCGCGTAGGCGGCCAGGTAGTCGCGCTCGTACCCGAGATCGCCGGCGTACAGGTAGGGCCAGTCGCGGAACACGGCGATGCGCAGCCGCGCCACGTCGTCCAGGTGCGGCAGCAGCTGCGCGCCGCGCAGGGATTCGAGGGTGTGGGAGGGGCTCGCCATGCGGCTACTTTAATGGGTCCGGATCCCGGCGATGCGATCATCGTCGTCTTCTGCCCTCCGTCCCCCGGTTCAAGCTCGGGGCAGGCTCTTCGGGACGCCTTCCACTTGCGGGAGAAGGAACCGCAGTGCCGTTCAATCCCACCAGCTGTAGACGACCAGCCGGTGCCGCGGGATCACCACCAGCACGCCGTGGCGATCCTCGCGCACGGCGTAGTACGCGCCCGGGCCGCGCGCGGCGACCAGCCTGCCGTGCAGCTCCCGATCCACCCGCATGCACAGCAGGCCGTTCCACAGTCCCTTGTCGTCGATGCCGTCGCGCCAGGCCGAAGGCAGCGGCGAGGGCTGCCAGTGGTGGTAACGGACCGGGCCGCCCGCCGCCTGCGCGGAGCGTGCGGTCCGCGCATGCTCGAAGAAACCCAGCCGGCGCTGGCCGATGTCCTGCGCCGTCGCCTCGGACAGGCGCAGGATCACCGCCCCGCAGGACTGGCTGCGCAGCGGCAGTGCCGCCCACACGGTCTGCCAGAACTGCCCCGGCTCGCTGCCGAAGCGTTCCATGCCGGCGGTGCGCAGCTGCGGCGGCAGCAGGGACTGGGCGCGCTGGTAGACGTGGATGCGGTTAGCCATCCAGCACGCCCCGCCCAGCAGCGCCAGCAGCAGGCACGCCTTCCGCGCCCGCCCGCGCAGCGGGTTCACCGCAGCGAGGCGCCGAGTTCATACCAGTCCACCTTGCGCGTGATCCACATGATCGCGGCCAGGATGCCGAACAGCAGCAGCGAGCCCATCAGCAGCGCATTGTCCTCGGAGACCAGCAGGCCGTAGAGCACGCCGTACAGCGCGGTCAGCATCGCCGCGAAGCCGGCCGCGCGCAGCCGGCTGCGCAACACCCCGGACAGGTAGACGAACTGCAGGCCGATGCAGGCGCCGGCGGCCAACAGGTAGGCCGGCAGGAAGGCGATGTGCTCGGACAGGCTGAGCAGCAGCAGGAAGAAGATCGCCAGCGCCAGCCCGACCAGCAGGTATTGCAGCGGGTGGATCGGCAGCCGCTTGATCAGCTCGAACAGGGCGAAGCCGACGAAGGTCAGCACCACGAACAGCAGGCCGTACTTGCTGGCGCGATCGGCCTTGGTGTAGATGTCCACCGGATCGACCAGACTCACGCCGACGGTGTCGACACGCGGGACCGCGCTTTCGTAGGCACGCCCGGCGTCGCCGTCGGCGATCTCGCGCCCGTCCTGCAACTGCGCCTGCACGTTGCTGGCCAGCGAGGAGATCTCCCAGTCGGCGGTGAAGCCGTCGCTGCGCAACTGGCTGCGCGGCGAATAGCCCTCGAACCTCGGGTGCGGCCAGGCCGAGGCCAGGTGGATGCGGTTGTCGTCGGCCAGCGGCGCCACCGCCAGCGACTGCGTGCCCTTGAGCACGAAGTCCATCGCCACCTCGTTGCCGGCCACGCGCTCGCCGGCGATCGCCGGCAGCGGCGCGTGCATGCCGCTGAAGCGCTTGGCCAGCGCACCGGTGCCGGCCAGCAACTGCAGCGGGCGGCCGTCTGCGCGCAGCACCGGCATGCCGACCAGGCCGCGCACGTCGGACATGCCGAAGGCCAGGTACGGGGTGCCGTACTCGCGCTCGACGTTGGCCGGCACGGCGGGCAGCGCCGGTTCGAAGGCGGCGCGCAGCTTGCCGTGCCATTCGTACACGCCCACGCGGTACAGGCCGACCTTCAGCGCGCGCGGCTGCATGTCGCCCTCCACCACCAGCGTGCGCGGCATTTGCAGGAACTGGCCACGGGTGCGCTCGATGCGGTGCTGGACCGCGCCCTTGTCGTCGGTGTACTCGACCCGACGGGTGTCGGTCCACGGCACCACCCGCATCGGCCCGATGAAGGTCTGCGCGCCGGCGCTGTTCTGCGCCACCCGCGCGACCGCCTGACCGCGGTAGGCCTGGCGTTCATGGACCACGCCGCGGATCATCATCAGCGGGATCAGCAGCAACAGCACCAGCCCGCCGACGGTGAGGAAGCGCAACAGCAGTCGTATCGATTTCATCTTCATGCCCCGGTTGGAAACGCGGACATGGTGGGCGCGGCCGGTGGCGCGGGATTGAGGGCTGTTTGAAGTCTGTGTGAAGTCCGGGGCGGCGGAGGCCAGGACGTGTAGGGCCGAGCTTGCTCGGCTGCGCCGGGCCGAAGCGAAGGGCAGCGGAGCAAGCTCCGCTCTACATGCAAGCAGAGCGTCGGGCACCGGGGCGTGTAGAGCCGAGCTTGTTCGGCTGCGCCGGGACCGGAAGCGAAGGGCAGCGGAGCAAGCTCCGCTCTACATGCAAGCAGAGCGTCGGGCACCGGGGGTTGTAGAGCCGAGCTTGCTCGGCTGCGCCGGGTCGGAAGCGAAGGGCAGCGGAGCGAGCTCCGCTCTACATGCAAGCAGAGCGTCGGGCGTCGGGGCGTGTAGAGCCGAGCTTGCTCGGCTGCGCCGGAACCGGAAGCGAAGGGCAGCGGAGCGAGCTCCGCTCTACATGCAAGCAGAGCGTCGGGCGCCGGGGCGTGTAGAGCCGAGCTTGCTCGGCTGCGTCGGGTCCGGACGCGAAGAGCAGCGGAGCGAGCTCCGCTCCACGCGAAACAGTGCGTTCCCTCTACCGGGCGTCGGCGGCGGGCAGTTCCAGCACGGACTCGGCGCCGCCTTCCGGATGGTTGCGCAACGCGGCGGTGCCGCCGTGCAGCCGGGCGACCTCGCGCACGAACGGCAGTCCCAGGCCGGAGCTGCGCTGGCCGGTGGCCGGGCGCGCCAGCGAGTAGAAGCGCTCGAACACCCGCTCGCCCGCGTAGTCCGGCACGCCGGGACCACGATCGCGCACCGACAGGCGGATCCGGTCCTGCAAGGTCGCGGCCGCCAGCACGATCTCCGAATCCGGCGGCGCGAACGCCAGCGCGTTGTCCAGCAGGTTGGACAGCGCCTGCCGCAGCAGGAACGGGTCGCCCTCCACCGCCAGCGGCGCCGGCGCGCACTCGACCCGCAGCCGCAGCCGCGCGGCCTGCAATCTCGGCGCCGTCTCCTCGTCCAGCCGGGCCAGCAGCGCGGCCACGTCGATGCGCTCGCGCCGTTGCAGCCAGCCGTGCTGCTCGACCTCGGCCAGCGCCAGCAGCTTGTCGATGGTCTCGGTCAGGCGCTGCTCCTGCGCCTGAATGTTGCGGGCGAAACGCTGGCGCTCGTCCTCCGGCAGCGGCTCCTGCAACAACTCGGCCGCGCCGCGGATGGCCGCCAGCGGGCTCTTCATCTCGTGGGTCAGCGACTGCACGTACTGCTCGACGTAGGCCTTGCCTTCCAGCTTGCGGCGCATCGTCTCCAGCGCGCGGCCGAGATCGCCGATCTCGTCGCGGCGCGGCTTCGGCGGCGGCACCGGCTCGCCGGCGCTGACCGCCTGCGCGTAGCGGTTGAGCCCGCGCAGGCCGCGCACCAGCCACCAAGTCATCACCACGCCGATCAGCGCCGACAGCCCGATCAGCCAGCCGCCGCGGCGCAGGATGTTGCGCTGGCTGGCGACGATGAAAGGCTCGAAGGCATGGTTGGGCTGGGCCAGCGTCAGCACGCCGATCAGCCGGCGCTCGTCGTCCGGATCGCGGATCGGCGCGGCCACGTGCATCACCGTGCGGGTGGCGTCGTCCGGCGTCTCCGGGCTGGAGCGCGCGCCGTACTCGCCGCGCAGGGTGCGGTAGACGTCGTTCCAGCGCGAGTTGTCGCGGCCGACGTCGCGGCCTTCCGAATCGTAGACGACGATGCCGCGCGCGTCGGTGATGGTGACGCGGTAGTCGATGCTGCGCTTGGGGAACTGCCAGATGTGCGCCTCCAGTTCGCGCCGGCTGGCCGTGCGCAGGTGGCGGACGAAGCCGCCCTCGGCGATGCGGCCGCGCTTCATGTCCTCGGCCGCCATCACCGCCAGCACGTTGGCCGCGTCGACCAGGGTCGATTCCATCGCCTGGCGCACGCCCGGCTTGACCTCGTTGACGAACACGCGCATCACGAAGAACGCCGCCAGCCCGACGATCAGGAAGAACCCCAGGAACAGCCGCAGCCCGATCCGCATCGCCGCGCCTTCAGGGCTCGAACGCGTAGCCGAGCCCGCGGTGGGTGCGGATCGGGTCGCGCGGCACGCCGGCCGCGCGCAGCTTGTGGCGCAGCGTCTTGATGTGGGTGTCGACGGTGCGGTCGGCGCTGTCGGCGTCGCTGTCCCAGCCGCGGTCCATCAGCTGCGCGCGGCTGAGGATGGCGCCCGGGCGCTGCAACAGCGCGGCCAGCAGGGCGTACTCGTAACGGGTCAGGTCCAGCGCCTGCCCGCGATAGCGGACGCGGTGGCCCTCGCGGTCCAGTTCGAAGCCGCCCGGCCGCGCCTCGGTTGCCACGGCCGCCGGCGACGGCACGGCCAGCGCCGGCGCGCGCCGCAGCCGCGCGCGCACCCGCGCGACCAGCTCGCGTGGCGAGAACGGCTTGGCCATGTAGTCGTCGGCGCCCAGTTCCAGCCCCAGCACGCGGTCGATCTCGTCGTTGCGCGCGGTCAGGAACACCACCGGCACCTGCGAGAACGCGCGCAGTTCCCGGCACACGTCGAAGCCGCTGGCGTCGGGCAGGCCCACGTCCAGCACCACCAGGTCGACGCCGCCAGCGCGCACCCGCGGGACCACCTCGCGCGCCAGCGCGCAGTGCTCGGCGGCGAAGCCCTCGCTGCGCAGCGCGTAGAGCACGGTATCGGCGATGGCGGCCTCGTCTTCGGCGAGCAGGATGTGCGGCATGCCGCGCAGCATAGCGGCAGCGGGCGCGCTGCGACTATGCTGCGCGGCATGAACTACCGCCACGCCTTCCATGCCGGCAACCACGCCGACGTCCTCAAGCACGTCGCGCTGCTGGCGATCATCGACGCGCTCGCCCGCAAGGAGGCGCCGTTCTTCGTGCTGGACACCCACGCCGGGCGCGGGCGCTACCTGCTCGGCGGCAAGGAGAGCCAGCGCACCGGCGAGGCGCAGGGCGGCATCTCGCGGCTGCTCGGGCAGGCGCAGCCGGTGCCGCCGGCGGTCGAGCGCTACCTGCGCGCGGTCGAGGCGGTCAACCCGGTCGGCGCGCTGATCGCCTACCCCGGCTCGCCGCTGCTCGCCGCGCAGGCGATGCGCCAGCAGGACCGGTTGGCCGCCTGCGAACTGCAGCCGGAAGAGGCGGCGGCGCTGAAGGAGGTCTTCGCCCACGACGGGCGCGTGGCCGTGCACGCGCGCGACGGCTACGAGGCGATGCACGCGATGCTGCCGCCGCGCATCGGCGCGGTGAAGTACGCGCGCGGGCTGGTGCTGATCGACCCGCCGTACGAGGCGCAGGACGCCGAGTACCCGCGCATCGTCGCCGCGCTGCGCGATGCGCTGTCGAAGTGGCCCACCGCGACCTATGCGGTGTGGTACCCGATCAAGCAGCGGCGCAGCCTGCTGCCGTTCTTCCGCAAGGTGGCCGCGCTGCCCGCCAAGTCGGCGCTGCTGGCCGAACTGCAGGTGCGCCCGGACGATTCGCCGCTGCGCCTCAACGGCAGCGGCATGCTGATCCTCAACCCGCCCTGGCAGCTGGATGCGGCGCTGGCGCCCGCCCTGCCCGCGCTGCGGCAGTCGCTGGGCGAGGCCGGCGGCTCGACGCGGCTGGAGTGGTTGAAGCAGGAATAGCGCGGGTTCGGAGGGTTTTGCGCAGGCGTTCGCGCTTGCGGCAAGGGGGAGCCCGAAGCGCCCTCACCCCAGCCCTCTCCCGCAAGCGGGAGAGGGGGCACTCCCTGAAAGATACAGGGGAACCTGCGACGTCAACCGGCGAGTTCGCGCTGGGTCTTCTTCGGCAATCGGGCCAGGATCAGCTCGTAGGCACGGCGCAGCAGCGCCTGCAATTCCGCGCGCGCCAGCGCAGAAGGATCGTCGAGCTTGACCCAGTGCGCGCGCGCCAGGTAAGGCGCCGGGACGAAGCCGGGACGATCGGTCAGTTCCAGGAAGCGCGCGTCCTCGACCTTGAAGCTCAGGCTGCCCTTGCCTGCGCCGTCCAGGCAATGGACGCAGAACATCTTGCCGGCGACGAGGAAGCACAGGTCGTTGCCCCACTTCACGTCGGTGCCCACGCCGGGCCAGCCCTCCATCCAGCCGCGCAGCGTCTTCTCGTCCACTTTCGGCCTGGCGGGCATGTCAGCGCAGCTCCTTGGGCAGGTCGGGCTCGAAGAAGGTCCAGCGCACCACCGGCCAGGCGGCCTTCAGTTCGTCCTCGACCCGGTTGACGTCGTCCAGCAGCGCGCGCACGGTGGGCGCCTCGCGCATCTGCGCCTGCACCGACACCACCACGTCGTTGCCCTGCTGCAGGGTGATGACGTGGATGAGGTGCACGACCTCGGGACGCGCGCGCAGCCAGTCCAGCAGTTGCGCCTCCAGCTCCGGATCCACGCTCTGGCCGATCAGCATCGCCTTGACCTCGACCGCCACCAGCACCGCGATGACGATCAGCAGCGCGCCGATCATGATGGTGCCGATGGCGTCCCACAGCGGGTCGCCGGTGATCACCGTGGCCAGCACCGCCGCCAGCGCGAACACCAGGCCCAGCAGCGCGGCCAGGTCCTCGCCGAAGATCACCACCAGCTCGGCCTGCCGGCTTTCGCGGAACCAGCGCCACAGCGAGCGCCCGCCGCGCGACTTGTCCACCTCCTGCAAACAGGCGCGCATCGAGACCGACTCGGCGGCGATGGCGAATACCAGCACCCCGACCGCCCACCACCACTGTTGCAGCGGTTCGGGGTTGTGCAGCTTGTGGATGCCCTCGTACAGCGAGAACATGCCGCCGATGCTGAACAGCATCACCGCCACCAGGAACGACCAGAAGTAGATCGCGCGCCCGTAGCCGAGCGGATGCTCGGCGCTGGCCGGCCGCCGCGCCTGCCGCAGCCCGAGCAGCAGCAGCAACTGGTTGCCGCAGTCGGCCAGCGAGTGGACCGTCTCGGCCAGCATCGCGCCGGAACCGGTCACGAAGGCCGCCACGCCCTTGGCCGCGGCGATGGCCAGGTTGGCCCCCAGCGCGAAGAGGATTGCACGCGTAGAATCGCCGTTGCCCGCCATCTGGAATCTCCCGTCCGATGCCGCGATTCTAAGGGCGGCGGGCGAACGGCCGCGCCCCGCACCGGAGACTGGATCGACGCCCGATGACCCGACCCAAACGACTGCCCCCCTGGCACGAGCACTTCCGCCTTCCCAGCGGCCGCGAACTGCTGATCCGCCCGATCCGGCCGGAGGACGCCGGGCCGATCCAGGGCGCGTTCGGCCTGCTGGGGCCGGAGGAAGTGCGCCAGCGCTTCCTCTACGACCTGCGCGAGCTGACCCCGGAGATGGCCCAGCGCCTGTGCCAGCCGGATCCGCAGACCGAGTTCGCGCTGGTCGCGGCCGAGCCGCTGCCGCCGGGCGAGGCGCTGGTCGGCGCGGTCGCGCGCGCGACCATCGTGCCGCGCTCGCGCCAGGCCGAATTCGCCATCCTGGTCAGCCACTTCATCGCCGGCCAGGGGCTGGGCCGCCACCTGATGCGGCGGCTGGTCAAGTGGTCGCGCTCGAAGAAGCTCGATGGCCTGTACGGCGACGTGCTGGACAGCAACGAGCCGATGCTGCAGCTGGCCCGCTCGCTGGGCTTCGCGCAGCGCCCGCAGGCCGGCGCGCCCGGGCTGGTGCGGGTGGTGCTGGATCTCAACGGCGAGCCCTGAACCGGCGCCGTTCGGCACGCCCGCGCGGGTATGCGCCACGCCGGCGCATACCCGGCCGCGCGGTCACGGCCGGGGAATGCGCATCCCGTAAAATGCGCGGTCCATGACGTATTCCTATCCGGCCCCGCCGCTGCCCAAACGCGGCCAGACACGCGCCTGGTGGCGCGCCCCCGCCTCCCCGACCGCGCTGGCCTGGTTCCTGGCCCGCGCCGCCGCCGCGCACGACGGCCCGTTGCTGGCCATCGCCCGCGACAACCACGGCGCGCACCAGCTGGAAGCCGACCTGCACACCCTGCTGGGCGCGCACGCCGACCTGCCGGTGGTGCCGTTCCCGGACTGGGAAACCCTGCCCTACGACCAGTTCAGCCCGCACCCGGACCTCGTCTCGCAGCGCCTGGCCGCGCTGCGCACGCTGCCCACGCTGAGGCGCGGCATCGTCGTCGTGCCAGTGCAGACGCTGATGCAGCGGCTGCCGCCGCGCAGCCACATCGACGGCAACAGCTTCGACTACCGCACCGGCCAGAAGCTCGACTTCGACCAGGAGAAGCGCCGGCTGGAAGCGGCCAGCTACCGGCACGTGCCGCAGGTGATGGACCCGGGCGATTTCGCCGTGCGCGGCGGCCTGCTCGACGTCTACCCGATGGGCGCCGAGGCGCCGCTGCGCATCGAGCTGCTGGACGAGGAGATCGACTCCATCCGCGCCTTCGACCCGGAGACGCAGCGCTCGCTGGACCGGATCGAGGCGGTGCGGATGCTGCCCGGCCGCGAGGTGCCGCTGGACGAGGCCGCCACCGCCCGCGCGATGGACCTGCTGCGCGAGCGCTTCGACGTCGATACCCGGCGCAGCGCGCTGTACCAGGACCTGAAGTCGGGGCTGGCCCCGGCCGGCGTGGAGTACTACCTGCCGCTGTTCTTCGCGCAGACCGCCACGCTGTTCGACTACCTCGGCGAGGACGTGCTGCCGCTGCTGGCCGACGGCGCGGCGGAGGCGGCCGAGGCGTTCTGGGCGCAGACCGGCAACCGCTACGAGCAGCGCCGCCACGACATCGAGCGCCCGCTGTTGCCGCCGGAGGAGCTGTACCTGCCGCCGGACGCGCTGCGCGAGCGGCTCAACCGGCAGCCGCGCATCGAGGTCTGCGGCGAAGGCCACCCGCGCCGCGACGAGGCCCAGCCGCTGGGCGAACAGCCGTTGCCGCCATTGCCGATCGCCGCGCGCGACGCGCCGGCGGGCGAGGCGCTGAAATCGTTCCTGGGCCACTACCCCGGCCGCGTGCTGATCGCCGCCGATTCGCCGGGCCGGCGCGAGGCGCTGCTGGAGGTGTTGCAGGCGGCGGAGTTGAAGCCGGAGGTACTCCCCAGCCCGGACGCATTCTTCCCTTCTCCCCCCGGGAGAAGGTGGCGCGAAGCGCCGGATGAGGGTCCGGCGAAGACTTCGACGACGGAACCATCGCGCACGTCCCGCACCCTCTCCCCAGCCCCTCTCCCAGAGGGAGAGGGGCTTGCGCGGTTCGCCATCGCCGTCGCCCCGCTGGAGGACGGCTTCGCCCTGGACGACCCGCGCATCGCGGTGCTGACCGAGCGCCAGCTGTTCCCCGAGCGCGCCACCCAGCCGCACCGCCGCCGCCGCACCGGCCGCGAGCCGGAGGCGATCATCCGCGACCTCGGCGAACTGAGCGAAGGCGCGCCGATCGTCCACGAGGATCACGGCGTCGGCCGCTACCGCGGGCTGGTGGTGCTGCAGGCCGGCGGCACGCCCGGCGAGTACCTGGAAATCGAATACGCCAAGGGCGACCGCCTGTACGTGCCGGTCGCGCAGCTGCACCTCATCAGCCGCTACTCCGGCGCGTCGGTGGAGACCGCGCCACTGCATTCGCTGGGCGGCGAGGCGTGGACCAAGGCGAAGAAGAAGGCCGCCGAGAAGGTCCGCGACGTGGCCGCCGAACTGCTGGAGATCCAGGCGCGCCGGCAGGCCCGCGCCGGCCTGGCGCTGGCGCTGGACCGGCCGATGTACGAGCCGTTCGCCGCCGGCTTCCCGTTCGAGGAGACGCCGGACCAGCACCACGCCATCGAGTCGGTGCTGCGCGACCTGCAATCCAGCCAGCCGATGGATCGCGTGGTCTGCGGCGACGTCGGCTTCGGCAAGACCGAGGTCGCCGTGCGCGCCGCCTTCGCCGCGGCCAGCGCCGGCAAGCAGGTCGCCGTGCTGGTGCCGACCACGCTGCTGGCCGAGCAGCACTACCGCAACTTCCGCGACCGCTTCGCCGACTGGCCGCTGAAGGTGGAGGTGCTGTCGCGCTTCAAGACCGCCAAGGAGATCAAGGCCGAGCTGGAGAAGCTGGCCGAAGGCAGGATCGACGTCATCGTCGGCACCCACCGGCTGCTGCAGCCGGACGTCAAGTTCAAGGACCTGGGCCTGGTCATCGTCGACGAGGAGCAGCGCTTCGGCGTGCGCCAGAAGGAGGCGCTGAAGGCACTGCGCGCCAACGTGCACCTGCTGACCCTGACCGCCACGCCGATCCCGCGCACGCTCAACATGGCGATGGCCGGCCTGCGCGACCTGTCGATCATCGCCACGCCGCCGGCCAACCGCATGGCGGTGCAGACCTTCGTCACCCCGTGGGACGCGGCGATGCTGAAGGAAGCCTTCCAGCGCGAGCTGTCGCGCGGCGGCCAGGTGTACTTCCTGCACAACGACGTCGAGAGCATCGGCCGCATGCAGCGCGACCTGCAGGAACTGGTGCCGGAGGCGCGCATCGGCATCGCCCACGGGCAGATGCCCGAGCGCGAGCTGGAACAGGTGATGCTGGATTTCCAGAAGCAGCGCTTCAACGTGCTGCTGTGCACGACCATCATCGAGTCGGGCATCGACATCCCCAACGCCAACACCATCGTGATCAACCGCGCCGACAAGTTCGGCCTGGCCCAGCTGCACCAGTTGCGCGGCCGCGTAGGCCGCTCGCACCACCGCAGCTACGCCTACCTGGTGGTGCCGGACAAGCGCAGCATCACCGCCGACGCGCAGCGCCGGCTGGAGGCGATCGCCTCGATGGACGAACTCGGCGCCGGCTTCACCCTGGCCACCCACGACTTGGAGATCCGCGGCGCCGGCGAACTGCTCGGCGAGGACCAGAGCGGGCAGATGGCCGAGATCGGCTTCAGCCTGTACACCGAGCTGCTGGAGCGCGCGGTGCGCAGCATCCGGCAGGGCAAGCTGCCGGATCTGGACGCCGGCCAGGAGGCGCGCGGCGCGGAAGTCGAGCTGCACGTGCCGGCGCTGATCCCGGAGGACTACCTGCCCGACGTGCACACGCGCCTGACCCTGTACAAGCGCATCAGCAACGCGCGCGACGCCGAGGAACTGCGCGAGCTGCAGGTGGAGATGATCGATCGCTTCGGCCTGCTGCCGGATCCGGCCCGGCACCTGTTCGCCGCCGCCGAGCTCAAGCTCGTGGCCAGCGAACTGGGCATCCGCAAGCTGGAACTGGGCGAGAACGGCGGCCGCATCGTGTTCGAGAGCAAGCCGAACATCGACCCGATGGCGGTGATCCAACTCATCCAGAAGCAGTCGCGCATCTACACGATGGACGGCCCGGACAAGCTGCGCATCAGGCTGCCGCTGCCGGAGCCGGCGGATCGCTTCAACGCCGCCAAGGGTTTGCTGATTGCGTTGAAAAGCGGCTGACCCCGGCACGGCACGCGCGCATGGATTAGGATGCGCGCATTGCCCCGGCCCGCGAGGACTGTGCGCTTGCTGCCCCATCTCCAGGCCACCGCCGAGGAACTGAGCTGCTCGGTGCACTCGCTCGCCGTGGCGATGGACGAGCGCGACCTCCACACCCGCCACCACTGCGACCGCACCAGCCTAATCGCGCAGGCGCTGGGCCGCCGCTGCGGGATCGACCGCACCGGGCTGGTGCAACTGGGCCTGGCCGCGGCCTTCCACGACGTCGGCAAGATCGGCATCCCGGATCGCATCCTGTATTCGCCCCGCCGGCTGGAGGGCGAGGAATGGGAGATGATGCGCAGCCACTCCGAGCGCGGCGAGCGCATCTTCGCCGAGAGCGGGCATCCGTACGCCGGCGAGGTGGCGCGGCTGATCCGCCTGCACCACGAATCGGTGGACGGCAGCGGCTACCCCGACGGACTGAAGGGCGAGGCAATCCCGCTCGGCGCGCGCATCCTCGCCATCGTCGACGGCTACGACGCGATGACCAGCCATCGCCCCTACCAGCAGGCGCGCACCCACGAGGAGGCGATGCGGGTGCTGTTCCTGGAACGCGGGCGCAAGGTGGACGTGCACCTGTTCGACGAGTTCGAGCGGATGATGCGCGCGGGCGGCTTGCGGGCGCAGTGAGCGACTGCCGTCCAGTATCCGGGTAGAGCGGAGCCTGCTCCGCTGTCACGGACTACAGCTGCGACTCCAGCGGCAACCATCCCAGCCCCCATACCGTCGCCCGCAGCCAGGCGCTGGTCTCCGGCTCGTGTTCCCAGTCGCGCGGCGGCTCGCCGGTCTCGTCGCGCCAGACCAGCGCGTCCCCGCGCAGCGACAGCCGGTAGCTGTGCCGCGGCGAGACCTTCTCCTCGTAGCGCGCCAGTAGTTCGCGCGCGGCGGCCGCATCGCGGAACAGCACGCCCATCTCGGTATTGAGGTTGACCGAGCGCGGATCCAGGTTGAACGATCCGATGAAGCCGGCATGCCCGTCGACGACGAAGGCCTTGGTGTGCAGGCTGGCCCCGCTGGATCCGAACAGGCTGCTGTCGCGCGCGCCGCGCGGCGTCAGCTCGTGCAGTTCGACGCCCGCCTCCAGCAGCGGCCTGCGGTACGGCGCATAGCCGCTGTGCACGGCCATCACGTCGGTGGCGGCCAGCGAATTGGTCAGCACGCCGATCTCCACTCCGCGCGCGCGCTGGCGGCGCAGCCAGTCCACGCCCTGCCGGCCCGGCACGAAGTAGGGCGAGATCACCTTCAGCTCGTCCTGCGCCTGCCCCATCGCCTCGATCAGCGGGCGCACCAGCCAGCGCTCGCGGCCCTCGTCCTTCATCTTGACCGCCGGATCGGAGATCACCTCCACCTGCTCGGGCCAGTGCAGCGGCCGCTTTCCCGCCAGGAACGCGCGCACGTCCGGCGATTCGGCCAGCCGCTGCCGGTACGGATGATCGCGCAGCAATTCCTCGGCGACCGCCATCGCCCGGCGCAGTTCCGGCAGCGCCGCGGGGTCGGGCTTCTTCAGCGCGGCCAGCGGGATGGCCGAGGGGCTGTTCCAGAACTCATCGAAGATCGCCTCGGTCTGCTGCACCGCCGGCCCGACCACGATGGCGTCCAGGTCGAGGAAATTGGTCTCGGCGGCGGCGTCGAAATACTCGTCGCCGATGTTGCGCCCGCCGACCACCGCGATGCGGCCATCGGCGATCCACGCCTTGTTGTGCATGCGCCGGTTGAGGCTGAAGCCGCGCAGCAGCATCTCCACGCCGCGGCCGAGGGTGCCGGCGCGGTTGCGGGTCGGGTTGAACATCCGGATCTCGACGTTGGGATGCGCTTCCAGCGCCGCCAGCGGCGAATCCCCGCCCTGCGCGTTGAGATCGTCCAGCAGCAGGCGCACGCGCACGCCGCGGTCGGCCGCGCGCAGCAGTTCGTAGTCGAGCAGGTGGCCGGTGAAATCGTCGTGCCAGAGGTAGTACTGCAGGTCCAGGCTGCGCCCGGCCATCCGCGCGGTGATCGCGCGCACGGCGAACGCGTCGAGGTTGTCCGACAACAGGGCCAGCCCGCTGCGCTGCGGATGGGCCTCGGTCAGCGGGACGATGGCGCGATCCAGCGCTCCGCCCTCCTGCAGCGGCAGCGCATCGGCCGGCCCCTGCGCGCGCTCGGCGAAGCGGCCGTAGCTGTACAGCGACAGCAGGCTGGCCGCCATGAAGGCGACGAGGGCGATTGCCAGCAGGCGCAGCTTGCGGGCCATGCGGTGCTCCGGTGGCGGTTGCGCCGATTCTAGCGACATGCGTGCCACGACTTGCGCAACGCGCGGCGGCTGGCGCACATTGCCGCAACGGCGCGGGCACGGTGGCGAGGGACAGGCAGGTGATTCATCCTACAGCGATGGCTATCTCCCCTACTGCCCCCCCTGTTTCCGCATCGAGCCGCCTGTTCAGGACCGGCGTGCTGGCCTGCCTGCTGACACTGCTGGCATCGCTGGCCGGCTGCGCCAGCGCACCGCCGGCCGCCGACGCGCCGCTGGCCTTCGTGATCGTGCGCCATGCCGAGAAGGCGACCAACGATCCGCACGATCCCGACCTTGATGCCGCCGGCCATGCGCGGGCGCGGGCGCTGGCCGGGGAACTGCGCGCCGAACCGCTGGCCGCGGTCTACGCCACCGAGTACCGGCGCACGCGGCAGACCGCCGGACCGGTCGCCGCGCGGCACCGGCTGCCGGTGCAGGCCTACTACGCCCGGGCCACCGCCGCGCAGAACACCGCGCATTGGCGGCAGCGCCACCGCCACGGCACCGTGCTGGTGGTCGGCCACAGCAATACCGTGCCGGACCTGGTCGCCGCGCTGTGCGGTTGCACGACGCCGGCGATGAGCGACGAGGAATACGACCGGCTGACCTTCGTGCGCTTCGACGCGCAGGGCCAGGCGCAGGTGGAGACGCGCCGTTACGGCGCACCGCGGCACTGAGGCGCGGGATGCCGGAACACGCCGGCGGCGACCGCCTTGTCGCCGCCTGCACCTGCCGCACGCTAGGCTCGGCGCATGAACGATACCTTCCCCGGCTGGAACGGCAGCATCGAGGACGCGCGCCGCCTGCAGGCCGAGCTCGCCCGCCAGGTCTCGCTGCGCGATGATTTTCCCGCCGACCCGCGGGTGCTGGGCGGGTTCGACGTCGGCTTCGAGGACGAGGGCGAAACCGTGCGCGCGGCCGGCGTGCTGCTGGACGCGGCCACGCTGCAACCCGTCGCGCAGACCGTGGCGCGCCTGCCGACGACGATGCCGTACGTGCCGGGCCTGCTCAGCTTTCGCGAACTGCCGGCGCTGCTGAACGCGCTGGCGCAGTTGCCGCAGCCGCCGGACCTGGTCTTCGTCGACGGACAGGGCATCGCCCATCCGCGCCGGCTCGGCATCGCCGCGCATTTCGGCGTCGCCACTGGCCTGCCCTGCGTCGGCGTGGCCAAGAAACCGCTGTGCGGCCGCCACGATCCGCCCGGTCCCGAGTCCGGCGACCACGCGCCGCTGCTGCATCGCGGCGAGCAGATCGGCTGGGCGCTGCGCAGCAAGCGCCGCTGCAATCCGCTGATCGTCTCGCCGGGCCACCGCGTGGGCATGGACAGCTCGCTGGCGCTGGTGCTGCGCTACCTGCGCGGCTACCGCCTGCCCGAACCGACCCGGCTGGCCGACCGGCTGGCTTCACGGCGCGACGAGCGCAGGGGTTGAAGGCGCATTCGTACTGTAGCGTCGAGCTTGCTCGACGGCTTTTGCCCACCGGCGGCGGCAGCGGAGCAAGCTCCGCTCTACAGGACGAGGTCGCGCGGAACCTCGGTGTAGCGTCGAGCTTGCTCGACGGCTTTTGCTCCACCGGCGCCGGCAGCGGAGCAAGCTCCGCTCTACAGGGCGAGGTCGCGCGGCGCGGAACCTCGGTGTAGCGTCAAACTTGCTCAACGGTTTTGCCCCACCGGCGCCGGCAGCGGGGCAAGCTCCGCTCTACAAGACGGGCCGCACCCGCCGGCAAGGGTGTGCAACCTTCCGTTGCGCCCGTGTCACCGTCGTCATCGCCTGGCTGTGCAATGCTGGCGCTCCCGATGCCAGCGAGGAAGCCGCATGACCGCCCTCATCAAGCCGCGCGAACACGATCTCGGCGACGGTTTCGTCGTGCGTCGCGCCGTGCCCAGCCTGCAGGCGCGCAGCGTGGGGCCATTCGTGTTCGTCGACCACATGGGGCCGACGGTGTTCGAGCCGGGCGTCGGGCTGGACGTGCGGCCGCACCCGCACATCGGCCTGGCGACGGTGACCTTCCTGTGGTCCGGCGCGATCAACCATCGCGACACGCTGGGCTCGCAGCAGGTGATCCGCCCGGGCGACGTCAACTGGATGACCGCCGGCCGCGGCATCGCCCATTCCGAGCGCACGCCGCCGCCCGAACGCGAGCGGGAAAGCCCGCTGCACGGCATGCAGACCTGGGTGGCGCTGCCGCGGCCCGACGAGGAGACCGCGCCGGCGTTCCACCACCATCCGGCGGCGACGCTGCCGCAGCAGCGCCGCGGCGGCGCCTGGCTGCGCGTGATCGCCGGCCGCGGCTTCGGCGAGGAATCGCCGGTGCGGGTGTTCGCCGACACCTTCAACGTCGCCGTCGACCTGCAGGCCGACGCGGAACTGGTCATCGACGACACCCACGCCGAGCGCGCGTTCTACGTGCTGGAAGGACAGGCCCAGGCCGATGGCGCCGACATTCCCGAGAAGCACCTGATCGTGTTCGACCGCGGCACCCGCCCGGTGCTGCGCGCCAGGACGCCGGTGCGCGGCATGCTGTTCGGCGGCGAGCCGCTGGATGCGCCGCGCCACCTGTGGTGGAACTTCGTCTCCAGTTCGAAGGAGCGCATCGAGCAGGCCAGGCAGGACTGGCGGGAAGGCCGCTTCGGCACCATCCCCGGCGACGACGAGGAATTCATTCCGTTGCCGGAGCGGTGACCCGCGCGAGCGGTTTGCCAGCATAGAGCCGAGCTTGTTCGGCTCTACACGTGCGATCGCTCGTTCAGAACCGCCCTTCCTGGTAGTCGACGAACGCCTGCATCAATTCCTGCCGGGTGTTCATCACGAACGGGCCGTGCCGCATCACCGGCTCGCGCAGCGGCCGGCCGGCGACCAGCAGCAGCCGCGCGGGTGCCTCGCCGGCACTCAGGATGAGTATCTCGCCGCCACCCAGGATGGCCAGTTCCTGCGCTTCCAGCGCACGCGCATCGTCGCCCTCGCCCACCGCCAGCACGCCCTCGAAGGCATAGAGGAAGGCGTTGTGGCCAGCCGGCAGCGCATGGCGCCACTTCGCACCCGCCTGCAGGGCGATGTCCAGGTAGATCGGATCGGTGGCCGGCTGCGAGATCGGCCCGGCCACCTCGCCGACCGCGCCGGCGATCACCTTCACCTCGACGCCGGCGGCGGGCGTGGCGACCGGGATGCGGTCCGGCGCGAATTCCTGGTACTTCGGCGCGCTCATCTTCTCGCGCGCCGGCAGGTTGACCCACAGCTGGAAGCCGCGCATGCGGCCGGACTCCTGCTCGGGCATTTCCGAATGGATCAGGCCGCGGCCGGCGGTCATCCACTGCACCGCACCCGGCGTCAGCAGACCCTCGTTGCCGTGGTTGTCGCGGTGGCGCATGCGCCCGTCGAGCATGTAGGTCACCGTCTCGAAGCCGCGGTGCGGATGCTCGGGGAAGCCGGCCAGGTAGTCCTCCGGCCGATCGGTGCCGAACTCGTCCAGCAGCAGGAACGGATCCAGGTCCGGCAGGTCCGGCCCGCCGATGACGCGGGTCAGGCGCACGCCGGCGCCGTCGGAAGCGGCGCGCCCGCGAACCTTGCGCAGGATGCGGGCGGGAACGGAAGCAGGGGCGGTATTCATGGCGGCTCTCGCATGGGAAGACCCCCGAGATGATGGCGGCGCCGGCGCGGCGGAATGGCCGGCGGCGCAACGATCCGTTGCAGCCGCCGGCGGCTGGCTTCAGGCCACGTAGACCGACTTGATGTTGGTGAACTCGTGGATGCCGTGGCCGGCCAGTTCGCGGCCGTAGCCCGATCGCTTGATGCCGCCGAACGGCAGCCGCACGTCGCTGCGCACGATCGCGTTGACGAAGGCCACGCCGCAGCGCAGCCGCCGCGCCACCCGCTCGCCGCGCGCGGCGTCGCGCGTCCACACGCTGCCGCCCAGGCCGAAGGTGGTGTCGTTGGCCACGCGCACCGCCTCGTCCTCGTCGCGCACGCGCAGGATCGCCGCGACCGGGCCGAACAGTTCCTCCTCGTAGGCCGGCATGCCCGGCGCGACGCCGTCGAGGATCGAGGCCGGATAGCCGGCATGGGAGGCGTCGGGCTCGCAGCCCAGCAGCGCGCGGGCGCCCTGGTCGATGCTGGCGCGCACCTGCCGGTGCAGTTCGTCGCGCAGGTCCTGCCGCGCCATCGGCGCCAGCGTGGTGGCCTCGTGCTGCGGATCACCCAGGCGCAGCTTCGCCGCGGCCTCGACGAAGCGCTCGACGAAGGCATCGGCGATCGCCTCGACGACGACGAAGCGCTTGGCTGCGATGCAGGTCTGGCCGGCGTTGGCGAAGCGCGCGGCGACCGCCTGCCGCACGGTCAGGTCGAGGTCGGCGTCCTCCAGCACGACGAAGGCGTCGCTGCCGCCCAGCTCCATCACGCACTTCTTCAACTGATCGCCGGCGTTGGCGGCGATGGAACGGCCGGCGCGCTCGCTGCCGGTCAGGGTGACCGCGGCGATGCGGGCGTCGCGGATGACGTCCGCCGCCTGCTCGTTGTCGATGTGCAGCACGCCGAACACGCCCTCGGGCAGGCCCGCGGCCCGCAGCACCAGCGCGATGGCGTCGGCGCAGCGCGGCACGTTGCTGGCGTGCTTGAGCACGGCGACGTTGCCGGCCATCAGCGCCGGCGCGAGGAAGCGGAACACCTGCCAGATCGGGAAGTTCCACGGCATCACCGCCAGCACGCAACCCAGCGGCTCGTAGCGCACGTAGCTGCGGCTGGCGTCGGTTTCGACGATCTCCTCGCGCAGGTAGCCGGCGGCATGATCGGCGTAGTAGTCGCAGGCGCCGGCGCACTTCTCGATCTCGGCCAGCGCCTCCTTGCCCAGCTTGCCCATCTCGGCGGTCATGATGCGCTGGAGGTCGCCCCGGCGCGCGCGCAGCTGATGGCCGATGGCGCGCAGCAGGGCGCCGCGCTCTTCCAGCGGCGTCGCCGCCCAGCGTTCCGCCGCGTCGCCGGCGGCGGCCAGCACCGCTTCGATGGCGGCGGCGTCCATCAGTTCATGGCGGTATTCGCTCTGGCCGGTATGGGGATTGATGGTTTCGACGGTCATGGCGGCGGTTTCGTTGTGCGTCGGGGAATTCTGCGGCGGGCGGCGTTACGGAGTCGTGGCGGGCTTTCCGGCTTCTTCCTGGCCCCCCTCCTGCAGCGCCATCTGCATGTCACGCTGCCGCCGCTTCTCCTCGCGTGTCATCAGCCACCAGCCGATCAGCGCGGCGATCGCCACCGCCAGGATCATCAGCGTGGCCAGCGCGTTGATCTTCGGGCTCAGGCCCAGCCGCACCGACGAGAACACCTTCATCGGCAGCGTGGTCGAGCTGGGGCCGGCGACGAAGCTGGCGATCACCACGTCGTCCAGCGACAGGGTGAAGGCCAGCAGCCAGCCGGACACCAGCGCCGGGGCGATGATCGGCAGGGTGATCAGGAAGAACACCTTGACTCGGTTGGCGCCCAGGTCCATCGCCGCCTCCTCCAGCGAGCGGTCCAGTTCCTGCAGGCGCGAGGACACCACGACGGTGACGAAGGCCAGGGTGAAGGTGACGTGGGCGATCCAGATGGCGACGATGCCCTTGGGCGTCATGTCCAGCGCCTGCCCCATCGACACGAACAGCAGCAGCAGCGACAGGCCGATGATTACCTCGGGCATCACCAGCGGCGCGGTGATCAGCGCGCCGAACAGGGTCTTGCCGGGGAAGCGCCGCATCCGCGTCATCGCCAGCGCCGCCAGCGTGCCCAGCACCACCGCCGCGGTCGCGCTCCAGAACGCGACCTTGATGCTGATCCACGCCGCGTCCAGCATCTGCCGGTCGCGGAACAGCTCGCCGTACCACTTGAACGAGAAGCCCGACCACACCGTCGCCAGCCGCGACTCGTTGAACGAGTACGCCATCAGCAGCAGCACCGGCAGGTACAGGAAGGCGAATCCCAGGCCGAGGATGACCCAGGTGGACCCGCGCCTGCGGAGCGCGCTCACGTCAGCCTCCCTTCCAACTCGCGCTGCTGCACCCGGTTGAAGATGACGATGGGGATCAGCAGCAGGATCAGCATCACGATGGCCACCGCCGATGCCGCCGGCCAGTCGCGGTTGTTGAAGAACTCGCCCCACAGCACGCGGCCGATCATCAGCGTGTCCGGCCCGCCGAGCAGTTCGGGGATGACGAACTCGCCCACCGCCGGGATCATCACCAGCATGCAGCCGGCGATGATGCCGGCGCGCGACAGCGGCACGGTGATGCGGAAGAACGCCTGCCACGGCCGCGCGCCCAGGTCGTAGGCGGCCTCCAGCAGGCGCGGGTCGTGCTTGACCAGGTTGGTGTACAGCGGCAGCACCATGAACGGCAGGTAGCAGTAGACGATGCCGATGTAGGCGGCCAGCGGCGTGTAGAGGATCTGGCGGCCGTCGATCAGGCCCAGCCATTGCAGCAGGTCGATGACGCCGGTCTTCTCCAGCAGCACGCCCACCGGCCCGCTGCTCTTGAGGATGCCGACCCAGGCGTAGACGCGCAGCAGGAACGAGATCCACGACGGCAGCACCACCAGCATCATCGCCACGTTGCGCGTGGCCGCCGGCAGCCGCGCGATCGCGTAGGCGATGGGATAGCCGATCAGCAGCGCCAGCAGCGTCGAGACGGCGGCGATCTTGATCGAGCTCAGGTAGGCCTGCACGTACTGCGAGTCGGTGAACAGCGCGACGTAGTTGCCCAGGTTGAGCTTCATTGTCAGCGCGCTGTCCACGTACTCCATGATCGGCGTGTACGGCGGCATCGCGATGGCCAGCCGCGAGAACGAGATCTTCAGCACGATCAGGAACGGGATCGCGAAGAACACCAGCAGCCACAGGTACGGCACTGAGATCACCGCCCAGCGCGGGTGCGGCAGCAGCTTGCGCAGGAACCGGCTCGCGTTCATGAGGTCAGCACCACGCCGTCGTTGTCGCCCCACCACACCCAGACCTCGTCGTTCCAGGTCATGCCCTCGCTGGCCCAGCGCTGCACGTTGGCGAAGTTGGCCATGAACTTGTAGCCGCCCGGCAGGCGCACGTGGTAGACCGAGTGGCTGCCGAAATAGGCGATGTCCTCGATCACGCCCCGGGCCTTGTTGAACGGCTGCGCGGGCTCGGCCTTGCCGATGCCGAGCTTCTCCGGGCGCACCGCGAACGCCACTTCCTGGCCCTCGAAGCCGGACACGCCGTGGCCGATGTGGATCGGCACCGGCAGCTGCGGGCTGCGGATGGTCACGTAGTCGGCCTCGTCCTCCTCGATCACGCCTTCGATCAGGTTGACCGAACCGATGAACCCGGCGGCGAAGCGGCTGGTCGGCTGCTCGTAGATCTCGTCGGGGGTGCCGACCTGGCGGATCCAGCCTTGGTCCATCAGCGCGATGCGGGTGGCCATCGTCATCGCCTCCTCCTGGTCGTGGGTGACCATCACGCAGGTCACGCCGGACTTTTCGATGATGTTGACCAGCTCGAGCTGCATCTGCGAGCGCAGCTTCTTGTCCAGCGCGCCCATCGGCTCGTCCAGCAGCAGCAGCTTGGGCCCCTTGGCCAGCGAGCGCGCCAGCGCCACGCGCTGCTGCTGGCCGCCGGAGAGCTGGTGCGGCTTGCGCTTGGCCAGCTTGCCCAGCTGCACCAGCGCCAGCATCTCCTCCACCCGCCGCTTGATGGCGTCCTTGGCCAGGCCGTCCTGCTTCAGGCCGAAGGCGATGTTCTGCTCCACCGTCATGTGCGGGAACAGCGCGTAGGACTGGAACATCATGTTGAGCGGGCGCTCGTACGGCGGCAGGTCGTTGAGCAGTTGGCCGTCGAGCCAGATCTTGCCGGTGGTCGGCTTCTCGAAGCCGGCCAGGCAGCGCAGCAGCGTGGACTTGCCGCTGCCCGAGCCGCCCAGCAGGGCGAAGATCTCGCCCTTGCGGATATTCAGGTTGGTGTCGTCGACGGCGACGAAGCCGTCGAACTCCTTGCGCACGTCGACGATGCGCAGGTAGTCCTCGTCCGCGCCGCCTTCCCTGCCGCTGTTCTGCCCGTTGACCATGCGCATCCCCTTGCTGCTGCCCCCGGTCGCTTGCCCGCTTGCAGGCGCCGTGGCGGTTGAACGAACAGGGCAGGCTCGTGCCTGCCCCGAGATTTCAGCGACCGCGCTTGAGCTCGGTCCAGAGGTTGGTGTACTGGCGATCCACTTCCGGCGGGATGATCGCGAAGGTGAACAGCTTGGCCTCGACCTCCGGCGGCGGGTAGATCGTCGGATCGTTGGCGATGTCCTGATCCATCAGTTCCTTGGCCTTCGGCACCGCGTTGGGGAAGCTGATGAAGTTGGAGTTGCTGGCCATCACCTGCGGGTCCAGCAAATGGTTGATGAAGGCGTAGGCGGCCTCGACGTTCTTCGCGTCCTTGGGGATGGCCAGCATGTCGAACCACTGCGGCGCACCCTCCTTCGGGATGGCGTAGGCGATGTCCACGCCGTTGCCGGCCTCGGCGGCGCGGTCGCGCGCCTGGATGATGTCGCCCGACCAGCCCACCACTAGGCAGATGTCGCCGTTGGCCAGCGCGTCGATGTACTGCGAGGAATGGAAGTTGCGGATGTACGGGCGGATGCTCTTGAGCAGCCGCGCGGCCTTGTCGATCACGGCCGGGTCGGTGCTGTTGGGATCCTCGCCGAGGTAGTTCAGCGCGATCGGCACGATTTCCGACGGCGTGTCGAGCAGGGTCACGCCGCAGTCCTTCAGCCTGGCGAGGTTCTCCGGCTTGAACACGATGTCCAGGCTGCCGGCGATTTCGGTGCTGCCGAACGCCGCCTTGACCTTGTCCACGTTGTAGCCGATGCCGGTGGTGCCCCACATGTACGGCACCGCGTACTGGTTGCCCGGGTCCTGGTTCTCCAGGCGCTTCATGATCTCCGGGTCGAGGTTGGCGTAGTTGGGAAGCTTCGACTTGTCCAGCGGCAGGAACACCCCGGCCTGGATCTGCCTGCCGAGGAAGTTCATCGTCGGCACCACCACGTCGTAGCCGCTGGAGCCGGCCAGCAGCTTGGTCTCCAGGATCTCGTTGCCGTCGAACACGTCGTAGGTGACCTTGATGCCGGTCGCCTTCTCGAAGTTCGGGATCGTGTCCTCGGCGATGTAGTCGGACCAGTTGTAGACGTTGACCTGCCCGCCCTTGCCGGCGGCGGTGCGCGGCGAATCGGCGCTGGCGGCGTCGTCCCTGCCGCAGGCGGCCAGGCAACAGAGGGCGAGAAGAAGGGCGGGTGTGCGTGACTTCATCGTGTTCTCCCGTGACGGCATGACTGGAATGTCGGTGGGCGGAGCGCCGGTTCCCAGGATGCGGGGGCGATCCGTCGTGCGATGACAGCGACTGCGGTTGCGATGGCCGGTTCCTTCCGCTTGCGCCTCGTGTTGCCTCCCCTGCCGCGCCGCCCGGGAGCGGCGCGGTGCGATGTTCAGCGCCCGGTCTTCAGCTCGGTCCAGATGCTGGTGTACAGGCGATCGATTTCCGGCGGCAGCACCGCGAAGGTGAACAGCTTGGCGTCCACCTCGGCCGGCGGGTAGATGGTCGGATCCCCGCTGATTTCCGCGTCCACCCGCGGCAGCGACGCCGGGATGGGGTTGGGATAGGTGACGTAGTTGGTGTTGGCCGCGGCCACTTCCGGGGTCAGCAGGTAGTTGATGAAGGCGTAGGCGGCCTCGACGTTCTTCGCGTCCTTGGGGATGGCCAGCATGTCGAACCACTGCGGCGCGCCTTCCTTCGGAATCGAATAGGCGATGTCCACGCCGTTGCCGGCCTCGGCGGCGCGGTCGCGCGCCTGGATGATGTCGCCCGACCAGCCCACCACCAGGCAGATGTCGCCGTTGGCCAGGTCGTTGATGTAGGACGAGGAATGGAAGTTGCGCACGTACGGGCGGATGCTCTTGAGCAGCGCCGCGGCCTTGCCGATGACCGCCGGGTCCAGGCTGTGCGGATCCTCGCCCAGGTAGTTCAGCGCGATCGGAATCAGTTCGGACGGCGTATCCAGCAGGGTCACGCCGCAGTCCTTCAGCCTGGCGAGGTTCTCCGGCTTGAACACGATGTCCCAGCTCTCGGTGAGCCCGGTGTCGCCGAAGACGGCCTTGACCTTGTCCACGTTGTAGCCGATGCCGCTGGTGCCCCACAGGTAGGGCACGGCGTACTGGTTGCCCGGGTCCTGCAACGCGATGCGCTCGAGCATGGCCGGATCGACGTTGGCCAGGTTGGGGATCTTCGACTTGTCCAGCGGCAGGAACACGCCGGCCTGGATCTGCCGGCCGAGGAAGCTCAGCGACGGCACCACCACGTCGTAGCCGCTGGAGCCGGCCAGCAGCTTGGTCTCGACCATCTCGTCGCTGTCGAACACATCGTAGGTGACCTTGATGCCGGTCGCCTTCTCGAAGTTCGGGATCGTGTCCTCGGCGATGTAGTCGGACCAGTTGTAGACGTTGAGGCGGCCTGCGTCCTTGCCGCCTTCGCCGGCCTTGTCGCCGCAGGCGGTCAGCGCGATCGCGCCGGCCAGCATTGCCATCAGTCGAAGCTTCATCGGTGTCGTTCCTGTTCGTGTCCGGTACCTGCCGCCATCATACGCCGTGGCCTGCGGCCGTTCAGCGGCGCCTACAGTCCCAGCGCATCGGCGGTCTCGTCCAGCGCCTTCCACGCCTTCACGAACAGCTCGTCCACCTGCCCACGCTCCAGGATCAGCGGCGGCGACAGCAGCATCGCGTCCCAGGTGGCGCGCAGGATCAGGCCGTTGCGCAGCGCGTTGTCGCGGCACATCACCCCGACCGCGCCGCGCTCGGGGAAGAAGGCGCGCTTGCGCTTGTCCGGCACCAGTTCCAGCGCGCCGACCATGCCGGCGATGCGCGCCTGCCCGACCAGCCGGTGCTCGCCCAGTTCGGCCCAGCGCTGCGCCAGGTAGGGGGCGATTTCGTTCTTCGCGCGCTCGACGATGCCTTCTTCCTGGAGGATGCGGATGTTCTCCAGCGCCACCGCCGCGCACACCGGGTGGCCGGAATAGGTGGCCCCGTGCGCCAGTTCGCCGCCCTGCTCCTTCAGCACGCCGGCCACCCGATCGTTGAACATCGCCGCGCCCAGCGGGATGTAGCCCGAGGTCAGGCCCTTGGCCACCGGCATGATGTCCGGCTGGAAGCCGAAGTACTGCGAGCCGAACCACTCGCCGGTGCGGCCGAAGCCGCAGATCACCTCGTCGGCGATCAGCAGCACGTCGTACTGGCGGCAGATGCGCTCGATCTCGGGCCAGTAGGTGCGCGGCGGGATGTAGACGCCGATCGCGCCCATGATCGGCTCGCCGATGAAGGCGGCCACGCGCTCCGGCCCCAGTTCCAGGATCTTCTGCTCCAGCCGGCGCGCGGCCAGCAGGCCGTACTCGTCCTCGGACAGGTCGCCGCCGTCGCCGAACCAGAACGGCGGATCGATGTGGTGGATGTCCGGGATCGGCAGCCCGCCCTGCTTGTGCATGCCCTTCATGCCGCCCAGGCTGGCGCCGGCCATGGTGGTGCCGTGGTAGCCGTCGTGGCGGCCGATGAAGACGTTCTTGCGCGGCTGGTCCTGCACCGCCCAGAAATGCCGCACCAGCCGCAGGATGGTGTCGTTGGCCTCGGATCCGGAATTGACGAAGAACGAATGGTTGATGTCGCCCGGCGCCAGTTCGGCCAGCTTGGCGGCCAGCGCGATGGTCGGCTCGGTGGTGCACTGGAAGAAGCTGTTGTAGTAGGCCAGCTCGGTCATCTGCCTCGACGCCGCCTCGCCCAGTTCCCTGCGGCCGTAGCCGATGTTGACGCACCACAGGCCGGCGAAGGCGTCGAGCAGCTTGTTGCCCTCGGCGTCCCAGACGTAGCAGCCCTCGCCGCGGGTCAGGATGCGGGTGCCGCGCTTGGCCAGCGCGGCGTTGTCGTTGAACGGGTGCAGGTGGTGGGCCGCATCGAGCTGCTGCAGGGTGCGAATGTCGGGTCGGGTCATGGGTGCTCCACAGCGATGCCGGTTGCGGGAGTGGTTCGGTGATGCCGGTTGTGGGAGCGACGTCAGTCGCGACGGGTCATCGGTAAAGCTTCATCGCGACTGACGTCGCTCCCACGGGGAAGGTTTGCAGGTCAGACGTTCAGCAACAGGAACTCCCGTTCCCACGAGCTGATCACCCGGAAGAACGTCTCGTACTCCTTGCGCTTGACCGATACGTAGGCGCGCACGAAGCGCGGCCCCAGCATCTCGCGCAGCGGATCGCAGGCCTCCAGGTCGTCCAGCGCCTCGCCCAGCGAGCGCGGCAGCTCGAAGCCCAGGTCCTGCGCGCTGCTTGCCAGCGGCGCGGTCGGCTGCAGCTTGCCGCGCATGCCCAGCAGGCCGCAGGCCAGGGTCGCCGCCATCGCCAGGTAGGGGTTGGCGTCGGAGCCGGCGAAACGGCTCTCCACGCGGGTGTTCTCCAGCGTGTCCATCGGCACGCGCAGGCCGCAGGTGCGGTTGTCGTAGCCCCACTGCACGTTGATCGGCGCCACCTGCCCCAGCGCCAGCCGGCGGTAGGAATTGACGTTGGGCGCGAAGAACGCCATCGCCATCGGCACGTACTTCTGCAGGCCGGCCAGGTAGTGGCCGAAGCGCGCGCTCTGCCGGGTCAGGCTGCGCCCGGCGAAGATGTTGCGGCCCTGCGCGTCGAGCACGCTCTGGTGGATGTGCATCGCGCTGCCCGGCTCGTTCTCCATCGGCTTGGCCAGGAAGGTGGCGTAGATGCCGTGGCGCATCGCCGCCTCGCGCATGGTGCGCTTGAACAGGAACACCTGGTCGGCGCGCGAGAGCGCGTCGTCGTGGGTGAAATTGACCTCCAGCTGCGCCGCGCCGGACTCGTGGATCAGCGTGTCCACGTCCAGCTTCATCGCCTCGCAGTAGTCGTACATCAGGTCGAGGATGGGATCGAACTCGTTGACCGCGTCGATCGAGTACGACTGCCGCGCCGTTTCCGGACGCCCGGAACGGCCGGCGCGGTTGCAGCGGGAAGTCCGGGTCGGTGTTCTTCTGCACCAGGAAGAATTCCAGTTCCGGCGCCACCACCGGGCGCAGGCCCTCCTTCGCGTACTCGGCCAGCACGCGGCGCAGCACGTTGCGCGGCGCCAGATCGTGCGGCTGGCCGTCCTTGGTGAAGCAGTCGTGGATCACCTGCGCGGTCGGGTCGGCCGCCCACGGCACCATCCGCACCGTGTCCGCGTCCGGGCGCAGGAACATGTCCGAGTCGGATGGCGAGGTCAGCTCGTAGTAGTCGTCCGGGTAGTCGCCGGTGACGGTGGTGGCGAAGATGCCCTCGGGCAGGCGCGTGCCGTAGTCGTGGCTGAACTTGTCGGCCGGGATGATCTTGCCGCGTGCGTTGCCGGTGATGTCCGGCACCAGGCATTCGACCTCGGTGATGCGGTGGGTCTTGAGCCAGCGCCGCAGCGAACTCTCGGACGGTTCGGCGGACGGCTTGCGGCGGCGGGGCTTGGGCGAGGGGCTCATGGGGGACTCAGTGAGGATCGCGGCGGGCGGCGCGCGCGCGGCAGGCGTCGCCGAAGGCGCGGAAGATGCCCAGGTAGAACGGATTTTCGGCGACCTTCCACTCCGGGTGCCATTGCACCGCCAGCAGGAAACCGTCGCCGTCGTGGCGGAACGCCTCGATCAGGCCGTCCGGCGCGGTCGCCTCGACGACCAGCCCCTGCCCCAGCCGCGCGATGCCCTGCCCGTGCAGCGAGTTGACCCTCGCCTCGCCGCCGCCGGCGATGCCGGCCAGCAGGCCGCCGGGAAGCAGGCTGACCGCGTGCGCGGGGCCGTACTGCACGTCCAGCGGCGCCTGGGGATCCTCGCGGTGATCCATGAAGCCGGGCTGCTCGTGCACCTTCTGGTGCAGCGTGCCGCCGAAGGCGACGTTGACCTCCTGCAGGCCGCGGCAGATCGCCAGCAGCGGCACGCCCATCTCCAGCGCCAGCGGGATCAGCGGCAGCGTCGAGGCGTCGCGGCGGGCGTCGTGCAGGTTGCCCTCGTAGCTGGGTTCGTCGCCGTAGTGGTGCGGCTCGATGTTGCTCAGCGCGCCGGTCAGCACGATGCCGTCCAGCCGTTCCAGCAGTTCCCGCCACGGCAGCGGCGGATCCAAGGTCGGCAGCGCCACCGGCAGCGCCTGCGCGCCGTCGACCACCGCCCGCACGTACTTCTCCCCGACCGTCAGGTACGGGTGCGGACCGAGGATCTTGTGATCGGTGGGCAGACCGACCAGAGGCAGGCGGGTCATGGGAACGCTCTGGGAAGGCGTGCCGGCAACTTAACCCGGCCGTTTTATTTTTACAACACGGGGGCAAGCAACCCGACCCCATCCGCCAGCGCAATGCCTTGCTGCACTGCGATTGGGCTGGCGGGCACGGTCCTGGCCTGGACTTCCGTTGAGTATTCTTGACACCCCTCCCGCTCTGCTAAGCTGCCGCGAACCGCCGGTGACGCGCCCATGACCCGCAGCCACGCCGCTCCAGACGCCTCTTCCCTGCCCGCCGAGGACCTGCGCACGCTGGCCTCCCTGCCCGACTGCGAACACGTCGACCTGCTGCTGCCCGACATGAACGGCCTGCTGCGCGGCAAGCGCATCGTGCGCGCGGCGTTGGAGAAGGTCTACGCCGACGGCGTCTGCCTGCCGATGTCGCTGATCGCCACCGACATCACCGGCAACACCGTCGAGGAGACCGGGCTGGGCTACGACATCGGCGACGAGGATCGCATCTGCCGGCCGGTGCCCGGCTCGCTGCGCGCGGTGCCGTGGACGCCGCGCCCGGGCGCGCAGTTGCTGCTGGCGATGGAGGACGGCCACGGCGGCACCTTCGAGGCCAACCCGCGCGAGGTGTTGCGGCGCGTGCTGGCGCGCTTCGCCGAACGCGGGCTCACGCCGGTGGTGGCGGTGGAACTGGAGTTCTACCTGTTCGACCAGCGCGCCGGCGCCGACGGCCGCCCGCGCCCGACGATCAACCCGTCCACCGGCCGCCGCAACAGCAGCACCCAGGTCTATTCGATGGAGGACCTGGACGACTACCGCGGCTTCACCGACGCGGTGGCCGCCGCCTGCCGCGCGCAGGACATCCCCGCCGACACCGCGGTGGCCGAGTACGCGCCGGGCCAGTTCGAGATCAACCTCAAGCACCGCGACGACGCGCTGCTGGCCTGCGACGACGCCGTCTACCTCAAGCGCGCGATCAAGGCGGTGGCGCAGCAGCAGGGCGCGCAGGCCAGCTTCATGGCCAAGCCGCTGGCCGGACAGGCCGGCAGCGGCATGCACATCCACGTCAGCCTGCTCGACGGCGAGGGCCGCAACGTCTTCGCGCCCGCGCACGAAGACGCGCCGGCCGACGCGCTGCGCCATGCCGTCGGCGGCCTGCAACGCAGCCTGGACGACTGCCTGCTGCTGTTCGCCCCGCACGCCAACAGCTACCGGCGCTTCGTGCTCAACGCCTTCGTGCCGCTCAACGACGCCTGGGGCTACAACAACCGCACCGTCGCCATGCGCATCCCGCACAGCGACGCGCGCAACACCCGCATCGAGCACCGCATCGCCGGCGCCGACGCCAACGTCTACCTGGTCACCGCCGCGGTGCTGGCCGGCATGCTGCACGGGCTCGAACACCGCTTCGATCCCGGCCCGCCGGTGGCCGGCAACGCCTACGCGCAGACTGAAGTGCGCACGCCCCACTGGCGGCAGGCCATCGCCGACTTCATGGCCAGCGAATTCGTGCAGGCGCAGTTCGGCGAGCGCTTCCGCCACATCTACGGCCAGCAGAAGCTCAAGGAGATGCACAGCTTCTACACCGAGGTGACGGATCTGGAATACGCGTGGTACCTGCGGTCGGTGTGAGCGCATGGCGAGCAACAGCCGGATTGTTCGCCAATCCTTCTCCTGCTTGCGGGAGAAGGCGTCCCGAAGGGACGGATGAGGGCGCTCTTGCACACCTTTTCGTCCGAACGGCGCGAATCCGCCCGTGAGATCTGCAGCGGCGACAGAATCCAGCATGAAAACCTCCGCCTCCCGTGATGCCTATCCACCGAGCTGGTACGCCGCCAGCGCCGCGCCGTTGCCGCCGCAGCCGGCGCTGCAAGGCGACCTCGACGCCGACGTCTGCATCCTAGGCGCCGGCTACACCGGCCTGACCGCCGCGCTGGAGCTGGCCGAGGCCGGCCACCGCGTCGTCGTGCTGGAAGCGCAGCGCATCGGCTGGGGCGCCTCCGGGCGCAACGGCGGGCAGGTGCTGGCCGGCTTCGGCTGCGAGCAGGACGCGCTGGAGGCGCTGGTCGGCGCGCAGGACGCGCGCCGGCTGTTCGATCTCTCGCGCGAGGGCATCGCCCGGCTGCGCGCGCGCATCGAGCGCCACGCGATCGCCTGCGACTGGCGCGACGGCCACGCCAGCGTGCCGCTGAAGCCGCGCCAGGTGCAGGCGCTGCAACGCTGGCAGGCGCACATGGCGCAGGCCTACGACTACCCGATGCAGTGGTGGAGCCGCGATCAATTGCGCGCGCAACTGGCCAGCGATCGCTACCTGGGCGCGGTGTACGACCCGCACAGCGGCCACCTGCATCCGCTCGAGTACGCCTTCGGCTTGGCGCGCGCGGCGCTGGCGGCGGGCGTGCGCATCTTCGAGCACTCGGCGGTGGTCGAACTGGCGCGCGAGCCGCGCCCGCGGCTGAAGACCGCGCAGGGGCAGGTGCGCGCGGATTTCGCCGTGCTGGCCGGCAACGCCTGGCTGCGCGGCGTCGCGCCGGAACTGGAGTCGCGGATCATGCCGGTCGGCACTTACATCGCCGCCACCGCGCCGCTCGGCCAGGCGCGCGCGCGCGAACTGATCCGCAACGACATGGCGGTGGCCGACGTGAACTGGGCCCTGGACTACTTCCGCCTCGGCCGCGACCACCGGCTGCTGTTCGGCGGCCGCGCCAGCTATTCGTCGCTGCCGCCGCCCGACCTGCGCGGGGTGATGGCGCGGCGGATGCGGCGGGTGTTCCCGCAACTGGCCGAGGTGCCGATCGAGTACCTCTGGGGCGGCTACGTGGACATCTCGCTCAACCGCGCCCCGCACTGGGGACGGCTGACGCCCAGCGTCTACTTCGCCCAGGGCTTCAGCGGCCACGGCGTGGCCGCCGCCGGGCTGGCTGGCCGGCTGATCGCCGAGGCGATCGGCGGCCAGTCCGCGCGCTTCGATGCGTTCGCCCGCATCCCGCACGCGCCGTTCCCGGGCGGCCGCGCGCTGCGCACGCCGCTGCTGGTGGCGGCGATGGCCTGGTTCAAGCTGCGCGACGCGCTGTGGTGACGCCGCTTCCCGCCTTCCGATAGACCGGATTGATTGCAATCAATGCCGCCGCGCCGCCCGCCCCCTAGCCTTGCCCGGCATCCAAGAGCGGGAAGGCAATCATGGCACTGCTGATCTGGCAGGACGATCTGAACACCGGCATCGAGGTCATCGACCAGCAGCACCGGCGCATCATCGAGATGATCAACCACCTGCACGTCACCCATGCCAACGCCGGCGCCGGGCGCCTGGTCGTCGGCGAGGTCATCGACGAGCTGGTGGACTACACGCTGTCGCACTTCGCCTTCGAGGAGGCGCTGATGGAGGACGCCGGCTACACCTTCTGCCATGCCCACCAGCGCGTGCACGAGATCTTCACCAAGCGCGTGTCCGAGTACCGCATGCGCTTCCAGGCCGGCGAGGACATCACCGACGAGCTGAAGAGCATGCTCTCGCGCTGGCTGTTCAACCACATCCGCAACGACGACAAGGCCTATTCCGAATCGGTGCGGCGGCACCTGGACCGCTTCGCCCGCGAGCACGAGGGCGGCAACTGGCTCAAGCGTTCGGTCAAGCGCCTGTTCAGCCAGCAACCCGCCATGCGCAACTAAAGTCCAGCCGGAGACGGCCGATAGGGTGACCAAGTCTTCCGTGCAGTCCCCTGCACATCCGGATGCCCGATGCAGTTGATCTTCCGCAACACCACGCCAGCCGGCAACGACGCCCTGCCCCAGCGGATCCTGCTGGTGGAGAACTCGCGCGCCTATACCCAGGTGGTCTGCGAGGCGATCCGGCAGAAGCTGGGCCTGCCGGTCACCGTGGTCGCCACCCTGGCCGAGGCGCGGGCGGCGCTGCAGTCGCGCGAGGACTGGTTCATGGTGCTGACCAGCCTGGTGCTGGCCGATGGCACCCGCGACCAGGTGGTCGAGTTCTTCCTCTCGCAGGGGCTGCCCACCGTGGTGGTCAGCGGCGTCTACGACGAGGACCTGCGCCAGCAGGTGCTGGGCCGGCAGATCGTCGACTACGTGCTGAAGAACACCCCCGGCAGCATCGACTACCTGGTCTGGCTGGTGCAGCGGCTGGAACGCAACCGCCGCATCGGCGCGCTGGTGGTGGACGACTCGCGCTCGGCACGCGCCCATTCGGCCAGCCTGCTGCGCCTGTACGGCTTCCGCGTGATCGAGGCGGCCGACGCGCAGGAGGGCATGGCGGCGCTGGAGGGCGATCCCGGCATCCGCCTGGCCATCGTCGACCAGGAAATGCCCGGCATGAAGGGCGACGAGTTCACCCGCCAGCTGCGCGTGCGCCACGCCCGCGACCACCTGGCCATCATCGGCATCTCCGGCACCCAGAACGCCTCGCTGATCCCGCGCTTCCTCAAGAGCGGCGCCAACGACTTCCTGCACAAGCCGTTCTCGCGCGAGGAGTTCTTCTGCCGCGTGTCGCAGAACATCGACCAGCTCGAACTGATCGGCACCCTGCAGGACCTGGCCACCCGCGACTTCCTCACCGGCCTGCCCAACCGGCGCAGCTTCCTGCAACAGAGCGAGGAGAAGCTGCCGCAGTGGCAGGCCGAGTCGCTGCCGGTGACCGCGGCGGTCATCGACGTCGATCACTTCAAGCACATCAACGACACCTGGGGCCACGAGGCCGGCGACTGCGCGCTGCGCGCGCTGGCCGCCGTCATCGTCGGCCATACCGGCGACGCCGCGCTGTCGGCGCGCTTCGGCGGCGAGGAGTTCTGCATGCTGGTGCCGGGACTGAGCGATGCGCAGTCGTGGAGCTACTTCGACGCGCTGCGGCGCAAGATCGAGGAAATGGAAGTGACCCTGCCCGGCAGCGGCGTCACCCTGCGGATGACCGCCAGCATCGGCGTCTACCGCACCCAGTCGCACGACGACCGCCTGCACATGCTGCTGGGCGAGGCCGACCGCCACCTCTACCTGGCCAAGGCCGACGGCCGCAACCGCATCAACACCGACGGTCATTCCGAGAGCGAGACCCCGCAAGCGGGCCCGCGCACGTCGCGCTATGGCGAGAGCCTGCCCTACGTGCAGGCGGCCGCGGCGACGGGGTGAGGCGGGCCTTGCCGCGCCTCAATCGCCCAGGTTGATCCAGGTCGCCTTGATCTCGGTGTACTTGTCGAAGGCGTGCAGCGACTTGTCGCGGCCGTTGCCGGACTGCTTGTAGCCGCCGAACGGCGCGGTCATGTCGCCGCCGTCCCAGTAGTTGACCCACACGCTGCCGGCGCGCAGCCGGCGCGCGACGCGGTGCGCGCGCGAGACGTCGCGGGTCCACACGCCGGCGGCCAGGCCGTACTGGCTGTCGTTGGCGTAGCGCAGCGCCTGCGCCTCGTCGTCGAAGGCGATCACCGACAGCACCGGGCCGAAGATCTCCTCGCGCGAGATGGTGTGTTCGTGGGCGACGTTGTCGAACACCGTCGGCTCGATGTAGCAGCCGCCGTCCACCGGCCCGACCCGGTTGCCGCCCAGCACCAGGTCGGCGCCCTCGGCGCGGCCCCTGTCGATGTAGTCGAGCACCCGCCTCGTCTGCGCCTCGTCCACCATCGCGCCCATCGGCGCGCCCGGTTCCAGCGGATGGCGCGGCTGCATCGCGCGGCCGGCCGCGACCACGCGGGCGACGAACTCGTCCTTGATCGCGCGCTCGACCAGCAGCCGCGAGGCCGCCGTGCAGACCTCGCCCTGGTTGTAGAAGATGCCGCTGGCGGCCGCCTCGGCGGCGCGGTCCAGATCCGGCGCGTCGGCGAAGACGATGTTCGGGCTCTTGCCGCCGCATTCCATGTAGGCGCGCTTCATGTTGGACAGGCCAGCGCATTGCAGCAGCCGGCGGCCGACCGCGGTCGAGCCGGTGAACACCAGCCCGTCCACGTCCATGTGCAGCGCCAGCGGCTCGCCGGCCGCCTTGCCGCCGCCCGGCACGACGTTGAGCACGCCGGCGGGCAAGCCCGCCTCCATCGCCAGTTCGGCCAGGCGCAGCGCCGACAGCGGCGATTTCTCCGACGGCTTGAGCACGACCGAGTTGCCGGTCGCCAGCGCCGGCGCCAGCTTCCACGCCGCCATCAGCAAGGGGAAGTTCCACGGCACGATCGCGCCGACCACGCCCAGCGGCTCGCGCGTGATCAGGCCCAGTTCGGCCGGGCCGGTCGGCGCGACCTCGCCGTAGACCTTGTCCAGCGCCTCGGCGGTCCAGTTGAAGCAGCGCACGGTCGCGGCCACGTCCACCTGGCGCGCGTCGGTGACCGGCTTGCCCATGTCCAGCGATTCCAGCAGCGCCAGTTCGTCGGCGTGGCGCTCGATCAGCGCGGCCAGCTTCTGCAACACCTTCTTGCGGTGCGTGGGCCGCGCACCGGCCCAGGCGCCGGCCTCGAAGCTGCGCCGCGCCGCCGCCACCGCGCGGTCGATGTCGAGCGCATCGCCATCGGCCACCTTCGCCAGCACGCGGCCGTCGATGGGGCTGACGCAGTCGAAGGTCGCGCCGCTGGCGGCATCGACGAAACGACCGTCGATGAAGGCCCGGGTGCGCAGGGAAAGGCCGTCGGCCATCGCCTGCCAGTCTTCGCGGGTGCGGGGTGCGCTCATGGTCAACGGCTCCTGTCTTGGCACCCTCCCCCGTTCACGGGGGAGGGCTGGGGTGGGGGCATGCCGGGGGAGGGGACACCATCCGGCCTCAAACCATCGTCCGGATTCCGCACGACGATCGCCATGCTCAATCCATCATCGAATCCATTGCGGAATGCGGGCTCCGTTCCCCCATCCCGCCCTTCCCCCGCAAGCGGGGGCAGGGGCCAAAGCTAGAACGTCGCCGGCGTATTGGCGCTGACGATCACCGCCTCTTCCTCGCCGACGTTGCGGAAGCGGTGCGGCACCCGGCTCTCGAAGTAGTAGCCCTCGCCCGCGCGCAGCACGCGCACGCTGCCGCCCACCGTCACCTCGACCTCGCCGGACACGATCACGCCGCCCTCCTCGCCCTCGTGCGCCAGCATGCTGTCGCCAGTGTCGCTGCCCGGCGGCATTACCTCGCGCAGGATGCACATCTGCCGCTGCGGGCGGTGCTGCCCGACCAGGAAGTAGTGGATGCCGTTGCTGCCCACGTCCGGCAGTTCTCCCGCGCCGTAGAACGGCTGATCGGGCGCGCCGGCGTCCAGGTCCAGGGTGAAGAAGTCGGCCAGCGAGATGGGGATGCCGTCGAGCACCTTCTTCAGCGAGCTGACCGACGGGCTGACCTTGTTCTGCTCGATCAGCGAGACCGTGCTGTTGGTGACGCCCACCCGCTTGGCCAGCTCGCGCTGGCTCAGGCCCTTGGCCTTGCGGACCAGTTGCAGGCGCGCGCCGATATCCATTGCCACCCTTTCGATGCCGAACTCGTGTTGCGGGATACTTTACACCGCCAGCCGGTACGTTCAATCCGCCGGTGGCCGCGGACGCACCGCCATTCCTGGCGCAGCGCCCGGCGATTCCGGCGACTGACGGCATCCGGGGCCGGCACGGCGGCAAGGCCAGTTGTAAAGTTTATTCAACGCGCTAAGCTGCCCGGCATCCGTCCCACAGGAACCGCGCCGATGCACCGCGACGACACCGAAGAGGCCAGCGCGCTGGCCGATCACTACGCGCGGCAGGCGACCCGGGCGCCGGACTCGCTCGACGCGTTCTGGATGCCGTTCACCGCCAACAAGCAGTTCAAGGCCACCCCGCGCCTGCTGGCCAGCGCCTCGGGCATGCACTACCGCAGCGTGGACGGGCGCGAGATCCTCGACGCCACCGCCGGCCTGTGGTGCTGCAACGCCGGCCATGCGCGCCCGCGCATCGTGCAGGCGGTGCAGCAGCAGATCGCCACGCTCGACTTCGCCCCCAACTTCCAGATGAGCTCGCCGCTGCCGTTCATGCTGGCGCAGCGGCTGGCGGCGCTAGCGCCGGGCGATCTGGACCACGTCTTCTACACCAACTCCGGCTCCGAGTCGGTGGACAGCGCGCTGAAGATCGCGCTTGCCTACCACCGCATCCGCGGCGAGGGCCAGCGCACGCGCCTGATCGGCCGCGAGAAGGGCTACCACGGAGTCGGCTTCGGCGGCATCTCGGTCGGCGGGCTGCCCAACAACCGCAAGTGGTTCGGCCCCGGCCTGCCGGCGGTGTCGCATATCCGCCACACGCTGGACATCGGCCGCAACGCCTTCTCCCGGGGCCTGCCCGAGCACGGCGTCGAACTGGCCGAGGATCTGGAACGGCAGATCGCGCTGCACGACGCCTCCACCATCGCCGCGGTCATCATCGAGCCGATCTCCGGCTCGGCCGGCGTGGTGCTGCCGCCGAAGGGCTACCTGGAGCGCATCCGCGCCATCTGCGACAGGCACGGCATCGTGCTGATCTTCGACGAGGTCATCACCGGCTTCGGCCGCGTCGGCCGCGCCTTCGGCGCGCAGCGCTTCGGGGTGACGCCGGACATCATCACCGCCGCCAAGGGCCTGACCAACGGCTGCGTGCCGATGGGGGCGGTGCTGGTGTCCGACCGCATCCACCAGGCGTTCGCGCAGGGGCCGGACAACGCCATCGACCTGTTCCACGGCTACACCTACTCGGGCCACCCGCTGGCCTGCGCCGCCGCGCTGGCGACGCTGGACACCTACGAGGAGGAAGGCCTGTTCGACAAGGCCATCGAGTTGGAGGAGTACTGGCAGGAGGGCCTGCACTCGCTGAAGGGCCTGCCGCACGTCATCGACATCCGCAACTACGGCCTGATCGGCGCGATCGAATTGGCCCCGCGCGAGGGCGCGCCAGGTGCGCGGGCCTACGACGTCTTCACCCGCGCCTTCCACGACGGCGACCTGCTGATCCGCGTCACCGGCGACGTGATAGCGCTGTCACCCCCGCTGATAATCGGAAAACAGCATATCGACCGGATCTTCCAGATTCTGGCAGACGCCATACGCACGGCCGCGTAAAATTACGGTCCGAAGGCGGACGCTCCCCACGCGCGAGCCCTATTCGACTTGCTCACGGAGAGTTCCTCAAATGTTGATCGGCGTCCCCAAGGAAATAAAGAACCACGAATACCGCATCGGCCTGACCCCGGCCGGCGCGCGCGAACTGATCGCGCATGGCCACCAGGTCATCGTCCAGCGCGACGGCGGCAAGGCCATCGGCCTGACCGACGACCAGTACGCCAAGGCCGGCGCGGAGATCGTCGACACCGCGCAGGAAATCTTTGCCCGCGCCGACATGATCATCAAGGTCAAGGAGCCGCAGCCGGTCGAGTGCGCGATGCTGCGCCCCGGCCAGTTGCTGTACACCTACCTGCACCTGGCCCCGGATCCGGAGCAGACCGCCGCGCTGGTCAAGTCCGGCTGCACCGCCATCGCCTACGAGACCGTCACCGATCGCAAGGGCGGCCTGCCGCTGCTGGCGCCGATGAGCGAGGTCGCCGGGCGCATGTCGATCCAGGCCGGCGCGCACGCGCTGGAGAAGGCGCAGGGCGGCTCCGGCGTGCTGCTGGGCGGCGTGCCGGGCGTCAAGCCGGCCGAGGTGCTGGTGATCGGCGGCGGCGTGGTCGGCATCAACGCCGCGCGCATGGCGATGGGCCTGAACGCGCACGTCACCATCCTCGACCGCTCGCTGGATCGCCTGAAGTACCTCGACGAGGTCTACGGCCACCAGCTCACCACCATCTACTCGACCCACGACGCCATCGAGGAGCGCCTGCCGTACACCGACCTGGTGATCGGCGCGGTGCTGATCCCAGGCGCGGCCGCGCCCAAGCTGGTCTCGCGCGAGCAGCTCAAGCTGATGCGCCCGGGCTCGGTGCTGGTGGACGTGGCGATCGACCAGGGCGGCTGCTTTGAGACCTCCAAGGCCACCACCCACCAGAACCCGACCTACGAGGTGGACGGCATCATCCACTACTGCGTGGCCAACATGCCCGGCGGCGTCGCCCGCACCTCGACCTTCGCGCTGACCAACGCCACCCTGCCCTACGCGATCCAGCTGGCCAACAAGGGCGCCAGGGCGATGCTGGACGACGAGCACCTGCTCAACGGCCTGAACGTGCACGCCGGCAAGATCACCTACAAGGCGGTCGCCGACGACCTGGGCTACGAGTACGTGCCGGCGCGGCAGGCGCTGGTGTAAGCGTGGCGTTTCCCGTGGGAGCGACGTAAGTCGCGACTGACGTCGCTCCCACGGAAGCCATGACATCGGGAGAATCGCATGCCCCATCCGCTGCACCACTATGTCAACGGCCAACGGAGGGAAGGCGGCAGCGGCCGCTTCGGCGATGTGTTCGATCCCGCCACCGGCGCCGTCACCGCGCGCGTGCCGCTGGCCTCGAGCGACGAAGTCGCGCAAGCGGTGGATGCCGCGTCCGCCGCCTTCCCGGACTGGGCCGCCACCACGCCGCCGAACCGCGCGCGGGTGATGTTCCGCTTCAGGGAACTGCTGGAGCGGCGCGCCGACGATCTGGCCAGGATCATCGTTTCCGAACACGGCAAGGCGCTGTCCGACGCGCGCGGCGAAGTCGCGCGCGGGCTGGAGGTGGTGGAGTTCGCCTGCGGCATCCCGCACCTGCTCAAGGGCGAGCATTCGATGAACGTCGGCCGCGGCGTCGATTCGTGGACCGAATGCGCGCCGCTGGGCGTGGCCGCCGGCATCACTCCGTTCAACTTCCCGGCGATGGTGCCGCTGTGGATGTTCCCGGTGGCGCTGGCCTGCGGCAACACTTTCGTATTGAAACCGTCCGAGCGCGATCCGTCCGCATCGCTGCTGCTGGCCGAACTGCTCCGGCAGGCCGGCCTGCCGGACGGCGCGTTCAACGTCGTGCACGGCGACAAGGCGGCGGTGGACGCGCTGCTGGACGAACCGCGCGTGCAGGCGGTGAGCTTCGTCGGCTCCACGCCGATCGCCGAGTACGTCTACGCGCGCGGCTGCGCCGCCGGCAAGCGCGTGCAGGCGCTGGGCGGTGCCAAGAACCACATGGTGGTGCTGCCCGACGCCGACCTGGACGGCGCGGTCTCGGCGCTGCTCGGCGCCGGCTACGGCTCGGCCGGCGAGCGCTGCATGGCGATCTCGGTGGCGGTATGCGTGGGCGAGGCCACCGCCGACGCGCTGGTGGAAAGGCTCGCGCCTAAGGTCGCCGCATTGCGGATCGGCCCGGGCTGCGAGGACCCGGAAATGGGTCCGCTGGTCACCGCCGCGCACCGCGACAAGGTGCGCGGCCACGTCGACGCCGGCGTGGCCGAAGGCGCGACGCTGGTGGTCGATGGCCGCGCCTGCGCGGTGGAAGGCCATGACGGCGGTTTCTTCCTCGGCGGCTGCCTGTTCGACCGCGTGACGCCGTCGATGCGCCTCTACCGCGAGGAGATCTTCGGGCCGGTGCTGTGCGTGGTGCGCGTGCCGGACCTGGAGAGCGCGCTGGAACTGGTCAACGGGCACGAATACGGCAACGGCACGGCGGTCTTCACCCGCGACGGCGGCGCCGCGCGCGAGTTCGCCCACCGCGTGCAGGCCGGCATGGTCGGCATCAACGTGCCGATCCCGGTGCCGATGGCCTTCCACAGCTTCGGCGGCTGGAAGCGCTCGCTGTTCGGCCCGCTGCACGTGCACGGCCCGGACGGCGTGCGTTTCTACACGCGGCTGAAGACGATCACCGCGCGCTGGCCGGAGGGCGAGCGGCGGGCGGAATTCGTGATGCCGACGATGGGATGAAAGCTGGGATTGGGGATTGGGGATTGGGGAATCGGGAATCGGGAATCGGGAATCGGGAATCGGGAATCGGGAATCGGGAATCGGGAATCGGGAATCGGGAATCGGGAATCGGGAATCGGGAAGAGCGTATCGCCTTTGCTCGTCATCCCAGCGCAAGCTGGGATCCATTTTGATTTTGACTTTGCTTGTCTAAAGTCGAAGCAATAGCAACAACAACAGCAACAGCAAAATGGATCCCAGCTTGCGCTGGGATGACGAGCCAGGCGCGGTAGGCTCGCCCATTCCCCATTCCCCATTCACTACACCTCCCCCATGTAGACTCCCCCGCGATGCCCCTGCCCGCCTCATCCCCCGACGATCCGCGCCGCGCGCAGCTGCGGCGGATGAAGGGCTGGGCGCTGGCGCTGCTGCTGGCGATGCTGTCCGGCTTCGTGTTCAGCCACTACATGGGCAACCGCGGTGCGTGGGCGTGGGTGGCGGCGTTCTGCGAGGCCGCCACGGTCGGCGCGCTGGCCGACTGGTTCGCGGTGGTGGCGCTGTTCCGCCATCCGCTGGGGCTGCCGATCCCGCACACCGCGATCATCCCGCGCAGCAAGCGGCGCATCGGCGACAGCCTGGCCGCGTTCGTGCGCGATCACTTCCTGCAACCGGAGCGGCTGCTCGAGCGCCTGCAGGTGTTCGACCCGGCCGTGCGGCTGGGCCAGTGGCTGGCGCAGCCGCAGCAGTCGGCGCGGCTGGCCGGGATGGCGCGCGGCTGGGCCCTGCAGGCGCTGGACCTGCTCGACGAGGCCGCGGTGCGCCGCGCCATCCACGGCTTCGTCGTCGCCCGCCTGCAAGCCTGGAACGTCGCCGCCAGCGCCGGCGAGGTGCTGCAACTGCTGACCCGCGAAGGCCGCCACCAGCGCCTGCTCGACGAGGCGTTGCAGCGGCTTGGCGTGCTGCTGGACGACGATGCGGTCAAGCAGCGCGTGTCGGAGATGATCCTGCGCTTCGCGCGCCGGGAATGGCCGCGCCTGATCGGCACGGTGGACTGGGTGCGCCCGGTCGAAGGCATGGCCGATTCGCTGGCCGAGCGGCTGGCGCGCGCGCTGGTGGAAGAGTTGCAGCAGGTGCTGGCGCAGCCCGGCCACCCGATCCGGCAGGACTACGAGGCGTGGGTGGCCGGCTACCTGCAAAGGTTGCGCGAGGATCCCACGCTGATCGCCCAGGTCGAGGCGATCAAGCAGCGGCTGATCGAGCACCCCAGCCTGCAGGAATACGTGCAGAGCGTGTGGGACGAGATCCACACCGGCCTGCGCCGCGATCTGGCACGCGAGGACTCGGCGCTGGCCGCGCACCTGCAACGCTCGCTGGCCGCGTTCGCGCAATCGCTGCAGCGCGACCCCGAACTGCGCGCGGCGATCAACCAGCACCTGATGGCCGGCGCCGAGAAGCTGACCACGCGCCTGCGCGGCGGCGTCACCGACTACATCGCCCAGACCATCCACGACTGGGACGAGCGCCACCTGGTCGAGCAGCTGGAACTGAGCGTGGGCCGCGACCTGCAGTACATCCGCTTCAACGGCACCCTGGTCGGCGGCCTGATCGGCCTGCTCCTGCACGCGCTGATCCTGCTGTCCGGCGGCTGACCGGGACGCGCGCGCGACGCGCTCAAGTCTGCGGAAACATGGCCGATACAGGCCTGGATGGCACTCCCGCATGCGGGGGCGCGGCCGCCCTTCCACCCGCACAGGATCCGCTCCGATGACACGTCCAACCGTACTGCTCTGCGACGATTCGCGCGCGCTGCGCATGCTGGCCGCCCGGCAACTGGCCGACTGCGGCTTCGAGGTGGTCGGCGAAGCCGGCAACGGCCTGGAAGCGGTCAGCCAGTACCAGGCGCTCAAGCCCGACCTGGTGCTGATGGACCTGGTGATGCCCGAGTGCGACGGCAAGCAGGCGCTGGGCCGCATCCTGCAGCACGACCCGCAGGCGCGCGTGGTCATCCTCAGCTCGCTCGGTGCGCAGAGCGACATCGAGGATTGCCTGAAACTGGGCGCCAGGTCCTACCTGCAGAAGCCCATCGATCCGGAAGCGATGGACCGCATCCTGCACGAAGCCGTGGCCTGAAGCCGCGTCGTCCTTCCCTTTCACGACATCACTGCGAGAGACGACTCATGGCAGCAAAATTCCTCGGCCAGTTCCTGCTCGAACGCGGCGCCATCACCCCGGAGCAACTGCTGGCGGCCATCGAGGCGCAGCGCGTCTCCAACCCGCTGCTGGGCGAGCTGGCGGTGCAGCGCGGCCTGCTGACCGATGCGCAGGCGCGCCGCGTCAACGAGCGCCAGCGCGCCGAAGACCGCCGCTTCGGCGACATCGCCCAGGAAATGGGCCTGCTGGACGAGGCGCAGATCGAGGATCTGCTGGCCGCGCAGAAAGCCGGGCGCAAGCTGTTCGGCCAGATCCTGGTCGAACAGGGCGTGCTGACCGACGCGGAGCTGGCCGGCCACCTGGAAGCCCACCGCGCCGACCTGGACGAAGCCAACCACGCGCTGGCCATCGGCATCTCCGGGCCCCTGGCCGAGACCGCCACCGCGGCCATCCGCGTCAGCCACCGCCTGTTCCCGCGCCTGCTGGCCAGCCAGTGCCAGGCGGCCGGCCTGGCCGACGACGAAGCGCTGCGCGGCTGCGAGGTCGCCGCGCACGTGCGCATCGAGGGCGAGCAGCCGCTGATGATCGGCATCGGCTGCGACCAGGCGACGATGCGACGAATGGCCAGCACGCTGCTGTCGATCCCGCCGGAGGAATGCGACGACGAACTGGCCATCGACGCGCTCAGCGAGGTGGTCAACGTGCTGATGGGGTATGTCGTGCGCGACACCCTGGCCGACGACGCCCGCTACCGCGCCTGCCCGCCGGAAGCCGGCGTCCCGGCCGCGCAGCTGATCGCCGGCGACAACGCGCACGCGGTGTCGATGAACTCACAGCTCGGCCCGTTCGTGCTGCTGGTCGGGCACTGAGGGCGCGCCCGGCATCGCCGGTTCCACAAGCGCACACCCGGCAGTCCGGGTTGGCGCCATCCGTCCGGCATCCCTTCATCCAGAAGGCTGGACGGGTGGCGCCAACCCGGCCTGCCGGTGTCTGCCCCCCACCGTCCGATGAATCGAACCGGAAGAGGCGCTGAATCGTCCCGTGCCGTGATTCCGTGCATCCTGCGAAAGGCCCCGTTCTGCAAGCCGCAGCGGGGCCTGATCGATACATGAGCCCGCAGGGGGAAGCGCCGGCATGGCCGGCGCTGGAATTCAGCCCTGCCGCCGCGTCAGCCGCCACGCACGGTGGATGCGCGGGTTGCGCTCGAAATCCGGGGGAATCGTCCGCGTGCTGATTTCGCGGCAGTCGGCGAACGCCGCGATCGCTTCCTCGTCCAGCCTGAAGCGCCGGAAGTTGTTGCTGAAGTACAGCACCCCGCCCGGCGCCAGCCGCGCCACCGCCGCGCGCAGCAGCCGCACGTGTTCCTTCTGCACGTCGAAGTCGTCGGCGCGCGCGGAATTGGAGAACGTCGGCGGGTCGCAGAAGATCAGGTCGTACTCGTCCTGCTCGGCTTCCAGCCAGGCCAGCGCGTCGGCCTGCACCAGCCGGTGGCGCGCGCCGGCCAGGCCGTTGAGGGCGAGGTTGTCGGCGCACCATTGCAGGTAGGTCGCCGACAGGTCCACGCTGGTGGTGGCGGCCGCGCCGGCGACCGCCGCCTGCACGCTGGCCACGCCGGTGTAGCAGAACAGGTTGAGGAAGCGCCTGCCCCGCGCCTCCTTCGCCATCTGCCCACGCAGCGGCCGATGGTCGAGGAACAGGCCGGTGTCCAGGTAATCGAACAGGTTCACCCGCAGCAGCGCACCGTGCTCGCTGACGGTGACGAATTCGCCGCGCGGCTGCGCGCGGCCGCGCACGTCGGCGTACTTGCTGCCACCCTTGCCGCGCTCGCGCGACTTGACCGCCACCTGCTCGGCCGGCACCGCGAACACCTCGCGCGCGGCGGCCAGCAGATCGCCGAAGCGCCGGCGCACGTCGGCCTCGGGGATGCTGGCCGGCGCGGCGTATTCCTGCACGTGCAGGAAGGTGCGCCCGGCGCCGTCGTGCTCGGCGTAGACGTCGATGGCGGCGGCGTACTCGGGCAGGTCGGCGTCGTAGGCGCGCCAGCAGGTCACGCCTTCGCGCTCGCGCCAGCCCTTGGCCTTCTTCAGGTTCTTGCGCAGGCGGTTGGCGACCATCTGCGCGCCCTCGGACAACGGCCGCGGCTCGCGCGGTTCGCGCGCCGGCGGCGCGATCGGGTCGCAGACGATCAGCGCGCACTCGATCGCGCCGTTGAACAACTGGTACTTCTTGCCCGCGCGCAGGCCGGTGGCGTGCGCCAGTTCGGCGTCGCCGCACAGCAGGCTGGCGCGCCACTGCGGCACCGCGCGCCGCAGCGCGTCGCCGAGCAGGCGGTACAGATCCGCATCGGCGGCCAGGCGCTCGTCGTACGGCGGGTTGCACACGGCCAGGCCGCGCGCCTCGGCCGGCGGCGCCAGATCCGCCACGTCGCATCGGACGAAGCGGATCTGGCCCGCCAGACCGGCCAGCACCGCGTTGTCCTGCGCCGCGCGCAACGCGCGCGGGTCGATGTCGCTGCCGTGGAACACCGGCTTCAGCGCGGCGCGTCCGGCCGTCTCGCGCATGACCGCATCGGCGTGCAGCGCGCGCCAGCCGGTGGCATCGAAACCGCGCCAGCGCGACGGCAGCGCGTTGCCGTGCCGCTGCAAACCGGGCGCGACGTCGGCCGCCATCAACGCACCTTCGATCAGCAGCGTGCCGCTGCCGCACATCGGATCCAGCAGCGCGCCGCCCTCGTGGTACAGCGCCGGCCAGCCGCCGCGCAGCAGCACCGCCGCGGCCAGGTTCTCCTTCAGCGGCGCCTCGTTCTGCGCCTGCCGCCAGCCGCGCCGGTGCAGCGGGCCGCCGCCCAGATCCACCGACAGCGTCGCCCTGCCCTTGCGCAGCGACAGGTTCAGGCGCAGGTCCGGCGCGTCGGTATCGACCGACGGGCGCTCCAGGCCTTCGCTGCGCATCGTGTCGACCACCGCGTCCTTGACCCGCTGCGCGGCGTAGCGCGCATGGGTGATGGTCGTGCCCGACACGTGCGCATCGACCGCCAGCGTGTGCGCCGGCGCCAGGTGCTCGGGCCACGGCAGCGCGGCGACGCCTTCGTACAGCGCCAGCTCGTCGGGGCAGTCGAACTCGGCCAGCGGCCACAGCACGCGGCTGGCCAGCCGCGACCACAGCACCGCGCGCTGCGCGTCGGCCAGTTCGCCCTCGGCGTTGACGCCGGCGATGGTGGCGGTGGCGCGCGCGGCGCCCAGCGCGACCAGTTCGTCGGCAAGCAGGTATTCCAGGCCCTTGGCGCAGGAAACGAAGAATTTCACGTGGACGGGTATCGGCTGGAGACGGCGCGAAGGTGCGGCGGCCGCGGGTGGGACGGGACGCCCGGATGCGGGAAGGCGGGGCCGTCGAGGGCTGGGGCGCAATGATCGGCTATCGCGCCTGCGTTTACCAGTCCAGCGACGCTCGCCACGGTTGCCGCCGCCAGCCGTCGTCGGCGATGTGCAGCCGCTCGTGCAGGTCCAGCCGTTCGAGGAACGCGTCGTCGTGCGAGACCACCAGCAGTGTCCCGGGATAGGCGCGCAGCATCCGTTCCAGCGCCTCCAGCGAGGGCAGGTCGAGATGGTTGCCGGGTTCGTCGAGCAGCAGCAGCGTCGGCGGATGCGCGGCGTAGAGCACGCAGGCGAGCGCCGCCTTCAACCGCTCGCCGCCGCTGAGCCGGCCGCTGGGGATGCCGATGCGGTCCGCCTCCAGCCCGAGCAGCGCCAGCCGGGTGCGCAGTTCCGGCTCGGCGGCCTCTGGATTGGCGGTGCGCAACTGTTCCAGCACGCCGGTGTCCGGATCCAGTCCCGCCAGGCGCTGGTCGAGGAACGCCGCCGCGACATGGGTCGTGCTGCGGCCGGCCACAGGCGCCAGTTCGCCGGCCAGCGTGCGCAGCAGCGTCGATTTGCCGGCGCCGTTGCCGCCGGTGACGGCAAGGCGCTGGCCGCCGGACAGGATCAGATCGAGTCGATGGCGGCGGGCCGGACCGAACGCCAGCGCCACCGCTTCCAGCGTGGCGATCCGCCGCCGGCGCGCGATTTCCGGCAGCGGGGCCAGCAGGGCGATTTCCGCGTCCCGTTCGACATGGCGCGCGGCCTCGCGCACCTGGGCGTCAAGCCGGCCCTGTTCTTCGGCATGGCGGCGATCCAGCCGGCCGGCGCTGGCCTGGCTGCGCTCCTTCTGCCGGCCGAGCAGGATCGGCGCCTGGTTGGCCTGCTGCGCCTGGCGATCGCCGCGCATGGTGCGGCGCTGCTGCCGCTCGCGCTGCTGCTGCAGCGACCGTTCGCCCCGGCGGCGTTCCAGCCTTCGCTGCTCCAGCAGCGCCTGCGCCGCTTCGCGTTCCCCGGCCCGGGCCTGCGCGTAGAAACCGTAGCCGCCGCCGTAGTCGCGCACGCCGTGCGCGGAGAGCTCGACGATCCGCCGCATGTCTTCCAGCAGGCCGCGATCGTGGCTGACGACCAGCAGGCCGCGCGGCCACTGCGCCAGTTGATCGCGCAGTTCGCGGCGGTGATGGCGATCGAGATGGTTGCTCGGCTCGTCGAGGATCAGGAAATCCGGCTGCGCCAGCCACGCACCGGCCAGCGCCACCCGCATCGCCTCGCCACCGCTGAGATGCGCCGTCGGCGTGTCCGCGCCGAGCCCGTCCAGGCCTGCGCGCGCCAGTTCGGCGGCAAGGCGCTGCTCGATGTCCCAACGCTCGCCGATGCACTCGTAGTCGGCCACGGCGCAGCCGCCGGCCTCGATCCGCGCCAGTGCGCCGAGCACGTCGGCGATGCCGGCCAGCGTCGCCACGGTATCGCCGGGCGCGCAGGCGATCTGCTGCGGCAGGTAGTGGACGTGCCCGGAGGCAAGGCGGCGGCCCGCCGTCGGCGCCAGCTCGCCGGCCAGGATGCGCGCCAGCACGCTCTTGCCGACGCCGTTGCCGCCGACCAGGCCGGTCGCGGTGGCGTCGAAGCGGAGGGTGAGCGGTGGAAACAGGATCCTGCCGTCGGGCAGGACATGCGACACGCCTTCGAGCGAAAGCGACGGATGCGTCATGCGGTACTCCATTGGATGCAAGGTCACGCGCCGATCCGGACAGGATGGGCGGCGGCATTGCCGTCGGCGGGACGGCGGCATCAATGGCGCATTGGACGAAGACTCCGGCAGGGACGCGGCATGATAGCCGTGGCGGTGGCAACCCGCATCCGGGGACGCGGCCGGCGTTCAGCCGCCCGTGGCGAAGGCCGGGTGGTATTCCACCTCGGCCAGCGGCAGCAGGCGGTCGCCGAACGCGAGCGCCTGGAAATACGCCGGCGGCACGCCCGGCAGGATCAGCCCCGGCTCGTGGCGGAAGCCGAAGCGCGCGTAGAACGCCGGCTCGCCCAGCACCACGCAGCCGGCCGCGCCGCGTTCGCGCAAGGCGTCGAGCACGGCCTCGACCAGCCGCGTGCCGATGCCGCGGCGCTGGTGCCCGGGCCCGACCGAGATCGGCCCCAGCCCGTACCAGCCCGGCGAACCGTCGGACAGGCCCACCGGCGAGGCCGCGGCGTGGCCGACGACGTAGCCGTCGTGCTCGGCCACCTGCGAGACCGCCAGCGCGCCGTCCCCGCGCAGGGCGGCGACGATGCGGTGCTCGTCGTGGCGGCTGTGCTCGGCATTGAAGAACGCGACCATCGTCAGCACTTCGATCGCGTCGGCGTCGGCCGGCGTCTCGGCGCGGATGCGCAGGCCCGGTAGCGCCTCCCGGTTCACAGCGACGCCAGCAGCTCGGCGAACGCGCGCGCCGAGGTCTCCACGCTGGTAGACAGGCGGTGGCCGTCGTCGACCAGCAGCAGGCGCGCCGCGCGCGGCCGCGCCCAGTCGATCACTTCCTGCGCCGGGATCAGTTCGTCGCGCCAGGCGTGGACGATGGAGACCGGCACGGCCGCCGCGTCCAGCGCCGGCAGCCGGCCCATCGTGGTCGGCGGCACCATCAGGAACAGCGCGCGCACCGGCACTTCCAGCGACACCCGCGCGGCGATGTACGAGCCCAGGCTGGAGCCGGCCAGCACCAGCGGGCCGCGCGCGGCCGCCGCCCGCGCCAGTTCCAGCAGGCGGCGCTGGCGCGCGACCACGTCGCCCAGTTCGCTGACGTCGCGGCGCGCGTCCAGGTCGGTGTAGTCAGGCCGTTCGTGGGTCCAGCCGTGCCGCTCGGCCACCTCGGCCAGGGCGCTGACCTTGGTCGCGTCCGGGCCGCTCTCGAAGCCGTGCGAGAGGATGCAATGCCCGCGCATCACCGCGCCTCTCCGGCATTGCCGATGCGTCCGGCGCGCGGCAGCGTGGCCATCGGCCTGGCGAGGACGGAATCGGGGTTGGGCGGCATGGCGCGTTCCGGATGCGAAGGCAGGGACGCCAGTCTACTTGACCGCGCCGCAGCGCCCGCCGGCCCGGCGCGGAGACGGTGCTAGCATCTGCGCGATGCTGCCCGACCTGCCGCCCCTGCCGCCGATGACCGTGGATCCGCTGCCCTACGAGCAGCGGCTGGAAGCGCGCCCGCGCGAGCGGATCGATCTGGTCGTCGTCCACTGCACCGAGCTGCCCGACCTGGCCGCCGCGCGCGTGGCCGGCGAGCGCGTGCTGTACGGCTCGGGCACCGGCAACAGCGGCCACTACTACATCGACCGCGACGGCAGCATCCACGTCTACGTGCGGCCCGAGCGCATCGCCCACCACGTGCGCGGCCACAATGCGCGCGCGATCGGCATCGAGCTGGTCAACACCGGCCGCTACCCGGACTGGCTGCACTCGGCGCGGCAGACGATGGACGAGCCGTACACCGAGGCGCAGATCGCCGCGCTGATCGCGCTGCTGGCCACGTTGCAGCGCGAGATCCCGACGCTGCGCCACATCGCCGGCCACGAGGATCTGGACACCGCGCGCGAGCCGGCCAGCGACGACCCTTCCGTGCAGGTGCCGCGCAAGCTCGATCCCGGCCCACGCTTCCCGTGGGAACGGGTGATGCGCGCCACCACGCTGCAGCGGCTCAAGCCCTGACCGGGGCTTCCCGTTGACGCGGGGCCGCGGCGGCGGGCCGGTATAATCGCGCCTTCCGTTTTCCCGCGAGCCCGCCCGCCTTGTCCCCGTCGCCCGAACCCGTCGTCTCCGAACTGATCGAGCTGCTGTCGCTGGAGCGGCTGGAGGACGACCTGTTCCGCGGCCAGAGCCGCGACATCGGCACCAAGTACGTGTTCGGCGGGCAGGTGCTGGGCCAGGCGCTGTCGGCCGCGCAGGCCACCGTCGATCCGGGCGCCGAGCGCCGAGCGCACTCGCTGCACGCCTACTTCCTGCGCGCCGGCGACATCGACGCGCCGATCGTCTACGACGTCGATCGCACCCGCGACGGCGGCAGCTTCTCGGTGCGCCGGGTCACCGCGATCCAGCACGGCAAGGTGGTGTTCTTCTGCGCCGCCTCGTTCCAGGCGCCGGAGGCCGGCGTGGAGCACCAGCTGTCGATGCCGGAAGTGCCGCGGCCCGAGGACATCGACCCCGCGCCGACGGTCCCCGCCGAGGTGATGGCGACGCTGCCGCCGAAAGTGCAGCGCTGGCTGTCGCGGCGCGGGCCGTTCGAGTTCCGCCACGTCTACCCGCGCGACGAACTGAACCCGCCCAAGCGTCCGCCGTTCCAGCAGGTGTGGTTCCGCCTGTCCGAGCCGGTCGGCGACTCGCCCGAGCTGCACCGCGCGCTGCTGGCCTACGCCTCCGACTTCCAGTTGCTGGGCACGGCCAACTACCCGCACGGCATCAGCTACTACCAGCCCAACGTGCAGATGGCCTCGCTGGACCACGCGCTGTGGTTCCACCGCCCGTTCCGCGCCGACGACTGGCTGCTGTACTCGATCGACAGCCCCAGCGCGCAGGGCGCGCGCGGACTGGCGCGCGGGCAGATCTTCGACCGCCAGGGCCGGCTGGTCGCCAGCACCGCGCAGGAGGGCCTGATCCGCGTGGTGCCCGACGCGAAGGCCGCCGCGCTGGTACCGGCGAAAGACTGATGCGCCAGGTCTTCACCAGCCAGCGCCTGGAAACCGTCGAGGGCGTCGCCAGGCTGCTCGACGAGCATGGCATCGAGACCTACATCAGCCATCCGCGCTCGTACAAGAGCAAGCGCGGCAGCCAGTTCAGCTACAACCAGCCCACCCCGCTGAACAAGCAGCCGGCGCTGTGGGTGCGCCATGCCGAGGACCAGCCGCGCGCGCGCGAACTGCTGCGCGCCGCCGGCCTGCTGGAGACCACCCGGCCAGGCGCCGCCGCGCCGCTGACTTTCGCCGATGTCGAGGAGGCCGCGCCGAAACGCCGCTCGTGGGCCTGGCGCGTGCGCCTGATCCTGCTGGCGCTGATCGCCGGTGCGGCCGTGCTGACGATCACCCGCCACCGCGCGCCGCCTGTCACGCCGCCCGCACAGCAAGCGCCCGCGCCGCAGCCCGCGCCCGCCCCGGCCGACGAGGAAGAGGAAGTGCGCGTCCCGATCCGCCCGGCCGGCGGCTGATCGCGGTCACATCCGCCGCCTCCCTGCGTCTGGACCGTCGAACCCGCCACGAGAACGCGATCGACATGAATGCCCAGGCCCTGGAACTGATGCTGCACGCCGAACTGCCCGCCGCCGCGCGCGGCGATCACGCCGCCTACGGCCGCATCGTGCGCGCCTGCCAGAACACGGTGACCGCGATCGCGCTGGCGATCACCCGCGACGTGCAGGCCAGCGAGGACATCGCCCAGGAAGCCTTCCTGCGCGCCTGGCAGCAACTGGATCGGCTGAAGAACAGCACCAGCTTCCTGCCCTGGCTGCGCCAGATCACCCGCAACCTCGCCCGCGACTGGCTGCGCGCGCACCGGCACCGGCCGATGACCGGCGAAGGCGCCGAGATCGCCATCGGCCTGGCTGCCGATCCCGCGCCCTCGCCGGACGAGCACCTGGCGATGACCGAGCAGGAGTTGGCCGCCGTCGAGATCATCTCCGCGCTGCCGGAGGACAGCCGCGAGACCCTGCTGCTGTTCTACCGCGAGGGCCAGAGTTCGCAGCAGGTCGCGCAGTTGCTGGGCCTGAGCGACGCGGCGGTGCGCAAGCGGCTGTCGCGCGCGCGCGCCTGCGTGCGCGACGAGCTGCTGGCGCGGTTCGGCGAGTTCGCGCGCTCCAGCGCGCCGGGCGCCGCCTTCGCGATGGTGGTGATGGGCGGGCTGGTCGGCGCCATGCCCACCGCCAGCGCGGCGACGGTGATCGGCTCGGGCGTGCTCGGCGGCGGTCTCGGCAAGCTGGGTACCGGCGGTGCGGCCGGCGGCGTCGCGGGCGGCTCGCTGGGCGTGATCGTCGAACAGCTCACCCAGCATCCGGCCGTCCTGGGCGGGGTCATCGGCGGCATGCTCGGCGGCGCCGGCGCCTACGCCCTGACCTGGTGGTACCTGGCGCGTTTCTGCGCCGACGCACGCGAACGCGGGCAGGTGCAGCGATTCATGTTCCTCAATGCCGGCACCGGTTCGGCCATGCTGTTCTGCCTGATGCTGGCGACCCTGCTGGCGCTCCCGTGGCAGGCCATCTTCGCCGTGTTCGCCCTCGGCATGGGCATCGTCAACTACCAGTACCTGGTCACGCTGCCGCGCATCATGGATCCGATCCTCGCGCGCCCGGCCAATGCCGGGCGCCGGCGAGGCTACGCCTATGTCGTCGGCAGGCCCGCGGTGGTGCTGAGCAGCCTGCTCGCCGGCGCTTCGCTGCTGTTCGCCCTGTCCAACGCCGGCCTGATGTAGCCGCCGGTTGGCCGGCGCCCTCCCGCCGGTCACACTTCGCCTCCGGCCCGGGTCCTGTCCTGCACGACCCCAAGGAGGCGAATACCGTGGCGACCCTTGCAACCGATCTGATCCTGCGCGAGAACCTGTCCGCCGCCGCGCGCGGCGACCACGATGCCTACGGACGCATCGTGCTGTCCTGCCAGAACACCGTCACCGCGATCGCGCTGTCGATCACCCGCGACGTGCAGGCCAGCGAGGACATCGCCCAGGAAGCCTTCCTGCGTGCCTGGCATCACCTGGGCCGGCTGAAGAACGCCGACAGCTTCCTGCCCTGGCTGCGCCAGATCACCCGCAACCTGGCGCGCGACCACCTGGAGAGCCGCGCGCGCCACGCCATGACCGGCGAGCAGGCCGAACTGGCGCTGGAGCTGGCCGCCGACACCGCGCCGACCCCGGCCGAGCGCGCGCTACACACCGAACAGGAACGGGCCGCCGCCGAGGTCATCGCCGCCCTGCCCGAGGACAGCCGCGAGACCCTGCTGCTGTACTACCGCGAAGGCCAGCGCAGCCAGCAGGTCGCCGACCTGCTGGGGCTGACCGACGCGGCGGTGCGCAAGCGGCTGTCGCGCGCGCGCCAGCAGGTGCGCGAGGAACTGATGGCGCGCTTCGGCGAGTTCGCCCGCAGCAGCGCGCCCTCGGCGGCGTTCGCCTCGGCGGTGGCCGGCCTGATCGCGATCGCGGCTCCGCCCACCGCCGCCGCCGCGGTGCTGGGCGCGGGCACCGGCGTGGCCGGCAAGGGCGCGCTGAAGCTGCTGGGCGCCTCGGCCGGCGCGGTCGCCATCGGCATGATCGCCGGCATCTCGGCGATCTGGTACGGCATCCGCAAGCCGCTGCGGCAGCCGCTGGATCGGCGCGAACGCAACGGGCTGCTGCTGTACGGCCTGTTCAACACGGCGCTGGTGATCGCCTTCGTCCTCGCCCTGACCACGCTCGCGCGCATGCCCGGCTGGGTGCCGCACGTGCTGGTCTCGCTGGGCTACATGGCCGGCATCCTGTGGTCGTCCATGTACTGGCTGCCGCGCATCCTCGCCCGCCGCCGCGCCCGCGACATGCGCCTGGATCCGCAGGGCACGCTGGAGAAGCAGCGGCGGGAGCGCCGCTGGCAGTCGATCGGCGCGGTGGTGGGCATCGGCCTGGCGATGGCGGCGCTGGTCCTCGGGCTGATCCTCGGCGGGCGCGTGGGCTTCTGAACCCGCGCTTCTTCATGCCTTTCCCACATACACCAGACAGGTCATCCCGCCATGCCCATTCCTTCGACGGACAACGCCACCCCGCCCGGCAATCGCGGCCTCCGCGCCTGCATGCGGATCATCCTTGCATTGCTGCTGGCCGCAGGCGCGCTCCCCGCCGCCTTCGCCACGACCGCAAGCGAGCCCTTTGCCCTGGAGGCCGGCAATGGGGTGACGCTGCACGGGCAAATCGACTTTCCCGCTGTTGACGCGCAACGGCAAACCCTGCCCGCGGTGGTGATGCTGGGCGGGACCGATGCGTTCGACAGGGATGTCCATTACGGGACATCCGGCACCGACGCCGACCTCATCTTCCGTGAACTGGCACGGACCCTGACCGCGCAGGGCCTGGCGGTCGTGCGCCACGACTATCGCGGCGTGTCGTGCAATGCCAGGACCATGCCCCCCTGCGAGCACTGCCAGTCGCGGCAGCAGATCAGGACGCATTTCGTCGCTTCCTGCGTCGACAACGACCTGCGCAAGTCGGTCTCCTGGCAGACGCTGCAATCCGATTTCCTGCAGGTCTACGAACACGCCCGGCGACACCCGCGCATCGATCCCGAGCGCATCATCGTCCTCGCCCATTCCGAGGGCAGCGTGCACGTCTCGCGCCTGGTAGGAGACGGGCGGATCGATCCGTCCGGCATCGTGTTCATCGGCATGGTCGCGGAAAGCCCGATGTCGGTCATCCGCTGGCAGATCTTCAGCCGCCATGCCGCCGACTTCCTGCGCCGGCTAGGCGGCAGCGGCACGGAACTTTCCGTCGACAATGCACGGATCGATGCCTTCTGCGACGAGGCCGGCATCGCGGCAGAAGCCTGTACGGCCTTCAAGTCGCCCGATGGCGGCTGGAACCTGTCCAGCCTCACCGAAACGATGGAAAGCCGCGAATACGTGATGCTGCGTTCCCAATGGCTGGCCATCGACGACGCCGTACCGTTCGCCCACCACCTTGCCGCCGATGGCGGAATATTCGCCTCCTTTGGATGGTGGAAGCAGTGGCTGCTCGACGACACGCCCGTCATCGAGCATCTGCACGGCTATCGCGGCAGCATCTCGGTCCATCTGGGCGGCATCGATGCGGCGACGCCCGCCGACCGGCAGATGCCGATGCTGGACAAGCTCGGCGACGCCTTCGGCGAGCGGTTGCAAGTGCATCACTATCCTTCGCTGGGGCACATGCTCGGCGCCGGCGCGATGCTGGGGCCGATGGACCAGGAGGCACAGGCCCGCGTGGTTGCCTCTGTGCTTGGGATTGAGGGACTAGGGACTAGGGACTAGGGATTGGGGATTGGGGATTGGGAAAGGTGAAGCGTACGCACTTGCGCACGCTCCACCTTCAGGCAGGTGGCGCATGGGTGTCATCACGCCTTCCCGCTTATCGGCGCGCGTGCCTGAAGCGCAGTTCGTCCTTGCCCAGGAAGCCATCCTTGTTCGCGTCCAGCTGATCGAAGCGCTCACCCAGGCGCGGGTGCGCCCTGGCTTCCTCGCGGCTGATGCGGCCGTCCTTGTCGGCGTCGATGCCGGCGAAGCGCTCGTCCGTGCGCGCCTGCATGCGCTGCTGGAATTCGGCGCGGCGCTTGCCGTCGGCCGCATCGATCTCGGCGCGGGTCAGCTTGCCGTCCCTGTCGGCGTCGGCAGCGGCGAACCACTGGTCGCGGCGCTGCTTCGCGTGTGCCTCGCGATCGGCGCGATCGACGAAGCCGTCCTTGTTGGCGTCGGCCTGGTCGAAGCGGGCGGCAAAGCGTGCATCGGCGGCGGCCTCGGCGCGGCTGATGCGGCCGTCCCTGTCGGCGTCCAGCTTGCCGTGGCCGAAACCGCGGCCATGCAGGCCGGCCTGCGGGCCGTGGCCCTTGCGCCCCCACTTGCCGGCGCGCTGCGGGCGCTCGTCGGCCGACAGCTTGCCGTCCTTGTTCTTGTCCAGCTCATCGAACTTCCCGGCCAGGCGCGGATGCGCGGCGGCCTCGGCGCGGTCGATGAAGCCGTCGCCGTTCTTGTCCAGCACCAGGCGTTCGGTGCGCTTGCCGGCGGTATCCGGCGGCGTGGCGGCCACGGCGGCGCCGGCGCCCAGCGCGGCCAGCACGGCCATCATCAGCAGGGTCTTGCGGGTCATGCGATATCTCCTCGAACAGGGCGCGACATGCGCCACGCATCGGAAAACGCCCGTGCCGGGAGCGGGTTGACCGTCGCCGCCGCCGGTTCATCCTGCGGACAGTCGCAATCCACGCGAAAGCGCCGCCGCAGTATGCTCAGCGCATGTCCGAACCGCTCGCCCGCGCGCTGTCCATCGCCGGCCACCCGATGCTGGTGACGCCGCTGGCCGCGCTGCTGCTGGCCTCCCGGCGCGGCGACGCGGCGCTGGCGGGGCGGCTGGCGCTGGGTTTCGCCTTGTTCGCCGTCGTGGTGATGGGCTGGTCTTGGTGGCAGGTGCGGCGCGGTCGCTGGGCGCACGTCGATGCCAGCCACCGTGAAGAGCGGCGCTCGCTCAACCTCGCGCTGCTGGCGGCCTTCGCCCTCGGCGCCGCGCTGTCGGCGCTGGCCGGCGCGGCGGCGGAGCTGGTCCTGGGCCTGGCGCTGGCGGCGGCGATCGTCGCGGTGGCGCTGGCGTGCGTGCGCCTGTGCAAGTTGTCGCTGCACCTGGCCTTCGCCGTCTACGCCGCCTGCCTGCTGTGGCCGCTGGGCCCGGCGTGGACGCTGGCCATGCTGTGCATGGCGGCCGCGATCGCATGGTCGCGGCTGCGCCTGCAACGCCACCGGCCGCGCGATCTGATCGCAGGCGCGCTGGCCGGCGGCGCGGCCGGCGCAATCCTGCTGGTGCGGCTGGGGACGTAGCGATGGGCGCCGATTCGCTGCCCGGCGACGACCTGCGCCTGTTCCACACCGGCACGCACCCTTGCGGCTACTGGCCCGACCGCGAGGCGCGCGACCTGGTGCTGGATCCGCGCGATCCGCGCCTGCCCGCGTTCTATCCCCATGCGCTGGGCTGGGGCTTCCGCCGCTCCGGCGACATCGTCTACCGCCCACACTGCCTGCACTGCCGCGCCTGCGTGGCGGTGCGCATCCCGGTCGATCGCTTCGCGCCGGATCGCGGCCAGCGCCGCTGCGCCGCGCGCAACGCGCACGTCGATGCCCGCATCGTCGCCAACGTGCAGACCGGCGAGCACCTGGCGCTGTACCGGCGCTACCTCGGCGCGCGCCACCGCGACGGCGGCATGGACGATCACGGCGCGGCCGAGTTCGACCAGTTCCTGGTCGGCAGTTGGTCGCAGGGCCGCTTCCTCGAACTGCGCGAACGCGGCCGCCTGCTGGCGGTGGCGGTGACCGACCTGGTGCCCGACGCGCTGTCGGCGGTCTACACCTTCTACGATCCCGACGAGGAAGCGCGCAGCCTCGGCACGCTGGCGATCCTGCGCCAGATCGAATGGGCGCGCCGCGAATCGCGTCGGCACCTGTACCTGGGCTACTGGATCGACGGCCACCGCAAGATGGACTACAAGCGCCGCTACCGCCCGCTGGAAGCCTACGACGGCCGCCGCTGGCGCGATTTCGACGAAGCCGCGACGCGGGATGCGTCATCGCCCGATCACGGCGCCGTGCCAGAATGACGGCATGCGCCGAATCCTGTCCTGCCTGCCCCTGCTGCTGGCCGCCTGCGTGAGCACGCCCGCCGATCGACCCGCCGACGCGCCGCTGCGCGTGGCCACCTACAACGCTTCGCTGTATGCCGACACCGCCGGCGGGCTGATCGCCGAACTGCAAGGCGACAGCCCGCGCGCGCGCAAGATCGCCGCGGTGCTGCAAAAGACCCGACCGGACCTGGTGCTGATCAACGAGTTCGACTACGACGAAAGCCACCGCGCCGCGGAGCTGTTCCAGCGCCGCTACCTGGAGGCGCCGCAGCCCGGCGGCGGGCAGGCGCTGCACTATCCGTACCGCTACCTCGCGCCGGTCAACACCGGCGTGCCGAGCGGGCTGGACCTGGACAACGACGGCGGCATCGGCGAAGGCCGGCAGCGCGGCAACGATGCTTGGGGCTACGGCCTGCACCCGGGCCAGTACGGCATGCTGGTGCTGTCGCGCTTTCCGATCGACGCCGCGCGGGCGCGCACGTTTCAGCTGTTGCGCTGGAGCGCGATGCCGGCTGCGGCGCGTCCCCTCGATCCGGCCACGGGCCGGCCCTGGCACCGCGACGAGGTGTGGGAGCAGCTGCGGCTGTCGTCGAAGTCGCACTGGGACGTGCCGGTGCTGACGCCGCGCGGCACGCTGCATTTCCTCGTCTCGCACCCGACCCCGCCGGTATTCGACGGCCCGGAGGATCGCAACGGCGCGCGCAACGCCGACGAGATCCGGTTGTGGCGCGAGTACGTCACGCCGGGCGACAAGCCCTGGCTGTGCGACGACGCCGGCGCCTGCGGCGGGCTGGCGGCGGACGCGCGCTTCGTCATCGCCGGCGATCTGAACAACGATCCCATCGACGGCGACGGCCGCAGCGCGGCCATCCTCGAACTGCTGGAACATCCGCGCGTGCTGCGCATGGCCACGCCGCGCAGCGCCGGCGGCGAGGCGGCGGCGCGCGGCTACATCGCGCGGGGCCTGCCGCTGCGCGGCGCGCCCGCGCACGTCACCGGCGACTTCGGCCCGCGCACCGGCGCGATGCGGCTGGACTACGTACTGCCGTCGACCGGCTTCGCCGTCGCGGGCAGCGGCGTGTTCTGGCCCGCGCCCGACGATGCCGACGCTGCCATCGCCGACGGCAGCGATCACCACCTGGTCTGGGTGGACCTTTCCCTGTAGAGCGGAGCTTGCTCCGCAGCTTCATGCACCCACAGGAGCCGAGCAAGCTCGGCTCTACAACCTCCAGGCGCCGAAGCGCTCCCTCCGGTACGGCGCCACCCGGTTCTTGTAGAGCGGAGCTTGCTCCGCTGCTTCATGCACCCACCGGAGCCGAGCAAGCTCGGCTCTACAGCCTCCGGACGCCGAAGCGCTCCCTCCGGTACGGCGCCACCCGCTTCTTGTAGAACGGAGCTTGCTCCGCTGCTTCATGCACCCACAGGAGCCGAGCAAGCTCGGCTCTACAGCTTGCGGACGCCGAAGCGCTCCCTCCGGTACGGCGCCCCCCGCTTCTTGTAGAGCGGAGCTTGCTCCGCTGCTTCATGCACCAATAGGAGCCGAGCAAGCTCGGCTCTACAACCTCCAGGCGCCGAAGCGCTCCCTCCGGTACGGCGCCACCCGGTTCTTGTAGAGCGGAGCTTGCTCCGCTGCTTCATGCACCCACCGGAGCCGAGCAAGCTCGGCTCTACAGCCTGCGGACGCCGAAGCGCTCCCTCCGGTACGACGCCACCCGCTTCTTGTAGAACGGAGCTTGCTCCGCTGCTTCATGCACCCACAGGAGCCGAGCAAGCTCGGCTCTACAGCTTGCGGACGCCGAAGCGCTCCCTCCGGTACGGCGCCACCCGCTTCTTGTAGAGCGGAGCTTGCTCCGCTGCTTCATGCGTCCACAGGAGCCGAGCAAGCTCGGCTCTACAACCTCCAGGCGCCGAAGCGCTCCCTCCGGTACGGCGCCACCCGCTTCTTGTAGAGCGGAGCTTGCTCCGCTGCTTCATGCACCAATAGGAGCCGAGCAAGCTCGGCTCTACAACCTCCAGGCGCCGAAGCGCTCCCTCCGGTACGGCGCCATCCGCTTCTTGTAGAGCGGAGCTTGCTCCGCTGCTTCGCGCGACCAGCCGGGCAAGCTACTCCACAAGGAAGCGATGCAGTCACGCCCGGACTTGCGGCAGCGCGTCATCGCGGCTTACGTCGTTCCCACGGCCGGGGTGGCGCGCGGTCCGAAGCCGAACGCGCCGTCGCTACGCGCCGAGACGATCATCCTGACCATCTGCCCCGGCACCATCAGCTCGATCTGCACGGTGCGGCCTTCCGGGGTCTGCCCTTCCAGCGTCATCTCGATCAGCGCGCCGGCGGTGTCGATCTCGCGGCACAGCACGTGCGGTTCGCCCGGCCCCTGCGCCAGGTACGGCTTGATCGCCTCGCCCAGCGCCTCCAGCGCCTGCGGGAAGAAGAACACCGCATAGCCTTCGCTGCCGTTCATCGCCTTCCCCTTCAGATCAGTTCGATGCGCAGCGCCGCGGCGGCCTGCCGGGCGGTCTCGCGCGCGGCCTCGATGCTTTCGCCGCGCGCCAGCGTCACCCCGACCCGGCGCTGGCCTTCCACCCGCGGCTTGCCGAACAGGCGCAGCGCGGTGTCGGGCGTGGCCAGCGCGGCCTGCACGTTGGAGAACGCCGGCACGCCGTGGCCCTGCGCCAGCAGCGCGCACGAGGCCGACGGCCCGTGCTGGCGGATCGCCCCGCCCGCATCGACGCCGACCGGCAGGCCGAGGATGGCGCGGGCATGCAGCGCGAACTCGCTCAGTTCCTGCGAGATCAGCGTGACCAGCCCGGTGTCGTGCGGGCGCGGCGAGACTTCGCTGAACCACACCTCGTCGCCCCTGACGAACAGCTCCACGCCGAACACGCCCCAGCCGCCGAGGTCGTCGGTGATCGCGCGGGCGATCTCCTGCGAGCGCCGCAGCGCCTGCGTCGTCATCGGCTGCGGCTGCCAGCTCTCGCGGTAGTCGCCGTCGCGCTGCAGGTGGCCGATCGGATCGCAGAACGCGGTGCCGCCGGCGTGGCGCACGGTCAGCAGGGTGATCTCGTAGTCGAAGTCGACGAAGCCCTCGACGATGCAGCGCCCGGCGCCGGCGCGGCCGCCGGTCTGCGCGTAGTCCCAGGCCGGATCGACGTCGGCCTCGGCGCGCAGCGTGCTCTGGCCCTTGCCGGAGGACGACATCACCGGCTTGACCACGCACGGCAGGCCAATGGCCGCGACCGCCGCGCGGTATTCCTCGAACGTGTCGACGAAGCGGTACGGCGAGGTCGGCAGGCCCAGCGTCTCGGCGGCGAGCCGGCGGATGCCCTCGCGGTCCATCGTCAGCCGCGCCGCGCGCGCGGTCGGGATGACGGTGGCCGCGCCCTCGGATTCCAGCGCGACCAGCACCTCGGTCTGGATGGCCTCGATCTCCGGGACGATCAGGTGCGGCTGCTCGCGCTCGACCAGCGCCCGCAGCGCCTGCGCGTCCAGCATGTCCAGCACGTGGGCGCGATGCGCGACCTGCATCGCCGGGGCGTCGGCGTAGCGGTCGGCGGCGACGACCTCCACCCCCAGCCGCTGCAGCTCGATCGCCACCTCCTTGCCCAGTTCGCCCGAGCCCAGCAGCAGCACGCGGGTGGCGGAGGGAGACAGCGGGGTACCGAGCGTGGTCATGGGCGTGGGCTTTCGGGAAGGGGCGCCAAGTTTAGCGAGCGGCCCGGGCGGACGAATGGCTATTGACACCTGATATCAATTTGATATCAATATCCAAACCCTGGAGAACGCCGATGAAAGAACAGCCCATCCCCTCCCTGCCCGGCATCCCCGTGCTGCTGGCCGTCATCGCCGCCGCCGTGCTGGCGGGCTGGCTCTTCGTGACCGCGGTCGCCCCGGACCCGGGCGTCAATCCAGCGCGCATCATCGCCAGCGCGGCGCTGGTCGCGCTGTCGGTCTTCGTGCTGGTCGGCCTGTACACCGTGCAGCCCAACCAGGCGGCGGTGATCAGCCTGTTCGGCAAGTACGTCGGCACGGTCAAGGACAACGGCCTGCGCTGGAACAACCCCTTCTACGCCAAGCGCAAGGTGTCCATGCGCGTGCGCAACTTCGAGAGCGGCAAGCTCAAGGTCAACGAGCTGGACGGCTCGCCGATCGAGATCGCCGCGGTGATCGTCTGGCAGGTGGTCGACGCGTCCGAGGCGGTCTACAACGTCGACGACTACGAGAGCTTCGTGCACATCCAGTCCGAATCGGCGCTGCGCGCGATGGCCACCAGCTATCCCTACGACCAGCACGAGGAAGGCCAGCTGGCGCTGCGCAGCCACGCCGCGGAGATCTCCCAGCACCTGCAGGACGAACTGGCCGAGCGGCTGGCCGACGCCGGCGTGCGGGTCATCGACGCGCGCATCAGCCACCTGGCCTATGCGCCGGAAATCGCCCAGGCCATGCTGCAGCGCCAGCAGGCCAACGCGGTCATCGCCGCGCGCACGCGCATCGTCTCCGGCGCGGTCGGCATGGTCGAGATGGCGCTGGCCGAGCTGGAGAAGAACGGCACGGTCAGGCTCGACGAGGAACGCCGCGCGGCGATGGTCAGCAACCTGCTGGTGGTGCTGTGCGGCGATCGCGGCACCCAGCCCATCGTCAACGCCGGCTCGCTGTACTGAGGCCGGCATGGACGACGTGATCGGCCCGCTGATCATCGCCGCCAGCGGCCTGCCGGCGCTGGGCATCGCGCTCTGGAGCGGCCGCGACGGCAGCGCGCACGCGCGCGGCACCGGCCTGCGCTGGGCATTGATCGCCCTGTGCATGTTCGTCGGCGCCCTCGGCCTGTACTTGGCCGCCGGCAACACCGGCGCCATGCAGGCCGTGGCGGTGGTGATGGTGCTGGCGGTCAACGGGATACTCGTCTCGCTGCTGCTGCACCTGCGCCGCGGCACCGCTGGAGCATCGCGGAAGTGAGCGAGAAGAAAGCCTATCCGCTGCGCATCAACGCCGACGTGCTGGCGGCGGCGCAGCGCTGGGCCGACGACGAGCTGCGCAGCCTCAACGCGCAGATCGAGTACGTGCTGCGCGACGCGCTGCGCAAGGCCGGGCGGCTGCCCGCGCCGGACAATCCCCCCGCACAGGAGAACGAGCCATGAGCAATCGCTGGAACTACCAGGTCGTGGAAGTGAAGACGGGATGGATGGGCGGCTTCAAGGCCGAAGCCTTACAGGAAGAACTCAACAAGCACGGCAAGCTGGGCTGGGAACTGGTCAACATCATCCACACCATGCCATCGGTTCCCTCGCCCATCCTGGTATTCAAGCGGGAGGGCTGAGCATGATCCGGCGGCGGCTGGCCCTCGCTGCTTCTCCCGTCCGCCGCGATGCCGGAACGGGCTGCGCGGGGACGGCCACAGCCTGACGCTTTCGATACCATCGCCGGCCGCTGCAGCGCAGACGCGCCGGTTCTGCCTCCACGTCACCGCCCCGCTGCCGGGCAAGGGAAGTCCCTAGATGTCTCCAACCGATCCACGCCTGCAACTGGCGCCGCCGGACAGCAAGGCGCGCGTATGGCTGTTCGTGCTCGTGGTGATGCTGCCGGTGCTGCTGGTCACCGCCATCCTGGCCTGGGAGGCATTGGGCGGACAGGCACAGGACTCGGTCGGCGGCGGCATCGCGCTGTCCTCGCTCGCGACCCTGGGCGGGGTGATGCTGCTGACGCTGGCGCTGTGGTGGGTGCTGGCGCGCTTCATGCACCGGCAGGCCTTGTCGCTGGATGCCGCGCGGCTGGAGGTGCGCTCCAGCTTCTACCGCACCTCGGTGGCGCTGGACGCGCTGGATCTCGAACACGCCCGCGTGGTCGATCTGGACGAGCGCACCGAACTGCGCCCGGCCCTCAAGACCAACGGCTTCGCCCTGCCCGGCTTCCGCAGCGGCTGGTTCCGCCTGCGCAACCGCCGCCGCGCCTTCGTCGCGCTGGCCGCCGGCCGCCGCCGGCTGTGGCTGCCCACCCGCGGCGGCCATGACCTGCTGCTGGAACCTCGGGACGCGCGCGCGCTGCTGGAACGGCTGCGCGAACTGGCGGGCGCATCGGCACGCCGGTAACCTGCGCCGATGCGCGCGCCAGACCGCTTCCTGTTCAACACCCCGGACATCGAACTGTGGCCGGCCTGGCTGCTGCGCGCGCGCGGCAACCATGACGCCCGCCTGCTGGCGCGCGCGCGCTTCGTGCTGCGGCGCAAGCACGACGGCCGCTACCTGGCCGCCACCGTGGACGAAGGGCTGCAGCCGCTGCTGCCGCGCTGGACGCGCGAACGCGGCGTCGACGCGGCGCTGGACATGCTGGACGCGGTGCTCGCCACGCCACGCCGGCCGCCGGGCGCATCGGCGACGCTGCCGTTGGATCGCCTGCACGAGCGCCTCGCGCAACTGGGCGTGGACGGCGACTACGGCGCGCGCACCGGCCTGCCGCGGGTGGCCGAACCAACGCGGCTGGCGCTGGCCGGCTTCGATCGCTACCGCCGGCCGCTGTGGCTCACCGCCGCCGCCGCGCGCGCCTGGCAGCGCATGCAGGCGGCCGCCATGCGCGAAGGCGTCGTGCTGGAGGCCATCTCCGGCTATCGCAGCCACGACTACCAGCTCGGCATCTTCGAGCGCAAGTTCGCGCGCGGGCAGAGCCTGGCGCAGATCCTCGCCGTCAACGCCGCGCCCGGCCACAGCGAACACCACGGCGGGCAGGCGCTGGACATCGGCGCGCCGGGTGAGCCGCCGGCGGAGGAGTCGTTCGAGCGCACGCACGCCTTCGCCTGGCTGCAACGCCACGCCGCCGGGTTCGGCTTCACGATGAGCTATCCGCGCGACAACCCGCACGGCATCGTCTACGAGCCCTGGCACTGGCGGTACCGGGAGGCAGGGACGGAATCGTAGGCCCTTCCCGCCGCTTCCCCGCGCGGGGAGAAGAAGCGGACCGCACCCGGCAGCATCGGCAAGCAAAGGCCAAGGCGCGCGGGGGTGACAGGACGCGGCGTTGGAACCGAAAGCGTTCCAGTTCCGGAAGTCAGCCGTCCGCCGAACGGCGCGGTGCTTCAGTCCTGCGAACGCCTGGTCGGCTCCCTGGCCTGCGCGGCGAAGTCGGCGATGCGCCAGAGGTAGAAGCTGGCGTAGGTGCGGTAAGGCCCCCACTGCTCGCCGCGCGCGGCCAGTTCCCTCGGCGTCGGCATCGTCCCGGCCTTGTCGACCAGCTGCGCGCCCTTGCGGACGCCGAGATCGTCCACCGGCAGGATGTCGGGCCGGCCCAGGCGGAACATCAGCATCATCTCCACCGTCCAGCGGCCGATGCCGCGGATCGGCACCAGCGCGGCGACGATCTCGTCGTGGTGCATCGTCGCCATCTGCCGCAGCGTCGGGATCTCCCCGCGCAACTCGCGCAGCGCCAGATCGCGCAATGCCAGCGTCTTGTTGCCGGACACGCCGCAGGCGCGCAGCGCGGCATCGTCCATGCGGCCCAGCGTGTCGGCATGCAGCCGCGCGCTGCCGAGGGCGGCCTCGACCCGGCCGACGATGGTCGCCGCGGCCTTGCCGCTGAGCTGCTGGTAGAGGATGGCGCGTGCCAGCGCGTCGACCGGATCGAAGCGGCGCCGCCAGCCGTCCTGCGGCTCCAGGTAGCCGATGCGCTTCATCCAGCCGCCAAGGCGGCGATCGCGCCGGCCGAGGTGTTCGAAGGCGGCGGCGGTGTCGAAGCCGCGGGCATGGCGTGGCATGGCGTCGCTTCCTGTGTCAGCGCCTCAGCGCATCGGCTGCCCACAGCAGCCAGCCCAGCATCAGCGTGGTCCCGCCGAACGGCGCCAGCCGGGTCGGCCATCCCCACAGCGCATTGCCGGCCAGGCTGCCGGCGAACAGCAGCGTGCCCAGCGCCAGCAGCAGCAGCGCCAGTCGTCCCAGCCGGCGCGCGGTGCCCGCCGCCAGCGCGGCCAGCGCGATGCCGTGGCCGAAGGCGAACAGCGCGGCGGTCTGCAGGTTGGACTGCGCATGCGCGTCGGCGACGCCGTGCGAGGCATAGGCGGACAGGCCGACCGCGACGGCGGCCAATGCCGCGCCGAGGGCGGCCAAGGCGGAGGGCTTGCGCTGGCGACGGTCGTGGAGGCTCATCTTGTTGGCTTCAGGGATTCATCGGCGAAGGCTTCGGAACCTCGGCATCCGCCGCGGTTTCCGGGGGCCGGAAAAACGACGCGCCGCAAGAGCGGCGCGTCGGGGTGTGGCGTATCGACGGACGGTATCGCCCCGATCAGTGCTTGATGGCCCAGTACACGTCGAACTCGCCCTCGGCGGTGAACGAGGTGTCCACGCCCTTGTTCCAGGACTCGTAGGGGCGATCGACCACCTCGTGGCCGTCGGTGACCGCCCAGGCGCGCAGCGAATTGCGCACCGCGTCCAGCTCGGCCATGTAGCCGGTGTACTTGGCGGCGGCGGACTTGCGCGGCTGCAGGCGGACGTACTCGACCGGGGCGCCGGAGGGGATGGTGACCTTCAGCGGCTCGCCGCTGGCGGCGACCGGCTCGGTGCTGGCGGGCGCCTCGTCGGTGGCGGCGTCATCGCCTTCCGTCGGGGCGGGACCGCTGCGCTTGCGCACCGGCTGGGCCACGTCGAAGGCGTACTTCTCGGTGCCGAAGTCGGTGGTGATGATGCGCAGCGGACCGGCGGCGACCAGGCCGTTGGCGTCCATCACGCGCTTGATCCATTCCTGGTTGGCCTTGATCGAGGCCTTGATGGTCTCGTTGCTGCGATCGATGTTGCCGGCGTTGACGAACAGGATGTCCTCGGCCGGCAGGTCGACCACGCGCAGATCGGTCAGCTTGCTGCCTTCGACGCGGTAGTCGAAGTTCGGCACGGTGGCCAGCATGTTGGTCAGCTTGGACAGGCCCGCCTTGAGCGCGTCACCGACGTGGCGGCTGACGTACATGCCGGCGTAGCGGCCGACGATGTTCCAGCCGTATTCCACGTCGTAGGTCTGGGTGATCTTGACGTTGCGGCCGTTCTTGCCGGCCGGCTCCAGGGTGAAGAGGGTCTTCTTGTTCTTGCCCGAGGTCTTGTTCTCGATGGCGTAGGCGATGCTGCCGCCGCCACCGGCCTGCGGCGCCTCGCTGTGGGTGATTTCCCAGCGGCCCTTGCCCCAGTAGCCGGGCGAGTCGTATTCCACGCGCGCACCGACGCCGGAAACGTTGTCCGAGTAGGACAGCTCGGCGGGGTTGTTCGGCAGCAGCGGACTCCAGTCCTTCAGGCGGCGCACATTGTTCAGCGTGTCGTAGACGATGGTCATGCGGCGGTTGGTCTCGACGCTTTCCACCAGGTGGCGCTTGGACGGCAGCACCAGTCCGATCACCAGAAACAGCGCCAGGACCAGCGCCAGTGCAATCACGAACTCGATCAAACGGGTCATTCAGGAGTCTCCGGGAGCCGGTGCCACGGCCATCAAGAAAAAATGCACCGCGCATCCTAGCAGGCCATCGGGTTCCGCCGAAACCCGGCGATTTTGCGCGGCGCACCATGCGCGACCGTACCGGGCCGGCGCCCGGCCGGCCGGGATGCCCGCACCCGGACCCGGGCCCGACCGCCGCGGCCAGGCATGGGACTCCAGCGCCTGCGCCAAGCCGTCCTGGCGGGCGGGCGACCGTCCCGTTCAGACAAGCTGCAGTTCGAACGCCTTCAGCACCGCCCGGGTGCGGTCGCGCACGCCGAGCTTGCTGAGGATGTTGGAGACGTGGTTCTTGATGGTGCCCTCGGCCACGCCCAGCGAATTGGCGATCTCCTTGTTGGAGAAGCCGCTGGCCATCAGCCGCAGGATCTCGGTCTCGCGGTCGGTCAGCGGGTCCGGGCGGTCCAGGCTGACGAACTCGTTGCGCATGTGCTCCAGCCCGGACAGCAGGCGCTGGGTCACCGCCGGTTGCACCAGCGATCCACCATCGGCCACCGTACGGATCGCGCCGACCAGCTGCTCCAGCGACACGTCCTTGAGCAGGTAGCCCTTGGCGCCGGCCTTGAGCCCGGCCAGCACCAACTGGTCGTCGTCGAAGGTGGTCAGGATGATCGACGGCGGCAACTGGCCGGCGCGGGCCAGCGCCTGCAAGGCCTCCAGCCCGGACATCACCGGCATGCGCATGTCCATCAGCACCACGTCGGGCCTGATCTGCGGGATCAGCTCGACCGCCTGCCTGCCGTCGGCCGCCTCGGCGACCACCTCGATGCCGTCGTCCAGCGCCAGCAGCGAGCGGATGCCCTGACGCACCAGCGTTTGGTCGTCGACCAGACATACACGAATCATGGGGAATCTCCGGGAACGGTCTCGGGTTGGGGAACGGAAGCCAGCGCGCTGGACGCCAGCACGGCGGCGGACTCCAGCACCGGCAGGCGGATCCGCAGCCGGAACCCCTTGCCGGGCGCGGTGTCCAGCTCGAGGTCGCCGCCGTACTGCGCCAGCCGCTCGCGCATGCCGCGCAGGCCGTTGCCGGCGACCACGCCGTCGGCGCCGCCGCCATCGTCGCCGGCCTCGATGAGGATGTCGCCGCCCACGCGCCGGCAGCGCAGCCACAGGTTGCGCGCACCGGCATGGCGCACGGCGTTGGTGATGATCTCCTGGGTGCAGCGCAGCAGCACGTGCGCGCGCTGCGGGTCGTCCAGGGTCAGCGGCGAGTCGATGTCCATGTGGATGTCCAGCGAAGGCACCTTCTCGGCCAGCGGCAGCAGCGCCGCGCCCAGGTCGATGGCACCGCTCTCGCGCAGCTGGCTGACCGCCTCGCGCACGTCGGTCAGCAGCAGCCGGGCCAGGGTATGCGCCTGGCGGACGTGCTCCTGGGCGCGGCCCTCGGTGATGTGGCCGGCCACTTCCAGGTTCAGGCTCAGCGCGGTGAGGTGGTGGCCGAGCAGGTCGTGCAGCTCGCGCGAGATGCGGGTGCGCTCGTTCACGCGCGCGCTCTCTGCCAGCAGCACGCGGGTGGCGCGCAGCTCGGCGTTGAGGCGGCGCTGCTCCTCGCGCGCCTCGGCCTGCTGGCGGGCCACGTAGGCGGTGACCAGCACGAAGGCGGCGAAGCCGACGTAGAAGGCCGACTGGAACAGCGCCTCCCAGAAGCTGAAGTATTCCAGCGCCATGAACGACCACATCAGCGGCACGTGCCCCAGCAGCAGCCAGGCCATCGCCACCCGCAGGTTCAGCAGCCACGGCAGCACCCCGGCCACGATCACCATCAGCATCGCGCTCAGGCCGGTGCGGCTGTACACGCCGACCGCCACCGCCGCGGCGGTCAGCACCAGCGCCAGCGGGATGCTCCAGGCGCTGGCCCGGGCCTTGCGCGCGCCCAGCGAGCGCGTGGCCAGCCAGTAGCAGGCGCCGAAGGTGAAGTACGCCAGCGCGGTCATCGGGATGTCCGCGCCCTGCCCGTCGGCGCCGCTGGACGGCGGCAGGAACCACACGTTCAGGATGATCGGGATGCCGACCAGCGCCCACGTGTAGAGGCCGGTGGCGCGCAGCAGGCGGGTATGGCTGAGTCGTCCCAACATGGCCGCATCTTAGGCGCATTCGCCGCGGCCGCCTCCCCACGAAAGTCATGCCGCTTCCCGGCCGGCGCCGTGCCCGGGCGCGGCGCCGGCGGCTGTCATGGCGGGCGAGCCTTCGCCGGGCGGCCATGCGATAATCCGGGCCTGGCCGCCATCGGCGGTCGCCCCACGCACAAGTCCTCTGCAAGACCCCGTACGGAGCCAGGTTAAATGTCGATCGTCATCCGCGACGTGCGCGAGCACGAGCTGGATTCCGTCCTAGCCCTCAACAACAATGCCGGCCTGGCCATCCTGCCGCTGGATGCGGCCCGGGTCCGCCGCTTCTACGAGCAGGCCGAGTACTTCCGCGTCGCCGAGCGCGACGGCAACCTGGCCGGCTTCCTGGTCGGCTTCGGCTCCGACTCCGAGCACGACAGCAGCAACTTCGCCTGGTTCCGCGAGCGCCACCCCAGCTTCTTCTACATCGACCGCATCGTGGTCGCCAGCCGCCGCCGCGGCGGCGGCGTCGGCCGCGCCTTCTACGCCGACGTGCAGAGCTACGCCGAACTGCGCTACCCGCTGCTGTGCTGCGAGGTGTTCCTCGACCACGGCGCCGACCCGGCGCTGCTGTTCCACGGCAGCTTCGGCTTCCGCGAGGTCGGCCAGAACATCATGGCCGACGTCGGCGTGCGCGCCAGCATGCTGATGAAGGAGCTGTGCAGCTACCCGTGGGTGCGCCAGACCTACGGCGGCCGCCTGCCCGACGAACCCTGGGCGCGCACCCGCGACCTGGCCGGCCTGCGCGAACAGCGCGCGACCGGGACATGAGCGCGGGAATGGCGAACCTGGACTACGAGCAGGCCGGCGAACTGAAGATCGGCCAGGTCGGCATCGCCAACCTGCGCGTGCGCACGCTGGACGTGGCGCAGTTGGTGCGCGAGATGCACGAGCGCGTCGAGCGCGCGCCCAGGCTGTTCGGCCGCGCCGCGGTCATCATCGACTTCGGCGGGCTGGCGCGCACGCCCGACGCGGACACCGCGCGCGCGTTGCTGGAAGGACTGCGCGAGGCCGGCGTGCTGCCGGTGGCGCTGGCCTACGGCACCCGCGAGACCGAGCAGTTGTCCGAACAGCTCGGCCTGCCGCTGCTGGCCAAGTTCCGCGCCCAGTACGAGCCGGTCGAGGCCGCGCCGCCGAGGCCGCGCGCGCCGGAACCCGCGCCGGCGCCGGCCCCCGCCCCGCCGCCGGCCGCGCCGGCCCGGCCCGGGCTGATGCAGAAGACGCCGGTGCGCTCGGGCCAGCAGCTGTACGCGGAGAACCGCGACCTGACCGTGCTGTCCACCGTCGGCGCCGGCGCCGAGGTCATCGCCGACGGCTCCATCCACGTCTACGGCGCGCTGCGCGGCCGCGCCCTGGCCGGCGCGCGCGGCGACACCGCCGCGCGCATCTTCTGCCACGAGTTCAACGCCGAGCTGGTGGCCATCGCCGGCCACTACCAGGTGATGGAAGACATCCCCAGGGACCTGCGCGGCAAGCCCGTGCAGATCTGGCTGGAGCAGGAACAACTGAAATTCGCCGCCCTCCCGTAGGGCACCGCCGCATCCCTCCGGCACTCCCCGTATCCCCCGCAAGGAGAAAACCATTGGCTGAGATCATCGTCGTCACATCCGGCAAGGGTGGCGTAGGCAAGACCACCACCAGCGCCAGCATCGCCTGCGGGCTGGCGCGGCGCGGCAAGAAGGTCGCGGTCATCGACTTCGACGTCGGCCTGCGCAACCTGGACCTCATCATGGGCTGCGAGCGCCGCGTGGTGTACGACTTCGTCAACGTGGTGCAGGGCGAGGCGACGCTGAAGCAGGCGCTGATCAAGGACAAGCGCTTCGACACGCTGTTCGTGCTGGCCGCCTCGCAGACCCGCGACAAGGACGCGCTGACCAAGGAAGGCGTGGAGAAGGTGATCAAGGACCTGGCCGACGACGGCTTCGACTACATCGTCTGCGATTCGCCGGCCGGCATCGAGAAGGGCGCGTTCCTGGCCATGTACTTCGCCGACCAGGCCATCGTCGTGGTCAACCCGGAAGTGTCCTCGGTGCGCGACTCCGACCGCATCCTCGGCCTGCTCGACTCCAAGACCCGCCGCGCCGAGAACGGCGAGCCGCTGAAGGCCAACCTGCTGCTGACCCGCTACAACCCCGAGCGGGTGGAAAGCGGCGAGATGCTCAGCATCAAGGACGTGGAGGAAGTGCTGGGCCTGAAGAGCATCGGCGTCATCCCCGAGTCCGGCGACGTGCTCAACGCCTCCAACAAGGGCGAGCCGGTGATCCTGGACCTGGAGTCGCCGGCCGGCCAGGCCTACGACGACACCGTGGCCCGCCTGCTCGGCGAGGAGCGGCCGATGCGCTTCACCACGTTCGAGAAGAAGGGATTCTTCAGCAAGCTGTTCGGAGGTTGAAATGGGCATGTTCGATTTCCTCAGGGCGAAGAAGAACACCGCCGAGACCGCCAAGAACCGCCTGCAGATCATCATCGCCCAGGAGCGCAGCTCGCGCGGCGCGCCCGACTACCTGCCGCTGCTGCGCCGCGAACTGCTGGAAGTGATCAGGAAGTACGTCAACGTCGACGTCGACGCGGTCAAGGTCGATCTGATCAAGGACGGCGACCACGACGTGCTCGACATCTCGGTGGCGCTGCCCGAAGGCAACGGCTGAGCATGGAGCGTAGAGCGGAGCTTGCTCCGCTCCCCCTGATTCCGGACTTTCGCGAAGCGGAGCAAGCTCCGCCCCTCCTGCCGCCATGACCCCTGCCCCCGCCGACGCGCAAGACGCGACCCCGGACGTGCTGTGCGTGCGCGACGTGCCGTTCGCGGCGCTGACCGGCCTGCTGGCGCGCCACGCCCTGCGCCTGCACCGGGTCGGCGACGGTCAAGACATCCCCGGCAGCTACTGGGGCGAGCCGGAAGCCGGCGTCATCGCCAGTGACGTCTACGCGCGCGACGACACGCCGATCCATTCGCTGCTGCACGAGGCCTGCCACCTGATCGTGCTGCCGCCGGAGCGGCGCGCCGCCGTGCACACCGACGCCACCGACTCGGACATCGAGGAGGACGCCACCTGCTACCTGCAGATCGTGCTGGCCGACGCGCTGCCGGGCGTCGGCGCCGCGCGGCTGATGGCGGACATGGACGCGTGGGGCTATTCGTTCCGGCTGGGCTCGACCGCCGCGTGGTTCGCGCAGGACGCCGAGGACGCGCGCGCCTGGCTGCACGCGCACGGCCTGCTGCCCGCCCCCTGAATCCATCCCACCTTGTGGGAGCGACGTCAGTCGCGACCGGATAAAGAAACTCCCGGGACATCTGGGCTTCCCCATTCCAGGGCCACGCCCGCCATCGCGCGTCCGCAGCCGAAGCGCCCTCCTTGCACCGCGCCGTCGCGACTGACGTCGCTGCCACGGGATCCGACCCGCACTTGCGGCCCTCCCGCCGCGCCACTAGCCTTCCGCCATCCCGTTCACCGCGCACCCGCCGCAAAGGACTCCCGTGAAGCCACGCCACCTGCTGCTTTCCCTCGCCATCGGCGCCAGCCTCGTCGCGCTGGCCGCCTGCAAGAAGGAGCCTTCGCCCGATGCCGCCCCCGGCGCCGCCACCACGCCGGGCGAGACCGCCGACCAGTTCATCGCCCGCGTCAACGACGAGCTGCGCAGGATGTACCCGGAGCTGACCGCCGCGCAGTGGCTGTCGAGCACCTACATCAACGACGACAGCCAGTTGCTGGCCGCCAAGGGCAACGAGCGCTACCTGACCCAGCTCAACAGCTGGATCGAGCAGGCCAGGAAGTTCGAGGGCCAGCAGATGACGCCCGAGACCGCGCGCGCGATCCAGCTGCTCAAGCTGTCCACCGCGATGCCGGCGCCGAAGGATCCGGCCAAGCTGGAGGAACTGGCCAAGCTCGCCACCAAGATGGAAGGCATGTACGGCGCCGGCAGCTACTGCACCGGCGAGGGCGATGCGAGGAAGTGCCGCCAGCTCGGCGAGCTGGAGGACGTGTTGCGCAGCAGCCGCGACTACGACCAGCAGCTGGACGCGTGGCAGGGCTGGCACACGATCGCCCAGCCGATGCGGCAGGACTACGTGCGCTTCGCCGAGCTGGTCAACGAGGGCGCCCGCGAGATGGGCTTCGCCGATACCGGCGAGATGTGGCGCAGCGGCTACGACATGAGCCCGGCCGAAATCGCCGCCGAGACCGATCGCCTGTGGGACCAGGTCAAGCCGCTGTACGAGCAGTTGCATTGCTACACCCGCACCAAGCTGCAGGCCACCTACGGCGTGGAGAAGGGCCAGGTCAACGGCCTGCTGCCGGCGCACCTGATGGGCAACATGTGGCAGCAGGACTGGGGCAACCTGTGGGACATGCTGGAGCCGTACAAGGGCGCCGGCAGCCTGGACATCACCGGCACGCTGGAGCGCCAGGCGCAGGCCAACTACACCGCCGCGATCGGCAAGGCCGGCCCCGGCATCACCGAGGACGCGCGCTTCCAGGCCGGCCGCGAGGCGCAGTTGCAGACCGCGCGGCAGATGACCGAGCGCGCGCAGGACTTCTACACCTCGCTGGGCATGCCCAGGCTGCCGGAGAGCTACTGGTCCAAGACCCAGTTCATCAAGCCGCTGGATCGCGATGTGGTCTGCCACGCCAGCGCCTGGGACATGAACTTCGCCGGCGACGTGCGCACCAAGATGTGCATCAAGCCGAACGAGGAGGACTTCACCACCATCTACCACGAGCTCGGCCACGTCTACTACTACCTGGCCTACAACAAGCTGCCGCCGCTGTTCCAGGGCGGCGCGCACGACGGCTTCCACGAGGCCATCGGCGACACCATCGTGCTGTCGATGACGCCCGACTACCTCAAGTCGATCGGCCTGGTCGGCGACCAGCAGCAGAGCAACGAGGCGCTGATCAACGCGCAGATGCGCATGGCGCTGGCCAAGGTGTCGTTCCTGCCGTTCGGGCTGATGATCGATCGCTGGCGCTGGGGCGTGTTCGACGGCTCGATCAAGCCCGACCAGTACAACCAGGCGTGGTGGGAGCTGAAGGCGCGCTACCAGGGCGTGGCGCCGGCCACCCCGCGCGGCGAGGAGTTCTTCGATCCGGGCGCCAAGTACCATGTGCCGGGCAACACGCCGTACACGCGCTACTTCCTCTCGCACGTGCTGCAGTTCCAGTTCTACAAGGGCCTGTGCGACGCGGCCGGCTACCAGGGCCCGCTGTACGAGTGCAGCTTCTACGGCAACAAGGCGGCCGGGCAGAAGTTCTGGGCGATGCTGGAGAAGGGTTCCAGCCAGCCGTGGCAGTCCACGCTGAAGGAGCTGACCGGCACCGAAAAGATGGACGCCAGCGCGGTGCTGGAATACTTCGCGCCGCTGCAGGACTGGCTCAAGCAGCAGAACGAGGGCCAGACCTGCGGCTGGCAGGCCACGGCCGGCGCTCCGGCGCCGCCGCGCGGCAATTGATGCCGCGACGCACGGGGATGCCTTGGTGAAAGGCTCCCTGCGGACCGGCCGAACGGCAGCGCGCGCCGCCGTTCGGTCGTAGCGCGGAGCCTGCTCCGCTGCCCCGTCCCGGGGCAAGCCTTCCCGTGAGCCGGGCAAGCCCGGCTCGCGGGGTTTCCAGCGGTGCGCGACTTCGCGCAGCCGGCAGACCCTGCAGATTCCGCATCAGGCCACGGGCGGCTCTTCTTTCCCGTCGCCCTCGCTGCCGCCCTCGCCCTTCATCTCCGCCTCGAGCTTCTTTTCGTAGGCTTCCAGGCTCAGGCCCTGCGCGGCGGCCTCCAGTTCGGCGGTGTCGCGCAGTTCGTCCGAATAGGCCAGCCGCACCGGCTGGCCCTCGGCCTCGTGCAGCGCGGCGGCACGCTTGATCATGGCCAGCACCTCGGCGGCACTGTCGGAGCTGCCGGCGATGCGGCCATGCAGGCCCAGCACCCACACCCCGGCGCGGCGCACGATGCCGGCCAGCAGTTCGCCCTGCGGGTTGCGCAGTTCGGCGTGCGGCTCCACCGCCGGCGCGTTGGCGCGGGCCAGGTTGCGCGCTTTCTCGGCCTTGCGCTTCTTCGCCTCGCGGCGGGCCTTGGACTGGATGGACATGCCTTGTTCCTAGAGTTGATCAGTGGGTTCCATCGCCGGCGCATCCTTCGCGCAGCGCGGTTCGCGCCGGCTCACCCGCATCTCCCAGCGCCAGAACAGCCAGCCCAGCAGGGTGAAGGCGCCGGAGGCCAGCGCCAGGTGCAGGCCGTGGTGGCTCAGCAGCGGCGACAGCAGGCCGGCGATGATCGCGTTGACCAGCAGGTTGCTGAACGCCTGCAGCGACGAGGCCGCGCCGCGCTGGCGCGGATACATGTCGAGGATGGACAGGGTGAGGATCGGGAAGATCAGCGCCACCCCGAACGCCAGCAGGCTCATCGGCAGCACCGCCCACGGCACCGCCGGCGCGTCGGCCAGCGCGTTGTAGCCCACGTTCAATGCCACGCCCGCGCCCATGAAGGCGAAGCCCAGCGCGCTCAGCCGCGTCCCGCTGACGCGCCCGGCCGCCTTGCCGGACAGGAACGCGCCCAGCGTCATGCCGCCGATGGTGGGCAGGAACAGCCAGGCGAACTGCTGCTCGTTCAGGCGCAGCAGGTCCAGCACGAACGCAGGCGCCGAGGCGATGTAGAGGAAGATGCCGCCGAAGTTCAGCGAGCCGGCCAGCGCCAGCCGCTGGAAGCGCGGGTTCAACGCGATGGAGAAGTAGTCGCGCAGCAGGTGGGCCGGCGCGACCTTCATGCGCGCGGCCGGCGGGTGCGTCTCCGGCAGCCACAGGGTGATGCTGGCCAGCAGCAGCAGCGAGAAGCCGGCCAGGAACCAGAAGATCAGCGGCCAGCGCCCCCAGCCCAGCAGCCAGCCGCCGATGATCGGCGCGATCGCCGGGGCGATGCCGAAGATCATCGACACCTGGCTCATCAGCCGCTGCGCGTCGTCGCCGTGGAAGACGTCGCGGATCACGGCGCGCCCGACGATGAAGCCCACGCCCGCCGACAGCCCCTGCAGCGCGCGGAACAGCAGCAGCGTGCCCATGTCCTGCGCCAGCGCGCAGCCGATCGAGGCCAGCATGAACACGAACAGCCCGGCGAAGATCACCCGCTTGCGGCCCAGCGCGTCGGACAGCGGCCCGTGCACCAGGCTCATCGCCGCATAGGTCAGCAGGTAGACGCTGATGGTCTGCTGCATCGCCAGCTTGTCCGCGCCCAGTTGCGCGCCCATCTGCGGGAACGCCGGGAAGATCGTGTCGATCGAGAACGGGCCGAACATCGCCAGCCCGCCCAGCAGCAGGGCCAGGCGGCGGGTGGAAGGCGTGGCGGTCACTTGGCCGTGTTCCCCACGGCGGCGGCGGCCGCCACCGGCGGCTTCGACGGCGCGATCACCGCCATGCGCTTGAGCGCCGAGAGCGGGATCGCCTCGGCGCGCCTTTCCGCCGGCCACCACAGGAACACGTAGGCGCTGGTGGTGCCCAGCAGGCGCGCCTGCTGCGGCAGCGGCGCGCTGTCGCCGATCATCGTCACCTGCACGCGATGGCCGGAGCCGCCTTCGCGGATATGCTCGGCGCGATCGATGACGTACCAGGACGAGGCCCAGATCATGCCCCAGGCGCCCGCCACCACGGTGCCGGTGATCGGCGCCATGCCGATGCCGGCCCAGCGCATCAGCCGCAGTTCCGGGAACAGCAGCCGGCCCCACCAGCGCCCGCGCAGCCGCTGCACCTTGCCCGGGTAGCGGATGCGGAACACCTCCGGCCAGGTGATCAGCAGCACCAGCAGCACCGAGGCGGCCAGCAGCAGCGCATAGGCCGGATCGCGCAGGCCGGCGACCAGGTAGTCGCTGGGCTGCATGTATTCGAGGATCGGCAGCGAGAAGCTGCGGTAGAACCAGAAGCTGGCCCACAGGCCGATGAACGAGACCGACAGGTAGGTCGCGGCGACCAGCAGGCTGGGCTCGCGCAGCAGCAGCCGCCAGATGCGGATCACCCAGGCCTCGGCGGGCGCGAACGATTCGGCCGCCGGCTGCGGCGGCGGGAGGGCCGCTGCCGGCGCATCGGCGGCCGCGGAAGACGGCGGTGGGGCGGAACGGGCGTCCTGCATGGCGGTCCTGGCGATGCGCCGGGGCTGGCTCGCCCGCGGGCGGCGGCCGGGCATCCAGATGGCGGGGGGATGGGAAACCGGCAGGCATGTTAAGCCCTATCGCCGGCCCCGGCGAGGCTATAATCGCCGGGCAACAACGCGGTGGGAGAAGCGGGCAAGGCCCGCTGCCGAAGGCGCAACGCCCGTAATCGCTCAGGCCAGATACCACCGCAGGCAACAAAAACTCTGGAGAGACCGGTCAAACCCGGCGCCGAAGGGGCACGAACCCGCGGACCTCGTCCCGCGCGGCTTCCAAACTCTCAGGCAAAAGGACAGAGGGGCGCCCCACGTGCGGCTTCGCACGTCACTTCCGGATGCCTCCTGCCCATGTCCCAGCACACCCCGCTCCGTGCCCTCGAGCACCACGACGCCTTCATCGAACGCCACATCGGCCCCAACGAAGCCGAAATCGCGCACATGCTCGGCGTGGTCGGCTACGACTCGCTGGAGGCGATGACCGACGCCATCGTGCCCGCCAGCATCAAGTCGCCCGCGCCGCTGGCGCTGCCCGAGGCGCTGAGCGAGGAGGAGGCGCTGGCTCGCATCCGCGCCATCGCCGATCGCAACCAGGTCCTGCGCAGCTTCATCGGCCAGGGCTACTACGGCACCCACACGCCGAAGGTGATCCTGCGCAACATCCTCGAGAACCCGGCCTGGTACACCGCCTACACGCCGTACCAGGCGGAGATCTCGCAGGGCCGCATGGAGGCGCTGATCAACTTCCAGACCATGATCGCCGACCTGACCGGGATGGAGATCGCCAACGCCTCGCTGCTCGACGAGGCCACCGCCGCGGCCGAGGCGATGACGCTGGCCAAGCGCTCGGCGCGGTCGAAGTCGGACGTGTTCTTCGTCCACGACGCGGTGCACCCGCAGACGCTGGAAGTGCTGCGCACGCGCGCCGAGCCGATGGGCATCGTGCTGCGCGTCGGCACGCCGGAGGAAGCGCTGGAAGCCGACAGCTTCGGCGTGCTGCTGCAATACCCGGACACCTTCGGCCACGTCGGCGACCACAAGGCGCTGGCCGAGGCCGTGCACGCGCGCGGTGGCCTGGTCGCGGTGGCGACCGACCTGCTGGCGCTGACCCTGATCGCCGCGCCGGGCGAATGGGGCGCCGACATCGTGGTCGGCAACTCGCAGCGCTTCGGCGTGCCGTTCGGCTTCGGCGGCCCGCACGCGGCGTTCATGGCCTGCCGCGACGCCTTCAAGCGCTCGATGCCCGGCCGCCTGATCGGCGTGTCGATCGACGCGGCCGGCAACCCAGCCTACCGCCTGACCCTGCAGACCCGCGAGCAGCACATCCGCCGCGAGAAGGCCACCTCCAACATCTGCACCGCGCAGGTGCTGCTGGCGGTGATGGCCTCGATGTACGCGGTCTACCACGGCCCGGAGGGGCTGACCCGCATCGCCCGCCGCACCCACCGCCTGGCCGCCGTGCTGGCCGCGGCGCTGCGCAGGGCCGGCGTCGCCGTGGCCGGCGGTTTCTTCGACACCCTGCACGTCACCGGCATCGACGCGGCGACGCTGCACGAGAAGGCGCGCGTGGCCGGCATCAACCTGCGCCACATCGACGCCACCTCGCTGGGCATCAGCCTGGACGAGACCAGCACGCGCGAGGACGTGACCGCGCTGGCCGGCCTGTTCGGCGCGCGCATCGACAACCTCGACGCGCTGGACCTGGACACGCCCGACGCGCTGCCGGCCAACCTGCGCCGCACCAGCGCGTTCCTGCAGCACCCGGTGTTCAACACCCACCACAGCGAACACGAGCTGCTGCGCTACATGCGCGCGCTGGCCGACAAGGACCTGGCGATGGATCGCACGATGATCCCGCTGGGCAGCTGCACGATGAAGCTCAACGCCACCGCCGAGATGATCCCGGTGACCTGGCCGCAGTTCGCCGGCATCCACCCGCTGGCGCCGGCCGCGCAGGCGCAGGGCTACCGCGAGCTGATCGACGGGCTGGAGGCGATGCTGGTCGAGTGCACCGGCTACGACGCGGTCAGCCTGCAGCCCAACTCCGGCGCGCAGGGCGAGTACGCCGGCCTGCTGGCGATCCGCGCCTACCACCGCGCGCGCGGCGAGGGCCACCGCGACATCTGCCTGATCCCGGACTCGGCGCACGGCACCAACCCGGCCTCGGCGCAAATGTGCGGCATGACCGTGGTGGTCACCAAGACCGATGGCAACGGCAACGTCGACGTCGAGGACATCCGCCGCAACGCCGAGAAGTACGGCGACCGCCTGGCCGCGATCATGATGACCTACCCGTCCACGCACGGCGTGTTCGAGGAGGAAGTGGTCGAGATCTGCGAGATCATCCACCGCCACGGCGGCCAGGTGTACACCGACGGCGCCAACATGAACGCGCTGGTCGGCGTGGCCAAGCCCGGCAAGTGGGGCTCGGACGTGTCGCACCTGAACCTGCACAAGACCTTCTGCATCCCGCACGGCGGCGGCGGCCCCGGCGTCGGCCCGTGCGCGGTCAAGGCGCACCTGGCGCCGTTCCTGCCGCGCGCACTCGGCGAGCACGGCGTGCGCACTCAGGGCGTGGGCGAAGGCGAGGTCGGCATGGTCAGCGCGGCCACCTTCGGCAGCGCCTCGATCCTGCCGATCAGCTGGATGTACATCACCCTGATGGGCGCGGCCGGCCTGCGCCGCGCCACCCAGGTCGCGCTGCTCAACGCCAACTACATCGCCCGCCGCCTGGCGCCGCACTTCGACACCCTGTACACCGGCCGCAACGGCCTGGTCGCGCACGAGTGCATCCTCGACCTGCGCCCGATTAAGGACGCCACCGGCATCAGCGCCGAGGACGTGGCCAAGCGCCTGATCGACTTCGGCTTCCATGCACCGACGCTGAGCTTCCCGGTCGCCGGCACGCTGATGGTTGAGCCGACCGAGAGCGAGTCGCTGCACGAGCTGGATCGCTTCATCGACGCGATGATCCAGATCCGCGACGAGATCCGCGCGATCGAGGACGGCCGCCTGGACCGCGAGGACAACCCGCTCAAGCACGCTCCGCACACCGCCGTGCAGGTCAGCGCCGGCGAGTGGACCCACGCCTATCCGCGCGAGCTGGCGGCGTTCCCGCTGCCGTCGCTGAAGCAGCAGAAGTACTGGCCGCCGGTGGCGCGCGTGGACAACGTGCACGGTGACAAGAACGTGTTCTGCAGCTGCATCCCGGTGGAAGCCTTTGCCGGCGACGCCGAGGCCGTCGGCGAGGCGAACGCAACGTAGTTCCGCGCATTCCATCGACGAAGATGCGCGAGGCCCCGCATGCGGGGCCTCGTTGCGGCCGGGTTCCGTCGCCTGCCCGGCTGCTTCGGCTCCGGGCACGGCAGAGCAGCGGAGCAAGCTCCGCTCTACAGGGGTAAAGGTGAATTGCCTCGCCGCAGGCCGCGAAGTATCAGCCGGCGTATCACTGTAGAGCCGAGCTTGCTCGGCTGCACCAGATCCGACGCCGGCAAAGCAGCGGAGCAAGCTCCGCTCTACAAGGGTGAAGGTGAATTGCCTCGCCGCAAGCCGTGAGGTACCAGCCGACGTATCACTGTAGAGCCGAGCTTGCTCGGCTGCACCAGATCCGAGGCCGGAGATCCGAGGCCGGCAAAGCAGCGGAGCAAACTCCGCTCTACAAGGGTGAAGGTGAATTGCCTCGCCGCAGGCCATCAAGTATCAGCCGACGTATCACCGTAGAGCCGAGCTTGCCCGGCTGCACCGGCTCCGGAGCCGGCAAAGCCGCACCGCAGTTTCAGCCCACGCCGGCCAGCGCCTCCTGCAGCGACGCCGCCGTCACCGGCTTGACCAGGTGGTGATCGAAGCCCGATTCGCGGGTGCGCTGGCGATCCTCGTCGGCGCCCCAGCCGGTCAGCGCGACGATGCGCATGCCGGCGCTCCAGTCCTGCGCGCGCATGCGCCGGCAGATCTCATGCCCGTCCAGCCCGGGCATGCCGATGTCCATGAACACCACCTGCGGGCGCAGCGCCTGCGCCGCCTCCAGTCCCTCCAGGCCGCAATAGCGCGTCTGCACCTGGTGGCCCAGCAGTTCCATCACCATCGCGATCGAATCGGCGGCGTCGCGGTTGTCGTCGATGACCAGCACGCGCAACTGCGCCGTCGCCGTGTCGCCCGTGTTGCCATCGTTTCCGGTCGCGGCCATGCCGGCCTCCTCGCTCAGGGGAATTTTCAAGGTGAATTCGCTGCCCTTGCCGGCGCCCTCGCTGCGGGCCTCCAGCCGGCCGCCGTGCAGCTCCGCCAGTTGCTTGGCCAGTGCGATGCCCACGCCCAGCCCGCCGAAGGCCGACTGCTTGTCGTCGTCCACCTGCGCGAACAGTTCGAAGATGCTCTCCAGTTGTGCCGGCGCGATGCCGATGCCGTCGTCGCGCACGCGCACCACCGCCTGCCCGTCCTCGCCCTTCAGCGCCACGTGCACGTGGCCGCCTTCCGAGGTGAACTTGGCCGCGTTGTTGAGCAGGTTGCCGAGGATCTGCGACAGCCGGGTGGCGTCGGCCTCGGCCTGCATCGGCGCCAGCGGCAGATCGCAGGACAGCCGGCGGTTCAGCCGCCGGTAGTGCGCCTGGAAGTCCTGCACGGTATGGCGCACCACCTCGGCCATGTCCAGGCGCGCGCGCCGCAGCTTCACCTTGCCCAGGTTGATGCGGTTGATGTCGAGCAGATCGTCCAGCAGGTGGGTCATCTGCCCGACCTGGCGCTCGATCATCGCGATTGCCCTGCCGGTCACCTCGGCATTGGTACCGGCCAGCTTCAGCGCCTGCAATCCGGCCGAGATCGGCGCCAGCGGATTGCGCAGTTCGTGCGCCAGGGTGGCGATGAACTCGGTCTTGCGGCGATCGACGGTCCTGAGCGCTTCCTCGGCCTGCTGGCGTTCGCTGGTGTCGCTGAACAGCACCGCCACCTGCCTCAGTTCCGGGGCGCCGAAACGGAAGGCGTAGACGTCGAACCAGCGCCCCAGTTCGTGGGCATGGCTCTCGAGGCGCCGCGGTTCGCCGTCGCGCGCCACCTCGCCATAGAACTCGAACCAGAACGCCTCGTGGTTGGGCGCGATTTCCCGCATCCGCCGGCCGGTGGCCTGGTGCATGCCCGAGTGCCGTTCGAACGCGGGATTCACTTCCAGGAACAGGTAATCGACGGGCTTTCCGGCCTGGTCGTAAATCATCTCGATGACGCAGAAGCCGGCATCGATGGACTCGAACAGCGCCCGGTACTTGAGCTGCGACTCGCGCAGCTGTCGTTCCAGCACGGTGCGCTCGGAGACTTCCTCCAGCAGGCCCATCACAGCGATCACCCGGCCCTCGACGTCGCGCGCGCTGACCACGGCGCGATCGCGCAGCCAGCGCACGGTGCCGCCCTCCAGCACCACGCGATATTCGGCGTCCATCGAGCCGCGTTCGTGCAGCAGGCCGTCGTACTGCGCCAGTGCGCCGGGCAGGTCGGCCGGATGCAGGTTGCACCACCAGTCCTTGTCGCCCTCCGCATCCATCGGCAGGCCGAGGAAGGCGCAGACTTCCTGCGGTGCGGCGCGGCCTGCCTCACCGACCTGCGCGCGGTACAGCACGCTGCCTGCGGCGCCGCCCGGCGACGACGTGGATGGCGGCGCGTTTGCTGCGGATATGACGGACGACATTCGACGCTTGCCCCCTGTATGTAGGGCAAGCGTAATTGCTCACCGTTCACACTCTGTGAACAAGGCAGCGATGCGCAAGGACGATGCCTTCACGAAAGCCGCTCCACCATGACCGGCGAACCCATCGGGCAGGACGCACACGCATCCCGCCGCATTCCAGGAGCGCAAGCCAATGGCCGCCCGCAAGACTCCGAGCAAGCCCCTTCCTTCCGATCCTTCCAGGCAACCCGCCAGCCGCTCCGGCGACCGGCGCGGCAACGGCGATGAGCTGCAACAGCAGGCCGGCGGCAGCCACCCGGCGATGACCACGGCGCAGGGCATCCCGATCAGCGACAACCAGAACTCGCTGCGCGCGTCCACGCGCGGCCCCACGCTGCTGGAAGATTTCATCCTGCGCGAGAAGATCACCCACTTCGATCACGAGCGCATCCCCGAGCGCATCGTGCACGCGCGCGGCTCGGCGGCGCACGGCTACTTCGAGTTGACCAAGTCGCTGGCCAGGTACTCCACCGCGAAGATCCTGACCGAGGCCGGCGAGCGGACGCCGGTGTTCACCCGCTTCTCGACCGTGGCCGGCGGCGCCGGCTCGGTCGACACCCCGCGCGACGTGCGCGGCTTCGCGGTCAAGTTCTACACCAGGGAAGGCAACTGGGATCTGGTCGGCAACAACATCCCGGTGTTCTTCATCCAGGACGCGATGAAGTTCCCGGACATGGTCCACTCGGTGAAGATGGAGCCGGACCGCGCCTTCCCGCAGGCGGCCAGCGCGCACGACACGTTCTGGGACTTCGTGTCGCTGACGCCGGAAACGATGCACATGATCATGTGGGCAATGAGCGACCGCACCCTCCCGCGCTCGCTGCGGATGATCGAGGGCTTCGGCGTGCATTCGTTCCGCCTTCTCGATGGCGACGGCAACAGCACCTTCGTCAAGTTCCACTGGCGGCCGAAGCTGGGCATCCAGTCCACCGTGTGGGACGAGGCGGTCAAGCTGCAGGCGGCCGACAACGACTTCCACCGCCGCGATCTGTTCGAGGCCATCCAGTCCGGCAACTTCCCCGAGTGGGAGCTGGGCGTGCAGCTGTTCACCGAGGAACAGGCCGAATCGTTCCCGTTCGATCACCTGGATCCGACCAAGCTGATCCCCGAGGAAACGATCCCGCTGCAAATCGTCGGCCGGATGGTGCTGGACCGCTGGCCGGACAACTTCTTCGCCGAGACCGAGCAGGTCGCCTATTGCCCGGCCAACATCGTGCCCGGCATCGACTTCAGCAACGACCCGCTGCTGCAGGGGCGGCTGTTCTCCTACCTGGACACGCAACTGATCCGGCTCGGCGGGCCGAACTTCCACCAGATCCCGGTCAATGCGCCGAAGTGTCCGTTCGCCAACCACCAGCGCGACGGCCACATGCAGATGCAGGTCCACAAGGGCCGGGTGAACTACGAGCCCAGTTCGCTGCAGGACGATTCGCCGCGCGCCACGCCGGCCGGCTTCCGCAGCCACGCCACGCCCGACGACGGGATCAAGGGCCGCATCCGCGCCGAATCCTTCGCCGATCACTACACCCAGGCGCGGCTGTTCTTCCGCAGCCAGACGCCGCACGAGCAGGCGCACCTGGCCAGCGCGCTGGTGTTCGAACTGTCCAAGGTCGAGACCGCGCACGTGCGCGAGGCGGTGGTCGGCCAACTGCGCCACGTCGACGAAAGCCTGGCCAGGCGCGTGGCCGATGGCCTGGGGCTGGACGCGCTGCCGCCGGCTCCGCCGGCCAAGGTGCCGGCGCAGGACATGCCGCCCTCGCCCGCGCTGCGCATCATCGGCCGCATGAAGGAAACGCTGCAGGGCCGCTGCGTCGGCATCCTGATCCATGACGGTTCCGACGCCGCCACCGTCAAGGCCCTGCGCAAGGCGGCGGAAGGCGCGGGCGCGACCGTCAAGATCGTCGCGCCGAAGGTCGGCGGCGCCACGCTGTCAGACGGCAGGAAGCTCGCCGCCGACGGCCAGCTGGCCGGCACGCCATCGACCGTGTTCGACGCGGTGGCGGTCGTGCTGTCGGACGAAGGCGGCAAGCAACTGGCCAAGGAAGCGGCGGCGGTCGATTTCGTCCGCGACGCCTTCGGTCACCTGAAGGCCATTGCCTTCGACGCCGGGGCCCAGGCCGTGCTGAAGGCCGGCGGCGTCGGCAAGGACGCCGGTGTGGTCGATGCCGGCGATGCCAAGGCGTTCATCGCCGCGGCCAGGACCCGGCAATGGGAGCGCGAAAAGAAGGTGCGCATGCTGGCCTGAGCCCGGCGATGGCCGCGGCGGCAGCCGGCATGCGTCCGCGCCGGCCGCCGGTGTTCCGTCGCCGTGCGGCACGGTTTGCCGACGCCCGGCGGTATCCGGGATTTACCCGTGTGTCCTCAGCGGCGGATTCTCGTTGAGCGTGCCGTCCTCCTCGATGAGGACGAAACGCTCCCCCTGCTCATCGCACACCAGCGGCACCGGCGTGCGGAACAGCGGCCTGCGCACGAAGCGCAGTTGCCAGTGGAAATGCTCCAGGGTCTGCAGGGTCTGCAACTGCGCGGGCAGCAGGCCGGCCCGCATCTGGTCGGGATCCTGGCGCGTTTCGGATCGACGTCGTTCGGACACGGCCATGTCAGCAGCTGCCTGCGCCCTGCGTCACAAACGGACGATTCTGGTCACTGTCGTTCATATCCACTCCTGCCGATGCCGACGGATCAGGCACTGACGCCGGCTGTGCGAAGCGATGCAGGATTTGTGCCGGAACCACCCGGCACGCGGGATGGCCGCTTGCATATTCCGTCGCCGCCCTCCAATATAACTTTCGTTATAACTCGGACGTGACCGGCCATGAAACTCAAGATCACCACCATCGGCAATTCCGCCGGCGTCATCCTGCCCAAGGAACTGCTCGCCCGCCTGCGCGTGGAAAAGGGCGACGAACTGCACGCGCTGGAAACACCCGACGGCATCCGCCTGACCGTCTACGACCCGGAACTGGCCGGGCAGATGGAGGTGGCCGAACATGTCATGCGCAAGCGCCGCACCTTGCTCAACAAGCTGGCGCAGTGACACCGCCATGATTGTCTGGATCAAGCGCCCGCTCGCCTTGGCCATCCACGACCGCCAGCTTGCCGAGCATGGCGGCGGTTGCGGCGTGCGCGACGAGACTCTGCTCGATTCCGCGCTGGCACGCCCCCAGCAGCGCCACGACTATGGCGATCCGCCACCGGATCTGGCCGATCTCGCCGCCAGCCTGGCCTTTGGGCTGGCGCGCAATCACCCCTTTGTCGATGGCAACAAGCGCACCGCAGCCGTGGCCTGCGAAGTCTTCATCATGCTCAATGATGCAACGCTTGAAGCCGAGGACCACGAGTTGTATCCGCACTACCTCGGCCTGGCCGAGGGTTCCCTCGACGAGGCCGGCTTCGCCGCCTGGCTGCGTCCACGTATCGTCGCAGCGCCCAAGGGCCGGATACAGGAATCGCCGGCAGCCTACGTGCGTTGAACCGGCGATCCGCTCACGGCGCGTTCAAGGCGGCACTTCACCGCCCCTGCATGCGTCCGGCCTGGCCACCCTGCGCCTGCCACCAAGGAACCGGCCGATAATTGTCCGACGCACCAACCCCTGGTAGCTGGCGAACGACAGCGCAAGCGTGGCGATCACCGAGATCGCGAACTTCGCCGTCCAGTGCAGCGGCACGTCGAGCAGCCGGTACTGGATCGCGAACAGCAGCGGCAGGTGCACCAGATAGACCCAGTACGAGGCATCGGCAAGCCAGCGCATGATCCGGTTTCCGCCATCGAGCCAGGCCTTGCCGGCAAGCAGGCAACACAGCGTCATCCAAGCGCCTGCACAGGCCTCCAGTGCCGCGTGGATGAAGTGGCGCGACGACGATGGCGCGGCGAACCCGCCGCCCGGCACCCAGGGCATTGCCGCGTAGGCCACCAGCGCGCCAACCAGCATCGCCGGCGCGAGAGGCCGCAGGCCGTCGAGCAGCACGGGCCGATGGAAGATCAGGTAGCCCAGCGCGAAGTGCAGGCCGAAGAACACCAGCGCCCACAGCTGCGGCAGGAACGATTCCGGCGCCGGCCACGGCACGCCGACGCTGGCCAGCGCCGGGACCAGCAGCAGCGGCAGCGCGATCGGAAGCCAGCCGGGACGCAGCGTCGCCAGCCGCGCATCGACGCGCCTGATCCCGAGCGCCGACACCACCCAGACCAGCAGCGTGAACAGCATCAGGTAGAACAGGAACCACAGGTGCGCCCATCCCGTCGCATTCGGCATCGTCCCATGTTCTTCGACGTAGGCACGGATCCAGTCCAGCGCCGGCGACGGGTTGCGCACCGTGGCGGCCGCGTGCCCGGTCAGCCAGCCCATGCCGATCAGCACCGGCGGCAGCAACACCAGCAACGGCAGCAGCACGCGCGCGGCGCGGTTGCGGAACAGGCCCGCCATGCCGTCGCGACCCACCAGCAGCGCCGCGAAGAAACCCGCCACGACGAAGAACAGCGGCATCCGGAACAGGTGCAGGAACCACGCCAGCACGTCGACCACCGCAGAGCCGCCGGCGTCGGCCGGCGGCCAGTAGGGGCGCAACATCGGGCTGTAGGCCAGCGCCGCGTGGAACACCACGCCCGCGAGCATCGCCAGCGCGCGCAGGTTGTCCATGTAGTGGATGCGCGGCGCGGCGTGCATGGTCGGCCGCCCTCAGAGGAAAGAGGTCTTGCGCGAATGGATCCCGCTGGTGATGCAGATCGCCACCATGATCACCGCCAGCTCGGCGACCAGCACCCCGCTCGCGGACAGTCCCCAGACGATGTTGTCGGTGCGCAGGTTCGCCTGCACGCTCTCGATCCTGCCGATGGCGTACATCGCCGGACCGATCAGGCTCATCACCGCGATCTGGGCGAACACGTTCCAGCCTTCGGACTCGACCGCGATCGCCACGCACAGCGACACGCAGAAGCTGGCCAGGATGAATCCCGCGATCAGCAGCGACCACACCAGCAGCCCGTCCGGCAGGGCCGTGGTCAGGATCAGGACGGCCAGGCCGCCCACGACCACGGTGAACGGCACCAGGTAGATCGCCAGGTTGGCGAGCAACTTGCCCCAGTAGAAGTCCATCGGCGTGACCGGCAGGCTCATGATGAAGGGCACGGTCTGCTGCTTGCGCTCCACCATCAGCGAGGTCTGGATCGTGTACGCGCCCACGACCACCAGCAGCACCAGCAGCAGCAGCGCGCCGGCCGCGAACGACCACGCCTTGCCCGTGCCGATCAGGCTCAGCGCCAGCAGGATGCCGGCGAGGTAGCCGGCCAGTTGCTTCTGGTAGACCTGCCAGTCCTTGACGATCAGCCGCCGGATCATCGCGGCATCGGATGCGAGCCAGCTCATTGATTCGCGCCTCCACGAACGGTGGTAACGAAGATGTCTTCCAGCGTCATCGGCTCGACGGCCTGCACCGCCAGCCCAAGCGCCCGCAGCCTCTCCAGCAGAGACGGATCGAAGCCGCCGGTCTTCAGCTCGATCATCGGCGCGCTGTTGCGGACGGAACGCACGCCCGGCAGCGCGCGCACCTCGTCCGTCCACCCGCCCTGGCACAGGATCCTGCGCCAGCTGTCCAGGAACGATTCCTTGTCGCGCGAGGCGACGATCCTGCCCTGGTGCAGGAAGGTGATCGCATCGGCCATCTGCTCGATGTCGCCGGTGTTGTGCGAGGAGAACAGCACCGAGCGCCGCTCGTCGCGCAGCACGTCGGCCAGCGCCTCCAATACTTCGCCGCGCGCGATCGGATCCAGCCCCGTGGTCGGCTCGTCCAGCAGCAGCAGGCGGGGGCGCCGGGCGAGGATCAGCAGCAGCAGCGCCTTGACGCGCTGGCCATGCGAAAAACCGCCCAGCGCCTGCCCGGGCCGCAGGTCGAAGCGCCCGAGCAGATCCTGCGCATAGCCCTCGTCCCAGTCCGGGTAGATGCCGGCGATGAAATCCATGTGCCAGCGCAGCGTCTGTCCGCGGTACAGCCGCATGTCGTCGGACGCGTAGCCGACCTCGCGCTTGACCGTTACCTGGGCCTGCGGCAGGCGCTGCCCGAGCACCTCGACCTCGCCGCGATCGGCCCTGATCAAACCCATCAACAAGCGCAGCAGGGTCGACTTGCCGGCGCCGTTGACGCCGACCAGGCCCATGATCTGGCCCGGCGGGACCAGCAGGTCGATGTCGTGCAGGGTGAACTCGTCGTACTGCTTGTACACGCCTTTCAGCGCGATGGCGGAAGTCATGACGGCTGCTCTCGGGTGGGATCGGTTGACGGCTGCGCCGCGCCGGAGGGTTCGGACAAGGCCCGCTCGACGTGGTCGAGGATTTCCTGCGGGCCGAACCCCAGCCTCCTGCCCGCGTCCAGCATGCCGGCCAGTTGCGCGCGGAACTCCTCCAGCGCCAACGCCCGCGGCACGTCCAGCGCTTCGGCCACGAACGATCCCTTCCCCTGCCGGGTCACGATCACGCCCGCGCGCTCCAGTTCCAGGTAGGCGCGCTTGACCGTGATCACGCTGACCCGGCAGTCGCCGGCGAGCTCGCGTATCGAGGGCAGCACGCGCCCCGCCTGCCACTCGCCCGCCATCACCTTGGCCACGATCTGCTCCACGATCTGGGCATACATCGGGGTGCTGGAGTGAGGAGACAGGAGCAGGGCTTGTTCCATGCTTGGCCGGAATCACTGTATATATTTAATATATACAGATATGCCCAGTTGTCAACAACGGTAAAGGGGGGCGTCATGACGCTTCGGCAAGGTATGGGCCGCCGGCATGACAGGGAGCCGAGCAAGCTCGGCTCTACAACAGGCTTGGCTGTAGAGCCGAGCTTGCTCGGCTCGCCGCGCCCGGATGCGGGAAGAGTTCCCCTTGGCAAGGCCCGCTACACCGCATCGCGATAGCCCTGGCCTGCGGGACAGCGCAGCACGCTTCCGCAACACAGAAACGAGGAAGCCCCGCTTTCGCGGGGCTTCCCTTGAACCACCGATCCCTGCCCCGCTTTCGCGGAGACACCGGACCGTCAGGCGAACGGATCCTGCAACACCATCGTGTGATCGCGGTCCGGGCCGGTGGAGACGATGCTGATCGGGCAGCCGGCCAGTTCCTCCAGCGCGCGCAGGTAGGCGCGCGCGGCCGGCGGCAGTTCGTCCCAGGCGGTGATGCCGTGGGTGTTCTCGCTCCAGCCGGGGAACTCCAAGTACACCGGCGTGCATTCCTCCCAGCCCTGCGCGTCCAGCGGCGCGTACTCGGTGCGCTTGCCGCGGTATTCGTAGGCGATGCAGATCTTCAGCTTCTCCATGCCGTCCAGCACGTCGAGCTTGGTGATGCACAGGCCGCTGATGCCGTTGATGGCCACCGCGCGCTTGAGCGCGACGATGTCCATCCAGCCGCAGCGGCGCGGGCGGCCGGTGGAGGCGCCGTACTCGGCGCCGCGGTCGCGGATGCCCTGGCCGACTTCGTCGTCCAGTTCGGTCGGGAACGGGCCGCCGCCGACGCGGGTGGCGTAGGCCTTGCAGATGCCCAGCACGTAGTCGATCGCGTCGGCGCCGACGCCGGCGCCGGCCAGCGCGCCGCCGACGGTGGTGTTGGAACTGGTGACGTAGGGGTAGGTGCCGTGATCGATGTCCAGCAGCGCGCCCTGCGCACCTTCGAACAGCACGCGCTTGCCCTGCTTGCGCAGCTCGTGGCAGATGCCGGCCACGTCGGACTTCATCGGCTCGACGTACTCGCCGAAGGCCAGCGCCTCGTCCAGGGTCTGCTGGAAGTCGACCGCGTCCACGCCCAGGTACTGGGTGAGTACGAAGTTGTGGTAGTCCAGCGCCGCGCGCAGCTTCTCGGCCAGCTGGTCGGGATAGTGCAGGTCGGCGATGCGGATGCCGCGGCGCGCCACCTTGTCCTCGTAGGCCGGGCCGATGCCGCGCCCGGTGGTGCCGATGGCCTTGCCGCCGGCGGCCTTCTCGCGCGCCTGATCCAGGGCGATGTGGTACGGCATGATCAGCGGGGCGGCCGGGGAGATCTTCAGGCGCGGACGGACCTCGACGCCGGAGGCTTCCAGCTCGTCGATCTCCTTGCGCAGCGCGGCCGGGCTGATCACCACGCCGTTGCCGATCAGGCACAGCGCGTCCTGGCGCAGGATGCCCGAAGGGATCAGGTGCAGCACGGTCTTCTTGCCATTGATGACCAGGGTGTGGCCGGCATTGTGGCCGCCCTGGAAGCGCACGACGGCGCCGATTTCCTCGGTAAGCAGATCGACGATCTTGCCCTTGCCCTCATCGCCCCATTGGGCGCCGAGAACGACGACTGACTGACCCATGACGGGTGGCTCCTGTTATCTGGCGGCCATCGGGGCCGCGGGATGGATGACCGTGCGAGGCGCGGAAGACGCCCTGGCGGGAGTCCATCGGGGAATCCCGGGCGGCGTCCGGCCCTTACACGGAAAAAGCCGAACGGGGCGTCCCCGGCCGGCTTTCGGAGATTATCCGGGTTTTGCACGGCCGGGGCTACCCCGCCGCCGCATCCGGCCTCAATGCCGCAGCCACCACAGCGCCAGCAGGCCGGCAGCGAGGATCAGGCCGCCGAACAGGCGCAGGCTGCGGTCCGGCATCCGCAGCAGCTGCAAGGCCGCGCTCTTCCAGCCGCGCGGGGCGACGAACAGCACCAGGCCTTCGAGGACGGCGACCAGCGCCAAGGCAGCCAGCAGATCGGTCATGGGGACTCCCGGTGAAGGTCTTGTGGGGGATGTGGCCGCCTGCTTGCCCTCGCCCGGCTGTCCAAACCCGGGCCGGGACTCCTGTCCTGCCGGGGAGCCGGCAGCGGAGCAAGCTCCGCTCTACACAGGCGTGGCCACTGGCTGCAGCCTCCGGCTCGCTCGTCGGCTCTTCGTGCCCCCATCCTCGCGGGCAGGCGCTTTCCCCGTGGACAAGGCGGGGGAAAGCATCGGTGGCGCACTACGCCGTCAGCGATCGTTCCTGAGGTATTGCAGAAACGGATCGTTCCTGTCCAGCACGATCACGCCCTGCCCGTCGGCGAACGAGGCGCGGTAGGCCTCCAGGCTGCGCTGGAAGGCGAAGAACGCCGGATCCCGGTTGGCCGCCTCGGCGTAGATGCGCGCGGCCTCGGCGTCGCCTTCGCCGCGCAGCTTCTGCGCGTCGCGGTCGGCCTCGGCGATCAGCACGGTCTGCTCGCGGTCGGCCTGCGCGCGGATGGTGCGCGCCTGCTCCTCGCCCTCGGCGCGCAGGCGGCTGGCCACCTGCTTGCGCTGCGCGCTCATGCGGCTGTAGACGTCGGTGATGACCTGGCTGTCGGTGGGCAGGTCGATCTGCTTGAGGCGGATGTCGGTGATCGCCATGCCCAGCGTGGCCGCGCCCTCGTTGATCGACTTGAGCTGCTGGGCGATGACCTCGTTGCGGTCGCCGGACACCAGCTGGGTCAGCGTGCGGGCGTTGATCTCGTTGCGCAGCGAGTCGGTGATGATCGGCGCCAGGCGCGCGCTGGCCAGCCGCTCGTCGCCGCCGGTGGCGCGGTAGAACGCGCGCGCATCGGAGATGAAGCCGACCGCGAAGAAGTCGATGCTGACGTCCTTGCGCTCGGAGGTCAGGTAGCGCTCCGGCGCGGTCTCCAGCACCTGGAAGCGGCGATCGAACACGCGCGCGGTCTCCACCAGCGGCCACTTGAGGTGCAGGCCCGGCTTGATGTCCGAACGCACCACCCGGCCCAGGTTGAGCACCAGCGCGGTCTGGTCCTCGCGCACCACGTAGAGCGAGCCCATCAGGCCCAGCAGCACGGCCACCAGCAGGCCGACCATCAGCGAAGTTCTCATCGTTCCACCTCACGGCCGCTGCTGCGCGGCGCGCGTTCGTTGCTGCGCGAAGACGCCGGCGTGCTTTCCACGGCCGGCAACACGGTTTCGGGGGTCAGCAGCGCGGGCGGCGCGGCGGACGCCTGCTGCCCCGGCGGCTGCATCGGCACGTAGATCAGCTGGCGGCCGTCGCCGCCGACCACCTTGCGGTTCTGCGCCAGCACCTGCTGCACGGTCTCCAGCCACAGGCGCTTGCGGGTGACCTCGGGCGCGTTCTTGTACTGGTCCTGCAACAGGGTGAAGCGCTGCGCGTCACCGGTGGCGCGGGCGATCTTGGCGGTCTTGTAGCCTTCGGCGGTGGTGCGCAGGCGGGCGGCCTCGCCGCGCGCCTCCGGCACCACCTTGGCGGCGTAGGCCTGCGCCTCGTTGACCAGGCTCTCGCGCACCTGCTGGGCGGAGTTGACCTCGTCGAAGGCCGGCTGCACCTCGCGCGGCGGGCGGGCGTCGGGCAGGTTCAGCTCGGTCACCACCAGGCCAGTGCGGTAGGCGTCCAGCTGCGCCTGCAGGCGCTCCTTGGCCGAGGCGGCGAGCGGGCCGCGCACGCCCAGCACGGTGTCCAGGTCGGAACGGCCGACCTGCTCGCGCACCGCGCTCTGCGAAGCCTGGCGCAGCACCTCGTCGGCGTCGCGCGAACCGTACAGGTACAAGCGCGGATCGTTGATGCGGTACTGCACGTTGAGCGAGACGGTGACGATGTTCTCGTCGCGGGTCAGCACCGGCACGGTGTTGCTGAAGGTCTCGATCTTGGTCGCGTTGACCTTGGTGACGCTCTCGATCGGCCACGGCCACTTGAAGTTGGGACCGGGCTGCATGGTGCGCACGTACTGGCCGAAGCGCAGCACCACGCCGCGCTGCTGCTCGCCGACGAGTTGGAAGCTGCTGAAGAGGATCAGCAGGCCCAGCGCGACGGCGACCCAGCGCAGCGGATTGCCGCCGCCACCGCCATCGAAGATGCCGCGCAGGCGCTCGAACACCTCGTCCAGCCCACCGCCGTTGCCGCCGCGCCGGCGGCGCGGTTTCCAGGGATTGCGATTGCCGCCATCGTTGCCGGATCCGCTGCCGCCAGATCCGCCGCTACCAGGGGTGTTCCAGGCCATGCCCACTCCGATTGAATTGATCGCGCCGGTACGAGGCCGGCGCGATTCCCGATTCTACTAGATAGGGCCGGCCGGACCGTCTGGCAACCCCGCCCCCTGCCCGCGGCGTCGCGAAAGCGATGCCGCCCGGTGATTCACCGGTCATTTCATGCGTCGATCACCGGCGGCAGCAGCGGCTCCAGCGGATGCCCACCGGCCTGCGCGGCCAGCCGGTGGGCGTCGGCCAGCGCCAGGTCCACCTGCAGGTGCCAGCCGTGCTCGTCGTGGGTCTCCTGCATCACCGCGCCCAGATCGTGCAGGCGCGCGCGCAGGCGGGCGCCGCCGGCCTGCAGGTCGACATGCCCGCGCACGCGCTGCATGCCCAGTCGCTGCGCCAGCGCATGCTGCAGCAGATCCAGTCCGAGGCCGTCGCGCGCCGACACCCAGACGCGCTCGCGGCCCTCGTTGGGCTGGTCGTGGCGCGGCTGCGCGCCCTCGATGCGGTCGATCTTGTTGAAGACCAGCATCTGCGGAATCTCGCCGGCGCCGATCTCCTGCAGCACCTCGTCGACCTGTGCGATGCGCTCCTCGCGCAGCGGGTCGTTCGCGTCAATGACGTGCAGCAGCAGGTCGGCCTCGCGCGCCTCGGACAGCGTGGAGCGGAACGCGGCGACCAGCTCGTGCGGCAGGTCGCGCACGAAGCCGACGGTGTCGGCCAGCACCACGCTGCCGCCGGACAGATCCACCCGCCGCACGGTCGGATCCAGGGTGGCGAACAGCTGATCGGCCGCGTACGCGCCGGCGCCGGTCAGCGCATTGAACAGCGTGGACTTGCCGGCGTTGGTGTAGCCGACCAGCGCCACCCGCGGCAGTTCGCTGCGCACGCGCGCGCGGCGCATCTGGGTGCGCTGCACCTCGACCTTCTCCAGCCGCTTCTGCAACTGCTCGACGCGCTTCTGCAACAGGCGGCGGTCGGTTTCCAGCTGGGTTTCGCCGGGGCCGCGCAGGCCGATGGAACCGCCGCGCTGGCGCTCCAGGTGGGTCCAGCCGCGCACCAGCCGCGTGGCCATGTGGCGCAGTTGCGCCAGTTCGACCTGCAGCTTGCCCTCGTGGCTGCGCGCGCGCTGGGCGAAGATGTCCAGGATCAGCCCGGTGCGATCCAGCACGCGCCGTTCGAGGAATCTTTCCAGGTTGCGTTCCTGGCCGGGCGAGAGCGGAAAGTTGACCAGCACCAGGTCGGCGCCAGTGGCGTCGGCGGCGGCCTTGACCTCTTCCAGCTTGCCGCTGCCGATCAGCGTGGACGGGTTGGGCCGGTCGATGCGCGCGGTCAGCAGCGCGGCGATGCTGGCGCCCGCCGAGCGCGCCAGATCGGTGAATTCCTCCGAAACGCCATCGTCCGGCGGACCGCCGGCGTGGGGCTGGATCAGCAATGCGTGTTCGCCCTTGCGGGATCTTTCAAACACCGGGACGCGCGCTCCGGAAGATATGGAGCGCGATTATCTCACGTCGCGTCGTCGTCGCCGGATGAACCGCCGTCCTCGCCCTGCACGTAGCCGCCGCCCGGCCCCACGCGCACGTTGCGCGCCGGCACCACGGTGGAAATGGCGTGCTTGTAGACCATCTGGCTGACCGTATTGCGCAGCAGCACGACGAACTGGTCGAACGATTCGATGGTCCCCTGCAGCTTGATGCCGTTGACCAGATAGACCGAAACCGGGACGCGCTCGCGACGCAACGCGTTCAGGAAAGGATCCTGCAAGGATTGCCCCTTGGACATGATGTTGTACCCGCCGTAGTTCTTTGTAGTTGTTGTGCGCCCGGGAGGCGAAACCGCTCCCCTGCCCGACCCGGACGCCCCGATGTTACACAACCGCGGCGGTTTGGCCAGCTACGGGCCTCGCAGAAACAGCGCAATCGCCCGTTCCAGCACATCCGGCCCGCTCGCCGGGTCGAACCAGCGCGCATCCGCCTGCCCGCGCAGCCAGGTCAGCTGGCGCTTGGCGAGCTGGCGGGTGGCGAAGATGGCGCGGTCGCGGAACTCCGCCAGGCCGTAGCGGCCATCCAGGTGTTCCCAGGCCTGCCGGTAGCCGACCGCGCGCAGCGCCGGCAGGTCCAGCGGCGCCGGCGCCGCCCGCAGTTGCGGCAGCGCGCGCAGCCGCGCCATCTCGTCGAGGAAGCCCTGCGCCAGCATCGCGTCGAAACGGCGGGCGATGCGCTCGTGCAGCAGCGCGCGCTCGGCCGGCGCCAGCACCAGCCGCAGCACGCGCAGCGGCGGCCGCAGCAACGGCGCTTCGCGCTGCCAGCGGCTGATCGGCTTGCCGCTGAGCCGGTACACCTCCAGCGCGCGCTGGATGCGCTGCGGATCGGTGGCGTGGATGCGCGCGGCCGCCTCCGGATCCACCCGCGCCAGTTCGGCGTGCAGCGCCGGCCAGCCGCGCTCGCCCGCCTCGGCGGCGATGACCGCGCGCAGGCCGGGGTCGGCCTCGGGCATCGGCGCCAGCCCCTGCAACAAGGCCTGGAAATACAGCCCGGTGCCGCCGGCCAGGATCGGCAGCCGGCCCCGCGCGACGATATCGGCCAGCGCGCGGCGCGCATCGGCGGCGAACTCGGCGGCCGAATACGCCTGCCAGGGATCGCGCACGTCGATCAGGTGGTGCGGCACCGCCGCCAGCATCGCCGCGTCGGGCTTGGCCGCGCCGATGTCCAGCCCGCGGTAGACCAGCGCCGAATCGACGCTGACGATCTCGCCGCCGAAGCGCCCGGCGATCTCCAGCGCGAACGCCGTCTTGCCCGAGGCGGTCGGCCCCATGACGGCGATGGCGAGCGGTCGGGTGTCGGTCGGCATGGAGGACGGGCGAGCGAACGGGCGCAAAGGGTAGCGCGTGCGGCGCGCGGATGCGGATCGCGGCGATGCGGTCCCCTTCGACCTGCGGCCAGGAGCGACCCGACCGTGGCGCGGGCACCCGCGCGCGCTGCGACGGCCATCGCCTATCGGCGCCTGCCCGCGCGAGGCATGCGCGTGTTCGTGTAAAGTCCGCGGGCGTCCACAGGGGGATGCGCAACGAGACGCGCCATGCGGGCCACGGTCGGCGGAGCGAGGTGTCCACGACGCCCGCTCCCGGGGAACGTGCCGCCGCGGGCCGGCGATACCCTCTGCAGAGCGATTGAATGATGCGATTCCTTGCTTCCGCCCTGCGGCGGATACGGCCTGCGGTCCTGGCGACCGTCTCGGCGTGGATGCTGGCCGCGTGCGGGGCCGCCGAAACTCCCCTCGCCTCGGCGGACGCCGGCGCCGACCTCGCTCCGGCCGCCAGCGCGGCGATGACTGCGCGGGGCGCGCGCGTCACCGCGGCGGCGGTGCCGACCACGGCCATTCCCAACCCCATCCTGTTCGTCACCCAGGTGCCCACCCAGGGCGACCTGTTCGCCAGCCGGATGTCCACCTTCGCCAACCATCTGCCGAGCATGCTGTCGCTGCCGCGCGGCGGCGACCTGATGATCCGCTACCCGGACGGCAGCTTGCGCAACCTGACCCGCGAGGCAGGTTTCGGCGTGGAGGGCCTGCAGGGCGCCAGCGCCATCGCCGTGCGCGAGCCGGCGGTGCACTGGAGCGGCACCAAGGCGATCTTCAGCATGGTGGTCGGCGGTCCGCCGGCGCGCTACGTGCATCCGACCGCCAAGTGGCAACTGTACGAAGTGACCGGCCTGGCGAAGGGGCAGACGGCGGCGATCACCAAGGTCGCCCAGCAGCCCGCCGGCTACAACAACGTCTCGCCGCTGTACGACAGCCAGGACCGCATCCTGTTCACTTCCGATCGCCCGCGCGGCGGCGAGGCGCACCTGTACCCGCAACTGGACGAGTACGAGAGCACGCCGGCCATCGTCGGCATCTACCGGCTGGATCCCGGCAACGGCGAACTCACGCTGCTCAACCACGCGCCCAGCGGTGCGTTCTCGCCGACCTTGGACAGCTACGGCCGGGTGATCTTCACCCGCTGGGATCACCTGCAGCGCGATCAGCAGGCCGATGCCGGCAACTACGGCGCGTTCGATTTCGCCAGCGAGGCGGCCAGCGCCGCCAACCTGGGCCTGCGGCCGGAAACCTTCCCCGAGTCGCGGCTGGGCATGAGCAGCGCCTACGGCGCGGTGAATCCGTTCACCTACAACCTGTTCACGCCGTGGCAGATGAACCAGGACGGCACCGAGGAACTGACCCTCAACCACATCGGCCGGCAGGAACTGTCCTTCGGCTACCTGCCCAGGTCCTTCGCCGGCGACAGCGCGCTGTCGGACTACAGCAACGACACGCTGAGCGCCAACAGGAAATACATCCGCATGGACGGCGGGCTGTTCCAGCTGCGCGAGGATCCCACCGCACCGGGCACCTACTACGGCATCTACACGCGCGAGTTCGGCACGCTGAGCACCAACCAGATCGTGCGCATCGCCGGCGCGCCGACGCTCGACGCCGAACGGATGACCATCGCCGACGCCTCGCCCGCCGCCGAGTCCAACGGCAGCCTGCCCGGCGGGCGCTTTCGCAATCCGCTGCCGATGAGTAGCGGGCACATGGTGGCGGCCTACACCAGCAGTCCGGTCGCGCAGGCTGGCATCCAGCTGCGTCTACACCAGTTGCAGACCAACGCCGGCGGCATGCTGGTAGCGGGCCCAGCGCTGACGACGGGCATCAACAAGTCGATTACCTGGTGGGATCCGGACACGCAGCGCAGCTACAACGGCGCGCTGTGGGAAATCGAACCGGTGGAAGTGGTGGCGCGGCAGCGCCCACCTGCGCCGATCACCCCGCTGGCCGCGCCCGAACGCTCCCTCCTGGCCAGCGAACAAGTGGACGAGGCGGCGCTGCGCGCCTGGCTCAGGAGCAACCAGCTGGCGCTGATCGTCACCCGCAACCAGACCAGCCGCGATCGCAACGACAGGCAGCAGCCCTACAACCTGCGTGTGCCCGGCGGCGTGCAGACGCTGGGCGGCGCCGGCCGCGTCTACGACATCGCCCACTACCAAGTGCTGCAGGCCAACCAGGTACGCGCCTACAACCACAGCTCCATCTACCAGGGCACCGGGCGCCGTGTGATCGCCCAGCCGATGGCGGTGGCGGTAAACCCGGCCAATACGGCCGGCCCGGCCGGCAGCGTGCCGATCGCCGCCGACGGTTCCACCGCCGCCTTCGTCCCCGCCAGCCGCGCGCTGGCCTGGCAATCCACCGACGCGGCCGGCGTACCGATCGTGCGCGAGCGCGTGTGGGTCACGCTGCAGCCGGGCGAGATCCGCACCTGCACCGGTTGCCACGGCGAGAACGCGCGCAACCAGGCTGGAGCCACGCCCGCCACGCAACCGCCCGAGGCGCTGCGGCAGCTGCTGCGGCACTGGAAGCAGAACCACGGGGCCGCGCCGATCCGGGTGAACGGATCGCAACCGCTGATCCCGCCGCGCGGCAATGCGGCGGCGCAGGCCGCTTCAGTGCCACCCTCATCTGCGCTTTCCACGAACGTTCGCCAGGACTCGGCAAGTGTGGTTCGGGATTCGCACTATCCGCCCAGATGATCGGGACGCTCCGGATTCGGAAACGCATCTCCGCTTCGTCTACGCGATCGCGTGAAAGGCGCGCACGCTTCCCGACCTGGAAGATGCCGAAGGCGAAATGAAGAAGGTGCGGAGAAGCGCCCTCATCCGGCGCTGCGCGCCATCTTCTCCCGCTTGCGGGAGAAGGTGCATCCCGATTCCCCATTGGAATCGGACTTCTTTCTTGCGAGCGGCAAGACCTCGCATGGCTGGAGCCTTGCGGATCACGCTGCTCTCCCCCACTTGCGGATGAGGGTCCGCTACAGGACGCCGATCAATCGTCGTCGGGCCAGCGAATCGCCGGCGTGGCCGCGGCCTTGCGCGGCGAAGGCACGGCGGCCACCGCCTCCCATACCTTCAGCGCATCGACGGTGGCGGCCACGTCGTGCGTGCGCACGATGCGCGCGCCGCGCTGCACGGCGATCAGGTGCGCGGCCACCGAACCGGCCACGCGCCCGGCCGGGTCGTCGCGGCCGGTCAGCTCGCCGATGCTGCGCTTGCGCGACAGCCCGGCCAGCAGCGGCACGCCGAGTTCCACGAAGCGCTCCAGCTGCGCCAGCAGGGCCAGGTTGTGCGCGGTGTTCTTGCCGAAGCCGAAGCCCGGATCGACGACGATGCGCTTCCTGTCGATGCCCGCCATCTCGGCGGCGAAGACGCGCTCGGCGAGGAAGCGATGCACCTCGCCGACCACGTCGTCGTACTCGGGCGCCGCCTGCATCGTGCGCGGCTCGCCCTGCATGTGCATCAGCACCACCGGCACGCCGAGCGTCGCCGCCGCCTCCAGCGCGCCCTCGCGGCGCAGCGCGTAGACGTCGTTGATCAGGCCGGCGCCGGCCTGCACCGCCGCGCGCATCACCTCCGGCTTGGAGGTGTCGATGCTGATCGGCAGCGCGGTCTCCCTCGCCAGCCGCTCGATGACGGGAACGACGCGGCGCAGCTCCTCCTCGACGCCGACCTCGGCGGCGCCGGGCCGGGTCGATTCGCCGCCGATGTCGAGCAGGTCCGCGCCCTCCTCCGCCAGCCGCAGCCCATGCGCGACCGCGGCCTCCAGGGTGTCGTGCGCGCCGCCGTCGGAAAACGAATCCGGGGTGACGTTGACGATGCCCATCACGCGCGCCCGATCCAGCTTCAGCAGGCGGCCGGCGCAGTCGAGTTGCGGGATGGTGTCGAACATGGCGCGCGATTCGAAGGAAGGGAGGGGCAAGAGCTTATCGCCTTTGCCCCTCATTGCCGCGGGAATGTCAACGAGGGGACACCTGACACAAACCGAAGAGCGCAACAGCGCCCTCATCCGTCCCTTCGGGACACCTTCTCCCGCAAGCGGGAGAAGGGCGAGCGGTTTGGATGGCCGCTTCCAAACGGTCATACCCAACCCTGAAATCCTGATACCCAAAAAGCGACGGCGCCGGTTGCCCGGCGCCGTCGCTTTTACTAATCCCTAATATCTAATCCCTAATCCCGGCTCCTCACGTCTGCGCAGCAGGCCCGCCGATCGGCGGCAGCGGGCGCGAATCGCCGCCCTTGTCGCCGTCGTCCTTGCCGGCCTTGTTCCAGCCCATCGGCGCCGGCGGCTCGCGGCCTTCCATCACCGCGTCGATCTGCGGCGCGTCGATGGTCTCGTACTGCAGCAGCAGTTGCGACATCGCGTGCAGCTTGTCCAGGTTCTCGGTGAGCAGGGTGCGGGTGCGCTGGTAGGCGCGGTCGAGGATGATCCGGACCACCTCGTCGATCTTGCGCGCGGTGGCGTCGGAGACGTTCTTGTGCTGGGTCACCGAACGGCCCAGGAACACCTCGTCCTCCTCCTCGCCGTAGGCGATCGGGCCCATCTCGTCGCTCAGGCCCCACTTGGTGACCATGTTGCGCGCCATCTTGGTGGCCCGCTCGATGTCGTTGGAGGCGCCGGTGGTGACCTTGTCGGCGCCGAAGATTAGTTCCTCGGCCACGCGCCCGCCGTACAGCGAGCACAGCTGCGACTCGATCGCCACGCGGTTGAGCGAGTACTTGTCGCCCTCGGGCAGGTACATCGTCACGCCCAGCGCGCGGCCGCGCGGGATGATGGTGACCTTGTAGACCGGGTCGTGCTCGGGCACCAGGCGGCCGACGATGGCGTGGCCGGCCTCGTGGTAGGCGGTCAGCGTCTTCTCGTCCTCGCTCATCGCCATCGAGCGGCGCTCGGCGCCCATCAGGATCTTGTCGCGGGCGCGGTCGAAGTGGTCCATGCGGACCTCCTTCTCGTTGCCGCGCGCGGCGAACAGCGCCGCCTCGTTGCACAGGTTGGCCAGGTCGGCGCCGGAGAAGCCTGGCGTGCCGCGCGCGATCACCAGCGGCTCGACGTCGTCGGCCAGCGGCAGCTTGCGCATGTGCACCTTGAGGATCTGCTCGCGGCCCTTCACGTCGGGCAGGCCGACCACCACCTGGCGGTCGAAGCGGCCCGGGCGCAGCAGCGCCGGATCCAGCACGTCGGGACGGTTGGTCGCGGCGATCACGATCACGCCCTCGCCGCCCTCGAAGCCGTCCATCTCGACCAGCAGCTGGTTCAGGGTCTGCTCGCGCTCGTCGTGGCCGCCGCCCAGGCCGGCGCCGCGATGGCGGCCGACCGCGTCGATCTCGTCGATGAAGATGATGCACGGCGCGTGCTTCTTGGCCTGCTCGAACATGTCGCGCACGCGGCTGGCGCCGACGCCGACGAACATCTCGACGAAATCGGAACCGGAAATCGAGAAGAACGGCACCTTGGCCTCGCCGGCAATGGCCTTGGCCAGCAGCGTCTTGCCGGTGCCGGGCGGGCCGACCATCAGCACGCCGCGCGGGATCTTGCCGCCCAGCTTGGTGAACCGCGACGGGTCGCGCAGGAACTCGACCAGCTCGCCGACCTCCTCCTTGGCCTCGTCGCAGCCGGCCACGTCGGCGAAGGTGACCTTGACCTGATCCTCGCCCTGCAGCTTGGCGCGCGACTTGCCGAACGACATGGCGCCCTTGGCGCCGCCGCCGCCCTGCATCTGCCGCATCATGAACAGCCAGAAGCCGATGATCAGCAGCACCGGCAGGAAGTTCAGCAGGATCACGCCCAGCGAGATGCCGCTTTCGGGCTTGTCGCGGGTGATGGTGACGTTCTTGTTGACCAGCACGTCGACCAGCTTGTCGTCCTGCGGCCCGTAGACCGTGCCGCCACTGCCATCCTTGCGCTTGTAGGCAATGGCATTGGTGACCAGGTTGCTGTCGTTGGTGAATTGCACCGAGGAGATGCGACCGTTGTCGATCTCCTGGAGGAATTCGGAATAGGTCAGCTCGCCGGCGCCGGCGCTGCCGCCCAAACGCGGTGAAAAGCTCTGGAACACCACCATCAGCACGACGGCGACGACTACCCACAGCAGGAGATTCTTGGTCAAGTCGTTCATCCTCATCGACTCCGGTGTTCCTCTGGACTTCGCAAACTGGCTGGCTAACCTTACTTCACTTCATCTGGGCGCGCTTGCCCTGTCCCAGCGCGTACACCTCGGGCGAGCGCTTGCGCGAGGCGTCGGGCTTGCGGATGACCACCTTGTCGTAGCGCCGGCGCATTTCCCGGATGTAGTCATCGAAGCCGGTGCCCTGGAACAGCTTGATCAGGAATGCGCCGCCCGGCTTGAGATGATCGTCGGCGAACGCCATCGCAAGTTCGGACAGGTGCATCGCCCGCGGCTGGTCCACCGCATCGACTCCACTCTTATTGGGGGCCATATCCGACAGCACAAGGTCCACCGGCTGGCCGCCGAGCATCGCCTCCAGCTGCGATAACACGGCTTCTTCCCTGAAGTCCCCATGAAGGAACTCCACCCCGGCCAGCGGCGGCATCTCCAGGATGTCCATCGCCACCACCCGGCCGCGCTCGCCCAGCGCGTGCCGCACGTATTGCGACCAGCCGCCCGGCGCCGCGCCCAGGTCCACCACCACCATGCCGGGCTTGAGCAGGCGGTCGCGCGCCAGAAGTTCCTCCAGCTTGTAGGCCGCGCGCGAGCGCATGCCCTCGGCCTGGGCCTTCTTCACGTAGGGATCGGCGAAATGCTCGCGGAGCCAGCGTTGGCTGCTTTTGCTGCGGGTGGCCATGAGGAGGAGGCTGGGGGAATCGCCCGCCGTGAAGGGCGGTGCGCGCCGATGGATATGGACCGGCATGATACCCTGAACCCCCTTCCGGACCCGTACCGTAGCGCATGCCCGTTGTACTGACTTCCGCCCAGACCCGCTTCCTGCGCGGCCAGGCCCACGACCTGAAGGCGCTGCTGCAGATTGGCGGCAAGGGCGTCACCCCGGCCTTCATCGCCGAACTGGACGCGGTGCTGGAACAGCACGAACTGGTCAAGGTGAAGGTCGCCGGCGAGGATCGCGAGGCCCGCGACGCGATGATCGCCGAGCTGGCCGGCCAGACCGGCGCGGCGCTGGTGCAGCGCATCGGCCATACCGCCATCCTGTACCGGCCCGGCAAGGACAAGCGCCAGATCGTGCTGCCGCGGGCCTGAAGGGCCGGGATGACCGGACATGCGTCCGTTGAAAGCCGGGGATTCGAGATTAGGGATTAGGGATTCGTTCCTCCCGTCATCGGCACCACGATCGGAAAATGGCGTTCGCCATCGCTTTCTTCAATCGAATTACCCATGCAGCTGAACCACGAACTCCCCGACTACGCCTTCGCCCTGCGCAGCGCCGATGGCCGCAGCGCGCGGGTCAACGAGCGGGTACTGACGGCCAGCTTCATCCTCTCGCCGCATCAGTTGATCGAGGGCTGGCGGCCTGCCGGGATCGCCGATCTGGTCGCCGACGATCTGGAGCCGCTGCTGGCCTTGCAGCCGGAGGTCATCCTGCTCGGCACCGGCGAGCGGCAGGCGTTTCCGGCGGCCGTGGTGATAGCCGCCTGCCTGCAACGGGGCGTCGGCCTGGAAGCGATGACCAACGCCGCCGCCGCGCGCACCTTCAACGTGCTGGCCAGCGAATCGCGGCGGGTGGTGGCCGGCTTCCTGATCGCATCCGGGCAAGGCTGAAAGCGCCGCCGGCTGGCAGGCGGGCGGAGCAAGCTCCGCTTCAGGACAGGGAGTAGGCGCCGCCCGTAGAACCGAGCTGCCCGGCGGCAGGATGCCCGCATCCTCGTATCGCTTGTGTACCCGGAAAGGGCTGCCGCCGCCCGGTCGGCTTGCGCCGATGACGCTTCAGCGGCGCGGCAACCACGCCAGCGGGCGCAGCGTGGCCAGCACGCCGAAATGGTCGGAGGCCCAGACGCCCTCCCCGTCCGGCTGGTCGAACAGCACGCGCGCCTCCTGCACGCGGAACGCGCCGCGCTGGACGAACAGGTGGTCGATGCGCCGCGGCGGATGGCCCATGTGCGGGTTGAGCGTGCTCATCGCCGCGCAGGCCGGCACCGGCGCGCAGGCGCTGTCGTAGCCACCGGCGATGGACTGCAGTTCCAGCGCGTCGTCGGCGGTGTTGAAGTCGCCGCCGACGAGGCTGGGCGCGCCTTCGCGGGTCGCCGCGACGAAGGCCATCACGCCTTCGGCCTGGCGCTGGCGCAGCGCCGCGCCGTGCGCCTCGTGGTGCAGGTGGGTGACGTAGACGTTGAGCGGGCGACCGCCGATGTCCAGGCGCGCGAACCCGGCGACGCGGTAGTCCTCGCGCGGCTCCAGCGCCTGCTGGCCAATGGCCACGATGCGGTGGCGGGTCAGGATGGCGTTGCCGTAGCGGCGCGCGCGGCCTTCCGCGTCGTTGGAATAGAAGCGGTACTGCCAGCGATGGCCCAACGCCTCGGCCAGGCTCTGCGCCTGGTTGGGCAGACCCTGGTCCTGCAGCACTTCCTGCAGCAGCACCACGTCGGGATCGACCTCGCGCAGGACGTCCAGGACGACCTGCTGGCGGCGCGGCCAGTCCTGCTTGTCGTGCCACAGGTTCAGCGTCACCACGGTGATCGGCGCGGACAGCGGCACGATCTCCTCGTCCGCGGAAACCCCGGCGGCGGGCGGGCGCGGCGGCTGGCACGCGCACAGCAGCAGTAGCAGCAGCGGCAGGAACAGGGTTCTGACGGAGCGCATCGGCTTTCCTCCCGCAGGCAGGTCGTTCATCGGCTCGGCAGGTACAGCAGCGGATCGACCGGCTTGCCGTTGTAGCGGATCTCGAAGTGCAGCATCTCGCGCGCGGCGCCGGTGCTGCCCATCTCGGCGATCTGCTGGCCGGCCTTGACGTTCTGGCCCTCGTTGACCAGCCGCTTGCGGTTGTGCCCGTACGCCGACAGCCAGGCCTCGCTGTGCTTGACGATGATCAGCTCGCCGTAGCCGACCAGGCCGGCGCCCGAATAGACCACCACGCCGTCGGCGGTCGCGCGCACCGGCTGGCCGCCGCTGCCGGCGATGTCGATGCCCTGCTTGGTCGCGTCGCCGGCGCTGAAGCGCCCGACCAGGTGGCCGTCGGCCGGCCAGCGCCAGCGGATGCCGCTGTCGATCGGGGCCGGCGCTGGCGTGGGCGTCGCCGGGCGCGGCGAAGGCGTGCCGGTGGTCGGAGGGGGAGCGGTCGTGGCCGAGGCGGCGGGGGGCCGCGCGGCGGTGGATGCGCTGCCGGCCGGATACAGCCGCAGGCTCTGTCCCGGGTAGATGGTGTACGGCGCGGCGATGCCGTTCCAGCGCGCCAGGTCGCGGAAATCGATGCCGTTGCGGAAGGCGATGCCGTACAGCGTGTCGCCGCGCTGGACCTGCACGCTGACGCCGGGCCTGGGCTGGGAAGGCGGCCGCGACGAGGCCGATGAACCCGAGGACGTTTCGCGGATCACCGTGCTGGAGCAGGCCGCGAGCAGCAGCGGCAGCAGCACGGCCAGGGCCGCCATCCACCGGTGGCGCAGGACGTTTGCGGGGCGAAATGTCGTGGTCATGCGTTCTGTCGTGTCCTCCGCGGGCATCCAGTTCGTTCCGTCAGCCGCCCAGGCGCTGCAGCAGTTCCCGCGCGGCCACGCCGCCACCGCCGATCAACACGCCGAAGTAGACGATCGTTCCGATGTTGGCCAGGTGGCCCAGCAGCACCGCGCCGCCGTCGCGCTGGATGAAGCCGATCGCGTAGAGCAGCAGCGCCAAGGCTGGCAGGGTATTGCTGAATGGCACGAAGCCGAACGGCGCCATCAGCAGCAGCGCCGCCAGGATGAAGGCCAGGCTGTTGAGCTTGTCAATCATGCGCCCGTCGACGAACGCGCGCAGCCGGCGCGGCCCGGCTGACCCGCTCCATCCGCCGCACCCACGCCAGCCCCGCGGTCAGGCCGGGCCGCAGCCTGTCGGCCGGCAGCGGCTTGTGCTTGAGCCGGGCCGGCAGCCACAGCGCGCGGCCGAACAGGCGGCTGACGCCGACCAGCAGGATGGCCGCGCCGAACACCGTGCTGACGCCGGGAATCGACACCGGGATCAGGAACACCAGGGTCAGCAGCAGGGTCAGCAGCAGCAGGCCCTCGTCGCCGAAGGCGTCCAGCAGCTCGCCCAGGCTGAGCTTGTCAGCGGGGAGCTGGGCGATGATGGCCGCCAGTTGTTCGCCCAGCGGCGCGGCCGGATCGTGCGCGGACGGCGGGCGCGGCGGCATCGCGCTCAATCCAGCGTCCCCGACAGCAGCGGCACGAACACCACCGGCGCCAGCGTCGCCTCGTCGATGCCGCCGTCCCCGCGGCGGGTCAGCTTGACCAGCGACTGCGCCGACGCGCCGCCGACCGGCGCGATCAGGCTGCCTCCCTCCGCCAGTTGCCCGACCAGCGCCTCGACCAGCGCGGGCGCGGCGGCGGTGACGATGATGGCATCGTAGGGCGCATGCTCGGGCCAGCCGACGCGGCCGTCGTCGTGCTTGCTGCGCACGTTCATGCCCAGGTGGCGAAAGCGCTTGCGCGCCTGCCGCAGCAGGTCGCCGATGCGCTCGACCGTGTAGACCTCCAGCCCCAGCGCGGCCAGCACCGCGGCCTGGTAGCCGGAACCGGTGCCGATCTCCAGCACCTTGCGCGGCGCGCCCTGCAGTAGCGCCTCGGTCATCCGCGCCACCACCCACGGCTGCGAGATGGTCTGGCCGTGGCCGATCGGCAGCGCGGTGTCCTCGTAGGCGCGCGTGGCCAGCGCCTCGTCGACGAACAGGTGGCGCGGCACGGTGCGGATCGCGTTGAGCACGTTCTCGTCGGCGATGCCGGCCTCGCGCAGGCGCTGGACCAGGCGATCGCGCACGCGCTGCGAGGTCATTCCCACACCCACCGCCTCCGGCTGCAACCGCAGCCGCGGCGTCATGCCGACGCCTCCAGCGCCGCGCTCAAGCCGCCGACCCAGCCGGCGACCTTCTCCAGCGCCTGGTAGCGGGTCAGGTCGACGTGGATCGGCGTGATCGAGATGTGGCCGGTGCGCACGGCGTGGAAATCGGTGCCGGGGCCGGCGTCCTGCTCGCGCCCGGCCGGGCCGATCCAGTACACGGTCTGGCCGCGCGGATCCGGCTGCTGCACGCAGGGTTCGGAGCGGTGGCGGTTGCCGAGCCGGGTCACCTCGAAGCCGCGCACCTCCGACCAGGCCAGGTCCGGCACGTTGACGTTGAGGATGGTGTCGGCCGGCAGCGGATCGGACTTGAGGCGGGCGACGATCTCCACCGCCGCGCGCGCGGCGGTCTGGTAGTGGCGCGCCTCGTGGTTGCGGGTGACCAGCGACATCGCCACCGCCGGCAGGCCGAGAAAGCGCCCTTCCATCGCCGCCGACACCGTGCCCGAATAGATCACGTCGTCGCCGAGGTTGGCGGCGTTGTTGATACCGGACACGACGATGTCCGGCTCGAACTCCAGCATGCCGGTCAGCGCCAGGTGCACGCAGTCGGTCGGCGTGCCGGCGATGCTGCAGGTGTAGTGGTCGATGCGCTTGAGCCGGATCGGCAGATCCAGCGTCAGCGAATTGCTGGCGCCGGAGCGATCGCGATCGGGGGCCACCACGTAGACTTCGTGACCCGCCGCACGCAGGCACTCTGCCAGGATTCGGATGCCGGGGGCGTCGACGCCGTCGTCGTTGCTGACCAGTACGCGCATGGGGTTCCTCGGATGCGCGGCCATGATACCGGAAGCGGCCGATCGGTTCCTGCCCGTGGGAGCGACATGAGTCGCGACCGGGAATCACGGTGTCGCGACTCATGTCGCTCCCACGCATCTGAATCGGGTCGCGAGCCGGATCCATTAAGCTGCCCGCATGGCCGATCCCACCGACGACGACGACGATGCCGCGCTGTTCCGCGCGGCCATCGGCGAAGTGACGCCGCTGCCGCAACGCGCGCCGCCGCCGCGAAAGCCGCGCCCGCGCCCGGCCGCGCGCATGGCCCAGCGCGACGAGGAGGATGCGCGCAGCCAGTTCCAGCGCGGGCTGGACGAGATGGCGCTGCGCGAGGCCGGCGACGTGCTCAGCCACGCGCGCGACGGGCTGCCGGCGCGGCTGGTGCAAAGGCTGCGGCGCGGCCAGTATTCGGCGCAGGACGAACTGGACCTGCACGGCGCCACCGCCGCGCAGGCCGAGGCGATGCTACGACGCTTCCTGCAGGAGGCGCATGCGCACGACTACGGCTGCGTGCGCGTCATCCACGGCAAGGGGCTGCAATCGGAAGGCACGGCGCCGGTGCTGAAGAACCTGGTCGATCGCCTGCTGCGCCAGCGCGCCGACGTGCTGGCGTTCCACTCCGCCCCGCCGGCGCAGGGCGGCACCGGCGCGGTGCTGGTGCTGCTGGCGCGGCGGCGCTGAACTACTGGGCCGGCTGGCGTTTCAGCGGCGGATTGACCCAGTTGACCTGGATGCCGCGCCGCTTGGCGATACGTTCGACATAGGCGATGTATGCGCCATCGGTGGTAATCACGGTCTGGTTCTGCGGTTGTGCGGCCGGCGTGCTGCGGGCCATTTGCTGGGTTCCGGCGCAGGCCGGCAGCAGCAGTACGGACAGGACAGGCAGGGCGATGCGAAGCAACCTGTTCATGGCGTTCCTCCGGTTCGCGACCGGCCGCGACGCACCACGCGCCACGGTCTCGCCCATCCGCTTATACGCCGCCCGGATGCGGCTTCCAGTGCACGTCAGGCACTTTCCGACGAGCGGTGCGGACGGCCGGATGCATCATCGACATCGCCCAGTTCCTGCAACAGCGCGGTCGCGTAGCTGCCCGGCCCCAGCGCGAAGGAAAGCACCAGCGTCGCCGGTTCGCGCCACTCCCAGCGCAGTCCGCCGGCCACCAGCCGCAACGCGCGGCGCTCCTGCTTGAGGCCGGCGCGCTCCAGTCCTTCGCGCAGGGCCTGCGACTGCGCATCGGCCAGAGCGGCCGTTTCCAGCGCCGCCGCCGCGCCCTGCGCGCGCAACGGGCCAAGCCCCCACAGCGGACCGCTGGGATGGATATCGAACGCCGCCAGCCGCGCCGCCAGCGTTTCGTTCCAGGGCTCGGGGCCGAACACGCTGCGGCTGCCCTCCAGCGTCCACACTTCGCCCTCGCAACCGCGGTTCCAGCTGCCGTCGCCGATGCGCGCGGCCAGCACCCGGTTGAACAGCGCCGAGCGCGCCGCCGACAGCAGCAACGAACGCTCCTCGCGGCGCATCCGCCGGGGCGGCCGCGCGGCCGCCCCGCCCTGCTCGCTCGCGAACATCGCCAGCGCCGCGGCGACGTTGCCGCCATCGTGGCCGAAGCGCTGCTCGCCGAACCAGTTGGGCAGGCCCTGCGCGGCGATGTCGCGCAGGCGCCGTTCGATCGCCTCGCGATCGCCCTGGACCTCGCGCAGCAGCAGGGTGAAGCGATTGCCCGCCAGCGCGCCGCGCGGCAGCTTGCGGTTGTGCCAGGCCGCGGCGATCACGCGCAGGTCCCCGCTCTCCAGCGCGGCGGTATCGGGCGCGATGCGACGCGGCAGGTGCACGCTGAACCACTGCCGGGTCACTGCGTGGCGATCCTTCAGGCCGGCGTAGCTGACCGCGTGTTCCGGCAGACCGGCCCAGGCGGCGATCCGGCGCGCGGCGAAGGCGGTGTTCATGCCGCGCTTCTCCACCGTCAGCAGCAGGTGCTCGCCCTCGCCGGTCGGCTCGAACAGCGGGATCTCCTCGACGCGGAAATCCTCCGGCACGCTGCGGATGGCCGCGCGCAGCACCGCTTCGCCATAGGCGCGCGGCAGCACCGCCGTCATGCGCGCACCAGCAGCGCCACCGCCTGCGCGGCGATGCCCTCGCCGCGGCCGGTGAAGCCGAGCTTCTCGCTGGTGGTGGCCTTGACGCTGATCGCATCGACGTCGATGCCCAGATCGTCGGCGATGGCCTGGCACATCGCCTGCGCATGCGGGCCGACCTTGGGCCGTTCGCAGATCACGGTGACGTCGCAATTGCCCACGCGCCAGCCGCGTTCGCGGATCAGCGCGTCGCAGTGGCGCAGGAAGCTGCGGCTGTCGGCGTCCTTCCATTGCGGATCCGACGGCGGGAAATGCCGGCCGATGTCGCCCAGCGCCAGCGCGCCGAGCATCGCGTCGCACAGCGCATGGAGGACCACGTCGCCGTCGCTGTGCGCCAGCACGCCGCAATCGTGCGGCACGCGCACGCCGCCGAGCATGACGTGGTCGCCCGCGCCGAAGGCGTGCACGTCGAAGCCCTGGCCGATGCGGATGAGGGGAGGCGTCTGTGAGGTCGGCATGGCGTCAATGCGGGAATCGGGAATGGGGAAGAGGGAGTCGGGAATGGATGCTGGCGGACACGCGCGCCGGATGCATCAAGGAAGCGGCGATGGAATCGGGAGGCGGAGGAATTTCACTCCCCGCTTGTTCCCCGTTCGCGCTGCTTGCGCTCCAGCTCGAACTCGAACCGCGCCAGATCCGCCGGCGTGGTGATCTTGAAGTTGTCCTCGGCGCCCTCGATCAGCAGCGGGCGCAGGCCCAGCCGCTCCATCGCCATCGCCTCGTCGGTGACCTCCACGCCCTGCCCGGCGGCGGCGGCCAGCGCACGCGACAGTTGCAGGCGGCGGAACATCTGCGGGGTGAACGCGCGCCACAGCCGCTCGCGCGGCTCGGTGGCGTCGATGCCGCCGTCGTCGCCGGCGCGCTTGAGGGTGTCGCGCACCGGCGCGGCGAGGATCGCGCCGACCGGATCGGCGCCGCCGCGCTCGATCAGCTGCGACAAATCGTGCAGCGACAGGTTGGGCCGCGCCGCGTCGTGCACCAGCACGAAGTCGTCGGCGCGCACCGACTCGGGCAGCGCCTCCAGGCCGGCCAGCACCGACGCCGCGCGGGTGGCGCCGCCGGCGCAGGTCAGCAGCGGACGGCCCGCGTATTCGTCCCAGCCGGGCCAGTCGGGGTCGCCGGGCGAAAGCGCGACCACCACCCCGGCCACGGCCGGATGCGCGTACAGCGCCTCCAGCGTCCAGGCGATCAGCGGGCGACCGCCGGCCGGCAGGTACTGCTTGGGCAGCGCGGCGCCGAAACGGGTGCCGCGGCCGGCGGCGGGCATCACCACCCACAAGGCCGGCATCAGTCGCGCTCCCCGCTTTCCTCGACGTCCACCGGCGCGGGCACGGGCGGCGCATCGTCGACGATGCGGTAGAACTTCTCGCCCGGCCGGATCATGCCCAACTCGCTGCGCGCGCGCTCCTCCACCGCCGCCTCGCCCGACTTCAGGTCCTCGACCTCGGCGGCCAGCGCGTCGTTGCGCTGCTGCAGGCCGTCGTTCTCGCGCTTCTGCACGGCGACCTGGCTTTCCAGCGCCAGCACCTCGCCCGAACTGGCCGGGCCGAACCAGAACCGGTACTGCAACCATCCCAGCAGCAGTACCAGCACCAGCAGCAGCCAGCGCATGCCGCGCACCGCTTACCGCTTCAGCGAGACGAACGCGTCGCGGCCGGCGTAGCGCGCGGCCGCGCCCAGCGCTTCCTCGATGCGCAGCAGCTGGTTGTACTTGGCCACGCGATCGCTGCGGCACAGCGAGCCGGTCTTGATCTGGGTGGCGGTGGTGGCCACGGCGATGTCGGCGATGGTGGTGTCCTCGGTCTCGCCCGAGCGGTGCGAGACGATCGCCGCGTACCCGGCCTTGTCGGCCATCGCGATGGCTTCCAGCGTCTCGGTCAGCGTGCCGATCTGGTTGACCTTGATCAGGATGGCGTTGGCGGTGCCGCTGTCGATGCCTTCCTTCAGGATCTTCGGGTTGGTGACGAACAGGTCGTCGCCGACCAGCTGCACCTTGCCACCGATGCGATCGGTCAGCAGCTTCCAGCCGGCCCAGTCGTCCTCGGCCAGGCCGTCCTCGATGGTGACGATCGGGTACTGCGCGGTCCAGTCGGCGAGGAAATCGACGAACTGCTCGGAGGTCAGCCGCTTGTTCTCGCCGACCAGGTGGTACTTGCCGTTGTCGAAGAACTCGCTGGAAGCCACGTCCAGGCCCAGCAGCACGTCCTCGCCGGCGGTGTAGCCGGCCTTGCCGATGGCTTCGAGTATCGTGTCCAGCGCCTCGACGTTGCTGCGGAAATCCGGGGCGAAGCCGCCTTCGTCGCCGACCGCCGTGCTCAGGCCGTGGCCCTTCAGCACCGACTTCAGCGCATGGAAGATCTCGGTGCCTGCGCGCAGCGACTCGGCGAACGAGTCGAAGCCGACCGGCAGCACCATGAATTCCTGGAAGTCGACGTTGTTGTCGGCGTGCGCGCCGCCGTTGATGATGTTCATCATCGGCACCGGCAGCGACGGCGTGGCGCCGGTCTTGCCGGCCAGGTACTGCCACAGCGCCTGCTTCCTCGATGCGGCCACGGCGTGGGCGGCCGCCATCGATAAGCCGAGCAGCGCGTTGGCGCCCAGGCGGCCCTTGTTCTCGGTGCCGTCGAGATCGATCAGGCGGCGATCCAGTCCTTCCTGGTCGGCCGCGTCGAAACCCTGCAGGGCGGTGGCGATCGCGCCGTTGACGTTGGCCACCGCGTTGCGCACGCCCTTGCCCAGATAGCGGGTCTTGTCGCCGTCGCGCAGTTCCACCGCCTCCTTGGTACCGGTGGAGGCGCCGGACGGCACCATCGCGCGGCCGAACGAACCGTCGGCCAGCGTGACTTCGGCTTCGAGGGTGGGATTGCCGCGGCTGTCGAGGATTTCGCGGGCGTGGATCTTGGCGATCTGGGTCATGTCGGTGGGTGGTCGCGTTCCAGGGGAGAAAAGGGTCGGCCTGCGCAGGCCTCGACCCGCAGGCGGCCGGCCTGCAGGCCATTCACGAAAGGCCGATTGTAGGGGCGTCGGCATCCCGGCGCACGCCGGGGACGGTTGCCGATGCAACGACGCCGCGCCCCGCCGGGACGCGATGCTCGAACCGGCCGGCCCGTGCGCAGGAACCGCGCCGGCGTCAGCGGGCGAATTCGCTCTCGGCGAAGCCGTGCTTCTTGGTCACCGCATCCAGCGCCAGCAGCGTCTCCAGCAGCGCCTCCATCCGGTCCAGCGGCCAAGCGTTGGGGCCATCGGACAAGGCCTTGGACGGATCCGGGTGGGTCTCGGCGAACAGGCCGGCCACGCCCACGGCGACCGCCGCGCGCGCCAGCACCGGCACGAACTCGCGCTGGCCGCCGGAACTGCTGCCCTGCCCGCCCGGCAGCTGCACCGAATGGGTGGCGTCGAACACCACCGGGCAGCCGGTGTCGCGCATCACCGCCAGCGAGCGCATGTCGCTGACCAGGTTGTTGTAGCCGAAGCTGGCTCCGCGCTCGCAGACCATGATGTCGTGGTTGCCGGTGGACCTGGCCTTCTCGACCACGGGCTTCATGTCCCACGGCGACAGGAACTGGCCCTTCTTGATGTTGACCGGCTTGCCGGCCGCGCAGACCTTCCTGATGAAATCGGTCTGCCGCACCAGGAACGCCGGCGTCTGCAGCACGTCCACCACCGCGGCCACCTCGTCCATCGGCGTGTACTCGTGCACGTCGGTCAGCACCGGCACGCCGACCTGCTGCTTCACCGCGTCGAGCACCTTCAGGCCTTCCTCCATGCCGGGGCCGCGGAAGCTGGTGCCGGAGGTGCGGTTGGCCTTGTCGAAGCTGGACTTGAAGATGAAGTTCATGCCCAGCCTGCCGGTGATTTCCTTCAACCGGCCGGCGACGTCGATCTGCAACTGCATCGACTCGATCACGCAGGGACCGGCGATCAGGAACAGGGGCTGGTCCAGGCCGACTTCGAATCCGCAGAGTTTCATTGGGGTTCTCGCTTCATTGATAGGCTTAGGAGTGAGCGGAGAGGAGTGAGGAGGGAAGAGTGAGAAAAGCGCTCTCGCTCACTCCTCACTCCTCTCCGCTCACTCCTGCCTCACGCCCGCGCTTCCTTCAACAACTTGCCCCCCGCCTTGTGCTCGCGCACGGCTCGGACGAAGCCGACGAACAGCGGATGGCCGTCGCGCGGGGTGGACAGGAATTCCGGGTGCGCCTGGCAGGCCAGGAACCACGGGTGCACCGTGCGCGGCAGTTCCACCATCTCCACCAGCAGGTCGTCCATCGACTTGGCCGAGATGACCAGGCCGGCGTCCTCCAGTTGGGTGCGGTAGCGGTTGTTGAACTCGTAGCGGTGGCGGTGGCGCTCGGCGACCACGTCCTTGCCGTACAGCTCGCGCGCCAGCGTGCCGGGCTTGATGCGCGCCTCCTGCAGGCCCAGGCGCATCGTGCCGCCCAGGTCGGAGCGCTCGTCGCGCTTCTCGACCTCGCCGGCGGCGGTGCGCCACTCGGTGATGAGGCCAATCACCGGATGCGGCGACTGCTTGTCGTTCTCGGTGCTGTTGGCGCCTTCCAGGCCGGCGACGTGGCGCGCGTAGTCCACCACCGCCGCCTGCATGCCGTAGCAGATGCCGAAGTACGGCACGCCATGCTCGCGGGCGTATTTCGAGGTGAGCACCTTGCCCTCGAAGCCGCGATCGCCGAAGCCGCCGGGCACCAGGATGCCGTCCACGCCTTCCAGCGCGGCCATGCCGTCGGCTTCCAGTTCCTGCGCCTCCAGCCAGCGCAGGTTGACGCGGGTACGCTGGCGCAGGCCGCCGTGCTTGAGCGCCTCGCCGACCGACTTGTAGGCGTCCTGGTGATCGACGTACTTGCCGACCACCGCGATGGTGACCTCGTCGACCGGGTTGACGGTGGCATCCACCGCCGCTTCCCACTCGGACAGGTCGGCCGGCTTCTGCGGCTCCAGCCGCAGCTGGTGCAGCACGATGTCGTCCAGGCCCTGGTCGTGCAGGCCCAGCGGGATCTTGTACAGCACGTCCACGTCGGGGACGCTGATCACCGCGCGCTCGGAGACGTTGGTGAACAGCGAGATCTTGCGCCGCTCCGAATCCGGGATGACCTGCTCGGAGCGGCACAGCAGCACGTCCGGCTGGATGCCGATCGAGCGCAGTTCCTTGACCGAGTGCTGGGTCGGCTTGGTCTTCAGCTCGCCGGCCGCGGCCACGTACGGCACCAGGGTCAGGTGCATGAACAGCGCCTTCTCGGCGCCGCGCTCGGTGCGGATCTGGCGGATCGCCTCCAGGAACGGCAGCGACTCGATGTCGCCGACGGTGCCGCCGATCTCCACCAGCGCCACGTCGAAGCCCTCGGTGGCCTCGTCGATGCAGCGGCGGATCTCGTCGGTGATGTGCGGGATTACCTGCACGGTGGCGCCGAGGTAGTCGCCGCGGCGCTCCTTGCGGATCACGTTCTCGTAGATGCGGCCGGTGGTGACGGAATTCTTGCGGCTCAGGCGCGTGCGCACGAAGCGCTCGTAGTGGCCCAGGTCCAGGTCGGTCTCGGCGCCGTCGTCGGTGACGTAGACCTCGCCGTGCTGGAACGGGCTCATCGTGCCCGGATCGACGTTGATGTAGGGGTCCAGCTTCATCATCGTGACCTTCAGGCCACGCGCTTCGAGGATGGACGCAAGCGAAGCGGCGGCGATGCCCTTGCCTAGCGAGGACACTACGCCGCCGGTAACGAAAATCAGGGGAGTCATGGGCGGGGCTCCGGAAAGCCATAGTCTACCGGCTGGGCCGGTTTTCTAAAAGCGAATGCCCCGCCGGAGCGGGGCAATGCGGACGCCGCGCCGGCCCCGGCGCGGCATGGTCGGACGTTGCCGGATCAGGGCTTGCGCTTGGTTTCTTCCTCTTCCTCGCGCTGGCCGGCCTGGGCGCCGCCCTGCTTCTCCTTGGCCTTGGCGCGGGCGGCGGCGTTGGCCTCGTTGGCCGCGCGGCGCCTGGCCTTCTGCTCCTCCTCGGACAGCGCCTGGTCCTGCGCCTCGCCGGACTTCCGGTCCTGCTGGCCCTGGCCTTGCCCCTGGGTCTGGGCGGCCTGCGCCAGCGCGTGCGAGGCGGCGAAGACGCCGGCGATGGCGGCGGCGGCAAGCAGTATCGTGCGCGGCTTCATCTGCATTCTCCTGTCGGTCATGACCACCAGATGGGGACGGCGACGGCCGGACCCAAGCTGACGTGCCGGACTCTAGCCGGCGCCGGCACAGCCGCCACTGAACGTGCAAAAACCCTGGCCAGGCCGCAAACTTGCGCGCCCGCGTCCCCGGAACGCGCCGATGTCGTCGGCGATGCGTGCCAGTCACGCGATTCCGGCCTTTTCCTCCGGGCCCATCGGGCCCGCAGGCCATGCCGACACTCCACCAGACCGCAAAGAAACGCCACCGCATGAGCAGCCGCTACAACGCCGCCGATATCGAAGTCCTCTCCGGCCTGGACCCGGTCAAGCGCCGGCCGGGCATGTACACCGACACCAGCCGTCCCAACCACCTCGCGCAGGAAGTCGTCGACAACGCCGTGGACGAGGCGCTGGCCGGGCATGCCCGCGAGATCGAGGTGACGCTGTTCAAGGACGGCAGCTGCGAGGTGTCCGACGACGGCCGCGGCATGCCGGTGGACATCCACCCGGAAGAGAAGATTCCCGGCGTCGAGCTGATCCTCACGCGGCTGCACGCCGGCGGCAAGTTCAGCAACAAGAACTACACCTTCAGCGGCGGCCTGCACGGCGTCGGCGTGTCGGTGGTCAACGCACTGTCGACGCTGGTCGAGGTGCACATCAAGCGCGAGGGCAGCGAGCACCGCATCACCTTCCGCGACGGCGACCGCGCCACGCCGCTGGAAGTGGTCGGCACGGTCGGCAGGAAGAACACCGGCACCCGCGTGCGCTTCTGGCCGGATCCGAAGTACTTCGACACGCCGAAGTTCAACCTGCGCGCGCTGCGCCACCTGCTGCGCGCCAAGGCGGTGCTGTGCCCGGGCCTGACCGTCACCCTGCTGGACGAAGCCACCGGCGAGCGCGACCGCTGGCATTACGAGGACGGCCTGCGCGACTACCTCAAGGGCGAGCTAGCCGAACGCGAGCTGTTGCCGCCGGAGCTGTTCGTCGGCTCGCTGAAGAAGGACACCGAGGTGGTGGACTGGGCGGTGGCCTGGATCGCAGAGGGCGAGCTGGTGCAGGAAAGCTACGTCAACCTGATCCCCACCGCCCAGCACGGCACCCACGTCAACGGCCTGCGCAGCGGCCTGACCGACGCGCTGCGCGAGTTCTGCGACTTCCGCAACCTGCTGCCGCGCGGCGTGAAGCTGGCGCCGGAGGACGTGTGGGATCGCGTCGCCTTCGTGCTGTCGCTGAAGATGACCGACCCGCAGTTCAGCGGCCAGACCAAGGAGCGCCTGTCCTCGCGCCAGGCCGCCGGCTTCATCGAGGGCGCCGCGCACGATGCTTTCTCGCTCTGGCTCAACCAGCACGTCGACCTCGGCGAGAGGATCGCGCAGATCGCGATCGAGCGCGCCAGCGCGCGGCTGAAGACCGAGAAGCAGATCGTCCGCAAGAAGGTCACCCAGGGCCCCGCCCTGCCCGGCAAGCTGGCCGACTGCATCAGCCAGGATCTCTCGCGCACCGAACTGTTCCTGGTCGAGGGCGACTCGGCAGGCGGCAGCGCCAAGCAGGCGCGCGACAAGGATTTCCAGGCCATCCTTCCGCTGCGCGGCAAGATCCTCAACACCTGGGAAGTGGCTTCCGGCAGCGTGCTCGGCTCGCAGGAAGTGCACGACCTGGCCGTGGCGATCGGCTGCGATCCCGGCAAGGACGACATCACCGGCCTGCGCTACGGCAAGGTCATCATCCTGGCCGACGCCGACTCCGACGGCCTGCACATCGCCACCCTGCTGAGCGCGCTGTTCCTGCGCCACTTCCCGGCGCTGGTCGATGCCGGCCACGTGTTCGTGGCGATGCCGCCGCTGTTCCGCGTCGACGTGGGCAAGCAGGTGTTCTACGCGCTGGACGAGGAGGAGAAGCGCCTGCTGCTGGACAAGATCGCGCGCGAGAAGATCAAGGGCCAGGTCAACGTCACCCGCTTCAAGGGACTGGGCGAGATGAACGCCTCGCAGCTGCGCGAGTCGGCCATCCATCCCGATACGCGCCGGCTGGTGCAGCTGACGGTGGACGACGGCGATCAGACCCGCTCGCTGATGGACATGCTGCTGGCAAAGAAGCGCGCCGGAGATCGCAAGGCGTGGCTGGAGACCAAGGGCGATCTGGCTTCGCTGGAGGTCTGAACCTCCCGTTTCGATTCACTTTCGTCGTCCCCGCGAAGGCGGGGACCCAGTGTCTTTGCTCTTGTTCCAAGGCTTGAAGTCGCTGGATGACCAGCCAGTCGGCTGTTAAAAAGCACTTCCCGCCTTCGCGGGGATGACGTTTCGGTTTCTTCGGCATAGCGATGCCTATCCCGGATCCGCCCGCTTGACCGCCGCCTCCGGCACCCGGTGCATGTCGCGCACCTGGGCGAAGATGAAGGCCGAGGCCATCGTCATCGCGCCCAGGCAGACGAAGCTCCAACGGAACGCGCGCAGGGTGTCGGCGCCCGCGCCCGCGTGCTCGCCGAACACGCCCAGCAGGCCGCCGGCCACCGCCACGCCCATGCTGATCGCCAGCATCATCACCATCGAAAGCAGGCTGTTGCCGCTGCTGGCCTGCTCGTTGTCCAGATCGCGCAGCACCAGGGTGTTCATCGCGGTGAACTGCAACGAGTTGACCGCGCCGAAGGCGGCGAACTGGACGATGTGCAGCCACAGCGGCTGGCCCGACCGCACCAGCGCGAAGCTCGCCATCGCCAGCCCCACCAGCACGGTGTTGCCGACCAGCACGCGGCGGTAGCCCCAGCGCTGCACCAGCGGCACCACGATGCGCTTGGACGACATGCCGGCCAGCGCCATCGGGATCATCATCATGCCGGCGCGCATCGGCGAATGCCCCAGCCCGACCTGCAGCAGCAGCGGGATCAGGAACGGCATGCCGCCGCTGCCCAGCCGCGAGAACAGGTTGCCCAGCAGGCCGACGCTGTAGCTGTGCACGCGGAACAGCGCCAGCGGGAACAGCGGCCGCTCGCTGCGCGCGGCGTGCAGCCAGTACGCGACCAGCCCGGCCAGGCCGAACACCAGCAGCACCACCAGCGCGGCGCGGCGCGAATCGCGGTCGGTCAGGCCGTCCAGCGACAGCGAGACGGCGACCATGCCGAACGCCAGCAGGCCGTAGCCGATCAGATCGAAGCGCGGCACCGGCATGCGCAGGTCCGGCATCCAGCGCATCGCCGCCAGCGTGCCGATCGCGCCCAGCGGCAGGTTGATCAGGAAGATCCAGTGCCACGACGCCACCTCGACCAGCCATCCGCCCAGCGTCGGCCCGACCAGCGGGCCGATCAGCCCGGGCACGGTGACGAAGCTCATCGCGGCGAGGAAGTCCTTGCGCGGCACCGCGCGCAGCACCGCCAGCCGTCCCACCGGCAGCAGCATCGCACCGCCCATGCCCTGCAGCACGCGCGCGAGCACCAGTTGGGTGAGGTTCTGCGACAGCGCGCAGGCCAGCGATCCCAATGTGAACAGCACGATGGCGGCGACGAAGATCCGGCGCGTGCCGAGCCGGTCCGACAGCCAGCCCGAGGCCGGGATCAGCATCGCCACGGTCAGCGCGTAGGCCACCACCACCGCCTGCATGCGCAGCGGCGACTGCTCCAGGTCGCGCGCCATCGCCGGCAGCGCGGTGTTGACGATGGTGGTGTCCAGCATCTGCATGAACACCGCCGCGGCGACCAGCCACAGCAGCGGGCGCAGCGACGCGGCGGATTCGGGCAGGCGGCCGTTCATCGGGCCATGATCGCCGCGGCGACGTGCAGGTATCGTGTCGCCGCCCTCATCCGGTCGCGGCGCCCGTCATCGGGGCATCCTTCACGCCAGCGTCGCCTCCAGCAGGCGGCGGATCAGCGCCTGCACGCCGGCCGCGCGCGCGGGCTGGTATTCGAAGCTGCGCTCGTCCATGTAGGTGATCTGCGCCAATTCCAGTTGCACCGCGTCCACGCCGGTTTCCGGCGAGGCGTAGTGGCGGGTGATGTAGCCGCCCTTGAAGCGGCCGTTGACGACGAAGCTGTAGTCCGCCTGAGATTCGAGCACCTGCGCCAGCCGTGCCTGCAGCGCCGGCGAGCAGCTCGCCCCGCCGGCGGTGCCGAGGTTGAAGTCGGGCAGCCGGCCCTCGAACAGGTACGGCGCATGGCTGACGATGGAATGGCCTTCCCACAATACCGCGCGCCCGTGCTCGCCGCGCAGGCGCTCCAGCTCGGCCGACAGCGCGTCGTGGTAGGGCTGCCAGTAGCGCGCCAGCCGCTGCGCGATCTCCGCCGCGTCCGGCGCCTGGCCGTCAAGGTAGACCGGCTCGCCGCTGAACTGCACGGTCGGGCACAGGCCGGTGGTGTTCTGCCCCGGATACAGCGACTGGTCGTCGGCCGGGCGGTTGAGGTCGATGACGTAGCGCGAGTAATTCGGCGCCAGTATCGAGGCGCCCAGTTCGCGCGCGAAGGCGTACAGCGTGGATACGTGCCAGTCGGTGTCGGGCACGCGGCGCGCGCTGTCGGTCAGGCGCGCGGCGATGTCGTCCGGCACGCGGGTGCCGTCGTGCGGCAGGCTGATCAGCAGCGGCGCGGTGCCGCGATGGAGTTCGTGGATGTCCATGCCGCGATTCTAAGCCCGCGTCCATAAACTTTCCCTGTGGGAGCGACGTCAGTCGCGATGGGGCTTTCCCGATGGCCCGTCGCGACTGACGTCGCTCCCACAGGGTTCGTAAAGGTCAGCGCAGCAGCACGATTTCCTCGGCGGAGGTGGGGTGGATGGCCACGGTGTCCTCGAGATCGCGGCGGGTGATGCCGCGCCGGATCGCCACCGCGAAGCCCTGCAGGATCTCGTCCACGCCCTCGCCCAGCAGGAGCAGGCCGACCACCTTCTCCTCCTCGCCCACGCAGACCAGCTTGAACAGGCTGCGCTGCGGCGAATCGGCCAGCGCGTGCAGCATCGGCCGGAACTGCGCGGTGAACACCCGCACCGCATCGCCGTGGCGCTCGCGCGCCTGCTGTTCGCCCAGCCCGATCGTGCCCAGCGGCGGATGCGAGAACACCACCGTCGCGATGGACTCGTAGTCCAGCTTCGCCTCCGGCCGGCCGCCGAACAGCCGGTCCATCAGCCGCCGCGCCGCGGCGATCGCCACCGGGGTCAGTTGCGGATGCGGGGTGAGATCGCCGACCGCGTGGATGCCTTCGACGTTGGTGTCCTGGAAGGCGTCGACGCACACGCGGCCTTGTTCGTCGGTGGCCACGCCACAGCTTTCCAGCCCGATGCGCTCGCTGTTGGGACGGCGGCCGGTGGCGAAGAACAGCCGCTCGAACCCCTCGCCGGCCACGCCATCTTCGCTGCGCAGCCGCAGCGTGCCGTCGGCCAGCCGCTCCACCGCCGCGAGCCGATAGTCGAAATGGTGGCGGATGCCGTGCTGGCGGCCGTTGTCGGCCAGCGCACCGGCCAGATCGCGATCGAAACCGGACAGCAGGCGCGGCCCGCGCACGAACAGTTCGACCTGGCTGCCGAGCGCCTGCAGCACGCCGGCCAGTTCGACCGCGATGTAGCCGCCGCCGACGATGGCCACGCTGCGCGGGGCTTCGGTCAGGGCGAAGAAATCATCCGAGGTGCCGCCATATCCGGCGCCGGCTGACGTCCGGACGCTGCGGACGGCCTCCCGTGGCCAGCAGCACGTGCGGCGCGGCCAGGCGCGCGCCGTTTTCCGCCTGCACGATGCCGGCGCCGTCCAGCGCACCGCAGCATGGCATCCAGACGATGCCGGCCTCGTCCAGCCGCTTGCGGTAGCTGGCGTGGATGCCGGCGATGTAGCGCTGGCGGTGGATGATGAATTCCTGCCAGTCCAGCCGCGGCGGCGGCAGCGCGAAGCCGAGTTCGCGCGCCATGTCGATGCGCTGCGACAGCTCGGCCGCCAGCCACATCGCCTTCTTCGGCACGCAGCCGAGGTTGACGCAGGTACCGCCCAGCCCGCCCGGCTCCAGCAGCGCCACCCGCGCGCCGTGCGACGCCGCGCGGAACGCACCGGCCAGTCCGCCGGAGCCGCCGCCGAGCACGATCAGGTCGAAGTCCTGCATGCGTCCTTCCGGAAGTGACGAAGCCACCATACAACCACACCCGTGGGGAAGCGGGTGAGAAGGCTCTTGTAGAGCGGAGCTTGCTCCGCTGCTTTCACGCGCCCACCGGAGCCGAGCAAGCTCGGCTCTACAGCTTACGGACGCCAAAGCGCTCCATCCGGTACGGCGCCGGATCGATGGCCGGTGCGCGTCCGCAGATCAGGTCGGCCATCAACTGGCCGCTGGCCGCGCTCATGCTGATGCCGAGCATGCCGTGGCCGGCGGCGATCCACAGCCGCTCATGGCCCGGTGCGCGGCCAAGCACCGGCAGGTCGTCCCAGGTCATCGGCCGCCAGCCGTACCAGCGTTCCTCCACCACCGCGCCCACCGGCTCGCGCAGGTATTCGCGCGCGGCGCGCTCCAGCGCGCCCAGCCGCACCGGGTTGAGGCGGGTGTCGTGGCCGGAGAACTCCATCGTGCTGCCGAGCCGGAAGCCGCCGTCCCACGCGGTCACGCAGACCGAACGGTCCTTCAGCACCAGCGGATGCGCCGGCACCCGCGCCGGCCGCGAATAGGTGATCGAATAACCCTTGCCCGGCTGGATCGGCAACCGCAGGCCCAGCCGGCGCGCGAACGCCGGCGACCACGCGCCCAGCGCGATCAGCGCCTGCCTGCCGCGCCATGCGCGCCCCGCGCCGCGCACGCTGGCGCCGGTATCGTCCACGTGCAGATCGTCGATGCCGGCCTCCTCCTCGACGATGCCACCGCGTTGCCGCACCGCCCGCGCCAGTTCGGCGACATAGCGGTCCGGACGCAGGCGCGCATCGCCGGGGAAGCGGATGGCGCCGGCCACGCCCGGCAGCAACGCCGGCTCCTGGCGCAGGTATTCGTCGCCGCCGATGGTCTCGCTGGCGATGCCGAATCCGCGCAGCGCCTCGCACTCGGCCGCGTAGCGATCGAAGTTGCCGCGCTGGCGGAACACGTAGTCCAGCCCGCTGGCGACGAACTCGCAGTCCAGGCCGTAGTCGGCGACCCAGGCCTCCAGCCGCGCGCGCGAGTCGTTGAGGATGGCCGCGCGCGCCTGCGTGCTGGCGCGCCAGTCGCGCGGGTTGCAGCGCGCGGAGAACCGCAGCAGCCAGCGCCACAGTCCCGGGTCGATGCGCGGCTTGAGGTAGAGCGGCGCGTCCGGCGTCAGCATCCAGCGCAGCGCCTGCGCGATCACGCCGGGCGCGGCCAGCGGCGGCGCGTGGCTGGGGGTGATGGTGCCGCAGTTGCCGTGCGAGGCACCGCCGCCGGCGCGGCCCGCTTCCAGCACGCGCACGCCGCGGCCGCTTTCCAGCAACGCCAGCGCGGTCGCCAGCCCGATGGCGCCGCCACCGATGATCAGTACGTCGTCGGGCGCAACGTCCACGCGCCGGCGCTAGGCGGCGCGCCGCCGCATCGGCGGCCGCTGCAGGTAGGTGGCCGCGCGCCACAGCCATTCGGCCGGGCCGAACTGGAAGCGCCGCAGCCACCAGCGACTCAGCATTACCTGCAGGGCGAACAGCGCCAGCACGAACAGCGGCTGCCACGCGCGCGGCAACTGCTCGAAATAGCCCAGCCCGTAGCCGTAGAAGATCAGCGTGCAGATCAGCGACTGCAGCAGGTAGTTGCTCAGCGCCATCCGCCCGGCCGGCGCCAGCCACGACAGCGGGCGCGCCAGCGCCGGCGATTCCAGCGCGCGCACCAGCCAGGCCGCGTAGCCCAGGCACATCAGCACGCCGGCCAGCATGCCCAGCGAGAACGCGGTGGACATGCGCAGATCGATGTTGCGCTGATCCAGCGTCGGCATCAGCAGATAGGAGGCGGCCATCAAGGCCAGCCCCGCCGGCAGCGCGATCCAGCGCAGCCGCGCGAACAGGCGCCGGTGCCGCGCCGGCTCGACCATCGCCCCGCTGCGGATCAGCGCCGCGCCGAACAGGAACATGCCCAGCACCAGCGGGCCGAGCATCAGCAGGTTCGACAGGTTCATGCCCAAATCCCTGGCCCGCTGCACGGTCGCCTCGATGAAGCCGCCGGATCCGTAGGCCTGCCGCTGGCCGTCGATCATCGTCGCCAGCATCTCGTTCTGGCCGGACATCAGTTCTTCCCACTGTGCCGCCAGTTCCGGCGTGGACTGCATCAGCGAGCCCAGCGCGCCGAACAGCATCATCAGCGCCAGCGGGCCCAGTATCGCCAGGATCGCCAGCACGATCAGCCCGCGCATCGGCATGTCGCGGAATGCCAGCAGCAGGAACGACACCAGCGCATAGCTGACCAGGATGTCGCCGGACCAGATCAGCAGCGCGTGGATCAGGCCGATGGCCAGCAGCGCCAGGCTGCGCCGCGCGTACAGCCCGGCGAACGGCCTGCCCGCCGCGGCGGCGCGCTGCGCCATCACCACGAAGCCCATGCCGAACAGCAGCGAGAACAGGGTGAAGAACTTGCCCTGCACGAAGAAGTAGATGAGCGCGTCCACCGTGCGGTCGGCGCCGGCCAGGGCCGGATTGACGCCATCCATCGACTCGTACATCGGGCCGACGAAGGACTCGATGTTCATCAGCAGGATGCCCAGCAGCGCGAAGCCGCGCAGCACGTCGAGCCGTTCGATGCGCTGGCCGGCGGCGATCGGCGAAAGCCTCGGTTCCGTCATTGCCCCGATTCCCTTGTGGCAGGTGGCCGCCGCGCCCGGCGGCCGGATGCGGCCCGGCGGGTGCCGGGCCGGCGCCGATTACGGCCTGGATGGATCCACGCGCCGCGGCAACCGCCGCGGGTGGTGCTGATCAGTGGTGATGGCCACCGTCGCCGTGCACGTGGCCGTGGTCAATCTCCTCCTGGCTGGCCTCGCGCACCTCGACGATCTCGACGTCGAAATGCAGGTCCTTGCCGGCCATCGGGTGGTTCAGATCGACGTCCACCACGCTCATGCCGATCTTCTGGATGGTGACCGCGCGCGGGCCGAAGTTGGTCTGCAACACGACCTGCTGGCCGGGGACCAGCTTCTGCGCGCCGAAATGCTTCTTTGGCACGCGCTGGGTCAGGCCGTCGCGGCGCTCGCCGTAGGCGTCGGCCGCCGCCACGTCCACGCCGAAGCTCTCGCCGGCCGCCTTGTCCATCATCGCGTTCTCCAGGCCCGGGATGATGTTGCCGTGGCCGATCAGGATCGCCAGCGGATCACGCTCCCTCGAGCTTTCCAGCGGCTCCTGGCCGACTTCGGAGACGGTGTAGTGGAAACGGACGACGCTGTCTTTGGCGATTTTCATGCTGGACTCTGGAAGGGGCCGCCGGACGGCGGGCGGGAGGCGCGGCTTGTGGACCGCGGCGGAAAGCGGCGAAGATGCGCCGCCATGAAGACCGCGCATTATCGCGGCTTGCCCGCCGCCATGCCACCGTCCGCGCCGCGCCGCGCCCGCCTGCCGGGCATGGTCGCCGTGCTGCTGGCGCTGTGCGCCTGCGGTGGCCCCGGGCAGGCGGTGCGTCCCGCGGCCGCCCCGCCGGTCCAGCGCCACTGGCCGCAGGTGCCCGCGGCGCAGCCGGCCGCCGCCAACGCGGTACTGATGCGCGCCATCGGCCTGGTCGGCACGCCCTACCGCTACGGCGGCAACACGCCCGAATCCGGTTTCGATTGCAGCGGGCTGGTCGCCTACGTCTACCGCGACATGCTGGACCTGAAGCTGCCGCGTACCTCGCGCGAACTGGCGCAGGCGCAGGGGTCGCGCATCGACCCGATGAAGCTGGCCCCGGCCGACCTGGTCTTCTTCGGCAGCCGCGGCCACGTCACCCATGTCGGTATCTACGTCGGCGAAGGGCGCTTCGTCCACGCCCCCAGCACGGGCGGCACGGTCCGGCTGGACCACTTGGACGGGCATTACTGGCGCGATCACTACAGCGGCGCGCGGCGCGTATTGCAGTGAGGATTGCCCGATCCGGGGCTCCTGTCACAGCCGATTAACGCATGTTTAACGTTTTTTGAACCACATGAAGACCATGTGACGGCACACTGCGTCCCATTCTTTCCACCCGTACCCGCCACGTGACGACCGACGACCTGCCGACAGGCCTGCCCGCCGCCACTCCTTCCCTCCGGGGACTGCTCTGCCATCTCTGCCTGCCGGCGCTGCTGGCGGCCAGCTTCGGCGTCGCCGCGCAGACGACGCCGGCCCCGGTTCCGGCGCCGACCGCCGTCGCGCCCGAAGCCCTCGCCGTCGAAGCGCCCGCGGCTTCCGCCGCGGCCAAGGCTGCACCGGTGGCGGCCGCGGCCCCCGTCGCCGTCGAGGCGCAGGGACCGGAAAGCTTCCGCAGCAAGGCCGCGCAGGCCGCCACCGCCACCCTCAGCTCGCTGCTGCCGCGCCTGGCCGCCAGCGACGCGATGCCGCTGATGGACCAGTCGGCGATGCTGGCCGGCGATCTCAGCCGCCTGCTCGCCAGCTACGAACTGCACAAGGCCGGCGGCGACGCCGATGCCGCCACGCCGGCCGCCGAAGGCAAGGTCCAGGCGGTGCTGCGCCGCGCGCTGACCCTGCTCGGCACCCCGTACCGCTGGGGCGGCACCTCGCCGGAGAGCGGCTTCGACTGCAGCGGCCTGGTCGGCTACGTGTTCCGCACCACCCTGGGCGTGGAGCTGCCGCGCGTCTCGCGCGAGATGGCGGTGCAGGCCGACGGCGAACTGATCAAGAGCCGCGACGAACTGCGCCAGGGCGATCTGGTGTTCTTCGGCCTGAAGGGCCGCATCAACCACGTCGGCATCTACGTCGGCGAGGGCCGCTTCCTGCATTCGCCCAGCAAGGGCAAGGACGTGCGCGTGGACACCCTGGCCAGCGGCTACTGGGGCAACCGCTTCATGCAGGCGCGGCGGATGGCGCTGTAGGCCGGATCGGCCTCGCGGCTCCCCCTCTTGCACAAGGCCGCCCTCGGGCGGCCTTCGTGTTTGCGCAGGCGGCAATGTTTCCGTCATCCCCGCGACGGGAGGACGCTGCCGCTGCGCTTTCGCTCGCCGCGGAAGCCCGCGCCAACGCGCCGGGCACCGCCGCCGCTTGCGCATCCACCGGCGTTCGCGCCATGCTGCGGCGGCCTTTCCGGGGAGACTGACGATGCTGCGCACGATACTCGCGGTCCTGGCCGGCCTGATCACCGCGATCGCGGTCATCGCCGGCCTGGAACTGATCGGCATGACCCTGTTCCCGCTGCCGCCCGGCACGCCGCTGGCGACCGAGGCGGACCTGGCCGCGCTGGTCGCCGCCGCCTCCACCGGCAAGAAGATCTGGGTGGTGGCGGGCTGGGCGCTGGGCAGCTTCGCCGGCGCATGGGTGGCGGCGAAACTGGCCCGCCAGCGCGCGCTGCCGGCCGCCCTCGCGGTGGCGCTGTTCATCGTCGCCGGGACGGTGATGAACGCGGTCAGCCTCCCGCATCCGGTATGGATGAACGCGCTGGGCATCGCCCTGCCGTTGCCGCTGGCCTGGCTGGCCGCGCGGCTGGCGCGGCCGCGCCGGCAGTGACGGCCATCGCCGCCGCCCTGGGAGAACCGAACGCATGCAAGCCTCGCTGCTGACCAACCTGCTGCTGCCGCTGGCGCTGGGCATCATCATGTTCGGCCTGGGACTGGGCCTGACCGGCGAGGATTTCCGCCGCGTGGCGCGCTACCCGCGCGCGGTGCTGATCGGCCTGGCCCTGCAGATCCTGGTGCTGCCCTGGGCCGCGTTCGCGCTGGCGCTGGGCTTCGGCCTGCCCGCCGCGCTGGCGGTCGGGCTGATGCTGCTGGCGGCCTCGCCCGGCGGCGCCACCGCCAACATCTACAGCCACCTCGCCCGCGGCGACGTCGCGCTGAACATCACCCTGACCGCGATCAACAGCCTGCTGTGCCTGCTGACGCTGCCGCTGATCCTCAACCTGTCGCTGGAGTACTTCCTCGGCGCCGGCCAGTACGTGCCGCCGCCGACCAGGAAGATCGTCGAGGTCGCGGTGATCATCGTGCTGCCGGTGATGATCGGCATGTTCGTGCGCGCCCGCGCGCCGGGCTTCGCCGCGCGCGCGGAGAAGCCGCTGCGGCTGCTGTCGGTGCTGGTGCTGGCGTTGCTGGTGGTCGCGGCGGTGGCGCAGGAATGGAACACGCTGCTGCAGTACTTCGCCGTGGTCGGCCTGGCCTGCCTGCTGTTCAACCTGGTCAGCATGGGCGCCGGCTACGCCGCGCCGCTGGCGCTGCGGCTGCCCAGGCGCCAGGCCATCGCCATCGCGATGGAGATCGGCATCCACAACGGCACGCTGGCGATCTTCATCGCGCTCAACGTGCTGCAGGACGCGGCGATGTCGGTGCCGGCGGCGATCTACAGCCTGCTGATGTTCCTGACCGCGGCGGCGTTCGCCGCCTGGGTGTCGCGTGGCGCGCCGGCGACGGCGGCCGCTTCCAGCGCTTCCACGTAACCGGCGTGCATCGAACGCGGGCCGCGCCGGCTAGCCGGCCTGCGTTTCCTCGTGGTCGATGCCGACGTTGCTGGACGCGCGCTCGTAGACCTGCCGATCCAGCATGCCGGTCTCCTTGGCCACCAGCACCGGCACCAGCATCTGCCCGGTCACGTTGGTCATGGTGCGCATCATGTCGAGGACGCGGTCGATGGCGTACAGGTAGCCGATAGCCTCCAGCGGCAGGTTGGCCGCGCTCAGCACCACCGTGGCCATCACCACCGCCGTGCCCGGCACGCCGGCGGTGCCGAAGCTGCCCAGCACCGAGGCGATCAGCACGACGAAATACTGGTCGGCGGTCAGCGGCACGCCGGTGTACTGGGCGATGAACACCGCGCACAGCGCCGGGTAGATCGCGCCGCAGCCGTCCATCTTGATGCTCGCCCCCAGCGGCACCGCGAACGCGGCGTAGTCCTTGTCGACGCCCAGGTTGTGGGTGATCGCGCGCATCGCCACCGGCATCGCCGCGAAGCTGGACGAGCTGACGAAGCCCACCTGCATGCCCGGCGCGGCGCCGCGCAGGAACTTCAGCGGGTTGAGCCCGTGCGCCAGCAGCAGGCCGCCGTAGACCACGACGATGTGCAGCGCGCAGGCCACGTACAGCGCCATCACGAAGTTGCCCAGCGGCAGCAGCTTCTCGAAGCCGTAGCTGCCGACCAGCCCGGCGATCAGGCCGAAGGTGCCGATCGGGGTGACCTCCAGCACGAAGCGGGTCACCTGGATCATGATCTCGCTCATCTGCCCGACCAGCCTGCGCGCCTCGGCGACCTTCTCGCCGAGCTTGACCATCGCGAAGCCCAGCAGCGCGGCGAAGAAGATCACCGGCAGGATCGAGCCGCGCCCGGCCGCCAGCACGGTCTCGCCGGCGGCATTGACGCGCGTGCCGATGCCGGTCAGCGCATGGAACGGGTTGGCCGGCACCACGTCCAGCAGCACCCGGATCGGGCTGGGCACGTCGCGCGGCTTCCAGTTCTCGTCCACCGCCAGGCTCAGGCCACCCGCGCCCGGCTGCATGATCGCGCCCACCGCCAGGCCCACGCAGACCGCCAGCGTGGCGGTGACGACGAACCACAGGAAGGTGCGCCCGCCCAGCGCCGCCAGCGACTTCTGCCCGTGCAGCGCCGAGATCGCGTTGATCACCGCGAAGAACACCAGCGGCACCGCAATCATCTTGATCAGGGTGACGTACAGATCGCCGAGCGGGCCGAACCAGGTCTGCGCCGCCGGTCCCATCGCCCAGCCGGCCAGCGCGCCCAGCACGAAACCGGCCAGCACCCGCTGCCAGAACGGAATCTTGAACCACGCGGAAACCAGCTTCATGCCATCGACTTGCCCATGCCCGCAAGGGGCGACGGCGCACGATAGCCCAGACGCGACGGCGGCGCGACGGTGCCGCTGGAATGGCGGCGTGTCATCTGCGGGACGCCGGGCAGCGGTCATAATGGCGGCCTGCGAACCCCGTCGCTCCCGCCATCGCCGTGCCTGCGAAGTGCGCCGTGATGGCCGCAGGCCGCGGATCGCGTCTTCCGGCCCTTGCCGGGACGACGGAGTTCGCAGGCTCCCCGTATACCGCCGCAGGATTCCGCAATGCCCCGATTCCCCCTCGCCGCGCCGCTGCTGGGCGCGACGCTGCTGACCCTCGCCGCCGGCTGCTCGACCGCCCCGGTGCGCCCGACCGCCCTTCCCGCCGCCATCGACGTCCCCGCCGTGGCCCACCCGCAGGGCGAGACGCCCGCCTGGTGGTACCGCAGCGGCGCCGCCCACGCCGCCGCCAACGGCGCGATGGGCGGGCGCGCGAAGAACGTCATCGTCTTCCTTGGCGACGGCATGAGCCTGACCACGGTCGCCGCCGCGCGCATCCTGGAAGGCCAGCGCAACGGCCGACCCGGCGAGGAGAACCTGCTGTCGTGGGAGCGCTTCCCGCACACCGCCTTCAGCAAGACCTACAACACCGATTCGCAGACGCCGGACTCGGCCGGCACGATGACCGCCATCACCACCGGCATCAAGACCCACATGGGCGCGATAGGCGTGGCCGCCGGCGATCGCCACGACTGCGCCGGCAGCCTCGGCAAGCACCTGCTGACCTGGCTGCAGCTGGCCGACAGCGCCGGCCTGGCCACCGGCATCGTCACCACCGCCCGGCTGACCCACGCCACCCCGGCGGCGACCTACGCGCACGTGCCCGATCGCAACTGGGAAAGCGATGCCGACCTGCCGCCGCAGGCGGTCGAACAGGGCTGCCGCGACATCGCCCGCCAGTTGCTCGACACCTCGCGCTTCGGCCGCGGGCCGATGCTCGCGCTGGGCGGTGGCCGCGCCGAGTTCATGCCCGCCAGCCAGCGCGATCCCGAGCACGACGACAAGGTCGGCAAGCGCCTGGACGGCCGCGACCTGATCGCCGAATGGAAGACCGCGCACCCCGGCGGCCACTACGTCTGGAACGCCGCGCAACTGGCCGCCGCGCCTGCGGATGCGCCGCTGCTGGGCCTGTTCGAGCGGGACCACATGCTGTTCGAGCACGATCGCCGCCGCGCCCCCGACGGCGAGCCGAGCCTGGCCGAGATGACCCGCACCGCCATCGCCAGGCTGTCGCGCCACCGCGACGGCTACGTGCTGATGATCGAGGGCGCGCGCATCGATCACGCCAACCACTACGGCAACGCCTACCGCGCGCTCGACGAGACCATCGCGATGTCCGACGCGGTGCGCGCGGCGGTGGAAGCCACCTCGCGCGAGGACACCCTGATCCTGGTCACCGCCGATCACTCGCACACGCTGAACTTCGTCGGCTATCCGGTGCGCGGCAATCCCATCCTCGGCAAGGTGCGCGGCCAGGGCAGCGAGGACGACACCCCCGGCGAGTTCGCCCGCGACCAGCACGGCCTGACCTACACCACCCTCAGCTACGCCAACGGCCCCGGCCATACCGGCGCCAGCAACCGCCAGCCGGCCGGCAGCAAGCGCTTCCTGCACGCGCCCAGCGCGGTCGAACCGGCCGAAGGCCGCCCGGACCTGTCGCAGGTCGACACCGAACACCCGGATTACCTGCAAGAGGCGCTGGTGCCGCTGAAGTCCGAATCGCACGGCGGCGAGGACGTCGGCATCTGGGCCATCGGCCCCGGCAGCGAGGCGGTGCGCGGCACCGTCGAGCAGAACGTCATCTACCACTGGATCGTGCAGGCCGCGCCGAAGCTGCGCGAGCGGTTGTGCAAGGCCGGAACGTGCAACGCCGATGGCGTGCCGGTGGATCTACCGCGGCAGGCCGATTTCGAGAACAGGTGATGCGTCGCGGGACCTGAGCGCGACGCGATGGCCGTGGTCCGTTCCCTCCCCAGCAGCGGGAGGGAACGGGACTTCAGAACGGCTTGGCCAGCACCAGCCAGACCACCGCGACCAGCGCCAGCACCGGTGCTTCGTTGAACAGCCGCAGCTTGAAGGGAGTCGGCAGCGCGCGGCCCTTCTCCACGCCCTTGAGCCAGCGGCCGGCGAGGATGTAGTGCGCCAGCATCAGCGCCACCAGCAGCAGCTTGGCGTGCAGCCAGCCGGTGCCGAAACCGACCATCGTCGGGAAATCCGCGATGACCCGGTAGCCCAGCCACAGCACCACGCCCAGGATCGCCGCCAGGCCGAACATGAGGTGGCCGAAGCGGTACAGGCGCCGGCCCATCAGCACCAGCCGCGACTGCACCTCCGCCTGCCCGGCCGCCTCGGCCAGGTTGATCAGGATGCGCGGCAGGTAGAAGACGGTGGCCATCCAGGCGATGACGAAGACCAGGTGGAAGATCTTGATCCAGAGGTAGAGCATCGCTTCGTCCACGCTGGCTGTCTCCGTCGCTTGCAGGGAATGCGCGGGATTTTCCTTCATGCCGGAAGGGGTGTCCAACGTGCGGTCGGGATGCGCGATGCAGCGCTGGAGGCTGGAGGCTGGAGAACCCCGGATATCGTCATCCCCGCGCAGGCGCAGGAATGACGGACATGAGGGGATCTGAAATGCGCCGGGACGCCGGAGAGAAACGTTACGCTTCCCCAATCCCCAATCCCCAATCCCCAATCCCGACCCAATGACCAAGCAATACGACCGCCACTACTTCGACCACTGGTACCGCCGCAGCGACATCGGCGGCGCGCGGCGGCTGGCGCGCAAGGTGGCGCTGGCGGTGGCCACGGCCGAGTACCACCTGGAGCGGCCGCTGCGCACGGTGCTGGACATCGGCTGCGGCGAGGGCGCTTGGCGTGCGCCGCTGCTGCGCTTGCGGCCGGGGGTGCAATACCTGGGCTTCGACGCCAGCGAGTACGCGGTGGCCCGCTACGGCCGCCAGCGCAACCTGCACCTGGCGCGGTTCGGCGAGTTCCAGTACCTGCGGCCGTGCCCGCCGGCGGACCTGCTGGTGTGCTCGGACGTGATGCACTACCTGCCCACGCGCGAACTGCAACGCGGCCTGCCGGGGCTGGTCGAGCTGTGCGGCGGGGTGGCGTTCCTGGAGACCTTCGCCGCCGAGGACGAGTTCATCGGCGACCACGAGGGCTTCCAACCGCGCAAGGCGGCCTGGTACCGCCGCCGGTTCGCGGCGGCCGGGCTGCGCCAACTGGGCTCGCACTGCTGGCTCTCGCCGCGCCTGGCGCCAGACGCCAGCTCGCTGGAAACCGCTCAAGTCCGGGCGTTTCCGGCCGATGGCTGAACAGGCATCTCGGCGCCTGGAGGCGGATTGCAGTATGCTGCACCGCAACAGCCAAGCGCCAGAACGCTCCTCCGGACAGCCTCGCCCATGACCCTGTACCAGCTCCACGAACTCGGCCGCGCCTGGATGGCGCCGTTGGCCTACATGGCGGAGGCCAATGCGCGGATGTTCTCCACCCCGTCCAGTTGGCTGTCCAACGTGCCGGGCGCCGAGCGCATCGCCGCAGGCAACGAGCTGATCTACCGCATCGGCAAGGACTACGAGAAGCCGGCCTGGGGCATCCACGAGGTCGAGATCGAGGGCCGCTCGGTGCCGGTGGTCGAGTTGGAGGTGGAGAAGAAGCCGTTCTGCCGGCTGCTGCGCTTCAAGCGCTACACCGACGACGCCGAGAGCATCGCCGCGCTGAAGGACGACCCGGTGGTGCTGGTGGTGGCGCCGCTGTCCGGCCACCATGCCACCCTGCTGCGCGACACCGTGCGCACGCTGCTGCGCGACCACAAGGTCTACGTCACCGACTGGATCGACGCGCGCATGGTGCCCACCTCCGAAGGCGACTTCGGCCTGGACGACTACATCGCCTACATCGAGTCGTTCATCCGCCGCATCGGCGCCGGCAAGCTGCACGTGATCAGCGTCTGCCAGCCGACCGTGCCGGTGATGGCGGCGGTGTCGCTGATGGCCGCGCGCGGCGAGCCGCCGCCGCGCTCGCTGGTGATGATGGGCGGGCCGATCGACGCGCGCAGCAGCCCCACCGCGGTCAACAACCTGGCCACGCGCCAGCCGCTTTCGTGGTTCCAGCACAACGTCATCCACACCGTGCCGGCGCCGTATCCCGGGCAGGGACGGCGGGTGTATCCGGGCTTCCTCCAGCATGCCGGCTTCGTGGCGATGAATCCCGGCCGCCACTTCACCTCGCACTGGGATTTCTATTCCGACCTGGTCAAGGGCGACCTGCAGGACGCCGAGTCGCACCGCCGCTTCTACGACGAGTACAACGCCGTGCTCGACATGCCGGCCGACTACTACCTCGACACCATCCGCATCGTGTTCCAGGAATTCCTGCTGCCGCGCGGGCAATGGAAGGTCAGGGGCGAGCGCGTCGATCCTTCCGCGCTGAAGGACACCGCGCTGATGACCATCGAGGGCGAGCTGGACGACATCTCCGGCATCGGCCAGACCGCCGCCGCGCACGACCTGTGCACCGGCATCGACAAGGCCGACCGCGAGCACCTGACCGTCGAGGGCGCCGGCCACTACGGCATCTTCAGCGGCCGGCGCTGGCGCGAGCGGGTCTATCCGCAGGTGCGCGACTTCATCGCCCGCTACGCGGGCTGATTCCACCGGCTTCCAGCCAGCGGCGGGCGGCCGGTTCCCGTGCGGGAAGCCGGCCGCAGCGCAGCGTCAGACCACCGCGTTGCGCACCAGCAGGTGCTTGGCCAGCCAGCCGTGGAACCGGCCGACGCCGCGCGCCAGGTGCAGCGTGGTGAACAGCAGCAGCAAGCCGATCAGCGACAGCACGGGCAACAGCCATGGCATCTGCGCCGGCACGTCGATGCCCGCGAACCAGAGATTGAGATGCATGCCGGGCAGCAGGGCCAGCGGCGCGGCCATCAACGACACCGACACGCTCAGCAGGGTGACCGCGGTCGTGAAATACAAGGTGCCCAGCGGCAGCATCAGCAGCATGTAGCCCATCGCGGTCCAGGTGCGGCCGTCGGTGAACAGTTCCGCCAGCCGCTTCAGCCACGGCTTGTCGCGCTGCGTGTACAGCGGCCGGCGCGGCATGCGCTCGCCCAGCAGCACCTCGACGATGCGGCCTTCCACCAGCGACAGCAGCCGCACCGACATCAGGAACAGCAGCAGCAGCGGGATGCCGATGACCAGGAACAGCAGGCCCGCCGACAGGCTGGCGCCGGTGACCACCCAGCTGAAGTAGAAGATGCCGGTGGCCATCGCCAGCAGCATGTAGAACAGCGCGCCGTAGGTGCGCGGGTCGGCCGCCACGCCGAAGAAGCGTCCCAGCAACGACTTGCGCTTCGGCGGCAGCGGCGGGCGCAGCGCGCGGTTCACCGTCACCTCGGTCTCGCGGTAGATGTCGGCCACCTCCTCCGGCGCGCCGTAGCTGCCGGCCACCGCTGCGATCGCCTCGGCCTCGGACTTGCCCGGGTTCTCCGCCAGTTCCGCGCGCAGGTATTCCTCGGCGTCGTACAGCGCATCCTGGATCAGCGCCTTGTCGGCGCCGGCCAGCGCGGCGCGCAGCTGCTCCAGGTATTGCGGGATGGTGGTCGGCAGCGGGGTGGAAGCGGAGACGTTCATGGTTGTACCCCTGAAAGGACGGAATCGACGGAATCGCGGGTGGCGCGCCAGGCCTGCGCCCAGCGTTGCAGGGTCTGCCGCCCCGCCTCGGTGATGCGGTAGTAGCGCCGCGGCGGGCCGGCCACCGACGGCTCGACGAAGCTCTCCAACAGCGCGGCGCCCTCCAGGTTGCGCAGCACCGGATACAACGCGCTCTGCTTGCCGCTGAGCACGCCGCCGCCGATGCGCTCGAGCTGCTTGGCGATGAGGTAGCCGTACAGCGGCTCGCCGGCATTGGCCAGCACCGCCAGCAGCGCCAGCGACACCGTGCCGGCGCTCAGCTCCTTCTGGAACTTCCGCAGTTGCGGATCGGCCTCGTCCATCGGGGGACCTCGGCAGCTAGGTTGGATTTGATGCTATTGCGAAGTCAGCTATAGCGGATGTGCCGTTAGTCACCGCACCCTGCCCGGCCGCCTTTGCGGTGGAGCGCCCGCGCCGGCGAGAATCGGCGGGCCTCCTTCCTCCGGACCCGGACATGACGCCACGCCTCGCCCTGCTCGCCTGCACCCTCGCGCTCGCCCTGCCCGTCCTGGCCGCCGACCCGCCGCCCTACCGCAGCGCCCAGCAGATCCTCGACGCCTCGCCGGCCGGGGACTGGCGCACGCCGGATTCGGCCAGCACGCTGTACCTGGAGCTGGACGCCGGCCGCGTCGTCATCGAGCTGGCCCCGGGCTTCGCCCCGGCGCACGTGGACAACATCCGCACGCTGGCGCGCGAGGGCTTCTGGGACGGCACCAGCATCTACCGCTCGCAGGACAACTTCGTCGTCCAGTTCGGCGACGCCGACGCCGACGATCCGGCTAGGGCGAAACCGCTGGGTTCGGCGAAGACGAAGCTGCCGGCCGAGTTCGAGCGCGCCAGTGCGGGACTGCGCTTCGACGCGCTGCCCGACACCGACGGCTGGGCGCCGCAGGTCGGCTTCGCCGATGGTTTTGCCGCCGGGCGCGATCCCAAGACCGGCAAGGCCTGGCTGGCGCACTGCTACGGCGCGCTCGGCGCCGGCCGCAACAACGACGCCGACAGCAGCATCGGCGCCGAGCTGTACGTGGTCACCGGCCAGTCGCCGCGCCAGTTGGATCGCAACATCACCCTGGTCGGCCGCGTGGTGAAGGGGATGGAACTGCTCAGCACGATCCCGCGCGGCCCGGATCCGATGGGCTTCTACGCCGATCCCGCGCAGCGCACCCCGATCAAGGCCATCCGCCTGGCCAGCGAAGTGCCGGAAGCCGAGCGCACCGCCCTGCAACTGCTGCGCACCGACACGCAGACCTTCCGCGACGTGGTCGAGGCGCGGCGCAACCGCCGCGACGATTTCTACAAGCGCCCCGCCGGGCACATCGACCTGTGCAACGTGCCGCTGCCGGTGCGGGCCGCGGACAAGTGACGGCATTCGCGGAGGGCGGGAGCCTTCCGCGCATCGTGGCCGCGATGCGCCCGGAACCTCACAAGCACGTCATCCCCGCGAAGGCAGGGATCCAGCGACTTCAAGCCTTCAAGGGCAAAGACACGGGATTCCCGCCTTCGCGGGGATGATGCGAGGGTAGTCTGGGGTGAGAGAGCCAGCCATCGATGGCAGGATAAAATCAGGATGGGTGGGTCAGGCACCGGGCGGCACCAGCCTTAGCGTCGACGCCGTTTCCCGGCAGCCCGGTGGCATGCCGCCAGAACCCTGCGCAGGTTGCACCCGCAACGGCTGCGCGGCCGGGCCAATGCGCTAATGCATGCGGAACGCCACGACGAGCAGTGCGCCGTTCAAGAGCAAGGACGCCTCGTAGAAAACGACGGCTATCCTGTGATGGATATTGGGGGCATGGAGCACGGACAGTCCGGTCCAGCCGACGGTGAACAGCAGGTAGGCGTATTTCGCATACGCCACGTCCAAGCCTATCGCCGCAATCGACAGGAAGTAACCGACCAGCGTCAGCCTGTTCAAAGGCGTGAGCCATCGGTATTTTTCCGAAAGCAGGTCCACCTGCGCTCTTCTGCGCTCGTGTGCTTCCGAAAGATCCCTGGGCAGGCGCCGTACCGTAAGCTCCTGCGCCGCCAGGCTGGCGACGCCTACCAACCCGGTGGCCCAGACGAGCATGAGTTCCTGCATTTCCACTCGCTACCGCCCCGGTCCGCTGTCTGCATCCAGCTTAGCAAACACCATCGTTCGATCCCGGCGAGCGCGACGATGGTTTCCTCTCCCATCGCGTAATTCTTCACGATGCCAGACAACGAGATCACGTGGACGATGCTCCCCGGCCCCTGGTCTTCGCTTCTGTCCCTCCGCTCCCGCCGCTCCTTCGCGATTCCACGCGTTCGCCCCCCTTGCGCCTCCCCGCCATCGCCCTGATAGCCTAACGGTGTCCTTTTCGCGGAACCCTGCCATGAAAAAGCACCTGGTCCTGCTGGCGATGCTCGCGTCCTTCCTCTCCTGCGGCCTCGCATTCGCGCAAACCGCCGACGAGACGCCCGCGGGCTTCGACGCCACGCTGGCCGCCCGCCTCGGCGCTGACGACTACGGCATGCGCGCCTACGTGCTGGTCGTGCTGAAGACCGGTCCCACGCCGATGGCGCCCGGCCCGGCGCGCGACGAGATGTTCAAGGGCCACTTCGCCAACATGAAACGGCTGGCGCAGGAGGGCAAGCTGGCGCTGGCCGGCCCGCTGGACGGCGTGGACGGCTGGCGCGGCCTGTTCGTATTCGCCGTGGCCGATGTCGACGAGGCCAGGCGGCTGGCCGAGACCGATCCGGTGATCCGCAACGGCGAGATGATCGCCGAGTACCACAAGTACTACGGCTCGGCCGCGCTGATGCAGGTCAACGACACCCACGCCCGGATCGCCAGGAAGGGCTTCTAACCGGCGCGACCGCGCGTCGCGAGGTGCGGCCGCGACTTTGGCCCAATGGCAATGCCCCGCCGGCGCGCCTAGCATGGCGACGGGAGGATCTCGATGCGTATCGGACTGCTGGCGGACCTGCATGCCAACCGCGAGGCGCTGGAAGCCTGCCTGAAGGCGCTGGCGCGGGCCGGCTGCACGCAGTACGTCTTTCTCGGCGACCTGGTCGGCTACGGCGCCGATCCGGGCTGGGTGGTCGATACGGTGCGCGCGCACGTCGAAGCCGGCGCGGTGGCGGTGCAGGGCAACCACGACGCCGCCATCGAGGATCCGGGCGCGAGCCGGATGCACGGGCAGGCGCAGGCCGCGATCGAGTGGACGCGCGCGCAACTGGACCCGTCGCAGCGCGCGTTCCTGCGCGACCTGCCGCTGCAGGTGCGGCACGAGGATCGCCTGTACGTGCACGCCAACGCCTGGGATCCGCCGGGCTGGGGCTACATCGGCAATCCGCTGGCCGCGCACCGCAGCCTGTCGGCGACGACGCAGTGGCTGACCTTCTGCGGCCACGTCCACGATCCGGCGCTGTACTTCACCGGCGCGGTGCCCGGCGAGGCCGCGCACTTCCAGCCGCTGTACGGCGTGCCGATCCCGCTGCTGCCCAGCCGGCGCTGGCTGGCCATCGTCGGCGCGTGCGGGCAGCCGCGCGACGGCAACCCGGCCGCCGCCTGCGCGTGGCTGGACACCGCGCGCAGGCAGCTCGCCTTCCTGCGCGTACCGTACGACCATGAGCGCGCGGCCGCCCGGATCCGCGCGGCCGGATTGCCCGACGCGCTCGCGCAGCGCCTGATCGACGGAGGCTGAAGATGCCGCGGAAACTCCAGGCGGGGATGCAACTGGGCGGTTTCACCCTGGTGGAGCCGCTGCACGAGGGCGGCATGGCCACGCTGTGGCGCGTCACCCATCCCGGGCACACGCTGCCGATGCTGATGAAGCTGCCGCGCATCGACTACGGCGAAACGGTCAACCAGGTGGTCGGCTTCGAGGTCGAGCGGATGCTGCTGCCGGTGCTGACCGGCCCGCACGTGCCGCGCTTCGTCGATGCCGGCGAGGACGACGACCAGCCGTGGCTGGTGATGGAGCACCTGGCCGGGCAGACGCTGCGGCCGCTGCTGGATCACGCGCCGATCGCCGCCGAGCGCGTGGCCGCGCTGGGCGCGATGGCCGCGCTCGCGCTGGACGACCTGCACCGCCAGCACGTCGTGCACCTGGACATCAAGCCGAGCAACCTGCTGCTGCACGCGGCGGAGGGCGGCGGCAGGCGCATCGTGCTGATCGACTTCGGCCTGTCGCGGCACGCGCACCTGCCGGACCTGCTGGCCGAGCAGTTCCACGTGCCGATGGGTACCGCGCCGTACATCGCGCCCGAGCAGATCCTCGGCATCCGCAGCGATCCGCGCAGCGACCTGTTCGCGCTCGGGGTCACCCTGTACCACCTGGCGACCGGGCAGCGGCCGTTCGGCTTCCCCGGCAGCGTGCGCGGGCTCAAGCGCCGCTTCTACCAGGATCCCGCGCCGCCGCGCGCCCTGAATCCGGATCTGCCGCGCTGGTTGCAGGAAATCGTGCTGCGCTGCCTGGAGGTGGATCCGGACGCGCGCCATCCCACCGCCGCGCAACTGGCCTTCGACCTGCTCAACCCCGAGCAGGTGCGGCTGACCGAGCGCGCCGAGCGCAGCCAGCGCAGCGGCGCGCTGGCCACGACCCGGCGCTGGTGGAAATCCATCGGCATCGAGCCTTCCGACCTGAAGGCCAGGGCCGCCGCCCCGCTGCGCGCGCCGCTGATCATGGTCGCCGTCGACCTGAAGCACGCCGACCTGTCTCTCAACCAGACGCTGAAGGAAACCGTGCAAAGCATCGTCGCCGCCGCGCCCGGCGCGCGCCTGGCCTGCGTGACGGTGATGCGCACCGCGCGCATCGGCATGGACAGCAACCTCGACGCCGACGGCCGCAACCGCCACGTCAAGCGGCTGGTCGGCCTGCGCGACTGGGCGCGCGCGCTGGACCTGCCGGACCACCGCATCACCTTCCACGTGCTGGAATCGGCGGACGTGGCCGACGCGCTGATCGACTACGCGCGCAGCAACGCCATCGACCACCTGATCATGGGCGCGCGCGGCATCACCGGCGTGCGCCGGCTGCTCGGCAGCGTATCGGCCAAGGTGATCGCCGAGGCCAACTGCACCGCCACCGTCGTGCGCGCCCGCACGCGCGCCGACGAGGACGGGCCGGCATCGCGCGGGGGATGAGGCCGCGACCTCCCCTGCCGGCATTCCCGTCCATACGGGGATTTCTCGGCGAATCCTCTTGTACTCGTCACTCCCAGGCGCCTGCCGCCGCTCAGGCGGGACGGGAACCCGGCGCCTTTGCCTTCATGAAGCGCTTGTCCATGCGTCCGTGCCGCTGAGGCAAGGTGCGGGCCACCGGCATGGCGGGGAGCCGAGCAAGCTCGGCTCTACGCGCCCGGATGCGGGAAGCGGCCCTGGCACTGGCATGACCCGCTACACCGCATCGCAATGGCCCAGGCCTGCGGGAAAGTGCATGGCACGCCCTAGGACCTGCGGCGGCGCAGCCGTCGCCATGCCGTCAGCGCGATCGCGAACACCGCCAGCAGCGGCAGCAGGAACGCGATCGCGCGGATGGTCCAGGCGGTGCCGATGGACAGGGTGGCGACGAAGTCGCGCACGGCCTGGCGGATCTCGCCGCGGCCGCTCTGCCCGCCGGGCGGCTGGAAATGCAGCGTCAGCCGCTGGGTGTCGATGCGCCGGCGATGCTGCGCCGCCTCCTGCTGCGCGCCCTGCAACTGCGCCTCGACCTGCGCCAGCTGCTGCGACAGCGCGATCATGTCGGCCACCGTCAGGTCGCGACGCTGCTGGAACTCGAGCAGCCGCGCCTGTTCCTTCTCCAGCCGCGAGCGCAGCAGGTCGTTGTCGCGCACCGCCTGCGCCAGATCCTCGGCGTGGGTGTTGCGGCTGCCGATCTCGGCGCCGGCGCTGGCCTGGGCGATCAGCGGTTCCACCCCGGCCGGCGCGATCCGCACGATCAGGCGGGCGCTCGGGTGATCGCCGCCCTGCTGGCTGACGCCCAGCACGCTGCAATCGCCGAACTGGCCGCGCGCGCAGCTTTCCTGCGCCGCGCGCAGCCGCTGCGGGATCTGCGCGGCCGCCAGCGCGATGTGCACGTCGTGCTCGTAGGCCAGGAAGGCGCCTTCCGGCGACGCGAGCGATGCGTCGGCGGCGGCGGCCGCGCCGGAATGGCCCTGTCCGTGCTTCGCGCAGGCCGGTAGCAATCCCGCCAGCAGCAGCGCCGCCATCGCCCGCTTCCATGTGCCCATCCTGCTGCCTCGCGCGTGCGGGTCCGGGGTCGATGCGTTCAGAAGCTCGCTCCGTCGATCTGCGTGATCTTCAGCTGCGCCAGATCCAGCGCGGGCAGGCAGCGCACGTTGATCGCCGCCATCTTCCCGCCCTGCGGGTGCTGGCCCTCGCTGTAGGGCGCGATGCCGCACTGGGCGCAGAAATGATGCTGGATGCCGTGCCGGTTGAAGGTGTAGGTCGCCACGTCCGCCTCCGGCGTCTTCAGCGTGAACGCGGCGTGCGGCGCGAACCACAGCAGGCCGCCGCGGCGCCTGCACATCGAGCAGTTGCAGTCGTAGACCTCGTCGATGTCGCCCTCGACCTCGAACGCGATGCGGCCGCAGTGACAGCTTCCCTCATGCTTCATGTCGCGTCTCCCTCGGAATGCCGGCCAAGAATAATCCAATGGCAGATGCGCGGCGACCGGCTTGCGCCTAAGCTTGGCGCCCCTTCATTGCTGCACAGCAACGAGAATCCCATGCGCCACAGCCTGCTCGCCCTCGCCCTGCTGACCTCGCTCGCCGCCTGCCAGAAGGCCGACGGCCCGACCCCGCCGGCCGCTTCCGGCAACGCCGCATCGCAGGCCGCCAGCGCCGCCGACGCGCAGTTCGCCGACCTGTCCAGGCGCGCGCTGGAAGGCTCGCTGCAGCTGTCGCCGATCGGCGCCACCCAGATCGGCGAGCACCGCTACGACGGCGAGATCGACGATCTCAGCGCCGCCGGCCTGCAGAAGGGCGTGGAATTCGCGCAACGGATCCTGGCCGATCTGGACAAGCTCGACGCCGCGCAGCTGTCGCGCGAGAACCAGGTCGACGCGGCGATCCTGCGCAACCAGTTGCGCTACGACCTGTGGACCGCAGAGACGCTGCAATCGTGGGCCTGGGATCCGCAGTACTACAGCGGCCTGGCCGGCGGCGCGCTGTACGGGCTGATGGCGCGCGAGTTCGCGCCGCTGCCCGATCGCCTGCGCTCGGCCACCGCGCGCATGCAGAAGCTGCCGGCGCTGCTGGCGCAGGCGCGCGAGAACCTGGATCCGGCGCGCGTGCCGAAGGTGCACGCCGAGACCGTGGCCCGGCAGAACGCCGGCATCCTGAGCATCGTCGAGACCTTCATCGCGCCGAACCTGGGCGAACTGCCCGAGGCCGACCGCCAGCAGGCCGAGGCCGCCATCGCCGGGCTCAAGACCGCCGTGGCCGAGCACCAGGCGTGGCTGGACAAGACCCTGGTGCCCAACGCCAAGGGCGACTACCGCATCGGCGCCGAACTGTACGACCAGAAATTGCAGTTCGCGCTGCTGTCGTCGCTGTCGCGCGCCGACATCAAGCAGCGCGCCGAGGCCGAGATCGCCCGCGTGCGCGAGAAGATGTACGGCATCGCCCGCGGCGTGCTGGCCGATCGCCCCGGCGCGCCGGCGCTGCCCGATGCGCCGACGCCGGGACAGCAGCAGGCCGCCATCGAGGCGGCGCTGGAACTGGCCTACGCCGAGAAGCCCGCGCGCGACAAGGTCGTCGCCGACGCCGAGGCGGCGCTGGCGCACGCCACCGAGTTCGTGCGCGAGAACGATCTGGTCACCCTGCCCGACGCGCCGGTGAAGATCATCCTGATGCCGGAGTTCCAGCGCGGCGTGGCGGTGGCCTATTGCGATTCGCCCGGCCCGCTGGACAAGGGCCTGGAGACCTTCTACGCGGTCTCGCCGATTCCCGACGACTGGAACGCGCAGCAGGTCGATTCGTTCCTGCGCGAGTACAACAGCCGCATGATCCACCTGCTGTCGATCCACGAGGGCACGCCGGGCCACTACCTGGAAGGCTGGCACTCGGCCAAGTTCCCCTCGACGCTGCGCGCGGTGCTGCGCTCGGGCATGTTCGCCGAGGGCTGGGCGGTGTACACCGAGAAGATGATGACCGACGCCGGCTACCTGGACCGGGATCCGCTGTTCGAGCTGGTACAGCTGAAGTTCTACCTGCGCGCGGTCGCCAACGCGATCCTCGACCAGGGCGTGCACGTGGACAACTGGACGCGCGATCAGGCGATGGACCTGATGGTGCGGCAGACCTTCCAGCAGGAGCGCGAGGCGGCCGGCAAGTGGACGCGCGCGCAGCTGACCTCGGCGCAGTTGCCGACCTACTTCGTCGGCGCGCAGGAACACTTCGACATGCGCAAGGCGGTGGAGGAGAAGCAGGGCGCGGACTTCAACCTCAAGGCCTACCACGACCGCGTGCTGTCCTACGGCGCGCCGCCGGTGCGCTTCGTGCGCCAGCTGATGCTGGACGAGCCGATCCGGTAAGCGGAGGTTTCCCTTCCTCCGCTTGCGGGGGAAGGGAAAGCATCGGTCACGACACCGGCAACGCCTCCTGCGACACCACGATGCCGTTGCCGTCCGCATACAGCCACTGCCCCGGCGCGAACACCACGCCGGCGAAGGCCACTGTCACGTCCGCCTCGCCCAGCCCGCGCTTCTCGGTCTTCATCGGGCAGGCGGCCAGCGCGTGCACGCCCAGCGGCAGCGCCGCCAGCGCCTCGACGTCGCGCACGCAACCGTGGATGACGAAGCCGGCCCAGCCGTTCTTCACCGCGCTGGCCGCGATCTGATCGCCGAGCAGCGCGCGCTTCAGCGAACCGCCACCGTCGACCACCATCACCCGGCCGTCGCCGGGCATTCCGGCCAGTTCGCGCACGCGGGAATTGTCCTCGTGGCAGCGCACGGTGGCGATGCGGCCGCAGAACGCGGTCCGTCCGCCGAAGCTGCGCAGCAGCGGCTCGGCCACCGCCAGCTGCGGATGCGCGTCGCACAGGTCGGGCGTGGTCCACGGCATCGTCGTCTCCCAGGGATGGTCTGCCGCCGATGGTAGCGCGGCGCCGGCGCCTCCCGCTCCCGGATGCCGGCTTCACATCGCCCGAACCCCCGCCGCCGAATATTTTGCGATTCCGTCCCAGCCCCTCGCCGCGATGAAGCTTGCCGCCGACACCACCTCCACCATCATCCCCTGCCTGCGCTACCGCAACGCGCACGTGGCGATCGAATGGCTGTGCGATGCCTTCGGCTTCGAGCGCCACGCGGTGTACGCCGAGGGAGACGTCGTCCACCACGCCCAGCTCACCTTCGGCAACGGCATGATCATGCTCGGCTCGGCCGAGGCCGGGGGTGAATGGGGCGAGCAGATCGTGCAGCCGGCCGACATCGGCCTGCGCCAGACGCAAAGTCCCTGCGTCATCGTCGGCGACACCGACGCGCACTACGCGCGCGCCAAGGCGGCCGGCGCAACCATCGTGCAGGACATCGCCGACCAGGGCTACGGCGGACGCGGGTATTCTTGCCGCGACCTGGAAGGACACCTGTGGTGGTTCGGCAGCTATGACCCGTGGAAAGCGCAGTAACGATGGCGGTACCGGCAGCGGCGATCTGTTCGGCGCGGCCACGATCAAGGGCGATGCGCCCATCGAAGCCACCGCCGACCACGCGCTGGCCGCGCTGCGGCGCATCCGTGTGGGCGTCGGCGGCTGGACCTTCGCGCCCTGGCGCGACAATTTCTATCCGGCCGGCCTGCCGCAGCGGCGCGAGCTGGAGTACGCCAGCCGCCAGCTGACCGCCATCGAGATCAACGGCACCTGGTACGGCGCGCAGAAGCCGGCCACGTACGCGAAGTGGCGCGACGAGACGCCGGAAGGCTTCGTGTTCTCGGCCAAGGCGCCGAAGCGGATCATGCAGTCGCGCTCGCTGGCCTCGGTACGCTCGCAGGTCGAGGATTTCGTCGGCGGCATCGCCGAACTGGGCGACCGGCTCGGCCCGCTGGTGTGGCAGTTCGAGAAGGGCCAGCGCATCGCGCGGGACGAACTGGAAGGATTCATCGGCGCGCTGCCGGCCGCGCACGGAGATCTGAGGCTGCGGCATGCGCTGGAACTGCGCGATCCCGCGCTGGTCGATGCGGACCTGGTGCGGATGCTGCGCCGCCACCGCATGGCCGCGGTGTTCACCGATTCGGAAGAGCACCCTTCCTTCGCCGACGTCACCGGCGATTTCATCTATGCCCGGCTGATGCGCTCGCAACCGGGCATCGCCACCGGCTATGCGCCGCAGGATCTCGCGCGCTGGGCCGGATGCGCGCGGCGCTGGGCCAGCGGCGAGGATCCGCCGGAACTCCCGCACGTCGGTGCAGCGCAGGCCAACGGCGCGCCGCGCGAGGTGTTCGTCTACTTCATCAGCGCGGCGAAGGAGCGCAATCCGGCGGCGGCGATGGCGCTGGTGCGCGAGCTCGCGGAAGTCACCTGAACGGCACGAAGACCACGCCACGCCCGGTGCGCATCGACTTCCATCCTGCCCGTCTCCGCGGTGTGGCCGGTCAGCGCGCCGGATGCCGCGCCACCTTCAGGTAGATCGCGACGCCGATGCTGACCAGCGCCGTCAGCGTGACGTAGTGCGCCGGCGCCGCGCCGCCCAGCGCCGGCGCCAGCCAGCCCAGCAGCGGCGGCGTCAGCCCGCCGAACACCGCGTAGGCGATGTTGTAGGAGAACGACAACCCTGAGAACCGGATCGCCGGCGGGAACGACCTCACCATCAGCGCCGGCACCACTCCGACCACGCCGCAGAAGAAACCGGCCAGTGCGTACAGCGGTAGGAACCATTGCGGTTCGCCCGCGGCCAGGCAGGCGTACAGCGCCTGCGTGCACAGGGCCAGGCCCAGCGATCCGGCCAGCAGCGCGTTGGCCGCGCCGAAGCGATCCACCGCCAGCCCGAACGCCAGGCAGCCGGCGACCAGGCAGCCGGTGGCGATGCTGTTGCCCTGGAACGCCAGCGCCGCCGGCACGTCGAACGCGGCCTGGATCAGCGTCGGCGTCATCAGCACGACCACGACGATGGCGGCGGTGAGCTGCCACGACGCCAGCATCGACAGCGCCACCGCACCGCGGTGGTGGGCCAGCACCTCGCGCACCGGCAGCCGCCGCGACAGCGCCTTGCGCTCGCGCATCTCGGCGAACACCGGCGTCTCGTGCAGCCAGCGCCGCAGGTAGACGGCGAAGAAGCCGAACGCGCCGCCGATCAGGAACGGCCAGCGCCATACCCCGTCGAGCACCTGCGCCTGGCTGTAGTGGCCGTTGATCCAGGCCGCCAGCAGCGAGCCGATCAGGATGCCGAAGGTCAGACCCGCGGTCAGGCTGGCGCAGGCGAAGCCGATCCGCCGCGGCGGCACGTGCTCGGCGACGAACACCCACGCGCCGGGCACCTCGCCGCCAACCGCGATGCCCTGCACGATGCGCAGCGCCAGCAGCAGCACCGGCGCCAGCATGCCGATCTGCGCATGGGTCGGCAGCATGCCGATCAGCAGGGTCGGCACCGACATCAGGAACACGCTGAAGGTGAACATGCGCTTGCGGCCGACGAGATCGCCGAAATGCGCCATCACGATGCCGCCCAGCGGCCGCGCCAGGTAGCCGGCGGCGAAGATGCCGTAGACCTGCAACTGCGCCAGCCACGGCTCGGTCCCGGCCGGGAAGAACAGCAGGCTCAGGGTCCGGGTGAAGAACACGAACACCACGAAGTCGTAGAACTCCAGCGCGCCGCCCAGCGCGGACAGCGCCAGCGTCTTGCCGTCGCGGCGATCGAAGGGGCGCTGCGCGCCGGCCGCGTCCATCGATGGAATCATCCGCTCTTCCGCAGGCAATCGGGCATGGCGCGCGAACATCGCATGCCTTCCCGGCGCCGTCCACACCCGACGCCACGCGGCGCCCGGCACGCCGGCGGTTCACCCCCGTCCTCATGTACCGCCAAGGGAGCATGCGCGACAATACCGCCATGCCGATGACTCCCTCCCGCAAGGCCCTGCTGCAAATCCACTTCTGCGTCCTGCTGTGGGGCTTCACCGCCATCCTCGGCAAGCTGATCACGCTGCCGGCGCTGCCGCTGGTGTGGTGGCGCATGCTGCTGGTGGTGGCGACGCTGGCGCTGCTGCCTTCGGTGTGGCGCGGGCTGCGCGCGATGCCGCCGCGGCTGGCGCTGGCCTACGCCGGCATCGGCGCGCTGGTGGCGCTGCACTGGCTGACCTTCTACGGCGCGATCAAGCTGGCCAACGCCTCGGTCGCCGCCACCTGCATCGCGCTGGCGCCGGTGTTCACCGCGGTGGTCGAGCCTTGGCTGGTGCGGCGGCCGTTCTCCGCGCGCGAACTGGCCTTCGGCCTGGCGGTGCTGCCGGGCGTGGCGCTGGTGGTCGGCGGCGTGCCGGACGGCATGCGCGCCGGCGTCGTCGTCGGCGCGCTGTCGGCGCTGTTCGTGGCGCTGTTCGGCTCGCTCAACAAGCGGTTGGTCGAGCACGGCGACCCGCTGACCGTCACCGCGCTGGAACTGGGCGCCGGCACCCTGCTGCTGACCCTGCTGGCGCCGGCGATGCCGCTGCTGTTCCCGGCCTTCGCCGGCGAGCTGTGGGTGCTGCCGGACGCCAGGAACGGCGCCCTGCTGCTGGGCCTGGCGCTGCTGTGCACGCTGCTGCCGTTCGCGCTGTCGCTGGTGGCCTTGCGCCATCTCAGCGCCTACCAGGTGCAGCTGATCACCAACCTGGAACCGGTCTACGCAATCGTGCTGGCGATGCTGCTGCTGGGCGAGCAGCGCGAACTGACCCCGCTGTTCTACGCCGGCGTGGCGATCATCCTGGCCGCGGTGTTCGTGCAGCCGCTGCTGGATCGCCGCCGGCCGCGCGGCGGCGTGCACCATCCCGAGGTGCTGGGCACCTCGGAAGCCAAGGGCGTGGTCGACTGAGCGCGGCCGCGATGCCCGCTCCTCAGCGCGCGATGACCACCGGGATCGGGCTGGTGCCGACCACCTTCTGCGCGACCGAACCGATGAACAGGCTCTTCAGCGCGCCGCGGCCGTGCGACCCCATCACGATCAGGTCGGCCTTGCCGGACTGCGCCTGCTTGACGATGGTCTCGGCGATCTCGCCGACCTCGATGCACTCCTCGAACGACAGGCGCGCGCGCTTGAGCGCGGTGCGGGCCTTCTTCAGCGCATAGTCGCCGTTCTCGGCGTGGTAGCGCGCCACCCCTTCGCTGCCCAGCGCGGCGGCGGCCTGCTTGAACAGCGGCAGGTCCACGTACAGCAGGGTCAGCTTCGGTGCGTCCTTGAGCGACTTGCTCAGCGCCACCACGTAGCGCACGGCCGCCATGCCGATGTCGCTGCCATCGACCGCCAACAGAATCTTCATCGTGTCGTCCTCCGGGGAACTGGTACGGCGACCATATCGCCATGATGGAAACTAGCCCGCGCCGGCCATGCCGGCCTTGATCGGAATCAACCGGCTCCGGCGCGCGCTGCGCCGCGACAGGTTACACGCAGGCAGGGCGGATGCGCACGGCTACCATTCCTCCTGCTGCGGCAGCAGGCCGCGCAGCTCCTGGTCGGTCAGGTTGCGCCAGCGTCCCGGCTTGAGGTCGCCCAGGCGCACGTTGTCGATGCGCACGCGCCGCAGCTGGGTGACGCGGTAGTCGAACGCGGCGGCCATCAGCCGGATCTGCCGGTTGAGCCCCTGCGTCAGCACGATGCCGAAGCCGAACCTGGCGATGCGCCGGGTCCGGCACGGCAGCGTCGTCTGCCCGTGCACGCGCACGCCGCGCGCCATGCCGCGCAGGAACTCGTCGGTGACCGGCTTGTTGACCGCGACCAGGTACTCCTTCTCGTGGCGGTTCTCGGCGCGCAGGATCCGGTTGACGATGTCGCCGTTGCTGGTCAGCAGGATCAGCCCCTCGGAGTCCTTGTCCAGCCGGCCGATCGGGAAGATGCGCTGCTCGTGGCCGACGAAGTCGACGATGTTGCCCTTGACTGCCTGCTCGGTGGTGCAGGTGACGCCGACCGGCTTATTGAGCGCGATGTAGACGTGCCGGCGCTTGCCGGGCCTGGCTTCGCGCTTGCGCAGCGGCTGGCCGTCCACGCGCACCTCGTCGCCCTCGCCGACCACCGCGCCGACCCCGGCCGGCTGCCCGTTGACGGTGACGCGGCGCTCGGCGATCAGGCGGTCGGCCTCGCGGCGCGAGCAGTGTCCGGTTTCGGCGATGTGCTTGTTGAGGCGGGTGGTCATGCCGACATTATCGGCGATCCCGCCCTGTCCTCCGCTGCCCCCGCCGCCACCGGCGCCCATGCGCCGATCAATTCGGCCAGCGGACAGGGCGCGTGCAGCGCGTAGCCCTGCACGTAGTCGACGCCGACCTCGGCCAGCCGGGCCATCGCCGCCTCGGTCTCCACCCATTCGGCGATGGTGGTCTTGCCCAGCGCGCGGCCGACCTGGACCATCGAGCGCACCAGCGCCAGGTCGACGTCGTCCTTGTCCAGGTCGCGCACGAACGCGCCGTCGATCTTGAGGATGTCCACCGGCAGGCTCTTCAGGTAGCCGAACGAGGACAGGCCGCTGCCGAAATCGTCCAGCGCGATGCGGCAGCCGCGCGCGCGCATCTGGTCGATGAACACGCGCGCATCGGCCAGGTTGGCGATGACCGCGGTCTCGGTGATCTCGAAGCAGATCCTGCGCGCCAGCGCCGGCCGCGCATCCAGCATCTCGCAGGCGTGCTCGCGGAAGGCGGGATCGGCGATGGACTGCGCCGACAGGTTGATGTGGCACAGGTCCAGATCGGCCAGATGGTCGTGCTGGCCGCCGATCTGCGCCAGCACCGAGGCCAGCACGTGGCGATCCAGCGCCGGCGCCTGGCCGTAGCGCTCCATCGCCGGCAGGAAGAAGCCGGGCGGGACCACCTGCCCTTCCTCGCCGGCCAGGCGCACCAGGATCTCGTACTGCAACCGGTTCTCGCCGCGCAGCGACTGGATCCGCTGGGCATAGAGCAGCAACCGGTCCTCGGCTATCGCCAGCTGCGTCTGCGCCACCCATTCCAGTTCGTTGCGCCGGCGCGCGATGGCGCGATCGGCGTCGCGGTAGCAGCGCACGCGGTTGCGCCCCTCCTCCTTGGCCAGGTAGCAGGCGGTGTCGGCGGCGCGCAGCAGGCTGTCGGTATCGACCGCATCGACGTTGATCTCGGCCACGCCGATGCTGCAGCCCAGCGGGAAACGGCGCCCGCCCCAGTGGAAGGTCGACTCGCCCAGGATGGCGTGCAGGCGCTGCGCCGCGCGCTCGGCATCGTCCAGCCCCGCGCCTTGCAGGAAAATCGCGAATTCGTCGCCACCCAGCCGCCCCACCCAGTCGCCGTCGCGCAACTGCTTGTCGAGGGTGGCGGAGAACTCGCGCAGGAAATGGTCGCCGGCGGCATGGCCGCAGGTGTCGTTGAGCACCTTGAACTGGTCGAGATCGACGAAGCACAGCGCATGCGGCCCGGCGCCGCGATGGACCGCATGGATGGCCTGCACCAGCCGCCGCTCGATCTCGCGGCGGTTGATCAGCCCGGTCAGTTCGTCGTGGCTGGCCTGGTGGGCAATCTCGTCGGCCAGTTCGCGCGCCTGCGAGACGTCCTCCACCACGACGAAGATGCGATCGCTGCCGGGGCGCACGTCGACGATCATCGACGCCGTCCAGCGCACCCACAGCAGGCCGCCATCGCGGTGGCGCAGGCGGCGATCGCCGGGCTCGCACATGCGTATCCAGTCGATGTCGCCCTGCCCGTCCAGGCAGAGATCGTCGGGATGCAGCAGATCGGCCAGGCGCAGCGCCAGCAACTGGTCGGGCCGGTAGCCGAGCAGCCGCGCGAACGCCTCGTTGACGCGGCGCAGCCGGCCCTCGCGATCGAGCTTGAGCATGCCGACCACGGCCTGGCTGAACGCGACGCGGAACTCGCTCTCGGTCTCGCGCACGTGGCGCAGCGTCCTGCGCATCAGCATCAGCGCGTACATCGTCATCATCACGAAGACGGTCAGGCTCAGCGCCACCAGTCCCTGGCGCAGGCGATGCGTGCCCTCGACCAGCGGCTCCAGGAACGCGCTGCCGTGCGACTGCCCCTCGATCCGCCGCAGCGCCGCGCGGTACTCGTCGCGGCGCGCGGCGGTGAGCCGGTGCAGGCGGCTGTCCTCCTCGATGCGATCGATCAGCGCGGCCATCTCCAGGATGACCCGGTCGGCGAGCCGCCATTGCTCGATCGCCTCGCTGAAATAGGGCGCGCGCGCGAACAGCCGGTGCATCCAGATCAGGCGTTCGATGTCGCCCGGTGCATTGCCGCCCTGCAGGAAGCCCGCCCGCGCCGCGGCCGTGTCGACGGGATCCCGCTCCAGCGCCAGCCGCGCCTGGCGATCGCCCAGCGGGACGCGCAGGGCCTCGCGGGCACGCGCCAGCGCGACCGCATCGTCGTCGACGAGGTAGCGATCCAGGTCGTGCAGCGCGCGCTGCTGGGCCTTGGACCAGTGGTTCTCGCCGACGATGTAGGCGGTCGCGCTGGCCTGTATCTCCAGCACCGCCACGGTCATCAGCGCGCCCAGGGCGCATACGAGCAGGAACAGTCCCACCCGCCGAGACAGTTTGTCGATTCTGGCCGTTCGCCGTTCGGCGCGCCGGCTATCGCCTGCTGATGCCACCTCGTCCCCCTGTTGGAGCAGTCCCGGCGACGCCCCCCGGCGTCGTCCGCCGCGCCGGCAGCGGCGGGCGGTCCTGTCCTGCATCGGATTATCGGCCCGGATGCGGGATTCTTCACCGGCGCCTGGAATGCTAGCCTGCGCCGGCCTTGCGGGCACGCCGCGATTCCCGCTTGAGCGGGCCGCCCACCGGGCAGATCTCGAATGCGAACTGGGTGAGCGTGTTGACCAGGCTGTCGGGAACCAGGCGGTAGACGACGAACTGGCCGCGACGCTCGCCAATCACCAGCCCGGCGTTTTCCAGCACCGCCAGGTGGCGCGAAACCGCGGGCGCGCTCATTTCAAAACGCGCCGCGATGTCCCCCGCCGGCAGTTCCTGTTCGGACAGATAGGCCAGGATTTGCCGGCGTGGAGCCGAGGCCAGGGCTTCAAAGATCTTGTCGGTACTCATGGGCGGTTGATGCGGTTTCCGGTCCGGCGATCGCGGTGGCGACCCTTCGCCGCCGCCGTGGAAAGACCGGCTGTCTTGGATACTAACGCAACCCGACCGATCCCATCGGGAACCTGGCCCCGACAGACATGCAGGCGCCGCCCCGCGGCGGGCGTGGCGGCCGCAGCGTCACTGCCCCTGCGGCGGCAACGGCGGAGGCATCGCGCCGTGGCCGGCCTGCTGGCCGCGCGCCCAGCCGGCCACGGTGCGTCCGTAGCGGGAAATCAGCAGCATGTTGAAGAAGTGCATGCCGCCCAGCACCAGCACCGACAGGCCGATCTTGCTGCCCACGTAGGGCACCAGCGAAACGATCGCCTTGTCCATGTCCCAGCCGTCCAGCCGCAGCGCGATGAAGCCGATGTTGATCAGGTAGAAGCCCACCACCAGCAGGTGGTTGGTGGACCTGGCCAGCGTGGTGTCCTGCCCGAAGCACTGGATCAGGAACACCTCGCCGTTGCGCGACAGCGTGGTGGCCACCCAGATCGTCATCGCGAGGGAGATGCCCAGGTACAGCCCATAGCCCAGGTGGAGAAGAAGGTCCGGCATCATCGCAGCTCCTTACGATTGGGTTGGTTTGTTAATTACATATTTAGCTATATTGTTAATCAATGGGCCGCAGGTCAACGCCCGGGCCGACCTCTGGTCGGTCCGGGGATTTCGGTGGTCGGGTCCACGGGCTCAGCGGCGTGGTTTGCCCGGGCCGTGCGGCGCGCGCGGCTTGAAGCCCGGCTTGCCGCCTGCGGGCTTGCCGCCTGCGGGCTTGCCACCGGGCTTGCCGCCTGGCTTGAAGCGGCGCGGCGCGGCGTCGCCGGCCTCGCCCTCGCCCAGCCGGTGGATGCGCAGCTGCTGGCCCGATACCCAGACCTTCTTCAGGTGGGCCAGCAGTTCGCGCGGCATGCCTTCGGGCAGGTCCAGCACGGTGTGATCGTCGTGGATGTCGATGCGGCCGATGTAGCGGCTCTCCAGCCCGGCCTCGTTGGCGATGGCGCCTACGATATTCGCCGGCTTGACGCCGTGCTGGTGGCCGACCTCGATGCGGTAGCTCTCCATGCCGACCTCGGGCTCGCCGCGCGGCGGCTTGTCGAAGCGCTTGCGGCCGCCGTCCGGCGGTTCGGCCTCGGTGCGCGCATGGGCATGGCGTTCGACATCGCGATCCCGCGGCGCGAAGCCTTCCTCGCGGCGCGGCCTTTCGGCGCGCGCGGGCCGGTCGGCGCGCGCCGGAGCCGGATGTTCCCGCCCAACCGCCTCGCGGCGCTCGCGCGGGCGATCCGCCGCCAGCAGCAGCGGCGTGTCGCCCTGCAGCAGCCGCGCCAGCGCGGCGGCGATCTCCACCGCCGGCACGTTGTGCTCCTGCTCGTAGGCCTCGATCAGCGCGCGGTACTGGCCAGCCTCGCCGCTGGCCAGAGTGTCGGTGATGCGGCCGAGGAACTTCGACACGCGACGGTCGTTGACCGCCTCGACGCTGGGCAGCTGCATCTCCTGGATCGGCTGGCGGGTGGCGCGCTCGATCGCGCGCAGCATGCCCTTTTCGCGCGGGGTGACGAACAGGATCGCCTCGCCGCTGCGGCCGGCGCGGCCGGTGCGGCCGATGCGGTGGACGTAGCTCTCGGTGTCGTAGGGGATGTCGTAGTTCAGCACGTGGCTGATGCGCTCCACGTCCAGCCCGCGCGCGGCCACGTCGGTGGCCACCAGCACGTCGAGCTTGCCGTCCTTGAGCTGGCCGATGGTCTTCTCGCGCTGGGCCTGCTGCATGTCGCCGTTGATCGCCGCCGCCGCCAGCCCGCGCGCCTGCAGCTTCTCGGCCAGCTCCTCGGTGGCCGCCTTGGTGCGCGAGAAGATGATCATCGCGTCGAACGGCTCGGCCTCGAGGATGCGGGTCAGCGCGTCGAGCTTGTGCATGCCGCTGACGAACCAGTAGCGCTGGCGGATGTTGGCCGAGGTGGTGGTCTTGGCCGCGATGGTGACCTCGGCCGGATCCTTCAGGTAGGTCTGGGCGATGCGGCGGATCTGCGCCGGCATGGTCGCCGAGAACAGCGCCACCTGGCGCGTCTCCGGGGTCTTCTTCAACACCGTCTCGACGTCGTCGATGAAGCCCATGCGCAGCATCTCGTCGGCCTCGTCCAGCACCAGCGTGGTCAGCCCGGACAAATCCAGCGAGCCGCGCTCCAGGTGATCGATGACGCGGCCGGGCGTGCCGACGATGACGTGCACGCCGCGCTTGAGCGCCTGCAGCTGCGGGTAGTAGCTCTGCCCGCCGTAGATCGGCAGCACGTGGAAGCCGGGGATCCTCGCCGCGTAGCGCTGGAACGCCTCGGCCACCTGGATGGCCAGCTCGCGGGTGGGCGCCAGCACCAGCACCTGCGGCCGGGACGCGTCCAGGTCCAGCCGCGACAGCAGCGGCAGGGCGAAGGCGGCGGTCTTGCCGGTGCCGGTCTGCGCGGTGCCGAGCACGTCGCGGCCGGCCAGCAGCGCGGGGATGGTGGCGGCCTGGATCGGCGAGGGCGACTCGTAGCCGACCTCGGCCACGGCCGCCATCACCGGCGCGGACAGGCCCAGATCGGCGAACAGCAGCGTCGAGGCGGGCGAGGTTTCTTCTGGCATGGGGGAACTCCGGGGGCGTCGCGGAGTGCGCACGCAGGCGGCGTATTGTGCGCCGTCGCGCCGTCGCTGTCGCGTCGAGGCCGGCGCGGCCGGGCCTGCGGCGGCCCGGCCAGGGTGCCGGGGCCGTGATTTTCTTCCCCCCGGCGCGAATCACCCCGGCATACGCACAATCGGCAGCCCAGCGCGATGATGGAAGACACCGCCAGCATGAGCCTCGACGACCGCCAGGACTTCGCCCGGCGCCTGCAGCAGCACCGCGGCATCGTCGTCAAGGTCGCCGCGACCTACGCCGGCAATCCCGACGATCGCGCCGACCTGGCGCAGGAGATCGCCGCGCAGCTGTGGCACGCCTACCCCAGATACGACCCGCAGCGGCCGTTCTCCACCTGGATGTACCGGATCGCGCTGAACGTGGCGATCTCGCACGTGCGCAGCGCCACCCGCGGCGCGCAGCCCGAATCCTGGGACGACGCCCGCCACGACATCGCCGATCCGCACGCGCACGACCACGAGACCCGCCAGCAGGTGGACCTGCTGTACCGCTTCATCCATGCGCAGCCGCCGCTGGACCGTGCCCTGCTGCTGCTCTACCTGGAAGACCACAGCTACCGCGAGATGGCCGACGTGCTGGGCCTGAGCGAGACCAACGTGGCGACCAAGATCAGCCGCCTCAAGCAGCGCGTCCGCACCGAACTCTGACCACGAAACCACCGACGGGAACGCACCCATGGAACTCGACGATCTGAAATCCGCCTGGCAGGCGCTGGGCGAACGGCTGGAGCGGCAGGAAGCCATCCAGTGGCAGCTGCTGCGCGACCGCAAGCTGGACAGGGTGCGCGCCAGCGTGCGCCCGCTGTTCTGGGGACAGGCGCTGCAGGCCGTCCTCGGCGCCGGCCTGCTGGCGCTGGGCCTGGCCTGCTGGGGTCGCAACGCCGACGTGCCCGGCCTGTTCGCCACCGGCATCGCCCTGCACGCCTTCGGCGTGATCACGATGGTGATGGCCTTCATCACCATGAGCCTGATCGGCAGCATGGACTACACCGCGCCGGTGCTGAGGATCCAGAAGCGCTTCGCCCTGCTGCGGCGCTTCCATGCCGCCAACGCGATGGTCTGCGGCGCGCCGTGGTGGATCATGTGGCTGCTGGTGGTCATCGGCTTCGCCGGGCTGGGCGACGTCGATCCCGCCGCCGGCACGCCGGCCTGGATCGCCTGGGGCTTCTTCATCGGCATCGCCGGCTTCCTGGGCACCGTGGCCTTCGTTTACTGGCGCAGCGTGCGCCGCCCGGCAGCCGGCGCGGGCTGGCAGGAGAGCGAAGGCATCCGCCGCGGCCGCGCCGTGCTGGACGAGATCGCCCGCTTCGAGCGCGAATGACGGCGGCCTCACGCCGCCGCGCTAGAATCGCCCGCATGCAGACCCTCGAATTCCAGCTGGAAGGCGACTACATCGAACTGCACCAGTTGCTCAAGGCCACCGGCATCGTCGACAGCGGCGGCGCCGGCAAGGCGCGGGTCGCCGCCGGCGAGGTCTCGGTGGACGGCGAACAGGAGCTGCGCAAGACCCGCAAGGTGCGCGCCGGCCAGACCGTGACCCTGCAGGACGTGCAGATCGTCGTGGTGGCCGGCTAGCTAGCGCGGCGCCCCGCCACCGTTGCCAAGCCGGCGCCGGCCGTGTTGATAATGCCGGCCGGGGCGGTGGAGGTTCGGCATGGCGGCAATGGCATCGGCGGTCATCCTGGCGCTGGCCCTGGCGTGGGCGCTGACGGCCTACAACCGGCTGGTGCGGCTGCGCAACCAGGTACGCACCGGCTGGGCCGACATCGACGTGCAGTTGCAGCGCCGCCACGACCTGGTGCCGCGGCTGGTCGAGGCGGTCCGCGCCTACGCCGCGCACGAGCGCGCCACCCTGGAGGCGGCCACGCAACTGCGCGAACGCGCGCTGGCGCTGCGCGCGCCGGCCGAACTGGGCGAGGTCGAATCGGCGCTGGAGCGCGCGCTCGGCCGCGTGTTCGCCCTGCAGGAGGCCTATCCCGAGCTGAAGGCCAGCGGCAACTTCGCGCAGTTGCAGCGCGACCTGGTCGCCGTCGAGGACACCCTGCAATACGCGCGGCGCTTCTACAACGGCGCGGTGCGCGACTACAACACCGCGCGCGAACGCATACCCGATGCAATCGTCGCGCGCATCGGCGCGTTCGCACCGGCCGGCTTCTTCCAGGCCGGCGAGGGGCAGCGCGCGGCGCTGGCGGTGGAGCCGGCGCGATGAGCGCGCGCAACGCCATGCGCCGCCTGTTCCAGGCACTGGCGCTGCTGCCACTGCTGGCCGGGTTGCCGCCGGCGGCGCAGGCGCAGGAGCGCATCCTGTCCTACGACAGCCTGGTCGAGCTGCACGCCGACGGCCACATGGACGTGACCGAGCGCATCGTCGTGCGCGCCGAGGGCGACCGGATCCGGCGCGGCCTCTACCGCGAGTTCCCCACCCGCTACCTGGACAGCCGCGGCAACCGCGTGATCATCGATTTCCGGGTGGTGGAGGTGCTGCGCGACGGCCTCCCGGAACCGTGGTTCACCGAGCGCCGCAGCAACGGGGTGGTCGTCAACACCGGCAACGACGACCTGCTGCCGGTGCCGGCCGACTACGCCTACACGCTGCGCTACCGCGTCAACCGCCAGGTCGGCTTCTTCGAGCGGCACGACGAGCTGTACTGGAACGCCATCGGCCACGGCTGGGTGTTCGACATCGAGAAGGCCAGCGTGCAGATCCGCCTGCCGCGGCCGGTGCCGGCCTCGTCCATGAGCGCCGACGCCTACACCGGCGCCTACGGCCGGCGCGAGACCGACTATTCCTTCAGCTTCCCCGAGCCCGGCCTGGCGCGCTGGCGACTGACCCGGCCGCTGCCGCCGCGGCACGGCATGACCGTGACCCTGTCCTTCCCCAAGGGCATCGTGGCCGAACCGACCCGCCGCCAGCAGCTGTTCTGGCTGCTCAAGGACAACCGCGGCATCCTGATCGCGCTGGCCGGCCTGCTGGTGCTGCTGGCCTTCTGCATCCTGCGCTGGCGGGCGGTCGGCCGCGACCCGCCGGCGCGCGCCATCGTCGCCCGCTACGAGCCGCCGCAGGGCTTCTCGCCGGCCGGACTGCGCTACATGCGCCGGATGTACGGCGACGCGCGCTGCCTCACCGCCGACCTGCTGGCGCTGGCGGTGTCGGGCAACCTGCGCATCCACCGCAACAAGGGCCTGCTCAAGGACGAATGGGTGCTGGAGAAGACCCACGCGCCCGGCGTGGTGCCCGAACCCGGCGAGCAGAAGCTGCTGATGTCCAAGCTGTTCACCGGCGGCGACGATCCGCGGCTGGTGCTGGGCAGCGGCAACGCCGCGCACTTGGCCGCGGTGCGGCAGGCGCACCTGCGCGCGCTGGAGCAACACTTCATCCCGGCCTACTTCAACCGCCACGGCGGCAGCGTGCTGGCGGCGGCGCTGATCGCCGCGGGCAGCCTGCTGGCCGCCTTCCTCGCCAGCGGCGGCGGTGGCGTCCCCATCATGATCGGCATTGCCGTGGCGATGGCCGCGACGGTGGTGGTCTTCGCCCTGCTGGTGCGCGCGCCGACCCCGGCCGGGCGCAGGCTGCTGGACGAGATCGAGGGGCTGCGCCTGTACCTGGGCGTGGCCGAGCGCGACGAACTGAAACGGCTGGAAGGCCCGCAGGCGCCGCCCATGCTCGACGCCCGGCGCTACGAGCAGCTGCTGCCCTACGCCGTCGCGCTGGACGTGGAGGACGCCTGGACCCGGAAGTTCACCGCGGCGGTGGGCGCGGCGGCGGCGGCGGCGGCCAGCGCCGGCATCGGCTGGTACCGCGGCGGCGGCGTGGTCGATCTCGGCAACCTCAGCAAGACCCTCGGCAGCAGCCTGACCTCGCAGATCGCCGCTTCCACCCAGCCGCCGGGCAGCGGTTCGGGCGCCGGCGGCGGCGGGTTCTCAGGCGGCGGCGGGGGTGGCGGAGGCGGCGGGGGACGCTGACCAGGCTTCCTCCGTCCCGCATCCGTACTGCGAACGGCGGGGAGAGGCGCCCGCGGCAATCAGGGCGCCGGCTGGCCGCTGCCGCCCGGCAGGGCCACCGGGGCCGCTTCGCCCATCGCCAGGCCGACGTCGAACTCGGCCATCGGGCTGTCGTCCGGGCACTGCACGTCGGGGAAGCCGAAGCGCTCGCGCAGCGCCAGCCCGCAGTTCTGGATGTCGTCCAACCCCGAGGAGGCGAGCGCGCACTGGCTGTCGAAGGCGAGTTGGAAATCGTCCTTGCGGCGCACGAAGCCCTCGCCGCAGCGGCGGGTGAGCTGGATGCGATCGAGATCGTCCTGCACCGCGTTGGCGCCCTGCAGGCCGTATTCCTGCAGTTCGGCGGCGGTGAGCAGGCGCAGCTTGCGGTTGGGCACGGTCATCATCAGGTCGGCCACCGTCACCGCCGCGCCGTTGCGCTCCAGGTAGTCCTTCAGCTGGGTGTAGACCTCGCGCAGTTCCTGGCTCAGTTCGGCCCGCGTGGAGGCGGTGGAATTGATCCGCATCATGCGGTGGATGCCGACCCGGCCGGCGATCAGCCGGTTGTCGCCGGCGGCCAGGATCAGCAGGCAGGAACTGTGGCAGATGGCGTCGTCGCGCACCCACAGCGTCCACTGGCTGGCGCCGATGATGTCGCCGGCGCGGATGGCGTTCTCGACCTGGCCGCCGCTGGAATCGATGTCGAGCACGCGGTTGCGGATTTCCATCCGGCTGGCGATGTTGGACAGGCGCTCCATCAGCGCGGTGAACTCGGCGTTGATCTTGCCGGTGTAGCGCAGGCGCAGCACGCCCTTGTCCTGGCACGGCTTGACCAGATCGGCCAGTTTCAGGAACTCCAGGCTGTCCAGCGCCTCGCCGTCGCCGTGCTCGGCGTAGTCCACCTCGCAACTGACGTGCGCCACCCCGGGCGTCATGCTGACCGGCGGCCAGTCGGTGGTCCTGGAAAGGTCCACCTTGCGCGGCGCCGGTTCGGTGCGGCCGCTGCTGATGGCGCCGTTGTCCTCGCTGCTGGTGGTCTCGACCTTGGGCGCGTCGGCCTCCACCGGCGCGGGCGCGGACGGGCGGCAGGCCGCCAGCATCAGGCACAGGGCCGGCAGCAGCCAGGGAAGGATGCGGTGCATGTCGTCGCGCAACTCGAAGAACGTGCGCCCAGTCTACGGCTTGCGCCGCCGCAACGGCGGAATCGGCGATGAACCGCGCCGCTAGAACAGGCCGCAGCCCACCTGGATCAGGCCCCAGGCCGAGATCGCCCAGACCAGCGATCGCAGGTACGGGATTCCGATGGCGTAGATCGGCAGGTAGGCCAGCCGTGCCCAGAAATAGATCTGCGCGCCGAGTGCGGTGTGCGCGTCGGCGCGGCCGGCCACCACCACCGCCAGCGCCACCGCGGCGAACAATGGGAAGGTTTCCAGGAAGTTGCGCTGCGCCCGTTCCAGCCGCCCGGCCATGCCGGCCAGCGGCGGCAGCGCCGCCTCGCGGTTGCCCGCGTTCCAGCGCAGGCCGCGCTGCGCGGTCGCCGCGCCGGCGGCCAGCAGGATGTGGGCCAGTCCCAGCGCCACGGCCCAGGCCAGCATCTGGATTTCGGTCGTCATCACGGCTCCGGGGGACGTGCAGCCGGGTCTTCGCCGCCGCCGGCTGCGTCCGCGTCGAAGTCGGCCGCCCACGCCATCGCCGCGGCCTCCTCGCCCGGCGCGAAGGCGCGCACCTCCGTGCGCGGCAGCAAGCGGCCGGCCAGTTCGCCGACCTGCCCCAGCCAGGGCTGGTCGGTCACGAATGCGGCGCGCGCGAAGCGCGAATACTCACCCAGCTTCCCGAACGCGTACTGGAAGTCCTTGCCTATCGCTTCCAGGCTCACCCCGGTCATGCCGGCGAGGTCGGCGTAGACGGCGATGCGCGGGTATTCGCGCAGGCGCGATTCGATCTGCGCGATGCAGGCGTCGTAGTCCTCGCCGTCCAGCCGGCCGGAAAAGCGGAAGGCCGCCAGGTAGGGCGGCGCCTGGATCGGTTCGATCACGTCGTTCTCCTTCGCCTCGACGGCCGCACCCTACGCCACGCCGCGTCGCCGCCGCGTCAATCGACGGCGGGCGTTCCGTCACGGCCGGTTGATGAGGGCGGGCGGATGCTGGAACTCCGGCACACCGAGAACGAGGCCATGCAGCACAACCCCAGACCGCAACCGGGCCCCGGTGAAATCCCCCACCCCGCCTACGATCCCACGCCCGACCAGCCCATCGATCCGGTCCCCGACCGCCCGATCGACCCGATGCCGGACCGCCCGCGCGACCCGGTCGAGCTGCCCGGCGATACGCCCGGAGAACCCGAACGCCGCACGCCCTGATCCGCGCGGGTTGCGGAAACGACGCGGTGCGCGCCACCGTGTCGATTTCCGCCCTGCCCGTCCGTCGCAGCAATGAAGGCGCCCTTCCGGCGTCATCCCCCTTCAGGAGATTCCCATGCCGTACATCGATGGTTTCGTGGCCGCCGTGCCGACCGCCAACAAGGAGAAGTTCATCGCCCACGCCAACAGCGGCGACTCGGTGTTCCTGGATCATGGCGCCACCCGCATCCTGGAATGCTGGGGCGACGACGTGCCCGACGGCACGCTGACCGACTTCCGCCGCGCCGTGCAGGCCAAGGAGGACGAGACGGTGGTGTTCTCGTGGATCGAATGGCCCGACAAGGCCACCCGCGACGCCGGCATGGCCAAGGCGATGGAGGATCCGCGCCTGAGCCCGGAAAACAACCCGATGCCCTTCGACGGCAAGCGGCTGATCTACGGCGGCTTCGCGCCGGTGGTCGAACTGCACCGATAGCGCGCGCAGTTCGTCCCGTTCAAGGCCGCCGCGGCAACGCGGCGGCCCGCAATGCCAATCTTCAGCCTGCCATCGGCAGCTTCAGGCCCTGCTCCCGTGCGCATTGTTGCGCGACCTCGTAGCCGGCATCGGCATGGCGCATCACGCCGGTGCCGGGATCGTTCCACAGCACCCGCGCGATGCGCTTGTCCGCCGCCTCGCTGCCGTCGCAGACGATGACCACGCCCGAGTGCTGCGAATAGCCCATGCCGACGCCGCCACCGTGGTGCAGCGACACCCAGGTGGCGCCGCCGGCGACGTTGAGCATCGCGTTGAGCAGCGGCCAGTCGCTGACCGCGTCGCTGCCGTCCTTCATCGACTCGGTCTCGCGGTTGGGCGAGGCGACGCTGCCGCTGTCGAGGTGGTCGCGGCCGATGACGATCGGCGCCTTCAGCTCGCCGCTGCGCACCATCTCGTTGAACGCCAGCCCCAGCTTGTGGCGCAGGCCCAGGCCGACCCAGCAGATGCGCGCCGGCAGGCCCTGGAAGCTGATGCGCTCGCGCGCCATGTCCAGCCAGCGGTGCAGGTGTTCGTCGTCCGGGATCAGTTCCTTGACCTTGGCGTCGGTCCTGTAGATGTCCTCCGGATCGCCGCTCAGCGCCACCCAGCGGAACGGGCCGATGCCGCGGCAGAACAGCGGGCGCACGTAGGCCGGCACGAAGCCGGGGAAGTCGAAGGCATTGGCGCAGCCCTCGTCCTTGGCCATCTGGCGGATGTTGTTGCCGTAGTCCACGGTCGGGATGCCGCGCGCGTGGAAGGCCAGCATCGCCTCCACGTGCACGCGCATCGACTTCTTGGCGGCGTCGCGCACCTTCTCCGGTTCGCTCTTCTGCGCGGCCAGCCACTGCTCCACCGTCCAGCCGATCGGCAGGTAGCCGTGCACCGGGTCGTGCGCGCTGGTCTGGTCGGTGACGCAGTCCGGGCGCACGCCGCGCCTGACCAGCTCGGGCAGGATTTCTGCCGCGTTGCCGAGCAGGGCGATGGACTTGGCTTCGCCCGCCTTCGTGTACCTGTCGATGCGCGCCAGCGCGTCGTCGAGATCGGCGGCCTGCTCGTCCACGTAGCGGGTGCGCAGGCGGAAGTCGATGCTGCTCTGCCTGCACTCGATGTTGAGGCTGCACGCGCCGGCCAGCGAGGCGGCCAGCGGCTGCGCGCCGCCCATGCCGCCGAGGCCGGCGGTGAGGATCCAGCGCCCCTTCAGGCTGCCGCCGTAGTGCTGGCGGCCCATCTCCACGAAGGTCTCGTAGGTGCCCTGCACGATGCCCTGGCTGCCGATGTAGATCCAGCTGCCGGCGGTCATCTGGCCGTACATCATCAGGCCCTTGCGATCCAGTTCGTTGAAGTGCTCCCAGGTCGCCCAGTGCGGCACCAGGTTGGAGTTGGCGATCAGCACGCGCGGCGCGTCGGCGTGGGTGGGGAAGATGCCGACCGGCTTGCCCGACTGCACCAGCAGGGTCTGGTCGTCCTCCAGCGCGCGCAGCGAGGCCAGGATGGCGTCGTAGCTCTCCCAGTCGCGCGCGGCGCGGCCGATGCCGCCGTAGACCACCAGGTCGGCGGGGCTCTCGGCCACCTCGGCATCCAGGTTGTTCTGGATCATCCGGTAGGCCGCCTCGGACAGCCAGGACTTGCAGGACAACTGGTTGCCGCGCGGCGCGCGGATGCTGCGGGAAGGATCGTGGCGGGTGGTCATGGCGGCTTCCGTAGGGATACGCGGCGATTATAAAAGCCGTGCCCGCCGCTGCGGCGCACAAGCCCGCGCCGGCCGATCGCGCTACGGTGCGCGCATGGACCTCAAGACACCCTTGGCCGCCGCCCTGCTCTGCGCCCTGGCGCTGCCACTGCGCGCGCCGGCCGCATCCGCACCGCCGCCGGCGCCGGTGGCCGACGACACCGCGCGCATCCTGATCTTCACCCGCACCGCGGGCTTCCGCCACGATTCGATCCCGAAGGCGGTGGCGACGCTGGAGGCGCTGGCCGCGCAGCAGTCGCTGCACGCCGACCACACCGAGGACGCCGCGGTATTCGCGCCCGAACGGCTGGCGCGCTATCGCGCGGTGGTGTTCGCCAGCACCACCGGCGACGTGCTGGACGCCGCCCAGCAGCGCGCGCTGGAGCAGTTCGTCCGCGCCGGCGGCGGCTTCGTCGGCGTGCACGCGGCCGCCGATACCGAGTACGGCTGGCCGTGGTACGGCGGTCTGGTCGGCGCGTGGTTCCGCAGCCACCCGCCGGGATTGCAGACCGCGCGGGTGAGGTTCGAGGACGGGCGTACGCCCGCGTGGACGGTCACCGACGAGCTCTACGACTACCGCGACAACCCGCGCCCGCGCGTGCGCGTCATCGCCACGGTGGACGAGCGCGACTACGAGGGCGGCACGATGGGCCACGATCATCCCATCGCCTGGTGCCACGCCTGGGACGGCGGCCGCAGCTGGTATACCGGCCTGGGCCACGATGCGGCGATCTACGATGATCCGCGCTTCCGCGCGCACCTGGCGCGCGGCCTGCGCCATGCCGCCGGGCTGGACGAGGACTGCTGACAGCCTGCGGCGCCGGGCCTGGCGGGACTCGCGACGCTCGCACGGTCCGCAACGGCCGTTACGACGTCAGGAACATCAGGCCGGGGTGAAGAAAGCCCGCCGGCGCGATGGTAAAACGCGCCGGTACTTCCCCCTTCGACAAGGAGCGAACGATGGAAACGCAGGAACTGCACCGCGGGCGGCTGATCGATCACATCCAGCTGGTGGTGCGCGATCTCGCCGCCAGCCGCGCGTTCTACGGGGCGGTGTTCGAGGCGCTGGAGATCCCGCTGGCCGGCGAAGGCGACGACTATTTCTGGGCCGACGAGCTCTTCGTCTCCACCGCCGCCAGCCAGGCCGCGCAGGGCGAACTGACTGGCCGCCACCACCTGGCCTTCCAGGCCCGCGACAAGGCGATGGTCGAGGCCTTCCACAAGGCCGCGCAGGCGCACGGCGGCAAGGACAACGGCGCGCCGGGCCAGCGACCCTACCATCCCGGCTACTACGCCGCCTTCGTGCTGGATCCGGACGGCAACAACATCGAGGCGGTGTACCACGGCCCGGCCAACCGCAGCGCGCCGTCGGTGAAGGTGACTTTCTAGGGCGTTTCCTTTGCTGTGCCTATGGCGCCGCGGCGCGCCTGGGCGCATGCGGAAGCTGCGCATGCGCATGCGTGGCGGCGATGGCCGCCTGCCCCACCGCGACCGAGATCTGGTTGAGCCCGCTCACGACATCGCCGATCGCGTACAGCCCCGGCACCTGCGTCATCTGCTGCCGATCCACCGGCAGTTCGCCGTTCGCGGAAAGTTCGGCGCCGACCTGGCAGGCCAGTTCCACCCGGGTGTCGCAACCGAGGAACGGATAGACGGTGTCGAAGACGTGGAGCCTGCCCGCAGGCGCGGCATAACCACAGCGCGCGCCGTCGAAGCGCAGGTCGCCGCCGGGCGGCAGCCAGGAAAGCGCATCGGCAGCGGCGGCGGCACGCGCCCCGGCATCGGGTTCGTCGGTCGGCAGCAGCGTCACCCGCGCCGAATACGTGCGCAGGAAGCGCCCATGCCCGACGATCGATGCGGACGGGCCGTACACGCCGATGTCGGCGTCGGTGGCCTCGTAGGCATCGCAGATCGAGCACAGCCGCATCGCGCCGCGGGCGATCGCCGCGGCGGTCCACGGCGCGTCCGGCAGCCGGTCCACCACGCCGGTGGCGAGGATCACCTTGCGCGCGCGCCATGTCCGTCCATCGCGCACGCCCACCCGGAACGTGTCGTCCTCCCGGGCCAGCCGTGTCGCTTCCGCCTCGACGAATTCGGCGCCGAACTCCTCCGCCTGCCGGCGCATCCTTTCCAGCAGCGCCGGTCCGGAAACGCCCTGCGGGAAGCCGGGGCAGTTGTTGCTCTCGGGAATCCACGCCGCGCGGCTGCGGCGCGTGTCCAGCACCAGGCAGGCGCGGTGCGTGCGCAGCAGGTAGATCGCCGCGGTCAGGCCGGCCGGGCCGCCGCCGACGATGATCGCGTCCAGGAGGGTGCTGCCGGGTTCCCGGATCGCTTCCTGGACGACGTCTTGCCCGGCCTGTTTCATCGCGCGTCGGCAGCCGCTTGGGAGAATGCGCGAGGATGCCGGAGGCGATCACGCCGCCACGTGAAATGAGCCTGGGCCGCATTCGCCACGACAGGGGGCGCGTCGGCGCACACGTGGCTCAAGTCACCGCGCGCGATGGACGCCGCGAACGGAAGGAACAGGCGAGGAAAACGAAAATCCCCGCCATGCCGACGCGATGGCGGGGACGGCGATGCAGCGGCCTTCAGCGGATCGCCGGATCCAGCGCGCGCAGGGCCTGGACCAGATCGGTATGGCCGGTGCGCTGGATATCTTCCCTGGTATAGGCACGGCCCGGCTGCGCGCCACAGGCACCGCGCGCGTCGCGGCGGACGATGCGCGTGCCGGTTTCGCGCAGGCACTGCCTGTCGTCGAGGCGCTTTGCGTCCTTCGCGTGGTCGGCCCTGGCGGCTTCGCTGGCGGCGACGGGCTGCGACGCGGCGGCATCGCCGGACGTATCGGCGGGCGGCTGCGCCGTCGCTGCGAAGGCGAGGCACAGCGCGGGAAGAATCATCAGGCGCTTCATGGCAGATCCTCCTGCGAATCGGAACCTCCCCAACTTACGCCTGCCGGCACGGGTTGGCAGCCCCGTCCGTCGGTCCATTCAGTGGCGCGTCATCCGCATCCTTGCCTGCCGCCATCGCCGCCCTGCTGTCATGCAGGTTTCCCGGGACTCTGCCAAGCTTGTCGGAATTATTGAATGCCTGCCTTACCGCCCATGCCCCTGCCGTCCATTCGAGGCGCATGGCTGGCGTTGCTGCTGCTGGCCGGATGCGCCGGCACGCCGCCGCGCCCGGCCGTTGCCGCGCCCGCTCCCGATGCCCCGGTCCTGCTGCTGATCTCGATCGACGGCCTGCACCCGGATGCGCTGGGCCGCGGCGACACGCCGCACCTGGACCGCATCGCCGCCGAGGGCGTGCGCGCCGAGTGGATGAACCCGTCCTATCCCGTGCTCACCTTCCCCAACCATTTCACCCTGGTCACCGGCCTGCGCCCGGATCGGCACGGCATCGTGCACAACACGATGCGCGACGCCGGCCTCGGCGAGTTCAGGGTCGCCGACCGCGAGGCCGGCGCGCGCGCGCCGTGGTGGCAGGGCGAACCGATCTGGAACGCGGCCGAGCAGGCCGGACTGCGCACCGCGATCTGGGCCTGGCCGGGCAACACCGCGCCGATCGGCGGACTGCGCCCGGCGCGCTGGGTGCCGTATTCGCCGGAAGTGACGGCCGCCGCGCGCGCCGACGAGGTGGCCGGCTGGGTGACCGCGCCGGCCGCGACGCGTCCGCGGCTGGCGGCGCTGTACTTCGAGCACGTCGATGCCGCCGGCCATGATCACGGTCCCGATGCCGAACCGACGCGCGCGGCGCTGCGCGCGGTGGACGCGGCCATCGGCCGGATACTGAAGGCACTGGATGCACACGGGCTGGCGCCGCATACCGACCTGATCGTCGTCTCCGATCACGGCATGGCGCCGGTGGAGCCGGAACAATACCTGGCGGTGGAGGACATGGCGCCGCTGGAGGAGGCCGAGGCGGTCAGCATCGGCCAGGTCATCGGTTTCAACCCGCGCCCGGGCCGCGAGCAGGCCGCCGCCGCCCGCCTGCTCGGCCGGCACGCGCACCACGAATGCTGGCGCAGGCAGGATCTGCCGCCGCGCTGGCGTTACGGCAGCCACCCGCGCGTGCCGGCCATCGTCTGCCAGATGGACGAAGGCTGGAACGCCTCTCCCCGCGCGCATCTGCAGCGCATCCCGCTGGAGCGGCGCAAGCGCGGCGCGCATGGCTACGACCCGGCGCTGCCGTCGATGCGCGCGATGTTCGTCGCGCGCGGGCCGTCGTTCCGCAGCGGCGTCACCGTGCCGGCGATCGACAACGTCGATGTCTATCCGCTGCTGGCGCGCCTGCTCGGCGTCGAACCGGCGCCCAACGACGGCGATCCGCGCGCGTTGCTGCCGGCGCTGAAGCCGGCCGCGGACGCGCCCGCGCATTGATGTCCGAAAGCGGTGAGTCGGCATCGCCGGCCGGTGCTAGCCTGCCGGCATGCCCTCCGCTTCCTCGTCCGCCGCCGCCTTCCACGACGCCGCCGACGCGCTGGACCCGCGCGCCTGCGAGCAGGCGCGGCTGAGCCGCGATGCGCGCTTCGACGGGCTGTTCTTCAACGCGGTCACCAGCACCGGCATCTACTGCCGGCCGGTCTGCCCGGCGCCGGCGCCGCGGCCGTCCAACATCGTCTACTACCGCCACGCCGCGGCGGCGGAAGCGGCCGGCTTCCGGCCCTGCCTGCGCTGCCGGCCGGAGCTGTCGCCGGCCGACGGCAGCTGGCGGCGCGGCGACGCGACGGTGGCGCGCGCGCTGAAGCTGATCGAGGCCGGCGCGCTGGCCGGGGCGCCGCTGTCCGATCTGGCCGCGCGCGTCGGTGTCGGCGAACGCCAGTTGCGGCGGCTGTTCGGGCAGCGCATCGGCGCCTCCCCGATCGAGGTGCACGGCACGCGCCGGCTGCTGTTCGCCAAGCAGTTGCTGACCGAGACCGAGCTGCCGATCATCCAGGTGGCGCTGGCCGCCGGCTTCGGCAGCCTGACCCGCTTCAACACCGCCTTCCGCGACGAGTACCGGATGGCCCCGCGCGAACTGCGCAGGCGCGAGGGCGCGGCCGCCGGCGAGGCGCTGGTGCTGCGGCTCGGCTACCGCCCGCCGTACGATTTGGCGGCGATGCTGGACTTCCTGCGCGGGCGCGCGCTGCCCGGCGTCGAGTCGGTGGACGCGGACGGCTATGCGCGCGTGATCGGCGACGCCGGCGCGCCGGGCTGGCTGCGGGTGAGCCGCTGGCCGCCATCGCAGGGACGGCAGGATCACGCGCTGAAGCTGGAACTGCACGGCGCACGCGCGGCGGATCTGCTGGGCATCGTCGCGCGGCTGCGGCGGATGTTCGATCTCGACGCCGATCCGCAGGCCATCGCGCAGGCGCTGTCGGCCGACGCGCGGCTGCGGCCGCTGCTGGAGGCGCGGCCGGGACTGCGCCTGCCCAGCGGCTGGGACGGCTTCGAGATCGCGGTGCGCGCGGTGATCGGCCAGCAGGTCAGCGTGGCCGCGGCGCGCACGTTGACCGCGCGGCTGGCGCAGCGCCACGGCAGCACGCTGGCGGCGCCGTTCGCGCCGGGGCTGACCCATCTGTTCCCGACGCCGCAGGCGCTGGCGGACGCCGACCTGACCGAGATCGGCCTGATCCGCGCGCGCGCCGCGACGATCCGCGAGATGGCGCGCGCGCTGCTGGACGGGCGGGTCGATTTCCGCCCCGAGCGCACGCTGGAGGAACTGGTCGCGCGCTGGGTCGCGCTGCCCGGCATCGGCCCGTGGACGGCACACTACATCGCATTGCGCGCCACCGGCCATCCGGACGCGTTCCCGGCCGAGGATCTGGTCCTGCAGAAAGCGATATTTGCCCAGCCTGCCCCCGCGGCGGGGGGCATGCGGATGACCGCCAGGGCGCTGAGCGCGCGCGCCGAAGCCTGGCGTCCCTGGCGCGCCTACGCCGTCATCCACCTGTGGCGCGACAGCATGCCGCCCGCGAAGACTTCGCCCGTGGGAGCGACGTCAGTCGCGACCGTCACGCCTGCCCGTCGCGACTGACGTCGCTCCCACAGGACCTGTCCCTCATGATTTCCTATCGCCATCTCGACAGTCCCGTCGGCACGCTGCTGATCGCCGCCGACGATGCCGGCCTGCGCCTCATCGAGTTTCCTTCGCCGCGTCACCCGATGGCGCAACCGGCGCAGTGGCATGAAGGCGAGCATCCGATCCTGCGGAAGGCATGCGAACAACTCGGTGAATACTTCGGCGGCGATCGCAGGGAGTTCGACCTGCCGCTGGCGCCGCAGGGCACCGCGTTCCAGCAACAGGTGTGGCGGGCGCTGGCGGACATTCCCTACGGCCAGACCCGCAGCTACGCGCAACTGGCGCAACGGCTGGGCCGGCCGACGGCCACGCGCGCGGTCGGCGCGGCCAACGGCCGCAACCCGCTGCCGATCGTGCTGCCCTGCCACCGCGTCATCGGCGCCGACGGCAGCCTGACCGGCTTCGGCGGCGGGCTGCCGACCAAGCGCTTCCTGCTGCAACTGGAAGGCGCGTTGCAGGCCGGCGATCTGTTCGGCTGAGGCGGGCGCGGACCCGGTTTCTTCCGCGCCCGGGCCCGATTGACGCGCTTCAGCGCGGCGCCGGCATCACTGGCGCTCGCCCTTCAGCATCCTGCCGGCCTGGTGCAGTTCCAGCGCAGCGACCTTGCCGCTGGCGTCGCGCCTGAAGACGATTTCGATGCCGAAGGCGGCCGCCTCGAAGCGATCCGCGCCACTGGCCTCCAGCGCGAACTCGCCCTGCCCGGTCGCCCGTGCATGCAGCCGGCTGCCGTCCGAGCGCACCGCCAGTTCGAAGCCGGGCATCAGCGGATAGCGGCCCTCATACTCGGCCAGCGCCTGCGCCGACAGCGCGGGCACGGCGGCGGCGGCCTTGTCGACACGGGTGGCGTGAACCATCGCGCCCATCTGCGCCCAGGTGAAGGCATGGCTGCCGTCGGCCTTGCGCTGCGGCTTCAGCACCGCATCCAGCGCCAGCGGATGGAAGTCGCCGGCATCGTCGTAGGCCATCTCGTACTCGCCCTTCCCCTTCGGATGCACGAACAACTTGCCGTCGCGCTGGCGCAGGGTCATCCGCAGGCCGGGAAGCTGGTATTCGCCTTCCAGTTGCCGCAGCAGTTCGGCCGGCGCGTCGATCTTGCGCCGTGGCTTGCCCAACGGAAACGAGGCGTCCACCAGGTGCAGGCCCAGCGAGCCCAGGCTACCGATCGAGTTCCAGGTGGTGTCGGACAGGATCACCACGCCGCGCTGGCGCTCGCGATCGATCGAGGCCCAGGCCGAGAAGCCGCCGGTGCCGCCCTCGTGCAGCAGCACGGTGCGGCCGGCGACCGGCATCAGCATCCAGTTCATCGCCATCGCCGGCTTGTCCGAGACCTGTTGCTGGCTCAGCGCCAGCGCCGGCGCGATGGCCGCATCGGTCCAGCCCAGCCCGCCCTGCACGTAACGCACCATGTCCTCCAGGGTGGCGCGCACGCCGCCCGCGCCGGCCAGGTCGGTGGCGAAGCGCCACGGCGGCGTGGGCCGGGTGTTGGGCGTATGGCCCACCGCCGCACGCACGCCGGCCGGCGGCTGGTTGACGTAGGCATGGCGCATGCCCAGCGGCGCGAACAGGCGCTGCCTGATCAGGCTCTCGAAGTCGCTGCCGGCGCGGCGCGCGACCGCGTACGACAGCACCATCGAGGCGAAGTTGGAATACTCGAACTGCGCCCCCGGCGCGCGCGCCAGCGTCGCATCGCCCAGCGAGGCCAGCAGCGCCGGCGCGTCGAGGTTGGCGTAGGGATCGCTCATGTCGGTGGCGCCCAGCCGCGACGGCAGCGCCGGCAGTCCGGAAGTGTGGGTGACCATGTGGCGCAGCAGGATCGGCTGGCCCTGGTAATCGGGCACCTTCGTACCTTCCGGCAGCCATGCCGACAGCGGATCGTCCAGCGATCCCTTGCCCTGCAGGATCAGCTCGGCCAGCAGCGCGGCGGTCATGGTCTTGCTGATCGAGCCGATCTCGAAGGCGCTGTCCGGGCCGATGCGGCCTTCGTCCTTGTCGTCGGCGCAGACGTAGGCGCGGGCGACCTGCGCCTTCTCGACCACCGCCACCGCCATGCAGGCGCCGGTGCGGTCGCCGTGCAGGCGCTGGGCGACCAGGTCGCGCAGCTGCGCATCGGTCATGGCATGGGCGGGCATGGCGCCCAAGGCGAGCAGGATCGCGGCGGCAGGCATCTTCATGGCAGGTTCTCCCTGGATGTTGGCTTCAGCATCGGCATGCGCCGGGGTTTGCGGGTGGAACGCCCACGCGCGGCGAAGAAGCGGGCGTCGGTGGCGCGCTCACTCGGCCAGCAGGCGCTCCATCGCGCTACGGTAACGCGCCGCGATGGCGTCGCGATCGCGGTGGCGGCCGTCCTCGACCACGCGGCGGCCTTCCACCTCCACCCGCTTCACCAGCGGGCGATTGCCACTGAACACCCAGCGGTCCAGCACGTCCTCCCCGGTGGCCCCGGCCAGCAGCGGCGCGCCTGCCTCCAGCGTCACCGTGTCGGCCGTGGCGGCGGCGTGGCCGGTCGCGCGGATCGCGCTGTCGATCGCCCCCTGCACCAGCGTCCGGCCCACGCTCGGCGACTGCGCCGACACCGCGATGTTGCGGTGCCGGGTGAACAGCCGCTGGCCGTATTCCAGCCAGCGCAGTTCCTCCACCGGCGAGACCGAGATGTGCGAGTCCGAGCCGATGCCCCAGGCGCCGCCGGCGTCGAGATAGGCGCGCAGCGGGAACAGCCCGTCGCCGAGGTTGGCCTCGGTGGTCGGGCAGATCGCCACCGTCGCGCCGCTGGCGGCGATGCCGCGGGTCTCGGCGTCGTCCAGGTGGGTGGCGTGGACCAGCGTCCAGCGCGCATCGATCGCGGCGTTGTCCAGCAGCCAGCGCACCGGGCGCGCGCCGCGCACGGCCAGGCAGTCCTCCACCTCGCCGGTCTGCTCGGCGATGTGGATGTGCAGCGGCGCGTCGGCCGGCAGCGCGGCCAGCGCCTGCCGCAGCGCCTGCGGCGGCACCGCGCGCAGGCTGTGGAAGGCGCAACCCACCCGCAGCATCGCGTCCTGCCGCGCGTGCAGGTCGTCGAACAGGCGCAGGTAGGACTCGACGTCGTGGCCGAAGCGGCGCTGCCGATCCGACAGCGCGCGGCCGTCGAAGCCGCCGGTCATGTACAGCACCGGCAGCAGGGTCAGGCGGATGCCGGTTTCGCGCGCGGCGGCGATCAGCGCCTGCGACATCGCGTCGCGGCGCGGATACGGCGCGCCGTCGGGCCGGTGGTGCACGTAGTGGAACTCGCACACGGTGGTGTAGCCGGCCTCCAGCATCTCCGCGTAGAGCTGCGCGGCGACCGCGTGCAGGCTGTCCGGATCCATCCGCCCGGCGAAGCGGTACATCGTCTCGCGCCAGGTCCAGAAGCTGTCGCGCGGATCCGTCTGCCGCTCGGCCAGTCCGGCCATCGCGCGCTGGAACGCGTGCGAATGCAGGTTGGCGATGCCGGGCACGCGCCAGTCGCCGGCGGTGTCGCGCTGCGCCAGCGCGGGGATGTTCTGCTCTGCTGCGGTTTCCATGTCCACCTGACGGTGCTGCGCGGGTGCGCTAGGCTACCGCGTCGGCGCGCGCATGGGCAGCGCGCATCGCCTTGCCATCGGAGAAAACGAGTGACGAATGCAGACGGTCCGCGCTGGGACGGCGTGATAATCGGCGCGCGCCTGGCCACGCTGGCCGGCGACGCCGGCTATGGCGCGATCGAGGACGGCGCGCTGGGCTGGCGCGACGGCGTGCTGCAATACGCCGGCCCGGCCGACGGCCTGCCGGCCGAAGCGTCGGCGCTGTCAGACCAAATCATTGAGGCGGACGGCGCGTGGATCACGCCCGGCCTGATCGACTGCCACACCCACGTCGTGTTCGCCGGCGATCGCGCCGGCGAGTTCGAGCAGCGCCTGCAAGGCGCCAGCTACGAGGAGATCGCGCGCGCCGGCGGCGGCATCGTCTCCACCGTGCGCGCCACCCGCGCCGCCGACGAGGACGAACTGCTGGCGCAGTCGCTGCCGCGCGCGCGCGCGCTGCGCGCCGACGGCGTGACCACGCTGGAGATCAAGTCCGGCTACGGCCTGGACCTGGACAACGAGCGCAAGATGCTGCGCGTGGCCCGCCGCATCGGCGAGGCGCTCGGCCTCGGCGTGCGCACCACCTTCCTCGGCGCGCACGCGCTGCCGCCCGAGTACGCCGGCCGCGCCGACGACTACGTCGATGCGGTCTGCGCCTGGCTGCCGCGGCTGCATGCCGAGGGGCTGGTCGATGCGGTCGACGCGTTCTGCGAGCGCATCGGCTTCGATGCGGCACAGACGCGGCGGGTGTTCGAGGCCGCGCGCGCGCTCGGCCTGCCGGTCAAGCTGCACGCCGACCAGCTCAGCGACGGCGGCGGCGCGGCGCTGGCGGCGGACTTTCGCGGCCTGTCGGCCGACCACGTCGAATACACCTCGGAAGACGGCGCGCGCGCGATGGCCGCCGCCGGCACCGTCGCGGTGCTGCTGCCGGGCGCCTTCCACGTGCTGCGCGAGACCAGGCTGCCGCCGCTGGAGGCGTTCCGCGCCCACGGCGTGCCGATGGCGGTGGCGACCGACTGCAACCCGGGCACCTCGCCGCTGCAATCGCTGCGGCTGGCGATGTCGCTGGCCTGCACGCACTTCCGCCTGACACCGGAGGAAGCGCTGCGCGGCGCCACCGTGCACGCCGCGCGCGCGCTCGGCCTGGCCGACCGCGGCCGCCTGCGGGCGGGCCTGCGCGCGGATTTCGCACTGTGGGACATCGCCCGTCCGGCCGAGCTGGCCTACTGGCTGGGCGGCCAGCCGCTGCTCGCCAGCTACGCGGGCGGTGCGCGCATCGTTTGAATCGCCCTGGAAGCTCCCGTTATCCCCGCGAAGGCGGGGATGACGGGTAGATCTATGTACTGAAAAGAAATTGCTCCGGCAGCGAAGCAAGCGACACGCCTCTCCAAAACGCCGAAACCCGGCCGGAGCCGGGTTTCGGGTCGCTTGCCGGACGCGGCCGGCACGGCGCCAGGCTTACGCCTTGGCGACGGCCTTCTTGGCCACGGCCTTCTTGGCCGGCGCCTTCACCACGGCCTTCTTGGCGGTGGCGGTGGCGGCGACGGCCGCCTTGGCCACGACCTGCTTGCGCGCGTTGCCGTAGCTGCTGTTGTAGCGCTTGCCCTTGGCGGTCTTGCGATCACCCTTGCCCATCGGTAGTTCTCCTGAATTGACGAAAATCTGCGGCGCCGGCCAGCGGCGATGCGCCGCCAGGCCCGTCGCGCGGGACCGGAAAGACTACCACAGCCGTCCCGGCCGCCGTCCTCGCCGGGCGCTCAATGCGCGCAGCTGGCGTCGTGGATGTGCCAGTGGTTCAGCCGCAGGTTGACCAGATGGGCGATGGCCACCAGCGTGCCGCCCAGCGTCATCACCACCGCGTGCGGCACCGCCGACTCGTGCAGCGGCACGTACAGCACCCCGGCCCACAGCGCCGCCAGCCCGGCCAGCAGCATGCCCAGCGCCCGGAAGGCGCGATGGCGGCGATAGCCCCAGATCAGGCTGAACAGGCCCAGCACGGTCACGAACAGCACGAATCCGCGCTCGAAGCCATCGCCCATCCAGATCGACAGGCCCAGCGAGGGAATCGCCGCCAGCAGCAGCGGCGTCAACGCGCAATGGAGCGCGCAGAGCAGCGAACCGGTGGCGGCGAACCGATCGATGAACCGACGGACGTTCCCTTTCATGGCGGCAGATGGGGTCCAAGAAGATTTGTTACACAATAACATAAACATTCGTTCCCGCGTGAAGAATGGACCGCGGCCTGGTCATCAGGTGCCCGGCTCGGCCACCACGACGTAGTCGTGCCCGTGGCGCAGGCCGCCCTCCCGCCGCAGGTGCGCCAGCGCGCGGGCGCGCAGGTCGGCCACGTGCGCCAGCATCGCCACCGCCAGTGCGCGGTCATGGAACCTGCCGGCCGCATGCGTGCACATGTCGAGCTGGCTGTGGACGAAGCGCTCGCCGTAGCGGATCGCGATCCGCTCCGCGTCCACCACCCGGAAACCGCTGCGCGCGAGCTGCCGCAGCGTCCAGTCCAGCGGATATTCGCGGTAGGGATGATCACCGGCCATCAGCAGGCAGGCGTCGCGCAGCCGGCCTATCTCGACCACCAGGCGGCCGTCGGGATCCGATGGCGCGTAGGGCACGTACGGCTCCAGCCCGATTACGTAGAGCCGGCCTCCCACCAGCGGGCGCAGCCGCTCGAACAAGCGGTCCTGCGTATAGGGGGCGAAGCCCTCGATCGCGCCGAGCAGGTAGTCGGCCAGCACGGTGTCGTAGCGTTCGCCGTCGAGCAGCCGCGGATCGCTCCAGTTGCCGACGACCACGCGATCCTGCGGGCGGATGCGATCGCCGGCCTCGCGCCGGGTCGCCTCGGCCATCGCCTGCGAACCGGTCACCGCGGTCCAGCGCGGCGTATCGCGCTGCAACAGCCACTGCATCGAACTGCGCCCGGTGCCCGCATCGAGCACCGCGCCCCACGGTAGGTCGCCGTGGAGCGCGGTGACGCGATCGTAGAGCGACATGCCTCAGCGGCCGGCGGCCGGCGCGAGCGCCGGATCAGAAGTCATAGGTCAATCCGACGCTCAGGTTGCGGCCCGGCAGCGGCACGGCGCTGGCGAGGAAGGAAGTGTGGTTCCACACCTTCTCGTCGAGCAGGTTGGCGCCGCGCAGGAACAGCCGCGCGCGCCCGTCGCCGATGCGGTAGTCCAGCGTCAGGTTGAGCATGTCGTGGCCCGGCGTGGCCGACTCGAAATCGGCGATGTCGTGCTGGCGGGAGACGTGGTACAGCTCGACCTCGCCGGAGAACGAATCCAGATCCACGTTGACGCGGCCGCCGACGCGCGCGGCGGGGATGCGCGGCACGTTGCCGCCGCCGTCGGCGAACCTGGCGTGGACGCGATCGGCGAACACGCCGGCGGACAGCACGTCGTTGAAACGGTAGTCCACCTCCGCCTCCCACCCGCGGAACTCGGCGTCGCGCTGGCTGTACTTGATGAGGCGGAAGTCCTCGTATTGATCCAGCGTGCGCGCATGGATGTAGTCGTCGATGTCGTTGGAGAAGCCGCCGACGCTGAAGGTCAGGTCGCCCACCGACTTGCGCAGCATCAGTTCCAGGTTGCGCGAGGACTCCTTGCCGAACCACGCGTCGTTGGCCGCGCCGCCGCAGGTCAGCGCGTGCGGCAGCAGGCCGCATTCGTAGGTGTTGGTCGCCATGTGGATGCCGCGCGCATACAGTTCCTGCGCATGCGGCAGGCGCTCCGAGTGCGCGGCCGAGAAGGTCAGCGAGACGTCCGGACGGAATTCCCAGATCGCCGCGCCGGAGAACGAGGTGGCGGTATCGTCGAAGCGCGGGCGGTTGCGCGGGTCGTCCACCGGACGGTGCTCCAGCCACTCGTGGCGCGCGCCAATCTCGAAATGCCACTGCTCGGACGGCTCGAAGTGCTCGACCAGGAACACGCCGGTGCTGCGGGTGTCGACCTGGGGCAGGAAGGCCTCGACGCCCTCGGCGCTGAAGCGGGTATCCGAATGCTGCACGCCGAACACGCCGGTCCAGTCGCCGATGGGCGCGTGCTCGACTTCCACGCGTCCCTCGTAGCCCTTGTTGGCGAAGGCGGTGGTCACCTCGCCCTCGTCGATTTCGTCGTGGCGGTAGTCGGTGTGGCTGGCGCGCAGGCGGATCCGGCTGATGCCGGCGAAGGGATCGCGGTACTCGCCGCGCAGGTCCACCCGCTTGCTCACCAGGTTGATGACCGGCACGTCCTCGTGCGCGTGATCATGGTCGTGATCGTGGTCGTCGCCGTCGTCGTGATCGTGGCTGCCGCAGTGCAGCGCGCTGCCGTGCGGATGGCAGCCCTCGTACTCGTGGCTGTGCCCGGGCAGGCCGTAGTCGTCCTCGCGCCAGGAATAGGCCAGGCCCAGGTAACCGTTGTCGGTGACCCAGGACAGGCCGGCGCTGGCGTTGCGCGACTCGGCGAAGGTGCCGTCCACGCGCGACTCGTCCCAGCCGCGCGACTTGTAGCTGTCGGCGTCGCGGTAGGAGCCTTCGGCGTGCAGCACCAGATGGGCGCCGGCCTGCGCGCTGACGGCCGCGGCCGCCGCCTTCTCGCCGGCCACGGTGTTGCCGCGGAGGGCCAGCCTGCCCTCCAGGCCGCCTTCGGGCAGGCGGGTCGGGATCCTGTTGTCGAGCACGTTGACCACGCCGCCGATGGCGCCGCCGCCGTACAGCAGGGTGGCCGGGCCGCGCAGCACCTCGACCCGCTCGCCGAGCAGCGGGTCCACGGTGACGGCGTGATCGGGCGAGATGTCCGAGGCGTCCAGCACCGACGCGCTGTCGGACAGCACCTTGACCCGCGGACCGACCTGGCCGCGGATCACCGGGCGGCTGGAACCGCTGCCGAAGGTATCGGCATGCACGCCGGGCAACCCGTTCAGCGCTTCGCCCAGCGTGGCCGCGCCCGAGGCCTGCAAGTCGTCGCCGGACACCACGCTGTAAGGCGCGGCGATGCGGCTCTGATCCTCGCCGATGGCGACGACCTGCACGGCGTCGAGCGTCTTGGCGTCCTGCATCGCGGCCTCGGCGGCGAGCGCCGGGACCGGGATCACGAGGGTGCCGAGGATGAGTTGCAGCGCGCTGCCAAGGGGATGGCGTCGGAAAGTCATGGGTTACCTGTGCCTGGCCGGGAATCGTGGAGGACGGCGGGAGTGCCGATATCGTTACTTTATAACACAGTTACGATATAACATATGCCGTAAGTCATGCTTCTGGCCGCTCGGCGAACGCCGGCGCTTCCGTGGAGCGCGGGAAACGCCCGCACGGCCTCTCCGCGCCCCGGGAAGATCGCGGTGGATGTTCTTATCAGAAGTCGCCGCAGCCATTGCGGCACGCCGGCGGCCCGATGGAGGCCGCCTCGGGAGATGCGATCAGCGGCCGGGACGGCCCGGTTCCGGGCTCAGTCGGCAGGAAGCTCCGCGCACTGCGCGCACAGCCCGTGCACTTCCAGCGTCTGCGCCTGCGGCTGGAAGCCGAGCGCCTTGGCGCGCTGCTCCAGTTGCTCGACGACGGCGCGGTCCTCCAGCTCCACCGCGCTGTGGCAGCGATCGCAGATCAGGAACGGCACCGAATGCTGCGCGCTGCTCGGGTGGTGGCAGGCGACGAAGGCGTTGACCGACGACAGCTTGTGCACGAAGCCGTTGGCCATCAGGAAATCCAGCGCGCGATAGACCGTCGGCGGCGCGTCGGCGCCGACGCCCTTGGACTGCCGCACCTGGTCGAGCAGGTCGTAGGCCTTGATCGGCTTGCCGGCCTCGGCGATCAGCTCCAGCACGCGCTCGCGGATCGGGGTCAGCCGCAGGCCGCGCTCGTGGCAGGCGCGCTGCACCGCCTGCACGAACGCGCGCGCATCGCTGACGTGGTGCTTGGGATCGGTGCAGGCGTGATCGTGGTCGTGGGCGTGCGGCATGGGCGGTGGCGAATCAGCCGGGACTACCGGTCTTGATAAGCGCTGCGTCGATCCGTTTCAAGGCTTCGTCGCGGCCGGCCAGGTACACGGTATGGGAAATGTCCGGGCTCACCTGGGTGCCGGTGATCGCCACGCGCAGCGGCTGGGCGACCTTGCCCATGCCGATCTCCAGCGCCGCGGCGGCATCGTGCAGCGCGGCCGAGACCGCCTCCACGGTCCATTCCGGCAGCGCGGCCAGCCGTTCGCGCGCCTTGGCCAGCGGCGCGTCGGCGCCGGCCTTCAGGTGCTTGGCGACGGCGACCTCGTCGTACTGCTCCAGCGGCCGGTACCAGACCACCGCCTTCTCGGCCATTTCCTTCAGCGTCTGCACGCGCTCGCGCAGGGCCACCACCACGTCGGCCGGCGCGGGCCCGGCGGCGATGTCGATGCCCAGCTTCTCCAGTTGATGGACCAGGTGCGGCGCGACGGTCGCCGGATCGTCGGTCTTCAGGTAGTGCTGGTTGACCCAGCCCAGCTTGGCCATGTCCAGGCGCGCGGCCTTGGAGTTGACGTCCTTCACGTCGAACAGCGCGATCAGCTCGGCGCGCGAGAACAGTTCCTGATCGCCGTGCGACCAGCCCAGCCGCGCCAGGTAGTTGATCAGCGCGTGCGGCAGGTAGCCGGCGTCCTTGTACTGCATCACGTCGGCCGCGCCGGTGCGCTTGGAAAGCTTGGCGCCCTGCTCGTCCAGGATCATCGGCATGTGCGCGAACTTCGGCACCGGCGCGCCCAGCGCTTCGTAGATGTTGATCTGGCGCGGGGTGTTGTTGATGTGGTCGTCGCCGCGGATCACTTCGGTGATGCCCATGTCCCAGTCGTCCACCACCACCGCGAAGTTGTAGGTCGGATAGCCGTCGGGGCGGAAGATCACCATGTCGTCGAGCTCGCTGTTGGCGATCTCGATGCGGCCCTTGATCAGGTCGTCGAAGGCGACCACGCCGTCCAGCGGATTCCTGAAGCGGATGACGCGGTTGGGATCGTCGCGATGCGGCAGGCCCAGATCGCGCGCGGCGCCGTTGTAGCGCGGCTTCTCCTGCCTGGCCATCGCCGCCTCGCGCATGGCGTCCAGCTCCTCGCGGGTCTCGTAGGCGTAGTAGGCCTTGCCGGCGGCAACCAGTTGCTCGGCGACCTCGCGATAGCGCTCGATGCGCGCGGTCTGGTAGATCGGGCCTTCGTCGTAGTCCAGGCCCAGCCAGTCCATCGCCTCCAGGATCGCGTCGATGGCCGCCTGCGTGCTGCGCTCGCGGTCGGTGTCCTCGATGCGCAGGATGAAGTCGCCGCCGCGGTGGCGCGCCTCCAGCCAGCAGTACAGCGCGGTGCGCGCGCCGCCGATATGCAGGTAGCCGGTGGGACTGGGGGCGAAGCGGGTGCGGCAGGTCATGGGCGACTCTGAAAACGGAATCGGGGGATTTTAGCAGCGCCACCGCTTTTCCCCTTCCCCTTCGAGGGGAAGAGCCTGCCCCCGCGAAAGCGGGGCCGGGATGGGGATGGCGTCGATGTGCCGGCGGTTAAGGAGAAGAGCCTGCTCCGGATGGCCGGAGTCGGATGGCGGATATGCGCTGTCGGGGAACACCATCCCCACCCAACCCTCCCCTTGAAGGGGAGGGCTTTCACCCGGGTCGGCTTAGAATCGGGGCATGACCACTCTCTTCGTCTCCGACCTGCACCTGGACGACAGCCGTCCGGCCATCACCGGGCTGTTCGGCGATTTCCTCCGCGAGCAGGCGCGCGGCGCCGAGGCGCTGTACATCCTCGGCGACCTGTTCGAGGCCTGGGTCGGCGACGACGATCCGTCGGAGACCGGCGCGTTCGTCGCCGCGCGGCTGCGCGAGGTGGCCGATGCCGGCGTGCCAGTGTTCTTCATCCGCGGCAACCGCGACTTCCTGCTGGGCGCGGACTACGCCGCGCGCGCCGGCATGCGCATCCTCCCGGACCCGGCGGTGGTGGTGCTGTACGGCCGGCCGGCACTGCTGATGCATGGCGACCTGCTGTGCAGCGACGATACCGCCTACCAGGCCTTCCGCGCGCAGACGCGCGACCCGCAGTGGCAGCAGCGCTTCCTCGCCCAGCCGCTGGCCGCGCGGCTGGCCTTCGCCGCGCAGGCGCGCGCGGCCAGCCAGAGCCGCCAGCAGGACATGCAGGCCGGCGACCGCGCGCAGTTCGAGACGATCACCGACGTGGCGCAGGCCACGGTCGAGTCCACCCTCGCCCGCTACGGCATCGACACGCTGATCCACGGCCACACCCACCGTCCGGCCATCCACGAGCTGCGAATCGGCGACCTCGTCTGCCGGCGCATCGTGCTGGGCGACTGGTACGAACAGGGCTCGGTGCTGCGCGTCGATGCGGACAACACGACCCTCGACACCCTGTAGAGCGGAGCTCGCTCCGCTGCTCTCCGGCTCCGGAACCGGCAAAGCCGAGCAAGCTCGGCTCTACAACCGCAGGCCCGGCGATACCTCGCGACCCTCCTGTAGAGCGGAGCTTGCTCCGCTGCTTTCCGGGTTGCACCGGAGCCGAGCAAGCTCGGCTCTACAACCGCAGGCCCGGCGATACCTCGCGACCACCCTGTAGAGCGGAGCTTGCTCCGCTGCTCTCCGGCTCCGGAACCGGCAAAGCCGAGCAAGCTCGGCGCTACAACCGCAGGCCCGGCGATACCTCGCGACCGTTCTGTAGAGCGGAGCTCGCTCCGCTGCTCTCCGGCTCCGGAACCGGCAAAGCCGAGCAAGCTCGGCGCTACAACGGCAGGTCCGGCGATACCTCGCGACCACCCTGTAGAGCGGAGCTTGCTCCGCTGCTCAGGCTCCGGAACCGGCAAAGCCGAGCAAGCTCGGCTCTACAACGGCAGGTCCGGCGATACCTCGCGCCCCTCCTGTAGAGCGGAGCTTGCTCCGCTGCTCCCGGTTCTGGTCCTACCCCGCTTGCGCGTGCAGCGCAGCCAGTTCGTCCTCGTCGAAACCGGCCATCAGCCGCGCCTCGATGTTGAACGGGCCGTGCAGGTAGCCGCCGGCGTACTCGGCCAGCAGTTCGCGGAAGCGCTGCCTCGGCTCCACGCCGCCGCGTTCGCAATACCAGCGGAACCAGCGCGACCCGGCCGCCACGTGGGCGACCTCCTCGCGCAGGATGATCTCCAGGATGCCGGCGGTGGCCGCGTCGCCCAGCGAGCGCAGCCTGGCGATCATGCCGGGGGTGACGTCCAGCCCGCGCGCCTCCAGCACGCGCGGCACCAGCGCCATCCGCGCCAGGCCGTCGTGCGCGGTCTTCTCGCACATCTCCCACAGGCCGTTGTGGGCGTCGAAGTCGCCGTATTCGTGGCCCAGTTCGCGCAAGCGATCGCGCAGCAGCACGAAATGGCGCGACTCGTCCTCGGCCACCTGTACCCAGTCGCGGTAGAACTCCCACGGCAACCCGCGGAAGCGGTACACCGCGTCCCAGCCCAAGTCGATGGCGTTGAGCTCGATGTGCGCGATCGCATGGATGAAGGCGGCGCGGCCTTCGGCCGAACCCAGGCCGCGCCGCGGCAGATCGCGCGGGTGCACTAATCGCGGACGCGACGGCCGGCCGGGCATGCGGATTGGCGCGGGCGGCGACGCGTCGCCGGGGATGTCCAGCTCGCCGCGCGCGAACGCGGCGGCATGGCGCTGGGTCAGCGCGACTTTCTCGTCGACGTCGGCGGCATCCAGGCAAAGGCGCGCGGCGTCGAACAGCGATGGCGGCGAAGTCGGCATTGGGTTCGGAACGTCAGAGCGGTTTCGCTGCAAGTGTAGACAAATCATCGCTTCCGCTTGCCGAAGCCATTCTGGCATCTCGCCAAGAGCGCCCTCACCCCAACCCCACTCCGTGCCCCGGCCCACCGGCACAGCCGGTGGGCGTTCGTCGGGCCGCGAGCCATGGCTCGCAAGCGGCCCTCCTCACCCCGCAAGCGGGAGAGGGAGCCTCAGCGTATCGGTAAGAAGGTGATCCGGACCTCTTCAGGACACCAGGATCCGGCTCTGCTCCGAATCCCTAATCCCGAATCCCGAATCCCGGCTCTCAACGGACGCATGTCCGGTCATCCCCGCCCCTCAAGACACCCGCCGCTTCCGCTTCGCCTCGTCCGAGCGCATCTGCTCGATGCGCTCGAAATACCCCGGCTCGATGCCGGTGACGTAGCGGCCGTCGAAGCAGGACGAGTCGAAGCGCGCCAGGTCGGCGTTGCCCTCGCGCACCGCCGCCTCCAGGTCTTCCAGGTCCTGGTAGATCAGCCAGTCGCAGCCGAGCAGCTTCTCGATCTCCTCGACGCTGCGGCCGTGCGCGATCAATTCGTCGGCCGAGGGCATGTCGATGCCGTAGATGTTGGGGTGGCGCACCGGCGGCGCGGCGCTGGCCAGGTAGACCTTGCGCGCGCCGGCGTCGCGGGCCATCTGCACGATCTGCTGGCTGGTGGTGCCGCGCACGATCGAATCGTCGACCAGCAGCACCACGCGGTTGCGGAATTCCAGGTGGATCGGGTTGAGCTTGCGGCGCACCGACTTCACCCGCTCGCCCTGCCCCGGCATGATGAAGGTGCGGCCGACGTAGCGGTTCTTGATGAAGCCCTCGCGGTACTTCACCCCAAGCACGTTGGAGATCTCCAGCGCGGCGTCGCGCGAGGTGTCCGGGATCGGGATGATGGTGTCGATGTCGTGGTCCGGGCGCAGGCGCAGGATCTTCTCGCCCAGCTTGATGCCCATGCGCATGCGCGCCTTGTGCACCGAGACGTTGTCGATCATCGAGTCGGGACGGGCGAAGTACACGTACTCGAAGATGCACGGCGCGTGCTGCTGCGGCTCGGCGACGATCTCGGAGAACAGCTCGCCGCGCGCGGTGATGACGATCGCCTCGCCCGGCTCGACGTCGCGCACGCGGCTGAAGCCGAGGATGTCCAGCGCCGCCGACTCCGAGGCGACGATGTATTCGTGGCCCTCGTTGTGCTCGCGCCGGCCCAGCACTAGCGGGCGGATGCCGTGCGGATCGCGGAACGCCACCAGCCCCAGCCCCAGCACCACGCTGACCACCGCGTAGCCGCCCTTCACCCGCCTGTTGACGCCGGCCACCGCGCGGATCGCCGCCTCCGGCGACAGCGTGCGCTGGGTGTCCAGCTCGTGCGCGAACACGTTCAGCAGCACCTCGCTGTCCGAGTCGGTGTTGATGTTGCGGCGGTCCTGCGCGAACACGTCCTGGCGCAGCGCCTCGGTGTTGATCAGGTTGCCGTTGTGCGCCAGCGCGATGCCGTACGGCGAGTTGACGTAGAACGGCTGCGCCTCGTCCATGCCCTCGGAGCCGGCGGTCGGGTAGCGGCAGTGGGCGATGCCGACGCGGCCTTCCAGCACGCTCATCGCCTTGGCGTTGAACACGTCGCGGACCAGCCCGTTGTCCTTGTGCACGCGCAGCCGCGTGCCGTCGGCGGTGGCGATGCCGGCGGCGTCCTGCCCGCGGTGCTGGAGGACGGTCAGCCCGTCATAGAGCTGTCCGGCAACGTTCTGGTTGCCGACGATTCCGACGATGCCGCACATGGTTCACGCTCTCTCTAGGGTCGCTGGGTGGCCGGCGATGCCGGGTCCGGGTTGGGCCGAGGCTCCGGCGCGGGGGTGGCGGGAGGCTCGATGTTGGCCGGTTCGCCGGGCGGTGCCTCGCGCGGCGCATCACCGCGGCGGTCGCGCGCCTTGTCCAGCGCATCGGACATCGCCTGTTCGAGCAACGGCGCCACGACGCCACGCGCATTATCGCCTGCCGGCGCGGGCTTGCGAACCTCCGCGCCCGGGACGGCCCATTCCGGCATGCGCGCATGCATCCAGCCGATGACCGGCTGCAGCCACGGCAGCACCCGCGAATCCCGCCAGGCGGCGTCCTCGCGCAGCGGCGTGAAGCCGAGCACGAACACCGCCACGCAGACGATGGCCGCGCCGCGCAGCGCGCCCAGCGCCAGGCCTAGCAGGCGATCCAGCGCCGACAGCGGGGTAGACTTGACCAGCGTCTTCAGCAGCAGGCCGACCAGGCCGACCGCGGCCATCACCCCGGCGAAGGTCAGCGCGTAGCCCCCCAGCAATTGGGCGAGCGACGGTTCCACCCCGCCGGCCAGCCAGTGGGCGGCCTCGCTGCCGAACACGAACGACGCCCAGGCGGCCAGCACCCAGGCGGCGGTGGAGACGAGGATGCCGACGAAGCCGCGCAGCAGTCCCAGCAGCGCGGAGACGCCGATCAGCGAAAGCAGGACCAGATCGATCACGATCCCGCACGCCGCTCAGGCGCGCCGGCGACGGCGCCGCAACGCCACGACCATCGCGATGACCGTCCGCCCGTGGCGGCGCGCGGACGGCTCACGGATGCGGTCGCACCATGCCGTCGATGCCGAACTTGCCGGCGACCTGCGCCTTGAGCCGCTCGGCCTCGGCGCGGCTGGCCACCGGCCCGACCCGCACGCGGTTGAGCGTGCCCTTGTCGGTGCGCACCTGCTCGACGAAGGCGCTGAAACCTCCGGCGCGCACGCGATCGCGCAGCGCGTTGGCGTCGGCGGCATTGGCGAAGGCGCCCAGTTGCACCGCGAAGCCGACGTCGCGGGCGGCGGGCGCGGAAGGCGCGGGCGGCGGCGTGCTCGCCGGCGCGGGCCGCGCGGCGGTTTCGCCGGGGCGCGGCGCGGTGGAGACGGTGCGCGTCGCGGGCGCCGGCGGTGGAGTCGTCGCGGCGGCCTTGGTCGCGGGCGGTGACGACGCGGCGACCGCAGGAGGCGGCGAAGCCGGCAGCGGCTGCGTCGTCACCGTGGCGGCGGGCGTCGCCGGCTGCGTGGCCGGAGCGCTGGCGACGGCCGCCGGTGCAGGGGAGGCGGAAGGGGACGCCGCATCGGCATCGAGCACGACCACCTGCGCGTTGACGTCGTCGCGCACCTTGACCGCCTCCAGCCGCGCCGACTCGGCGGCGGCCCGATCCGGATACGGCCCGACCCGCACGCGCCAGGCGCCGCGGCCGTTGATGCTGGCTTCCTCGCGGTAGCCGGGCAGCTGCGCCTGGCGCAGGCGCGCGATCACCGCTTCGGCGTCGGCCACCGTCGCATAGGCGCCGAAGCTGACCGCGTAGTTGCCGGCGGCCGCCGCCGGCCCGGCGCCATTCGCGGGAACCGCCTCGTTCGCATCGCCTTCGCCGGCCTGCGGCGCGGTCGCCACCGGCATGCCCAGCGCACCGGTGCCGGACGGCTGGCCCGGCGGCGCGACCAGCGGCAGTTCGCGGGTCTCGTACTGCCCGCCCGGCGCGGCTGGCACTTCCAGCGGCACGTCCGACACGCCGCTGTCCGGCGCCGGCCCCTTCACCAGCATCGGCAGGAAGATCACGGCCAGGGCGATCAGCACGACCGCTCCGATCAGGCGCTGCTTGAGGGCTGTATCCATCGTGTCCACGCGGCGAAGGCGGAATGCAGGCGATTATACGGTCGCGTTCCGCGCCGGCCCCGTCATCGACCTGAATGCAGCCATGCCAGCGCCTCGGCGACCGTATGGAAGGAACCGAACACCAGCACGCGCATGCCGGCTTGCGCCCGCGACAGCACGGCATCGAGCGCATGCGCCACGTCGACATGCGCGTCGCCCTGCCCGGCCGCGCTGCCGGCGAGCCGGGCGCGCAGCGTTTCCACGTCCTGCCCACGCGGCGACTGCGGCTCCAGCCCGGCCAGGTGCCAGTCCACGTCCAGCCCGTCGAAGGCGGCGACAACGCCGGCGGCGTCCTTGTCGGCCAGCGCCGCGTAGACCAGCGCGGTCGGCGCCGCCGGCTGCGCACGCAGCCAGGCGGCCAGTTCGCGCGCAGCCTGCGGATTGTGGCCGACGTCGACGTAGACCTCGGCGCCATCGCGGACGAAACGCTGCAGGCGTCCCGGCAGCCGCGCCCCGGCCACGCCACTCGCGTACGCTTCCGGCGCGATGTCGCCGTCCAGCGCGCGCAGCGCGGCGATCGCGGTGGCCGCATTGGCGCGCTGCGCCGGCGCGGCCAGCGGCGGGTGCGGCAGCAGCAGTTCGCCGCCGACCTCGCGCCAGCGCCAGTGCGAAGCATCGACCGGCTCGTCGAAGAAATCGCTGCCGCGCCGCAGCGCGTTGGCGCCGATGGCGTAGGCGCGCCGCAGCACGCTGGAAGGCGAGTCGATCTCGCCCAGCACCAGCGGCTTCCACGGCCGCGCGATGCCGGCCTTCTCCGCGCCGATGCTCTCGCGGTCGGCGCCCAGCCAGTCGGTGTGGTCGATGTCGACGGTGGTGATGACGGCGACGTCCGGATCGACGATGTTCACCGCGTCCAATCGGCCGCCGAGACCGACTTCCAGCACCGCCAGATCGAGTCGCGCGCGCTCGAACAGCCACAGCGCGGCCAGCGTGCCGTATTCGAAATAGGTCAGCGGCGTGTCGCTGCGCGCCGCTTCGACGGCTTCGAAAGCCTCGACCAGCCGTTCGTCGCCCGCATCGGCGCCGTCGATGCGCACGCGCTCGTTGTAGCGCAGCAGGTGCGGCGAGGTATACGCGCCGACCTTCCGGCCGGCCTCGCGCGCGATAGCCTCGATGAAAGCGACCGTGGATCCCTTGCCGTTGGTGCCGCCGACGGTGATGACTTGCGCGGCCGGCTTGCCGATCCGCATGCGCTCGGCGACGGTTCGCGCACGTTCCAGCCCCATCTCGATGGACTTGGGGTGTTGGCGTTCGATATAGGCCAGCCATTCGGAAAGATTCATGTTGCCACCCAGGGTTCACCTTGCGATTGCGTCTCACTGCTTGCTGTCGCTGTCGCTGTTGATTTTGACTTGCCCGCGCCTTAAAGCGAGCCGAGCACCGCAGGCGGAGGCGGCCGAAGAGGTGCCTTGTCTGAGCGAAGCGAGTTTGGGCGCCGTGCCGACTCCGACGAGGAGCACAGGGAACCGATGCGGCGTAGCCGTATCGGCGAGTGTCAGGCGCCGGCGGTTTTGGTTACTTTTGCCAAGACAAAAGTAACTCGCGCTCTGCGCGAAAGCTTTGGCTTTGGCTTTGGCTGTGGCCAGCAGTTCACAACGCCCGATGCCTGGCCTCGCCGAAGAACGGCGTATGGTGCGCGCAGTCGTTCAGGCGCACCACCTCCAGGCTGTCGACGTCCGCGCCTTCCAGCAGGTTGATCGTGGTCGGCGCCTGGCGGAAGGTCCACAGCCGGGACAGCGGGATGCCCAGCACCTTGCACAGGATCACGCGGTTGACCGCATCGTGCGCGACCACCAGCAGCGTGTCCTGCTCGCCCAGCCCCTCGGCCGCGCGCGACAGCCCGCGCCAGGAACGATCCAGCACCTGCCGCAGCGATTCGCCGCCGGGCATCAGCACCGTGTCCGGCTCCTCGCGCCAGGCGCGCAGGCGGGCCGGATCCTTGTCGTGGATCTCGCTGGCCAGCAGGCCTTCCCATTCGCCGTGGGCGATTTCCTGCAGGTCCTCGTCGATGCCCAGCATGTCCGCGCGCGACTCGCCCAAGGCGCGCCGGGCGGTGTTCATCGCGCGCGACAGCGGCGAGGCGACCGCGCGGGCGATCGGCAGGTCCCGCAGGCGCTCGCCCAGCGCGGCGGCCTGCGCCTCGCCGACCGGCGATAGCGGGATGTCGATCTGGCCCTGGTAGCGGCCTTCGGCGTTCCACGGCGTCTCGCCGTGGCGGGCAAGCAGGATGCGCATGCGTCGGTGGTTCCTGTGGGGAGAGGTCTGGCGGTTTTCTGCAAGGCGGAAACGGCGAGGGGAGCGGATCATACCGCTCCCCTCGTCCGCCATCGCGGCCCGCATGGGCGGGCCTTCGGCAGCGCTTACTTGCCGACGTTCATTTCCTCCAGCAGCCGCGGCGACGGATAGACCTCCTGCATCACCCAGCGCAGGTAGCGGCCGTCGACGGCGATCATCCGGGTCATCTTCGGATCGAACACCCAGTTGGAGCTGACCGATTCCCAGTTGCCGTCGAAGGCCAGGCCGATCAGCTTGCCGTGCGCGTCAAGCACCGGCGATCCGGAGTTGCCGCCGGTGATGTCCAGGTCCGACAGGTAGTTGACCGGCACGCTGCCCAGGCGCTTGTCCTCCAGCCCACCGTAGCGCTTGGCCGCCACCGCGTCGAGCAGCGCCCTGGGCGAGTTGAACGGCTCGGCGCCGGTCTCCTTGGCGACCACGCCCTCCAGCGTGGTGAACGGCGTGTAGGCCATGCCGTCCTTCGGCTCGTAGCCGACCACGTTGCCGAAGGTGATGCGCAGCGAGAGGTTGGCGTCGGGATAGACGAACTTGCCCTGGCTCTTCTTGTAGTCGGCCAGCGCCTGCAGGTAGAGCGGGCGCGCGACCAGCGCCTCGCCGGCGCGGGTCTTGCGCTGCTTCTCCAGTTCCAGCAGCGTCGGCATCACCGCCACCGCGTAGCGGATGGCCGGATCGTCGCTGCCCTCGAACGCGGCGCGATCGGCGGCCAGCCACTTCAGCCGCTGCTCGGTGCTGGTCAGGCCGGTCGTGGCCAGCCGGTCCAGCGCCTGGCCGATGGCCTGCGCATCGTTGCCGCCCAGCCAGGCATCGACCGCGGCCACCCGCTGCGCGGCCGGCAGCTTCACGTATTCCTTGAGCCAGTATTCCTGCAACTGGCGATCCATCGCCGGCACGTAGCGGCGCTCGAGCTGCTTCTGCGCGCCCTCGATGGCCGGCAGATCGCGGTTCTGGAAGCCGGACTCGCGCTCGGCGTCGGGCTTGGCGCGCTCGATCGCCAGGCGGTACAGCTGGATCGCGCTGCCGATGGCGGCGGTGTTGTGGAACTGGCCGACGACGAAATCGCGATCGCGGGTGGTCCGCGCCTGCGCGGCCAGGTCGGCCAGCCGCTGGTGCGCGGCCAGCGCCTCGGCGCCCTTGCCGCCCTGCGCGCGCAGCCAGGCCAGCACCGCGGCCTCCTCGGCGCGCTTCTGCCCCGCCGCGTCGATGCGCTTGAAGCCTTCGAGCTGGCCGTCGTAGTTCTTGGTGACGTTGTTCCAGCTCGCCATCGTGCTGGCGTACTTCACCTTGATGTCCGCGTTCTGCCTGCCGGCCGCTTCCACCAGCGCGATCAGGTTCTTGTAGTGCTGGCCGACGGTCGGATAGGTCCAGTTGGCGGTGGCGTCGAACTCGGTCTCCAGCGCGTAGCGGTTGGTCGAGCCGGGGTAGCCGGCCACCATGACGAAATCGCCGGCGCCCAGCGGCCTGTCGGCGAACTTCAGCCAGCGCTTGGGCTGGTAGGGCACGTTGTCGGGCGAGTACGCCGCCGGCTTGCCGTCCTTGCCGACGTAGGCGCGGTAGAAGGCGAAGTCGCCGGTGTGGCGCGGCCACATCCAGTTGTCGATGTCGCCGCCGAACTTGCCGATGCTGCTGGGCGGCGCGTAGGCCAGGCGCACGTCGCGGATTTCCAGGTTCTTGAACAGCCGGTAGGTGTTGCCGCCGGAGAAGCTGTACAGGCGGCAGCGGAAGCCGGCCTCGGCCTCGCACGCGGCGACCTGCGCCTTGTCGAAGGCTTCCAGCGCGCGCGTGCGCGCCAGCGGGTCGCCGCCGGCGGCGGCGATGGCCGCGCGCGCCTCGGCGGTGACGTCCTTGATCGAGTCGAGCACGTAGACGCGCGCATTGGGTCCGGCGCTGACCTCGTCGGCGACGGTGGCCGGGTTGAAGCCGTCCACGATCAGGTTTTTCTCCGGCGTGGAGTTGAGCTGGATGGCGCCGTAGGCGCAGTGGTGGTTGGTCACCACCAGGCCGTTGGGCGAGACGAAGCTGGCGGTGCAGCCGCCCAGCGCGACCACCGCGCCCATCGGGTCGCCGGTCAGGTCGGACAGTTGCTGCGGCGACAGCTTCAGGCCGGCCTTCTTCAGCGGGCCGGCGATCTCCGGCAGTTGCTGGGGCACCCACATGCCCTCGCCGGCATGGGCAGCGCCGGCGGCCAGGCTGGCGACGGCAAGGGAAACGGCAAGCAGGTTCAGGCGCATCGGCGGCTCCACGACAGGGCAAAGAAGCCGATTGTAGCCGCCGGCGTCGCCCTGCCCGGCCATGACTTGTGGCAGGGGCGTGCCGGACCGGCGCGGACCGCGGGCGTATAATCCGCGCCCTCTTCCCCGATGGCCGTACCGTTCCCGATGACGCAGAAAACCATGAAGGCGCTGGTCAAGCGCGAAGCAGGCAAGGGCATCTGGATGGAGGAAATCCCGGTGCCGCAGCCCGGCCCCAACGAGGTGCTGATCCGGCTGGAGAAGACCGCCATCTGCGGCACCGACCTGCACATCTACCTGTGGGACGAGTGGAGCCAGCGCACCATCAAGCCGGGCCTGACCATCGGCCACGAGTTCGTCGGCCGCATCGCCGAGCTGGGCCCGGGCGTGAGCGGCTACAGCGTCGGCCAGCGCGTGTCGGCCGAGGGCCACATCGTCTGCGGCCACTGCCGCAACTGCCGCGGCGGCCGCCCGCACCTGTGCCCGCACACGGCCGGCATCGGCGTCAACCGCAACGGCGCGTTCGCCGAGTACATCGTGATGCCGGCGTCCAACCTGTGGCCGATCCCGGACCAGATCCCGAGCGAGCTGGCCGCGTTCTTCGATCCCTACGGCAACGCCGCGCACTGCGCGCTGGAATTCGACGTGGTCGGCGAGGACGTGCTGATCACCGGCGCAGGTCCCATCGGCATCATCGCCGCCGGCATCTGCAAGCACATCGGCGCGCGCAACGTGGTGGTCACCGACGTCAACGACTTCCGCCTCAAGCTGGCCGCCGACATGGGCGCCACCCGCGTGGTCAACGTCGCCAACACCTCGCTCAAGGACGTGATGGCCGACCTGCACATGGAAGGCTTCGACGTCGGCCTGGAGATGAGCGGCAACCCGCGCGCGTTCAACGACATGCTCGAATGCATGTACCCCGGCGGCAAGATCGCCCTGCTCGGCATCCTGCCCAAGGGCGCCGGCATCGACTGGGACCGCATCATCTTCAAGGGCCTGACCGTGCAGGGCATCTACGGCCGCAGGATGTACGAGACCTGGTACAAGATGACCCAGCTGGTGCTGTCGGGCTTCCCGCTCGGCAAGGTGCTGACCCACCAGTTGCCGGTGGAGGAGTTCCAGAAGGGCTTCGACCTGATGGAACAGGGCAAGGCCGGCAAGGTCGTGCTGAGCTGGTACTGACGGCGGTTCGCCGTAGCGCCGGGGAGTGGAGCAAGCTCTACAAAAGTCCTCGTCCAGGGCTGAGCTTGCTCGGCTGCCTTTGCTGTTCCCGCTCTCCAGGAAAGACCCACAAAAAAGCCCGCGCCAGGCGCGGGCCTTTCGTCGATCGCATTGGTCGGGACGGCCGGATTTGAACCGACGACCCTCTGCCCCCCAGGCAGATGCGCTACCAGGCTGCGCTACGCCCCGAACTGATGCGATGGTTCCCGCCCTGCGGCGGGGCGGCAATTATAGCCGCAAAGCGGTGCTTCTCACAGCCGGCCCGGGCCGGCGAATCCGCGCGGAAACGCCAACGGTTTCAACGCCGCAGCAGTTGCAGGATTTCCTCCAGCTCCATCCGCACCTGCCTGACGATCTGGTGGCTCAGCGCCGACTCCTGGCGGGCGCCGTCGCTTTCCAGGCGCAGGCGCGCGCCGCCGATGGTATAGCCCTGTTCGTACAGCAGGCCGCGGATCTGCCGCACCATCAGCACGTCGTGGCGCTGGTAGTAGCGGCGGTTGCCGCGGCGCTTGACCGGCTCCAGGCTGGGGAACTCGGTCTCCCAGTAGCGCAGCACGTGCGGCTTGACGTCGCACAGCTCGCTGACTTCGCCGATGGTGAAGTAGCGCTTGGCCGGGATCGGCGGTAGCTCGCGATTACTGCCCGGATCCAGCATAGGCCTCCACCCTTTCCTTGAGCTTCTGGCCCGGACGGAAGGTCACCACCGTGCGCGCCGAAATCGGGATCTCCTCGCCGGTCTTGGGGTTGCGGCCGGGGCGCTGGTTCTTGCGGCGCAGGTCGAAGTTGCCGAAGCCCGACAGCTTGACCTGCCGTCCCTGCTCCAGCGCCTCGCGCAGGACGTCGAAATACGCGTCGACGAACTCCTTGGCCTCGCGCTTGTTCAGCCCGACCTCGTCGAACAGACGCTCGGCCATTTCCGCCTTGGTCAATGCCATCGCTACCGTTTCCCCCGGGGTTCTCCCCACCTGCCGCAATGCCTCATCCGCGAATCCTGGCGCCGTGCTCGCGGCCAAGGGAGGCCACCACTCGGGCGGCCACCGTTTCCACATCGCGTTCGGTCAGAGTGCGTGAGTTGTCCTGCAAAATCAAGCCCATAGCCAAGCTCTTGAAGCCTGCTTCGACGCCCTGGCCGACATAGCGGTCGAACAGCACGATCTGCCGCAGCAGCGGGCCGGTGGCGGCCTTGACGGTGGTCTCGATCGCCGCCCAGGGCACCTGCTCCGGGACGACGAACGCGAAGTCGCGACGCACGGACGGATAGCGCGACAACTCGCCGGCGCGCGGCAGCGCGCGCGCCGACAGCGCGGCCAGGTCGATCTCGAACGCGATCACGTCCGTGTCCAGGTCGAGATCGCGCGCCAGCCGCGGATGCAACTGGCCGATCCAGCCGATGTGCACGCCGTCACGGTGGATGTCGGCCGAGCGCCCCGGGTGGCCGTGCGCCGCCTGCGACGGCCGGTACTCCAGCGACGCGCCGGAGGCGGCGGCGAGGCTCTCCAGGTCACCCTTCAGGTCATGGAAGTCGACCTTGCGCGCTCGCTCGCCCCATTGCTCGGCCAGCGCGTCGCCGCAGACCGCCGCGGCCAGCCGCAGCGCCTCGACGGGTGCGGGCGCATCGCCGGCACCGGCCGGGGCGCTTGCAAACACGTTGCCGATCTCGAACAGCCGGACCCGCCCGGCCTGGCGCGCCACGTTGCGCTGCAAGGCCGCCACCAGCCCCGGCAGCAGCCGCGTGCGCATCACCGCCAGTTCGGCGCTGAGCGGGTTGGCCAGCGGCACCGCGCCGGCCTCGGCCTGCCACTGCCGCAGCCACTGCGCATCGACGAAGGCGTAGTTGATCGTTTCCAGGTAGTCGCGCGCGACCAGCTGGCGGCGCGTGCCGGCCGGGTCGAACACCGTTTCCGGCGGCGCGACGATGCGCGCGGCGCCGCCGGGCAGCGTGGTCGGGATGTTCTCGTAGCCGTGGATGCGCGCCAGTTCCTCGATCAGGTCTTCCTCGATGGCGATGTCGAAGCGGCGGCTCGGCGCGACCACGCTCCAGCCCTCGCCGACGGCCGCCACCTGCATGCCCAGCGCACGCAGGATGCGCTCGATCTCGGCATCGGCGATGTCCACGCCGAGCACGCGCGCCACCCGCGCGCGGCGCAGGAAGATGGCGGCCGGGCGCGGCAGGTGTTCGGGCAGTTCCGCCGTCACCACCGGGCCGGGCGCGCCGCCGGCCAGCTCGACCACCAGCCGGGTGGCGACCTCGATGGCCTGCGCCGGCAGCGCCGGATCCACGCCGCGCTCGAAGCGGTGCGAGGCGTCGGTATGCAGGCCGAGCTTGCGGCCGCGGCCGATGATCGCGGCCGGCGCGAAATGCGCCGCTTCCAGGAACACGTTGCGCGTGGTCTCGGTGACGCGGGTGTCGTGGCCGCCCATCACGCCGCCCAGCGCGACCACGCGATCGGCATCGGTGATGACCAGGAAATCGTCGTCCAGCGCCGCATCGCGGCCGTCGAGCAGCCTGACCGTCTCGCCGGTGCGCGAACGGCGCACGCCGATCGGCCCGGTGAGCAGATCGCGATCGAAGGCGTGCATCGGCTGGCCCAGTTCCAGCATCACGTACTGGGTGATGTCCACCAACAGCGAAACCGGACGCACGCCGCTGCGGCGCAGGCGCTCGGCCATCCACGCGGGCGTCCGCGCCGACGGGTCGATGCCCTCGATGACGCGGCCGCAGTAGCGCGGCGCATCGGCGCCGGCGTGCAGCTCCACCGCCAGCCGCGCGTCGTTCAGCGCCGGCATCGGGGTGGCGTCGAAGGCGACCACCTCGCTGCCGCAGGCCGCCGCCACGTCGAAGGCGATGCCGCGCACGCCGAAGCAGTCGGCGCGGTTGGGGGTGAGCTTGATCTCGATGCTGGCGTCGGGCAGGCCTAGGTAGTCGGCGATCGGCGCGCCGATCGGCGCGTCGTCCGGCAGTTCCAGCAGGCCGGAGGCGTCGGCGTCGATGCCCAGTTCCTTCGCCGAGCACAGCATGCCGTTGGAATCCACGCCGCGCAGCTTCGCCGCCTTGATGTCGATGCCGGCCACCCGCGCGCCGGCCAGCGCCAGCGGCGCGCGCAGCCCCGCGCGCGCATTGGGCGCGCCGCAGACGATCTGCAGCAGTTCGCCCTGCCCGGCATCGACCTGGCAGATCTGCAGGCGATCGGCCTCGGGATGCCGGGCGCATTCGACGATGCGCGCCACCACCACCTTGTCCAGGCCCTCGCCCAGCGGCGTGACCTCCTCGACCTCCAGGCCGATCGCGGTCAGCGTGGCGGCCAGTTCATCGCGCGTGGCTTCGGTGGGGACGTGGCTGCGCAGCCAGTTTTCGCTGAATTTCATGGGAGCCGGGATTGGGGATTCGGGATTGGGGATTCGAAAAAAGCAGAGTGCCGGTTCGGGTCGCAGGGGGTGGCTTTTGCCAATCCCGAATCACGAATCCCGAATCCCGGCCTTCAAGCGAACTGCCTGAGGAACCGCACGTCGTTGTCGAAGAACGCGCGCAGATCGCCCACGCCGTAGCGCAGCATCGCGAAGCGCTCCACGCCCAGGCCGAAGGCGAAGCCGGTATGGCGCTCCGGGTCGATGCCGCAGTTGCGCAGCACGTTGGGATGGACCATGCCGCAACCCAGCACTTCCAGCCAGCGGGTGCTGCCGTCGGGCTGCTGCCAGGCGATGTCCACCTCCGCGCCGGGCTCGACGAACGGGAAATAGCTGGGGCGGAAGCGCATCTCGAAGTCGCGCTCGAAGAAGGCGCGCACGAACTCGGCCAGCGTGCCCTTCAGGTCGGCGAAGGTCGAATGCTCGTCCACCAGCAGGCCCTCGACCTGGTGGAACATCGGCGAGTGGGTCTGGTCGCTGTCGCTGCGGTAGACCTTGCCGGCGGCGATCATGCGCAGCGGAGGCCGGTGGCTGTCCATGTAGCGCACCTGCACGCCGGAGGTGTGCGTGCGCAGCAGGCGGCCGTCGCCGAAGTAGAAGGTGTCGTGCATCGCCCGCGCCGGGTGGTGCGGCGGGAAGTTCAGCGCCTCGAAGTTGTGCCAGTCGTCCTCGATGTCCGGGCCGTCGGCCAGTTCGTAGCCCAGCCGGCCGAAGATGTCGGCGATGCGCTCCAGCGTGCGGCTGATCGGATGCAGCCCGCCGCGCCCGCCGTTGCGCCCGGGCAGGGTGACGTCGAGGGTTTCGCCGGCCAGGCGCGCGTCCAGCGCGGCGTCCTCCAGCACGACCTTGCGCGCCGACAGCGCCTCGGCGATGGCGTCGCGCGCGCGGTTGATCGCCTCGCCGGCCTGCTTGCGCTGCTCGGCCGGCAGCGCGCCGAGCTGCTTGAGCTGCGCGGTGACGCTGCCGTTCTTGCCCAGCAAGGCCACGCGCATCTGTTCCAGCGCCTCGGGCGAGGCGGCGGCGGCGATGTCGGCAAGCGACTGGTTGGACAGGGTTTCGATATCGCTCATGGTGGGGCCGGGATTCGGGGATTGGAGATTCGGGATTGGAAGCTGGGTCGGGGATTCGCAAATCACGGAGGAACCGGGCTGACTCGCTCCTGCCAATCCCGAATCCCGAATGCCCAATCCCGAAAAAACAATGGGGAAGGACTCGCGCCCTTCCCCACGTGTTTCGGCGATGGACCGCCGGTACAGCTTTTACGGTGGAGACGCGGCTTACGCCGCCAGTGCGCCCTTCGCCTTTTCAGCCAGGGCGGCAAAACCCGTCGCATCGTGCACGGCGATGTCCGCCAGCACCTTGCGATCCAGGGTGATGCCGGCCTTCAGCAGGCCGTTCATGAAACGGCTGTAGCTCAGGCCGTTGATGCGGGCCGCCGCGTTGATGCGGGTGATCCACAGCGAACGGAAGTTGCGCTTCTTCTGCTTGCGGCCGATGTAGGCGTACTGCTGGGCCTTGATGACCGCCTGCTTGGCGACGCGGAACACCTTGCGGCGGGCGTTGTAGTAACCCTTGGCCAGGTGCAGGACTTTCTTGTGACGGCGACGTGCGGTGACGCCGCGCTTGACTCGTGCCATGACTCAGATCCTCAGAGGTAGGGAAGCATGCGGTCCAGACGGCCGCTGTCCTCGGCGCGAACGATGTTCGTGCCGCGCAGGTTGCGCTTCCGCTTGGTGGCCTTCTTGGTGAGGATGTGGCTACGGTTGGCGTGGCCGGCCTTGTACTTGCCGGAAGCAGTCTTCCGGAAACGCTTGGCCGCCGCCCGGTGGGTCTTGATCTTGGGCATTGCGATGTCCTTGGGTGTGTTCTGTCACTGACCTGGGCGCCGTATCCGGTCTTTCCGTCCCTGCCCCTGTCGGCTTGTAAGTCGTTGAATCCACGAAGGAAACCTCGACGGGTCCAATGGCTGCGTACAGCCCTCCGGCAAACCGGAGCCGCGCATTATGCCCGGTGCGGGAATTCCTTGCAAATCAGGGGGTTCTCAACATGGGGCGACACCTGTGGGAGCGACGTCAGTCGCGACTTGAACCGTCCCGTCGCGACTGACGTCGCTCCCACGGGGCGGTTTTGCCGTGGGCTGAAACGAAAAGAGCGCCTTGCGGCGCTCCCCCACCCTTTGCCCTCCCCCGCTGCGCAGGGGAGGGGAACGGTTGGCCTTTCGCGCCTGCGGCTCCCATCCTCCCGGCTGACCCGGCTACGGAAACGAAAAGAGCGCCTTGCGGCGCTCCTCCACCCTTTGCCCTCCCCCGCTGCGCAGGGGAGGGGAACGGTTGGCCTTTCGCGCCTTCGGCGCGAAAGATCATTTCTTTTTGGGGGCGATCATCATGACCATCTGGCGGCCTTCCAGGCGCGGGCGCGACTCGATGACGATGTCGTCACCCAGCTCGGCCTCGATGCGCGCGGCCATCTGCCGGCCCAGTTCCTGGTGGCTCATCTCGCGGCCGCGGAAGCGGATGTTGATCTTGACCTTGTCGCCTTCTTCCAGGAAGCGGCGGATGTTGCGCATCTTGATCTGGTAGTCGCCTTCGTCGGTGACCGGCCGGAACTTGAGTTCCTTGATCTCGACCTGCTTGGTCTTCTTCTTGGCCTCGTTGGCCTTCTTCTGCTGCTCGAACTTGAACTTGCCGAAGTCCATGATCTTGCAGACCGGCGGATCGGCCTGCGGCTGGATCTCGACCAGATCCAGGCCTTCGTCCTCGGCCTTCGCCAGGGCTTCGTCGCGCGAGAGCACGCCGATCATCTCGCCGTCGCTGCCGATGACACGCACGCGCGGCACGCGGATCTCGTGGTTCTTGCGGTTTTGCTTGTTGTCAGGGGTACTGATTGTTGCAGTCTCCTAGGGGAATCGGGCCGGCCCTTGCGGGCCGGGATCGGCCTTATGCGTGCTCGCCACGCAGGCGCTCGGCGAAGGCGGCTACCGGCATTGTGCCAAGATCCTCGCCCGAACGGGTACGCACGGCAACGGCGCCATTTTCCTTTTCGCGGTCGCCGACCACCAGCAGGTACGGCACCCTTTGCAGCGTGTGCTCGCGGATCTTATAGCCGATTTTCTCGTTGCGCAAATCCGAAACGACCCGGAAGCCTTGATTTGCAAGGCTTTTCCGGACCTCGTCGACGTAATCGGCCTGGGCGTCGGTGATGTTCATGACCACCGCCTGGACCGGGGCCAGCCAGGCCGGGAAGGCGCCGGCGTGGTGCTCGATGAGGATGCCGATGAACCGCTCCATCGAGCCCACGATCGCGCGGTGCAGCATGACCGGGTGGCGGCGCTGGCTGTGCTCGTCCACGTACTCGGCGCCCAGGCGGCCGGGCATCATGAAATCGACCTGCATCGTGCCCAACTGCCAGGTGCGGCCGATGGCGTCCTTCAGGTGGTACTCGATCTTGGGGCCATAGAAGGCGCCCTCGCCCGGCAGTTCCTGCCATTCCACCCCGCAGCTGCGCAACGCCGCGCGCAGGGCGTCCTCGGCCTTGTCCCAGGTGGCGTCGTCGCCGAGGCGCTTTTCCGGGCGCAGGGCGATCTTGATCTGGATCTCGTCAAAGCCGAACGCGGCGTAGACCGCCAGCGCCTGCCGGTGGAACGCGGTGACCTCGGCCTCGACCTGCTCCTCGGTGCAGAACACGTGGCCGTCGTCCTGGGTGAAGCCGCGTACGCGCAGGATGCCGTGCAGCGCGCCGGACGGCTCGTTGCGGTGGCAGGAGCCGAACTCGCCGTAGCGGATCGGCAGGTCGCGGTAGCTGTGCAGGCCCTGGTTGAACACCTGGATGTGGCCGGGGCAGTTCATCGGCTTGAGCGCGTAGGTGCGCTTCTCCGACTCGGTGAAGAACATGTTCTCCTGGTAGTTGTCCCAGTGGCCGGACTTCTGCCACAGCGACACGTCCAGGATCTGCGGGCAGCGCACCTCGCCGTAGCCGCTGTCGCGGTAGACCTTGCGCATGTACTGCTCGACCACCTGCCAGATCGCCCAGCCCTTCGGATGCCAGAACACCAGGCCCGGCGCCTCTTCCTGCAGGTGGAACAGCTCCTGCTGCTTGCCGATGCGGCGGTGGTCGCGCTTCTCGGCTTCCTCGATGCGCTGGACGTAGGCGTCGAGCTGCTTCTTGTCGGCCCAGGCGGTGCCGTAGATGCGCTGCAGCTGCTCGTTCTTGGCGTCGCCGCGCCAATACGCGCCGGAGATTCGGGTCAGCTTGAACGCCTTCAGGAAGCGCGTGTTCGGCACGTGCGGGCCGCGGCACATGTCCACGTATTCCTGGTGGTGGTACAGGCCCATCGCGGTGACGTCGTCGGCCATGTCCTCGATCAGGCGCAGCTTGTAGTCCTCGCCGCGCGCCTTGAACACCTCGACGACCTCCGCGCGCGGGGTCATCTTCTTGATCACGTCGTAGTCCTGCGCGATCAGCTCCTGCATGCGCTGCTCGATCGCGGCCAGGTCCTCGGGCGTGAACGGGCGCTCGGAATGGATGTCGTAGTAGAAGCCCTCGGCGATCACCGGGCCGATGACCATCTTCGCGTCCGGATACAGCTGCTTGACCGCGTGGCCGACCAGGTGCGCGCAGGAGTGGCGGATGATCTCCACGCCCTCCTCGTCCTTGGGAGTGATGATGCGCAGCGTGGCGTCGTGGTCGATGACGTCGCTGGCATCGACCAGCCGGCCGTCGACCGCGCCAGCGACGGTGGCCTTGGCCAGGCCGGCGCCGATCGACTGGGCGACCTGCATGACGGAGACGGGTTGTTCGAATTCGCGGCGGCTGCCGTCGGGGAGGGTGATCGTGATCATGGGTGGAGCCGGGAATGGGGAATAGTGAATGGGGAATCGAAGAAGCGGTTTGCCGGGAGATCGGGTTGGGCTTCCGGAAAACGGGGATCGCTTTTCACGATTCCCCATTCTCCATTCCCGATTCCCGTGGCCGCTTCTCGGCCACAAAAAAAGCGCCGCGAGGGCGCCTGTGGCCGGCCTCGGGCGGGGATTCTAGCGGGGGTCGGTGGTAGTGCTCATGTCGCACGCTCGGCCGGCGTTTCCGCGGGCCACCCTGTCCTGTTGAATGCAGGGTCATGGTAGACCAGAACCGGGGGCGTGTCGCGCTCCGGCAGGCGGTAGCGCCGCCCGGGCGTCGGCTCGCGGCCAGCCAGGACCGCGGCGGTCGCGCTCAGGGCAGCCAGGCCGCCCAGACCTCGGGGACCTGTGCCAGGCCGGCCAGGACCAGCAGCAGCGAACCCAGCGCGAACCAGGACAGGCTGCGTTTCAACAAGATCTTCATCGGGCATCCTCCTGACGATGGCGCCAGCCTGGATCGAACCTGTTACCGGCGTTTGACATGCGCGAAGGCGCGGCCTCCGGCGCGGGAGCCACCGGTGGCGTTCGCACTGCTGCGCCGACGCGCATGCCTTCCAGCGTGATCTGCGCGACAACGCATCCATCATGCACCGGCGCGCGCGCTTGCGTTCGCATGTCCATCACGCCGCGCGGATCAAGATTCCCGGCAAACCGTGACCGCGGGATTTTCATTCAGAAGGATGGGGCTGCATGGCCGCGAACAGGACGACCGTCATGCGCCCGAGGGCGATTCCCGACCGCGTTAGGGACCGATGAGAAGATGGCTCGTGCGACGCCGATGAAACTGCCCCCGGGATTCTCCTGGGAGGGCGACGAGGAGAACGCGACCGGACCGATGGCGCTGATGCTGGAAGGACGGCAGATCCTGCAGATCCGTCCGCAGCGCTCGGGCTGGGTGGTGGAGATCACGATGCTCGACCCGGAACGTCCGCAGCCGGAGGTGGCGGTGCGCTCGGTCGCCGCCGGCATGCGCTGGTCCGCGCGCTGGGTCAACGGGCGCAAGGAGCGGCTGCAGAAACTGGTCGAAGGACGCGTCTGAGCGACCTGCCGTCGCACGGGTCCGACAGCGCCGCCGCGGGCGGGGTTTCAGTCGCCGCCTTCACCGCGGCGCAGGTGCTGCACGATCTGGCCGGCGATGGCGGTCAGCAGGATCAGGCCGTTGGTGACAACGAACACCCAGTTGCGCAGCGACAGGCTGTAGATCACGAACCCGACCGAGGCGGCGATCTGGCCGGCGAACAGCCAGCGCGACACGCCCTCGGGCGACGGCGATTTCCATTGCGTGCGGATCTGGCGCAGCAGCGTCGCCAGCAGGATGGCCGAGGCCAGCCAGCCGACCCAGTCCAGGCCCTGCATCACCCCGCGCTCCGCCGCGCGGCGCCGGCGCGCACGATCACTTCCTGCCCCGCGCCAGCGGCTCGCCGTCGTCGCGATAGGCCGGCGGCGAATACAGGTTGACGGTCTTGAGCAGGGTGCGGCCGGTGTTGCGGATCTCGTGCCGCTCGCCGCGCTCGATGACCAGCAGGCTGCCGGCGCGCAGCCTTTTCCGCTGGCCTTCGACGATGGCCAGGCCGCTGCCGGAGACCACGTACAGCCACTGGTCCGCGCCGCGGTGGCGGTTTTCCGGGCCGCCCTCGCTGCCACCAGGCGCGATGACCATCTCGGCCGCCTGCACCCGCCGCACCGCGAAGGCGACGCGGAATCCCTTGCCGAACCGGAAATGCCTGTACTGCATCGTCCATCGCCTCCTGTCGCGATCAGGTTGCCAGCGCCGCCGTCAACGCCGCGTGCGCGGTGCGGCGTCGGGAACCGTTCATCAGCGCGCGTTGCATCGCGCCGCCGCCGCCCCATATCGTCGGTTGAGGCGCCTTCGCCGCCCGCTGCCGGCCATGCCCCCCGACCTCTTCCATCCCGCCCTCGCCCATTGGTTCGCCCAGGCCTTTCCCGGTGGGCCGACGCCGGCCCAGCGCCAGGCCTGGCCGCTGATCGCGGCCGGTCGCCATACGCTGGTCGCCGCGCCGACCGGCTCGGGCAAGACGCTGACCGCGTTCATGGCCGCGATCGACGCGCTGGTGAAGCAAGGGCTCTCGCCCGCCGGCCTGCCCGACCGCACGATGGTGGTCTACGTCTCCCCGCTGAAGGCGTTGTCCAACGACGTGCGCATCAACCTGGAGGCGCCGCTGGCCGGCATCGGCGAATCGCTGCGCGCGCTGGACCTGCCCGAGGTGGAAATACGCACCGCGGTGCGCACCGGCGACACGCCCGCGCGCGAACGCGCGCAGGCGCTGCGCAGGCCACCGCACATCCTGGTCACCACGCCGGAATCGCTGTACGTGCTGCTCGGCTCGGAGAGCGGCCGCGAGATGCTGCGAGGCGTGCGCAGCGTGATCGTCGACGAGATCCACGCCGTGGCCGCCGGCAAGCGCGGCAGCCACCTGGCGCTGTCGCTGGAGCGGCTGGAGGCGCTGTGCGAGTCGCCGCCGGTGCGCATCGGCCTGTCGGCCACGCAGAAGCCGATCGCGGCGGTCGCCGGTTTCCTGACCGGCCGCGACGCCGACGGCGCGCCGCGCGGCTGCGAGATCGTCGACATCGGCTACGACCGCCGCCGCGACCTGGCGCTGGCGGTGCCGCCGGCGCCGCTGTCGGCGGTGATGTCGAACGACCAGTGGGAACAGGTCTATTGCCAACTGGAAGAGCTGGTGCGCGCGCACCGCACCACGCTGGTGTTCGTCAACACGCGACGGATGGCCGAACGCGCCGCGCGCCACCTGGCCGAGAAGCTCGGCGCCGACGCGGTGGCCGCGCACCACGGCAGCCTGGCGCGCGAGACCCGGCTGGCCGCCGAACAACGGCTCAAGCGCGGCGAACTGAAGGCGCTGGTCGCCACCGCCTCGCTGGAACTGGGCCTGGACATCGGCGAGGTCGATCTGGTCTGCCAGCTCGGTTCGCCGCGCGCCATCTCCACTTTCCTGCAACGCGCCGGGCGCTCCGGCCACTCGGTCGGCGGCACGCCGAAGGCGCGGCTGTTCCCGCAGACCCGCGACGAGCTGGTCGAATGCGCGGCGCTGCTGGACTGCGTGCGGCGCGGCGAACTGGACGCGCTGCGCATCCCGGAAGCCCCGCTGGACGTGCTGGCGCAGCAGATCGTCGCCGAGGTTGCCTGCCGCGAGTGGGACGAGGGCGAATTGTATGACCGACTGCGCCGCGCCGGCCCGTACGCGGCGCTGGCGCGCGCCGATTTCGACGAACTGGTGCGGATGCTGGCCAAAGGCTTCAGCACCCGCCGCGGCGCGCGCGCCGGCCACGTGCATCGCGACGCCGTGCACGGCCGGCTGCGCGCGCGCAAGGGCACGCGGCTGACCGCGCTGACCTCCGGCGGCACCATTCCCGACACCGGCGACTACACGGTGATGCTGGAGCCGGAGGCGCAGGTCATCGGCACGGTCAACGAGGACTTCGCGGTCGAAAGCCTGGCCGGCGACGTGTTCCAGCTCGGCAACGTCAGCTACCGCATCCTGCGCATCGAGCCGGGACGGCTGCGGGTGGAGGACGCGCGCGGCGCCGCGCCCAACATCCCGTTCTGGCTGGGCGAGGCGCCGGGGCGCAGCGATGAACTGTCGGCAGGCGTGTCGCGCCTGCGCGCCGAGGTCGGGGCGCGGCTTACGGACGGCGCGGCGGAGGCGTGGCTGCGCGACGAGCTCGGCCTGGACGAGGCCTCCGCCACGCAGTTGCTGGACTACCTGCGCCGCGCCTCGACCGCGCTGGAAGGCCTGCCGACGCAGCAGCGGATCGTGCTGGAGCGCTTCTTCGACGAGTCCGGCGGCACCCAGCTGGTGATCCACTCGCCCTACGGCAGCCGCGTCAACCGTGCCTGGGGACTGGCGCTGCGCAAGCGCTTCTGCCGCAAGTTCAACTTCGAGTTGCAGGCCGCCGCCACCGAAGACGCGATCGTGCTGTCGCTGTCCACCAGCCACAGCTTCCCGCTGGAGGAAGTGGCGCGCTACCTGCACTCGTCCTCGGCGCTGGACGTGCTGGTGCAGGCGCTGCTGGACGCGCCGCTGTTCGGCGTGCGCTGGCGCTGGAACGCCACCACCGCGCTGGCGCTGCCCCGCTTCGCCGGCGGCCGCAAGGTCGCGCCGCAGCTGCAGCGGATGAAGTCCGAGGATCTGCTGGCGACGGTGTTCCCCGACCAGGTCGCCTGCGCGGAGAACCTGGCCGGCGATCGCGAGGTGCCGGATCACCCGCTGGTCGCGCAGACGCTGCGCGACTGCCTGGACGAAGCGATGGACAGCCAAGGCTGGCTGCGCCTGCTGCGCGGAATCGAGTCCGGCCGGGTGCAGGTGGCCGCGCGCGATCTGGCCGCGCCCTCGCCGCTGGCGGCCGAGGCGATCCAGGCGCGTCCCTACGCCTTCCTCGACGACGCGCCGCTGGAGGAACGCCGCACCCAGGCCGTGCAGGGCCGCCGCTACGCCAACCCGAAGGATCCCGAGGACCTGGGCCGGCTGGATCCGGACGCGATCGCGATGGTGCGCCAGGAAGCCTGGCCGCAGGCCGCCAGCGCCGACGAGATGCACGAGGCGCTGACCGCGCTGGGCTTCGCCACCGCCGCCGAGGCGCGCGAGGAAGCCGGCTGGCCGTCGCTGCTGGAAGCGCTGGCGCGGGACGGCCGCGCCACCCGCCTCGCCGTCGAAGCGGACGATGCGGCGGCCGGCTGGTGGATCGCCACCGAACGCCTGCCGCAGGCGCAGGCGCTGCATCCACGCGCGCACGCCGAACCGGCCGTGCGCGTGCCGGCCGAATGCCTGCGCCAGGCATGGAGCGGCGAACAGGCGCTGATCGAACTGCTGCGCGCGCGGCTGTCCGGGCTGGGACCGGCGGCGGCCTCGGCGCTGGCGCGGGACTTCGCCCTGCCGGAAACACGCATCGTGCAGGCGCTGCTGGCCTTGCAGCAGGAAGGCACGGTCATGCAGGGCCGCTTCCTGCCCGATGCGCCCGACGACGGCACGCAGTGGTGCGAGCGCCACCTGCTCGCGCGCATCCACCGCTACACCCTGCAACGACTGCGCCGCGAGATCGAACCGGTCGAGCGGCGCGACTATGCGCGCTTCCTGTTCGCCTGGCAGCGCGTGGCGCCGGACGCGCGCGTCAGCGGCCCGGACGCGCTGGCCGCGCTGCTGGCGCAGCTGGAAGGCTACGAAGCGCCCGCGGCGGCCTGGGAAACCGAACTGCTGCCCGCGCGCATGACCGACTACGCGCTGCACTGGCTCGACGACCTGTGCGGCAGCGGCCGCGTGCAATGGCTGCGGCTGCGTCCGCCTTCTGCGGCAGGACAGCGCGGCGCGCCCGGCTCGCTGCGTTCCACCCCGCTGATGCTGCTGCCGCGCCGCAGCGCCGCGCTGTGGGCGGCGATGTCGCCGGGCGAGGACGACGCGGCGGTGTCCTCGCGCGCGCAGCGCGTGCTCGACGCGCTGGCCGAGCACGGCGCATCGTTCTTCGACGACATCGCCGAGCACGCGCGGCTGATGCGCACCGAACTGGAGGACGCGCTGTCCGAACTGGTCGCGCGCGGACGCGTGCACTGCGACAGCTATTCGGGCCTTCGCTCGCTGCTGGTGCCGCCGTCGCGTCGCAACGCCTCGTCTTCGCGACGCCGGCGCGGCCCCTTGATGGGCAGCCTGCAGGACGCCGGCCGCTGGGCGCTGGCCCGGCGCGCGCCGGCCGATGCGCCCGGCCAGCGCGAGGCCGCGCTCGAGCACGTCGCGCGCACGCTGCTGCGCCGCTATGGCGTGGTGTGCTGGACGCTGCTGCAGAAGGAGGCGGCCTGGCTGCCACCGTGGCGCGAACTGGTCCGCGTCTACCACCGCCTGGAGGCGCGCGGCGAGATCCGCGGCGGACGCTTCATCGCCGGCCTGTCCGGCGAGCAGTTCGCGCTGCCCGACGCGATCCCGGCGCTGCGCGCGGCGCGGCGCGGCGACGCTGCAGCCCCCGACGCGCCGGCCTGGGTCTGCGTGTCGGCTTCCGACCCGGCCAACCTGCTCGGCACCCTGCTGCCCGGCCCGCGCGTGGCGCGCGTGGCCGGCGCCCGCGTGGCCTATCGCGATGCGCTGCCGGTGGCGGTGCTCAGCGCGGGTGCGATCGAATGGCTGGAAACACTGCCGGCGGCTGACCAGGCGCAGGCGCAGCGGCTGCTGACGCGCGCATCGATGGGGCCGGATGCGCTGGAGCTGGCTTCGTTGCGCGGTGCTTGAGCACCATGCGCGGTCGAGTGTTATTGCTCGGGCCATCGATCCTGCATCGTCCCGGCGGATTCTTTCCCGCCACATCCTCCTGAAGAGCCGAGCTTGCTCGGCTGCTTCTCGCTCACGCGCACGGCAAGCCGAGCAAGCTCGGCTCTACAACCGGCGTCCGTAACCCGCGGATGGACCAAAGCCATTCAACCGATACCCGCCACACGCCAGAAGCCTCGCGGATTCCCCCTGTAGAGCCGAGCTTGCCCGGCGCTACAACCGGCGTCCGTAACCCGCGGACAGACCGAAGCCATTCACCCCATACCCGTCGCACGCCAAAAGCCTCGCGGATTCCCCCTGTAGAGCCGAGCTTGCCCGGCTGCTTCTCGCTCGCGCGCACGGCAAGCCGAGCAAGCCCGGCGCTACAACCGGCGTCCGTAACCCGCGGACGGACCGAAGCCATTCAACCGACACCCGCCGCACGCCACAAGCCTCGCGGATTCCCCCTGTAGAGCCGAGCTTGCTCGGCTGCTCCCGCTCGCGCGCACGGCAAGCCGAGCAAGCTCGGCTCTACAACCAGCGTCCGTAACCCGCGGATGGACCGAAGCCATTCAACCGACACCAGTCGCACGCCAAAAGCCTCGCGGATTCCCCCTGTAGAGCCAAGCTTGCCCGGCTGCTTCTCGCTCGCGCGCACGGCAAGCCGAGCAAGCTCGGCTACAACCGGCGTCCGTAACCCGCGGACGGACCGAAGCCATTCAACCGACACCTGTCACACGCCACAAGCCTCGCGGATTCTCCCTGTAGAGCCGAGCTTGCTCGGCTGCTTCTCGCTCGCGCGCACGGCGAGCCGGGCAAGCTCGGCTCTACAGCCGCGGCATCAACCAGTAGTCCAGCAGGCGGAACCGCGCTTAGCACCATCAAGCAACGATGGACCGCGCTCAGCGCGGCCCGCGCTCCTCGCGCCGCTTGGCACGGCGGTCGGTCAGCAGCGCGCTGACGATGATGCCGATGCCGAGGAACGCGCCGATCAGGAACATCAGCAGCGCCAGCGCCGGATAGCCCAGCAGCCGCGCCTCGGTCTCCACCCGCATCATCAGCGTCGAGGCGACGATCAGCGCCGCCGCGACCAGCCCGGCGGAGATGCGGTTGGCGATCTTCTGCATGTTCTCCAGCAGCCGCGATTCCTCCAGCCCGGTGACGCGCAGCTGGAAGCGGTTCTCCGCCAGCAGCGACAGCACGTCGGAGATCTTGCGCGGCGATTCGCGCAGCAGCACCTGCAGCTCCATGATCTCGCTGGCCAGGTTGGACGGCGACAGCGACTTGCGCAGGCGCAGCTGCATCACCCTCTGCAGGTGCTCCTCGACCATGTCGCGGACGAGCAGGTCCGGCGCCAGGTGCCGGCAGACCGCTTCCAGGTTGAGCAGGGTCCGGCCGAGCAGGCTCATCTCCGGCGGCGTGCGCAGGCCGCAGGCGGTGGCCAGTTGCACCAGTTGCATCAGCACGCGCCCTTCCGAGGCCGAGTCGGCGTGCGCAGCGTAGTGCGCGACCAGCTGGCCGACCTCGCGCAGGTAGCGCTCCTCGTCGTAGTCGTCCAGCCGCGTGCCGAGCCGGATCGACTCCTCGGCCACTTCTTCGCCGCGGCCGTCCACCGCGGCGAACAGCAGCTTGAGCAGGCGATCGCGCTGGCGCGGCGGGATGTGCGCGATCATGCCCAGGTCGAAGATCGCCAGCCGATCGTCCGGCAGCACGCGCAGGTTGCCCGGGTGCGGATCGGCGTGGATCTCGCCATGCACGAAGATCTGGTCGAGGTAGCCGCGCACCAGCGCGGTGACCATCGCGTGCATGTCGGTCTCCAGCCGGCGCACGTCGGTCACCTGGTCCACGCGCACGCCGGTCACCCGTTCCATCACCAGCAAGCGCGGGCGCACCAGGTCCCACACTGGCCGCGGCACCACCAGTTGCGGATACGGCGCCAGGTGCTGGCCGAAGCGCTCGAGGTTCTCCGCCTCGGCCACGTAGTCCAGTTCGGCCAGCAGGGTCTTGCGGAACTCGTGCACCCAGTCGGCGAAATGCACGCGCCGACCCAGGTCGGTGACCTTGTCGGCGGTGCTGGCGAAGCCGGCCAGGATGTCCAGATCGGCCAGCAACTGGTTGAGCAGGCCCGGACGCTGCACCTTGACCGCCACGCGCAGGCCGCTGCGCAGCGTCGCCGCGTGCACCTGCGCCAGCGAGGCAGCGCCCAGCGGCGTTTCGTCGAACTCGGCGAACACCGCGCCCAGCCGCAGGCCGAGCTGGTCCTCGATCACCTGGCGGATCTGCGCGAACGGGATCGGGGTGACGTCCTCCTGCATGCATTCCAGCGCCTCGGCATAGGCCGGCGGCACGAAGTCCGGGCGCGTGGAGAGCATCTGCCCGAGCTTGATGAAGCCCGGCCCCAGCGCTTCCAGATCGCGGGCGAAGCGCGCGGGTTCCTCGCCCTGCGCCTGCGCGGCCTCCGAATCGGGCGGTGGTTCCGGCAGCGACATGCCGGAGAAGGCGGCCAGGTGCCGGTAGCGGAACAGGAAGCGCAGGATGCGCGCGCGCCGCGCCAGCCTGCCTTCCTCATGCGTGTCCGCCGGCGATGCGGGCGCGGCTTGCCCGCCGGCATCCGCCGGCATGCGCTGTTCTGTCGTCATGGCGGGATTGTTGGAGCGCTGCCGTGAGACTGTCGTGAAGCGTCCGCGCGCCACTCAGCCGCCGGCCTGCGCGCGCCGCTTGCGCTCCTGCATCTTCTCGCGCAGCGCGTCCTCGCGGTAGCCGGCGACCATCTCGGTCAGCCACTTGATCAGGATGCCGGTGTAGTCCTTCTGGCTGGCCTTGTCGGTGAAACCGTGATCGGCCCCGCGCACCAGCCGCGAAGTCAGCGAGCGCGGGTTCTGGAAGGCGGCCAGGTAGCTCTCGATCACCGCATGCGGGATGACGCGATCGTGCTGCGCCTCGACGATCAGCGCATCGCCGGCGAACCTGGCGCACGCGCCCAGCGCGCGGTTGTCCTGCCAGGCGATGCGGCGGTTGCGGAACGGCACCAGGTCCGGATCCTCGTGCAGCCTGCGCTTTGCCCAGTCCCAGTGCTCGTCCTTGTACAGCGCCGGCGTGCGCAGCGCGAGCCAGCGCACCGGCCGCAGCGCAGTGAGGATCGCCGCCAGGTAGGCGCCGTAGCTGATGCCGACCACCGCGATGGCGTCGCCGTCGACGTTGTACTGCCCGGCCAGCCAGTCGTAGGCGGCCAGCAGATCGTCGAGGTTCTGCGCGCGGCTGACCGTTTCCCACTGCCGCGCGTGGCGCTCGTGGCCGCGCAGGTCGAAGGTCAAGCAGACGCAGCCCAAACCCGCGGCTTCGCGTGCGCGCGCCAGGTCGTGTTCCTGCGAACCGCCCCACCCGTGCACGAACAGCACGCCGGGCAGCGATTGCGCCGGCGCCAGGAAGGTGCCCTGTATCTGTTCGGAGGCGACCGGGATATCGATGGACTCAAGCCGGATTCCCATGCGGCCTGACGCTAGCAAACTTGGTGAGAATTCCCGATGAACCCAGCGGCCCCTGGAAATGGACCTCGGCGCCAGCGGGAATCTCCGGCGCGGGATCGTAGGTCTCGCAGGTGGCGGCCTCGACCTGCGCCAGCGTGCCGTCGCGCACCAGCGCGCGCATCGCCAGCACCTCGGCCGGGCTGGCGCCGCCCAGCCGCCAGGATTGCTCCAGCACGCCGCAATGCGTCCGGCCCTGCCCGTCGACGCCGCGGATGATGTCGTAGTTGCGCCGGGTGGCGAAGAAATCCGGGAACGCGTCCCTGACCGCGGCCTCGTAGCGGCGCGCGTGCGCGATGGCCGCGCGCATGCCGGCATCGGCGGTGGTGCCTTGCAGCGACTCCAGCGTCCCGCGCACGACGTGCAGACGCGAACCGCCATAGACGCGCCGTTCCGCGCCGTCGACGGTGTCGTACTGGAAACCCGAATAGGCGATGTCGATGGCGCCGACGCTGACCGCGCCGATGCTGAAGGCGACGATCTGCTCCAGGTGCGGTTCCACCACCAGCCCCGCCTCCCAATCGACCGGTTGCAGATCCTGCATCCAGCGCAGCAGCGAGGCCTCCTCGTCGATGCAGGCCTGGCCGTGTCCGCCGCGCGCGCCTGCGCACTTGACCCGCACCTGCCCATGCGCGCGCATGCGCCGGAACGCCTCGATCAGATCGTCGGCGGCGAACACCGAATAGCCGGGCAGCACGCAAGGCGCCATCCGCGCCGCCAACGCATGCGACCATCCCCGCGGCGCCCTCGCCTGCGCGTCGACGAGCGGATGGCCGATGACCTTGGTGGCGAGGAAGGCATGCGGCACCACGCCGCCGAAGATCAGCCGCGCATCGTCGATGCCCAGCCCGGCGAGGTCGTGCAGGAGCACGGTGTCACGCGGCACGTGCAGCGTCGCAAGGCCGGCATCGGCGAGCAGGTCGGACAGGATCCCCGCGCAGAAGCGGCGGCTGGCCAGTTCGTGCGCGGCGCCCGGCGATGACTCGGGCGGAAACACGATGCCGGGCGCGGGATGGCGCTCGACCCGGGGATGCATCGCATTGCCGGCCAGCAGGACACCCATGTGACGCTCCATCGATGCGGTAAAGCGTTGGGAAAGGAACTCAGTCGCGGCCGGCCGCAACCCGCGCCATGCCGCTGCGCGTCCTGGCGACCGACCACGCGGTCAGCCCGTGGCGGGCCAGCAGGTAGTCCACCTGGATTTCGTAGGCGCTGCGCAGGGCTTCCGGCAGGTCCTGCTGCTGCGTGCGCATGAAGGCGGCGAAGCAGCTCCACCATTCCTCCTCGCTGATGACCGGCAGGCAGGCGGTCAGCAGGTAGCGTTCCAGTTGCGCGAGCAGCAGCGCCATGTCGGCCGGCGGCGCGGCAACGGCCGGCGGCGGCAGGACGGAGGCGGGAATCGGTTCGTTCAGGTTCATGTCCGCAGTGTCGGCAGGACTGCGTGATGCGCTTGCGAAAGCCGGAGCCGCCCCCGCGCATGCGGCGGCGGCGTCCCGGTGCGGGCAGCAATCCGCCGCCCGCGCCGATGCTGTCACGGACCCTTGACCGACGCGCTGCTATCACCCGCCGATGACCTCCCGCACGACCGCTCCCACGCCTTCCGCGTTGCTGATCATCGACATGATCAACCTGTTCGATTTTCCGCAGGGCAAGGCGCTTGCGCGCAACGCACTGGCCGCGGCGCGCCGCATCGACGCGCTGCGCCGGCGCTACCGCCGGGCCGGCGCGCCGATCGTCTACGTCAACGACAACTTCATGAAGTGGCAGGCCGACTTCAACGAAATCGTCGCGCTCTGCTCGCACCCGGCCAGCCCCGGCGCGCAGGTAGCCACGATGCTGCGTCCGGAGCCGGAGGACTACTTCATCCTCAAGCCCAAGCACTCGGCCTTCCTCGCCACGCCGCTGCCGATCCTGCTGGCCAAGCTCGGCGCGACCCGGCTGGTCCTGACCGGCGTATCCGCCGAGTCGTGCATCGCCGCGACCGCGATGGACGCCAACATGCGCGAGTTCGACGTCGAGATTCCCCGCGACTGCGTAGCCTCTTCCTCGCCCGCGCGATCCCGGCAGGCGCTGGAACTGCTGGCATGCGCCGGGCGGGTGCGGGTGCTCGCCTCGTCGGCGGTGCGGCCGTGAGGCGGCGATCGCGGTCGGATACCCCGGCTATCCGGCCCGTGCAGTTCGCTACTCCCTCCAACAGCAATCGAGACCCTAGTCCGAATCCACGCGTCCGACGTACTTCAGGAACTCGATTGCCGCATCCTTGTCGCCGAATGTCCCGTCTATCGAATCACCGTTGCTGAAGCGCACGATGATTTCGTACTTGCGGAATTCGAAGGAGCCCGGCGACTGGTCGTGCCCATCGAGGAAACCCAGCGCATCGGCGACGGCATCGAAGCCAAGCTCGCTCCCGTACAGCGGTACGACGACAACCCTGCGAACCGTTCGGTCGATTGATTTGGCGAGGTCCCGAAAGAAGCCTTCCAGGACCGGCGCATTCAAACGGTAAATTTCATCCTTGACTGCCTGCCGCTTGCCTGGCGGCAAGGCTCCAATCTGCCTGACCGCTTCCGCGAACTTCTCGTCGGGCGTCTTCTCATTGAAGCCAACGTCAATCCCGGCCGTCTTGAATGCGGCAATGACTGACGTGTCCGGCAGCAGCACCGTCCTGAAGTTGCACGCCGCCATCTGGGCGATGGACGGAGCCGTGAACACGCCAGCCAGGACAGCCCCCATGAACGGTTTGTCCTTCCAGCGCGATTCGGCGATAGGAAGTACGGCGCCCTGGATTTCCTGCGCCTTGGCCTTCGAGTGCTTCTTGTAGCTCCGCCAGGCCGTCTCGATGAAGGCAACCGGGCGCCCCGGCTCGCAGTCGCTTCCGCCAGCCTCGATGACGAAATCCAGGTCGTGGGAGTTGCCGAACTTGTCAGTCCACGTGACCTTCTTGCCTTTCCTGCAAGCGCGCTTTCCCTTCCTGTCGAGATAGAGGCCGCGCTTGTCGCAGTACGCTCGCAGATGAGGCTCGACAATCTCTTCCAGCAGGTCGCCAATCATCTGGCCAAAACGGTGCGCGGGTGATTGCGCCATCGCCGTTATCCCTCAATCCAGAGGTGGCCCTCATGGAGCGGAACCGTGTGCTTCCGGTTCTTCCACTTGGTGTTCCGGTCACGAAGCTTGTGGAAGCTGTACGACTTGAAGCCATTGGCCACAGCCAGATCCCCGAGCCAGCGCTCAACCGGTACGTAGACTCCATACGGCGCGGAGTCCCCGACTACGAAACACACGCGCGAACCATCACGACAGGCATTCCGCAAGCCATTGAACACCAACGCCATGTCTGCGAAATAAGCGGCCACCATCAGGTGGTAAGCCTTCTTGCCCCCCTTCGTGTGCCGAATCTCGTCCAGTTGGCGACAGACAGCAGCCAGCTCGTCGCGGATTGGCGCGACCTCGGGCTGGGCCAGCAGCGGGTCGAGTTCGATTCGGTCGGCCGTTGCATGCTGCGAGCAAGACCTGACGATGTGCCTGCGAACAACCGACTGGAGGTCGCCCCAGCCGGAGATTTCTTCCCAGAAGACCATCTCAAGCCGGGTCGCATCGGCGTAGTCGTAATTGTTCGCATACGGCGGAGATGTAATCACGAGGGAAACAGAACCCGCCTCGATTGGCAGGCTCCGCGCCCGGGCGTCGTGCGGGAGAACCGACGCCGAAGCACTGCGGCCAGCCTGGGCGTGCTGCATATCGCCGACCATCTCGGCGATCTTCAAGTCGAAGGCCGGCATCGGCGCGATTACCCGCGCCTTGCTCTTGTTCGGCAGGAGATACTGCCACTGCGCAGTGCCGACACCGCTGCACATGCGAAGAATGCCCGTGATGGCGAGCCATACCAGCCTGGCGGCAGGCTCCGGGGCGGACGCCTCCAGCCTGCGGTATGCATCCCGCAGGGCCAGCAGGCCGTCCAGGGCGTCGTCCGAATAGCACTTGCGCAACAATTCGTGAGGGGCGCGCCGGCTCGACCGCATGGCAGCCTCGGCGGTGGTGCGAACGTCCCTCGCGAAAACCTGGAACCGGGGGATGTCGCTGGCCCAGGCCAGCTTCGCCTCCGCCACGCGCTGGACGAAGGGATGGCTCTCGTATCCAACCGAGGGAACCCCGGCAGCCTGCGCGGCGACGAGGGTTGTGCCGGACCCGGCAAACGGGTCCAACACCAGGTCTCCGGCGCCCATCCCTTCGTCCAGAAGGACCTGGCGCACCCATTCGGCCGAGAATCCGGCCGAGTAGCGGAACCATCGATGCACCGGTAGGCGCATGTTGTCGATAAAAGTCCCTGACCGGGCCGCCCGCTTCCTGCCCTGGGCTTTCGATGCCCGGGAAGGCAGGTCTTCGAGGATCGATGGCGCTTCGGTCAACATGAAGTTCTTCGAGTTGGGTAATGACTTCACGCCGATGATTACATGGCGGCACGGCTTCGACAGCACCGAAGACGAACAACCCCTGCGCCACGGCCCGGAAACGAAAAACCGCCCCTTTTCAGGAGCGGTTTTTTGGACAGGTTTCGTATTGTCACCACAATCCAAGCAATGACCTGACGCCAAGTCATTGATGTAATTGGTGGGCGGTACAGGGTTCGAACCTGTGACCCCTACCATGTCAAGGTAGTGCTCTACCGCTGAGCTAACCGCCCTTACCGGACAATGCCCGGCGGGGCGCGAATTCTAGCCCATCCACGGGTGGGCTCACAAGCCGCGCGGCGAGGCCGGGGCGGACCAAGCCGCGGGCCGTGCCGGATCTGCCCGTGTGGCGCGCTTTCCGGCAGCTCCGGTCGCCTACCCCGCCAGGCTGGCCTCCTTGAGCTTGCGGATCTGGTCGCGCAGCCGCGCCGCGTCCTCGAATTCCAGATCGCGCGCGTGCTGGTACATCTTCTGCTCCAGCGTCTTCAGGCGGGCGGCGAGTTGGGCGGGACTCAGGGCCGCGTAGTCGGCCGGTTCCTCGGCCACGCGCCGGGTCTTGCGGCTGGCCTTGCCGCCGTCGTTGGCCGCCTCGCCGCGCGCGCCCTCCAGGATGTCTACGATGGGCCGGGCGACCGACTTGGGCACGATGCCGTGCTCGGCGTTGTACTCGACCTGTTTGGCGCGGCGGCGGTCGGTCTCGTCGATGGCCGCCTGCATCGAGCGGGTCATGCGGTCCGCGTACAGGATGGCCTTGCCGCGCAGGTTGCGCGCGGCGCGGCCGATGGTCTGGATCAGCGATCCGGTCGAGCGCAGGAAGCCCTCCTTGTCCGCGTCCAGGATCGCCACCAGCGACACCTCCGGCATGTCCAGGCCCTCGCGCAGCAGGTTGATGCCGACCAGCACGTCGAACTTGCCCAGGCGCAGGTCGCGGATGATCTCCACCCGCTCGACCGTGTCCACGTCCGAGTGCAGGTAGCGCACCTTGACGCCGTGCTCGCCGAGGTACTCGGTCAGGTTCTCGGCCATGCGCTTGGTCAGCGTGGTGACCAGCACGCGATCGCCCCACGACACGCGCAGGTTGATCTCCGACAGCAGGTCGTCGACCTGGGTGCCGACCGGGCGGATCTCCACCTCCGGATCGATCAGGCCGGTGGGCCGCACGACCAGTTCGACGATCTCGTCGGCCGACTCGCGCAGTTCGTACGGTCCCGGCGTGGCCGACACGTAGATGCTGCGCGGCGAGCGCGCCTCCCATTCCTCGAAGCGCAGCGGCCGGTTGTCCAGCGCCGACGGCAGGCGGAAGCCGAACTCCACCAGCGTCTCCTTGCGCGAGCGGTCGCCCTTGTACATCGCACCGATCTGCGGGATGGTCACGTGCGACTCGTCCACCACCAGCAGCGCGTCCGGCGGCAGGTAGTCGAACAGCGTCGGCGGCGGCTCGCCCGGCGCCTTGCCGGTCAGGTGGCGCGAGTAGTTCTCGATGCCGCTGCAGAAGCCCACCTCGGCCATCATCTCCAGGTCGAACTGGGTGCGCTGCGCCAGCCGCTGCGCCTCGACCAGCTTGTTCTGCGCGTACAGCTGCTCCAGCCGCTCCTTCAGTTCGATCTTGATGGTGTCCACCGCGCTGAGCGTGCGCTCGCGGGTGGTCGCGTAGTGGGTCTTGGGGTAGATGGTGTAGCGCGGCAGGGTGCGCAGCGTCTCGCCGGTGATCGGGTCGAACAGGGTCAGCCGCTCGATGTCGCCGTCGAACAGCTCGATGCGCAGCGCCTCGGCGTCGCTCTCGGCCGGGTGCACGTCCACCACCTCGCCGCGCACGCGGAAGGTGCCGCGCTGCAGTTCGTACTCGTTGCGGGTGTACTGCAGCTGGGTCAGGTGGCGGACCAGCTCGCGCTGGTCGATGTGCTCGCCGCGCGAGAGGATCAACCGCAGCGACAGGTAGTCCTCCGGCGCGCCCAGGCCGTAGATCGCCGACACCGTCGCCACCACCAGCGCGTCGCGCCGCGAAAGCAGCGTCTTGGTCGCGGCCAGCCGCATCTGCTCGATGTGCTCGTTGATCGAACTGTCCTTCTCGATGAAGGTGTCCGACGACGGCACGTAGGCCTCGGGCTGGTAGTAGTCGTAGTAGCTGACGAAGTACTCGACCGCGTTGTGCGGGAAGAACGACTTGAACTCGCCGTACAGCTGCGCGGCCAGCGTCTTGTTCGGCGCCATCACCAGGGTCGGCTTCTGGATGCGCTGGACGACGTTGGCGATGGTGTAGGTCTTGCCCGAGCCGGTCACGCCGAGCAGGGTCTGCTTGGCCAGGCCGGCCTCGAAGTTGGCGGTCAGCTTCTCGATGGCCTGCGGCTGGTCGCCGGCCGGCGAATACGGCGAGACGAGCTGGAATTGATCGGTCATGGGGGATGTCCGTGGTCGATCCGCAAGTATAGGCCCGGCGGCGATGACGGCCGGGTGCGGGGATTTCCTACGCGTTCATGCTGGAGCGGCCGATGCGCGGCGTCTCCGTCGCGCGCCATCCTGCGGACCCATGCCCCCTCATGGAGGATCGACATGGACAGGATGTCCGCAGGTATCGTCCGGCCGTTCCGGCGGCCGGACGGCTTCACGCTGGTGGAAATGGTCATGGCGATGGCGGTGCTCGCCGTGCTGATCGCCGTCGGCTTGCCGGCCTTCCGCACCACGCTGCAAGGGCAGCGCACGGGCGCCGCGATGCACCTGCTGTCGAGCCACCTGGCCCATGCCCGCCTGGCCGCCATCCAGCACCGCACCGTGGTGATGGCCTGCCCGTCCGACGGACATTCGCAGTGCCGGCAGGATGGCGACTGGTCGCAAGGATGGATGGTGTTCATCGATCGCGACGGCAACCGGCAACCGGATGCGCCGGCCGACATCCTGCGGGTCGAGCGGCCGCCACTGGATGCGCACATGCGCATGGCCTCGGGGCAGGGCCGCCCATTGGTACGCTACCTGCCCGACGGCCGCAGCGCCGGCTCCAACCTGACCGTGCGGATCTGCCGTGAAGGCGCGCTACTGGGCTCGGTCATCGTCAACAACGTCGGCCGCGTGCGCTCGACCCGGCCCACCGGCGCGGCACCCTGCGGGGACTGAAGCCGGGCCGTTTCCATCGCGCCCGCGAGGCATCTTCCCCACGCCCATCACCCGACATGGCTGGTCTTGCCGTGCCCGGAACAGCCCATTACAATGGCGGACTCCGCCCGAATAGCTCAGCCGGTTAGAGCACTTGACTGTTAATCAGGGGGTCGTTGGTTCGAGTCCAACTTCGGGCGCCAGAAAATTCAAGGGCTTGCGAGCAATCGCAAGCCCTTTTTTCATGGTGTCGGCAAGAAGTCCGGCACTATTGCCTTGCAAGAAAAACCCGCCGCCGGCATTGGCCGGCGGCGGGCGGTTTCATCCCTGAAAACCGTGACTCAGTAGCTGGCGCGCAACGTCACGCCGGAGAAGCTGCTGTAGGCCTTCACCCGGATGTGCCAGGTGCCCGCCGACGGTGCGTTGAACGTGCAGGTCTCGCTGTTGCCGACGCGGTAGGGACGGCAGTTGTAGGCGGTATCGGTCGGCGCGCTGCCGAAGCGGACGTACACGTCCGCATCGCCGCTGCCGCCCGACATCTGCACGGTGAAGGTGCTGCGGCCGGCCGGCACGGCGATGGTGTAGTTCAGCGAGTTGCCGGTGGTCGCGGCCAGCCCGGTGACCGGCACGCCGTTCTGGAGCACGTTGCCCGGGTTAGGGTTGCCGCCGCCCTGCACCGCCACCACCGCGGCGTCGGCATTGGCGATGCCGGCGCCGCATCCGCCCGAACACGTGCCCGGCAGCGGCCGCGCGGTGTTCTTGAGGATGGTCTCGATCTGCGCGGGCGTGCGCGGCGTGGACGCGGCCGACTGCATCAGCGCGACCACGCCGGCCACGTGCGGCGCCGCCATCGAGGTGCCGTTGTACGACGCGTAGCTGGCGCTGGCCGGCGTGGTGGTGCCGGTGTTGAGGGTGGACAGGATCGCCTGGCCCGGAGCGGAGACATCGATGGCCGCGCCGTAGTTGGAGAAGCTGGCGCGCGAGCCGGCCGAGGTCGTCGCCGCCACCGAGATGACGTTGGCGCAGTTGCCCGGGTTGTAGCCGGAGACGTTGGCGTTGCTGTTGCCGGCCGCCACCACCACCGTGCTGCCGCGCGAGACCGCGCTGTTGATCGCGTTCTGGTAGGTGGTCGAGCAGGCGCCGCTGCCGCCGAGCGACATGTTGATGACCTCGGCCGGATTGGCATTGGCCGGCACGCCGCTGACCGATCCGCCCGAGGCCCACACGATCGCGTCGGCGATGTCCGAGAGCATGCCGCCGCACTTGCCGAGCACGCGCACCGGCACGATCTTGGACTGGTAGGCCGTGCCCGCCACGCCGGTGGCGTTGTTGGTCACCGCCGCGACGGTGCCGGCCACGTGGGTGCCGTGCCAGCTCGAATTGGAACCGGGAACGCCGGCGCCGCATTCGTTGGCCGCGTACCAATCGCCTTCGTCGTTGGCATTGCTGTCGCGGCCGTTGCCGTCGCGCGCCATCGACGCGTTGCTGATGAAGTCGTAGCCCGGCAGCACGTTGGCGTTCAGATCCGGATGGTTGGTGATGCCGGTATCAATCACCGCGACGACCACGCCGGCGCCCTTGGCCTTGTCCCATGCCGGCTGCACGTTGATCGAGGCGGCGCTGGTACCGAAGCCCCACTGCTCGGAGAAGCGCGTGTCGTTGGGCGTCAGCGCGATGGTCATGCGCTGGTCGACCTCGACGTACTCGACGTCGGGATCGGCCGCCAGCTGGCGCATCAGCGACTCGGCCTCGGCGCGGTCCAGCTTGCGGTCGGTGCGGATCACCTCGCCGCCGACGGCGGTCCGGCGCAGGTGTTGCAGGGTCGCCGCGCGTCCCTGGCGCTTGGCCAGCGCCGTGGCGGCGGCGGTATTGAGCGAGCGGTTCAGCTGGGTGGCGGTCGCGGTAGCGGTGCTGCCGTCGCGGTACTTGACGATGAACTGCTCGAAACCCTCCGGTTCGTTGGCCTGCAGGCCGCTCAGGTTGACTTCGCCGGCCAGGCCGGGGAACACGTACAGCGCCGCGACGGCGGCGGTGGTGGCCAAGGCCACCAGTTTGAGGCGGTTGCGGTGCTTCGGTGAATCAGACATCGGACTTCCCTCTTCTGATGATGATTACCGCTCAGGGGCGGCTCGAATTCCGGAACGAGCACCTGTCAGGCTGCCAAGGGGGGATGTAACCAGGCCGGCTCTCTCCTTCCGGACAATGTCCCGCTGTCGCGGGGCCGGGGCACCGTACGCATAAACAAGGACTGAATACGTGACTGGAATCGCATTCAGATGAAACCATTGGCGCAGGCCTTGCATGAACAGCGCCGTCGACCGCCAACCTGTGACGGCCTAGAAGTAGATTCAGATACTTGATGAAGCCTTCACGAGGCGTGCGAAGGCACTCGCCTTACAGCATGCCTGTCTCGAGCTTGGCCGCTTCGGACATCATGTGTCTTCCCCACGGCGGGTCGAAGACGAGATCCACGTCCGCCTCGGCGATGGTCGGAATCATCTCGAGCTTGCTGCGGACATCATCGACGAGGATCTCGCCCATCCCGCAACCCGGCGCGGTCAGGGTCATCTTGACATCGACCTGGCGCTGGCCGTCCTCGCGACGGCTGATCACGGCCTCGTAGACCAGGCCCAGATCGACGATGTTGAACGGGATTTCCGGATCGAAGCAGGTGCGCAACTGGCTCCAGACCATCGCCTCGACCTCGTCGTCGCTGGCGTTCTCGGCCAGTTGCAGCGGCACGGCCGGTTCCTTGCCGATGGCGTCGCCGTCCTTGCCGGCGATGCGGAACAGGTTGCCCTCGACGAAGACGGTATAGCTGCCGCCCAGCGCCTGGGTGATGTAACCGTAGCTGCCCGCGGGCAGGGTCACGCTTTCGCCCTGCGGCACCAGCACGGCATCGCAATCGCGTTCGAAATGGACGGGTTCGCTGCTACGGGAGTACATGCCGTGACCAGATGAGGGCGCCGGGGCGCCGGGGCAAGGCCGATATTGTAGCCGGCGCCGGAAAATCCCGCGGCCAGGGCTTATCCTTGGCGGCCATCCACGGAGTCTCCATGCCCCCTGCAGCCCCCGCCTCCCGGCCGCGCCGCTGGCTGCCTCCGTTGATCCTGCTGCTGGGCGGTGCGTGCTTCGTGCTGATCTGGGTGCTGCTGGCGCTCTACCTGGGCAAACAAGCGGGCTGGATGGCGCTGCTCGGCGCGGTCGACGTGGCGCTGGTGCTGCGCCTGGCCGGCATGCGCCCCGGCCCACCACGGGTGATCGCGGCGGCGGCGGCGACGGCGCTGATCGTCGCGCTGGCGCACTGGTTCATCGCCGCCTCGCAGGTGGGCATGGTGCTGGGGCTCAATCCCTGGGAATCGGCGCTCAAGCTCGGCGCCCACCACGCCTGGACGCTGATCACCCTGGCCAACGGCGGCATCGACTGGATCTGCCTGCTGCTGTCGCTGCCGCTGGCGGCGTGGCTGTCGCGCTGAACCCGGACCGCCACGCCCGTCCTCGCGGCGACGAAGGGGCGGCAGCGCCGCCCCGTCCGCTCAATGCCCGCCGTCCAGCGCCTTCAGCTCGCTGACCAGCGCGCTGGCCGCCTCGGCGCCGTCGCCGTAGAGCATGCGGGTGTTGTCGGCGTAGAACAGCGCGTTCTCGATGCCGGCGAAACCGGTGCCCTTGCCACGCTTGATGACGATGGTGTTCCTCGAATCGACCACGTCGAGGATCGGCATGCCGTAGATCGGGCTGGACGGGTCGGTCTTGGCGACTGGGTTGACCACGTCGTTGGCGCCGATCACCAGCGACACGTCGGTGGTGGCGAACTCGGGGTTGATGTCGTCCATGTCGACGATGAGGTCGTAGGGCACGCCGGCCTCGGCCAGCAGCACGTTCATGTGGCCGGGCATGCGGCCGGCGACCGGGTGGATGGCGAACTTCACCTTGACCCCGCGCTCGATCAGCCGCTGCGCCAGCTCCCAGATCTTGTGCTGCGCCTGCGCCACCGCCATGCCGTAGCCGGGCACGATCACCACGCGCTCGGCGAAGGCCATCATCGCGGCGACGTCGCCGGCCTCGATCGGCTTCTGGCTGCCGCTGATCTCCTGCGCCTGCCCGCCGCCGCCGAAGTGGGAGAACAGCACGCCGCTGATCGGCCGGTTCATCGCCTTGGCCATCAGCCGGGTCAGCAGGATGCCGGCCGCGCCGACCATCATGCCGGCGATGATCAGCGCCTCGTTGCCCAGCACGTAGCCCTCGAACGCCACCGCCAGGCCGGTGAAGGCGTTGTACAGCGAGATCACCACCGGCATGTCGGCGCCGCCGATCGGCAGCGTCATCAGCACGCCCAGCGCCAGCGCGACGATGAAGAAGGCGATGATCGCCACCGGATCCAGGGTGACGCCGGCCCACACGCCCAGCGCCGCCATCGCCACGAACACCAGCAGGTTGAATGCCTGCTGGCCCGGGAACGCCATCCGCTTGTCCAGCCGCCCGTCCAGCTTGGCCCAGGCGACGATCGAGCCGGACAGCGCCACCGCGCCGATCGCCGAGCCGATGATCGCCAGCGACAGGGTGATCGCGCCGGGCTGGCGCGCGGCCAGTTCGGCGATCGCCGTCTCGCTCCAGTGGCTGGTGTCGCGGTTGGCCAGGAACGAGAAGCGCAGCAGTTCCACCGCGCCGATCGCCGCGGCCGAACCGCCGCCCATGCCGTTGTACAGCGCCACCATCTGCGGCATGTCGGTGATCGGCACCTGCTTGCCCGACACCCACGCCACCGACGTGCCGATGGCGATGGCGGCGATGATCAGCGGGATGTTGTGCAGGTCGGGCAGGAAGAACGTGGCGACCGTGGCGATCAGCATGCCCAGGCCGGCCCAGCGGATGCCGCTGCGCGCGGTCATCGGCGAGGCCATGCGCTGCAGGCCGAGCAGGAACAGGGTGGCGGCGACCAGGTAGCTGGTGGCGACCAGCCAGCTGCGGATCTCGTCGAGCGAACCCATCAGCGCGTCTCCTTGCCGGCCGGCTTGCGCGAGCTCTTGAACATCTCCAGCATCCGCTCGGTGACCACGTAGCCGCCGGCGGCGTTGCCCGCGCCCAGCAGCACGGCGACGAAGCCGATGGCCTTTTCCAGCGTGGTGTCGGCATGGCCCAGCACCACCATCGCGCCGATCATCACGATGCCGTGGATGAAATTGGAGCCGGACATCAGCGGCGTGTGCAGGATCACCGGCACCCGCGAGATGATCACGTGCCCGGCGATGGCCGCCAGCATGAAGATGTACAAGGCCACGAAACCGTCGTTCATCCACGCACTCCCTGGTTGTCTGGAGCCGGCGCCGGCCGGCTTCGCCGCATCATAACCGCAGCTTAACCCGCGGGTCTCCCCGCCCGCGCCCGGCGCTGTCAACGGGCGGGCCGCGGATGCGTTATCCCTGCAGTTCCCGGTTTCCCCGCAGGAGTCGCGTGATGCCCCCATTGCCGCCCGCGCGCCGTTTCCCGCCGCGCGCACGGAAGCCGCCGTTTCGCGGCACGCCGGCAGGCCAGGAAGCTAAGCTGTGCTGGTGAGCACCGGCCCGACCCAGGAATGTGCACCGGCCGCGCCGCCGCGCGTGGCGGCCTCGCTGGACCAGTTCCTGGCCGACGTCGGCACGCGCGCCTTCCGCTTCGCCGAGGCCGGGCTGCGCAGCCGCGACGACGCGCTGGACGCGGTGCAGGAGGCGATGATGAAGATGCTGGCCTACCAGGGCCGCCCGGCGGAGGAATGGACGCCGCTGTTCTGGAGCATCCTGCGCCGCAAGATCGTCGACTTCCAGCGCCGCCAGACCTTCCGGCTGCGCTGGCTGCAGCCGGGCTCCGAGCGCGAGGACGGCAGCGTCATCGACTGGGCCGACGGCGCCGCCGGCCCGGCGCAGTCGCACCAGCAGCAGGCCGCCTACCAGCGGCTGGTGCAGGCGCTGCGGAAGCTGCCGGCGCGCCAGCGCGAGGCCTTCACCCTGCGCGTGCTGGAGGAACTGGACGTGGCCGACACCGCCCGTGCGATGGGCTGCTCGGAAGGCTCGGTCAAGACCCATCTTTCGCGCGCGCGCGACGCGCTGCAGAAGCAACTCGAGGATTACGTATGAACGCCCCTTCCCACGACGACGCCTTCGACCGCCAGGCCCGGCAGTTGCACGCGAACGCGCTGGCGCGGTTGACGCCGCAGACGCTGGCGCGGCTGCGTGCCGCGCGCCAGCAGGCCGCCGCCGCACCCGCGCCGCGTCGCGGGCAATGGCGCTGGCTGGCCGCCACCGCCTGCTCGATGGTGCTGGCGGTGCTGGTGGTCACCCGCTTCTCGCCCTCGACGACGGAGCCGGCCACCGAGGCGCCGGCGATCGCGGCCGCCAGCGAGGGCGAGGGCGATACCGTGCTCGACGAGAACCCCGATTTCTTCCTGTGGCTGGCCACGGCCGACAACCCGCCGCTGGCGATGGAGTGAACCGATGAAGACCCGACTGTTGCCGCTCGCGATCCTGCTGCTGGGCGCCGCCTCGGCCTGGGCGCAGGACAAGCCCGCCGCGCTGCCCGCCTGGGAAAACCTGACCGCCGAGCAGCGCGAACTGCTGATCGCCCCGGTCCGCGAACGCTGGAACGCCGATCCCGCCAGCCGCGCCCGCCTGATGGAGCATGCGCGGCGCTGGCAGAGCATGACCCCCGAGCAGCGCGCGCGCGCGCGCCACGGGGTCAAGCGCTTCGAGGTCATGAACCCCGAGCAGCAGCGGCAGGCCCGCGCGCTGTTCTCCCACACCGCCACGATGACGGACGAGCAGCGCAAGCAGTTCTTCCAGCAATGGAAGGCGATGACGCCCGAGCAGCGCCGCGACTGGATCGACAGGCAGCCCTCGCAACCGGAGACGCAGCGGCGCGGGCGTTGATGCATCGCCGCCCGGCCTTCGCCCGCCCGTCGTAGAGCCCGAGCTTGCTCGGCTTGCCCTGCGCGCAAGCTGAAAGCAGCCGAGCAAGCTCGGTTCTACAGAGAGGAATAATCTGCGCGGCTTTCAGCGTGCGACCCGTATCGGTTGAAAGACATCGGTCCCGCCTGCGGGTGCGGCCGACGCTCTTGCGCCTCCCTCCTCGCTCCCCTTCCTACCTGGCCCAATCCCATTCGGGCGCTCCCGTCGAACCACGTGCCTGCCGAGATGCCTCGGTCGCAGCCCGACAGGCAGTCACGCGCGAAAGCATGCTTCGACAGGCCCGCGCAAAAACCGGGCTTGCCTGTTCCCGCCTCACGCCCCGAGCGGCGCCTCCGGCCAGCGCGTCTTCGCCAGCAACTCATCGCTCCAGTCGAACGCCAGCGCGCCGTCCTTGAGCAGCAGCGACAGGAAGTTGTAGACGTTGCGCGCGTACATCTCGCTGGCGTGCACCGCGCCCATGCTGGCCAGGTTGAGCGGGCCGGCGATGACGACGCCGTCCTGCTCGAAGGTCTCGCCCGGGCGGGTAAGCTCGCAGTTGCCGCCGGTCTCGGCGGCCAGGTCGACGATGACGCTGCCGGGCTTCATCCCCGCGGCCATCGCCGCGCTGATGATCTTCGGCGCCGGGCGGCCCGGCACGGCGGCGGTGCAGACCACCACGTCGATGCCCTTGAGGTGCTCGGCCAGGCGGCGCTGCTGCTCGGCGCGCTCAGCGTCGGTGAGCTGGCGCGCGTAGCCGCCCTCGCCCGCCGCGCTGACGCCCAGGTCGAGGAACTTGCCGCCCAGCGATTCGATCTGCTCGCGCGTCTCCGGGCGCACGTCGAAGCCCTCGACCTGCGCGCCCAGCCGCTTGGCGGTGGCGACCGCCTGCAGCCCGGCCACGCCGGCGCCGACGATCAGCACCCTGGACGGACGGATGGTGCCGGCCGCCGTAGTCAGCATCGGGAAGAAGCGCGGCGCCAGCTGCGCGGCAATCAGCACCGCCTTGTAGCCGGCCATGCCGGCCTGCGAGCTGAGCACGTCCATCGCCTGCGCGCGGGTGGTGCGCGGCAATCGCTCCAGCGGGAAGGCGACGATGCCGCGCGATTTCAATGCCTCGCCGCGCGCCTCGTCGGCCTGCGGATGCAGCATGCCGATCAGCGTGGCGCCCTGGCCGAAGGCCGCGATGTCGGCCGCGGCCGGCGGCTGCACGCACAGCACCACCTCGGCCTGCGCGCGCGCCTGCGCCCCGGCCGGCTGCGCGCCGGCGTCGCGATAGGCCTGGTCGGTGAACCCCGCCTGCTGGCCGGCGCCGGCTTCCACGCGCACGCTGGCGCCGGCGGCGACCAGCTTCTTGACGGTCTCGGGGGTGGCGGACACGCGCCGCTCGCCGGGCGCCGATTCCTTCAGGACCAGAACTTCGACCGCCATGTAGCCCCTCGTCATTCGCGTAGAGGGTTCCGATGCTAGCAAAGCCGCCGCCGCAACGGCGCGCCCGCGGGACGATCAGGCCCCGGCGGTCACCCCGGCGCCGGCCACCGGCTCCAGCCGGTCGATGACGCCCTGCATCGCGCTGTCGAAGGCGTCCTCGTCCTGGTGCATGCGCAGGCGACCCATCTGCACCATCGCCGCCAGTTCCTCCGGCGAGGCCACGCAGAAGCGCACGCCGCGGCGGTTGACGAACAGCAGCCGCGAGGAAATCGGGCTGACCCAGGACAGCTTGCCCGGCTGCAGCTTGTTGTCCTTGTCGATGAAATCCAGCCAGGTGCCGATCGGCAGGCCGCGGAAATGATCGGCGTCGGTGGGATCGAACTCCAGCGTGTCGGTGCCGCCGATCAGCTGGATGGCGGCGCTGTCGTCCTCGCCGCCGGCCGGCTTGGGCAGCACGACCTGCGGCAGTTCCGGCAGCGACTTCTCCAGGTCGGGGCGCGAGGCGGCCACCGCCTGCAGGGTGTCGTGCAGCGCGTCGACCGCGCCGCTGGCCGCATCGGCGTTCATGCCGACGCTGGCGAACACCTGCTGCAGCGCCGGCCGCCAGCCCTGCAGCCACGGCTTGCCGATGACGTGGCGCTGCGCCTCGGAAAGCTCCTCCAGCACGCCGTCGGCCAGCTTCAGCGCCTCGCCCAGGCCCTCGCCCTCCTCGCCCTCGCGCAGCACGGTCATGGTGACGTGGTGCGCCCACGGCTGGCGCAGGAAATCCTCGATGGCCTGCGGCACCTTGCGGTTGTCCAGGCGCGCGGCCAGCTCTCTCTGGGTGCGCGCACGCGCGGCTTCCAGCCGCTCCTGGCCACGCTGGATCTCGGCGGCGCGGCGCTCGGCGATCTCGATGCGGCGGCGGTGCTGGTCGAGGAAGGCGCGGAACTCCTCCTCCAGGGTCAGGAAGATGGCGAGGTTCTCGTTGAACTCGGCCACCAGCCGGTCCACCACTTCCTCGACCTTGGTCAGCAGCGTGCGCTCGGCCGCGCTCTCGCCGTTGTTGCCCTCGCAGGCCTCGGCCAGCACGTTGAGCAGGCGGCGCGCCGGATGGGTCTTCTGCACGAACATGCGCCGATCCAGCAGCGCGACCTTGACGAAGGGCACCACCAGCCGGCCGATCAGCTCGCGCGGGCGGCCTTCCAGATCGCGCTCGTCCAGCATCACGTCGAACAGCATGCCGACCAGGTCGATGGCGTCCTCGTCCACCGGCGCCAGCCGCGCCATCGAAGGATCCACGCCGAGTTGGGTGGCGCTGCTGAGCACCTCGCTCTTGAGGCGCTGGGCCAGCGACTCGCCGGTGTCGCCGATCGCCGCGCGCAGCGCCGCGCTGGGCGAAGCCTGCAGCAGCGACAGCACCGACAGCATCTCGCGCTGGGACAGATCGCGATGGAAGCCCGGGGATGCGCGCGCATCGCCATGACCGGCGCCGGCGTTGTCGCCAGCCCCGCCACGGCCATGCCGCGATTCCTGCAACAGGTGGTGCAGCGCCTCCAGCAGCACGCCGTGGACACCGGCGCCGCCGGCTGCGTCGAATCCTCCCGGCATTCCCGGCATGTCGCCGAATCCCGCGGCCGCCCCACCCATGCCGCGCGCATGCGCCGCGCGGGCATTGGCCATGCGGTTGATGAAGCGCGCGGCCCAGGCCGGCGCGTTGTCGTCCTCGGCGTCCGGCTCGACGGCGGCAACCTCGTCGTCCCCGGGCGCGGGCGAAGCCGGCCGGCTCTGCCGGCGCGCCGACGGCATTTCGGGCATCACGCCCTGCTGGACCAGCTTCTGATCCAGCGCCTCGTAGATGCGGCCGATGCCGGGCACCAGGTCGCGTTCGCACAGCTTGATCACGACCAGCCGGACCTCGTCGGTCAGGTCGCAGATCGAAAAGGCTTCATGGATGGCCACGCCGATGTGCTCGGGGCCGATCGGATTGTGGTCGTTGTCCAGCGCGACGTTGCCGGCGATCCAGCCCAGCCGGCGATCCAGCCGCAGCAGCACCGGCTTCCACTCGCGCATGATCACGCTGGCGAGGTTGCGCGCGGCCAGGCGCGATTCGAGCTCGCGGTCGGAGATCAGGCTCAGCGTGTTCTCGCCGGTCTGCGCCAGTGCCTTCTCCACCGACAGCGGCTGCCCCGCTTCCATCGACTGCCAGGCCTTGAGCAGGTGGGCGCGGAAGCGCGCGATGATTTCCTCGCGGCGGCGGCGCAGTTCGCGCATCGCGTCGAGGAAGGCCATCTGCGAATGACCGGCGCGCTCGGCGCGGTCGAACAGCGCGTCGTCGAATCTCCCCAGCGCCACCGCGAACGTATCCACGAGCGGCGGAATGGCCGCATCACGGGCCTGATCGAGCAGACGCTGATCATGGCCGGGGCGCGGGTTGGGGGCAGGACTGGACATGCGCGATTCCCCGCCCGGGGGGGCGGACGTGGGGGAACAGGAAGGATACGGCACGGGCCGCCTTGGCATCGTAGGCAATCCGCGACCCGGGCATCCGTGACCCTGTCTGCACTTTGGTACCGTCCGGCGCCAATGACAAGCTAAACTTGGCCACATGCCTGCGACAGAACTCGATTTCCTCCACCGCCGCCGTTCGGTGCCCTCGAAACAGCTCGGCGAACCCGCACCGGATGCCGATGCCGTGGCACGGATGTTGCAAGCGGCCGTGCGCGTGCCGGATCACGGCAAGCTGGTGCCGTTCCGCTTCATCCGCATCCAGGGCCAGGCCCGCCACGCATTGGGGGAAAGGCTGGTCGAACGGGTCCGCTCGCGCGATCCCGACGCACCGGCCGCCACCCTGGAAAAGGAGCGCATGCGCTTTGCGCACGCACCGTTGATCATCACCGTCGTCGCGCGCCTGGACGAGCACGCCAAGGTGCCCGTGCAGGAACAGCTGCTGAGCGCCGGCAGCGTGTGCTTCGCCCTGCTGCAGGCCGCGCAGGCGCTGGGCTACGGCGCGCAGTGGCTGACCGCGTGGATGGCCTACGACCCGGCGGTGGAGCAACTGCTCGGGCTGCAGCCCGGCGAGCGCATCGTCGGCTTCATCCACATCGGCACGCCGCGCCAGCAGGTAACGGCGCCGGAGCGCGAACGGCCCGACGCCCTGGCCCTGCTCAGCGACTGGCAGCCCGATGCCTGAAGCGTCCGCCGCGCCGACGCTGTACCTGGTCGATGCGAGCCTGTACGTGTTCCGCGCCTGGCATTCGATGCCGGACGAGTTCCAGGACGCCGAGGGCTGGCCGACCAACGCGGTGCACGGCTTCGCGCGCTTCCTGCTGGAACTGCTGGAGAAGGAGCGTCCCGCGCACATCGCGGTGGCGTTCGACGAGGCGCTGGACAGTTGCTTCCGCCACCGCCTGTACCCGGCCTACAAGGCCAACCGCGAGCCCGCGCCGGAAGCGCTGCGGCGCCAGTTCGCCCACTGCAAGGCGCTGTGCGCGGCGCTGGGCCTGCCGGTGCTGGCGCACCACGAATACGAGGCCGACGACCTGATCGGCAGCGCCCTGCACACGATGCGGGTGCAGGGCTACCGCAACGTCATCGTCTCAGCCGACAAGGATCTCTCGCAACTGCTCGGCGATGCCGACGAGCAATGGGATTTCGCCCGCGGCCAGCGCTGGGGCCGCGCCGGCGTCAAGGCGCGGCACGGCGTGGAAGCCTGGCAGATGGCCGATTACCTGGCCCTGTGCGGCGACGCCGTCGACAACATTCCCGGCATCAGCGGCATCGGCTGCAAGACCGCGGCAGTGCTGATCTCGCACTTCGGCAGCCTCGATGCGCTGCTGGCGCGCGTGGACGAGGTGCCGTTCCTGCGCCTGCGCGGCGCCGCCGGCATCGCCCTGCGCCTGCGCGAACAGCGCGAGCACGCGCTGCTGTGGCGACAGCTCACCACCATCGCGCTGGATGCGCCGCTGGACCTGGACGAGACCGGCTTCAGCCGCAACGGCGGCGATGGCGCCCTGCTGGCCGCGCTGGCCGATGCGCTGCGTTTCGGACCGATGACCCGGCGCAGGCTGCACGAGGCCTCGGGCATCGAGTTGGCAGGCGCCGTGTAGCCGGAGAAATCCGCAACGGCCTAAGCCTTCCGGGTTTCCAGCTTTCGCCAATCCGCCCGCAATCTTCGTCACTCCCGCAAGGCCGTTCCATGACCCAGGATCGCAAGAGCACGCCCCCCAGAACCGTCTACGAAGGCAGGTACCTGCGCATGCTCGAGCGCGGCACCTGGGAATACGCCGAGCGCACCCACGCCGGCGGCCTGGCGGCGATCATCATCGCGGTCACCCCGGAGGACAACGTGCTGTTCGTCGAGCAGTTCCGCGTGCCGTTGCAGGCCAGCACCATCGAGATGCCGGCCGGGCTGGTCGGCGACATCCACGCCGGCGAGTCCATCGAGGTTTCCGCCATCCGCGAACTGGAAGAGGAAACCGGCTGGACCGCCGAGCATGCCGAAGTGCTGATGATCGGCCCGACCTCATCGGGCCTGAGCAACGAGAAGATCGCCTTCGTCCGCGCCAGCGGCCTGCGCAAGGTCGGCGAAGGCGGCGGCGACGGCGACGAGGACATCACCGTCCACGAAGTCCCGCGCACCCGCGCCGCCGCCTGGCTGGCGCAGAAGATCGGCGAGGGCTACGAGCTGGACGCCAAGCTTTGGGCGGGGTTGTGGATGATCGATCACAACCTGGATGGCACGGTACGCTCGGTACCGCCGCAATAAAGGAAGCCGCCCGTCAGGCGGCTTCGATCATGATGCGCGGCCTGTCTACCAGCATTCCGCAAGTGTTCCGCCACTACCCTTTTGTCCTGTGTTGGAAACCGTCATCGTGCCGCAGGGATCCTTGGTCTGGCTTCCCTGCGGAGTCGCGGTTATCACAAAGGCGGTGGCGGTTTGCGTGGTGGCTTGCAGGCCGTAACGCGACGTTCCGTTTTCAGGCGATTGCGCCGATGGCAGCGCAAAACCCACATAACTATTGTTGACGGTATGGAAGCGCTCGGCCAGGTGGGTGTATTCCACCATCAGCGCCTTGGCCTGTTCCCGCCGCGATTTGCGCACCTGCTCGATGTAATTCGGATACGCCACCGCGGCCAGGATGGCCACCACCACCACCACGATCATCAGCTCGATCAGGGTAAAGCCCCGGTTATTGCGCATGGCTGGACTCGTTTTCATCACCGCACCTGCCTCCAGGACTGGCGTCCGCACGGACGCGGAATGTACATCGGTTCGGCGCCGGCCACGCGCACCACCATCGAACAACGGGCGTCGGCGGCGGCGTTGATCTCCGCTGCCGTGGGCGTGCCGGTCAGCAGAGGGACGCGCGGCATGGTCATTACCGCCACGTCCTTCACCGGAGCCGTGCCCTTGGTATCCAGTGCGATAGCACCGGTGCCGGCACCGTGGGACTTGCCGGAGCCAAGACGAACGTAGGACAGCGCGGCGCCACCCGTCAGCGAGTTCAACCCGTAGAGCCAGTTCACGCCGCTGACGCCACAGTCGTCCCCCGTGGCCCCGGTGGGCGCATAGGTGGGGAAGAACACGATGCCGCTCTCGATGCGGGGATAGCCAACGAACCGCTCGCCGGCGGGCAGATCCAGATACCAGCCCTGGCGCCCTATTGCCATTGCGGTGGTACTGGTTTCACGGCGCCCGTTCGCGGTATCGATGATGGTCTGCTGCTGCAGCTGCCCGCGCCCGCTCAGCGGGACGCCGCGATCGTTGACGGCGTAGATGGTCTGGATGGCGGTGCTGTCCGGATCGCCCAGGAAGGAGAAGCTGCCGGTGCCGAAGTAGAGCATCACGCCCCCGCCCGGACCGGAGGCGGCGGTCAGGCCACCCAGGATGGGCTGGCGGTTGTCGCTGGCATCGCGCGCGACGAACAACGGCTTGCCGCCGAGCGCGACGTTGTTGTTCAGTAGATCGAACTTCCAGATCGCGCCCTGCTGGTCGGCAGCATAGACGGTATCCGAGTAGCCGTCGCGGCCGTTGGAAACGGTGCCGTCGCTGCCCACCCGCTTGCGATCGATCACGGCGATGTTGCCCAGCCCGTTGTAGGCATGGCTGGCGCCCTCGTTGGCCTCGATGGTGGTGACCGCGCCGGTGCCGGCATCGACCACGAACAGCCGCGCCTGCTGGTTGGTGCTGTTGTAGCCGTTGCCGAAGATCACCTTCCAGCTGACCGCGCCGGCTGTGCTCTTGACCGGGACAATGACCGGCTTGCCGAGCACGTTGCCGATATTGCCGGTAATGGCCGCATTGCCGGTGATCAGGTTGTTGACCTCCCACAGCACCTGAACCGAATCCGGGTTGGTGATGTCCAGCGCGAACACGCTGCGACCGCCCGCGCCCGTCGTACCCACGGCAATGGTCTTCCATACGCCGCCGACATTGACGTCGGACACGGTCACCGGTCCGTCGACATAGTAGCGATGCTGGAACTTCTGGTCGTTCTTGTCCGCCGCCACGTACGGGAACAGCAGGTTGCCCATGTGCCCCAGCACGGCGGCCGGGATGTAGGCGAAGACCTCGCGCCCGCCATTGCCGTCGGTCCTGCCGTCGAAGACATGGAACATGCCGTCGTTGGCGCCCACCACCACCAGCGGGCGGCCGCTGGTCTTCTTGTTTTCCAGGAACGTGGCATAGCTGCTGGCCAGGCTGCCACCCAGCGCGCGATAGCCGTAGTTGTCGATCGGCGCGGAGAGTATCGGAGATGAGTTGACGATGTCTCCCAGGATGGTCGTACGGGTGCGCAGGACGCCCTCGTCCACCTTGCTGCCGCGCAGGTAGGCGACGGCGCGGGTGAGGGTCATGCTGCCGGAACCCAACGCCTGGAGCTGCGTGGCCGAGCAGCGCGACAGCGCGCCCGAGCACAGTTCGCCCAGGGTGACATTGCTGGCGTCGAAGTTGCGCACCGTGGGCACGACGCTGCTGCCGGTCTTGCCGAAGCGGATGGTGCGACTGGGCTGGGTGGCCAACCTCGACGAGGCTTCCCAGACTTCGGCGAAGCCGGTGGTGCCGGTGATGGAATCGGCGCTGATGGCCTCGGCGGTCAACCTGCTGTACCAGTCGGTGCCGTAGTTGCTCGAATCGTAGGCCGGCTGGATGTTCAGGCTGCCGCTGCCGATGCGCGATCCGGTCACGCCGATGGTGCCGGACGGCGTGCTGCCCTCGTTGACCGCGGCGATGATGCGGCGCATCGCCGCCGTGATGTCGCTGGGCGTGCGCGCATTGATGAATTCGCCGCGCGTGTTCACCGTCGCGTGCCAGATGTCGTCCACCGTGGAGGGGTTATCGTTCTGCCGCGACGGCCAGTTGTTGTAGATCGAGGCGTCGGTATACGGATCCTGTTCCGCGTCGGGGTTGAACAGGTTACCGCGCGCGCCCAGGGTGACGCCGTAGAAGTTCATGTGCAGATTGCGCTGGCAATCGATGCGCTTGTCGGCCGCGTCGCCGCCGCCCGCCGGGCAGGACTTGTCCACCTTTACCTGGCCGGTGTTGAGGTCGGACCTGAGATTGGTTCGATAATAATAAGCGGCGATGTCGGCCATGGTGTTGTCATGGCTATCGCTGAACGGCGCACCCATGTTGCCGTCGCCATTGGCGTTGCTCACCGTGGGTCCGTCCTGGTTGCTGTAGCCGTCGGTGAACAGCATGCCGGCGTTCTTCTGGCAGGACAGCTTGATCGGTGCGCCCTCGTCGCGACGCAGGAACTGCTTGCCGATGGCATTGACCGCCTGCCGGTTCGGCGTGGAGCCGGAGGCCGGCAGGCTTATCATGGCGCTGTACAGCTTGGACTTGTCTTCGCCCGCGGCGGTCTTGGCCATGTCGTACATGGTCACCCGCTCGGCCGTCTTGCTGTCGGGCTCGTCGCGGCTGCCGTGCTGGTTGATGGTGAAATAGCCGATCCGCATGTTGTTCACGTCGACCAGCGAGTGCGTCATGCCGGCGATCATCGCCCGGTTGCGGTTGCCGTAATAGCTGAACCAATTGGCGAAGTTGCTGATCTGCTGGTTGTAGGCAGCCGTCGTCGAGTAGTTCGAAGGCTTTATTTCATACCGGTAAAGATTGACGCCTGGCCCTCCGGCATTGGTCGCGAGCGTCCGGTTGGCCGTGATGAAACCGGCAGGCGCCGCCGTATCCAGCGGCAGATAGAAGGTCGCCGGAAAGTACTCGATGCCGAGTTCGCAGACCGCGGTAAGCGTATGCGCAGCTTGCAACTCCACCCAAATGCGCTGGGTAGGCCGCGCCGAAGCCAGGCCACCGCAAGCCCCATCGGCCAGGCGGTAGTAACGAGTGCCACGCGGCAAGGTCACGCCGGTGGGAATCCGGAAGAGTTCGTCAGCGGCAGGCTGACCAACCTGCGGACGGCGAATGCTTATATTGTCGCAGTTGGCACTGAGCGTCACGTCGTTGGCGAGCGTGTTCCAGGCAGTGCCGGTACTCGCCAGGCCACCACAGTTGCCGTTGCGCCTGTAGATGATGCCAGCGGGGAAGAGCGTGCCGTTGTTGTAGGTACTGTTGCCCGTTTCCAGATTGCCCGGGTCGCCGTCATCGGTGCGATCCCGGTGCAGCGACGTCATGTCGAAAGTCGGTGAATTCGCGTCGCGGGGATTGGACAGCGTTGCGGTGATGGATGCCTGGGGATAATTGGTATTGTCGTAGTTCTTCCAGGGCACATATACCGTGCCCGGGTTGTAGTACGAGGCGTTGTAGGAGGGGGAGCGGGCAAAACCGAACAGGTCGATCGGCGGGATCGCGTAGCGATCGGTACCGATGCGGTGTCCCGGATAGGGGAACAGGTGATGAAAATTGCAGCTGCCGCTGGTCCCTGCCGCTGTCCGCAAGGTGCCATTGGCATTGAAGAACGGGTTGCTGGTACCTGTGCCGGTGCAGCCATAACCATCCCGGCCCGGGAACATCGTCTCGAAGGTCATCGATCCGGAATCGTCCACCGCCATGATGAAGGCTGGGGGGATGACGTTGGTAATGTTCATCGGCGCCTGCGCCAGTTCAGGTGGACTCACCTGCGCGGTCAGGTACCAGCCATAGCCGGCGGAAAGGGCCAGCGCGACGAGGCTGACGGCGACGACCTTTGTACGCTTGGATGCCATGACGGGCCTCACGGTCTGAATATCGTGTCCACCGCCGCGTCGGCGTTGGCTGCATTGTTGGTGGCGTAGATGGTGACCTGGTACACCGGATTCGGATCCTCGCTGACCGGGCGGACGCCTTCATCCAGGCTGCTGTTGCCCGAGATGCAGGGACCAATCGAACGAAGGCTGATGCGGTTTTCGATGGGTGTGTTCATCGCCATCGCCTGCGCCCAGGTGGTGGCATCGAATCCGTTGTTGCAGATTTCCTCGATGGTCGCAGCACCGGCGGCGCAATTGCCGTTGCGGTTCACCATGCCTTCCAGGAAGCATTCGCGCAGGCGGACCTCGGCCTCGGCCGCCTGGAACGCGAGGTTGGCATTGCGGTAGTTCGCCGACATCTTTTCCTGCAGGCTGGTGACCTGCATGCCTGCGATGCCAATCAACGCGAGCAGGATCAGGACGATCAATGCGATATAGAGCACCGCGCCCCGCTGCCTGGAGGGTGGCGCGAGGCTAGGAACTGCTCGTCGACGTGCTGTCATGTCGTAGCCTCAATTGCCATACAGGCGATTGCGAAGGGCGATGGTGGACTGGTAGACCTGCCGGAAACGCCGGTCATCCGGCGCAGTCTGGTTGGCATCCAGCATCCAGCTCTGGTTTTCAGCTTGGGCCTGCAGCGAAGTCGCCGGGTTGGGGCTGGCAACCTGCAAGGCCACTTGCACCTGGCCTACCCTGCGCCAGTTGCTCATGTCGGCGTTGATCGCGGTGGCATTGCCCTCGGTCTCGATATAGCCCGTGGGCTGGTTCACGTCTGCGGAGCGATCGAGACCGTATCGGAACTGGAGGTTCTCGATGCCCTCGACCAGTTCTTCGGACGGCCCGACGATGTTGCCCAATCGGGCGCGATAAAGGGAAGGCAACCCACTCGCTCCCAAAGCGATGTAGTAGTAAATAACCTCGGCGCGATACAACGTCGCTGGTCCTCCTTCTGGACTTGTGCCGTATCGCTCAAGATCCACGGAGGCAGGCACAGTTACCGAGCCATTGCTGGTTGCTTCCGCTCGGAACACATCTGCATAGGCGCAGTCGGCGATGCCAAAAAGCACTGGGTTGGTAACACCATCCTGGCTCAGTACCGGCCACCTTGCCGGATTGAATGAGGCCACTCTACTTGCAGTATCAATGCTGTTGAGAGGCACACCGCTACCGCTAAGGAAACGCAATGCTATCGAATCGGTATTCGCCAATGGGGCTGGGTTCAATAAAACTCCAGGGGGACCGCCATCGAAGCCTTGTATAGATATATTGAAATCCAGGGGATCGCCGGCAGTGAAATGCGATCGCATGATATCCGGCGTCAGCAAACGTGCCTGATCGTTTACACAACCGAAATGACCCGCCATGCGGATATCACGCTGCAAATAGTCCAGCGCAAAGCGTCCGTTCTCTTGCACGCGGGCCAACCCTTCGGAAAGTCGGTAGGCCTCGCGCGATGCGCTGAATACCTGCACCAGCCCCAGCATCAGGAAGGTGCCTATCAACAAAGCAATCATCAGTTCGATGAGCGACAATCCGGAAACCCGGTAACGTGGCCTGATGCTCATGCTCATAGCCGGGTCCTTACTTCAAAGGATTCATTGTTGGATGCATCGTTCCAGGTAATGGTGACGATGGCCACACTGTTGTCGAAGGTAACCCTGGCCGTGCTGCCTGCGCCCAGCGTGTACTGCAGGCGGCACTGCCACATGTTACGGAACTGCGCAGGACCCACCGAGCCATTGGGCCTGCATCCGACCGCGTTGGGCGGACTGGCCGCGTAGTTGCCCACGTACGCAACAGCCGCAATTCGATTGACTCGCATCTGGTCAAGCAATTCGTATGCGAGGTTGGTAGCCTGAGTACGCTGATTGGCGCTCTTGGCAAACCGTACGTTCATGGTTTGCAGCAGTGCGAACCCCAACAGGCCCAACGCAAGAATCAGCACTGCGATCATCACCTCGATCAGGCTGAATCCCCGGACCGGGCGCACAGCATACCGCCGCCTCACACCACTGTTCATGGACATGCTCCCTGGACAACCCTTGCCTGGCCAGTTGCGCTCAGACAAACGCCTCGCGCATCTTCGTCATACCCAGTGGGCGTAACTGTGAACCCCCGTGCTGCGTCAGGCCGGCCTCGCGGGTCAAAGAAGATCTCGCCGGGCTCTGTCGCCAATGTGAGCGTCGAGCGGCCCTGCGTGTAACGGACGATCTGGTCCACACCCGCGCTGAAGGCACCATTGCCATTAGTGTCCTGCCAGACGATCCAGCCATCATTCCAGTTGCCACCGCAGGTCGTGCCGTTGGCGCTGCTGCACACGCCCGCTCCGCGTGTACCGCGCACGGCCTCACTGCGTGCCAGCGCCAGGGATGCGATCATCTCGTTGCTTGCCGTGGCCACGCGATTGGCGCGGATGACCCCGTTCAAATTGGGAAAAGCAACAGCCGCAAGCACGGCGACGACGGCCACCACGACCATCAACTCAATCAAGGTAAACCCGTGAACCTGCCGCCTGGACATCGCCTGTCCGCTCCCCAGCTTGGACTGCGGCTAGGCTACCCCGACAACTGCGCAAGGCAAGTCCGGTCAAGGATGAACGGTAGGGATCGCCGGACAGGTGTCGGGATTCCGACGCATGCTGGGCCGGGCAAGCCCAAGTTGCTGACAGGACAGGGATTTCACTGCGAAGCCTGCCCCAGCGGAAGCGTGACCAAGCACTCGTACTGTCCTTGCTTCCATTCGCGTTCGATGCGCGCGCGCGCGCCGAACCGGTAGGTCAGACGTCGTTCGATGTTGGCCACGGCATGGCCGGTACCCTGGCCCAGGCGCAGCCCGGGCGCATCCGGCGAAGGCGCCGGGTTGCGCAGGGTCAGTTGCAGGCTGTCGCCTTCCATGCGGATCGTGATGTCAATCACGCCGCCCTCCGGCAGTCGCGAGACGCCATGCAGGACCGCGTTCTCCACCAGCGGCTGCAGGATCAGGCGCGGCAGCGGCAGGCTCCACGGCAGCGCCTGGTCCAACTCCCACGACACCTGCATGCGATCGCCCAGGCGCAGCGATTCGATCGCCAGGTAGCGGCGGGCCAGTTCGACTTCCTGCTCCAGCGTGGAGTTGTTCTCGCCCGCGCCCAGCGCGGCGCGGAACAGGTCGGACAGGTCCAGCACCGCGCGTTCGGCCACCTCCGGATCCCGCCGCACCAGGCTGGCGATCAGGTTCATGCTGTTGAACAGGAAGTGCGGGCGGATGCGCGCCTGCAAGGCGTCGGCCTCGGCGCGCGCGTTGGCGTTGATCTGCGCGGCCCAGCGATCGCTGACGTAGAAATAGCGCAGCGCCAGCGAGGTGATCAGCACGACGATCGCCGCCACGCCCAGCACGAAGCGCCAGAAGCCCAGTTGCAGCGGCGCGTTGCCGGTGATGGCGTACACGCCGTAGACGATGCCGGCCGCGGCGATCGCCACTACCCCGGACAGCACCACCGCCGCCAGCGCGCCGGTGCGCATCGGCAACCGCGACAGGGCATCGCGCGTCACGCACAGCAGGATGGACACGGCCAGCGCCATCCACATCGCGAACGCGCTGGCCGACAGCAGGTCGCCCAGCCCGCCGATGCGCCCGCCCGGCGCCAGGTACACCACCACCACCACCAGCTGCGACAGCGCCAGCATCACCAGGATGCGGGGGCGGCGGCAGAAGTCGGGTAGCCAGGGTTCCCTGGCGGCGGGCTCGGCCATGTGGTGCTCCGGAAGGTGTATGCCGCCGGGGTCAGGCCATGACCCGGTAGCAGGGCCGGTACTCGCCGGAGATCTTCATGCGCCGCTGCTCGACGAAGGCGCGCAGCAGCGCGTCCAGCGCCTGCATCATGTCGGTGTCGCCGTGGATCTCGAACGGGCCAAACTGCTCGATCCGGCGCATGCCCTCCTCCTTGACGTTGCCGGCCACGATGCCGGAGAACGCCCGCCGCAAGTCCGCCGCCAGCGCGTGCGCGGGCCGGCCGTGGTGCAGGTCCAGCGCGGCCATCGCCTCGTGCGTGGGCACGAACGGGCGCTGGTAGGCCTCGGGGATGTCGATGGCCCAGTTGAAGAAGAACGAGTCCTTCTGCGCGATCCGGTATTCGCGCACCCTGCGGATGCCGGCGGCCATCTTCCGGGCCACGGTCGGCGGATCGCCGACCACGATCTCGTAGCGCGAGGCGGCGGCCTCGCCCAGCGTCAGGCGGATGAAGCGGTCGATCTGCTCGAAGTAGGGCGCGGCGACGCCCGGGCCGGTCAGCACCAGCGGGAACGGCAGGTCCGCGTTCTCCTCGCGCAGCAGGATGCCGAGCAGGTAGAGGATTTCCTCGGCCGTGCCGACGCCGCCCGGGAACACGATGATGCCGTGGCCGATGCGCACGAACGCCTCCAGGCGCTTCTCGATGTCCGGCATGATCACCAGGTGGTTGACGATCGGGTTCGGCGATTCGGCGGCGATGATGCCCGGCTCGGTGATGCCGATGTAGCGGGTGGTGCGGCGGCGCTGCTTGGCGTGGGCGATGGTGGCGCCCTTCATCGGCCCCTTCATCGCGCCCGGACCGCAGCCGGTGCAGATGTCCAGCCCGCGCAGGCCCAGCTCGTAGCCGACCTGCTTGGTATAGAGGTATTCGTCGCGCGAGATGGAATGGCCGCCCCAGCACACGACCAGGTTGGGATCGGCCGGGCGCAGGATGCGCGCGTTGCGCAGCAGGCCGAACACCGCGTTGGTGATGCCGGTGGTGGAATCCAGGTCGTTGCCGCATTCCGGGCCCAGCTCGATCGCGGTATAGGCGAGATCGCGCACCACCGCGAACAGCAGCTCGGCGATGCCGCGGATGATCTCGCCGTCGACGAACGCCATCGCCGGCGCGTTGAGCAGGTCGATGCGCACGCCGCGATCCTGCTGCAGCACCTGGATGTCGAAATCCGGGTACAGGTCGCGCGCGGCGCGCGGATCGTCCGACGCGCTGCCGCTGGTCAGCACCGCCAGCGCGCAGCGCCGCAGCAATTCGTGCATGCCGCCGGCCGAGGCGTCGCGCAGGCGCGCCACCTCGATGCGCGACAGCACGTCCAGCCCCCCGCGCGGGTAGATCCGCGCATCCTGCACCGGCAGCGCCCTCGTTGCCGCTTCTTTCATGAGCCTTCCTGTCGTCGTCGTGTCAGATCGGGGACTTTATCGCAGAGCCCGTGGCAAAGGCAGCGCCCCCGAAAAAAGGAAACGGCCAGGTCGCCCCGGCCGTTCCAGACTTGCATCGATGTCCTGCCGCTCAGAACTCGTAGCGGAAGGTCACCTGCGCCGACCAGCGCGACACGCCGGTGTTGACGCCGTCGCCGTTGACTTCCTGGATCTGGTGTTCCTGCGGGCCGGTGAAGCGATAGACGTACTTGCCCTGCGAACCGGCCGGGCAGATGCCGCTGCCGATGGCAGCCGTATTGCAGATGCCGGCGAAGTTGGCCACGCCGAGGTTGGCGTTGAAGCCGGCGTCCTCGATCAGGCCCCACTTCTTGTTCAGCAGGTTGCCCACGTTCATCACGTCCAGCGTGACCGACGACTTGTGTCCCTTCCAGAAGCCCGGCAGTTCCTGGCTCACGCGCAGATCGAAGGTGTTGGTCCAGCCCGAACGGAAGCCATTGGCCGGTGCAAAGGTGCCGCCGTAGCGGGCAAGCTCCGGATGCTGCGCCAGCCACTCGAAGAAGGCCGCTTCCTGCTGGGCCGCCGAGTAGAAGGTGGAAACGCCGCCGGAGGTCACGGTCACGTCGCGGAAGACGACGTCGCCGCGGCCGGTCGGCACGTACAGCAGGTCGTTGAAGGCACGGCTGTCGCCGTTGGCATCGTTGTAGAACACGTAGCTGAAGGGACGGCCGCTGCGGCCTTCATACACCAGCGAGGCGGTTGTCTTGTGATCGCCGAAGAACGCCTTCTGGAAGGTCAGCATGCCGTTGATGCGGTCCCTGATCGCATAGCGCGAATCCTGCAGCGAACCGTCGTTCGGGTTCAGGCCGAGCTGGTTGTTCCAGTTGGAGGTGTTCTGCGAACTGGTCAGCGTGCCGACTTCCTTGGCCTCCGTGAAGGTGTAGGCCAGCATCCAGGACCAGTTGTCGGCCAGCGGCTTTTCCAGGCTGACGGTGAGCTGGCGACTGTGGCCCTGGTCCGTGTGCGCCAGCATCATCACGTCGCCGGCGTAGGGCAGGCGGTTGAAGCGCTGCGTGCCGCCGCTCACGGTGGACAGCGAGGTCAGGCTCCAGTTGCCCGGATTCAGGCCGTTGTCGTTCCAGTACATCAGGCGCCCGTCGGGCCCGACGATGGTGTTGGGCGCGCCCAGATCCAGGCGCTGCAGGTACAGGCCGTCCTTGACCTGGGTCAGCAGCAGCTCGGCCGAGGCGACCAGGCCCCAGAACGGCAGTTCCTGATCGAACGCCAGGTTGGCCTTCCACACCGACGGCTGCTTCACGCCGGGCGCGACGATGTCGACGTTCTGCCGGCCGCCGACGCTGCCGGTGGTCGGCTGGTTGTCCGGATCCGGCGAGAAGATCGGGCCGATGCCGGTGGTGTTGTTGGCCGAGTACTCGATGTAGTTCAGGCCGGTGTTCTGGTAGGCGCCGGAGATCCAGACGTTCGGCATGTCGCCCATGAACAGGCCCACGCCACCGCGCATCTGCGACTGCAGGTCACCGTCGAAGGTGTAGTTGAAGCCGAAGCGCGGCTGCCAGACGATGCCGTCGATCAGGTTGGTGTTGTCGAAGCCGTAGCCACCGAAGCGGCAGTCGGCCGGACCGGTGCCGGCCGGGTTGGGCGCCGACGAGATGCAGGCGTTGTGCAGCGGCCTGCCGTCGAAGGACGGCTTGTCGCCGCGGATGCCGAACACCAGGCTCAGGTTGTAGTTGACCGCCCAGGTGTCCTGGACGAAGAACGCGGTGTTCTTGATGGTGTAGCTGGCCGGGATGTCGGCGTGGCTGCCACCCGGCGCCGGGGCGCGGTAGGCGTACTCGCGCGGGTTGCCGGCGATGAACTGGGCCAGGCTGCCGAAACGGTAGTAGCCGTTCTGGTTGCGGCCATAGTAGTTGAAGATGTCGTTGGTGGCGTAGTCCACGCCGAACTTCAGCGTGTGATCACCGACGAACCAGTTGGCGGCCAGGAACAGGCTGTCCTGCTTGGTGTCGATGATGTTGACGTGGCGGTTCTGCTCGGTGCCCAGCACGACGTAGTCGTTGCCGAAGTCGACGCGGATGTGCGGCAGGCGCGAGGTGGGTTCGGCGATGGCCACGTAGTCGCGGCGCGAGACCTTCAACTCGGTGGAGAGGTTGTCGCTCCAGTCGCTGAAGAGCTGGCCGACGTAGCTCTCGAAGCTCTTGTACTGGTTGTACCAGTGCGTGTTGAGCGAGATGGCCGAGCTCCAGCTGCTGGGCGGCAGCTTGGCCACGTCCTGCTCCATCTTGCTGTAGCGGAAGTTGGCGCGATGGTTGTCGCTGATGTTCCAGTCCAGCTTGACCGCGTATTCCTCGATGTCGGTGTTCAGCGACTCGACGCCGTCCAGCGAGCCGGCATCGAAGCCCCACGTGGTGGCAGCTGCGCGGATCGCGGCGATGTCGGTATCGGTGATGCGGCCGGCGCCGTAGGGCGTGTTGGCCAGGTCCGGGCCGGGCGCGCCGCGCTTGAACTTCTCGTAGTTGGCGAAGAAGAACAGCTTGTCCTTGAGGATCGGGCCGCCCAGGGTGAAGCCGTAGGTCTCTTCCTCGTTGAAGCCGTTGAAGGAATTGCCGTTGCGGTCGTCGCCGACCATGTCCTTGTCGCGGTACACGCCGTACAGGGTGCCGTGGAACTCGTTGGTACCGGACTTGGTGACGGCGTTGACCACCGCGCCGGTGCCGCCGGAAGTGGTCACGTCGTAGTTGGACAGGTCGATCTTGACCTCTTCGATCGCGTCGATCGACACCGGCTGGCGCTCGGTCGGCAGGTTGTTGCTCTCCAGGCCGAAGGGATCGTTGGTGCTGACGCCGTCGATGCGGATGGCGTTGTAGCGGGAATTCTGGCCACCGGCCGAAATGGCGCCGTCTGCCTTGCTGACCTGCGACACGCGCGGGTCGAGGCGGATCAGATCCTGGATGTTGCGGCCCACCGACGGCGCCGCGGCGATCGCCTGCTGGTTCAACGTGGTGCCCGCACCCATCTTGCTGGCGCTGAACACTTCCGAGCCACCGGCGTAACCCACGGCGGTCACCGTCTCCAGCGTGGTCAGATCACCGGTGAGCGCGGCATTGATCGTATTGACCTGGTTGAGGTTCAGGTAGACGTTGTCCTCGGTCTTGGTACCGGCACCCGACTTGGTGATCGTGATCTGGTACGGGCCGCCCACGCGCAGGCCGCGGGCGTTGTAGCGGCCGCTGGCATCGGTGGTGGCGCGGCTGACCGTTCCGGATTCGACGTGGGTGATGACGACCTCGGCACCGGCGACGGGCTGGCCGCCATTGTCGGTGACCAGGCCGCCGACGCCGGCGGAGGTGCTCTGCGCGAAGACCGGCGCCGCGGCGAGCGCGGCAACGAGACCAAGCGCCAGCTTGGACATCCGGAGACGACGGGATTGATTCATGGATTTAAGCCTCGGTACGGGAAGGTGGCGATGCAAAACTGGCTGGAAGACGCGTGCCCGCAGGCCGTCGGGGGCCTGGCATGAAAGGTGTTCTTCGTTCCCTGGGTGACCACGCGAAACGACTGCGTATGGTTAACATCAGATTAACACGATAAGGCCAATTTGTGACCGGAAGGTGACAGCGATTGCGCACCGCAGCATGGCGACGCAGGCATCCTCACCAGGCGCAATTCATTTGTTATTCAGACACTTGAAGAGATGCCCGCCGCGGCGGCGCGACTTCAGATGTTGGGGGGCGCCAGCTTGAGGTAGGTACCGATGCCGTCAAGCACCATCTGCACCGAAATGGCCACCAGCAGCATGCCCATCAGCCGTTCGACCGCGGTCAGCACGCGCATGCCCAGCCATTTGTACAGCAGGGTCGAGGAGAACAGGATGGCCGCCGTGGCGCTCCACGCCAGCACCAGCGCCAGGCTCCAGTCGGCCAGCCGCGCCGGTTCGTTGCTGCCCATCAGCATCACCGCGGCCATGCCCGAGGGACCGGCCACCAGCGGGATGGCCAGCGGCACGATGAAGGGCTCGCCGCCGGGGATTTCGCCCATCAGGCCTTCCGGGCGCGGGAAGATCATCCGCACGCCGATCAGGAACAGCACGATGCCGCCGGCGATGGCGACCGATTCCTGGCGCAGGTGCATCATCTCCAGCGCGTACTTGCCGGCCCACAGGAACATCATCAGCACCGCCAGCGCGATCAGCAGTTCGCGCGCCAGCACGTAGCGCTGGCGCTTGGGCGGCAGCGGCTTGAGCACGCTGAGGAAGACCGGGATGTTGCCCAGCGGATCGAGGATCAAAAACAGCAGCAGCGCGGCCGAGAGGATGGTCATGGCTGGTGGGGTTCCCAGATCCTGCCGCGATGGACGGCGCCTTCGGGTGAGAGCAGGGTGACGCAGGCCTGCGCATAGTCGGCCGGCGCGGCGGTGCCTGCGTCGTTGTCGTCGGCATAGGCGCGCGCGCGCAGCGGCGTGCGCATCGGGCCGGGCCGCAGGGCGGAGACCCGCACCGGCGAGGCCGCCAGCTCGGCCGCCAGCATGCCGACCAACCCGGCCAGCCCGTGCTGGGCCACGCCGTAGCCGCCCCAGTACGCCTGGCCGACCCGCGCCGGATCGTCCAGCGCGAATACCAGCGCCGCGTCGTCCGACTTGCGCAGCAATGGCAGGCAGGCCTGCGACAGCCACCACGGCGCGGTCAGGTTGACGTGCAGCGCACGCGCGAACGCGGCCGGGTCGGTGTGCTCCAGCGGGGTCAGCCCGCGGAATTCGGCCGCGCAGTGCAGCACGCCGTCGAGCCGGCCCAGTCCGGCCTCCAGCCGCTGCGCCAGTTCGGCGTAGTCGTCGGGCGAGGCGCCTTCCAGATCCAGCGGATACAGCAGCGGTTCCGGCCCGGCCTTGGCGATGGCGTCGTAGACGCGATTGAGCCTGGCGACCTTGCGCCCCAGCAGCACCGTCGTCGCGCCGGCCACGGCGCAGGCATGGGCGGCGGCGCTGCCGAGGCCGCCGGCCGCGCCGCTGATCAGCACCACGCGGCCGTCGAGCGCGCGCGGCGCGCGCATGGGCAGGTCGATCAGCATCACTGCGCCTGCGCCTCGGAGACGATGCGCGCCAGTTCACCGGATTCGAACAATTCGAGGGTGATGTCGCAGCCGCCAATCAACTCGCCGTGGATGAAAAGCTGCGGGAACGTCGGCCAGTTGGAGAAACGCGGCAGGTTGGCGCGGATCTCGGGCTCCTCGAGCACGTTGACCGTGTGCAGCGGCTGCGCGCCGGCCGACTGCAGCGCCTGCACGGCGCGGCTGGAAAAGCCGCACATCGGGAACTGCGGCGTACCCTTCATGAAAAGGACGATCGGGTGGCTGTCCACTTCGGCCTGGATGCGTTCCATCACCGGCATGCTGATTTCTCCTGCTTTGACGGCAGGCAAACCACCGTCGGGTACACTTTCGGTCCGCTCGCCGGCGCGCCGACGGCCGCCCATTGTAAGCCCTGCGGCCCGTCCGCCGGCGCCAGACCTTCCCACCGCCTAGCTGCAAGGAACCCTCCCATGGCCATCGAACTGCCCCCCCTGCCCTACGACCGCACCGCGCTGGAGCCGCACATCTCCGGCGAGACCATCGACTACCACTACGGCAAGCACCACAAGACCTACGTCGACAACCTCAACAAGCTGATCGAGGGCACCGAGTTCGCCGATCTGTCGCTGGAGGAAATCGTGCGCAAGTCGCAGGGCGGCATGTTCAACAACGCCGCCCAGGTGTGGAACCACACCTTCTACTGGAACTGCCTCAAGCCCAACGGCGGCGGCGAGCCGACCGGCAAGCTCGGCGAACTGATCAACAAGGCCTTCGGCGATTTCGCCAAGTTCAAGGAAGAGTTCACCAAGACCGCCATCGGCACCTTCGGCTCGGGCTGGGGCTGGCTGGTGCAGCGCCCGGATGGTTCGCTCAGCCTGGCCAGCACCTCCAACGCCGCCACCCCGCTGACCGGCGAAGACACCCCGCTGCTGACCATCGACGTGTGGGAGCACGCCTACTACATCGACTACCGCAACGCGCGGCCGAAGTACGTCGAGTCGTTCTGGGCGCTGGTCAACTGGGACTTCGTGGCCGGCAACCTGAAGTAAGCCCGCCGCATCATCGCGAGAACGGAAAACGGCCGGGGAAACCCGGCCGTTTTGTTGAGGTGCCGTCTGTGGAAGCGACGTCAGTCGCGACGGTTCATTGGGAAGCCCTGTCGCGACTCACGTCGCTCCCACGACGGCGCCTGCGCTATTCGGTCAGTCGCGCCACGACCGGCGCCACCTGCGCCTCGCGGCCCAGCGCCGCGCCGACGCGCTGCAGCGCCTGTGCCAGCGTGGCGGCATCGTCGGCGCGCAGCGTGGCGTGGCCGACCTTGCGGCCAAAGCGCGGCTGCTTGCCGTAGTCGTGCCAGTGGCCGCCGGCCTCGTGCAGCAGCGGCAGCGCATCGGGCATCTGGCCGATCCAGTTGAGCATGCAGGCATGGCCGCGCATCGCCGTGGACCCCAGCGGCAGGCCCAGCACCGCGCGCAGGTGGTTCTGGAACTGCGAGGTCTCGGCGCCCTCGATCGTCCAGTGCCCGGAGTTGTGCACGCGCGGGGCGATCTCGTTGGCCAGCCACTGGCCGTCGCGCAGGAACAGTTCCAGCGCGAACACGCCGACGTAGTCCAGCGACTCGGCCAGCCTGCGCGCGTGGCCGATGGCGGCCTGCGCCGAAGTCTCGTCGATCCGCGCCGGCGCCAGGCTGGCCGACAGCACGCCGTCGACGTGCCAGTTCTCGGTCAGCGGCCAGGCGCGGAACTCGCCGTCGCGGCCGCGCACCGCCACCACCGACAACTCGCGCTCGAACGGAATGAACGCCTCGACGATCAGGCCGACCGCCCCGGCCTGCGCGCCCAGCGCCTCCCAGGCCGCGTCGATCGAGGCTTCGGCGCCGCCGTCGGGACGGATGCGGAACTGCCCCTTGCCGTCGTAGCCCAGCCGGCGCGTCTTGAGGATGCACGGCCCGCCGATGCGCGCGACTTCCGCCTCCAGTTCCCCGCGCGAGGACACCGCGGCGAACGGCCCGACCGGGATGCCGAGACCGCGGAACAGGGTCTTCTCGACCAGCCGATCCTGGGTCACCGCCAGCGCGCGCGGGTTGGGGAACACCGGCACGCGCGCGGAAAGCCATTCGGCGCTCTCGGCCGGCACGTTCTCGAAATCGAAGGTCGCCACGTCCACCCGCGAAGCGAACTCCGCCAGCGCGGACTCGTCGCGATAGTCGCCGACCAGCAGCGGCGCGAACTGTCCGGCGCAGGCGTCGGCGACGGTGTCCATCACCAGGAAGCGCAGGCCCAGCGGCGCGCCGGAAAGCGCCAGCATGCGGGCCAGTTGCCCGCCACCGAGAATACCGACCGTGGTCATGCGCAAAATCTCTTCACTACTCCAGTCTGCGACTCCAGGCGAACCCGCATGGCACCTGCTCCCCCTCTCCCGCACGCGGGAGAGGGATGGGGAGAGGGGAGCATGCATGCGCGCAGCGCGTGCTTGCCGATGCCGACCGTGGTCATGCGGGCTGGCGCGGGTCGTCGTGCGCCATCACCTCGTCGGTCTGGCGCTGGCGGAAGGAGGCCAGCGCCTGGCCGATGGCCGGGTGCTCGGGCGACAGCAGCGCGGCGGCGAACAGCGCCGCGTTGGCCGCGCCGGCGTTGCCGATGGCGAAGGTGGCCACCGGGATGCCGGCCGGCATCTGCACGATCGACAGCAGCGAATCCATGCCGTTGAGCGCCTTGCTCTGCACCGGCACGCCCAGCACCGGCACCGCGGTCTTGGACGCCAGCATGCCCGGCAGGTGCGCCGCGCCGCCGGCGCCGGCGATGATCGCGCGCAGGCCGCGCGAGCTCGCGCTTTCGGCATAGGAGAACAGCACGTCCGGCGTGCGATGGGCCGAGACCACTTTCACTTCGTAGGGCACGCCCAGCGCGTCGAGCTTGCGCGCCGCATGCTGCATGGTTTCCCAGTCGGAGCGGGAGCCCATCACGATGCCCACCACGGGGCCGGGAACGCTGGCGGTCATGGCCGTCCTCGATCACTAAAGGGGCATTTTAGCGGGATTCGGGGTTGGGGACCGGGATTGGGGATTGGGGATTGGCATTCGAGATTCGGAATAAAGCCAAACCCCAATCCCGAATCCCCAATCCCGACAAGGTGATACGCTTTTCACCCCTTCCGAATCCCCAATCCCGAATCCCCTCATGGATCGCAAACTGCTGGACCTGCTGTGCTGCCCCGCCACCCGCCAGCCGCTGTCGCTGCTCGAGGCGCGCGGGCTGGAGGTGCTCAACCGCGCCATCGCCGCCGGCGGCGTGCGCCGCACCGACGAGAGCGCGCAGGACCAGCCGCTGAAGCAGGCGCTGGTCACCGGCGACCGCAAGCGGGTCTACCGCGTCGACGACGGCATCCCGGTGCTGCTGGCCGAGGAGGCCATCGCCACCTCGCAGGTGGCCGACTTCCCGGCACGATGAGCGCGGAGCTTGCCCCCCCGCCGGACAGCGCCATCGCCGACGACGTCGCGCGCGCGCTGGCCGAGGACATCGGCGGCGGCGACGTCACCGCCGCGCTGCTGCCCGACGCCGACGACGTCGCCTACCTGCTGTGCAAGGAGGACGCGGTGATCGCCGGCCGGCCGTGGTTCGACGCCTGCCACCGCGCGCTGGATCCGCGGGTGCGGATCGACTGGCGCGTGCGCGAGGGCGATCGCGTGGCCGCCGGCACCGTGCTGGCGACGCTGGCCGGGCGCAGCCGCGCGTTGGTCAGCGCCGAGCGCGCGGCGCTCAATTTCCTGCAGACCCTGTCGGGGACGGCGACGGCCACCGCGCGCTACGTCGAGGCGGTGCGCGGCACCCGCACGCGCATCCTCGACACCCGCAAGACCCTGCCCGGCCTGCGCCTGGCGCAGAAGTACGCGGTGCGCTGCGGCGGCGGCCACAACCACCGCATCGGCCTGTACGACGCGGTCATGCTGAAGGAGAACCACATCCGCGCCGCCGGCTCGCTGGCCGCCGCCGTGCGCGAGGCGCGCCGGCAGCAGCCGTCGCTGCCGCTGATCGTCGAGGTGGAGACACTGGAGCAACTGGACCAGGCGCTGCAAGCCGGCTGCGAGCGCATCCTGGTCGACGACTTCGACGCCGACGCGCGCCGCGAGGCGGTGCGGCGCGCGGCCGGCCGGATTCCGCTGGAAGTCTCCGGCGGCGTCGATCTTTCCACCCTGCGCGGCATCGCCGAGGACGGCGTGGACTACGTCTCGATCGGCGGGCTGACCAAGCACGTGCGCGCCATCGACCTGTCGATGAAGCTGGGTCCGCCGCCGGCGGGGCTGGCATGAGGCCATCACCGCGGCCGCAGCCTTGCCACGCGTGTGGCGCATGCGCGCCGGACCGGCTCGCCTCGGCTGCCACTCCCGTTCCTGCCTACCCTCGCTGATCCGCCATGCCTTCCCTGATCCTGCTGATGATCGCCGGCGCCGCCGTGTTCGCCTACTGGAACGCCGCGCGCGCGGCCGCCGAGCGCGCCGGGCAACTGGGGCGCAGCGCGTGCGAGCAGGCCGGCGTGCTGTGGCTGGACCAGAGCGTCCACGCCAACGGGCTGAAACTGCGCCGCGGCGACGACGGCCGGCTGGGCTTCGAGCGCACCTTCCGCTTCGAGTATTCGTACGACGGCAGCGACCGGCACGTCGGCCGGCTGGTGCTGCGCGGCGAGGAACTGGTGTCCTTCGTCGGACCGTTGCGGCGGGTGCCGACGACGCAGTGATTCGCGCGCCGCGGCGGCGTTGAACAGCGCCGGGAATCCCGCGCCTACTTCACCACGCGCAGGTGCGGGCGCTTGCCCGGAGGCGGCGCATCGTCGGGACCGGGGGCTTCGGGCGACGGCGGATCACCGTCGTCGTCGGGACCGGCGGTGGGGCCGACGTCCTCCGGCAGCGCCATGCCCTGCCCGGTCTCGCGCGCGTAGATGGCCAGCACCGCGGCGATCGGCACCATCACCGGATGGCTGACGCCGCCGAAGCGGGCGGTGAAGCTGACTGCGTGGTTGTCGATCTGCAACCGCACCACCGCGCGCTCGGCGATGTTGAGCACCACCTTGCCTTCCTTGACCGCGCTGGCCGGCACCTGCACGCCGGCATGCGTGGCATCGACCAGCAGGTGCGGGGTCATGCCGTTGTCGGCGATCCACTCGGCCAGCGCCCGCAGCAGGTACGGGCGATGGCTGGTCATGCGGGGCACGGAGTCGGTGGTCATGGAGCCGGGATTCGGGATTGGGGATTCGGGGTCAGGAAAAGGCAAGGATCGCAATGCGCGAGCGTGGCCCGTTCTTGCCAATCCCCAATCCCGTATCCCGAATCGCAGCCTTCACGCCGGCAGCTCGCGCAGCTTCTTCTCGGCCTCGGTCAGGCTGCGGACGAAACCGGGGTTGCGGAAGATGCGGTTGCCGTAGTCCTCGATGGCCTTGCCGTCCTTGGGCAGCGGCACGCCCAGCGACGGCAGCCGCCAGATGATCGGCGCCATCGCGCAGTCGGCCAGGCTCATTTCCGGGTTGAGGAAGAACTTGCTGGCCTTGAACAGCGGCACCGAGGCGGTCAGCAGCTCCTTCAGGCGCTTGCGGCCGGCCTCGGCCTGCTGCTTGTTGCCGAGCTGGATGGCCTGCACCTGCGGCACCCAGTCGTGCTCGATGCGCAGCATCGCCAGGCGCAGGCGCGCGCGGGAGAGCGGATCCACCGGCATCAGCGGCGGGTGCGGATAGCGTTCGTCCAGGTATTCGCTGACCACCGAGGCCGCGTACAGCACCAGGTCGCGCTCCACCAGCGTAGGCACGGAATGGTAGGGATTGAGGTCGATCAGATCCTCGGGCGGATTCTGCGGATCCACCGCGATCAGGTCGTAGCTCACGCCCTTGGCGGCCAGCACCAGCCGCACGCGGTGGCACAGCACGTCGTCGGTGGAGGAAAACAGCGTCAGTGTATTGCGCATACGTGGACTCGCAGCCATCACGGCTCTCCCGACGATCGGAATCCGCCGATCGCACCGACGCGGCCAGCCCCTTGCTGGCAGTCGTCACGGTCCCCGAGCGTGCGCGCCCCGTTCGCGAAAGGCAGGCTCCCCCGGCCTCCGCGTGCCCGGATCCCGGCGTGGCCGGGAACCGGGGAACGGGATCGTCAGTGCACGTCCTTCCAGTATTCCCGCTTGAGCAGGTAGGCCAGGAAGGTCAGCGCGACCAGGAACAGGATCACCCAGACGCCCATGCCCTGGCGCTTGAGCGCCGCGGGCTCGCTGGCGTACTCGAGGAAGTTGGTGATGTCGCGCGCGACCTGGTCGAACTCGGCGGCGCTCAGGCGTCCGGGCTGGGTGATCTTCAGCCCCTTGACCGGACGCTCGCCACCGGCGCTCGCCTCGCCGAACTCGGCGTGCTGGAGGCCCTGCAGCTCCCACAGCGGGTTGGGCATCGACACGTTCGGGAACAGCTGGTTGTTCCAGCCCAGCGGCCGCGATTCGTCCAGGTAGAACGACTTCAGGTAGGTGTAGATCCAGTCCGACTCGCCCAGCTTGGTGCGGGTGATCAGCGACAGGTCCGGCGGCATCTTGCCGAAGAACGCGTCGCCGTCGGCGGTCTTCAGCGACACGCCGATCTGCTCGCCGAACTTGGCGCCGGTGAAGTTGAGGTTTTCCATCACCTCTTCCTCGGTCAGGCCCAGGTCCTCGGCCATGCGCGAGTAGCGCAGGTACTTGAGCGAGTGGCAGCCCGAGCAGTAGTTCATGTACAGCGCGGCGCCGCGCTGCAGCGAGGCCTTGTCGCCGAGGTCGTTGCCGGCCTGTTGCAGCGGCGCGCCGGGACTGGCGGCCGAAGCGGCGAAGGAGATCAGCAGCCCGCTGGCGAAAACGGCGAGGCGGGAGGCGAAGGTCTTAGTCATGCGTCGTCACCCGTTCCGGCACCGGCTTGGTCTTGTCTAGCTTGGTCCACAGCGGCATGGTGATGAAGAAAGCGAAGTAGTAGAAGGTCAGCACGCGGCCGATGATGGTCTCGACCGGGTCGGTGCCGGGGCCGGCGCCGATCTTGCCCAGCCAGATGAAGCTGCCGGCGAAGGTCAGCAGCAGCGCCCACGACAGCAGGCCGCGGTAGCGGTAGGACCTGACCTTGGCCCGGTCCAGCCACGGCACCAGGAACAGGATGGCGATCGCGGCGAACATCACGATCACGCCGCCCAGCTTGTCCGGCACCACGCGCAGCATCGCGTAGTACGGGGTGTAGTACCACACCGGCTTGATGTGCTCCGGGGTGACCAGGCGGTTGGCCTCGTTGAAGTTGTCGTGCTCGAGGAACCAGCCGCCGAAGGTCGGCGCGAAGAAGATGATGAAGGCGGCCAGGATCAGCAGGAAGCCGACGCCGACCAGGTCCTTGACCGTGTAGTACGGGTGGAACGGGATGCCGTCGGCCGGCTTGTTCGCGTCCCAGCGGTTGCCCTTCGGCCCCTTCTTGATCTCGACGCCGTCGGGGTTGTTGGAACCGACCTCGTGCAGCGCGCCCAGGTGCAGCACGACCAGCAGCAGCAGCACCAGCGGCAGCGCGATCACGTGCAGGGCGAAGAAGCGGTTGAGGGTGGCGTCGGAGGGCAGGTAGTCGCCCATGATCCACTCGGTCAGGCCGTTGCCGATGACCGGGATGGCGCCGAACAGCGAGATGATGACCTTGGCGCCCCAGAACGACATCTGGCCCCACGGCAGCACGTAGCCCAGGAACGCCTCGGCCATCAGCACCAGGTAGATCAGCATGCCGAGGATCCACACGAGCTCGCGCGGCTTCTGGTAGCTGCCGTACATCAGCCCGCGGAACATGTGCAGGTAGACGACGATGAAGAACAGCGAGGCGCCGGTGCTGTGCATGTAGCGGATCAGCCAGCCCCACTCCACGTCGCGCATGATGTACTCGACCGAGGCGAAGGCTTCCGCCGCGCTCGGCTTGAAGTGCATCGTCAGGAAGATGCCGGTGACGATCTGGTTGACCAGCACCAGCATGGCCAGCGAGCCCATGTAGTACCAGAAGTTGAAGTTCTTCGGCGCGTAGTACTCGGTCATGTGCTTGCGGTACATGGGCATCATGCCCGGCGCGCGCGCGTTGACCCAGTCCCAGACGCCGGTGGCGGTACGGGTGAAGATGTTGGACATGGCTTACGCGGCCCCCTGCGGATCGACACCGACGACGATGGTGTTGTCGTCGGCGTAGTAGTGCGGCGGAACGACCAGGTTGGTCGGCGCGGGCACGCCCTGGTACACGCGGCCGGACATGTCGAAGCGCGACTTGTGGCAGGGGCAGAAGTAGCCGCCCTTCCAGTCCGGGTCGTAGGGCTCGGGCTTGATCTCGGCGGCCATCTCGGGCGAGCAGCCCAGGTGGGTGCACAGGCCGACCAGCACCGAAACCTCCGGCTTGATCGAGCGCGTCTCGCCGGAGATGTAGTCCGGCTGCTGCTCCTTGTTCTCCGAGTTCGGATCGCGCAGGTTGCCGTCCAGGGTCGGCAGCGCGTCGAGCACGGCCTTGGAGCGCCGGACGATCCAGATCGGCTGGCCGCGCCATTCCAGGATCAGGCGCTGGCCTTCCTGCAACCCGCTGATGTCGGCGGTCACCGGTGCTCCCGCCAGCTTGGCGCGCGCGCTCGGATTCCACGACTTGATAAAAGGTACCGCCACAAACCCGGCACCGACGGCGCCCACCACGGAGGTGGTTGCTGTCAGGAACCGGCGTCGGCCCGTATTCACAGGCCCGTTGACCCCATCGTTGGCCATTCCGGCACTCCGCAAAACATTAGGTAGCTGATTGGCTGCCACAACCCGCGCCACTGCACCGGCGCGGGCCGCAAAAGATGGCAAAGTGTAACGGAAGCCTGAATCCGCCGACAATGGCGCAAGCAGAATCAATCACTTGCGGCTCCGTTTCGACCGCACCCAGGCCGGCGCGCCATTCAGCGGGCGACGACCGCGCCGCGATAGCGGTCGGCCAGCACGGCCACGCGCTCGACGTAGCGCTGGGTTTCCTTGTACGGCGGGACGCCGCCGTGGCGATCGACCGCGCCCTCGCCGGCGTTGTAGCCGGCCGCGGCCAGGGTCAGGTTGCCGTTGAAGCGCTTCAGCAGCCAGGCCAGGTACTTCACCCCGCCGCGGATGTTCTGCGAGGCGTCGAAGGGATCGGTGACGCCGAAGCGGGTCGCGGTGGCCGGCATCAGCTGCATCAGCCCCTGTGCGCCGGCGTGCGAGAGCGCCATCGGGTTGTACGAGGATTCGGCGTGCATGATGGCGCGGATCACCGCCTCGTCGACCCCGAACTCGCGCGAGGCCGCGGCGATCTCGGCCCGGTAGGCCTCGGTGTTGAGCCGCAGCCGGCCGAAGTTGACCCCCGGGTTGCCGCAGGCGAAGCAGGTCTGGATGTAGCTGTAGCGGATGGTCTTGAGGCTGGCCACCTCCACGCCCTGCGGCCTGGCGCTGGTGAAATGGCGCACGCCGTCCTTGACGTAGGAATAGACCTGCCCGCTGACCACGCGGCGGGTATCGCCGCCCCGGGCTGGCGTCGCAGGCGGCGGCGCGGCGGGCGCGGCCGGGACCGAGACCTTGATGCTGCTGCTCTCCACCGCGCTGGCGACCGCGCCCACCGCCGGCGTGGTGGACGGCGCGGACGGCGTCGACGGGGCGCTGACCTCGGGCGGACGCGACACCGAAGCGGTGCGCGCGGCGCGGGTGGACGGACGATAGCGGCTGACCGCCTCGCAGGAGGCGCCGCCGATGCGCTTGCTGACGTAGTTGGGGATGCCGTCGGCGCCGGTGCACTTGTACAGCGTGCCGGCACCGGCAGGCAGTGCGGCGCTGGCGGCCAGCATTCCCAGGACGAGTATCCCCCTCATGCGGCGCAGTGTCCCCAATTCGGGGCGGCTTGCCAAGTCCTTGTCCAAGAAAGGATTCCCGTGAATGTGCGGCGGGTCGGGAATCGGCGCGGTGTCCGGTGCCCTTCCTCTGCCCCAACGTCGGGCGCGCGGCATACCGGCCCCGGCCCGCAGCCCGTAAACTACCCGCCCTGCCCGCCAACCCGCCTGGAATAACCACCATGCCCGGGACGCAAGCCCCCGAAACGCCGACCCCGGCCGGCGCCGCCGCGCCCGCCGCCGCGCCGACCCTCGACCTGCTGCCCCTGCCCGGCCTGAAGCCGCAGGTGTCCGGGCCGGTGCGCGGCAAGCTGTACATCAAGACCCACGGTTGCCAGATGAACGAGTACGACTCGGCCAAGATGGCCGACGTGCTGGCCGCCTCCGACGGCCTGGAGCTGACCGACGACCCGGAAGAGGCCGACGTGGTGCTGGTCAACACCTGCTCGATCCGCGAGAAGGCGCAGGAGAAGGTGTTCAGCCAGCTTGGCCGCTGGAAGGCCCTCAAGAACAATGGCCGCGAGGTGATCATCGGCGTCGGCGGCTGCGTGGCCTCGCAGGAGGGCGAGGCGATCGTCAAGCGCGCGCCCTACGTGGACCTGGTGTTCGGCCCGCAGACCCTGCACCGCCTGCCCGAGCTGATCCGCGCCCGCCGCGAGCAGAACCGGCCGCAGGTGGACATCAGCTTCCCCGAGATCGAGAAGTTCGACCGCCTGCCCGAGCCGCGCGCCGAGGGGCCGAGCGCTTTCGTCTCGATCATGGAGGGCTGCTCGAAGTACTGCTCGTTCTGCGTGGTGCCCTACACCCGCGGCACCGAGGTCAGCCGGCCGTTCGAGGACGTGCTGGTGGAAGTGGCGCAGCTGGCCGCGCAGGGCGTGCGCGAGATCAACCTGCTCGGGCAGAACGTCAACGCCTACCGCGGGCCGATGGGCGAGGACGGCGAGGTCGCCGACCTGGGCCTGCTGATCCGCGCCATCGCCGAGATCGACGGCATCGGCCGCATCCGCTTCACCACCTCGCACCCGCTGGAGTTCTCCGACTCGCTGGTGGACGCCTACCGCGACGTGCCGCAACTGGCCAGCTTCCTGCACCTGCCGGTGCAGTCGGGCAGCGACCGCGTGCTGTCGGCGATGAAGCGCGGCTACACCGCGCTGGAGTTCAAGCAGAAGATCCGCAAGCTGCGCGCGGTGCGGCCGGACATCTCGATCTCCTCCGACTTCATCGTCGGCTTCCCCGGCGAGACCGACGCCGACTTCGAGAAGACGATGAAGCTGATCGAGGACGTCGGCTTCGACCAGAGCTTCTCCTTCATCTACTCGCGCCGCCCCGGCACGCCGGCCGCGGATCTGGAAGACGGCACGCCGGATGCGGCCAAGCATGCGCGGCTGGAGCGCTTGCAGGCGCACATCAACGCGCACGCCGCCGGCATCTCGCAGCGGATGGTCGGCAGCGTGCAGTCGGTGCTGGTGGAAGGCCCGTCGAAGAAGAATCCCAACGAGCTGACCGGCAAGACCGAGAACATGCGCTCGGTGAATTTCCCGGGCCATCCGCGGCTGGTCGGCCAGTTCGTCGACGTGGTGATCACCGAGGCGCTGACCAATTCGCTGCGCGGGCGGTTGATGCTAGGAGTGAGCGGAGAGGAGTGAGGAGTGGGGAGAGCACAAGCGGACTCGCTGCTTTCACTCACTCCTCTCCGCCCACTCCTCTTCACTCGCTTTACTCAGTCCAGCCGCTTGCGGAAGCGCAGGATCGCCGCGGTCATCATCAGCGCGGTGAATGCCAGCAGCGCCAGCACGTCGGCCCACAGTTCCCACAGGCTGGCGCCGCGCAGCATCACCCCGCGGATCAGGCGCAGGAAGTGGGTCAGCGGCAATATCTCCGCCAGCCACTGCACGGCCCGGGGCATGCCGGAGAACGGGAACATGAAACCGGACAGCAGGATCGACGGCAGGAAGATGAAGAACGTCATCTGCATGGCCTGGAACTGCGACCGCGCGCGCGTGGAGATCAGCAGGCCCAGCGCCAGGTTGGCGACGATCAGCAGCATCGCCGCGACATAGACATGCAGCACGCTGCCGTTGATCGGCACGTCGAACAGCCACAGGCCCAGCGCCAGCACCATCGTGGTCTGGACCAGGCCGATCGCCACGTACGGCAGCACCTTGCCGATCATCAGCTCGGCGCTGCTGACCGGCGTGGCGATCAGCAGTTCCATGTTGCCGCGCTCGCGCTCGCGCACGATCGCCACGCCGGTGAACAGCACCATCGTCATCGTCAGGATCACGCCGATCAGCCCCGGCACGATGTTCACCGCCGAGCGCCGCTCCGGGTTGTAGAAGGCGACCACGCTGATCGCGCGTTCGGCGGCCGGGCCGGTGCGCGCCATGCCGTCCAGCGGCATCTGCGCCAGCTGCGCGGCCGCGCTCTGCACCGCGTTGTCGCTGCCGTCCACCAGGATCTGCACGCGTTCGCGCCCTTCGATGCGGCGGCGCTCGAAATCCGGCGGGATCACGATGCCGATGCCGATTTCCCCGCGCCGCATCGCTTCCATCAACTGCTGCGGCGTCTGCGCCGCCAACGTCGGCCGGATCACCGTGGTGGCGGCGATGTCCATCACCAGCGCGCGCGAGGCGGCGGTGTCGGCCTGGTCGGCGACGCCGGCGGCCAGATCGCGCAGGTTGGTGTTGATGGCGTAGCCGAACAGCAGCAGCTGCATGACCGGGATGGCGACGATCATCGCCAGGGTGATGCGGTCGCGGCGCATCTGCCGCAGTTCCTTGACCATCACCGCCTGCAGCCTGCGCAGGTTCATGCCGCGCGCTCCCGCCGCGGCTGGCCGCGCGTGGCCGACACGAACACGTCCTCCAGGTTGGGATCGGCCGGTGCCACCCGCGCGTCCACGCCGGCCCGCGCCAGCGCGGATTCGACGCCGGCCGCCGTGCCGCCCTCGTCCATCAGCACCCGCAGCGTATTGCCGATCTGCGCCACGCTGGCCACGCCCGGCGCGCCCAGCAGCGCCTTCTGCGCCTTGCGCGGCTGCCCGGCATCGACGGCGAAGGTGCGCCCGGCCAACGCGCCGGTCAGTGCGTCCGGGGTGCCGTCGGCGACCAGCGCGCCGCGATCGAGGATGGCGATGCGGTGGCAGCGCTCGGCTTCGTCCATGTAATGCGTGGAAACGAGCAGGGTGGTGCCGGCGTCGGCCAGTTCGAACAGCTTTTCCCAGAAGTCGCGGCGCGATTCCGGATCCACCGCGCTGGTGGGCTCGTCGAGGAACAGCAGTTCCGGCCGGTGGATCACCGCACCAGCCAGCGCCAGCCGCTGCTTCTGCCCGCCGCTCATCGTCCCGGCCAGCTGCTTCTGCCGATCCTGGAAACGGTATTGCTCGACCAGTTCGTCGATGCGCTGCGCGGCCTGGCGTTTGGACAGGTTCTGCACGGCGGCCAGGAATTCCAGGTTCTCGCGCACGCTCAGGTCCTCGAACAGCGAGAACTTCTGGGTCATGTAGCCGATCCGCGTGCGCAGTTCGTCGGCCTGTTCGGGAATGCGCAGGCCCAGCACTTCGATATCGCCGGCGGTCGGGGTCAGCAGCCCGCACAGCATGCGGATGGTGGTGGACTTGCCGGAGCCGTTGGGCCCGAGGAAACCATAGACGTGCCGGCGCGGCACGCGCAGATCGACGTCGTCCACCGCCACCCGTTCGCCGAAGCGCTTGGTCAGCCCGCGCGCGACGATCGCGGCATCGGCGCCGGCCGCATGGGCGCCGCTTTCATCCATCGCGCGCGGCCTTGCCGAATTCGGCCCGCACCGGCAATCCCGCCGGCAATTGCGCGGCTTCCTCGCCGAGTTCGACCTCGGCCAGATAGCTCAGGCGCGCCGCGTCCTTGCCGGTCAGCGCGTAGTACGGGGTGAAGCTGGGCTCGCTGCGGATCATGCGCACGCGGCCGGGATAGGCCTGCGCGCGGCCGTCGACATGCACCCGCACCGCGTCGCCGACCTGGACGCCGGCGCGCAGCGGCTCGGGCACGTAGATACGCGCATGCGGCGCGTCGCCCACCAGCAGGATCGCCAGCGGCGCGCCGACCGGCGCCTGGTCGCCCAGCTTGTACGGCAGGCTTTCGATACGGCCGGCGCGCGGCGCCACCAGGTTGAGCTTGTCCAGCGTCACCGCTTGCGCGTCCGCCTGCGCCTGCGCGGCGGCCAGCGCCGATTCGCCCTGCGCGATCCGTTCTCCGCGGGTGCCGCGCTCGAGTTCCAGCAGCGCCTGCTGCGCGCCGCGCACCTGCGCCTGCGTATTGCCGGCGGCGGCACGGGCGCGGTCGACTTCCGCCGCCGCCACCAGCTGCTGCCGGCCCAGCGGCTGCAACCGCGCGTAATAGGCCTGCGCATCGGCGGCCTGCGCCTGCGCCGCGGCCAGGCTGGCGCGGGCCTGCGCGATGGCCTCGCTGCGCGGTCCGGCCTGCAGTTCGGCCAGTGCCGCGCGGCTCTGTTGCGCCTGCGCCTGCGCGGCGGCCAGCTGCGATTGGGTGCGGGTGAGTTCCAGCTGCAGCAGCGGCGCGCCCGCTTCGACCCGCTGGCCTTCGCGCACGTCGATGCGGACGATTTTCTCCGCCGCCAGCGCCGGCAGGCTGACCCGATCCCATTCCAGCGTGCCCAGCGCCTGCGGCGCATCGGGCCGGCAGGCGGCCAGTGACAGCGTCATGACGATGGCGGCGATGCAGGCGGCGCGATTACCCGGCATGTTCCAGCTCCAGTCCGCGCGCCAGCAGCGCCAGCGTGTGCCGGCCCAGCGCGGCGATGTCGACGTCGTCGGCGCCGAACAGCGTGCGCCAGATCGGCGCGCTGGCCAGCGGGAAAAAAGTCAGCCCCACCAGCGACACCATCAGCAGGCGCGGATCCAGATCGGGGTTGAGCCGGCCGCGTCGCTGCGCCTCGTCGAAGCGGGCAGACATCATCTTCGGCACCAGCGGACCGATCTGCCGGATCAGCACCTCGCGCAGCGCACCGCCCTCGCACAGGATCTCGCGCACCCACAGCGCCGGCAGCCACGGATGCCGGGCGACGATGCCGCCGACGCCCTGCACGAAACCCGCCACCAGCGCGGCGACGTCGTCGCCCGCCTCGGCCAGCGGTTCGCGCAGGCCGGCGATGATCGGCAGCAGCCGTTCGGCCACTACCGCCTGCTGCAACTGCGGCTTGTCGCCGAAGTAGTAATGCACCATCGCCGGGGTCACCCCGGCGGCGGCGGCGATGTCGCGCAGCGAGGCGGCGGCGATGCCCTGCCGCGCGAAGCAGTCCAGCGCCGCATCCAGCAACTGCGCGCGCAAGTCGGCATTGTCGGTGACCGGACGGCGCCCCGGCGCGCGCTTGCGCGCGGCTTTCGGCCGGGCCGGGCGGTCGGGGGCCTTGGCCCGTCGGGGAGGAGCGTCCTGCGGCATCGCGCCATTTAATTCAACGTTTAATTAAATTTCAAGCCCCACGCGCATCGCCGCCGGGTGGTCGTTCGCAGGTGTCCGCGCTAGGCTTGCCCACCCTGTCTCCCGCTTCCAGGACAGCCGCCATCCCCCAGGACGCCCCGCAACTGTGGGTCTTCGTGCTCGAGGTCCGGCCGCTGCCGCAGACCGACGACTTCACGCAATTCGGTGGTGCCTACGTGCTCTGCTACCAGATGCCCGGGCTGGCCGAGGATCCGATCGGCCACGCCAGCCGCTTCCTGCGCGAACATGGCTGGGAGGTCATCGGCGTCCACGACGAGCCGCGGCAGTTGCCGCGCGGGGAGGCGCCCGAGGCCGAGCACTTCGACCAGGCGCTGCGGGACGACGAGGCCTACGTCTTCCACCAGTGGCGGGTGGAGGACGAGGACGACCAGACACGACATTGAGAACACGATGACCGCTCCGCACAAACGCGAATTCACCCTGGAACCCGACAACGCCGAGTGGCTGGCCAACCTGAGCGGGCCGTTCGACGCGCACCTGCGCCAGATCGAGCTGCGGCTGGGCGTGGAGATCGCCAACCGCGGCGCGGTGTTCCGCGTCACCGGCCCGGAAAAGCCGGCCGCGGCCGCCGAGAAGCTGCTGCGCGCGCTGTACCGCGAGGCCGGCCAGACCACCTTCGACGATCACGCGATCCACCTGCGCCTGAACGAGGCCAATGTCGATCACGTCGCCGCCGGCGGCTACGCGCCGCAGGACGTGGCGATCAAGGTCAAGCGCGGCACCGTGCGCGGGCGCGGCCACAACCAGGCCAGCTACCTGCACGCCATCGCCACCCACGACATCAACTTCGGCATCGGCCCGGCCGGCACCGGCAAGACCTTCCTGGCCGTGGCCAGCGCGGTCGAGGCGCTGAACGAGTCGCGCGTGCAGCGGCTGATCCTGGTGCGCCCGGCGGTGGAGGCCGGCGAGAAGCTGGGCTTCCTGCCCGGCGACCTGACCCAGAAGGTCGATCCCTACCTGCGTCCGCTGTACGACGCGCTGTACGAGATGCTCGGCGTGGAGAAAGTGGTCAAGCTGCTGGAGAAGAACGTCATCGAGATCGCGCCGCTGGCCTACATGCGCGGGCGCACGCTCAACGATGCGTTCGTGATCCTGGACGAGGCGCAGAACACCAGCATCGAGCAGATGAAGATGTTCCTGACCCGCATCGGCTACGGCAGCACCGCGGTGGTCACCGGCGACCTGACCCAGATCGACCTGCCGCGCCACCAGAAGTCCGGGCTGAAGGACGCGCTGGAGGTGCTGCGCGGCGTGGACGGCATCTCGTTCACCTTCTTCGGCAGCAAGGACGTGGTGCGCCATCCGCTGGTCGCGCGCATCGTCCAGGCATACGATGCGCGGGACGGCAAGGATGCGGAGACGGGTGCAGCGTGAACCCGCCTTGCGTAGAGCCGAGCTTGCTCGGCTGCCCCTCGATGAAGAATCAACCGCGTCCGAGCAAGCCCAGCGCTACAACCTCCAGAGACCCATGACCCGAGGCCCCGAACGACTGGAAGTATCCGTCAGCTACGCCCTGCCGCGCGCCGGGCTGCCGGCGGCGGTGAGCTTCCGCAGGTGGGTGGCGGCGGCGCTCAAGGGCCGCATCCGCGAGGCCGACCTGGCCATCCGGCTGGTGGACACGAAGGAAGGCCGCGCCTTCAATCGCCACTACCGCGGCAAGGACTACGCGACCAACGTGCTGAGCTTCCCGGCCGAGATGGCCGAAGGCGTCAAGCTGCCCAAGGGCGTGAAGATGCCGCTGCTCGGCGACCTGGTGATCTGCGCGCCGGTGGTGGCGCGCGAGGCCAGGGAGCAGAAGAAGGCGCAGGCCGCGCACTACGCTCATTTGACCGTGCACGGCGTGCTGCACCTGCTGGGCTGGAATCACGAGGACGATCGCGAGGCCGAGGCGATGGAACAGCTCGAACGCGAGATCCTGGCCGAACTCGGCATCGACGACCCCTACGCACCGCTGTGAGTCCGATGATCCGTACCTCTCTCGCCGCCGCTCTTCTCCTGGCCTGCGCGCCGGCGTCCGCGCAAGCGCCGGCCGCGGCGCCTTTCGATGCCAGCCAGGTCACGCTGGCCGCGCTGATCAGCTGCCGGGACACGCCGGAGCGCTTCATGGCGCTGGCCATCGCCGTGCACGAGGATCCGCTGGCGGCGGTGTCGCTGGGCTGGCGGCCGCTGCCGTCGGCCAATCCCTTCATGACCGAGTACGCGCTCAACGCGCCGATCGAGGTGTTCGGCCATGCCAGCTCGCACATCGCGCTGGCCGGCTCCAGCGTGCTGGCGATCCTCGACCTGCCGGATCCGCGCCCGCTGGCCAGGCAGTTGCAACTGGAAACGGCCATCGACACGCCGGCCAAGGCGATGTTCGGCAAGGAACTGCTGAGCGAGGAGTACACCGACGCCGACAGCGGCGCGGTGTTCATCCGCTCGGCCGTGCTGAACGTTTCCAACGTCGATTCGCACCCCGGCAAGACCCTGGTCGGCTGCACCTACAGCATTGATCCGGAAGAGGAAATCCTGGACGAGGAAGCGCCCGGCGCGGCCGCCCCGGCAGATCCCGCATAGGGCCTGCTAGACTTGCCCGGTCGCCCGCCTGGCGGGTGCCTGCCCACGAGAAATGTCAGAAGACGACAGTACCCGCGCGCCGGAATCCGACCGACCGGAGAAACGGCGCACCTGGCTGGACCGCCTGAGTTCGGCCTTTTCCGGCGATCCCACCTCGCGCGACGACCTGGTCGCGCTGCTGCGCGACGCCCAGGCCGACGGCCTCATCGCCGGCGACACGCTGCGGATGATGGAGGGCGCGCTGTCGGTCTCCGAGCTGACCGTCGGCGACGTGATGATCCCGCGCGCGCAGATGGTCTCGCTACCGGTGGAGGCGCCGTTCATCGAGCTGATGAAGCAGGTGGTCGAGTCCGGCCATTCGCGCTTCCCGGTGCACGGCGACGACAAGGACGAGATCCTCGGCATCCTGCTGGCCAAGGACCTGCTGCGCGGCGTGGTCGCCGACAACGGCCCCGGCAGCATCCGCGAGCTGCTGCGCCCGGCCGTGCTGATCCCCGAATCGAAAAAGCTCAACGTGCTGCTGAAGGAGTTCCGCCTCTCGCGCAACCACATGGCGATCGTGGTGGACGAATACGGCGGCGTCGCCGGCCTGGTCACCATCGAGGACGTGCTGGAGCAGATCGTCGGCGAGATCGACGACGAGCACGACGACGCCGACGACGAGGCGCTGCTGATCGCCGCGCAGGCCGACGGCCAGTACGTGGTCGACGCGCTGACGCCGATCGCCGACTTCAACGAGCGCTTCGGTGCCGATTTCCCCGACGACGAGTACGACACCGTCGGCGGACTGGTCACCGACGCCATCGGCCACCTGCCGGAGACCGGCGAGGAACTGACGCTCGGGCGCTTCGCCTTCCGCGTGGCCAAGGCCGACGCGCGCCGCGTGCATGCCTTCCATGTGGGCGTGCTGTCGGATGGGTGATCAGGTCGGCGTGATCGCGCGCCTGCTGTGCCTGCTGGCGTTGTTCTCGTGCGCCTTCGCCACCGCCGCCGCGCCGCGCATCGGCGTGATCACGATGGCGCCGGGCGAGATCTTCTTCGAGCGCTTCGGCCACAACGCCATCGTCGTCGCCGATCCGGCCAGCGGCCAGGCCACCTCGTACAACTTCGGCTATTTCGAACCTGAGGAGCCGGACTTCGTCGCCCGCTTCGCCCGCGGCCGGATGATGTACTGGCTGGTCGCGATGCCGCTGGAGCAGGACCTGGCCTACTACCGCGAGGTTGGCCGCGGGGTGACGCTGCAATGGCTGGACCTGGAGCCGGCGCAGGCGCTGGCGCTGGCCGAGTCGCTGGCCGAGCGCGCCCGCCCCGAGAACGCGCGCTACCGCTACGACTACTTCACCTCCAACTGCTCGACCCAGGTGCGCGACGCGCTCGACGCGGCGATGGGCGGCGCGCTGAAGTCGCAGCTGGCCGGGCGCTCGCGCGGCAACACCTTCCGCAGCGAATCGGTGCGGCTGGCCTCGCCGGCGCCGTGGATGTGGATGGGCTTCGACATCGGGCTGGCCTCCTACGCCGACCGGCCGATGTCGCGCTGGGAGGAAGCCTTCGTGCCGATGCGGCTGGCCGACTCGCTGGGCGAGGCGCGCAACGCCGCTGGCCGGCCGCTGGTGCAGTCGCGGGTGGAACTGCTGCCGCACCGCATCGCCGCCGAACCGGCGGAGGCGCCGCGGCGCTGGTGGCCGTGGCTGCTCGCCGGCGTGGCGCTGGCGCTGGGCGTGATCGCCTGCGGCCGGTACAGACCGCGCGCGCTGGCCGCCTTCGCGCTGCCGCTGTGGACGCTGTGCGGCGTGGCTGGACTGGTGCTGCTGTACCTGTGGCTGGGCAGCGAGCACCGCGCCGCCTGGGCCAACCGCAACCTGCTGCTGTTCAATCCGCTGTGCCTGCTGCTGATTCCCGCCGCGATCGCCGTGCTGCGCCAGCGCCGGCCCGCGCGCTGGAGCAGGGCCGTGCTCGGCATCGTCGCGGTGTGCGCCGGCGTGGCGTGGTTCCTGCACTGGCTGCCGCTGCCACTGCAATACAACCAGCCGTGGATCGCGCTGCTGCTGCCGCTGCATGCGGCGCTGGCGCTGGCGTTTACCCGTCGTTCCCGCGCGGCTCCCTGACAGCGGGCCTAGCCGGGCGCGGGCAACGGCGCCCTCGCCTCGCGCCAGGCCGCGCGTAGCACGCGCAGGGCCGAGCGCAGGAACATCACCAGCAGCGCAGAGGCGATCAGCAGGTCGGGCCAGCCGGCGCCGAACAGCCAGACCGCCGCAGCCGCCAGCAACACCGCGCAGCCCTCGAAGATGTCGTTGCGCGAGCATTCCCAGGCCGAGGCCATGTTCACGTCGCCACGCCGGTACGGCGACAGCAGCCACAGGCACACGGCGTTGGCGGCGAGGTTCAGTGCGCCGGCGATGCCCATGCCCTCGAACAGCGGCACGCCCGGATGGCCCAGGCGCCAGGCGATCTGGCCCGCCACCGCGAACGCGGCGCCGAGGATGAGGAAGCCCTTCAGCAGCGCCACCCGTCCCTTGGCCTGCGCGCTCGCGCCGACCACCGCCAGGCTGACCGCATAGGTCAGCGCGTCGCCCAGGTTGTCCAGGCTGCCGGACAGCAGCGAGGAGGAGGCGCTGTGCCACGCCGCGAAGGCCATCATCAGGAAGGTCGCGAGGTTGATCAGCAGCACGACGACCAGCACGCGCCGCTGCCGCGCTTCCATCGCCGCCACGTCCACCACTTTTCCGCAACCGCAGCAGTCCGACATGATCGGCCTCTTCCGAACGTTCGCCAGGACGGTGCGATTATCGCATGCGCGCGGAGAACGCCCGGGAGCGGACGCTGGCAGACATGCGATCGGCCAAGCCGTCGCCGCGCCCATGCAGGCGGCGCAATCGCCGTGCTGCGCCGCCACAATCCCGCGTTCCGGACCACGCCGCCAGCCGCATCATCGCCATCGGCGCGAAACCGCGTGCCGCCTGCGTCGCGCGCCGCCCACGCCGCGGCATGGACCGCCACCCTCGCGTCGCCGCCGTCGCATGCGTGGCGCCCGCATACGTATTCATGCACCCTCGCCCGCAGGCGCGGCGAGGATGCGGGCTTCCACCGCAACCTGTCCGCCGGCCATGCATCGACGCCTGTTCGCGCTGCTTCTCTCGCTCATTCCCGCCATCGCCCTCGCCGCCGACGACGCGCCACCGGTGCACCGGGCCAGTTCGCCGGACGGCCGCATCGAGCTGCGCCTGACCACCGACCCGGACGGACGGCCGAGCTACCAGGTCGATCGCGACGGGCGCGCGGTGATCGCGTCCTCGCGGCTGGGCTTCATCCTGCTCGGCGCGCCGAAATTCGATCGCAACCTGGTCCTCGGCGAGCCGCGCAGGCGCAGCGCCGACTCGACCTGGGAGCAGCCGTGGGGCGAGCGCCGCCTGGTGCGCGACCGCTACAACGAGATGCGGGTGACGCTGACCGAGAAGGTCGCGCCCGGGCGCAGCTTCGATCTGATCTTCCGCCTGCACGACGACGGCGTCGGCTTCCGCTACGCGTTCCCGCGCCAGGCCGCGTTGCCGCGGGTGCGCATCGCCGAGGAACTGACCGAGTTCAACCTCGCCGACGCCGGCACCGCGTGGTGGATCCCGGCCGGCGAATGGAACCGCGAGGAATACCTGTACCACCGCACGCCGGTCGAACAGATCGGCGATGCGCAGACGCCGCTGACGGTGCGCACCGACAGCGGGCTGCACCTGTCGCTGCACGAGGCCGCGCTGGTCGACTATTCCGGCATGAACCTGACCCGCGTCGAGGGCCGCCGGCTCAAGGCCGACCTGACGCCGGGCATCGGCGACGGCAAGGTGGTGCGCGAGGCGCCGTTCGAAACGCCGTGGCGCACGATCATGCTGTCCGACGACGCCGCGGGACTGGCGATGTCCAGCCTGATCCTCAACCTCAACGAGCCCAATGCGCTGGGCGACGTGTCCTGGGTCAAGCCGATGAAGTACGTCGGCGTGTGGTGGGAGATGCACCTGGACGTGAAGAGCTGGGCGTCCGGCCCGAAGCATGGCGCGACCAACGCCAACGTGCGCCTGGCACATCGACTTCGCCGCCGAGCACGGCTTCGGCGGCGTGCTGGTCGAAGGCTGGAACGTGGGCTGGGACGGCGACTGGTTCGGCAACGGCGAGGACTTCAGCTTCACCCGTTCCTACCCGGATTTCGATCTGGAGGCGCTCACCGCCCATGCACGCGGCAAGGGCGTGCAGCTCATCGGCCACCACGAGACTTCCGGCCATGCCGCGCACTACGAGGCGCAGATGGAGGCGGCGTTCGACCTGTACCGCCGCGTCGGCGTCGGCGCGGTCAAGACCGGCTACGTCGCCGACGCCGGCCAGGCCAAGGTGCTCGGCGAGGACGGCAGGCTGCACTACGCCTGGCACGAGGGCCAGCACATGGCGCGGCATCATCTCAAGGTGGTGACCGAGGCGGCCAAGCGGCACATCGCCGTCAACCCGCACGAGCCGATCAAGGACACCGGCCTGCGCCGCACCTACCCGAACTGGATCACCCGCGAGGGCGCGCGCGGCATGGAGTTCAGCGCCTGGGGGCAGCCCGGCAACCCGCCAGAGCACGAGGCCAACCTCGTCTTCACCCGCCTGCTGGCCGGTCCGATGGACTACACGCCGGGCATCTTCGGCATGAAGACGCGCGCGCCCGACGGCGTGGCGACCACCTGGGCCAAGCAGCTGGCGCTGTACGTGGTCATCTACAGCCCGCTGCAGATGGCCGCCGACCTGCTGGATCACTACGAGGCCAACCCGGCGCCGTTCCGCTTCATCAAGGACGTGCCGGTAGACTGGGAGGACACGCGCGTGCTCAACGGCGAGGTCGGCGACTACGTCACCATCGCGCGCAAGGAGCGCGGTGGCAACGATTGGTACTTGGGCGCGGTGTCGGACGAGCAGGCGCGCACGCTGCGCGTGCCGCTGGATTTCCTCGACGCCGACCGCCGCTACCGCGCCGAGATCTACCGCGACGGCGACGATGCGCATTGGCGGACCCGGCCCGAATCCATCGTCATCGAGCGGCGCGAAGTCGGCGCCGGCGACACGCTGGAGTTGAAGCTGGCGGCCGGTGGCGGCCAGGCTATACGGTTCGTCGCGCTATAGCCTTCGCGCGGCATCCGCACCGGCGAAAGGCAGCGGAGCAAGCTCCGCCCTACAAACCGCGGTGGCCATTGCAGGGCCGGGCTCGCCCGGCTGCCGCCCGCGCACGACCCGGACTCTCTTGCCGCTTCACATCGGCTGCCGCAGGATGCGCGGATGATCGACGCCAGCGCCGCTCCCGTCCGCCCCGCCCTGCCGCCCAGCATCGTCAACTGCGCGGTCTACGATCGCGACGGCCGCCGGCGCAACATCGGCCTGGACGAGATCAGCGACGTGCTGGCCGATCCCGACGGCGGCTTCGTCTGGGTCGGCATGTACGAGCCGGACGAGGCGACGATGGAGAAGCTGCAGGCCGAGTTCTGCCTGCACGACCTGGCGGTGGAGGACGCGCGCAAGGCGCACCAGCGGCCCAAGCTGGAGGCCTACGGCAACTCGCTGTTCCTGGCCGCGCACACCGCGCAGGTGGTGGACGAGCGCATCCGCTACGGCGAGACGCAGGCGTTCCTGGGCGCGCGCTACCTCATCACCGTGCGCCACGGCGCGTCGCTGTCGTACGCGCCGGCGCGCCAGCGGGTGGAGCGCGAACCGGAGCTGCTGCACCTGGGCCCGGCCTACGGGCTGTACGCGGTGCTGGACTACATCGTCGACAACTACCAGCCGATCGTGCAGTCCTACCAGGACACGCTGGGCATGCTGGAGCGCGACATCTTCTCCGACACCTACCGCCGCAGCGTGGTGCGCCGGCTGTACGATCTCAAGCGCGAACTGACCCTGATGCGGGTGGCGGTGGCGCCGCTGCAGGACGTGCTGGCGCAGCTGATGCGCACGCCGGGCGCGCTGGTCTCCGAGGAGGTCAAGCTGTACCTGCGCGACGTCCACGACCACGCGCTGCGCGTCAACGAGACCATCGACACGCTGCGCGACATGCTGGGCACGGCGCTGAGCGTGAACCTGTCGATGGTGACCCTGGCGCAGGGCGAGACGGTCAAGCGGCTCGGCGCCTGGGCCGCGCTGCTGGCCGCGCCGACGCTGATGACCAGCTGGTACGGCATGAACTTCGACAGCATGCCCGAGGTGCACAGCCGGTTCGGCTACGGGCTGCTGATCCTGGCGGTCGCCGGCGTCTGCGCGGTGCTGTACGCGTTGTTCAAGCGCGCGCGCTGGCTGTGAGCACCCCACACCCCTGAGCATGCAGAGCCGAGCTTGCTCGGCTCGCAGTTGCCCCAAGAGCCGCGGAGCGAGTTCTGCCTACTGCCCCGCCATCATCCGCAGGATCTGGCCGAGGAAATAAGCGATGACGGTGCCGGTGGCATAGCCCACCGTGCCGAGCAGCACGCCGACCGGCGCCAGCGTCGGGTGGAAGGCCGCCGCCACCACCGGTGCCGACGCGGCCGCGCCGATGTTGCCCTGCGAACCGACCGCGAAGTAGAACAGCGGCGCGCGCATCAGCCTGGCCGCGATCCAGATCACCAGGATATGGGTCAGCATCCAGATCACGCCGATGGCGACCAGCTCGGGGCGGTTGGCCAGCTTGAAGAAATCCATCTGCATGCCGATGCAGGCGATCAGGAAGTACAGGCACACGGTGCCGAGCTTGGACGCGCCGGCGTTCTCCAGCTTGCGCACCGGGGTGAAGCTCAGCGCCAGGCCGGCCAGCGTGGACAGCACGATCACCCAGACGAACGGCGCATCCAGGCTGAAGCGGCTGGACCACGCCGCGTTGGCGGCGAACCAGCCGGCGGCAGTATCGGCGATCGCATGGGCCAGGCCGACGATGCCGAAGGCCACCGCCACGATCACCATCAAGTCGGTCAGCGTCGGGATGCGCGCGTGGATCGCCTCGTAGTCGGCGATGCGCTGCTTCATCTCGTCGATGGCGCGGGTGTCGGCGCCGGAGCGCGCATCGATCTGCGCGGCGCGGTTGGCCAGGAACAGCAGCGTGGCCATCCAAGCACTGGCGATGGCCACGTCGACCACCGCGAACTGGCCGAACAGCGTCGCGTCGACCTGGTAGATCTCGCGGATGGCGACCATGTTGGCGCCACCGCCGATCCAGCTTCCCGACAGCGCCGCCATGCCCTTCCAGGTGTCGCCCGCCACCGCCGCCGGCCATACCCACTCCATCAGCTGGAACGAGACGATGGCGCCGAGCACGATGCCCAGCGTACCGGCGCAGAACACGAACAGCAGCTTGGGGCCGAGCTTGAGGATGCCCTTCAGGTCGATCGATAGCGTCAGCAGCACCAACGCGGCCGGCAGCAGGATGCGGCTGGCGATCGGGTTGTAGAGGCTGCTGTTCTCGCCGTCGATGAGGCCGAAGGTGTTGTACAGCGCCGGCACGAAATAGCACAGCAGCAGCGCGGGCACCCAGGCGAAGAACTTCTTCCAGAACGGCGTCGGCCCGCTGGCCAGCCAGAAGATCAGGCCCAGCGTGGCGGCGATCAGGCCGAACACGACGATGTCGTTGCTGATCAGCGCGGGAGCGGAAGGTTCGGTGCTTGCTATCGCCATCGGCGGACTCCAAGGGGTGAAGAAGAACGGCTGGCATCGCCGCCGGCCGTCCTTTGCTGATTACTGGCCGATGTGTCGCTTGAGCCAGGCGTTGACGGTGTCGTGCCACAGGATGCTGTTCTGCGGCTTGAGCACCCAGTGGTTCTCGTCGGGGAAGTACAGCAGCTGCGACTCGATGCCCTGGCGCTGCAACGCGGTGAAGGTGGACAGGCTCTGGTCGAGCGGCACGCGGAAGTCGTTCTGTCCGGCCACCACCAGTGTCGGCACGCGCCACTTTTCGATATGGCGTGCGGGATTGAACTTCTCGTAGTTCTGCGGCTTGTCGTAGACGGTGCCGCCGTTCTCCCACTCGGTGAACCACAGTTCCTCGGTCACCAGCCCCATCGAGCGCGTGTCGAACACGCCGTTGTGGTTGACCAGGCACTTCCAGGCGTCGTTCCACTGGCTGGCGATCCAGTTGACCATGTAGCCGCCGTAGCTGGCGCCGAGCGCGCAGGCCTTGTCGCCGTCGAGGAACGGGTACTGCTTCTGCGCGGCGGCCCAGCCCTTCTGCAAGTCCTCCAGCGGACGATCGCCCCAGTGCTGGCTGATCGCGTCGGTGAACGCCTGGCCGTAGCCGGTGGAGCCGTGGAAGTCGATCATCACCACCGCGTAGCCCTGGCCGGCGTAGGTCTGCGGGTTCCAGCGGTAGCTCCAGCCGTTGCCGAAGCTGCCCTGCGGGCCGCCGTGGATCAGGAAGGCGACCGGGTACCTGCGCCCTTCGACGTAGTTCCACGGCTTGACCACGTAGCCGTGCACGGTATTGCCGTTCCAGCCCTTGAAGCTGAATTGCTCGAAGTCGCCGAACGCCACTTCGCCCAGCATCTCGCCGGCGGTCGGCGTGATCGCGCGCAGCGGCGCGCCGGCGGTCGTGGTGGTCAGCACCTGGTCGCCGGACTTGAGCGTGTTGCGGGTCAGCGCCAGCGTGTCGCCGGCGATGTCGAACGAGGTGATCGTGCCGTCGCCGACCAGCTTCTCGACCTTGCCGCTGGCGATGTCGACGCGGAACAGCGGATGCTGGCCGACGTCCTGCGCGGTGGTGTAGATCGCCTTGCCGTCGGCCGACAGCGCGATGCCGTCGGCGCTGCGGTCCCATCCTGGTGCGATCTCGCGCACCGCGCCGCTGGCGATGTCCAGCGCCATCAGGCCGAAACGGTCGGCCTCGAAACCCGGGCGCTTCATCGCGCGGTAGTACAGGGTCCTGCCGTCGGCGCTGAACACCGGGCCGGTGTCCCAGGCCGGGTTGGCCGCGGTCAGGTTGACCGGCGCGCCATTGCCATCGGCATCGAGCCGGTACAGATCGAAGTTGGTCGACCACGGCTCGCCGTTGGCGGCCACGCGGATCGCCGCGACCACGCTGGCGCCGTCCGGCGACCATGCGTACTCGTCGCTGCCGCCGAACGGCTTGGACGGCGCGTCGCCGTCGATGCCGTCGGTCAGCCCGACCGCGCCGGCGACCGGCTTGGCCTTCGCGTCAGGCAGCACGGCGACGAACAGCCGGCTGCGGCGACCGTCGGCCCAGGTGTCCCAATGGCGGACGAACAGCCTGTCGTACAGCACGCCGCTGCTCTTTTTCGCCGCGGTATCGTCGAGCTTCTTCTTGGTGCAGGCGAAGTCGGCCTTGCACTCGGCGAAGGTGTCGGCGCTGAACAGCACGCGCGTGCCGTCGGGCGAGAGCTTGTAGCTGGCCACGTCCAGCGCGAAGCCGGTCAGCTGGCGCGGCGCGCCGCCGTCGGCCGGCATCGCGTACAACTGCTGGCTGCCGCCCTTGGCGCTGAGGAAGTACACGGTCCTGCCGTCGGCCGAGAAGCTCGGCGAGTTGACGTTCCAGCCCTCCGGGGTGATCCGCTTCGGCGGCGCCATGTCGCGGGTCAGCAGGTTGCGGCTCCACAGGCCGGTGCTGGCCTTGACCCGCTCGGCGTCGATCTCGCGCTTGGCGAACAGCACGCGGCTGCCGTCGGGCGAGAGCAGCGGCGAGGACACGCGCTCCAGCCCGACCATGTCGCGGACTTCGAAGCCGCGCTGCTGCGCGGCGACGGGCAAGGCGGCCAGCAGGGCCAGGGGCAACAGGGCAAGGCGCAGGTTCATTCGCAGGGCTCCGCGGGAAGGCAAACCCCGGATGGTAGGCGCTCGGCGCCCCGTCGCGCAAAGGCGCAAGGTCATGCCGCCTTGCCGGATCAGGCGGCTTTGTCCGCCTTGCTGCCGACCCGGTACAGCAGCCAGCCGACCACCGCCAGTACCACCAGGCCGACGATCTCGCCCTGCTGGAACGCCTCGGGCAGCACCAGCACGTCGCGATCCTTGGTGGCGTAGATGGCGACGCCAACCGCGATGCCCATCAGCGCCTCGCCGGTGATCAGGCCCGCGGCGAACAGCGTGCCCGGGCGATGCAGGCGATCGCGCGCGGCTTCGTCCCTGGTGCCGACCATGCCGTGGCGCCTTTCCACCAGGTAGGCCAGCAGGCCGCCCAGGAAGATCGGCACCATCAGCTCCAGCGGCAGGTAGATGCCGATGGCGGCGGCCAGCACCGGCACCCGGAAGCTGCTGCCGCGGGCCTTGAGCGCCTCGTCGATGGCGATGATGGCCGCGCCGATCACCGCACCGATGCCGATGATCCCCCACGGCAGTTCGCCGCCGAACAGGCCCTTGGCCACCGAGGCCATCAGCGTGGCCTGCGGCGCGGACAGCGGATTGGGATGCTCGGCGGTCGGCGCGCCGATGCCGTAGGCCTCGGACAGCACGTTCAGCACCGGCGCCATGATCAGCGCGCACGAGAACGCGCCGATGCCCAGCATCAGCTGCTGCTTCCACGGGGTGGCGCCGACCAGGTAACCGGCCTTGAGATCCTGCAGGTTGTCGCCGCCCACCGCGGCCGCGCAGCACACCACCGCGCCGATCATGATCGCCGCCACCGCGCCCAGCGGCGCGCCGCCGGCACCGACCGCCATGCGTCCGCTCTCGCCCAGCAGCAACAGCAGCACCACCGAGGCGAACAGGATGGTGGCGATGGTGATGCCCGACACCGGGTTGTTGGACGAACCCACCAGGCCGGCCAGGTAGGCCGACACCGACACGAACAGGAAGCCGGCCACGATCATGATGATCGCCATCGGGATGCTGACGTGCCACATGCCGACGATGGCCTGGTACAGCAGCAGCAGCGGCAGCACGAACACCACCAGCGCCACCAGCATCCACTTCATCGGCAGGTCGCGCTCGGTCTCCGCCACGTCGGCGCCGCCCGAGCCGGCGCGCGCGGCGGCGATGCCGCTCTTGACGCCCGACAGCAGCGACTTGCGCAGCGAGAACAGCGTCCACACGCCGCCGATCAGCATCGCGCCCACGCCCAGGTAGCGGATCCTGGCCGACCAGATCGCGCCGGCCACGTCCTCGGCGCCCGCGCCGGCGATGCTCTGCGCCAGCGCCGGGTCGGTGCCCATGAAGAACATGTGGTAGAGCGGGATGGCGATGTGCCAGGACAGGATGCTGCCGGACAGCACCACGATCCCGATGTTCAGGCCGACGATGTAGCCCACGCCCAGCAATGCCGGCGACAGGTTGGTGCCCAGGTAGCCCAGGTACTTGCCGAAGAAGCCGGCGCCCGCGGCCGTGTCGGGGATCAGGCGCATGCCGCTGTGCGCGGCGACCTTGAGCACGGCGCCGATGGCGGCGGAGGACGCCAGGATCTTCAGTCCCGGGCCGGGATTCTCGCCGGCCTTCAGCACTTCGGCCGCCGCCTTGCCCTCGGGGAAGGGCAGCGGTTCCTCGACGATCATCGAGCGCCGCAGCGGCACCGAGAACAGCACGCCGAGCAGGCCGCCGAGGCCGGCGATGCCCAGCACCCACCAGTATTTGAAGTCGGGCCAGTAGCCCAGGATGATCAGCGCCGGGATGGTGAAGATCACGCCGGCGGCGATCGACGAACCGGCCGAGGCGCCGGTCTGCACGATGTTGTTCTCCAGAATGGTGCCGCCACCGAGCAGGCGCAGCACGCCCATCGACACCACCGCCGCCGGGATGGCGGTGGCCACGGTCAGGCCGGCGAACAGCCCCAGGTAGGCGTTGGCGGCCGACAGCACCACCGCCAGCACGATGGCCAGCAGGACGGCGCGGAAGGTCAGTTGGGGCACGGCGGCGGGCTGGCGCATCGGCGGGTTCCGGGCTTCAGAAGCCCGCCAAGCTATCGGCATTGCCGCGGCAAGTCCAGCCGGACGGAACCCGCCGCGTGGCTATACTCCGGCGTCCTTCCGCCGCCCGCGCCGCCGCATGGCTTCCGTTCCCGCCGCCCGCATCGCCGGGCAAGACGATTTCCTCGGCCATCCCAAGGGCGTCTACGTCTGCTTCTTCACCGAGATGTGGGAGCGCTTCTCCTTCTACGGGATGAAGGCGCTGCTGCTGCTCTACCTGACCAAGTACCACCTGTTCGGCGACGGCGCCGGCTACGACCTGATCGGCGCCTACGGCGGGCTGGTGTACTGCGTGCCGGTGATCGGCGGCCTGCTCGCCGACCGCTGGCTGGGCATGCGCAAGGCGGTGGTGTTCGGCGGCGCGCTGCTGGTGCTGGGTCACGCCGGCATGGCTTTCGAGGGTCATGCGGCGCGGTTCGTCGAGGGCGCGGTGGTGCGCGACGAGGGCGCGCTGCGCGTCACCTACCTGTCGCTGGCGCTGATCATCGTCGGCGTCGGCTTCCTCAAGCCCAGCATCTCCACCATCGTCGGCCGCCTCTACGCCGACAACGATCCCCGCCGCGACGGCGGCTTCAGCCTGTTCTACGCCGGCATCAACCTGGGCGCGCTGTTCGCCTCGCTGGTGTGCGGCTACCTCGGCGAGACGCTGGGCTGGCAGTACGGCTTCGGCGCGGCCGGCATCGGCATGGCGCTGGGGCTGGCGATGTTCCTGTGGGGACGCGGATACCTGCACGGCCACGCCGAGCCGGCGGCGCCGCAGCGGCTGCGCGAGCGCGTGTACGGCCTGCCGCGCGAGACGCTGATCTACCTGGGCTCGCTGCTCGGCGTGCCGCCGCTGGCGTGGCTGATGTGGGCCGCGGCCAACGGTGCGTTCGCGCTGGGCGGGGAGATCTCACTGGCGCTGCTGCTGATGATGATCGTGCTGGCGGCGGTGCTGGCGTGGTTCTCCTGGTTCGTCGCCACCCGGTGCACGCCGGTGCAGCGCCGGCAGATGCTCGCGCTGATGGCGATGATCTTCATGTGCCTGGCGTTCTTCACCCTGTACGAGCAGTCGTACGGCTCGTGGATCACCTTCACCGATCGGCTGCTGACCAAGGATCTGTTCCCCGCATTCGTGCAGGCCGGCGGCGCGGCTTCGGGCGGGGGCATGGTCGCGTTCCTGGCGCATGCGCCGTGGTCGACCTGGTCGCTGCTGCTGGCACCGTTCGGCTTCGTCGTCGCGATGCGGCTGTCCGATCGCGATCCCGCCTCGCGCGCGCCGCGCGCGATCTTCGTCGGCGTGGCGGCGGCGATGCTGGCGCTGCTGCTGCGCGACCTGCTGGTGCTGCCGCAGACGGCCGGCTCGCTGACCTTCCTCGGCCCGTTGTTCATCGTGTTGCTGGCGCCGCTGTTCGCCTGGCTGTGGGCGGCGCTGGGACGCCGCGGGCGGGATCCGTCCAAGCCGTTCAAGTCGGCGCTCGGCCTGCTGTTCGGCGCGCTGGCCTTCATCCCGCTGGCGCTGGCCGCGCAGCAGGCCGGCGCCAGCGGTCAGATGGCCAGCGTGTGGTGGCTGGTGCTGGCCTACCTGATCCTGGAACTGGGCGAGATGTGCCTGTCGCCGGTCGGCCTGTCCGCGGTCACCCAGTTGTCGGTCGCGCGCGTGACCGGGCTGATGATGGGCACCTGGTTCCTCGCCACCGCCTTCTCCGAGGCGCTGGCCGCGCTGTTCGGCAAGCTCGCCGCCGTCGACGTCGACGAGGCCGCCACCATCAGCATGGCCGAAGCGGCCGGCCGCTACGCCGATCTGTTCTGGCTGCTGACGGGAATCGGCCTGGGCTGTGCCCTGCTCGCCTTCCTGGCCGCACCGCCATTGCGGCGGATGATGGGCGGGGTGCGTTGAGGTTTGCCCGCCCGGAACGGAAAACGGCGTCCGTGGACGCCGTTTCCGCCATCGGCCGCCGCGGGAAGGCTAGTTCGCCCTGGCCTTGGCACCACCGAGGTGGCGGCTGAAGAAATCCAGCAGGCGGGTGTAGTACTCGCGCTGGTGCTCGGGCTTGTAGAAGCCGTGGCCCTCGGTCTTGTAGTAGAGGGTTTCGACCGGGACGCCGGCGGCCTGCAGGCGGCGCTCCATCAGTTCGGTATGCGCGACAGGCGCGATCTCGTCCTCACCACCCGCCGCAAGGAACACCGGCGCCTTGATGCGGTCGGCCATGTTGGTCGGCGACACCGCCGCAAGCATCGCGCCCTCGCCCACCCAGTCCTTGGACCAGCGGCCCAGCCGCTTGCTCCCGCGCGCGTCCTCCTTCTGCATCATCGGCAGATCGTAGACGCCCACGTAGCCGGCCGCGCATCGATAGAGTCCGGGCTCCTTCGCCATTCCGGTCAGCGCGGCGTAGGCCCCGTAGCTTGCGCCATAGATGCAGATCCGATCCTTGGCGGCGATTCCCTGCGAGATGGCCCAGCGGGTCGCATCGGTCAGGTCGTCCTGCATCCTGCCTCCCCACTCGCGCGCGCCGGCCTGCTGGAACGCTCGTCCATAGCCGCCGGATCCGCGGTAGTTGAGCTGCAGCACGGCATAGCCGGCGGCCGCCAGCAACTGCACTTCAGGATTGAAGCTCCAACTGTCCCTGATGCCATAGGGTCCACCATGCGGCAGAACTACCAGCGGCAGGTTCCTGCCGTCGCTTCCCTTGGGCGTGGTCAGGAATCCGTGCAGGGCAATCCCATCGCGTGCCTGCAACTGGATCGGCGCCATCGCCGCCATCTCTTCCGGTTCCAGCCAGTCGCGCCGGCTGAGCAGGTAATCGAGCTTCTTGGCCGCGACGTCGAAGAGATAGAAATCGCCCGGATTCCGATCCGACGAGACCTGCACCAGCGCCAGCTTGCCGTCCGCCGTTTCCGAAGTCACGAATACGGCCTCGCCCGGGAACGCCGCCTCCAGGCTGCGATAAAGCCTCAGGTCCGGGCTTTCGGCGCTGAAGAACCGCGTCGAGGGCTTGCCGTCGGCGAATATGGCGCCGACCGGCACGGAATCCTCGTCCTGGGAATAGATGATGCCGTCTGGATCGACGTTCTCGTTGCGCAGCAGTTCCTTCCGCTCGTCCGTCTGCAAATCCCAGGCCACGATCGCATCGGATCCGGCCGGCTGCTCGGCTTGCAGGTAAACCGTCTCCTGGTCGCGGCTGAAGCCGAGCGGATGCTCGACCCGGCGGGTGACGTTCTCGTCGTTGACGAGCTTCCACTCGTCGCCTTCGCCCTTGCGGTAATACAACTTGCTGGAATTGTCGACGTCGATGCCGTGCGCGAACCTCACGACGCCGGCATTGTCGGTGATGAACGTCGCGTTCCTGACCGGCGCGCGCGTAATCGGCACTCGTCGCCCGCTGTAGACATCCATCCGTTCGGCCCGCGTGTACGTGTCCACTCCCCAGGGGCGTATCGCGACCACCACGTTCTTGTCGTCGTTGCGCAGCGTATCGACGAGATACGCGTGCACTTCCTCCGACTTCTTCTGCTGGATGTTGGTGCCGACGGACTGGGTGTTGATCCGGTATCCGACCAGGATCGTGGCCTTGCCCCCACCGGCGTCTATTGCGAAGAGCTCGCCCGTCAGCAAAGGCTGATCGAGTTGGCCGAACTTCTCGGCAACGGACAGCACGACGCGTTCCGGGTTGACCCACCAGAAATTGTGCACGTGCGAATTCCTGGCCAGCGCGAACGTACCGATCAGCTTGTTGTCGGCGCGCCGCATCAGCGCCAGCACCGTGCGATCCTCGAGCGGAACGGTCGCCGCCAGGTACTCGCCGGTGGGCGATATCTTGATGGCCTCGAACTTGTCCTTGCGGATATAGGCATCGACATCGACCTGCGCATACGCCGCCAGCGAGGCGGCGGACAGGGCGATTCCCAGGACACATCCTGGCAGGTGCTTCATGATCCCCATGATTCCTTCCTTGCACATGCACCGGCGCGGCGCGCCGGTCCCGCATGCATGCTAGCAGAGCCGGACGATCGTCCTACCCGAACGCCGGCGCTTCCGCGAACGTTCTGCCCAGTGCGTCACGCCAGGACGGAAGCGGCTCGGCCAGTTCCTGCTCAAGCCTGCCCGTGTCGAGGCAGGAATAGGCCGGGCGCGCGGCCGGCGTCGGGTAATCGGCCGTGGCGATCGGCGCGACCTGCGGCGCCCGCGCCAGCAGGCCGCGCTGCACGGCCTCGGCGAAGATCGCCTCGGCGAAGCCGTGCCAGCTGGTCAGGCCCGATGCGGTCAGGTGGCGGATGCCGGGCGCGAACTCGTGCCCGCGTTGCAGCAAGCGCGCGGTGACGTCGGCAATCAGCCAGGCCGGCGTGGGGCTTCCGACCTGGTCGGCGACCACGCGCAGCGCGTCGCGCTCGGCGCCCAGGCGCAGCATCGTGCGCATGAAGTTGTGGCCGTGCCAGCCGTACACCCAGGCGGTGCGGAAGATGTGGTGGCGGCCGCCGGCCTCGACGATGGCGCGCTCGCCGGCCAGCTTGCTGGCGCCGTAGATGCCGAGCGGGGCGACCGGATCGTCCTCGCGGTACGGGCGCGTGCCGCGTCCGTCGAAGACGTAGTCGGTCGAGTAATGCACCAGCGGGATGCCACGCGCGGCGCAGGCACGCGCCAGTACGCCGGGCGCGATCGCATTGGCGCGGTAGGCGGCCTCCGGTTCGCTCTCGGCCTTGTCCACCGCGGTATAGGCGGCGGCGTTGACGACGCAATCGGGTTCGACCGCATCGACCAGCGCCGGCAGCGCCTCCGGCTCGTCGAAATCGGCCTTGCGGCAGGGCTGCCCTTCCAGCAGGCCGGCGCGGGTCGCCGACACCACCTCGCCCAGCGGCCGCAGGCTGCGGCGCAGTTCGTGGCCGACCTGGCCATTGGCGCCCAGCAGCAGGATCCTCATGCGGCGAACGTCGGCAACCTTTCCGGATCCACTTCCGACAGCAGCGGCGCGCGGGCGTCCTTGTCCGACAGGATCGGATGGCTCACCGGCCAGTCGATGGCGAGGGCGGCATCGTCCCAGCGCAGGCCGGCGTCGGCGGCCTTGTCGTAGGGCGCGGTGCACAGGTAGCTGAACAGCGCGCGCTCGGACAACACCGCGAAACCGTGCGCGAAGCCTTCCGGTATCCACAGCTGGCGGCGGTTCTGCGCGCTCAGGATGGCGGCGGTCCATTGGCCGAAACGCGGCGATCCGCGGCGGATGTCCACCGCCACGTCGTAGACCTCGCCTTCCAGCACGCTGACCAGCTTGCCCTGCGGATTGGGCCACTGGTAGTGCAGGCCGCGCAGCACGCCGCGCGCCGAGGAGGAGACGTTGCTCTGCACGAAGCGATCCGGCAGCCCGTGCTGCGCGTAGCGCTCCGCGTTCCAGTTCTCGAAGAAGAAGCCGCGCTCGTCGCCGAACACGGCCGGCTCGACGATCACGCAACCGGGCAGGCCGGTCTGGACGACCTTCATCGCACGATGCCCCGCTCGGCCAGCGTCAGCAAGTACTGCCCGTAGCCGTTCTTCACCAGCGGCGCGGCCAGCTTCTCCAGTTGCGCGGCGTCGATCCAGCCGTTGCCGAAGGCGATCTCCTCCGGGCAGCACACGCGCAGGCCCTGGCGCGCCTCGATGGTCTCGATGAAGGTGCTGGCTTCCAGCAGCGACTGGTGCGTGCCGGTGTCCAGCCAGGCGTAGCCGCGGCCCAGCGCCTCCAGGTGCAGGTCGCCCTGCTCCAGGTAGAGGCGGTTGAGATCGGTGATCTCCAGTTCGCCTCGCGCCGAGGGCTTCAGGGAAGCCGCATAGTCGCTGGCGCGGCCGTCGTAGAAGTACAGGCCGGTGACCGCGTAGTTGGAGCGCGGTTTGGCCGGCTTCTCCTCGATGTCGATCACCTTGCCGTCGGCGTCGAACGCTGCCACGCCATAGCGCTCCGGGTCGCGCACCCAGTAGCCGAACACGGTCGCGCCCTGCTGGCGGGCGTCGGCGCGGCGCAGGATCTCGCCGAAGCCGTGGCCGTGGAAGATGTTGTCGCCCAGCACCAGGCAGCTGGGCTGGCCGGCGACGAACTCGCGGCCGATGAGGTAGGCCTGCGCCAGGCCGTCCGGGCTGGGCTGCACCGCGTACTCGATGCGCATGCCCCACTGCGAACCGTCGCCGAGCAGGTTGCGGAACAGCGCCTGCTCGTGCGGCGTGTTGATGATCAGCACTTCGCGGATGCCCGCCAGCATCAGCACGCTGAGCGGGTAGTAAATCATCGGCTTGTCGTAGACCGGCAGCAGCTGCTTGCTGATGGCCTGGGTGATCGGATAGAGCCGGGTGCCGGAACCGCCGGCCAGGATGATGCCCTTGCGTTGTGTCATCGTTTTTCCTTTCGGGCCCGCATGGGATGCGCGAGCCCTTGCGGGGGATTGCTGGAGCGTGTCGTCAGATCCATCCGAATTCTGCCAGCCGGATCAGGAGCAAGAGCTTTCGCGCCTGTGGCGCGAGTTACTTTTCTTTGCTCGTGCAAAGAAAAGTAACCAAAAGAAAACACGCCCTGCCTGCGCGCCCGACGCACTTCGTGCGTCGGGTCCGCTCCGCCAGCGGGATTTTTCGACGCGGCATCCTGCCGCGGCGAAAAACGACGTGCATCCATGCACGTCGCCCTTCGGGTTTTTCCCACTGGCTCCGCCGCTGCGGAAGGGAACCCGGAAGAGCAAAAGCCAGAAGCCGCCTCCCTGAGTGACACGCCCTAGGCCGCCGTGCCGATGCGCTCGAGCCGGTAGCTGCCGTCCAGCACGCGCCGGACCCAGTCCTGGTTGTCCAGGTACCAGTCCACTGTCTCGGCAATGCCGCGCTCGAAGGTGTACTCCGGCTCCCAGCCCAGTTCGTCGCGCAGCTTCGACGCGTCGATGGCGTAGCGGCGATCGTGGCCGGGGCGGTCGGCGACGAAGGCGATCTGGCTGGCGCGCGGCTGGCCGTCGGCGCGCGGGCGGCGCTGATCGAGCAGGCGGCAGATGGTTTCCACCACCTCGAGGTTCTGCTTCTCGGCGTTGCCGCCGACGTTGTAGGTCTCGCCGACCCGGCCTTTCTCCAGCACCGCGCGGATGGCCGCGCAGTGATCGCCGACGTACAGCCAGTCGCGCACCTGCCTGCCGTCGCCGTACACCGGCAGCGGTTCGCCGGCCAGCGCGCGGGCGATGACCAGCGGGATCAGCTTCTCGGGGAAATGGTACGGGCCGTAGTTGTTGGAGCAGTTGGTGGTCAGCACCGGCAGGCCGTAGGTGTGGTGGAACGCGCGCACCAGGTGGTCGGAGGCGGCCTTGGACGCCGAATACGGCGAGTTGGGCGCGTACGGCGTGGTCTCGGTGAACTTGCCGGTCTCGCCCAGCGAGCCGTAGACCTCGTCGGTGGACACGTGCAGGAAGCGGAACGCGGCGCGGCGCGCCTGGTCCAGGCCCTTCCAGTAGTCGCGCACGGCCTCCAGCAGCGCCAGCGTGCCGACGACGTTGGTCTGCACGAACGCGGCCGGCCCGTCGATCGAGCGATCGACGTGGCTCTCGGCGGCGAAGTTCAGCACCGCGTCGGGGCGGTGCTCGGCCAGCAGCCGCGACACCCGCGCGCTGTCGCCGATGTCGCCGTGCACGAACACGTGGTCGGGGTTGCCTTCCAGCGAGGACAGCGTGTCCAGGTTGCCCGCGTAGGTCAGGGCGTCGAGATTGACCACGCGCACGCCGGAAGCGACCGCGCGCAGGACGAAATTGCCCCCGATGAAACCGGCTCCGCCGGTGACCAGCCATGTCGGCACTGGGTTCTCCTACAGGTTGCGTGGATGCATGCGGACAGGATGCCGCGACGGCTCAGAACGGGATGTCGTCGTCGGCGAAGTCGTCCACCGGCGCCTGCTGCGCAGCCGGGGCCGGACGGCGCGACGGCGCCTGGCCGCCCGAGCCGTATTCCTGCCGCTGCGGGCGCGGGGCCCGTTCGCCGCCGCCACCGCCGCCCTCGCCGCGGCCGCCGAGCATCTGCATCTCGTCGGCGACGATGTCGGTGGAGTACTTCTCCACGCCGTCCTGGCCGGTGTACTTGTCGTAGCGGATCGAGCCCTCGACGTAGACTTGGCTGCCCTTGCGCAGGTACTCGCCGGCGATCTCGCCGAGCTTGCCGAAGAACACCACGCGGTGCCACTCGGTGCGCTCCTGCTGGTTGCCGTCGCGATCCTTGCGCACGCTGGTGGTGGCCAGGCTGATGCGGGTGACCGCCATGCCGGACTGGGTGTATTTGGTTTCCGGGTCGTTGCCGAGGTTGCCGACCAGGATGACTTTGTTGATGCCGCGGGCCATGTGGTTTTCCGTTGGGACGCCCGCCGCTCGCGGGCCAGAGCCAGTGGAGTATACCGGCGGTCCGGCAACCATCGGTGAGCGCCGTGGCGCGGCGTAGGGAATGTCCGTATCGGCGCGGCCGCCGGGACGCCTTATAATTCAGGCACTTCCCACGAGCCAGCGCATGTCAGCCGTCCCCACCGACCGTTCCGCCCTGTCCCTGCCGCTCATCCAGTCCCTGGCGACGCCGGACATGGCCGCGGTCGATGCCCTGATCCGCGCGCGCCTGGCCTCGGACGTGGTGCTGATCAACCAGATCGCCGACCACATCATCTCCGCCGGCGGCAAGCGGCTGCGGCCGATGCTGGTGGCGCTGGCCGGCCGCGCCTGCGGCGGCGGCGGGCCGGTCCACCACCAGCTGGCGGCGATCATCGAGTTCATCCACACCTCGACCCTGCTGCACGACGACGTGGTCGACGAGTCCAGCCTGCGCCGCGGCCGCAGCACCGCCAACGCGCTGTGGGGCAACGCGCCGAGCGTGCTGGTCGGCGACTTCCTCTACTCGCGCAGCTTCCAGCTGATGGTCGAGCTGGACCGGATGGAGGTGATGCGGATCCTCGCCGACACCACCAACCGCATCGCCGAGGGCGAGGTGCTGCAACTGCTGCACGTGCACAACCCCGATACCGACGAGGCCGCGTATCTGCGCGTGATCGAGCGCAAGACCGCGGTGCTGTTCGCCGCCGGCACCCGGCTCGGCGCGCTGGCCTCCGACGCCGGCGAGGCCGTGCAGCGGCAGTTGTACGACTACGGCATGCAGCTGGGCTACGCGTTCCAGATCGCCGACGACGTGCTCGACTACGCCGCCGACGCGGCCGAACTGGGCAAGAACCTCGGCGACGACCTGGCCGAGGGCAAGGCGACGCTGCCGGTCATCCACGCCATCGCCCACTCCGACGCTGCCACCGCGCAGCGGCTGCGCGACATCATCAGCGAGGGCGACGCCGGTGCGATGGCCGAAGTACTGGCGGCGATCCACGCCACCGGTGCGCTGGACTACAGCCGCCGGCGCGCCCGCGAATACGCCCTCGCCGCCGAAGAGGCGCTGGAAGGCCTGCCGGAGAACGATGCGCTGGCCGCGCTGCGCGGGTTGGCGCGGTATGCGGTCGAGCGGAGTCATTGAGGGGCGGGGATTCGGGATTCGGGATTCGGGCGAAGCTAAAGCTCGATTCCGTCATTCCCGCGAAGGCGGGAACCCAGTGACTTCAGGCCCTCAAGCGCAAAGACGCTGGATCCCCGCCTTCGCGGGGACGACGGATGGGGCGTGAACGGGAACGAAAGCGCCCTGAAGGTTCGCCGCCGTCCAGGCGTTGACGATGCATGGCTTTCGGTCAGTTCCCACGGCCAGCACGCCCGAATCCGCGATACAGCAGCCACAGTCCGCCGATCAGGTACGGCAGGCAGGCGGGCACCCACATGATCAACCCGGCCAGTTGCTGATCGCCCAGCGCATCCAGCCCGCGCGCGGCGGCGCGCGCCGAGCACACCGGGTACAGCAGGCGCGCCGAGAAGGTGAGCAGCGCGCCCAGCAAGCCCATCTGCATCATCATCGCCACGATCACCACCAGCGCCGGGACGATGCCCGCGCGCGGTTCGCGGATGCGCCACAGCAGCGCCTGCCATAGCCACAGCCCGGAGATCAGGAAGCTGGCGTGCATCAGCGCGTGCAGGCGCAGGTCGAACAAGGTGGCGGTCATCGCGCCGGGGTGGTGCCAGAAGCCGATCACCGCCATCTGCACGGCCGCGGCGGGCACCAGCGCCCGCGCCAGGCGATCGCCGATGCCGCGCCATGCGCGGTGGGCATGCCGGCCCCGATGCGACGGCAACGCCTGCGCCATCGTCACGCCCGGCCTGCCGAGCAGCAGCAGCGGCGGCACCAGCGCGACCAGCAGCATGTGCTGGCCCATGTGCGCGGCCAGCGACCACTGACCGGCGTCGTGCAGCGGTCCGGTGGTGGCCGCGAGCAGGATCGCGATGCCGGCGAGGAAGGCCAGCGCGCGCGCCAGCGTCGCCGCCCTGCCCGCGCGCGCGCGATGCAGCAGGCGCGCTGCGCCGGCGCAATAGAGCAACGCCAGCGCGAGGATCGCCGGCAGCGTCCACGCCGTTTCCGCATCGAGCCACGGCGGCATCGGCGATCCGAACGACGCACGCACGGCCAGCGTCATCATGTCGGCGACAGGACTCGGCATCGCTCCGTCCATGCCGTGCGCGGCACGGCCTTCCCGCACCCTGCCTTCACGCCCGCCCCTGCTAGGCTCGCGGCTCCCGCCCGTGCGGAGCGACCGTGCATTTCTGGCTGAAATTCGCCCACATCGCGCTGGTCTCGCTGTGGTTCGCCGGCCTGTGCTTCCTGCCCTGGCTGTTCATGGCGCACCGGCGCGGCGAGGCGGCGGCGTACCCGCGCCACTTCAACCGCAGCGCCAACTGGGCCTACTTCCGCCTGGCCACGCCGGCGGCGGCGCTGGCGATCCTGCTCGGCATGGCGCTGATGCCCTACGCGCAACCCGGTGCCTGGCTGGTGGCCAAGCTGGTGCTGGTCGCGCTGGCGGTGCTGCTGCACGTCTACTTCGGCCTGGTGCTGTACGAGATGGGCAAGGGCAACGATCGCCACGGGGTGTGGTTCTTCCGCGTGGCCGGCGGCGTGCCGATGCTGCTGGCGCTGGCGCTGGCGGGCATCACCGCGGCCAAGCCGCGCACGTTCCTGGGCCTGCCCGCGCCGCCGGCGGCGGCGGCGATTCCCGCAGGCGAGGACGCGGATGCGGCGCATCATTCGGCCGGCGGCACGTCGTCGTCGCCGTCGTCGGCTTCCGGGTCGTACTCGCCGTAGACGCCGACACCATGCCGGAAGCTGAGCGTGCCGCCCAGCCAGCCCGCCACCGCCACCAGCAGCGCCAGCATCGCCGACAGCAGCAGGCCCCACGGCCACACCGCCGCCGCCGGATCCGGCCAGCGCAGCCACACGCTGGCCGCGGCCAGCGCCAGCACCATCACCGCGGCGATCATGTGGTTCCAGGCCGACACGTGGCGACGGACCTCGCGGATCAGCAACAGATCGACCGTGCCGACCAGGCCGGCGAGCACGCCACCAATCAGCCCGGCGGCGCTGAGCCAGAACGAGGCCTGCGCCCAGAACGTCCCGCCCCGCCACAGGTGCGCCAGATCGGTGACCAGCACGCTGCCGAGGAAGGCGATCGGGAACACCACCAGCATCGGATGCACCGGATGCTTGGCCACCGCCACGCGGCTGGGCACGGTGTGGCTCTGTTCGGGCGGCGTCGGCTGTTGCAGGCTGTCCCTCATCGCGGCCTCATCCTGCGCAGGGCGGCAGCATCGCCGCCGGGATCGTGGTGAACAGCACCGCCAGCGCCGCCGTCGCGGACAGCGCCAGCGTCAGCCGGGCGACGAAGCGGCGCCGCCGGTCGCGCGGTCCGGCCCCGGCAACGCTGGCCGCGCGCAGCGTCCGCCACGCTCGCATGCCCAGCCACGCCAGCAGCAGCCACGCCAGCAGGGTCGCGCCCAGTTGCAGCCAGATCACCGTCTCGACGCCGCCGATGCGCTCGCGCGGCCAGCCGCGCGCGCAGGCGATCCCGCCCAGGCTGTAGACCAGCAGCAAGTGCAGCGCCCATACCGACATCGGCACGGTCATGCCGGTCAGGCGCGAGGGCGACAGGCCCCTCACAGCGTCACCGGGAACACGTGGATCAGCAGCCACGCCAGCGCGCCCTGCCCGATCGCATAGCGCCAGAACGCCGCGGCGATGCGCGGCTCCAGCGTGCGCGCGGCATCGACGTGGCCGCGATGCGAACGCGCCCAGACGAAGGCCGCGATCAGCATCGCGACGGCGACGTGCACGGCATGGAAGCCGGCCAGCGTCCACGTCACCGAATCGTAGGCGTGCGTCGCCGGCGCCGACGCCACCGCGTGCATCGCCCGCGCATGCGCCACCAGGAAGCCCGCGCCCAGCGCGATGCCGACCGCCAGGCCCGCGCGCAGCCGGCGCCCGTCCCCGCGCGACAGGCCGCGCATGCCGGCGTGCACCGCGCCGCCGGCCGCCAGCAGCAGCGCCAGCGCGAGGATCGCCGCGCCCCAGTCCGGCGCGAAGCCGCCCGGCGGCCAGGCCGGCGCGTTCAGCCACAGGTAGAAGTAGGCGAACACCAGCGAGGCGAACAGCGAACCGTCGATCAGCAGCGCGATCACCAGCGCCCACCAGCCCGGCGCGTTGCGGCAGGCGTACTGGCTGGGCAGTTCCAGCGCCGGACCGGCCGGCAGCCGCGCCGGCGCGCGGCGATCGCCGGTCGTCCACAGCCACGCGGCGAACACCGCCAGCAGCGGCAACAGCAGCAGCGCCGACAGCAGGTACTGCTTGGCGATGAAGCACGCCAGCAGCGCGGCGATGTCCAGCGCCGCCAGCAGCGGCAGCACGGTCGAGGACGAGACGCGGATCACCTGCTCCGGCGCGGCCGACAGCACGCCGGTGCCGAGCACCTCGCGGTGCGCCAGCGCCGGCCCGCCCAGCAGGCCGCCCATCCGCGCGCTGTCCTCGGCGATGCGCGGGCGCTCCCACAGCGGGTCGCGCCCGTCCACCACCGGCACCGAGGCGAAGTTGTACATCGGCACCGGCCACGGCAGCGCCCATTCCAGCGTGCCGGCCCGCCACGGATTGCGCTCGCCACGGCGGCCGGCGCGGAAGCACAGCCACACGTCGGCCACGATCGCGACGATGCCGAAGGCGAGCAGGAACCCGGCAGCGGTCGACAGCAGGTTGAGCCAGTGCACGCCCAGTTCCGGCGCGTAGGTGTAGACGCGTCTCGGCATGCCCAGCAGGCCGGTCAGGTGCATCGGCAGGAAGGCCAGGTTGAAGCCGGCGAACACCATCCAGAACCCGGCGCGGCCGATCGCCTCCGACGGCATCCTGCCGCTGGCCAGCGGCAGCCAGTAGTACAGCCCGGCGAACATCGGGAACATCATCCCGCCGATCAGCACGTAGTGCAGGTGCGCGACGACGAAGTGGGTGTCGTGCGCCTGCCAGTCAAACGGCACCAGCGCCAGCATCACCCCGGTCAGCCCGCCCAGCACGAACACCACGAAGAAGCCCATGATGTGCAGCATCGGCAGCCGCATCCACGGCCGCCCCGCCCACAGCGTGGCGATCCACGCGAACACCTGCACGCCGGTCGGGATCGCCACCGCCATGCTCGCCGCGCTGAAGAAGCCCAGCGCCAGCAGCGGGATGCCAACCGCGAACATGTGGTGCACCCACAGCCCGAAGCTGAGGAAGCCGGTGGTCACCACCGCCAGCACGATCGCGCTGTAGCCGACCATCGGCCGGCGCGCGAAGGCCTGCACGACCATCGACACCACGCCGGCGGCCGGCAGGAAGATGATGTAGACCTCCGGGTGGCCGAACAGCCAGAACAGGTGCTGCCACAGCAGCGGATCGCCGCCGCGCGCCACCTCGAAGAACACGAAGCCGAACGCGCGCTCGATCTCCAGCAGCACGCTGGCCAGGATCAGCGGCGGGAAGCCGAACGCGATCATGAAGGCGGTGACCAGCACGTACCAGGCGAACAGCGGCATCTTCTGGATGCTCATGCCCGGCGCGCGGGTGACCAGGATCGCCACGATCAGCTCGACCGCGGCGGTGACCGCGGCGATCTCGGCGAAGGTCACGCCGATCAGCCAGAAGTCCACGCCCATGCCCGGCGAGAACGCCGCCCCGGTCAGCGGCACGTACATGAACCAGCCGCCGTCGGGCACCTGCCCGAACAGGAAGCTCGAATACAGGAACAACCCGCCGAACAGGTAGCACCAGTAGCCGAACGCGCTGACCCGCGGGAACGGCAGGTCGCGCGCGCCCAGCATCTTCGGCAGCAGGTACATCGCGAAGCCTTCCATGATCGGCACCGCGAACAGGAACATCATCGTCGTGCCGTGCATGGTCACGAACTGGTTGTAGCGCTGCGGATCCAGCACCTGCGCGCCGGGCCAGGCCAGCTGCAGGCGGATGAACATCGACAGCATGCCGCCGACCAGCAGGAAGGCCAGGCCGGTGGCGACGTAGCGCAGTCCGATCGTGCTGTGGTTGACCGCGGTCAGCTGGCCCCACAGGCCGGGCCGGTTGTCCCACAGCCGCGCCAGCGCGGCGCGCTCGCGATCGGGATCGAACGGCGGCCAGGCGCTCATCGCGGCGCTCCATGCGTGGCGTCGATATGTGCCGCTGCATCGTCCCCGCGCAGCCAGCGCGCATAGTCCGGCGCCGGCACGACCCGCACGTCGAACGCCATGTGCGTATGCGACAGACCGCAGAACTCGGCGCATTGCCCGCGCATCGCGCCGGGCGCGTCGGCGCGCAGGCGCAGCGTGTTGACGCGGCCGGGAATGGCGTCGATCTTGCCGCCCAGCCGCGGCACCCAGAAGCTGTGGATCACGTCCTCGCTGGCGATGCGGAACTCGACCAGTTCGCCGGCCGGCATGACCAGCGTGTCGATCGATCTTCGCGCGTCCCGCCCGTCCGCGCCGGGATGGCGGAATTCCCATTCCCACTGCCGCCCGATCACCTCGACGGTGCGATCGACCGGCTGGCCCCAGGCCACCACCTGGCGCCCGCCGGCGATGCCGTAGACCAGCAGCGCCAGCAGCACCGCCGTCGGCATCGCCAGCCCGCCCAGCAGCACCAGCCGCGACGGGTGGCGCAACGAACTGCGGCGGTTCATCGCCCACAGCAGGCAGGCCATCACCAGCAGGAAGATCGCCGTGCCGCCGATCAGCATCACCCACCAGATCCGGGCGATCGCCAGCGCCGCCGGGCCGGCCGGATCCAGCGCCGACTGCACGCCGCGGCAGCCGGAAGCCAGCAGTGCGGCGCCCGGCAACGCCACGACGCGTGCGAGGCGCATCGCTCCGGCGCGCCACGTGCACGATCTCCCCCGGCGCACGGATTCCCCCGTCATCGTTGCGGGCCGCTCAGCGCGGCACCAGCCGCAGCACCCGGCCTTCCTTCTCGTCGGTGACCACGTAGATCGCGCCGTCCGGGCCGGTGCGCACGTCGCGGATGCGGTTCTCCAGTTCCGCCAGCAGTACCTGCTGCGCGCCCGGCCCCGGCTTGCCGGCGGCCATCGGCACGCGGCGCAGGCTTTCCTCGGCCAGCGCGGCGACGAACAGGTGGCCGCGCCAGTCGGCGAACAACTCGCCGTCGTACAGCGTAATGCCGGCCGGCGCAATCGACGGCGTCCAGGTCAGCAGCGGCTGCTCCATGCCCGGCATGCGCTCGAACGGGCTGATCAGTGCGCGGCTGTAGTCGCGGCCGTAGGTGATCACCGGCCAGCCGTAGTTGCGGCCGGGCTGGATCAGGTTCAGCTCGTCGCCGCCGCGCGGGCCGTGCTCGTGCGCGTAGAGGTTGCCGCTGGCCGGGTCGCGCACGATCGCCTGCACGTGGCGGTGGCCGTAGCTGTAGATCTCCGGCAATACGTCGGCGCGGCCGACGAAGGGATTGTCCTGCGGCACGCTGCCGTCGGTGCCGACGCGGACGATCTTGCCGATGTGGGTGTCGAGCTTCTGCGCCTGTTCGCGGAAATAGAAGCCGTCGCCGACGCCCATCAGGATCGTATTGTCCGCCAGCATCAGCATGCGCCCGCCGGCGTGGGCGTCGCCGGACTTGGCCGGGTGCGCGGTGAAGATCGGCTGCACGTCGCTCAGCCGCCGGCCGTCGAACGTGGCGCGCACGATGCGCGTGTGGTTGGCCTTCTTGTCGCCGTGGACGAACGAGAGGTAGAGCGTGCCGCTGTCGGCGAAGTCGGCCGCCGGCAGCACGTCCAGCAGCCCGGCCTGGCCGGAATGGAACACCGGCGGCACGCCTTCCACCGGTTCGGCGCGCAATTGCCCGTTCTCGATCACGCGCAGCCGACCCGGGTGCTCGGTCACCAGCATCCGGCCGTCGGGCAGGAAGGCGACCGACCACGGGTGTTCGAGGCCCTCGGCCACCGTCTCGACGCGGTACTGGGGCGAATTGGCCTGCGCGGGCGCGCCCCACGACGCGCCGAGGACCAAAAGCGACAGCGCCGGCAGCAGGAATCGGGTCATCACCGGTTCTCCATGTGGTTTGTGGAAGATGGGCGCGCAGGACGCATCCCGCATTCCTTTCGACCTCATCACATACGGGGAGAAGAACCGGTGAAAACCTCCAACATGGGCAGATTCCTGGCAGCGTTTATCGCCGCGCTGATCCTGGCGATCGTCTGGGGCTCGGTCGTGCAGACCCACTACAACCTGCAGGCCCTGGCCGCGATAGGCACCGACGTCGGCGCGGTGCGGATGTCGACGACGATGCGCGACATCTTCGGCGGCTTCTTCCCCACCTACGGCGGCTACGTCGTGCTGCCGTCGCTGCTGGTGGCCTTCGTGGCCGCGGCGTGGCTCTCGCGGCATGCGCTGAAGGCACGCATCGTGCTGTACGCGCTGGCGGGCTTCGCCGCGCTGCTGGCCGGCATCCCGCTGGTCAACAAGCTGGCGCCGGTGGCGCTGCTGGTCGGCGCGACGCGCGATTTCAGCTGCACGTTCTGGATGGCGGTCGGCGGCGCGGTGGCGGGGCTGCTGTTCGCGCTGCTCACGCGCGTTCCCGGTGCCTGGGATCAGCGGCCGGCGGCGCGTGGGCCGGTGCGGGCGGGAGAGCCGGTCACCGGCTGACTTCGTAGCGCCGAGCTTGCTTGGCTGCTCCGGAACCGGGACGCAAAGCAGCGGAGCAAACTCCGCTCCACAGGCGCATGACGGCAGGTGTAGAGCCGAACTTGCTCGGCTGCTCCGAAGACGATGGCAAGCGGAGTTACGCGATGCCCAGCCCGGCGATCGCGCTGATGCGCTCGGGATCGAAACCCGCCAGCGCGGCGAAGTCGCGCCCGCGCGCCACGTAGTCGGCGTACTGGCCGAAGCTAGGCGCGCCCGGCGACAGCAGCACCACGCCCTCGCCCTGCAGCAGTTCGCGCGCCTGCGCCAGCGCCTGCGCCATGTCCCGCGCGGCGGCCAGCCGCAACGCGCCGGCGCGCGCCAGCGGTTCCAGCAGCGCGTGGATGCGCGGTCCGTTGGCGCCCATCGTGACGACCGCGTGCGGCGGATGCGCGGCGATGCGCGCGGCGAAATCGTCCCAGTCCAGCCCGCGGTCGTGGCCGCCGAGCAGGATCGCCACGCGCTGGCCGGCGAAGCATTCCAGCGCCGCCTGGCTGGCGTACGGCGTGGTGCTGATCGAGTCGTTGACGTAGGCGACGCCGTCGCGCGTGCCCAGCATCTGCAAGCGGTTCGGCAATGGCCGGAAATCGCGCACCGCCGGCGCCAGTGCCGCCGCGTCCTCGCCGATGGCCTCCAGCGCCGCCAGCACCGCGCACAGGTTGCCGCGATTGTGCCGGCCGGGCAGCGGCGCCACCGTGGTGTCCATGACGAAGGTATCGCCGCGATACAGATCGTCGCCGCGCAGGTGCCAGCCGTCGGCGCGATTGAACCAGCGCACCTCGCTGTCCGGCAGCGACAGCGGCGCCAGCTGTGGATCGGCGGCGTTGAGCACGGCGATGCGCGGCCGCGCCGCCGTCACCAGCGCCAGCTTGTCCTCGACGTAGCACGCCTGGCCGCCATGCCAGTCCAGGTGCTCGGGAAACAGGTTCAGCACCACCGCGACCTCGGGACGCGCGCCGCTGTCGGCGACGTCGCGGGTCTGGTAGCTGGACAGCTCGATCGCCCAGTAGTCCGGCGGCGGCTGCGGATCCAGTACTTCCAGCAACGGCAGGCCGATGTTGCCGGCCAGCGCGGTGCGATGGCCGGCCGCGCGCAGCAGGTGCGCCAGCAGTGCGGTGGTGGTGCTCTTGCCCTTGGTGCCGGTCACGCAGATCGTGTTGCGCGCGATGCCGTCGGCGTCGCCGTGCGCGGCGAACCACAGCGCGGTGCCGCCGATGAAGCGGGTGCCGCGCGCGGCCGCGGCCTGCGCCTCGGGCCGGTACGGGCTGATGCCGGGCGACTTGATCACCACGTCGAAGGCCGCCAGCCGTTCGGCCGTCGCCTCGGTCTGCGGATGCAGCGCCGCATCGCCCAGCGCAAGGATTTCGACAGCCTCGGCCTCTGTGCAAAACACCGTCAGCGGCAGCGCATCAGCCGATTCCCGCCGCCTGATCGCCCGCCACGCCGCGCGGCCCTCGCGCCCCCAGCCCCACAGCGCGACGCGCCTGCCCTCAAGCTGCGAAATTCGCACGCAGGCGCTCCCACAGCGCGGCGGGGACGCGGTGCTCGCCGTGCAGTTCCAGCAGCGGCGCGATGACCAGTTCGCCGGCGTCCAGTTGCGGGCGGATCTCGCGGTTGAAGCGCGTCACCAGCGCGTCCTCCTGCCACTCCGGGCGATCGCCCAGCGCGGCCATCGCCGCGCGCGATTCGCGGCCTTCGCCGACGCATTCGAACGGCTTGTGGTCCTGGTATTCGAGCAGCGCGTCGAAGCCGGCGGCCTGCGCCGGGTCGTCGAGCAGGTTGCGGCCGAAGATGCCGACCAGCCGCGGCTTGGGCATGAACGGCGCCAGCGCCAGGAACACGAAGTGGCACTTCGGGCACACGCCGCACCAGCGGTTGACCGGGCGCTCGCCGAGGATGTGGAAGTTGCGGTTGCAGCTGGAGAAATGCGCGTCGTAGCGATCCGTGCGCGCGAACTGCCGCGCCACCGCCAGTTCCGACAGCGGCCGCAGCAGCGAGTAGTAGTTCAGGTCGGCGACGACGTGGCGCTGGAGATGCTCGCCGAACGCCCGCTCGAACGCCCAGCCCTTGGACCACTGGTGGTTCACCTCGCCGGTGCCGGGGATCATGCTGCCGTAGCTGGCCGAACGCTCGTTGGAGAACACCACCTGGTCGGCGTCGTACAGCAGCGCGGCCAGTGCCAGGATTGCCGAGTTGATCGCTGTGACCGGGATGTGCCCGTTCCATGCGCCCTGGCGGTTGTAGTCGAACAGTTCCGGCGCCAGCGCGCGGCCGATGTTGAGCGTGGGCAGGCCGGTGCGCGCGGCGCAGGCGGCGATCAGCTGCGATCCGCCGATCCAGCAGACGGTCTGCTCGACGCCGGCGCCGCGCAGCGCCTCGATGCTGACCAGCGAGTCCTTGCCGCCGCCGATGGCGACCAGGGCGTGGTTGCGCAGGTCCAGCTTAGCTCCCTCCCCTTCAAGGGAGTGAGGATGACCCGTTTGCGCGGCACTGCCGCGCGGGTCATCCGAACGCCCGGCGCGCTGCGCCGGGCCGGACGGGCTGGGGTGGGGATGGTCTTCCGATCCGGCAAGGACAGACTTCGCCCGTCCGACGGGAACACCATCCCCACCCAACCCTCCCCTTGAAGGGGAGGGCTTTGAGGCGGGAAAACGGATTTTCCCGTGCAGGTCCAGCCCGTTGCGGTAGGCGAACTCGCCCAGCCCATGCGTGTAGATCTGCTCCAGCAGCACCGCCGTTTCCGCGTCGATCGCGTAATCGTCGATGACGATGCGCGGCGGCACCGCCGCCTTGTAGTAGCTCACGCCGGTGATCAGGTGCAGCAGCCGCAGCGCGCGCTCGGCCGCCTGCGCGCGCGCGGGCGGCAGCGCGAACGGCGCGCCGGGGAAGGTGACCGTCTCGGTCAGTTCCGGACCGTCATCAAAGGCGTAGACCAGCCGCGCCACGCCGCTGTCCGCGTCGAGGCTGCAACGGACGAAACGGAACGTCTGGACCGCGGTTTTATCGAAATTGCTCATGCAAGACCCATGATGGAACGCTGCCGGCGCAGGTAGCGGCGGCAGAGGAAATACCCGCGGGCGGACGCGCCCGGCACGCGGCCGGGCGCGCCGGCGAACTCAGCCTTCGGCGCCATCGATCGCATCCTCCGCCGGCAACGCACGCAGGTTGTAGGTGGACGCCATCGAGAAACCGTAGGCACCGGCGTCGGCCAGCACCATCACGTCGCCCTCGGCGGTGGCGGCCGGCAGCCGGCGGCGCTTGCCGAACACGTCGCTGGACTCGCAGATCGGGCCGACCACGTCGAACGCCTCCTCGGCCGCCTCGTCCAGCCGCGACAGGTTGGCCACGTCGTGCCAGGCGTCGTACAGCGCCGGGCGCAGCAGCGCGTTCATGCCCGCGTCCAGGCCGACGCGGCGGATACCGTCCTTCTCCACCACCTGCGTCACCCGGGTGAGCAGCACGCCGGACTCGGCGACCAGGTAGCGGCCCGGCTCGATCGCGAGCCTGTAGCCGGGATAGGCGGCCTTGATCTCGGCCAGACCGGCGGCCCAGGCGTCGAGATCGAACGGCTCGTCGTCGGCCGAATACGGGATCGGCAGGCCGCCGCCGATGTCGATGGTCTCGATGCTGCCGATGCGCTCGGCGATGCCGCCCAGCTCGTCGCAGACCAGCTTCCAGTGCTGCGGCGTCTCCACCCCGCTGCCCAGATGCGCGTGCAGGCCGGTGATGCGCACGCCCAGCGCGCGCGCCTGTGCCAGGAACTCGTCCAGCCGCGACAGCGGCAGGCCGAACTTGGACGCCTTGCCGCCGGTCTTGACCTTGTCGTGGTGGCCCTCACCGCGGCCCAGGTCCACCCGCAGCCACAGGCCGCGATCGCGGAACACCTCCGGCCAATGGCGCAGCGCCTCGACGTTGTCCAGCGTCACCGTCACCCCGCGCGCCAGCGCCGCTTCGTACTCGCTGCGCGGCGCGAAACTCGGGGTGAACAGCACGTCCTGCGGCGACAGCCCCGGCACCGCGTCGAACACGCGCTCCAGCTCGGCCAGCGACACGCATTCCAGGCCGAAGCCCTCGGCCGCCAGCGTGCGCAGGATTTCCGGATGCGGGTTGGCCTTGATCGCGTAGAAGCGCCGGTCGATCGGCGCGATGGCGGCCAGCGCGCGGGCGCGGGCGCGCACCGTCGGCAGGTGGTAGACGTAGCGCGGCGTGCCGGCCTGCGCCAGCGACAGCAGCCGCGTGCGCGCGCCGGGCGCATGCCACCACGGCGTGTCGCGACGGCGGATGGTGCCCGAGATCTCGCGCCAGCGCGGGCCGAACACCGCCGTCTCGGCCACCGGCATCGCCTCGCTGTCGATCAGCGCCGCGTGCAGCGCCGGCAGCATGCCGTCGGCGTCGGCCTCGTCGATGACGAAGGTCAGGTTGAGATCGTTGGACGACTGCGAGATCAGGTGCACGCGCTCGCGGCCGAACATCGCCCACACGTCCGACAGCTTGTGCAGCAGCGAGCGCATGCCGCGGCCGACCAGCGTGATCGCCGTGCACGGCGCGATCACCTTGACCCGGCACACTTCCGCCAGGTCCGCCGACAGCGCCGCCAGCACGTCGGTGCTGACCAGGTTCTCGGACGGGTCGAGCGAGACGGTGACGTTGGTCTCCGACGAACCGATCAGATCCACCGACAGGCCGTGCTTCTTGAAGCGCGCGAACACGTCGGCGAGGAAGCCGACCTGCTGCCACATGCCGATGCCTTCCATCGACACCAGCACGATGCCGTTGCGGCGGCTGACCGCCTTGACGCCGGGCACGGTGGCCGCGCCGCCGTCGATGCCGGTGCCCGGCAGTTCCGCGCGCTCGGTGTCGAGGATCGCCATCGGCACCCCGGCGTCGCGGCACGGCTTGATCGAGCGCGGGTGCAGCACCTTGGCGCCGGTGGTGGCGATTTCCTGCGCCTCCTGGTAGTCCAGCCGGGTCAGCAGGCGCGCATCCGGCACCTCGCGCGGGTTGGCGCTGAACATGCCCGGCACGTCGGTCCAGATCTCCACCCTCGATGCGCCGAGCAGCGCGCCGAAGTAGGCGGCCGAGGTGTCCGAACCGCCGCGACCGAGGATCGCGGTGCCACCGTCGGCATGGCGCGAGATGAAGCCCTGGGTGATCAGCAGCCGCGCGGGCTGGGCGGTGAAGCGCGCCTTCCACGCCGCGTCGGCCTGCCACCGGCACGACACCGACAACCGCTGCGACCACGCGCTCTGGTTGGGCAGCGACAGCGCGTCGAGCCAGTCGCGCGCGTCCATCCAGCCCATGTCCAGCCCCTGCGATCGCAGGTAGGCCGCGCCGATGGTCGAGGACAGCAACTCGCCCTGCCCCAGCACCTCGGCCTGCCAGTCGAGCGGGCGGCTGGCCGCACGCGGATCGTCCAGCAGGGCGCGCAGGCCGGCCAGGCGCTCGCCCAGCACGGCCTCGGCGTCCAGTTCCAGCTCAGTCAGGAACTCGCGGTGGCGCTGTTCCAGTTGCGCCACGCGCTGCGCGGCATCGGCCGCGCCGTCGGCGATCGCGGTCAGCTCGTTGGTGACCCCGGACAACGCCGACACCACCACCAGCACGCGCGCGCCCTGCTCCTCCGCGCGTTTTTTCGCCAACCGGCCAATCGTGTCCCAGCGATGACGACGCGACACCGAAGTGCCGCCGAACTTGAGGACGATCCAGCGATCGACGGGGGCAGAGGAGGACATTTATCTGTGGGCTTCGTGAGGGAGGAAAAAAGCCCGGCAGGCCGGGCGGAACCTGCGATTCTAGAGCCTGTCATGCCCTTTGGGGGGCCTTGTCCGCACGCCTGGGGCGTCGCTTGGCAAGCCGCGGGGCCGAGCGCAATCCGTCGCGTTCCTGTTTCCCCATGCGGATGCCCGGCGCCGCCGCTCACCCCGGGCCGGCGGGCTTGCTAAGCTGCGCGCCCCCTTCGCCCCGCAGCCCCCATGTCCGCACGCCGCTTCGTCCAGCTCGACGTCTTCGCCGATCGCCCCGGCGCGGGCAATCCCCTTGCCGTCGTGCTCGATGCCCGCGGCCTGGACGACGGGACCATGCAGGCGATCGCGCGCTGGACGCGGCTGCCCGAGACCACCTTCGTGTTCCCCGCCACACGGGACGACGCGAGCTACGCCATCCGCATGTTCAGCCCGCGCCGCGAGGTGCCGTTCGCCGGCCATCCCAGCGTCGGCACCGCGCATGCGGTGCTGGAAGCGGGGCTGGCGCAGCCGCGCGACGGCCTGCTGGTGCAGGAAGGCGTCGCCGGCCTGCTGCCGCTGCGCGTGGAAGAGGACGGCGGGATCCGCAGCATCGCCGTGCGCACGCCGCGCGCGCGCATCGTCGAGGTGGACGAGGACGGCGGCAACGCGGTGGTGCGCGCTGCCATCGCCAACCTGCCGGCCGGCGCGCTGCCGCCGGCGCTGGTCGATGGCGGCCGCCGCTGGTGGCTGGCCGAGGTGCGCGACGAGGCCGCGCTGCGCGCGGCGCAGCCGGACTGGGACGCCATCGCCGCGCTGGCCCGGGCCACCGACAGCATGGGCGTGTGCGCCTGGGCGCGCGCTTCCGGCGCAGAGGGCCATGACCTGGTCGTGCGCGCCTTCGTCGGCGCACCGGCCGCGTTCGAGGACGCCGCCTCCGGCGCGGCCAACGCCACGCTGGCCGCATGGCTGAAGTCGCGCGACGCGCTGCCCGGCGGCCGCGATCACTACGTCGTCAGCCAGGGCCGCGAAGTCGGCCACGACGCCCGCCTGCACCTGCGGGTGGACGCGGACGGCGAGGTCTGGTCCGGCGGCCGGGTGCAGACGGTGGTGCGCGGCGAAATCGACTGGTGAAATTGCCAGGCATGCTCTCCGGCCTGTATTTCGCAAGGAATCTCCTGCAGTTCAGCTTTTGTCAAAGACGCGGCGATATTGCCCATGACCACCCGCCTCTCTGCGAGTCGCGGTCCCCATCAGCTTCGTGAGAGCGAAAGATGTAACCGCACCCGCATTACCCCGCAAATCATCCGCATCCGCATCGGTCATCAGCGGGATTGATGCTGGATTTCTTTCATCGAATACATGCGGATTCTGCTGGAGCACGCGCCTTTCGAAATTGTTCAGCTTGTACTGCGACGCCTGTGCAGAGTAGGAGACGGACAAATCGTAATCCCCGTCCTCCTCGCTCTTCCGCGACCGTTGCATCAACTGGTCATGCATTTCCTGCTTGTTGCGAATCTCATTGACAAAGGCGTTCTTGTCATACTGGGTCTGCGGTCCCAGCAGCCAGAATCCGGCATGAGAATCATGCGGGTACCTGTCAAAGAATCTATCCACGTTTGCAGGAACGTTGCCTGCCGCATTGACCTCGGCCACGATCTGTCTCTGAATGGCGCTGGGTGTGGCGGGAACGCTCACTTCACGTACACCGACACGCGATCCGGCAAGCCGCGTGGTCGGCTGGTGCGCCTGCCGCGCCCTGGCAACGTCGTTTCTCCAGTCAAGCTCCGACTCCCAGAGATCGACCCTGTCCTGCGCTCCCGCATTCTGGTAGCTGGACATTGCCTTGAAGGCATCATCGGCCTGCTTGCTCGCACGCCATCGCCAATACAATTGCATGTGATACTGCATCCGGCTTTCAACATGGGCCATGACTTGGCTCGCCACATCCTCGGCCTTTTCCTCCACGGCAGTCCAGCGGGTATAGGAAGAAAAATCAGCATCCAACTCGGAAGAAACCGTGAAGTCAGCTCTAATCCTTGCCTCCAGTTCAGCTTTCCTAAGAAGCTCTGAACCGGCATTGATTGCCTCAAAATGCATGTCATTCAAGGCAATCTGCGAAAGCAGATGCGAACGACCGTCCATCGACTTGCCCTGATCGCCGGGAGAATAGCCACCACCGATATCCGAATGCGCGCCAGGATAGATGTATTCGCTGATGCCCGTGACCACCCCGCCCTTGGTGGCACGCGCGATGGATACCGGGAACGAACGGCGAATTTCATGCGCCGCCACGTAGTGCAGGCCCCGCCTGACATTGGAAACCCCCATCGTCCCGTCCGCCCAATCCATGAGCCCCCGGCCCACCGGCGAGGAATCCGCGAAGCCCACCGAAGCCACGGTATCGAACAATCCCAGGAACCGGATTTCAAGATGCGCATGCCCCACCACACCCTGGGTGACAATCTGCAGCCAGTTGCAGAAGGTACGCGCCTGTGCGGCGCCGCGAGAGAAACCAAAAACCGAGAGATTCAAGCGCACGACCTTCGGCCGCCTTCCTTTGATGGCCTTCAACAGGCGCTGCTGGATGCCATCGAAGATGATGCGCATCTTGTCATCACCGAACCGCCATTTGGTCTTCAGGCCGCTGTATGTGGTGACCAGCGGCGTCATTTCCGCTTCCTGCATCAAATCACTGCCGGTGGATGCACGACAGACAGCGTTATAGACCAGCAACATGGCCCAGTGGATGCGGGCCTCCCCGCCACGGGCAAATGTCTTGCCATCCTTGTCCTCAGCCATCTCGCCCACCTGCCTGAAGGGCGTCCCGACGCCAGGGATGTAGTAACGGAATCTGGTATCCCCGTCGTCGGGATGGGCGTCATACAGGCTGACGATATTGGAGTGCCCGACCAGCGGCCTGTCACGATCCATGTTGTTGTTGGTGCCATCAAAGAAGACACCGACGTGAATTTCCTTGCTGCATGCCAAGCCATCGGCGCAGGCAGGGTCTGCGTGACTCGCGCGCTGGGCCAGTTCCCTTGCCGTGGGCTGGCGTTGTTCCCGCGAATATTCGCCCGGCACATCCGGATTGGCGCGGGCGGACGTTTCCGGATTGTCCCACCAGTCGCCGGCGGCCGCTTCCCTCAACGGCTTGTACTCAGATGACCACGGTGCCTTCTTGTACCTCTCCGGCTCGTCCGCGAACCACTGCAAGATCTGCATGCCGTTGGGTTCGATGTAGCACTGGACGTTATAGCGCTGCTGGTCGACGTAGTGGCGAAAATGCTGGCGTCCCTCATTGGGGCCGCCTGTCTCGGTGCGGATGAGATACCAGCCAGGTCTGAATTCCATTACGGGCGTTCCTGTGGACATTGAAGGCTGTTTCTGCAACGGATGGATGCGCGTGTCTTACGGGTTACCATCCGGCGGCGCTGGCGGCGGCAACAATCCCTGTGCATTGGCAGGCAGGGGCGGAGCATCGGCAGGGGCATGCAGCCACGGCGGCCAGTTCGGCGGAGGGTCGGGAGCATCAGGACCGGGGTAGCCTGGCGAGCCGGCCGCCTGGCTGGTGACAATCAACCGGACTTCGCCGCCCGGCAAAAAATGCACATTCAGTGTTGTACCCGTATTCTCGTAACGCTCGATGGGAACTGTCTTCTCGTGTGTCACGATAATGTTCTGTTCAATGGAAGTTCTTGGATCAGAACTTGATGTCGTCCAACGCACGGTCGCACTGAGACCTTCCCGCCATTGCCTGGGATAGGTAATGCAGCAAACGAAGCTACCTCCCCCGCCAAAGGCACGTGAGTTCCCTCCCCCTTGCCCATCGATAGAAATCTCATCGATATAATCAGGCGTATGGTTGTACGGACTGATTTGCGCCGTGGCGGTTGGCGGCAACCTATCCTCCTGCGAACAGGCTACCAGTGGCAGCAACATGCACCCCCATGCCAGTGCACTAGAAAGGGAATGGAAATTCATCGTGACTCCTGCGAAGGAAGTGGTTCGTACGGCGGCAGTCCCTGTGCATTGGCAGGCAGGGGCGGAGCATCGGCAGGGGCATGCAGCCACGGCGGCCAGTTCGGCGGAGGGTCGGGAGCATCAGGACCGGGGTAGCCTGGCGAGCCGGCAACCTGGCTGGTGATAATCAATCGCACTTCGCCCTCCGGCAAAAAGTGCACGTTCAACCTTGTACCCGTCTTCTCGTAACGCTCGATGGGAACCATCCTTTCATGCGTCATGAAAACGTTTTGCTCTGATGAAATCGTTGGATCGGAACTCGATGTTCTCCAACGCACAGTCGCACTGAGGCCTTCCCGCCATTGCCTGGGATAGGCAATGCAGCAAACGAAGCTGCCACCGCCGCCAAAAGCGAACGAGTTCCCTCCCCCCTGCCTATCGATAGAAATGTGATCGATATAGTCAGGCGTATGGTTGTACGGACTGATTTGCGCCGTGGCGATTGGCGGCAGCCTGTCTTCCTGCGAACAGGCGACCAGCGGCATCAACAGGCACCCCCATGCCAGCACACGGAAAATGAACTGGAAATTCATCGCGGCTCCTGAGAAATCCCAGGCGGAAAGCCTGGCAACGGCAGACTTCCACAGACAACCACCATCAACCACAAGCCAACATGACGGCTTGGCCGCCTGCTCTCCCTTCCTGGAAGATTCATTAGTCATCCGTTCTTCCCATTCCTCGCATCCAACCGCTGCCAAAGCGAATCACTCCACCCCTGCATCAGATCATGAAGGCTGGCTCCCTGCCCGGATACAAGGCGCCATGTCGGCTGCAACTCCGGGACAGCATGAAAATCCTCACCACAGGTCAGGCCAAGCACGACGAATTGAAGCCTGTCCTTCGCAGCCTTTACCCCGAATCCGTCCGCGGCATCGAGAAGTCCGCACAACCTGGCATGAAACCCTCCGTATTCGGACTGCGGCACGATTTCCGGAGTCTTCTGGCTTAGCATCAGGAAAACGGCATCCGGCTCGGCCGCCCGTTGCATCCGCCGAAACTGCTCGATCGACAAGCGCAGCACGGGGGACTCGTCCTTTTCTCCCGGCCCTTCAGAGCCCCCGCCCCATGACCTCAGTTCTCCGGTTCGGCCGATCCAGCTCCATGATTCAACGACACACTTCACGCGCCTGCGTTGTTCAACGGAAAGAACCTGCAAAAGCTCCGGAAGCACCCGCGTATCAGCGAAACGGCAATGGATCGGCATTCTCCTTTCTTCGACCCTCACCTCGGCGAGATAGGCGAATATCTCCTGCAGCATCCTTTCCGGCTTCTCGCTTCGCAACCAGCTCATGGCCGTCGCATTCCCTGCAAGCCGAATGAACTTCCTGGCAATGGCGTGCCGTGAAGCGGCGTCATCCGGCAGTTTCACAAAATGAGGCGCCTTGTCACCGAAGGCGGCCAGTCCGGAGCCCGCAAACGCATTCTTCAGGCCAATGCCTGCATGCCTTGCGAAGGATGCGACCGCGGCGTGATCCATCAGCGCCAAGTCCATCAACAGCCAGAGGCTCTCCTTCACGGGACGAAGCACCTCCTGCAGAATCACCTCAGTCTGCACCTCATTCGGCCTGCCATTGGCAAAAACCCATTCGCTCATTGCAATGCCGCAAACGGCGCCCCGCTGGTTGCGGCCTTCAACATGCATTCCACGCAGACTGATTGGGGAAAAAGTAGCAGGCCATAAGGCAGGCTCGCCGGCCCGACGAACGACTTCTTGCTCGCCAGCACCTTGATTTCCCCCGGGCAGGCGAAGGTGATGTTGCCGCCCTCCAGGGTCACGCTGGCGCCGCCGGCCGTGGCCAGGTGGATGCGCCTGCCCGCTGCCAGTTCGACCTCCGCGTTGGCGCTGACCACCTTGAGGGTTTCCTTCGATTGCAGCCTGACCTGGTCTTGCTGCGCCTGCACGTCCAGTTCGCCCTCGCCCGTCACCAGGCTCAGGCGGGTTCCCTGCTCCTGCCCGGCCAGCGCCGCCGACAGCACGCCGATGGCCTGGCCCGCATGCAGGCGCAGGTCGCCGGCAATGGCCACGTCGCTGTGCCGGCCGCTGGCCAGCGTCAGCGTCTGGCCGGCCTGCCAGTCCAGACATTGCCCCGCCACCACGCCGATGCCGGCCGGGGCGGCCAGGCCCAGCAGGGCATCCCCCGTGTGCGGCACCCGGTCCGGGCCGGCGGCCGGGTCGCGCGCCTGCGCTTCGCCGCGGGCTTGCCCGTATTCGGTGCCGGTCACCGTCGTCCGGGCGCTGGCCCGCAATGCTTCCAGCGGGGCCTTGTCTTCCCCCCGTTGCGAAGCACCCGCCCGCCTCGCGCCCTCGTGCGAGGCCAGCTTCACCGTCAGGTGGGTGGCCGCCGCCTGCGAGAACGTCTGGCCCAGCCTCCGCAGTTGCGCCAGCAGCGCGCCCTGCGGCACCGCCTCGCCGGCCGGTGTGCCGGGGCCGTGCCCGTAGGCGCTCAGCCACAGGCCCGAAGTGGCCCGCACCGCGCCCCAGGCCTCGCTGCGCAACTCGAAACCTTCGCCGCGGAAACTGCCGCGGTAGTTGTCGGCCTGGTGTATCAGGTGGCCCTGGTTCAACTGGCTTGCGCCTTGCGTGGTGGCCAGTTGCACGCGCAGTTGGCCGTCGCTGTCGTCGAACAGCAGCCGGCTGTAGCCGCTGCCGCCCCACTCCTTCGACTGCACGCCCCACAGCGCCGTCGCATTGCGGTGCGCCGGTTCGCCCGCGCCCATGCCGTGCCACGGCGGCGCATGTCCGCCGGCCAGGTTGCCCTGCGCGCTGGAACGCGCATCCCGCGCCTGGGCGTAGAGGTCACGCTCGCTCTCGCCCGGCCGGCCGCCCGGCGTGGCCAGCACGCCGGCTTCGCCGCGGCCGTTGTATACCGCCCCCAGCACCACCGGACGGTCAATGTCCCCGTCCAGGAACACCACCACCACTTCCTGGCCGATGCGCGGCAGGAACTGGCTGCCCACGCCCGGGCCGGCATAACGCTGGACCACCCGCAACCAGCAGCTGTCGTCCTCGTCCGCGCGCGCGCCCCGCTGCCAGTGGAACCTCACCTTCACCCGGCCCAGCGCGTCGCAATGCAGTTCCTGCGCCGGGTCTTCGCCCGCTCCCACCACCACGGCGGTCTGCCGGCCCGGCGCGGTGGGGCGCGGGTTCAACCGCAGGCCGGTCCCATCCGACAGCACCGGGCGCCACGGCAGGGCACGGTCCACGCCCCGGAACCGCTGCGCATAGCCCACCGCCTCAGCACGCGCGGCCACCCACGGTTCCAGCGGCTGCGGCGGCACCGCCGGTCCCAGGGCCTGCTCCAGCGCCTGCCGCAAGTCCGAGGGCAGGTTGTTGACGCCGGCCTGCTCCACCTCGGTCAGCAGCACTTCGATGGCCTCGCCCGCCTGGGTAAGCCGCAGCCACGTCCCGGCGCGCAGCGTGCGCACCGTGCCCAGCCCCTGCCATTGCAAGCGTCGCGCCTCCCCGGCCTGCGCCAGCAGGTTCGCATGGCGCTCGCCCTCGGCCACGCTGGCGAAGGCATGGCTGCCCACCACATCAAAGGCCTCGCCCACGCCGCCGGTGGCCAGCGGCAACTGCACGGCCCGCGCATGCGTGCTCTTGTAGTCGTGGCTCAGCAGCGTCAGCCGCGCCGGACCCAGGCGCTGGTGGCGCCCGAGCGCCTGTATCGCATCGGTCGACTCGGCCGCGTCGCTGCGGTGGAAGCGCACGCCGCCCTCGCGCGCCGAAGAGGCGTCCTCGGCCTGCGCCGCGCTGTCGGCAAACAGCACCAGCACATGGCCCGACGCCGACGCCGCATCCTCTTCCAGCCGCCAGCCCAGGCCTTCCTCGGCCAGCAGCCGGCTCACGAAATCCCGGTCGCTCTCGCGGTACTGCACGCAATAGCTGCGCGCCCGCGCCTGCGCCATGAACGACGCCACTTCCCCGCCCTGCTTCCACGACGCCAGCGGCGCGTAGTCGGCGAACACCGATGCGACGATGTCCAGCACGCCGCGTTCCTGCCAGACCCGGCTGTGCCGGCCCTGCTCCAGCAGCCACGTCCACGGCGACAGCGTCAGCCGGTAGCGCGCCAGGCCGCCGTCCGCGCCCACGCACGCCGCCTCGCTCACCAGGCCGCTGCGCACCGCGTCCGCGCCCTCGGCGCAGCGGGTCAGCAGCCTTGCCGTCCGGCCCAGCCAGGACGACACCGGCAGCGAGGCATCCGCCGACAGCACGTCCACGTGCCAGCAAAACCCTTCCAACAGCCGTTCCCAACCCTGCCAGCGCTCGACCAGCAGCACCGGCGCACCGTCCAGTTCCAGGCGGTGCAGGCGGCTGGAAGCCTCCACCTGCGACAGGCGCGCCAGCAGCGGCGCGGACTGCATGTCCTTGTCCATAAGCATCCCTGCTCCCGGGTCCCGGCATGCCGGACCCGCCATCCTTCCCTGTGGGGCAAAACTATCAGACTCGCGCGGCGTCCGGTATGGGCAAGCTTCGACGAATGCGCCACGCCGGAACCAGGCGGAAGGGCTCGCAGGCGAAACAGGAACCAGAAAGCCGCTGAACAACATGATGTTGTCTGCCTCCAGATCTCCTCTCAACGCATGCCCGTGCCCCCGCCACCGACCGGCTGTTTCGGCAGCACCGCCGCTGCGCCAAACCGCGCCGCCTCAGCGCGCCTGGTACACCGGCCTGCCGTCCACCCAGGTCGAAAGGATCTCCAGCCCGATCAGCGCCTGCGCCGGCACCGCCAGCGGATCGCCGGCCAGGATCACGAAATCGGCGCGCAGGCCCGGCGCCAGCCGGCCGACCACGTTCTCGTCGAAGCCGGCCCAGGCCGCGTCGGCGGTGAAGCCGCGCAGCGCCTCGGCCGCGCCCAGGCGCTGATCCGGCAGCCAGCCGCCGGGCGGCTGCCCGTTGCGATCCTGGCGGGCGACCGCGGCGTGCAGGCCCAGCCGCGGGTCCGGCGATTCGACCGGGAAATCCGATCCCAGCGCCAGCCGCGCGCCGCTGTGCAGGAAACGCTGCCACGCGTAGGCGCCGAGGATGCGCTGCGGGCCGACGCGATCCTGCGCCCACGGCATGTCGGAGGTGGCGTGGGTGGGCTGCATCGAGGCGATCACGCCGAGCGGGGCGAAGCGCGGGATGTCCTGCAGGGACACCACCTGCGCGTGCTCGACCCGCCAGCGGTGGTCGCCGTCCTTGTCGGCGCCGAGCACCTTCTCGAACGCGTCGATGACGATGCGGTTGCCGCGATCGCCGATCGCATGCGTCGCAACCTGCACGCCGCAGCGCTTGGCCTTGCGCATCGCCGACTCCAGCGCGGCCGGCTCGGTCACCAGCAGGCCGCGGTTGCCGTGATCGTCGCTGTAGTCCTCCAGCAGCGCGGCGCCGCGGCTGCCCAACGCACCGTCGGCGTACAGCTTGACCCCGCGCATCTGCAGGCGACCGCCGGCATGGCGGTACAGGCCGTGCGCGCACAGGTCCTCCAGCGCCTCGCCGTCGCCATCGGCATAGGCGTCGATGCGCAGCGGCAGCTCGCCGGCATCGGCCAGCTTCCTCATCAGCGCCAGATCCTCGCGCGAGACGCCCATGTCGTGCACGCCGGTCAGGCCGTTGCGCACGGCGGCGTCCAGCGCCTTGCGCAGCGCCTGCTCGCGCTGCGACTCGTCCAGCGGCGGGATGGCGTCGTCGACCAGCTTCATCGCGCGGTCGATCAGCACGCCGCTCGGCTTGCCGGCGTCGCGCTCGATGCGGCCGCCCTCCGGATGCCAGTCACCGTCCAGCGATCGCGGCGAACGCGCGGCGGCGGCGCGCAGCGCGGCCGAGTTGGCCCAGCCGGCGTGGCCGTCGACGCGCTCCAGCCAGACCGGGCGCTGCGGGAACGCCGCGTCCAGATCCGCCGCGGTCGGGAACGCCTTGCCCGGCCAGTGGTTCTGGTCCCAGCCGCCGCCGAGCAGCCAGGCGCCGGGCGGCAGCTGCTTCTCGTATTCGCGCAGGCGGGCCAGCGCCTCGTCCTTGCTGCGCGTGCCGGTCAGGTCGGCGCGCAACAGCGCGTAGCCCAGCCCCATCACGTGGCCGTGCGCGTCGATCAGGCCGGGGATGACGGTCGCCTCGCCGGCATCGACGCGGCGCGCGCCGGGATAGCGCGCCAGCAGCTGCGCGGCGTCGCCGACGGCCAGCACGCGGCCCTCGGCGTCCCAGGCCAGCGCGCCGGCCTGCGGCCGCTGCGGATCGGAAGTGTGGATGCGCGCGGCGGTCAGCACGGTGACTTCGCCTTCTTGCGCGCACAGCGCCGGGCCCGCGGCCAGCGCCAGCAACGCGCCCAGGATCAGTTTCCGCATCTTCCGCATCCGCATCGCAGGTTCCCCGTGGTTGGACGGGTGCGACTATGCGGGGCCGGTCATCGGCTTACAAGGGAAACGCCGCGTGTGTCCTTCATTCGGGACGCACGTCGACCCGCACGCGGATGCGGTCGCCCGGATGGTAGGCGGTGCGCGTGCGGTAGCTGCGGCCGGCGTATTCGTAGGTGACGTCGTAGCCCTCGACGCGGCCGTCGTCGTAGCCGCCGTACCTGGGCTCGCGGCCTGCCGGCAGCGGTTCGCAGACGCGCACCATGCCGCGCTGCACCGTCGCGCGTTCGCGCTGCGCGTTGTCGTAGATGGAGCGCCCGGCCATGCCGCCGACCATCGAGCCGACCGCGGTGCCGACGTAGCGCCCGCTGCCGTCGCCGACCTTGCTGCCCAGCACCGCGCCGGCGATGCCGCCGATGACGGTGGCCATCGTGCGGCCGGCCTCGTCGCCGCGCGCACCGCGATCGCGGTAGTAGCCATCGTCTTCGTAATAGTCGTCGCGACGGTAGCCATCGTCGCGGTAATGACCGTCGTCGCGCGCGTAGACGTCGTCGGCGCGGCGGTAGTGGCAGGCCTGCTGCGGCGCGGCGGTGCGATGGCCGCCGTACTCGATGATCGGATCCACCCGCACGACCCGCGCGTAGTCGTAGTGGCCCTGCTCTTCGTAGCCGGCGGTGTAGGAGCGGGATTGCGCGGAGGCCATCGCGGGCGCGGCGAGCGCGAGGACGGCGATCAGGCTGGCGGCCAGTGGTTTCATCGTGGGCTCCCCGCACCGGAAGCGGTGCAGGCGCATCGTCGTCACGGCAGCGTGAAAGCCTCCTGAACCCGGCCGCCGCGCAGGCGCGCGTTCACCCAGGCGACAGCCTGCGCGGCGTCGGCCGCGGCGCTGCGCCCCAGCAGCGGGCCGACGTGGGTGGTCGCGGCGCTGGCGATGAAGTCGGCCTGCCAGGCCGCGGCCAGTTCGCGGGTGGCCGCGGGCGCGACGTCGTCGTCGCGGGCCGAAGCCATCGCCAGCACCGGGCACGCCGGGCGCGCCGCCTCGATACCGGCATGGGCATCGCGCAGCACCGCGCCGGATTCGTCGCGCCAGTGGCGGAAGGCGAACAGCACGCTGGCCGCATCGGCATCGGCCAGCGCGCGCAGGCTCGACGCCAGCCGCGCCTCGCGCCGCCACGGCACCACGTCCGGCCAGTCGCGCGCGGGCAGCCATCGCTGCCAGGGCGAAGGCGGCAGCGGGTTGACCAGCACCAGTGCATCGGCGGCGTCCGCGTGCAGCGCCGCCAGCAGCCGGCCCAGGCTGGCGCCGACCAGCGCGCGCGGGCGCGGCAGCGCCTCGATCGCCTGCCGCACCTGCGCGGCGTAGTCGCGCAAGCCGGTGGCGGCGATTCCCTGCGCGCACGGCCGCAGGTCTGGCGCGCGCGTGGCGATGCCGTGCGCGCGCCAGACCGCTTCCCAGATGCGCCATTCCCAGCCGCCGCCGGCGCCGTGGACCAGCAGCGCCGAGACCTCACCCAACCAGCGTCGCCTCCAGCGACACCGGCACCGACAGCGCGCGCGAGATCACGCAGCCGGCCTTGGCCTGCTCGGCGAGCTCGTTGAACTGGCCGGCGTCGATGCCCGGCACCTTCGCCGAGACGATCAGCCTGATCGCGGTGATCGTCGGGCCCGGATCCATGCCCGGCTCCATCGTCGCCTCGGCGCGGGTCTGGATGCTGTCGGGGGTGAAGCCCGCCTTCCCCAACACCGCCGACAGCGCCATGCTGAAGCAGCCGGCATGCGCGGCGGCCAGCAATTCCTCCGGATTGGTGCCCTTCTGGTCGCCGAAGCGCGTCTTGAAGGAAAAATCCTGCGACTGGAACAGCCCGCTCTGTGGCGTGCTGATGTTGCCGTTGCCCGATTGCAGGTCGCCGTTCCATACCGCGTCGGCATATCGCTTGAGTGCCATCGTCGTCTCCTCGCTCACCAGGGGAACACGAGCTTACCTTCGCGAATGTTCACGCCATGTACCGCAGTGCGGCTTGACCGGACCGGCGGCGCTGCCGATGCTGGGAGTCCGCCATGACCGCCCGCCGGGACACCCGCGGCAGCGCCCGGCCCGACAGCCATGACGGCCCTTCGATCCCTTCGCTGCATCCGACACGGGAGAAACGGCCTCATGCCCTACAGCACACAAGACATCCGCAACGTGGCCCTCGCAGGCCACCCCGGCGCCGGCAAGACCACCCTGTTCGAAGCCCTGCTGCATGCCGGCGGCGCCATCCAGACGGCAGGCACGATCGAGCGCGGCAACACCGTGTCCGATCACGATCCGATGGAGAAGGCGCGCGGCCATTCCATCGACACCGCCATCGCCAGCATCGACCGCAACGGTTCCGCGGCGATGCGCCTGAACCTGATCGACACGCCCGGGTACCCGGATTTCCGCGGCCCGGCGCTGTCGGCGCTGTCGGTGGTGGAGACCGCGCTGATCGTCGTCGACGCCAGTGCCGGCGTCGAGGACGGCACCCGCCGGCTGATGGAGCGCGCGCGCCAGCGCGGCCTGTGCCGCGCCATCGTCGTCAACAAGATCGACCACGAGGGCGCCGACTGCACCGCGACGCTGGAACAGCTGCGCGAGCAGTTCGGTCCGGAAGTGCTGCCGCTCAACCTGCCCGCCGACGGCGGCCGCCGCGTGGTCGACTGCTTCGGCGCCAGCGAGGGCGATTCCGATCTCGGGCCGGTCGCCGACTGGCACCAGCGCATCATCGACCAGGTGGTGGAGATCAACGAAACGGTGATGGAGCACTACCTGGACCTGGGCGAAGGCGGCCTGTCCGGGCAGGAACTGCACGACGCCTTCGAGCAGTGCCTGCGCGAGGGCCACCTGGTGCCGGTGTGCTTCGCCTCCGCGCGCAGCGGCGCCGGCATGGCCGAACTGCTGGACATCGCCCAGCGCCTGCTGCCGCACCCGGGCGAGGCCAACCCGCCGCCGTTCCGCAAGGGCAGCGGCGCCGGCGGCGAGCCGGTGCTGGCCACCCCGGATCCGGACGCGCACGTGATCGCCGACGTCTTCAAGATCGTCAACGATCCCTTCGTCGGCAAGCTCGGCATCTTCCGCGTCTACCAGGGCACGGTGCGGCGCGACGCGCAGCTGTTCGTCGACGACGGCCGCAAGCCGGTCAAGGTCGCGCACCTGTACCGCATCCGCGGCAAGGACCACGAGGAGATCGACCAGGCCGTGCCCGGCGACATCGCCGCGGTGGCCAAGATCGACGAGCTGCATTTCGACGCGGTGCTGCACGACAGCCACGACGAGGATCACCTGCACCTGGCGCCGGTGGACTTCCCGCGGCCGATGTTCGGCCTGGCGATCGAGGCGGCCAGCCGCGGCCAGGAGCAGAAGCTGTCGCAGGCGCTGCACAAGCTGGCCGAGGAGGATCCGGCGCTGGCCGTCGAGCACCTGCCCGAGCTCAACGAGACCGTCCTGCGCGGCCTGTCCGACCTGCACCTGCGCATCGCGCTGGAACGCCTGCAGACCCGCTTCGGCGTGGCGGTGCGCACGCATCCGCCGCGCATCGCCTACCGCGAGACCATCGCCGCGGCCGCCGAGGGCCACCACCGCCACAAGAAGCAGACCGGCGGCGCCGGCCAGTTCGGCGAGGTGATGCTGCGGGTGGAGCCGCTGCCGCGCGGCGGCGGCTTCGAGTTCGTCGACGCGGTCAAGGGCGGCGTGATCCCCGGGCAGTTCATGCCCGCGGTCGAGAAGGGCGTGCGCCAGGTGCTGGCCAGCGGCGCGATCGCCGGCTACCCGCTGCAGGACCTGCGCGTGACCGTGCACGACGGCAAGCACCACGCGGTGGACAGCAAGGAGGTCGCCTTCGTCGCCGCCGGCCGCAAGGCCTTCCTCGACGCGATCAGCAAGGCGCGGCCGCAGGTGCTGGAGCCGGTGGTGGACCTGGAGGTGACCGCGGCCGAGGCGCACGTCGGCGACATCACCGGCGGGCTGGCCGGCAAGCGCGCGCGCATCACCGGAACCGATGGCGCACGCGGCGAGATCGCGGTGCGGGCGCAGGTGCCGCTGTCGGAACTGGAGAACTACGCCGCCGAGCTGAAGTCGGCCACCGCCGGCCACGGCCGCTACCGGCTGGATTTCAGCCACTACGAGCCGGTGCCAGCGGCGGTGCAGCAGCGCCTGGTCGAGAGCTACCGCCCGCGTCCGGAAGAAGACTGACGGCGCCCGGGCGGCGCGGATCCGGGCAGCGCGGATCGCGCCCGGATCCGGTCGCGGCATGCCGGAACGGCGCGGATCCGCCGCCCATCCCGATGATCGGTGGCGGCAAACGGCAAAAAACCATGCTTTCAGGCGTTTTTGCTCTTGGCGGCGCGTTTCCTTTGCCCTACATTTCCTATGCCGACGCATTCGGCCCGAATTCCAACCCAACTGAGCGCAAGACAGGACATTTATGGCAAAGAGCACCAAGAAAGCAGCGCCGAAGAAGGCCGCCAAGAAAGCCGCACCGAAGGCCGCTGCAAAGCCGGCCGCACCGAAGCCGATCAAGGAAGCCCTGAGCAAGTCGGGCCTGGTCGCGCACATCGCCGAAGCCACCTCCGTGGCCGCGAAGGACGTGCGCGCCGTGCTGGCCTCGCTGGAAGCGGCCGTGCACGCCTCGGTCAACAAGAAGGGCGCCGGCTCGTTCACCCTGCCCGGCCTGCTGAAGATCACCTCGGTCAACGTTCCGGCCAAGCCGAAGCGCAAGGGCATCAACCCGTTCACCAAGGAAGAGCAGTGGTTCGCCGCCAAGCCCGCCTCGGTGAAGGTCAAGGTGCGCCCGCTGAAGAAGCTCAAGGACGCCGCCGCCTGATCCACGGCGCCCAGGCAGTACCCGTCGGGACGGCAATGCCGTCCCGATTTTTTTTGGTTCTTACTCCACGCCGGGGAACACGGCTGCAGCGGCGGGCTCGTCCGGCGGATGCGCCCCCGAGAGTGGAGCAGGCTCCGCTCCACGGCCGGAGTGCGGAATGTTTCCTGGCGCCGGAACCGGTGCATGATGGCTCGCCGGCCCTCGCCACAGGACGCGCTTGAGGCAGGATCGCATCGCTCCCGGCAACCGACTTCCAAACGACAGGAACACGCATGAATCTCCAGGGCTTCCTCGACAACCTGCTCAAGTCCGCCCAGGGCGGCGGCGCCCCATCGTCCCCGGCCGGCGGCCTGCTCAACGCCGACTTCGGCAAGGGCGCATTGGCCGGCGGCGCGCTGGGCCTGCTGCTGGGCAAGCACAAGACCACGCGCAAGCTGGCCACCTACGGCGGCCTGGCGGCGATCGGCGTGATGGCCTATCGCGCCTATGCCGATTACCAGCGCCAGCAGCAGGCGCCTACCGGCGTCGGCACGCAGACCATCGACCGTCTGCCGCCACCGCAGGCCGAACTGCACAGCCAGGCGATCCTGCGCGCGCTGGTGGCCGCGGCCAAGGCCGATGGCCACATCGATGCGCGCGAGCGCGAGGTCATCGAGGGCGAGTTCGCCCGCCTCCAGCCCGATGCGGAAATCCGCCAGTGGCTGCACGCCGAACTGGAGAAGCCGCTGGATCCGGCCGAAGTCGCGCGCGCAGCCGCCACACCGGAAATGGCCGCGGAGATGTACCTGGCCAGCCTGCTCGCCGCCGATGAGCAGAACTTCATGGAACGTGCCTATCTCGATGAACTGGCGCGGCAACTGCGCCTGGACGAAGGCCTGAAGGCGCAGTTGCAGAAGCAGGTCGCCGGGCAGTCCGCACAGGCCTGATCGGCCTTGGACAGCGCGCAGCCGGCGGCGACACCCCGCATGCGCCATCGCGCCGGACGATGGCTGCGCCGGCTGCTGGTGCTGGCCGCGCTGGCGCTGCTGGCGGCGTGGGCGTGGCGGCAACCGTTCATGGCCAAGCCGCGCTTGCTCTGGCAACTGTCGCGGATGCCGTCGCCGACCTCGCTGCCGGTGCCGGTCGAGGGCGTGACCGCGCGCCGCATCGCCGACACCTTCGGTGCGCCGCGCGGCCGCGACCGTCGGCACGAAGGCATCGACATCTTCGCCCCGCGCGGCACGCCGGTGCTCAGCAGCACGATGGGCGTGGTCGTCGCCGTGCGCGAGGGCGGGCTGGGCGGCCGCCAGGTGTGGGTGCTCGGACCGGGCCGCGAGCGCCACTACTACGCGCACCTGGAAGACTGGGCCGAAGGGCTGGACGTGGGCGATCGGGTGATGCCGGGCGACAGGCTCGGCAGCGTCGGCGACAGCGGCAACGCGCGCGGCACGCCGCCGCACCTGCACTACGGCGTCTATCGTCCCGGCGGCGCCTACGACCCGCTGCCGCTGCTGCGCGCGCACTGAACGCGGGCGGCCGGCGCTGGAACACTTCGTCATGGCCGCGGCCCTCGCACCGGCGCGCGGGCGGTCCTATCTTCGCTGCATCCTCGCTTCACGGCATTCCCGCCATGACCCGACACCGCTACCGCGTCACCGTCACCCCCGTGGAGAAGGACGGGCTGCACTGCGCCGGCCGCTGCGCGATCGAGTTCGAGCAAGATTGCGAGGAGGACTGGATGGGCCTGATCGAGGACGCGCAGCGCCGGCCCGGCGCCGGTCCCGACGAGCGCACCGCACTGGTGATCGGCGCCCGGCTGCTGGGCACGGTGGCCCGGCACCACGGCGACGATCCGGCATGGCGCGATATCCGCGCACACAGCGACGAACTGCTCCGGCTCATCCGCCGGCACGGCCCGCAACACTGAGCGCGGTCTTCGTAACTTCCCGCGACGGCGCATCTGTCCGACACCGCCACTATCCGCTGCGCTGCCAGCCTTCGCAGCGCGATTGAAGCCGGCGGCGCTATCCTTGCGCCATCGACCGGGGACAAGGATCCGAACATGCGACTGTGGACGCTGGCGATGCTGCCGCTGCTGATGGCCGGGTGTTCCTGCTCGCCGCAGCCGGACCCGGAACCGGAGAACACCGCCGCCGGCCTGCCCGCCGCTGCGCCGGCCAGGCCGGCCGCACAGGCGGTGGCCGTCGATCCGGTCGCGTTGGCCGCCGCGCAGGCGCAATCCGAAGCGATGCAGCAGGCGGTTTCGCAACTGCACGACTACCTGGGCGCGCTGGGCGCCGGCGACCGCCCGCGCGCCGACGCGCTGTGGAGCGGCGGCAAGCCGCCGCCGCGCGCCGACGACCACGCACTGCGCGCGCTGGACAACCTGCAGGCGCTGCGCATCCGCAACGAGCGCCCGCTGCCGCTGGACAAGCAGCACCCCCCGGCCGCGCTGGAAATCCCGGTGCGCCTGCGCGCCTCGCTCGACGACGGCCAGACCCGGCACCTCAAGGGCTGGTATCGGCTGCAACGCAAGGTCGACGGCAGTGGCTGGGAGATCACCTCGGCGTCGCTGCAACCGCAACTGGATTGATCGCGCGCCGGCCGCTGATCGCCGATGCGATGGCCATGCGCACGGCGGATTGAGGCTGGGTTCACCCCGCATCGCCAACGATGGCCTGACGCCTTCCCGGAATCCACCATGCCGCTCCGCCATCCCGCACGCCTGATGTTCCTGCTGTCGCTGCTGCTCGCGCTGTCCGCCTGCAATACCGTCGGCGGCATGTTCGGCAACCAGCTCGACTTCACCCAGCCGCAGTTGCAGCGCTACCTGGATCGCAGCTTCCCGCGCGAGTTCGACAAGCTCGGCGGGCTGGTGTCGGCCACGCTCAGCCGGCCGCGCCTGAGCATCCCCGACGGCGAGCGCCGCCTGCGCCTGGATTTCGACGTCCGCATCGACGCGCTAGGCGGCAGCGAGGTGGCGCGCGGGCAGTTCGCGATGGCCAGCGCGCTGCGCTACGACCCGGCCACGCGCGGGCTGCACCTGCAATCGCCGGAGATACTCGACATCCGCATCCCCGGCGGCGGCGATCTGCTGCGCGGCGGCACCCGCGGCCTGCTCAACGCGGTGCTGGCCGACTACGCGGCGCAGGAGCCGATCTACCGCATCGACGAGGATCTGCTCAGGCGCCTGCCGATGGGCAGGCGCATCGGCTCCACCACCATCGAGGACGGCCGCGTGCTCGTCCACCTGACCGGGAACTGACGGCATGGCCAGATCGATTGCCCGTTTTCTTTCCCCGCTGCTGCTGGGCGGCCTGCTGGCGCTGCCGGCGATGGCGCAGTCGATGCTGCCGGCCATCGAGGGCAACCGCGCCAGCATCGGCGCCGCGCAGATCCAGCATTTCCTCGACGCCGCCGGGCCGCAGCACTACGACACGCTCGGCGGCCTGCTGGCCCTGTCGGTCAGCAACCCGCAGGTCAGCATCCCCGCCGGCGGGCAGCGCCTGCGGCTGGCGTTCGACGCCGCCGCGGCCACCGCCGGCGGCGCGCCGGTGCCGATCGGCCGGCTCGTGCTCGCCAGCGGCCTGCGCTACGACGCCGGCCAGCGCGCGTTGCTGCTGGATCAACCCACGCTGGACGAAGTGCAGCCCGCGCGCGCCGGCCAGCATGTCGACGCGCGCATGCAGGGCCTGATCAACCTCTGGCTGGCCGACTACGCGCGCAGCGAACCGCTGTACCGCATCGACGACGCCACCGCCGCGCTGCTCGGCGACCTGCAGGTCGAATCGACCACGATCGAGGACGGCCGGGTCGTGGTCTCCTTCAACCGCGACATCGCCCAGGCCCTGGGCACGCCGGACGAGTGAGCGGACCGTTCACGAATCCCTCTCCCGCTTGCGCGAGAAGGTGTCCCGAAGGGACGGATGAGGGCGCCTTGGCGCGCAGGGGCTTTCCCCCGCCTCAAAGCCCGAAGCGGTAGCTCAGCTTGACCATCAGCTGCTCGTCGTCGCGCAGGCGGAAACTGTCGCGCAGGGCGTCGTCGATGCCGTCGGCGCCTGCCGCCTGCTCGTAGCCGCCGCGCGCATAGACCACGTACAGGTACGACAACGGCGCCAGTTCGTAGCGGTAGCGGACCTGGAAGCCGAGATTGCGCACGCGGAAATCGTCGATGGCATCGGCCGCGGCGATCGCCTCGCCCGACGGCTCGAAACGCCAGGCGCCATGCGCCCGCGCGCCGATGCCGATGGCCTGCAGCTTGACGCGCAGTTCCTGGCGATCGTCCAGGGTCCAGTCCAGGCCGGCGCTCAGCTTGGTTTCGCGGCCGCTGAAGGCACCGACCAGGTCGCCCTGCGCCGGTCCCTGCCAGATCAGCCAGTCCGGCCGGCGGATCACCGCCAGGCCGGCGTTGAGGCTGAAGGCGTCGTTGATGAAATAGGTGGCGCCGTACCAGAGCGCCGAACCCAGCTTGTGGTTGCCGGCCAGGCCGCCGCCGAAGATCTCCACCTCCGCGTTGTGCGCCCAGCGGCCCTTGCGCGGGCGCTCGTACTCGTAGAAGGCGTTGAAGTTGGCCGGCAGCCGGACGATGCCGTTGCCGCGCAGCAGGGTGTCGCTGATGCCGGCGCTGTTGACGTTGACCTGCGCGTATTCGTAGCCGCCGTTGCGCAGCCGGCCTTCGCGGCTCATGCGGAACTGGTCGTTGAGCTTCTCGCCGTGGTTGTTGTGGCTGCTGCCGATCCGCCAGCGCCAGTCGGTGGAGGCGTAGCGCGAGGCTTCCGGCAGGTCGGCGAAGCGCTTGCGCACCTCCCAGTGCAGGTAGTTGGTGCTGTTGCGCGACAGGTAGCCGAAGTCGTTGATCTGCAGGTCGCTGCCGAAGTGCATGGCGATCCACTGCTGGCGCCAGCCGCGATCCATCTCGTAGTCGGCCCACACGGTCGCGCCGACGTCCTGCGTGCGCTCGCCGGCCTGCTCGATGCGGCTGCCGAGCACGCGGCTGCGGACGTTCCAGCGCGCGGTCGGCCGCCAGTTGTGGTCCACGCCCAGCACGGTGGCCTCGCGGTCCCGCCACGGATCGTCGACCCGGGTCAGCATCGCGCCGAGGTTCTGGCCGTCGAAATCGCGCACCAGCCGCAAGGCCTGGAACGAGCGTCCGGTGGCGCCGGCCTCGTCGGCGGCGAACACGCCGTAGTTCGCCTGGCCCAGGCTGCCGTTGAACTTGACCGCGGCGGTGATGTCGCCGGTGCTGCCCACGCGCCGCGTATACAGCTGCTGGCTGAAGTCCGAGGGCGTGGTCAATTCGAAGATGCCCTGGTTCTCGGTGAAGAACGGGCGCTTGTCGCTGACGAAGGTCTCGGTGGCGCTGAAATTGACCACCAGGTCGTCGCTTTCCACCTGGCCGAAGTCGGGCTTGAGCGTGGCGGTCAGCTGGAAGCGGCCGTTCGGCTTCCAGAACACGTCCACGCCGGCGTTGAAGTCGCTGCCGCCGCCGACGTTGTCGTGCAGCGCCGAGGCGTAGGGCGTGACCGCCAGCAACGACTGGTCGTAGCGCGGCACGGTGATCGGCGCGAAGTCGGACAGGAAGCGCGGGCGCTCGAAGCTGGCCACCGGCCAGGCCATGCGCTCGCCGGTGGAGCCGATGACGCGCGCCAGGAACACCTTCAGCGTGCGCTGGCCGTCCCTGCCGTCGCGCATCGGCGCGATGTGCCACGGGATCCGCAGTTCCACCGACCAGCCGTGCTCGTCCTCGCCGACCGCGTGCTGCCACAGCCCGTCCCAGTCGTTGCTGAACTGGTTCTCGTTGGTGATGATCTCGTCGGCGACGCCGCCGGTCGAACTGACGGTGAAGGCGTAGCCGGTGCGGCCGTCGCCATCGAAGTCGATGAACACGTTGACGCGATCCACCTGCTCGTCGAAGTCGCGCTGCACCTTCTGCCGCGTGCGCGGCACCCCGGCCGGCTGGGCGTTGTGGAAGGCCACCGCCAGCCCCTCGGGCGTGGCCATGATCCAGGCCTCGGTCGGCAGCGAGCCGGGCTCGCCGTTGAGCGGCTGGACCTTGCGGAAGTCGGTGAAGCGCTGCGCGCCCTGCCATTCGGCCGGATCGATGCGGCCATCGATGTCGACGGCCCCGGCGGTGGCGCAGGGCAGGCCCAGCACGAGCAGGGCGACGAGGCGGCGTGGCGGCATGGGGAACGGTCCATCGTGGGCAGGCGGCGCGCACGATAGCGCCTGCCGGCGCGCCCCGCCCCTGCCGTCGGTCATTCCAACCTTTCCGCTGCCTCCGGCATCGGTGCCGGGGATTCAGCGCTTGGGCTGCAGCATCGTCCCGGTGCACTTCCTGCTGCCGCAGCGGCAGGCCCAGATCTTCTTCAGCCGCGCGGTGTGCGGCTCGCCCAGGGTGATGCCGTAGTTGTAGGTCAGTTCCTCGCCGGGCTTGATGCTGCGGATGGCCTCGATGAACACCTTGTCCTTCCTGCGGTCCTTGCCCTCGTGCTCCTCGATCACCGCCTCGCAGTTGGGGCTGCAGCTGTGGTTGATCCAGCGCGCCGTGTTGCCGCGGTAGTTGGCGTCGATGACGTATTCGTCGTTGAGCGTGAACAGGAAGGTATGCCCGGAATCGACGTCGCCGCTGTCGTCGGCGTCCACCGCCTCGTGCGTGCGCCGCGTGCCCTTGTACTCGACGATCCGCTCGCCCTTCTTGATCGGCGCGATGGCGAACACGCCATTGCCGTGGATGTCGGACTTGCGGGCTTCGATCTTGCTGGGCATGCGCGGGGCCATCTGGGGGAAAGGAAGCGCCGATTCTCGCTCATGGCCCGCCATCCCCCAAGCCCCGCGCATCCGCCACCGGGCAGGACGTGTGGGAGCGACGTGAGTCGCGACAACGCCTGTTCCACATTCCACGATGATTCCCTGGGCAAACCGGTACGCCTGTCGCGACTCACGTCGCTCCCACGGGGCGCCCCACTCCGGGCTGAAGGCCGGAGTGGGGGCCGGTTTGAGCCGGCCGGAACAAAAGCGTACAATTTCGGTCCGCTTTAGCAGAATCCTTCCCGCCGCCATGCTCCGCGTCACCAAGCTGACCGACTACGCCACCGTGGTCCTGACCGTGCTCGCCGCGCGGCCGGGGCAGGTGCTGAGCGCTGCCGACCTGGCCGAGGCCTCCGGCCTGGAGCCGCCCACGGTCAGCAAGCTGCTCAAACCGCTGGCCCAGGCCGGGCTGGTCGCCGGCCTGCGCGGCGTGCGCGGCGGCTACCGGCTGGCGCGCGACGCCGGCGACATCAGCCTGATCGAGATCGTCGAGGCGATGGAAGGCCCGCTGGCGATGACCGAATGCAGCCAGCCGCAGGGCCAGTGCGGCATCGCTCACCAGTGCGGCGTGCGCTCCAACTGGCGGCTGATCAACGACGTGGTCGCCGACGCACTGCGCGGCGTGACCCTGGCGCAGATGCTGCGCCCATCCCTCCCCCCGACATCGGCCCGGCGCCGCGGCGTTCCATCGCCGTGCGCATGGCCACCCGCTGAACCCACAGGCAGCCCGATGGCCACCGAAACCACCCTCGACACCGCCCCGCCGAAGAACGCGCAGATCCTGGAACAACTGGGTCGCCGCTACGACGCCGGCTTCGTCACCGACATCGAATCCGACTCGCTGCCGCCCGGCCTGGACGAGGACATCATCCGCGCGCTCTCGGCCAAGAAGGAGGAGCCGGAGTGGATGACCGATTGGCGCCTGGCCGCCTACCGGCACTGGCTGAAGATGCCGATGCCGCACTGGGCCAAGCTGAAGATCGCGCCGATCGACTTCCAGGCGCTGAGCTACTACAGCGCGCCGAAGGGGCCCAAGTACAAGTCGCTGGACGAGGTGCCGAAGGAACTGCTGGACACCTACGACAAGCTCGGCGTGCCGCTGCACGAGCGCGCCAAGCTGGCCGGCGTGGCGGTGGACGCGGTGTTCGACTCGGTCTCGGTCGGCACCACCTTCCGCAAGGAACTGGCCGAGAAGGGCATCGTGTTCTGCTCGATGTCCGAGGCCATCAAGGACCACCCCGAGCTGGTGAAGCGCTACCTGGGCACGGTGGTGCCGGTGGGCGACAACTACTTCGCCGCGCTGAACTCGGCGGTGTTCTCCGACGGCAGCTTCGTGTTCATCCCCAAGGGGGTGCGCTGCCCGATGGAGCTGTCCACCTACTTCCGCATCAACGCCGGCCACACCGGCCAGTTCGAGCGCACGCTGATCATCTGCGAGGACAAGGGCTACGTGTCCTACCTGGAAGGCTGCACCGCGCCGATGCGCGACGAGAACCAGCTGCACGCGGCGGTGGTCGAGCTGGTCGCGCTGGAGGACGCCGAGATCAAGTACAGCACGGTGCAGAACTGGTATCCGGGCGACGAGGAAGGCCGCGGCGGCATCTACAACTTCGTCACCAAGCGCGCGCTGTGCCAGGGCGCGCGCAGCAAGGTGACCTGGACGCAGGTGGAGACCGGCTCGGCGATCACCTGGAAATACCCGTCCTGCGTGCTGCTGGGCGACGATTCGGTGGGCGAGTTCCACTCGGTCGCGCTGACCCACCACCGCCAGCAGGCCGACACCGGCACCAAGATGATCCACCTCGGCAAGCGCACCAAGTCCAAGATCGTCAGCAAGGGCATCAGCGCCGGCCGCGGCCAGAACACCTACCGCGGGCTGGTCAAGGTGGACCGCAACGCCGACGGCGCGCGCAACTACACCCAGTGCGACAGCCTGCTGATCGGCAAGCAGTGCGGCGCGCACACCTTCCCCTACATCGAAGTGAAGAACCCCGGCGCGACCGTCGAGCACGAGGCCACCACCTCCAAGATCTCCGACGACCAGATGTTCTACTGCCGCGCGCGCGGCATCAGCCAGGAGGACGCGGTGTCGATGATCGTCGACGGCTTCTGCAAGCAGGTCTTCCGCGAGCTGCCGATGGAGTTCGCGGTCGAGGCCAAGAAGCTGCTGGAAGTGTCGCTGGAGGGGTCGGTCGGCTGAAGCCGACCGGGATTCGGGATTGGAGATTAGGGATTCGCAACTGCCCGCTCCCCCGACTCCCCCTACCGATTTGAACGAATCCCCAATCCCCAATCCCCAATCCCATGCTCAAGATCGAAAACCTCCACGCCAGCGTCGCCGGCCGTGAAATCCTCAAGGGCCTGTCGCTGGAGGTGAAGCCCGGGCAGGTGCACGCCATCATGGGCCCCAACGGCGCCGGCAAGTCCACGCTGGGCAACGTGCTGGCCGGCCGCGAGGGCTACGAGGTCACCGCCGGCGTCGTCGAGTTCGACGGCAGGCCGCTGCTGGAGCTGGAACCGGAGGAGCGCGCCGCCGCCGGCGTGTTCCTGGCCTTCCAGTACCCGGTCGAGATTCCCGGCGTCAACAACACCTACTTCCTGCGCGCCGCGCTCAACGCCCAGCGCAAGGCGCGCGGCGAGCCCGAGCTGGACTCGATGCAGTTCCTGAAGCTGGTGCGGCAGAAGCTGGCGGTGCTGCACCTGAAGGACGAGCTGCTGCACCGCGGCGTCAACGAGGGCTTTTCCGGCGGCGAGAAGAAGCGCAACGAGATCTTCCAGCTCGCCGTGCTGGAACCGAGGCTGGCGATCCTCGACGAGACCGACTCGGGCCTGGACATCGACGCGCTGAAGACCGTGGCCGAGGGCGTCAACGCGCTGCGCGCGCCGGATCGCGCCTTCGTCGTCATCACCCACTACCAGCGCCTGCTCGACTACATCAGGCCGGACGTGGTGCACGTGCTGGCCGACGGCCGCATCGTCCAGTCCGGCGGGCCGGAGCTGGCGCTGGAGTTGGAGCAGCACGGCTACGCCTGGCTGAAGGACCGCGTCGCGCCCGAGAAGGTGGCGTGATGCGTGCACGACGCCCTCCCTTGACCCGTCATCCCCGCGCAGGCGGGGACCCAGTGACTTCGACTTTTGCTTCACTCACCGAAGGAGCAAGTCGCCGGCTCCCCGCCTGCGCGGGAACGACGGCTCCATCGACCTCGGCGAACCATCCATGAGCGCCCTGCTCGACTCCCTGGCCACCGCCTTCGACGGCGACGCCGCGCGCCGCGGCCTGCTCGACGAAGCGCTGCGCGGCGGCCTGCCCGGCCCGCGCAGCGAAGCGTGGAAGTACACCTCGCTGCGTGCGCTGGAGCGCCGCGCATTTACTGCTGCGCCGGTCGAGCCGGCTGCAATCGACGCCCGCCTGCTGGAAGGCATCCCTGCGCCGCGGCTGGTCTTCGTCAACGGCCGCCATGCCGCCGCGCTGTCGGACACCACGGGCCTGCCGGCGGCGGTGCAACTGCGGCCGCTGTCCACGGCCCTCGAGGAGGGCGCTGTACCGGGCCTCCCCGAACGCCGCTACGCGCGCAGCGAGGACGTGTTCGCCTGCCTCAACACCGCGCTGGCCGGCGAAGGCGCGCTGCTGCGCGTGCCGGCCGGCACCGCGGTCGAGACGCCGCTGCACCTGGTCTTCGTCTCCGTCCCGGGCGAAGGCGACCATGCCTGGCACCACCGTCATCTGCTTGAACTGGGCGAAGGCGCATCGCTGTCGCTGGTCGAGCACCACCTGCACGCCGGCGACAACGCGCACCTGGGCAACACCCTGCTGCACGTGCGCCTGGCCGAGCGCGCGCGCCTGATTCATGCGCGCATGCAGGACGATGCCGCCGGCTTCACCTCGCTGCTGCGCACCGAGGCGACGCTGGCGGGCGAGGCCGAATACCACCGCGTCGATCTCGAACTCGGCGCGGCGCTGTCGCGCCACGAGCTCAACGTGCGGCTGGAAGGCGACCGCGCCCGCCTGACCGCCAACGGCGTGCTGCTCGGCGACGGCCGCCGCCACGTGGACACCCGCCTGGGCATCGAGCACGCCGCCCGCGACACCGCCGCCGGCCTGCTGTGGCGCGGCGTGGCCACCGACCGCAGCCGGGTGGTGTTCCACGGCGGCATCCGCATCCACGCAGGCGCCGACGGCACCGACGCGCAGCTGTCGAACAAGAACCTGCTGCTGTCGGCCAACGCCGAGATCGACACCCAGCCGGTGCTGGTCATCGATGCCGACGAGGTTCAGGCCGCGCACGGCGCCACCGTCGGCCAGCTCGACGCCAACGCGCTGTTCTATCTGCGCTCGCGCGGGCTGCCGCAGGCGCAGGCGCAGCGGCTGCTCAGCGCCGCGTTCTGCCACGAGCCGCTGCGCGCGCTGGACGGCCCGCTGGCGCAAACGCTGGCCGCCGCGCTGGACCGCGCGCTGGACTCGGCGGGGGTGGCATGAGCGCGCCGCATCCGCACTCCCGCGCCGACGGCGACGGCGCACCCGACTGGGCGCGGGTGCGCGCCGGCTTCCCGCTGCTGGAGCGGCAGGTGCACGGCAAGCCGCTGGTCTACTTCGACAACGCCAACACCGGGCAGAAGCCGGCGGCGGTGATCGAGGCGGTCGACGATTTCTACCGCCGCCACAACGCCAACGTCAGCCGCGCGGTGCACGCGCTGGGCACCGAGGCCACCGAATCCTACGAGGGCGCGCGGGCGAAGCTGGCGCGCTTCCTCAACGTGCGCGGCGACGAGTTGGTGCTGTGCAGCGGCACCACCTTCGCGCTCAACCTGGTCGCCTATTCGTGGGCGCTGCCGCGGCTGGAGGCCGGCGACGCGATCCTGGTCTCGCGGATGGAGCACCACGCCAACATCGTGCCGTGGCAGCTGGTGGCCGCGCGCACCGGCGCGACCGTCAGGGTCGCCGAGATCACCCCCGACGGCGCGCTGGACCTGGACGCGCTGCGCGCGGCGATGACGCCGGAGGTGAAGCTGCTGGCGGTGACCCACGTCTCCAACGTGCTCGGCACGGTCAACCCGGTGCGCGAGATCTGCCGCGAGGCGCGCCGGCGCGGCATCGTCACCGTGGTGGACGGCTCGCAGGCCGCGCCGCACCGGCGCATCGACGTGGCCGCCATCGGCTGCGACTTCTACGCCATCACCGGCCACAAGATGTGCGGCCCGACCGGCACCGGCGCGCTGTGGGCGCGGCGCGAGCACTTGCTGGCGATGCCGCCGTTCATCGGTGGCGGCGAGATGATCAAGGAAGTCAGCTTCGACGGCACCGTGTTCAACGATCCACCGCACAAGTTCGAGGCCGGCACGCCCAACATCGCCGGCTTCGTCGGCCTGGGCGCGGCGGTGGACTACCTCGACGCGCTGGGCATGGAGCACGTCGAGGCGCGCGAGGCCGAACTGCTGGCGCACCTCGACGAGGAACTGACCCGCATCGAGGGCCTGCGCATCTTCGGCACCGCGCCGGACAAGGCGGCGGTGGTGTCGTTCCTGATCGAGGGCGCGCATTCGCACGACCTGGCCACGCTGCTGGACCTGGAAGGCGTGGCGGTGCGCTCGGGCCAGCATTGCGCGCATCCGCTGCTGCAGTACTACGGCGTGGCCGCGACCTGCCGCGCGTCGCTGGCGTTCTACAACACGCACGAGGAGATCGAGCGGTTCGTCGCAGCGCTGCGCAAGGTGCGCGGCTTGCTGGGTTGATGGGACAGCGGAGCAAGCTCCGCTCTACATCATCTCCTGTAGAGCCGAGCTTGCTCGGCTGCCTTGGCTTCACGCGGCGGACAGCAGCGGAGCAAGCTCCGCTCTACGATCCTCCTGTAGGGCCGAGCTTGCCCGGCTGCGCTTTGGCTTCACGCGGCGGACAGACATCGGCTCCCGTAGAATCCTCCGCATGCTGACCCTGACCTTCCGCACCGCCACCAGCGACGACGTCGACGCCCTCGTCGCGCTGGTCACCTCCGCCTACCGCGGCGAGGCCAGCCGCGCCGGCTGGACCACCGAGGCCGATTTCCTCGACGGCGCGCGCATCGATCCCGACGTCCTGCGCCAGGACATCCTTCGCCCGCGCAGCCTAGTGCTGGTGGTCGAGCGCGACGGCCGCCTCATCGCCTGCGCGCACATCGCCGAGGAGGACGGCGCCGGCTATTTCGGCATGTTCTCGGTCAGCCCGGATCTGCAGGGCGGCGGCATCGGCAAGGCGCTGCTGGAGCAGGCCGAGCGCACCGTGCGCGACGAATGGCGCCTGCCGGCGATGCGCATGACCGTCATCGACCTCCGCGAAGAACTCATCGCCTTCTACCAGCGGCGCGGCTACCGGCGCACCGGCATCCACAAGCCCTTTCCCTACGGCGATGCGCGCTTCGGCATTCCGCTGCGCGACGACCTGCGCTTCGAGGTGCTGGAGAAGGATCTGAGCGGAGCGTCGGCATGAGCGAGACCTGGACCTTCGTCTGCGCCACCGGCGAACTGCTGCCCGGCGAGATGCGCAGCGTGTTCGACGAAGTGACCGGCGCGCCGATCCTGGTGGTCAACCTGGACGGTGATTTGTACGCGCTGGAGGATCGCTGCAGCCACGAGGACTTCGACTTGGCCTCCGGCGTGCTGGATCCGGCCGAAGGCAGCATCGAATGCGTGCTGCACGGCGCCCGCTTCGACGTGCGCGATGGCCGCGCGCTGTGCGCGCCGGCCTACTCGCCGGTCCCCAAGTTCCCGGTCAGGCTGGAGCACGGCGGCGTCTGGACCCGCGACGATCGGCAGTGAGCACGGCGACGAATCGAAGCCCTTGTTGTAAACGCGAACCATTCTCACTACTCTGTGCGGCCTTGCCGGGAGCATGAAGCCCCCGGCCGCTTCCGGTCCGCCATGACTCCTCCCGCGTCCCCGCCGCCAGCTTCGCTCGCCGCCGCGCTGATCAAGGCGACGGCACGGCTGCTGCTGGCGATGGCGCTGTACGGCGGCGTCCCCGGGGGCGCGACGGCCATGCAGGCCGACGCCGTGCGCGGGTGCGTCGCGGCGACGTTCGATCATGCATCGCGCACCGCCGAGGCGGCCCCGCCCGGCGGCCGGACCCTGCTTGTTGCAGGCCCTGCCTGCATCGCCGGCGAAGGCAATCCCGCTTCCACTCCCGAATGCGCCACGCCGCGCGCCGCGCAAACCGTCGCACGGCGCAGCGCCGCGCCGGCGCCGGCCGCGCCCGGCGAGGCCGCGCGACCCGTTTCCAGGCACCCGTCCTACCGCGGACGCGCTCCACCCCGCCTGGTCTGACGCCAGCCCCGCGCACCGGCCCCTCTCCCCGCTCCGCGCCCAGCCAGCCCTCCCCTCCTGCCGCCTCCCGAGGAAGCGGCGGGCACCCGTCCGCGTTCCCCGCGCCCGCCGCTGCCGCCGCCAGCGGGCGACTTTCGTCCACCCTTCCGAGCAGACCCCAATGAACCCACGCCTGTCCCCCCTTGCCTCCGCCCTGCTGCTGGCCTTCTCGATGCCGGCCATCGCCGACACCGTTGCCGAAACCGTCGCCGACGGCGCCGACACCGCCAGCAGGAAGGCGGTCGAACTGGACACCATCGAAGTGCACGAGGACCGCATCGCCAAGCCATCCTCGGCCAAGTACACCGAGCCGCTGCGCGACACCCCGCAGACCATCACCGTGGTCACCAAGGCGGTGATGGACCAGCAGAACCTGCTGGGCCTGCGCGACATCCTCAGCACCCTGCCGGGCATCACCTTCGGCGCCGGCGAGGGCGGTGGCGGCTACGGCGACAGCATCAACCTGCGCGGCTTCAGCGCCAGCAGCGACATCACCATCGACGGCGTGCGCGACAGTGCGCAATACACCCGCAGCGACAGCTTCAACCTGGAATCGCTGGAACTGATCAACGGCGCCAATTCGGCGCATTCCGGCGCCGGCTCGGTCGGCGGCAACATCAACCTGGTCAGCAAGACCGCGCGCGAGGGCGATTTCAGCGCGTTCACGCTGGGCGCCGGCACCGCCGACTACGCCCGCGCCACCGCCGACCACAACATCGACTTCGACAACGGCCAGGCGCTGCGCCTGAACGCGATGGCCCACCGCAACGACGTGCCGGATCGCGACGTCGAGCGCAACGAGCGCTGGGGCTTCGCACCGTCGTTCGCCATCGGCCTGGGTTCGGACACCCGCTTCACCCTCGGCTACCTGCACCAGCACGACGAGAACGTGCCGCAGTACGGCCTGCCCTATTTCGCCGCCTATGGCGGCCTGCTGCCGGGCGTGGACCGCGAGAGCTATTTCGGCTACCGCAACATGGACATCCAGGAGATCGACGTCGATGCACTGACCGGCGTGTTCGAGCACGACTTCGGCGCCGACACCACCCTGCGCAGCCTGGCGCGCTACCAGAAGGTCGATCAGTTCATCGTCGTCAACCCGACCCAGGGCGCCTGGTGCCTGGACAGCGGCATCAACCCGGCCAACGGCGCGGCCTGCGCCAACCCCGGCACCTACCAGCCGAGCGGCCCGCGCGGCAACACGCGCGACAGCAGCAACGCCATCGCGGTCAGCCAGACCGATTTGACCACGCGCTTCAGCACCGGCGCCGTCGAGCACGCGCTGGTGGCCGGCGTGTCCTTCACCCACGAGACCTACGATCTGGACACCGGCAACAGCCAGCGCACCGCGGCCGGCGTCGCGCCGACCTACCCGGCGATGGACCTGCACCGCCCGGACAACCTCTACACCGGCCCGGTCAACTACATCCGCTCCGGCCTGACCGAGGGCGAGCTCAGCAACCAGGCGGCCTACGTGTTCGACACGCTGAAATTCGGCCCGCAGTGGCAGCTCAACCTGGGCGCGCGCTACGAGCACAACGAGGGCAGCACGCGCTCCACCACCTTCGCCACGCCGGCGGCCGGCGGCGCGGTGAGCGTCGGCCCGTCCTTCGTCAACGAGGACGACCTGTTCTCCTACCGCGCCGGCCTGGTGTTCAAGCCGGTCGAGCAGGGCACGTTCTACCTGTCCTACGCCAACAGCAAGACGCCGTCCAAGGCTTCGGTCAACGGCGCCTGCACCGCGCAGACCTGCGAGGTGGATCCGGAAACCGCGATCAACCTCGAGCTCGGCAGCAAGTGGAGCGTGCTCGACGATCGCCTGGCGCTGTCGGCGGCCGCGTTCCGCAACGAACGCCGCAACTACAAGGTCGCCAGCGGCGATCCCGCGCAGCCGGAGCAGCAACTGGACGGCCGCGCGCGCGTGCAGGGCCTGGTGCTCGGCATCGCCGGCAACATCACCCGCGCATGGTCGGTGTTCGCCAACTACACCTACCTGGACAGCGAGGTGCTGCAGAGCGTGTCCGACCACGTGCGCGACACCACCGGCATCGATGCCCAGGCCGGCAATCCGCTGGCGAACACGCCGGAGCACTCGGCCAGCGCCTGGAGCACCTACCGCACCCACGGCTGGACCTTCGGCTACGGCCTGACCTACCAGGGCGACTTCGTCACCGCCAGCACCGCCAATGCGCCGCGCGTGAAGAGCTACACCGTCCACCGCGCGATGGCCGGCTACCAGGTCAGCGATCGCCTCAGCCTGCAGTTGAACCTCAACAACGTGTTCGACAAGCAGTACTACACCCGCGTGCGCAACAACGGCTGGGCCACCCCGGGCGATGCGCGCTCGGCGGTATTGACCGCGACCTACCGCTTCTGAGGCCCCGCGGGCACGGCAGCCCCGGTCCGCCCCGGCGCGGGCGGGCCGGGGTCGCCCTCCCTGCTGTCCGGACCGTTCCGGCGTTCTTCACCCGTCTGGCCGGGCGAAGAGAATGAGAACGCCTCTTGTTTACAGATACGATTGATTTTCGTTAAACTTTGCCCATTGTCGCGGTCCGCCGGGCCGCCTTGGGGGCAATCGTGTCCAGCCAGCATCCATTCCCGCGGCCCGCGAGGGCAGCCTGCACCGCTTGCGGAACATGCGGGTGGATGCCGCCCGTGACGCCGGCGCTGCCGTCGGCCCTGGCGTCCTGCGCCCATCCCGGCCACGCGCCGCCCCCCGCGATCGCCCGCGCCTGACGCCCGGCGGCGCTCGCCTCCTTCGAGTCTTCCCGGTCCCTGTCCCGCACGACGCGGTGGCGGGTCCGGGCGGCCAGCACGACACACACATCCACCTCACCTTCCCTTTCCTCTCCTCAGGTATCGCCCAGATGCATGCTTCCTCCCCCCGCATTCCCCGCCGCCACGCACTCCACGGCGCACTGCTGCTGGCGCTGGCCGCGCCCGCACTGGCGCTGGCGCAACCGTCCGCCGATCCCAACGGCGCCGACCCCAGCACGCTGGACACGGTGGTCGTCACCGCCGCCGGCTTCGAACAGAAGCTCACCGACGCGCCGGCCAGCATCAGCGTCATCACCCGCGAGGAACTGACCAAGCGCCCCTACATCACGCTGATCGACGCGGTGCGCGACCTGGAAGGCGTGGACGTGGGCGAGACCTCGGACAAGACCGGCCAGAAGACCATCAGCATGCGCGGCATGGGGCCGGACTACACCCTCATCCTGGTGGACGGCAAGCGCCAGAACAACCACGGCGACATCTATCCGAACAGCTTCGGCGGCAACCAGTTCAACCACATCCCGCCGCTGGACATGATCGATCGCGTCGAGGTCATCCGCGGCCCCGCATCGACCCTGTACGGCGCCGACGCGCTGGGCGGCGTCATCAACATCATCACCCGCAAGGTGTCCGACCGCTGGCGCGGCTCGGCCACGGCCGGCCACAGCATCCAGGAGAACAGCGACTTCGGTTCCGACACCACCTTCGATTTCGCCCTGATGGGGCCGCTGGTGGCCGACAAGCTGGGCCTGGGCGTGCGCGGCTCGTGGTACCGCCGCGATGCCTCCGCCCCGGAGTACGAAATCATCACCGCGCCGGACGGCACCACCTTCGAGCGCCCGCTGGGCTTCGGCGGCGGTGGCAAGACGGTGGACAACACCAACAAGAGCGCCGGCGCGACCCTGAGCTGGCGGCCGGTCGACAACCACAGCCTGGTGTTCGAGTACGACACTTCCGAACAGGTCTACGACAACACGCCCTACCTCAACAACCTGGGCACCGAAACCTATCCGCTGGGCACGGTGGACGGCCTGGCCGGCATCTGGCGCGCCGCGCCGCAGGCCGGCTACGCCGCCGACCAGGAGTTCACCCGCGACCAGTGGTCCATCACCCACCACGGCCAGTGGGAACTGGGCAACAGCTTCGTGTCGCTGGCCCACATCGACACCGGCAACCACGGCCGCACCCTGCCCTTCACCGTGGCCGAGCGCCTGGTCCACCGCGACCTCTACTGCAACAACGCCGCCACCTGCGCCAGCGGCCCCTACGCCGGCCTGACCCGCGCCCAGCGCCAGCAGTTGATGGTGGACACCTTCCTGCCGCGCCCCAAGCGCACGATGGAAAGCCGCCAGTACACGCTGGACGCCAAGTTCGACTTCGCCGTGGGCGAACGCCACCACTTCGTCGTCGGCGGGCAGCTCATCGACGGTGAGCTGGAGGACGGCGTGTTCGGCATGGAAGGTGGCGGCGACGGCGCCGGCACCGTGCAGGACCACAGGATGTGGTCGCTGTTCGCCGAGGACAACTGGAACCCGATCGACGCGCTGACCATCACCCTGGGCATGCGTCGCGACGATCACAACGTGTTCGGCAGCCAGCTCAGCCCGCGCGCCTACGCAGTGTGGGACATCAGCCCGACCTGGACCCTGAAGGGCGGCGTCAGCACCGGCTTCAAGACCCCCAAGACCACCGACCTGTACGACGGCATCACCGGCTTCGGCGGCCAGGGCACCTCGCCCTTCGTCGGCAACCCGGACCTGAAGCCGGAAACCAGCGTCAACAGCGAGATCGCGCTGTACTGGACCTCGGCGAACGACGCCCACAACTTCAACATCACGGTCTTCCGCAACGACTTCGACGACAAGATCGCCCGTGGCGAAACCAACCTGAGCTGCGAGCAGACCGGCGGCGTGCGTCCCTGCGCCAACCTGGGCGACTATGCGCAGCTGGGCTACACCACCTACGCGCAGAACATCAACATCGACGAAGTACGCATCCAGGGCGTGGAAGTGGCCGGGCGCTGGGGCATCATCGACAACCTGTCGCTGCGCGCGAACTACACCTACACCGACAGCGAGCAGCTCAGCGGCGCGCAGCAGGGCCTGCCGCTGACCAATACCGCCAAGCACATGGCCAACGCCAGCCTGAACTGGCAGGCCACGGAAAGCTTCAGCGTGCAGTTGCTGGCCGAGGCGCGCTCCAGGCGCTACCGCGACGTGGTCAACGGCGTCCGCCGCGACTTCGAGGACTACACCGTGTTCCACCTCGGCGCGCAGTACCGCTTCAGCGAGCACGTCAGCGTCAACGCGCGCATCAACAACCTGCTCGACGAGGACTTCACCTCGTTCCAGACCCTCTGGACGCAGAACCCGGCCACCGGTGCCTGGACGCCCAGCTACCTCGACGACTACAACAACAAGGACAAGTCGCGGAACCTGTGGCTGAGCCTCAACGTCAGCTTCTGACGTTCCCGCCGGCCCGGGTGTCAACCGCCCGGGCCGGCGTGCGTTTTCTCGGACACCCGCCATCAATGAGAATTGTTCTCATTGATGGCCTATACTTTGCGACCCGTCCAGCAGCGCCTTCCGTGCCCGCCATCCCTTCCCGCCCCGATCCGGTTTCCACCCAGCAGCGCCGCGGCTTCTGGCTGCGCACGCTGCACCAGTGGCACTGGATCAGCTCGGCGGTCTGCCTGATCGGCATGCTGCTGTTCGCGGTCACTGGCATCACCCTCAACCACGCCTCGCGGATCGAGGCCGATCCGCAGGTGGTCAACCGCACCGCCGACCTGCCCGCCTCGCTGCTGCCGCTGCTGGAGCAGCCGGACGAAGGCAACGCGCCGCTGCCGGCCGAGGTGGCGCGCTGGCTGGGCGATGCGCTGTCGGTGTCGCTGGGACGCCGGCCGGCCGAGTGGTCCGACGGCGAGATCTACCTGTCCATGCCCAGCCCCGGCGCCGACGCCTGGCTCAGCATCGATCGCGAGAGCGGCGCGGTGGAGTTCGAGCGCACCGAGCGCGGCTGGATCTCCTACCTCAACGACCTGCACAAGGGCCGCAACGCCGGGCCGGCGTGGGGATGGTTCCTCGACGTCTTCGCGGTGGCCTGCCTGGTGTTCTGCATCACCGGCCTGTTCCTGCTGCAACTGCACGCGCGCCAGCGCCGCATGACCTGGCCGATGGTCGGCCTGGGCCTGCTGGTGCCGCTGCTGCTGGCCCTGCTCTTCATCCACTGACCCCCGCGAGCATTCCGAATGTCGAAGATCGCCGTACCCGTCACCCTGACCATCGCGCTGAGCGGCCTGCTCGGCGTGCCCGCCTACGCGGCGCAGCTCGACGTCAGCGTCGAGATCCCCAAGCTCAACGTGGCCGAGTACCACCGCCCGTACGTGGCCATCTGGGTCGAGGGCGCCGACCAGAAGGTCGCCGCCAACCTGTCGGTCTGGTACCAGCACAAGGACACCGCCGAAGGCCACGGCACCAAGTGGCTGCCGGACCTGCGCCAGTGGTGGCGCAAGACCGGACGCACGCTGAAGGTGCCGGTGGACGGCGTCACCGGCCCGACCAAGCCGGTCGGCAAGCACGCGCTGAGCTTCACCGACAAGCAGCAGCTGGCCGGCCTGGCGCCGGGCGAGTACACGCTGGTGGTCGAGGCCGCGCGCGAGGTCGGCGGCCGCGAACTGCTGAAGATCCCCTTCACCTGGCCGGCCCAGGGCAAGCCGCAGAACGCCAGCGCGCAGGGCAGCAGCGAGCTCGGCGCCGTCACCCTGGCCGTCAAACCCTGATCCGCTCCAAGCCCTCCCCTTCAAGCGGAGGATTGGGTGGGGATGGTGTCGGACCACGCAATGTTCCTGACACGCCCCCTCCCGGCCTTTCCCCTCGAAGGAAAGGCGCAAGGCCCCCGTCCCGGACCCACGTAAGGAATCTCCTCATGAAGCGTTCCACCCTCGCCCTCGCCGCCGTCCTCTGCCTGCTGCCGCTGACCGCGGCCGCCCACAAGCAATGGCTGGTCCCCTCCTCCACCGTGGTCGCCGGCAACGACCCGTGGGTCACGGTCGATGCCGCGGTGTCGAACCAGCTGTACTACCCGGATCACGTGCCGATGCGGCTGGACAACGTCGTCGTCACCGCGCCCGACGGCAGCGCGCTGAAGCCGCAGAACCCGGCGACCGGCAAGTACCGCAGCGTGTTCGACGTGCAGCTGCAGCAGGAAGGCACCTACCGCATCACCAACCTCAACGCCGGCCTGTCCGCGCGCTGGGACACCGCCGAGAGCCTGGCCGCGGCCAAGGCGGCGCAGGCCAATCCGCCGGCCGCCGGCGGCCCCGGCGGCGGCGGTCCGCGCGGCGGCTTCCTGCGCAACGCCACGCCCGAGGACCTGGCCACCAAGATCCCCAAGGACGCCAAGAACGTGCAGGTCACCGAAGGCATCGGCCGCGTGGAGACCTTCGTCACCCGCGGCGCGCCCAGCGACATCACGCTCACCGGCAAGGGACTGGAACTGGCGGCGGTGACGCATCCCAACGATCTGGTCGCCGGCGAGGAAGCCACCTTCAGGCTGATGGTCGACGGCAAGCCGGCCGCCGGCTTGGAGATCGAGATCGTCCGCGGCGCCACCCGCTACCGCAACGCGCAGGACGAGATCAACGTCACCACCGCCGCCGACGGCAGCTTCAAGGTCACCTGGCCGGAAGCGGGCATGTACTGGCTGGAAACCTCGACCACCGATGCCAGGACCTCGGCGCCGCAGGCCAAGCAGCGCCGCCTGAGCTACGTGGCGACGCTGGAAGTGCTGCCGCAATAAAGCAGCCACGCGCGGGCCGGCGCAGCGCCGGCCCGCCTTGCGACGACCATGATGTCCGCCGTTTCCGAACCCTCCGCGCTGGCCCTGCATTCGCTGGGCGGCCAGACGATGGGCACGACCTGGAGCGTGCGGCTGGCCGCCGCGCCTTCGCTGGACCTGCATGCGCTGCATGCGCGCCTGCAGGGCGAGCTGGATCGCATCGTCGCGCAGATGAGCACCTGGCGCGACGATTCGGACATCACCCGCTACAACTGCGCCGTGGCTGGGCAGGCGCAGGATCTGCCCGACGAGTTCTCCACCGTGCTCGCCTGCGCGCTGGACATCGCCGAACGCAGCGGCGGCGCCTACGATCCGACCATCGCGCCGCTCGTCGATGCCTGGGGCTTCGGCGCCCATGCCGCCGCGCCGCGCGTGCCCGACGAGGAAACCTTGGCCATCGCCCGTGCGCACGTGGGCTGGCGGCGCCTGCGCGCGGCCTTCGCGCCGCCGCGGCTGTCGCAGCCCGGCGGACTGCGGCTGGATCTCTCCGCGATCGCCAAGGGCTACGGCGTGGATCGCGTTGCCGCACGGTTGCGCACGTCGGGCATTCCCGGCGCGCTGGTCGAGGTCGGCGGCGAACTCCACGGCTACGGCATCAAGCCCGACGGCCAGCGCTGGCGCGTGCTGGTGGAATCGGCGCCCGACGAGGAGGCCGACGGCGCGCGATACCCGCCGCGCGTGGTCGTGCTGGACGGCCTGGCGATCGCCACGTCCGGCGATCGCTGGCACCACTTCGACCACGGCGGCACGCGCTATGCGCACACCCTCGACCCGCGCAGCGGACGCCCGGTCGCGCAGGCCGCCGCCGCGGTCAGCGTGATCGCCGCCGACGCGATGCAGGCCGACGCCTGGGCCACCGCGCTGACGGTGATGGGCACGCGCGACGGCCATGCGTTCGCGCGCGCGCGCGGCCTGGCCGCGCGCTTCGTCACCCGCGCGGACGGAACCCTGGAAGAAACGATGACCCCCGCCTTCGAAGCGCGGCTGGCCGCATGAACGCGACCGCGCTCAAGACCGCCACCGGCTCCGGCCTGCGCCGGGCGCCGCTCGGCAATGCACTGATGCTGATCGCGCTGGCGGCGCTGTGCGGCTGGCTGCTGACGCTCAACACCGGCGCCTGGTGGCCGGCGCCGCCCTCGACCGCGCGAATCTGGATGGCGATCGCCAGCGTGGCCGCCTATGCCGGCTTCTGCGCGGCGCTGTGGTGGAGGACGCGCCCGCGCCCTTGCGCCGTCACCACGCCCGCCGACGACGCGGTGCTGATCGGTTACGCCAGCCAGACCGGATTCGCCCACGAGCTGGCCCAGCGCACCGCCGACAGCCTGCAACGGGCCGGCGTGGCGGTGCACGTCCTGCCGCTCGAGCACATCGACGCCGCGCGGCTGGCACGCACGCCGCGCGCGCTGTTCATCGTCAGCACCACCGGAGAGGGCGATCCGCCCGACCACGCGCTGGGTTTCGTCCGCCAGGTGATGGGACGGCCGGCGACGCTGGAATCGCTGCAATACGCGGTGCTGGCGCTGGGCGACCGCGAATACGAGGACTTCTGCGGCTTCGGCCACCAGCTCGACGGCTGGCTGCGCCGGCAGGGCGCGCAGCCCTGGTTCGACCTGATCGAGGTCGACAACGCCGACGAGGGCGCGCTGCGCCACTGGCAGCACCATCTAGGCCACATCGGCGGCATCGCCGATCTGCCCGACTGGACGCCGCCGCGCTACCAGACGTGGACGCTGGCGGCGCGCGAACGGCTCAACCCTGGCAGCGCCGGCGAACCGGCCTGGCGGATCGACCTGCTGCCGCCGGTGGAGCCGGAATCGATCGAATGGCAGGCCGGCGACATCGCCGAGATCGGCCCGCGCCACCCGGCGGCAACCGTGGACGCCTGGCTCGCCGCCAGCGGCCTGGACGGGGATGCGCCCCTGGAAACGGACGACGGCGCGACGACGCTGCGCGAAGCGGCAGCACGCAGCCACCTGCCCGATCCCGCCGAGGTGCGCGGCCAGCAGGCCCGGCAGGTCGCCGCGGCGCTGGCGCCGCTGCCGCACCGCGAATACTCCATCGCCTCGCTGCCCCCGGAAGGCTCGCTGCGGCTGCTGGTGCGGCGCATGCGCGCTGCCGACGGCACGCCCGGCCTGGGCAGCGGCTGGCTGTGCGACCACGCGCCGCTGGGCGGCCAGATCGCGCTGCGCATCCGCACCAACGCCAACTTCCACCCGCCGGCGCCGGAACGCCCGCTGATCCTGATCGGCAACGGCACCGGCATGGCCAGCCTGCGCGCCCACCTGCGCGCGCGCATCGACGCCGGCCTGCATCGCAACTGGCTGCTGTTCGGCGAGCGCAACGAGGCCTGCGACTTCTTCCACGGCGATGAAATCCGCCAATGGCAGCGCAGCGGCGCAATCGCGCGCGTCGACCTGGCCTTCTCGCGCGACCAGCCCACCCGCCTGTACGTACAGGACGTGCTGCGCCGGCAGGCGGGCGAGTTGCGGCGCTGGGTCGACGAAGGCGCCGCCCTCTACGTCTGCGGCAGCCTGGCCGGCATGGCACCGGGCGTCGACGCGGTGCTGCGCGACGCGCTCGGCAACGAGGCGGTCGAACGGATGCTGGCCGACGGCCGCTACCGGCGCGACGTGTATTGAACCCGCATCGCTCCTCCGGCAAATCCCAAGGCACCTCCGGTTGATCAACGCCCCGCTGTAGAGCCGAGCTTGCTCGGCTCCTTTACCGGCAGGCGAAACGCAGCCGAGCAAGCTCGGCTCTACAAGAGATCGCCGCAAGTCGGGGAATGAATCCGCGACGCTTCGGCACCGAAGCCGTATCGGCTCCCTTGGCACATTCCAAGGCACCTCCGGTCGATCAACGCATCCCGACTGTGAGCCGGGCTTGCTCGGCTCCTTACCGGCGGGCGAAAGGCAGCCGAGCAAGCCCGGCTCTACAAGAGATCGTCGCAAACAGGCGAATGAATCCGCGACGCTTCGGCACCGAAGCCATATCGGCTCCCTTGGCACATCCCAAGGCACCTCCGGTCGATCAACGCATCCCGACTGTAGAGCCCGAGCTTGCTCGGCTCCTTTACCGGCCGGCGAAAGGCAGCCGAGCAAGCCCGGCTCTACAAGAGATCGCCGCAAGTCGGGGAATGAATCCGCGACGCTTCGGCACCGAAGCCACATCCGCTCCCTTGGCAAATCCCAAGGCACCTCCGGTCGATCAACGCCCCGTTGTAGAGCCGAGCTTGCTCGGCTCCTTTACCGGCGGGCGAAAGGCAGCCGAGCAAGCTCGGCTCTACAAGAGATCGTCGCAAACAGGCGAATGAATCCGCGACGCTTCAGCTCCGAAGCCATATCGGCTCCCTTGGCAAATCCCAAGGCACCTCCGGTCGATCAACGCCCGTTGTAGAGCCGAGCTTGCTCGGCTCCTCACCGACCGGCGAAAGGCAGCCGGGCAAGCCCGGCATTACAAAAATCACCGCAAGCCGGGAAATGAATCCGCGGGATTACGATCCCGCCATCTGCCGGATGCGGATGGCCAGCAACTCGCCGCCGCCTTCCAGCACGAAGCGACGGCGGCCCGAGGACGAGGCCAGCACGGCGGTATCGCCGGCCCACAGCGGCGGCAGGCTGGCGGCGCCGTCGAAGCGGCCCTGCCCGCCCAGCAGGTGGATCGCCCACTGCGTGCCGGGCTCGGCGAAGAACAACATCGGCCCCACCAGCGGACGATGCAGCAGCTCGGCCTGCACCGCATCGCGCCGCCACATCAGGTTGAAGTCGTGGGTGGGGCCATCGATCAGCTCGCCGGCCACTTCGTCCTCGCCGGCGAAGCGCAAACGATCGTGCGGCGGTTGCAGGAGGGCGTCGCGGCCATCGCCGAAGCGCAGCCGCAGGCCGTTGCCGCGCAGCAGCACCAGCTCGCGCTCGACGCCCGGGAACGACGAGAACGGCGCGTCCTGCTCGATCTCGGCGATCGACAGCCGCCAGTGCCAGTCGTCGGCATCGGGCATGCGCAGGATCTGCCGCGTCCAGCCGGCGCCGTTCTTCCAGCGCTCGCGCCGGTATTCGTTGGCGGGGATGACCCGCGACTGCGACGACATGCAAGAGCTCCCGCCAGCGGTTGCCACCATTCTAGGAGACAACCCCGGGTCCTCGCCTACTGTCTCCGCGCGGACATGCCGCAAAAAACACATCGCCCGGCCACACCTGCGTGCGACCGGGCGATGCGACTTCCGTGTTGGCGTCCTGCCAGTATCGGGCTCCCTGCCCGCTCCAGGCCTTTGCGCATTCCTGCGCTGCAATCAGTACATCCCTGTCGGCTTCCCTGCCTGTCGGTGGCGTCCTGCCCCTTGCCGGCGCCGCCGCCAGGCGGCGGCGCCCGGATGGCTCAGCGGCGCGTCACCGGACGCGGTTGCGCCGGTGCGGTGGCGGCGTTCTTCGGCGCGGCGGGAGCGGCGGCGGCGCGCAGTTCGATGCGATCCCGGTTCTTCTCGACCGTCTTCAAGCCGATGCCCTTGACCATCGCCAGTTCCTCGGCGCTCTTGAACGGGCCGTTGGCCTTGCGGTAGTCGACGATGGCCTGCGCCTTGGCCGGCCCGACGCCGACCAGGACTGCCTCCAGCGCGGCGGCGTCGGCGGTATTGATGTTGACCTTGTCGGCCGCCCAGGCCGTGGAAGCCAGCAGCAGCGACAGGACCAGCGATTTCAGGATCAGATGGATGGATTTCATGGCGACGCTCCTTGTGCGTTGATGATTCCGTGTTCCGTCCCGGCGGAGGCCGGGCGGCAGGAAAGTCTGGATCGCCGTACCCGAAGGACGATATCGCTGCCGCCCCGTGGCGGCTGCCGGGAAACGCCACGCCGGCGTGTAGGAAATTTCCTACACGCGCGCAGGCGTAGAATGGGCGGCTAGCCAAACGCATCGCCGGAGCCATCATGGACAACGCCAAGATCGACCGCTACGTCTCGGAGAAGTGGGACGGGGACATCGTCCCGCAACTGGTCGAATACATCCGCATCCCCAACAAGTCGCCGATGTTCGACAAGGACTGGGTCGCCAACGGCTACATGGAGCAGGCCGCGAAACTGATGGAGGACTGGGCGCGCGCCCAGCCCATCGCCGGCATGCAGGTCGAGACCGTGCGCCTGGAAGGGCGCACGCCGCTGATCTTCGTCGAGATCCCCGCCTCCGGCCCGGAGACCGGCAGCGACACCGTGCTGCTGTACGGCCACCTGGACAAGCAGCCGGAGATGACCGGCTGGGACGACGACCTCGGCCCGTGGAAGCCGGTGCTGCGCGGCGACAAGCTGTACGGCCGCGGCGGCGCCGACGACGGCTACGCCATCTTCGGCTCGCTGGCCGCGATCCAGGCGCTGCAGCAGCAGGGCCTGCCGCACGCGCGCTGCGTGGTGCTGATCGAGGCCTGCGAGGAATCGGGCAGCTACGACCTGCCCGCCTACGTCGATCACCTGGCCGTGCGCATCGGCCAGCCGTCGCTGGTGGTGTGCCTGGACTCGGGCTGCGGCAACTACGAGCAGCTGTGGTGCACGACCTCGCTGCGCGGCCTGGCCGGCGGCAACTTCACCGTCAAGGTGCTGGAGGAAGGCGTGCATTCCGGCGACGCCTCCGGCGTGGTGCCGTCCAGCTTCCGCCTGCTGCGCCAGTTGCTGTCGCGGATCGAGGACGAGAACACCGGCCGCATCCTGATCGACGGCCTGCACGTGGAGATCCCGGCCGAGCGCCGGGCACAGGCGCAGCGCGCGGCGGAAGTGCTCGATACGGCGGTGTTCGACAAGTTCCCGCTGGTGGACGGCCTCAAGCCGATGAGCGATGAACTGAGCGAACTGGTGCTCAACCGCACCTGGCGCCCGGCGCTGTCGGTGACCGGCGTGGACGGCATGCCGCCGCTGGCCTCGGCCGGCAACGTGCTGCGTCCGCACACCGCGGTCAAGCTGTCGCTGCGGCTGCCGCCGACCGCCGACGGCAAGCGCAGTGGCGAGCTGCTGAAGGAAGCGCTGCTGCGCGATCCGCCCAATGGCGCGCAGGTCACGCTGGATCTGGAGAAGGCCTCGACCGGCTGGAACGCGCCGGCGATGTCGCCGTGGCTGGAGCGGGCCATCGACGCGGCCAGCCAGGCGTTCTTCGGCAAGCCGGCGATGTACATGGGCGAAGGCGGCTCGATTCCGTTCATGGGCATGCTGGGCGAGAAGTTCCCCGGCGCGCAGTTCATGATCACCGGCGTGCTCGGCCCGCATTCCAACGCGCACGGCCCCAACGAGTTCCTGCACATCCCGATGGGCAAGAAGGTCACCGCCTGCGTGGCGCGGGTGATCGCCGAGCACCACGCCGCCAGCCTGCGCGGCGAGACCAGCGGCTCGCCGGTGGCCGCCGACAGCGGCACCCGCCACGGCGACCACGGCTGCTGCTGAGCCTTCACCACCGGAGCACCGGCTGCTACGCTGCCCCCACCTTTCCGGTGGGGGCATGCGCAATGGGTAGCCTGTTCGGCAGCGACAGCTGGCTCTACATCATCCTGGTGGGCTTCGTGGTCGGCCTGCTGGCGCGGTTCATCACGCCCGGCAACGGCCGCATGGGCTGCCTGCTGACCATCGTGCTCGGCATCGCCGGCGCCCTGCTGGCCGGCTGGTTCGGCCAGTACATGGGCTGGTACGCGGCAGGACAACCGGCCGGCTTCCTCGGCGCGCTGCTCGGCGCCATCGCGATCCTCGCGCTGACCAGTTTGTTCCGCAGGCGCTAGCGGCATCGGTTCAACCCGAGAGGATTTCGTTCGCGCAATCGGCGGTCCAAGAAGCGCCTCCCTCCCACGTTTACGGGGGGTTAGGAGGCAGATGGCGAAGGCCCCCATCCCAACCTTCCCCCGCAAGCGGGGGAAGGAGCAGGTCATGGCACCGGAAGTATGGGAAACGGCTCCCTCCCCCGTTTACGGGGGAGGGATGGGGTGGGGGCAGGTTTTGGAGGGCCGTCAGCCACTGCGGCCATACACATCCTCGAAGCGGACGATGTCGTCCTCGCCCAGGTAGCTGCCCGACTGCACCTCGATCAGTTCCAGCGGCACCTTGCCCGGATTCTCCAGCCGGTGGGTGACGCCGAGCGGGATGTAGGTGCTCTGGTTCTCCGACAGCAGCAGGGTCTCCTCGCCGCGGATCACCTTGGCGGTGCCGCTGACGACGATCCAGTGCTCGGCGCGATGGTGATGCATCTGCAGGCTCAGCGCCGCGCCGGGCTTGACGGTGATGCGCTTGACCTGGAAGCGCTCGCCCATGTCGATCGAATCGTAGGCGCCCCACGGCCGGTACACCTTGCGGTGCAGGACCGCCTGGCTGCGCTGGCCGTCCTTGAGGCGGGCGACGACCTGCTTGACCTCCTGCACGCGGTCCTTGCGCGCGACCAGCACGGCGTCGTCGGTCTCGACCACCACCATGTCGTCCACGCCGACCAGCGCCACCAGCCGCTGCGCGTAGGCGTAGCTGTTGCGGCTGTCGATGGCGATGACGTCGCCGTGGTGCGCGTTGCCGTCGGCGTCGCGCTCGGCCACGTCCCACAATGCCGACCAGCTGCCGACGTCGCTCCAGCCGATGTCCACCGGCAGCACCATCGCGTCGCCGGTCTTCTCCATCACCGCGTAGTCGATCGAATCGGACGGGCAGGCGGCGAAGGCCTCGCGATCCAGGCGGACGAAGTCGCCGTCGCGGCGCGCGGCCTCGAACGCCTTGCGCACCGCCGCCACGATGTCGGCGCGGTGTCGCTCCAGTTCCTCCAGGTAGCGGCTGGCGCGGAACAGGAACATGCCGCTGTTCCAGTAGTAGCCGCCGGCCGCCAGGTAGCCCTGCGCGGTGGCCGCGTCGGGCTTCTCGACGAAACGCTGCACCTTGCCCAGGCCCTGGGTGGTGGTGGACTGGATGTAGCCGAAGCCGGTCTCCGGCGCCGACGGCACGACGCCGAAGGTCACCAGCGCGCCGGCCTGCGCGGCGGCCGAGGCCTCCTGCACGGCCCTGCGGAAGCCGGCCGCGTCGCGCACGACGTGATCGGAGGGCAGCACCAGCAGCAGCGGATCCTCGCCGCCGGCCATCGCCTGCAGCGCGGCGGCGGCGATGGCCGGCGCGGTGTTGCGGCCGACCGGTTCGAGCACGATGGCCAGCGCCGGCGCGCCGATCTGGCGCAGCTGCTCGGCCACCAGGAAACGGTGCTCCTCGTTGGCCACCACGATCGGCGCGCGCGCCGACAGCGGCGCGACCCGCAGCCAGGTCTCCTGCACCATCGTGTCGTCGCCGGCCAGCGGCAGGAACTGCTTGGGATAGGCCTCGCGCGAGAGCGGCCACAGCCGCGTGCCGGAGCCGCCGGACAGCAGGACGGGTTGAAGAGGATGTGCCATGTCGGAAATATCGCCGTCTGTTGGCGGTCAGTCTACCCTGTACGCTTTCTCCTTCCGTTTCCGGCCATGACCGATGGGTGACACCGTTTCCGACAGGGAATCCCTGCGCCTGGACTGGGCGCGCACGCAGTTGCGCCAGCCGGCGCTGGCGTTGCGGCGCGCCTCGGTCGACGCCGGCTTCCGCAGCTACTGGCGCACCGAGGGCGGCGACGGCTCGCACATCGTGATGGACTCGCCGCCGGGGCTGGAGGACGTGCGGCCGTGGCTGCGGATGCGCGATCTGCTGGAAGGCGGCGGCGTGCGCGTGCCGCAGGTGCTGGCGCGCGACGTCGAGGCCGGTTTACTGCTGCTGGAGGATCTGGGCGGGCCGACGCTGGCGCAGGTGATCGATGCCGGCAACGCCGACGACTGGTTCGACCGCGCCATCGCGCAGTTGCTGAAGTTGCAGGCCATCGCCGTGCCGGCCGACGTGGGCGCGTTCGGCGAGGCCTTGTTGCAACGCGACGCGGGATTGTTCGAGGAATGGTTCCTGCGCCGCCACCTCGGCCTGGAGCTGGATTGCGCGCAGGCCGAAAGCCTGCAATTGGTACAGCGCCGGCTGATGGACAACGCGCTGGCGCAGCCGCAGGTGCTGGTCCACCGCGACTTCATGCCGCGCAACCTGATGCCGGTGCTGCCGGAGCCGGCGGTGCTGGACTTCCAGGACTGCGTGCGCGGGCCGATCGCCTACGATCCGATCAGCCTGTTCAAGGACGCGTTCCTGGACTGGCCGCTGGCGCGCGTGGACGGCTGGCTGCGGCGCTACCGCGCGCGCGCCGCCGACGCCGGGCTGCCGGTGCCGGCGTGGGAGATCTTCCAGCGCGACGCCGACTGGATGGGCGTGCAGCGGCACCTGAAGATCCTCGGCATCTTCGCCCGCCTGCACCACCGCGACGGCAAGCCGAAATACCTCGCCGACGCGCCGCGCTTCATCGCCTACCTGGACGAGGTGCTGCCGCGCCATCGCGAACTGCAACCGCTGGCCGGACTGCTCCAAACCGTGATCAAGCCCGCGCTGCGCGCGAAGGATGCGGCATGAAGGCGCTGATCTTCGCCGCCGGCCTGGGCGAGCGGATGCGCCCGCTGACCGATCGCACGCCCAAGCCGCTGCTGGAAGCCGGCGGCAAGCCGCTGATCGCCTGGCACCTGGAGAAACTGTCCGCGATCGGCGTGCGCGAGGTGGTGATCAACACCAGCTGGCTGGCCGATCAGTTCCCGGTGGCGCTGGGCGACGGCGCGCGCTGGGACCTGCGCATCGAATACCTGTACGAGGGCGACACTCCGCTGGAGACCGGCGGCGGCATGCTCAACGCGCTGCCGGCGCTGGGCGATGCGCCGTTCCTGCTGGTCAACGGCGACATCTGGAGCGACTACGACTTCGCCCGGCTGCCGCGCGAGCCGCGCGGGCTGGCGCACCTGGTGATGGTGGATCCGCCGGGCTACGCCACCCACGGCGACTTCGCCCTCGACGACGACGGCCAGGTGCGCCGCGACGGCGCGCGCCGCCTCACCTATGCCGGCATCGGCGTCTACCGGCCGGCCCTGCTCGACGGCTGGCGGGCGCACGCGGACGCCGACGCCAGCGTGGCCGGCAACGGCAAGCCGCGCTTCCGGCTGGCGCCGATCCTGCGCGCGCACATGGACGGCGGCGGCATCGGCGGCGAACGCCATGCCGGCCACTGGACCGACGTCGGCACGCCGCAGCGGCTGGCGCAACTGGGCCAGGCGCTGCGCGGACGCCGGTGAGCGCGCCCGATTCCGGCAAACGAGCCGCGCCGGCACACCTCTCCCGTCATCCGGCGCAGGCGGGAACCCAGCGCTTCAAGCCCTGCATGGAGCGGAGCAAGCTCTACATCACCTCCTGTAGCGCCGAGCTTGCTCGGCTGCGCTTCGACTTTATGCGGCCTGCGCCAGCGCCTCGCCGATCATCGCCTCGACCCGCTCCAGGTCCGGCAGCAGCGCGCCTTCCTCGCCCAGCAGCACGCGCATCTGCACGCCTACCGGCAATTCCTCCTCGGTCGCGTCGGCCAGCAGGCCGTCGCGCGGTACCGACACCAGGCGCGGGAACGAGGCGGTCAGCAGGGCGAAGTACGGCATCTTCCCGCTGCCGCCCAGCGCCTTGAGCACGATGATCTTGCTGTTGTGGGCGACCACGTCGCGGCCCTGGCCGGTGAGGTTGGCGAAGGCGACCAGCGGCACCTGCCAGCCATGCCAGTCGATGCGGCCGGGCAGCCAGTCCGGCGTGCCCTCGATGGGCTGCACCGGCGCGCGCGAGAGCACTTCGGCCACCGTCGCGTTGGGCAGCAGCAGGCGGTCTTCGCCGACCTGCACCAGGACCCCGCGGATTTCGTCGTTGGAATGGGCCATTTTCGTTCCTGAGGGTTACCAGCGTTGGAGCAGGGCCGTGGCCAGTTCGGCCGGCGAGCCGAGGGCGGCGCCCTGCGCGGCGATCGCGCGCGCCGCGGCCGGGTCGTAGCAGCCGTCGATGGACTGGCCCTGCACCAGCGCGCCACGGGCGGCCAGCTTGAGGGTGGGTTCGACCAGGGCCACGTCGGCGCCGCTGAGCAGCAGCACCGCGCTGTGCTCGGGCGGCAGCGCGGCGATCAGCGCACCGCCGTCGGCGCCGCCGTCGTCGTGGAAATGGATATTGCCGTTCTGCGCCAGCAGGCCCAGCCCGGCCGGCATCACGTAGACCTGGCCGGGCTCGGCGCTGTGGCCTGCTTCGGCCAGCAGCACCGGCATCTGCGCCACCCGCGACATCTGCCTGACCAGGTTGTCGTAGCGGCCGCCGTCCAGGCGCAGTTGCACCAGCACCGGGCGGGCGAAACCCACCGGCAGTTCGGCCAGCAGCTTGCGTACCGCATCCGGCCCGCCGATGCCGGCGAACACGACGACCGCGCCGTGCGAACGGCCGGCGGGAGCGACCGGTTCCAGCGTCTCCAATTCCAGCTTGTCGAAGGACGGCAACGGCGGCGGCTCGGCCCGCGGCGGAAACACCGGCGGCAGCGGCGGCGGATCGAAGGGGTCGCTGTCGAGCGCGGCCAGCGACAGGCTCAGCTTTTCCTTGACCACCGGCGCGGGTTCCGGCGCGGGGGCGGCCGCGCGCAGCCAGGCATCGGCATCGACGACCTCCTCGAACTCCCGGTTCACGACCGGACCGGTATAGGCGAAATCGTCGCTCGGCAGGTCCAGCGCGACGTCGGCGGCTTCCTCCAGGTACGGCGCCAGGCGATCGTCGGCGTGCAGCTGTGCCGGCGTCGGCGGCAGGCCCGGCTCCAGCAGCGCGGTGACGTCCTCCTCGCGGCCCGGCGGCAGCACGTCCTGGTGGCCGTGCAACTTGGCGGCCAGGTGCCGCGCCCAGCGCTGGGCTTCCCAGCCTTCGCGACGCGCGGCCAGTTCGGCCTCGTCGAAGATGACCGCGATGGACGGGTCGTGCAGGATGTCGTCCAGCCTGCCCAGCGCATCCTCGATGGCCGGTTCCAGCGCCACCAGCACCACCTGCGGGGCGGCATCGCCCAGCATCCGCGCATCGACGGCGTTGGGGTCGTCCTCCAGCACGATTTCGGCGCTGGCCTCGCACAGGGCCGTCCTCAACTGTTCGCGCGCGCGGCCGGCGCGGGCCAGCAACGCGACGCGCTTGGGCTCATTCGCGGACACGGGCTATCCCCAGCAGGTCGTAGACGTTGCGCATCAAATCCAGCTCCTGGTACGGCTTGCCCATGTAGCGCTGCACGCCGATGTCGAACGCGCGCTGGCGGTGCTTGTCGCCGGTGCGCGAGGTGATCATCACGATCGGCACGTCCTTGAAGCGGATGTCGGCCTTCATCGCGGTGGCCAGCTCGTAGCCGTCCATGCGCGGCATCTCGATGTCCAGCAGCATCAGGTCGGGCACGCTCTCTTCCAGCCTCTCCAGCGCCTCGACGCCGTCGCGCGCGGTGACCACCTCGAAGTTGTGGCGTTCCAGCACGCGGCCGGTGACCTTGCGCATGGTCAGCGAGTCGTCCACCACCATGACCTGCGGCACGCGGCGCTGCTCGGCCGTGTGCGCCGGTCCGGCCGGCTGCTGCGGCTGGGCCAGGTGGCGGCGCACCAGCGGGGCGACGTCGAGGATGACCACCACGCTGCCGTCGCCGGTGATGGTGGCGCCGTAGATGCCGGGGATCGAGGCGATCTGCGGACCGACCGCCTTGACCACGATCTCGCGGTTGCCCAGCACCTGATCCACCGCCACCGCCGCGCGCAGTTCGCCCGCGCGCACCAGCAGCAGCGGCACCTGCGGCTGGCCTTCGGCGCGCGCCGGGGCGTGGCCGACCAGGGTGCCGAGGTTGTACAGCGTGTAGTCCTCGCCGGCGTAGTGGTAGCTGCCGCTGCCGGCCTCGAAGCGCTCGCGGCTGATCCGGCCGATGCCGCTGGCGGCCGCCACCGGCACCGAGAACTGCGTTTCGCCGACCTGCACGAACACCGCCTGGGTGACCGCCAGCGTCTGCGGCAGGCGCAGGGTGAAGGTCGCGCCCTGCTGCGGCCGCGACTCGATGTCGAGCGAGCCGCCGAGCTGGCGCACCTCGTTGTACACCACGTCCATGCCGACGCCGCGCCCGGCCAGCTGGCTGACCTTGTCGGAGGTGCTGAAGCCCGATTCCAGGATCAGCCGATCCAGGTCGATGTCGGCCAGCGCCACGCCAGGCTGCAGCAGGCCGCGCTGCTCGGCGCGGCGGCGGATCGCCTCGCGGTCGAGGCCGGCGCCGTCGTCGGACACCTGCAGCACCATTTCCGAGCCTTCGCGGCGCAGCACCACGCGCACCGTGCCCTCCTCGGGCTTGCCGGCGGCGCGGCGCGCCTTTGGCGATTCCAGGCCGTGCGCGACCGAGTTGCGCAGCAGGTGCTCCAGCGGCGCGGTCATGCGTTCGAGCACGCTGCGGTCCAGTTCGCCGTGGGTGCCGTCGAGCACCAGGCGGACCTGCTTGCCGGTGTCCTGCGCGGCCTGGCGCAGCACCCGGCGCAGGCGCGGCACGATGCCTTCGAACGGCACCATGCGCGCGCGCATCAGGCCGTCCTGCAGTTCCGAGCTGACGCGCGACTGCTGCTGCAGCAGGCTGTCGTACTGGCGCGACAGGTCGTCCAGCACGCCCTGCAGGCCGGAGATGTCGGCGGCCGACTCGGCCAGCGCGCGGCTGAGCTGCTGCAGGGTGGAGAAGCGGTCCAGTTCCAGCGGATCGAAGGTCGGATCCTGCTTGTCGTGCTCGCGCTGGTAGCGGGCGACGATCTGCGCCTCGGTCTCCAGGTCCAGGCGGCGCAGCTGGTCGTGCAGGCGGATGTTGGTGCGATCCAGCTCGGCCATCGCGCCGCGGAAGGCGCCCAGCTGCTGCTCCAGGCGCGCGCGGTAGATGGCGACCTCGCCGGCGTGGTTGACCAGCCGATCCAGCAGATCGGCGCGCACGCGCACCTGTTCCTGCTGGGTCCTGGGGAAGAACTCGTCCTCCACCGGGGCAAACTCGGTCTCCACCGGCGCCGACAGCGGCGCCAGCGCCACCGCCGGGACGGGCTCGGCCGGCGGCGCGTCCTGGCGCTCGCCCGGCAGCTCGATGCCGCGCGCGTGCGCGTTGAACTGCGCGATCAGCTGGTCGGGCTTGTGCACCGCGCGGTGGCCGCTGACGCGCTTGACCATGCCGTGCAGTTCGTCGAAGCCGCGTTCGAGCAGCTGCACGCCCGGCCGATCCAGCTCGGTGCGCTGGGCGGCGATCGATTCGAGCATCGATTCGATGGCGTGGCCGAGGTCGCCGATGGCATGGATGCCGGCCATGCGCGCGCCGCCCTTGAGCGTGTGCAGGTCGCGCTGCAGGCCGGTGACCAGCGAACGGTCCTCCGGCGACTCGCGCAACTGCGCGAGCAGGCCGTCGGAATGATCCAGCAGGTCGTTGCCTTCCTCGACGAAGATGTCGACCAGGTCGAGATCCAGGCCGGCCAGATCCAGCGCGTCGTCGGGCTGGTCCTCCAGCGCCGGCTCCTCGTCGGCCTGCATCGCCGGAACTTCGGCTTCGTCGGTGGCTTCTTCGACGGCTTCTTCGACGGCTTCGTCGATGCCTGCCACCGGGGCGTCGGCGGTCGTATCCGGTTCCTGCGCGGGCGCCTCGGCATCGGCGATCTCCGCGGCGGCGGCTTCGGCGAGGATCCCGTCATCAACGGCATCCCCGGCGCTGCCGTCGTCGGCGGCGATCGGCAGCGAGGCTTCGCCATCGCTTTCGGGCGCTTGCGGCGCGCTTTCCGCCACCGCTTCGATCCCGGCTTCCGCGGACGGCGCGTCGGCGGCGAGGTCGGCGATTTCGATCAGCGCGTCGGCGTCGGCGTCGGCGGACGGTTCGTACGTGGCGTCGGCCAACACCGGCGCCTCTTCGTCTTCCAGGAAAGCCGGTGCTTCCGCATCGGCGGGAAGTTCGATGGCGTCCTCGTCCAGCAGCGCCGGCGTCGTGTCCTCGACCAGCGGCAACGGCTCTTCATGCATCCCGGCGTCGGACAGCAGCGTTTCGAACGGCGTGGATTCGATCGGGGCCGGCGCCGCTTCGAAGGCGGCGTCGGCGCCGACGTCCGCGGAAGCCTGGGCCACGGCGTCCTGGTCGTCCGCTTCGGCCATCGCCGCCGGCGCGGAATCCATTTCGACCACCGGCGCCTCGTCGGCGTCGGTGGCGTGTCCGGCCACTGGCAATTCCGCCTGCGGCGCGTCGTCGGCCGGCGCCGGGGACGCGGCGGCATCGCGATGGCGCGGACCGATGGTGTAGACGACATCGTAGTAGGTCACGCCGGTCGCCGGCTCCGCGTTCACCGCGGCTTGTGCCGGCTCGCCGGCGGTTTCGGCCGTCTCGGCCGGCGCTTCCTGCACCGGCGCGGCTTCCACCGGCGCGACGTCCGCGTCGGCAGGCGCCGCTTCGTCCGGCATGTCGATGAACGCGGAAAGATCGTGCGCGGCCAGTTCGCCCGCCACGTGCAGGTCCCCCGGCAGCGAGGCGGCGGCCGGATAGGTGTGCTGCGCGGTGTCGTCGACGATCTGCACCGCCCTGGCGTCGGGCAGGCTGTCGCGCAGCGCGTGCAGGCGCGCGGCCAGTTCGGCGAACACCGGGATGCGCGGCGAAGGCGCCTGCAGCGCGGCGACGCTGCGGCGGATGGCCTGCGCGGCATCGGCCAGCGCGGCCACGCCCTCGCGGCTCGGCACCTGCGACGAGGCCAGCATGCGCTTGACGTACTGCTCGGCGGGCTGGGTGACCGCGGTGATCTCGGGCACGTCGGCCATCGCCAGCGCACCGTTCATCGTGTGCAGCGCGCGCAGCAGGCGTTCGTGGACCGGCGTCGGCTCGGCCAGCGCGTGCTGCAGCCAGGCATCGACCGTGTCGAGGTGGTTGTCCACTTCCGCTTCGAGGATCTCGCGCAGCACCGCATCGACCGAGGCCGGCGTGCCTTCCTCATCGAGGGGGGCGGGCGCATTGACGAACGCGACGGGCTCGGCCGGCCCGGCTTCCGCCACCGGCTCGGCGACGACCGGCGTCGCGTCGGCGCTGTAGAACACGTCCTCGCCGGCGGCGACGCGATCGGCGATCGCCTTCAGCCCGTCGATGTCGGCGCGCAGTTCGTCGCGACCGCGCAGCGCGGCGTTGAGTTGCGGCAGCGTGTCGCAGGCGTGTTGCAGCAGGACGGTGACCGCCTCGCTCGGCGGGCGCGTGCGATCCAGCACGCGGTTGAGCATGTTCTCGATCTTCCAGCTGAACTCGCCCAGCACCTTGGCCCCGACCAGGCGACCACTGCCCTTGAGCGTGTGGAAGACGCGGCGGATCGAGCGCAGCCGCTCCAGATCGTCCGGCGCGGCGCGCCAGGCCGGCAGCAGTTCGCGCAGGTTGACGATTTCCTCGTCGAACTCCTCGAGGAAGACTTCGCGGATCTCGTCGTCGATGTCACCGGCTTCGCTGTCGAAGCCGCCGGCCACCGGCGCGGTCGCGGCGGGCGCGGTCGGCGCGGTCGGCGCGGTCGGCGCAAGGTCCGCCGGAGCGACATCCGGCGCGAACGCGGTCTCGACGGCCGGCGGCATGGCGGCCGGCGCCTCCGGGAGGGGCATGTCGGCGCGCGGCGAATCGTATTCGTCGCCGAAGGCGATCGGCGCGATGGCCGTCTCGTTGCCGGCGGCGCCCTCTTCCTCGAAACTGACCGGATCGAAGCTGAAGATCGGCGCGGCGACCGCGGGAACCTCTGCCTCCTGCGCATCGGCAGCCGTCGCGGTTGCGGCAACCGGCGGCGCGGGCGCTTCGGCCGCGGCGACGGGCGTCGCGGCCTCCGCCTCGTCGGCGGGCAGCGGCCAGTAGCGCAGGTTCTCCAGGCTGGCGCGGGTGATCTCCAGGATCTCCTCGCGGTTGGGCCGGCGTTCGCGCAGCGCCTCCAGGTAGTACTCCAGGCTGGCCATCGCGTCGGCCAGGGTGTCGAGCTGCTGGCCGCCGGGCACGCGGCGCTTGCCGATCAGTTCGGTGCCGACATAGCGGCGCACGCCGATCAGGTAATCGGCGGCCTGCGCCAGCTCGAGGATGCGCAGCGCGCCGGAGACTTCCTCCAGCAGGCGCGGCACGTCGGCGAGCTGGGCGTGATCCCAGTTGGTCTCGATGAAGGCGACGAAGCGCTCGCGCGCCAGCGCGAAGTTGATGATGGCTTCCTGCGCCAGCACCTCGACGGTGCGCTGCGCGTCGGCGGCCACGCTGTCCTCGCCCTTGCCGCCGGAAGGATGGCCCAGCCGGGCCACCTGGTCGTCCAGCGAGGCGTCGACATAGAGCAGCGCGCCGGCGATGTCCAGCAGGGTGCCCTCGTCGGCCGAGCGGGTGCCCTCGACCACGCCGCGCAGCGCATCGCGCTGCTGCTGCACCACGTCGCGCGCCACGCCCAGGCCCATCATGCCGAGGGTGTCGGCGACGTTGCCCAGCTCGTCGACCTGCGACTGCAGCGCCTCCGGCTGCTCGCCGGTGCGCAGGTGCAGGTCGAGCGCGTCCTTGACCCGCATCAGCTCTTCCTTGACCGCGTTGCCGACGGTGTCGAGCAGTTCGCGGTTGCGCCCGCTCAGGCTGCCGCGCGCGTGGTCGATTTCCTCCTCGCTCGGCAACGGCGCGTCGTCCTGGGTGCCGGGCGGGAACAGCATGCTCTCGTTGAGCACGGCCGCGCCGCGCGCGGTGCGGATCTCGTTGAGCAGCGGCAGCAGCACGATCGGGATGTCGCGATGGCCGTCCTGCAGGCGCTCCAGGTAGTCCGGCAGCAGCACCGCGCCGCGCATCAGCACCGCGCAGGCCTCGTCGCGATCCACGGTCTTGCCGACCTGCAGCGCCTGGGCGAGCAGTTCCAGTTCCTCGGCCACCATCGCCGGGGCGTACAGCTCGACCATGCGCAGCGTGCCCTGCACCTGGTGCAGGTAGCCGGCGGCGAAACGCATGCGGCTGGTGTCGCTGGGATCCTCGCCGAACGCCTCGACCTGCTCGCGCACCTGGCGCAGGGTCTCGTCCAGTTCGGGCTTGACCCAGCCGAGCACGGCATGGCTCATCGCTTCGCGCAGCGCGCTCATCGGCGCACCTCGGCGTGCAGGTCCACCGCGTCGTGCCGGTGGGGGATAGGGAGAAGTTCCATCAGGCGATCCTCGTCCTCAGCCCGGCAGCTTGAAGTCGGCCACCGAGCGGCGCAGATCCGCCGCCAGTTGCGCCAGGTGGCCGATGGACTCGGCGGTCTGCCCCGCGCCCAGCGACGTCTGCGAGGTGATCTGGCGGATCACGCCCATGGTCTGGGTGATGTCCGAGGCCGCCGCGGACTGCTGCTGGGCGGCGCCGGAGATGTTCTTGATGAGGTTGTTGAGATCGTGCGACACGCGCTCGATCTCGCCCAGCGCGGTGCCGGCGTCCTCGGCCAGGCGCGCGCCCGACACCACTTCGGCGGTGGTCTGCTCCATCGAGCTGACCGCCTCGTTGGTGTCGGCCTGGATGGTCTGCACCAGCGACTCGATGCGGCGGGTCGCGCTGGAGGTGCGTTCGGCCAGTCGCTGCACTTCGTCGGCCACGACCGCGAAGCCGCGGCCGGCCTCGCCCGCCGAGGCCGCCTGCACGGCCGCGTTGAGCGCCAGGATGTTGGTCTGCTCGGAAATGTCGTTGATCAGTTCCACCACCGAGCCGATTTCCTGCGACGACTCGCCCAGCCGCTTGATGCGCTTGGAGGTTTCCTGGATCTGGTCGCGGATCTGGTCCATGCCGCGGATCGTCTCGCGCACCACGCCGGCGCCCTCGGTGGCGATCTGCACCGAGCGCTGCGCCACGTCGGCCGACTCGGTGGAGTTGCGCGAGACCTGGTCGATGCTCTGCGCGATTTCACTGATGCGCTCGGAGGCGGTGGCGATCTGGTCGGACTGGTGGTTGGCCGCCTCGGCCAGCTGCAGCGCGGTGGCCTGGGTCTCCTGGGTCGAGGCCGCCACCTGCACCGAGGTGTCGTTGATCGTGGTCACCAGGTTGCGCAGCTCGTCCACCGCGTAGTTGATGGCGTCGGCGATGGCGCCGGTCATGTCCTCGGTCACCGAGGCCTTGACGGTCAGGTCGCCTTCGCCGAGCGAGCTGATTTCGTCCAGCAGCCGCATGATCGCCTGCTGGTTGCGGCTGTTGAACTCGACCTGGGTCTGGTAGCGGATTTCCTGCTCGCGCTGGCGGCTGCGGTACAGGCTGTACAGCAGGCCGATGATGGAAATCAGCAGCAGCGCGCCGGAGGCGACCGAGATCCAGAAGTTGGGGAACACGCGGGTGTCGCGCACCGAGCCGAACGCCGAGAACGCCTGGAACAGCTGGCTGGAGTCGTCCAGCAGCTTGCCCGAGCCGTTGGTCAGCGCCGCGGCCGCCGACTGCGCGGCGAACAGGTTGCGCGAGCTGGCCAGGATGGCGTCCAGGTCCTTCTTCATCGCCTCCCACAGCGCCTGCGACTGGTCCAGCGCGGCCAGCGCACCCGGGTTGCGCACCGGCGCGATGCCCAGGTCGGCGTTGCCCTCGCGCAGGCCGGCCAGCACCTGGCCGAACAGCACCGAGTCGCGCGCCAGCGCGTCGCCCGCGGTGGAGGCGCCGGCGCCGCCGGCACGGATTTCGGTGACCCGGCGGGCCATCGTGCCGGCCAACACGACCTGCTGCAGCGCGCTGTAGATCTGCGCTGACGGCGCGCCGGAGGCGGACATCGCGCGCACCACCTCGTTGAGCTGGGCCTGCAGCTGCGGCACCTGGGTGCCGAAACGGTCGGCGTTGCCGGCCAGCGCCAGCACCGCGGCCTCGCTGGCGGTGATCTGGTCGGCGTTCTGCGCCAGCGGCGTCCAGGTGGCGGTGAGCTGGCTCAGCGGGCCGGCGATGGCGCCCTCGGCGCCAAAGCGCTCGCTCAACTGGCGGATGGTGCCGTCGATCTCCAGCTTGGTCGCCTTGAACGACTTGAACGCCTCGGCGTTGCCGGCCACCGCCTCACGGCCCAGGTTGGCCAGCTGCTGCGACAGCACGCGCATGTCCGAGGCGCCGGCGCTGGCGCCGGCCAGGCGGCTGCCCTGCCAGGTCGCCACGCCGGTGTTGGCGCCGAAGGTGAGCACCGACAACGCCAGCAGGATCAGCCAGAAGGTCGTGCTGAACCCTCCCAGTTTGCCGGCGTTCGGAGAATCCGTGGCAGTGCTCATCGTTCAACCCCTGGAAGTATTCAAGTCAATGCGCGTTTACAGCGCGGCCTGTCGGAATTCTGGCGTGCGTGCCAGCAAGGAAAGCGCGAACACGCCCCAGTCCTGCTCGTCCTCGCCGTGGAAGGCGCGTTCGATGAAATGGGCGTAGCGGCCCTCGGCCAGCGGGCCGGGGTCGATGCGCTGCGATTCGTGGAAGCTGCGCTGGCCGTACAGTTCGTCGATGGTCAGGGCGACGTCGCCGCCGGGCTGGCGCATGACCAGCACGCGCTGGCCCTCGTGCAGCACGGTGCGCTCGCCCTCGAGGAACTGCTTCAGGTCGACCACCGGGAACAGGTTGCCGCGCAGGTTGCCGATGCCCAGCAGCCACGGCTGCGCGCCCGGCACCGGCGTCATCGGCGGCAACTGGACGATCTCGACCACGTCGCCGAAGTTGGACACGAGCCGGCGCTGGCCGACGCGATAGCCGACCCCGCGGTACTGGTCCGGCGCGATCTCGCGTTCGGGCAGCACGACCGCGTGGGCCAGGCTGCGCCGTTCGTACTCGGCCAGGATGTCGAATGGTGTGCGGATCATTCCCCGCCCCCCGTGCGCGTTGTGGGAATGGTTGGCATGGCGATGTCCAGAATCAGGTACTGACGTGCGCGCGGATGGCGTCCAGCAACTCCTCGCGCGTGAAAGGCTTGGTCAGGTACTGCTCCGAACCGACGATCCGTCCGCGGGCCTTGTCGAACAGGCCGTCCTTGGACGAGAGCATGATGACCGGCGTGGACTTGAAGACCTGGTTGTTCTTGATCAGCGCGCAGGTCTGATAGCCGTCCAGGCGCGGCATCATGATGTCCACGAAGATGATCTGCGGTTGCTGGTCGGCGATCTTGGCCAGGGCCTCGAAGCCGTCCGTCGCGGTGACCACCTCGCAGCCTTCGCGTTTTAGCAGGGTCTCCGCGGTGCGGCGGATGGTTTTCGAATCATCGATCACCATGACCCGGAGGCCGTTGAGTCCGCCGGCCTGGCCTTCGTTCTGCGTCATTACCTTGATTTCCCCGTGCGCGCGGTGGTTCTTTGATGAGGCGGCCCCGCTGCGAGGCTACTTATATCCCAGTCCGGACGCGTACTGTCAAGCCACCGGTGAGGATCGTCACAAGCTGAATGCCGCGATGCGAACGCCGTCGCAATTATGACCGCCGTCTCGGTTCGGGCCGGGCCGGGCCGCCCTGCTACCATCTGCCCGTTCCCCCTGCCGCATGCCGCAATGACCGTCGATGTCGTCATCGTCATGGATCCGATCGGGTCCATCAAGATCGCCAAGGACACCACCTTCGCCCTGCTGCTGGAAGCCCAGCGGCGCGGCCACCGGCTGCACTACGTGCTGCCCGGCGGGCTGTCGGTGCGCGAGGGACGGCCGCGGGCGACGGCGGCGCCGCTGGCGGTGAAGGACGACCAGGCCGGCTGGTTCGCGCTGGGCCAGCCGGCCGAGCTGGCCTTCGGCCCCGGCCAGGTGGTGCTGATGCGCAAGGACCCGCCGGTGGATGCCGAGTACCTCTACGACACCCACATCCTGGGCATGGCGCAGGCGGCCGGCGCGCGGGTGGTCAACGACCCGCAGGGCCTGCGCGACTACAACGAGAAGCTGGCCGCGCTGTTGTTCCCGCAGTGCTGCCCGCCGACCCTGGTCAGCCGCGACGCGGCGGCGCTGAAGGCGTTCGTGGCCGAGCACGGCGAGGCGGTGCTCAAGCCGCTGGACGGCATGGGCGGGCGTTCCATCTTCCGGGTCGCGGCCGGCGATCCCAACACCAACGTTATCCTGGAAACCCTGATCGGCGAAGGCCGGCTGACCCTGGCGCAGCGCTTCATCCCCGGCATCAGGGACGGCGACAAGCGCATCCTGCTGGTCGACGGCGAGCCGGTGGACTACGCGCTGGCGCGCATCCCGCAGGGCGACGAGTTCCGCGGCAACCTGGCCGCCGGCGGCCGCGGCGAAGGCCGGCCGCTGTCCGAGCGCGACCGCTGGATCGCCGCCCAGGTCGGCCCGGAGATGAAGCGGCGCGGCATGCTGTTCGTCGGCCTGGACGTGATCGGCGACTACCTGACCGAGGTCAACGTCACCAGTCCGACCTGCGCGCGCGAGCTGGACGCGCAGTACGGCCTCAACATCGCCGGGCAGTTGTTCGACGCCATCGAGCGCAAGCCGGGCGGCTGAAGTGGACGCGGCGGTCCTGCCCCCGCGGATCGGGGAGAACGAGCGGCTCGGCGCCACCCTGGCGCTGTCGCTGATCGTGCACGGGATGATCGTGCTGGGGCTGGGCTTCGCGCTGGACGACGCCGCGCCGGTGGTGCCGACGCTGGACGTCATCCTGAGCCAGACGCAGACGCCGCTGACGCCGAAGGAGGCCGACTTCCTGGCCGCCGCCAGCCAGCAGGGCGGCGGCGACCACGACAAGGCGCAGCGCCCGCGCGACAGCCAGGCCGGCTGGATCCCGCAGACCCAGGCCGGGCTCGCGCCGCAGCCGCTGCGCGCGCAGTCGCCCGATGCGGCGCCACCGCCCGAGGCCCGCGTCATCGCCAGCCGGCGCGGCGAGGACAGCGTGCCGCCGCCGGAAGCGCGCCCGCAGCCGGACACCCCCGAGCTGCCGCGCGGCGAGCAGAAGATCCAGCGCGACGCCGAGATGGCGCGGCTGGCGGCGGAGATCCACCTGCGCTCGGAGCTGTACGCCAAGCGGCCCAAGCGCAAGTTCGTCTCCGCCAGCACCCGCGAGTACGCCTACGCCAACTACCTGCGCGCCTGGGTCGATCGCGCCGAGCGCATCGGCAACCTCAACTATCCCGACGAAGCGCGCCGCAAGCGGCTGGCCGGGCAACTGGTGATCAGCGTGGCGGTGCGCCGCGACGGCTCGGTCGAGCAGTCGCGCATCATCCGCTCCAGCGGCATCCCGTTGCTGGACTCGGCCGCGCTGCGCATCGTCGAGCTGGCCGAACCGTTCCCGCCGCTGCCGGCGACCGACGAGGACGTGGACATCCTGCACGTCACCCGCACCTGGAACTTCCTGCCGGGCGGCGAAGTGCGCGACGAATAGGCGGCCAGCGGAATCGCTCAGAGCCGCGTCCAGTCCAGTCCCTGCCCGCGGCGGTAATAGACGCCCCGCGCCTTGCCGTAGACGCAATCCGCGTCGACCCAGCCGAAGCAGCGGCCGTCGAGGCTGTTGCCGCGGTGATCGCCCAGTACCAGCAGCTTGCCCGGCGGCACCCCGGTGCTCGGGCGGATTGGAACCGCCGCCACCCGGCCGCCGCGACTTCAGCGCGCAGCGCGCTGGGCGGCCTGCTGTTCCAGCGTCAAGGCGACGTTGTCGCGCAGGTAGGCCGGTTCGACCCGCTCCGGGGCGATGGCCTCGCCGCGCGCATAGGCCACGGCGGCCAGCCGGGCCAGGTCGGCGGCGTGCGGCAGCGCGGCGGCATCGACGCGGGCGAGCTGTCCGCGCAGGCGCGTCTGCAGCAGGGCGTCGGCGGCCGCCAGGCCGGTGCCGACGCCGTGCCAGCCGCCCGCGTCGTCGGGCAGGCAGTAGGCGTCGGGCGCAACGACCGTCTCGGCGGACACCGGCTGCGGCAGGCCGTCCACGCAGGCGAACGCGCCGGCATAGATTTCACCCATGCGCGCGTCGATGCTGGCGAGGATGCGCGGCCCTTCGGCCTGCGCGGCCAGCACCGCCAGCGTGGACACCGCCACGATCGGGCGGTCCAGCGCCAGCGCGATGCCCTGCGCCAGCGCGATCGCCAGCCGCACGCCGGTGAACGCGCCGGGGCCGCGACCCAGCGCGATGGCGTCCAGTTGCGACTTGGCGATGCCCGCCCCGGCCAGCAGTTCCTGCGCCCACGGCAGCGCCAGCTCGGTATGGCGGCGCGGCGCGATCCCGAAGCGCTCGTGCACCTCGCCGTCCAGGTACAGGGCGACCGAACAGGCTTCGGTGGCGGTTTCGAAGGCGAGCAGTTTCATTGGGGATTGGGGATTGGGGATTAGGAATCGGGAATCGGGGCCAAGCTATTCTCGTATCGACTTGAAGCGAAAACACTCCTGCCCTCTTCTGCCCGTCATTTCCCGCGCGGGCGGGAATCCAGCGTCTCGCCGGGAACCGTTCGAAGTCACGGGGTCCCCGCCTGCGCGGGGACGACGATGCCTGCCTGCGGCACGAACGGCGGCGCCTCTTCCGTCACTGGCACTGCGAAGAACGCCTGCACGTCCTCCACCCGCCGGGTGCGCGAGAACGGCGGCAGCGAATCGAGGAAGACGCGGCCGTAGGACTTGCCGGTCAGGCGCGGATCGCACAGCACCAGCACGCCGCGATCGGTCTCGCTGCGGATCAGCCTACCGACGCCCTGCTTGAGCGCAATCACCGCCTGCGGCAGTTGCTCGTCGCGGAACGGGTTGCCGCCGCTGCGGCGGATCGCGTCCAGCCGCGCCTCGAACACCGGATCGTCCGGCGCGGCGAACGGCAGCTTGTCGATCACCACCACGCTGAGCGCGTCGCCGACCACGTCCACGCCCTCGCGGAAGCTCGCCGACCCCAGCAGCACGCCGTTGCCCGAGTCGCGGAAGCGCTGCAACAGCGTGGCGCGCGGCGCCTCGCCCTGCACGAACAGCGGCCACGGACCGCCGCGCAGCGTCTCGGCCGCCTCGCGCAGCGCGCGGTGCGAGGCGAACAGCAGGAAGGCGCGTCCGCGCGAGGCTTCCAGCACCGGGCGCAGCGCGTCGATCAGGGCGGTGCCGTAGCCGCGCGCGTTGGGCTCGGGCAGCCCGGGGGGCAGGTAGCACAGCGCCTGCCGCGGCCAGTCGAACGGGCTGGGTTGCAGCAGCGTCTGCGGATCGTCCAGGCCCAGTCGCAGCGCGAGGTGATCGAAGTCGCCGCCGACCGCCAGCGTGGCCGAGGTGAAGATCCAGGCCGCGTGCGAGCGCTGGCGGTGCTCGCGCAGCGGCCCGGACACGTCCAGCGGCGTGCGCTGGCAGCGGAAGCCGCGCAGGGTCAGTTCGTACCAGAACACGTCGGCGTCCTGCGGCGGCGGCGCGTCGTCGAAGCCCGGCACCGGCTCGTCCTCGCCCAGCCAGCGCGACAGCCGCGCGGCCGTGTCCTGCGCGCGCGCGGCGCAGGCGTCCAGCCCGGGCGAGGCCTCGGCCAGCGGCGCCAGCGTCTGCCGCAGCGCCGACAGCGCGTCCATCAGCGCGGCAAAGCCGTCGCGCAGCGCCGCCTGCGACAGTATGCGGTCGCGCGTGCCGCGCACCGGCAGGCCCTCCATCGCCGCGCGCAGTTCGCGCAGCGCCTGCTCGACCGCCTGCACCGGCGCCTGCAAACCGGCCAGCGCGCCAGGCACCTCGCGGCTCTCGGCCAGGCAGTCGCGCGCCAGTTCCTGCAATGGGCGCATGCCGAAGCCTTCGCCGAAGAAACTGGCGGCCAGTTCAGGCAGCTGGTGCGCCTCGTCGATGACGAAGGCCTGCGCGCCGGGCAGGATCTCGCCGAAGCCCTCCTGCTTGAGCGCGAGGTCCGCCAGCAGCAGGTGGTGGTTGACCACGACGATGTCGGCCGCCTGCGCGCGCTGCCGCGCCTGCACGACGAAGCACTCGTCCCAGTACGGGCAGTCGCTGCCCAGGCAGCTGTCCACCGTCGAGGTGACCAGCGGCAGCAGCGGCGAATCCTCCGGCAGCGCGGCCAGCTCGGCCATGTCGCCGAACTGGGTGCGCCCGGCCCAGGCGACGATGCGCTGGAACTGATCGACCTGCTCGCGCGAGGTCAGGCGCGGCTCGCCGCGCGCCTGCTGCAGGCGGTAGCGGCACAGGTAGTTGGCGCGGCCCTTCAGCAGCGCCGACTTGAGCCCGGTGCCGAGCGCGTCGCGCACGCGCGGCAGGTCGCGGTGGTAGAGCTGGTCCTGCAACGCGCGGGTGCCGGTGGAGACGATGGTCTTCAGCCCGGACAGCAGCGCCGGCACCAGGTAGGCGAAGGTCTTGCCGGTGCCGGTGCCGGCCTCGGCCAGCAGCACGTCGCGCTGCTCGATGGCCTCGGCGATGGCCGCGGTCAGGCGCTGCTGCGCGGCGCGCGGGACGAAGGCGTCGAGCCGTTCGGCCAGCGCGCCGCCCTCGCTCAGCGCCGCGCGGCTGGCGTGGGCTAGCCGCGACATGCGAGCGCGCCGACCCGCGCGGTCGACCGCCGGGAATGCCTTCCGCTGCCTGCCCTGCCCGCGTCTTCGCCGTGCGAACGGCGGCTTGCCGCGAACGCCATCAGTAGCGCTCGATGCCGGGCACCGTGCAGCCGGGGATCTGCGCGCGCGCGGAGGCGGCGTTCAGATCCTCGCCGCGCGCGAGCCGCGACTGCTCGATCAGCGCCCAGTGCCGGCGGCACAGCGGCCCGGTCCGCGAACCCAGCGACAGCGCGCGCCGGGCCAGCGTCTCGGCGCGCTCGTAGTCGGCCTGCAGCAGCGCGATCTCGGCGCGCTCCTGCAGCACGGCCGGATCGTCGGCGACGATCAGCAGCGCCTGGTTCAGCGCGTCGGCCGCGGCGCCGTAGTCGTGCGCGCCGCGCGCCTGCGCCGCGGCCTGGCGCAGATCCTCGACCTGCGGGTCGCGCAGCGGCTGCACGTCCAGCTCGCGATCGTCCTGGCCGGCGGCGGCCTCGATCGCGGCCAGGCGCTGCGCCGGCGGCACCGCCGGCACCGACGCTGGCGCGGCCGGATCCGGTCCGCTGGCGCAGGCGGCCAGCAGCAGCAACGGGAGAAGGGGAAGTAGACGACGCATTGCGGTGGATCTCACGGTTGCGCGGGGGGTTCCTGGCGCGGGGCTTCTGGCTTGCGATCCAGGCCGAACCAGCTGCGCCAGCCGCCGGACGAGGACTCCTCCTCCGGCGGCGGCTCGATCACGCAGGGACTATAGGCGGGCGCGAACCCGGCCACGAACGGCAGTTGCCGCGCGCCGGGGCAACCGGCGTCGGTGGCGTTGTCGCCGACCACCCACTGCCAGTCCAGGCCCTTGCCTGGCACCTTCAACGGCGCGCTGGGCAGGCGGGTGAAGATGCCCGACCACACCCGCATCGCGCCGGTCGCGCCGTACAGGCCGGTCTGCTCGTTCTGGTCGTTGCCCACCCACACCACCGCCAGGTGATCGCCGGTGTAGCCGGCGTACCAGCTGTCGCGGCCGTCGTTGCTGGTGCCGGTCTTGCCGGCCGACTGCAGCCGGCCCAAGCCGTCGCCGAGCAGTTGCCGGCCGGTGCCGCCGCTGATCACCTGCTGCAGCGCGATGCCGATCAGGTTGGCGGCGACGGAATCGCCTTCCTGCGCCGGCGCCGGCGCCTTGTCGTAGCGCTTGAGCAGCTTGCCGTCCGGATCCAGCACGCCGCGCACCGCGTGCAGCGGCTGGATCTCGCCGCCGGAAGCGAGGAACTGGTAGAGCTGCGCCATCGCGTAGGGGCTCTGGTCGGTCGCGCCGAGGATCAGCGCCGGGTTCGGCTCGGCCTTGATGCCGGCCAGCACCCGCAACAGATCGCCCAGCCGCTCCGGATCGACCTTCATGCCCACGCGCACGGTCGCCTGGTTGTAGGAATGGGCCAGCGCGTCGACCAGCCGCACGCTGCCGTGGCTGCGGTTGTCGGCGTTGGCCGGCGTCCAGCGGCGGTTCTTGCCCAGCTGCACGGTGACCGGCGAATCGTCCACCCAGCTCGCCAGCGACCAGGTGTCCGGCTGCGCCAGCGCCAGCAGGTAGACGAACGGCTTGAGCAGCGATCCGACCGGACGCTGCGCCTCGACCGCGCGGTTGAAGCCGTGCTCGGACACGTTGCGCCCGCCGACCACCGCCAGCACGTCGCCGTCGTGCACGTCGGTCACCACCAGCCCGGCCTGCAAGGGCGGGCGGCGCTTGTTCTCCAGCGACTTCAGCGTCGCGGTCACCGCGCCCTCGGCGTAGGCCTGCGCCGAAGGCGACATGCCGGTCAGCACGGTCAGGCCGGCGCCCTGCAACGCGCTTTCCGGGTAGTCGCGCGCCAGTTGCCGGCGCACCAGGTCGACGTAGGCGGGGAAGCGGTTGGCCGCCGCCATGCCCGGCGTCGCGGTGACGCCCAGCGGCGCGGCCAGCGCGCGCTTGTACTCGGCCTGGTCGATGAGGTTGGTTTCGAGCAGCTTGGCCAGCACGTAGTCGCGGCGATCCTTGGCGCGCTCGGGATTGCGCCGCGGGTTGTACCAGGACGGTCCCTTGACCAGCCCGATCAGCAGCGCGACCTGTTCGGTGGTCAGGCTGTTCAGATCGCGGCCGAACCAGTACTCGGCGCCGGCCGCCACGCCGTGGATGGCCTGGCTGCCGCGCTGGCCAAGATCGACCTGGTTGAAGTAGGCCTCCAGGATCGTGCGCTTGTCGTAGCGCGCCTCCAGGATCAGCGCGAACAGGATCTCGTTGAACTTGCGGCTCAGGGTGACTTCCTTGCCGATGCCGAGCAGCCCGCTGCGCGCCAGCTGCTGGGTCAGCGTGCTGCCGCCCTGGCGGGTCTGCCCGCCCGAGCGCACCGTCAGCCAGACCGCGCGGACGATGCCACTGAGGTCGATGCCGCGGTGGCGGCTGAAGTCGCGATCCTCGACCGCCTGCAGGCCGGTCACCAGCAGCTCCGGCACCTCCTCCAGCCGCACCAGCCGGCGCTCCTCCTGCTTCTGCCCGTACAGGGTGGCGATGCGCGCCGGGTCCAGCCGCGCGGCCTTCAGGCCCTGCCGGCTCACCGGATCACGCAGGCTGCTGACGCGCCCGTCCGCCAGCACGACCTGGACCCGCCGCGCCGGCACCCGGCCGTCGACGTCGATGTAGCCACGGCTGGAGATGGTGAAGCGACCGCCCTCGCGCGCATAGGTGCCGGGCTGCTCGCCGCCGTCCTCGCGGTACGAGGCCGCGTCCAGCTCGGTCTTCAGCGTGCGCGCGTCCATCGCCATGCCCGGCGCCAGCTGCAGCGGGCGCGCGTAGACGCGGGTCGGGATCTGCCATTGCAACTGGCCGAAGCGCTCGCTGACCTGGTGGTTCAGGTAGAGGGTGTACGGAATCAGGAATCCCAGCCCCAGCCCGATCGCCGCCAGCACCGCGGTCAGCAGGTGCCGCCGCCAGGCAGGGGCGGCATCGTCGTCGGATTCGTCCTGCTCGGGATCGTCGTAGTCGTTGCGGGCCACGGGGATGCGACAATGGGAATTCCGGCGAGTCTAACGCAGGCCGCGCGCGACGGACGGCGCCGGAATCGCCCCTTAAGCTGGAGTTCCGACGCAATGCGATCGCCGATGCCCGCTGCGCGCTTCTTCCTGCAACGCGCGCTGGGCCTGCTCCGGCGCGGACTGGCCAGCCTGCGCACGCGCGGGCTGCGCGGCACCTGGGAGCGCGTCAGGTTCCAGTTCCGGCGCGCGCCCGAGGCCATCGGCGCGCCGCTGTACCTGCCCGCGGTGGCGGCGTTCGCGCCGTTCGACGTGCCCGCCTCGCCGCAGCCGCGGGCCAGCATCGTCATCCCCGTCTACAACCACGCCACCCATACGATCGCCTGCCTGCGCGCGATCGCCGCGCATCCGCCGCGCACGCCGTTCGAGATCGTCGTCGTCGACGACGGTTCCAGTGACGAGACGATCGATTGGCTGCCGCGGATAGGCGGCGTGCGCTACCACCGCCGCGCCGCCAATGGCGGCTTCATCGCCGCCTGCAACGACGGCGCCGCGCTCGCCCGCGGCGATCTGCTGGTGTTCCTCAACAACGACACCGTGCCGCAGCCGGGCTGGCTGGACGCACTGTGCGCGACCTTCGATGCGCATCCGCAGGCCGGCCTGGTCGGCGCGCAGCTGATCTATCCGGACGGCAGGCTGCAGGAAGCCGGCGGCGTCGTGTTCGCCGATGGCGGCGCGTGGAACTATGGCCGCTTCGAGTCGCCCGAGGATCCGCGCTACGCCAGCGTGCGCGACGCCGACTACTGCTCCGGCGCGGCGCTGGCGATCCCGCGCGCCCTTTTCACTGCCATTGGCGGCTTCGACGCCCGCTACGCGCCGGCCTACTACGAGGACACCGACCTGGCCTTCGCGGTGCGCGAGCGCGGCCTGCGCGTGCTGTACCAGCCGGCGGCGCGGGTGGTGCACGACGAGGGCACCACCTCCGGCACCGACACGCAGTCGGGGATCAAGGCCTACCAGGTCCGCAACCGCGGCATCTTCGCCGAGCGCTGGCGCGATGCGCTGCGCGCGCACGCGCCCGCCGCGCGACTGCCCTCGGCCGCCAACCAGCCGCGCGGCCGCCGCCAGGTGCTGATCGTCGATGCTTCGATGCCGCGTCCGGATCGCGATTCGGCCTCGCTGCGACTGGTCAACCTGATGCGGCTGCTGATCGAGGAAGGTCTGCACGTGGTGTTCCTGCCGGCCGACCTGCGCCTGGACGCAGCATCGGCCGGCCCGATGCGCCAGCTCGGCGTCGAGGTCTGGCACCGTCCGTTCGCCGCCTCGCTGCCACGCTGGTTCGGCGCCCACGGCGGCCGCTTCGACACGATCATGATGTGCCGCCACTACGTGGCCGCCGAGATCCTGCCGCTGGCCCGGCGCCATGCGCCGCAGGCGCGCCTGGTGTTCGACACCATCGACCTGCACTACCTGCGCGAAAGCCGCACGGCCGACGTCGCCGGCGACGATCTGCTGCAGCACGCCGCCTCGCGGACGCGCCTGCGCGAGCAGGGGATCATCCGCGCCTGCGACGTCACCCTGGTGGTCAGCACGGCCGAGCGCGAGCTGCTCGCGCGCGACATGCCGCAGCAGCGGGTCGAGGTGCTGTCCAACCTGCACGACACGCACGACGGCGGGTTGCCGTTCGGGCAGCGGCGCGACCTGGTGTTCGTCGGCGGCTTCCGCCATCCGCCGAACGTGGACGCGGTGCGCTGGTTCGTGCAATCGGTGTTCCCGCGCATCGCCCGCGCGCTGCCGGGCGTGCGCTTCCACTGCATCGGCGCCGAACCACCGGCGGAGATTCGGGCACTGGCCGCCACCGAGGACGTGATCGTGCATGGCTACGTGGCCGACATCGCGCCTTACATGACCGGTTGCCGGGTGGCGGTGGCGCCGCTGCGGTTCGGCGCAGGCGTGAAGGGCAAGGTCAACCTGAGCATGGCCTACGGGCAGCCGGTCGTGGCCACCTCGTGCGCGGTCGAGGGCATGCACTTGCAACACGATCTCGACGTGCTGGTGGCCGACGCGGCCGACGCCTTCGCCGACGCGGTGATCGCCCTGTACCGCGACGAGGCCCGCTGGCAGCGGCTGGCGGCCAACGGTGTCGAGAACGTGCGCCGGCACTTCTCGCTGGACGCCGCGCGCGAAGTGGTCCGGCGCGTGTTCGTGGATGCGCGGCGACAAGATGTGATGTAGAGCGGAGCTTGCTCCGCTGCCCTTCGCGCGAAGACAAAGCAGCCGAGCAAGCTCGGCTCTACAGGGGGGATTGTCGGGATGTATGCCGGTGCTTCTCGCTGGGCGCGGCGCGCGAGGTGGTCAAGCGCGTGTTCGTGGGGGGACGGCGAGATGTGATGTAGAGCGGAGCTTGCTCCGCTGCCCTTCGCGCGAAGACAAGGCAGCCGGGCAAGCTCGGCTTTACGGATGGAGAAGGACTAATTGACCCCCGGCTGCGCGCTGCGCACGCGCCCGGCGAAATCCTCCACGCCCGGCGCCTGGCGGTCCAGCCGCTGCGCTTCCTGCAGGGCCTGCGCGGCGAAGGCGACGTCGCCGGCGCCCAGGCGCTCGTCGCCGACGGCGATCCACTTCTGCGCCATGCGGCGGCGCGCGTCGGCCAGCTCCGCGTGGCCGGGCTGGAGGGCCTGCCAGGCCTGCAGGCAGGACTGCGCGCGGCGCAGGCGGTTGCCGTGCAGCTCGTCCTCGAAGCACTGCCGCAGCGTCGGCAGCAGGCGCTGCGCGGCCTGCCGCACCTGCGCATCGTCCGGGGCCAGCGCCTGCGCGCGGCGCAGGTGGTCGAAGGCGCTCTCGCCCGGCGGCGCCAGCCATTGCCCGCGCTCGCCGGCCTGCTGCATCGCCGCCAGCGCGGCGGCCACGCGGCGTTCGCGCTCGGCCGCCGGCAGCGGCGCTGCGGTACCCGCGTGCAACTGGCGCGCGGCGGCGATGCGCCGCTGCGCGTCGTCGATGGTCGGCGAGCGCGGCGACAGCGAACGCGCCTTGTCCAGCCAGCGCGCCGCGCCGTCGAAATCGAAGTCCGCCGCGCGCTGCGCCGCCTGCGCGGCCCACGCCGCGGCGACGCGCTCCTGGCCACGGCGTGCGGCTTCGTGCGCGGGCTCGGCTTCCAGCACGGCCTGGTAGCCGGCCGCGGCATCGTCGCCGCGGCCCCGCGCCAGCGCGCGATCGGCCTGCGCGAGGCTGCGGTCGACGAGTTCGGTGAGGCGGGCCTGCAGCGGCGGCAGTTCGATGTGGCCGGCATCGTAGTGGCGGATGCGCGCGAGCAGCGCCGCGGCCTCGGCCAGCCGGCCGCGTTCCAGCGCGTCGTTGGCGCGCTGCGACAGATCCGACAACGCATCCTCGCGCCCCTCCAGCGCCTCGACGCGCGCGGGCTGCAGCGCCAGCACGCGCTGGTAGAGCGGCAATGCGGCCTGTTCGCCGCCGTCGATGCGGCCTTCGGCCTGCGCCTGCCGTGCCTGCCGCAGCAGGTCGTCGATGCCGGCCTGCGCGGCCTCGCGCCTGCGCAGCGCCTGTTCCAGGCGATCGGCCGGCTGCCGGGGGATCTGCAGTTCGCGCGCCAGTTGCAGGTGGCGGCGCGACTGCGCCAACTCGCCCGCCTCCATCGCCACGGCCGCCCGGGTCAGCGCAGCCTCGGCCACGCGGGCCAGGCCGGTGCGCGCCTCGGGACGGTCGTTGTCGAGCGCCTGCGCGGCTTCGAACAGCTGGCGCGCGCCCTGCCCGTCCGCACCGTCCAGCCGGCCGGCGCGCAGCGCGGCTTCCGCCTGCTGCAGCAGGTGCTGCTGGCGGGTGTCGGGCCACAGCCAGCGCGTCAAGGGTTCGCGCACCGCCGCCAGCCCCAGCAATAGGGCTGCCACGGAAATCACGACAAGCAGCCAGCGCCAAGTCTTCCCGCGCGCACGCGGCGACGGCGCGGATGCGGCGGGCGTGTCGATGGCCGAGCGCAGGTGGCGCCAGTCCATCTGCGGCTCGATGCGGTCACGGGGATCGCGATCTGCGGTTGGGCGTTTCACCGCGACAGCATAAGCACTCAGCCTGAACGCCGCGCTTCCTCCACGCCGGGCACGGCGTCGAGCTTGCGCAGCAGCGTCGAGAGCTGGCCGAAATCGGCGACCTTCAGCCGCAGCCGCAGGTGCGCGCGGCCGTTGTCGCGCCCGGGCTGGCTGTTGATGTCCAGCACGTTGGCGTCCTCCTGCGCGATCAGCGTGGTGATGTCCTTGAGCAGCCACTTGCGATCGATGGCCACGATCTGCACGTCGACCTCGTAGCCACCGGTGGCCTGGCCCCATTCCACCGGCATCACCCGCTGCGGGTGGGTGGCGGACAGGCGCACGAAGGCGGCGCAGTCGCTGCGGTGCACGGTCACCCCGCGCCCCTTGGTCAGGTAGCCCTGCACTGGCTCGCCCGGCACCGGCTGGCAGCAGCGCGCCAGCTGCACCAGCAGGTTGCCCACGCCCTGCACGGTGAAGCGCGACTTCGCCGCCGCCGTCGACGTGCGCCGCGGCGCGGGCCGGCGCGGAGGCGGCGCCTCGGTGGCGGCGCGCTGTTCCTCGTGCAAGGCGCGCACGATCTGGTTGGGGCCGACGTCGCCCAGCGCGACCTGGATGTACAGGTCGTCCACCGTCTCGGCATGGAACTTCCTGGCCACCGGCGCCAGGTCCAGCTGGTGCAGGCCCAGGCGCTTGAGCTCGCGCTCCAGCAGCTCGCGTCCGGCCTGCAGGTTGCGCGCGCGGTCCAGCTTGTGGAACCACGCGCGCACCTTGTCGCGCGAGCGGCCGCTGGCGAGGAAGCCGTTGGCCGGCAGCAGCCAGTCGCGGCGCGGCTCGCCGGTCTTGGAGGTGAGGATCTCCACCCGATCGCCGCTGCGCAGCGCGTGGCTGAGCGGCACGATGCGGCCGTTGACCTTGGCCCCGCGCGTGCGGTGCCCCACCTCGGTATGCACGTGGTAGGCGAAGTCGAGCACGGTGCCGCCCTGCGGCAGGTCGATGACCTCGCCCTTGGGGGTGAGGGTGTAGATGCGCTCCTCGACCAGTTCGGCGCCGAGATCGCCGGCCAGCGCGTTCTCGCCCTCGGCTTCCGGCGACTGCTCCAGCAGCTTGCGCATCCAGGCGATCTTGCGGTCGAACGCCTTGTCGGCACCGCCGCCGCCTTCCTTGTAGCGCCAGTGCGCGGCCACGCCCAGTTCGGCCTGCGCGTGCATCTCGTGGGTGCGGATCTGTACTTCCAGCGTGCGCCCTTCCGGGCCGACGACGGCGGTGTGCAGCGAGCGGTAGCCGTTGGGCTTGGGCCGGGCGATGTAGTCGTCGAACTCGCTGGGGATGGGCACCCACAGCGCGTGCACGATGCCCAGCGCGGCGTAGCAGGCGGCCAGGTCGTCCACCGCCACGCGCACCGCGCGCAGGTCGTACAGCTCGTCGATGGCGACCTGCTTCTTCTGCATCTTCTTCCAGATGCTGTAGATGTGCTTGGGCCGGCCGCTGATGTCGGCGGCGATGCCGTTGTCGGCCAGCGCCTGGCGCAGCGTGCGCTTGACCGATTCGATGTAGCGCTCGCGGCCGGCGCGCTTGTCGTCCAGCTGCGCGGCGATCTGCCGGTAGGTGTCCGGCTGCAGGTGGCGGAACGCCAGGTCCTCCAGCTCCCACTTGATCTGCCAGATGCCCAGCCGGTTGGCCAGCGGCGCATGGATGTCGCGGGTCAGCTGCGCCAGCGCGCGGCGCTCGTCCTCAGGCAATCCGGCGGCGGCGCGCATCCGCGCCAGCTGCCGCGCCAGCAGCAGCGTCACCACGCGCAGGTCGCGCACGATCGCCAGCAGCAGCCGGCGCAGCCCCTCGTTGTTGGCGCCGCGCGGCTGGCCGGCGTGCAGGGCCCACACCTGCGCGGCGGCGGCCTGGCCTTCGAGCAGGCCGGCCAGGCCGGGATAGGCGTTCCCCAGGTCCGCGCCCGCCGCCGTGCCGGACGGCGCCAGCCCAGCCAGCAGCGCGGCCACCATCACTTCCTCGTCGGCGCCGAGCTGGGACAGCGTTTCCAGCGTGTCGGCCAGCACGCGCGCGGCTTCGCCCGTGGGCGCGTCCTGCAACCCGGCCACGATGTCCTCCACGCGCCGCTTCGCCACGGCGGGCACGGCGGCGAGTGCGGGCAACGCGAGCAGTTCCGGGATGTCGTGCACGGCAGGAAGGGACATGAAGCGGGCGAAGCAACGATGCGTTCGATGCGTCTACACTACCGGCCAACCACTGCAAGGAACAGCCATGAACCTTCGCCTCGCCCCACGTTCACTGTTGCTGGCGCTCACCCTGCTGCCGATGCTGGCGCTCGCCCAGGCCACGACCGCGGACCTGCAGGGTCAGATGACGCCGGAGGAATTCAGGGCCGCCGGACTGGACAAGCTGACGCCTGCCGAGCTGGCCGCGCTGAACGCCTGGCTGCAGCGCAAGGTCGGCGACGAGACCGCCGCCACCGCCGAGCGCATCCGCGAGCAGGCGCGCGAGGAAGGCCGCAAGGAAGTGGTCGAGAAGAACCGCGGCTTCTTCCACTTCGGCTCCAGCGAACCGATCGTGGATCGCATCGCGGGCGAGTTCGCCGGCTTCGCCAAGGGCCGCCAGTACCTGCTGGAGAACGGCCAGCTCTGGCAGCAGACCGACACCGCCCAGCTGGCCGGCGTGCGCAGGAGCCATCCCAAGGTCACCCTCAAGCCGGGCCTGATGGGCGTGTGGTTCATGACCATCGAAGGCTACAACACCGCCGCCAAGGTGCAGCGCATCAAATGATCCAACCCTCGCCGGAGCCCGCCATGCGCAACATCCTGCTGTCCTGCTGCCTCACCCTCGCCGCCGTCGCCACCACCGCGGCCGCCGGCGATGGCCATGTCGACATCGAGAAGCGGCTGACCGCCGAGCAGATGCAGGCCACCGGCCTGGATCAGCTGACCCCGCAGCAACTGGCCCTGCTCAACCGCCTGCTGGACGAGGACCGGAAGGCCTCGGCGAAGGCGGCCGAGGCGCGGCAGACCGGGCGCAAGTCCGCCGGCCTGTTCGCAGGTGGCGACGACGCCGCGATCACCGCCACCCTGAAGGGTGAGTTCCGCGGCTGGTCCAGCGGCACCCGGCTGGAACTGGACAACGGCCAGGTCTGGCAGGTGGTCGAAGGCAACTACCTCGCCCGCAAGGCAATGGCGTCGCCCCGGGTCACGGTGACGCCCGGCAAGTTCAGTGGCTGGTACCTGCAGGTCGAGGGCCACAACCCGTCGGCCAAGGTGCGCCGCGTCGACTGACGCGGCGTTGCGCGTTCACTCGCGCAACGCGGCCAGGCGCTGGGCCAGCTTCTTGGCCGAGACGCCGGCGCGCGCGCCCAGTTCCTGCGCGAACATCGACACGCGCAGTTCCTCCAGGTCCCAGCGCAGCGCCTGCCACTGCGGCAGGTGCGCCTGGCCGGCGCGCTCGGCCTCGGCCAGCGCGTCGGCGAACGGCTTGAGTTCCAGCATCCGCGCCTGATCCCGCGCCGGATCGCGCTTGGCGCGCTCGGCGCGCAGCGTCATCGCCTTCAGGTAGCGCGGCAGCTGCGCCAGCGCCTCGGCCGGGGTATCGCGCAGGAAGCCCGGCGGCACCAGCGCGTCCAACTGCGCACGCAGATCGTCGAGGTTGCCGCGCGCCCAGCCCATCAGCGGCGATTCCAGCTGCGGCTTCAGCTCGGCCACGGCGGCGAGGATGGCCTCGGCCAGCGCCAGCCGTTCCATCGCCTCGCCGAACAGCGCGCGCGCCGCCTCGTCGCGGCGGCGCTCGAATGTGGCGCGATCGCGGATGTCGTCCAGCCCGTCGGCCAGCACCGCGTTGAGCGCGGCGTCGGCGAGATCGGCGCGCAGGCGCTCCTTCTCGCTGCCCTTGGCCTGCGGATGCAGGTGGAACTGCTCGATGGCCGCGTACAGCAGGCCGAGCTTCGGCGAAATCGGCAGTTGCTTGCGCGCCTGCTTCGCCTTGTCGGCCAGCGCGATCTCCAGCAGCCGGCGCACGCCTTGAGGATGCGCTTGCCGCGCCTGCGCGCGATCCGGAAACACCCGCAGCGCCGCGCTGTCGCCCTCGTCCACCAGCGCCGGCCAGGCCGGCACGCCGGCCTCGCCCGGCACCTGCGCCGGAATCGGCCGGGCCGGGAACTCGCGCAACCCCGTCGTCGCCAGTTCGCGGCCGGCGCGGACGGCGAACGCCTGCCCGGCGCGCTCGCCGAAGCGTTCGCGCAGCGCGTCGAGATCGCGCGATTCGGCCAGCACCTTGCCGTGCTCGTCGCGCAGGCGCAGGTTCATGCGCAGGTGCGGTTCCAGCGCCGCTTCGTCGAAGTCGGTCGCCGCCACCGCCGCGCCTGTCGCCCGCGACAGGAAGCGCGCCAGCTCGCCGCGGATGTCGTCGGCGTCCGGCTTCGGCCAGGCCTCGAAGAAGGCGCGCGCGAAGTCCGGCGCCGGCACGTAGTTGCGCCGCATCGCCTTGGGCAGGCCGCGGATCAGGCCGGCCGCCTTGTCGGCGACGAAGCCCGGCGCCAGCCACGACAGCCGCGCCGCGTCCAATGCGCCGAGCAGGTGCAGCGGCACGTCCAGCGTCACCCCGTCGTCGGGCGCGCCCGGCTCGAAGCGGTAGTGCAGCGGCAGCCGCGCGTCGCCCAGCGCCAGGTACTTCGGATAGCGATCCGCCTCGCTGCCTTCGCCGGGCAGCAGGTCGGCCAGCGACCAGCGCAGGCCGCGGCGCTTGTCCTCGGGCAGCGCCTTCCACCAGGCATCCAGGCCGGCGGCCGAATGGATCTCGGCCGGCACGCGGTCCAGGTACCAGCGCGCCTGCCAGTCCTCGTCGGCGACCAGCCCGGCGCGGCGCAGCTTGGCCTCTTCCTCGTGCGCCTGCTCCAGCGTCTTCAGGTTGTCGGCGACGAACGCCGCGCGGGTGTTGATCTCGCCGGTCACCAGCGCCTGCCGCACGAAGAGGTCGTGTGACTCCACCGGCGCGATGCGGCCGTAGTGGACCGGCTTCTTCGGCGCCAGCACCAGCCCGAACAGGCTGATCTGCTCCGACGCCAGCACATGCCCCTGCGCGCGCGACCAGTGCGGATCGAAGTGCCTGCGCAGCAGCAGGTGCGGCACCTCGGCGATCACCCAGTCCGGCTCGATCGCCGCGTTGGTCAGGCCCCAGACGCGCTGGGTGTCCAGCAGCGTGGCGCTGAGCACCCACGGCGGCGGTTTCCTGGCCAGCGCCGAACCCGGGAACAGGTGGTAGCGGCGCTGGCGCGGGGCGAGGTAATCGCCCTTCTCGGTGCGGTGGCCCACCTGCGTCGGCAGGCCGGCGATCAGCGCGCGGTGCAGGGCGACGTAGGCGGCCTGGCGCGCCTTGTCGGTGCCGGATTCGCCTTGCGATGGCGAGGCCGCCTGCCGCCGTCCCTGGCGCGACATTGCCGGCTCCGGAACGCCCTGCCCGGCCATCCCTGGCCGGGCGCTCGCCATCGCACGAGCCGGTGGCTCGTCAGCGCGATGGCTCGCCCAGCCCAGTTCCTCGCACAGCAGCAGCAACTGCCGGTGCAGTTCGCGCCACTCGCGCATGCGCAGGAAGCCGAGGAAGTGCCGCTCGCACCAGTCGCGCAGCTTCGACTGGGTCAGGTCCTCGTGGGCCTGCCGGTAGGCGTCCCACAGCCTGACGATGCCGAGGAACTCCGAGCGCGCGTCGGCGAAGATCGCATGCGCGTTGTCGGCGGCCTCGCGCGCCTCCGGCGGGCGCTCGCGCGGGTCCTGGATGCCGAGGAAGGAGGCGATCGCGATCATCTCGCGCAGGCAGCCATGCTGCTGCGCGGCCACCAGCATCCGCGCCAGCTTCACGTCCACCGGCAGCCGCGCCATCTGCCGGCCGATGGCAGTGAGCGCGCGCTCGCGTCCCTTCGCCGCCACCGCGCCCAGTTCGATCAACTGCTGCCAGCCGTCGGCGATGGCGCGCTCGTCCGGCGCTTCCAGGAACGGGAAATCCTCGATCCGCCCCAGCCCCAGGTGCAGCATGCGCAGGATCACCCCGGCCAGCGACGAGCGGCGGATCTCCGGATCGGTGAACTCGGGCCGCGACTGGAAATCCGCCTCCGCGTACAGTCGGTAGCACACGCCCTCGGCGATGCGGCCGCAGCGGCCCTTGCGCTGGTTGGCGCTGGCCTGGCTGATCGGCTCGATGTGCAGGCGGTCCAGCTTCTGCCGCGGGCTGTAGCGCTTGACCCGCGCCAGGCCCGGATCGATCACGTAGCGGATGCGCGGCACGGTCAGCGAGGTCTCGGCAACGTTGGTCGCCAGCACCAGCCGCCGCTTCGGCCCCGGGTTGAACACCCGATCCTGGTCGCGGGCCGACAGCCGCGCGTACAGCGGCAGCACCTCGGTCTCGCGGTACTTGCGCCGCTCCAGCGCCTGGTGGGCGTCGCGGATCTCGCGCTCGCCGGGCAGGAACACCAGCACGTCGCCGCGCGGATCGGCGCGGGTGATCTCGTCCACCGCCGCGACGATGGCATCGTTGACGGTGCGCTCGCCGCCCCGGCCTTCGCCTGTGCCGTCGCCCTCGCCTTCCAGCGGCCGGTAGCGCGTCTCCACCGGATAGGTCCGGCCCTCGACGCTGATCACCGGCGCGCCGTCGAAATGGCGGGCGAAGCGCTCGGTGTCGATGGTGGCCGAGGTGACGATGACCTTCAGGTCGCGGCGCCTGCGCAGCAGCTGCTTCAGGTAGCCGAGCAGGAAGTCGATGTTGAGGCTGCGCTCGTGCGCCTCGTCGACGATGAGGGTGTCGTAGGCCGACAGCCAGCGGTCGCTGGCGATCTCCGCCAGCAGGATGCCGTCGGTCATGAACTTGATGTGGCTGCCTTCGCCGACCTGGTCGCTGAAGCGCACTTGGTAGCCGACCGCGCCGCCGACCTCGCTGCCGAGTTCCTCGGCCACCCGCCGGGCCACCGCGCGCGCGGCGATGCGGCGCGGCTGGGTGCAGCCGATCATGCCGGCCACGCCGCGCCCGGCGGCCAGGCACAGCTTGGGCAATTGGGTGGTCTTGCCGGATCCGGTCTCGCCGGCGATCACCACCACCGGATGCCGGCGGATCAGCTCGACGATGGCCTCGCCCTCGCGCGCGATCGGCAGCGCGGGGTCCAGCGTCACCGCCGGCACGCCGGCCTGGCGGCGCGCGCGCGCGGCCAGCGAGGCGGCCAGCGCCTGGCCGAAGCGCGCGCGCGCCTCGGCGTCGCCGGGTTTATCCTGCCAGCGCGACCACAGCCCGTGCAGGCGCCCGCGATCGCGGGTCTGCGCCTGCTCCAGCAGGGCGCGCGCGGCGTTCGGGGTGGTGAGGGGGATTTCGGTTTCGGGATGCATGTCGACAGGCGATTGAAACGGACCGCTCACGCCCTATGTAGTAAAAAGAATCCAGCCTTCATTGTGACGCCACAACCCGCACAGGAGACCCTCATGGCCAAGTCCAAACCCAGCAAGCCCGCCAAGCCTTCCAAGAACGTGGCCGCGCCGATCCCGTCGGCGCCGACCGCGCCCAACATCGATATCGGGATCAAGGTCGGCGATCGCAAGAAGATCGCCGATGGCCTGTCGCGCTTCATGGCCGACAGCTACACCCTGTACCTGAAGACCCACAACTTCCACTGGAACGTGACCGGGCCGATGTTCAACTCGCTGCACGCGATGTTCGAGACCCAGTACACCGAGCAGTGGACCGCGCTGGACGAGATCGCCGAGCGCATCCGCGCGCTGGGCTTCAACGCGCCGGGATCCTACCGCGAGTTCGTCGCCCTGACCTCGATTCCGGAGGAACCGGGCCTGACCGACAGCGCCGACTGGCGCGAGATGGTCCGCCAGCTGGTGATCGGCAACGAGGCGGTCTGCCGCACCGCGCGCGAGGTGCTGGACGTGGCCGACGACGCCGACGACGCGCCCACCGAGGATCTGCTGACCCAGCGCCTGCAGACCCACGAGAAGTACGCCTGGATGCTGCGCTCGCTGCTCCAGTAAGCGTGATCCCCCGGAACGCCCGGCATGGCCGGGCGTTCCTTTCCACCGCGGATGCGCCGGATGACGGCGGCACGCATATCCGCGCGATCGCCGCCCCATCGCATTACCCTCGCGGGACGACTCCTACCCATCCATGCCGGTTCGTCCGACGGCGACGCGGTGGCCGCGGGTTATCCTGTCGCCATGTCGTCCCCCGCCCTCGAAACCCTGCGCCGCGTCTTCGGCTACGACGCCTTCCGCGGCCCCCAGCAAGCCATCGTCGAACACCTGGCCGCCGGCAACGACGCGCTGGTGCTGATGCCCACCGGCGGCGGCAAGTCGCTGTGCTACCAGATCCCCTCGCTGCTGCGCGAGGGCACCGGCCTGGTGATCTCGCCGCTGATCGCGCTGATGCAGGATCAGGTCGAGGCGCTGCGCCAGCTCGGCGTGCGCGCGGCCTTCCTCAATTCCACCCTGGACGCGGCCGAGGCCGCGCAGGTCGAGCAGGACCTGCTGCGCGGCGAGCTGGACCTGCTCTACGTGGCGCCCGAGCGGCTGCTGACGCCGCGCTTCCTGTCGCTGCTGGACCGCAGCCGGATCGCCCTGTTCGCCATCGACGAGGCGCACTGCGTCTCGGCCTGGGGCCACGACTTCCGCCGCGAATACCTCGAGCTGACCCTGCTGCACGAGCGCTGGCCGGAAGTGCCGCGCATCGCCCTGACCGCCACCGCCGATCCGCCGACCCAGCGCGAGATCGCCGAGCGCCTCAACCTGACCGACGCGCAGCGCTTCGTCAGCTCGTTCGACCGCCCCAACATCCGCTACACGGTGGTGCAGAAGGACGACATGCGCCGGCAGCTGGCCGGCTTCCTGCAGGCGCACCGCGGCGAGGCCGGCATCGTCTACTGCCTGTCGCGCAAGCGGGTCGAGCAGACCGCCGAGTTCCTCGCCGGGCAGGGCTTCGACGCGCTGCCCTACCACGCCGGGCTGCACGCCGAGGTGCGCGCGCGCAACCAGCGCCGCTTCCTGCGCGAGGACGGCGTGGTGATGGTGGCGACCATCGCCTTCGGCATGGGCATCGACAAGCCGGACGTGCGCTTCGTCGCCCACGTCGACCTGCCCAAGTCGCTGGAGGGCTACTACCAGGAGACCGGCCGCGCCGGCCGCGACGGCGAGGCCGCCGAGGCGTGGCTGTGCTACGGCCTGGGCGACGTGGTGCTGCTCAAGCAGATGATCGAGCAGTCCGAGGCCGGCGAGGAGCGCAAGCGGCTGGAGCGGCGCAAGCTGGAACAGCTGCTCGGCTACTGCGAGTCGATGCAGTGCCGCCGGCAGGTGCTGCTGGCCGGCTTCGGCGAGACCTATGCCCACGAATGCGGCAACTGCGACAACTGCCTGCACCCGGCCAGCACCTGGGACGCCACCCTGGCCGCGCAGAAGGCGCTGAGCTGCGTCTACCGCACCGGCCAGCGCTTCGGCGTGGCGCATCTGATCGACGTGCTGCGCGGCAGCGAGGGCGAGCGCATCCAGCAGTTCGGCCACGACAGGCTGAGCACCTACGGCATCGGCCGCGAGCTGGACGCGCGCACCTGGCGCAGCGTGTTCCGCCAGCTGGTCGCCGGCGGCCTGCTGGAAGTCGACGCCGAAGGCTACGGCGGCCTGCGCCTGACCGAGGCCAGCCGCGCGCTGCTGCGCGGCGAGCGCGAACTGCACCTGCGCAAGGAAGCGCCGTCGCGCGCCGAGCGCGAGCGCAACGTGCGCGGCAGCGTGGTCGTCGCCGAGCACGACATGCCGCTGTTCGGTGCGCTGCGCGATCTGCGCGCGCAACTGGCGCGCGAGCAGAACGTGCCGGCCTACGTCATCTTCCACGACAGCACGCTGCGCAGCATCGCCGAGCACCGCCCGGAGACGCTGGACCAGTTGGGGCGGATCGGCGGCATCGGCGGCAGCAAGCTGGCCCGCTACGGCGAGCAGGTGCTGGAGGCGATCCGCGCCAGCGGCTGAGCGGCGGCGATGTCCGGTTCGGATGGTGGGCCGTGAAGGATTCGAACCTTCGACCAAAAGATTAAAAGTCTTCTGCTCTACCGACTGAGCTAACGGCCCGTGCATCCGCGATGGCGCATCGCATGGCGGATGATGCGTCTCCGCGCCGGCGTGCATGCGGAGCGGGAACCCGGCGCCTGATGGACCGGGCGTGCATTCTAACCCAGACCCGGTGGCGCTGAAAAACCGTGCCGCCGGGGCCGGTGCGCGGGTTCAGGCGTAGCGGGTCGGATCCGCGATGCCGGCGTCGGCGAAGCCCGCCGCGCGCAGCCGGCAGGCGTCGCAGCGACCGCAGGCGCGGCCGTCGGCGTCGGCCTGGTAGCACGACACGGTCTGCGCGAAGTCCACGCCCAGGCGCATGCCCTCGCGGACGATGTCGGCCTTGCCCAGGTGCAGCAGCGGCGCGTGCACGCGCAGGCCGGCGCCCTCGACGCCGGCCTTGGTGGCGACGTTGGCCAGCTTCTCGAACGCCTCGATGAACGCCGGCCGGCAGTCCGGATAGCCGGAATAGTCCACCGCGTTGACGCCGCAGAAGATGTCGGCCGCGCCCAGCACCTCGGCCCAGCCGAGCGCGATCGACAGCATGATGGTGTTGCGCGCCGGCACGTAGGTGACCGGGATGCCCTCGCCCCCCGCCTCCGGCACGTCGATGTCGTCGGTCAGCGCCGAGCCGCCGATGTTGCGCAGGTCCACGTGCACGGTCTTGTGCGCGGCCACCCGCTGTGCCTGCGCCACCCGCACCGCCGCGTCCAGTTCGGAGGTATGGCGCTGCCCGTAGCGCACGCTCAGCGCGTGCACCGCATGGCCCTGCTCGCGGGCGATGGCGACGACGACGGCGGAATCCATGCCGCCGGAGAGGAGGACTACGGCTTTTTTCATTTCAGGGGCTAGGGGCTAGAGGCTAGGGGCTAGCGTATCGCTTTGCTTGTCATCCCAGCAGGCGTGTCGCCTCACCTTCCCGGTTCGTCGTTCCACAACAGCTTGTGCAACTGCATCTGGAAGCGCACCGGCAGGCGGTCGGCGACGATCCAGTCGGCCAGTTCGCGCGGCGCCAGTTCGGACTTGCTCGGCGAGAACAGTACGTCGCAGCGCTCGTGCAGGCGGTGCTCGACAAGCATGTCGCGCGCCCATTCGTAGTCGGCGCGGCTGCACAGGACGAACTTGACCTGGTCGCGCGCGGTCAGCAGCGGCAGGTTCTCCAGGCGATTGCGCGACATCTCGCCGGAACCGGGCGTCTTCAGGTCGACCACCCGCGACACCCGCGGATCGACCTCGGCGATGTCCAGCGCGCCGGAGGTTTCCAGCGAGACGTCATGGCCGGCGTCGCACAGCCGCCGCAGCAGTTCCAGGCAGCGTTTCTGCGCCAAAGGCTCGCCGCCGGTCACGCAGACGTGGCGCACGCCGTGGCGCGCCACCTCGGCCAGGATGGCGTCGATGTCCCACCACTGGCCGCCGTGGAAGGCGTAGGCGGTGTCGCAGTACTGGCAGCGCAGCGGGCAGCCGGTCAGGCGCACGAATACGGTCGGCCAGCCGGCGCTCGCCGCCTCGCCCTGCAAGGACAGGAAGATCTCGGTCAGCTTGAGGCGGTCCGGGGCGGACGCGGCGGCGGGCGGGGCGACGGCGGTGTTCATGGCTTGGAAGATTACGCAGCCCGGAGCCGCGGGGACAGGCATCGGCCCGTGCTGGAAGAGAGTTTTCGTCCGGGCCGCCGCGGCAAGCGGCGGACGCGGCGCGAATCAGCGGATGCGGCCCAGCTGGATGGCGCGCAGGCGATCGTCGGCGGTGCGCGCGACGTCGCTGTTGGGGTACTGGCGGATGACCGCGGCCAGGGTGCGCTCGGCCTCGCTCACCTTGCCCATGCCGTATTCGGACAGCCCCAGCTTGAGCAGTGATCCGGCCGCCTTGTCGTGGGTGGGGTAGCGCTCCATCAGCGTACGGAACTGCTGCGCGGCCAGGGCGTAGTTCTGGGTGACGTAGTAGCTCTCGCCCAGCCAGTACAGCGCGTTGGGCGCATAGACCCCGCCCGGATAGAGTTCGAGGAAGCTGGTGAACAGCTGCGCCGAATCGGCGTAGTCGCCGGCCTTGAGCCGGTCGAAGGCGACGTTGTAGGCGGCGCGCTCGTCGCCGGTCTGGGCGATCGCGCCGATGTCTCCGTGCACGCGCGGCGCAGGCTCGACGATCGAGGCGGAGGCCGAGGGAGCGGCCGGTGCAGGCGGCGCGGCCGGGGCCGATGCCGCCGGTACCGGGACCGGTGGAACCGCGCCCGGCGCGCCCGTCTCCAGGCGCTCCAGGCGGCCGTCCAGATCCAGGTACTGGTCGCGGCTGCGCTGCTTGAGTTGCTCCACTTCGTTCTGCAACAGCTCGATCTGCTCGCGCAGCTGGCGCAATTCGTTTTCCTGCTGGGTCAGGCGGTTCAACAGCTCCATGTTGGCGGAGGTGTTGTTGGCCTGGATCTCCAGCGCGGCCACGCGGTCGGCCAGGCTCTGGCGCTGCGCGTGCGCCGGAGCGGCGGCCACGAGGGCCGCCGCCGATGCCATCAGCAGGAACTGCCTGGAAGAAAGCATCTTCAAGCCGGATTACTTGGCCGTGTAGACGATTTCGACGCGGCGGTTCTGCGACCAGCACGACTCGCCGGACTCGGTGCAGACCGGGCGCTCCTCGCCGTAGCTGACCACGGTCAGCTGGCTGCCCGAGCCGCCGTTGGCCTGCAGGGCCGACGATACGGCGTTGCCGCGGCGCTCGCCCAGGCCCTGGTTGTAGGCGCGGCTGCCGCGCTCGTCGGCATGGCCTTCCAGGGTGATGCGCGAGGACGGACGGTCACGCAGGTACTTGGCGTGGCAGCCCATGATCGCCTGGAATTCCGGCTTCAGCGCGTCCTGATCCAGGTCGAAGTACACCACGCGCTGGCGCAGGCAGGCGTCGGTGTCCAGGTCGCCCGGGCCGTACACGCCCGAGGTGGTCGGAGCGGTCGGGGTGGTCGGCACGGTGGTGGTGGTGTCGGCCGGGGCTTCCGGCTTGACGGCCTTCTTGCAGCCGGCCAGCACGGCGACGGACATCAGGGACAGCATCAGGACGCGGGCAGTGTTGTTCATGGTCGATTCCTTGGTAGGGGAACGGTGGAACGGTTGGTTGTGGTTGACTGGTGATTGTAGACGTTAAATTAGCGTTTGGCGCGATAGGGCGACCACGCCGGCTCGCGCACGTCGCCTTCGGCCAGCACCAGGCGCTGCCGCACCCGGCCATCGGCCGAGACGGCGTACAGCACACCCCGCCCGCCTTCGCGGGCGGCGTACAGCAGCATGCTCGCGTTGGGCGCGAAGCTGGGTGATTCGTCCAGCGAGCCGGTGGACACCGTCGACCAGCGCGGCGAACCCAGGCTGCTGTCCATGATCGCGATGCGGTAGGTGTTGCCGCTGCCCTGCGCCACCGCCAGCTTCTTGCCGTCGTAGGAGAGCCTGGGCGAGGCGTTGTAGCCGCCCTCGAAAGTCACCCGGCTGGCGCTGCCGCCGCCGGCCGGCACCTGGTAGACCTGCGGTCGGCCGCTGCGATCGGAGGTGAAGTAGATCGTGCCACCGTCGGCGCTCCAGGTCGGTTCGGTGTCGATGCTGGCGGTGTTGGTCAGCTGGCGCAGCTGCCGGCTGCCGAGATCCATCACGTAGACCTCCGGGTTGCCGGTGCGCGACAGCGTCATCGCCAGCCGGTTGCCGTCGGGCGAGAACGCCGGCGAACCGTTGATGCCGCGGAAGCCGGCGACCTTCTCGCGCGCGCCGGTGGCGATGTTCTGGATGTAGATCCCCGAGTTGCCGCCCTCGTAGCTGACGTAGGCCAGCCGGTTGCCGTCCGGGCTCCAGGCCGGCGACAGCAGCGGTTCGGACGAGCGCACGATGGTCTGCGGGTTGTAGCCGTCCGAGTCGGCGATCATCAGCGCGTAGCGTGCGTTGGGGCCGCGGCCGGTGGCGGTGACGTAGGCGATGCGGGTCCAGAACGCGCCGGGGACGCCGAGGATCTTCTCGTAGATGGCGTCGGCCATCTGGTGGGCGACGTCGCGCATGGCGTTGGCGCGCGCGGTCATCGCCAGGCCGAGCAGGCGCTCCTGGCGGGCGACGTCGAACAGCTCGTACTCGACCCGGTAGCTGCCCTCGCCGCCGTCGACGACGCGGCCGACCACGATGTAGTCCTGCCGCAGCGCGCGCCAGGTCGGGTACTGGATCTCGCTGCCGCGCACCGGGCGCTCGACGATGCTGCGCTCGGGCAGGGTGCGGAAGGCGCCGGAGCGCTCCAGGTCGGCGCGCACCACGCCGGCCACGTCGGTCTGCGGGGCGGCCGCCGAACCCTGGTAGGGCATCGGCACGATGGTGATCGGCAGCGCCGAGGCGTTGCCGCCGACGATGTTGATTTCCAGGCCCTGCTGCTGCGCGGCGGCCAGCAGCGGCGCGAACAGGAGCAACAGGGCGGCGATCCAGCGTGGCGTTCTGATCATGGGCGACGGGGGTTCTGAACGGGGAGCGGGAAGGGATACCAGCCTGACCGTGAACATTTTCGCAATCATGAACGACAAGACGGCGTGAATCAGCGGTCGCGGGCCTCGAAATTGAAGTTCAGCGTGCGCTGGAACACCGATTCGAAGCCCCGGTAGGGCAGCGGCTGCGCGCGCAGCACGGCCGCCTCCACCGAGCGCCGGCCGGCTTCGTCGTAGGGGCAGCTCGGATCAACCCTGGCCTCGCTCACCTCGCCGCCGGGCAGCTGGCGGATGGTGATGCGGCAGCGCTGGCCGCGCGGCACCGAATCCGGGCGCACCCACTGGCGCAGCACGGCCTCCTGGATCGCGGCGGCGTACTGCGCGGTGAGATCGGTGCTGGTGCCGCCCTGACCTGCCGTGCCGGTGGCGGCGGGAGCCGGCGCCTGCGCGGCCTGCTGCTCGCGCGCGGCCTGCAACTGGCGCAGCTTCTGCTCGGCCAGCTGCGCCTCGCGCTGGGCCTGCTCGCGCTGGCGGCGGATGTCGGCCAGCTTCTGCTGGCGTTCGGCCTCCTCCTGCTGCCGGGCCAGGCGCTGGCGGCGCTCGGCCTCCTCCTGGCGCTGGCGCTCGGTCAGGTCGATCTGCTCCTGGCGGCGGCGCGCCTCCTGTTCCTGGCGCGCCTTTTCCTGGGCGATGGCCATCTCGCTGACCCGCTGCTGCTGGGTCGTGTCCGGCTCGGGGATGCGCTCCTGCGCCAGGTTCTGCTGCGGCACTGGGGAATCCTGCGGGCGCGGCTCGGGGATCGGCTGCGGCGGCGGCACGGTCTCCTCCTCGGCCGGCTCCTCCTCCGGGATCGGCAGCGGTGGCGCCGGGGTCGGCGTGGCGTTCAGCGCGCGGCGCGCGGTGCGCGCCTCGGCGGCGGAGACTTCCAGGCTCGCCTCCAGCATCGGGTCGCCGGCGGCCGGCTCGACGTCGCGCTGCGGCGACCACAGCCAGGCCAGCGTGAACACCAGCACGACCAGCAGGTGCACCGCCACCGCCAGCGCGATCGGGCGGCCCCAGTCGTCGCTGCGGTAGGCGTGACGCGGCAGCGCCTCAGCGTGCATTGCCGCCCGCGTCCGTCAGCAGCGCGACCTTCTCGACCTTCGCCGCCTTCAGCACGTTGGTCGCGTCGATCACGCGCTGGTACGGCGCCTGCGCCTCGGCCGCCAGCACCACCCGCACGTTGCGGTCCTGCGTGACGATGGCGGCCAGGCGCTGCTGCATCTCGTCGGCGCTCATCGACTGCAGCTCGCCCTTGGGCAGTTGCATCGCCAGCCGGCCGTCGGCGTAGGCGGTGACGATGATCGGGTCCTGCTTGCTCTCCAGCGCCTTGGCGTTGGCCACCGGCAGGTCGACGTCGATACTCAGGGTCAGCAGCGGCGCGGTGACCATGAAGATGATCAGCAGCACCAGCATCACGTCGATGTACGGGACGACGTTGATCTCGGACTTGAGCTTGCGGCGCTTGCGATGCGGAGCGAAGGCGGTCATGGCGCTCAGTCCTCGGTCGAGGTCTGCCGCTGCAGGATCGAGCTGAACTCCTCGGCGAAACTCTCGTAGCGCACCGCCAGCCGTTCCACGCGGGTGGTGTAGCGGTTGTAGGCCCACACCGCCGGGATGGCGACGAACAGGCCGATGGCGGTGGCGAACAGCGCCTCGGAGATGCCCGGCGCGACCGAGGCGATACCGGCCTGCTCGCCGCTGTTGAGCATGTCGTGCATGGTCACCATGATGCCGAACACGGTGCCGACCAGGCCCACGTAAGGCGCGGTCGAGCCGATGTTGGCCAGCAGTTCCAGGTTGCGCTCCAGGCCGCCGATCTCGCGCGAGTAGGTCGCGCGCATCGCCCGCTGCGCGCCTTCCAGCTGGACGCGGCCGTCGAGCCGGCGCTTGTCGCGCAGGCGGGTGAACTCGCGGAAGCCGGCCTCGAAGATCGCCTCCAGCCCGGTGACCAGGCGGTTGCGGTCGGTCGCCCCGGCGTAGAGCTTGGCCAGGTCGGCGCCGGACCAGAAGCGGTTCTCGAACTCGTCGGCCTCGCGGTCGGCGAGCTTGAACACGCGCGCCTTGCGGAAGATGATCACCCAGCTGATCAGCGAGCCTGCCAGCAGCAGCAGCACGATCAGCTTGACCGGCAGGCTGGCCTTGAGCATCAGGTCCAGGTAGTTGATGCCGCTGTTGACGGTGGCGGCGGTCGCTTCGGCGGCGGCCGCGGTCGCCTCCTGGGGCAGCGCCTCCACCACGGTGTCCTGGAAGGCCAGCAGCATTGCGATCATCCGTCGTTCCTCGGTTCTCTATCTTCTTGTCGGTCGGTGGGGCGTTCGAGCGTCCTGAATGCCTGGTACAACGTCTCGGGAAGCCGGCGGGGTCTGAACGTGGCGGCGGCCAGCACCGCCACCTTGACCTCGGCGGTCAGCAGCGTCTGATCGCCGCGCTCGATGGACTGGGCGAAGACGACGCTGGCGTGGCGGCACTCGCGCACCTCGGCGGTGACCCGCAACAGGTCGTCCAGCCGCGCCGGACGCAGGAAATCCAGCGTCATCGACCGCACCGCGAACACGAGATCGTGCTGGTGGCGCAACACCTCCTGCCCCAGCCCGCGCGCGCGCAGCCACTCGGTGCGCGCGCGTTCGAGGAAGGCCAGGTACTGCGCGTGGTAGACCACGCCACCGGCGTCGGTATCTTCCCAGTAGATGCGTGTCGGGATACTGAATAGACGGGAATCGGGAATAGGGAGTGGAGAATGGGAAGTCAAAAGCGGGGGCTCCTGTCACATCACTGACGATTCACGCGGTAGGGGCGGACGATCAGAACAGCGGCTCCGAATCCCCAATCCCCAATCCCGAATCCCGGTTCCTGGGCTTCAGGCCCAGGTGCCTGTACGCCTTGGCCGTGGCCATGCGGCCGCGGGCGGTGCGGATCAGGAAGCCCTGCTGGATGAGGTAGGGCTCGATGACGTCCTCCAGCGTGCCGCGCTCCTCCGACAGCGCGGCGGCCAGCGACTCGACGCCGACCGGGCCGCCGTCGAAGCTGTCGACGATGGTGCGCAGCATGCGCCGGTCCAGTTCGTCGAAGCCCTCCGGATCGACCTTGAGCATCTGCATCGCCGCCTGCGCCACCTCGGTGTCGATGCGGCCGCCGGCCTTGACCTGGGCGTAGTCGCGCACCCGCCGCAGCAGCCGGTTGGCGATGCGCGGGGTGCCGCGCGCGCGGCGGGCGATCTCGGCCGCGCCCTGCGGATCGCAGTCCATCGCCAGGATGCGCGCCGAGCGCTGCACGATGCGGGTCAGTTCTTCGGGCGTGTAGAACTCCAGCCGCTGGACGATGCCGAAGCGATCGCGCAGCGGCGCAGTCAGCAGGCCGGCGCGGGTGGTCGCGCCGATCAGGGTGAACGGCGGCAGGTCCAGCTTGATCGAGCGCGCGGCCGGACCCTCGCCGATCATGATGTCGATCTGGAAGTCCTCCATCGCCGGGTACAGCACTTCCTCGACCACCGGCGACAGGCGGTGGATCTCGTCGACGAACAGCACGTCGTGCGGCTGCAGGTTGGTCAGCAGCGCGGCCAGGTCGCCGGCCTTCTCGATCACCGGGCCGGAGGTGACCCGCAGGTTGACCCCCAGCTCGTTGGCGATGACGTGGCTCAGGGTGGTCTTGCCCAGCCCCGGCGGGCCGAAGATCAGCACGTGATCCAGCGCCTCGCCGCGCCCCTTGGCCGCCTGGATGTAGATGTCCAGCTGCTCGCGCACCGGCTTCTGGCCCAGGTACTCGTCCAGCCGCTTGGGCCGGATGCTGGCCTCGATGGCGTCGTCCTCGCGGGTGGCGCTGGGGGTGATGATGCGGTCGGTCACTGGGGTGGGAATCGGGAATGGGGAATAGGGAATCGATGGGGCAATGGTAGCGGCTAACGCGGCGGGCCGCCGTTGCCATTCCCCATTCCCTACTCCCCATTCCCGGTCCTTCAGATCTCCACCTGCGCCCCCAGCTCCACCAGCCGGTTGCCCGGGATGCGGAAGAAGCCGGTCACCGGGGCGGCGTTGCGGTGCATGAGCGCGAACAGCTTGTCGCGCCAGAACGGCATGCCGCGGCGGCGGCTGGCGACCACGTTCTCGCGGCTGGCGAAATAGGTGGTATCCATCGGGTCGAAATAGGCCCCGCCCTGGTCGCAGGAGCGCATCAGCGCGGCCGGCACGTCCGGGGTCTGCATGAAGCCGTAGCGGACGATGGCGCGGTAGAAGTCCTCGCCGATGGACTCGATCTTCAGGGTCTTCTCCGGCGGCGCGAACGGCACCGGCAGCGTCTCCACGGTCAGGAACACGTTGCGCTCGTGCAGCACCTTGTTGTGCTTGAGGTTGTGCATCATCGCGTGCGGCACCACCCCGGTCTGCGCGGTCAGGAACACCGCCGTGCCCTGCACGCGCACCGGCGGGGCCAGCATCAGGCCGGGCAGGAAGGTGTCGAGCTGGATGCCTTCCTTGCGGATCTCGGCGGCCAGCAGTTCGCGGCCGCGCCGCCAGGTGCGCAGCAGGGTGAACAGCACGATGCCCAGCACCACCGGGAACCAGCCGCCCTGCAGGATCTTGGCGCCATTGGCGATCACGAACGCCGCGTCGCCGACCACGAACGCCACGCACAGCGGCAGCACCCAGCGCCGCGCCTTCGGCCACAGCGCGTTGGCGACGATGGCCAGCAGCAGCGTGTCGATCAGCATCGTCATCGACACCGAGATGCCGTAGGCGGTGGCCAGCGCCGACGAGCTGCGGAACGCCAGCACCAGGCCGATGACGATGACCATCATCATCCAGTTGATGCCGGGGATGTAGATCTGGCCGATGGTGTCGCTGGAGGTGTGCTTGATGCGCATGCGCGGGATGTAGCCCAGCTGCATGGCCTGGCGCGCGATCGAGAAGCCGCCGGTGATCACCGCCTGCGAGGCGATCACGGTGGCCGCGGTGGCCAGCACGATCATCGGGATGCGGCCCCATTCGGGCACGCCGATGTAGAACGGATTGCGGATGGCGGCCGGGTTCTCCAGGATCAGCGCGCCCTGCCCCAGGTAGTTGAGCATCAGCGCCGGCAGCACGAACCAGTACCACCCGAGCCGGATCGGCCGCGCGCCGAAGTGGCCCATGTCGGTGTAGATGGCCTCGCCGCCGGTCACCGCCAGCACCACCGCGCCAAGGATGAAGATGCCGTGCCAGTGGTGGGTGGCGAAGAAGTTGGCCGCCCACCACGGGTTGATCGCGTGCAGCACTTCCGGCTCGTGCAGGATGTTGGTCACCCCCAGCACCGCCAGCACGACGAACCAGGTCACCGTGACCGGCCCGAACACCTTGCCCACCTTCGCGGTGCCGAAGCGCTGGGTGGCGAACAGCGACACCAGCACCAGCACGGTGATCGGCACGATCCAGCTGTGCAACTGCGGCGCGACCACCTCCAGGCCCTCGACCGCCGACAGCACCGAGATGGCCGGGGTGATCACGCCGTCGCCGAAGAACAGCGACGCGCCGAAGATGCCGAGGATGCCGATCAAGTAGGCCGAGCGCGAGCCGGCGCGCAGGCTGCGCTGGGCCAGCGCCATCAGCGCCATGATGCCGCCCTCGCCGTCGTTGTCGGCGCGCATGATGATGGTGACGTACTTGACCGTGACCACCAGGGTCAGCGCCCAGAACACCAGCGACAGCACGCCGAGCACGGTGTCGTGGTCGGCGACCAGCCCGTAGTGCCCGGAGAACGCCTCCTTCAGCGTGTACAGCGGGCTGGTGCCGATGTCGCCGAACACCACGCCGATGGCGCCCAGGACCAGCCCGGCCAGGCCGGCGCGGCCGTGCGATCCGGCGTGGGCGCCGCCCGCGGAGGAGGATGAGGGGTTGGACATGGCGGCCGGAAGCTAGCGCGGGGAGGAATGGAAGGGGGAACTCTAGGCGCGTCGGCGTCAACGCAGCGCCGACTGCAAGGCCTTGCGGATGATCGTGGCCGCGTCGTCGCCGGCGGCGGTGGCGTCGCGCGCCATCCGCGTGGCTTCGGCCGGCTTGTAGCCGAGCTGCTGCAGGGCGATGGTGGCCTCGGACTGCGGATCGGTCGGCAGGCTGGTCAGTCCCGACGGCGCGCCGATCAGGTCGGCGGCGCGGTCGCGCAGTTCCACCACCATGCGCTCGGCGGTCTTCTTGCCGATGCCGGGGATGCGGGTGAGCGCGGCGATGTCGCCGGCCTGCACCAGCCGCGCGAATTCGTCGACGCTGGCGCCCGACAGCACCGCCAGCGCGATCTTCGCGCCGATGCCGCTGACCTTCTGCACGTCGCGGAACAGCCTGCGCTCGCCCTCGCGCAGGAAGCCGTACAGCGACACGCTGTCCTCCTTCTGCGCGTAGTGGGTGAACAGCGTGACCTCGCGCCCCAGGTCCGGCAGGTCGTAGAAGGTGCTCATCGGCGCCTCCAGCTCGTAGCCGACGCCGCCGACGTCGATCACCAGCCACGGCGGCGACTTGTAGGCGAGGATGCCGCGGAGTCGGCCGATCATGGCGTGGCCCCTTTCGGGAGCCGGGAATGGGGAATGGGGAATGGGGAATGGGAAAGCGGTTCCGCGATGGCGGATGCTAGCCGACAAGACGCAGGCAAGATGCCGCTTCTTCCATTCCCCATTCCCCATTCCCCATTCCCGTTCATTTGCGACTCCAAGCCTGCCGCGCATCCACGCCCAGCCGCTGCGCGGTGGCGCGCACGTGCGCGTGGGTGATGGCCACGGCCAGCGCGTCGGCGGCGTCGGCCTGCAGCTTGCCGTGCAGGTTCAGCATGATGCCGACCATGTGCTGCACCTGCTGCTTCTCCGCACCGCCCTTGCCGACCACGGCCAGCTTGATCTCCTTGGCCGCGTACTCGTGGATCGGCAGGTCGCGCAGCACCACCGCGCACATCGCCGCGCCGCGCGCCTGGCCCAGCTTCAGCGCCGAGTCGGGATTGCGCGCCATGAACACCTTCTCGATCGCCACTTCCTGCGGCCGCCAGGTCTCGATCACCTCGGCCAGCCCGTCGAGCAGGCGCCTGAGCCGCTGCGGGAAATCGTCCGCGCCCAGCAGCACCAGCGGCGCGTGGTAGACGTGCCGCACCTGCCCGCCGGCCTCGATGTCAATGATGCCGACGCCGGTGCGCTGCGAGCCTGGGTCGATGCCTAGGATGCGGGTCATTGAAGCCGGGAATGGGGAACGGGGAATGGGGAATGGAAAAGCGCGGCAATCGCGCACGCGGTCATCCCGGTGATGGGGAACCTACGGTTCGGGCATCCATTCCCGATTCCCGATTCCCCATTCCCGACGCTGTCACACATACGCATCCGCGCCCAACTCGGCATTCGAGTAGACGTCCTGCACGTCGTCCAGGTCTTCCAGCATGTCCAGCAGCTTCTTCACCTGCTGCGCGGTCTCGCCGGACACGGCGATGTCGTTGTCGGCGCGGAAGGTGATCTCGGCGTGATCGGCGATCAGGCCCGCCGCGGTCATCGCGTCCTTGACCGCCAGGAAGCCCTCCGGCGCGGTCACCACGTCGATCGAGCCGTCGTCCGGATAGACCACGATGTCGTCGGCGCCGGCCTCGATGGCCGCCTCGGTGATCCGGCTTTCAAAAGAGGACGCCTCGTCCGCGCCGGGCGCGTAGGACAGCACGCCCAGGCGCTTGAACATGAAGGCCACCGAACCCTCGGTGCCCATGTTGCCGCCGCACTTGGAGAAGGCGTGGCGCACGTCGGCCACGGTGCGAACGCGGTTGTCGGTCAGGCAGTCGACGATGACCGCCACGCCGCCGGGCGCGTAGCCCTCGTAGCGCACTTCCTCGTACTCGACGCCTTCCAGCTCGCCGGTGGCCTTCTTGATCGCGCGCTCGATGACGTCCTTGGACATGTTGGACGCCAGCGCCTTGTCCATCGCCGCGCGCAGGCGCGGGTTGTTGTGCGGGTCGCCGCCGCCGGCGCGCGCGGCCACGCCGATCTCGCGGATGATCTTGGTGAAAATCTTGCCGCGCTTGGCGTCCGAGGCGTTCTTGCGGGCCTCGATAGACGGTCCTCTGCCCATGATTCGACTGCATCTGCAAACGTGAGGGCGCGGATCTTACACCTCAGCCCGTCCCGCCCGCGGCTGGCGCCGCCGCAACACCGCCGCGCATGGCTCCGGGCGGGTGCCGGAACCTGCCCTCGCGCAGGAAATGCGCCGCCTGCGCGGCCGCCGCGGCCGAGAACACCAGCCCGGTGTGGCTGGCATGGACCACGCAATGGTCGGCCAGGCCCGGCAGGCGGGTCTCGGCCACCGCCACGGTGCCGTCGGAGGCGCCGTCGAAGCGGGCCAGCAGCCGGCCGATGCCGCGGGCGACGTCGCCGGCCACCACGCCCACCGGCGGCCGGCCGCGCCAGGGCGGGCAGCCGTTCTGCAGCAGCGCGCCGCTGCGTCCCAGCACCGGCGCGCTCCAGGCGCGCCGGCCCAGGCTGCGGGCGGCCGCGCTGCCGCACAGCGGCGAGCCGATGCACACCATCCGCGCCACCGGCAAGTGCGGCGCGCGGCGCAGCGCCTCCAGCCCGATCAGGCCGCCCAGGCTGTGGCCGACCAGGTGCAGCGGCGGCGCATCGGACAGCGCTTCGATCAGCTGCGCGATGGCCGTCTCGGCGCCGCCGAACACGCTGGGATAGCCGAACACGTCGACCTCGAAGCCGGCCCGGCGCAGCCGTCGCGCCAGCGGCGCCAGCCAGCTGCGCGCGTTCCAGATGCCGTGCAGCAGCAGGATCCGGTTGGTCTGCATCGTCGTGTCGGTGCCGTGCGCATCCATCATGGCAGTCTGTCCGATCCCCGCCGGCGCCGCCAACCGCATCGCCCCATGCCGCTGCCGCTGCCGTTGGCTTCAGCGCACGTGCGCCGCGCGCCGCAGGATGAACTCGTCGTCGCGGGTCTCGCCGACCGGGAAGAGGTACTGGCCGACCTTCTCGAACCCGTGCCGCGCGTAAAAGCGCTGCGCGCCGAAGTTCTGCGACCACACGCCGATCCACAGCGTGCGCGGCCCGTCGCGCAGCAGCCAGTCCAGCGCGGCGCGGAACAGGCGGCTGCCGTGGCCGCCGTTCTGGTAGGGCTTGAGCAGGTACAACCGCTTCAGCTCGCCGTCGCCTGGGGCGACCTGCGGATGCGGCAGTCCGCACGGGCCGGCGGCGGCATGGCCGACCGCCACGCCGTCGTCCTCCAGCAGCCACACCGCGTAGTCGGGATGGGCCAGGATGGTGCGCTGCTTGTCCACCGCGTAGGCGTCGGCGAGGAAGAACGCCAGGTCCTGCGGCGGATACAGGTGCCCGAAGGTCTCGGTGAAGGTGCGCGCGGCCAGGTCCGACAGGACCGGGGCGTCGTCGACGGTGGCGCGGCGCAGGGTGGGCATGCGGATGGGTGCGGCGTGGTGTTCCGTTTGCATCCGCAAACACCGGATGCGCGGATGGCCGGCGGCGCGCAGCGCGCGCCGACCGGGACGGGAGGGGATTACTGGTCCTCTTCTTCGTCTTCCTCTTCTTCCTCGCCCTCTTCGTCCTCGTCTTCCTCTTCGTACTCGTAGTCGTCCTCGCCGAAGTCCTCGCCGTCCCAGCGGCCCTGCTCGTCCGGCACGAAGGCCAGCGCCATCGCCGCCGGCGAGGCGCCCACGCGCACCAGCCAGCCGCCGAACACGCGGGCGCGCTCGGTCACCAGCGAGGCGTCGCCGCCTTCGTTGCCCAGGCGTTCCCATTCCAGGTTGAATGCGTAGTCGGTCATTGGGGGTGTTCTCTCTTTCGATTCGTTTTGGAGGATGGAATGCACAAGCGAGGCTACTGGCGCTTCGCCCCTATCCCGTTCCCTTCCCCCGTGAACGGGGGAAGGGCGCATGTGCCGTGCGGGAGTCGCTTCGAAGGCGATGTGCCCACCGTTGTCCGCAGCGGCTTCGGGGACATTTATTCTTTGGGCCGGGTCTGGATATGCACTTCGGCCAGCTGCGCATCCGGAATCGGCGACGGCGCGCCGGTCATCAGGCACTGTGCCGAGGTGGTCTTGGGGAACGGGATGACGTCGCGGATCGATTCGGTACCGGCCATCAGCGCGGCGATGCGGTCGATGCCGAAGGCGATGCCGCCGTGCGGCGGCGCGCCGTACTTCAGCGCGTCGAGCAGGAAGCCGAACTTGGCCTCCGCTTCCTCCGCGCCGATGCCCAGCAGTTCGAACACCGCGCTCTGCATCTCCGGCCGATGGATGCGGATCGAGCCACCGCCGATCTCGTTGCCGTTGAGCACCATGTCGTAGCCGCGCGACACCGCGGTCTTCGCGTTGGCGCGCAGGTCGTCGATGTCGTCCACCGCCGGCGCGGTGAAGGGGTGATGCAGGGCCACGTAGCGCTGCGCCTCCTCGTCCCACTCGAACATCGGGAAGTCGGTGACCCACAGCGGCTTCCAGCCGTCCCGCACCAGGTTGAAATCCTTGCCGGCCTTGAGCCGCAGCGCGCCCATGAAGTCGGACACCTTGTTGTACGCGCCGGCGCCGAAGAACACGATGTCGCCGTTGCCCGCGCCGACGCGCGCCAGCAGCGCGGCGAAAGCCTGCTCGCCGAAGAACTTGGCGATCGGCGAGGTCACCTCGCCGTTGTCGCCCAGCTTGGCGTAGGCCAGGCCCTTGGCGCCGTACTTGGCCGCGTGCGCGGCGTACTCGTCGATCTGCTTTCTCGACAGGCTTGCGCCGCCGGGGATGCGCAGCGCGGCGACGCGCCCGTCCGCATCATTGGCGGCGGCGGTGAACACGGCGAACTCGCAACCTTTCACCTGCTCGGCCACGTCCACCAGTTCCAGGTCGATGCGCAGATCGGGCTTGTCCGAGCCATAGCGGCGCATCGCATCAAGCCAGGTCATGCGCGGGAACGGATCGGCCAGCTCGACGTCCATCACTTCCTTGAAGATGTCGCGGATCATGCCTTCCACCGCGTCCTGCACGTCGCGCTCGCGGACGAAGGCGAACTCCATGTCGAGCTGGGTGAACTCCAGCTGGCGGTCGGCGCGCAGCGCCTCGTCGCGGAAGCAGCGCGCGATCTGGTAGTAGCGGTCGAAGCCGGCCACCATCAGGATCTGCTTGAACAGCTGCGGCGACTGCGGCAGCGCGTAGAACTCGCCCGGATGCATGCGCGCCGGCACCAGGAAGTCGCGCGCGCCCTCGGGCGTGGCCTTGGTCAGGATCGGCGTCTCGATGTCCTGGAAGCCGCGCGCGTCCAGCCAGCGGCGCAGTGCCTGCACCAGGCGGATGCGGGTGCGCTGCTTGCGCTGCATCTCCGGCGTGCGCAGGTCCAGGTAGCGGTACTTCAGGCGGGTTTCCTCGCCCGGGTTCTCGTGGGCGTGGAACGGCAGCGGCTGCGCCTTGTTCAGCACCTCGATGCGGGTGGCGACGATCTCCACCCGGCCGGTGCGGATCTTCTCGTTGACGCTGTGGCGCGCGCGCACCACGCCTTCGACCCGCAGCACGTCCTCGTAGCCCAGCCCGGCGGCCACCGCGAACACCTCGGCATTGTCCGGCTCCACCGTCACCTGCACGATGCCCTCGTGGTCGCGCAGGTCGATGAAGCAGACGCCGCCGAGGTTGCGGGCCACGTCGGTCCAGCCGGCCAGGGTGACGGTTTGGCCGATCAGGGTCTCGTCGACCAGGCCGCAGTAATGGGTACGCATTGCAGGCTCCACGCAGAAGGCACGGCGCAGGGCGCGCCGGTAGGGTTGCGCCGGCGCGTGGCCGGCGAAGCCCGCTAGTTTAGCGTGACGCCCGGCCCGGCTCGCGTGCCGGGGAGCGGTGGCTCAGTGCCCGGCCGGGTCCGGTGACGCGCCCCACGGCGGCGGCGGAAGATCGACCGGCCGGGTCAGGTCGAACTCGACCTTGAACAGGCGGCCGCCCGGCCGGCTCAGTTCGTAGCGGAAGAACCGCCCGGGTTCGATCTCCATCGCCCAGGTGTTGTTCAGCGACGCGTTCAGGCCCTCGCGCTCGAACAGCGCGACGGATTCCTGATCGACCGGGAATTCCTGCCGCTCCGGCGTGCCGGCGGCCACCGACTGCCCGCCGTACATGGTCACCGCGTCCTCGCTGCCGTCGGCGTGGCGGTGGTCGTGCTTGAGGCGCAGCAGGGCGTCGGGCAGGCGGGTCAGCACCCAGGTGCGCGAGTGGTCGTCGCCGACGTGGAAGGGAATGCGCAGCTCGCGCTTCGGGTCGTCGCAGCCGCGCACGTGCATCACCAGCGGCTTGCCCTCGAAGGCGTCGGGCGTGGTCGGCTTCGGCTCGTTGGCGACGATGCGCCCGGCGAACGCCTGGCCGCAGTGGCCGGCGATCGCCGCCATGAACTGGTCGGCGGGCGCCGACAGGCCAGGCTGTGCGGAGGCGTCCGCGCCGACGGCGGCGTCGGCGGACGGCGTGGAGGCAGGCTGTTGCGAGGACGGCGCGCAGGAGGCCAGCGCGGCGGTGGCGAACAGGACGAGGGGAAGCTGCGGCGATAGGAGATTCATGAACGCACCCTAACCGCCGCAGCGGCCTGCATCAAGTCGGCGGCGTGGACGCGGCCGGCGCGGCGGGCTTGGCCGTAGCAGGGGCGGTATCGGCCTTCGGCGTGGCGGCGCCCTCGCCCTTGCCGGCGGCGGCCTCGGCGGGCTTGCCGTCGCCGGACTTGGATGCGCCCTCGCCGCCGTCGGCGAGGTTGCGCTTCCGGTCGCCATCCTTCTTGAAGTCGGTCTCGTACCAGCCGCTGCCGGCCAGGCGGAAGGCCGGCGCGGTCAGCTGCCGCTTCACCGCCGCCTGGCTGCAGGACGGGCAGGCCTCGGGATCCGGGTCGGACAGCTTCTGCAGGCGGTCGAACGAGTGGCCGCACTGGGTGCATTCGAAGGCGTAGATGGGCATGGCGCAAGGCTGTGGTGGAGCGGACAGGGCGGGTTGTGGGGATGGCCGCCGCGTTTTCAAGCGCGGCGATGCGCGCCCTGGCTTCATTGGCCTTCGATCAATTCCAGCCAGGCCTGTTCGGCCTGCGCCAGTTGCTGCGCGGCCGCCTCGCGATCGCGCGCCAGCGCGGCCATCTTCGCCGCATCGCCGTAGTGGGACGGATCGGCCAGCAGGCGGTCGAGATCGGCCAGCGCCTGCTCCAGCTCGCCGACGCGCTTCTCGGCGGCGGCCAGCTTGTGCGGGTTGGGCGGCTTCCTCGCCGGCACGGGCGCGGGCGGCGGCGGCGGGGTCGGCGCGGCCTGGGCCATCTTCCGTTTGGTGCCCTGCGCGGCCGGGCGGGTGCGCAGCCAGGCGGCGTATTCGTCGAGGTCGCCGGCGAAGGGTTCGACCTTGCCGTCGGCCACGCGCCAGAAGGTGTCGCAGACCAGGCCGATCAGGTGGCGATCGTGGCTGACCATGACGATGGCGCCGTCGAAATCCGAGAGCGCCTCGGCCAGCGCCTCGCGCATCTCCAGGTCGAGGTGGTTGGTCGGTTCGTCGAGCAGCAGCACGTTGGGCTGCTGCCAGGCGATCAGCGCCAGCGCCAGCCGCGCGCGCTCGCCGCCGGAGAAGCCGTCCACCGGCTCGAACGCGCGGTCGCCGGGGAAGTTCCACTTGCCGAGGAAGTCGCGGAACGCCTGGGTCGGCGAATCCGGCGAGATCTCGCGGAAGTGGTCGATCGGCGACTGCCCCTCGTGCAGCGACTCGACCGTGTGCTGGGCGAAGTAGCCGATGCGCAGGTCAGGATGCGCGTTGCGCTGGCCGGACAGCGGCGACAGCTCGCCGACCAGGGTCTTGACCAGGGTGGTCTTGCCGGCGCCGTTGGGGCCGAGCAGGCCGATGCGGTCGCCGGCTTCGAGGCCGAAGCCGACGTCGTGGAGGATCGTGATTCTGTCTCCCTCCCCTTCAAGGGGAGGGCTGGGGTGGGGATGGTTCTCCGTTCCGACGACAGCGGACTTCACCTGACCAGCAAGAACACCATCCCCACCCAACCCTCCCCTTGAAGGGGAGGGCTTTTGGGGCGGGTAGCCGGCTTCGACATGGTCGAGGCGGATCAGCGAATGCGGCAGCCGCTGCGGCGGCGCGAACTCGATGCGGAACTCGCGCTCGGCGCGCACCGCCTCGGTGCCGGCCAGCTTGGCCAGGCGCTTCATCCGCGACTGCGCCTGCCTGGCCTTGCTGGCCTTGGCCTTGAAGCGGTCGATGAAGGATTGCAGGTGGGCGCGCTCGGCCTGTTCCTTCTCGTGCGCGATCTGCTGCTGGCGCAGCTGCTCGGTGCGCTGGCGCTCGAAGTCGGTGTAGCCGCCGACGTACAGCCGGGCGTTGCCGCCGTGCAGGTGCAGGGTGTGGGTGGCGACGTTGTCGAGGAACTCGCGGTCGTGGCTGATCAGCAGCAGCGTGCCCGGGTACTTGAGCAGCCACTGCTCCAGCCACAGCACCGCGTCCATGTCGAGGTGGTTGGTCGGCTCGTCGAGCAGCAGCAAGTCCGACGGCATCATCAGCGCGCGCGCCAGGTTCAGGCGCACCCGCCAGCCGCCGGAGAACGACGACACTGGCCGCTCGTGGGTGTCGGCGGGAAAGCCCAGTCCGTGCAGCAGCTTGCCGGCGCGCGCGGTGCCGTCGTAGCCGCCGACCTCCTCCAGCCGCAGGTGCGCCTCGGCCACCGCCTCCCAGTCCTCGGCGGCCAGCGCGTCGGCCTCGGCCTTCAGCGCCTGCGCCACCACTTCGTCGCCGCCGAGCACGAAGTCGATGGCCGGGTCCGGCAGCGACGGGGTTTCCTGTGCGACGCTGGCGATGCGCACCCTGCCGGGCAGCTCGACGTCGCCCTTGTCGGCCTCCAGCTCGCCGCGGATGGCGGCGAACAGGCTGGACTTGCCGGTGCCGTTGCGGCCGACCACGCCGACCCGGTAGCCCGCGTGCAGGGCCAGATCGACGTTGGACAGCAGCAGGCGCTCGCCGCGGCGCAGGGCGAAATTACGAAGGGAAATCATGGGAGGCCATCGGATAGCGAAAGTGCGCAGGGAGATGAAGCCCTCTCTCCTGCGCTGCAATTCTACCCTTTAACGAATAATTGACGATGGCGACCGCCGGAAGGAGGAGGTTCCCGGCCTGGCGGTGGACGCGCGATGCGCACGGCGCGCCGGCGGGCCTTTCCCATCATCGCAAGCCGGGGCGACGCGGCGATTGCCGGTCGCCGGCCCGGTGCGCCAAACTGGCAGACCGCCATCCGCCCCCCGCATCGAGCTTCAATGCATCATGACACCGAACTGATCAACATCATCGCCGTTGGCCTGGGCCTCGCCTTCATCCTCGGCGCCCTGGCCAACAAGCTGCGCCTGTCCCCGCTGGTGGGCTACCTGGTGGCCGGCATCTTCGTCGGCCCCTTCACGCCCGGCTTCGTCGCCGACCAGGCGCTGGCCAACCAGTTGGCGGAACTGGGCGTGATGCTGCTGATGTTCGGCGTCGGCCTGCATTTCTCGCTGAAGGACCTGATGGCGGTCAAGGCCATCGCCATTCCCGGCGCCATCGGCCAGATCACGGTCGCCACCCTGCTCGGCTGGGGCGTGGCCGCGGTGATGGGCTGGCCGACGCTGCATGGCCTGATCTTCGGCTTCTCGCTGGCCACCGCCTCCACCGTGGTGCTGCTGCGGGCGATGGAAGAGCGCCGCCTGCTGGAGACCACGCGCGGCAAGATCGCGGTGGGCTGGCTGATCGTCGAGGACCTGGCCTGCGTGCTGGCGCTGGTGATGATGCCGGTGATCGCCGACGTGTTCGGCGCCGATGCCGCCGGGCAGGGCCACAGCATCGGCGGCGTGCTGGCCTCGATCGGCTGGACCTTCGTGCAGCTGGGCCTGTTCGTGGCGGTCATGCTGCTGTTCGGGCGCCGGGTCATCCCGTGGATCCTGGAGAAGATCGCCGGCACCGGCTCGCGCGAGCTGTTCACCCTGGCCGTGCTGGCGATCGCGCTGGGCGTGGCGTTCGGGGCGGCGGCGCTGTTCGGGGTGTCGTTCGCGCTGGGCGCGTTCTTCGCCGGCATGATGCTCAACGAATCCGAACTCAGCCACAAGGCCGCGCACGATTCGCTGCCGCTGCGCGATGCGTTCGCGGTGCTGTTCTTCGTCTCGGTGGGCATGCTGTTCGACCCGATGATCCTGGTCGAGCATCCGTGGCAGGTGCTGGCCACGGTGCTGATCATCATGTTCGGCAAGTCGGCCGCCGCGTTCTTCATCGTGCGCGCGTTCGGCCATTCCAAGAGCACGGCGCTGACCATCTCCGCCTCGCTGGCGCAGATCGGCGAGTTCGCCTTCATCATCGCCGGCCTCGGCGTGGCGCTGCAGATCCTGCCGGCCACCGGCCAGTCGCTGGTGCTGGCCGGCGCGCTGGTGTCGATCATGCTCAACCCGCTGGTGTTCGGCCTGCTCGACCGCTGGCAGGCCCGCCACCAGGAGCAGGCGCCGCGGGCGGCCGAGCCGGAACTGCCGCCCGGCCCGTCGCTGGACCTGCACGACCACGCCATCGTCATCGGCTACGGCCGGGTCGGCAGCACCCTGGCCCAGGTGCTGCGCGATCGCGGCGTGCCGGTGCTGGTGATCGACGACAACCGCGAACACGTCGAGCGCGCGCATGCCGCCGGCATCCCCGGCATCCGCGGCAGTGCCGCCGCCGACCGCGTGCTGGCCGAGGCGCATCCGGAACGCGCCAAGATCGCGGTATTGGCCATCCCGCAGCCGCTGGAATCGGGCGAGGCGCTGGCCAAGCTGCGCGCGCTCAATCCCGGTCTGACCCTGCTGGCGCGCGCGCACAGCGACGCCGAGGTCAAGCACCTGCTGGAGCATGGCGCCGACGGCACGGTCATGGCCGAGCGCGAGCTGGCCTATTCGCTGGCCGAGATGGTGCTGTCGACCCCGCCGTACCGCGAACTGAGGATGCACCCGGCCTGAGCCGGGGCGGACGGGGCCGGCGTGCCGGCTCCGTCGGCCGCGCCGGCGGCCTGCCTCAGGCCCGCACCGTCCCCGCCTGGGCGGCGGTTTCGGCAAGCATGGCGGCCAGCGGCAGCGGCGGCGAGTACAGGTGACCCTGCATCCACTGCACGCCCATCTCGCGCAGGCAGTCGGCGGTTTCCTCGTCCTCGACGAACTCGGCCACGGTCTCGGCGCCGAACGCCTCGGCCACCGCCACCGACGCCTGCACCAGCGCATGGTCCTTGCCGCGCTGGGTGACGTTGCGGATGAAGGAACCGTCGATCTTGATGATGTCCACCGGTAGTTCCTTCAGCCGCACGAAGCTCTGCATGCCGGTGCCGAAGTCGTCGATGGCGATGCGGCAACCCTTGGCGCGCAGGTCGGTCAGCAACTGGCTGGCCGAGGCGGTGCTGGAAATCGCCGCGGTCTCGGTCACCTCGAAGCACAGCGCCGACAGCGGCAGCGGCGAGTCGGCCAGCAGCGTGCGCAGCTCGACCTGGAAGCTGGTCGAGGCCAGGCTCTGCCCGGTCAGGTTGATGGCGATCTGCCGGCAGTGCGGCAGCGCCGCCGGATGCTTGCGCAACAGCCGGAACAGCGCGCGCAGCACGGCCAGGTCCAGTTCGGTGCCGCGGCCGGCGGCCTCGATCGGCCCGAGGAAGCGCGCCGGGGCAATCAGCTCGCCCTGCTCGTCGCGCAGGCGGCACAGCACTTCGCCGCGCAGGCCCTGCGGCCCTTCCGTGCCGGCCGCGCCGCCGAGCGCGCGGATGGGCTGGAAATACAGTTCGACCCGCTCGCCGCGCAGGCAGGCCAGCGCCGCGGTGGCGTCCTGCATGTGCCGGCGCCGGGTATCGCGCGAAACCGCATCGCCGGCCTCGCTGTAGCGCGGCCGCACCTCGCCGAACTGGCGCGCCTCGTAGGCCAGGTGCGAGGCGGCCAGCAGCGCCGCGTCGACCGGCATGCGCGTGGACGGCAGGCTGGCCACGCCCAGGTAGGGCAACAGCCGCACCGCCTGCCCGCCGACGTCGATCTCGGCATGCTCGACGCGGGCCATCACCTTTTCCCACAGGTCGTCACCGCCGCCCTGGCGCGGCAGCAGGGCGAACTGGCCGGCGCCGACGTAGAACGGCTGCACCAGGTCGTCCAGCCGCGCGGCCACCGCGCGCATCGCCGAGGCCTGCGTCTCCAGGCCGAACCCGGTCACCAGCGAATCGCTCTGGTCCAGCAGCAGGTAGCCCAGTTCCGCGCGCCGGGCCGGGTGCCGCGCGGTCTGCTCGCGCAGCGCCTTGAGGTTGCGCAGGCCGGTGACGGTGTCGCGCAGGGTTTCCTCGGACAGCCGCACCGACAGTTCCTGGCGGTCCCGGCTGATCACCCACAGGTAGGTCATCGTCACCAGCAGCACGCTCACTTCCAGCGCGATGTGCAGCAGGCCGAGGAAGTCGATGCCGGTGCTGGTGCGCAGGATGGATCAGGCAGAACAGGGTCAGCGACAGCGCCGCCATCGCATGCCGGGTCGGCAGCCGCAGCACGCACCAGAGCAGGATCGCCATCAGCGCGAAGCGGTAGTCCATCAGCACCGACGCCAGGTCGAACTCCGGCGACAGGCTGCCGCGCACCCGCCAGGTCGCCCACAGGCAGAGCGCCAGTCCTACGCACAGCATCGAGAAGGACAGCAGGTCCCGCCGCCGCAGCGGACGCTGCCAGCGCGCCTGCCCACGCTCGCCCCAGGCCGCCACCAGCGGCAGCACCACGATCGCCACGCCGAACTGCTTGGCGAACAGGCTCTGGAGGGCGGCGTTCATCGCGTTGGCCGGGCTGTCCAGCAGGATCAGGCTGGCGCCCAGCAGCGCCAGCCCAAGCGGATACAGCAACAGGCCGTGGACGACGAAGGGAAACAGGTCGCGCCGGTACAGCCGGTCCTCGCCGGAAGCCCGCGGCCACCCCGCCAGCCGCGCGCACGACAGCGTCCATGCCCAGAACAGGAGCCAGGCGACGCTGCTCCAGAACAGCATCGGATAGTCGCCGCTCTCCAGGAAACGCTGGCCGACCCAGGCCGCATAGGCGATGAAGGTCACCCCGTGGTAGACCCAGCGGTCGTGGGCCAGCATCGCGATCGCGAACAGCAGCCCGGCGTGCAGGTGGATCAGCGAACCGGGGACGCGCAGGCCGAGCAGTTGCGTCTCGTACTGGATGGTGATCTGCTGCAGCAGCACGCAGAGCAGGCCGAGCAGGGCGATGCTGCCGAGACGGCTGCGTATCCGCGAAACCGGCGGGGGCAACGTGTCGTGCATGCGCGGGGTGCTTTCGTGCCTGCCCGGCACGGGGAACTATCCTGACACGAAACCGCCGCATGACAAGCGTGCATCGCCCAACCGCCGCGTTGGGCAAGCCGGCATCGCCGCGCCGGTGCCGGCCGCTGGCACGTCCCGGTTCCGAATCACTTGGGGACGAATCCCGCCGAGCGCCACTGGACGGCCCATCCGCCAGGCCGACTTGCCGGCCTGGCGGACCGGGCCGCTTTCAAGGATTCCTGCGGAACACCAGCTGCCCGCCTTCGGCGCCGACGTGGATGGCATCGCCCGCGCCGAACTCGCCGGCCAGGATCTTCGTCGCCAGCGGGTTCTCCAGCTGCGACTGGATCGCGCGCTTGAGCGGGCGCGCGCCGTAGACCGGATCGAAGCCGACGTTGCCCAGCAGCGCCAGCGCCGAGTCGTCCAGTTCCAGCGTGATCTGGCGATCGGCCAGCCGCCTGGCCAGGTAGCGGGTCTGGATGCGCGCGATCTCGCGGATCTGCGCCTTGTCCAGTGGGTGGAACACGACGATGTCGTCGAGCCGGTTGATGAACTCCGGGCGGAAGTGCGCCTGCACCACGCCCATCACCGCCGCCTTCATCTGCGTGTAGCTCTCCGGGGTGTCGCCGGACAGTTCCTGGATCAGGCTGGAGCCGAGGTTGGAGGTCATCACGATGACCGCGTTGCGGAAGTCCACCGTGCGGCCCTGGCCGTCGGTCAGGCGGCCGTCGTCCAGCACCTGCAGCAGGATGTTGAACACGTCCGGGTGCGCCTTCTCCACCTCGTCGAGCAGGATCACGCTGTACGGCCGGCGGCGCACCGCCTCGGTGAGATAACCGCCCTCCTCGTAGCCGACGTAGCCCGGGGGCGCGCCGATGAGGCGGGCGACCGAGTGCTTCTCCATGAACTCACTCATGTCGATGCGCACCATCGCGTCACTGCTGTCGAACAGGAACTCGGCCAGCGCCTTGCACAACTCGGTCTTGCCGACGCCGGTCGGGCCCAGGAACAGGAACGATCCGCTGGGGCGGTTGGGATCGGACAGGCCGGCGCGCGAGCGGCGCACCGCGTCGGACACGACCTTGATGGCCTCGTGCTGGCCGATCACGCGGCCGCGCAGCACGTCCTCCATCTTCAGCAGCTTCTCGCGCTCGCCTTCCAGCATCTTGCTGACCGGGATGCCGGTCCAGCGCGCGACCACCTCGGCGATCTCCTCGTCGGTGACCTTGTCCTGCAGCAGCCGGAAGCCCTTCTGCTCGATTTCCTGCGCATCATTGAGCTGCTTCTCCAGCGCCGGCAGCTGACCGTACTGGATCTCGCTCATGCGCGCGTAGTCCTGGCGGCGCTGCGCGGCCTCCAGTTCCAGCTTGGCGCGCTCGATCTGCTCCTTGATCTTCGTCGCGCCGGTCAGCGTGGCCTTCTCGGCCTTCCAGATCTCCTCCAGGTCGTTGAACTCGCGCTGCAGCGATTCGATCTCGCTTTCCAGGTCGGCCAGGCGCTGCCTGGATTGCGCGTCCTTCTCCTTCTTCAACGCCTCGCGCTGGATCTTGAGCTGGATCAGCCGGCGCTCCATCCGGTCCATCTCCTCCGGCTTGGAATCGATCTCCATGCGGATGCGCGAAGCCGCCTCGTCCATCAGGTCGATGGCCTTGTCCGGCAGCTGGCGGTCGGCGATGTAGCGGTGCGACAGCGTGGCGGCGGCGACGATGGCCGGATCGGTGATCTCCACGCCGTGGTGGACGGCGTACTTCTCCTTCAGCCCGCGCAGGATCGCGATGGTGTCCTCGACGCTGGGTTCGCCGACGTACACCTTCTGGAAGCGGCGCTCCAGCGCGGCGTCCTTCTCGACGTACTTGCGGTACTCGTCCAGCGTGGTGGCGCCGATGCAGTGCAGCTCGCCGCGCGCCAGCGCCGGCTTGAGCATGTTGCCGGCGTCCATCGAGCCTTCGGCCTTGCCGGCGCCGACCATCGTGTGCAGCTCGTCGATGAACAGGATGATCTGGCCCTCGTTCTTGGACAGATCGTTGAGCACGCCCTTCAGCCGCTCCTCGAACTCGCCGCGGAACTTGGCCCCGGCGATCAGCGCGCCCATGTCCAGCGACAGCACGCGCTTGCCGCGCAGGCCTTCCGGCACCTCGCCGTTGACGATGCGCTGGGCCAGCCCTTCCACGATCGCGGTCTTGCCCACGCCCGGCTCGCCGATCAGCACCGGGTTGTTCTTGGTGCGCCGTTGCAGCACCTGGATGGTGCGGCGGATCTCCTCGTCGCGGCCGATCACCGGATCCAGCTTGCCGGACTCGGCGCGCGCGGTCAGGTCGATGGTGAACTTCTCCAGCGCCTGGCGCTGGTCCTCGGCATTTTCCGATTGCACCTTCTCGCCTCCCCGCAGCTTGTCGATGGCCGCGCGCAGCTTGGCCTTGTCGGCGCCGCTGGCGCGCAGTTCCAGCCCGGCCGGGCCGTTGTCGCCGATGGCCGCCAGCACGAACCATTCGCTGGCGATGTACTGGTCGCCGTTGTCCTGCGCCAGCTTGTCGGTCTGGTTGAGCAGGCGGGTCAGGTCGTTGCCGATCGACAGCTGGCCGGCCTGGCCGCTGACCTTGGGCAGCTTGTCCAGCGCCTCGCCCAGCCGCTCGCGCAGCACCGGGATGTTGACCCCGGCCTGGGCCAGCAGCGGCCGGGTGCTGCCGCCGGACTGGTCCAGCAGCGCGGTCAGCACGTGCACCGGCTCGATGATGTTGTGGTCGCGGCCCACGGCCAGCGACTGCGCGTCGGCCAGCGCCTGCTGGAAACGCGAGGTGAGCTTGTCCATCCGCATGGGGATTCCTCGAACATGGCGGCCGGCGGCGCCGGCAATGTCCTTCAGATGCGGTTGTCGCGGTGTGATTCAAGCCCGGAAGGGGATGCGCCGGCACGGCGGGCGGTTCACATCAGCTCCGCCACGCCAGCGTCGCCATGCGGCCGGTGCGCCGGTCGCGGCGATGCGAGAAGAAGCGCTGTGAATCCGAAATCGTGCACAGGCCGCCGCCTTCGATCCGGCCCACCCCGGCGGCGCGCAGGCGCAGGCGCGCCAGCGCGTACAGGTCGACCTTCCAGTGCCCCGGCCGGGTCGCGGCGAACGCGGCGGCGGCTTCCGGGTCGTTGGCGGTGAAGGCGTCGAAGACCTCCTCGCCGATCTCGTAGGCCTGCGGCCCGGCCGCCGGCCCCAGCCAGGCGCGCAGGCGCGCAGCCGGCGCGTGCATCGCCGCCACCGTCGCCTCCAGCACGCCGCCGGCCAACCCGCGCCAGCCGGCGTGGGCCGCGCCGAGTTCGTCGCCGTCCTCGGACGCGAACACCACGGGCAGACAGTCGGCGGTCAGGATGGCCAGCACCACGCCGGCCTGCGAGGTCACCGCGGCGTCGGCGCAGGGCTCGTCGTCCGCGTCCAGCATCGCCGGCGAAAACGGAAAGCGCACCACTGCGGTCCCGTGCACCTGCCGCAGCCAGCGCGGCGGCGAAGGCAGGCCGAAGGCGGCTTGCAGCGCCGCCCGGTTGCGCGCCACCGCCTGCGGATCGTCGCCACAGCGCACGCCGAGATTCAGCGAATCGAACGGCGGCTGCGACACGCCCGCGCCGTGCCGCAGCGTGGTCAGGACGTGCACGCCCGGCGGTGCGAACCCGTCGGCCCGCAGCGCCGCGTTCACGGCTTGTGCGCCTGCGCGTCGGCGCGCAACGCCGCCATCAGCGCCAGCATGTCGGCCGGCACCGGCGCCGTCACCCGCACCGGCTCGCCGCTGGCCGGATGGGCGAATTCCAGCGTCTCGGCATGCAGCGCCTGGCGCCTGAAGCCGCGCAGCTGCGCGATCAGCTCTTCGCTGGCGCCCTTGGGCAGCTTCAGCGGGCCGCCGTACAGCGGGTCGCCGACGATGGGGTACTTGATGTGCGCCATGTGCACGCGGATCTGGTGGGTGCGCCCGGTCTCCAGCCGGCACTCCAGCGCGGTATGCGCGCGGAAGCGCTCGCGCAGCCGGTAGTGGGTGACCGCGTCGCGGCCATCCTCGCGCACCGCCATCCTCAGGCGATCGCGCGGGTGGCGGTCGATCGGCGCGTTGGCGGTGCCGCCGGACACCATCGCCCCGACCACCACCGCCAGGTACTGCCGGTGCACGTCGCGCGAGGCCAGCTGCGCCACCAGCGAGGTATGCGCCGGCAGCGTGCGCGCCACCACCATGACCCCGGAGGTGTCCTTGTCCAGCCGGTGCACGATGCCGGCGCGCGGCAGCATTTCCAGCGAGGCGTCGCGGTGCAGCAGCGCGTTGACCAGGGTGCCGGTCGGGTTGCCGGCCCCCGGGTGGACGACCAGCCCGGCCGGCTTGTCCAGCACGATGACGTGCTCGTCCTCGTACAGCACGGCCAGCGGGATGTCCTCCGGCAGCGCGTGGGTCTGGGTGTCCAGCACCACCGCCAGGGTCACCGTCTCGCCGCCGCGGACCGGGTCGCGCGGGCGCACCGCCTGCCCGTCCAGCAGGGCGTCGCCGGACTTGACCCATTCGGTCAGCCGCGAGCGCGAAAATTCGGGGAAAAGCTCGGCCAGCACCGCGTCGAAACGGCGGCCCGCGGCGGAGGCGGGGACGAGGGCGGTGCGCGGGGAATCCTGTTCGGACCCGTCGATGTCGGGGGTGTCGGTCATGCGGGAGGCGGCCATGTTGGCCGAATGTTCATGGCGAAGGCGGCGCCTAGGCTATCATCGACGTCCTTGTTTCCCTGCCGCGGCCCGTGCCGCCCGTCCATGACCCAGCGCGTTCCCTCCCGTCTGCTCGCCCACGCCCGCCTCGTCGCCCTGCTGCTGGCGATCGCCGTCGCCGCCACCGGCTGCGGCCGGTTCAAGAAGGACAAGAACGCCGAGGCCAACCAGCCGGTCGAGGTCCTGTACGAAAAGGCACACGGCGCGATGAAGAACGGCAACTGGGACCGCGCCCAGGTCGAGTTCCGTGCCCTCATCGCCCAGTATCCGTACGGCCCGTACACCGAGCAGGCGCTGATCGAGACCGCCTACGCCCAGTACAAGGCCGGCAAGGTGGACGACGCGGTCTCCACCATCGACCGCTTCATCCGCACCTACCCGACCCACCGCAACATCCCCTACATGTACTACCTGCGCGGCCTGGCCAACTCGGGGCGCGACACGGTGTTCATGCAGAGGGTCTGGCGCCTGGACGCCAGCCGCCGCGACCTGGCCACGCCGATGCAGGGCTACAACGACCTGAACATCGTCGCCGAGCGCTACCCGAACAGCCGCTACGCCGCCGACGCCCGCCAGCGCATGCTGGCCCTGCGCAACCAGTTCGCCCAGCACGACCTGGACATCGCCCTCTACTACCTGCGCCGCGAGGCCTGGGTGGCGGCCGCCGGCCGCGCCAGGTACCTGCTGGAGACCTACCCGCAGAGCACGCACCAGAACGACGCCATCGCGGTGCTGGGCGAGGCCTACACCCACCTGGGCAACGAGACGCTGGCCGCCGACGCGCGCCGCGTGCTGCAGCTCAACGACCCGCAGCATCCGTGGCTGGCCGGCAAGTGGCCGGACTACCCGTGGCTGGTGCACAAGCTCAACCCGTTCGCCGGCGAGCGCTCCATCAACACCGCCGACCGCCTCCGGGACGATTGATTCACCGCACGGGCACGGCAACGAAGAAGGGCCGCCAGGCCCTTCTTTTTTGAAAGGATCTTCCCGGGGGACGGCAGGAGCAGCGGAGCAAGCTCCGCTCTACATGCGGGCCGTCGTAGAGCGGAGCCTGCTCCGCTGCCTCCGCCCCACCGCGACCAGTATCGATCATGATCGACACCCTCCTGCGCTACGCCGCCTTCACCGACCACCCCGACGGCGGCAACCCCGCCGGCGTCGTGCTGGAGGCCGGCGGGCTGGACGACGCGCGCATGCAGGCCATCGCCGCGGAGGTCGGCTACTCGGAAACCGTCTTCATGCGCGAGCGCGACGATGGCGCGTTCGAGGCGCGCTATTTCAGCCCGCAGGCCGAGGTGCCGTTCTGCGGCCACGCCACCATCGCCGGCGCGGTCGCGCTGGCCGAACGGCGCGGGCCGGGAACGCTCGTCCTGCATACGCGCGCCGGCAGGGTGACGGTGGAGACGCAGCGGCAGGGCCCGGCGCTGACCGCGACGCTGACCAGCGTGGCGCCGCGCGTGGACGCCGCGCTGCCCGACGGCCTGCTGGACGCGGCATTGGCGCACCTGCGCTGGACCCGCGAGGATCTGGACCCGGCCCTGCCCGCGCGCGTGGCCCATGCCGGCGCGCGCCATCTGATCCTGGCGGCGGCGACCCGCGAGCGCCTGGCGCGGCTCGACTACGACTTCGATGGCTTGAAGGAACTGATGCTCGCCCATGACCTGACCACGGTGGCCCTGGTCTGGCGCGAATCGGCCACGCGCTACCACGCGCGCAATCCCTTCCCGGTCGGCGGCGTGGTCGAGGATCCGGCCACCGGCGCGGCGGCGGCGGCCTTCGGCGCCTACCTGCGCGAGCTGGGCCTGGTCGCGCCGCCGGCGCGCATCACGATCCTGCAGGGCCAGGACATGGGGCGCCCCAGCCACTTGGCCGTGGACATCGGCCCTGCCGGCCCGATCCGGGTCGGCGGCCAGGCGGTGCGGCTGACGTGAGCGCCCCGGCTACGGCGAATAGCGGTTGCTGATCGGATAGCGCCGCTCGCGCCCGAACGCCCGCCGCGAGATCTTCGGCCCCGGCGCGGACTGCTGTCGCTTCCACTCGCTGTTGCGCACCAGCCGCAGCATGCGGTCCACCACCTCGGCGCTGAAGCCGGCCGCGACGATCTCGTCGCGCGACTGCTCCTGGTCGACGTGGCGATAGAGGATGGCGTCGAGCACGTCGTAGGGCGGCAGCGAATCCTGGTCGAGCTGGTTCTCGCGCAGCTCGGCCGAGGGCGGGCGGTCGATCACCGCCGGCGGGATCACCGGCGCGCCGCCGACCGTGTTGCGCCAGCGCGCCAGCGCGAACACCTCGGTCTTGTACAGATCCTTGATCGGCGCGTAGCCGCCGCACATGTCGCCGTAGATGGTGGCGTAGCCGACCGCGTACTCGCTCTTGTTGCCGGTGGTCAGCAGCAGGCCGTGGAACTTGTTGGCCAGCGCCATCAGGATCGCGCCGCGGCAGCGCGACTGCAGGTTCTCCTCGGTCACGTCCGCCCGGGTGCCTTCGAACAGCGGCCCCAGCGCCTCCAGGAAGCCCTTGAACGGCGCCTCGATGGAGATGGTCTCCAGTCGCACCCCCAGCGCGGCACACTGCTCGGCGGCCAGGTCGTTGGACAGGCCGGCGGTGTAGCGCGAGGGCAGCCGCACCGCGGTGACGTTGCCGGCGCCCAGCGCATCGACCGCCAGCGCCAGCACCAGCGCCGAGTCGATGCCGCCCGACAGCCCCAGCCAAACCCTGGTGAATCCGTTCTTGCCGCAGTAGTCGCGCAGCCCGCGCACGATCGCCCGCCAGGCCAGCGCCTCGCGGCTCTCGTCGCCGTCGTCCATCCACTGCACCGGGCTGAAGCGGCGCGCGCCGGCGTCGTAGTCCACCAGCAGCCACTGATCGGTGAACGCCGCCGCCGCCGGATGCACGGCGCCGTCGCCGTCGGCCACCAGGGACGAGCCATCGAACACCAGCGCGTCCTGCCCGCCGACCGCGTTGAGGTAGACCAGCGCCACCCCGCTGTCGCGCACGCGCTCGGCGATCAGCGCATCGCGCTGGGCGTGCTTGTCGCGCTCGAACGGCGAGGCGTTGGGCACCACGACCAGTTGCGCGCCGGCGCGCACGCTGTCGGCCAGCGGCTCGGGGAACCACAGGTCCTCGCAGATCACCAGGCCGACGCGGACCCCGCCGATCTCGAACACGCAGGCGCCACCGTCCGGATCGGCGTCGAAATAGCGGCGCTCGTCGAACACCGCGTAGTTGGGCAGCTCGCGCTTGCGGTAGGTCGCCTCGACCGCGCCGTCGCGCAGCACGCTGGCCGCGTTGTAGACCACGCTGCCGGCCGACTGCGGCCAGCCCACCACCGCGACGATGCCATGCGTGGTCGCGGCGATTTCGCCCAGCGCGATCTCGCAATCGGCGAGGAAGCGCGGCCGCAGCAGCAGATCCTCCGGGGGGTAGCCGCACAGCGCCAGCTCTGGGAACAGCACCAGGTCGGCGCCGTACTCGTCGCGCGCCTCGGCGATCATCGCCCTGATGCGAACGGCGTTGCCGGCCACGTCGCCGACCGGGAAATCGAACTGGGCCAGGGCGATGCGGATGGGATCGGACATGTCAGTCTTCGCTGTCTGCCCCTTCCCCCGCGTGCGGGGGAAGGCTGGGATGGGGGCGGGCATCCGCGAGCCTGGAAACCATCAGCGCACGCACGCCTTTGAGATTGCTCATGATCTCATTATTCCAGAACCGCAGGACGTGAAAGCCCTGACGGCGGAGGAAACCATCCCGCACCACATCTGCAGCCGAGGCCAGGTGCTGTCCTCCATCCACTTCGATGATCAGCCTGGCGGGCAGGCACACGAAATCGACGATGTACGGCCCCAGTGGATGCTGGCGGCGGAAACGCAAGCCCTCCAGTTGTTTCTGCTTCAATATCGTCCATAACCTGCGTTCGGCCAGCGTCATGTCGCGACGCAGTTCACGCGCCCGCTGCTGCTTCCTTCCTTCGCGCATTCGCACCTCCTGTGCATGGCTCGGGCGTCTTGCCCCCATCCCAACCTTCCCTCGCACGCGGGGGAAGGAGCCGACTCCGGCAGGCTGCAAGATAGTCGTCGAATGCTTCTCCAGGCAAACAAAAAGCCGCCCGAAGGCGGCTCCTTGCATCGTGCGATGGCGAAACGGCTTACTTCAACCGCGCCGCGATCGCCGCGCCCAGGTCGCCCGGCGAGCGCACCGTGGTCACGCCGGCCGCTTCCATCGCGGCGAACTTGCCCTCGGCCGTGCCCTTGCCGCCGGAGGCGATCGCGCCGGCGTGGCCCATGCGCTTGCCGGCCGGGGCCGAGGCGCCGGCGATGAAGCCGACCACCGGCTTGCCGACGTGCGCCTTGATGTACTCGGCGCCGGCTTCCTCGGCGTCGCCGCCGATCTCGCCGACCATGATGATGCCCTCAGTCTGCGGATCCTCGTTGAACAGCTTCAGGCAGTCGACGAAGTTCAGGCCGTTGATCGGGTCGCCGCCGATGCCGATACAGGTCGACTGGCCCAGGCCCACGTCGGTGGTCTGCTTGACCGCTTCATAGGTCAGCGTGCCCGAGCGCGAGACGATGCCGATCCTGCCCGGCTTGTGGATGTGGCCCGGCATGATGCCGATCTTGCACTCGCCCGGGGTGATGATGCCGGGGCAGTTGGGGCCGATCAGCACCACGTCCGGGTGCTGCCTGAGCACGTTGCTGACCCGCAGCATGTCCAGCACCGGGATGCCCTCGGTGATGCAGACGATGACCTTGATGCCGGCCGCGGCCGCTTCGAGGATGGCGTCGGCCGCGAACGGCGGCGGCACGTAGATGACCGAGGCGTCGGCGCCGGTGGCCTCGACCGACTCGCGCACGGTGTTGAACACCGGCAGTTCGATGTGGATGGTGCCGCCCTTGCCCGGCGTGACGCCGCCGACGACCTGGGTGCCGTATTCCACCATCTGGGTGGCGTGGAAGGTGCCCTGCTGGCCGGTGAAGCCCTGCACGATGACCTTCGTGTTCTTGTTGACCAAAACGCTCATGGATTCTTTCCTGGTGGGTTCTCGAGCCCTTCCCCCGCCTGCGGGGGAAGGGTTGGGATGGGGGCAAGGCCCTTCACGGGGAGCGCCCCCACCCTGGCCCTCCCCGCAAGCGGAGGAGGGAACCAAAAGCAATCAGGCGGCGACCGCCGCGACGACCTTCTTGGCGCCGTCGTTGATGTCGTCGGCCGGGATGATGGCCATGCCGCTCTCGCGCAGCAGCTTCTTGCCTTCCTCCACGTTGGTGCCTTCCAGGCGCACCACCACCGGCACCTTCACGCCGACTTCCTTGACCGCCTCGATGATGCCGTCGGCGATCATGTCGCAGCGGACGATGCCGCCGAAGATGTTGACGAAGATGCCCTCGACCTTGTCGGACGAGAGGATCAGCTTGAACGCCTCGATCACGCGCTGCTTGTTGGCGCCGCCGCCGACGTCGAGGAAGTTGGCCGGCTCGCCGCCGTTGAGCTTGATCACGTCCATCGTCGCCATCGCCAGGCCGGCGCCGTTGACCATGCAGCCGATGTTGCCGTCCATGGTGACGTAGTTGATGTCCAGCTCGGAGGCCAGCACCTCGGTCTCGTCCTCCTGGCTCTTGTCGCGCATGGCGGCCAGATCCTTGTGGCGGAAGGTGGCGTTGTCGTCGGAGTTGACCTTGCCGTCCAGCGCGTACAGGTTCTGGTCGTCCAGGATCGCCAGCGGGTTCAGCTCGACCAGCGACAGGTCCTTGTCGTTGAACAGCCTGTACAGGCCGCCCATGATGCTAGCCAGCTGGTTGGCCTGCTTGGCGCTCAGGCCCAGCTTGAAGCCGATCTCGCGGCCCTGGTACGGCTGCAGGCCCTCGACGAAGTCGACGTTGAGGGTCTGGATCTTCTCCGGCGTCTCGGCCGCGACCTGCTCGATGTCCACGCCGCCCTCGGACGAGGCGATGTAGGTGATCGAGCGGGTGCCGCGGTCGACCAGCACCGACAGGTACAGTTCCTTGACGATCTCGCCGGCGGTGGTGACCAGCACCAGGTTGACCGGCAGGGCCACGCCCGCGGACTGGTAGGTCGCCATCTTGGTGCCGAGCATGCCGGCCGCGGCGGCCTTCACGTCGTCCAGCGTCTTGCAGAACTTCACGCCACCGGCCTTGCCGCGACCGCCCGCGTGGATCTGCGCCTTGACCATCCAGGGGCCATCGCCCAGCGCCTGGGCCGCCTCGACCGCCTCGCCGGCGGTGGAAGCGACGCGGCCGGCCGGGACCGGGATGCCGTAGTCGGCAAACAGTTGTTTTGCCTGGTATTCGTGGAAATTCATGCGTCACCGTGGGTAGGGAACAAAGACTACGCCCGACCGCGGCGGGGACCACCGCGGGGACAGGCTAGCCCCCTATTGTCGCCGACCCGGCCGGACGGCGCAAAACGGCGCCTCCATGAGGTCCATTGGCTGGGCCTATACTGAAATCCTCGCCCGGGAAGGTGCATCGACTTGCCGCCACGTCCTTCGTTCCTGCCGCGCATCCGTTCGGTCCCGGTGCGGGAGCTGTATTTCTTCTCCCTGTACCGCGTGCTCGAGGCCGGCGTGCTGGCCGCGCTGCTGTTCAGCCCGTTGGCGGCCATGCTCGGCGACATCCGCCACCCCGGGCTCGGCACCGCCGTGACCCTGTGCTACCTGAGCGCGGCGGTGGTGTTCCTGCTGCTGGGGCGGCAGGAGAAGTGGCTGGTGCCGCTGGTGCTGGTCGGGGTGACAGTGGACATCGCCGCGGCCATGCTGGCCACCCACGCCCTGCCCACCGCGCAGGCCGGCATCGCGATGATGCTGCTGTTCAACGTCGCCGCGGCCAGCCTGATGCTGCCATCCTGGCAACTGGCGCTGGCGGTGGCGGCGCTGGCGGTGCTGGGGCTGTCCGGCGAGCACGCCTGGACCTCGCTGCACGACCCGCACGCGCAGCGCTCGCTGCCGGAAACCCTGATGTTCGCCATCGGCTACCTGTCGGTGAGCTACCTGGCGCACCAGATCGGCCAGCGCGCGCGCTCCAGCCAGCAACTGGCCGAACGGCGCGGGGCCGAGGTCGCCAACCTGTTCGAGATCAACGAGCTGATCATCCGCCGCATGCGCACCGGCGTGCTGGTGGTCGATGCGCACAACCACATCAAGCTGATCAACGAGGCCGCCAGCGGCCTGCTCGGCGAGGCGCGGCCGCTGGACAGTCCCGACGACAGCGGGCCGCTGCTGAACAAGCTGGCGCCGGAGCTGGCGCGCCGCCTGCAGCTGTGGCGCAACGGCTGGCAGGGCGACGACACCCCGCTGCAACTGTCGCCGGATCAGCCCGAGGTGCAGCCGCGCTTCGCCCGCCTGCTGGCCGACAGCGAGACCTCGCTGGTCTTCCTCGACGACGCCACCGTGGCCTCGCGCCGCGCCGAATCGCTGACCCTGGCCGCGCTGGGCCGCTTCTCGGCCAGCCTGGCCCACGAGATCCGCAACCCGCTGGCGGCGATCAACTACGCGGTGCAGCTGCTGGAGGAGTCGGACAAGATGTCCGACGGCGATCGCCGCCTGCTGCAGATCATCCACCAGCAGTGCCAGCGCACCAACGGCATCGTCGAGAGCGTGCTGGGGCTGGCGCGGCGCGAGCGCGCCAACCCGGACCACGTCGATCTCAACGCCTTCGTGCGCCGTTTCGTCGACGAATACCAGCAGACCCTGTCCATCGAGACCGACAGCCTGGTCGCCGTGCTCGGCAACCGCCCCATCCACGGCGTCGTCGACACCCGCCACCTGCAGCAGGTGCTGACCGTGCTGGTGCACAACGCGCTCAACTACGGGCGCCTGCCGGGCGAGCCGGCGCGGGTGCGCCTGCGCGTGTTCGAAGCGGAGGGAAGGCCGATGATCGACGTGCTCGATCGCGGCCCCGGCATCCCCGAGGGCGTGGCCGCGCAGCTGTTCCGCCCGTTCTTCACCACCTCCGAGCACGGCACCGGCCTGGGCCTGTACATCGCCCGCGAGCTGTGCCGGGCCAACCAGGCCACGCTGGAATACGTCGCCGTCCCCGCCGGCGGCAGCTGCTTCCGCATCGGCGTGCCCGGCCCGCACGCATTGCAATCCTGAGCAGGCGACGACGCTTCTTTCAGCAACGCTCCGCGCTACTGCGCTGGGATGACGAGCAAATACACGGGCTTTTCCCAAATCCCAAATCCCAAATCCCAAATCCCAAATCCCGAATCCCGAATCCCCGCCCTACAGATTCTTGCGCGCCGGCACCACCAGGTTGCCGAACAGCAGCCCGGCCACCAGCGCCATCACGATGTTGGTCACCGTCAGCAGTGCCGACTGGCCCACGCCGACGTCCTGCTGCTGCACCAGCGTCATCAGCCCGCGCAGGCTGGCGCTGCCGGGCACCAGCATGATGATGCCGGGCACCCGGATCAGCGCGCCGGGGCGGTTGGCCCAGCGCGCGAACGCGTTGCCGCAGGCGGTCATCACCAGCGCCGACAGGAAGATGCCGACCGGGCTGCCCCAGGCCTGCCCGGCGTAGCGCGAGATCAGGTAGCCGGTGATCGCCGCGGCCATCACCCACGGGTAGTCGCGCCGGTGCGCCCTGAACAGCACCGCGAACGCGTAGGCGGTGGCCACCAGCGCGACCCATTCGACCCACTCGGGCTGCGGCCGCAGCGCGCGCACTTCCGGGTACAGCCCGAACAGCTGCGCCAGCGTCACCGCGATCACGCTGCCGACGGTGAGCTTCATCACCGTGGCCATCGCCCCGGCCAAGCGCGCGGTGCCCGACACCAGGTGCTGGCTGGTGAGTTCGTTGACCGCGTTGGTCAGAGTCATGCCCGGCAGCAGCACGACCAGCGAGGCGATGATGACGGTGTTGAGGTTGAGCGGGGCGACGAAATTTGCGACCAGGATCGCCACCGAGCCGGCCACCAGCGCGTAGATCGCCTCGCTGGCCTCCTTCAGCGCCGGCCGCCGATCCAGCGGCAACGCCAGCGTGCCGATCAGCACGCCGATCAGCGCGGCGGTGCCGATGTCCAGCCACGGCAGCCGCCACAACCCGGCCACGCCGCCGGAGGCCAGCCCGAAAGCCAGCACCTGCATCACCTGCCAGCGCCGGCTGGGCGCGCGGTCCAGGCTGCGCAGCGCGGTATGGCCCTGGGCGATGCTCATCCGCCCGGCCGCAACCGCCTCGGCGATGCGGTCGGCCTCGCTGAGCTTGTGCAGGTCGTTCTCGCCCGGCGCCAGCCGGATCACCCGGGTGGTGTCGGTGGCGCCCAGCGGCTTGCCCGGATCGTTGAAGCTGAGGATCAGCCCGGTCGGGTTGGACCACGGCTCGCAGTCCAGCCCCAGTTGCTGCGACAGCGCGACCACCGCGCCCTCCAGCCGCTGCGCGGTGGTGCCGTAGCTGTGCAGGCGGCTAGCCATCTCGCAGACGAAGGCGATGCGCTGGGCGTAGGTGGCGGGGGCAGAGGCGGTGGCAGCGGGGGCGGCGGTTTCGATCATCGGCACAGTATGGCGCGACACGGGGGCGCTGCGGACGGGCGGCCGCGGCGCTCCCGTAGAATGGCCCGACCCTTGGGATGGAGCGGCAATGGCGGGAATCGGCGAGGCGCTGGCGCTGGGCAGCGCGGCGGCATGGGCGGTCGGCATGATCCTCGCCCGCCAGCTCGGCGCGACCCTGCCGCCGCTGGCGCTGAACCTGCTGAAGAACGCGCTGGTGCTGCTGGCGCTGGCGCCGCTGGCGTTGCTGGGGGCGGCCGGCCCTGGCCGGCGCTGCCCGCCGGCGAACTGGCGATCGTGCTGGCCAGCGGCGTGCTCGGCATCACCGTGGCCGACACCCTGTACTTCCGCGCGCTCAACGAGCTCGGCGCCGGCCGCATGGGCGTCATCGGCAACCTGTACAGCCCGCTGGTCCTGCTGATGGGCTTTTTGTTCCTCGACGAATCGCTGGGCGCCGCGCAATGGCTCGGCTTCTTCCTGGTCGGCCTGGGCGTGTTGCTGGTCGGGCGCCCGCCGCGCGAGTGGCGGACCCATCCGCGCCACGCGCTGCGCGGGGTGCTGACCGGCATGCTGGCGATCGCGCTGATGGCGGTGGCGATCGTGATGGTCAAGCGCACGCTGGAGACCCAGCCGCTGCTGTGGATCACCCTGCTGCGCCTGGCCGGCGCGGTCGCCGGGCTGGCGCTGCTGGCGGCGCTGCCGGCGATGCGGGCCTCGTTCAAGTTCGACGCGCAGGCGGTGCCCTGGCCGCGCCTGCTGGTGGCGGCGCTGTTCGGGCAGGGCCTGTCGATGGTGATGTGGCTGGGCGGCTACAAGTACACCAGCGCCTCGGTGGCGGCCATCCTCAACGAGAGCGCCTCGGTGTTCCTGGTGGTGCTGGCCGCGCTGTGGCTGCGCGAACCGCTGGGCCGCCGCGCCTACGCCGGCGTGATGCTAACGTTCACGGGCATTGTCTGTATGCTCCTCGGCCGAGCTCCCCCATGATCGAAGCCGACCTGCCCGACTACCAGATCGACGACGCCGACCCGGCGCGGGTGCGACTGGCCGGCGAGTGGGCGCTGGACACGGCGCTGCAGGTGGCCGACAAGCTGCGGCAGATACCCGATACGGTCCGCGCCATCGACGCCAGCGGCATCTCGCGGATCGATTCGGCCGGGGTGCTGCAACTGCGCCGCTTCGCCAGCCGGCGCGGGCTGGCGATGGAGGACATCGACTTCCGCGAGGACCACCGCGCGCTGGTCTGCACCATCGAGGACGTCGCCGACGACCGCCCGCCGCGCAAGCGCGACTACGGCTTCCTCGCCGCCCTCGCCCGCCTCGGCCAGCGCATGGAGGAGATCGGCCGCAACATCGTGCTGCTGGTCGGCTTCACCGGCGAGAACCTGTCCAAGCTGCTGCGGCTGGCGCGGCAGCCGCGGCGCTTCCGCCTGACCGCGACCGTCGCGCAGATGGAGCAGGTCGGCCTGGACGCGGTGCCGCTGGTGATCCTGCTGTCCTACCTGGTCGGCGCGGTCATCGCCTTCCTCGGCTCGACCGTGCTGCGCGACTTCGGCGCCGAGATCTTCGTCGTCGAACTGGTCAGCATCGCCTTCCTGCGCGAGTTCGCCGTGCTGATGACCGCGATCGTGCTGGCCGGGCGCACCGCCAGCGCGTTCACCGCGCAGATCGGCGCGATGAAGAGCCGCGAGGAAATCGACGCCATCCGCACGCTCGGCCTGGATCCGATCGACCTGCTGGTCATCCCGCGCGTGCTCGCGCTGCTGGTGATGCTGCCGCTGCTGACCTTCATCGCGATGATGGCCGGCCTGGCCGGCGGCGTCACCGTCGGCGCGTTCGACCTCGGCATCCCGCCGCAGATGTACCTGGCGCGCATGCACGAGACGATGGAGGTGCGCCATTTCCTGGTCGGCATGTCCAAGGCGCCGGTGTTCGCGCTGGTCATCGCGCTGATCGGCTGCCTGGAGGGCCTGAAGGTGCGCGGCACCGCGCAGTCGGTCGGCGAGCGCACCACCTCCAGCGTGGTGCAGACGATCTCGCTGGTCATCATCCTCGACGCGCTGGCGGCGTTGTGGTTCATGAACATGGATTGGTAAGAGCCGGGATTGGGGATTCGTGATTCGAGATTCGGAAAAGCAGGAAGTACGAAGCCGGGAGTCCGGAGAGGGTTCTTCTGCTTCTGCCAATCCCCAATCCCCAATGCCCAATCCCGGCTCCCCCGTCATCCGCGTCCGCAACCTGGTCAACCGCTTCGGCGCGCAGACCGTGCACGACGGCCTGGACCTGGACGTGCGGCGCGGCGAGATCCTCGGCGTGGTCGGCGGCTCGGGCAGCGGCAAGTCGGTGCTGATGCGTTCCATCCTCGGCCTGCGCCGGCCCGACGCCGGCGGCATCGAGGTGCTCGGCGTCGATGCGCTGTCCGACGACCCGCGCGATCGCCAGCACATCGAGCGCAACACCGGCGTGCTGTTCCAGGACGGCGCGCTGTTCTCCTCGCTCACCGTCGGCGAGAACGTCGAGGTGCCGCTGCAGGAACACCATCCGGAACTGCCGGAGACCTGGTGCTACGAGCTGGCGCTGCTGAAGGTCAAGCTGGCCGGCCTGCCCGCCGACGCGGTCAACAAGCTGCCCTCGCAGCTGTCCGGCGGCATGCGCAAGCGCGCCGGGCTGGCGCGCGCGCTGGCGCTGGATCCGCCGGTGCTGTTCCTCGACGAGCCGACCGCCGGGCTGGATCCGATCGGCGCGGCGGCGTTCGACAACCTGATCCGCACCCTGCAGGAAGCCCTCGGCCTGACCGTGTTCCTGATCACCCACGACCTGGACACGCTGTACGCCATCTGCGACCGCGTGGCGGTGCTGGCCGACCGCAAGGTCGTGACCGTCGCGCCGCTGGCCGAGGTCGAGCGCTTCGATCATCCCTGGGTGCAGGAATACTTCCACGGCCCGCGCGCGCGCGCCGCGCGCGACGGCAAAGAACTCATGCAAACACGAACGACGGTCTGAGCATGGAAACCAAAGCCAACTACGTCCTCATCGGCGCCTTCACCATCGTCATCGCCTCGGCGCTGCTGCTGTTCGGCCTGTGGGCGGCCAAGTACTCGACCGAGCGCACCTGGCAGGAGTACCAGGTGGTGTTCCGCGAGGCGGTCACCGGCCTGTCGGTCGGCAGCCCGGTGCAGTACAACGGCATCGCGGTCGGCTCGATCACCGAGCTGTCGCTGGCGCCCAACGACCCGCGCCAGGTGGTCGCGCGCATCCGGCTGGAATCGCGCACCCCGGTCAAGACCGACACCCGCGCCAAGCTCGCCATCACCAGCCTGACCGGCCCGTCGATCATCCAGCTTTCCGGCGGCACCCCGCAGGCGCCCGCGCTGACCTCGGTCGACAAGCGCGAGGCGCCGATCATCCAGACCGCGCCGTCGGCCTTGCAGAACATCACCGATACCGCCAACCGCATCGTCGAGCGGCTGGACCAGGTGCTCAGCGACAGGAACGTCGCCAGCATCGCCGCCACGCTGTCCAACCTGGAAGCTATCAGCGGCTCGCTGGCCAGCCGCGACCAGGGACTGGAATCGCTGATCGTCAGCGCGCGCGACGCCGCGCAGAACCTCGACCGCACCCTGACCACCACCAACGGCACCATCGAGCGGCTGGACCGCAACCTGGTACGCGAACTGCCGGGCATCCTGGAAAAACTGGACGGCACCCTGGCCAAGCTGGATTCGGCCGCCGACAACGCCGACGGCATCCTCGGCGAGAACCGCGCGGCCATCAACAGCTTCGCCAACGATGGGCTGGCCCAGCTCGGTCCGACCCTGACCGAACTGCGCGGCCTGGTGCGCGACCTGCGCCGGGTCAGCGACCGCCTCGAAGGCAATCCCGCGCGCTACCTGCTCGGCCGCGACGCGCCCAAGGAGTTCGAACCCCGATGAACGCATCCAAGATTCTGCTTCCGCTGTCGCTGCTGGCGCTGGCCGGCTGTTCGCTGCTCGGCAGCGGCCAGCGCGATCCGGTGACGCTGTATTCGCCGCAGGTGCGGGTACCGGCCGATCCGGCATGGCCGACCGTGGACTGGTCGCTGGTGGTGGCCAAGCCCAATGCCACCCGCGTGGTCGACAGCCCGCGCATCGCCGTGCGGCCGGTGCCGGGCGAGCTGCAGGTCTACCAGGGCGCGGCCTGGGCGCAGCCTTCCACCGACCTCGTGCTCGACGCGATCCTGCGCGCGCTGGAGGATTCCGGCCGCATCCATGCGGTGGCCAGCAGCGAGGCCGGCATCCGCGCCGACTATCGGCTGGTCACCGACATCCGCCGTTTCGAGGCCGACTACGACGGCGGCGCGCAGCCCTCGGTGGTCATCGAGATCAACGCCAAGCTGGTGCACTACCGCGACCAGCGCGTGGTCGCCTCGCGCACCTTCCTGCGCAGCGATGCGGTCGGCGGCACCGACGTGGCGCGGGTCGCGGCGACCTTCGAGCGCACGCTGGCGGCGATCACCGGCGACATCGCCGGCTGGACGCTGGCCAGCGGTCAGCAGGACCGTCCTGCGCCGCCGATCGCGCCGCCGCGCCGCGGCGGCTGAACCAGGCGGAAGGTCAGGTTGATCCGCGCGGCCACCGGCCGCGCCGTGCGCGGCAGCGCGTGCCGGTAGTCGCGCTGGGTGTCGCCGCCCATCAGCAGCAGGCTGCCATGCGGCAATGGCAGCGCCAGCCGATGCTGCGGCTGGCGGCGGTGCTTGAGCAGGAAGCGCCGCTCGCCGCCCAGGCTGATCGAGGCGATCAACGGGCGCGCGCCCAGTTCCGGCTCGTCGTCGCTGTGCCAGCCCATCGCGTCGCGGCCGTCGCGGTAGAGGTTGGCCAGCACGCTGTTGAAGCGCGCGCCGGTCTCGCGCTGCAGGCGCGCGCGCAGCGCCTGCAGTTCCGGCGTCCACGGATGCGGCTCGAAGCGCGTGCCCGAATAGCGGTAGACCGCGTCGGCATCGCCGATCCAGCAACTCAGCCGCGGCGAATCGACCTCGCGCCCGAACAGGCGGATACGGTGCGTTTCCCAGGCGATATCGCCCATCAGCATCGCCAGCAAGGCGTCGGCGTCATCGCGCGGCAGCCAGCCCGGCAGCAGGCGCAGTTCCGCGCCGGGCAGCTGCGGCGCGATTCCATGCGGATTTTCCGCCATCGGTACGGTCATGGCGGAAATGCTGGCCGATTTGCCCGCGTTCGCGCAAACGCCGAAAATGGCCGCAGCCCAAAGCCAGCCAAGGAATCCCGCGATGACCGATGCCGAACATGCCCCCGTCGAACGGGACGTCATGGAGTACGACGTCGTCACCGTCGGCGCCGGACCGGCCGGCCTGGCCTTCGCCATCCGCCTGAAGCAGATCAATCCCAAGCTCAGCGTCTGCGTGATCGAGAAGGCCAGCACGGTCGGCGCGCAGATCCTGTCCGGCGCGGTGATCGAACCCGGCCCGCTCGACGCGCTGCTGCCCGGCTGGCGCGACAACCCGCCGCCAATCTGCGTGCCGGCCCGCGAGGACGAGCTGTGGTACTTCAGCAGGAACGGCGGGCGCAAGTTCCCGATCGTGCCGCCGGGCATGCGCAACCACGGCAACTACATCGTCAGCCTCGGCGCGATGTGCGCCTGGCTGGCACCGCAGGCCGAGGCGCTGGGCGTGGAGATCTATCCCGGCTTCGCCGCCGCCGAAACGCTGCACGACGCCGACGGCAAGGTCATCGGCGTGCGCATCGGCGACATGGGCGTGGCCAGGGACGGCACCCACAAGCCCGGCTACACCGCCGGCATCGACATCCACGCCAGGGTCACCGTGCTGGCCGAGGGCGCGCGCGGCCACCTGACCAAGCGCCTGGTCAAGCGCTTCGCGCTCGACGCCGGCAGCGACCCGCAAGCCTATTCGATCGGCATCAAGGAACTGTGGCAGGTGCCGGAAGGGCGCGTGTCGCCCGGCAAGATCGTGCACACGCTGGGCTGGCCGGCCGACAACAAGACCTACGGCGGCAGCTTCCTCTACCACCTGGACAACAACCAGGTCGCGCTGGGCTACGTCAGCGGGCTGGACTACGCGGATCCGCACTACAAGCCGTGGGAGGCCTTCCAGCAATGGAAGAACCACCCGCTGATCAAGCCGCTGCTGGAAGGCGGCAGCATCCTGTCGGCCGGCGCCCGCGCCATCGTCACCGGTGGCTGGCAGTCGCTGCCGAAGGTGGAGATGCCCGGCGCGCTGCTGATCGGCGACACTGCCGGCCTGCTCAACGTGCCCAAGATCAAGGGCACCCACCAGGCCATCCGCAGCGCCATGCTCGCCGCCGAACACCTGGCGGCCAATGCGCTGGATCCGGCCGGCTTCGATGCGAAACTTCGCGCCTCCGACGCGATGGCCGAGCTCAGGCAGGTCCGCAACGTCAAGCCCGGCTTCAAGAAGGGCCTGTGGTTCGGCCTGCTCAACGGCGCCTGGGAAACCGCCGTCGGCGGCCGCTCGCCGTGGACGCTGAAGATGACGCCCGACTGGTCCTCGCTGGACAAGGTCGGCGAGCACGAACAGCCCCGGCGCGACTACGTCGAGCGCACGCTGGCCCCGCGCGACCGCCTGCAGGGCGTCTACTACGCCGCCACCGAGCACGACGAGGACCAGCCGGCCCACCTCAAGGTCGCCGACACCAACATCTGCATCGAGCGCTGCAGCGTCGAATACGATAACCCCTGCACCCGCTTCTGCCCGGCCGGCGTCTACGAAATAGTCGACGCCGCCGAAGGCCGCCGCCTGCAGATCAACGCCGCCAACTGCGTCCACTGCAAGACCTGCGACATCAAGGATCCCTACGAGATCATCACCTGGGTCACGCCGGAAGGCGGCGCGGGGCCGAATTACCAGAACCTTTGATCCCTGCGGACCCGCTTCGAGGATCAGGCCGGAGGCAATGAGCCTGCGGGCGGCTTCAGCTCCGGCAACCGGGCTGTCGGGTAGCCGTCAGGCATCCAGGTCGGGCCGGATGACGAAAAAGCGAGGGCGCCTCTTCGGCGCCCTCGCTCGTGTCGATTGTTCCATCGGCATCATTCGACGCGTGGTTCGCCGGAACCCACCGCCTCGCATTCTTGAGGCGGTGAGACACTGCCGGGGGCTTACAGAACCGGCGACCAGTTGCCGAGAACGGCGATGTTCAAGGTGCTGTTCGCGGATTTGCCCGACCACCAGATGATCGATTGACCAGTCGTCTGGTTGAACCAGAAAAGGTCGAAACGCGCATCGCCATTGTAGTCGCCCGCGGCGACCACCCGCCAACCCGCCGAAACCCGCAGATCGGCGCTCGAACCTGCATGGCTTCCCGAGTGCCAGGTCACCGTTTCGCCGGTCGCGGAGTTCGACCAGAAGACATCCGCCTTCCCGTCGCCATTGAAATCCCCCGTCGCCGCCACTTGCCAGGCCTGATTGGGAATCGTGGTCTGCACCAGATAGTTCGTGCTTACGCCCGACTGCCAGATGATGTTTTCACCGGTGCTGGAATTCCTCCAGAACAGGTCGTCCTTGCCGTCACCGGTGAAATCCCCGGTGCCCACCACGCGCCAGGCCGTGGAGACCGTGGCGCCTGCCGACTGTTGCAACGCGTTACCGGCCCACCAGATCAGGTTCTGGCCCGAGGTCGCGTGTTGCCAGAAGATGTCCGCCTTGCCATCTCCGTTAAAATCTCCAACACCGGCTATCCGCCAGTTCAAGTCCGTCACGGACAGCAGCCACTGGAGTTCCGCGGCACTGCCGGAAGGCCACAGGATGTTCTGCCCGGTCGCCGAGTTGCGCCAGAAAATATCCGACTTGCCGTCGCCGTTGAAATCTCCGGAAGCAACCGCCTTCCACTGCTGATCGGCCACCGTCGCGGCATAGCCGCTCAGGTTGTGGTTGGCTGCCTTCCAGATGATGTTCTGCCCATTCGCGCTATTGCGCCAGAACACGTCCGACTTTCCGTCACCGTCGTAATCGTTGCGCAGGTTGTTGACGAACGGCACCACCGTCGCCCTGAACTGCGCCACCACCGGAATCGTCTGGTTCAGGCTGCGCGCGTTGTCGGTCTGGTTGGCGACGCCGCAGGCGCGCCCGCCGCAGAAGGTGATGTTCGGGTTGGAGAACACCCGGTAGCCGGTCTGCCCGGTGGCGCCGTAGGCCATCACCGTGTAGAAGTTGCCGTTGGCCGAATCGGTCTTCATGCCGAAGGAGTAGGCATAGCGGCCGTACTGCAGGTCGCCGTTGCTCTTCTTGGCGTTGTCGCGATCATGCGCCGAACCCATCACGTGGCCGACTTCGTGCACCAGGGTCTCGAGGGCACAGAAATAGTTGTTGCCGTCCGTGCCCTGGTCACTGCCGTCGCTGACCACCGCATAGCCGAAGGCGGCATCGGTGGCCGGATTGATCGCCGTCTGGTCGGCGCCGTTGAGCCAGGCCACGCCGCAGCCGTCGTTCTCCGGGGTGTTGAACTTGCGGACCAGCACGGCGACGTCGGCACCGCTCTCGTCTCGCGCGGTGCGCAGCGGCACCAGCGAGGCCGGCACGGCGACCGCCGAGGTTCCGTTGTGGCCGGTGAGCTGGGCCAGGGCATCGGTATTCTTGGTGTTGTCGGCGTAATTGACCTCCACCGCCTTCACCAGGCGCAGGTAACCGTCGATCTGGCTGTTGCCGAAGGCCTGGTTGCCGACCTGGACCAGGAAGGTCAGGCGGGTCACCGCCGCCGACGCACCGCCCTGGGCGGCGGCGAAGGCCGGCGTGTAGCCGATCGCCAGATCAATGGTATTGCCGCCGTGCGGAGCGGCGGCGGCCATGACCGCCGACTGCATGACCGCGCCGGAAGCCATCGCGGCGTTCGATGCCTGCGCGGCCACCGACTCGCGCAGCGCGCGCGCCGGCGGCAGCATGATGTCGGTCTCGGCGGTGTTGGGATTGCGCACCTTGCTCGGGTCGGTCTGCACCGCCCACAGCACGCCGCCGCGGGTTTCCAGGTTCAACGCCGGGCCGCTGGCCTGCGGGATGGAGCCATAGACCGCCCTTTCGCCGAAGGTCAGGATGGCCTCCTGGTTGGGATCGCCGCCTTCCACGCGGCCGACCCAGGTCCAGTTGCCATCGGGATGTTCCTCATGGCGCTCGTAGCGCAGCTTGACCTGGCTGCCATCGGGCGCCGGCACGATCATCTCGCCGCCGACCACCGCCTTGAGGGCGTGCGCCTCGCTGATCGCGATCGGGTACCAGGTATAGGCGCCCTCGCGCTTGGCCGGCTTGCCGTCGTTCTTGTAGCTGACCAGCGCGCCACGGTCCGGCGCGTTGGCCACCGAGGCACCCTGGCGCTGCAGGGAAAGGCTGGCATCGACGGCCGCTGCGAGTGGGCGGTTGTCGATGTGGGCGGAAGCGGCAGCCTGGCTTCCCGTGTCGCCACCCTGGCAGCCGACCAGAAGGATGAGCGACGCGCAGACGCCGCCAATGCGAAGTTTCATGAGCACCTCGGTGATGGTCCGGTCAAAAGTCCCTGGATTGGGCACTATAGCGCAGCCGCCTCGCCCGCCGCCAAGCAGCGATCCCGATTTCCGACGCCGGTCGATTCCCGGGGTCAGCGCGGCTTAAGCCATATGCCCGCGCCCTGGGCGCCGGCGAAGGCCCGCCGGCGCTGGCGCGGCTCATTTCATGAACGGCACCCCGGTCTTGCTGCGAAGCTCGTCCTCTTGCACCCCTTCGGCCATCTCCACCAGCTTCAGCCCCTCCGGGGTGACGTCGAACACCGCCAGGTCGGTGATGATGCGGTTCACCACGCCGACCCCGGTCAGCGGCAGGTCGCACTTGGGCAGGATCTTGTGGCTGCCATCCTTCGCCACGTGCTCCATCAGCACGACGATGCGGCGGACGCCGGCCACCAGGTCCATCGCCCCGCCCATGCCCTTGACCATCTTGCCGGGCACCATCCAGTTGGCCAGGTCGCCGGTGTCGGTGACCTGCATGGCGCCCAGCACCGCCAGGTCGATGTGGCCGCCGCGGATCATCGCGAAGGAGTCGTGGCTGCCGAAATAGCTGGCGCCGGCGCGCGCGGTGACGGTCTGCTTGCCGGCGTTGATGAGGTCGGCGTCGACCTCGTCGTCGGTGGGGAACGGGCCGATGCCGAGCAGGCCGTTCTCGGACTGCAGCCACACGTCGATGCCGTCGGGGATGTGGTTGGCCACCAGCGTCGGCAGGCCGATGCCGAGGTTGACGTAGGCGCCGTCGGTCAGCTCGCGCGCGGCGCGCTGGGCCATTTCATCGCGGGTCCAGGGCATCACTTGTCTCCTTGGCGGATGGTGCGCTGCTCGATGCGCTTCTCGGGCGCGGGGTTGTGGACGATGCGGTCCACGTAGATGCCCGGCAGGTGCACGTGGTCGGGGTCGATGGCGCCGATCTCCACCACTTCCTCCACCTCGGCGATGCAGACCTTGCCGGCCATCGCGCAGGCCGGGTTGAAGTTGCGCGCGGTCTTGCGGAACACCAGGTTGCCGGCCTTGTCGGCCTTCCACGCCTTGACCAGCGCCACGTCGGCCACCAGCGCGGTCTCCATCACGTACCAGTGCTCGCCGAACTGGCGCGTCTCCTTGCCCTCGGCCACCACCGTGCCGTAGCCGGTGCGGGTGAAGAACGCCGGGATGCCCGCCCCGCCGGCGCGCAGGCGCTCGGCCAGGGTGCCCTGCGGGTTGAACTCCAGCTCCAGCTCGCCGGACAGGAACTGCCGCTCGAACTCCTTGTTCTCGCCCACGTAGGAAGAAATCATCTTGCGGATCTGGCGGGTCTCCAGCAGCAGCCCCAGGCCGAAGCCGTCCACGCCGGCGTTGTTGGAGATGGCGGTCAGCCCCTTGGCGCCGGAGTCGCGCAGCGCCTCGATCAGCGCCTCGGGGATGCCGCACAGGCCGAAACCGCCGACCGCCAGGGTCTGGCCGTCGGCGACGACGCCCTGCAGGGCCGCGCGGGCGTCGGGAAAGAGCTTGTCTGGCGCGCGGCCCTGCGGCGGCGCGGATGCAACGGCTTCTGCCATGACCACTCCAAATCGGGATTGAACCGCACAAGTCTAACCGGCGCTGCCGACGGCCCACACCGGTACTTTCGGGCAATGGAAGCCCGCGCCCTGCTTCGTCCCGCGCCGCGTTTGCGCGCAACGAACCCGCAGCGCCGCAACATACCTGCTCGCACGGTCGCCGGGCCGCGGTTAAAATCGGCCCCCTGCCCTCGGTCAGCCGTCGCGGCCGGGCCACTCCGTAGCATTCAAGGAAATCCCACAGGATGAAGATTCTGGTCGCCTACAAGCGCGTGGTGGACTACAACGTCCGCATCCAGGTCAAGCCGGACGGTTCCGGCGTGGTCACCGACGGCGTCAAGCTGTCGGCCAATCCGTTCGACGAGATCGCGCTGGAGGAGGCCCTGCGCCTGCGCGACAAGGGCATCGCCACCGAGGTGGTGGTCGCCACCATCGCCCCGGCCGACGCCCAGCCGCACCTGCGCAACGGCCTGGCGATGGGCGCCAACCGCGCCCTGCACGTGGTCACCGACGCCGCCGTGCAGCCGCTGACCGCCGCGCGCATCCTGCTCAAGCTGGTGGAGAAGGAGCAGCCGGACCTGGTCATCCTCGGCAAGCAGGCCATCGACGACGACGCCAACCAGACCGGGCAGATGCTGGCCACGCTGTGGGGTCGCCCGCAGGCCACCTTCGCCAGCAAGCTGGTGGTGGAAGGCGGCAAGGCCACCGTCACCCGTGAGGTCGACGCCGGCCTGGAGACGCTGGAAGTGGACCTGCCGGCGGTGGTCACCACCGATCTGCGCCTGAACGAGCCGCGCTTCATCAAGCTGCCGGACATCATGAAGGCCAAGAGCAAGCCGCTGGAGACGCTGCCGCTGGCCGATCTGGGCGTCGAGTCCGCCGACACGCTGGCCACCACCCACCATGCCCCACCGGCCAAGCGCAGCAAGGGCGTCATGGTCAAGGACGCGGCCGAGTTGGTCGCCGCCCTCAAGGCCAAGGGATTGCTGTAACCGCTCCTCATCCCCGCTCAGGCGGGGACCAGTGACTTTCCGCGCCGGCCGCTTCCGCAGCGCCGCGCATTGAAAACAAGGGAACCGCAATGTCCAAAGTCCTCGTCATCGCCGAACACCTCGACGGCAAGCTCAACAGTTCCACCGCCAAGACCGTCAGCGCCGCCGCCGCGCTGAATCCGGAAGCCATTGACGTGGCCGTGCTGGCTGCCGACCCGGCCACCGTCGCCGCGCAGGCCGCGCGGATCGCCGGCGTCACCCGCGTGCTGACCGTCGCCAACGCGGCCAACGTCCACGCCGTCGCGCAGGTGCTGGCGCCGCAGGTGGCCGCGCTCGCCGCCGGCTACAGCCACGTCTTCGCGCCCTCCACCACCTTCGGCAAGGATCTGCTGCCCTGCGTGGCCGCCCTGCTCGGCGTCAACCAGGTCTCCGACCTGATGGCAGTGGAAGGCGAGCACACCTTCAAGCGCCCGATCTACGCCGGCAATGCCGTCGTCACCGTGCAGGCGCCGGCCGGCCAGGTGGTCGTGGCTACCGTGCGCACCGCCTCCTGGCCGGAAGCGGCGCAGGGCGGCAATGCGGCGATCGAGGCGGCCAGCGTCGATGCCGCGCTGCCCACCCACACCCGCTACGTGGGCCTGGCCGCCGGCAGCTCGGATCGTCCCGACCTGCAGAGCGCGCGCCGCGTGGTCTCCGGCGGCCGCGGCGTCGGCTCGGCGGAGAACTTCGCCATCGTCTACGCGCTGGCCGACAAGCTCGGCGCGGCGGTCGGTGCCTCGCGCGCGGCGGTGGACGCCGGCTACTGCCCCAACGAGATGCAGGTCGGCCAGACCGGCAAGATCATCGCGCCCGAGCTGTACGTGGCGGTCGGCATCTCCGGCGCCATCCAGCACCTGACCGGGATCAAGGACGCCGGCACCATCGTGGCGATCAACAAGGACGCCGAGGCGCCGATCTTCGAGATCGCCGACATCGGGCTGGTCGGTGATCTGTTCACGCTGCTGCCGGAGCTGGAAGCGGCACTGGCCTGAGCAATGCCTGGGGATGACAGTCCGTGCCTTCGATCTCCCGCCCACGGACATCACCCAGCAACATGGAGGACGCCATCGTCGAACCGCCCTTGCCAAGAGTTTCCGTCGTCGTGCCGGTGTACAGGGGCGCGAAATCCATCCCCGCGCTGTGCCAGCGGCTTGCGGCCGTGCTCGAACCGCTGGGTGGCGGCCATGAAATCATCCTGGTCGACGATCGCGGCAGCCCGGAAAACTGGCCGGCCATCGAAGCCCTCACGGCTGCAGGCGACAGCGTCAGGGGCATCCGGCTCAGCCGGAATTTCGGCCAGCACGCGGCCACGCTGTGCGGCATCTCGCGGGCGCGCGGCGAATGGATCGTCACCATCGACGAAGACCTGGAGCAGCCCCCGGAATCGGTGCCGGCCTTGCTGGCGAAGGCCACGGAAGGCCATCTCGTGGTCTATGGCGTCAACACCACCCGTTCGCATGCCTGGTGGCGCAATGCGACTTCCGAGCTGGGACGCAACCTGTTCAAGTTCGCCATACCCAGCCTCAATCGCGAGTACACCTCCTTCCGCGTCATCCATCAGTCCGTTGCCAGGGAACTCGAGCGCTTCCAGTCCCCCTTCACCTTCATCGACGGCTACATCTCATGGGTGACCAACGCATACGCCACCGTCGTGGTGCCGCATGCGACCGGCGCGCATGCCGCCAGCAGCTACAGCCTGCGCAAGCTGGTATCGCACATGGTCAACATTTTCGTGACCTTTTCGAACCTGCCCCTGCGCGTGGCGACCTGGCTGGGCATCGGCGCGTCGATGGGGGGCGCGGCCTGGGGCGCGTTCATCCTGTTCGCCAAGCTCACCGGCGGAGTGGGCGTGAGCGGATATGCGTCCATCATGGCCGGCATGACGTTCCTGGGCGGATTGCAACTGCTCATCCTCGGCATATTCGGCGAGTACCTCGCGCGCATCAACTTCAAGACCGCGTCGATGCCGTTGTTCCTCGTTGAACGGGAAACCCGGCATTGAAGAAACCCCTGCTGATCATCGGCGGTTCCTCCTTCGGCTCGCTGTCGCGCATCTTGGCCGAGGAATGCGGCCATCAGGTTGCCGGCTTCGTGGATGACTTCCACACCGGTCCCGACGTCCTGGGCAGGATGGATGATCTGGGAAGCCGCCTCGCCGCGGCCGATTTCGGGCTGGTGATGGCAATCGGCTACAAGCACCTGCCGTTCCGCTTCGACTTGTTCCGCAGGCTGGTCGAAGCCGGCTTCGATTTCCCCAGGCTGCTGCATCCATCGGCGCGAATCAGCGCCCATGCCGAAATCGGCGCAGGCTGCATGGTGATGGCCAGCGCGGACATCGATGCCTTCAGCAGGCTCGGCGATGCGTGCGTGGTATGGCCGCACGCGACGATTAGCCACGACAACGACATTGGCGCCAATACCTTCATCAGTCCCGCGGCCACGCTGTGCGGCTTCGTCAGCGTCGGCCATTCCAGCTTCATCGGCGCCAACAGCACCCTCGTCAACGGCGCATCCCTGCCCGCAAACTCCTTCGTCAAGGCAGCCACCCGGCATCACGGGACCACGGGAAGACAATGAAAGAAAAGAAACGGGTCGCCGTCCTGCAATCCAGCTACATCCCCTGGAAGGGTTATTTCGACATCATCCATGACGTCGATACCTTCATCTTCTACGACGACGTCCAGTTCACGTACCAGGACTGGCGCTCCCGCAACCGCATCATCTCGAACGGCAAGCCCGTATGGCTGACCGTGCCCACCGGCGGCAACATAAAGCGCCTGATCAACGAAGTCAGGCTGGCGAGCACCGACTGGCAGCGCAAGCACTGGGCCACCATCCGCCATGCCTACACGAAGTCGCGGTATTTCCGCGACTATGCCGAGGCCCTGGAAAACATCTACCTCGGGCACGAATGGGCCTCCCTTTCGGAACTGAACCAGCATGTCATCCGCCTGATCGCCAGGGACATGCTCGGCATCACCACCGAATTCCGCGACTCGGTCGAATATGGCGCGGTCGGCAGCAAGCAGGAACGGCTGCTGGACCTGCTGAAGAAAGCCGGCGCCACCCACTATCTTTCCGGCCCGTCCGCACGCGCCTACATCGATCCGGAACACTTCGCGCAGGCCGGCATAGCACTGGAATACAAGGATTACTCCGGCTATCCGCACTACCCGCAAGGCAGCGAAGTCTTCGAGCATGCCGTGAGCGTCCTGGATCTGCTGTTCAATGTCGGCAGCGCGGCGCCCCGGCACATCTGGGGCTGGCGCGACGACGCCCCAGCCCCGGGAACCGCATAGCGCGGCGACCAGCCACGACACGCGGCCTGCAGCTGGCCGCTCCCGGATGAATCACCTGCAGGGGAATTCCACATGGCTTATTTCTTCATTGCCGCCACCATCCTGCTGACGGTCTATGGCCAACTCGTCCTGAAGTGGCAGGTATCGCTCTACCCGCAGTTGGTGAGCGCGCCCTTTTCCATCGGCAACATCATGGCCCTGCTGCTGAAGCCCTGGGTCATCTCGGGCTTCGTCGCCGCTTTCGGCGCCTCCCTCTGCTGGATGGCGGCGATCAGCCGGCTGCCCCTGAGCCGGGCCTATCCCTTCATGTCGATCAACTTCGTGCTGGTGGCGCTGCTGGCTGCGTGGCTGTTCCGCGAACATCTCGACGCCTACAAAGTCGCCGGCACCGCCGTCATCGTCGTCGGCGTCATCATCCTTTCCCGTTCGGCAGGCTGAGCCGGATACAACGACCCTGGACTCCCCATGATCCCGTTCAACAAGCCCTACATGACTGGCCGCGAGCTGTGGTACATCGCCCAGGCGCATGCCAATGGCCATCTTTCCGGCGATGGCCCCTACACCCGGCAATGCCACCAGTGGCTGCGGGAAAACACCCGGGCCAGTGCCGCCCTGCTCACCCATTCCTGCACGGCGGCGCTGGAAATGTCCGCGCTGTTGCTGGATCTGGAGGCGGGCGACGAAGTGATCATGCCGTCCTACACCTTCGTCTCCACGGCCAATGCGTTCGTGCTGCGTGGCGCGGTCCCGGTATTCGTCGACATCCGCGCCGATACCCTCAACATCGACGAACGGCTCATCGAAGAGGCCATCACGCCCCGCACCAAGGCCATATGCGTGGTCCACTACGCCGGCGCCGCCTGCGACATGGATCCGATCCTGGAGATCGCGGAGCGCCACGGCCTGAAGGTCGTCGAGGACGCGGCGCAGGCGCTCATGTCCAGCTACAAGGGGCGCCCGCTGGGCACCCTCGGGGACCTGGGCACCCTGAGCTTCCATGAAACCAAGAACATCGTCTCCGGCGAGGGCGGCGCCCTGCTCTGCCGCGACGCCGCCTTCGCCGAGCGCGCCGAGATCATCCGCGAGAAGGGCACCAACCGCAGCCGCTTCTTCCGTGGCCAGGTGGACAAGTACACCTGGGTGGACTTCGGCTCGTCCTTCCTGCCGGGCGAGATCACCGCCGCCTTCCTTGCCGCGCAGTTCGAAGAGGCCGCCACCATCACCTCGCGGCGCCTGGGCATATGGGAGCAATATCATGCCTGGGCCGGCAGGCACGAGGCCTCGGGCCTGTTGCGACGGCCGGTCGTCCCCGCCTACAGCGGCAACAATGCCCACATGTACTACCTGTTGCTGCCCTCGCTCAAGCATCGCACCCGTTTCATCTCGCTGCTGAAGGAGCGCGGCGTGCAGGCTGTGTTCCACTACATCCCCCTGCATTCCTCCCCTGCGGGGCGGAAATACGGCCGCAGTAGCGGGGATCTGCCGGTGACCTGCAGCGTGAGCGACCGCCTGGCCAGGCTGCCGCTGTGGATCGGCGTCGAGGATCACCTGCCACAGGTCCTGGACGCTCTTGAAGGCACCGTTGCCAGCCTGTAAACGATCCGACTTCCTTCAACCCGGTCCCACGCCATGAACATTCTCCGACACGGCATCCTCCTTCTCCCCATCCTGCTTGCCCTGAACATCGCCGCGTGCAGCCAGCCGGAGGAACCTCCCACCGCGCCCGCCGACGCGCCAGCCACCGCATCCGCTGGCAAGGCCGCGACCGCCACCGGTGAACAGGGCCTGCTGAAAGCCACGCATGGCGGCGTTTCCTGCGACAGCCCGGCCGACGTCAGCATTAGCTGGGATGCCTCGGACAAGGGCACGGAGGCGGTCGAGGTGCGGGTCGGCGAAGGCGAGGATGCCACCCTCTTTGCCACCGGCGGCGCCACCGGTTCGCAGTCGACCGGCCCGTGGGTGAAGCCGGGCACCCTGTTCGTCCTCCGCAACCAGGCCGACAAGGCCGTACTCGATCGCCTGACCATCCCGGGCGATGCCTGCCTGCCGGCGCAATGACGACTCCAGCTCGCCGTGAACGCGCAAGTCGCGCGCGTGGAAGGCGCTGCTGAAACGAGCGCCTGCTTCCCGCTCCCTCCCCCGCTTGCGGGGGAGGGTTGAGGTGGAGGGATTGCGGCAGTTCCTCAGTCCGCGCAGACGCGGATGCGGCCAATCGCCACGCCCAGCCAGCGCCTGTCCTCGCCTTCGGGCGGCGCCATGCCGTCGCTGTCGAGGACAAGCGTGGCTGTCCCGGGTTCGGGAGAGGCCGGCAGTTGCAGGCTGTAGGCACCCTCCCGGGTGGTCGCGTAGCGGCGTTCGCTTCCCAGCAGGCGCAATCCCAGCGATCGCGCCTTCAGGTTGACCACCTCGATGTCCATCCGCCCGCCCGCCGGCAATGGCGGCACCTTCACCACGATGTAGGCCTGCGCCCGATCCGTCCAGGAATGATGCGCTTCGTGGTTCATCCCCAGCGTGGCGACGGCCGGGTCGCTTGGCAGCATCCAGGCGCACGCCGCAACGCCTTCCGGGATGCGCGCAGCCAGGTAGTCGACCTTGCTGCGCGCCTTCGCCAGCAGCCAGACGCCCCAGACCAGGCAGGTCGTCAGGACCACGATGTTTGCAGCCGCAACCAGCTTCCTGTTCATGACACCCACACGCCACGGTAATAGCGATCCACCGAAGCGATGTTGATGGTCGCGGAGAACAACAGCCACGGCGCCAGGATCAGGACCTGGTGCCACCACGTCCTGGCGGTGCGGGCACTGGCGATGCCGGCGAGGATCGCCCACGGCACCATGAAGAACAGGTGGCGGGCGACGTTGATGGCGTCGAACGAGGCGCTGAGGAACAGGAAGGCCAGCGACGCGACGTAGAACGCCGCCACCAGCCTGGGACCGTTCAGCGCGAACATCAGCACGGCGAAGCCCATCCCCACCGAAAGCATCGCCAACAAGGTCGTCCACGACGTCAGCACCGGGCTTTCGGCCGATGCCGCGGACACGAAATAGGACACCGCATCCAGCAGCGACAGGCTGCCGTCATGGAAACTGCCCCGCCGCCAGGCTTCCAGCGAATGCACGTACACGGTCGAGTCACCGAACGCCACCGCGTAGTAAGTCGCCAGGCAAAGGATGGGGAACGCCATCACCGCGATCTGCAGGGGCACCGTCGTCGCCAGCAGCCTGCGCCATTCCAGCCGCCGCGCCCACAGCAGGGCAACCAGCACGAAGGCGATCAACACGGCGGCCTGCGGACGCGCCAGCAGCGCGATGCCGGCCATCACGCTGGCCGGCCAGAAGCGTTTTTCCCCGATGAAGTTGAGCACCCACACGCACATCAACGCATACAGGGGATCCGAATACCCGGTGAAGTTGTAGAAGCCCAGCGGCGACAAGGCCCACAACGCCACCGCCACCCGGGCCGCATTCGCGTCGGCGTGCGAAAGCACCAGCCGGTATATGCCCAGCAGGGTGGCAAACAGGATGGCGAACCCCAGCAGCGCCACCTCCACCAGCTGATGGTCGCCGGGAATGATGTCGCGGGCCGCCTCGATCATCACGCCCATCAACGGCAGGAAGGCGGTGTCCTGCTTCTCCTCGAAGTCGCCGCTGAACTGGTAGCCGAACTGGCCGATGCGCGAGTAATACGTGCCGTCGAAGGTCACGCTTCCCTGCAGCCCCGGCAACACCTGCACCTTCGCGTACGCAAACAGCGCCAGTGCGGCGGTGGCCAGCAGGAAACACCACGCTGCACGCTTTGCCCTGTCCATTGGAGGCATCTACCGTTCTCCGGTTTCGTTGGATTGCCGGGGATTGCTACGGGCAGCCATGCGCGGGCAAGGCTCCCGATACCAGCGTGCGCCTGCCGACCCCGGCCGCCGCCGCCGCCTGCAGGTCGCCGGGCTTGTCGCCCAGCAGCTCCGAAGCCTGCATGTCCAGCGCGAACAGATCCCTGGCCGCCAGCAACATGCCCGGTTCCGGCTTGCGGCACGGGCATTGCCGCATTGTCCCGAACCGCGGGTGGTGCGGGCAATGGAAGGTCGCCGCCAGCGGCGCGCCGCGCAGGCGGAATTGATCGTGCACCCAGGCCGTATAGCGCAGGAAGCCCTGCTCGTCGTAGTAGCCACGCGCGATGCCTGCCTGGTTGGTGACCACGATGGGCAGGTAGCCGCGCACCAGCGCGCCGGCGACCAGCTCGAAGATGCCGGGGAGCCATTCGGTCTCCTCGGCCGTGTGCACGTAGCCGCGATCGACGTTGATCACGCCGTCGCGATCCAGGAACAACGCCTTCCGCGGCGCCGACAACCGCGCCAGCAGGGCGGGCAGTTGCGGATCCAGGTAGGGGGCGGGGATGGGCGAGGCGTTCATCCGGCGCCGAACAGGATCTGCGCGCGGGCGTAGTCCTCGGGCACGCCGATGTCGATGAAGCCCTCGCCTCCCTTGAGGCCGACGATGCGGCCGGCGGCGGCCAGCGGCGCCAGGATGTCGGTCTCGAAGGAATACCGCCCGCCGGGCAGGCCCGCCAGGACGTCCGGCGCCAAGTAATAGCAACCGGCATTGATGTGGCCCGGCCCGCTGCCGCCCTTCTCGTCGAAGCCGAGGATACGCTCGCCTTCCAGCCGTACCGAGCCGTAGCGGCCCACCTCCGGCACCTGCGCCAGCGCCACCCCGATACCGGCACCGTGTGCCTGCACCAGCGCGGCCAGCGCGGCCGGCGAGTAGCGCAGCCAGGTGTCGCCGTTGAGCACGTGCGCCGCGGTGCCGCGCAGGCGCGCGCGCGCCAGGGTGATGGCGCCCCCGGTGCCGAGCGGCTCGGGTTCCACCGAATGGCTCAGGGCCATGCCTTTCCATTCCTCGCCGAGCGTGCTTTCGACCTGCTCGGCCAGATAGCCCGTGGCCAGTACCACATGGGTCATCCCGGCCTCGGCCAGCCGGTCCAGCAGCCAGGCCAGGAAAGGACGGCCCGCCACCGGCGCCAGCGGCTTGGGCACCTCGCCCACCACGCTGCGCAGGCGCGTACCGAAGCCTCCCGCCAGGACGATCGCCTCGTCAGCCATCTTCGGGGAACAGCGTGCTTTCGATCAGCGCGCACAGCAGGTGGCCGAGGAACTCGTGGCCTTCCTGGATGCGGGGCGTCTCGTCCGAAGGCACGCGGAAGCACAGGTCGCTCAGCCCGGCCAGCTTGCCGCCGCCCATGCCGGTGAAGCCGATGACGTGGAGGCCACGCTCGCGCGCGGCCTGGCAGGCGCGCACGATGTTGGGCGAATTGCCGGAGGTGGAGATGGCGACGAACACGTCGCCCTGCCGGCCCAGCGCCTCGATCTGGCGGGCGAACACGTAGTCGTAGCCGTAGTCGTTGCCGATCGCCGTCAGGATGCTGCTGTCGGTGGTCAGCGCGATCGCCGCCAGCCCGGGACGGTCGTAGTAGAAGCGGCTGACCAGCTCGCCCGCCCAGTGCTGCGCGTCGGCGGCGCTGCCGCCGTTGCCGGCGAACAGGAGCTTGCCGCCGCCGCGCAGCGCGGTAACGCACATCTCCAGGGCCTGCGCCACCTGCTGTTTCAGACCGGCGTCGGCGGCCATGCGGTTGAAATTGGCCAAGGTCTTGTCGAATTCGGCCGCGACGACGCGATCCACTTTGTTTTCCACGGGGGACTCCAGGAGATACGGAATGCAGCCCCCTTCGACCCGGCGGCAGGATGCGCCACCTGGGGTCTTTGTCGCAGGCGACCTGCCCAACGGAGCGGATGCCGCCCGGCTAAGGGGGCCGAGCATGGTAACAAACGGGCCGGAACAGTCGGTGCGCAGGTACCGGCGCCGTTCAGGCAACCGCGCGCGCGCGGATCCGCACGCCGCTCAGGGGCCGCTCGAACAGCCACCAGGAAAGCGCGGAAGCGGCCAGCGCCGCGGCCAGCACCAACCCGGGCGCGAGCAGCGGGAAGCGTTCGGGGATGCCGAGTCGCTGCATCGCCGCCAGCACCGGCATGTGCCAGAGATAGAGGCTGAAGCTGATCAGGCCGACCCAGCGCAGCGGTTTCCAGGCAAAGACCCTGCGCAGCGCCTGCCCGCCATGCAACAGTGACAGCAGCAGCACCGACCAGAGCAGGCCGAAGAACAGGAACCAATTGCGGGTGATGGTGGCCTCGAAAGGCCGGCCCAGCAGCCAGCACCAGAGGACGGGAATGGCCACGCACCAGGCCAGCAGCGCGAGCAGGCCCGCCGCGCTCCATAGCGCGGGCCGGGCAGCAGAGCGTTGCGCCCATGCGTCCACCCTCGCGGCAAACGCGCCGCACAGGAACACCGCCAGGTAAGGCCCCAGGCGTACGTCGTTCTCGATCGTCTGCGAAGGCGGCCAGGCCAGCATCACCGCCGCCAGGACCAGCACGAAGGCGCCCGCCTGCGCCAGTGGCGACCAGCCGCGCCTTGCCATCAGGTACAGGCCGGCGGCCAGCAGCGGCAGCCAGAGATAGAAAGTGAACTCGACCGGGATGCTCCACAGCACGCTCTGGCCCTCGCGCAGGGTGAGGTGGCGCCATAGCGAGGCGGTGTCGATGGCGTATAGGACCGGATGGCCGGCGCGATGGGTCAGCCAACTCGACACCAGCACCACCAGGTAGAGCGGCCAGATGCGCAGGATGCGGCGCAGCGCGTAGTCCAGCCAGGTATGCGGCCGCGCCAGCGCGCCGTCCGGCAGCCGCAACAGGTTGCGCGCCAGCAGCCAGGCGCTCAACACGAAGAACAGGTAGACGCCGCTCTTGCCGACGCCATGCAGCGCCGGGCGCGGGAACAGGCCGGCGCTGGAGAAATGCGAGGCGAGGACGATCAATACGGCCAGGCCACGCAGGCCGTCGAGCACGGCCAAATGGCTCCCCGGTTGGGAGCCTGGATACGCCTGCGTTGGGCCGGGGAGAGAGGACGCCACGAGTTGCCTCGGGATATGGGGCCAAGCGGGAATCCGCCGGCCATCACGGCGCAAGCTGCTGCGCCCAAGAGAAAGGCCCGCCGAAGCGGGCCTTTCCATGTTGCGTCAAACCAATCCGTGTCGCTGGATCAGTTGCTGCCCGGACGGACCATCACGTGGTTGGTGATCAGGCCGTTGGTCGGGTTGACCACCTGGTACAGACCCTGCACCTGGTTGGTCGGGCCGGCGACGTTGACCACCAGGGTGCCGCGGCGGCCGCTGCCGCCGGCCAGGTCCAGATCTTCATCCGACAGCTGGATGACCTGGGTGCCATTGGCCGGGACGGTACCGGACAGCTTGCTGCTGGCGATCTCGAAGGTGGCGCCGGTCTCGGTCAGCACGCTGATGGTGTACGGACGGGCCGCACTACCGGTGTTGGTCAGCGCGATGCGGGCCAGCCAGCCGGACGGGACCTGCACCAGCGGAGCCTGCAGCTCGGTGCCGTTGCGGACGATCGAACCGAAGCTGACACCGGTGATGTCGGTGACGCTGTACGTGGTCGCATCGGCGGCAGCGACGCGGAGGCTGGCGGTGTATGCAGCAGCCGGGATCAGCACGCCAGCACGGCGGGTCAGATCAAAGTCCGCAGTGGCAAAGCCAGTGCTGCCCACGGTGAACGAGGCAGTGGTCGCATTCAGAGTGTTGGCGTTGGCACCATTCAGCTGGACTCGGCCCAAGGCAGCACCGGTGTAAAGCGGAGCGGCGGCGTTGGCAGCCAGAGCATAGTCACCAGCAACCTCGATGCGGGTGGCGGCAGCAAACAGATCCGCCAGCGTAATCGCCGTGCCATCGACCCTGAACGGAGCAGACTGCGCACCACCACCATCCGGATCACGCAGACGGTAAGCGATGGAGCCGTTGGCCAAGGAGGCAGTGGCCACAGTGGTATTGGCGTCTGCCAAGAAGTCGCTGAACGACGGCGTGGCCTCGACGTTGGCGGTGTGCGTGGTGGCATCGGCAACCAGCTCGTAGCTCGGCGCAAACACGATGTACGGACCCGAGAAGCTGGTGTTGGCGATCAGGCCCGTGCTGCCGCCGGCCTGGGCCTGCGACGGCTGATCGTACATGCCGACCGAGCAATTGACATTGCTGTCGGTACCGGTGATGGCATGGTTGCCGCTGACCAGCAGGGTATCGGTACCGATCACATTGTTGCCCGGGCCGCCGACGGAGGTGATCGAGAAGGTCAGGACGTTGGTGCCCAGACCATTGACCGCACCCACGTTGCCCGCGGCAGCGTCGCTCAGGGCGACGGTCGTGGCACCGGCAAAGCGGATGTTGTTGGAGCACTCGACACGGACGTAGCGCACTTCATCCTGGGAGAAGTTGTAGCCGATGTTCCAGGTCAGCTGGGTCGCTGCACTGGCCGAGGTGGTCAGGGTACGCGGCGCAGCCGGAGTGGCGACGATTTCCTTGGCGAAGTACGCCGGCACAACAGGGTTGGCCGACAGATTGGCCGCCGCGGCATTGCCGGCGGCAAACAGGGAGCCGACGATGGCGGCGGCGAGAACCTTCTTGTTCAACATTTGGGAGTTACTCCTAAGCTTAGGATTGAATTTGGATTTGCACTGACACCTGGACACCACTCGCCGTTCCGCATGCACGTGCCGGCGCCGGCACCGGGCTGAGGCGGCTGCGAAGGTCCCTTACTGGCCATGTCCCCCACAGTTCCCTCACCCACCTGCGCATGCATCAACCCCTGCGCAGTCCCCAGATGCGAAGGGACTATATAGGCGTGGTTGGAACATCGTCAACTCTTTGCAAGCCCCGTTGGCGCATTTCTTCGCGCCATTCTATGGCGTGGGATTTGCATTGCCCGGCCGCGGCGGATGCCCCTGCGCGGGCGGCGCCGGCACGGCGTTGGCATCGCCCTCGCCGGTCGCGGCCGCCGGTTCCGGCCCACGGCCGTCGGCGCTGCCGAAACGCGCGCGGATGGCCTCGGTGATGGCGCGGGTCTGGCTTGCGTCCTCGACCACGTAGGGGGTGATCAGCATCAGCAGCTCGGTGCGGGTGTTCTCGGCGCGGCGGCTGTGGAAGGCCGCGCCCAGGATCGGGATGTCGCCCAGCAGCGGCACCTTGGTCTTGCCGACGCTGCGGTTGCTGGAGATCAGCCCGCCCAGCAGGGTGCTCTCGCCGTCGGACAGGCTCAGGCTGGTCTGCAGCCTGCGGCTGAAGATGCTGGGCGAGGAGATCTCGCTGGTGTCGGTGGTGGACGCTTCGCTGACCTCCTGCGACACCTTCAGGTCCACCCGCTGGCCGGAATGCACCACCGCGGTGATGTCCAGCAGCATGCCGGTCTTGCGGTACTGGATGGACTGCAGGATGGAACTGCCGGTGTTGGGCAGATCCGGCGCGGTGGCCTGGCTGGTGATGATCGGCACCTCGGTGCCGACGTCGATGCTGGCGCTCTCGCCGCTCTTGACCAGGATGCGCGGCGTGGAAAGGATCGAGACCCGGTTGTCGCGGGCGAACAGGTTGACCAGCGCCTTGACCTGGCCGGAGGACGACAGTCCTTCCCAGACCAGCCCGGTGCGGCCGGCCGTGCCCTGCAGCAGGTTGAGCGGCCCGCGCACGCCGTTGATGCTGATGTTCTGCAGCGCCCATTCCACGCCGTTGGCGAACTCGTCGGTGAGGGTGACCTCGGCCACGGTGACCTCGATCACCACCTGGCGGGCAGGCTGGTCCAGCCGCGCCAGCACGCCCTGGATGGCGCGCCAGCGCTGCGCATCGCCCTGGAAGACGATGACGTTGCGGACCGGATCCACCGCCAGTTGCCCGCCCAGGCCGGACATGGCGGTCACCTGGTTGGCCGGGGCGCGGGCAGCAGCAGCCTGGCTGCCGCCGCCCAACTCGTTGCCCGCCGAGGCCGGGGAGGAAGCCGTGCCCGCCGCCGCGCCACCGGGGGTGGCGGATGCGCCTATCAGTGCCTGCAGCACCGGGACCAGCGTCTCGACGGTGGTATGCCGCGCCGGGTACAGGAACATGCCGCCACCGGCGCCGTCGTCGCTGGGCTGGTCCAGGCGCGTGGCCCATTCGCCCACCAGCGCCAGGGCGTCGTCGGAATCGGCGAACACGATCAGTGCGTTGGCCGAGTTGACCGGCACGAAGGTCACCGCGCCGCCGCTGCCCGGGCCGGCGCGAACCGACACGCCCTGCCCGGCCAGCACCTCGCGCAGCTCCCGGGCCAGCAGATCGGCGGTCAGGTAGAGCGGGTTGATGCGGATCGAGCGCTTGCCGCGCAGGGCGCTGCGATCCAGCGTGATCACCGCTTCCATCGCCGCCTTGACCGCATCGCCGGGGCCGGAGATCAGCAGCGCGTTGGCCTCGACCATTTCGCTGAAATTGACCGAATGATTGCCGAACAGGCTGCGCAACTGCGCGGCCACGCTGCCCGGCTGCGCGGCCTCCAGTGGCAAGGCCACGAACACGGTGCGCTGCCCCGCCGGCACTTCCGGCAGCGAGCGGGTGGCCAGCAGTTGCGGCATCTGCCCGCTCCCCTGCGCGCTGGCGGCGGTGAAGCGCAGCACGCCGCCCAGTTCGCTGACCTCCACGCCGTAGTTCTTCAGCACTTCCTGCGCAATGGCGTAGACCTTGGCCGGCGGCTGCGGCTCGGTCAGGCGCAGGCTGACCACGTCGGCGCGCGAACGCACGCTCTGGTCGATCTGCACGGCGAAGTCCAGCTCCATCCCGAACACGACGTTGATGAAGGTCTCCAGCGGCACTGCGTCCAGCACCAGGGCGACCGGCTTCTTGCGCGGTATCTCCGGCACGCGCGGCTCGGCGGCCGTGGCCGAAGGCGGCGTGGCCTGCGCGGGAGCCGGCTGCTGCTCGACCAGCGGGCGCTGGCGCTGCCCGGGCCGGCCCTCATCCTGGAGGAGCACCTCGTCCTGGCTGGCCTCGGCCTTGGGCGCACGCAGCGGCTGCGGCAACTGCGGCGGGGGGAAGCTGCTGCACGCGGCCAGCATGCCCAGCAGGGACGTGGCCAGGAACAGGCGCACGCCCGTGGGCAGCGCATGCCGCGCGGTCTTTTTTGCCATCGTGGGAACCACTCTTGTTTCGTGAGGCATGGGAGATACGGAAGGACGCATGGCGCCGCAGGCCAGGGGCGGGTTCATGGCGGCTGATCCGCCCCGGAGGGTTGCATGGGATCGAGGAACAGGCGCCGCCGGTGGCGCTGCCCTTCGCCATCGACCCAGGCGACCTGCATGCCGGAGATGCCCAGCAGCCGCCCGCCGTCGGGAAGCTGGCCCCCGATCCTGATCCGCAGCTCGCCGCTGCCGTGGATCAGGAAGATGGCCTCGGCTCCGTGCGCGCCGCGGACGATGCCCACCGGCACCGGCGGCGGCGGGGGCGGCGGCGGGGGCGCTTCCACCGGCTTGGGCACCGCTCCCCAGGGAGCGCGCGCTTCCCAGACGGCATCCTCGGCCGCCAGATCTGGACTCCGTATCGAGGGCGCGACCCATTCCGGCTCGGCCAGGGCCGTCGGCACCACCGCCGCCGGCGAGGCGCCCAGCAACAGGCAGCCGCCCCCTCCCAGCAACAGCGCCGCCACCACGATCAGCACGTCACGCCACAGCGGCTTCATCCTCCCCCCTCCGGCTGCACCGCCGCATCCTGCGCCGGCGGCTGCGCGCGCCGATAGTAGCCGCGCACCACCAGGTTCAGGCGCGCCGGGGCGCTGTCGTCGATTTCGATGCGCTCGACCTGGATCCACGGCAGCGCCTCGGAAACGGCGCGCAGGAAGGCGGCCTGGCCGTATTGCGGGATCTGGCCGTCCAGGCGCGCCAGCACCTGCCACATCTCCGGGTGCCCGGGTACGTCCAGGGTTTCCTCGACCCGGATGCGCGGCTCGGCCATCGCATTGGACGCCGCCAGCTCGCCCAGCCAGTTCTGCAGTTCGGCCTGGGCCAGGCCGGCGCTGGAAACCTCCGGCATGCGCTGCCGCATTTCCTGCAGCCGGGTGGCGGCTTCTTCCGCGCGTGCGCTCCAGTCGTCCTGCTTGCGCAATCCTTCCAGCCGCGCCTGCAATTCGAGATCGTCGGCATGGCGCTTGCGATGCGCCTCGGTGCGTGCATCCAGCGACGAGAGCCCATGCGCGGCCAGGATCACCAGCGCGACCAGGGCGGCCAGGCGCAAACGCTGGTTGGCCCGCCATTCCGAACGGACCCGGTTCCACCACGCCTGCTCAGCCATCGCCTTCTTGCCCATCTCCGGCCACGCCGGCGAACACGAGTTGCATCCTGCCGCCCACCGGGGTGGCGGTGACTTCGGCCAGCCCGGGCACGCCGGCGAAGGCGGCCACGTACTTGCGCGGATCGGTCTGGCTGGCGCTCACCACGGTGGTGATCTTGTTGGGTTCGCGACGCCAGGTATGGATGAGGGTGCCTTCGGGCAGGGCTTGGGCCACTTGCGCCATCAATCGGTAATCGCTGCGGCCCTGCTGCAGTTCCAGCAGATGCAGCGCCTCGGCCTGCATCTGCTCGGCGCGCTCGCGCGCGGCCAGGATGGGCGCGGCTTCGGCGCGGGTGGCTTCCAGCCGAACCACCAGCCGGCTGCTGGCCAGGTTCCAGCGCGCCCAGGCCGTCAGTTGCCACCCCAGCGCGAAGGCCAGCAGCGCGCAGCCGCCGACCCAGGCCAGGCGCTCACGGGCCGCCGGCGTGCCGGGCAGCCAGCTGCGCCGGCGTTCGCCCCAGGGCTGGTCCAGCCATGGGTGCGCCTGTGCCGGCGGCAGGGGCAGCGGCTGCTCCATGCCGGCCGAACGCAGGAAGCGCAGCCAGGGCTCGTCTCCGGGCAGTTGCGGCCACCATTGGCTGGTGATGAGCTGGCGGTTCGACCAGACCTGTCCTTCGACGCCCTCGGCCAACCGCAGCAGGCGCGGGCCGTCGGTTTCCGGGAGGGGTACCAGCAGGCTTTCGGGCAGCCATTGCTGCTCGCCGGCGCGCGCCTCGGCCGGGGCCTCGGTCCATATCCAGAAATGCGCCACGCCCTGGCGCCAGGCGATGTGGCAGGCGGCCTCGGGGGCGGGCAGGTAGCGGGCCGCGGCAAGCCGGGCAGCCGCCTCGCGCTGGCGTGCCGGTATCGCGCCCAGGTCCAGTTGACGGTACTGGCAATGCATCCGCGGGACGACCCATTGCCGTCCCCCCAGCACGCCGCCCTGCTGGACCTGCCCCGCTTCAGTGCCGATCAGCCGCCGGGTCGGCAAAAAGTACGCTGCCAGTTTCTTCTGCAGGTTCATCGTTGTCTGGGCGCGCTATCGGGTAGGAAGCCAGGATCGACCAAGGTCCTCGCCGGTCCGCAAGGGGCGTCAATCGTACATGGATTCGCCAGGCCGCGCCCGTGCGCGACCACAGGGTGAGCCGCAGGGTTTCGTCGGCGACGAAGCGATAATCGCCCGCATCGTCGCCCAGCAGCGCGCCTGAACGCCCCTGCACGTCGCGCAGCGAACGGAAGGATGCCTGCCGGCGCATCTCCAGGAGCCGATCGCAGGCTGCAGGGCAATCGGCCAGCCACAGGGGAAGCAGATCATGCGGAACCGTGTTCAGGTTCAGGGCGCCGGCATAGTAGGGCGTGATGCGCGCGGCGATGGCTTCCAGCTGCCCGGGCGACAATTCCTCCCAGCCGAGCACGCTGCCGATTTCGCGGGGCACCAGCAGGCGCCGGTTGGGCGGCCCACTGCGGCCCGCGCGCCGGTACTCGCGCCGCTCGGCGCCGTTGAGCCGGTTCAGGTCGTCGGCATCGACATAATCCAGCAGGGCATCGCGTAAACGGGGCAAGCGCCGTTCGTCGATGCCCTGCTGCAGGAGGAAACGATCCAGGCTGGTGCTACGCGTCCATGCCAGCGGGATCAGCCCGGCCTCGTCCTGGATGGAAAACAGGCTGCCCTCCAGCCCCTGGTAGACGGTGTCGTCCAGGCTCAACTCGCCGCCGACCGGATCCCGGATCAGGCCGCCCATTTCATCCAGCCGCCGGACCGCCTGTTGATCCTCGGCCAGTACCGAGGTCGGCAATCCGGCATAGGTCAATTCACGGGTCGCGGCCAGGTAGAGCAGGGTATCGCGGGTACCGGCCAGCGCCATCTCGTCCTGCAGGCGCTCATGGCCGATGCGCGCCTGCGCCACCTGGTCCAGCGACCACAGGGTCATCAGCGCCACCGCGATGGCGATGCCCGCCAGCAGCCACAGCGTGATGGCCAGGACGAACCCGCGCGGCACCCTCCCGGCCGGCCCGCGGCGACGGCGCTCAGAGATCACTGTTGACCTCGTCGAACCGCAACAGCGCCGGCGGGATGGGATCCGACAACAGCGGCACCAGCCAGTACAGGCGCCCGCGCGCGGTCGTGGCTTCGAACCGCACCAGCCGCGGCAGCCTTTCCGGGTCCGCCGGTTCGGGTTTCCAGCTGTCGCGCCATGTGCCATCGCGCCCGAGATAGGAGAACGAGGCATCCCGCAACGGACCGGGAACCACGATCAGATCGGGGGTCGCGTTGTCGGCATAGTGGAGCGAAGCCTCGTCGGCGCTGCCGGCCAGCCACCAGCGGACCTGCGACATGCCCTGGCCCACCAGCGGTACCGGGGTGACATAGGACAGCGCGTCGCGGCCGCCCTCCATCGTGCCCAGCGCGTCGTCCAGATCCGCCTGCGCGGCGCCGACCGTCTCGCGGAACCAGGCTTCCTGCAGGAAGTCGGTGCGTGCCTCGCCCTGCAGGCGCAGCAGCCGCGTGCGCAGGTTGAGCGCGTGGCCCAGGGCCTGCATCAGCACCGCCACCAGCAGCGACACGATGACCAGCGTCACCACCGCTTCCAGCAGGCTGAAGCCGGCGGCGTGGCGGCGCGTCATGCGGGAGGAAAGGCGGCTCACAACCGTTCGGGCTCGCGTACCTGCCGGTAGCCGACACGGCGCACCACCACTTCGGCCAAGGGCCTTCCGGACTGGCTCACCTCCAGCGTCACATCGTACAGGCCGACCTGGAACAGGCCGGCCTGCATGTATCCGGTCATCGCATCGCGCGCCGGCTCGACCAGTTCGGCATGCCAGCGCAGGCGCGCCTCGCCCAGTTGCTGCTCGCCCTGCGGCGTCTCCGCGGGATTGACCGTTTCCAGCCAGGCCATCGCGTTGCGCAGCGCTGAGTCGGCCAGGCGCGCGTTCTCGGCACGGCTGGCCATCTGCACCGACTGGTTCATCGCGGCGAACAGGGCCAGGCCGGCCGTTGCCAGGATCGTCAGCGCGACGATGGCCTCCAGCAGCGAGAAACCGCACTGATCGCGCCTACCCTTCATCGGTGACCCCGCAGTCCGGCGCGGCCAGCGCCCATTCCTCCACCACGCCGCCACCTTCCACGCGCACCTTGGCGGGCATGCACACGCCACTGGCCTGGATCACTACGCGGGTCGAGGCGGTCACCTTCCAGCCCTGCGGCATCTGCATGCCCTCCGCGACCACCGGTTCCCCGGCCTCGATGATGAACGGGTGGCCGCCGGCGCGCGCGAGCAGGGGCAGGCGCTCGATCTGGCGCGCCGCTTCGGCGCGATCCCCGCTGCCGGCGATGGCCTGCACCATGGTGGCCAGGCGTGGCGCGATCAGCGCGGCCATGACCGATACCAGCAACAGCACCACCAGCATTTCCAGCAGCGAGAAACCTTCCGGCGGGCGATCGGCCCCCGCGTTACTGCGGAGGCAGGAATCCGATGTCCGCATCATTGCCCTCTCCGCCCACCTGGCCGTCCGCGCCCAGGGAATAGATCGCGAACGGCAATCCGTCGCGGCCAGGCACCGAGTAGCGGTAGGGATTGCCCCACGGATCGGCCGGCACCGCCTCGTCCAGGTAGGGACCGCGCCAGCGCGCGCGGGCGCGCTCGTCGGCCGGTGCGCTGTACAGCACCGCCAACCCCTCTTCCGCCGTGGGGATGCGCCCGACTTCGAGGCGGAAGGTCTCGACCGCGCCGCGCAGCAGCCTGACCTGGGTTTCGGCCACCTGGATCTTGGAACTGTCGACGCGGCTGAACAGCCGCGGTCCCACCAGGCTGGCGATCAGGCCGATGATGACCAGGACGACCAGCATTTCGAGCAGGGTGAAGCCTGCGGGCTTGGAGGGGACGCGCATGGAAACTCCGTGCATTGCGGTTCTAGAGGGGAACGTCGTTGACGCTGGTGATGGCGAGGATGATCGCGGTCATGATGGTGCCGACCACCACGCCGATGATGATGATCGCCAACGGCTCGATCAATTGTAGCGCGCGCTTCATCCGGTCCCGGCCCATCGTCTCGTACAGCCTGGCCAGCGCCGCGAGCAGCTTGGGCAACTCGCCGCTGGCCTCGCCGACCGCGACCAGGTCGTAGCCGGTGGGATTGAGGGCGCGATGTTCGCGCAGCGCGGCCGACAGCGTCGTGCCGGCCTTGACCGACTTGGCCACCGAACCCAGGCGGTTGCGCAGGAAGGCCATCCGCACCGCGGACGCGGAAAGCCCCAGCGCCCGTATCAGTTCCACGCGCCCGGCCAGCAGGGCGGAAAGCGTGCTGGCCCAGCGTCCGACCTCGGCCTCGATCAACCAGTCGCCGATCACCGGCAGCCGCGCCACGCGCTCGGCAAGCCGTCCGGTGAAGCCGGGCGATTTGAAAAGGGCGCGCGCCAGCACCGCCAGCGCCACCACCGCCGCCAGGACCATCCAGGCATGGTTGCTGAGCCATACGCCGGTGGCGATCGTCCAGCGCGACAGCGCGGGCATGGATTCGCCATGCTGGGTCAGCAGGCCGCCGAAACGCGGCACCACCCACATGAAGATGATGCCGACGGCGGTGATGCCCGAGGCGACCAGCACGGCCGGGTAGATCATCGCGCCGGTCATTTCCTGGCGGACGCGCTGGTCGTATTCGTACTGGTCCACGCCGCCGCGGATCGACTCGGCGAGGCGACCGGTCGCCTCGCCCGCATGCACCAGCTGGTGGAAGTACTCGGGCACCGGCAGCTTCGACTCCCGCAGCGCGGTGCTGAAGCTTTCGCCGCGACGCACCGAGCGCTCCATGCCGGCGAAGGCGCCGGTCAGCGCCGGGTGGTGGCTGGACTTGGCCAGCGAGGACAGCGAGGTGACCAGGCCGACACCGGCCTCCAGCAGGGTGGTGAACTCGTGCAACACCAGTTGCAGTTCGCGCGAGGAGGCGGTGCGTCGCCGCGGGCCGGTCCAGGCGCCGCGCGCCGCCTTCAGCACGTACGGCGTCATGCCCTGCTGGGCGAGCAGCCGCGACGCATCGCCATCCGAGGCGGCGTCGATTGTCCCGGAGACCTTGTTGCCGGAACGGTCGATCGCTTCGTAGCGGAAAGCCGTCGGCTCAGCCATCGGCGCCGACCCCGCCGGTGACCCGCACCACTTCCTCGACGGTCGTCAACCCGGCCCTGGCCTTGAGCAGCCCGTCCTCGCGCAGGTTCCTGCCACCCTGCGCGATGGCCAGCGCGCCCATCTTCTCGGCGGTGGCGGAGGAAAGGATCAGTTCCTGCATTTCCGGGGTAACGTCGACCAGTTCGTAGATGCCCAGCCGGCCCCGGTAGCCCGTCCCCTGGCAGCGCGGGCAACCCACCGCCCGCCGCCAGTTCGCCGGTGTTGCGGATTCGACGTGCGGCTGCACGATGCGCTCCACGGAAGGCAGCACCTCGGTCGGCTCGCTGCAATGCGCGCATATGCGCCTGACCAGGCGCTGGGCCTGTACCGCCCGCACGCTCGTCGCCACGAGGAAGGGCTCGACGCCCATGTCGATCAGCCGGGTGAACGCGCTGACCGCGTCGTTGGTATGCAGGGTGGACAGCACCAGGTGGCCGGTCAGCGCCGACTGGACCGCGATCTCGGCGGTTTCCAGATCGCGGATTTCGCCGATCATGATCACGTCGGGGTCCTGGCGCAGGATGGCGCGCAGCGCGCGCGCGAAGGTGTATCCGATCTCGGCGTTGGCCTGGATCTGGGTGACCCCGGCGACTTCGTACTCGACCGGATCCTCGACCGTGATCATCTTGCGATCGCGCTGGTTCATCTCTTCCAGCGTCGCGTACAGGGTGGTCGACTTGCCCGAACCGGTGGGTCCGGTGACCAGGATGATGCCGTGGGGCTCGCGCACCCAGGTGCGGAACAAGCCGATATCCCGTGGCGAGAAGCCCAGCCGGTCGAGGTTGAGATCCTGGCGCTCCTTGGGCAGCAGGCGCAGGACGATGGACTCGCCGTGCACGGCGGGGACCGCGGATGCGCGGACGTCGACTTCCTGGCCGCTGACGCGCGTGCCGAGCCTGCCGTCCTGCGGCAGCCGGCGTTCGGCGATGTCCATCCCGGAAATGAGCTTGACCCGGGACGCCACCGCCGGGTAGCGGCTGGCCGGCAGGGTCATGCGCGTATGCAGGATGCCGTCGATGCGCATGCGGATATGGAAGACGAGTTCCTCCGGCTCGATGTGGATGTCCGAAGCCCGCTGGTCCATCGCCTGGGCGAGGATGTTGTTGACCAATTCGATGACCGGCGCTTCCTCGGCCAGTTCGCGGAGGTGGCCGACATCGTCGTCGTCCAGCAGCGAATCCGACGCGGACCTGCCGCTGCCGACCATTTCCAGCAGGCGCTCGACGTCCTGCGACGGCGCCAGCCGCCAGAACCAGGGGCGACCGGCGAAGGCCGCGCCCAATGCCTCGTTGACCAGCGGGTCGAGCGGATCCCGCGCAACCACCAGGACGCCGTCCCGCGACGGGGATTCCCAGGCGACGACGCCGTTGTCCAGCCACCAGCCAACGCTGTAGCGGGAGCCGGCCAGCAGCTCGCGGACGGCGTCCGCGCCCTCGGGCCATTCGTCCCCGCCCAGCAGCGGCATGGCGAGCTGCTCCGAGAGCACGGCCAGGAGGTTTTCTTCCGACAAGGCGCCCAGGCGGACCAGGATGCTGCCGATGCGGCCACCGAACTGTTCCTGGAAGGACAGCGCCTTGGACACGTCACCGCTGGAGACGATCTGCCGCTCGACGAGGACTTCGCCGAGGCGACGTGTCCGGATGGAAGCCGCGTCGGCAATGGGCTGCGGTTCGAGCGTGTTCATCTGTGCATTCTTGTTCGGGGAGGGCCCGTGCGATGCGGCCGCAGCGGCGACGGGAGCGTAGATGCGCGCCGGCATGCGTTCGACATGGGGAAGGTGCCTGCCGGCATTATCCGGCCAAATACCGGCCTTGTCGCGCGACGATGCGCAGGGCGTCGCCGGCCCTTGTTTTCCGGCATCCGCGCGGCCTGGCCATGAACTCCCGCCCGCACGGCCTGCGTTTCAGCCAAGCCGCCAGGCGGAAGCGCCATGTGGCGTGAAGTGGGCGTCGTAGACGCTGCCCTGGGAACGGCTGAGCGCACGCACCAACCGAACCCGGTCGCCCGGGTCGCAGATGAACATCATGAAGCCGCCGCCGCCGGCGCCGGAGACCTTGGCCGCGTGGGCGCCGTTGGCGAAGGCCAGCGCCTCGATCTCGTCGATCATCGGGTTGCTGATGCTCGACGCGCTCTGCTTCTTGGCCTCCCAGCCGGATCGCATGACGTCCGCCAGCCGCGCCAGGTCGCCTCGCAGCAGGGCCTCCTTCATCTGCACCGCCTCTTGCTTGAGCCTGTGCATGGCCTCGATGGACTGCGTCTTGCCCTCGCGCACGTTGCGCGCCTGCTCGTCGATGATCATCGCCGAGGAGCGCGACACGCCGGTGAAATAGAGCACCAGGCCGGCTTCGAGTTCGTTCCAGATCCAGTCCTTGATGCGGAGCGGGTTCACGATGACGCGATCGTTGGCGTAGAACTCCATGAAGTTGAAGCCGCCGAAGGCCGCGGCGTACTGGTCCTGCTTGCCCCCGGACAATCCCAGGTCCTTGCGCTCGATGTCGAACGCCAGCTGCGCGATCTCGTATTCGCCCAGCGCCAGGCTGAAGTACTCGGCGAAGGCGGCCACCAGCGTCACCACCATCGTCGAGGAGGAGCCGAGTCCCGAGCCGGGCGGCGCATCCGAATGCGCGCGTATCCGCACCGGCGGGCGGCGCCCTCCGAGCAGGCGGTCGGCCACGCGCAGGTACACGCCGCGGATCAGCTGCGTCGGTCCCGGCGCCAGGGTCACTTCGGCCGGCGCCATCGTTTCGTGGCACTGGGAATCGAGCGACTCGAACTCCACCAATCCCGAATCGGACGCGGCGATGGTGGCGTACGCGTACTTGTCGATGGTGACGTTCATGACGAAGCCGCCGTGCTCGTCGCTGAACGGCGACACGTCGGTGCCGCCCCCGGCCAGTCCCAACCTCAACGGCGCCCTGGATCTGACGATCATCCTGCCTCCTTCACCGGTTGCCCGACAGTGACTGCACCAACTGGCTCGACAACGCCTCGCGCGAGAACAGCGATCGCGCCAGCGCAGCGCCGCCGCGCGAGCATTGCAGCCATGCGGCGTCCTCGGTCAACAACGATCCGATGTCCGCCGCCAGGCTTTCGGCCATCGCGGAAATGCGGGCGACGCGCTCCAGTCCCGGCAGCCCCTGCGCACCGACGGGCGTGGTCACCAGCGGCAGGCCCGCCTGCAGCGCTTCCACCACCTTGCTCTTCACGCCGGCCCCGTAGCGCAGCGGCACCACGGCCACGCGCGCGCGGCCATAGCGGCGCGCCAGCTCGGCATCGCTCACGTAGCCGGTCACCTCGACGCGCTCGCCCGCCAGTTGCCTGACCTGGCGGCATGGGTTGGCGCCGACCAGGGCGACGCGCACCTCGGGCAGGCGCTTCCATACTTCCGGCATGATCTCCTCCACCAGCCAGGTCGCCGCATCGGCGTTCGGCGGATGGGCGAAGCCGGCGACGAACAACAGGTCGGCGCGGCCCTGCGGTTCGGCCTCCTCGTTGAACCGGTCGAAGGCATACGGGGATATCGCGCGCACGTTCGCTTCCGGCACCAGCGCGGCGACATCGTCCGCTTCCTCCTGCGAGGGATACAGCACGACGTCCGCCTGCCGCCAGATCTGGCGTTCGAGGCCTTCCAGGCGGCGCGCCTCTTCCCGCAGGTCGCCGCGGCCGGTCACTTCCGCCTCGCGGTCGAGGCGGCGGAAATGCAGGTCATGGCCGTAGTAGGCCACGCGCACCTCCGGCGCGAGGGAGCGCAGCGACTGCAGGTACGGCAAGGACACATGCGGGCGGGACAGGAGCACCGCGTCCAGCTCGGCTCCGCATTCGCGCAGGTAATCGGCGAAGCCCCCAAGGCGCTTTTCGCCGTGGATGATCTCCACGCCGCGCTTCTGCAGCGGCGGCCCGTAGTCCGGATCGAACCAGAGGTTGTCGGGCCAGAACTTGACCAGCCAGCCGGCCGCCAGCAGCGCATCGATGAAAGCCACCATCGTGCGCGAACCCGCGTCGCGATCCGGCTGCGGAATGTAGTGGTCGACGATGAGCGCAATCTTCCGGTCCCACGCGCGGTCGCGGGCGCGGAACACGTTCTGCCCATTCGGGTAGTGCAGGGCGAGCGTATCGGACCAGCGCTCCAGGAACTTCCGCTGGTTGGCCACTTGGTAGGCCTTCACGCCGCTGCCGGTATCGGTCCCGTGCGAAATGCCCTCGAAATGGATGACCGTCGAGAAGGGCGTGTAATAGACCTGCCGGCCGGCCTCGCGGATCCGGAAGGCGAGATCCGAATCCTCGTTGTAGGCGGGACAGTAGCGCTCGTCGAAGCCGCCGAGAGAACGGAACAGCGCCGTCGGCAGCAGGATGCTCGCGCCGGAGCAGTAATCCACGCGGCGGACGTAGTTGAACTCGTGGTCGCGCGGATCCTGCAGCCGCCCGTAGTTCCAGGCGGACGCGTCGCGCCAGACGATGCCGCCGGCCTCCTGCAGGCGCCCGTCGGGATATATCAGGCGCGAACCGGCCATGCCCGCATCGGCATGCAGCGAGAACACCTCGAGCAGGCCCTCCAGCCAGCCGGGCGCCACCTGGGTGTCGTTGTTGAGGAAGCAGACGTACTCGCCCCTGGCCAGTTCCGCCGCCACGTTGCACGATCGCAGGAACCCCAGGTTCTGCGGGTGCTCGTGGTAGCGCAGTCCGGGCACCCCGGCCAGCCGTCCGATCTCGGCATCCCCCGAGGCGTCCTCGGCGACGATGACCTCGTAGGGCACGGACGGCGCCGACTCCACGATGGAGCGCACCGACGCGGCGGTGTAGCGCAGGTTGCCGTAGGCCGGGATGACGATGGACACGCGCGGCGCCTCGCACGCGGGCACGCGAAGTCCGTCCAGCGTCACCGCCGGATCGTCCCCGGACAACGGCACCGGCAACGGCGCCTGCGATTGCTCGCGCCTGAGCAGCCAGGCTTTCACCGGCCGGGCGAAAGGCGCCAGCCACGGCCGGGAAGCCAGCCCGGTCCCGCGCAGCGATTGCGCGGCCGTCTCCCAGTCGCCGCGAACGATGCGGCCCATGAAACGCAACGGCTTGGTAAGTCGCCAGGAAAGCGATCGCTGGATGATCGACAGCTGTCCGTCCAGTTCCCGTATCTGGCTGCGGTAGGCATCGCCGCGCACGACGACTTCCACTCGCAAGGTTTCCAGTTCCTCGCGCTGGATCCGATGGCCTTCCTTAATTTCCAGCAATATGCTCCTCAGCTCATCAGCGCGCTCGCGTACTTCTGCCGCTTGCTGCTCCTGGTGCAGGCGGAGTTCTTCCACGCTCCGGCCGAATTCATCGATGCGCCGCCCCAGGTCCGCGCCCCGCCTCAGCTCAACCACCTCGGCATCCAGCGAATGCGCCCAAGCGGCCACGCGCGAATGCTCGGTCTCCAGGCGCGCGTACACCTCGCGCAGCCGGTCGAGATCGCGCTGCCGCGCCCATGCATCGCCCACCGCCTGCCCCGCGCTGCCCTCGACCCTGGCGAAGGGCGCGATCCGCAGGCTGGCCGCGGCGATTTCGGCCATGTCCGATTGCCTGGAGGACACGGAAACCGCGTGCTGGAACGCCTGTTCGTACTGGAGATACGCGGACAGCCGCGGCTCATCGAGGATCAGGCCAGGACCCAGCGCGCCGGCCAGCCGGTCCATGAAGGTCATGAACGACAGTTCGGCTTCATCGTAGGGGCGTGCGACCGGAGGACAGGACGCCAGCGTCTCGAACAGGCCGCGGAACACCAGGTAACCCAGCGGCAGGTCGCCATTCCGATTCCATTCGTGATCGAAGAAGTGCAGCTTCCCCTGCGGATCACGCATCAGGTTCTGCGGAAGCATGTCCAGGCACTCGCCGGGCAACGGCCTGTCCGCCGCATACCCGCTTTCGTGCAGTTCACGCCAGGGCAGGCCGACCTGCGCACAGACCGCCTCCAGCCAGCCGCGCAGCCAGTCGGCGAACTCCTCCGCCCGCCAGCCATCGCGGCGCAGGCCGCGATAGAGCAGCCGGCTCCAGCTTTCGCCCGCCACGTAATCCTCGTCCGCAGGCGTGCAGGCGTACTCGCCCGCGCCCGCGCCCGTGCCGGCCGGCGTGGCGGCCAGCATCCTGCGGATCACCTTCCCGCCGCCGTCCCGCCCGCGCACGAAGGCCGCCTGCTTGCAGAACTGCGGCAATCGCTCGACCGAATAGTGGTAACCGGAGCAATCCGCGTTCTGCTCGCCGTAGGCATGCCCGGACTCGCCGGCATGGGCCACGACCAGGAAGGAGTTGGCCATGTCGACGAGCAGGCCGTTGTCCGCCAGCGCCGACCAGCTGCGATCGATCGGGAACAGCGGCAATCCGCCGAGACTCGCGTCCCGCATCGTCGCCGCCTCGACCAGCGCGGCGCCTCCGTCGAACCCCGGCATGGCGTCCGCTGCCGCGCTCAGCAATACCGAAGTCGGCAGTTTGTAGTCGGGGAAGGGCAGCGCGAAGCCGGTCGTGCCGTAGCCCGCCGCGCGCAGCATGGCTTCCAGCTCGGCACGCCCGTAGGTGCGGGGGCCGCATGGCTCGTACAGATCACCGATGCCCAGCATGGGGCGCCCGAGGTGATCCTCCGGCGCGCCGGCGAAATACTTCAGGCCGAGCTTGTTCTCGATGGCGAGCAGCAGCACGCCACCCGGATTGAGCATCTCGTGCGCCAAGCGCAGCCAGTGGATCGGCGCGTCTTCGCGGTCGCAGAACCGGTACGCATACTCGAGCACGCCGATCAGGGTGATTGCGTCGAACTTCCCGCCGGTTCGCCGGAACGACTCCAGCTCGTCCACGACCACCTTGACGTTGCGCAGGTCCTGGCAGCGCGTGGCGGCCACGCGCGCGCGCCGCGCCGAGGGCTCGAGCGCCACCAGTTCGGCCGCAGTCTCGCCCAGGTAGCGGCTCAACGCGCCGCAGCCCGCCCCGACTTCCAGCACGCGCCCTGCCAGCAGTGAAGCGAAGGGCCGCAGCAGGTTGGCGCGGCGCGCGCTGAAGTAGTAGCGGGTCGGCCAGTCGCTGATCTTGCCGGCCAGTTCGGCGGACAGGGTCGAGCGATCGGCGCATCCCTGCAGGATCTCGAGCAGGCCGCGCTCGACCTGCTCGCCATCGCTGTAGCCCCAGTCCACGGGCGCGCCCATCTTCAGCCACAGCCCCGTCTCGGGACTGCGCGCATACATCCTGGAAAAAGCGGCACTGTCTTCCATTACACGACTCTTATTTCTGCACGCAGATCGGTGATGCCGAGGAACTCGTCGCCGGGATCGACGCGGATGTGCACCGAATCGTAGCGCCGGTCATGCGGAACGACCTCGCCACGGATGTCGCGGCTGGCGATGCCCAGGGAGATGAAGTAATCCCCCGGCGCGCAGTTCACCTCGAACGTGCAGCAGATCACCCCGCCCCCCGCCTCGGTCGAGAAGGATCGTTCCAGGCGCGACATCTCGGTGTTGGTACCGTAGACGGTCAACCCTTCCTTGGTCTTCAGGCTGATTCCGAAGATCGGCCGGATGATGCCGGTGACGAAGCGGTAGCGCACGTAGAGGGTCAGGATGCTCCGGACGCGCACGCTCTGGGGATAGGCATCCGCACCCGCGAACACGGCGAAATCCATGATCTCGGCGCTGCGGTCGCCCCAGCGGTGCTCGTACGGGTTGTACAGCGGCCGCGATTCGAACGCCGGATCCGGCCTGGACGAGAACCCGGGGTCGGCATCGTGCAGTTGCGATGGCAAGGCCACCGCATGTCCGCCCGCGCCGCCGGCGGCGGCGGGCATTGCATCGATCGGCTCGCGCCCATACAGCAGATCGAGGTACTGGTTGACGATCTGCCGGGGCACGCCATCGGCGAGCTTGTTCCCGTGGTCGAGCAGGATCGCGCGATCGCAATGGGTGACGACCTGTTCGGTCGAGTGGGTCACCAGAAGGATGGAGGTGCCCCGCTCGCGCAAGGCCTTGAGCCGGGCGAAGCACTTGGCCTGGAAACGGGCATCGCCCACCGCCAGCGCCTCGTCGACGATCAGGACGTCCGGATCGATCTGCGCCTGCACCGCGAACGCCAGCCGCACGACCATGCCGCTCGAATAGGTCTTGACCGGCTGGCCGATGAAGTCGCCGATGTCGGCGAACGAGAGGATGTCGTCCAGCCGCGCCTCGACCTCGCTGCGCTGCATGCCCAGCAGCGAGGCGTTGAGGTAGACGTTCTCAAGGCCGGTGAATTCCGGGTTGAAGCCCGAACCCAGTTCCAGCAGCGCCGCGACCCGCCCGCTCACTTCGACCTCGCCCGCGGTCGGCGACACGGTGCCGGTGATGATCTGGAGCAGGGTGGACTTTCCCGAGCCGTTGCGGCCAATCAGGGCCACGCATTCCCCGCGCCCCACTTCCAGCGACACGCCGCGCAAGGCCCAGAACTGCGAGTGGTAGCGCTTCAGCGGAACGCCGGCGAGGCGATGCAGCGCCGAGGCCGCCATCTGCTTCAGCCGATCGGACGGGCGATCGAAGATCGCATAGCATTTCGAAACATCGCGCGCGCGGATGGCCACTGCGGAATCAGAGGACATCGGCGAAGCCTCTCCTGGTCAGCTGGAACGTCACCCATCCCAGCCAGGCGACGACGAGCGCGGCCAGGGCATAGCCCAAGGTCGCCTGCCAGTCCGGCAGCCGGTTCCAGAGCACCAGGTCGCGTCCCGCCTCGACCACGAAGGTCAGCGGATTGATCGACAGCAGCCAGCGGTACTGCTCGGGCAGCATCGTCCGCGGATAGAAGATGGGCGCCAGGAACACCAGCGCGGTGGCGAACACGGTGACGAACTGCTGCAGGTCGCGGAAGAAAACTCCCATCGCCGCCAGGAACCACATGAAGCCGGCGGCCATCGGCACGAACAGGACGAACAGCAGCGGAAGCAGGAACGCCGTCGCCGCGATCGGCGTGCCCGTCACGATCATCGCGAGCAGCAGCACGACGATGCTGATCGCGGCATGGAACAGCGCGCCGCCGGCGGCGACCCAGGGCAGTATCTCCAGCGGGAAGACCACCTTCTTGACGTAGTTCGGGTTGGAGACCACCAGGGTGGGCCCCCGATTGAGGCACTCGGACAGGAAGTTGGCGAAGATGAGCCCGACGAACAGGACGATGGAGAAGTTTATGTCGCCGGTTTCGGCGGACGTCCAGCGGGACTGGAAGATGTAGCCGAAGACGAACGAATAGATCGCCAGCATCAGCAGCGGCGTCAGGAACGCCCACAGTTGCCCGCCGACGGCGCCGCGATAGCGGCCGGAAACGTCGCGGCGCGCCAGATCGAAGGCGAGCCGGCCATGCATGACGAGCGACGCGTACGGCAGCAGCGGATTCAGCAACCGGCGCGCGGATACCTGCCGCGCCGTGTGAAGGGGGTTCATGCCAATGCGCCTTCCAGGTCGCGGCGCAGATCCTCCCATGCCTCGATGCCCACGCTCAGGCGCACCAGACTCTCACTGATGCCCAGTTGCCCCCGCCGCTCCACCGGCACCGACGCATGCGTCATCACCGCCGGATGGTTGACCAGGCTTTCCACGCCGCCGAGCGACTCGGCCAGGGTGAACAGCTCGGTGCGCTCGCAGAAGCGCCGGGCCGCCTCGAAGCCGCCCTTGAGCACGATCGAGACGATGCCGCCGAAGCCGTGCATCTGCCGCGCCGCCAGCGCGTGCTGGGGATGCGATTCCAGGCCGGGATAGAGCACCTTCTCGATGGCCGGATGGCCCTGCAGCCACTGCGCCAGCGCCATCGCGTTCTCGCAGTGGGCTTTCATGCGCAGGTGCAGGGTCTTCAGGCCGCGCAGGGCGAGGAAGCTGTCGAACGGCCCCTGCACCGCGCCGATGGAGTTCTGCAGGAACGCCATCTGCTCGGCCAGTCCGGCGTCGTCGCCGACCACGGCCATGCCGCCGACCATGTCGGAATGGCCGTTGAGGTACTTGGTGGCCGAGTGCATGACGATGTCGGCACCCAGTTGCAGCGGGCGCTGCAGGATCGGCGAGGCGAAGGTGTTGTCGACGACGACGAGAAGGCCTTGCCGGTGCGCGATTTCGCCGACCGCGGCGATGTCGACGATCTTCAGCATCGGGTTGGTCGGGGTTTCCACCCACACCATCCGGGTCTCGGAACGGATCGCCGCCTCGAAGGCTCCCAGGTCGGTCAGGTCGACGAAGCTGAAGTCCAGCCCGGCGCTGCGCCGGCGCACCCGCTCGAACAGGCGGTAGCTGCCGCCGTAGAGGTCGTCCATCGCCACGACGTGGCTGCCGCTGTCCAGCAGCTCCAGCACGGTCGAGGTCGCCGCCATGCCCGAGGCGAAGGCGAAGCCGCGGCTGCCGCCTTCCAGCGCGGCCACGCAGCGCTCGTAGGCGAAGCGGGTCGGGTTGTGGGTGCGCGAGTATTCAAACCCCTGGTGCACGCCCGGGCTGCTCTGGGCATAGGTCGAGGTGGCGTAGATCGGCGGCATCACCGCGCCGGTGCTCGGGTCCACCGACTGGCCGCCGTGGATCGCCACGGTGCCCATGCCCCGCTCTGGACCGTCGTTATTGTTGATTGACATGCGCTCTCCGGATGCAAGCCGCCTATCGTACCCGCTGGGTCTTGGCCGGCTCTTCAATTTCACGTGATGCAACTGAACGGAACGGTGACGGCGCGGCCTACTGTGCCCGCCGTCGCAGATAGTTCAGCAGGTCGATGCGGGTGATGAGGCCGAGGAAGGCATCGCCATCGGTGACGATGGCGACCTGGCCGCGGTCGAACACCGGCAGCAGCGCCTCGATCGGCGACTTCACGTCCAGCTTTTCCAGCTTGCTGACCATCGCCACCGAGACCGGGTCGCGGAAGCGCGCCTCGTCGCCGTAGACGTGCAGCAGCACGTCGCTCTCGTCGACGATGCCGACCAGCCGGTCGCCTTCCATCACCGGCAGCTGCGAGACGTCGTACAGCTTCATCCGCTGGTAGGCGGTAGTCAGCAGGTCGCGCGGGCCGACCACCACGGTGTCGCGCTGGCTGTACGGGCGCAGGATCAGATCGCGCAGGTCGCCGTGTTGCGGGCGCTCGACGAAGCCGTTGTCCAGCATCCAGTAGTCGTTGTACATCTTCGACAGGTACTTGTTGCCGGTGTCGGGCACCAGCACCACCACCCGCCTGGGCGCGGTCTGCTCGCGGCAGTACTTCAGCGCGGCCGCCAGCAGCGTGCCGGTGGAGGAGCCGCCGAGGATGCCCTCTTTCGCCAGTAGTTCGCGCGCGGTGTGGAAACTCTCGCCGTCGCTGATGGCATAGGCCTTCTTCACCCGCGAGAAGTCGGCGATCTGCGGCAGGAAATCCTCGCCGATGCCTTCCACCAGCCAGCTGCCGGACTTCTCGCTCAGCGTGCCCTCGTTGATGTACTCGGTGAGGATGGAGCCGACCGGGTCGGCGAGGATCAGTTCGGTGCCCGGCGAGCGCTCGGCAAAGCAGCGCGACAGGCCGGTCATGGTGCCGGAACTGCCGCAGCCGAACACGATCGCGTCCAGCCTGCCGTCCATCTGCTCGAGGATCTCCGGGCCGGTGCCGAACTCGTGCGCGGCCGGGTTGTCCGGGTTGCCGAACTGGTTGACGAAGTACGCGCCGGGGGTGTCGGCGGCGATTTTCGCGGCCAGGTCCTGGTAGTACTCCGGGTGGCCCTTGGCCACGTCCGAGCGGGTCAGCACGACCTCGGCGCCCATCGCCTTGAGGTTGAAGATCTTCTCCCGGCTCATCTTGTCCGGCACCACCAGGATCAGCTTGTAGCCCTTCTGCTGGGCGACCAGCGCCAGGCCGATGCCGGTGTTGCCGGCGGTGCCCTCGACCAGGTTCGCGCCGGGCTTGAGCTCGCCGCGCTTCTCGGCGGCCTCGATCATCGACAGGCCGATGCGGTCCTTGATGGAGCCGCCCGGGTTGGCGCTTTCGAGCTTGAGGAACAGTTCGCAGACCCCGGTGTCCAGGCGCCGGGCTTTGACGATCGGCGTGCGGCCGATCAGTTCGAGGACGGAATTGTGGATCGCCATGCTGGCTGTGCGCTCACCGGCAGCTGAAGTGGCCGGGATTATCGCACCGGGTGGCGCGGGCGGCGATGGCCGACGAGGAGACCATCGCCGCCCGCGACGGGAAAATGGCGGGCGGGGGATGCTAGTGCGGCTTGGAATCGTAGATGCGCAGCAGCCGCTGCTTGGCGACGAGCTTCTCGCGCTTCATCTGGCCCAGCAGGTTGCCATCGATGGGCAGCACGCCCAGTTCGGCGTCGGTGACCTTCTTGTCCAGTTCGCGGTGGCGCTGGTAGAGCTGCTTGAACTCGGGGTCGGCCTTGATCAGTGCCTCGATTTCGGCCTGCGGCTGGTTTTCGAACATGGTGTTTCCTCCTGCAGCAGATACACGAACGCCCCGGCCTTTCGGCACGGGGCGTTGCTTGGGAGCGGGTACTCGAAACGGATGTCGCCGGGGTCTTTCTTCCGATAAGCCCCCGCCCTGGCTTTGCTGCCGGCGGGGTTCTCCACGGGAGGGATCAACGGCGTCATCGGACTCGGGTCTCCGGTGATCCAGGCAGCGAAGGCCGCCTGGGTATATGACCCTACTCCTGCCGGACGGACCCGGCAAGCCTGCCGGTCGAGGAAATGGCCGATTCGCGCGGACCGGTGCCCGATGCGACGGCCGCGGTTAAGCGCGGTGAACCCGCATAACGCCCAACAAACTGATTTCAAACGAAATTCTAGTGAGTGAGCAGCAGTTCGACCGCGCGCGCGCGGGTGCCGGCTTCCTTGGCGGCGACCGTCTGCAGGCGCGATTTCGGGACGCCGGCGGCGACCAGCGCATCGCGCACGGCCTCGGCGCGCCGCTGGCCGCCGGTCTGCGCATCGCCATGCCCCTGGATGCGCGCCCTGGCCCTGGGCATGGCCTGCAGATAGGCCGCCAGCGCGCTGATGCGCTGGTTGCCGGCGGCCGACAAGCGCGCGCTGCCGGCCTCGAAGCTGTCGGCGGCCAGCGCCATCACCTCGCCGCGGTTGTCGAACTTCGAGGCCGGCAGCTTGTGGCCGGACATCAGCTCGGCCTCCTGCCGCGCCAGTTGCGCCTCCTTCTGGCGCGCGGCGCTGAGCCGGGCGGTCTGCTGGCCGGCGACGCTGGTCAGCGCGGTCTCGGCCTCCTGGCGGGCCAGCGCCTCGGCCTCGGCCGCCTGGCGCAGGCGCTCGGCCTCCTCGCTCTGGATCTGGGCCTGGATGCGCAGGCGCTCGGCCTCCCGGCGCGCGCGCTCGGCCTCGCGGCGGCTGGCCTCGACCAGCAACTGGCTGCGGGTCCGATCCAGGCGATCGGCCTCGCGGCGCGCGAGCTGGGTGCGCGCGGCGATCTCGGCGATGCGCACGCGCCGCTCGGCGAGGTACAGCACGCGCTCGCGATCCCGGCTGCGCGCCTTGGCCAGCGCCTCGACGGCCTGCTGGGCCTGCAGCTTCTCGAAGGGCGCGGCCTCGGACAGCTCGGCGTCGGCGCCCAGCGCCTGCAGGCGCTGGTTCAACGCGGCGACCTCGGGACGCTCGGCGGCGAAGGCGGCCGGAGCGGCCAGCATCAGGCCGGCCAGCAGCCAGCCGCGGCCCGGGCGAAGGCTCATCGCGTTTCCTCCTGCCCCAGCCGGCGCTGCAGATCCTCGACCTGCGCGCGCTGGTGCTGCAATTCGGCGTTGGCCACCGCCTCCAGGCTCAGCGCGCGGGCCAGGTCGGCCTCCACCGCCGCCCGCAGCGCCAGGTCCAGCGCCAGCCTGCGATCACGCTGGCTGTGCGCGGCCTGCGCCTGGGCCAGGGACTGCCGCGCCAGCGCGATCGCCTCCGGCGCGTACTGGTCGGCGTCGGCCTGGTCGGCGCGCTGGACCGCGACCCGCGCCGCATCGAGTTCCGGCGTCGTGGCCGTCTGCGCCTGCACGCCGAAGGCCAGCATCAGCGCGAATGCGGCCGCCATCACATGCAGGGGCCTGCGGATTTGTGCGAAGCTAGAAAACATTGGGGTGCCGTGTTGGACAGGGGACGCGCGGCCATTGTCTGAAGCCTTTGGCGCCGTTGCAACGCCGCGCCGCGCATCGTGGGGAGATTACATATGGACATCGGCTATTTCCTCAAGCTGATGACCGAGAAGAACGCCTCGGACATGTTCCTGACCACCGGGGCCCCGGTCTACATCAAGATTGAAGGCAAGCTGTACCCGCTGGGCAACACCGGCCTGCCCCCGGGCATGGTGAAGAAGATCGCCTATTCGCTGATGGACGAGGGCCAGGTGCCGGTGTTCGAGCGCGAACTGGAGCTGAACATGGCGATCGCGCTGGCCGACGCCGGGCGCTTCCGCGTCAACGTGTTCAAGCAGCGCGGCGAGGTCGGCATGGTGATCCGCGCGATCCGCAGCGTGATCCCGTCCATCGAGGAGCTGAACCTGCCGCAGGTGCTGAAGGACATCATCATGACCCCGCGCGGGCTGGTGCTGCTGGTCGGCTCCACCGGCTCGGGCAAGTCCACCTCGCTGGCGTCGATGATCGACTACCGCAACAGCAACACCACCGGCCACATCCTCACCATCGAGGATCCGATCGAGTACCTGCACCGGCACAAGCAGTCGATCGTCAACCAGCGCGAGGTCGGCCTGGACACCCACGCCTTCCACAACGCGCTGAAGAACGCGATGCGCGAGGCGCCGGACGTCATCCTGATCGGCGAGATCCTCGACGCCACCACGATGGAGGCGGCCATCGCCTTCGCCGAGACCGGCCACCTGTGCCTGGCGACGCTGCACTCCAACAACGCCGACCAGACCATCGAGCGCATCCTCAACTTCTTCCCCGAGAGCGCGCACAAGAACGTGCTGATGAACCTGGCGCTGAACCTGCGCGCGGTGGTCTCGCAGCGCCTGGTCAAGGGCGTGGACGGCCGCCGCCTGCCCGCCGCCGAGGTGTTGATCAACACGCCGATGATCCGCGACCTGCTGCGCCGCGGCCAGGTGCACGAGATCAAGCAGGCGATGGAGGCCTCGCTGGAGGAAGGCATGGAGTCGTTCGACCAGTGCCTGTTCCGGATGGTCAAGGAAGGCCGCATCGAGCAGGAGGAGGCGCTGCGCGCGGCCGACTCGCGCGACGGCCTGGCGCTGAAGTTCCGACTGTCCGAGGGCTCCAGCGGCGAGCACGACCCCTACGCCGACTACAGCGGCGGCGCGGGCGGTTCGTCGCAGATCACCCACGGCTTCGGCTAGCCAGGCAGCGGAGCAAGCTCCGCTCTACATCGCCCCTTGTAGAGCCGAGCTTGCTCGGCTGCTTTTGCCCGACAACAGGCGATCCTTCAGCCGGCCTGCGCATCCGGCGGGTTCTTCCGGCCGTACCCGCTCCGGCCGGGCAACACCAGGCAGCGGAGCAAGCTCCGCTCTACATCGCCCCTTGTAGAGCCGAGCTTGCTCGGCTGCTTTGGCTCGATGACGCGTGGTCCTTCAGCCGGACTGCGCGTCCGGCGGGTTCTCCGGCCGTACCCGCTCCGGCGGCAACACCAAGGAGCGGAGCAAGCTCCGCTCTACGCCCTTTCTTGTAGAGCCGAGCTTGCTCGGCTGCTTTTGCCCGACAACAGGCGATCCTTCGGCCGGCCTGCGCATCCGGCGGATTCTTCCGGTCGTACCCGCTCCGGCCGGGCGACACCAGGCAGCGGAGCAAGCTCCGCTCTACGCGCTTTCCTGTAGAGCCGAGCTTGCTCGGCTGCTTTGGCTCGATGACGCGTGGTTCTTCAGCCCGGCTGCGCGTCCGGCTGGTTCTCCGGCCGCGCCCGCTCGAACGCCGGCAGCGCCAGGCAGGCTTCCTCGATCCGGGTGATGGTCGGGAACGCGCTCAGGTCCACGCCGAAGCGGCGCGCGTTGAATACCTGCGGCACCAGGCAGCAGTCGGCCAGCCCGGGGGTGTTGCCGTGGCAGTAGGTGCCGGTGGCGGCCTCCTGCGACAGCAGCGTCTCCATCGCGGTGAAGCCCTCGAGGATCCAGTGGCGGATCCAGTCGTCGCGCTCGCTCTGCGGCACCTTCCAGGTGTGCTCGAAATACTGCAGCACGCGCAGGTTGTTGAGCGGATGGATGTCGCTGGCCACCATCTGCGCCAGCGCGCGCACGCGGGCGCGGTCGCGCGCGGTCATCGGCAGCAGGCGCGGCGAAGGCCAGGCCTCGTCCAGGTATTCGAGGATGGCGACCGACTGCCGGATCACCCGCGCGCCATGCTGCAGCGTCGGCACCATGTGCTGCGGATTCTTGGCCACGTACTCGGGCCGGTGCTGCTGGCCGCCGTCGCGGACCAGGTGCACCGGCACGGTCTCATAGGCCAGCCCCTTCAGGTTCAGGCCGATGCGGACGCGATAGGCCGCACTCGAACGCCAGTACGAGTACAGCCTCAGTTGTTCACCCATGCCACCGCCCCCACGGTCTGGCCGCCATTGCCGATCCTTCCTGTCCGTCCCTGGACGCGGCCTGCCCCAAGGGGCGCCGGCGACGGCAAGGGTTGTTGTTCGATGCGTTGTTCTATCACACCGAAAACGCTTTGGCCGTCACGATCGAGCATTTCGATGCGGACCACGTCGCCGAAGCCCATGAACGGGGTGCTGGGCTTGCCGTCGCGCAGGGTTTCCACCGTGCGCTGCTCGGCGAAGCACGAGGCGCCCCTGGAGGTGTCCTCGTTGGCGATGGTGCCCGAGCCGACGATCGTGCCGGCCGACAGCGGCCGCGTCCTGGCCGCGTGCGCGACCAGTTGGGCGAAATCGAACTGCATGTCCACGCCGGCCTCAGGCGCGCCGAACCACTTGCCGTTGATGTGGGTGAGCAGCGGCAGGTGGACCTTGTTGCCGCGCCAGGCGTCGCCCAGCTCGTCCGGGGTGACGAACACCGGCGACAGCGCCGAGCGCGGCTTGGACTGCAGGAAGCCGAAGCCCTTGGCCAGTTCCGGCGGGATCAGGTTGCGCAGCGAGACGTCGTTGACCAGGCCGATCAGCTGGATGTGGCCGGCGGCCTGCCCAGGCGTGACCGCCATCGGCACGTCGTCGGTGATCACGACGATCTCGGCCTCCAGGTCGATGCCGTAGTCTGCGCTGACCACCTTGACCGGATCGCGCGGGCCGTAGAAGCCAGCGCTGGTGGCCTGGTACATCAGCGGGTCGGTGTAGAAGCTCTCCGGCACCTCGGCGCCGCGCGCGCGGCGCACGCGCTCGACGTGCGGCAGGTAGGCGCTGCCGTCGACGAACTCGTAGGCGCGCGGCAGCGGCGCGGCCAAGGTGTTGAAATCGACGTCGAACTCGCCGTCCGCCTGCCCGGCGTCGAGCGCCTGGTACAGCGCGTTCAAGCGCGGCGCGGCGTTGGACCAGTCCTCCAGCGCCTGCTGAAGGGTGGCGGCGATGCCGGTGGCGCGCACCGCGCGGGACAGATCGCGGGAAACGACGATCAGCGTGCCGTCGCGCCCACCTTCCTTCAAAGAACCCAGTTTCATGCCGACTCCCGTTCTCGCCGTCCGGCGATTGTTTCAACTGAAACGATTATGCCGGCATCCCCGCCGCAGGTACATCGTCGCCACCCTCGCCCTGGAATCCGCCGGCACGGTAGGTCAGCACCAGGGTATCGCGGTGGCCGCGCTCGCCCAGCGGCTGGATCGGCGTCGATTCGTGGATGACGCGCTCGTCGTCGAGCAGGATCATCGACCACGGCGCGGTCAGGGTGAAGCGCTGGCCGTCCGGCCCGGCCGCCGCGAACACCCGCGTCTCGCCGCCCTTGATGCCGGCCCGGTCCACCAGCAGCACCGCCACCAGGTCCACGCCGTCGCGATGCGCGCCTTCCGGGGTCGGCCGGCCGATGCCGTCGGTGGTGTCGATGCGGAACTGGTGCGCCTCGACGAACCAGCGCGTGGCGCCCTTGAGCGCCGTCGCGGTGCGCGCCAGCGCGCCCAGCAGGCCGGGCCAGGCCGGGCTGGCGACGACGGCCGCGTCCATCGGCTCGAACCAGCGCTGCATGCCGCCGTGCAGGGCGTTGTAGTCCAGCGACTGCCAGTGCGCGCGGTGCGGCGCCTGGCGGGGCTGGCCGTCGTCGACGACGAAGCAGGAATGGCGGCGGCGACGGTAGCGGCCGCCGTCCTTCAGGTAGGTATCCGGCGGCAGCTCGTCCCAACTGGACTTGAGCGCGTCCAGCGCCGCCAGCGGGAAGCCGCACAGTTCCACCACCGTGGCCGGCTCCAGCACCGCGTAGCCGCGCTGGCGCAGGTGCGCCGGGTATTCGCCATGCGGTGAGAAAGGCGGCAGGAAAGTGGCGACCATGCGCGATGCGACCCCGGCAATGCAAAAACCCGCACGAGGCGGGTTTCTGCGGTCCTTCGAATTTGGCAGCCCCGGATGGATTCGAACCACCGAATGCCTGAGTCAGAGTCAGGTGCCTTACCGCTTGGCGACGGGGCTATGGAGCGATTGTAACGCCTTTGCCGGGCGATTCGCACGTCTGCGCGCGAACCGCCGGCAGGGCCAGCGCGATCAGCGCTTGGAGAACTGGGTGGCGCGGCGGGCCTTGTGCAGACCGACCTTCTTGCGCTCGACCTCGCGCGCGTCGCGGGTCATGAACCCGGCCTTGCGCAGTTCGCCCTTCAAGGTCTCGTCGTATTCCACCAGCGCGCGGGCGATGCCCAGGCGGATGGCGCCGGCCTGGCCGGTGGTGCCGCCGCCGGTGGCGGTGACGACGATGTCGAAGCTCTCGGTGTTCTTGGTCAGCTCCAGCGGCTGGCGCACGATCATGCGCGCGGTCTCGCGGCCGAAGAACTCGTCCAGCGGACGACCGTTGACCGAGATGTTGCCGGTGCCCTTGCGCAGGAACACGCGGGCGGTGGAGGACTTGCGACGGCCGGTGCCGTAGTTCTGAGTGATAGCCATGATTAGATGTCCAGGACCTGCGGCTGCTGGGCGGCGTGCGGATGGTTCGGGCCGGCGTAGACCTTGAGCTTGCGATACATGTCGCGGCCCAGCGGGCCCTTCGGCAGCATGCCCTTGACCGCGATCTCGATCACGCGCTCGGGGTGGCGCTCCAGCGCCTGGGCCAGGTTCTCGGTCTTGAGGTTGCCGATGTAGCCGGTGAAGCGGTGATACATCTTGTCCTGCAGCTTCTTGCCGGTGACGGCGATCTTCTCGGCGTTGATCACCACCAGGTAATCGCCGGTATCGACGTGCGGGGTATAGACGGGCTTGTGCTTGCCGCGCAGGCGGCGGGCCAGTTCGGTGGACAGCCGGCCCAGGGTCTTGCCGGTGGCGTCGACGAGGTACCAGTCGCGCTGGACGGTCTCGGACTTGGCGGTGAACGTAGTCATTGAGGAGCTCTTGGATTGGTCGGGCGGATTCCGGCGCGACCGCCCTCCGGAACTTTGCCACGCGTTGTGAACTGCGGGACGTAAGAAGCGGGATTGTAGCCGGGCCCGCCGGCACATGCAAACCCGCCCCCCACCGGCCTCCCCCGGCCGGCTTGGCAGGACCGCGGCGCGCGGCGAGAATCGGGGCCATCGTCCCCGTCCAGGCCCGCCCACAGCGCCCACCCGCATGTCCGCCCCCCGCCTGCATACCCCGCTCGACCGCTTCATCGTCGAGACCCAGCGCGCGCTGGAAACCGTCTTCGGCGACCCGCCGGCGCGCCGCCCCAACCCGGCCGCCGGCATCCCGGAAATGGCGCTGGAGCAGGACCAGCAGCGCCACGCCGCCGGCCTGATGCGGATCAACCACGTCGGCGAGGTCTGTGCGCAGGGGCTGTACTTCGGCCAGGCGGCGGTGGCCCGCGACCCCGGCACCCGCGACCACCTGCTCGAAGCGGCGCAGGAGGAGACCGACCACCTCGCCTGGTGTGCCGATCGCCTGCGCGAACTGGACAGCCGCCCCAGCCTGTTCAACCCGCTCTGGTACGCGGGCAGCTACGCGCTGGGCGCGCTGGCCGGCCTGCGCGGGGACGGCTGGAGCCTGGGCTTCGTGGTCGAGACCGAGCACCAGGTCGAGGCGCACCTGGACGAGCACCTGGAGACCCTGCCGGCGGGCGACCTGCGCAGCCGCCGGATCCTCGAGGTGATGAAGGCCGACGAGGCCCGCCACGCCGAGCAGGCCCGGCAGGCCGGCGCGCGGGTGCTGCCGCCGCCGATCCCGGCCCTGATGGCCGGCGCCTCGAAGCTGATGAAGGCGATCGCCTACCGGCTTTGATTCGCCGGTGGGGGCGACGTGAGTCGCGGGGGGCATTCATGGGAAAGCCCCTCGCGACTCACGTCGCTCCCACCGGGGCATTCCGCGCTCAGGCCGGCGAGGCCAGCTTCAGCCCGATCACGCCGGCCACGATCAGGCCGATGCACAGCAGCCGCGCCGGGGTGACGCTCTCGGCGAACAGCGCGATGCCCAGGGTCGCCACGCCGACCGCGCCGATGCCGGTCCACACCGCGTAGGCGGTACCGACCGGGATCGCCTTCAGCGCCTGGGTCAGCAGCCACAGGCTGACCGCCGCCGCCGCCGCCGTGCCCAGGCTGGGCCACAGGCGGGTGAAGCCCTCGGTGTACTTGAGGCCGATCGCGAATCCGATCTCGAACAGGCCGGCCAGCAGCAGGTAGATCCAGGCCATGGGGTTTCTCCGGTCATCCAGTCATGCAGAAAGAAAAAGCGGCCCGGAGCCTTCGCTCCGGACCGCCGTCGGTCTACGTTTGCGGCGCTTTAGCCACCGCATGCGGGCCGTCCCGCCGTTTTCAGCCGCGCCAGTCTAGCCGCGCCTGCCCGAACCGGATGTAACCCGGCCGCGGGCGCGGCGCCGGCTCACTCGACCAGGTTGCGGCCGTGGAACAGTTCCTCGATCTCGCGCTTGAGCAGCGCCTCGATCTTCATCCGCTCCTTGAACGAGAGGTTCTTGGCCTTCTCCTCGAACAGGTACTGGTCCAGGTCGAAGTCCTTCAGGTGCATCTTGGTGTGGAAGATGTTCTCCTGGTAGACGTTGACGTCGAACATCTCGTAGCGGGCCTTGATGTTCTTGGCCAGGAAGTTCTGGATCGAGTTGATCTTGTGGTCGATGTAGTGCTTCTTGCCCTTGATGTCGCGGGTGAAGCCGCGCACCCGGTAGTCCATGATGACGATGTCCGACTCCAGGCTCTCGATCAGGTAGTTGAGCGCCTTCAGCGGCGAGATCACGCCGCAGGTGGCCACGTCGATGTCCGCGCGGAAGGTGGCGATGCCGTGCTGCGGATGGGTCTCCGGGTAGGTGTGGACGGTGATGTGGCTCTTGTCCATGTGCGCCACCACGGCGTCGGAGATCAGCTCCTTGCCGGCCGCCTTCTTGTCGATCACCGGCTCTTCCGAGATCAGGATCGTCACCGACGCGCCCTGCGGATCGTAGTCCTGGCGGGCGATGTTGAGGATGTTGGCGCCGATAATCTCCGCCACATCGGTGAGGATCTGGGTCAGGCGATCGGCGTTGTATTCCTCGTCGATGTACTCGATGTAGCGCTGCCGCTCCTCCTCGGAGACGGCGTAGCAGACATCGTAGATGTTGAAGCTCAGCGCCTTGGTCAGGTTGTTGAAACCTTGCAGCCGCAGGCGAGGCAGTGGTTTGACCACGGCGGGAGTCCCTCTTGGGGGTGGCGGAAAGAGGGGCGCGATTATGCGGCATACGGCGTGACAACGAAATGTCCCGCGCCGGCCGGTGCCAGCCATGCTGGCGGGCTGGCGGCAAGCCCCCCGGCGGAGTGGCCCACGGCTTGCATGGCCGGGGTTTGCCGTCGGCCACGTGTTCAGACTAAGCTTCAGGAATTGGACTTCCCGATGACCATGAACCCAGGCCTCCCCTATTCCACTCCGGCACGCACCGCCGCCAGCCCGCTGATGCCGGATGCCGCCGCGATAGAGCGCTTCCTGGCCCATAGCCACCGGCGCCGCTATCCCGCCCGTGCCGACGTGTTCCGCCCCGGCGACCCGGCCGGGACGCTGTACTACGTGGTCAGCGGCTCGGTCAGCATCATCACCGAGGAAGACGACGACCGCGAGCTGGTGCTGGGTTACTTCGGCGCCGGCGAGTTCGTCGGCGAGATGGGGCTGTTCATCGAGTCGGACCGCCGCGAGGTCATCCTGCGCACCCGCACCCAGTGCGAACTGGCGGAAATCAGCTACGAGCGCGTGCAGCAGCTGTTCCTCGGCTCGCTGGCCGCCGATGCGCCCAAGCTGCTGTACTCGATCGGCGCCCAGCTGTCGCGCCGGCTGCTGGACACCAGCCGCAAGGCCAGCCGGCTGGCCTTCCTCGACGTCACCGACCGCATCGTGCGCACCCTGCACGACCTGGCGCGCGAGCCGGAGGCGATGAGCCATCCGCAGGGAACGCAGTTGCGGGTATCGCGGCAGGAGCTGGCCCGGCTGGTCGGCTGCTCGCGCGAGATGGCCGGCCGCGTGCTGAAGAAGCTGCAGGCCGATGGCGCGCTGCATGCGCGCGGCAAGACCGTGGTGCTGTACGGCACGCGCTGAAGCCATCAGTTGTCCCTGGTGGGAGCGACGTCAGTCGCGACCGGACGTTGCCCGTCGCGACTGACGTCGCTCCCACCAGGACATGCGATTGGCGCTCAGCCGACCGGATCGCCGCCGCGGTCCGCACAGCCCCAGTTGAGGATCGGCGTGCCGGCCGGCAGCACGCGGCGGAACATCTCCACCCGGCCATGCTTGGGATTGACCACGACCGGGCGCCGGGCCGCCTGCAGCAGCGGCAGGTCGGCGCTGCTGTCCGAATAGGCCACCGCCACCTCGCCGTAGCCGCGCTCGCGCAGCATGCGCATCTTTTCCTCGTTGTGGCAGTGGCGCGTGGCCACCACCGCGCCCAACCGCGGGCCGACCGCGGTGCCGACCACCGGCACGTCCTCGTGGGCGACGAAGCCGAGGATGGCGCGCGCCAGTTCCGGCGGCGCGCCGGTGGCCACGACGACGCGGTCGCCGGCCTCGCGATGGCCGCGCAGCACCTCCAGCGCGATCGGCAGCAGGCGCCGGCGCAGTTCCTGCCGGTGGGTGGCGACGTAGTGGTCGATCAGGGCGTCGAAACTGCGCCGGCCCGGCAGGCCGAAGGTGCCGATCCAGATGTAGCCGGAAATGCCGCGGCGGCGCGTCGGCAGCATCGCCACCATCGGCCCCAGCAGCACCGAGGCCAGCAGCGCCACCGCGCTGCGCAGCGGGTTGCGCAGGATCAGCCACTTCACCAGGTGGCCGCCGGAATCGCCGTCGTACAGCGTGTGGTCGAAGTCGAACACCACCAGCGGCGCATCGGGCCGCGGGGCGGGGCGGGGCGTGTCGCTCATGCGCCGAAGAATAGCTGACGCAGCGCCTCGCCCGGCTCGTCGGCGCGCATGAAGGTCTCGCCGACCAGGAACGCGTCCACGCCGGCGGCGCGCATCCTGACCACGTCGGCGGGCGCGAGGATGCCGCTCTCGGTGACCAGCAGGCGGTCGCGCGGCACCGCGTCCTTCATCGACAGGGTGGTCTCCAGCGAGACCTCGAAGGTGCGCAGGTTGCGGTTGTTGATGCCGACCAGCGGCACCGGCACCTGCAGCGCGCGCTCCAGCTCGTCGATGTCGTGCACCTCGACCAGCACGTCCATGCCCAGTTGCATCGCCAGCCCGGCCAGCTCGACCAGCTGCCCGTCGTCCAGCGCGGCGACGATCAGCAGGATGCAGTCGGCGCCGAGCGCGCGCGCCTCGTACACCTGGTAGGGATCGACGGTGAAGTCCTTGCGCAGCACCGGCAGCGTGCAGGCCTCGCGCGCCTGTCGCAGGTAGTCGTCGGCGCCCTGGAAGAAATCCACGTCGGTCAGCACCGACAGGCAGGCCGCGCCGCCGAACTCGTAGCTCACCGCGATGTCGGCCGGGCGGAAATCCGGCCGGATCACGCCCTTGGACGGGCTGGCCTTCTTCACCTCCGCGATCACCGCCGGATCGCCTTGCGCGATCGCCATGTTCAGGGCATCGGCGAAGCCGCGCGCCGGCGGCATCGCCTGCGCGCGCGCGGCCAGTTCGGACAATGGCGTGCGCGCGCTGCGTTCGCTGATTTCCTCGCGCTTGCGGGCGAGGATGGTGTCGAGGATGTCGCTCATGCTGTCCCTGGGAATCGCCGCCGGCCGTGCGGCGAGCGCGCATTCTCGCATGCGCCGCTCTACGCTTCCCGTTTCCAGCCGTAGGCGCGCTCGACCTTGGCCACGCGCAGTTCGTAGCGATCGTACCAGTCGCGCCGGCCCTGCCCGCGCGCGAGGGCGTGCTCGGGATGCTCGCGCCAGTCGCGGATGGCCTCCTCGCTTTCCCAGTAGGTGACGGTGATGCCGAAGCCGTCCGCGCCACGGATCGATTCGGCGCCCAGGAAACCCGGCTGCGCCTGCGCCAGTTCCACCATCCGCTGCGCAGTGGCCGCATAGCCCGCCTCGTCGCGCGGACTGCGCGTGGAGGTGAACACGACCATGTAGTAGGGCGGCCTGGGCAAGCGCGCGAAACCGTCTTCTGTCGTCATCGTTGCTCTCCTGCCGCCAGCGCCCGGGTGGTGGAAACGAAGTCCTGCAGCCTTGCCATCGCGCGGCCGTCGGCGATGGCCTGGCGCGCCATGCCGATGCCGTCGGCGAAGCTGTCCGCCACGCCGGCCACGTACAGCGCCGCGCCGGCGTTGAGCGCGACGATCTCGCGCGCCGGGCCGGGGCGGTTGTCCAGCACGCCGAGCAGCATCGCCTTCGATTCGGCCGCATCGCCGACGCGCAGGTTGCGGCTGGCGGCCATCGCGATGCCGAAGTCCTCCGGGTGCACCTCGTACTCGCGCACCACGCCGTCGCGCAGCTCGCCGACCAGGCTGGCCGCGCCCAGCGAGAGCTCGTCCATGCCGTCGCGCCCCCACACCACCAGCGCGCGCCGCGCGCCCAGCTCGTGCAGCACGCGTGCCTGGATGCCGACCAGGTCCGGATGGAACACGCCCATCAGGATGTTCGGCGCGCCGGCCGGATTGGTCAGCGGACCGAGGATGTTGAAGATGGTGCGCACGCCCATCTCGCGGCGCACCGGCGCGACCACCTTCATCGCCGGATGGTGGACCGGCGCGAACATGAAGCCGATGCCGGTGCGCGCGATCGACTCGGCCACCTGCGCCGGTTGCAGCTCGATGGACGCGCCCAGCGCCTCCAGCACGTCGGCGCTGCCGGAACTGGAGGAAACGCTGCGGTTGCCGTGCTTGGCCACCTTGGCCCCGGCCGCGGCGGCCACGAACATCGAGCAGGTGGAGATGTTGAAGGTGCGCGATCCGTCGCCGCCGGTGCCGACGATGTCGACCAGGCGCTCGCGATCGTCCACCTCCACCGTGCGCGAGAACTCGCGCATCACCGTCGCCGCGCCGGCGATCTCGCCGACGGTTTCCTTCTTCACGCGCAGGCCGGTGAGGATGGCGGCGGTCATCGCCGGCGAGACGTCGCCGCGCATGACCTGGCGCATCAGATCGACCATCTCGTCGTGGAAGATCTCGCGGTGCTCGATGGTGCGCTGGAGGGCTTCTTGCGGAGTGAGGGGCATGGTGATTCTCGTGGGAGCGACGCGAGTCGCGGCCTGGCGCTGCGGGATTCTATCCGTCGCGACTCACGTCGCTCCCACAGGGAGATGGCGGGGATTTCATCGTTGCAGGAAGTTGTTCAGCAGCGCATGGCCATGCTCGGTCAGGATCGACTCGGGATGGAACTGCACGCCTTCCACCGGATGCTCGCGGTGGCGCAGGCCCATGATTTCCTCGAAGGAACCGTCGTCGTTCTCGGTCCAGGCGGTGATCTCCAGGCTGTCCGGCAGCGAGGCGCGCTCGACCACCAGCGAGTGGTAGCGGGTGGCCTCGTAGCGGTCCGGCAGGCCGGCGAACACGCCCCTGCCCTCGTGGCGGATGCGCGAGGTCTTGCCGTGCATGATGCGCCCGGCGCGGATCACCCTGCCGCCATAGGCCTGGCCGATGCCCTGGTGGCCCAGGCACACGCCCAGGATCGGCGTGGTCGGCCCCAGCCGCTCGATCACCTCCAGCGACACGCCGGCCTCGTTGGGCGTGCACGGGCCGGGCGAGATGACGATGCGCTCGGGCGCCAGCCGCCGTATCTCGTCCACCGTCAGCGCGTCGTTGCGCACCACCTGCACCTCTGCGCCCAGCGACTGCAGGTACTGCACGAGGTTCCAGGTGAAGCTGTCGTAGTTGTCGATCATCAGGATCATGGCGTCACCTCACAGTCCCTTCGCCGCTTCGGCCACCGCGCGGAACAGCGCGCGGCCCTTGTTCATCGTCTCGTCCCATTCCTTCCGCGGATCCGAGTCGTGGACGATGCCGGCGCCGGCCTGCACGTGCAGGCGGCCGTCCTTGATGACGGCGGTGCGGATGGCGATGGCGGTATCGGCGTCGCCGTGCCAGCCGAGGTAACCGATGCTGCCGGCGTAGACGTTGCGCTTGATCGGCTCCAGTTCGCGGATGACCTCCAGCGCGCGGATCTTCGGCGCGCCGCTGACGGTGCCGGCCGGGAACGTCGCGCGCAGCACGTCGGCATAGCTCAGGCCCGGCAGCAGCTTGCCGGTGACCTCGCTGACGATGTGCATGACGTGGCTGTAGCGCTCGATCACGAACTGCTCGCCGACCTGCACGCTGCCGGCCTCGGAGACGCGGCCGGCGTCGTTGCGGCCCAGGTCGATCAGCATCAGGTGCTCGGCGCGCTCCTTGGGATCGGCCAGCAGTTCGGCTTCCAGCGCCAGGTCCTCGTCATGGGTCGCGCCGCGCGGGCGGGTGCCGGCGATCGGGCGCACGGTGACCTCGCCGTCCTGCAGGCGCACCAGGATTTCCGGCGACGACCCGACCACCTGGGTGTCGCCGGTGTCGAGGAAATACATGTACGGCGAGGGATTGAGCGCGCGCAGCGCGCGGTAGACGTCGACCGGGCGCGCGTTGAACGGCACGCTCAGGCGCTGGCTCAGCACCACCTGGAAGATGTCGCCGGCGCGGATGTATTCCTTCGACTTCTCCACCGCGGCGATGAAGCCCTCGCGGGTGAAGCCGGAAACGAAGTCGGCCTCGTCCAGCGCCGCCGGCTGCAGGGTTTCCGGGTAGCCGGCGCCGGCATGGCGCAGGCGGTGGTTGAGCGCGTCGAGCCGGCGGTTGGCGCGCGCCCACGCCTGCGGCTGGCCAGGATCGGCGTGCACGATCAGGTACAGGCGGCCCTTGAGGTTGTCGAACACCGCCACTTCCTCGCTGAGCATCAGCAGGATGTCGGGGGTGCCGAGTTCGTCGCGGCGCGCGCCGCCGCTGGCGGCCAGGCGCGGCTCGATGTACTCGACGCACTCGAAGCCGAACCAGCCGACCAGGCCGCCGGTGAAGCCGGGCAGGCCGTCGAGCCGGGGGACCGAGTGTTCGCTGCGCAGGCGCTCGACCTCGGCGAAGGGATCGGCGACCTCGCGGGTCTCGACGGCCTCGCCCAGTTCGCTGACGGTCAGCGTGCGGCCGTGGAAGGCGTACACGCGGGTGGCCGGCAGGCCGATGATCGAATAGCGGCCGAAGCGCTCGCCGCCCTCGACCGATTCGAACAGGTAGCTGTAGGGCCCGTCGGCGAGCTTCAGGTAGACCGACAGCGGCGTGTCCAGATCGGACAGCACCTCGCGGACGACGGGGATGCGGGTATGGCCTTCAGCGGCGTGGCGCTGGAACTGTTCTTGCGAAATCAAGCGGGCTTTCCTTCCGGGATGCGGTGACGTGGCGGGCGACGGCAACGGGCCACCATCGCCAGCAAGGGCGCACGGAAGAACGGGAAAGCTGGCGCGTCGTGGGGAACATGCGCGCTACTTTACCCCATCGCCGCGGCCGCGGGCGGTCGCGCTCAGGCCGCAGGCGCCGCGCCGCGCGACAGCAGCGGGCAACCGGCCGGCAGGCGCGCGCGGATGCGCGCGGCGACGCACTCGATGCGGAAGCGGCGCGCCTCCAGCGGCTCGCCGTCGAGGTTGAGCGTCATCGGCGCGGCCGCGTCGATTTCCACCCACGGCAGCCGCGCGCGCACCGCCGCGCGTTCCAGCGCGGCGGCCTTGCCCGCGGTCACCAGCGTGCCGAGCGTGGCGGCGAGCTCGCCGGACATTTCCGGCACCACGGTCAGGTCCAGCAGGCCGTCGTCGACCCGCGCTTCCGGGCACAGCGCCTGCCCGCCGCCGGCCTGGCGGCCGTTGCCGATGCCCAGGGCGATGAAGTCGCCTTCCCAGTCGAAATCCGGGCCCTGCAGGCGCGCGCGGATCGGCTCGATGCGGCCCAGCCGGGCGATGCCGGTGAGCAGGTAGGCCAGGCCGCCGAGCATCTTCTTCAGGCCCTCGTCGGTCTCCACCGTCACCTCGGTGCCGAAGCCGCCGCTGGCCAGGTTGGCGCACCAGTGCGTGGCGCCGCCGCTTTCGATCCTCAGCAGGTCCATCGGCGCGGCCGGCGCGGACAGCGCCAGTTCCAGCGCTTCGGCGGGTCCTTCGGGCAGGCCGGCGGCGGCGGCGAGGTCGTTGGCGGTGCCCAGCGGCAGGATCGCCAGCGCGGGCAACCGCTGCGCCGGTTCGGCACGCTGCGCCAGCGCGGCGGCCACCTCGCTGACGGTGCCGTCGCCGCCAGCGGCGATCAGCGTGTCCGCGCCCTCGGCGATGGCCTCGTCCACGTAGCGGGCGGCGTCGCCGCTTTCCCAGGTCACGCGCACGTGCAGGCGATCGCCGCGCGCGCGGCAGGCGGCGACCGACTCGCGCAGATCGTCGTCGCCGGCGGACTTGCCGTTGAGGATCAGCCAGCCGTGGCGATGCGTCATGGCGTTGCGGGTGGGGAAAGCGCCGAGCTTAGCCGACGCCGGTGCAGGTGGAGTGAGGAAGAGGGCCGGGTTTCAGGTGGAGTCGCCATCGAGGCGCCTCTTCCTTCGTTTGCGTTCGATGGGGCGTGGGAGAGGCGGGAAAGCGCCCTCATCCGCCCCTGCGGGGGGCACCCCGTATCAAGTACGGGGCAGGCCCTTCTCCCGCAGGCGGGAGAAGGGAGGCGACCTTCTCCACACGTCCTCCAAGAACAAGGCGCGTTGTCATCGTCCGGTCATCGGGACCGCGCAGCATGGAAGGCCATAGCAGGGACGACGGGCGGAGGCGGGATAAGCCTCCAGTATCCACGGAGCCGATGCCCGCGAGGGCATCGGCTCCATTCCATGCCGGAACGCCGGCGGCTTACCGCGCCGCAGCCACCGCCGCGCGCATCCGCGCGATGACGTCGGCGTAGTCGGACGCGTTGAAGATGGCCGAGCCGGCGACGAAGGCGTCAGCGCCGGCGGCGGCAATCTCGCCGATGTTGTCGGCCTTGACCCCACCGTCGATCTCCAGCCGGACGTCGCGGCCGGACGCGTCGATCTTCCCGCGCACCGCGCGCAGCTTGTCCAGCGCCGAGGGGATGAACGCCTGCCCGCCGAAGCCCGGGTTGACCGACATCAGCAGCACCAGATCCAGTTCGTCCAGCACCCAGTCCAGCACGTCCACCGGCGTGGCCGGGTTGAGCACCAGCCCGGCCTGGCAGCCGTGCGACTTGATCAGCTGCACGGTGCGGTGGACGTGGCGGCTGGCCTCGGGGTGGAAGCTGATGATGCTGGCGCCGGCGGCGGCGAAGTCCGGCACGATGCGATCCACCGGCTCGACCATCAGGTGCACGTCGATCGGCGCGGTGACGCCATGCTTGCGCAGCGCCTGGCACACCATCGGGCCGATGGTCAGGTTGGGCACGTAGTGGTTGTCCATCACGTCGAAGTGCACCCAGTCGGCGCCGGCGGCGAGCACGTCGTCCACCTCCTGCCCGAGGCGGGCGAAGTCAGCCGAGAGGATGGACGGGGCGATGATGCAGGGCCTGGACATGGAATCGGGTCTCTTCGGAAGGTTCAGCGCTTGCGCAACGTCTTGATGCGGTCGTAGGCGGCGTTGATCTCGCCGGCCTTCTTCTCGGCCTGGCGGCGCAGGTCCTCGGCCGCGCCGGCCATCTTGTCGGGGTGGTACTGCGACATCAGCCGGCGGTAGGCCTGGTCGATCTCGGCGTCGGAGGCGTCGCGGGTCAGGCCGAACACCTGGTAGGGGTTGTCGCGGCTGAGCCTGAACCAGTCCTCGTCGAAGGCATGGCCGATGATGAGGCCGATCAGCCCGCCCAGCGGGTGGCGCATCAGCAGCCAGCCGGCGATGAAGCCGAGCAGTTTTCCGTACCAGCGCTTCATCGATGGGGTTTCCTCGGGCAGGCCGGTCATTTTACGGCACATGGCCGGCCGCCGGCCGTACACTACGCGGCCCGGTCGGCGCCGGGCCTGCCCGCGGGCGGCCGGGGAATGCAGCGGAAGGGCCCGCCCTTCCGGCGTCCATGCTGGTTTCGGCTCCCCAAGGAGTGTTTGTGCCCACGACGTTGCTCCAATCCGATCTGCCCGGCCTGCCGCTGCGCCATCGCGGCAAGGTCCGCGACGTGTTCGACATCCCCCGCGAGCGCCTGCCGGCCGATGCGCCGCCCGGCGACTGCCTGCTGATGGTCGCCACCGATCGCCTGTCCGCGTTCGACGTGGTGCTGCCGGATCCGATTCCCGGCAAGGGCGAGATGCTCTGCCAGATCTCCAACTTCTGGTTCGCCAGGACCGCGCACCTGATGCCCAACCACCTGACCGGCATCGACGTGGCGTCGGTGCTGCCGGAAGGCGTGGACGCGGCGCTGTACGCCAAGCGCGCGGTGGTGACCAGGAAGCTCAAGCCGGTGCCGGTGGAGGCGATCGCGCGCGGCTACCTCATCGGCAGCGGCTGGAAGGACTACCAGCGCACCGGCAAGGTCAGCGGCATCGAGCTGCCCGACGGCCTGCGCCAGGCCGAGAAGCTGGCCGAGCCGATCTTCACGCCCTCGACCAAGGCGGCGGTCGGCGACCACGACGAGAACATCGACTTCGACACGATGGTCAGGACCATCGGCGCCGAACTGGCCGAGCGCGTGCGCGACGCGACGCTGCGGCTGTACCGCTTCGCCGCCGACTACGCGGCCGAGCGCGGCATCCTGCTGGCCGACACCAAGTTCGAGTTCGGCACCGACGCCGACGGCCGCCTGTACATCATGGACGAGATGCTCACGCCCGACTCCTCGCGCTACTGGCCGGCCGAACAGTACGAAGTCGGCACCAGCCCGCCGAGCTACGACAAGCAGTTCGTGCGTGACTACCTGGAGACGCTGGACTGGGACAAGACCGCGCCCGGCCCGAACCTGCCGGCCGGGGTGATCGAGCGCACCCGCGCCAAGTACGCCGAGGCGCTGCAGAAGCTGGCCGGCATCGTCGTCGACTGACCGTCGATGCCTCTTCCCTGTGGGAGCGACGTCAGTCGCGATGGGGCTTTACCGGCACCCTGTCGCGACTGACGTCGCTCCCACAGGTATTCCATCGCGTTCCGGCATGCCCTGCCGGCCTGCGCTATGCTCGCCCTGCCCTGCCGCATGCCTACGCGGGAAAATGAATGAACGCCACGCAACGCCCGCTGGACCGCTGGTTCGCCAGCTATTCCAGCGACCACCGCAACGCCGTCAACCGGCGCATCCACGTGTTCGCGGTGCCGGCCATCCTGTGGACGGTGGTCGCGCTGCTGTGGTGCATCCCGGTGTTCGGCACCTGGATGAAGACCGGCATCTGGGCGGCGCTGGCGATGTTCGCGGCGTGGATGTTCTATTACCGGATGTCGCGCCCGCTGGGGCTGGGCATGCTGGCGGCGTTCGTGGCGATGGCGTGGATCACGCGCTGGCTGGAGATGCTGCTCGGCACCGCCGGCCTGTTCCGGCTGGCGCTGGTGGTGTTCGTCGTGGCCTGGGCCGCGCAGTTCCTCGGCCACCGGATCGAGGGCCGCAAGCCCAGCTTCATGACCGACCTGACCTACCTGCTGATCGGCCCGGCCTGGGTGCTGGGCAGGCTTTACCGCCGGCTGGGCTGGAAGTACTGAACCGCGCCCGCGCTCAGCGCTGGCCCAGTTCGGCGGCGGTGGGGCGGAACATGCGCGGCGCGTAGCCGAGATCGCGGCGCGCGGGCGCGGCGTCGAAGCACAGGTCCTCGCCCATCCGCCCGATGGCCGCATCGCCCAGCCCCTGCATCCTGCCCAGCCGCCGCGCCGCCGCCAGCGCGAGGCGGAACAGCGGCGGCGGCACTTCCAGCAGCCGCGCCGGCGGCCGCAGGGCCAGCAGGCAGCGCCGCACCATCTCCCGGTATTCCAGCGTCTCCCCGCCCGGCAACGCATAGGCCTGGCCGGCGGCGGCGTTGCTGTCGATCGCGGCCAGCGCCGCGTCGGCCAGGTCCTGCACGTGCACCGGCTGGCGCAGGCCGGTCGCGCCGCGGGGCAGGACGAAGAAGCCGCTGCGCGCAGCCATCGCGGCGATGCGGGTCAGCGTCCGGTCCTGGCCGGCGCCGTAGACCAGCGTGGGCCGCAGCAGCGTCGCGCCGGCGCCGAGCCCGGCGGCGGTGGCGAATACCCCGGCCTCGCCCGCGCGCAGGCGCGCGGCCAAGTCGCGCTCGTGATCGTCGGCCGACGCCTGCTTGGTCTCCACGCTGGTCGAGCCGAACGCGACCACGCGCGCGGCGTCGAAGCGCGTGCGCGAGTACCAGTGGGCGAAGCGATCCAGCGGACCGAGGCTGAAGAGCGCATCGGCGCGCACCGGCAGGCCGTCGATGCCATCGAACCCGCCCGGCAGCCATCGCAGTCCCGCCTGCGGCGCGCGCGGCTGCCGCGACACCGCCGCCACCTGCCAGCCTGCGGCCAGCAGGCGCGCGATCACCGCCTGCCCGATCTGCCCGCTGCCGCCGAAGACCAGCGCGCTGCGCATCGGCTCAGGCATCGCGCCCTTGCGCCGGCGCGGATGCGGCGTCATCGGCCACGAGCGGATCGGAAGGATGGACCTTCGGCAGCTTGGGCCGGGTCTCCATCATCAGCGACAGCGCCGCCTTGGACATCATGTGCGCGCTGATCGGCGCGGTGACGAACAGGAACGCGGTGATCAGCAGTTCGCGCGGCTGCAGGCCGTCGCCCTGCACGGCGTGGTAGCCGATGGACGCCATCAGCACGCAGCCCACGCCCAGGGTGCTGGCCTTGGTGGGCCCGTGCAGGCGCTTGAAGAAGTCGTCCATCTTCACCAGCCCCAGCGAGCCGACGAAGATGAAGAAGCTCGACACCGCCAGCAGCGCGACCAGCGCGATTTCGACCAGCGGGTTCATTCGACGATGTCCCGGCGCAGCACGTACTTGCTCAGCACCACCGTGCTGACGAAGCCGAACGCGGCGATGATCAGCGCCGCCTCGAAATAGATCGGCGAGTCCAGGTACATGCCGAACAGCATCAGCTCGGCGATGGCGGCCACGTTCAGCGTGTCCAGCCCGAGGATGCGGTCCGGCACGGTCGGCCCGCGCAGCACGCGCCACAGCGCCATCAGCATCGCAAGGCCCACCACCATCATCGATACCACGATCGCGGTCTGGATCACGGGAACACCTCCATCAACGGGGCTTCGTAGCGCTGCTTGATCTCGGCGATGGTCGCATCGGCGTCGCGCAGGTTGAAGCAGTGGACCAGCAGGTGGCGCCGGTCCGGCGACAGTTCCGCCGACACCGTGCCGGGCGTCAGGGTGATGATGCTGGTCAGCACGGCCATGCCGTGGATGTTGCGGATGTCCAGCGGCACCCAGATGAAGCCGGGCGTGATCGCCGACTCCGGCCCCAGGATCAGCCGCGCCACCTCGATATTGGAACGCACGATGTCCAGCGCCACCGTGGCCACCAGCCGGGGCAGCGCCCGCAGCGCGCCGATGCGGGCGAACTCGCGATCCAGCCGCGCCGCGAACAGCGGCATGCACACCGCCAGCAGCGCGGCGATGGCGAGCTGGCCGGGCTTCACGCTGGCCACCAGCAGCAGCCAGAACACGAAGGTCAGCACGCTCATCGCCGGCGACGGGAACAGGCGCTTCATGGCGACGGCTCCCGCAGCTGGGGCGGCGTCTGCCGCACGCGATCGACGACGGCCTGCGGATCCAGCAACTGGTCGGCGGTGGCCCGCGCATAGTCCAGCACCGGCGCGGCGGCCACCGTCATCGCCACGCCGTAGCCCAGCAGCAGCAGCACCGCGCCGGTCTCGACCGCGCGCACCGGCCGGCGCATCGGCACGCCGTCGTCCTCGACGCGCCAGAACAGCGCGCTGCCGGCGCGCGCCAGCGCCGCGATGACGATGAAGCTGCTGGCAAGCACGATGCTCCATACCCAGCCGGCCTGTCCGGCCGGCGTCGCGTCCAGCACCATCAGCTTGCCGAGGAAGCCCGAAAGCGGCGGCAGTCCGGCCACCGAGACCGCCGCGACCAGGAACACCAGGCCCAGCTTGGCGCGCCGGTGCATCGGCGCGGCCACGCCGAAGCGATCGCCGGCCTCGCCACGGCTGCGCCGCACCAGGTCGGCGATCAGGAACAGCGCGGCGGCGACGAAAGTACTGTGCAGCAGGTAGTAGAGTCCGGCGGCGATGGTTTCCGGCCGCGCCAGCGCGAAGGCGACGAACAGCGTGGCCGCCGACACCAGCACCAGGTAGGCCACCAGCGCGCGCAGCCGGGTTGCCGCCATCACCCCCAGCGACGCCAGCGCCAGCGTCGCCAGTCCCAGCGGCAGCAGCCACTGCCAGGCGAAGCCGGCCAGCGCGCCGGCCAGCGGGCCGAAGATCAGCGTGCCCACCCGCAGCACCGCGTACAGCCCGACCTTGGTCATGATCGCGAACAGCGCCGCGATCGCCGCCGGCGCGCGGGTATAGGCTTCCGGCAGCCACAGGTACAGCGGCAGCAGCGCGGCCTTGGCGCAGAACACCAGCAGCATCAGCGCGCCGGCGGCCTGGATCAGCGGCAGGTTGCCGGCCGGCGCCTGCCCCACCCGCAGCGCCATCTCGGCCATGTTGAGCGTGCCGAGCATGCCGTACAGCACGCCCAGCGCGATCAGGAACAGCGTCGATGCGGTGACGTTGAAGACCACGTAGTGCAGGCCCACGCGCATGCGCACGTTGCGCCCGCCGCTGAGCATCAGCCCGTACGAGGCGATCAGCATCACCTCGAAGAACACGAACAGGTTGAACGCGTCGGCGGTCAGGAACGCGCCGTTGATGCCGACCAGCTGGAACTGGAACAGCGCGTGGAAATGCGGCGAGCGCTGGTCCCAGCCGGCGCAGGCGTAGAGCAGGCACGGCAGCGCCAGCAGCGCGGCGGCCAGCACCATCAGCGCCGACAGCCGGTCGGCCATCAGCGCGATGCCCAGCCGAGCCGGCCAGTCGCCGAGCAGGTAGACCAGGGTCTCGCCGCGGCCGGCGCGCCACAGCAGCGCGATCGCCACCGCCAGCAGCGCGGCCATCGCGGTCAGCGCGATCGCGCGCTGGGCGAGGATGCCGCGGCGCTCGGACATCAGCACCAGCGCGCCGGCCATCAGCGGCAGCAGGATCGGCAGGATCGCCAGGTGCTGCGTCATGCGCGCGGCTCCGCGGCGCCGTCGGCCGCGTCGGCGGATTCCTTCGGGCGCACCGGCGCGCCGGCCAGGCCGGGCCGGCCGGCGTCGACGTGATCGCTATGGTTGTCGGCGCGGTTGCGGATCGCCAGCACGATGGTCACCGCGGTCATCGCGAAGGCGATCACGATCGCGGTCAGCACCAGCGCCTGCGGCAGCGGGTCGGCGTAGTTGGCCAGGGTCGGTGCCACGCCCTCGCGCAGCACCGGCGCCTTGCCCATCACCAGCCGGCCGCTGCAGAAGATCAGCAGGTTGGTCGCATACGACAGCAGGGTCATGCCGATGATCACGTCGAAGCTGCGCGGGCGCAGCAGCAGGTAGACGCCGGCGGCGGTGAGGATGCCGATGGCGCTGGCCAGTGCGAGTTCCATCAGTGCAGTTCTCCGGTGATCTTGGAACGCTGCGCCGGATCGATGGTGCCGCGGTGCGAGGAGATCCGCCTGGACGGGCGGATGGTGCCCATCATCGACAGGATTAGCATCGCGCCGCCGAACACCACCAGGTAGACGCCGATGTCGAAGCCGATCGCGCTGGTCAGCGGGATGCCGCCCAGCAGCGGCAGCTGCGGCTCGGCGTGGCCGCTGGTCAGGAACGGATGGCCCCACAGCATCGGCGCCACGCCGGTCGCCAGCGCGATCACCAGGCCCATGCCGATGCAGGCCACGTAGTTGAAGCCGAAGCGCGACTCGACCGACTCGGCGCCCTGCACCACGTACTGCATCAGCAGCGGCACCGCCAGCACCAGGCCGGCGATGAAGCCGCCGCCGGGCGCGTTGTGGCCGCGCAGGAACAGGTAGATCGACACCGTCAGCGCCATCGGGAACAGGATCTGGGTCAGATCGGCCGGCACCGGCAGCAGGATCGGCCCGCCGGGCATGCGCTTCTCCGGCGCCATCCGCACCCGCCGCAGCAGCGCGTGCACCACCAGCGCGGCGATGCCGAACACGGTGATCTCGCCCATCGTGTCGAAGCCGCGGAAGTCCACCAGGATCACGTTGACCACGTTGCTGCCGTAGCCCTCGGGCAGCGAGCGCGCGAGCAGCTCGCCGGCGATGGTGTCGGCCGGGCGCATCAGCATCGCGTAGGCCAGCCCGCCGACGCCCAGGCCCACCGCCAGCGCGATCGCGCCGTCGCGGATCTTGCGCGCGCGCGCGCGTTCCGGCGGCGACGACGGCGGCAGGTAGTTCATCGCCAGCAGCAGCAGCGCCAGGGTGACCATCTCCACCAGCAGCTGGGTCAGCGCCAGGTCCGGCGCCGACAGGAAGGCGAAGGTCAGGCTGACCACCAGCCCGGCCACGCCGACCACGATCACCGCCAGCAGGCGGTGGCGGTGCAGCCGCAGCGTCATCACCACCGTGGCCAGCAGCATCCACCACAGCAGCCAGCCCAGCGGCGGCTGGTTGACCAGGCGCGGCGTCGGCAGGCGCAGATCCTGCAGCAGCGGCAGCGCAATCGCCGCCAGCGCGGCCAGCATCAGCCACAGCAGGCTGCGCTGCACGCTGCGGTTGACCACCAGCCCGGTCACCCGCCGCGCCAGCCGGAACACCGCCTCCATCTGCCGCTGGAACAGCCAGCGGCCCTGCGATTCCTGCTCGATGGCGTGCATGTCCAGCCGCCGGCGCAGGCCCAGGTACAGCAGCACGCCGCCGACGATGCCGCCCAGGCTCATCATCAGCGGCTGGTTGAAGCCGTGCCAGATCGCCAGGCTGTAGGCCGGCAGCGCCTCGCCCAGCAGCGCGCGCGCGGCCGCGTCCAGCGCCGGCGCCACCGTCAGCGACGGCAGGATGCCGACCGCCAGGCACAGCACCACCAGGATCTCGACCGGGATCTTCATCCAGCGCGGCGGCTCGTGCGGCATCGTCTCCAGCCCGCGCGGCCCCTTGCCGAAGAAGGTCTCGTAGACGAAGCGCAGGCTGTAGGCCACGCCGAGCACGCCGGCCAGGAACGCCGCGGCAATCACCGCCTGCCGGATCGGGCCTCGCTGCTGGACGTCCAGCGCCTCGGCGAAGAACATCTCCTTGGACAGGAAGCCGTTGAGCAGCGGGATGCCGGCCATCGCCAGCGAGGCGATGATCGCCAGCGCGCTGGTGAACGGCAGGTAGCGGCGCAGGTTGCCCAGTTTGCGGATGTCGCGCGTGCCGGTCTCGTGGTCGATGATGCCGGCGGCCATGAACAGCGAGGCCTTGAAGGTGGCGTGGTTGAGGATGTGGAACAGGCCGGCGACCACCGCCATCGGCTTGGACAGGCCGAACAGCAGCGTGATCAGGCCCAGGTGCGAGATGGTCGAATACGCCAGCAGGCCCTTCAGGTCGTGCTGGAAGATCGCGTTCCACGCGCCTATCAGCAGGGTCAGCGCGCCGATGATGCTGACCGCGTAGAAGAACAGGTCGGTGCCGGCCAGCACCGGGTGCAGCCGCGCCAGCAGGAACACGCCGGCCTTGACCATCGTCGCCGAGTGCAGGTACGCCGACACCGGCGTCGGCGCGGCCATCGCGTGCGGCAGCCAGAAGTGGAACGGAAACTGCGCGCTCTTGGTGAACACGCCCAGCAGCACCAGCGCCAGCGCGGCCGGATACCAGGGGCTGTTGCGGATCTGCGCGCCGGCGGCCAGCACCGCGTCCAGTTCGAAGCTGCCGACGATGCGGCCGATCAGCAGCACCCCGGCGAGCAGCGCCAGCCCGCCCGCGCCGGTGATGATCAGCGCCATCTTGGCGCCTTCGCGCGCGTCGCGGCGGTGCGACCAGAACCCGATCAGCAGGAACGAGCTGATGCTGGTCAGTTCCCAGAACACCACCAGCAGCAGCAGGTTGCCGGCCAGCACCATGCCCAGCATCGCGCCCATGAACAGCAGCAGGCAGGCGAAGAAGCGCCGCGCGCTGTCCCTGGCGCTGAGGTAGTAGTGCGCGTACATCACTACCAGCGCGCCGATCGCCAGCACCATGCCGGCGAACATCCACGACAGCCCATCCAGCCGCAGCGAGAACGTCAGCCCGATCTGCGGAATCCACGCATGCCCGGCGCGGATGACGTGCCCGCCCAGCACCGCCGGCGTCAGCCAAGCCAGCAGCAGCAGGCCCAGCACCGGCGCCAACCCCGCCAGCAGGGCGGTCGCGGCGCGCGGCAGGCGGCGGGGCAGCGCCACCAGCAGGGCCATTGCGAAGGGCAAGGCCAGCAGGACTTCGAGGAATGGGATCATCGGCACCTAGGCAGGGAACACGGGATTCGCGAGCAGGCGGCCCAGTTTAACAGGCGATCCCGCGCCAGCCGCGCGCCCGGGCCGTGATCAGGACAGCATCAGCAGCTCCAGCGCGATCCAGCCGGCGAAGGCGGCCAGCAGCACCGCGCCCTCGTTGCGGCTGACGCGCAGATCCCCGCGCAGCATCGGATACAGGACCAGCACGAAGGCGATGGCCGCCGGCAGTTCCAGCCGCACGAACGATCCGGGCAGCGGCAACGGACGGAACGCCGCCATGCCGCCGACCACGACCAGCAGGTTGAACAGGCTCGATCCGATCACGTGGCCGACGACCATGTCGCCCTGCCCGCGCCGCGCCGCCGCGATCGCCGCGGCCACTTCGGGCAAGGCGGTGCCGATCGCCACCGGCAGCAGGCCGGTCAGCAGCGGCGACAGCCCCCATTGCGCGCCGATCACCGGCGCGCCCTGCACGACGTACTTCGCGCCGTAGTACAGCAGCGCCGCGGCCACGGCGAAGCGCAGCAGGTTCATCCACAGCGTCGCGTGCGTCTGTGCGTAGGCGATCACGCCCTCGCGCACGTCCTGCGCCTCGCGCGGCGCGCGCGCCAGCAGGAAGCCGAGCATCGCCACGAACAGCAGCAGCAGGGCCACGCCTTCGCCGCGGCCGACCACGCCGTCCAGGCCGAACGCGATCAGCGCCAGCGTGGCCAGCGCCAGCAGCACCAGCAGCGGCGACAGCAGGCGCACGCGCACCAGCAGCGGCGCCGCCAGCGCGGCCGCGCCCAGGGTCAGGCCGAGGTTGACGATGTTGCTGCCGACCGCGTTGCCCAGCGCCAGGTCCTGCGCACCGATCCAGATCGCGCGCGCGTTGACCGCCAGTTCCGGCAGCGAGGTGCCGAAGGCGATCAGCAGCAGGCCGGCGACGAACGGCGAGGCGCCGATCCGCTGCGCCAGCCCGGCGGCGCCCTTGACGATGGAATCGCCGCCCAGCGCCAGCAGCGCCAGGCCCAGTACGAAGTATCCCCATGCCGCGAGCATCGCCTTCTCCCCCGATCGCGCGTTGCGAAAGCCGCTTCGTGCGCGGCCGGCACCGGGCCGCGCGGGCCGGTGCCGGGCAAGCTTAGCGCGACCCGGCGCGGGTGATGTTGGGTGTCCCGCTGGAAACTTTCATCCGTCATCCCGCGCAGGCGGGGATGACGACCTGGGGTTCGCGGAACCCCCTACGAACACCCTTCGACATAGTCGGCCTGCGGCAGCAGGCCGACCCGCCACGCGGTGACGATGCCAGCGGCATCGACCTCGAACACCAGCTTGCTCGGCGCCACTCCGCTGGCGTCGATGCTCAGGTACTGCCCGCCCTCGACGTACTTGTGCGGCGCCGACGCCAGCGCGCCGCCGTACATGGCCTGCAGCTCGGTCGCGCTCATGCCGACCTTGCCGCCGCCCGGCGCGGTCTCCTTGTCGGTGCCGACGTCGTAGCGGACGAAGCGGCCGTCCTCGATCATGAAGGCGAAGTCGGCCGGCCGCGCGACCCACTTCGGGGTCAGGTAGTAGCAGCTGCTGTCCTGCCCGGGCAGGCCGTTGAGTTCGCCGCCCCAGGCCGCGCGCGCCTGCTCGACCGTCTCGCCCAGTCGCATGTCGCCGTAGCCGAGGAAGCTGGCCTGGCTGATCGCCACCGGCGGAGCGGGCTGCGCATCGTCCTGCTGCGCGTCGTCCTGCTGCGCGGCCGGCGGCGGTTCGGCCATCGAAGCGGTGGTGACCGGTTGCGGCGCGGGTTCGGGCGGCTTGCATCCGCCCAGGACCACGGCCAGCAGCACGGCCGACGGCAGCATCGCTCTCATCAAGGATCTCCGGTTCGCGGGAAACCCCGGAGACTAGCCCGCCGCGGCGTTAACAAACTGCAAAGGCGGCCGCGTTTTTCAGCTTCCGGCGAAATGCTTCTTCAGGCCGGTCCAGCACGCCTGGTAGTCGCGCTGGCGGTGCGCCGCCTCGACCGCCTGCCGGGTCGGCCGGATCACCGCGCGCGTCTCGAACATGAAGGCCATCGTGTCGGCGATGACGTCCGGCCTCGACAGATCCGCTGCCGACGCCTTCTCGAACGTGGCCGCGTCCGGGCCGTGGCCGGTCATGCAGTTGTGCAGCGAGGCGCCGCCAGGCGCGAAGCCCTCGGCCTTGGCGTCGTAGGCGCCGTGCACCAGCCCCATGAACTCGCTGGCGACGTTGCGGTGGAACCACGGCGGGCGGAACGTGTCCTGCGCCACCAGCCAGCGCGGCGGGAAGATCACGAAGTCCATGTTGCTCACGCCGGCGCTGTCGCTGGGCGAATGCAGCACCAGGAAGATCGACGGATCCGGGTGGTCGTAGCTGATCGAGCCGATGGTGTTGAAGCGGCGCAGGTCGTACTTGTACGGCGCGTAGTTGCCGTGCCAGCCGACCACGTCCAGCGGCGAGTGGCCGATCGGCGCGCGCCACAGGTGGCCCTGGAACTTGGCGATCAGCTCGAAATCGCCCTCAATGTCCTCCCAGGCCGCGTGCGGGGTCAAGAAGTCGCGCGGATTGGCCAGGCCGTTGCTGCCGATCGGCCCCAGGTCCGGCAGCTTGAGCAGGGCGCCGAAGTTCTCGCACACGTAGCCGCGCGCGGCGCCGTCGGGCAGCGTCACCCGGAAGCGGATGCCGCGCGGGATCACCGCGATCTCCTGCGGTTCGACGTCGAGCACGCCCAGTTCGGTCTCGACGTGCAGGCGGCCCTGCTGCGGCACGATCAGCAGTTCGCCGTCGGCGTCGTAGAACCAGCGCCCGTCCATGTCGCGGTTGGCCGCGTACAGGTGGATGCCCACGCCCGACTGCGCGGCCGGCGAGCCGTTGCCGGCCATCGTGTACAGGCCATCGACGAAATCGCGCGGCGTGGCCGCGTCGGGCAGCGGCAGCGGGTTCCAGCGCAGTTGCTCCGGGGTGACCGGGCCGTCGCCGAAATCGTTGTGGAAGGCCGGCGCCGCGGCATACGGCGCGAAGGCCCCGTGCATGGCCGCCGGGCGGATGCGGTACAGCCAGCTGCGCCGGTTGGCGTGGCGCGGCGCGGTGAACGCGGTGCCGCTGATCTGCTCGGCGTACAGGCCGTGCGCGACGCGCTGCGGCGAATTGCGCCCGACCGGCAGCGTGCCGGGGATCGCCTCGGTGGCGAACTCGTTGCCGAAGCCGGTTTGATAAGCGTTGCTCTCAATCATCGCTGGCATCCCTCTTGATCCTGCTTTGCTAAAGCCCCTCTCCCACCGGGAGAGGGGTTGGGGAGAGGGCCGGCCGGGACACGACGTCCCAGATCGCCTCGACCACCGCTTCCGTCCGTGTCAGTACTTCATCGTCCCAGAATCGAATCACCTTCCAACCCTGCGACTCCAGATAGCGCGTACGGCCGGCATCCGTCGCGACCGTATGCTGGGATCCATCCAGTTCGATCACCAGCATCTTTTCCATACAGCAGAAATCAACGATGTAGGGCGGAACAGGATGCTGACGCCTGAACTTCATTCCACCCAGTCTCCCGGCCCGCAGATGCCGCCAGAGCTTGCGCTCGGCGTCGGTCATGGCGCTGCGCAGGCGTTTCGCATTCTCCAGCGTACTCGTGGGAAGCGGTGGTTTCATCGTCCTTGACATGAAGCATCCCGATGGCTTGATGGATGCGGAACTTCCCTGGGGCGTCATGCCCATCGCTTCGCCTTACCCTCTCCCCAACCCCTCTCCCAAGGGGAGAGGGGCTGTCATCGCGAGGGGTTTACAGCACGCCGCGCCTCATCTGGTCGCGCTCGATGCTCTCGAACAGCGCCTGGAAGTTGCCTTCGCCGAAACCCTCGTTGCCCTTGCGCTGGATGATCTCGAAGAAGATCGGGCCGATCGCGTTCTGGGTGAAGATCTGCAGCAGCTTGCGCTGCTTGGTCTCCGGATCGGCGTCGATCAGGATCTTGTTGCGCGCCAGCCGCGGCACGTCCTCGCCGTGGTCGGGCACGCGCTGGTCGATGACGTCGAAGTAGGTGTCCGGCGTGTCGAGGAACTCGATGCCCTGCGCGCGCATCGCCTCCACCGTGTCGTAGATGTCGTCGGTGAAGCAGGCGATGTGCTGGATGCCCTCGCCCTTGTAGGCGTCGAGGTACTCGTTGATCTGCGACTTGGGATCCGAGGACTCATTGAGCGGGATGCGCACGATGCCGTCCGGCGCGGTCATCGCCTTGGACAGCAGGCCGGTCTTGGCGCCCTTGATGTCGAAGTAGCGGATCTCGCGGAAGTTGAACAGCCGCTCGTAGTAGTCCGACCACTTCTGCATGTTGCCCACGTACAGGTTGTGGGTCAGGTGGTCGATGAAGGTCAGGCCGAAGCCCTTCGGATCCTCCTCCGCGCCCTCCACCGGCACGTAGTCGGCGTCGTAGATGCTGCCGGCCTCGCCATAGCGGTCGACCAGGTACAGCATGCAGTCGCCGATGCCCTTGATCACCGGCGCCGGCACCGCGCGGGTGCCGGCCTTGTGATCGACCGCCTCGCCGCCATTGCCGATGACGGTGGCATACACCTCGTCGGCCGGCTTGCGGAAGCGGATCGCGAAGCCGCAGGCGCACGGGCCGTGCGCGCGGGCGAAGTCGGCGGCGAAGGAATCCGGATCCTCGTTGACCAGGAAGTTGACCCCGCCCTGCCGGTACACGGTGATCGGGCGCGTGCGATGGCGCAACACCGCGCTGAAACCCAGCTTGCGGAAGTAGTCGTGCAGCGCCTCGCCCTGGCCCTGCGGCGCGGCGAACTCCACGAACTCGAAACCGTCGATGCCCATCGGGTTCTCGAACGTGGTGACCTGCATGCCGGGATTGGGTTGTGTGCTCATGGGACGCCTCGCTAGGCTTGCGGGAACCAGTCGCCGTTATAGTTTCAGGTGAAACTATTTGCAAGTGGCGGCGCAACATCCCTCCTGCAGCCCACGGCCATGAACCCGGACAACCCCGATTCCCACGACGAAAACGGCCACGCGCGGCTGGATCTCGAACATTTCCTGCCGTATCGGCTCAGCGTGCTGTCCAACCGGGTCAGCCAGACCATCGCCGGCCTCTACGGGCGCCGCTTCGGGCTGGCGATCACCGAGTGGCGGGTGATGGCGGTGCTCGGCCGCTACCGGGATCTTTCCGCCGGCGAGGTCGCCGAGCGCACCGCGATGGACAAGGTCGCGGTCAGCCGCGCGGTCGCCCGCCTGCTCGATCGCGGCCTGATCGAGCGCGACACCCACGGCAGCGATCGCCGCCGCTCGATGCTCAAGCTGTCCGAGGTCGGCTATTCGGTCTACGACGAGGTCGCGCCGATGACGCTGGAATGCGAGCGCCGCCTGCTCATGCACCTGGACGCGGAAGAACGCGCCCAGCTCGATCACCTGATGCGGAAGCTGGGCGACGGCGTGGAAGGCCTGGCCGAGGGGATGAAGGCGTGGCCGGGCTGAGCGGACCGCCGGATCGCGCCGGCGGCGGGAAACATGGAAAGAAAAAACGGCGGCCTGGGCCGCCGTTTTTCTGTCTGTGCGTGCGCAATGCCGGTCGAGTGGTGGAGCCTGGCTGCGGAACGATGATGCTGCGTTGCGATTGTCGTCTTCGTCTCCCCCTCACCCGCCTTCGGCACCCTCTCTCCCGCAAGCGGGGGAGAGAGGCTACTCCATCGAATCCAGGGGCCGGCAGGGATGACGTTTCCGCAAAGCCGCCCGCTCGCGGGCGCGGGCGGAATCGTCACTTCACGCCGTGCATCAGCTTCTGGATCAGCGGCGCGATCACGAACAGCAGCACGCCGGGAATCACCAGCGCCCAGAAACCGAACGTGTAGCCGGACAACGCCGATTCGACGTTCATGCCGCTTTCGCCGCTGACGTGGCTGGCGAAGATGCCCGACAGGTTGTTGCCGATCGCCGTCGAAAGGAACCAGCCGCCCATGCCGAAGCCGACCAGCCGCACCGGCGCCAGCTTGGTCACCATCGACAGTCCGATCGGCGACAGGCACAACTCGCCGACCGACTGGATGACGTAGACCATGAACAGCGTCCAGAACGGGATCTTCAGCGTCTGCGGGTCGACCAGGCTCGACAACGCGAACATCAGCAGCAGGAAGGCCAGGCCGTTGAAGATCAGGCCGAGGCCGAACTTGCGCGGGATCGACGGATTGTGGCGCCCCATCTTCACCCACAGCCAGGCCAGCAGCGGCGCCAGGGTGATGATCGCCAGCGAATTGACCGACTGGAACCAGCCGACCGGGAAGATCCAGCCATTGAAATCGCGGTTCACGATGTTCTGCGCGAGGAAGTTGAACGAGCTGCCCGCCTGCTCGAAGAAGCACCAGAACAGCACGTTGAACACGAAGATGATCAGCATGGCGATGGCCATGTCGCGCCGCACCGCGCCGTCGCGGAAGCCCTCCTTGAGGATCAGCACGCACAGCGCGATGAACAGCGCGGAGAGGATCCACTGCAGGGCGCCGGCGCCGATCGACAGCAGGAAATAAATCACCGGGATGGCGATGACCGCGCAAATCGCGGTCACCAGGACGCGCCCGGTGCCTTCGGCGCCCGCGAGCGGCCGCCCGACGCCCTGCAACTGCCTGCGGCCGAACCAGAACCACACCAGGCTGATCAGCATGCCGATGCCCGACACGAGGAAGACGACCTTGTAGGCCGGCATCTCGGGCGTTCCGCCCATCACGCGCTCGGCCAGGATGCCGGTCAGCCACGGCGCGATCATCGCGCCCAGGTTGATGCCCATGTAGAACAGGGTGAAGCCCGAATCGCGGCGGCCGTCCGTCGCGCCGTAGAGCTTGCCGACCATCGTCGAGATGTTGGGCTTGAACAGGCCGTTGCCGACGATGACCGTGGCCAGGCCGAGCCTGAAGAGCTGTTCGTTCGGCAGCATGATCAGGAAAAGGCCGGTCGCCATGATCACCGCGCCGAGCAGGATCGAGCGTTGGTAGCCGATGACGCGGTCGGCGACGTAGCCGCCGAACAGGGCCGCGGCGTAGACCAGCGCCAGGTAGGCGCCGTAGAGCCGGCTGGCCGGCGCTTCGCCGGCACTGTCGCCGCCATAGAACTGGGCGACGATGTAGAGGGCCAGCGCCCAGCGCATGCCGTAGAACGCGAAGCGCTCCCAGAACTCGGTCATGAACAGCATCCACAGCGGCCGCGGATGCCCCATCAACTGCGGATAGGAGGGCGGCTCGCTCGGCGGCTGCGGCGGGATGGGTTCGAGTTTGGGCGCGATGGTCTCGACGCTCATGCGGTGGTTTCCCCCTGGACATACGGGTTGAACGGATGCGGAAAGCCCTGCGGCCCCCGCGGGACGCGGCAGCATTACCGACGCGGGTGGTCCGCGTCAAAGATCGAGGCCTCGCGCCGGTGCCGGCGCTGGCGCCTTCCCCTGTTCAGGCTCAACGCGGCGGCGGCAGGTAGCGCGCGTCGTCGAAGCTCGCGCACCACTGCGGCCGGTACACCACCACCAGCGCCATCGTGCCGCCGCTGAGGAAGCCTTCGCCGAACATCATCAGCGGCGTGGCGATCAGGTAGGCGCCGGCGCTGCCCACGTCCAGCCACGCCGCCACCGCCGCCTTGAACAGGTTGCACACCAGCATCGCCAGCGCGCCGCCGAGGAAGGCCTGCACCATCACGTAGATCAGCAGGTGCGGCGGCAGCCAGCGCTCGGCCGCGCGAGAGAGGCCCAGGCTGCACAGCACCGGCAGCAGCGCGGTGGCGATGAAGTCCGGGCCGAAGCCGATCCAGGCCTGGCCGAAGAAGCTGGCCGTCAGCGACGCGGCCGCCAGCGCCCACAGCGCGAAGCGCGGGCCGAACATCAGCGTGGCGATCACCGCGCAGGTGAAGTTGAGGTGCGCCCCGCCCAGGCCGTGGGTGTTGAAGCCGCGCATCAGGATCAGCGCGGCGGTGGCGATGCCGAGCACGCGCTGCGCCTCGGCGTCGCCGCGCAGCTTGTACCAGGGCAGCCGGCGCGCGGCGGCGGCCAGCACCGCCACCGCCACGCCCGCCGGCAGCCATTGCACCCAGGCCATCGCTCAGCCGGGGGCAGCCACCGGTCGGCCGATGCGCGTGCGCACCTCGAACAGTTCCGGGAAGAAGGTCAGGTCCAGCGCCTGCCTGAGGAAGCCCACGCCGCTGGATCCGCCGGTGCCGGGCTTGAAGCCGATGATCCGCAGCACCGTGCGCATGTGGCGGAAGCGCCACAGCTGGAACTGGCTTTCCAGATCGACCAGATCCTCGGCCAGCGCGTACTCGCGCCAGTAGCGGTCGGTGTCGGCGTAGATGCGCTCGAACACGTCCACCAGCGCCGCGTCGTCGGCGTGCGGCAGGCTCCAGTCGCGCTGCAGCTGGGTGGCCGGCACGGCGTGGCCGAAGCGCGCCAGGTACTGCAGGAACTGCTCGTACAGGCTTGGCGCGCGCAGCACCTCGTCCAGCCGCGCCTGCCCTTCCGGATCGTGGGCGAACACCTTCAGCATCGCCGCGTTCTTGTTGCCGAGCAGGAACTCGATGGTGCGGTACTGCAGCGACTGGAAGCCCGACGACGGCCCCAGCAGGTCGCGGAAGCCCATGTACTCCGACGGCGTCAGCGTCTCCAGCACCGACCACTGCTCGATCAGCTGGCGCAGCACCTGCTTGCTGCGCGCCAGCACCTTGCGGCACTGCCAGACCTGGTCGCGCCGGAGGAAGCCGATGGCCGCGCTCAACTCGTGGATCAGCAGCTTCATCCACAGCTCCGAGGTCTGGTGCTGGATGATGAACAGCATCTCGTCGTGGTGCTGCGGGTCGGACACCGGCTGCTGCGCCGACAGCAGCCGGTCCAGGCGCAGGTAGCCGCCGTAGGTCAGGCGTCCCTCCAGGTCGGTATGGATGGACTGTTCGAGGGGACGCTGATTGTTCTCGACGGACATGGCGGCTCGCGGGGGTGCTGCATCCTGCAGTGAGCGGGCAAGGGTAACCGATGGCCGCCGCCGCACGCCCGGCGGCGCGATCCACCTCGCCCGGCGAGGCGGCGCGACGATCGCGCCGGCGGCCGCCGCGCCGCCGGCAAAGCCGCGCCGCGCTTCGCTTTCCGCCTGCGCTGCGGACTCCATCCGGCGGTGTGTTGTTGCAGCGCAGGACGGGGGTTGGGCTCCGCTTCCTTAACATGTGCGGTCATACCATTTGCAACCAATCCCCACGAGCGACCTGTTTCGATGACCATCGCCGCAAGATTCGAGATCGAATACCTCCAGTACCTCGGGCCGGACGGCACCCTGGTGCGGGACGACCTGCCCGAGGCCGGGCGCGACACCGCGCGCCTGCGCGAGCTGTTCAGGCAGATGCTGTTCGTGCGCACCTTCGACACCAAGGCCATCGCCCTGCAGCGCACCGGCAAGCTGGGCACCTACGCCTCCTGCCTGGGCCACGAGGCCGCCCACGTCGGCATCGGCGCCGCGATGCAGCCGGGCGACGTCTACGCGCCCAGCTACCGCGAGTACGGCGCGATGTTCATGCGCGGCGTGCGCATGCGCGACGTGCTGATGTACTGGGGCGGCGACGAGCGCGGCAGCGACTTCGACCGCGGCAGCGACGCCCGCAACGACTTCCCGTTCTGCGTGCCGATCTCCACCCAGTGCCTGCACGCGGCCGGTGCGGCGCTGTCGTTCAAGCTGCGCCGGCAGCCGCACATCGCCGTGGCCACCTGCGGCGACGGCGGTTCGTCCAAGACCGACTTCTACGCCGCGCTCAACTCGGCCGGCGCCTACGAGCTGCCGCTGGTGCTGTGCGTGGTCAACAACGGCTGGGCCATCTCGGTGCCGCGCAGCGCGCAGACCGGCGCGCAGACGCTGGCGCAGAAGGGCCTGGCCGGCGGCCTGCACTGCCTGCAGGCCGACGGCAACGACCTCATCGCCGTGCTGGAGGCGATGCGCCGCGCCTCCGAGCGCGCGCGCAAGGGCCAGGGCGGCAGCGTGCTGGAACTGGTCACCTACCGCCTGTCCGACCACACCACCGCCGACGACGCGCGCCGCTACCGCGACGATGCCGAGGTCAAGGCGGCGTGGCAACGCGACCCGATTACCCGCCTGCGCACCTGGCTGACCGCGCAGGGCCTGTGGAGCGAGGACGAGGAGGCCGCCTGGAAGGCCGAATGCGGCGCGCGCGTGGACGAGGAGGTCAACGCCTACCTCAACACGCCGGTGCAGCCGGTCGAGGCGATGTTCGACTACCTGTACGCCGATCCGCCGCCGGAACTGCTGGCCCAGCGCGCCGCCGCGATCGCCGCGGAGGGCCGCCAATGAGCAGCGTGATCGACAAGTCCCCCACGACCCCGGCAGGAGCGACTACGGTGGCGAGCAACGACAAGGCGGCCACACCCGTCGCCATCACCCTCATCGAGGCCATCACCCAGGCGCTGGCCTGGGAGATCGCCCACGACGACTCGGTCATCGTGCTGGGCGAGGACGTGGGCGTGAACGGCGGCGTGTTCCGCGCCACCGCCGGCCTGCAACAGCGCTTCGGCGCCGAGCGCATCCTCGACACCCCGCTGGACGAGACCACCATCGCCGGCCTGGCGGTCGGCATGGCCGCGCAGGGCATGAAGCCGGTGGCCGAGGCGCAGTTCGACGGCTTCGTCTACCCGATGCTGGATCACCTCATCTGCCACGCCGCGCGCCTGCGCACCCGCACCCGCGGCCGCCTGCACTGCCCGATGGTGCTGCGCGTGCCGTGGGGCGGCGGCATCCGCGCGCCCGAGCACCACAGCGAGGCCAACGAATCCATCTTCACCAACGTGCCGGGCCTGCGCGTGGTGATGCCGTCCAGCCCGCAGCGCGCCTACGGCCTGCTGCTGGCGGCGATCCGGGATCCGGATCCGGTGATCTACATGGAGCCCAAGCGCATCTACCGCCAGTACAAGGAAGTGGTCGCCGACGACGGCGAGGCGCTGCCGCTGGACGTGTGCTTCGTGCTGCGCGACGGCACCGACGTGACCCTGGTCAGCTGGGGCGCGCAGGTCAAGGAAGCGCTGGAGGCCGCCGACAAGCTGGCCGCCGAGGGCATCAGCGCCGAGGTCATCGACGTGGCCACGCTCAAGCCGCTGGACTTCGACACCATCGCCGAGTCGGTGAGCAAGACCGGCCGCTGCGTGATCGTGCACGAGGCTCCGCGCACCGCCGGCTTCGGCGCCGAGATCGCCGCGCGCCTGGCCGAGCATTCGATGTACGACCTGCTCGCGCCGGTCGAGCGCGTCACCGGCTACGACACCCACATCCCGCTGTTCCGGCTGGAGATGAAGTACCTGCCCAGCGTGGACAAGATCGTCGCCGCGGCCAGGCGCGCGCTGGCCAGCGGCTGATGCGGGCCGGCCCGCCGGCCCCCTTCGCACCCCCCATCCGGCGTGGCGCCGCGGCAGCGCGCGGGCCGCGCCGGCGAACGCACACGAATACGCATACAGAGCAGGAACCCGCATGAGCCAGAGCAAGACCTTCAACCTCCCCGACCTGGGCGAAGGCCTCCCCGACGCGACCATCGTCGAGTGGTTCGTCAAGGAAGGCGACGTGATCCGGCTGGACGAGCCGCTGGTGTCGATGGAGACGGCCAAGGCCGTGGTCGAGGTGCCTTCGCCGGTGTCCGGCAAGGTGCTGAAGCTGGCTGGCGGCGCGGGCGACATCGTCGTCACCGGCACCATGCTGGCGGTGTTCGAACCCGATCCCAACCTGCCGCAGCGCGCCGAGGGCCAGGACACCGGCCACCACCACGGCCCGGCCAGCGGCCACGGCGCCGGCGCGCCGGCGCCGGCCGCGGGCAAGGTGATCGCCAGCGACGACGGCGGCCAGTTGCCGGCCGCGCCCGCGCCGTCGGAGGCGCAGGGCGGCAACGACGCCGGTGGCGAGCGCGACGACGCCGGCACCGTGGTCGGCGCGATGCAGTCCTCCAACGCGGTGCACGCCGAGCAGGCGATCGCCGTGGGCGGGGTCAAGGCGATGCCGGCGGTGCGCGCGATGGCGCGCAAGCTCGGCGTGGACCTGTCGCGCGTGCGCGCCAGCGGCGCGGACGGAGCGGTGACGATGGCGGACGTGAAGCAGGCGGCGGCGGATGGCAGCGCCCGCGCGGGAGGGGCCTCAGCATCGCCCGCCGTGCGTTCAGCCGCGTCTGGAACCACGCCCGCATCCGCCGTCCGGGCACCTTCCCCCGCAAGCGGGGGAAGGGAAGCGCACGAGCGCACCGCACTGTCCGCCTCCGGCAAGCCGATGCGCACGCAGCCGCCGGGCGTTTCGGTCAGCGGCCAGCCCGAGCAGCTCAAGGGCGTGCGCCGCAACATGGCGCGGGTGATGGCCGACGCCCACGCCAAGGTGGTGCCGACCACGCTCAGCGACGACGCCGACGTGCACGCGTGGACGCCGGGCAACGACGTCACCGTGCGCCTGATCCGCGCCATCGTCCGCGCCTGCCAGGCGGTGCCGGCGCTGAACGCGTGGTTCGACGGCGACAAGCTGACCCGCACCCTGCACCCGCAGGTGGACATCGGCATCGCCGTGGACACCGACGACGGCCTGTTCGTGCCGGCGCTGCGCAACGCCGACATCCTCGACGCGCGCGGCATCCGCGAGGGCGTCAACCGGCTGCGCGCGCAGGTCGAGGATCGCAGCATCCCGGCTTCCGAGCTGAGCGGCTACACCATCTCGCTGTCCAACTTCGGCATGTTCGCCGGCCGCTACGCCACCCCGGTGGTGGTGCCGCCGTGCGTGGCCATCGTCGGCGCCGGCCGTGCCCGCCACCAGGTCACGCCGGTGATGGGCGGCTTCGAGTCGCACAAGGTCATCCCGCTGTCGGTCACCTTCGATCACCGCGCCTGCACCGGCGGCGAGGCGGCGCGCTTCCTCAAGGCGCTGATCGACGACCTGGCGCTGCCGGCCTGATGCGCGCCCGCCCTCCCTGCCCCGGCCGGGCGTGGAGGGCGGCGACAGGCTTTAGTCCCACTCCAGCCGGAACCAGGCCGAGCGGGTGGCGCCCGCCGCCAGCGGCGCCGGCTCCAGGTTGAACGCATCGGGCGGGCCGCTCTGCGGCTCGAAGCAACTGGCGTGCGGGGCGCCGTCGTACACCACCCAGTGGCGGCAGTCCGAGGCCAGCCGCAGCGCCTGCCCGGCGCGGTGCAGCACGATCGGGGCCTCGTTGACGAAGCAGTCGTCCCACGGGCCCGGCGGCGGTTCGATCAGGGGATGGACGGCGATGCCTTCGGCGTCGCGCGGATAGGCCTCGCGCGGCGCGAACTCCACCCGCTCCGGCTTGCGGAACCACGGATGCCAGCCGAGCACCACCGGCATCGCGCGCGCGCCGGCGGTCACCGACAGCGTCATCGCCAGGCGCGCGCCCTGCACTTCGATGCGCTGGCGGCACAGGCCGCCGAACGGCCAGCGCGCGTCCTCGGGCAGCGGCAGCGACATCTCCATGCAGTCCCGCGCATGCCGATCGACGCGCCAGGGCAGCGCGAACGCCACGCCGTGGATCGCGTGCGCGCCGAGATTGGGCGGCAGCCGGTACTCGCGTCCCCCGAAGCCGAACCGGCCCCGCCGCAGCCGCCCCGCCCACGGCGCCATCGGATAGCTGCCCCAGCCGATCATCGCCGGCACCTCGTGGTGCCCGACCAGCCACGGCTCGCCGTCGCAGGCGATCTGCGCGATGCGGCCGCCGGCGTCGGGGGCGAGGTGGACCGTGAGCCGATCCGAGGCGATCGCGATCAGCGGCCCCGGCGCGAACGGGCGCAGCGCGTCGTCCTGCGCCGGCGCGCGGCGCGGCTCATTCCCCATAGGGATGCAGGGTGACGATGCGCCCCTGCGCGTCGTAATCCAGCGGCGCGACCTTGACCGAGCGCAGGTGGGTCACCCCGCCGGACTGCAGCGCGTCGTGGTAGTACAGCCACCAGCGGCCGTCGAACTCGACGATCGAATGGTGGGTGGTCCAGCCGACCACCGGGGTCAGGATCCGGCCCTGCCAGGTGAAAGGGCCATAGGGACTGTCGCCGATCGCGTAGCAGAGGAAATGCGTGTTGCCGGTGGAATAGGACAGGTAGTAGCGGCCCTGGTGGCGATGCATCCACGGGCCTTCGAAATAGCGGCGCTCGTGGTCGCCGGCGCGCAGCGGCCGGCCGTCCTCGTCGAGGATGAGCACCTCGCGCGGCGGCTCGGCGAACTGCTTCATGTCCTCGCCCAGCCTGGCCACCCGCGGCCCCAGCGCCGGTTCGTGGTCGGCCGGCTCGGCATGGTGGTCGGCGCGCAGGTTGTCGCGATATTGCTGCAATTGCCCGCCCCACAGCCCGCCGAAATACAGGTAGTGCGCGCCGTCTTCGTCGGCGTACACCGCCGGGTCGATGGAATAGCTGCCGTCTATCGGCTGCGGCTCGGCGGTGAACGGCCCCTGCGGGCGATCGCCCACCGCCACCCCGATCCGGAACACGCCGTCGGCGCGCTTGGCCGGGAAATACAGGTAGTAGCGGCCATCCTTCACCGCCGCGTCCGGCGCCCACATCTGCCGCGCCGCCCACGGCACGTCGCGCAGGTGCAGCGCCACCCCGCAGTCCACCGCCTCGCCCTGCGGGTGGTCCTGCCGCAGCACGTGGTAGTCCTCCATGCAGAAGTGGCCGCCGTCGTCGTCGAACGCGGCGCCGGCGTCGATGTCGTGCGAGGCGTAGACGTAGAGCCTGCCCTCGAACACGTGCGCCGAGGGATCGGCGGTATGCAGGTGGGTGACCAGCGGCTGCGAGAGGGCCTTGTCGGCCAGCGCCTGCAGCTCGGCCCGGGTGTATTCGCGATCTGCCATGGGGGAACTCCGATGCGTGGGCGGATCAGGCCGGCTGGCCGGCGCGGCGCGCGGCCAGTTCGCGCTCGATCCGCGTTTCCAGCGGTTTGTTGATCTCGTACAGGAACAGCAGGGCCACGCCGGCCAGGAACGGCAGCGAGCAGTAGAGGCTGATGGCCAGGCGGATGCCGCCCACGGTGGCCGGCGACTGCGCCTGCAGCGCCGCGTCGTAGCCGTAATGGGCCAGGATGCCGGCCACCAGCGCGCCGCCCACGCTCAGGCCGACCTTCAGCCCGCACAGCATCGCCGAGAAGATGATCGCGGTGGCGCGGCGGTTGTTCCTCCACTCCGAGTAGTCGGCCACGTCGGCGATCATCGCCCACAGCAGCGGGATGGTGATGCCGTAGAAGAAGCCGTGCAGGATCTGCGAGGCGAACACCAGCCCGATCGCGTCCGGCGGGTAGAGGTAGAACGCCAGCATGAACAGCGTGGACACCAGCAGCGCGCCGCCGAACACGTCGCGCTTGCCGAAGCGATCGGCCAGCCGCCGCGAGAAGCCGATGCCGACGATCATGAAGACGATTCCGCCGGCGTTGAACAGGCTGAAGGCCGAGGTCGGCGCGTCCTGCGGCCAGCGGAATTCGGTCAGGCCCACGCCGGTCAGCGCCGCGTTGAGGCCGGCGATGGCGCGGTTGAAGCCGATGCCGTCGAGGAACGCGGCCAGCGCCGGCTCGCTGAGGTAGTACTGGAAGTAGTAGACGTACATGCCGCCCTTCAGCGCCAGGGTGACGAACACCAGCACGGTCAGCGCCAGCATCACCAGCCAGGGGCGGTTGCGCGCCAGGTCGCGCAGGTCCTGGCCGATGCTGGAGCCCTGTTCGGCCGTCGGCACCACCCGCTCGCGGGTGGTGAAGAAGGTGATCAGGAAGAACACCGTGCCGACCACGGCGAACAGCATCATCGCGTTGTGGAAGCCCTGCACGCGGTCGCCGTCGCCGAGGATCAGCACCAGCGGCAGCAGCAGCACCTGGATGACGAACTGCGCGATCATCACCGCCACGAAACGGTAGGACGACAGGCTGTTGCGCTGGGCCATGTTGCCGGTGAGCACGCCGCTGAGCGCCGCGTACGGCAGGTTGTTGGCCGCGTAGACCAGCATCAGCAGGGTGTAGGTGACCAGCGCATAGGTCACCTTGCCGCGCTCGCCCAGTTCCGGCGTGCTGAAGGCCAGCAGCGACAGCACGCCGAACGGGATCGCCGTCCACAGGATCCACGGGCGGAACTTGCCCCAGCGGCTGCGGGTGCGGTCGGCCAGGATGCCGACCACCGGCGTGAACACGAACGCGCCGAGCAGGCCGACGACGAAGATGATGGTCGCCGCGGTGGCGGCCGGGATGCGGTAGACGTCGGTGTAGAAGAACGCCAGGAAGGTCACCAGGGTCTGGAAGATCAGGTTGGCCGCCAGGTCGCCGAGGCTGTAGCCGATCTTTTCCCTGACCGGGAGGACTTCGGAAGTAGTGTTCATGACCACCGCTGGAGTGTTGGGGACGGAGCGCGCGACATCATCGCCGATGCGCGCCGCCGACATGCCGCGGCCCGCCCGGCGCAGTGCCGGTGCGGGCCGCGGGTCGCCTTGCGGTCAGCGCAGGCGGTGGCTCAGAACGTGCCGCGGATGCCGACCATGAAGGTGGTGCCCGGGTCGTACTGGTCGTTGACCGCGTTGGGGAACGCGAAGTACGAGCGGCGCTCCTTGCCGGTGATGTTGAGCACGTTGAAGGTCAGCTGCGGCTGCGACCACACGCCCTTGAGCGTGTAGCTGGCCGACAGGTCGAGCTGGCCGCGGTCGGTGCCGTAGATCTGCGCGAACGGGATGCCCTGCTGGTTGGGGCCGGTGCCGACCGCTCCCTCGGACCAGGAGTAGGACAGCCGCACCGAGGCGACATCGTTCTCCCAGTACGTGGTCGCGTTCCACAGCGACGGCGCCACGCCGTAGACGTTGCCGGCCAGCGCGCGCGCGTCCTTGCCCAGCGTCTTGATGTCGATGCTGGTGTAGTTGGCCATGAAGCCCAGGCCTTCCCAGACGAAGCCCAGCGGCTGTACCCAGATCACCTCCCAGCCGCGGATCTCCAGCTCGGCGTCGGCGTTGACCTGCTGGTTGACGTTGACCGTGGCCACGTCCGGGCCGCCGCGCTGGTCCAGCGCCTGCCGCTGGGTGTCGGTCAGGTCCTCCAGCGGGATGCCAAGGGAACGGAACGGGCGCGTGGTCACGCCCTGGAAGGTGTAGCCCTCGACGCGCTTGTTGAACAGGGTCAGGCCGACGAAGCCCTCGGCGCCGGTGTACCACTCGCCGCCCAGGTCGAAGTTGGTCGAGATGTACGGCGTCAGGTCCGGGTTGCCCTGGTTGGCCACCTGCGCCGACTGATCGGTGAAGGTGGTAGCCGGCAGCATCGAGCTGGGGTTGGGGCGGGTCATCGTGCGCGAGCCGGACATGCGCAGCACGACGTTGTCGGCCACGTCCCAGGCGGCGCTGAACGAGGGCAGCCATTCGCTGTAGTCGCCGTCCAGGGTTTGCCAGCGGCGCACGCCGCCCAGGGTGACCGGGCCGCTGACCGACTGGTCGGTGCTGGCCCAGCGCACGCCTGCGTTGAAGCGCAGCGGACGGTTCCAGATGTCGGCCTCGCCGTTGACCTCGACATAGGCGGCCAGCGTTTCCTCGGCGAAGCCGCCGGTGGAGCCGCCGGTGTTGGGGCCGCCGGATTCCGGCGCGCCGTCGCGGAAGCGCGCGTAGTCGGTGTCACGCTTGAAGCGATCGGCGTCGATGTCGATGAAGCCGAACGGGCCGGGCCGCAGGTAGCCGGCCAGTTCCGCGTCGGAAACCAGCGCCAGCGGGCCGCCGGAGCAGGACGGGCGCGGATTGGGCACGCTGCCGTCCGGGTTCAGGCCGCGGCAGACCAGGTCCTCCCACGCGCCGCTGTTGTCGAAGCCCTGGATGCGGCGCTCGTTCTCGTCGTAGGCCACGCCGATGCGGACGTTGCGCCGGTCCTCGCCGAACTGCAGGTCGGCGCGGGCGCCGCGGGTCTCGGTCACGCGCTTCTCGTTCTGCACGTTGAGGCGGCCGCCGGCCCAGGTCCAGCCGAGGTTGGGATCGTTGAGATCCAGGCTGGTGGTCCAGGTCGGCAGCTTGCCGTCGTTGCTGTACTGCAGGGTGGTGAACGGCGAGTTGATCAGGATGGTCGGCGACTCGCGGCGCATCCAGCTGCGGCTGTTGTGCGCCTGCAGGTCGAGCTTGATGCCGCCGTCCTCGCCGAACCAGAACGTCGCCCCGGGCGAGGCCTGCCAGTACTGCACGTCCTCGACGTAGGGCCGCGCCTCCAGGAAGAACTGCGCGTTGGTGAAAGTGGCGCTGGTGATGACGTTGTTCGCGTCCAGCTTCATGTCCAGCGGGATGATGTTGCCGTTGCGTCCGACCAGGTTCATGTCGATGCGCTGGTTGGTCCGGTGCGCCTTGGTGTACAGCGTGTCCAGCCAGAAGTGCAGGGTGTCGCTCGGCCGCCATTCCAGCGTGCCGAGGAAGCCGTCGCGATCACGGTCGCCGGACATGTGCACGGGGCGGCCCAGGCGCGGCATCAGCGCCTCGCCGATCTGCGCGGTGGTCAGGCCCGGGTTGCGCGCCAGCAGCCAGGCCGCGTCGATGCTCTGTCCCGGCGTCAGGCCGGCGCCGACCGTCGACGGGTTGTTCGGCACGGTGTCGGGGATGCGCCAGCCGTTGCCGCCGGTGACGTTGCAGGGCTGGCCCAGGGCGGGGAAGCCGCCGGCGGCGCCGCCGTTGCCGCATTGCGCATTGGTCAGGTTGGGATTGGTCCAGCCGATGGTCTCGTAGCCTTCCACGCCGATGCGGCCGCGGGTCGAGGTCACGCCGACCAGCGCGCCGAAGGTGCCCTGCTCGTTGGTCCAGCTGAACAGGGACGAGCCGCGCGGGCTGATCTCGTCGGCGATGTCGTTGTAGTCGGCCTGCAGGTGGTAGGTGATGTGGGTGCCGGGGCGATCGAACGGACGCGCGTTGCGGATGTCGACCACGCCGGCCGCGCCGCCTTCGACCAGGCTGGCCTTGGGCGACTTGTAGACCGTCAGCTGGTTGAAGAACTCGGTCGGGAACAGGTTCAGGTCGACTTCGCGGTTCTGGTTGGTCGCGTCCAGGCCGATCGAGGCGGTGGCGACCGACGCGCCGTTGATCGTGGTCTTGGTGAAGCTGTTGCCCAGGCCGCGGATGCCGATGTTCAGGCCTTCGCCGTTGACGTCGCGGCTGAGCTGGATGCCCGGGATGCGGGTCAGCGACTCGGCGATGTTGGTATCCGGGAACTTGCCGATGTCCTCGGCGAAGATCGAGTCGGTGAAGCCGGTCGATTCGCGCTTGGCGTCGGTCGCGTACTGCAGGCTCTGGCGGTAGCCGGTGACGGTGATGCGATCCAGTTCCACCGCGGACTCGCCGCCCGCCGGCTGTTGCGCCGGCGCGGTGGCCTGCGCCTGCGCCAGCAGCGGAGCGCCCGCCAGGCTGAGCAACGCCAGGCCCAGCGCGTGCGACAAAGTCGATTTTGCGTATTTGTTGTGCACCGTACTCCCCTCCCGTTTCTGGTGATTCGGCGGTTCCGCGATGGTGCGGAACGCGCCTGTTGGCTGGTTGTGGGTATTACCGTTCTTGACGCTACAGCTGCCTTGCAAGGCCCTTCGCGATTGATGGTAGCGCTACCATTAGACTCCTACACGCTGCATAGCAGCATGGCGGCGGCGGCCCCGCGATTTCGTCATCGGCACGGGTAAAACCGCTTGAATTACGCTACCGAGCGGGCGGAAGGCGAAGGCCACGACGGGCCCGGGCGGCGGCAGTAGCTTTCCTTGCCCCTCCTGTGATAATGGTAGCGCTATCAGAAATGGTATTGCGCGGGGGCGGACGATGACGCGGTACGCGATGAACTCCACGGGGATGGCGCGATGCGGCAGCCGGCGTGCCGCCGCCGGGCATGCCGCGCCATGAGCGGCACGACGCCCGCGCAGGCCTCCGCGCCGCTGGAGAAGGTCGGCTGGTACCGCTGGCGCATCTGCGCCCTGCTGCTGGCCGCGACCACCATCAACTACATCGATCGCCAGGTGCTGGGCGTGCTGGCGCCGTTCCTGCAGCAGGAAATCGGCTGGAACGAGATCGAGTACGGCTACATCGTCACCGCGTTCCAGGCCGCCTACGCGATCGGCCTGCTGTGCGCGGGCGCGATCATCGACCGGCTCGGCACCAGGGTCGGCTACGCCATCGCGATCTGCGTATGGAGCATCGCCGCGATGAGCCACTCGCTGGCCGCCAGCGTCGCCGGCTTCATGCTCGCGCGCTTCGTGCTGGGCCTGGGCGAGGCCGGCAATTTCCCCGCCGCGATCAAGACCGTCGCCGAATGGTTCCCGCGCCGCGAGCGCGCGCTGGCCACCGGCATCTTCAATTCGGGCTCCAACATCGGCGCCATCGTCGCCCCGCTGCTGGTGCCGATCATCGCGATGACCTGGGGCTGGCAGGCGGCCTTCCTGTTCACCGGCGTGCTCAGCGCGGCCTGGCTGGCGGTGTGGCTGCTGACCTACAAGTCGCCCGAGCAGCAGCCGGCGCTGTCGGCCGCCGAACTGGCGCACATCCGCAGCGATCCGCCGGAACCTTCGGTCAAGGTGCCGTGGTCGCGCATCCTGCGCCACCGCCAGGCCTGGGCCTTCGTCGCCGCCAAGTTCATGACCGATCCGATCTGGTGGTTCTTCCTGTTCTGGCTGCCGAAGTTCCTGCACGCCGAATACGGGCTGACCCTGCTCGGGCTGGGCCTGCCGCTGGTGGTGATCTTCGTGCTCGCCGACGTCGGCAGCATCATGGGCGGTTGGCTGGCCGGCCGTTTCATCCGGCTGGGCTGGAGCGTCAACCGCGCGCGCAAGGGCGCCATGTTCGTCTGCGCGCTGTGCGTGGTGCCGATCGTGTTCGCGGCGCAGGCCGACAACCTGTGGCTGGCGGTCGCGCTGATCGGGCTGGCCACGGCCGGCCACCAGGGCTGGTCGGCCAACGTGTTCACCCTGACCTCGGACATGTTCCCGCGCCATGCGGTCGCCTCGGTGGTCGGCATCGGCGGTTTCGCCGGCGCGGTCGGCGGCATGATGATCGCCACCTTCACCGGTTTCCTGCTGCAGAGCACCGGCAGCTACCTGCCGGTGTTTCTGATGGCCGGCTCGGCCTACCTGCTGGCGTTGGCGGTGGTACACCTGCTGGCGCCGCGGCTGGAACCGGCCCACCTGGGCGCCATGCCCGCATCCGCACCGCGCGGCTGACGCGCGGCAACCCACTCGCGCGCGCATGCCGCGCACCGAAAGACCAGAGGTTCCCCATGCGCAACCGTGCCCTGCCCTTCCACTCCTTCGCCGCCGCAGCGGCGCTGGCGCTGGCCGCATGCGGTGGCCCGCCGGCGGCGGACGATGCCGCCGGAAAGGCCGATGCGGCGCAGGCCGGCAACGCGCTCGCCGCCGGCCAGGCCAAGTTCCTCGGCAGCGCGCACTCGCCGCTGCAGTCGGAAGGCTTCCTCGATCTCTGGAACAAGGTGACGCCGGAGAACGCCGGCAAGTGGGGCGAGGTCGAGGAGCGGCGCGACCTGATGGTCTGGGACCGGCTCGATGCCGCGTACCGCCTCGCCAAGGACAACGGCCTGCCGTTCCAGATGCACGTGATGGTGTGGGGCAACCAGCAGCCGGAATGGATGCGCGCGCTGCCGCCGCAGGAGCAGCGCGCCGAGATCGAGCAGTGGTTCGCCGCCGTGGCCGCGCGCTATCCGCAGATCGACATCGTCGAGGTGGTGAACGAACCCCTGCACGATCCGCCGACGAAGGATGACCCCGACGGCGGCAACTACGCGCGCGCGCTGGGCGGCGAAGGCGCCAGCGGCTGGGACTGGATCCTCGAATCCTTCCGCCTCGCCCGCCGCCACTTCCCGTCCTCGAAGCTGATGCTCAACGACTACAGCATCACCAACACGCCGGCGGACGCCAGGCGCTATGTCGAGATCGTCAGGCTGCTGCAGGCCGAGAACCTGATCGACGTGATCGGCGTGCAGGGCCACGCCTTCTCGACCACGCTGGAAACACCGATGTCGGTGCACCGCCAGAGCCTGGACCTGCTGGCCTCGACCGGCCTGCCGATCCACGTGACCGAACTGGACATCGACGGGCCCACCGACGAGCAGCAGCTCGCCGACATGCAACGGATCTTCCCGGTGTTCTGGGAGCACCCCGGCGTGGCCGGGATCACGCTGTGGGGCTGGCGGCCGGGCGTGTGGCGGCACGAGCAGCGCGCGTACCTGATCGATGCCGAAGGCCGCGAACGGCCGGCGCTGCAGTGGCTGCGCCGGTACCTGCGCGGCGAGGCGAAGGCGCCGGGCGATGCCGAGGCCGAAGCTGCTTCGAAGGCGGCCGCGGCCAGGGCCGCGAGCGCGGCGAACGCGCCCGGCGCCGACGGAAGCAATGCGCCGGAGCGCGCAGAATGAAGGCGACGGGCGCATCGGCGCTGCGGCGCGCGGCATGGCTGCTGCTGTGCGCGGCGCCGCTGCCGGCGATCGCGCAGGCGCCGGACTGCCGTGCGCCGGCCGCCGTCTGCGAAACGGCCACGCGCGGCGGCATCGCGCTGATCGTGCGCGGCATCCCGATCGAAGTGCGGGTCGATGCCGACGACTTCCCCGGCGTGCGGCGCGCAGCCGGCGATCTGCGCGCGGACCTGGCCGCGGTCGCCGGGCGCGAACCTCCCGCAGCGGACGCCACGACCACGGCGGCGCCGGCGCCGCGCACGGCGATCATCGCCGGCACGCTGGGCCGCAGCGCGCGCATCGATCGCATCGTGCGCGAGCGCGGCCTCGACACCGCCGGCGTGGCCGGGCGCTGGGAGGCCTACCTGCTGCAGGTGGTCGAGCATCCCGAACCCGGCATCGATCGCGCGCTGGTGATCGCCGGCGCCGACAGGCGCGGCACGATCTTCGGCCTGTACGAACTGTCGCGCCGCATCGGCGTCTCGCCGTGGAGCTGGTGGGCCGACGTGCCGGCGCCGCGCCGCGCGAACCTGCACGCCGCGCCGGGCCGCTTCGTCGACGCGCCGGCGGTGCGCTACCGCGGCATCTTCATCAACGACGAGGACCCGGCCCTGGGCGGCTGGCTCAAGGCCCACTACGGCGGCGTCGCCGACCACCGCTTCTACGAGCGCGTGTTCGAGCTGATCCTGCGCCACAAGGGCAACTACCTGTGGCCGGCGATGTGGATACCGCGCGCGTTCTACGACGACGACGCGCTCAACGCCAAGGTCGCCGACGACTACGGTGTGGTGATCGCCACCACCCACCACGAGCCGATGATGCGCGCCCACGACGAGTGGAGCCGCTACGGCCAGGGCCCGTGGGACTACACCCGCAACGCGGCCAGGCTGCAGGAATTCTGGCGTGGCGGCCTGGAGCGCCTGCAGGGCCGCGAAGCGGTGGTGACCCTGGGCATGCGCGGCGACGGCGACGAGGCCATGACCGAGGGCACGGCCACCGCGCTGCTGGAACGGATCGTCGCCGACCAGCGGAAGATCATCGCCGAGGTCACCGGCAAGCCGGCCGAGCAGACCCCGCAGGTGTGGGCGCTGTACAAGGAGGTGCAGGACTACTTCGACGCCGGCATGCGCGTGCCCGACGACGTCACCCTGCTGTTCTCCGACGACAACTGGGGCAACATCCGCCGCCTGCCGGCGCCGGGCGACCAACGCACCGGCGGCTATGGCGTGTACTACCACTTCGACTACGTCGGCGGCCCGCGCAACTACAAGTGGATCAACACCACCCAGGTCGAACGCGCCTGGGAGCAGATGCGCCTGGCCTGGGCGCACGGCGTGGAGCGGCTGTGGATCGTCAACGTCGGCGACATCAAGCCGCAGGAACTGCCGATCAGCGCCTTCCTCGACCAGGCCTGGGATCCGGACGCGGCCGACCTGGAATGGATCAAGGCCTATCCGGCGGCTTGGGCGGCCGAACAGTTCGGCCACGACCATGCCCAGGCCATCGGCCGGATCCTCACCGGCTACACCCGGCTCAACGCGCGCCGCAAGCCGGAGCTGATCTCGGCCGAGACCTGGAGTCTGGTCCACGAGCGCGAGGCCGAACGCGTGCTCGGCGAGTGGGACGCGCTGGTGGCGCGCACCCAGGCCCTGGCGGCGAAGATTCCCGCGCGCCAGCGCGACGCCTGGTACCAGCTGGTCGAGTACCCGGTGCTGGCCAGCGCCAACCTCAACCACCTGCACGTGGCGGTGGCCCGCAACCGGCTGTATGCGGCGCAGGGCCGGGCCTCGGCCAACGCCTGGGCCGACAAGGCGCGCGCGCTGTTCGCCCGCGACGCCGAGCTGCAGCGCGTGTACGAACAGGACGTCGCCGGCGGCAAGTGGGCCAGCATGATGGTCCAGCCGCGCATCGGCTATACCCATTGGCAGTCGCCGCAGCGCAACGTGCTGCCGGCGCTGGCCAGCGTCGACGCGCCGGAGAAGGGCGTAACCGGGGTGGTGGTGGAAGGCGATCCGACCGGCTACCCGGCCCTGCTGCGCGCCCCGCGCCTGCCCGAACTCGATCCGGTCGCCGCACCGACCCGCGAGGTGGTGGTGTTCAACCGCGGCCGCGAACCGATCGCGTTCACCGCCAGCAGCCGGACGCCGTGGCTGAAGGTGTCACCGGCCTCCGGCGAAGTCGCCGACGCGCAGCCACTGCAGCTGGAAATCGACTGGAATGCGCTGACCGAGGGCCGGCACGAGGGCCAGCTCTACATCCGCGGCAAGGACTGGACCGAGGTCACCGTGACGGTGCCGGTGCACAAGCCGCCGGCGCACCGCGGCGCGCGCGGCTTCGTCGAGGGCAACGGCGTGGTCGCGATCGAGGCCGAGCACCACGCCCGCGCGGTCGCGCCGACCGGCGGCCAGTGGCAGGTGATCCCGAACCTGGGCCGTACCCTGTCGGGCGTGACCGCCTGGCCGGCCACCGGCGGACCGCGGGTGCCCGGCGGCGACGGCGCGCGGCTGGAATACCCGCTGGTGATGGATGAGGACGGCGAGGTCGAGGTGCGGGTGCTGGTGTCGCCGACCCTGGACATCGGCCACCGCGGCGGCCTGCGCTACGGCCTGTCGATCGGCGACGAGGCGCCGCAGCAGGTGAACGTGCGCCTGGACCCCACCCCCGGCGACCACGACTTCCGCGCCTGGGAAGCAGCCGTCATCGACAACGTCCACGTCGCCAGCTCGCGCCACCGGGTGCGCGCCGGCGCCAATACCCTCAAGCTGTGGCTGGTCGACCCGGGCCTGGTGTTCCAGCGCATCGAGGTCGTGCGCCGGCCGCTGCCTCCCACCACCCTCGGCCCGGAGGAAAGCGTGCGCCGCTGAGCGCGCGCCCTTCCCGTCCGCCAAGCAACCCGAACCGGAAACTCCCCCATGAGCCCGCCCGGCCGCCTCCTGCACCTGCACGAAGACCGCCTGTTCCCGTCCGATCCGGCGCAGCGCGCGATCGCCCGTCGCCTGTACGCCGGCATCTCCGGCCTGCCGATCATCAGCCCGCACGGCCACACCGACCCGGCCTGGTTCGCGACCGACGCGCCGTTCGCCAATGCCACCGAACTGCTGCTGGTGCCGGATCACTACGTGTTCCGCATGCTCTACAGCCAGGGCGTGCCGCTCGACGCGCTCGGCATCCCGCGCGCCGACGGCTCGCGCGCCGAGGTCGATCCGCGCGCGGCCTGGCGGCTGTTCGCCGAGCACTTCCCTCTGTTCCGCGGCACGCCGTCGATGATGTGGCTCGACCACGTCTTCCACGAGGTGTTCGGCCTGCGCGTGCGCCTGTCGGCCGCCAGCGCCGACCACTACTACGATGCCATCACCGACGCGCTCGCTACCCCGCGGTTCCGCCCGCGCGCGCTGTTCGAGCGCTTCAACATCGAGGTCATCGCCACCACCGAGTCGCCGCTGGATCCACTGGTCCACCACGCCGCCATCCGCGACAGCGGCTGGAACGGCCGGGTGATCACCGCCTACCGCCCGGACCCGGTGATCGATCCCGAGCACGAGCAGTTCCCCGCCGCATTGCGCCGCTTCGGCGAGATCACCGGCGAGGACGTTCACACCTGGGACGGCTACCTGCGTGCGCATCGCCAGCGCCGCGCCTTCTTCGCCGCGGCCGGCGCCACCTCGACCGACCACGGGCATCCCAGCGCCGCCACCGCCGATCTCTCCGCGGCGCGGGCGCGCAGGCTGTTCGACACGGTCGTGCGTGGCGCGGCCACGGCGGAGGACGCCGAGCTGTTCCGCGCGCAGATGCTCACCGAGATGGCGGCGATGAGCCTGGACGACGGACTGGTGATGCAGATCCACCCGGGCTGCTTCCGCAACCACAACCGCGCGCTGTTCGGGCTTCATGGCCGCGACAAGGGCGCCGACATCCCGCTGCGCACCGACTACGTGCATGCGCTCAAGCCGTTGCTGGATCGCTTCGGCAACGAACCCGGCTTCAGGCTGATCCTGTTCACCCTGGACGAGAGCACCTACGCGCGCGAACTGGCGCCGCTGGCCGGCCACTGGCCCTGCCTGTTGCTCGGCCCGGCATGGTGGTTCCACGACGCACCGGAAGGCATGTGGCGCTTCCGCGAGCAGACCCTGGCCAGCGCCGGCTTCTACAACACGGTTGGCTTCAACGACGATACCCGCGCGTTCCTGTCGATCCCGGCGCGCCACGACGTCGCCCGGCGCGTGGATTGCGCCTTCCTGGCCAGGCTGGTCGCCGAGCATCGTCTCGACGAGGACGAGGCGGCCGAGGTCTCGGTCGATCTCGCCTATCGGTTGCCGAAGCGCGCCTACAGGCTATGAGTTGGCCCCGGCAGCCATTGTGGGAGCGACGTGAGTCGCGAATGCTTTTCAGGCAAGAGCGTTCGCGACTCACGTCGCTCCCACAACCAACGCCACCCCCTGCCGTCCTGATTGCCGGCACTGGAGATGCCCCACCATGATCGCCCTGATCCGCCCCGCCCTGCTCGCGCTTGCGATCCTGGCGCCTGCCGGCGACGCGCGGTCTTCCGAACCCGCCACAGGTCTTGCATCACGTGCCGACGCCACGACGTTGCGAAGCGCCTACGCCGACGCCTTCCGCATCGGCACCGCGGTCAACGACGATATCGTGTCCGGCCGTGATGCGCGTTCGCAGGCGCTGGTGCCGCTGCACTTCGATTCGATCACCGCCGAGAACGTGATGAAGGCGGAAGTGCTGCACCCCGAGCCCGGCGTCTGGGACTTTGCCGCCACCGATGCCTTCGTCGCGTTCGGCCGGCGCCACGGCCTGTTCCTGGTCGGCCACACCCTGGTCTGGCACAACCAGACGCCGGACTGGTTCTTCCGCGACGACGCGGGCGCGCCGCTCGCCGCCGATGCGATGGCCGCACGCATGCGCGACTACATCGCCACCGTCGCCGGCCGCTATCGTGGCCGCGTGCAGGCTTGGGACGTGGTCAACGAGATCGTCGGCGAGGACGGCGAATACCGCGACACCGTGTGGACGCGCGCGCTTGGCGATGGCGATGCCGTGGTGCGCGAGGCCTTCGCCGCGGCCGCTCGCGCCGCGCCGGACGCCGAGCTGTACTACAACGACTTCAACACCTGGCGGCCGGAGAAGCGCGCCGGCATCGTGCGCATGGTGAAGATGCTGCAGGCCGCCGGCATCCGCATCGACGGCATCGGCATGCAGGGGCACTGGGGGCTGAACTATCCCTCGCTGGAAGACATCGAGGCCTCCATCGACGCCTACGCCGCGCTGGGCGTGAAGGTGATGATCACCGAACTGGACGTGGACGTGCTGCCGCTGACCCGGGAAGGCCAGGTCATCGGCACCGGCCTGCAGCATCCGCAGTTCCGGTTGCCCGAGTTCGAGCGCTATCTCGATCCCTATCCCGACGGCCTGCCGGATGCCGTGCAGCGGCAATTCGCCGAGCGCTACGCCGAACTGTTCCGCCTGTTCCACCGCAAGCGCGACGTCATCGACCGGGTGACGCTGTGGGGCGTGCACGACGGCATGTCGTGGAAGAACGACTATCCGGTGCCCAACCGCACCAACCATCCGTTGCTGTTCGACCGCGCGCACCGGCCCAAGCCGGCGCTGGAGACGGTGCTGCAAATACCCGCCGAAGCGCAGGCGCGCTAGCTAGCCCCGGCCGGCGACCGCCAGCGCGCCCCGTACCGCATCCGGGCCGGCGTCTCCCAGCGATCGGTACGCATCGCGCAGCGCCGAGGCGAAGCGCGCATCGCCGGACAGCGGCGCGAACACCGTATCGAACGCGAGGAAGGCTTCGACCTCGGCCCGCGCATCGCCGCCGGTTGCGCGCCCGAGCGCGGCCAGCGCATCGCCCAGCGGATCGACCAGTGCCACGCCATCGCGCGCCTGCCGGCGCACGTAGTGCATCCATGCCGCCACCGGCAGGCACAGCCGTTCGATGGGGCGGCCGGCGGCGAGCGCGTCGGCGATGGTGCCGAACAGGCGCACCGGCAGCTTCTGCGAACCGTCCCAGGCGATCTGCGACAGCCGGTGGCCAATGGCCGGATTGCGGAAGCGCGCGAGGATCGCATCGATGTAGGCCTCGGGATCGAAATCTTGCAGCGTCCCCAGGCCGGGCGCGACGTCCTGCCGCATCAGCCGCTCGACGAAGCCGGCCAGCGCGGGTTCGCGCATCGCCTCGGCGACGGTCTCGATGCCCATCAGCGATCCGAGATAGGCCAGCGCCGAGTGCGGGCCGTTGAGCAGGCGCAGCTTGGCGCGATCGTGGCCGGCGATGTCGTCGCTCATCGTCACGCCGGCGCGCTCGAACGCCGGCCGGCCGTTGCAGAAGCGATCCTCGATGACCCATTGCGCGTAAGGCTCGCGCTGGATCGGCCAGGCATCGACGCAGCCCAGTCGGCTGGCGACGCGCTCGCGCAGGGCATCGTCGGTGGCCGGGGTGATGCTGTCCACCATCGAGCGCGGGAACGCGGCTTCGGCGGCGATCCAGCGCGCCAGATCCGCGTCGATGCGCTCAGCGTACTGCAGCACCGCGCGGCGCAGGCGGCCGCCGTTGTCGGCCAGGTTGTCGCAACTCAATACGGTGTACGGCGCCAGGCCGCGCTGCCGGCGCAGGCGCAGGCCGGCGACGAGGTAGCCGATGGCGCCGTCCGGCGCTTCGGGCGATGCGAGATCGTGGACGATTTCCGGATGCCCGAAATCCAGCCCGTCGCCGGCCAGGCAATAGCCCTTCTCGGTGATCGTCAGCGTGACCAGGCGGACGCCGGGATCGGCCAGCCGCGCCAGCACCGCCGCCGGCTCGTCGCGCGCGCACAGCAGCTCGCGCAGCGAACCGATCACGCGCAGCGCCGGCCGCTCGCCCAGCAACGCCAATGTGTAGAGCCCGTCCTGCGGCCGCAGCGCAGCGCGCACGCCGGCGCTGTGCAGCGAGACGCCACAGATCGCCCAGTCCGGCTCGTCGGCGAGCAGGTCGTCGAGGTAGACCGCCTGGTGCGCGCGATGGAACGCACCGGGACCGAAATGCACGATGCCGATGCGCGTGCGGCGGCGGTCGTACGCCGGGCGCGCGATCTCCGCCGGCAGGCCGGGCAGCGTCGCTTCGGAAAGATGCAGTTGGTCGCCGTCCATGCACATCACCAGTCCCACATCGCGCCGTCCTCCAGCCGCGCGATCGGCAGTTGCCTGGGCGCATACGGGTACTTGGCCGCCAGCACCTCGTCGATGTCCACGCCATGACCGGGCGTGTCGCCGACGTGCAGGCGGCCGTCGCGAAAGACGTAGTCGTGCGGGAACACGGCGTCGGTTTCGTGGGCATGGAACATGTATTCCTGGATGCCGAAGTTGGGCACCCAGGTGTCGAAGTGCAGCGCTGCGCCCATCGTCACCGGCGACAGGTCGGTGGCGCCGTGGAAGCCGGTGCGCACCTGGTGCAGCGCGGCGAAGTCGGCCAGCCGGCGGATATGGGTGATGCCGCCGCCGTGGACGATCGTGGTGCGGATGTAGTCGATCAGCTGCTGCTCGATCAGGTGCTTGCAGTCCCAGATCGAATTGAACACCTCGCCCACCGCCAGCGGCGTGACCGAGTGCCGGCGGATCAGCTCGAACGACTGCTGGTTCTCGGCCGGCGTGGCGTCCTCCAGCCAGAACAATCGGTACGGTTCGACGTCGCGCGCCAGTCGCGCCGCCTCGATCGGCGTCAGGCGGTGGTGCACGTCGTGCAGCAGTTCGACGTGGTTGCCGTGATCCTTGCGCAGCCGCTCGAACAGTTGCGGCACGGTCTCCAGGTAGCGCGGGGTGTTCCAGACGGTCTCGGCCGGCAGTTCGCTCTCGGCCGGTTCGTAGGGCTTGCCTTCGCTGGAAATCCCGTAGGCCTTCTTGACGCCGGGCACGCCGCATTGCGCGCGCACCGCCAGGAATCCTTTCTCGATGTACCTGCCGACCTCGTCGCTGGCCTCGGCGACGTCGCGGCCGTTGGCGTGCGCGTAGACCAGCGCGCCCTTGCGCGAACGGCCGCCGAGCAACCGATAGAGCGGCAGGCCGGCCATCTTGCCGAGGATGTCCCACAGCGCCACGTCCACCGCGGCGATGGCGGTCATCGTCACCGGACCGCGCCGCCAGTACGCGCCGCGGTAGAGGAACTGCCACAGATCCTCGATGCGGCCGGCGTCGCGGCCGATCAGGTTGGGCACGACGTGTTCCTGCAGGTAGGCGGCCACCGCCAGTTCGCGGCCGTTGAGCGTGGCGTCGCCCAGGCCGTGCACGCCCGAACGCGTGACGATCTTCAGGGTGACGAAGTTGCGCCCCGGGCAGGTGACGATGACCTTCGCCTCGACGATCTCGCGATCGCAGGTGGAGCCCTGTGCAACGGTTTCGGAATCGGTCGGCATGTTGGTGGCTCGGTGGATTTTCGGATCACGGTGTATTGCCCCCTTCAAGGGGGAGGCCGGGAGGGGGAGGGTGTCCGATTGCGATTGTCTGTACCACGTCGCTGCACCATCCCCACCCAACCCTCCCCTTGAAGGGGAGGGCTTGGTGTCATGGTGGTTCGATGTCCAGTTCGAACGGCCCGGCCGGCAGGCCGTTGCCGTCGAACAGGGTGATCACCGGGCTGTCGGCCCAGCCGTGGCGCACGCGCGTGGCGTCCGCTGCGTTCGCCGCGCGCAGGATCACTTCGTCGCCGCGGATGCGGGCCTCGGCATAGCGGCAGGTACCGGCCTGGGCGCCGCACAGCTCGAAACCGATCGGTCCCTGCGCGCCGTACGCGATCAGGCCGTCGTCGATATCGCCGAAACGCACCACGACCGCATCGCCTTCCCGCCGGGCCGACAACGGCCGCGGGCCGGAGGGCGGCACCGCCTCGCCATAGGCCACGCTTCGCGCCGCGCGCGCGAAGCGGCGGCCGAGTTCCTGCTTGTTGGGCGGATGCACATCGTAGCGATCGCCGATGTCGACGGTCACCGCCAGCCCTGTGTTCGCGTCCTCGTCTGCCACCCGCCGCTGCGCCTCGCGCATTGCGGCCCAGCCGCTCTCGCCGGGGCGCGTCGCCGGCATGCCGTAGCCGGCCAGTTGCGCCACCAGCAGCGGCAGGCGTTCGCCGAAGCGATCGCGCCAGTCGCGGCGCAGCAGGCGCAGCAGATCGCCGTAGCGGTCGGCCTCGAAGGTATTGGATTCGCCCTGGTACCAGAGCGCGCCGCGCAATCCGTAGCGTCCCAGCGGCGCGATCATGCCGTTGTGCAGGGTCGCCAGCCCGGCCGCCGACTGCCAAGGCGCGCGCGGCGGCCAGTCGTGGCCCGGCACGCTGCGGTAGCGCCAGCGCTTGTCCAGCGGCACGACGGTGCCGTCGCGCAGGCGCAGCGCATGCGCCGACGCCGGTCCGGACAGGCCGCCGTCGCGGTAGGTGTCGAGCACGTTGACGGCGACGACATTGTCGCCCTCGCGCAGCAGTCCCTGCGGCAGCGGATATTCGCGCGGCGCGCCGGCGCCGTAGCTGCTGCCGACGGCGCGGCCGTTGACCCAGGTCATGTCCATCTCGTCGACCGGGCCCAGCACCAGCACCGCCTCCTGCGCGGCCTGTCGCGCGGTCAGCGTCACCGTCGTGCGGTACCACATCATGCCGTCGTAGGCGGCCAGTTCCGGCACGTCCCAGCGCTCCCACGCACCGAGTCCGCGTGGCGCATCGCGCCAGCCATCGCCGGTGGCGTGGGCCGTGCTCCAAGGTTCGTCGCCCGCGACCGCATCGACGCGGCCGCGCCACCACCGGCCCCACACCTCGCCCCAGCGCCCGACCGCGGCCACGGGGTCGTCGGCGTACAGCGCCAGCACGTCGAGTTCGTCGTCGTAATGGCCGGTCGTGCGCAGCGCTCCGGCGCGGGTCCACGCCTGGATGCGCGATCCGCCCCAGGACGCGTTGATCAGGCCCATCGGCACCTCGACCGTCTTGCGCAGCTCGCGTGCGAAGTAGTAGCAGGCGGCGGAGAAGTCGCGCACGCTGTCCGGCGTGACCGCCTGCCAGCGCACCGGATCGGGGAACCGTTCCAGCGGCGCCGCGCTGCCCACCTGCGGCACCGTCAACAGGCGGATGCGGTTGTTGGCCGCGCCGGCGATCTCGGCGCGCGCATCCAGCGATCGCCAGACCTGCAGTTCCATGTTCGACTGGCCCGAGCACAGCCAGACGTCGCCGACCAGCACGTCGCCGACGCGCTGGGTGATCGCGCCGGCGCTCGCGGTCAGCACGTGCGGCCCGCCCGCCTTCAGCGCCGGCAGCAGCGCCTCCCAGCGGCCTTCGGCATCGCTGCGCGCGCTTGCGCGCTTGCCCGCCAGCGCGATGGTCACCTGCTCGCCCGGCCGTGCGCGTCCCCAGACCCGGATCGGCTGGTCGCGCTGCAGCACCGCATGGTCCTGGAACATCGGGTGCAGCAGCACCGCTGCATCGTCGGCGCGCGCGGCCGCCGCGCCCGTGCAGGACGCCAACGCCAGCAGCGTGGCGGCCACGCGATGCGGCAGCCGCTTCATCGTCCGTCTCCCGGCGCATGCGGGAATTGCAGCGCCTTGTAGTGTTCCAGCGGATGCGGCGGCGGCGCCTGCCCGGCCGGCAGTGGCCGGCCGGAGAAGGTCTGGAAGTAGGCGATGCTGGCATCGCGCCACCACTGCGCCTCCTTCTGCTGGATCGCCAGGAACGCGGCCACCTGCGCGTGCCGCTCGCCGTCGATGTGCGCGCCCAGCCCGTCCCAGGTCGCGCGCATCCGCTTCACGTAGTCCACCCCGCGCGCGTAGCGATGCACCAGTTCCTCCCACAGCGGGCGTCCCGAGCGCATGCGGTGATCCCACGGCACGTGGTGGAACCACAGCAGGTATTCCTCCGGCACGCGCCCGACGTCGCCGAACCGCCGCGCCACCGGCGGCGCGTACTGCGCCACCGCGTTGCTGCCGCTGGCGCTGCGATCGAAGCCGATGCCTTCGCGCGTGGCGCGGTGGTAGTAGACCGAGGTCCAGTCGGCGCGCGGCCCGCCCTCGACCCACGGCGCGGGGCCGTAGTGGTGCCCGCGGCCCATCAGGTGGTGCAGGCCCAGCGGCGTCATGTAGTCCACCACCGCCTCGCGCGAGCCCATCATCATCTCCACCACCGGCGCGACGAAGGCAGGATCGTTGGAGAACGTCATCCGCGTCCATTCCTCGGCGATGGCGCGCGCGTCCAGCGCGGGATTCCAGGCCAGCCGGCCGAAGGCGTACCAGTTGGCCTGGTCGAAGTGGGAACCGCTCCAGTTGCGATCGCTGCCGATGTTGGCCACGCCGGCCATGCCGGTCAGCGCGTACCGGTGCAGCGATCCGTCGATCACCCGCGCCACCGTCGAGCCCTTGCCGCGCGCATGGGTGTCGGCCTTCAGCACTTCCTCGTACATCGGCCCCAGGTAGGCCAGGTGGGTCGCGAAGCCGAGGTATTCCTTGGTGATCTGCAGTTCCATCATCAGCGGCGTGGACGGCATCGCGCCGAACAGCGGATGGAACGGCTCGCGCGGCTGGAAGTCGATCGCGCCGTTCTTGACCTGCACCATCACGTTGCCGGCGAATGCGCCGTCATGCGGCACGAACTCGCTGTAAGCCTGCCTGGCGCGATCCTCCGGCTCCTCGTGCGAGTAGACGAAGGCGCGCCACATCACGATGCCGCCGTGCGGCGCCAGCGCCTCGGCCAGCAGGTTGGCGCCGTCGGCGTGCGAGCGGCCGTAGTCCTGCGGGCCGGGCTGGCCTTCCGAATTGGCCTTGACCAGGAAGCCGCCGAAATCGGGGACATGCCGGTAGATCTCATCGGCCTTGTCGCGCCACCAGCGGCGCACCGCCGGATCCTGCGGATCGGCCGTCGCCAGCCCGCCGATCTCGATTGGCGCGGAAAAACGCGCGCTCAGATAGACGCGGATGCCGTACGGACGGAACACCCCGGCCAGCGCGGCGACCTTCTCCAGGTACATCGGCGTGAGGATCTGCGCGTTGGCGTTGACGTTGTTGAGCACCGTGCCATTGACGCCGATCGAGGCGTTGGCGCGCGCGTAGTCGGTGTAGCACGGATCGCGCCAGTCCGGCAGTTTGTGCCAGTCCCAGATCGACTGGCCGGCGTAGCCGCGCTCGACGTAGCGATCCAGGTTGTCCCAGTGATTGAGCACGCGGCGCTGCAAGCGCGGCCGCTCGCGAACGTCCAGCCGCGCGATCGGCTGCCCGCCCTGCAGCAGGCGCAGGAAATGGAACGCGCCGTACAGCGCGCCGATGTCCTCGTCGGCCGCGATCACCGTGGCGGCGTGGCCATCGACGACGACGCTGCGGATCAGGTAGCCCTCGCGGCCGAGCCCGCCGGTCTGCAATCCCAGCCGCGCGATCAGCGGCGAGGACGCCGGCGTGCCGACGATTAGCGCGCCGGGCCGGGTGACCGCGGCGGACAGCGGCGGCGCGGCGCCGAGCAATCCCTCGAGTCCGCGCAACAGTTCGGCGCGCGTGGCGGCCTGGGTCGGCGTCGCGTCCCCGGCGACCAGTTGCGATGCCGCCGCGCGATAGGCGTCCGCGTGCTCCGGCGCGAGCGCGCGGTAGCGCAGCCACAGGTCGTAGCCGTCCTCGGCGCGCAGCGGCGGTGCGATCCAGGCCGCCAGCAGCCACACACCAAGCAGGAAAAACGCGCGGCCCGGACAAATCCGGGCGCCACCGCTTCCATCATGGGGCGCTCGCCCCGCTTCTTCTTCGCGGCGCGCGGATGCGCTGTCGCCAGCCTCGTCTGTTATCGCTACCATGACCGCGTCCATCGTTCTCATGCTCCCACCCATGCAGATAATGCTTCCGGCGATCGCCACGCGGGCGGATCCTTTCCGCCGCGCCGTTCGCCGACCCGCGCCATCCGGAGGGCCAGACCTTGGGGAAAGTTAAGAAGTCGATGCGCCGCAAGGGCCACGCGATCACCATCGACGAGGTGGCCTCGCTCGCCAACGTCTCGCCGATGACGGTGTCGCGGGTCGTCAACGGCAACGCCAGCGTGCGCGAATCCACCCGCGAGCGGGTCATGCGCGCGGTGCACGAACTGGGCTACACCCCCAACCTGGCGGCCAGTTCGCTGGCCGCCGCGCAGGGCACGCGGATCGCGCTGATCTACACCAACCCCAGCTCGGCCTACCTGAGCGAGCTGCTGGTCGGCGCCTTGCGCGGCACCGCGCGCACCGCCACCCAGCTGGTCATCGACGCCTGGGACAACCTCGACGCCAAGGCCGAGCGCGACGCGGCGCGCGCGCTGGCCAAGAGCGTGGCCGGCGTGGTCCTGCCGCCGCCGCTGTGCGAGTCCAAGGCGGTGATCTCCGAACTGGTCGGCGCCGGCGTGCCGGTGGTCGCGCTGGCGTCGGGGCGCTTCGACGACGACATCTCGCACGTGCGCATCGATGATTTCCGCGCCAGCAAGGAGATCACCGCGCACCTGATCGCGCTCGGGCACACGCGCATCGGCTACATCAAGGGCCATCCCAACCAGACCGCGAGCACGCGCCGTTTCGAGGGCTTCCAGGCCGCGCTGGGCGAGGCCGGCATCGCGCCGGATCGCACGCTGGTCCAGCAGGGCTACTACACCTACCGCTCGGGACTGGAAGCGGCCGAGAAGCTGCTGGCCCGCAAGCAGGGGCCGACCGCGATCTTCGCCAGCAACGACGACATGGCCGCCGCGGTGGTGTCGGTGGCGCACCGCCGCGGGCTCGACGTGCCGCGCGATCTGTCGGTGGTCGGCTTCGACGACACCTCGGCGGCCACCACCGTGTGGCCCGAATTGACCACCATCCGCCAGCCGATCGCGTCGATGGCCGACTCGGCGATCGACATCCTGCTGCGCAGCATCCGCCGCAAGGAGCAGGCCACCAAGGTGGTGGTCGATCACGTGGTCGCGCACGTGCTGGTCCAGCGCGACTCGGTCGCCGCGCCCGCCGATCCGGCGCGGCGCTGACGCGGCGGTCCCGGCGCGCCGCGCGCTGCAACAGGACGCGGGCGATCGCCGGCGCCGCATCCCGGCTGGCATCGTGGCTTGCACGCGCCGCCCTTGCCGTCAGCGCAGCAGGTACTGGTTGAGCAGGTTCTCGTAGCGCTCCTGCTTGCCGCTGATCTGCTTCGGCCCGGCCTGGCTGCCGGCCAGCGCGGCCAGATCGGCCAGGCTCATGCGGCCCTGGGCGAAATCCTTGCCCGCGCCCACGTCGAAGCTGGCATAGCGCTCGCTGCGCCAACGCTCCCACGGCGAGTCGTGCAGCAGCGCGTGCGCCACCTCCAGCCCGCGCGCGAACGCGTCCATGCCGCCGATGTGGGCGATGAACAGATCCTCCAGGTCGGTCGATTCACGCCGCGCCTTGGCGTCGAAGTTGAGGCCGCCCTCCAGCCCGCCCTGGCGCAGCACCACCATCATCGCGCCGACGGTGTCGTAGAGGTCGGTCGGGAACTGGTCGGTGTCCCAGCCGTTCTGCGGGTTGCCGCGGTTGGCGTCGATGCTGCCGAGCAGGCCGTGGTCGGAGGCCACCTGCAGGTCGTGCTCGAAGGTATGCCCGGACAGCGTGGCGTGGTTGGCCTCGATGTTGAGCTTGAAATCCTTCTCCAGCCCGTGCTCCTTCAGGAAGCCGGCGACGGTGGCGCTGTCGAAGTCGTACTGGTGCTTCATCGGCTCCATCGGCTTGGGCTCGATCAGGAAGTTGCCCTTCAAGCCGATGCTGCGGCCGTAGTCGCGGGCCATCGTCAGGAAGCGCGCCAGGTGCGCCAGTTCACGCTTCATGTCGGTGTTGACCAGCGAGGCATAGCCCTCGCGGCCGCCCCAGAACACGTAGTGCTCACCGCCCAGTTCGACCGTGGCCTCCAGCGCCGCCTTGACCTGCACCGCCGCGCGCGCGACCACCGCAAAGTCCGGATTGGTCGACGCGCCGTTCATGTAGCGCGGGTGCGAGAACAGGTTGGCCGTGCCCCACAGCAGCCTGACGCCGGTGGCGTCCTGGCGCTGTTTGGCCAGCGCGACCATGTGCCGCAGGTTCTTCTCGTACTCGCCGATGTCCTCGGCGTCGGGCGCCAGATCGACATCGTGGAAGCACCAGTACGGCACGCCCAGCTTGGTGAAGAACTCGAACGCGGCGTCCACCTTGGCCTCGGCCGCGGCCATCGGCGCGCCACCGTCCCAGGGGAAGCGGCGCGTGCCCGGGCCGAACGGATCGTGGCCGGCGTTGGTGAAGGTATGCCAGTAGCACACCGCGAAGCGCAGGTGCTCTTCCATCGTCTTGCCGCCGATCCTGCGCCCGGCCTGGTAGACCTTGAAGGCGAGCGGGTTGTCCGAATCGCGCCCCTCGTAGGGAATGCGGCCGATGCCGGGGAAATATTCCTTCGCGCCGATGAATGGATTGCTCATGGTCGGGTCTTCCGTCGTGTCGTGGTGGGAGGGCGCGGCCGGTCAGCCCGCGTAGAGCGGCCGGATCGCGTCCAGATGGGAAAGGAAGCGCCGGTACTGCGCGCGGTAGGCGTCGGTGGCTTCGGCGCGCGGCTGCGCGGCCAGGCGCGGATCCAGGCGCACGTGTGCGGCCGCCAGCGCGGCCAGGTCGGCGCCGGGATCGGACGCGCGCTGGCTGGCCCACAGCGCCTGCAGCGCCGCGCCGAACGCCGCGCCCTCGGCCTGCTCCGGCACGTCGACTGGCAGCCCGAACACGTCGGCCGCCATCTGCCGCCAGGTCGCGCTCTGGCTGCCGCCGCCGGTCAGCCGGATCGCCTCGAAGCGCAGGCCGGCGTCGACGAAGCCGTCGTAGCCGTTCTTCAGGCTGTACAGCGCGCCTTCCATCGCCGCGCGATACAGGTTGGCCGGGGTCAGGTTGGCGGCGGTCATGCCGAACAGGCTGCCGCGGCCGTGCGGTAGGTCCGGCGTGCGCTCGCCGTTGAGGAACGGCAGCATCAGCAGGCCGTCCGCGCCCGGGCGGGTGCCGGCCAGCAGCGCGTCGCCGTCGCGGCTGGGGAAGCCGCACAGCCGCGCGATCGCCTCGGTGGCCACGGTGCAGTTCATCGTGCAGATCAGCGGCAGCCAGCCGCCGGTGGAATCACAGAACGCGGCCCAGCGCGCCGCCTCGTCCACCACCGCATGCCCGGCGTGGGCGAACAGCGTGCCCGAGGTGCCCAGGCTCATGCTCAGCATGCCCGGCGCGACGTTGCCGGTGCCGATCGCGGCCATCATGTTGTCGCCGCCGCCGGCCGAGACGCGCACGCCGCGCGGCAGCCCGAGCTCGTCGGCCACCGCCGCGGCGATCGGGAACAGCGCGTCGGCTTCGACCAGCGGCGGCAGGCAGGCGCGCAGATCGCGGTCCGGATCGGTGGCGGCCAGCATCTGGTCCGACCATTGCCGCCGGCGCACGTCGAGCCAGCCGGTGCCGGAGGCGTCGCCATGCTCCATCCAGCGCTCGCCGGTGAGCCAGAAATTGACGTAGTCGTGCGGCAGCAGGATCGTCGCCAGCTGCGCATAGGCCTGCGAGCGGTGCTCGCGCGTCCACGGCAGCTTGGAAGCGGTGTAGCCGGCCAGGATCGGGTTGCCGGCCAGTTCGATGCAGCGCTGCGCGCCGCCGGCCGCCTGCATGATCTGAGCGCACTGCGGGCCGGTGCTGGTGTCGCACCACAGCTTGGCCGGCGCCAGCACGTTGCCGGCGCGATCCAGCGGCACGAAGCCGTGCTGTTGGCCGGACACGCCGATCGCCTCCACCCGCGCGCGCAGCGCCGGATCCAGCTGGGCGAAGCAGGCGCGGATCGCCTCGATCCACCATTCGGCACGCTGCTCGCGGCTGCCGTCCTCGCCGGCGGCCAGCTCCAGTGGCCGCCCGGCGCCGGCCACCACCTGCCGCGCCTGTGGGTCGTAGGCGACCAGCTTGACGCTCTGGGTGCCGACGTCCAGTCCGATGTACAGGCTCATGCCCCTGTTCCCGCAGCTGGTATTAGCGCTATCGAAAACGTGCGCGGCAATGCCGCGCTGCCGCACGCGGCGCGACGGCGACCGCAGGCAGCACGCGCGCAGGCCGCCGCCGCCGCATGGCCGCCGGGCGCCCGCCCGCATCGGCGGTGGCGGCTTGGCGGGAGGCTTCCGATCGCATGTACCATCATTTTGTTAGCGCTAACATATTGAAGGAATTAAAAATCGCGAACCGTCGGCGCCTTGGGGAAGGTTCCCACCCGAAGCTGCCACCGTGTTGCGATTCGGCCCCTTTGCGGGGATCCGTGCGTGCACTCTACCAGCGATTGCGGAAAAGCCTTGCTGCGCTGCGAAATCAACGCCTGCAGGCAGGCGCGCGAGGCCGTCCGACGCGCCCGCTCGCCCTCAGCGGCGCGCCCCTGCGCTGCGCTCGCGCACCGCGCGGAACTCCGAATCCTCGTCCCACTGCGGCCAGGCATCGCCGTTGGCCAGCGCGTTGCCGAGGTCGTACAGCAGCGTCGCGTCCTGCGCCTGCCCCTCGGCGTTCCAGTCCGCGCGCCACGCATCGCAGGGCTGGTGGTAGCAGTCGGCGAAATAGCGCTCGCGCAGCGCGCGGCCGGCCGCCTCGCCGCCCTCCAGCCGATCCAGCCCGGCGCCGACGGTGATCGCCGGCACCCCGGCGCGGGCGAAGGCGAAGTGATCGGCGCGGTAGAAGAAGCCGGCCTCCAGGTTCGGATCCGGCGAGTAGGTGCGCCCGCGCGCCTGCGCGGCGGCGGCCAGATCCCTTTCCAGCGAGACGCGACCCTTGCCCCAGCTGGCGATGTCGCGGGTCGGGCCGTCCGGGCTGAGCATCTCGATGTTGAGCACGGCGGCGGTCTTCTCCAGCGGCGCCAGCGGATGGGCGGCGTAGTGCAGCGCGCCGAGCAGGCCCTTCTCCTCGGCGGTGAGCGCGACGAACAGCAGCGTGCGCGCCGGGCGCGGGCCGGCGGCGTGCACGCGCGCCAGCTCCAGCACCGCCGCCACGCCGGTGGCGTTGTCGATCGCGCCGTGGCGGACGCGCTCGCCTTGCGCATCGGCCCCGCCGACGCCGAAGGCATCCCAGTGCGCCGAGTAGATCACGGTCTCGTCGGGACGGCGCGCGCCCTCGATGCGGCCGATGACGTTGCGGCTGAGCACGCGCTCGCGGCGCACGTCGAATGCCGCCGACAGCGTCGCATCGCCCAGCGCCACCGGGCGGAAGCCGCGCGTGCGCGCCCGCTGCTTCTCCGCCTCGAAATCCAGTCCTGCGCGCGCGAACAGCGACACCGCCAGATCGCGCTGCAGCCAGCCGCGCAGGTGCGTGTGGTAACGCTGCGCGTCGGCGCGCTCGATGTCGAACACCGGCGACAGGCCCGAGGCGCGCACCGTCGCCCAGCCATAGGCGGCCGGCGCGGTCTCGTGGACGATCAGCACGCCCAGCGCGCCCTGCCGCGCCAGTTCCTCGTACTTGTAGGTCCAGCGGCCGTGATAGGTCATGCCGCGGCCGTCGAAATCGCCCTGCCAGGTCTCGAAATCCGGATCGTTGATCAGCACCACCGCGACCTTGCCGCGCAGGTCGGCGCCCTTGTAGTCGTCCCAGCCGCGCTCGGGCGCGGAGATGCCGTAGCCGACGAACACCAGCGGCGCATCGGCCACCTGCACGCGCGATACCGGCTGCAGCGTCTGCAGCACGATGTCCTCGCCGTTGGCCAGCGCCTGCGCGCCGCCGGCGACCTTCAGCGTGGCCGCGACCGCGCCGTCGACCTGCGCGCGCACCAGCGGCACCGCCTGCGTCCAGCCACCGTCCTCGCCGCCGGGTTGCACGCCGGCGGCGCGGAAGGCCTCGATCAGGTAGGCGACCGTGCGCTCCTCGCCCGCCGTGGCCGGGGCGCGGCCCTCGAACTCGTCCGAGGCCAGCACGCGCACGTGCCGCGAGAGCGCTGCCGCGTCGATGCCGCCGCCGGGGACTTCGGCGCCGGCCGGGATGACGAAGGCGGAAACCAGCAGGCTCAGTGCGATCCGGGTGACGGGCAATCTCATGGGGCATGCTCCGGTGAAGGAAGGAAACTACGGGAATCCGCGCCGCTCAGCGCCTGTCGCGATCCAGCCAGCAGGCCAGTCCCTGCGCGTTGAGCTCGATGTCCATCGCCAGCACCCGGCGCACGCCGGCCTCGTCCAGCGCGCAGCCATGCGCGTGCGCGCGCTCCAGGTACAGCGCCTCCAGCGCGGCGACCAGGCAGCGATGGCGGTCCGGCTGCCCGTCGCAGCTTTGCGCCAGCGCGACCATCGCGTCGATCTGCTCGACCAGATCCCGCCCCAGCCTGTCCACGTCCCCGACCCGGCCGTAGTGGGTCAGGTACATCGCCTGCGGCGAATACGACAGCAGCCGCGCGATCGAGGCCTTCAGCGCCTCCGGCTCGAACTGCACCGGCGAGCTGGTCGGCACCACGAACGCGCCGCGCGCGCTGTCCAGCTCGCGGTAGGACAGCCCGAAGGTGTCGCCGGTGAACCAGCTGCGGCTGCGCGCGTCCCACACGCAGTAGTGGTGGCGCGCGTGGCCGGGCGTGTCGAGGCAGAGCAGTTCGCGGCCGGCCAGCGACAGGGTGAAGCCGTCCTGGGCCACGACCACCCGCTCTTGCGCCACCGGCGCGATCTCGCCGTAGCTGCGCGCCATCTCTTCTTCTCCGTAGACGGCGGTGGCGCCGGCGATCAGCCGCGCCGGATCGATCATGTGCGGCGCGCCGCGCGGGTGCACGACCAGCCGCGCGTTCGGCAGCTCGCGCATCAACGCGCCGGCGCCACCGGCGTGATCCAGGTGCACGTGGGTGACCAGCAGCCAGTCCACGTCCGCCGGCGCCAGGCCGCGCTCGCGCAACGCGGCGAGCAGGCGCGGGACCGCGTGCGAGGTGCCGCAGTCGACGAAGGCCGCGCGGCCCTGCTCGACGATCAGGTAGGCCGCGTCGAAGTGATCACGCAGGAAAGCGGTATCGAGGGTGTGGATGCCATGTTCGCTCATGCGCTTGCGTCGGCTTGCGTTCGAGACCGACGATTTTACCGCCGGCGCGGCGGCGGCACGATGCGGCTTTGGTCGGCAGGCGACGTCAACGGCGCGCGAGCCACCACGCGCGCAGCGGCACCGCCAGCGTCATCACCATCAGGAACGCGCCGTAGGCCACCAGCGTGGCCAGCACCTGCTTCCAGATCGCACCGGTGCCGGCATCCGCCGCGCCGAGCCGGTAGCCCCACAGCATGCCGGCGACGCTGAGCGCGAACGCCACCGCCAGCGCCGCACCGTCGAACAGGCGGCGGCGGCGGTGCCTCGGCTGGCGCGGGAACAGCCAGAACAGCGAGCCCAGCAGCCCGAACCATGGCAGGAACAGCACGATCGCCAGGTACGGCACGTCAGCCCTCGGCCTCGCGCAGCTGCGCCAGCGCGGCCAGCGCCCGCTCGGCGGGCGCATGCAGGACGATCTCCGGCGTCTCCATCGCGTCGGCGCGATCGACCTTCTTCAGCACCGCGATCAGCTCGCCGGCGGCCTTGGGCGAATCGAAGCCCTCGCTCTGGATCAGCAGATCGCCCTGCCCGTCCAGCAGCTTGAAGTAGAAGCGCCCGTCGGACTTCTCGCGGTACTGCTTGAACTGCGGCAGCGCGGCCTTCTCCACCGCCGCGGCCGCCGTCTGCGCGCGCGCGGACAGGTTGCGCAGGCCCACCGCCTGGCGCAGTTCGGCGATGAAAGGCGTGGCGTAGCGCGCGCGCAGCCGCGCCGCGCCGTCGCGCAGGATCTCCTCGATGTCGGCCGGTCGCGCCATCAGCGCCTCGTACTTCTCGCGCAGCGGCGCGACCTCGGCGTCGATCAGCTCGAACAGCGCCTGCTTGGCCTCGCCCCAGCCGATGCCGGCGGCGAAGGCGTCGCGCATGCGCTCGCTGTCCTGCACCGAGGCGAACGCGCGGTGGAGCTGGAACACGTGCGAGCCCTCGGCCTCCTTCGGCTCGCCCGGCGCCCTGGAGTCGGTGACGATCGAGGCGATCAGCTTCTTCAGTTCCGCGCGCGGGGCGAACAGCGGGATGGTGTTGTCGTAGCTCTTGCTCATCTTGCGCCCGTCCAGGCCGGGCAGCGTGGCCACGTTCTCCTCGATCACCACTTCCGGCAGGGTGAAGTAGTCGCCGCCGAACAGGTGGTTGAAGCGCTGGCCGAAATCGCGCGCCATCTCGATGTGCTGGATCTGGTCGCGCCCCACCGGCACCTTGTCGGCGTTGAAGATCAGGATGTCGGCGGCCATCAGCACCGGGTACATGAACAACCCGGCGGTGATGCCGGCGTCGTCGTCCTCGCCCTCGGCGCGGTTCTTGTCCACCGCCGCCTTGTAGGCGTGCGCGCGGTTGAGGATGCCCTTGCCGGCCACGCAGGTCAGCAGCCAGGTCAGCTCCGGGATCTCGGGGATGTCGCTCTGCCGGTAGAACCACACCTTGTCCGGCTCCAGCCCGCAGGCCAGCCAGGTCGCGGCGATCTCCAGCGTCGAGCGCTGCACGCGCGCCGGATCCTGCACCTTGATCAGCGCGTGGTAGTCGGCGAGGAAGTAGAAGCTCTCGACGCCTTCGCTGCGGCTGGCGGCGATGGCCGGGCGGATGGCGCCGACGTAGTTGCCCAGGTGCGGCGTGCCGGAGGTGGTGATGCCAGTGAGGACGCGGGTGGTCATTGCGAGGGTTTTCTGGAAAGCCTGAACCGGCGCAGTTTAACCGCTGGCGGCGCAACCCCGCCGCGCACCGCCGTGCGTTGAGCCGTGGGAGTCCCCTTCGATGGAGAATCCCGATGCGCCGCCTCCCCCCGCTTGCGCTGCTGCTGGCCGTGCTCTCGCTGGCCGCCTGCCTGCCCGTCCTGGCCCGACCGTTAGTGCAGCTGGACCTGGTCGATCGCGATACCGGCCAGTGGCTGCCGTCCCAGCCGCATCGCGGCGAACGCTGGATCGCCGGCGATCCCGGCCACCGCTACGCCGTGCGCCTGACCAACACCAGCGGCGAGCGCGTGCTGGTGGTGCTGTCGGTCGACGGCGTCAACGCGATCACCGGCCAGATCGCATCGCCGTCGCAGGCCGGCTACGTGATCGGGCCGTGGGAAAGCGCCGAGATCACCGGCTGGCGCAAGTCGATGGGCGAGGTGGCGCAGTTCGTGTTCAGCGCGCCGCACGACAGCTATGCCTCGCGCACCGGACGACCGCGCAACGTCGGCGTGATCGGCATCGCCGTGTACACCGAGGCCGCGCCCCACCGGCAGCCGCCCTCGGCGCCGCCGATCGCCGGTGCGCAGGCGCGCGCGGCGCAGGAAGCCGCGGCTGCCACGGACGACGGCCAGGCCCGGCGCGCGGCATCGGCCGACGCCTACGGCATGCCCGCTCCTTCCGCGCCACCCGGCATCGGCACCGGGCATGGCGCGCGCGAGTCGTCGTGGACGCAGCGCACCCACTTCGTCCGCAGCGCCCGCCCCGCGCAGATCGAGCAACTGCGCTACGACACCCGCGAGAACCTGATCGCCCGCGGCATCCTGCGCGAGCGGCGCATGCCCCCGTGGCCGCGCCCGGCGCCGCAGGCGTTCCCGCAAGGCTTCGTCGCCGATCCGCCGTACCGGCGCTGACGGGTCGTGCCGCCGCCTGCCGCGCGGAAACGAAAACGGCAACGGACCCGAAGGTCCGTTGCCGCTCCGGCCCGCAGGCCGGCGATGCCCTGCCGGTATCGAAGGTCAATCGCGCAGGCTGCGCTCGAAGTCGCGCACCTCGCTGGCGGCGCGATCGCGATCCCAGCCATAGCGCTCCTGCAGTTTGCCGGTCAGGTATTCGGCGTTGCCCTCGGCGACGGTGAAGTCGTCGTCGGTCAGGTCGCCCCACTTGGCCTGGATCTTGCCCTTGAGCTGCTTCCAGTTGCCGGCGATGGTGTCCTTGTTCATGGATGTCTCCTCTCGGATGCAACGGCGGGAGTTGCCGCCGGCACAGGCTCGCATCCCTCGCGTTCCCAGCGAATCAAGCCGGCGTCAACGCGGCATTACCAGCGCATCAAGAACGCATTCACCCCGGCGCGCCGCGCAAGCAAAAGGCCGGGTTTCCCCGGCCTTTCGTGCGGAATGCATGGCGGCGAAGCGGCCTACTTGGCCGCATCCTCGACCTTCTCGCCGACCTTCTGCACGTCCTTGCCGGCGCCGGCCACGGTGTTGCAGGCGGACAGCAGGGCCATCGAGAACAGCGCCAGCATCACCAGGGAAAGGGAACGCTTCATGGTGGACTCCTCGGGGAATGGGATGGAAGGAACCGCGGCAACCGCCGTCGCCGCGGGATTGGCGCGGCCGCGGATCGCGGCCGCAACCGTCAGCACTTGCCGTCGCTGCAATCCTGGGCCTTGTCCTCGACCTTTTCTCCCGCCTTCTGCATATCCTTGCCCGCGCCGGCCACGGTGTTGCAGCCGGAAAGCACCGCCACCGAAAACAGCGACATCAGAAACAACGCCATCAAACGCTTCATGCCTGGACTCCTGGTTGGATAGGGAGCGGCTGCCTGGCGTTTTCCCCCTGCGTTGGCGGCGCCAGCGGCCTGCGCGAAGACATTAACCGGCGGTGATGTGGAAGCCGGGTGAAGCCGGCCGGCGCCGTTCAGTCCGCAATCACCGCATGCCTCAGTCGCGCATCAGCGTGGACTTGCCGAACAGGCTCTCGACCAGGTCCACCGCCAGCATGGCGGTGCGGTTGCGGCGATCCAGCACCGGGTTCAGCTCGACGATGTCCAGCGATCCCATCCGCCCGCTGTCGGCGATCATCTCCATCACCAGTTGCGCCTCGCGGTAGTTGGGACCGCCCGGCACGGTGGTGCCGACGCCGGGCGCGATGCTGGGATCGAGGAAGTCCACGTCGAAGCTGACGTGCAGGTGGGTGTCGGCGTCCACCCCGGCCAGCGCCGCCTCCATCGTGCGCTTCATGCCCACCTCGTCGATGTAGCGCATGTCGTAGACGTCGACGGCGTGTTCCTTGATCAGCCGCTTTTCCTCCGGATCCACCGAGCGGATGCCGATCTGCCGCACCATCGCCGGCGTGATCGCCGGCGCGTCGCCGCCGAGCCGGGTCAGCTCGTCCGGGCCGATGCCGCACAGGCAGGCCACCGGCATGCCGTGGATGTTGCCCGACGGGGTGACCTGGCGGGTGTTGAAGTCCGAATGCGCGTCCAGCCACAGCACGCGCAGCTTCTTGCCGGCCTGCCGGCAGTGGCGCGCCACCGCGGTGATGCTGCCGATTGCCAGGCAGTGATCCCCGCCCAGCATGATCGGCAGGCGGCCGCGCGCCAGCTCGGCGGCGGTGGCCTCCATCAGCGCGCGGTTCCACGCCACCACCTCGGCAAGATGGCGGTAGCCCTGCACCGGCTCCACCCAGGGATTGCGCGGACCCTCGACGTTGCCGACGTCCTCCACCTGCAGGCCGCGCGCGGCCAGCGCCTCGCCCAGCCCGGCGATGCGCAGCGCTTCCGGCCCCATGCGCGCGCCACGGTGCCCGGCACCGACGTCGGTCGGCACGCCGATCAGGGAAACGGGCGGGAAGGTTCGGCTCATCGGCTCTCTCCGTGCAGGCAGGCGGGCCACAGAGTCTAGACGGTTGCGATGGAAACCGATGCGGCGGCGCAACCGGCGAGGGCCGGGGGCCGCCCGTGCGCGTCCTCACGATCTCTTCGCCGGCCGGCTCCTAGCGTGGGTGCCCCCACCCTTACCGGCAGGCGATCCCAATGGCGCGTTCACGCACGAGCAGCGATCAGGTCCACGAACTCCTCCTCCAGGCACTGGAGACCGAGCGTGGCGGCATCCAGGTCTACACGGCCGCGGTCGAGGCCGCCGTCAACGAGGACCTGAAGAAGGAATGGCAGGAATACCTCGAGGAAACCCGCACCCACGAACAGGTGCTCACCCGCGTCTTCGAGCAACTGGGCATGGATACCGAGGAGCAGAGCCCGGGGCGCGCCATCGTCGCCCACCACGGCAAGTCGCTGGTCAAGGCCATCGAGATGGCGATGGCGCAGGCAGATCCCGCCGCCGCCGAACTGGTCGCGGCCGAATGCGTGGTGCTGGCCGAAACCAAGGATCACCAGAACTGGGAACTGATCGGCCGCGTGGTCGAACAGGGCGGCAAGCACGCCAAGGTGCTCAAGGCCGCCTACGACGCGGTCGAGGAGGACGAGGACCACCACCTCTACCACACGATGGGCTGGTGCCGGGAACTGTGGATCCAGAGCCTGGGCATGCCGGCGGTGCTGCCGCCGCCGGAGGAAGTCCGGAACGTCGAGACCGCGATCGGCGCATCGCGCGCCGAGCAGGCGCGCGACACCATGCTCTGAACTGCCGGCGCGCATCCGCCCACTCCGATCGGGCGGCACGCAGCGGACAAGGAATGGCCCCGATGATCGGGGCCACGTCATGGACTGCCGATTCCGGCACGAAGGCCTCCGACACGCGCCTACCCTTCTCCTTCTCCCGCAAGCGGGAGAAGGTGCCCCGCAGGGGCGGATGAGGGCGCTCCCCGCGCGTCCGGTTCCTCCATCGCGGTCTGGCATGAAGAATCCGGGTGCCCTCACGGCGTCAGCACGACCTTGCGGCAGTCCTCCTCCTTCCCGTCGAAGATCGCATAGGCCCGCGCGGCCTCGGCCAGCGGCAGCCGGTGGGTGATGATGGCCTGCGGGTCGAGGCGGCCGTTGCCGATGTGCTCGAGCAGTTCCGGCATCAGCTTCTGCACGTGGGTCTGGCCCATCTTGAAGGTCAGGCCCTTGTCGAACGCGTCGCCGAACAGGAAGCCGTGGATGAAGCCGGCGTACACGCCCGGCACGCTGACCGTGCCGCAGCGGCGCGTGGCCGCGATGCACTGGCGCAGCGCGGCGCCGCTGCTGCCCTCCAGCTTGAGCGTGGTCAGCGCGGTTTCCAGCCGGCTGCCCTTGGCCTCGAAACCCACCGCGTCGATCGACACGTCGACGCCGCGCCCCTGCGTCTGCTCGACGATGATTCCGGCCGGGTCGTCCTGCTCGTCGAAATCGATGGGGATGACGCCGTAGGCGCGCTGCGCGAACTGCAGCCGGTACGGATGGTGATCGACCATGAATATCTCCGCCGCGCCCAGCATGCGGCAGCAGGCCGCGGCCATCAGCCCGACCGGGCCGGCGCCGAAGATGGCGACCGTGCTGCCCGCGCCGACGCCGGCGTCCACGGCCGCCTGGTAGCCGGTGGGCAGGATGTCGGACAGGAACAGCACCTGCTCGTCGGGCAGCGCGTCGGGCACCGCGAACGGCCCCACGTTGGCCATCGGCACGCGCACGTACTCGGCCTGGCCGCCGGCGACGCCGCCGTAGAGATGGCTGTAGCCGAACAGCGCGGCCGGCGGCCGGATGCCCTTCTGGTTCATCGCCGCGCCCTTGCCGGTGTTGGTGGTCTCGCAGGCCGAGTATTCGTCGAGCCGGCAATGGAAGCACTGCCCGCAGGCGATCACGAACGGGATGACCACGCGATCGCCCTTGCGCACCGCGGTGACCCCGGGGCCGGCGTCCTCGACGATGCCCATGAACTCGTGGCCGAGGATGTCGCCATCGTGCACCTCGGGAATCTTGCCGCGATACAGGTGCAGGTCGGATCCGCAGATCGCCGTGGCGGTGACGCGCAGGATGATGTCGTCGGGCTGGAGCAGGACGGGATCGGGGACCGATTCGACGCGGACGTCCTTGGAACCGTGGTACGTGAGGGCTTTCATCGAACGTTTCCTGTGAGATAGGAAACGCCATCCTTCGCTTCATGCGGTGGACACGACGTGACAGGCGCGCGCGACATCGTGCCGGCATTCACGCCGAGGCAGCTTATTCCGCATGCCATTACCGCAGCGCCGGGGATCACCCGTTTCATGCTCGCGCCGGTCGGGAACCTTCATGGTCCCCGGCGCACGGATCTGGGGGGATGGTGCCGGCAGCAGGAATCGAACCCGCGACCTACTGATTACAAATCGGCACGCGGATAGCTTGCCATGATTTGAAATCGGATGGCCTAAGTGCGCTTACAACAAGGGAAAACCACGACCTAATGAGGCTTCAGGGGCACTTACGGCGCGACTGAACACGGCAGCTTGTGGTGCGAAACCGTGTCCGTGCCGTGGCCCCGCCACCCACGGAGCCAGCATGAAGTCGAAGATCACCCAGTCCCTCGTCGAGCGCAGCCCCACCCCCGAGCGCGGCAAGTCTATCCTCCACGCGGACACCGAGATGCGCGGGTTCTACCTCATCGTCACGCCCACGAAGCGCAGCTTCTACGTGCAGTCGCTCGTCAACGGGCGGCAGGTGCGCACGAAGCTGGGCGACCACCCGGCGCTCGACGCGAAGCAGGCCCGCGACATGGCGCGAGGCGTCCTCGTCGGGATGCGCGGCGGCGTCAACCCGAACGAGGAGCGACGCCGGGCGCGTGCGCGCGGGATCACCCTGCGCGAGGCGCTCGACCTCCACCTGGCGGCAAAGCCGCTGTCCCCGAGGACCAAGGACGACTACCGCTACAACTGCGAGCAGTACCTGTCCGACTGGCTCGACCGCCCGCTGGCCGAGCTCGGCGCGGACCGCTCGGGCGTGCGCGACAGGCACCGCAGGATCACCGAGCGGCACGGTGCGCCCTCGGCGGACAACGCCTTCCGCATCTTCCGGGCCGTGTACAACCGAGGCCTGCGGGAGCACCCGGACCTGCCGCCGAACCCCTGCGGGAACGTGGACTACCACGGGCTGCGGCGCCGCAAGGTGGACGCCCCGACGGACAGGCTCAGGGCGTGGGGCAAGGCGGTGCTCGGCCTCCACCCGGTGCGGCGGGACCTGCACCTGTTCATGGTGCTCACCGGCATGCGGCGCACGTCGGCCTGCGAGGCACGAGCATCCGACCTGGACCTCGCCTCCGGGCGCCTGCACGTGCCCAAGCCCAAGGGCGGATCGACCCGCGCGTTCGACCTGCCGCTGTCCGGGCCGCTCGCCGACCTGCTCGGCCACCGCGCCGAGGAGAACCCGCGCCTGCACCGCAAGACTCCGTGGCTGTTCCCCGCCGAGTCGAAGTCGGGCCACGTCGCCGAGGTCGCGCAGCACGAGCTGGACGGTCTGACGGGACACGCCCTGCGGCACACGTTCGCCACGCTCGCCGTGCAGGCCGGCGTCCCGCTGCTCGAGCTGAAGTACCTGCTCAACCACGCGGCGAGCAACGTCACGATGGGCTACATCCACGTCGGTCCCGAGCACCTACGCAAGCACCAGGAGGCGGCGTCGCGCTACATCCTCGAACAGCTCGGCCTCGAATGGACCGAGGGCGAGTGGCCTCCTCACCTCGCAAGCACGCACGCTGGTGCGTTGTAAATAAACGTTCCTCGGAACTGTCGGGAAGGCGGCAGTTCCAGCATTCGTTTACATACGGCGTCGAAAAGTGTGCTTAGCATTCCTCACCAGCTGGTCGCCCGATCAGTGACAACCAACTGGGAAAATGCACATGAGCCAGAACCGAAACATCGAAACGAACACCAAGGCCGTGGCTGGTATCTACGAGTTCGCTCGCTACCAATTGTTTGCGGTCGCGATCGATCTTGCACCCTCGGAAACCGGCGGCTCCACAGAGCGCCTCGTCTCGGCCTGGAAGCTGATGCCGACGAGTATCCTCAGTGACAGAGACCATGACGACGACGAGGGCTGGGTACTCCTCGAGGCGGTGAAGAAGGACCTCGACGAGGCGACTGCCCTGCGCGGGTTCGGCGCGGACGTACTCGACTGCCACGCGGAGTACGACTGGTACCGTTACTACATCGATTTGGCGGACGTCTACGGCGCAGAGGACTGGCCGACCGCCGCGCTGACTGACTACCTGCGCGGATTCGAGGGCATGCACGAACTCCATGCACGCGTCACGGCTGCCCTCGTGTGGGAGAAGGCGAAGCACCTCTACAACGCCCAGAAGGCGGATGACCCCGAAGCTCAAGTCCCCGTCATGACGCCTGAGGAAGCGGCCGCCTGATCCGCAGTCGTCGCGCGACGCATCATAAGGCGATGAAATGAAAGGGCCACCGTGACGGTGGCCCTTTTTTCGTACACGACGGGAGAACGGCGTCAGTCGTCAGATGGCGCGGGCTCGACCACCCGGACGGTGGACAGCGCCTCGGCCGACTGCCCCTCGTCCATGTCTGCCGGGTGGTGCTTCTGACGCGGCGGCACCTCGACGCCCTTCTTGCGCATGTCGTTGGCATACCACCGAACGCTCTTCGCGGTCGCCGCCGCGCCCGCGATCTGCGCGTTGACCATCTCCGCGATGAGCGCGTGCGGGTGACCGGCCGGGTCCATCAGAATCGCGCGTGCGAGCGCGCCCACGCCGAGGCCGCGCGGCTTCTTCTCGGCGGCTTCGGGCGCCTCGGCGGCCTCGGCCTTCGGCTCTGCGCGCTGCGCGGTCGCCTTGGGCTTCTTCGGCTGCCCGAACGAGGCCAGGTCGATGTTCTTGTCGGCCGCGACCTGCTCGATCCGGGCGACGAGCTTCGTCCGCGTCGCGAAAGTCTTGGGTCCTGCGGGCTTGTCGGCGATGCGGTTGTGCAGCGCGAGCAGTTCCTTGGTGGGCATCTCTTCCAGCTTCATGGCGCTCTCCTACGTGTGGGTGGACACATAGGCATTAGGTCGCGATACGCTGGGTTCGGGAGCCCCCCGCCCCTTTACGGACCCTTGGACGACAATCCGGTGCCCTTATGGCTGAGCAGATATACAACGTCTTTCTCTTCTTTGACGCCAAGGACCTATGCTCCGTGGCGGGCTATGCCACCCACCTACACGAAGGCTCAGACCAGGAAGGGATCGACTTCTTACGGCAGCGAGTCGACGCGGACCTCGCCCTTGCCCAAAAGGTTCCACTCTCAAGACCATTCACAAGGTCCGAGTACAACGCGAGGTGTCGAATTGGAGAGGGCCACCATCTTTACGATGAGTTGTTTGTGCAAACGGGTGCTGGCGCGGCCCCACTTTTCGTGTCGACGCCTGTTCTAGATGGGAAGACCCACTTCAATTACAGCTCCGAGCATGGGGATCTGGATGTGAACGAGGTTTCAGAGAAGTTGGGGGAACCCGGCGTCATGGTGGATTGGCTGCGAAAGTACGCCAGTGACGATGGAATCAACTTCTCCCAGCTCATCCACGATGACTACTTCTTGGCGATCAAGTTGACCTTCAACGCAGGCCTATATGTATCTGCGATGAAACTTCTTGTCTGCTGCATCGACAGCTTGGCGTACATCGAGTACGGAGACGACCGGGGAGCCTTCGTGAAATGGATGGAGGCTTATTGCGATCTAGCACCGCTGGGCATAACGGCCGCAGAGCTCTGGGGACTACGCAACGGCATACTTCACATGACGAACCTCAATTCCTCAAGTGTGCTGAAGGGCCAAGTCCGCCGAATATCTTTCCGGGTTGGAGATTCCCCGGAAATCCCGCGCGATGTTGGAGGCGTCTACTACTTTGACTTCCTCGGGCTCGTGCACGCTTTCGCTCAGGCCCAGGCTCGCTGGATCGAGAGCTACAACGATGACCGAGGCAAGTTCGCCAAGTTCGTGGAGCGGTACGACGAGACGATCTCGGATAGCAGAGTCGCAGTCGCGCACTTGGGTGACGGCGGGTTCGCAACAGCACCCTAACTCGCTGTCGGCGCGCGAGGGTCCGCAAGCGCATGAAAAAGAAGGGGATGCCGTGAAGACATCCCCTCCGAAACACGGCCGGGCCACCCTTTGCCCTCTGCGCACCTAACCAACCCGACCGGGTTTGCTCGGGTCAGGCCGGGAGGAAGGCCAGGTGCGCCATCCCCGACCCCAGGGCGTCCGCCCTGCGCTTGGTCTCGCGGTCGACGTACAGGTCCAGTGCACGGCAGTACGGCTGCCCGGCCAGCGCTGCGGCCTCGTCGAACTCCTCGGAGCCGACGGCCACGCCGTTGCGGGCCGCGGCTGCCTCAAGCTCGGGGAACGGGTCGCACCTGTGCTGGATCGCCGCGACCAGGGCCGCGAGTGCCAGCATCGCCGGGTGGCACGGTGGATAGTGGGCGCGTCGGTCAGTCATCGCCGTCGCCCCCGATCAGGTCGTGGTCGATGTCCTTCTCACGCATCGCGAGCTGCACCGCGCCGAGCGGGTTCGACTTGCCGGAGTTCCAGGCGCGGATCGCGACCAGGATGCCCTGGAGGCGCGCGTCGCCCAGCTTGATGTACTCCTGCACCTTGAGGAAGTCGTCTTGCCTCATCGCGGTCGCCAGCTCGACCGGGCCGACCGGGCGGTCCTTGCTGGGCATGCGGTCGATCAGGGACAGCACGGCCGAACCCAGGGCGACGTTCTTGGTACCGACGGCGACCTGGGCCATGTGGCCGAGCTCGGCCGGGCCGGCGTGCTGGATCTGCTGGAGGTACTCGGTGCGCCTGGGGTCGCCCAGGGCGGCGCGTGCCAGGACCTTCGCCGGGGAGTCGTAGAACTGGCGCTGGCCGACCAGCTGCGCATGCGGGGCGCCCGCGTCCTTGATGATCTTGTCGAGCTCGGCCTTGGAGTTGTCCCTGATCTCGCGGACGGTGGCGATGGTCTCGTTTTGGGCGAAGCGCGCGAGGTCGCCGGACGACAGGCCGGGTGCATTCTTCCAGCGCGATGCGATCTGCTGCTTGCGGGTTGCGACGTCCTTGTTCAGCCGCTCGATCGCGGTGAGGGCACGCTTGTGCAGCAGGTCCAGGGTCGAGGCGAGCTCGCCGATCTGCTGGGTGCTGAGGAGGGGGGTGTCGCTGAGGGTGATCTTCATGGCTCGTGTGCTCCGGTGGTTGTGGTCCTCCGGTCGCCTGTCACGAGCGAGTGCACCAAGCCGAGGTGCTGGTCACGCGCGCCTGTGCGCTGACCGGATGCCTGCAATGTGTCGCGGAGCATTGGGCGCGAACGCCATCGTTCTCCGGGCGTGTTTCCCTCGGATCTGCCGCTGTCGCTGTGGCTTGCGATTCATGGGCTTGGCGTAGCGCCGCCCACCGATGGAATGTCAGACGTCCTTGGCTGGCGCGCTGCCCAGGCCGCCGCACTCCTCGCACATGCGCACGCGCACCACGTCGTCGGAGAAGGTGAAGCGGGCGCAGCACATGCAGCGGAGCCAGCCGATGCGGCGCACCACCTTCGGTGGCCCCTCGTTGAGGTCCAGCACATCGGCGCGGCGCCTGCCGCCGTCGCAGGGCCAGCGGGCTGGCTCGACCAGCGCCCTGGCGATGCGCCTGTCCTCGGGCCTCAGTTCGCGCCTGCCCGGCGTGGCGCCGAGCCATCGGTAGTTCTGGTGCCTGGGGTCGTGGCATCGCGCCGTCACGGCGCTGTACCCGATCCCCACGGCTGCCGCGGCCGACCTAGCGGAGGGGTATCGCACCCCGTCCACCTCGACGGCGACCGCGTGACCGTTAGTGCCCGCGGTTGACGCTGCCATGCTCGCGCCGCCCCTCGTACTCCTGCGACATGCGCTCCCAGGTCTCGGCGTCCAGGCGCGGCACCGGGCCGATGCAGGTCATCTCCGACTTACGGGCTAGGGCGTCGCGCCCGCCCATCGCCTCGACCGCGTCGGGCGCGGTGCCCTGGATCGCGCCCAGCATGGCGTCAATCTGCTCGGCCTTGTGCAGCGCCTCGGCGACGCTCAGGTGCTCACTCATCGTCTTCCTCCTGCGGCCGCGCCGCGTTGTACTTGGACAGCAGCGCCACCAACTGGGCGCGCTCCTCGGCGGGCATCGCCAGCAGGGCGTCGGCCGACAGGCCCGTGTCCTCCACCTTCACGCGCAGCCTGTCCGCCATCTGCTCGCCGTAGCGGAACTTTAGGAGAACCTCCAGGAGTCTGTCGCTGTGCTTCCTGACGGTGAGCGGCCGCTCCTCCCCGGTCGCCGGGTCCGCGGTGGTGGCGAGGCGTCCCTGGTGGATGACCGGCTCGTCGTAGCCGATCGCGGCGCGCCTGTACGCCTCGTCCAGCAGCGAGTCCAGGGCGACCTCGATGGCCTTCTCCCACCGGGTGCGGAACTCGATGTCGTTTGCCTTGTGGTAGAAGGCTGTCTGCCTGCTGATGCCCGCCGCTGCCGCGGCCTGCTTGGGCGAGCACGTGTCCTCCAGCACCTGGAAGAACAGCTCGCGCCGCTCGGGCGTGAAGGTGTTCGGGATGGAAAGCACGACTGCGGTCTCCGGGGTGAAAAGTGGCTTACGTTGTGATGGTGTCGTGCTTACGCGCGCAGGCACGCCATCGTTCAAGCAGTTGGATCAACGGCTTGGATGGCGTCGGCCATCCGATGCTCGATTAGATGGCGCGCGTCGCCTGGGATTGCCTGTCCTGTTCGCCTCGCGCGCGAGGGACACGGCACGCAAGGTTGGACGCATCCGTCCATGCGCTCGCCGTTTGTGGGGTAACTCAAGAATCAGACTCCGGGCAGACTTCGCTTTCACTTTCTTAAGAAAGTGAAAGCTGCGAAGTCTCGTCTGCCGTGGCCGAAGTCTCGTCCGAAGTCTGCGAATCGAGTGGGCGCATAAGCTGCTGATCCGGAACAGACTTCAGACTTCAGGACGCCGCGAAGTCTCCGAAGTCTCGAGACTTCAGAATCAGACTTCAGGAGACTTCGCGGGCGTTCATGGCGCGGCCTCGACCCGCACCACCTTCGGCGCCGTGGAGTGCTTGCCGACGCGCTCGCACCACAGCCAGAAGTGGCGACCGTCCCAGCTTGCGCGCACGGCGTCGATGCGACCCTCGGGGATCCTTTCCGTCACCGCGCGCTGCGCCGAGCTCTTGCTCATGCCCAGGCGCTTGGTGGCTGCGTCGAGCAGCTCGGACGCCTTCACCGTCCCGCCCGACGCGCCCAGCTCGCACGCCAGGGCGGTCAGCCCGTCGTCCGTCGTCGCCTCGCCCCCGAAGTCGGAGGCCGCGTCGACCATCACGGTCGGACGGAGCACCAGCGACGACGGCGGCCTGCCGTTCCAGTCGGGTTCCCCCGGAAGATCCACGCGCTCCAGGTTGAATCGCATCGGCGGCTCGCGCTCCGCGTCCTTCTGCTTGTGCACGGTCACGGTGATGGCGCGTACCTCCTTGTCGCGGCTCACCTCGACCGTGGTGTCCATCGCCCCGAGGAGCGACGAGCTGCCGCGCATGCCCTTGCCGGGGTCCTTGCCTGAGTGGTGCACGACCACGACGGTCGCGCCCGTCTCGTCGCGGATGCGCTTCATGCTGGCGATGTAGCGCCCCATGTCCTTCGCCGAGTTCTCGTCGGCGCCAGCCGCCGTCTGGTTGAGGGTGTCGATGACGACCAGGCGCAGCGGCCCGAGCTCCTCGACCACGTCGCTGACGAAGGCGCGGACGCCGCCGTCGCGCTCGGCTGCGAGGTTGATCTCGCCGTGGTCCAGCCAGAGCGGGAACTTGCCCACGTCGATGCCGCGGTCGATCTCCCACGCGCGGACGCGCTTGCCGAGGCCAGACGCGCCCTCAGCCGCGACGTACAGGACGCCGCCGTCGGTGACCCTGCGGCCGTGCCAGTCCACGCCGCCCGCGACGGCCATCGCGATGTCGAGCGCCAGGAACGACTTGCCCGACTCGGGCGCGCCATAGATGGCCGCGACGCTGTCCTCCACCAGCAGGCCGGGCACGAGCCACCGCGGCGGCGGCAGCGCCTTCAGGTCGTTCACGTTGAGGAAGCGCCTGCGAGCGCGCGGCTCGATCGGCTCGACCTCGTCCCACACGTCGAAGTCTTCGGCAGCGTCGGGCGGCGCGATGTCGGACCCGACCTCGTTGAGGCGCCTGCGCAGCGTGGCGATGGTCACCGCGTCGTCGCGGTCGGCGTGCAGCGAGTCCCAGCGACGCCCGACGATCCACTCGTGGTCTGCGTAGCTGGGGTCCGACGTGGACCAGGCGATGAACTCCTGCCGCGCCTCGCCGTCGCCGTCGGTGGCGTGGTGGCAGGCCATCATCAACTCCAGCCAGCGATCGTGCTCGCGGAAGTCCGTCGGGTCCAGGTACTCCAGCGACGCGGCGAGCTGCTCGGCGGTGATCTCGCCAGCGCCCGCGGCGCGCTTCCTCTCCGGCCTGCGCGCCGCCTCGACCAGCCGCGCGGGCAGGTCCGGCATGTCTGGTAGCGGCGGCGAATCAGATGCCCAGCGGTACAGGCCGCCGGTCGGGTGTACAGAGCCGGCCGCGACGACCTGGCGGCCCAGCGACTTGAACTCGACGCCCTCGAAGCCGTCCACGGTGTCCAGCAGCACGGCGCCCGCTGGCTTGCGGAAGTAGAAGTGGTGGCCGGGGTGTTCCAGGTTGCCGGTGAGGACGTGCGGCGCAGACGCGAGCGGCAGGCCGAAGGCGGCGGCCAGCTCGGCCAGGCTGTCGCGCCCAGCCGGGAAGTTGCGCGGGTCCACGTCCACCACGACCACGTCGGCGGGCAGGCGCACGCCCAGGTTCAGGCCGTCGCGCCTCGCGCGCTCCAGCACCTCGCCCCGGTCGTAGCTGCGCTCCTGCCAGCGCTTGTCGGCGGGCACCTTGTCGCGGCGGCGCAGGGGGATCAGGTCGAGCCGGGCGCGGCGGTACTCGGACGCGGCCTCAAATGATGGCGTCGCGGCGGCAGACCCCGCGGCATCATTGATCCCGTGAGTCCTGGACAGCTCACTCTCCTGGTCGGTCGTACCCCTGCGCCCACGGTCTCGCACGCCGTGGGCGTTTTCATGTGCGGCCATCGGTCAGCCCTCCGCGTTGGCGGTGCGGGCGGCGAGCATCGCGGCGGCGACCTTGCGGACGCCCTCGCTCATCGGCTGGCCCTTGGCATATTCGCGCAGGTCGCCCATGCGGTACCGGATCAACTTCGGTCCGACGCGTGAGTAGTTCGGTCCACCACCGTGGCAGCGGTACCACGCCAACGTGGCGCGCTTGAGCCGCAGGAGCGCGGCGGCTTCCTCAGGCTTGACCATCGCCTCGTCGGGAAGCGCGTGCAGTTCGGCCAGCTCTTCGGGGTTGAGCTTCTTGGGTTCGGGGGTAGTCACAGGCGTGCTCCATCTCCAAGTTCCCACGGAGGCGGAATGCCGCCGGGGGACTGGGCCTGCTGTGCGTCGCAGAGATGGGCTGCTCAGTTCGTCATGCTGGGCTGGCCTCGGCTGTTCTTGCCACCGAAAGCACTTCTGATCGCCATAGCCATTGCCGACGATCCTCGGGCTGGTCTGGTCCGCAGCCCGATTAACCACACTGTACCCAGATGGCTCGCGCGTTGACACCAACATTGCATCCGGGCTCCCCGGTGAGCCCGTGTTGTCCGATTCGATCCGGGCTGCTCGGTATCAGGCCGCGTGGTCCCGAGCTCGGCACGGGCCGTCTGGCGAGGCCGTGCGGCTACTGAACCTCGACAAGCTGTCGCTTGTAGATGTCCTTTTTCTGCACAGAATCCCAATAGCGTGCAGTCTCTACTTGGATTGTGGTCAATGACGTAATGGTCAAGCGTTGCACCTGCTCCGTAAGCTTGAGCGGGAAGCGGATCATGACCTTTCCATCGTCGGTGCGGAGTTCCAGCCTGCCCGTGTCGGTGATGCCAGCAACCCTGCCCGTGATCGTCTCAAGATACCGCTCTGGCTCGCGGATGGTGTCGAGGAGTGCGCGAATACGGACAATCTCGTCAGGGCGCCCCTCCCAAAATTGCCGCCCTCGCGGGGACTGCCACGTGAATTGCGCGGCGAAGCCACCTTGATCTAGCTCCTTCATAAACTCGCCGAGCTGGTGCGCGGACTTGCCGCCCACAGCATCCACCGCATCGTAGAACTCATCTTGGCGTGCGTTTAGCAGGCGAAATACCTGAGCAAGCGTCGCCTGCAACAGGCTCTCCCCGGTCAAGTCAGGCATAGCATTGCCAGTAACGAAGATGCGGGTCGAACCGTGGCCTATGCCAGCCAGCTTCAGGTTGAGGGCGCTGATGACATCAGAACCGGCACCTCGCGCTGCATCATTGCCGTAGCGCAGCCTGTGTGCAGCGAGCTTCCACGCCTTCGACAAGGGGTCCATCGCTCGAATGAACCAGTCGAGAGAGATGCTGCCATTTGCCCGTGGCCCCAGAAGCCGCAAATCAACCAGCTCTCCAGCCTCTTCGGCCTCTTCAAGCATTAGTTGATGGGCCGCTTCCCGCGCTGCATCTTCCTGATTTCGTGCAGCCAGCTGGAGGAAGAAGTCATCGGGCTTTTCACGGGCGCGATCCGACGTCTCCTTTGCGAATTCAGAGAGCGCTTCGGCGTGGCCTTTCAATATCTTGCTGCTCATATGCCCACCTCCGCTAGACCCTTCGCCGTCACCCGGTCGTGGCAGAACCCGAAGAAGCCACGCCAGTATGCTTGTCGATGCACCAACTTGAGCTGATCTGGCGTTTCTATATACAAGTCCAAGCCGAACAGAGCCTTAGCAGATGGCTTGTCCAACAGGCGCTGGGCCTGCTGCTGATTTGCAGCCGTGGCATTCGCCGCTGACGACCACCGCGGGTACCAAAGCACGCAATCGATGTCGCTGGGACCAGGCTTTTCCGTCAAGAAAGAGCCATCCAGCCAGAGCGTACCATTCACCCCGCAGGCATTGAGTGCCCCGACCCAGTTCATCAAGTTCTGGTACAGACCGGTACGCTGCGCATCATCAGGGAACGGCGTGACCGCCAGTGCCTGTATGTCTGCCAAGGTCAGATTGTGCATCCCCGGCGCCAATAGCGCCGGGAAATCGGGCTTCGCCATTTATTCCCCCATCCAGTCCTTCCCGAACTAGTTGGGGAAGTTTCACCCACCTGAACGGCGCTGTCGAGTCAGCGTTGACCCTATAGGCACGCCCCGACCCAAGCGTCAGCGACATTATCCCGTCCTTCGACGATGACGATCTTTCCGTCAAACACAAAGCGCCGAAAACCCGTGTATCCACCGAACTCGTTCTTGGCGTTGACCCGGCCACAGGCGACCACGCCGAACTCCTCGGTGTAGTTCGCACGCACTTCCTTGAACTGCGCTGCGTCCGGATCCTTCAGTTCGCGCCTGACGGCGTGCTCGGCCGCGACGATGGTCTTGGCGCCGAACCACTTCTCCTGCTGAGCCTTCTTCTCGGCGGACGACATGGGTCGTTCCGGCTCGGGCTGCTGGACCTGCTCATGCGGCGCCCCGGCCGCCGCGGCGGCAACTGCGGGCTTGCTGCGCGGCACCACCTTCGACCCGATCCAAGCCAGGACCACCAAAACCACCAGAAGAATCCCTATCCGCTTCATGCACTCCCCCTGAGCAACGCTAGTAAATAGTCTATTTTGGACTAATCCAATACGAACTCTAGCGTGCGGTGACCAACCTGTCACCGTGCGATGGCCCAATCGACCCACAACCCTGACTACCAGCTACTGCTGACCGTCCTGAAGGCGGCCCGCAAGCGCGCCGGCGTGTCACAGGTCGATCTGGCCGAGCGGCTTGGGAACACGCAGACCTTCGTGTCCAAGTGCGAACGTGGGGAGCGGCGCATCGACGCCGTGGAGCTGGTCGAGTTCGCTGAGGCGCTCGGCGTGCCGCCGCTCGGGCTGCTCGGCGAGTACCTGGAGCAGCGCGCGGCCAGACTCCAGCCGAAGTCCAGAAAGAGCAGCGCGAAGGGGCGCTGACTACGAGGGATGGTGCCGCTTCACAGACTCGAACTGTGGACCTATCGCTTACAAGTCGGCACGCGGATAGCTTGCCATGATTTGAAATCGGATGGTCCAGGGCCGCTTACACCGAGGAAAAACCGCGACTTAATGAGGCTTCAGGGGCACAAACGGCGCGTCTGAACACGGCACCTTGTGGTGCGAAACTGTGTCCGAGCCGTGGCCCCGTCACCCGGAGCCAGCATGAAGTCGAAGATCACCCAGTCCCTCGTCGAGAGGGCACCAAAGCCCGAGCTGGGCAAGTCGGCCCTGTACGCCGACACCGAGATGAGGGGGTTCTACCTCATCGTCACCCCCACCAAGCGCAGCTTCTACGTCCAGTCCCTCGTCAACGGGCGTCAGGTCAGGACGAAGCTGGGCGACCACCCGGCGATGGACGCCAAGCAGGCCCGCGACGCCGCCCGGCAGACGCTGGTCGGCATGAGGGGCGGCACCAACCCCAACGAGGAGCGCCGCAAGGCCCGGGCGCGCGGGATCACCCTGCGGGAGGGACTGGACCTGCACCTCAACTCCCGGCGGCTGGCCGACAAGACCCGCAGCGGCTACGAGTACCACGTCACCTACTACCTCAAGGACTGGCTGGACAGGCCGCTGGCCGAGATCGGCGCTGATCGACAGGGCGTGCGCGAGCGCCACCGCAGGATCACCGAAAGGAGCGGCGCCACCTCGGGCGACAACACCATGCGGGTCCTGCGCTCGGTCTACAACCGCGCCCTGCGGCAGTTCCCCGACCTGCCACCTAACCCGGTGGGCAATGTGGACATGAACGGCATGCGCCGGCGCGAGGTGGACGCCAGTCCCGAGAAGCTCAGGGCGTGGGGCAAGGCGGTGCTGTCGCTGGGCAACCCCGTGCGCCGCGACCTCCAACTGTTCATGCTGCTGTCGGGCATGCGCCGGACGGCGTCGTGCGAGGCGAGGCGCGCGGAGCTCGGCGACGGGCGCTTGCACGTGCCGAACCCGAAGGGAGGATCGTCCAAGAAGTTCGACCTACCGCTGTCGTCGGCGCTCACCGACCTGCTCGCCCACCGCGAGGCGAACGCCGACGGCGTGAGGCGCAAGACGCCCTACCTGTTCCCGGCCGACTCGGCGTCGGGCCGGGTGGCGGAGGTCCAGCAGCACGAGCTCGGCGACCTCACCGGCCACGCGCTGCGGCACGCGTACGCGTCGCTCGCATTGCAGGCTGGCGTGCCGCTGCTGGAGCTGCGGTTCCTGCTGAACCACAGCGCATCCAGCGGCGGCGTCACGATGGGCTACCTGCACCCGTCAATCGACCACCTGCGCGAATACCAAGAGAAGGCATCGCGCTACATCCTCGACGCGCTCGGCCTCGTGCACGAGCCGGGGACGTGGCCGCCGAGGCTCACAACCACGCCCGCGAATGCGCCGTCAATCAACGAATGCGAGGTTGCGTAGCGCCTGCAAACGTTTATGGACGCGCAAAAATCGGGGCGCGAAACTCCTCCCTACACCGCGCGGTGTTGTTGCATCGGAGTTCGACGAGGACTGGCCCCCTCGTTGACTCCTTCACCAACAAACCAGGAGAACGAACAATGCTTCCCTCATATGTAACGATCATCAAGACATTGACCGACGAGTACTACCCCAGCTTCAAGGGCGGTGGAACAGGGTCACTGCTCGACGTAACACTTGGCCCCGCATGGAATGGATTGATGTCCAAGGATGGCTCCGACGGCATCCTCAGGGTCGTGTCCGCCTGGCACGGCATCATGGAGGATGGAGTGACGCAGAATTGCGCCTACGACGAATGGGCTGACGACATTGCGAACTACGTCGAGCAAGACCTCGGCAAGGAGATTGCAGCTGCCGACCGCTACGAGGTGCGCGAGCACAGCATGCTGTACTGGAGTTTCGCAATCTTGTTCCAAGCATTCGGGGACGACTGGCCTACCGAAGCACTGACAGCTCGCATCTTGGAGAACGAAGACATCTCGAAGGTGCAAGGTGCGGCGTTGACCGAAGTCATCTGGGAGCATGCGTTGCGGGAGTACCGCGCGTTCAAGGCCCTCCAAGCCAAAGCGGCATAGGGAGAAGCGCGATGGAAATCACCTTGCAGAACCCATCCCTGCGTGCCCTCAAACTGGTCATGCGTGCGAACATCCAGGAGCAGCTACGGGAGCGCTTGGGTGACAGGCGCCTCAAGCTAGGCACGAAGACTCACAACATCGTCCGGTGGGTCGGCTACCAGCTCTACGAGGGAAGCGACGAGGAACTCCAAGGCTTGCAGGCCACGCTGGAAGAGTGCCTTGCCTTCGTGCTGAAGGAACAGCGGCGGCAGAAGGAAGCGACGACCACCTGATCCACCATCGGGACGCGATCGCGCGCAAGCGCATGAAAAGAAAGGGCCACCGCATAGGTGGCCCTTTTTCGTACACGACGGGAGAACGGTGTCAGTCGTCGGATGGCGCGGGCTCGACCACTCGAACCGTGGACAGCGCCTCTGCCGACTGCTCCTCGTCCATGTCGACGGGGTGGTGCTTCTGACGCGGCGGCACCTCGACGCCCTTCTTGCGCATGTCGTTGGCGTACCAGCGAACGCTCTTTGCAGTCGCCGCCGCGCCATCGATCTGCGCGTTGACCATGTCGGCCACCAGCGCGTGCGGGAAACCCGCTGGGTCCATCAGGATCGCGCGTGCCAGCGCGCCCACGCCGAGGCCGCGCGGCTTCTTCTCGGCCGCATCCGGCGCTTCGGTGGCCTCGGCCTTCGGCTCTGCGCGCGGCGCGGTCGCCTTGGGCTTCTTCGGCTGCCCGAACGAGGCCAGGTCGATGTTCTTATCGGCCGCGACCTGCTCGATCCGCGCGACGAGCTTCGCGCGCGTCGCGAAGGTCTTGGGGCCTGCGGGCTTGTCGGCGATGCGGTTGTGCAGGTCCAGCAGTTCCTTGGCGGGCATTTCTTCCAGCTTCATAGCGCTCTCCTACGTGTTGGTGGACACGTAGGCATTAGGTCGCGGTTCGCTGGAGTCGGGAGCCCCCCCCCTATCGATTAGCTGCCATAGCAAGGGTGTCCTGCTCTTCAAGCTCCTCTTCGGCAGTCGGACTAGGCGCAGCGGGCCGATTCGCGATCAACGCAGTGACATCGCTCCACTCTTCCATACGGAACACGTGCACCCTGTTTACGTGGGCACAGAAGTTTGGGGCCTGCGTTTGCAGAACTCCTTGCAATGTCATCAGCGCCGTAATTGGATCCTGGTCGCTAACAGTGTGATACAGCGAGCCTTGAGGGTGTGCGGTGAAACCACAGGCCGCCAGCGCCTGTGGGATTTCCACTTGGTACACACGAGTGATTTGAGCGTTCGTGAAACCAGCGGCACGCATGCCGACCGTATTCAAGTCAAACGCGATCGCGTAGTTCGCCATATGTCCTCCATCCGCTGGTTAATAGGCGTATGACGATATACCTCTACAAGATGAGCCGCAAACTACGCAGGACGAGTTAAGAGAATCGACTCTCCAACTGGCTGTCTGGGCGCGGTGCGCCGTAAGCCCATGAAAAAGAAGGGGATGCCCTAGGGACATCCCCTCCGAAACACGGCCGGGCCACCCGTTGCCCTCTGCGCACCTAACCAACCCGGCCGGGTTTGCTCGGGTCAGGCCGGGAGGAAGGCCAGGTGCGCCATCCCCGACCCCAGGGCGTCCGCCCTGCGCTTGGTCTCGCGGTCGACGTACAGGTCCAGCGCGCGGCAGTAGGGCTGCCCGGCCAGGGCCGCGGCCTCGTCGAACTCCTCGGAGCCGACGGCCACTCCGTTGCGGGCTGCCGCTGCCTCGAGCTCGGGGAACGGGTCGCACCTGTGCTGGATCGCCGCGACCAGGGCCGCGAGGGCCAGCATCGCCGGGTGGCACGGTGGGTAGTGGGCGCGTCGGTCAGTCATCGCCGTCGCCCCCGATCAGGTCGTGGTCGATCTCCCGCTCGCGCATGGCGAGCTGCACCGAGCCAAGCGGGTTGGACTTGCCGGAGTTCCAGGCGCGGATGGCGACCAGGATGCCCTGGAGGCGCGCGTCGCCCAGCTTGATGTACTCCTGGACCTTCAGGAAGTCGTCCTGCCTCATCGCCGTCGCCAGCTCCACCGGGCCGACGGGGCGGTCCTTGGTGGGCAGGCGGTCGATCAGGGACAGCACGGCGGACGCCAGGGCGACGTTGCGCGTGCCGACGGCGACCTGGGCCATGTGGGCGAGCTCGGCTGGGCCTGCATGCTGGAGCTGCTGGAGGTACTCGGTGCGCTTCGGGTCGCCCAGGGCCGCGCGGGCCAGGACCTTCGCCGGGGAGTCGTAGAACTGGCGCTGGCCGATCAGCTGGGCGTGCGGCGCGCCCGCGTCCTTCAGGATCTTGTCCAGCTCGGCCTTGGAGTTGTCCTTGATCTCGCGGATCGTGGCGACGGTCTCGTGCTCGGCGAAGCGGGCGACGTCAGCCCCGCCGATGCCGGGGGCGCTCTTCCAGCGCGCGGCGATCTGCTGCTTGCGGGTCGCGATGTCCTTGTTCAGCCGCTCGATCGCGGCGAGGGTGCGCTTGTGCATCAGGTCCAGGGTCGAGGCGAGCTCGCCGATCTGCTGGGTGCTAAGGAGGGGGGTGTCGCTGAGGGTGATCTTCATGGCTCGTTGGCTCCTGTGAGGGTTGTGGTCCTCCGGTCGCCTGTCACGAGCGCATCCCCAGCCGCGGGGTGGTCTGCGCGCCAATGCGCTGACCGGATGCCTGCAATGTGTCGCGGAGCGTTGGGCGCGAACGCCATCGTTTCCCGGACGTGTTTCCCTCGAAGCTGCCGCCGTCACTGCGGCTTGTGATTCATGGGCTTGGCGTCGCGCAGCCCGCCGATGGAATGTCAGGCGTCCTTGGCTGGCGCGCTGCCCAGGCCGCCGCACTCCTCGCACAGGCGCACGCGCACAACGTCGCCCGAGAAGGTGAAGCGGGCGCAGCACATGCAGCGGAGCCAGCCGATGCGGCGCACCACCTTGGCCGGACCCTCGTTGAGGTCCAGCACGTCGGCGCGCCGCGTGCCACCGTCGCAGGGCCAGCGTGCCGGCTCGACCAGCGCCCTGGCGATGCGCCTGTCCTCGGGCCTCAGCTCGCGCCTGCCCGGCGTGGCGCCGAGCCATCGGTAGTTCGGGTGCCTGGGGTCGTGGCAGCGCGCCGTCACGGCGCTGTACCCGATCCCCACGGCTGCCGCGGCCGACCTGGCGGAGGGGTATCGCACCCCGTCCACCTCGACGGCGACCGCGTGACCGTTAGTGCCCGCGGTTGACGCTGCCATGCTCGCGCCGCCCCTCGTACTCCTGCGACATGCGCTCCCACTCGTCTGCGTCCAGGCGCGGCACCGGGCCGAGGCACGTCATCTCGCTGCGTCGGGCCAGGGCGTCGCGCCCGCCCATCGCCTGGACCGCATCGGGTGCCGTGTCGTGGATCGCGCCCAGCATCACGTCGATCTGCTCGGCCTTGGCTAGAGCTTCGGCGACAGTCAGCTTCTCACTCATCGTCCTGTTCCTCGTCCTGCGGCCGCGCCGCGTTGTACTTGGAGAGCAGCGCCACGAGCTGCGCGCGCTCGTCGGCGGGCATCGCCAGCAGGGCGTCGGCCGACAGGCCCGTGTCCTCGACCCTGACGCGCAGCCTGTCCGCCATCTGGTCGCCGTAGCGGAACTTGAGCAGCACCTCCAGGAGCCTGTCGCTGTGCTTCCTGACGGTGAGCGGCCTCTCGTCGCCGGTCTGCGGGTCCGCGGTGGTGGCGAGGCGTCCCTGGTGGATGACCGGCTCGTCGTATCCGATCGCCGCGCGCCTGTACGCCTCGTCCAGCAGCGCGTCCAGGGCGACCTCGATGGCCTTCTCCCACCGCGTGCGGAACTCGATGTCATTGGCCTTGTGATAGAAGGCGGTCTGCCTGCTGATGCCAGCCGCCGCTGCGGCCTGCTTGGGCGAGCACGTGTCCTCCAGCACCTGGAAGAACAGCTCGCGCCGCTCGGGCGTAAAGGTGTTCGGGATGGAAAGCACGGCTGCGGTCTCCAGGGAAAAAGTGGCTTACGTTGTGATGGTGTCGTGCTTACGCGCGCAGGCACGCCATCGTTCAAGCAGTCGGATCAACGGCTTGGATGGCGTCGACCATCCGATGCTCGATTAGGTAGCGTGCATCGGTGGGATCGCACGGCCTGTTCGCCTCGCGCGCGAGGGACACGGCACGCAAGGTTGGACGCATCCGTCCACGCGCTTTCGATGATGTGGAGGGGTTCGCTTTTCGATTGTCGGACTGATTGTCACGTTCGTCGTCTATAGACTGACGAACGCCGTGACAATCGAATCCACCAGTGACTTTCGCTTTGACAATCGGGTGGCCGAAAGTGGCCTAAGTGCTTGCCGCGATTAGATTGTCGAGCTGACAATCGAAACTGACTTTCGGCGACAATCTGATTGTCACTGGGCGCGACAATCGAGCTCCGAAAGTCGCGCCCCGTGACAATCGAAAACGCGCGTTCACCCCTCCGTCCTGACTAGGATTCCGAGCCTCGGGTTGCGCGCGTCCATCGGCTCCAGCCACACCATGAAGCCGTCGATCGACGCCCTGGCGTTGCCGCGCCCATCGAGGATGGCGGCCTCGATCTTGCGCCTCGCCGTCTTGTCGGCGACGCCGTCTCGCTCGCAGACGATCGCGGCCAGCTCCTTCAGCGGGATGCTGCCGCCGCGCTCGTTCGCCTCCTGCCGTGCCAGCTCCAGGATGGGGTCCATCGCGCCGCCGAACTCACCCTGCGCATCGACCATCACGGTGGGACGCAGTACCAATGAGTCGCCGACTTTCTCCATGTTGAAGCGCATCGGGGGCTCGCGCTCCGCGTCCTTCTGCTTCTTCACCGTCACCCTGATCGAGTGCCCGTCGCTGGCGCGCTCCACCTCGACAGTCGTGTCCATCGCGCCCAGCAGCGCGGTGCTGCCGCGCATGCCCTTGCTCAGGTCCTTGCCCGAGTGGTGCACCACGACCACCGCCGCGCCCGTGGCGTTGCGCAGCAGCTTCATGCTCGCGATGTAGCGGCCCATGTCCTTCGCCGAGTTCTCGTCGGCGCCTGCGGCCGTCTGGTTCAGGGTGTCGATGACGATCAGGCGCAGCGGTCCCAACTCGTCGGTCACGGCCTGGACGAACGCGCGCACGCCGCCGTCCTTCTCGGCCGCGAGGTTCAGGTCGTCGCGCATGAGGTGCAGGTCGAACCCGCGACCCTGGGCGCACCTGTCCGCCTTCCAGGCGCGGAAGCGCTTGCCCAGGCCGGGCGCGCCCTCCGCGGCGATGTAAAGCACGCCGCCGTGCTCGACCTGCCTGCCATGCCAGTCGATGCCGCCCGCGATGGCCATCGACATGTCCACCGCGAGGAACGACTTGCCCGACTCTGGCGCGCCATAGATGGCGGCGAGGCTGCCCTCAGTCAGCACGCCAGGCACCAGCCACTTCGGCGGCGGCAGCGACTCCACGTCGTCCAGCGAAAGGAAGTTCCAGCGGCTGCGCTCCTCTGCGGGTTCGACCTCGTCCCACACGTCGAAGTCGTCGGCCGCGTCGGGCGGCGCGATGCCGCCACCCACCTCCTGCAGGAACATTTGCAGGGTCGCCGTGGTGACGGACTCATCCCTGTCAGCGTGCAGCGAGTCCCAGCGGCGACCGACTTTCCACTCTTCGCCGCGGTAGTGACCGTCGCCCATGCACCAGTCGATGAACTCCTGTCGTCCTTCGCCGTCGGTGGCGAAGTGACAGGCCATCATCAGGTTCTCCCAGCGCTTGTGGTCGCTGCCGCGGCCGAAGTCGCACGGGTCGAGTTGCTCCAGGGTCTCGGCCAGTTGTTCAGGCGTCAGCTCACCGGCGCCGGTCGCCTGCTTCTTGGGGCGATCCGGCCTGCGCGCCTTCTCGACCAGCCTTGCGGGCAGGTCCGGCATATCGCCCAGCGGCGGCGAGTCGGGCGCCCAGCGATACAGGCCACCAGACGGATGCACAGAACCCGCCGCAACCACCTGACGGCCGAGCGACTTCAGCTCCACACCCTCGAAGCCGTCCACGCTCTCCAGCAGCATGACGCCCGCAGGCTTGTGAAAGTAGAAGTGGTGGCCGGGGTGGGACAGGTTGCCGGTGAGGACGTGCGGCGCCGACGCGAGCGGCAGGTCGAAGGCTGCGGCCAGCTCCGCCAGGCTGTCGCGCCCCTCGGGAAAGTTGCGCGGGTCCACGTCCACCACGACCACGTCGGCGGGCAGGCGCACGCCCAGGTTCAGGCCGTCGCGCCTCGCGCGCTCCAGCACCTCGCCCCTGTCGTAGTTGCGTTCCTGCCAGCGCTTGTCGGCGGGCACCTTGTCGCGACGACGTAGGGGGATCAGGTCGAGCCGGGCGCGGCGGTACTCGGACGCGGCCTCAAATGATGGCGTTGCGGCGGCGTGCCCCGCGGCATCATTGATCCCGTGAGCTCTGGCAGGCTCCGTCTCCCGGTCGGTTGTAACCTTGCGCCCACGGTCTAGCACGCCGTGGGCGTTTTCTTGTGCGGCCATCGGTCAGCCCTCCTTCTTTGGGGACAGGCCGCGAGCGACAAGTGCCGCCTGGGCACAGCGTCGCATGCCCTCGCCCATTGGCTGGCCCTTCGCGTATTCGCGCAGGTCGCCAAGGCTGTAGCGGATCAGCTTCGGCCCGACGCGGGTGAACTTCGGACCGCCGCCCTGGCAGCGATACCACGCGAGGGTCCCGTAAGTGAGGCGGAGGAAGGCCGAGGCCTCCTGAGCGGTGACGAGCGCGTCGTCGGGTAGTGCGTGGAGCTCGGCGAGCTCCGCAGGAGAGAACTTCTTCGGTTCGTAGGCCATCTTCTGGACTCCGTGCAGGTGCGATCCCCACGCGGCGACATGCCGTGCGGGGACTGCCTGCTGTGCGTCGCAGAGATGGGCCCGTTTGCTCCCCTCAGTCGGCGGGGCGGGTCTCGGTCTTGTAGGCCACCGAAAGCCTGGCGTCGGCGGCTGGTGGCACCGACAGACCTAATAGTGCACGAGGTGTTCTCGCGCTGATACCAACGCTTTGTCCGGGCTCCCCGGCGAGTCCGTATCGCGCGATGCGGTCCGGGCTGCGCGGTATCAGGCGACGTGGCCCCGGACGCGGCACGGGCCACCTGGTGAGGCCGTGCGGCTATCAGATGCTCAGCCAGTCATCCTCGTTGAACTGAGTAAACCCCTGCGCTACAAACTGGGCACGATCTGCCATGTAAGTTGCACACAGAACCTGTATTCCTTCTGGCGCAAGGATTGCTTTAGCTTCGCGAGCGCGCTTGAGTGAATCCCTTTGCTGTGCCACCTGCTCTATGACAGAACGAGGGATGATCTTCCCGCGCGCATTCCGAAAAAGCGCCGCGATAGCCTGCTTTCCGCTTGGCGCAGTCATGATGGCAACCCGCGCCGAATTGGGTAGGTCTAACATGAAGTTGCGGGGCATCGCCCCCTGCGCCAGCCAAACAATCTGTGCCTTACCTGCGGCCGATACGCTCTTCTTGCCATCCTGATTGGCCCCGTTCGTCAGAACGCTGGGCACCATCCTAAGAATCCCGATCCCGCAAGTCCCGGTGTCGTCGTTGCCGGTGACGAGGAGGCAGAGTTCCCCAAAAGCCTCGCGCGGGATCATCCATGTGTTGCCCACCGTGAACTTGGTGTCCACTTCGTGGCCAGCAATCAGGTTGTCAAGAATCTGGCCGCGCGCTAGGCCTAGCTCCGCTCGGAGCACAATCTCGACCTTTGTACCGATATAGGTCTTCTCGGTCTTCTCCAACTGCTGGATGCAGTAGCGGCCAGTGCGCGGGCCATCGATGACTTCGTCGAATGACTTGCGAATGGCGCGGCCAACTGTACCGAGCAAGTCCGGTTTTGCTAGCAGTTCGGCTTGTACTTGAACCAAAGCCGGGTCCGCAGCCAATGGATTGGGAATAACCGCACTCATCTCGCACATCTCCTACATGCTGTTCTTGAGTATGGAGATGCCCACGTGGATACACAAGTGTGTATCCACGTGGTAGATTCGCTGGGTGAACAGAAAAGATGTCGGTCTGCGTATTCGCGTTGATAGGGGCCTACGGGAGTCCTTCGTCGAGGCGTGCCGAGTCCAGGATGTCCAAGCGTCTCAGGTGCTGCGCCAGTTCATGCGTACCTTCGTTGAAAAAAGTGCAGGAGGCAGCCAGCTAGCGCTGCCGCTTGAGAAAGATCACAAATTGCAGAGTGCCAAATGAGCGGACCCACTTCCCTAGAAATTTGTAGCGGCGCCGGCGGCCAGGCGCTTGGCCTCGAGCTAGCCGGTTTCGGCCACGAGGCGCTCGTAGAAATCGAACCGCCCGCATGCGCCACCCTGCGTGCCAACCGACCCGACTGGCAGGTCTTCGAAAAAGACCTGAGAACTTTCAGCGCTAAGGCCTACAAAGGCATCGACCTTCTCGCAGGCGGAGTGCCGTGCCCACCCTTTTCCAAGGCTGGCAAGCAACTTGGCGCTGATGACGAGCGCGACCTATTCCCGGAAGCCATCAGGCTCGTGGACGAATGCCGCCCGCGGGCTGTGATGCTTGAAAACGTGCGCGGCCTGCTGGATGCGGTCTTTGATGACTACCGCAATAAGGTTGAGAAGCAACTTAAGAAGCTGGGCTATGTCCCAAGCTGGCGGTTGCTTAATGCATCCGATTACGGCGTCTCGCAGCTGCGCCCTCGTGTTGTCTTCGTGGGCATCCAGAAGGAGTTCGCCAGTCAGTTTTCGTGGCCTAAGCCCAACGACAAGGACCCTCTCACCGTTGGCGAGCTACTGCATGACCTGATGGCTGAAGCAGGATGGCGCGGGGCGAATCGCTGGAAGGAACAAGCTAATGCAATCGCGCCCACCTTAGTTGGGGGCTCAAAAAAGCATGGCGGTCCCGATCTAGGACCGACGCGCGCCAAGCGTGCATGGGCAGCGCTTGGAGTGGACGGCCTCGGCATCTGGGATGCTCCACCAGAGCGTGACTTTGTTGGGATGCCGCGCCTTACGACCCGCATGGCCGCGCGCATTCAAGGCTTTCCCGACGAATGGCAATTCTCGGGCAGGAAGACTGCGGCGTACCGCCAGATCGGGAATGCCTTCCCGCCTCCGGTTGCCAAAGCCGTCGCCAGCCAGATCTATCAGGCCATCACTGCCCGCAAGATGTTTGCGGTTGCCTGAAGGCGCAGCCCGGTGGACAAACTTTCACCGGACCGGCGAAGCGCGAACATGAGCGCCATACGGAGCTCGGATACCAAGCCTGAGCTCCTCGTCCGCAAGCTGGCCCACCGCTGCGGATATCGATTTCGTCTCCATCGCAAGGACCTACCTGGGAAGCCAGACCTCGTCTTTCCAAGCCGCAAGGCCGTCATCTTAGTCCACGGCTGCTTCTGGCACATGCACGGCTGCCCGAGCGTTCGAGCCCCCAAGTCCAACGCCGACTACTGGCGCCCAAAGCTCGAACGCAATCAGAGGCGGGACGCCGAGAACATTTCTGCTCTTCAGTCTCAGGGCTGGAAAGTTCTAACCATCTGGGAGTGCGAGACGAGCGATCTGCCCGCCATCGAGCGCACCATCAGAGACTTCCTATCCCCCTCCAAGTCATGAGCAGATCGACAGAAGCACAGGACAAGGCCGCAGGCGGCGCGAAGAGGCGGCAACTCCGAGTAGAAGACGGCGCCATCGTCGTTGCTTCCGTCTCCGTGCGAGCCTTCAAGAGGTCGAAGCAACTCTACGGGTACCTTCAGTTCAAGCTAAACAACAAGACAGTGACCCGCTACATCGGTAACGTCAGCTCAGACTCCAAGCTCGAGTCCATCTCCAAAGGCTGGCGTGCGGTGCGAAAGATGCGCATTGCCGAAACAAACGGCTGGACTTGGGTGAAGTAGAGAGAAGGGCCGCCCGCGAGCGGCCCTTCTCTGGCGTCTGGTGCCGCTTGTCCGAATCGAACGGACGACCTACTGATTACAAATCAGTTGCTCTACCGACTGAGCTAAAGCGGCGATGTCGTACTTCTCTTGCTCAAACCGTGTCCGGCTTGCCCCACAGTCTACGCGCTGGCGGGCCTAAAGCCTTACCGCGCTTCGCCTTCCTGCCTGCCGCCACAACAACCGCGTCCGAGTTACAAGGCGATTGCTCTACCAACTGAGCTAAAGCGGCAATGTCGTCGTACTTCTCTTGCTTAAACCGTGTCCTGTGTATCCCACAGTTTAAGCGATGAACCCCGAAAGCCTTGCCGCATCTGGCTTTCGGCTCGGCCGCCAAGACAGCCGCGTCCGAGTTACAAATCAGTTGCTCTACCAACTGAGCTATGCCGGCAATGAAGCGCGGCCATCGCGGCCGCGCGGCATTCTACCGCAGGCGTCACGGCGTGGCCGCGCAGGGCTGCGGCAGCGCCTGCGCGCCGCCGGCCAGTTGCCGCAGCGATTCGCCGTCCTCGCCGGGCGGCAGCACCGATTCCAGCCACCACTGCATCGGGCCGGTCGCCCCGACCGGCTCCAGCAGGGCGGCGAACCCGGCCGCCTGCAGCGCCTGCTGGCGGTTCAGCGCGACCGCGTGGCTGCGGTAGCGGCCGAGCGCGATGCTGTTGGCTTCCGCGCCACTGCCGATGATCAGGAAATCGTCGAAGCCCGCCGCGGCGATGCGCGCGGCCAGCGCCTGCGCGGCCGCGCGATCGGCCGCCGGCGCGATCAGCACGCGATAGCCCGACGGGGTGCCGCCGGGCAGCTGGCGGGGATGGCTCTCGATGCCGCGCGCCTTCAGCCGCATGCCGGCGCCGGCGAGCGCCTGTGCGTCGGCATAGGGCCCCAGGCGGATGCAGGAAGCCGGTACGGCCGGCGCGGGCGACGCCGGCGCCGCGGCTTCGGCAGCCGGCACCGATGCCTGCACCTGCGGCGCATCCACCAGTTGTAGCTGCGCCACGCCCACCGGCAGGGCCGGCGCGGGCAGAACCGGGTCGGCCCGCAGCATCCACCACGACGCCACGCCCAGGTTGAGGGCGACCAGCAGGACGATCAGGGCGCGTATCAGCATGCGGCGATTCTAGAGCGCGCCAGGCCGTCTGGAACCGACCCGGCCATCGCCCAGCGGGCCAGTCCTTCCAGCACCAGCGACGGCGCATGCACGGCCTGCGGCAGCTGCGTCAGCAACGCGTCGGCGCCGCCGCCATGCAGCACCAGCGCCGGTTCGCCGGCGCCATCCAGCGCGGCCTGCCGCAGGCTGCGTTCGATCAGGCCCACGGCGGCGCCATCGCAGCCTGAAGCCAGTGCGTCGGCGGTGTCGGCGGCGAAATCGCCGACCTCGCCGCCCTCGGCCGGCAACTGCGCGGCGGCATGGTGCAGCGCCTGGCGCATCAGCCGCGGCGAGGGCGCGATCAGCCCGCCGCCGTGCTCGCCCCCGGCCGCGAGCAGGTCGATCGTCAGCGCGGTGCCGACGCCGACGATCAACTGCCGGCCCGGCCGCCGCGCATGCGCGCCGATCATCGCCAGGAAGCGGTCCACGCCCAGCCGGCCCGGTTCCGCGTAGGCCACCCGCACGCCGGCGAAGCGCCGCTGCGTGCGCGCCAGCGAAACCGTGCGGAAATGCGCAGCCAGGATCTCCACCACCCTTGCCGTCAGCACCGGCGAGGCCACGCTGGCCAGGCAGGCCGAACCGCCGCGCCCGCCGGCCGCCAGCAGGCCATGCAGCGCATCGGCGAAGGCGGATTCGTCATGGCCCAGCGCGATCACCTCGCCCATCCTTCCGTCTTCGCCCAGGCGCGCGGCCTTGAGCCGCGAGTTGCCCAGGTCGAACAGCCACCGGCTCATTGCGCCCTCACGCTGACTTCGCCGGCATGCACCGGCTGCACGATGCCGTCCATGCGCACCAGCAGCGCGCCATCGGCGGCGATGCCCTCGGCCACGCCTTCCAGCACCCGCGTCGGCGCGTAGACGCGCACCGGCTGGCGGGCCAGTGCATCGAGCGCGGCGAAGCGCGGCAGGAACGGCGCCAGCCCCTCGCGGTCGAACTGCGCCAATGCCGGCAGCAACCGCGCCAGCAGCGCGGTGGCCAGCGCGTTGCGCGAGGACGCGCCGGCGCCGGCGCTGGCCAGGTCCGTCCACGGCTGGTCGATGGTGCCCGCGCTGGCGGCCGGCATCTTCACGTTCAGGCCCAGCCCGATCACCGCGCGCACCGGGCCGGCGTGCTCGCCGCCGCCCTCGACCAGCAGGCCGCCGAGCTTGCGTCCATCGACGACCAGATCGTTGGGCCACTTCAGGCCCACGCCTGTCACGCCCAGTTCGCGCAACGCTTCGGCGGCGGCGACCCCGGCGACCAGGCTCAGCCCGCCCAGTCGCGCCAGGCCGCCGGAGAACTGCCGCGCCAGCGACAGGTAGAGGTTGGCCGCCAGCGGCGAAATCCAGATCCGGCCGCGGCGACCGCGCCCGCGTTGTTGCCGCTCGGCCAGCAGCGCCACCGCGCCGCGCTCGGGCGGCGGACGCCGCAGCAGTTCGCTGTTGGTCGAATCCAGCGACCACGCCGTCTCCAGCGCGGCCAGTTCGTCGCACGCCGCGGCCGGCAGCGCGGCGACGATGGCCTGCGCATCGAGCAGATCCACCGGCGCGGCGAGCGCATAGCCCAGCCCCGGCTGCGCCTGCACCTCCAGCCCGGCCTCGCGCAGCGCCTGGATGCGCTTCCACACCCCCGCGCGGGTCAGCCCGCTGGCCCGCGCCAGGGCATCGCCGGAGACCGGGCCGTCGCACAGCCGCAGGACCAGGGCGCGCTCATCCATCCGCCCGGCCTCCGGTACGGATGCGGCGGGGCGGCGGCGGCGCATGCGCGCGGCGCGGGCGTGGAACGGGATACGGGGCGGCGGGCATCGGCATGCGCGGCATTATGCGCGATGCCCGGCGGCCGGCCTCGACGCCGCCGGTCCGATCGGGGCGCGGAGCCGGCCGGCGGCACGCGCCGCCGGCCGGCTTTCACGCTATATTCCACCGGCTGTCCGCCCGCCGCCGGTCGTCCGGCCCACCGACAGGAGTCCGAAGATGCTGCGCTTGCTTCCCCTGATGCTGCTGTTGGGCGCCTGCGCCACCGCGATGGCGCAGAACGGACGCGTCAACGCGCCCTCCGACGTCACCTCCTGCCAGGAACTGGCCGAGAAGCCCGCCGAGACAGGCCTGGCCGACACCCCGCGCGACAGGGCCGCCGCCGTGCGCAACAAGTACGCGCCGGTGTCCACCGCGCTGCCGGCGCCGGCCTCCGGCTCGCGCGGTGGCGGCGACGACGACGAGTCGCCGTTGCCGCGCCCGCGCGCGCCAAAGTGGCACAGCTTCCTGCCGGGCATGTTCCGCTGACGCGTGCTGCGCTGGCTGCGGCGCCGCGCTGACGCGCCGATAGACGACGCCCGCTGGTCCGCGCTGCTGGCGGGCCACCCCTGGTTCTCCTCGCTGGACGAAGAACGCGCCGCGCGCCTGCGCAAGCTGTGCGCGCGCTTCCTCGCATGCAAGGCCATCACCCCGATCGCCGGGCTGGAACTGGACCAGGCGCAGCGCCTGCAACTGGCCGCGCTGTGCTGCCTGCCGCTGCTGGAATTCGGCGAGAACGGGCTGCACGGCTGGTCGCAGCTCATCGTCTATCCCGATGCGTTCCGCGTGCAGCGCAGCCACGTCGACGCGGCCGGCGTACTGCACGAATGGGACGACGAACTGGCCGGCGAATCCTGGGACGCCGGGCCGCTGATCCTGTCCTGGGCCGACGTGCAGGCCGACCTGGCCGAACCGGACGCCGGCTTCTGCGTGGCGGTGCACGAGATGGCGCACAAGCTCGATGCGCTGGACGGCGCGATGGACGGCACCCCGCCGCTGCCGCGCGCCTGGCAGCGGGAATGGGCGCGCGATTTCCAGCGCAGCTACGACGATTTCTGCGCCGAGGTGGACGCGCGGCGCGAGACGGCGATTGACGCCTACGCGGCCGAGGCGCCGGAGGAATTCTTCGCCGTGGCCAGCGAGTACCACTTCTCCGCGCCGGCCATGCTGGAATCGGCGATGCCGGAAGTGGCCGCACACCTGCGGCGCTTCTACGGCCCCTCGCCGATGCAGCACACCGGACATCCGTAGGCCCGGTCACAGGCCATACCCCACGTAGAGCCGAGCTTGCTCGGCTGCTTTTACGTCTTCGCATCGCAGAGCCGAGCAAGCTCGGCTCTACAGGCCACTCCCGCGAACGATGCACGACCGCAGCGATTCAGATCCCCGCGGACCACTCGGCACGTATCCCGGCCAATCCCGCCGAGCGGACAAGAACCTTTCCCTGTAGAGCCGAGCTTGCTCGGCTGCTTTCCCGCCTCCGCATCGCAGAGCCGAGCAAGCTCGGCTCTACAGACCGCTCACGCATGCGATGCGACGAACCCGCAACGATTCAAAGCCCGGCCCACCGCACCGGCACGTATCCCGGCCAGTTCCACCGAACGGACAAAAACCTTTCCCCTGTAGAGCCGAGCTTGCTCGGCTGCTCTTCCGCTCCGTATCGCGGAGCCGAGCGAGCTCGGCTCTACAGACCTGCTCACGCATGCGATGCGGCGAACCCGCAACGATTCAAAGCCCGGCCCACCACACCGGCACGTATCCCGGCCAGTTCCACCGAGCGGACAAAAACCTTCCCCTGTAGAGCCGAGCTTGCTCGGCTGCTCTTCCGCTCCCGTATCGCGGAGCCGTGCAAGCTCGGCTCTACAGACCGCTCGAACGATTCAAAGCCCCGGCGGCAGCGTCACCTGGAAATGCGCGCCGCCCAGTTCCTGCGAGCGGCCCACGCTCAGCTCGCCGCGGTAGTCGCGCACCACGTCCTGCACCGTCGACAGGCCGATGCCGTGGCCCTGCACGCGCTCGTCGCCGCGCACGCCGCGCTGGAGGATGCGCGCGACGTCTTCCTCGGCGATGCCGGGGCCGTCGTCCTCCACCGACAGCAGCAGGCCGGCGCGGCGGTTGGCCTGCTGCTGGCCGGGCCTGACCGTCAGCAGCACGCGCGAGTGTGCCCACTTGAAAGCGTTCTCCAGCAGGTTGCCGAGCAGTTCCAGCAGGTCGCCCGGCTCGCCGTGGAAGCGCGCGGACGGGTCGATCTCGAACTCGCACAGCACGCCCTTGGCGGCGTACACCTTCTCCAGCCCGCGCACGATCTCCTCGGCGTGCGGCTCGATCGCCACCGGCGCGGCGAACAGCTTGTGCCCGCTCGACGCCGCGCGGGCCAGTTGGTAGGTCACCAGGTTGTTCATGCGCTTGAGCTGCGCGTCCAGTTCCTCGCGCAGCGCCTGCTCGCCGCCGCCGCTGTCCAGCTGCGTGCGCAGCACCGCCAGCGGCGTCTTCAGGCTGTGCGCCAGGTCGGCCAGGGTGTTGCGCTGGCGCTCCAGGTTCTCGCGCTCGCTGTCGATGAAGGCGTTGATGCTGTCGGTCAGCGGTTCCAGCTCGATCGGGTGGCGCTCGCTCATGCCCTGCGCCTCGCCGCGCTGCACGCGCTTGAGTTCCTCGACCACGCGCCCCAGCGGGCGCAGGCTCCAGCGCAGCACCAGCACCTGCAACAGCACCAGCAGCACGCCGGCGCTGCCCAGGTAGACCCACAGCGCGCGGCGGAACACCGCGATCTGCGAGTTCAGCGCCTGCGCGTTCTCGAAGATGTAGACGGTGTACGGGTATTCCTCGTCGCGCTCGCTCTGCGGGTAGACGATGCCCAGGCCGTAGCGGTAGGTCAGGCCCTCGCCGTAGTCGGCGCGCCGGTACGGCAGCGGCCCATCGAAGGACTCCTCCAGCGGGCCGAGCATCGACGACGGCGGCAGGTCCGGCCCCAGCGTGGAATTGGATCCCCACGGCGCGCCCTCGGGCATCACCACCTGCGCGTACAGCCCGCTGTCGGGCATGTCGAAGCGCGGATCCGGATCGTCATAGGGCGGCACCAGCGCGCCGTTGCGGGCGAACTCGATGCCCTCGGTGTACTTGAGCGCGTAGGCCTTCAGGCGCTGGCGCAGGTTCTCCTCGGCGGTGGCGACGAAGGCGCGATCGAGCGCGTAGCCGGCCAGAGCGAGGAAGGCGATCAGGCCCAGGCCCGCGCCCAGCATCTGCCGCGCCCGCAGCGAGCGCGGCCGCCAGCCTGCGAAGCGGACCCTGCCGCCGGCGCCGGACGGCCTGGCGTCCGTGCCGCGCGCCATCAGTCCTCGTTGTTGCGCGGGATCGCGAAGCGGTAGCCGCGGCCGCGCACGGTCTCGATCGGCTTCAGCTCGCCTTCCGGATCCAGCTTCTTGCGCAGGCGGCCGATGAACACTTCCAGCACGTTGGAGTCGCGATCGAAGTCCTGCTGGTAGATGTGCTCGGTCAGGTCGGCCTTGGAGACCAGTTCGCCGGCGTGCATCATCAGGTACTCGAGCACCTTGTACTCGTAGCTGGTCAGGTCGACGTTGTTGCCGTGCACGCTGACCGTCTGCGCGGCCAGATCCAGCGCGACCGGGCCGCACTCGAGCGTGGGCTTGCTCCAGCCGGCGGCGCGGCGCAGCAGCGCGTTGACGCGCGCCAGCAGCTCCTCGACGTGGAACGGCTTGACCAGGTAGTCGTCGGCGCCCTGCTTCAGGCCCTCGACCTTGTCCTGCCAGCTCGAGCGCGCGGTCAGGATCAACACCGGGAACTTCTTGCCCTCGTCGCGCAGCGCCTTGATCAGCTCCATGCCCGACATCTTGGGCAGGCCCAGATCGATGATGCCGACGTCGAACGGCACTTCGCGGCCCATGTACAGGCCTTCCTCGCCGTCCTGCGCGGCATCGACGGCGAAACCTTCGCGCTTGAGGCGCGCGGCCAGGGTCTCGCGCAGGGGGGCTTCATCTTCGACCAGCAGGATACGCATGGACTCTCCTTGGAATGCCGGCACCACAAGGGCGCGGCGGATACTTCAGGCAATGACGCAAGACTACGGGTTGTCGGGGTTATCGCCGCGTGCAGGAGGCGGAGAGACATCGCGCGGCGGCCGCGGCGGACCCTGCCGGCGCGACTGGCCGGCCTCCTCCATGTAGCGGACGCGGCCGCGCTCGTCGAGATACTTGACCCGGTTGATGTCGCGTCCGTCGAACTGCAGGCGCTCGGCGCCCAGCACCTGCCCGCCCATCTCGCTGCGCACGCGGCGCACCGAATCGGACAGCGAGTTGTGCCGGCTCTGCCGCGAGGCATCCTGCGACGGACGCGGCAGCACCGTCGGCGGCGCGGACGCACGCGGGTCGCCCTGATCCTGCGCGCATGCGCGCCCGATGCCCGCCGGCAGCAGCACGAGCAGAGCGGCCGTAATGGAAATGTGACGGATGCAAGTCATAACGGAATCGTAACGGATATCGGCCCTTCAAACTGAACGTACACCGAAACCCCTCTGGAAGCTCTCTGCCACGGTGTCAGGGGCGCAGTGTTGGCGCGCGGCAATGAATCCGGTCTTAACTTATCCACAGACCGGAAGCGCTTATTCAGCTATATGAATACTCAAAAAATCTCCGCCACACAACACCTTAGCGAGCCTCCGGCGGCCTCGATGGCGTCCAGCGCCACCGTGCGCACCGCGAAACCCGCAGCGGCCAGCGCCTGCCGGCTGGCTGGTACCAACGCGGCCGCCGCCCGCGCGCTCATCCACACGCCCTCGCCATCCAGGGCGATGGCGTTGCCGGCGAAGGCCGCCTGCTCGGCGGCCGAGAGGCGGACCACGCCCGCGCCGTAGATCCCGTCGAGCGCGTGTCCGACCGGCTCCGGTTCGGCCAGTCCGGACGGACAGACCAGCGCGGCGCGGCCGGCCAGCACCGCCAGTACCACGTTGGTGTGGTACTCGCCCTCGGCCAGGTCGAACATCAGCGTGGCGCGCAGGCCGAAAGCCTCGTGCATCAGCGCCGCGCCAGCCTCGTCGCAGCGCTCGGACAGGCCGCAGAAACCCAGCCCGCGCGCGCGGTCGATCACCAGCGCGCCGGTCAGCTCGCACGGGTGCGGCTGCGCCGACAGGTCGATCTCGGCATACCCCATCGCCTCGACGAAGAAGCGGCGGATGTCCGCGCGCGCGGCTTCGCGCCGGCGCACCGGATGGCGCATGCGGCCGACGATCAGCCGGCCCGGCGCGGTGGCGAACACGTTGTTGGGGAACACGCCGTCGGGCGTATCGGCGGCGCCGGGGAAACAGACCACCGACACGTCGGCCGCCAGCGCCGCCTGCAGGCGACGGTGCTGCTCCAGCGCGGCGGCGCGGTCGAAGCCGTCCGGCGCGGCCATGTAGCGGTTGTCGGCCGCCGACTCGGCGGCATGGGCGAATCCGTCCGGCGCCACCAGGAAGGCCGCCTTGGCGGTCGCAGGCCCGAAATCGGTCGCACAGCGGCGCGCATGCGCCAGGAAGTCCACCGGATCGCGGGTGATCATCAGGCCGCCGGGCGCAGGTGCTGGCGCATGGCGTGCAGCGCGCGTTCGATCAGTTCCCAGTCGGCGCCGGGCCGGTGCGCGCCCTCGCTGAGCGCCTGCCGGAACAGGCGTCCGCCCGGCTGGCCGTGGAACAGGCCGAGGACGTGCCGGGTCATGTGCTTGAGCGCGACGCCGGCCTGCAACTGCCGCTCAACGTAGGGACGCCAGCGCAGCAGCAGTGCCTCGCGGGTGGCCGGCGGCCGATCCCACAGCCGGCATTCCAGTTCGTGCAGCAGGTAGGGATCGTGATAGGCCGCCCGCCCCAGCATCACGCCGTCGCAGTGGCGCAGGTGTTCCTGCGCATCGTCCGCCGCGGCGATGCCGCCATTGAGCACGACGGTCAGCTCGGGGCGCTCGCGCTTGAGGCGATAGGCCCAGTCGTAGCGCAGCGGCGGGATCTCGCGGTTCTCCTTCGGCGACAGGCCCTGCAGCCACGCCTTGCGCGCATGCACGACGAACTCGCCGCAGCCGGCAGCCGCCACCGTGTCGACGAAGGCGGCGAAACGCCCGTAGTCCTCCTGCTCGTCGACGCCGAGCCGGCATTTCACCGTCACTGGCACCCCAACCGCCGCGCGCATCGCCGCCACGCAGTCGGCGACCAGCGCCGGCTCCTTCATCAGGCAGGCGCCGAACCGTCCGGCCTGCACGCGGTCGGAAGGGCAGCCGACGTTGAGGTTGATCTCGTCGTAGCCCGATTCCTGGCCGATGCGCGCGGCCTGCGCCAGCAGCGCCGGCTCGCTGCCGCCCAGTTGCAGCGCGACCGGATGCTCGACGGCATCGAACCCCAGCAACCGATCGCGATCCCCGTGGATGACCGCCTGCGCATGCACCATCTCGGTATACAGCCGCGCATGCGGCGCCAGCAGCCGATGGAACACCCGGCAGTGGGTGTCGGTCCAGTCCATCATCGGCGCGACGGACAGGCGCACCGAGGCCCGGTAGCGCGCCGTGTCGTGCGCGGCCGGGCTACCGGTGGGCGGTGTGCTGGGCTCTGCTGGGATCATTCGTAAAGCGGCGGCGAGTGCGCGCTGGAAGGGCCGGGAAACGTCGTCATTGTGCCATGACGGCTGAAACAGCCATCCGGTAGCAGCAAGGTTCAACATCCTGCTGCGCGGCGCGGCCGGCATGTCGGGAAGCTGGTCGCCGGGCCGCACTCGTCGCGCGCGCGAGCGCGGCCACAGGCGCCGAAAGCCCGGCCTCACGCCGCCGCGTAGCGCGCCGCGCCGCCGACCCAGCGTTCGATGATGCGGTCGGCGACGGCCGGCGATCGCGCCAGCAGCGCGTCGGCCATCTCGCGCACCTGCGGCAGCAGGGCGGCGTCGCGCGCCAGGTCGGCGACCCGGAAGCTCGCCAGGCCGGTCTGGCGGGTGCCGAGCAGTTCGCCTGGGCCGCGCAGTTCCAGATCCTTCTCGGCGATGACGAAGCCGTCGTTGGTCTGGCGCATCGTCTCCAGCCGCTGCCGCGCCATCGCCGACAGCGGCGGCTGGTACAGCAGCACGCAGTTGGAGACGGCCGCGCCGCGGCCGACTCGGCCGCGCAGCTGGTGGAGTTGCGACAGGCCCAGCCGCTCGGCGTTCTCGACGATCATCAGCGAGGCGTTGGGCACGTCCACGCCGACCTCGATGACGGTGGTGGCGACCAGCAGGTCGACCGCGCCGTCCTTGAACGCGCGCATCGCCGCCTGCTTCTCGGCCGCCTTCATGCGCCCGTGCACCAGCGCCACACGCACGCCGGGCAGCGCGGCCGTCAACTGCTCGTAGGCGGTCTGCGCGGCCTGCGCCTCGATGCGCGGCGCCTGCGCGGGCTTGCCGGGCTCGTCCTGCGCCTCGTCGATCAGCGTGCACACCCAGTAGACCTGCCGCCCTTCGGCGCAGGCGGCGCGGATGCGCTCGATCAGTTCCGGCCGGCGTTCCGTGCTCAGCGCCACCGTCTGCACCGGCGTGCGGCCCGGCGGCAGTTCGTCGATGGCCGAGACGTCGAGATCGGCGTAGGCGGTCATCGCCAATGTGCGCGGGATCGGCGTGGCGGTCATCACCAGCTGGTGCGGCACATAGCGGCCGCCAGCGCCCTTGTCGCGCAGCGCCAGCCGCTGGTGCACGCCGAAGCGGTGCTGCTCGTCGACGATGGCCAGCGCCAGATCGTGGAAGACCACCGCCTCCTGCATCAGCGCATGGGTGCCGACGACGACCTGCGCGCGCCCGTCGGCGACCTCGGCCAGCGCCTGCGCGCGCGCCTTGCCGGTCACCTTGCCGGCCAGCCACGCCACGTGGATGCCGAGCGGTTGCAGCCAGCCGCGCAGGTTGGCCAGGTGCTGCTCGGCCAGCAGTTCGGTCGGCGCGGCCAAGGCGGCCTGCCTGCCCGACTCCACCGCCAGCATCGCCGCCAGCGCGGCGACCACGGTCTTGCCGCTGCCGACGTCGCCCTGCACCAGCCGCAGCATCGGCGAAGTCCTGGCGAGATCTACGCGGATCTGCGCGAACACGCGCCGCTGCGCGCCGGTCAGCGGGAACGGCAGCGCCTCCAGCAGCCGTGCGGCGAGCCGCTCGCCGGACAGCGCCGGCGCCTCGTGCCGCTGCAAGGCCATGCGCTGGCGGCGCAGGCTCAGGTGGTGGGCCAGCAGTTCCTCCAGGATCAGCCGTCGCTGCGCCGGATGGCGGCCGGCGTCCAGCGCATGCAGGTCCGCATCCCGCGGCGGGCGGTGCAGGGTCAGCAGCGCCTCGCGCAGGGTCGGCAGGCCGAGGCCGCGCAGCATCGCCGGCGGCAGCAGTTCCAGCGCCTCGGCCGGCGGCAGCCGTTCCAGCGACTGCGCGATCAGCTTGCGCAGCGTGGCCGGGCCGACGCCTTCGATGGCCGGGTACACCGGTTCCAGCGACTGGCCCAGCGCCGCGTCGTCGTCCTCGTCGAGGAGGCGGTAGCTGGGATGGACGATCTCCAGCCCGTGCTGCCCCGGCTTGGGCGTGCCGTAGCAGCGCACGCGCGCGCCGACCTTGAACTGCGCGGCCTGCGCGGCGCGGAAGTGGAAGAAGCGCAACACCAGCGTGGCTTGCGAGTCGTCGCCGATCGCCACCCGCAGCAGCGGCCGGTAGCGGAAGCCGCGCTCGACCGCCTCGACCCGGCCTTCCACCTGCGCCGGCTCGCCCGGCCGCAGCGCGCGGATCGGCGTCAGGCGGGTGCGGTCCTCGTAACGCAGCGGCAGGTGCAGCCACAGGTCCTGCACGCTGGCGATGCCGCGCGCAGCCAGCTTCTCGGCCACGCGCGGGCCGGCGCCGGTCAGGCGCGACAGCGGCTCGGCGGAAAGCGCGGCGGGGGATCCGTCTCCGGTTTCAGGCATGCGGCAAGCATGCCGGCAACCGGCGCGAAGCAGAACCCCCGGGGTTCATGCGGCGGATTCGGAATGCATCCCGTCCGGAGGTAGGCGTTCGCCGCGACGATGCGGCGAACGCCCGCGGCGCGACGCGGATTATTCCAGCACCATCACCGCGTCGACCTCGAACGCCGCGCCCTTCGGCAGGCCGCTGACCTCGATGGTCGAGCGCGCCGGGAACGGTGCGCTGAAGTATTCCTGCATCACCGCGTTGACCTGGGCGAACTGGCCCAGGTCGGTCAGGTACAGGCCCAGCCGCACGATCCGGTCCAGCGAACCGCCGGCCGCCTCGGCCACCGCCTTCAGGTTGTCGAAGGCGCGGCGCGCCTGCGCGGCGATGTCGCCCTCGACCAGGTTGCCGGTGGCCGGATCCAGCGGGATCTGGCCGGAGAAGTACACGGTGCTGCCGCTGCGCACGGCCTGCGAATACGGGCCGATGGCGGCCGGTGCGCGGTCGGTGTGGATGATCTGGTGGGACATGGCGGACTCCAATCGTGACCCGGCGATTCTACGCGACGGTCCTGCCTGCGCACCGCCGTGGGAACGACGTCGTTGGGTTACTGGCGCCTGACGCCGTGCACGACGTTGAGGCGGCGCAGCCGGCGCATCACCTCGGCCAGGTGGTTGCGGTCGCGCACCTGGATCGAGAAGCGCAGCACCGCGGCGTGGATGTCGCGCTCCAGGTACTCGACGCGCTCGATGTTGGACTGGCTCTTGGCCACCGCCGCGGCCACCTGCGCCAGCACGCCGGGGCGGTTCTCCACGTCGATCAACAGCGAGGCGTCGTAGTCGCCGCTGACGCCGGCGTCCCAGGCGATCGGCACCCAGCGGTCCGGCGACTTGCGGAACTCGGTCACGTTGGGACAGTCCAGCCGGTGCACGACCACGCCCTTGCCGGCGGTGTGGTAGCCCATGATCTCGTCGCCGGGGATAGGCTGGCAGCAGTTGGCGAAGCTGACCACGCCGCGCTCGCCGCCGGTGATCAGGATCTTCTCCTGCGAATGGCGCGAATGGCCGCCGCTGCGCAGCTCGGCGAAGGCGGTCAGCGCCTGCGCGGCCTGCGCCGGCATCCAGTTGCCCAGCGCGACGTCGGCCAGCAGCGCTTCCAGCCGCGGATAGCGGTGCTCGGCCAGGAAGGCCTCCAGCCGCTGCGCCGGCAGCCGCTCCAGCGAGCTGTCCAGCGCTTCCAGCGCGCGGTCGAGCATGCGGTGGCCGAGTTGCACCGCGTCCTCGTGCTCGAGCTGCTTGAGCTGGTGGCGGATCGCGGTGCGCGCCTTGCTGGTGACCACGAACTCCAGCCACTGCGGCTTGGGCACGGCCGACTTGGCGGTGATGATCTCCACGCTCTGGCCACTGCTCAGGCGCGTGCGCAGCGGCGCCAGCTTCTTGTCCACGCGCGAGGCCACCGCCTGGTTGCCGACGTCGGTGTGCACGGCGTAGGCGAAGTCGAGCGCGGTGGCGTTGCGCGGCAGCGCCAGGATCTTGCCCTTCGGGGTGAACAGGTAGACCTCGTCCGGGAACAGATCGACCTTGACGTTGTCGAGGAACTCCAGCGACGAGCCGGCCGCGCGCTGGTTCTCGATCAGCTCGACGATCCAGGTGTGGGCACGGTTCTGCGCGCTGTTGGGCGCGTCGGCGCCGAGCTTGTAGGTCCAGTGCGCGGCGATGCCGCGCTCGGCGATGAGGTCCATCTCGGTGGTGCGGATCTGCACCTCGATCGGCGATCCGTAGGGACCGAACAGCACCGTGTGCAGCGACTGGTAGCCGTTGGCCTTGGGGATGGCGATGAAGTCGCGGAAGCGCCCGTCCAGCGGCTTGTACTGCGCGTGCACCGCGCCGAGCGCGTGGTAGCAGGCCGGCACCGAGTCGACCACCACGCGGAAGCCGAACACGTCCATCACCTGGTCGAAGCTTTTGCCCTCCGCGCGCATCTTGTTGTAGATGCTCCACGGGGTCTTGATGCGGCTGACCAGGCGGTGTTCCAGCCCCTCGTGGGTCAGGCGCTGCGACAGGTGCGCCTCGATCTGCGCCATCGACTCGCGCCGCATCACCGGCTGGCTGCGGATGTGCTTGTCGATGATGGCGTGGCGCCACGGGTGCATCGTGCGGAAGCCGAGATCCTGCAACTCCGACTTGACCAGGTTCATGCCCAGCCGCTGGGCGATGGGCGCGTAGATCTCCAGCGTTTCGCGGGCGATGCGCCTGCGCGCCTCCAGCGTCTGCGAGCCGAGCGTGCGCATGTTGTGCAGGCGATCGGCCAGCTTGATCATGATCACGCGCAGGTCGCGCGACATCGCCAGCAGCATCTTGCGGAAGCTCTCGGCCGCGGCCTCCTGGCGGTCGCGGAACTTCAGCTTGTCCAGCTTGGTGACGCCGTCGACCAGCTCGGCCACCGCCTCGCCGAACTGGCCGGCGATCTCCTCGCGGGTGAGCGGCGTGTCCTCGATGGTGTCGTGCAGGATCGCCGCGATCAGCGTCTCCACGTCCATGCCCAGCTCGGCCAGCACGCCGGCCACGGCGACCGGGTGGGTGATGTAGGGCTCGCCCGACTTGCGGGTCTGGCCGATGTGGGCGGCGGCACCGACTTCCCAGGCGCGGCGCAGCAGCGGGAGCTGGTCGGCGGGCAGGTAGGCGGCGGTCTTCTCGAACTGCCGCACGTACTCGGGCAAGGACGCATCGCCCTCGACGAGGGGCGTGCGCTGTGCCTTGGCGGTGCGGCCTGGGTTCATGCCGCCAGCCTATGCCAGACGCGGGTTCACGGCAATTCGCGCGGCGTCGCGCCGGCCGCGTTCGCGCAACGAAAAGGCCCGCTTGCGCGGGCCTTGCGATGCGGTCCCCGGGCGGGAGCCAGGGCTCAGTCGTCGCCCTTGGACAGATCGTCGTCGGCGACCACCTCGGCGGCGGCCCACTCCAGCGCCTCGCGCTCGGCGCGCTCGCGCTCGGCCTTCTCGACGCGGTCGATCAGCTCGTTGTCGATCTTGCGCGCGGCGATCTCGCGCAGCGCCAGCACGGTCGGCTTGTCGGCGCTCTCGCTGTTGTCGATGGTGGCTTCGACGCCGTTGGCGAGCTGGCGGGCGCGGCGCGCGGCCATCGTGACCAGGTCGAAACGGTTGTTCACAACTTCCAGGCAGTCTTCAACGGTGATGCGGGCCATGCGGGCTCCCGGCGACCGGCTGGCCGCGCAAGCGATAGGAAAAGGGACCGCGGATTGTAGGCCCTGGCCCCGTCTCGCGCAAGCGTTCCCTTGAAAATCAGCCGGTTACGTTCAGCCCCGGGATCCGCCAGGGCCTCATTCGGCCAGCAGCGTGGCCAGCAGCCCGGCATGGCGGTGCTGCTGCGGGGCGCGGCGCAGGCGGCTGGCGACGAAGATCGCGTGCATCTGCTCGACCGCATGCTCGAACACGTCGTTGACGATCACATAGTCGAACTCGTCGTAGTGCGACATCTCCTCGCGCGCGGCGGCGAGCCGGCGGGCGATGGTCTCCTCGCTGTCCTGCCCGCGCGCGCGCATGCGCTGCTCCAGCGCGTCGCGCGACGGCGGCAGGATGAACACGCTGACCGCGTCGGGCACCTTCTGCCGCACCTGCCGCGCGCCCTGCCAGTCGATCTCCAGCAGCACGTCGTGGCCGGCCGCCAGCTGCGGCTCGACCGACTGCCGCGCGGTGCCCTTCCAGTCGCCGTGTACGTCGGCGTACTCGAAGAAGTCGCCGGCGGCGATCATGCGCTTGAACTCATCGGCGCTGATGAAGTGGTAGTGCTGCGCGTGCCGCTCGCCCGGCCGCGGCGCACGCGAGGTGAACGAGATCGACAGCGCGATCTCCGGATCCTTGCCCAGCACCGCGTTGACGATGCTGCTTTTGCCGGCGCCGGAGGGGGCGGCGACGATGTAGAGGGTTCCGCGCATCTAGGCGTCCGGGAATGGGGAATGGGGAATAGGGAATGGTCGAAGCCCCGGCTCCTGAATCTCGGGCTCGGAGCGGGAGACGGGAAGCCCTTTGCTTTTCCCATTCCTCATTCCCCATTCCCGATTCCCTGCCTTACTCAATGTTCTGCACCTGCTCGCGAATCTGGTCGATCAGCACCTTCAGCTCGACCGCGATGTTGGTGGTGCGCACGTCCACCGACTTGGAGCCGAGCGTGTTGGCCTCGCGGTTGAACTCCTGCAACAGGAAGTCCAGCCGGCGGCCGACCGGTTCGGTCTGCTTCAGCACGCAGCGCAGTTCCTTGACGTGGCTGTCCAGCCGGTCCAGCTCCTCGTCCACGTCCAGCTTCTGCAGCCACAGCACCAGTTCCTGCTCCAGCCGGCCCGGGTCGGCCGGCTGCGCCAGGTCGGCCAGGCGCGCCTCCAGCTTCTGCCGCTGGCCGGCGCGGATCAGCGGGATCAGTTCGCGCACCTGGGCGGCGTTGGCGGCGATGGCGTCCACCCGCTCGCCGATGGCCTGGGCCAGCTTGGCGCCCTCGCGCTCGCGCGATTCGACGAAGCCGTCCAGCAGATCCTCCAGCAGCGCCAGCGCCTCGTGCTGCAGCGCCGCCGGATCCACCGCCCGGCTCTGCAGCACGCCGGGGAACTGCAGCAGGTCGGTCAGGCCGGTGCGCAGCGCCGGGAAGCGCGCCGACAGGTCCGTCGACAGTGCCGACAGCTGCGCCACCAGCGCGTCGTTGAGTTGCAGGGTCCCGGCGCCCTCGGGCGAGCGCAGGCGCAGGACGAAGTCGAGTTTGCCGCGCGAGACGCGCGTGGCGATGCGCTCGCGCAGCACCAGCTCCAGCGCGCGCAGTTCCTCGGGCAGGCGCAGGCCGATCTCGAGGAAGCGGTGGTTGACCGCGCGCAGCTCGGCGGCCAGCGTGCCGCCGTCGGTGGCGCGCTCGGCGGCGGCGAAAGCGGTCATGCTGCGGATCATCGGCGGCGCTCGGGGAAACAGGGCGCGAATGTTACCCTAGCGCGCCCCGGAAGCCCGATCTTTCGGCTCCCCCCACCCGTGGATGCCCCGATGTCCCTCGCCCGTCCCAGCGGCCGCGCCGCCGATCAACTGCGCCCGGTCACCCTCCAGCGCGGCTACACCCGCCATGCCGAAGGCTCGGTGCTGGTCAGCTTCGGCGGCACCCGCGTGCTGTGCACGGCCAGCGTGGAGAACCGCGTGCCGGCGTTCCTGCGCGGCAAGGGCGAGGGCTGGGTCACCGCCGAGTACGGCATGCTGCCGCGCGCGACCCACTCGCGCTCGGATCGCGAGGCCGCGCGCGGCAAGCAGGGCGGGCGCACGCTGGAGATCCAGCGCCTGATCGGCCGCGCACTGCGCGCCTGCGTCGATCGCACCGCGCTGGGCGAGCGCACCATCACCCTCGATTGCGACGTGCTGCAGGCCGACGGCGGCACCCGCACCGCCGCCATCACCGGCGCCTACGTGGCCCTGGTCGACGCGGTGAACTGGTTGAAGGCACGCAGCGAGATCAAGCGCGAGGCCATCCACGGCGCGGTCGCGGCGGTGTCGGTCGGCGTCTACCGGGGCGTGCCGGTGCTGGACCTGGACTACGCCGAGGACAGCGACTGCGACACCGACATGAACATCGTGATGAACGACGGCGGCGGCTTCATCGAACTGCAGGGCACCGCCGAGGGCCACGCCTTCCGCCGCGGCGAGCTGGACGCGATGCTGGCGCTGGCCGAGAAGGGCGTCGGCGAACTGCTGGCGGCCCAGCGCGAGGCGCTGGCGGGTTGAGCCATTCGCGGGAGCGACGTCAGTCGCGATGGAGCTTTCCCGATGGTTCGTCGCGACTGGCGTCGCTCCCACGGACACCTTGCTGAAACAGATTGCCGTCCTGGCCACCGTGCGGGTGGACGACGACGCCATCATCGGCAATCGCCGGAATCCGCTGCAACCCGAATCCCGAGGGGAAACATGAAACTGGTCCTGGCCTCCTCCAACCACGGCAAGCTGGAAGAACTGCGCGGCCTGCTGGCCGGCGGCGGCATCGAACTGCTGGCGCAGTCCGACCTGGGCGTGGACGACGCCGAGGAGACCGCCACCACCTTCGTCGAGAACGCGCTGATCAAGGCCCGCCACGCCAGCCGGCTGACCGGCCTGCCGGCGCTGGCCGACGACTCGGGCATCTGCGTCGACGCGCTGGGCGGCGCGCCCGGGCTGTACTCGGCCCGCTACGCCGGCGAGCACGGCAACGCCGGCCGCAACATCGACAAGCTGCTGGAAGCGCTGGCCGGCGTGCCGGACGAGCGCCGCGGCGCGCATTTCTACTGCGTGCTGGTGCTGCTGCGCCACGCCGGCGATCCGCAGCCGCTGATCGTCGAGGGCGAATGGCACGGCCGCATCCTGCACGCGCGCCGCGGCGAGGGCGGGCATGGCTACGATCCGGTGTTCCTGGATCCCGGATACGGGCAGTCGGCGGCGGAGATGGAGCTGTCGCTGAAAAACGGCCTGAGCCATCGCGGCAAGGCGCTGGCGGCGTTGAAGCAGCGGCTGGCGGGCGGGCTGTAGTACGCCATCGCCCGGCACGGCGACCGCCCCGCCATGCCGGATGCAGCCCTCACCCCGGAACCCGCTCACATTCGCAGCCACACCGGCCCCCTAGCCCCTAGCCCCTAGCCCCTAGCCCCTAGCCCCTAGCCCCTAGTCCCTAGTCCCTAGTCCCCAGCACCATGCTCCTCCCGCCCCCCCTGTCCCTCTACGTCCACCTCCCCTGGTGCGTGCGCAAGTGCCCCTACTGCGACTTCAACTCGCACCAGGGCAAGGGCGAGCTGCCGTTCGAGGCCTACGTCGATGCGCTGATCCGCGATCTGGACCAGGACCTGCCGCTGGTGTGGGGCCGCACGGTGCACAGCGTGTTCTTCGGTGGCGGCACGCCCAGCCTGTTCCCGCCGGAGGCCATCGATCGCTTCCTGCAGGCGGCCAGCGCGCGCCTGCGGCTGGCGCCGGGCTGCGAGATCACGCTGGAGGCCAATCCCGGCACCGCCGAGCACGGCCGCTTCGACCGCTACCGCGCCGCCGGCGTCAACCGGGTCAGCTTCGGCATCCAGAGCTTCGACGACGGCTGTCTGCAGCGGCTGGGCCGCATCCACGACAGCGCCGAGGCCGAGGCGGCGGTCAAGCTGGCGCAGGACGCCGGCCTGGACAACCTCAACCTGGACCTGATGTACGCCCTGCCCGGGCAGACCCGGGCGATGGCCGAGGCCGACCTGCAGCGCGCCTTCGCGCTGGAACCGGCGCACATCTCGCACTACCAGCTCACGCTGGAGCCGAACACGGTGTTCTTCGCGCGCCCGCCGCAGGGCATCCCCGACGACGACGGCGCCTGGGAGATGCAGGAAGGCTGCCAGCGCCTGCTCGCGCAGGCCGGCTACGCGCACTACGAGGTCAGCGCCTACGCGCGCCCGGGGCGGCAGTGCGCGCACAACCTCAACTACTGGCGCTTCGGCGACTACCTTGGCATCGGCGCCGGCGCGCACGGCAAGATCTCCCTCGGCGCCGACGGGCGCCTGCTGCGGCGCTGGAAGGTCCGCCATCCGGCCGCCTTCATCGAGCAGGCCGGCACCCCGGCCGGCATCGGCGGCGACGACGACATCGACGCCGGGCGGCGGCCGTTCGAATACATGCTCAACCTGCTGCGCCTGCGCGAGGGCTTTGCGCTGGCCGATTTCGAGGCCTGCACCGGCGTGCCGCGCGAGCGCATCGACGCGCCGCTGCGCCAAGCGCGCGAGGCGGGCTGGCTGCGCGTGGAGGAAGGGCGGATCGTGCCCACCGAGCTTGGCCGCCGCTTCACCAACGACGTGGTAGCTTTGTTCCTGTAGCGCCGCTGGAGAGGGCGCGGCCACGCTGCAGTTCTGGCAAGCCAGGCCGATGATGTGATAATCGTCCCAGTACCGGGGAGCCCGCCAGACACCGATGTCAGCCGCACGACCACCCTCGCCGTCCATCGCGCCAGCCACCCTCGCCAGTGCCCCGCTGCCGCCGCGCGTGCGCAGGATCCTGCAGCGGCTGCTCGAATACATCACGCCCGACTTCATCACCTCGCTCAACGCGATGCTGGGCGAGTTCGACCACATGCTGTTCAAGCAGACCGAGCTGGCCCGCACCAGCCAGCGCCAGGCCGAGCAGTTCGCCAACCTGCGCACCTTCCAGCGCAACCGCGGCGAGCTGGTGCCGCATTTCCTGATGGCGCTGCAGGCCGAGCTGGCCAACCTGCGCCAGCGGCCGGCGCCGCCGTCCGAGGACGGCCCGGCGCCGGTCGAGTTCCGCACCCTGACCCTGGTCGAGGACGCGGTGATGGACCAGCAGATCGTGCTGCGCGAGATCGCGCGCCGGCACGAATACCGCTCCACCAACCCGATGCTGCTGCTGGGCCAGCGCTTCGGCGTGCTGGCCGGCACGCCCGCGTTCGAGCCGGAGCAGTTGCCGGTCGGCCCGCAGGCGCTGTGCCGGCTGCTGCGGGACGCCGGCGCGACGCTGGACCTGGACCTGGAATCGCAACTGCTGCTGTACCGCGCCTTCGACCAGAAGGTGATGCACAACTACAGCGAGTGGCTGCAGGCGCTCAACCAGTTCCTGTCCGACGAGGGCGTGTTGCCCGGCCTGGTCTACATGCCGCGCCGCGCGCGCCTGCCCCCGGCCGCTCCCGGCACGCGCAAGCCGCCGATGCCGGGCGCAGCCGACGGCGTGCGGCCGCTGACCAGCTGGCATGGCCAGGCCGCGCCGTCCTGGCACACCGTCGAGGAACTGCGCGACGGCGGTGCCGGAACCGGCGGCGGTGCGGGCGCAGCACCGGAGGCCGGCACCGCGGGTACGGCGGGACCGGGCGGCATGGCCGCCCTGGCCGGCCTGGGCAACGCGCCGGCGGCCGGCGGCGGCGAGCAGGGCTCCTTCTCCGCATTGCAGCAACTGCTGTCGGCCGGACGCGCTGCGGCGGTGATGCAGCACGCCGGCGCCAGCGCGGCGGCGGCGGCCGGCGCCGGCCCGGCGGGTTCGACGGCGGGCGCGGCGGATGCCGGCCAGTCCAGCCAGCCGGGCGGCCACCCTGGCCAGTCCGGCGGCGCGGCCGGCGCCGCAGGCGCAAACGCCGCGGCGCCGGCGCCACGCAAGCTGATGGCCACGCCCGAGGTGCTGGACACCCTGCGTTCGCTGCAGCAAGTCGTCGCCCGCGAGCCCGGCCGCGCCCGGCGCCGGGTGCAGGACCTGCAGCAGGCGATGCTGGAGAAGATCCGCGCCGAGCACGGCCCGCAGGCCGCCCTGGCCAGCGCCGACTCGGACACCTTCGAGCTGCTCGGCCTGCTCTACGACCAGATCGAGCGCGAGGTGAAGCAGGACGCCCCGGCCGCCGACCTGCTGGTCGACCTGCAGGTGCCGGTGGTGCAGGCGGCGCTGCGCGACCGCGATTTCTTCCTGCGCGCGCAGCACCCGGCGCGCGAACTGCTCAACACCGTGGCCGAGTCCGGCGCCACCTGGCTGGCCGACGACGAGGTCGATCCGCAACTGGTCGGCAAGCTGCACGAGGCGGTCGAGCAGGTCGTCAACGAATACGACGGCGACGAGAGCGTCTTCGAGAAGGCCAACCAGAACGTCGATCACCACCTGCAGGCGGCCGCGCGCAAGGCCGAACTGGCCGAACGCCGGCAGGTCGAGGCCGCGCGCGGCAAGGATCGCCTGATCCTGGCCAAGCAGCGCGCCGCCGACACCATCGAGACCGCGCTGCGCGACCACAAGCCGCAGAAGTTCGTGCTGGCCCTGCTCAACCAGGCCTGGGCCGACGTGCTCACGCTGACCCTGCTGCGCAACGGCGATACCTCCAACGAGTGGGCCGAGCACCTGCAGACCACGCTGCAGATCGCCGCCGCCACCACCGCCTCCGACCCCGCCCCCAACCCGGAGCTGGCCGCCAAGGTCGAGAAGGCGCTGGCGCAGGTCGGCTACCACGAGGACGAGGCCGCCGCCATCGCCCGCCGCCTGTCCAGCGCGGAAAGCGACGACGAGACCACCTCGCGCACCGAGCTGACCGCCCGCCTGAAGGCGCGCGCGCGGCTGGGCGAGCAGGCCGCCGAGACGCGCAAGAAGCGCACCGAGCCGCGCACCCCGCGCGAGCAGCAGTGCTACGACTACCTGCGCACGCTGCCGTTCGGCACCTGGTTCGAGTTCACCAAGAACCAGCAGGGCGACGTGCAGCGCCAGCGCCTGTCCTGGTACAGCCCGGTCACCGGCAACGCGCTGTTCGTCAACCAGCGCGGCCAGCGCGTGGGCGAACACTCCCTCGACCACATCGCCCACCTGATGGCCAAGGGCCAGGCGCAGGTGGTGACCACCGACAAGGGCCGCCTGATCGATCGCGCCTGGAACGCCACGCTGAAGGCGCTGCGCGGCCTGGCCGGCGGCCGCGACGACATCGCCGGAGCGCAGGCATGACCCACGATTCCCGCCGCTCGCGCCGCCGCAACGTCACCGAGCCGGTCGACGTGCTGGACACCATGACCGACCAGGTCATCGGCCGCCTGGGCAACGTGTCCGAGTCCGGCATGCTGCTGATCGCGCACGCGCCGATCGTCGACGACGGCCTCTACCAGCTGCGCTTCAACATCCGCGACGGCCGCGGCCACGAGACCCTGGTCGATGTCGGCGCGCACCTGCTGTGGTCGGCGCACGCCAACACGCCCGGGCAGGCCTTCGCCGGCCTGCGCTTCCTGACCATCGCGCCGGACGTGCTGGAAGCGCTGCGCAACTGGGTCGACGCACCCGGCGCCAGCACCAGCTGACGCGCCGGCCGCGCAGCGCAGCGGACGGCGATGCGGCAGAATGGCGTTTTCTCCGCTTCTGCCGCCGCCATGAACGCATCCGCACCCTCGCCCGATCCCGCCGCGCTCTACGCCGACCACCTGGCCACGATGATGCGCCGCGCCGACGAGGCGCTGGCGCGCAGCGGCCACGATCACCTGGTGGTGCCCAGCGGCACCCAGCACTGGCAGGTGTTCGACGACCGCGACTATCCGTACGCGGTCAACCCGCAGTTCAAGGCCTGGCTGCCGCTCACCCGCCTGCCCTACAGCTGGTTGGTCCACACCCCGGGCCAGCGGCCCAGGGTCGTCTACTACCAGCCGTTCGACTACTGGCACGTGGTGCCGGACGCGCCGAATGGCTGGTGGACCGATCATTTCGACATCCACATCATCCGCAAGCCGGAGGAGGCGCTGGCGCTGCTGCCGCAGCCGGCCGCGCGCTGCGCCATCCTCGGCGAGCCGCAGAGCGCGCTGGGCGACCATGTCCCCAACAACCCCGAGCCGGCGTTGCTGTACCTGGAATACCAGCGCTCCTGCAAGACGCCGTACGAGATCGCGATGATGCGGCAGGCGCAGCGGATGGCGGTGCGCGGCCACCGCGCCGCCGAGGCGGCGTTCCGCGCCGGCCACAGCGAGTTCGGCATCCACATGGCCTATTGCGCCGCGGTCGGCCAGGACGCCGGCGAACTGCCCTACGGCAACATCGTCGGCCTCAACGAGCACGCCGCCGTGCTGCACTACACCGAACTGCAGCGCGCCGCGCCGAATCCGCTGCGCAGCTTCCTGATCGACGCCGGCGCCAGCTTCCACGGCTACGCCAGCGACATCACCCGCACCTACGCCCATGACACCGGCAGCGAGTTCCAGGCGATGATCGACGCGGTGGACGCGGCGCAGCAGCGCATGTGCCAAGGCGTGCGCGCCGGCGTGGACTACAAGCAGCTGCACGTCGACGCGCACCTGGCGCTGATGGGCATCCTGAAGGAGTTCGGGGTCATCACCGTCTCGCCGGAAGCGGCACTGGCCACCGGCGTCAGCTTCGCCTTCTTCCCGCACGGCCTGGGCCATCCGATCGGCCTGCAGGTGCACGACGTGGCCGGCTTCGCCGAGAGCGACCGCGGCGGCCGCATCCCGCGCCCGCAAGGCCACCCCTACCTGCGCATGACCCGCGTGCTGGAACCGGGCATGGTCGTGACCATCGAGCCGGGCCTGTACTTCATCGACATGCTGCTGGACGAGGTGAAGCAGAACGGCCATGCCGGCAGCGTGGACTGGGCGCGCGTGGACGCCTTCCGCCCCTATGGCGGCATCCGCATCGAGGACGAGGTGCTGTGCACCGAGGGCGAGGCGGACAACCTGACCCGGCCGGCGTTCGCCGAGGCGCAGGCGGCGGCCGCCTGACCGCAGGCCCCGTCCCGTCCGCACGAACAGGGAAGGCGCCCTCGCGGGCGCCTTCCTCGCATCGGGCCGGAGGTCAGGTCCGCGGCGGGCCGCCCGGATTGCCCTCGCCGGCGACGTAGCGCTCGTTGAGCCTCACCGGCCGCCGCGCCCGCTCGCTGCGCCGGCGGATCCACAGGTTGATCAGCTCGACGAACACCGAGAACGCCATCGCCGCGTAGATGTAGCCCTTCGGGATGTGCTGGCCGAAGCCGTCGGCGATCAGCACCAGGCCGATCATGATCAGGAAGCTCAGCGCCAGCACCTTGACGGTGGGATGGCGCTCGACGAAATCGCCGATCGGGCGGGCGAAGCCGATCATGAAGGCGATCGAGATCAGGATCGCGGTCACCATCACCCAGCGCTGCTCGACCATGCCCACCGCGGTGATGATCGAATCCAGCGAGAACACCACGTCCAGCAGCATGATCTGCACGAGCACGCCGCCGAAGCTGGCCGCCGCGCTCGGCTTGATCTCCTGCGAGGCGCCCTCGAGCTTCTGGTGGATCTCGTGGGTGGCCTTGGCGATCAGGAACAGGCCGCCGCCGATCAGGATCAGGTCGCGCCAGGAGAACTCGTTGCCGAACGCGCTGAACAGCGGCGCGGTCAGGCCGATGATCCAGGCGATGGCGAACAGCAGCGCCAGCCGGGTGATCGCCGCCAGCGCGATGCCGAGCCGGCGCGCCTTGTTGCGCTGCCCGGGCGGCAGCTTCCCGGCCAGGATCGAGATGAAGATGATGTTGTCGATGCCCAGCACCAGCTCCAGCGCGGTGAGGGTGGCCAGGGCGATCCAGATTTCGGGATTGGCGAGCGATTCCAGCATGTGCGGAAAGTCCGGGAAGGGGAAAGGGGGATAGGGGGAACACGCAGCCGGCGGACTATAGCCGGAACCCGCATCATCGCCGTGTGCAGGGCAAGGGCGGCGCGCTGCCCCCCGGCGGCTGTGGGAGCGACGTCAGTCGCGACTACGGCCTCCGACATGCGGCAACGGTCGCGACTGACGTCGCTCCCACGGGTCAGTGCGCGGCGGCCATCTCCGCCTCGATCTCGTCGGCGCTGCGCGCCAGCGCGCCGGTCAGCACGCGGTGGCCGTCGGCGGTGATCAGCACGTCGTCCTCGGTGCGGATGCCGATGCCGCGCCACTGCTCGGCCACCCCGGCGTCGTCGGCCGGGATGTACAGGCCCGGCTCGATGGTGAACACCATGCCCGGTTCCAGCAGCCGCGACTGGCCGTCGATGCGGTAGTCGCCGACGTCGTGCACGTCCAGCCCCAGCCAGTGCCCGGTCTTGTGCCGGTAGTAGCGGCGGTAGCTGCCGTCGGCAATGTTCTTCTCCAGCCGGCCCTTGAGCAGGCCCAGCTTCAGCAGCCCCTCGGTCAGCGTCGCCACCGCCGCCTCGTGGCCGGCCTCGTAGGGCACGCCCGGGCGCGCCTGTTCCAGCGCGGCCGCCTGCGCGCGGCCGACCAGGTCGTGCAGCGCGCGCTGGGCCTTGCCGAAGCGGCCGTTGACCGGGAAGGTGCGGGTGATGTCGGCGGCGTAGCCGCGGTACTCGGCGCCGGCGTCGATCAGCACCAGCTCGCCGTCGCGCGCCTGCGCGGCGTTGGCGCGGTAGTGCAGCACGCAGGCGTTGGCGCCGGCGCCGACGATGCTGTTGTAGGCCGGCCAGGCGTCGCTGGCGCGGAACACCCGCTCGACCTCGGCCTGCAGCTCGTACTCGCGCACGCCGGCGCGCGCGCAGCGCATCGCCGCGCGGTGCGCCTGCACGCTGATGTCGGCGGCGCGCTGCATCAACCGGATCTCGTCCTTCGACTTGAACAGGCGCAGCTCGTGCAGCAGGTGGCCCAGTTCCAGGAACTCGTGCGGCGGCTGCGCGCCGTGGCGCACGTGCGCGCGCACGTGGCGGACCCAGCCGATCAGCTTGAGGTCGAAGTCGGCGTCGCGGCCGAAGTGGTAGTAGACCCGCGAGCGGCCTTCCAGCAGGCCGGGCAGGATGTCGTCGAGATCCTCGATCGGGTAGGCGTCGTCCATCCCGTAGGTCTCGACCGCGCCCTGCTGGCCGGCGCGCGGACCGTCCCAGCCCTCGCGCTCGGGATCGCGCTCGCGGCAGAACAGGATCGCCTCGCCGTGGCGGCGGCCGGGGATCAGCACCAGCACCGCCTCCGGCTCGGGGAAGCCGCACAGGTACCAGAAGTCCGAGTCCTGCCGGTACGGGTAGTGGGTGTCGTGGCTGCGCACCCGCTCGGGCGCGGCAGGCAAGATCAGGATGGCGTCGTCGCCGGCCATCCGCATCAGCTGCCTGCGGCGGCGCGCGAACTCCGACGCCGCGATGCCGGTCGCCGCCCTCATCAATTCAGGCTCTGGCGGTGGCGCGGCCCCAGCACGCAGTCGCCGTGCAGCAGCAGCACCGCCACCCGCACGAACTCCTCGATCTCGGCCAGCGCGTCCTCGTCTTCCTCGTCCTCGCCGCCCTCCGGCGCGGCCTGCGCCAGCCGCGCCATGTCCTGCAGTGCCTCCTGGCCCTCCTCGGACAGCGCAACGCGCGCGCCGGCGGCCAGGCCGAAGCCGCCGAGGAAGCCGCGGCACCAGGCGAACAGCGCCTCGGCGCGGGTGGCCAGGTCGGCCTCGGCGGGCAGCAGCAGTTCGAAGCCGAAATCGCGATCCTGCAGCTGCGCGGCGGTGGCCACGCGCAGCCGGTCCAGCGCGTCGCCCGGCGCCGGCGCGGGCAACTGCGGGTCGACCAGCACCCGCGCGGTCCAGTCGCGCACGTCGCCGCCGCCAGCGGCCAGCCAGCCGCCCAGCGCGCCATGCAGCTCGGAAGGTTCGACGCCCAGGTCACCCTCGCGGGCGGCCTGTTCCACATCTTCGTACGAGGGAAGGTCAGCCATGTTTGAACGCAGGCGAAGCCGGAATACGGACAGGTGCGCCAGTGTAGCGCCGAACCCGCCCGCCTCGCTTGTTGTCGCCGTGTCCACATGCCTAAACTCGGCCATTCCGAGGGCCGCCACCGCATGCACTTCCTTCCCGTCGCTGCCACGTTCGCAACGGCCTTCCCCGCCTCGCCGCTGTGGTCGCGGCTGCCGCTGATCCTGCTGGCGCTGGCCGCGCTGCTGGTGGTGGCGGTCATCGCCACCCGCGCGCGCTGGCAACCCTGGCTGCGCGCGCGCCGCCAGCGCAGCGATGCGCGTGGCGAATCGCTGCGCATCCGCGACGAGCGGCTGAAGCTGGCGCTGTGGGCCTCGGGCGAACAGTTCTGGGACTACGACCTGGCCCAGCGCCGCCTGTACCGCATGCGCGCCGACGATCCGGCCTCGGCGCAGAACGCCGACATCACCGTGCTGACCCGCCACGGCGAGGTGCCGCCGATCCACGAGGAGGACCTGCCGCTGGTGATGGAACGGCTGCGCCTGCACCTGCAGGGACGCACGCCGGTGTTCATGTCCGAGCACCGCATGGACATGCACCGCGACGGCCGCTGGATCTGGGTGCGCGCGCGCGGGCGCGTGGTCGAGCGCGACGCCACCGGCGCGCCGCTGCGCCTGGCCGGGACCGCGCGCGACATCACCGCCACCCGCAACGCCGAGTACGAGCACCGCATCGCCGGCGAGGTGATGCGCAGCATGAACGAGGCGGTCGCGGTGCTGGACTGGGCGCACCACTTCGTCGCGGTCAACCCCGCCTTCACCCGCATCACCGGCTACGAGGAGGCCGAGATCGCCGGCCGCCCGGTCACCCTGCTCGACAGCGACCAGCACGACGAGGCGTTCTTCAGCCGGATGGAGCACGAGCTGCAGCGCACCGGCCGCTGGTCAGGCGAGGTGTGGAAGGTGCGCAAGGACGGCGAGGAGATCCTCTGCCGCATCGAGACCAACGTGGTGCCCGACAGCCAGGGCGATCGCCAGCTGTACGTGCAGGTGCTCACCGACATCACCGAGCAGAAGCGCGCCGAGCAGGAACTGCGCTACCTGGCCAACTACGACACCCTGACCAGCCTGCCCAACCGCTCGCTGCTGTCCGAGCGGCTGTCGCGCGCGATCGTGCGCGCGCGCCGCGAGCACGGCCACGTGGCGGTGCTGTTCATCGACCTGGACCGCTTCAAGGACATCAACGACTCGCTCGGCCACGCCACCGGCGACCGCATCCTGCGCGCGGCCGCCGCGCGCGTGCAGCAGACCGTCGGCGCCCAGCACACGGTGGCGCGGCTGAGCGGCGACGAGTTCACCATCGTGCTGGAGGACATCGGCTCCATCGGCGAGGCCGAGGACGTGGCCACGCGCATCATCGAGGCGTTCCGCGCGCCGCTGAACTTCGGCGAGCGGCTGGAACTGGCGGTGTCGCCGTCGATCGGCATCAGCCTGTACCCGCACCATGCGCAGGTGCCGACCGAGCTGCTCAAGCACGCCGACACCGCGATGTACCAGGCCAAGGCGATGGGCCGGCACACCTACCAGGTGTATTCGGAGCGGATGGACGAGAAGAACCGCCACCGCGCCATCGTCGCCAACGCGCTGCGGCGCGCGCTGGAGCGCGACGAGCTTTCGCTGGTGTTCCAGCCGCGGCTGTCGCTGGCGCAGCACCGCATCACCGGGGTGGAGGCGCTGATGCGCTGGCAGAGCGCCGAGTTCGGCGACGTCTCGCCGGGCCAGTTCATCCCGCTGGCCGAGGAATCGGGCCTGATCCTGGAAATCGGCGCCTGGGCGCTGCGCCAGGCCTGCCTGGTCCTGAAGCAGTGGCACGCCGCCGGGCTGGAGGAACTGGCGATGTCGGTCAACGTCTCGGCCGCGCAGCTGCAGCGCGGCGACCTGCCGATGCTGGTCGAGCGCGCGCTGCAGGAAAGCGGCATCCCCGCCAACCGGCTGGAGCTGGAACTGACCGAGAGCGTGATCATGGCCCATCCCGGGGAGAACGCCGACACCCTGCGCGCCTGCCGCCGGCTCGGCATCTCGCTGGCGATCGACGACTTCGGCACCGGCTATTCCTCGCTGGCCTACCTCAAGCGGCTGCCGCTGACCACGCTGAAGATCGACCGCGAGTTCATCGGCGACCTGACCCACGACGTCGACGACGAGGCCATTACCAGCACCGTCATCACGATGGGCCAGTCGCTGGCGCTGAAAGTCGTCGCCGAGGGCGTGGAGACCTACGACCAGTACCAGTTCCTGCGCAACCACGGCTGCGACGAGGTGCAGGGCCACTGGGTCTCGCAGGCGCTGCCGGCCGAGGCCTGCCTGCGCTTCATCCGCGAGTACTACCCGGATTCGGGCGTGCGCGCGGTCTCGTGACCCGGCCGCCCCGACCAATCTCCCTTGACCGCCCGCCGCGCGGGTGCCTATCGTGGCCGACATGGAATCTCCCGACCCCATCGAACAGTTGCGCCAGCTGTCCTCGCGCATCCACGAACTGGCCGATCGCTGCCAGCGGCTGAGCGAGGAGAACCGCAGCCTGCGCCACCAGCAGGAACAGCTGGTCGGCGAGCGCTCGCAGCTGCTGGCCAAGAACGAACAGGCGCGCTCGCGGGTGGAAGCGATGATCACCCGCCTGAAATCGCTGGAGCAGCACACGTGAGCGGCACCGAACCGGTCAGCATCCACGTCCTGGATCGCGAGTACACCGTCGGCGTCGAGCCGGACGAGCGCAGCAGCCTGATGGCCGCGGCCAGGCTGCTGGACGGCAAGATGCGCGAGGTGCGCGGCAGCAACCGCATGGCCGCCGTCGATCGCGTCGCCGTGCTGGCCGCGCTCAACCTGGCCCACGAACTGCAGCAGCTGCGCGCCGAACAGCAGGCGCGCGAACGCGAGTTGAGCCGCACCCTGGACGATCTCAACCGCAGGCTCGACGCGCTGCTGGACGCGCCGCGCTGAAGCAGCGCTTTTCGCATTGCCGATGCGAAAAGCAAGCGCCATGCCATGCAACTTGCGCTGAATCGCGCCGACGAACGGGATGCGCGAATCGGGCGTGATCGCTATACTGGCGTCGCGTCCTCTGCCGTGTCCGACAGCGCGCAAAACATTCGCCTTGTCCCTTAATGACGACCACGGGATGGCAATGGCAACCGGGAGTGCATGTCCGCCTCGCAGCGGGAAGCCCGATGGCCGCCAGGCCTTCCCACTTGAACCCCGGGTTCAAGGTCGTTTCGCGTGCATCGCCATGGCGGAGGACGTATTTCTTTCCTTCACGGGCATCCGGATTCCGGCCAGGAATCCCCGCGCATGCCCCGCTTCCTTCTCCTGCAGGCGGGAGAAGGTGCCCCGCAGGGGCGGATGAGGGCGCTTTCCGCCCCATCCATTTTCGGCATTCCCTGTTCCCCCTTTCCTCCCCCTCGCAAGTTCCGCCATCCCCGCGCAGGCGGGGACCCAACGACTTCATGCCTTGCAACAACGCAAGGACACGGGGTCCCCACCTTCGCGGGGATGACGGGGAAAGCGCGTTCTCCTGCCGGCCCCGCCGAAGCCTTAAAATCCCGCGCATGACTGTTTCCGCGCGACCAACCCCATGACCCAGGACCGCGACGCTCTGCGCAGGCAGCTGCGCCAGCGCCGCCGCGACATCGCCGCGCCCGAGCGCATCGCCGCCGCCGAGCGGCTGGCCGGGCAACTGGCCGCGCTGCCGCTGCTGCCCGAACGCGGCCACGTCGCCGGCTACTGGGCCATGCAGGGCGAGATCGGCCTGCACGCCTGGCAGGTGCGGCTGCCGCCGTCGCTGACCTACTGCCTGCCGGTGCTGCACGCCGACGAGGTGCTGCGCTTCGCGCCGTGGAAGGCCGGCGAGGCGCTGGTGCTCAACCGCTACGGCATCCCCGAGCCCGACGTCGATCCGGAGCACGCCCTGCCCGCCTCGGCGATGGCGCTGGTGGCGATGCCGCTGGTCGGCTTCGACGATCGCGGCCACCGGCTGGGCATGGGCGGCGGCTGGTACGATCGCACTTTCGCGTTCCGCCGCGCGCAGGCCGCCCCGCCCTGGCTGGTCGGCGTCGGCTTTGCCCTCCAGCAGGTCGCGACGCTGGAAAACCAGCCCTGGGACGTGCCGCTGGACGCAGCCTGCACCGAGCAGGCGACGCTGCTGTTCTCCCCTCCCGCCGCCGGAAACCCCGCATGACCGCACGCAAGCGCCATTGGCTGATGAAATCCGAGCCAGACGCGTTCTCCATCGACGACCTGCAGAAGGCCGGCACCGAGCCGTGGAACGGCGTGCGCAACTACCAGGCGCGCAACTTCATGCGCGACGGCATGAAGGTCGGCGACGGCGTGCTGTTCTACCACTCCAACTGCAAGGTGCCGGGCATCGTCGGCATCGCGCGCGTGGCCAGCGAAGCCTACCCGGATGAGACCCAGTTCGACCCGAAATCGCCCTACCACGATCCCAAGGCCACCCGCGCCGAGCCGCGCTGGTTCCTGGTGGACGTGGCGTTCGAGCGCAAGCTGTCGCGGATCATCCCGCTGGAGGAGATCAAGCGCCACGCCGACGAACTGGGCGAAGGCTTCGCGCTGATCGCCCGCGGCAGCCGCCTGTCGGTGATGCCGGTAACGGCGGCGCAGTGGAAGCTGCTGGTGGCGCTGGAAGGCCGGGATTCGTGATTCGGGATTGGGGGATTCGTTTTCCCGCCTGATCCTGCTTCCGTCTTCCTGACACTGCCTTTATCGAATCCCCAATCCCCAATCCCGAATCCCCAACATGTCCGAAAGCAAGCGCCTGGCCGGCGAGAAGGCCATCGAATTCGTCGAGGACGGCATGATCGTCGGCGTCGGCACCGGATCGACCGTGGCCTATTTCATCGACGCGCTGGCGCGCATCAGGGACCGCATCGCCGGCACCGTGTCCAGTTCCGAGCAGAGCACCGCGCGGCTGAAGCAGCACGGCATCGAGGTGCTGGATCTCAACCACGCCGGCAAGCTGTCGCTGTACGTGGACGGCGCCGACGAGTGCGACCCGCACAAGCGCCTGATCAAGGGCGGCGGCGCGGCGCTGACCCGCGAGAAGATCATCGCCGAGGCCAGCGAGCGCTTCGTCTGCATCATCGACCCGAGCAAGCAGGTGCCGGTGCTGGGCCGGTTCCCGCTGCCGGTGGAGGTGATCCCGATGGCGCGCAGCCTGGTCGCACGCGAGATCCTGGCGCTGACCGGCGGCCAGCCGGTCTGGCGCGACGGCGTCACCACCGACAACGGCAACGTCATCCTCGACGTGCACAACCTGTCCATCACCGACCCGGTCGGCATGGAGCGCGAGCTCAACCAGATCCCCGGCGTGGTCAGCGTCGGCCTGTTCGCGCGCCGCCCGGCCGACGTGGTGATCGTCGGCGGTGAGCCGCCGCAGGTGCTGTAGGCGCGGCGCAACCACGCAAGCCCCTGATCCGGCGGGTTTCTCTCCCGCTGAGACGGCACCGGCGGATACTGGCCCGCCGGGAGCCGCCGCGATGACCCTGCGCTGCCTGTTCGTCGACTTCAACTCGTTCTTCGCCTCGGTCGAGCAGCAGGACCGGCCGGAGTTGCGCGGGCGGCCGGTGGGCGTGGTGCCGGTGGTCGCGGCGACCACCTGCTGCATCGCCGCCAGCATCGAGGCCAAGCAGTACGGCATCGGCACCGGCACGCCGGTGTGGGAGGCGATGGAGAAGTACCCGGGCATCGCACTGGTCGAGGCGCGGCCGGCGCGCTACGTGGAAGTGCACCACCGGCTGATGAAGGCCATCGAGGACTGCATCCCGCACGGCGAGGCCGCCTCCATCGACGAGGTGCCGTGCTGGCTGATCGGGCGCGAACGCCGGCGCGACAACGCGGTGGCCATCGCCCATGCCATCAAGCGGCGCATCACCGCCGAGTTCGACTGGATCCGCTGCTCGATCGGCATCGCGCCCAACCGCTTCCTGGCCAAGACCGCCTCGGACATGCGCAAGCCCGACGGGCTGACCGTGCTGGAGACGGGCGATCTGCCGCATGCGCTGCACCCGCTGGCGCTGCGCGACCTGTGCGGCATCGGCCCGTCGATGGAGCGGCGCCTGCGCGCGGCCGGCATCGACACCGTCGAGCAGCTGTGCGCCACGACCCGCGAGCGACTGCGCACGGCGTGGGGCAGCGTGGAAGGCGAGCGCTTCTGGCTGCAGTTGCGCGGCCACGAGCTGCCCGAGCGGGCGACCCGGCGCGGCTCGATCGGTCACTCGCACGTGCTGGGGCCGGAACTGCGCAGCTACGACGGCGCGCGCTCGGTGCTGTTCAAGCTGCTGGCCAAGGCGGCCATGCGCCTGCGCAAGGACGGCTTCCTGGCCGCCGGCATGGCGATCCGCATCCGCTTCGTCGGACTGGAGCATCGCTTCGAGCGCGACCTGTCCTTCGCCCCGATCGACGACACGCCGACCTTCCTGCACCTGCTCGGCGGGCAGTTGCAGGCGCTGGAGCAGGCCGCCGCGAAAGGGCGCTGGCAACCGCGCCGGCACCCGCCGCTGTCGGTGGCGGTGACCCTGGTGGGGCTGGAAAAGGCCGGCGACGTCAGCGCCGAACTGATGGACACGCGCCGGCGCGACCGCGACATGAGCCGGGTGGTGGACCGCATTAACCAGAAGTACGGCAACAACGCGATCTACTTCGGCGCGATGCAGCACGCGATCCACCACGACGCCGCGCCGATGCGCATCCCGTTCTCGCACGTGCCGGAAACCGCCAGCGAGCAGGACGTCGGCACCCGCCGCAAGGACGCCGGCGCCGACGAGCTCTACCTGCAGCGCGAGCGCCAGTACAAGGTGCTGGCCGAGACCGCCCACCGCGAGGCGCAGAAGCGGCGCGCGCACCCGGCCGTCCCGGCCGAACCGTTCAAGGCCGGCGCCGGCGGCTGGAACGCCGGCAGGTGGCAGGAGCCGGCGGTCGAAGCCGGCCAGACGCTGCCGCTGTTCTGAACCCGCCGCGGATACACTAGCGGCTCGCCGAAAGGAGCCCGCCATGTCCGCCTTCCGCCTGTCCCCGCTTGTCCTGTTCCTGCTGCTCAGCGGCTGCGCCAATGCCGGCCCGTGGGTGGAAGTGGGCGGCCAGCGCTACGCGGTGGAGGTGGCCGACGACAACGAGGAACGCGCGCGCGGGCTGATGTTCCGCGATGTCCTGGCCGAAGGCACCGGCATGCTGTTCATCCACGACCGCGAGGAACCGCAGGCGTACTGGATGAAGAACACCCGCATCCCGCTGGACATCCTCTACTTCGACGACGCGCGCAAGCTGGTGGCGCAACAGCGCGACGTGCCGCCGTGCTCGGCCGGCAACGCCTGTCCGTCCTATCCCAGCCGCAAGCCGGCGCGCTACGTGCTGGAACTCAACGCCGGCCAGGCGGCGAAGCTGGGCCTGAAGGACGGCGACGAGATCCGCTTCAGCCGCGACATCCCGGCAGCGCCGGCCAATCCCTGAGCCGTGGAACGGCGCCGACATGCCCCGGCGCACCGGTCGCTGCAGGAAACTTCATCGCGACTGACGTCGCTCCCACGGGATGACATCGGCGATTCCGGGCGCGGGGCTTGATCGGCGCGGCGCTTGCCCGCACTCTGCCGGCATGGGGGATCGACTGACATTGCCGGAGTGGAATGCGTTGGCCGGCCAGGCCGACGACACGCTGCCGCTGCTGGAAACCGCGCTGCTGATCGCGCGCGACGAATACCCGGACCTCGAGGCCGATCTCTACGACACGCTGCTGCAGAGCCATGCCGAGCACCTGCGCCACGAGATCGACACCATCGACGCCTGGCCGCTGAAGATGGCCGCGATCAACCGCCACCTGTTCGACGAACTGGGCTACAGCGGCAACCACGCCGAGTACTACGACCCGCGCAACAGCTACCTCAACCAGGTGTTCGAGCGCCGGCTGGGCAACCCGATCTCGCTGGCGATGGTGCAGATGGAGGTCGCGCGCCGGCTCGGCGTGCCGCTGGACGGGGTGTCGTTCCCGGGCCATTTCCTGGTCCGGCTGCCGGTGGACGACGGCCTGCTGGTGATGGACCCGTTCAACGGCGGCCGCCCGCTGGGCGTGGACGAGCTGCGCGAGCGCGCCAAGCCGCACCTGGGCGGCGACATCCCCGACGACAACGCGCTGCTGCACATCCTCGACCCGGCTTCGCACCGCGCCATCCTGGTCCGCATCCTGCGCAACCTGCACGGCGTCTACGCCGAAAGCGGCGAATGGGACCGCGCCGCGCGCAGCGCCGACCGCGTGCTCAAGCTCTCGCCTGACCAGCCCGAAGCGCTGCGCGACCGCGGCCTGGCCTACCTGCAGATGGACTACCTGCACGGCGCGCGGCAGGATCTGGCGCGCTACCTGCAGGTCGCGCCGAAGGCCCAGGACGCGGTCAAGGTGCGCGAACAACTGATCGAACTGAACACGGGACGCCCGTCCAGGATGCATTGAGGAGCACCGCATGGCGTAGAGCGGAGCTTGCTCCACTGCTCCCGGCTCCGGCGCCGACGTAGCCGAGCAAGCTCGGCTCTACAACGGTTAGGCCACGCCCCCTGTAGAGCGGAGCTTGCTCCGCTGCTCCCGGCTCCGGCGCCGACGTAGCCGGGCAAGCTCGGCTCTACAACGGTTAGGCCACGCCCCCCCGTAGAGCGGAGCTTGCTCCGCTGCTCCCGGCTCCGGCGCCGACGTAGCCGGGCAAGCTCGGCTCTACAACGGTTAGGCCACGCCCCCCTGTAGAGCGGAGCTTGCTCCGCTGCTCCCGGCTCCGGCGCCGACGTAGCCGAGCAAGCTCGGCTCTACAACGGTTAGGCCACGCCCCCCCGTAGAGCGGAGCTTGCTCCGCTGCTCCCGGCTCCGGCGCCGACGTAGCCGAGCAAGCTCGGCTCTACGGCAGCGCAGATATCCTCAATCGACCTCGATCATCTCGAAGTCGTCCTTGCCCACGCCGCAGTCCGGACAGGTCCACGTGTCCGGCACGTCCTCCCAGCGCGTGCCGGGCGCGATGCCATCCCCGGGCAGGCCGTCGGCCTCGTCGTAGATGAAACCGCAGACCACGCACATCCAGGTACGGTAGGCGGTGGCGTCGGTCATCGATAATGCCCCCTCGGCGATGGCCGCATTGTCCCACCCTGGTCCGCACACCGGAAGCTCACCATGACTGCATCTCCCCTTCCGCCGCCGCGCGGCCTGTACCTGATTACGCCCGACGAGGCCGACACCGCGCGGCTGCTGGCGCGGGTGACGCCGCTGCTGGGCGAGGGCGTGGCCTGGCTGCAATACCGCAACAAGAGCGCCTCGCCCGGCCTGCGGCGCGAGCAGGCCGAGGCCTTGCAGGCCACCTGCGCGGCCGCCGGCGTGCCGCTGATCGTCAACGACGACGCCGCGCTGGCGCTGGCGGTCGGCGCGGCCGGCGTGCACCTGGGCGAAGACGACGGCGACATCGCCGCGGCGCGCGCGCGGCTGGGGCCGGACGCCATCGTCGGCGCGTCCTGTTATGACGAACTGGACCGTGCGCGGCGCGCGGTGGCGGCCGGCGCCGGCTGACGTCGCCTTCGGCGCGTTCTTCCCCACCCGCAGCAAGGCCGGCACGCGGCAGGCGCATCCGGACCTGCTGCGGCAGGCGGCCGCGCTGGGCGTGCCGCGGGTGGCGATAGGCGGGATAACCCCGGACAATGTGCGGGATCTGATCGAGGCCGGCGCGGATCTGGTCGCGGTGATCGGCGGCGTGTTCGAGGCCGCCGACCCGGTCGCGGCGGTACGCGCGTACCGGCGGTGTTTCGCGCTCCAGTGACTTTCTTCGTGGGAGCGACGTGAATCGCGATGGAGCTTTACCGATGGATCTGTCGCGACTCACGTCGCTCCCACACGATACTTCCCGTCTGAATGGAACCACCATGAACCACGATCAATCCCACGCCCTCTTCGCCCGCGCCCAGGCGCTGCTGCCCGGCGGCGTCAACTCGCCGGTGCGCGCGTTCAAGTCGGTCGGCGGTGAGCCGTTCTTCGTGCAGCGCGCCGACGGCGCGTACCTGTACGACGTGGACGGCAACCGCTACATCGACTACGTCGGATCGTGGGGGCCGATGATCGCCGGCCACAACCACCCGACGGTGCGCGAGGCGGTGGAGCGCGCGATCCGCGACGGCCTGTCGTTCGGCGCGCCGTGCCCGGCCGAGGTGACGATGGCCGAGGCGATTACCGCGCTGGTGCCGTCGTGCGAGATGGTGCGCATGGTCAATTCCGGCACCGAGGCCACGCTGTCGGCGATCCGGCTGGCGCGCGGCGCGACCGGGCGCCAGCGCATCGTCAAGTTCGAGGGCTGCTACCACGGCCACGGCGATTCGTTCCTGGTCAAGGCCGGCAGCGGCATGCTGACCCTGGGCGTGCCGACCTCGCCGGGCGTGCCGGCGTCCTTGAGCGAGTTGACCGCCACGCTCAGCTACAACGACTTCGATGGCGCGACCGAACTGTTCGACAGCATCGGCGGCGAGATCGCCGCGCTGATCATCGAGCCGGTGGTCGGCAACGCCAACTGCATCCCGCCGCGCGAGGGCTACCTGCAACACCTGCGCGACCTGTGCACCCAGCACGGCGCGCTGCTGATCTTCGACGAGGTGATGACCGGCTTCCGCGTCGCGCTGGGCGGCGCGCAGGCGCACTACGGCATCACGCCCGACCTGACCACCTTCGGCAAGATTATCGGCGGCGGCATGCCGGTCGGCGCCTATGGCGGCCGCCGCGAACTGATGCGGCAGATCGCCCCGGCCGGCCCGATCTACCAGGCCTGGCACGCTGAGCGGCAACCCGGTGGCGATGGCGGCGGGGCTGGCGATGCTGGAACTGATCCGCGAACCGGGCTTCCACGATCGCCTGGCCGCGTCCACCGCCGCGCTGTGCGAAGGCATGGAAGCGGCCGCGCGCGAGGCCGGCGTGCCGCTGACCACCACCCACGTCGGCGCGATGTTCGGCCTGTTCTTCACCCCGGAGAAGGTCGAGACCTACGCGCAGGCCACCGCCTGCGACATCGCCGCGTTCAACCGCTTCTTCCACGCGATGCTGGAGCGCGGGGTGTTCCTGGCGCCGTCGGCGTACGAAGCCGGGTTCATGTCCAGCGCGCACGACGAAGCCGTGATCGCGCGGACGCTGGAGGCCGCGCGCGAGGCGTTCGCGATCGTCGCGCGGGGCTGATCGGCGCTTGGCCGGTGTAGCCGAGCAAGCTCGGCTCTACAGCGCCAGGCCCGGCGATACCTTGCGACCCTCCTGTAGAGCAGAGCTTGCTCCGGTGCCCTTCGGCCCCACCGAGCAAGCTCGGCGCTACGGCGGTACGTCGCCCGGCCAGATCACCGATTCGTCGATATCGGCCAGCGTGCGGCAGCCGGTCAGCGCCATCGCCATTTCCAGTTCGGCGCGCAGCAGGTGCAGCACGTGGGCCACGCCGACCGCGCCGGCGGCGGCCAGCGCGTGCACGCAGGGGCGGCCGACCAGCACCGCGTCGGCACCCAGCGCCAGCGCCTTGAGCACGTCGGTGCCACGGCGGATGCCGCCGTCGAGCAGCAGCGGCACGCGACCGCCGACCTCGCGCGCGATCGCCGGCAGCGCGTCGATCGTGGCCGGCGCGGTATCCAGCGTGCGGCCGCCGTGGTTGGACACGACGATCGCCGACGCGCCGGCTTCCACCGCGCGCCGCGCATCGTCGGGCGAGAGGATGCCCTTCAGCACCACCGGCAGCGGCGACAGCGAGCGCAGCCAGGCCACGTCGTCCCAGGTCGGCGCGTGCGCCAGCAGCGGGCCGCCGAACAGCGGGTTGCCGCCGGCGCTGGCCACGGCGGCCGGCGGCGGCGCCATGCCGCGCAGGTTGACCGCCTCCACCCCGGCCGGCAGCGCGAAGCCGTCGCGCTGTTCGCGGTTGCGCGGCCCGTTGACCGGCGCATCGACGGTGAGCACCAGGGCGCGGTAGCCGGCGGCGTGGGCGCGCGCGACCAGTTGCGCGGTGAAATCGCGATCGTGCTGCAGGTAGACCTGGAACCACAGCCGCGTCTGCGCGGCCTGCGCCAGATCCTCCAGCGCCACGCTGGACTGGGTGCTGACCACCATGCCCGCCTTCATCGCCGAGGCGCCGAGCACGCTGGCGAACTCGCCGTCGCGGTGCGCCAGCTGCTGGAACGCCACCGGCGCCAGCAGGATCGGGTGCTCGTACTCCTCGCCCAGCAGGCTCACCCGGGTATGGCCGCCGGCCACGGGACGGAGTACGCGGCTGCGCAGGCGGATGCGCTGGAACGCGGCGAGGTTGTCGCGCAGCGTGTGCTCGTCGCCGGCGCCGCCGCTGAAGTACGACCACGCGCCGGGCGTCATCCGCTCGCGGGCGAACGCCTCGTAGTCGGCGACCGCGGCGATCTGCGGCGGGATCTGCGCCAGCGGCGGCAGCGGCTTCACGTCTCCGCCCATTGCCGCAGCAGGTTGTGGTACACGCCGGTCAGCCGCGACAGTTCCGGGCTCTCCGGCACCTGCCGGGTCAATGCCTGGATGGCGTCGTCCAGTTCCAGCAGCAGCGCGCGGCGGGTGTCGTCGCGGACCAGGCTCTGGGTCCAGAAGAACGACGCGTAGCGGGTGCCGCGGGTGACCGGCTCGACCCGGTGCAGGCTGGTGCCCGGGTACACGACGGCATGGCCGGCCGGCAGCTTGACGCTGTGCCGGCCGTAGGTGTCCTCGACGATCAGTTCGCCGCCGTCGTACTCGTCCGGCTCGCTGAAGAACACCGTGGTGGAGATGTCGCTGCGGATGCGCAGCGCGGTGCCCGGCACGTTGAACACGGCGTTGTCGATGTGGTTGCCGTACTGGCCGCCGCCGCGGTAGCGGTTGAAGCGCGGCGGCAGCACGCGCAGCGGCAGCGCGGCGGCCATGAAGCGCGGGTGCCGGCCCAGCGCGTCGAGGATCAGGTCGCCGATCCGGCGCGCAACCGGGCTGTCGAACGGCAACTGCTGGTTGTCCTTGACCCGGACCGCGAGGTGGCCGGCGGTGGCGCGGCCGTCGTGCCATTCGGCCTGTTCCAGCGCCTGCCGGCAATGCCGGACCTGTTGCGGATCCAGCAGGTGGGGAAGGGTCAGCAACATGGGGCGGCGCGCCTGCAAGACAGGGGATCGGTGAAGGGCCGGCCAGCCCGAGGCCGGGGGAGTTGCAACCACGGTGGTCCCGGCCCGCGCATGGCGCTGGAAAACACCGGCTTGGTGGAATTCATATCAATGATAATCATTATCAAGCAAGATGCGAACCTTCGCGCCCGACACTGGACTGCCGGTGTGCCGCCTTTCTCCTGCCACGCTGGCAGTAGGGTCTCTGCTTGTGTCCTGCGCAGGCATGGGCAACGCGACGGTGGCGCCATCCGGTGACTGCCCTTCGCGGTTCGTCGGCTGGTGGAACGGCCGATTATCATGGCGCGCCGGACAACGGCCTGGGCAGGCCGGGAAGCCGCGGTGAGCAGTACCGAAGTGCGGGGTATCCGACATCCATCCAGCATGAAAGGGAAGAGAGGATCATCAATGCGCAAGCCGGTTCGTCTGTCGATGACCCTGGCGATGCTGGCCCTGGCGCCAATCGCGATCGCGCAGCCCGGTTCCACCGACCAGCCCCCTCCCGAATCGAGATCGGTGATCAAGAACGGGAACATCCACATCCGGCCGGAAAACCGCAACATGCCGTCCGTGATCATCCCCAACACCGTCGGCGCCCGCGGCATCAGGCCGCGCTGGCCTTACTTCCACGACTACCAGATCTCCACGCCCGCCAGGTCGAGGAATCCCGCCACCGTCGCCAACGCGTTCGCGGGCAATCCCACGCCGGGGGATGACGATCGCGCATCGCCTCAAGGCACGCTCAACAACGCCGGGCATGTCTACATGCAGCCGGACTTCGGAGTGAACCTGGTCCGCTCGTTCACCGTGAAGTCGCCGGACCCTGCAAGGTTCACGGATATCACGGTCAACTACACCGTCGACGGACATCACATGCTGAACGAGGGTTTCCTGCTGCATTTCGGCGAAATCCTGCCGTCGGGGCAAATCGTCAACGTCAGCTACGGCGAAGGCAACGCCTTCCGGCAGGGAAACTGGACCAAGCCGATGTGGTGGCCGGAAGTGCGGCTTATCTGGGAGAACCACCACAGGGAAATAAACAGGATCCTCGAAGGCAGATGAAGCCTTCCGCGCCTTCCCGCGCAACCCCGTGCCGATAGCGGCGCCGACGAGGGAGCGTCGAGCATTGCGGCGGGCTGCCGGTGGCGATGCATTTCCGATTCACCGGATCGCAGTACACATCCATGGAAACGTCCAGGACGCGCTCGCGATGCCTGCACGACGATCGCAACGCAATCGCCTCGCTGCATTTGAACCTTGATCCGCAGCGGCACCCGAGGATGCGTTCCCACAGGAGAACACGTCGCAGGACGAGGCCGCCGTGCGCGGCGCATTGTCCGTGCTGGCACTGGCCGCACCGTACATCACGCGCCGCCCCGCCGCCCGGCATGCGCGACGGCAGGATTACCTCGCCACGAAGTCCGCCAGCGCCGCCTTCAGCCGCTTCAGGCCTTCGGCCACCTCGGCGTCGATGATGTTGAGCGCGGGCACGAATCGCAGCACGTCCGGACCGGCCTGCAGCAGCAGCAACCCATGAGCGGCGGCATGGTCGAGGATCTCGCCGGCGCGGCCCGCGAAGGCCGGCTTAAGCACCGCGCCCAGCATCAGGCCGCGGCCGCGCACCTGCGCGAACAGGCCGAACCCGGCGCCGATCGCCAGCAGTCCCTCGCGCAGCGCCTGCGACTGCCGCGACACGTTGGCCGCGATCTGCGGCGAGGCCAGCTTGCGCAGCGCCACCCGCGCCACCGCCGCGGCCAGCGGGTTGCCGCCGAAGGTGGTGCCGTGCGCGCCGAACTGCATCGCCTCGGCGACCTTCGGCCCGGCCAGCAGCGCGCCGATCGGGAAACCGCCGCCCAGCGCCTTGGCCAGGGTGACGATGTCGGGCACCACGCCGTCCTGCCAGTGCGCGAACAGCGTGCCGGTGCGGCCCATGCCGCACTGGATCTCGTCCAGCACCAGCAGCGCGCCGTGGCGATCGCACAGTTCGCGCACCTGGCGCAGGAAGCCGGACGCGGCCGGCATCACCCCGCCCTCGCCCTGCACCGGCTCCAGCATCACCGCGGCCACGTCGCCGGCGGCCATCGCCGTCTCCAACTGGATGAGGTCGTTGAAATCGACGTAGCGGAACCCGCCCGGCAGCGGCTCGTAGCCTTCCTGGTACTTCGGTTGCGCGGTCGCGGTGACCGCGGCCAGCGTGCGGCCGTGGAAGCTGCCGCGGAAGGTGACGATGACGCGGTGATCCGGCGCGCGGCCCTGGCTGGCCGCCCAGCGCCGGACCAGCTTGATCGCCGCCTCGTTGGCCTCGGCGCCGGAGTTGCACAGGAACACGCGCGAAGCGAAGCGCGAGGCCGCGACCAGTTCCTCGGCCAATCGCAGCGGCGGCTCGCTGTAGAAGACGTTGCTGGTGTGCCACAGCTTGCCGGCCTGCTCGGTCAGCGCGGCGACCAGGTCCGGATCGTTGTGGCCCAGCCCGCACACGGCGATGCCGGCGGACAGGTCAAGGTATTCGTGGCCGTCGCGGTCCCAGACCCGCGCGCCCTGGCCGCGCTCCAGGATCACGTCGCGCGGGCGGTAGATCGGCAGGTAGTAGCGGCTGCCCTTGGCGAGGAGATCGGACGCGGAACTGTCGTTCATGGCACGGCCCCTAGGGGGAGATGGCGAGCCGGCCATTGTCCCCGATTCCGGCGCCCGCCCGCACATGGCGGGCGCCGTCCGCCGCATCCGGCCGATCACATCGCCGTCTGGCCCAGGTTGCGCGCCAGCAGGCCGTCCGCCGCCGCGCCCGCGCGCGCCAGCCGGGCATGCCGCTGCGCCTCGTCGCCGCGCGCGTCGGCACGCGCCACCAGCGCGGCGGCGAAATGCATCGCCGCATCGCCCGGGCGCAGCGACAGCGCCTTCACGATGCTGGCGTAGCCGTCCCGGCCGGCGCCGGCACGCCGCAGCGCGGCCGCGTCCACCCGGCCGATGCCGGGCATGTCGTAGCCTTGCAGGCGCACCACGTCCTCCAGCGTCTCGCTGAAATAGCCGGCGTCGAACAGCGCCAGCGCGCGCGCATCCGCGCTGGCGGCGGCGGCGATGCGCGCATCCAGCCGCACCTGCACCTCGGCCAGCGCCTGGCCGTCGCGGCTGGCGTAGATGGCGGCGCGGCGCAGCGTCTCCATCCGCGCGATCACCGGCGTGCCCGGTGACAGCAGGGCTTCGGTGCGCTCGCCCAGCCGCTGCAGATCGAAGCCCGCGTGCGGCCGGTTCCAATCGTCGCCCCATTCGAGGCTGGCGGCCGCACCGATTTCGAACGGATGGCACAACAGCGGCGGACCGGCGAAGGCGTCGCCGGGACGGAACAGCAGCAGCGCCAGCGCCAGGCCGGCCAGCATCGATGACTTTCGCAACATGGGAAGTCCTCCTCGGGAAGATCCGCCACGGGTGCGGCGGTCGCGCCGCAAGATGCGCGCATGGAAAGGACGCGCGCGGCGGCGGCCGCGTTAACCGTCAGCGGCGATCGCCGGACAGCAGCGCGTCGGCGTCGGCGCGCACGCCGATCGCGTCGGGCCAGTGCAGCCACCAGCGCTTCATGCGCGGATACGGCAGGCGGTCCCACCACGCGCCGTAGGCGTTCAGGCCCTGCGTGCGCACCTGCGCGCGGGTGACCAGCGCGTCGGCCGGCATCAGTTCCGAGAGCCGGTCGAACACCGGGCCGTCGAGCAACTGCGGGCGCGCGTGCAGCAGCGACAGCAGGCTCAGCGCATCGTGCGGGCGCGCCGCGGCGACCAGTTCGCGCACGCGCGGATCGTCGGCCGCGATCGCGGCATCGGCCGCGTCGATGCGATGCAGCGCGGCCCGGAACGCCGCGCTGCTGCGCAGGTCGTAGGGCGTGCCGGGGCGGCCGCCGGCATGGATCTCCACGCGCGCGCCCTGCGGCACCAGCACCTCCTGCCAGCCGTTGTCCAGCTGCACCCAGCCGCTGCGCACGCTGAGGCTGCCGCTGCCGTCGGTCCCGGCGCGCAGCACGAACTCGCAGCCGAGGTCGTAGACCTCGCCCATCGGCGTGGCCACGCCGAACGCGCCCGGCGGCGCCCACACCCGCGCCCACAGGCTGCCCTGCTGCAACTCGGTGCGGTGGCGGCCGCTGGCGGTGCGCACGATGCGGAAGCGCGAACGCTCGCCGACCACCACCTCGCCGATGCGCGCGGCGCGCATGCGCACGCTGGCGCCTTCGGCCGTTTCCAGCACGGCCCCCGGCCGCAACGCGGACAGCGCGGGCCGCGCCTGGCCGTCGAGATTGACCTGTCCGCGCACCTGGCTGATCCGCCAGGGCTGCGCCTCCGGCCAGGCCAGCCGGTGCTGGTGCCAGCCGCCGATGCCCAGGCCGAGCAGCAGCGCGGCGGCCAGCGCGGCCAGCGCGCGGCGCAGGCGGCGGCGCGGACGCCGTGGTTCCGCCGTCCACGCGCGGCCGGCGGTAGCGCGCGGCGGCATCGCACGCAGCGACAGCGGCGCCAGCGCCCGTTCCAGCGCGGCGATTTCCTCATCGACCGGCCCGCTGCGGTCCCACAGGTAGTCGTCGGTGTCGTGTCCGCCGCTCATGTTCCGTCTCCTCTGGCCGTCACCGCCAGCGCCGCGCGCAGCAGCGCCATGCCACGGTGCAGGTTGACCCGCACGCTGCCGGCGCTCAGGCCGGTGCGCGCGGCGATCTCCGGGCCGGTCAGGCCTTCGGCCAGGCGCAGCAGCAGCGTCTCGCGATAGGCCGCCGGCAGGCCGCGGATGGCGCGCAGCGCGCGTTCGGCGTCGAAGCGCGCCTCCACGTCGGCCGTGTCGGGCAGGCGCTCGATCTCAGCCTCGGCCAGCGGCGGACGCCGGCGCTTCGCGTCCAGCGCCATGCGCCGGGCGATGCTGGCGATCCAGCCGGGAAAGGCCGCTGGATCGTGCAGCGCCGGCAGCCGCTGCATCGCCGTCTCGAACGCATCCTGGGTCAGGTCGTCGGCATCGGCCGGCGCCACGTAGGACAGCAGGATGCCGTGCACGACCGGCGCGAAGCGGCGGTACAGCCGCGCCATCGCCGCGCCCGCGCCGGCGCGGGCCGCGACGACGAGTGCGGCGGTCGATTCGGTGTCGTCCATTCCAGTCCGGGGAAGCCTGTCCTGTCGATGGACGCCGCCAGCGCCGCGAGCGTTAACGGACCTGCCGTCGGTGGGCGGCCGTGCGTCCACGCCCGGCCGCCGCGCGAATCAGCCGAAGGCGATTTCGCCGGCAGGCAGCGCGCGGATCCGCGGGCCGAAGCTGGTGATGGCCGGCAGGGTGGCGTTGTGGTGGGCGCGGATCTGCGCCGCGCTGGCGTGCGGCCTGTCGTGGGTGGTGTGGGCGTCGGCCGCCAGGGTCACCGCGTAGCCGTGGGCGGCCGCGCTGCGCACGCTGGTGTCGACGCAGAACTCGCTGGCGTAGCCGCAGACCACCAGTTCCTCCACGCCCAGGAACGACAGCACCTCGTCCAGCCCGGTGCGCAGGAACGCATCCGGCGTGGTCTTGCGGATGCGGTGGTCGCCGTCCTCGGCGCGCAGCACCGCCGGCAGGTTCCAGGCCTCGCTGCCGTGGGCCAGCGCCGCGCTTTCGTGCTGCACCAGGATCACCGGCGCGCCAGCGGCCCGCGCCCGCGCCGACAACTCGTTGATGCGCGCAATCACCGCGTCGGCCTCGGCCGGCGGCGGTTGGGTGTCGAACAGGCCGCGCTGCACGTCGATCACCATCAAGGCGGTTTTCATCGTCTTCCTCGCTGTAGGGGTTACCAGTTGCCGGTATTGGCCATCGACGCCCACGGCTCGGCCGGCGGCAGCGCTGCGCCCTTCTGCAGCAGTTCGATGGAGATCAGGTCGGGCGTGCGCACGAACGCCATGCGGCCATCGCGCGGCGGGCGGTTGATGGTCACGCCCAGCGATTGCAGGTGCGCGCAGATCGCGTAGATGTCGTCCACCTCGAAGGCAAGATGGCCAAAGTTGCGCGCGCTGCCGTAGTCCTCCGGCGGCGATCCGTCGGCGGGCGGCCAGTTGTACGTGAGCTCGATCTCGGCCTCCGGGTTCTCCGGCGCGCCGAAGTAGACCAGGGTGAAGCGGCCGGCCTCGCTGTCCATGCGGCGGGTCTGCCGCAGGCCCAGCCCCTCGGTGAGGAAATGGCGGGTGGCGTCCAGGTCGTGGACGCGGATCATGGCGTGCAGGTATTTCATTGGGATTAGGGATTAGGGATTAGGGAAGAGCTTATCGCCTTTGCTCGTCATCCCAGCTTGCGCTGGGATGACGGCAAAAAAGCGAATCGCTTTCCCGGTTCCGGCCGCCCGCATGGATCAGCCTTCCCGTCTCCCATGCTCTTGCCAATCCCGAATCCCGCATCCCGAATCCCCGCTCTCCCTAATCCCCGCCTTACAGAAACAGATCCGGCAGCAGCGGCTGCGACGGATCCACGGTGTACGGCGACAGGTCGGTGACGCCGGCCTCGGCCAGCACCTCGTCGTCGATCAGGAAGCGGCCGCTGAAGCCGGCCGCCGGGCGGGTGAGGATGGCGTGCGCGGCATCGGCCATGATCTCCGGCCGGCGGCCGTTGCCGGCGGACACGCCGGGGATCATGTTGAGCGCGTCGGTGGCGATCAGCGTGCGCGGCCACAGCCCGTTGACCGCCACGCCCTGCGGGCCGAACTCGCCGGCCAGCCCCAGCGTGACGAAGCTCATGCCCATCTTGGCCAGCGTGTAGCCGGTGTGCGGCGCCCACCACTTGGGATCCAGCGAAGGCGGCGGGCACAGGGTCAGGATGTGCGGGTTGGGCGCGGCCAGCAGGTGCGGCAGGCAGGCCTGCGCGCACAGGAAGCTGCCGCGCGCGTTGACCTGCTGCATCAGGTCGAAGCGCTTCATCGGCGTGTCCAGCGTCCCGCGCAGCCAGATCGCGCTGGCGTTGTTGACCAGGATGTCGATGCCGCCGAAGGCGTCGACGGTGGCCGCCACCGCCGCGTTGACCTGGTCCTCCTCGCGGATGTCGCACTTCAGCGCCAGTCCCCGCCCACCGGCGGCGTTGACCGCCTCGGCCGCGGTATGGATGGTGCCGGGCAGGCGCGGATTGGGCACCGACGACTTGGCCGCGATGGCCACGTTGGCGCCGTCGCGCGCGGCGCGCAGGGCGATCGCCAGGCCGATGCCGCGGGAGGCGCCGGTGATGAAGAGGGTTTTGTTGGCCAGGGACATGGGAATGGGGAATGGGGAATGGGGAATGGGGAATGGGGAATGGGGAATGGGGAATGGGGAATGGGGAACAGGCTACGCTTTCATGGCTGCCGCACAACTCCGGCGATCGCTTTTCACCATTCCCTATTCCCCATTCCCTACTCCCGCCCCAATCTCAAGGCTTCGGCCCCTGCCCCTCGTTGTCCTCCCACTTGAGGATCCTGCGCGTGACGAACCGATACACCGGCTTGCCGGTGCGGAACCAGGCGTCGCGCAGCCACGAGTGGCGCTTGAGCAGGCGCTTCTCGACCGGGGTCAGGTGCTCGCGGCAGTACATGCGCTTGTGCTTGAGCAGGTGGCGCAGGTCCTCGCGCGCCAGCAGCCGCATCCAGCGCGAGCGCGGGCGGCCGCGCACGGCGAGCTGGAAATCGATCACCGCCGGGCCGCCGTCGGGCAGCACCAGCCAGTTGGCTTCCTTGGCCAGGTCGTTGTGGGCCACGCCGCGGCGGTGGATCTGTTGCAGCAGCCGGCGCGCGGCGCGGAAATAGGCCAGGTCGCCGCGCGGCGGGCGCTGGTACATCGCATCGCCGGCCATGTAGCTGCGGTCCAGCCGCACGCCGTCCCAGCCCAGCAGTTGCGGGGTGGCCGGCTGCCCGGCGATGGCCTCCAGCGCCAGCGCCTCGCGCCGCGCCAGCCGCCAGGCCGGCAGCCGCAGCCACCACGGCGTGGCGGCCAGGTCGCGGCGCACGAACAGTCCCTGCGGCCCGCGCATCAGCGCGATGCGGCCGAAACTGTCGGCCTTCAGCGTGGCCACTTCCACCGGGATCTGCGATTCCATCGGCGAATCTTACGGGAACGTCGCGGATGGACCATGCGCAGGTGCAAAGGCGCGAAGTCGCGACTGACGTCGCTCCCACGGCATGGCCACCGCCAGCGGCGCGAATCCTCCCTGGAGCCTTGTGGGAGCGACGTCAGTCGCGAATTGGGACGCCCCCGGGACGGCCGCGCGCGGCATCGTCCAATGGTCGGAACCGACGCAGGCGGCCGCCGTCAAGAGGGCACCGGTCAGGGACCGGCACCTATAATCGCCGCCAGATGATGCCCGCCTGGTTCGACAATCTGCTGGCCTGGATCGGCGCGCATCCCTGGGCGGCCGGCGCGGCGATATTCGCCATCGCCTTCTGCGATGCGGTGATCGTGCTGGGCGCCATCGTGCCGGCGCTGCCGCTGCTGTTCGCGGTCGGCGTGCTGATCGGGCTGGGCGAGCTGTCCGGTCCCTACGCGGTGGCCTGCGCCGCACTGGGCGCGCTGATCGGCGATGCGACCAGCTTCTGGGTCGGCCATCGCTGGGGGCCGCAGCTGCGCAGCCACTGGCCCTTCAGCAAGTACCCGCAACTGCTCGACCGCGGCGAGGCGCTGTTCCGCCGCAACGCCTTCAAGAGCATCCTCGTCGCCCGCTACGTCGGCCCGATCCGGCCGTTCGTGCCGGCGGTGGCCGGCATGCTGAAGATGCCGCTGCGCCGCTACCTGCCGGCCAGCGCGGCGGCGGCGGTGTCGTGGGCGCTGCTGTTCCTGTTGCCGGGCTGGGTGCTGGGCCAGGCCTACGACGCGGTCGCCGCGGTCGCCGGCCGGCTGACCCTGGTGCTGGGCCTGCTGGCGGTGGTGCTGGCCGCGGCCTGGGCGCTGGTCCTCTACTCCTACCGCTGGTTCGCCGGCCACGCCGACGCGCTGCTGGCGCGCGCGCTGGCGTGGTCGCACGCGCACCCGGTGCTGGGACGCTATTCGTCGGCGGTGTTCGACCCGGCGCGGCGCGAATCGGTGCCGCTGGCGCTGCTGGCGATCCTGCTGCTGGGCATCGTCTGGGTGTTCTTCGCCTTCCTGGTGCTGGTCATCGGCCACGGCGAGCCGCTGGCGCTGGACCTGGCCGTGCACGAGCTGATGCAGTCGCTGCGCAATCCGCTGGCGGATCATCCGCTGGCGGCGATCGCCGCGCTCGGCGACTGGCAGGTGCTGGCGCCGGCCTCGACCCTGGTGCTGCTGTACCTGTGCTGGCGCAAGCGCTGGCTGGCGGCGGCGCACTGGCTGGCGGCGCTGGCGTTCGGCCTGGCGCTGACCACCTGGCTCGGCGCGGTGGTCGACATCCCCAAGCCGCCGTCGGTGGCCAGCGGCTTCGGCTTCCCCTCCATCGCGGTGACGATGGCGACCATCACCTTCGGCTTCTTCGCCGTGCTGATCGCGCGCGAGCTGCCCGGGCGCACGCGCGTGTGGCCGTACCTGGTGTCGGCGGTGGTGGTGGCGCTGATCGGCTTTGCGCGGCTGTACCTGGGCGCGCACTGGCTCAGCGACATCGTCGGCGGGATGCTGTTCGGCATCGTCTGGCTGCTGATCCTCGGCATCGCCTACCGCCGCCGCACGGTGCGCTCGTTCTGGATGAAGCCGCTGGCGTGGATCTTCTACGGCGCGTTCGTCGCCGCCGGCCTGTGGCACGCGCCGCGCGACGTGGAGGCGATGCTGGCGCGGTTCGAGCATCCGCTGCCGGTGCGCACGATGGCGGCGGCACAGTGGTGGCAGCAGGGCTGGCGGGAGTTGCCGGCGCGGCGCAACGAGTTCGACGACGAGCAGCGCTGGCCGCTGGACGTGCAGGTCGCCGGCCCGCTGGCGCCGCTGCGCGCGCGGCTGGAACAGGCCGGCTGGCAGGTGCAGGCGCAGGCCGGCTGGGAGCAGGCGCTGCTGATGCTGGACAACGACCTGCCCGCCGACGCGCTGCCGGTGCTGCCGGCCACCCTGGACACCCGCGCCGAGACCCTGCTGATGCTGCGCCCGGGCGCGCACGCCGACGAGCGCTACGCGCTGCGGCTGTGGCGCAGCACGCGGCAGTTGCAGCCGGGCGACGAGCCGGTGTGGATCGGCAGCGCGCAGGTGCTGCGCCACCGCCGCGTGTTCGGCCTGATCGGGCTGTGGCACCCGCTGCGCGAGGCGCGCGAGGCATTGGAAGCGGTCGCCGCCGACACCGCCGGCTTCGAGCACCTGGCCGAACCGCACCCGGACTCGCAGTTGCCGGTGCTGCGGCTGCGCACCCTGCCCGCGCCACCGGCGCCCTGAAGCCGCGACGCCGCTACGGGCGGCGCGTGCGGATCCGCCTGCTCAGGCGAGGCAGGCAAGCAGCCGGTCCAGCCGCGCGTGCGGATCGTCCAGTTGCAGCACGCCCAGTCGCTGGTCTGAAGTCAGCGGCAGCAGCTCGGCCAGCCGCCAGCCCACCCACGCCGCCTGGTCCATCTGCGCCGGCGTCACCGCCAGGGTGGCGTTGCCGATCTGCTCCAGCAGTGTCTGCAGCAGCGTCGCCAGCAGGCCGTGCTCGGGGCGCAGTTCGTCGCCGGGATCGGCCGGCAGCCATTCGACGTCGCCGATCACCAGCCCGTTGTCGCGCACCCGCGTGCGCTGCACGTGGAAGCGGCGCATGCCGCGCAGCTTGAGCATCAGCAGGCCGTCGGCGCCGGTGTCGAAGTCCTCGATGATCGCCTCGGTGCCGAACGCCGCCGGCGTGGCCGGCGCGCCGGTCTCGCCGCCTTCCAGGATCAGGCAGACGCCGAAGCCCCGCCCGCTGCGCCCGCAGTCGCGGACCAGATCCAGGTAGCGGCGCTCGAACACCCGCAGCCCCAGCGCCGCGCCCGGCAGCAGCACCGTGTGCAGGGGGAACAGCGGCAGCGGCTCGGGCGTCATCGCCGGCAGTCTACGTGAGCGGCCCGGCCATGCGCCTGTGGGAGCGACGTCAGTCGCGACTGTATTTCCCTCGTCGCGACTGACGTCGCTCCCACGGGGACACTGCCGCTTCCCCGCGACGGTCAATCCTGCAACGCCGCCAGGAACCGCCGCGGCGCGCCGTCGAAGCCGCCGTTGGACATGAACACCACGTGGTCGCCGGCATGCGCGATGTCCCGCAGCGCGGCGATCAGCGCGTCGGCATCGGCCACGGTGAGCGCCTGCCCGCGGATCGCGGCCACCACCTTGCCGGCGTCCCACGCCAGCTCGGGCCGGTGCAGGAACACCACCGCGTCGGCGAGTTCCAGCGACGGCGCCAGCGCCTCGGCGTGCGCGCCCAGCCGCATCGAATTGCTGCGCGGCTCCATCGCCACCACGATGCGCGCATCGCCGACCTTCGCGCGCAGCCCCTCCAGCGTGGTCGCGATCGCGGTCGGATGGTGGGCGAAGTCGTCGTAGACGGTGATGCCGCCGTGCTGGCCGATGACCTCCAGCCGCCGCTTGACGCTGCGGAAGCGCGCCAGCGCCGGCAGCACCGCCGCGACGTCGACGCCGACCGCGTGCGCCGCGGCGATCGCCGCCAGCGCGTTGAGCACGTTGTGGCGGCCGAGCAGCGGCCAGTGCACCTGGCCGATCGCCTGTCCGCGATGCAGCACGGCGAAGGCGCTGCCGTCGGCCGCCAGCAGCCGCGCGCTCCATTCCAGCGACGCGTCGAAGCCGAAGCGCTCGACCGGCGTCCAGCAGCCCATCGCCAGCACCTCGGCCAGGCGCGCGTCCTCGCCGTTGACGATCAAGCGCCCGCGCCGCGGCACCGTGCGCACCAGGTGGTGGAACTGGCGCTGGATCGCCGCCACGTCCGGGAAGATGTCGGCGTGGTCGTATTCCAGGTTGTTGAGGATCGCCACCCGCGGCCGGTAGTGGACGAACTTGCTGCGCTTGTCGAAGAAGGCGGTGTCGTATTCGTCGGCTTCAACGACGAACAGCGGTCGACGCGCATGAGTGGACTCTTCTTTCCCTTCTCCCCTCGGGAGAAGGTGGCGCGAAGCGCCGGATGAGGGTTCGACCGCTGCGCCTCCCAACCGCGCGGACACCCCGAAATCCTCGGCCACCCCGCCGATCAGGAAGCCCGGCGCGCGGCCGGCGGCCTCCAGCAGCCAGGTCAGGATGGTCGTGGTCGTGGTCTTGCCGTGGGTGCCGGCCACCGCCAGCGTGTCGCGCCCGGGCAGCACGCGCTCGGCCAGCCACTGCGCGCCGGAGATGTAGCGGCGGCCCTGGTCCAGCACCGCCTCCACCGCCGGGTTGCCGCGCGAGAGCGCGTTGCCGATGACGATTTCCTCGCAGTCCGGCGCGATGTTTTCCGGCAGGTAGCCCTGCGACAGCGCGATGCCGAGCTTCTCCAGCTGGGTGGACATCGGCGGGTAGATCGCCTGGTCGCTGCCCTCGACCTCGTGGCCCAGTTCGCGCGCGAGCGCGGCGACGCCGCCCATGAAGGTGCCGGCGATTCCAAGGATGTGGAGCTTCAAGTACGGACTTCCGTGCGGGACTGCGCGGACTTTACCCGAGCCGGCGCCTTCCTGGCTGCAATGGCGCAAGGCGTGGCCGCCGGCGGACCGGTAAACTGCCCGCCTCCCCCGCCACCGACGGAAAAGCCGCCATGCCCCGCACGCCGCTCGCCGCCATCGCCACGCTGTCGCTGCTGCTGAGCGCCTGCGCGGGCGCCGAATCGCCGCATGAAGCCGCCGTGTCCGCGGTCCCTGCGCATCCCGCCACCACCACCGCCGACGCCACCACCGCGCTGCCGCTGCTGACCGTGCACAAGCACCCGAGCTGCGGCTGCTGCGGCGTCTGGATCGAGCACATGCGGCAGGCCGGCTTCCCCGTCGAGGAAAAGAACACCGAGGACATGGAGCCGGTGAAGGCGGCGGCGGGCGTGCCGTATGCGATGGGCTCGTGCCATACCGCGCAGGTCGCCGGCTATTTCGTCGAGGGCCACGTGCCGGCCGGGGACGTGATCCGGCTGCTGCGCGAGCGCCCGCAGGCCAAGGGCCTGGCCCTGCCGGGGATGCCGGTGGGCTCGCCGGGAATGGAGCACCCGGACGGATTCGTGCAGCCGTACACGGTGTCGCTGGTGCTGGCCGACGGCAGCCTGCGCGAGTTCAGCCGCCACCCGCGCGACTGAAGCGCCGCCACAAGGCCCGGGACCGCAAGGACAGGCGCGGAAGCGAATCCGCGCCGGCAACCGGCCGTTCGCGCAGGCGACCGGCTCCGGGAAGGGATGGCCCGCGCGCGGCCGCAGCCGCGCAGCCGGCTTCAGCGGCCGATGGCCTCGAGGATGCGGCCGAACACCTCGTCCAGCGATCCCACGCCGTCGACCACGCTCAACTGGCCCTGCTCGCGGTAGAACGCGATCACCGGCGCGGTCTGCTGGTCATAGACGTTGAGGCGGTGGCGCACCGATTCCGGGCTGTCGTCGGCGCGGCCCTCGGCCTTGGCGCGGCCGGCCAGGCGCTCGATGATCTTCTCGTTGTCCACCGCCAGCTGCACGGCGGCATCGAACTTCTGCCCCAGGCTGGCCAGCAACTCGCCCAGCGCCGCGGCCTGGGCGAGGTTGCGCGGGTAGCCGTCGAGGATGAAGCCCGGCCGGGTGTCGTCGCGGGAGAAGCGATCCTTGAGCATGCCGAGCAGGATCTCGTCGGAGACCAGATCCCCGCGCGCCATCACTTCCCTGGCCTGCAAGCCCAGCGGCGTGCCGGCCGCCACCTCGGCGCGCAACAGGTCGCCGGTTGAGATGTGCGGAACCCCGAGGTAGTCCTTCAGACGCGCGGCCTGCGTACCCTTGCCCGATCCCGGCGGTCCCAACAATACCAATCGCATCGTGTCACTCCCGAACTAGAATCCGTGGCGATCACAGCGCCCGGCAGCGCCCGCCGGGCCGACGCTGCACCGCGTCAATGTGTGAAGCTTAACCCATCCCCCCACCCCGCAACGAGGCGAACATGGCCAAGGGCACCCTACTTTATGCGCAGTCCGGCGGTGTCACCGCCGTCATCAACGCCACCGCGGCGGCGGTCATCGGCCAGGCACGGGCGAGCGGCGTCAAGGTGCTGGCCGCGCGCAACGGCATCCTCGGCGCGCTGCGCGAGGACCTCATCGACACCTCGAAGGAATCGGCCGCGGCGATCCGCGCACTGGCCAACACGCCCGGCGGCGCGTTCGGATCGTGCCGGTTCAAGCTCAAGTCGCTGGAGGCCGATCGCGCGAAATACGAGCGCCTGCTGGAGGTGTTCAAGGCGCACGACGTGCGCTGGTTCCTCTACAACGGCGGCAACGATTCGGCCGACACCGCACTGAAGGTCTCGCAACTGGCGGCCGCCTTCGACTACCCGCTGTCCTGCATCGGCGTGCCCAAGACGGTGGACAACGACCTGGCCGTCACCGACGCCTGCCCCGGCTTCGGCTCGGCCGCCAAGTACACCGCGGTGTCGGTGCGCGAGGCCGCGCTGGACGTGGCGGCGATGGCCGAAACCTCGACCAAGGTGTTCGTCTACGAGGCGATGGGCCGCCACGCCGGCTGGCTGGCCGCCGCCGCCGGCCTGGCCGGGCAGTCGCCGGACGAGGCGCCGCAGATCATCCTGTTCCCCGAGCGCGCCTACGACGAGGCCGCGTTCCTGGCGCAGGTGCGCAAGGTCGTCGATCGCGTCGGCTGGTGCGTGGTGGTGGCCAGCGAGGGCATCCAGCACGCCGACGGCCGCTTCGTCGCCGACGCCGGCGGCGGCAAGGACTCGTTCGGCCATACCCAGCTCGGCGGCGTGGCCTCGTACCTGGCCGGCCGGGTCAAGGACGAGCTCGGCTACAAGGTGCACTGGACCCTGCCCGACTACCTGCAGCGCTCGGCGCGGCACATCGCCTCGAAGACCGACTGGGAGCAGGCGCAGGCGGTCGGCAAGGCGGCGGTGCAATACGCGCTCAAAGGGCAGAACGCGGTGATGCCGGCGATCGTGCGCACTTCCGACGCGCCGTACCGCTGGAGGATCGAACCGGCGCCGCTTTCCAAGGTCGCCAACCACGAGAAGAAGTTCCCGCCCGGCTTCATCCGCAAGGACGGCTACGGCATCACCGCCGCCGCGCGCCGCTACCTGCAGCCGCTGATCAAGGGCGAGGCTCCGCTGGCCTACGGCGCCGACGGCCTGCCGAAGTACGTGACGCTGAAGAACGTGGCGGTGGGGAAGAAGCTGCCGGCGTGGGAAGGCTGAGCCGGACGAGGATCGCAGCGGCCGGCGGCGGGACGGCGATCCGCCCCGCCGCGGACGCGCCTACTTCAACGCCTCGATGCCCGCGCCGAAGTTGATGTGGAACGCCTGCCCGTCCAGCACGAGCGCGGGCACCGACTTCACGCCTGCGGCCTCGGCCTCGGCGATGCGCGGGCTGTCCTGGCCCAGGTGCACCACTTCGACCTGGTAGCGCGCAGGGTCCAGGGCATGGGCGAGGTTGCGTTCGGCCTCGACGCAGACCGGGCATCCGGCGTGGTAGAAGATCGCTTTGCGGGTCATGTCGTTTCTCCGGGTTTTCGGCCAAGTCGCCGGCTTCCCATTCTTCATGCCCACGAACGCCTGAAAAGAAGGCACGAAATGGTTACCACGCACAAAACGGTCACCCCTGCCGGCGCCCGCGCGTCCATCACCGGCCTGCTGGAGGACGTGCTCGGCTGCAAATGGTCATGGAGCGTGCTGCGCGCGATCCACGCGGGCGTCTCGCGCCCGGGCCAGCTGGAACGCGCCATTCCCGGCATCTCGACCAAGGTGCTCAACGAGCGCCTGCGCAAGCTGGTCGCCCACGGCGTGCTGGAGAAGACCGAGTTCGACGTGGTTCCGCCGCACGTGGAATACCGCTTCACCGATCTCGGCGCGAAGTTCCTCGCGGTACTGCGGCAGATCGAGGCGCTGGAGCGCGAGCAGGCCGGCTGACTTGCCGTGCAACACCGTCGCGGCGGTGCGGCGCGGAAAGATGGGCAAACACAAACGCCCGGGCTTGCTCAGCGGCAGGCCGCTCCGGTGATTTCCAGCCCAATGGCATACATCGCCACCGGCGCGACGCCGCCACCGGCAGCCTGGCGCTGCGCATCCTGCAGGTAGACGCGCGCCTGGCCCTGGCCATCCAGTGCCGGGGCCTGCGTCTGCGCCGGCTTGCGCCAGACCCGCAGCACCGCCTGCTGCGACGGGCAGGCCGCCGACGGGATGGCGATGCGATCGTTGAGCTTCCAGCCGGTCGCTTCCGACGGCCTGGCCTGCGCGTAATCGACCAGGCGCGCGCGCGGCTGGCACTGCGGGTGGGTCCTGGCCACGGCCATCGCGTAGGGCTGCGCCGGCTGGCCGGTGAAGCGGCCCTCGATGCGCGCGCAGGCTTCCGGTATCTGGCGCACCGTGTGCACGACCCCCACCGCCTGCGGCGCGGCGCCCTCGCGACGGATTTCCGGCACCGGCTCGGCCGCCGCCGCCAGCAGCGGCGACAGCAGCGCCGCACAGATCATCAGCCTTCCCATGTCATGCCTTCCGCTCGGAAACCCGGCGAGGCTGGCATGGCCGTCCTGAACGCACCGTCATCGCTGGCGGTATGCAGGGCATCGGTTCATACTCGGCGCAGCTCCAGAGATTGTGTGACCCGGTCGGACCGCGCCCAGGCGCGGGGATACCCGTGCGTTCAACAGGCTCCACGGGATTGACTGGCCGGAACTCCGCGCTCCGCTGGGCAACCATCCGTCAACCCTTGGGAGGGGTCATGCTGGAACAACACGGTCTGACGCTGGCGCTGATCTGCGCGGCGGTCGCGATTCTCTACGGCATCATTTCTGCGCGCTGGATCCTCCGGCAGCCGGCGGGCAACGCGCGCATGCAGGAAATCGCCGCGGCGGTGCAGGAGGGCGCGAGCGCCTACCTCAACCGGCAGTACACCACCATCGCCATCGCCGGCGTGGTGCTGTTCGTGCTGGTCGGCTTCTTCCTGAGCTGGGCCACCGCGATCGGCTTCCTGATCGGCGCGGTGCTGTCGGGCGCGGCCGGCTACATCGGCATGAACGTGTCGGTGCGCGCCAACGTGCGCACCGCCGAGGCGGCGCGCAAGGGCATGGGCGCGGCGATGGACGTGGCGTTCCGCGGCGGCGCGATCACCGGCATGCTGGTGGTCGGGCTGGGCCTGCTGGGCGTGGCCGGCTACTGGCTGGTGCTCGGCCGCATGGGCATCACCGGCGACGACGCGCTGCACGCGCTGGTCGGGCTGGCGTTCGGCTCGTCGCTGATCTCGATCTTCGCGCGGCTGGGCGGCGGCATCTTCACCAAGGGCGCCGACGTCGGCGCCGACCTGGTCGGCAAGGTCGAGGCCGGCATCCCCGAGGACGACCCGCGCAACCCGGCGGTGATCGCCGACAACGTCGGCGACAACGTCGGCGACTGCGCCGGCATGGCCGCCGACCTGTTCGAGACCTACGCGGTCACCGTGATCGCGACGATGCTGCTGGGCAGCCTGATGATGGCGCAGGTCGGCAGCAACGCGGTGCTGTACCCGCTGGTGCTGGGCGGCGTGTCGATCATCGCCTCGATCATCGGCGCGTTCTTCGTCAAGGTGAAGGAAGGCGGCTCGATCATGGGCGCGCTGTACAAGGGCGTGATCGTCTCCGGCGTGCTGGCCGCGATCGCGTTCTACCCGATCACCACCCAGCTGATGGCCGACTCGCCGTACGGCGCGATGGGCCTGTACGGCTGCGCGCTGGTCGGCCTGGTGCTGACCGGCGTCATCGTCTGGATCACCGAGTACTACACCGGCACCCAGTACGCCCCGGTCAAGCACGTGGCCGCCGCCTCGACCACCGGCCACGGCACCAACATCATCGCCGGCCTCGGCGTGTCGATGAAGTCCACCGCCTGGCCGGTCATCGCGGTGTGCATCGCGATCCTGGCCGCGTACTGGCTGGGCGGGCTGTACGGCATCGCCATCGCCGCCACCGCGATGCTGTCGATGGCCGGCATGATCGTCGCGCTGGACGCCTACGGGCCGATCACCGACAACGCCGGCGGCATCGCCGAGATGGCCGAGCTGCCGCCGGAGATCCGCAACATCACCGATCCGCTGGACGCGGTCGGCAACACCACCAAGGCGGTGACCAAGGGCTACGCGATCGGCTCGGCCGCGCTGGCCGCGCTGGTGCTGTTCGCCGACTACACGCACAACCTGCAGACCGCGCATCCCGACGCGGTGTTCACCTTCGACCTGTCCAACCACCTGGTGATCATCGGCCTGCTGATCGGCGGCCTGATCCCGTACCTGTTCGGCGCGATGGCGATGGAAGCGGTGGGCCGCGCGGCGGGCAGCGTGGTCGAGGAAGTGCGCCGCCAGTTCCGCGAGATCGCCGGCATCATGGAAGGCACCGGCAAGCCGGACTACAGCAAGGCGGTGGACCTGCTGACCAAGTCGGCGATCAAGGAGATGATCGTGCCGTCGCTGCTGCCGGTGGTGGTGCCGATCATCGTCGGCCTGCTGCTGGGGCCGCAGGCGCTGGGCGGCCTGCTGATCGGCACGATCGTGACCGGCCTGTTCGTCGCCATCTCGATGACCACCGGCGGCGGCGCCTGGGACAACGCCAAGAAGTACATCGAGGACGGCCACCACGGCGGCAAGGGCAGCGAGGCGCACAAGGCCGCGGTCACCGGCGACACCGTCGGCGACCCGTACAAGGACACCGCCGGCCCGGCGATCAACCCGCTGATCAAGATCATCAACATCGTCGCGCTGCTGCTGGTGCCGGTGCTGCCGGTCAACGGCTGGCTCGGTTCGGCCACCGCCGGCGCGTCGCACGCGGCCGCGCCGATCGCCGCCGAGGGCCACCTGGCCAAGGTCTACTTCGACACCGGCTCGGCGGTGGTGCCGGCCGACACCAGCGCGCGCCTGGCCGGCGTGCTCGGCACGCTGCACGCCGACGGCAATGCCCGCGCGCAGGTGTCCGGCTTCCACGACGAGAGCGGCGATGCGGCCGTCAACGCCGAACTGGCGCGGCAGCGCGCGCAGGCGATCGCGCAGTGGCTGGTGGTCAACGGCGTGGACGAATCGCGCATCGACCTGGACAAGCCGGCGGTCACCGCCGGCGACGGCGCGGCCGACGAGGCGCGGCGGGTGGAAGTGCGGGTGAAGTAGTCTCCGCGATCAAGGGCATCGGTGGATGCCCGTGGCAAAGCCACGGGTATCCCGGTGTAGGGCCGAGCTTGCTCGACTGCGCAATCTACGGGCGAAACGGGAAAGCAGCCGAGCAAGCTCGGCTCTACAGACGAGGAAAAGCGGCCGCAGGGCCGCTTTTCTTCTTCCGCGGGCCATGCCTCGTCCAGCCCCCGGCCAGCAGCCTGCACGCTGGAGGACCGGCAACGCGCTGCTGTCCCATGCCAGGCGCCGGGCGCAACTGAAACTGCGGCTGGAACAGTCCGTCGCCGCGCAGTCGGCGATGAACCCGCCGGGATCGGCTATCGTGCCGGCGCATCGGACTTGCCCGCCCTGCTCGACGCGCAGCGTTCGCAATCGGCCGCCGACAGGGACCGCCGTCATCCGGGTCACACGCTGGCGATGCTTTCACCCGCCGATATCCGATAATGCGCGGCCGCCGCAGCCGGCGGCCGCGCCCCTTCTCCCCCGACAGAAACGTTCCCGTGCCGCCTATCGCTTCCGGTCCCCTGACCTCCTCCGCCGTGACGCGGAGCCGCCTGCTTTCCCTCGCAATCACCCTGGCCGCCGCCGGCCTGCCGGCCGCTTCGCTGCATGCGCAGCAGGCGCCGGCGCGCGGCTGGTTCGTGCAGGCCGGCGCCGCCGAGCACGCCAATGCGATCAACGTCGGCCTCACCCGCGACTGGCGCTGGCAGAAGCAGTATTCGCTGGGCCGCGTCACCGGCTACTGGGAAGGCACGCTGGGACGCTGGTTCGTGCAGGGCCGGCGCGATTCCACCCAGGTCGGCCTGACCCCGGTGCTGCGGCTGTATCCGGACGCCTGGCGGCCGGGCTGGTTCGTCGAGGGTGGCATCGGCGTCAATGCGATCTCGCCGCGCTACGACAACGGGCGCAAGCGCTTCAGCACCACCTTCCAGTTCGGCGATCACGCGGCGGTCGGCAAGCGCTTCGGCGCCGGCCAGCGGCAGGAATGGTCGCTGCGCCTGCAGCATTATTCCAACGCGCGCATCGAGCAGCCCAATCCGGGCGAGAACTTCCTGCAGCTGAGGTATTCGCGGGTCTGGTGACGTCCCGCGCGCAGCCCGGCATCAGTCGCGCAGCGGCGCGGTCATCACCAGCGGCTGCAGGTCGTAGCCCATCGCGGTGGCGCGCGCCTTCAGGCGCTCGAACAGCGCGCGATCCATCGACGGCTCGCGCGAGAGGATCCACAGGTAGTCGCGGTCCGGTTCGCCGACCACCGCCCAGCGGTAGTCGGGATCCAGGTCGATGACCCAGTAGTCGGCCCACACCATCGGCAGGAACGACAGCCAGCGCGGCGCGAAGCGCACTTCCAGTTCGCCCGGCCGGCCCGGCACCGGGCGCGCCACGCCCTGCGCCGACTCCATTTCACCGCGCTTGTTGCGGCAGGCGTTGCGCACGTCGATCAGGCCATCGCTGCGCGCGGCATAGGTGGCGGTGATGTCGCCGACGCATTGCTTCTGGAAGCGCATCGGCAGGTGCGCGATCTCGTGCCAGGTGCCGGCGTAGCGCGCCAGATCCAGCGCGGGCACCGGGCGTACCGGTTCGGCTGCGGTGGCGAGCAGGGGCAGGGAGGCGAGCAGCAGCAGAAAGAGGGTTCGCATGGAGTGGCCGGATGTTGGCGGTTGGAGAATCTCTCGGGTGCACTTCCCCGTCATTCCCGCAGGCGGGAATGACGGCATGTCCGGAGGTTCCCGGGGTGGGTGAAGTTTGCGTAGAAAAGGCGGATGCGCCGCGAGGTGCATCCGCCTTTCGTCATCGATGGCGCGCGATTAGCGGCCGGCGACCGTCAGCTTGGACGAATCGACGCGGGTCACGCCCTTGATCGCCTTGGCCTTCTCGATCGCACGATCGGCCTCGGCCTGGCTGCCGACCGAACCGGTCAGGTGGACCACGCCATTGACGGTATCGACCTTGATGTCGGTGCCCGAAACGCCATCGCTGGCCAGCAGGTCCGCCTTGACCTTGGTGGTGATCCAGGTGTCGTCGACCGGCTGGTCGGAGCGGCCCTCGGTCTGCGCCTCGCGCGCGGCTTCCTTGTTCTTGTCCTTGTGATCGTCGGCCATCGCGCTGCCGGCGAAGAGCAGGCCCACGGACAACGCGCCGGCCAGCATCGAACGGGTGACATTCTTGGGGGAATTCATCGCATCATCTCCTGCTCCTTCGTGGAGCTGCTTGTGTGTGGCGAGTGTCGGCGGGCCTGCGTGGAACCGGCGTGAAGCGCATCGCGACATCGCCTTAACCCCGGCATCGCGTTCAGCAAGCTCGACCGCGGATGAAAAGCGCGCGGGCTGCGTCTATGCTGGCCCGCATCCTGTTGCCTGCATGTCCGAACGCATGTCCGCACTGAACGTCGCGCTCGTCGGTTATGGCCTGGCCGGCCGCGTCTTCCATGCGCCGCTGATCGTGGCGACCGAGGGGCTGCGGCTGCACACGGTGGTCTCGCGCCAGCACGAGCGCGTGCTGCAGGAGCATCCCGGCGCGCGCGTCGTCGCGCAGGCGATCGAGGCGTTCGACGACGACGCCATCGACCTGGTCGTGGTCGCCGCGCCCAACGCGCTGCACGCGCCGCTGGCGATGGCCGCGCTGGAACGCGGGCGGCACGTGGTGGTGGACAAGCCGTTCGCGGTGACCCTGGACGAGGCCGAGCGCATGGTCGCCTGCGCGCAGCGCCACCGGCGCATCGTCAGCGTGTTCCACAACCGCCGCTGGGACGCCGATTTCCTGACCCTGCGGCAGCTGCTGGAGGACGGCGCGCTCGGCGAGCCGGTGGAACTGCACTCGCACTTCGACCGCTACCGCCCGCAGCCCGTCGATCGCTGGCGCGAGCGCGACGAGCCCGGCGGCGGACTGTGGTTCGACCTGGGGCCGCACCTGATCGACCAGGCGCTGCAGCTGTTCGGCCCGCCGCAATCGCTGCAGGCCGACATCGGCCGCCAGCGCAAGGGCGGACAGGGCGCGGACTTCTTCCACGCGGTGCTGCGCTATCCGCGCCTGCGGGTGTTCCTGCACGCCGGTTCGCTGGTCGCGGCCAACGGCCTGCGCTTCGCCGCGCACGGCACGCTGGGCAGCTACGTCAAGCACGGCACCGACGCGCAGGAGGCGCTGCTGCGGCGGGGCGGACGGCCAGGCGATCCGGGGGGCTGGGGCGAGGATCCGCTGCCGGGCCGGCTCACGCGGGTCGGCGACGACGGCACGCTACAGGCACGCGAACTGCCCGCGGTGCGCGGCGACTACCGCCGTTACTACGCCGCGCTGCGCGCGGCCATCGCCGGCGACGGCCCGCTGCCGGTGACCGCCGCGCAGGCGCTGCAGGTGATGCGCCTGCTGGAACTGGGCCTGCGCAGCAGCGCCGAGCAGCGGGCGCTGCCGTTGCATTGAGCGTTGGCGGTCTGGTCGGCCGGTTGAACCGCGGCCGGCCCATGCAAAGAATACTTGTGGGAGCGCCGTCAGTCGCGACGAAGCCTTACCGACTCACCACCGCGACTGACGGCGCTCCCACAAGCCATCGCAGCGGAAGGCCTCAACCGTCCCCGGCATCCAGCAGCCTCGGGCCGGCGCCTTCCTCGGCCAGTTCGTCGGCGGGATTGCGCAGCGGGCACGCCTTCAGCGACAGGCAGCCGCAGCCGATGCAGTCCCCCAGTTGATCGCGCAGGCGGACCAGGCGCTCGATGCGGTCGTCCAGATCCGCGCGCCAGCGGGTGGACAGGCGGCGCCAGTCGGCGGCGGTGGGCGTGCGCCCCTCCGGCAGCGCGGCCAGCGCGCTGGCGATCTCGGCCAGCGGGATGCCGGTGCGCTGGGCCACCTTGATCACCGCCACCCGCCGCAGCACGTCGCGCGAATAGCGGCGCTGGTTGCCGGCGTTGCGCCAGCCGTGGATCAGCCCGCGCGACTCGTAGAAATGCAGCGCCGACACCGCCACGCCGGCGCGCCGCGCCACCTCGCCCACGCTCAGCTCCCGCGCCATCCCGGCATCGCCGCGCCTGCCCATATCCTGCCTCTTGACCTTAACAAAGGTTGAGGTTTTACCGTGCACGTCCCTTCACCGCAACAGGAACCAGGATGCAGGCATTGAGGACGGCGCTGATCTACGGCAGCGCGCGCGAGGGCCGTTTCTGCGACACGGTGGCCGGCTGGGCCGGCGCCTGCATCGAGGCGCGGCGCGGATTCGACCTCGATCGCATCGATCCGCTGCTGCTGGATCTGCCACAGCGGCCCGGCCGGGCGAGCACCCCGGATCTGGTCAACCTGCAGCAGCGGATCTGGCGCGCCGACGCCTTCGTCGTGGTGACGCCGGAGTACAATGCCGGCTATCCGGCGGCGCTGAAATCGCTGATCGACTCGGTGCAGCAGCACTGGCAGGCCAAGCCGGTGGCCTTCGTCGCCTACGGCGGCCGCAGCGGCGGCCAGCGCGCGGTCGAGCAGCTGCGGCAAGTATTCTCGGAGCTGCACGCGGTGACGGTGCGCAACGCGGTGACCCTGCCGATGGCCTGGGAACGCTTCGACGCGCACGGCCAGCCGGCCGATGCACAATCGGCCATCGCCGCCGGTGCCATGCTGGACCAGCTGGCCTGGTGGGGCCATGCGCTGAGGCAGGCCCGCGCGGGCTGGCCCTACCCGGGCTGACCGCGGTCTTCCTTCCCCTTTGCAATGCGCGCCGGACGCGCGACAGGTGATCCATGTTCTCCTTCTTCGAACGCCGCATCGACCCTTACCCGCAAGGCGAGCCCGACACGCCGCCGCGCCGGCTGCTGCCGTTCCTGCTGCACTACTCACGGCCGCTGCTGCCGTGGCTGCTGCTGATGTCGCTGCTAACCGGCGCGATCTCGGTGCTGGAAATCACCTTCTTCGACTACATGGGCAAGCTGGTGGACTGGATGGGCCAGTCCGACCGCGCCGGCTTCATGGCCGCGCACGGCCGCCAGCTGCTGTGGATGGCGGCGCTGGTGCTGGTCGTCTACCCGCTGCTGGTGCTGCTGCAGTCGCTGATCATCCACCAGACCATCTTCGGCAACTACCCGATGATCGCGCGCTGGCTGTCGCACCGCTACCTGCTGCGTCAGAGCGTGGCGTTCTTCCAGGACGAGTTCGCCGGGCGCATCTCGCAGAAGGTGATGCAGACCGCGCTGTCGATCCGCGAGACGGTGACCAAGCTGATGGACGTGTTCGTCTACGTCATCGTCTATTTCATCGGCACGATGGTGCTGGTCGGCCAGGCCGACGCCTGGCTGATGCTGCCGCTGGCGCTGTGGCTGGCCGGCTACCTGGCCATCCTGTTCCACTTCGTGCCGCGCCTGCAGCGGGTGTCGATGGCGCAATCGGACGCGCGCGCGCAAATGACCGGCCGCATCGTCGACAGCTACACCAACATCCAGACCATCAAGCTGTTCGCCCACACCGCGCGCGAGCAGGACTACGCGCGCGGGGCGATGGACGAGTTCATGGTCACCGTGCACGCGCAGATGCGGCTGGTGACCCGGCTGACGGTCAGCCTGCACACGCTCAACGCGCTGCTGCTGGGCGGCATCGGCGGCGTGGCCGTGTGGGCGTGGCTGCAGGGCTCGATATCGCTGGGCGCGATCGCGGTGGCGATCGCGCTGGTGATGCGCATCCGCTCGATGTCGGACTGGATCCTGTGGGAGGTCGCCGGCCTGTTCGAGAACATCGGCACGGTGCAGGACGGCATCGGCACGCTGGCCCAGCCGCTGACGATCGCCGACGCGCCCGGCGCGCGCGAGCTGGAGGTCGAACATGGCGAGATCCGCTTCGAGCAGGTGCGCTTCCACTACGGTCGCAACGCGCGGGTGATCGACGACCTGTCGCTGGTCATCCGCCCGGGCGAGAAGGTCGGCATCGTCGGCCGCTCCGGCGCCGGCAAGTCGACCCTGGTCAACCTGCTGCTGCGCTTCTACGACCTGGAGGGCGGCCGCATCCTGATCGACGGCCAGGACATCGCCGCGGTCACCCAGGAATCGCTGCGCCGGAACATCGGCATGGTCACCCAGGACACCTCGCTGCTGCACCGCTCGATCCGCGACAACATCCGCTACGGCCGGCCTGACGCCGACGAGGCGGCGATCGTCGAGGCGGCGCGGCGCGCGCATGCCGACGAGTTCATCCGCGAGCTGGCCGACGCCAAGGGCCACCGCGGCTACGACACCCAGGTCGGCGAGCGCGGCGTCAAGCTGTCCGGCGGCCAGCGCCAGCGCGTGGCGATCGCGCGCGTGCTGCTGAAGGACGCGCCGATCCTGGTGCTGGACGAGGCGACCTCGGCGCTGGACTCGGAGGTCGAGGCCGCCATCCAGGAGCAGTTGTACGCGCTGATGGAAGGCAAGACCGTCATCGCCATCGCCCACCGGCTGTCCACCATCGCCGTGCTCGACCGGCTGGTGGTGATGGACGCCGGCCGCATCATCGAGAGCGGTAGCCACGAGGAACTGCTGCGCCAGGACGGCCTGTACGCGGCGCTGTGGCGGCGCCAGTCCGGCGGCTTCCTCGGCGTGGACGTCGAGGAGGCGGCGGCGCAGGTGTGATCGCGCCGCGTTACCTTCGGCACGGAATGGCCGCCGCTTCCGTCCGGAAGCGGCGGCCTGCGTTGCCTCAGCCCAGTGCGCCGCGCGCCGCGGCCCGGTGCGCGTAGCGCCAGAGCAGCAGGGCGACCAGCAGCACGATCGCAGGCATCACCAGCCCGGCCACGCCGTAGGCCGACCACGCCGGCGTCAGCGTGAAGGCGCCGGCCACCTGCACCAGCACCGCCAGCAGCGACAACAGGAACAACGGCACCGCCCAGCGCCGGCGCAGCAGCAGGCCGATCGCGCCGAACACGCCGGCCAGCACCGCCACGCCATAGACGATGTTCAGCCAGCCCGGCGTCGCCTCGTACACCTGCCGCTGCGCCTCGGTGAACTGCGCGAGCTGCTCGGGCGTGAGGTTCATCTGTATCCAGAACATCGCCACGCCGATCAGGTTCCAGGCCAGCGCCAGCACGCCCACCACCCTCAAGCTCGTGGATTTCGTCGTCATCGTCGCGTTCATGTCCCCTCCCCAGGGTGTCGTCGAACGCGGCGAGCATACGCCGTCGCCGGGCACAGGTGAACGGTGTGTCAACGCCACCGCGCACCGCGTTCGCGGGCCGCTGACACCTGCTGGACTAGCGTGCCCGCATGGCCCCCACAGGAGATCCGCCATGCACGGCACCCCGAAGACCCGCGACAACGCGCACAGCGACAACCAGAAGCCCGACACCCCGGACAAGTACCGCAACCCGGACGCGCAGTGGAAGGCGCCCGACCAGCCGGATCCGCCGCGCCAGCACCAGGATCGCGATCCGGAAAGGGACTACGTGGAAAAGGACAAGGGCGGCGCGCGCGGGCACGACATCGGCGAGGGGCTGTAACGCCCTTGCCGCAAAACCGTGCGCGGCCGGTCAGGCTTCGTCCTGTGCACTGGCGCTGACGCGCGGCTCGCCATCGTCTCCCCGCCAGCAGGCGATGTCGATGGGACGGCAGCAGACTTGGCAGTCCTCGACGTAGCGCTGCGCATCCGCGGCGATTTCCAGTCCGGAATCGTCGATCAGCACGGTGATCGTCTCGCCGCAGTACGGGCAGGCGAGATCCAGGGCAGGCAGCGCCGGCATCACGGCGTCAGGCGCTGCCCAGCGGGAAGATGTCGCGCACCTGGTCCAGCCACAGGTAATGGGCCTGCTCGGGATGGGCGAGATCGTCCAGCCGCAGCACCGCGTTGATGCCTTCCTCGCCGTCGGCGGTGCGGAACACCTGCGCGCTGGGCCGCACCGCGACCGTGCCGTGCAGCGCACTGCCATCGTCCAGGGTGACGCGGACCTTGGCCTCGTCGGGTAGCGCGGCGATGCAGGCCTCGATCAGGGCCACGTCGGCCGCTTCGGTGCAGACGTGCCGCGGCTGGGTGAGTGGGATGTCGCGCATGTCGCCTCTCCTGCTCCGCTCGGGTCCGGCGCACGCTACCCAGCGGCGCGTAAGAGGCCGTGAATCCGGCACCGGCGCGGCGGGAGATCGGACTGCTCCAACAACGGAGTATCGCGCGGAACGTGAGCTGCTCCGCTCCTCGGGCGAGCATCCACCGAGCAAGCTCGGCGCTACAGTCATCTCCCGGGCGCACTGTAGAGCGGAGCTTGCTCCGCTCCAACTCGGCGCTACAAGTGCCCCCGGACCGCCGAGGAAACGCATGAGAGGATTCATCGCCTCCTCCCGCAAGCGGGAGAGCGGCTTCAGGCCTCAACGCGGCCGCAGCAGCGCCAGCACCGCCTGCGCCGCGCCGACGGACGAGGCCGGGTTCTGTCCGGTGACGAGGTGGCGATCGACGACCACGTGGCTTTCCCAGTCCGGCCCGCGCGAGTAGCGCGCGCCCTGCTCCACCAGCGCATCCTCCAGCCGGAACGGCACCACGTCGATCAGGCCGGCCGCGGCCTCCTCGCTGTTGCTGAAGGCGGTGACCCGCCGGCCCCGGACCAGCGGCTCGCGCAGCGCGCCCTGTGCGTGGCGCAGTGCCGCCGGCCCGTGGCAGACCGCGGCCACCGGCCTGCCGGCGGCATGGGTCTTCTCGATCAGCGCGATCGAATCGGCATCCTCGACCAGATCCCACATCGGCCCATGCCCGCCGGGATAGAACAGCGCGTCGAAATCCTCCTCCATCACCTCGGCCAGCCGGCGCGTATGCGCCAGCGCGTCGAGCGCATCGGCGTCGGCGGAGAAGCGCGCGGTCTCGGGCGTGCGCGCGGCGGGCGCGTCGCTTTCCGGATCCATCGGCGGCTGCCCGCCTTTTGGCGAGGCCAGCACGACCTGCACGCCGGCATCGGTGAACACGTAGTACGGCGCGGCCAGTTCCTCCAGCCAGAAGCCGGTCCTGCGGCCGCTGTCGCCGAGCCGGTCGTGCGAGGTGACGACCATCAGGATCTTCATCGCCGCGTCTCCGTGCCGGAATGCGCGCAGGCTAGCAACGGCCGCGATAAACCCGCGTGACCGCGCCGCGGCTTCATCGCGCCACCACGCCGGCCGTGCCAGCGTGCATGCCAGACGAACCGCCGGAGGAAGCCCGCGATGGCCAGCAAGAAGCGCGTCAACCCGCCCCAGAAGCAGCGCCGCCAACCCGGCCGCCAGCGGGCGATGCATCCGGAGCCGGAAACCATCCGCAACACCTACCGCGGCAGCGCCAGGCTGGCCGGCAAGGTCGCGCTGGTCACCGGCGGCGACAGCGGCATCGGCCGCGCGGTGGCGGTGCATTTCGCCCGCGAGGGCGCGGCGGTGGCCATCGCCTATCTTTCCGAAGATGCCGACGCACAGGAAACCCTGCGCCTGATCGAGGCCGAGGGCGCGCGCGGGCTGTCCATACGCACGGATCTCTCCGTGCCGGCGAACTGCCGGCGCGCGGTCAGGCAGGTGGCGCGCAAGCTCGGCGCGCTCGACGTGCTGGTCAACAACCACGCGCAGCAGTATCCGGTCGAACGCGCCGAACAGCTGACCCCGGCGCAGATCCGCAAGACCTTCGAGACCAACCTGTTCTCGTTCTTCCATCTCACCGAGGCGGCGCTGGAATTCCTGCCCGAAGGCGGCTGCATCATCAACACCGGCTCGGTGACCGGCGCGCGCGGCCACGACACCCTGCTGGACTACGCGGCGACCAAGGGCGCGATCCACGCGATGACGTTCTCGCTGGCCAAGCACCTGTCCGACCGCGGCATCCGCGTCAACGCGGTCGCGCCCGGGCCGATCTGGACGCCGCTGATCCCGGCGTCCTTCGATCGCAGGCAAGTGGCCGAGTTCGGTTCGGACACGCTGATGAAGCGGCCGGGCCAGCCTTCGGAAGTGGCGCCGGCCTACGTCTACCTGGCCAGCGAAGACGCCAGCTACGTCACCGGGCAGATCATCCACGTCAACGGCGGCGGCCATATCGCGGCGTAATCGCGCAGCGTTCCCGCATCGGCCATCCGAACACGTCAATCCCCTCTGCCGCCCGCGAGGTGAGCAGCGCCGTTTGCGAGCGCTCCCGGCGACGCATGGGTTCACCCTCGTCCTTTCCCAGGCGGGACACGCGAACCGAACCGTCCTAGGATGCAGGCCGGCATCCCACAGGAACATCACATGGCGCCCTGGCAAACCCTGTTGCGCGACATTCCCGACTTCCCGCGCGCAGGCATCGTGTTCAAGGACATCACCCCGGCGCTGGCCGATGCCGACGGCTTCGCCGCGGCAATCGAGGCGCTGGCCGATCCCTGGCGCGGCATTGCGCTCGATGCGGTGATCGGCATCGAGTCGCGCGGCTTCATCCTCGGCGCGGCGCTGGCGCGCACGCTCGGCACCGGCTTCGTCCCGGTGCGCAAGCCGGGCAAGCTCCCCGGCTCCACCCTGGCCATCGACTACGCGCTGGAATACGGCAGCGACCGCCTGGAAATCCATGCCGACGCGTTGCCGCCGGGCGCCCGCGCGCTGGTGATCGACGACGTGCTGGCCACCGGCGGCACGCTGTGCGCGGCGACGGCGCTGGCGCGCCGGCAGGGAGCGCAGGTCATCGGCGCCAGCGTGCTGATCGAGCTTTCGTTCCTGCGGGCGCGCGAGCGCTGGGACGATCCGGCGCCGCTGCTGGCCGCGGCGACGTACTGAAACACGCGGCGAAACACGCGGCCGGAGTCGATTCGGAACTTGCGGCTCAATCGACGCGGCTGATCACCGCGCCGGTTCCCGGCACCTGGAAGGTATCGCGGTCCAGCCGGCGCAGCATCGTGCCGTCCTCCAGCTGGTAGACCGGGCCATGCTCCTGGTGTGTGCCGCGCTCCAGCGCCGGCACCGCGCGCAGCACGTCGACCCGGCAGCGGGTGCCGGCGGCGTCCTGGACGAAGAAATAGTCAGTGTTCATCTCGACGCTCCTGCAGGCGAGCCTTCATGCAGGGCAGTCTGGATCGGCGGCGGTTAAGTCTTCGGAAAAACGCACCGGCACGGTAATGCACCGGTGCGTCGCGCCTCCCGCACTCAGCGCCAGACGCGCTCGCAGCGCCGCTCGATCACGCGATCGCCGCGCGCCTCCTGCTGGTTGCCCTGCACCTTGCGGCCGATGGCACCGCCCGCCACCGCGCCGCCGACCGTGGCGGCCTTGCGGCCGGAACCACTGCCAATCTGGTTGCCGAGCAGGCCGCCGACCACCGCGCCCACCGCAGTGCCGGCAACGCGGTTGGGATCACGGGCGCTGCGCTCGACCTCGACGTCGCGGCAGACCACGCGGCTGCCGTCGTCGAAACGGCGTCCCTCGTCCTCCGGTCCATAGGTGCGGCCGCTCTGCGCGACGGCGGTCGCGGCGATGGCCATCACGCCCAGGCCGATCAGGTGACGTAGCGTTTTCATCCTGTTTCTCCTGCGTTGCGATTCGCCCCGATTGTCGGGACGCCGCCGCGAACAGGGCATGAAACGCCCCGCGCAGGTTGCGGGGAATTCATCTTGCGCCGCCTTCGCAAGGTGAAGCGGATTTCACCTTTCCGGGCGATTGACCGTTCCTCCCCCTGCATGGCCCATCCGGCCGACCGCCGACGTTGTTGACATCATCACCACGGACATATGGACAAGCTGCCCGCAACGGTCCGGCGTACTGCCGACCACGGGCGACAGGGGCGATGAACATTCTTGGCACAGCGGGTTTCCTGGCATTCGGACTGGCCGTCGGCGCCTCGCTGTCGGCCATCGTCGGGTCGCAGCCGCCGCTCCTGCCGACGCCGCCGGTACCGGCGCAGTCCCAGCCCCTGCCCCCTCCCGCCGAGAAGGACCCCGCGCAACTGGATCTGGACGCGGCCGGCGAACAGCGCCAGGCGCTGGGCCTGTTGATGGCCGTCAGCCTGCACGAACGCAGCGTGGCGCGTTCGGCCAGCGGCCGCGCCTCGCCGGCGCTGCTGGCGATGATCCGCGACCACGAGCGCCAGCACGAGGATCTCATCGCCGCGCTGCAGGCGATGGACGCCAGCCTGGATTCGGCCGCGGCCATGCGCCTGCTCAGTTCGGCCGAGCACGAGGCCGCGCTGCTGGACCTGCTGCACGCCGGCGAGGTGGATGATGCCTACCTGATGGCGGCGATGAAGTGCAACCAGCGCCTGCTCGGCCTGGTGCGCTACCACGTGCTGCCGGCGCTGCGCGACGAACCCTCGCGCCAGCTCGCGCACAAGGCCACTTCCGAGGCGCGCCTGCGCCTGCACCAGATCCGGCAGATGCGCGCGCAGCTGCCGCATGCGGAGGCCGACGCGCACGAACGAACCGTGGCCGGCAACGCTCCCGATCACGCCGGTTGACGCCGGCGCGGCCTGCTTCCTGCACGGCGCGCGCGTCACGGCGCCAGCGCGCGCTCGATGTCCTCCAGCCGGGCATTGGTCAGCGTCTTGGCCATCTCGCCGATCAGGCGCTGCTGGGTCTGCTTGTGCAGCAGCGGGCGCATCCGCCCCAGCGTCTGCGGATCGGCCACCAGCAGCAGGTGCGCGTACTGATCCTTCAGCGCGCCTTCGTTGAGGCCCAGCGCGAGTTGCTTGGCGAAGGTGGCCTCGTGGATTTCCTGCCCGCTGGCGTCAGCCGCGATCACGCCGGACGGGCCGTCGTCGTTCATGTTGACCAGTTCCAGCAGGTCCAACTGCTGCAGCGACGGCGCCATCGGCGTGCCGATGTTGCGGAACACGCGCGCGCCCTGGCCATCGGCGACCACCACCAGCGTCCCGGACGGAATCTTGTTCATCGCTGCTCCTGCCTCGTCTGCGTTGCGGCGAGTATAGGAAGCGGCTTGTTAGCATCCCTTCAATGGCATGGGTGAAATGCGTGCCGCCATCGATGGTGTCGCCGCGGTTCGCGCTGGATTCAGTCCAGTGAGGACAGCGCGCGCTCCAGTTCGCCGGCATCGGCGGGGCGCACCAGCCGCGCCACCTCGCGGCCATCGCGCAGCAGCACCAGGGTCGGCCACAGCTTGATGCGGAACGCGCGGCCCAGCGGCCGGCCCGGCCCATCCTCGATCCTGAGATGGACGATGTCGCGCGTGGACAGCGCGGCCTGCAGCATCGGCTGCGCGGCCTGGCAATGGCCGCACCAGTCGGTGCCGAACTCCAGCGCGACCGCGCCGGGCATGGCCTCGACCTGTTCGCGCGTGGGCGCTTCGGCGGTGTATTGGTCCACCTGTGTCATCCTCAACCTCCTTCGTCGCCATCGATCATCCCAGCATGCCCTCCAGCGCTTCCAGCAGGCTGCGCAGATCGAAGGGCTTGGCCAGCACCGCCGCCTCGGCCAGCAAGGGATCGCTGTCCTTGCCGTAGGCGGTGGCGAAGAGGTAGGGCACCTGGCGGTCCCGCAGCAGATCCGCCACCGGGAAGCTCTTGCCGTCGCCGAGGTTGACGTCGAGCAGCGCGCCGTCGAGCGCCTCGCGCCCGGCCAGCGCCAGCGCCGACGCCAGGCTGGCGGCCGGCCCGATCACCCGCGCGCCCTCGTCGGCCAGAATGTCCTCCAGCATCATGCTGATCAGCGGCTCGTCCTCGACCACCAGGATGCGCTTGCCCGCCAGCCTGCCGTTCAAGCCGCTTCTCCCACCTGGTCCATCGGCGCGTCCAGCGTGCACACCAGTCCCTCCGGCGCGAACGCCAGGCCGACCTGGCCTTCGATCTGCCCGGCCAGCACGCGTTCGAGCATGCGGCTGCCGAACCCGCGCCCGCCCCCCGGATCCGACACCGACGGCCCATCGTGCTCGGTCCAGGTCAGGCGCAGCCGCGGACGCGCGTCGCCGCTGATTTCCCAGCGCACGTCGATGCGGCCGGCCTCGTTGGAGAACGCACCGTACTTGGAGGCGTTGGTGCACAGTTCGTGGAAGGCGATGGCCAGCGGCACCGCCGCGCGCGGGAACACGTCGATGCGCGGCCCCTCGATCCGGTAGCGCGCGTCGTCGCGCGTCCAGCCCGGCAGCATGCCGGCGAGCAGCGCGCGCAGATCCAGGCTGGAAGCGCCGGCCTCGCGCAGCATCCGGTGGGTATCGGCCAGCGCCTTGATGCGCGCCTCGAACACCGCCACCTGGCCCGCGTGCTCCGGCGATCGGAACGTCTGCCGCGCCAGCACCTGCACCAGGGTCAGCACGTTCTTGACACGGTGGTCGAGCTCGTCGATGAGCATCGACTGCGCCTGGCTGGCCTGGCGGTAGGCGGTCACGTCGACGCAGCTGCCCAGGTAGCCGGCGAACTCGCCATCGCGGCGGAACGGCTCGCCGCTGTCGCGCAGCCAGCGGTACTGCCCGTCGTGGCGCAGCAGACGGTATTCCATCGTGAACGTCCGTCGTTGCGCGAACGCCTGCGCATGGACTTCCCTGCAGCGCGCGTAGTCTTCCGGATGCACGCCGCGCATCCAGCCGTGGCCGGTCTCCTCGTCCAGCGGGCGGCCGGTGTAGTCCAGCCAGCGACGGTTGAACCAGTCCCAGTCCCGGTCGGCGCCGGCGCGCCAGAGCATCACCGGCGCGCCATCGACCAGTTGGCGGAATTGCCCCTCGCCGCTCGCGGCGGCATCGTCGCCGGCCTGGACAAACCCGGCGGACGTACCGTCTTCGGTCATGAGGCCCTCCCGTGGACGCGGGAACGATGCGGCGCGGGCCGGGAACCTTCGATCAGCGGACGGAACATGCACATCGCCTGGGAGGATGGGCGCCTTCACCTGCGTCGCGCCCGGCTGCCCGGGATGCGAAAGGAGCGGAGCCACGACATCGCGCGCTTGGAAACGCGGGAAATCTTCCATGCGCTTGCGTGATGAGATTGAGAACGCAGCACCGGCGAAGACACGCGACACTCGTCGCGTGCGATGCACGCGGCCGCCATTCCGCATTGCATGCGGCGCGGACGCCGCGCGATGCGGCAGGCCTCAGCCGCCGGTGCCGCGCTCCTCCGGCTTGACCCGGAACCAGGCCGCGTACAGCGCAGGCAGGAAGAACAGCGTCAGCACCGTGGCCACGGTCAGGCCACCCATGATCGCCACCGCCATCGGCCCGAAGAAGGCGCTGCGCGACAGCGGGATCATCGCCAGCACCGCCGCCAGCGCAGTCAGCACGATCGGGCGGAAGCGGCGCACGGTGGCGTCGATGATCGCGTGCCAGCGGTCGTGGCCGGCGTCGATGTCCTGCTGGATCTGGTCGACCAGGATCACCGAGTTGCGCATGATCATGCCGGCCAGCGCGATCGTGCCGAGCATGGCGACGAAGCCGAACGGCACCCGGAACACCAGCAGCGCCAAGGTCACCCCGATCAGCCCCAGCGGTGCGGTCAGGAACACCAGCAGCATGCGCGGGAAGCTGCGCAGCTGCAGCATCAGCAGCGTCGCCACCACCAGCAGGAACAGCGGCATGCCGGCCTTGATCGAGTCCTGCCCGCGCGCCGAGTCCTCGACCGTGCCGCCGGTCTCCAGCAGGTAGCCCTCGGGCAGTCCGGCGCGGATGCCCTCCAGCGTCGGCAGGATCTGCGCGACCACGGTCGGCGGGGTCAGGTCGTCGCGGCCGATGTCGGCGCGCACGGTCACCGTCGGCAGCCGGTCGCGGTGCCAGATGATGCCGTCCTCGAAGGCGTATTCGAGCTCGGCGATCTGCGCCAGCGGCACGCTGCCGCCGGCGGTCGGCATCGCCAGGCTGGCCAGCAGTTCCGGCGCGGTGCGCTCCTCCTGCGGGCCGCGCAGCAGGATCTCGATCAGCTCGTTGCCCTCGCGGTAGGTGCTGACCGACAGCCCGGACAGCGAGCTGGAGAGGAAGTGCGAGACCTGCGCGCTGCTGACGCCGAGCGCGCGCGCGCGGTCCTGGTCGATCTTCAGCCGCACCACCTTGCTCGGCTCGCTCCAGTCGAGGTTGACGTTGGTGACGTTGGGGTTGGCGCGCACCTGCTCGGCGACGCTGCGGGCGATCGCCTGCACGCGATCGACGTGCTCGCCGGAGACGCGGAACTGCACCGGGTAGCCGACCGGCGGGCCGTTCTCCAGCCGGGTCACGCGGAACTGGATCTCCGGGAAGCGCGGCGCGACCTCGTCGATCAGCCAGCGGCGCGTCGCCTCGCGCGATTCGATGTCCTCGGCCAGCACCACGAACTGGGAGAAGTTGGCCTGCGGCAGTTGCTGGTCCAGCGGCAGGTAGAAGCGCGGCGATCCGGTGCCGACGTAGGCCACGTAGTTGGCGATGCCCTCGCGCCCGGCCAGCAGCTTCTCCAGCGCGCGCGCCTGCGCGTCGGTCGAGCGCAGCGAGCTGCCCTCGGCCAGTTCCAGGTCCACCATCAGCTCCGGCCGCACCGAATCCGGGAAGAACTGCTGCGGCACGAAGCGGAACATCGCGATCGACAGCACGAACGCCACGACGGTCGCGCCGATCACCAGCCAGCGGTGGCGCAGGCAGGCGTCGAGCCAGCGGCGGAAGCGGCGGTAGAACGGCTTCTGGTAGGGATCGTGCTCGTGCGCGTCGTGCGCCGGCGGCGCCAGCACCCCGGCGAAGGCCGGATGGCGATCGGCCAGGCGCGCGCGCCAGCCGTGCCAGCGCGCCTTCAGCGAACCCGGGCGCGGCGGCTGCGGGCGGTGCAGGTCCGGCAGCATCTTGTCGCCCAGGTAGGGGATGAACAGCACCGCGGCGATCCACGACACCACCAGCGCGATGGTCACCACCTGGAACAGCGAGCGGGTGTACTCGCCGGTGCTCGACGCCGCCGTGGCGATCGGCAGGAAGCCGGCCGCGGTCACCAGCGTGCCGGTCAGCATCGGGAAGGCGGTCGATTCGTAGGCGAAGCTGGCCGCGCGCAGGCGGTCGTAGCCCTGCTCCATCTTGATGGCCATCATCTCCACCGCGATGATCGCGTCGTCCACCAGCAGGCCCAGCGCCAGCACCAGCGCGCCCAGCGAGATCTTGTGCAGGCCGATGTCGAAGTAGTGCATCACCGCGAAGGTCATCGCCAGCACCAGCGGGATCGACACCGCCACCACCATGCCGGTGCGCCAGCCCAGCGAGAAGAAGCTCACCAGCAGCACGATCGCCACCGCCTCGGCCAGCACCTTGATGAACTCGCCGACCGAGGCGCGCACCGCCTGCGGCTGGTCGGACACCTTGCGCAGCTCCATGCCCAGCGGCAGGGTCTGCTGCAGGCGCTGGAACTCGCCTTCCAGCGTCCTGCCCAGGCGGATGATGTCGCCGCCGTCCTTCATCGCCACCGCGATGCCGATCGCGTCCTGGCCCATGAAGCGCATCCGCGGCGCGGCCGGATCGGCGAAGCCGCGCTCGACCCCGGCGATGTCGCCCAGCAGCACGGTGCGGCCGCCGGCGCGGATCGGGAACGCGCGGATCTCGTCCACCGAGGTGAACTCGCCGCTGACGCGCAGCTGCACGCGATCGCTGGCGGTCTCGAGGAAACCGGCCGGGGTGACCGCGTTCTGCTCGTCCAGCGCCTGCTTGACCGCGTCCAGCGGGATGCCGAGCGTGGCCAGCTTGGTGTTGGACAGCTCGATCCAGATCTTCTCGTCCTGCAGGCCGAGCAGCTCGACCTTGCCGACGTCGTCGACACGCTGCAGTTCGAGCTGGATGCGGTCGGCGTAGTCCTTCATCAGCGCATAGTCGAAGCCCGGCCCGGTCAGCGCGTAGATGTTGCCGAAGGTGTCGCCGAACTCGTCGTTGAAGAACGGTCCGATCACGCCCTGCGGCAGGGTCGCGCGGATGTCGCCGACCTTCTTGCGCGCCTGGTACCACAGCTCCGGCACGTCCTTCGACTTCATCGAATCGCGCGCCACGAAGATCACCTGCGACTCGCCCGGCCGCGAGTACGAGCGGATGAACTCGTACTGGCCGGTGGTCATCAGCGCCTTCTCGACGCGCTCGGTCACCTGCCGCGAGACCTCCTCGGCGGTGGCGCCCGGCCACACCGTGCGCACCACCATCACCTTGAAGGTGAACGGCGGATCCTCGGACTGGCCCAGCTGCTTGTACGACCACGCGCCGATCAGGCCGAGCACGATCATCGCGAACAGCACCAGGCTGCGGTTGCCCAGCGCCCATTCGGAAAGGTTGAAGCGGCGCATGGTCAGCGAGTTCCCTTGATGAGCTCCCTCCCCCGTTCACGGGGGAGGGTGGGGGTGGGGGCGAGTGCTGCAGTGCAAACCACGGTGAAGATGCTTGCGCCGGCAACGCTGGCGCTTCGCCCCCGTCCCATCCTTCCCCCGCAAGCGGGGGAAGGGGCGTTTGTCCCGTGCGGGAGTCGCTGCGGGCCGATCATCGCGCCGGCTCCGGTTGCGGCTTCGGAGCTTCCAATCGGAGGGGCCGGTTCTCCCGGTCCACCGGCTTGACCCGCTGGCCCTCGCGCAGCAGGTGGCCGCCGCCGGCCACGACCCATTCGCCGGCCTTCAGCCCGGACAGGACCGGCACGCTGCTCTCGCCGTAGCCGCCGAGCTGCACCTGGCGCAGGTGCGCCTGGCCGCTGCGTGGATCGACGACCCATACGGCGGTGCGTCCCTGCTCGCCGCGCTGCACCGCCGACAACGGCACGCTCGGCGCGTCGGCCGCTTGGCCGTCCTGCGGCACGTAGACCCGCGCACTCTGGCCCAGTTCGACCGCCGCGCCGGCATCGCCGAGCAGTTCCACCCGCGCCGCGTAGGTGCGGGTCTGCGCGTCGGCGGCGGCGGCGATCTCGCGGATCGTGCCGGGCAGGCGCTGGCCGGGGGCGCTCCACAGCTCCACCTGCACCGGCTGGCCGATGCGGAACTGGCGGATGCGGCTTTCCGGCAGGTGGATGGCGATCTCGCGGCCGCTGTCGGCGGCCAGGGTGAAGACGGTCTGGCCGGCGGCGACGACCTGGCCGGCCTCGGCCTGACGGCTGGCGATCACGCCGTCGCGCGGCGCGCGCAAGCGGGTGTAGCCGGCCTGGTTGCCCGCCACCGCCGCCTGCGCGCGGGCGGCCTGCGCCTGGCCTTCGGCGGCCTTGTAGGCGGCCAGCTGTGCGTCGTAGGCCGAGCGGCTGACCACCTGCTGCTCGACCAGCCGGGCGAAGCGGTCGCGGTCGCCACGGGCGCGGGCCAGGTCGGCCTCGGCGGCGGCCAGTTGCGCGCGCGCGGCCTGCGCCTGCAGGGCCTGGTCGCCGGGATCGAGTTCGGCCAGCACCTGCCCCTGGCGCACCGCCTGGCCGGCATCGACGTGGCGCCTGATCAGGTTGCCGCCGACACGGAACGACAGCGGGCTCTCCTGGCGGGCGCGCACGTCGCCGGCGTAGGCCGGCATCGCCGCCGCCGCGGCCCTTTCGGGCTGGACCACCAGCACCGGACGCGGCGCCTCCACCGGCGCCGGCTCGCCCGAACATGCGGCCAGCACCAGCAGCAATCCGCAAGACAGCCTGTTCCGTCCGTGCATCCTTATCACCCTGGGCCTAATTAATGGACTTCACGGTAGAGTATAAATATCGAACCGCTTGGTCTAGTATTGAGAAATGGTCAGCCGAGTCCCTTCCGCCAGCCGTGGCAAAGTCGCGGCCAAGCCCGCCAGCGGTCCCGGCCGCCCCAAGGACCTGGGCAAGCGCGCCGCGATCCTGGAAGCGGCCAAGAAGCTGTTCTCCAGCGAGGGTTTCGCCGGGGTCAGCATGGATCAGACCGCCGCCGCGGCCGGGGTCTCCAAGCTCACGGTGTACAGCCACTTCGGCGACAAGGAGGCGCTGTTCACCGCCGCCGTGCTCGCCAAGTGCCAGGAGTTCATGCCCGACGACCTGTTCCAGCCGCAGCCGGACGGTCCGCTGCGCGAGCAGCTGCGGGCCATCGGCCACGCCTTCTTCGCCCTGATCAGCAGCGATGAAGCGATCAGCACCCACCGCATGATGCTGGCCGGCAACGTCGACGATCACCTGCGCGAGATGTTCTGGCAGGCCGGCCCGCAGCGGACCTGCGCGGCGTTCGCCGCCATGCTGAAGGCCCGCGCGGACCGCGGCGAGCTGGACATCCCGGACCTGGAACGCGCCGCCCAGCAGTTCTTCACCCTGATCAAGGGCGAGCTGCACGCGCGGATGATGTGCGGCCTGTGCCAGCGCCCGGTGCGCAGCGATCTCGGCGCCCACATCGACGCTGGCGTCGAGCTTTTCCTGCGTGCGTATGAACGGCGCTGAGGCCCGGCTGGAGGTCGCGGTGACTTCCGGCACTGCGCCCATCCCGGGCCAGCCGCGATGCTGTCGCCGCCCGGACCCCGTCGCGCCCCGGTAAACTGTGCAGCTTCGCCCCATGCGCCGGAACTTGCCCACATGACGATCGATTACTCCCACGCCCGCGAAATGATGGTCGAGCAGCAGGTACGTCCCTGGGACGTGCTGGACGCGCGCGTGCTGGACACCCTGGCCACCCTGCCGCGCGAGGCGTTCGTGCCGGAGCAGCACCGCGCCCTGGCCTATGCCGACATCGAGATCCCGCTCGGCCACGGCCAGCGGATGATGAAGCCGGTGGTCGAGGGCCGCACCCTGCAGGGCCTGAAGGTGCAGGCGCACGAGGACGTGCTGGAGATCGGCACCGGCAGCGGCTACTTCAGCGCCTGCCTCGGTGCGCTGGCGCGCGAGGTGGTCAGCCTGGAGATCCACCCGCAACTGGCCGCCGCCGCGCGCGCGCGGCTGGACGCCCAGGGCCTGGGCAGCAACATCCGCATCGAGACCGCCGACGCCCTGCACCTCGCCGCCGACCGCCAGTTCGACGTGGTCTGCGTGACCGGCGCGGTGGACACCTTGCCCGCCGCGCTGCTGGCCTGGGTGCGCCCCGGCGGCCGCCTGTTCGTCGTGCAGGGCCGCTCGCCGGTGATGGAAGCGGTGATCCACCACCACGATGTCAACGGTTCGCGCGTCGAATCGTTGTTCGAGACCGACCTCCCCTACCTGCAGGGCGCCGAGCCGGCGCCGCAGTTCGTCTTCTAAATTGAAGGATAAGGAAACCGCATGAGCCGTCTCCCCCTCGCCCTGGCGCTGATGCTTGCGCTGCCGTCCGCCGCTGGCGCCACCGATCTGCTGCAGACCTACGAACTGGCGCGCGCGGGCGACCCGCAGCTCTCGGTGGCCGAGTCCAGCCGGCTGTTCAACAAGGAAGGCGCCACCCAGGCCTTCGGCGCGCTGCTGCCGCAGGTCAGCGGTTCGGCCGGCTACCAGCGCTCGCATTCCAGCCGCCCGGAAAGCCCGTACGGAGACGAGAAGGGCCGCACCTACGGCGCGCGCGTCGACCAGACGCTGTTCGACTGGAGCCGCATCGCCAACCTGCGCGGCCAGCGCGCGATCAGCCAGGCCGCCGACTACGACCTGGCCGCGGCCAACCACGACCTGATCACCCGCACCTCGGCGGCCTACTTCAACGTGCTGATCGGCATCGAGTCGCTGGCTGCGGCCGAGACCAACGAGGCCGCCTCGCGCAAGCAGTTCGACTACGCCGAGAAGCGCCTGGAAGTAGGCATGGCGCCGATCACCGACGTGCACGAGGCGCGCGCCCAGTACGACAGCGCCCGCGCCAGCACCATCCTGGCCCGCAACGCGCTGGACGACGCCTACCGCGCGCTCGCCGAGCTGACCGGCCAGCCGGTTTCCAACCTGCGCGGCCTGCCGGACGACTTCCGCCCGGAGCTGCCGGCCGAACGCGACGGCCAGGGCTGGGTGGACAGCGCGCTGAGCCAGAACCCGGCGCTGAAGGCGCAGGAATTCGCCGTGCAGTCATCCGAGTACGGCGTCTCCAGCGCCCGCGCCGGCCACTATCCGACCCTGAGCTTCGGCGGTTCGTACAGCAATGGCACCGGCTGGGATTCGGTGCCTGGCACCATCTCCGCGGACAAGGAGGGCTACACGGTCGGCGTGACCCTGAACGTGCCGATCTTCTCCGGCGGCATCACCCAGTCGCGCGTGCGCCAGGCCCTGGCCCAGCGCGACATCGCCCAGGACCAGTACGAGCAGCAGCGCCGCGCGCTGGTGCGCAACACCTCCAACGCCTACCAGGCGCTGGTGGCCGGCGTGTCCGAGGTCGAGGCGCGCCGCCTGGCGGTGGTGTCGGCGCAGAGCGCCTACGACGCCTCGCAGGTCGGCCTGGAAGTCGGCACCCGCACCGTGCTGGACGTGCTGCAGAACCAGCGCGTGCTGTTCCAGGCGCAGGTCGAATACGCCGAGGCCAAGTACCGCTACCTGCAGAACCGCCTGCTGCTGGAACAGGCCGCCGGCACGCTGGACATCGCCGACGTGCAGGACATCAACCGCCTGCTCACCGTCGATGCCGAGGCCCGGCTGTCCAGGCCGGCGGGCAGCACGCAGTAATCGGCCGACCCGGCCGGAATCGCGCGAACGGCGGGCTCCAGGCCCGCCGTTCTTTTTTGCGGCTTCATCCAGATGGTTGCAGCGCCGGGCTTGCCCGGCGGATACGTGCCGCAGGAGCGGAGCAAGTTCCGCTCTACGGATCGCCGACCACGCCATCGCGCCGCAGCGCGGCGATGGCCTGCGCGTCGAGTCCGCATTCGCGCAGCACCTCGTCGGTGTGCTCGCCCAGCAGCGGCGGCGCGCGGCGGCAGGTCGCCGGCGTGGCCGACAGCTTCAGCGGGCTGGCCACCAGCGGCAGCGCCGGATGCCGCGGATGCGGCAGCGTCGTCACCATGTCGCGCGCGCGCACCTGCGGGTCGGCCAGCGCCTGGCCGATGTCGTTGACCGGGCCGCACGGGATGCCCGCCGCCTGCAGCGCGCCGAGCCAATGGGCGCGATCGCGCCGCGCCAGCCGTTGCGCCAGCTGCGGGACCAGCGCCCCGCGCCCGCGCACGCGGCCGGCGTTGCTGGCGTAGCGCGGATCCCGCGCCAGTTCCGGACAGCCGAGCAGTTCGCACAACCGGGCGAACTGGCGATCGTTGCCGACCGCGACGATCAGCGGTCCGTCGCTGGCCTCGAACACCTGGTACGGCACGATGCTGGGATGGCCGTTGCCGAGCCGGCGCGGCACCTCGCCGCCGACCAGGTGTTGGCTGGCGAGGTTGGCCAGCATCGCGATCTGGCTGTCGAGCAGGGCGATGTCGATGGCCTGGCCCTGGCCGGTGGCGTCGCGGTGGCGCAGCGCGGCGAGGATGGCCACGACCGCGTTCTGGCCGGCGAACAGGTCCGCCACCGCCACCCCGACCTTGTACGGCGCCGCGCCCGGCTCGCCGTCGGCCGGGCCGGTCACGCTCATCAGCCCGCCCAGCCCCTGCACGGCGAAGTCGTAGCCGGCGCGATCGGCATAGGGCCCGGTCTGGCCGTAGCCGGTGATGGAACAGTGGATCAGGCGCGGATCGGCCGCGCGCAGGCTCGCCGCGTCCAGGCCGTAGCGGGCCAGGTCGCCGGGCTTGAAGTTCTCGACCACCACGTCGCAGCGCAGCGCCAGCCGGCGCACCAGCGCCTGGCCGTCGGGATGGCGCAGATCCACGGTGATCGAGCGCTTGTTGCGGTTGGCGCAGAGGAAGTACGCCGCATCGCCCTGGCCGTCGTCGCCGACGAACGGCGGCCCCCAGCCGCGGGTGTCGTCGCCGCTGCCCGGGCGCTCGACCTTGATCACGTCCGCACCGAGATCGGCCAGCGTCTGCGTGCACCACGGGCCGGCCAGCACGCGCGACAGGTCCAGCACGCGCACGCCGGCCAGCGCCGCCGCGGGTTCGCCGGCGTCAGCCATCGCGGTCCTGCGCGGGCGCGGCCGCCGGCAGGTCGGCATCGATCATCGCCAGCGTGCGCGGCAGCGCGCCGCGTCCCTGTTCGACCAGTTCCAGTCCGTTGCGCGCCATCGCCTCGCGCAGCGACGCGTCGTCCAGCAGCCGCGCCAGCGCCTCGGCCACCGCCGCCGCGTCGGCGGCGATGATCACAGCGCCGGCCTCCTCCAGCCGCCGCGAGATCTCGACGAAGTTGTGCAGGCGCGGGCCGGTGACCGCCGGGGTGCCGACCGCCGCCGGCTCCAGCAGGTTGTGCCCGCCGATCGGCTGCAGGCTGCCGCCGACGAAGGCGACCCCGGCGCAGGCGTAGAACGAGGTCAGCTCGCCCAGCGTATCGACGACGAACACGTCGGTGTCGGCGTCGGGCCACTGCGCCTGCCGGCGGCTGGCCACGCGCCAGCCGGCGTCCTGCGCCGCCTCGGCCGCGCGCGCGAAGCGCTCGGGGTGGCGCGGCGCCCACAGCAGCAGCAGGTCCGGCCAGCGCGCGCGCAGGCGGCGGTGGATCGCCACCACCGGCGCTTCCTCGTCCTCGTGCGTGCTGGCGGCGATCCACACCGGCCGCGACGGCGGCACGCGCTGGCGGAACTGCGCGACGAAAGCCTCCAGCCCCGGCGGCACGGCGATGTCGAACTTCAGGTTGCCTGTGGCCAGCACCTGCCCGGGCGCCGCGCCGAGGTGGACGAAGCGCTGCGCGTCGGCCGGGGACTGCGCCGCGACCCGGCGGAAGGTGCGCAGCGCGCGCGCTATCAGCGGCCGCAGCACGCTGTAGCCGCGCAGCGAGCGCGCCGACAGCCGCGCGTTGAGCAGGTAGGCGGGGATGCCGCGATCGCGGCAGCCGAACAGCAGGTTGGGCCACAGCTCGGTCTCCATCACCAGCGCCAGCGCGGGCCGGTAGTGGGCCAGGAAGCGGCCGACCGCGCCGGGCAGGTCGTAGGGCGCGTAGACGTGATCGATCGCCTCGCCCCACAGCGCGCGCACGCGCTCGGAGCCGGTCGGGGTGATGGTGGTGACGACCAGCCGGAGGCCCGGGCGTTCGCGCAGCAGCGCGTTGATCACCGGCGCGGCGGCGTTGACCTCGCCCACCGACACCGCGTGCAGCCAGACGTCGCTGCGCCGCGGCGGCGCGCGGTAGCTGCCGTAGCGCTCGTCCCAGCGCTGGAAGTATTCGCTGAAGCGGAAGCCGCGCCAAATCAGGTGGTAGACGGTGAGCGGCGTCAGCAGGTACAGCACCGCCGAGTACAGGCCACGCAGCACACGCTCGGTCGGGTCTTTCCGCATCGGCACAAGGATAGGTAAGAGCCCGCGGTGTGTCATCACGCTGCACACCGGGCGCGGGGATTGCTCGTGGAAACGGCATCCTTTCGGCTGCCGCATCCGGGCCAGATCGCGCGCTTCGCGCCCCGCCGCGGCGGCACGCCCTAGAATTGCGGCATGGCCGATCCCGTTCCCGCTGCTTCCTCCGCCGATCCGCGCGATGCGCTCGGCCCGCCGCCGCTCGGCCCGCGCCAGTGGCCGGTATGGCTGGGCGTGGGCGTGGCGGCGCTGCTGGCGCGGCTGCCGTGGCCGTTGCAGCGCCGGCTCGGGCGCGGCCTGGGCGCGCTGCTGCGCGGGCTGCTGCGCGAACGCCGGCGGGTGGCCGAACGCAACCTGGCGCTGTGCTTCCCGGAACTGGACGCGGCCGCGCGGCAGGCGCTGCTGCGGGACAGCTTCGCCGAGCTGGGCGTGGGCCTGTTCGAATTCGCGCGCGCCTGGTGGGGATCGGTGGCGCCGATGCGCGCCGGCCTGCGGGTCGAGGGCCTGGAACACCTGCAACGGGCGCAGGCGGCCGGGCGCGGCGTCATCATCGTCTCCGGGCACTTCGTCACCCTGGAACTGTCGGCGCGGCTGATGTGCGACCACGCGCCGCTGGCCGGGATGTACCGCCCACACGACACCGGCGCGATGGAATGGGCGGTCAAGCGCGGGCGCCTGCGCTACGCCGCGGCGATGTTCACCCGCGAGGAACTGCGCCCGGCGCTCAAGCACCTCAAGCAGGGCGGGCTGCTGTGGTTCGCGCCGGACCAGGACACCCGCCGCGGCGACAGCGTGTACGTGCCGTTCTTCGGCCGGCCGGCCGACAGCCTGACTTCCACCCACCAACTGGCGCGGCTGTCGGGCGCGGCGGTGCTGGGGTTCGCGCACGTGCGCCGCGACGACGGCGGCTACACGCTGCGGCTGACGCCGGCGTTCGACGGTTTCCCGGGCAGGGACGCCACCGCCGACACCGCGCGGGTGATGGCCGCCATCGAGGACATGGTGCGCGCCGCGCCGGCGCAGTACCTGTGGATCCACAAGCGCTTCAAGCGCCAGCCGGACCTGCCCGACGGCGCGCTCTACCGGTAGAACGGCGGCTCGCCGGGCGGGCGCGTCTTGAAGCGCCGGTGCACCCACAGGTACTGCGCGGGATCCTCGCGCAGGCGCTCCTCGATCCAGGCCATGTAGCGCGCCGCGTTGCCCGCCTCGTCCGGCCCGGGCCAGCCGGGCGGCGGCGGTTCCAGGTCGATGTCGTAGCGGCCGTCGTCGCCGCGCCGGCACCACATCATCAGCGGCGCGCCGCCGGTGCGCGCGATCACCCCGCCGATGGCGCCGAGCGTGGCCGTGCGCACGCCGTGGAAGGGCACGAACACGGTGCGGCGGTTGGCGTTCTGGTCGGGCACGTAGAACGCCGCCTGTCCGGCGCGCACCGCCTCGACGAAGCCGGCGACGTCCTTCTTGTCGTAGGTATGGCCGCAGTAGCGGCGGCGGCCGGCGTCGATTTCGCGCTCCAGGCAGGGATCGTTGTAGCGTCGCACCAGGATCGGCATCGCCTGCCCGCTGGCCTCGGCGACCAGCCGCATCGCGATCTCGATGCCGTCGTAGTGCGCGCCGACCACGACCGCGCCGCGTCCGGCCGCAAGCGCGGCGTGCAGGTGTTCGAGACCACGCACGCGCGCCAGTCCGTCCAGCCGGCCCGGAGCGAACCACCCGCGCAGGGTGTCGAGCGCGCCGGTGGTGTTGGAGGCCAGCGCGCGCGCCAGCAGCCGCGTGCGCGCGTCCGGCGGCAGCGCGGCGAAGCAGGCCTCGATGTTGCGCGCGGCGATGCGCCGGCGCGAGGCGTTCAGTCCCGGCACGCGCGAGAGCCAGCGGCCCAGCCGCTGCGTCCGCTGCGGCGACAGCCGCGCCAGCGCCTGTCCCAGCCAGCGCAGCAGCCGGCCGCGCAGGCAGAACCGCGGCGCGTTCGCCCCGGCTCCGCTCATGCCGTCGCCGGCGGGTCGTCGTCGCGCGCCAGCAGGCTGCCGACGTACAGCGCCGCCAGCAGCAGCGTCAGCCCACCCCAGAACGTCGAGTAGAACGCCAGGTGGGTGTTGAACGGGAACACCGTGACCGTCAGCGCCAGCATCGCCGGGCGCGCGCGCTCCTTGTCCGCCGGCGAGGCGAAGCGCCACGCCCGCCACGCCATCGCCGCGCCGGCCAGCCACAGCAGCAGGCCGACGATGCCGGTCTCGCTGAGCACCTCCAGCACGATCTGGTGCGCGTGCAGCGCCGGGCCCTCGCCCCAGGCCGCGCGCTGCTCGGGCGCCGGATCGCAGTCGGGATAGGCTTGGCGGAAGCCGCGCGCGCCGACGCCGTTGATCGGGTGCTCGCGCACCATGCACAGCGCCGCCTGCCAGATCTGCGAGCGCCCGGACAGCGCCGCGTCGACACCGGCCTCGTCGCCGGCCAGCGCGCTGGCGGTGCGCTCGATGCGCTTGTAGACCTGCGGCGACAGCGCGGCCAGCGCGACCAGCGCGGCCAGGCCGAAGGCGAACACCGCCGCCAGCTTCTTCCAGCCGAGCAGCGGCCAGCCGGAGAACACCAGCACCAGCGCATAGGTGATCCAGGCCGCGCGCGCGCCGGCCAGCACCACCACCATGCCGACCGCGGCGGCCGCCAGCAGCCAGCCGGCCATGCCGAAGCGGCGGCCGGCGGCGAACAGCAGCAGCGGCGACAGGCTGGCCATCACCATGCCCAGCTTGAGGTTGCACGGGCCGAGGAAACCGCTGAGCCGATCCAGCGCGACCACTTCCTGCGGCGAGCACATGCCGTAGCCGCTGATCGCCCACTTGATCCGGTCCAGCGACCAGAACAGCGGGCTGGTGCCGATGACCGCCTGCACCAGCGCATCCAGCGTCCAGATCGCCACGATGATCGCCAGCCCGCCGAAGGTGATCCGGCGCCCGCGCGCGTTGGCCACCGCCGCCGCGACCAGCCACAGGAACGGCAGGTAGCGCAGGTCCACCAGCGCCTCGCGCAGCGCGCGGCCGGCGTCGACCGAGTCGATCGCCGAGATCAGCTCCGGCAGCCAGTAGGCGGCGAACAGCACGCTGGTCAGCGCCCATGCCGGCCCGCTGAGCAGCCGCGATCCGCCGCGGAAGCGCGCCATCAGCAACCGCGCGATCGCCGCCAGCGCGCCGAGCACCATCACCCCTTCCGCATAGCCCGGCGCCGGCCACAGCGCGACGAAGGTCAGCACCCACGCCGGCGCCCAGCGCCAGCCGTGCGCGAGCGTGGCGCGGGGAGCCTCAGCGGAAAGCGGCGGTGCGGTCATCGGCAAGTTCGTCGTAGACGGCCAGGGTGGCGTCCTGCATGGCCTGCAAGGTGTAGGCGGACATCGTACCCAATGGCGTCGAGGGCGGCCGCGACAGCAGCGCCTGCGCGCCGGCCAGCAACCGTTGCGCGTCGAACGGTGGCACCACGCCCTGCGGCTGCAGTTGCGCCAGCAGTTCGCCGACGCCGCCGTGCCCCCAGCCCAGCACCGGCCGGCCCACCGACAGCGCCTCGATCACCGTGCGGCCGAACGCCTCCGGCTTGCGCGACAGCTGCAGCACCAGATCGCAGGCGGCGTAGGCCTCGGCGATGCGCGAGGTCGGCGCGGTGAAGGCCACCGCCTGCGCGATGCCCAGCGCCTGCGCCTGCGCTTCCAGTTCGGCGATGTAGGCCTCGCGGCCGGGTTCGCGCGCGCCGGGCAGCCACAGCCGCGCGTCGCCGCCGCCGGCGCGCAGGTCGGCCAGCAGCCGCAGCGCGTCGGCATGGCCCTTCAGGCGGGTGCCGCGACCGGGCAGCAGCAGCAGCGGGCCGTCGCCGTCCAGCGCGGGGAACTGCCGCGCGGCCTCGCGCCGGGCCTCGGCATCGGGCCAGGGACGACAAGGGAACTGTTCCGGCTCGATCCCGCGCGGGATCACCCGCAGCCGTTCGGCGGCCGTATCCGGGTAGTGGCGCAGCACGTAGTCGCGCACGGTCCGCGACACGCAGATCACGCGCTCGCCGCGGGTCATCACCGCGCTGTAGCGGCCGGGCGAATTGAGCCCGTGCACGGTGGTGGCCAGCCGCGGGCGCGTCGCCGCATCCATGCCGCGCAGCGCCAGCACCGCCAGCCACGCCGGCAGCCGCGAGCGCGCGTGCACGATGTCCACGCGCTCGCGCGCGAACAGCCGCCGCAGCGCGCCGGCGTGGCGCAGGGTCAGCAGCGACTTGCGGCCGATGTCGAGGGCGACGTGCTCGGCGCCGGTGGCCTGCAACGCCGGCAGCAGCCGGCCGCCGGCCGAGACCACCAGCGCGCGGTGGCCGGCGCGGATCAGCGCCTGGGCGATCTCCAGGGTGGAGCGCTCGACGCCGCCGGACTGCAGCGCCGGCAGCAGCTGCACCACGGTCAGCCGGCGCATCGGCGCCCGCACGCCGCGCGGGCGCGCTTCAGTCGACCAGGACGAAATGGGATCCGCAGTAGGGGCACTGCACTTCGCCGCCGGGCGCGTCCTGGATCGCCAGGTAGACGCGCGGGTGGGAATTCCACAGCGCCATCGACGGCAGCGGGCAGCTCAGCGGCAGGTCGGCGCGCTGCACGGTGTAGCGCTTTTCGGCGTTGGCGGGCGCGGCGGCGGTCTGGCTCATGGCGACAAAAGGCTGGGATGAAGCGGGGCCGCCAGTCTAGCAGCCGGGCACCGGCGGCAAAAGAAAGACCCGGATCCGTGGAGCAGAACCTGCTCCGCTGCTCGGGCAAGCCCGGCGCGATGACCAACGAGGAACAAAAGGAACGCCGGCCGGCTCAGGGCCGGACCGGCGTGCAAGCGCGCCGGGACTGGGGAGGTCCCGGCGCACGGGGGAATGCGAATCCTACTTGGCCGCCTCGGCGGTGGCCTCGGTGGTGATGCGCAGGGCGACCTCGTCGCTGACCATCGGCGCGAACCTGCCGAGGCCGAAATCGCTGCGCTTGAGCGTGGCGGTGGCGTCGAAGCCGATCGCCGGCACCTTCTTCATCGGATGCTCGGCGGCCTTGTTGAGGGTCACGTCCAGCACGACCGGCCGGGTCACGTCCTTGATGGTCAGATCGCCGGTGACCTTGAGCTTGCCCTCGCCCGCGGCCTCGACCCTGGTGCTCTTGAAGGTGGCGGCCGGGAACTTGTCCGCTTCGAAGAAATCGGCGCTGCGCAGGTGCTCGTCGAACTTGTCGGTGAAGCTGTTGAGTCCGCTCAGCGGCAGCGTGACCTGCACGCTGGAGGCGGCGACGTTGGCCGCGTCGTAGACCAGCTTGCCGTCGGCCTTGCCGAAGTGCGCGCTGGGCCTGGAGAAACCGAAGTGATCCCAGGTGGCGATGACGTCGGTATGGGTCGGGTCGAGCTTGTAGGTGACCGGCGCGGCGAAGGCGGGAACGGCCATCGCGAACAGGGCGGCGGCGAACAGGGTCTTGCGCATGGATATCTCCTGGCTTGGGGGGGCTGCATCCTGGCGACACTGCGCAGGATGCGGGGGACGGGCGACTCCGGCAACGGTCTGCCGACGGCCGGCGCAGTGTAGAGTGTGCCGTGTTTGATCACATACCAGCGCGCCGGAACGGATTGTTCCCATCGACAGAACGAGTGTCCCGCCCGTGGAACCGATAGCGACCTGGACGCTGACCGATGGTCGCGCCGGCAACGCACGCCAGGCACAGGCCTTGGCCGAGGCGCTGGCGCTGCCGGCGCGGGCGTGGACGCTGGTTCCGCGCGCACCGTGGAAATGGCTGTCCCCACGCCTGCCGCCCGGGGCGCAGCGGGCCTTCGGCGATGCGTTCTCGCAGGCGCTGGAGGCGCCGCCGGCGCTGGCGATCGGCTGCGGCCGCCAGGCCGCGCTGGCGACCCGGCTGCTGCGCCGGCGCGGCGCGTGCGTGGTGCAGATCCTGCATCCGCGCCTGGACACCACGCACTGGGACTGGGTGATCGCGCCCGAGCACGACGACCCGCGCGGGGCCAACGTCATCCCGCTGCTGGGCAGCCTGAACCCGGTCGACGACGCATGGCTGGCGCAGTCGCGGCGCGATTTCCCGCACCTGGGCGAACTGCCGGGACCGCGCACCGCCTTGCTGCTGGGCGGCCCGAGCGCGCACGCCGGGTTCGATGCCGGCGACTTCGAGGCGATCGCCGATCGGCTGGAAACGCTGCTGGAACGCGAAGGCGGCAGCCTGATGGCGACCGCGTCGCGGCGCACGCCGCCCTCCGTGCGGCAGGCGCTGCGTGCGCGCTTCGTCGATCGCGGCCTGGTCTGGTGCGACGAAGGCGACGGCGCCAATCCCTACCCCGGCCTGCTGGCCTGGGCCGATCGCATCGTCTGCACGCCCGACTCGGTCAACATGCTGTCCGAGGCCTGCGCGACCCGCGCGCCGGTGCACGTGTTCGACCCGGCGCGGGTGCGCGGCCGGCCACGCCGCTTCGTCGATGCGCTGCTCGCGCGCGGGCGCATCCGCGCGCTGGACGCGGCGCTGTCGCCCTTCGACGCCGAGCCGCTGCGCGAGACCGCGCGGGTGGCGGCGCTGCTGAGGGAACGCCTGCGCGTGTAGGGCGTGGCCCGCACTTTCCCGCAGGCCAGGCCATCGCGATGCAGTGTCGCGGGCCTTGCCGGGGCCGCTTCGCGCATCCGGCACGGCGAGCCGAGCAAGCTCGGCTCTACAGAACCCGACTCGTTGTAGAGCCAAGCTTGCTCGGCTCCCGATCCTGCCGGCGGCCCACGCCTTTCCAACTCAACTTTCAGCGCGCGCCGAAGCCCTCGCGTACGGCGGCGACGATGGCCGCGCGCGCGCGCGCGATCTCTTCGGTTTCGGCGACCAGGCGCGGGCGGCGATCCAGCGTGCAGGCCAGGCCCTCGCGCAGCAGCACGCGGTGGGCCGCCAGCAGGGCGTCGGTGCTCGCGGCATCCAACAGATCCGCCTCACGCAGCGCTTCCAGCAGCGCGATGGTGTTGCGCGGCGCCAGCAGTGCGGGGGATGCGCCGGCATGCAGCAGCACGCGCTGCTGCAGCAGGAACTCCAGATCGACCAGGCCGCCCTGCCCCTGCTTCAGGTCGAAGCGCGCCGCGTTGCTGCGGTCCAGCTCGGCGCGCATGCGCGCGCGCATGTCGGCGACCTCGCCGCGCAGCGTGTCGGGATCGCGCGCGCGCGACAGGATGGCCGCGCGGATCGCCTCGAAGTCGGCCAGCAGCGGGGCATCGCCGGCCACGCCGCGCGCGCGCACCAAGGCCTGGTGCTCCCAGGTCCAGGCACGCTCGCGCTGGTACTCGGCGAAGCTGGCCAGCGACGACACCAGCACGCTCTTGCCGCCATCGGGGCGCAACCGCACGTCGATGTCGTAGAGCCGTCCCGCGCCGGTCTGCGCGCCGAGCAGGGCGACGATTTTCTGCGCCAGCCGCGCGTACCAGCGGCCGGCCTCCAGTGGGCGATCGCCGTCGGACATCGCCTCGGCCGGCGCGTCGAACAGGAACACCAGGTCCAAGTCGGATCCGAAGCCCAGCTCCTCGCCGCCCAGGCTGCCGTAGCCGAGGACGGCGAAGCGGCCCTCCGGCACGCGGCCGTGGTTGCGGCCGACCTCGCGCAGCGAGATCGCCAGCACCACGCGCACCACCTCGTCGGCCAGCATCGCCAGCTGGCGGGTGCTGTCGGCGGCCGGCTGGCGGCCGTCCAGCGACGCCAGCGCGATGCGGAAGCTCAGCGCCTGGCGGGTCTCGTTGAGCTGGCGCAGCGCGGTTTCCGCGTCGGCCTCTTCCAGCGCGGCGGCGCACTGCGCGCGCATCGCCTCGCGATCCGGCAGCGGCCCGCCCACGCGGGTGTCCAGCAGTTCGTCCAGCAGCAGCGGATACAGCGCCAGCCGCTCGGCCAGCAGCGCGCTGCGCGCCAGCACGTCGACCAGCCGGGCCAGCGCGCTGGGCTGCTCGTCGAGCAGCGCCAGGTAGCTGGCGCGGCGCAGGATCGCCTGCAGCATCGCCAGCGCGCGGCGCAGCGCCGCATCGGGCTGGGCCGAGCGCGCGGCTGCGTCAAGCAGCGCCGGCAGCACCCGATCCAGCCGCGCGCGCGCCGCGTCCGACAACGCGCGCACGCCGGCGTGGCGGGCGAAGTCGCGCAGCGCCGCGTCGGCCCCGGCAGCGTCGGCGAAACCGGCGTCGGCCAGCATCACCGCGTCGCCGCCGTCGGGCAGCGCACGCCAGAACTGCGCCAGCGCATCCGGCGCGGCCTGGCGCTGGCGCGGCGCCAGCAGCTCGGCGAACTCGCGCGACACCCGCGCGCGCTGCGCCTCCAGTTCGGCCAGCAGCGCTGCCCAGTCGGCATGGCCCAGGCCGGCGGCGATGCGCGCGCGATCCGATTCGTCCTCGGGCAAGCGGTGGGTCTGCGCGTCGCGCAGCATCTGCAGGCGGTTCTCCAGCCGACGTAGGTGGCGGTAGGCCTGCGCCAGCGCCTCGCCGTCGGCGGCGGCGACCTGCCCGGCCGCGACCAGCGCGCGCAGCGCCGGCAGCAGCCGGCGCTCGCGCAGGCTGGCCTCGCGGCCGCCGCGGATCAGTTGCAGTGCCTGCGCCAGGAATTCGATCTCGCGGATGCCGCCGGGTCCGCGCTTGATGTCGTCGGCCATGTCGCGGCGCGCGACCTCGGCGGCGATCGCGGCCTTCATCTCGCGCAGGCCGTCCAGCGCGGTGTAGTCGAGGTAGCGGCGGTAGACGAACGGGCGCAGCGTCTGCAGCCAGCGCTCGCCGGCCTCGACGTCGCCGGCCACCGCGCGCGCCTTCAGCCACGCGTAGCGTTCCCAGTCGCGGCCCTCGCGCTGGAAGTACTGGTCCATGCCGGCGAACGACAGCGCCACCCGCCCGGCATTGCCGAACGGCCGCAGGCGCAGGTCGACGCGATGGCAGAAGCCGTCGGCGGTGGTCTCGTCGAGCAGCCGCGCCAGTTGCTGGCCGAGCCGGGCGAAGTAGTCCTCGGCCGCCAGCGATCGCGCGCCATCGGACTGCCCGCCCTCGGGATAGGCGTAGACCAGGTCGATGTCGGAGGAGAAGTTCAGCTCGCCGCCGCCGAGCTTGCCCAGGCCGAACACCACCAGCCGCTGCGCCGCGCCGTCGCCGTTGCGGACCGTGCCGTGGCGGCGGGTGAACTCGGCCTCCAGCGCTTCCAGCGCGACCCGCAGGCAGGCTTCGGCCAGCCGGGTGCTGCCTTGCAGGATCTCCTCCACTCCGGCGCCGGCGACCACGTCGCGCCAGATCAGCCGGGTGGACTCGGCGGCGCGATGGCGGCGCAGCAGCGCCGGCCACTGCACGGCCTCGTCCTCGCGCAGTGGCGGCGGCGGCAGCGGCGCGGCGCCGTCGTCGCGCGCCAGGCTCGCCAGCAGTTCCGGCTGCCGGCGCAGGGTCTCCAGTGCGAAGTCGCTGGCGACGACGACGGCCGCCACGCGCTGCGCGAACGCGGCATCGTCCAGCAGCGCCGCGGCCTCGGGCGAGGCCGCGCGCAGGCGTTCCAGGCCGCGCTGGATCAGGGGGTCAAGGGAGGCGTCGGGCATGCGCGCGATTGTGGCATGCGTGCAAAGCAGCCGAGCAAGCTCGGCTCTACAGGCGTCCACCCTCTTGTAGAGCGAAGCTTGCTCCGCTGCTGGTCCGCTCGGAGCCGGGCAAGCCCGGCTCTACAGGCACCCACCCTCTTGTAGAGCGGAGCTTGCTCCGCTGCTGGTCCGCTCGGAGCCGGGCAAGCCCGGCTCTACAGGCACTCACCCTCTTGTAGAGCGGAGCTTGCTCCGCTGCTTGTCCGCTCGGAGCCGAGCAAGCTTGGCTCTACAGGCCCCATCATCTTGTAGAGCCGAGCTTGCTCCGCTGCTGGTCCGCCAGGAGCCGAGCAAGCTCGGCTCTACAGGCGTCCACCCTCTGGTAGAGCGGAGTTTGCTCCGCTGCGTGTCCGCCCGGAGCCGGGCAAGCCCGGCTCTACAGGCACCCACCCCTCTTGTAGAGCGGAGCTTGCTCCGCTATCCCTTCTTCCCCAAAGCCCGCCGCTCAGGCCGCCTGCGACAGATCCGGCAGCGCGTCCTCGCGTTGCAGTTCCAGGCCGAATTGCGCGGCCATCTTCTCCAGCAGCACCGGCTTGACCGCGTCCATGCCGGACGGGCCGCCGAGATCGGCCAGCGCGACCACTTCCAGCCCCTGGTAGCCGCAGGGATTGATGCGCCGGAACGGCTCCAGGTCCATCGCGATGTTGAACGCCAGCCCGTGGAAGCTGCAGCCGCGGCGCACGCGGATGCCGAGCGCGCCGACCTTGGCCCCGGCCACGTAGACGCCGGGCGCGCCGTCGCGGCGCTCGGCGACGATGTTCCACTCGGCCATCGTGTCGATCATCGACTGCTCGATGCGGCAGACGTAGTCGCGCACGCCGACCTTCATCCGCTTCAGGTCGAACAGCGGGTAGGCCACGATCTGGCCGGGGCCGTGGTAGGTCACCTGGCCGCCGCGATCGACCTGCACCACCGGGATGTCGCCGGGCATCAGCACGTGCTCGGGCTTGCCGGCCTGGCCCAGGGTGAACACCGGCTCGTGCTCGACCAGCCAGATCTCGTCGACGGTGTCCTCGTCGCGCGCATCGGTGAAGCGCTGCATCGCCCGCCACACCGGCTCGTAGGGCTGGCGGCCGAGTTCACGCACCCGGCACGGCCGGGTCACAGTGTCCACTTCACTTCCGGGTGCTGGCGCAGGGTCTCGTGGGCGGCGTCGTACTGCACGCGGCTGTGCGCGCGGAAGCTGATCCGCACCGACACGTACTTGCCGTTGGAGGAGTGCTTCCAGCTGACGTACTCGTGCAGCACCTCGACGCCGGCCGATTCGAGCAGGCGCGGCAGCTGGCTCTCCAGCGCCGCGTCGGCCGCGCCCATCGCACTGAGCTCGAAGGTGCCGGGGAACTGGAAGCCGTGTTCCGGGTTGTCCGATTTGATTGTCATCGGCCGATTATTGGGACGGTGCGCGTGAAATCCAAGCCACCGCCGGCCCGCGCGGGGCCGGAAACGCGGAAGGCCGCCGTGTCGCCACGGCGGCCTTCGCGCGATCCGATGGACGGAAGGCTTACTTGGACAGTTCGAGCAGGGTCGAATTCACCCAGCCCTTGTTGCCCAGCTCGTCCTCCACTTCCCACATCGCGCCTTCCTTGTTGCCGGTGGGGTACAGCATCATGCCGACATCGAGCGAGCGCACCGCCTTGCCGGTGCCGGCCGCGTTGGCCAGCAGGCGCGCCGGCTTGGCCACCGTCACCGCCTGGTGTGCGCTGGCCGCCGAGGCGCTGTCGGGCAGGCCGCCGAGCTGGGTGATGACGTCGGTATAGGCCTGCAGGTAGGCCAGCGTGATCACCTGGCCGATCTCGGTGTTGGCATAGCCGCCCGCGCCCGCGGCGCCGAAGCCGCCGCCGGAGAACAGGCCGCCGCCGGCGCCCCAGCCGATGTCGGTCTTCTTGGCGCTGCCCTCGGCCATTGCCACCTGCTCGGAGGAGCGCACGTCGGTGATGGTCAGCACCACGTCGGCGGTCTTCTTCTTGAAGTTGAGCCCGCTGGCGATGGCGCCGGCGCGGCCGCCGATCAGGCCGCCGATGATGCCGCCGATGGCGTTGCCGCCGGCATTGCTGTTGTGCGAGATCAGGTCCGGCACCATCACGTAGTCGGCGGCCTTGATCTGGCCCTTGCCGACGTTGGAGCGCCCGCGCAGCTCGCCGCTGGCGGCCAGCGCGCGCTCGCTCATCGCCGCGTCCATGCCGGCGCCGCGATCGACCAGGGTGAAGCAGCGCGACTTGTTGACGAACACCTTGATCAGCTTGGACGGCGCCGGCAGCTGCTGGCCGGTCCACCAGTTGACCGAATCCTCGGGCTCGATCACCGAGAGCGTACCCAGCGGCTTGGCACACACCGGGATTTCCGCGGTCTGCTGCTTGCGCTGCTCCTGCGCGCTGGCGCGCTGGGCCTGGGCCGGCGCATGTGCGACGGCCAGCAGCACACCCGCGGCCAGCGCCAATGCGACCGGTTTGACATTCAAGCAATGCATATCGATTTTCCTTTTTTGAAATTATCCCGCGGGCACGCACCGTCCCCGCTCCCCATGACCGCCGCGGGCAGTGCAAGTCCCACCCGATGGCCGCGGCCATGATAAGCCAGAGGCGCCCGGCATTCCGGGAATCCTCCACCTGGCGACAACGGACGGATCGGGAAGGTGCGGACAGTCGTCGGCCGGCATGCCGATGGCCGACCCGGCGCTGCGATAATCGCCGGCCCCCAAGGAGCCCGGCATGCCCTTCCTGATCCTCAGCGTCCTGTGCAGCGTGCTGGTGTCGGTGCAGCTGAAGCTGGCGCAGCGGCGCGGCATCGACATCCCGCAGTCGATCGCCTGGAATTACCTGGCCGCCGCCGCGCTGTGCCTCTGGCTGCTGGACCCGCCGCTGCCGATGCTGCGCGATGCCGCGCCGTGGCCGGCCTTGCTGGCGCTGGCGGCGCTGCTGCCGGGCATCTTCCTGGCGCTGTCGGCGTCGGTGCGCGCGGCCGGCATCGTGCGCACCGACGTGGCGCAGCGGCTGTCGCTGGTGGTCTCGCTGCTGGCCGCGTTCCTGTGGTTCGGCGAGCGCGCCGGCGGGCTCAAGCTGGCCGGGCTGGCGCTGGGCCTGCTGGCCATCGTCGGCATCGTCGCCCGCCCCGGCGGCCTGGCCGGGCAGGCCAGCGGCGGCGCGCGCTGGCTGCTGCCGCTGACCGTGCTGCTGGGCTATGCCGGCGTGGACATCCTGCTCAAGCACGTCGCCGCCGCCGGCACGCCGTTCGCCGCCTCGCTGCAGGCCGCCTTCTGCGGCGCGCTGCTGATCATGATCGCGGTGGCGGGATGGCGCTGGCGGCGCGGCGGGCACGCGCCGACGCGCGCGGCGATGGCGTTCGGCCTGCTGCTGGGGGCGACCAACTTCGGCAACATCCTGTTCTACGTCAGGGCGCACCGCGCGCTGCCGGAAAACCCGGCGGTGGTGTTCGCGACGATGAACCTGGGCGTGGTCGTGCTGGGCACGCTGGTGGGGGTGTTCGGCTTCGACGAGAAGCTCAGCGGGCTCAACAAGGGGGCGATCGCGCTGGCCGTGGTGGCCATCGGATTGATTGCAGCGAGCCTTTGAATCCGGCTCTTCCGGTGCAGTCTGCCGTTCCGGATTTCGCCATCGTTGGCACGACGTTGCGAACGATGAAAAAGCCGGCTTGCGCCGGCTTCTTCCGATATCGATGGCGGGCGGATTCAATCCGACTCCCACCACATCCAGAACGCATCCCACAGCCGCTTGAAGAAGCCGGCCTCCTCGACCGCGGCCACCGCCACCAGCGGCGACTGCGCGACCACCTTGCCGTCCAGCGCGACCTTGACCGTGCCGATTTCCTGGCCCTGCGCGATCGGCGCGACCAGCGTGCGCGGCACGTCCATGGTCGGCTTCAGGTCCTGATAGCGGCCGCGCGGCACGCTGACCAGCAGCGGCTGCGCCACGCCCAGCTGCACCTGCTTGGCCTTGCCCTTCCACACGCGCTGGCTGGCGATGGCCTTGCCAGGCTCGTACAGGCGGTGGGTCTCGTAGAAGCGGAAGCCCCAGTTGAGCAGCGCCAGGCTGTCGTCGGCGCGCTGCTTCTCCGAGGTCGAGCCCATCACCACCGCGATCAGGCGCTGGTCGCCGCGCTGGGCCGAGCTCATCAGGCAGTAGCCGGCGCCGGAATGGTGGCCGGTCTTGATGCCGTCGACCGACGGATCGCGCCACAGCAGCAGGTTGCGGTTGGGCTGGGTGATGGTGCCGACGGTGAATTCCTTGATCTTGTTGTAGGAATACGCCACCGGGTAGTCGCGGATCAGCGCGCGGCCGAGCAGCGCCAGGTCGTAGGCGGTCGAGTAGTGATCCGGCGCCGACAGGCCGTGCGCGTTGACGAAGCGCGAGTTCTTCATGCCGATCTGCGCGGCATAGTTGTTCATCAGCGCGGCGAAGGCCTCCTGGCTGCCGGCGGTGTGCTCGGCCAGCGCGATGGCCGCGTCGTTGCCCGACTGCACCGCCATGCCCTTTTCCATGTCCAGCAGCTTGGCGGTCTGGTTGACCGCGAAGCCGCTGTAGCTGCCGTCGGTGCGCGCGCCGCCCTCGCGCCAGGCGCGCTCGCTGAGCATCACGTCGTCGGTTTCGGAGATCTTGCCGTTCTTGATCTCGGCGGCCAGCACGTAGGAGGTCATCACCTTGGTGATGCTGGCCGGCTCGACGCGTTCGTCATGGTTCTCGCCCGCCAGCACCTGGCCGGTGGTGTAGTCCATCAGCACCCAGGCGGTGCCGACCGGCTTGGGCGCAGGCGGGATCTCGACCACGGCGGGCGCGGCGGGCGCGGGCTGCGGCGCGGGCGTCTGGGCCAGCGCCAGGCCCATCGCGGCGGTGGCCAGGGCGGCAAGGGCGAAACGGAACTTCATGCGGTACGGACTCCTGACAGGCGGGTGGCTCGCGGCAAGGCGGGCATTGTAGAAGGGGACGGCGCGGTGCAGGACGCGCCGCGCGAATCATTCATTGACGAACTGCGGCCGGCCGAAACCCAACCCGGCGATGCGCCGCGCCAGCGCATCGGCGCTGTCCGTGTCCGGCGCGCCGGCGCGCAACCGCCACAGCCTGCGCCCGTTGCTGACGATGTCGCTGATCGTGCAGGCGATGCCGGCCGCGCTGAGCTGGGCCAGCGCGCGATCGGCGTTCTCGCGGCTGGCGAAGCTGGCGATCTGCAACTGCACCAGGGCCAGCCGGTCCTGCACGGCATGGCCGCTGGCCACGGCCGGCGCGGGCGTCGCCGGCGCGGCAACCCGGCCCGGCGCGGCCGGCTTGCCGGTCGCCACGCGCACGCCGCGCGCCTGCATCCAGTCGTCGAAACCCTCGGCGCCGGGCTTGCGTTGCGACGCCGCGGCGACGTCGTAGCGATGCCCGGCGGCCGGCGCAGCGGTCCTTGCCGCGTCCACGGTGGACGCGGCCGATGAAGCCCTCGCGGCGTCGGCCGCGGGCAGGCGGCCAACCAGTTCGTCCATCGGCGTCGCCGCGGCCGCCGGCGGCGGCGTGGAGGGCCGGTTCGCGGCCAGCCGCGTGCCGGCGCCGTCGGGCGTCAGCGCGCGCACCTCGACCCGGCCGGTGCCGCGCTGGGTGATGCCCAGCTTGACCGCCGCCGCGTAGCTCAGGTCGATCACCCGGCCCTCGTGGAACGGGCCGCGATCGTTGACGCGCACCACCACCGACTGGCCGTTGTCCAGGTTGGTCACGCGGGCGAAGCTGGGCAGCGGCAGCGACTTGTGCGCGGCGGTGAAGGCGTACATGTCGTACACCTCCAGGTTGGAGGTGCGGCGGCCGTGGAACTTGGCGCCGTAGTACGAGGCGGTGCCGGTCTCGACGAAGCCATCGACCTTGTCCAGCACGTGGTACTGCTTGCCCAGCACCTGGTACGGCGAGCGGTTGCCGACGGCCGAGCGCGGCTCGTGCGCCACCACCGGCTCGGCGATGCAGTCCACGTCGGGCACGTAGTCGGGCGTGGTGTCGCGCACGCCCGGCGCGTACAGCCCGCCGGAGACGTAGTCGCCGCGCTTGGAGGGATCCTCCTGCGCCGGCGCGTAGACCTTGCAGGGCTTGCCGCCCGCGCCGGCATCGGCGCCCGCCGTGCCCGGCACGATCGCGCCGGGTGCGGGCGCCGGCTTCTTCGGCGCACTGCCGCACGCGGCTAGCGCCATCCCCATCAACGCGGCCGCCAGCCACCTCATGCCGGCGGATCTCGCGCCCGGCGATCGCCTGCGACAGCTGGTAGACCGCCATCGCGTACATCTTGGAGTTGTTGTAGCGGGTGATCGCGTAGTAGTTCTGGAAGCCCAGCCAGTACTGCCGGCCGTCGGCGCCTTCCAGCGAGACCAGCGTGGCGGTGGCGTCGGGCGCGACCGGCTCGGCCGGCAGGTAGCCGCGCCGGGCGAGGTCTTCCAGCGTGTAGTCCGCGGTCCAGGTGTCCGGGTTGAACTCCTCGAAACCCGGCTGCAGCGTGGCGCGCGCGACCACCGGCGCGCCCGGCACCCAGCCGCCGCGCTCGCCGCCCTTGAGGCGGAAGTAGTTGGCGATCGAGGCGAACACGTCGGCATGGCTGGCGAACAGATCGCGGCGGCCGTCGCCGTCGCCGTCGACGGCGAACTCGCGGTAGCTCGACGGCATGAACTGGCCCAGCCCCATCGCGCCGGCGTAGCTGCCGGTCAGCGCGGTGATGTCGAGGTTCTCCTCGCGCGCCAGTGCGAACAGCTGCGCCAGCTCGTCGCGGAAGAAACGCTCGCGGCGGTGCTCGTAGACCGCGCGCTCCGGATCGCCGCTGCGCGGGTAGTTGAAGCCCAGCGTGTACAGCGCATCGATGACCCGGTGCCTGCCGGTGAAGCCGCCGTAGCTGGTCTCCACGCCGATGATGGCGACGATGATCTCGGCCGGCACGCCGTAGGCCTGCTCGACCTTCGCCAGCGCCTCGCGGTGCCGCGCCAGGAACGCGCGGCCGCCGTCGATGCGCGCGGTGGTGATGAAGTTGGGCCGGTACTCGCTCCACGGCTTGACCCGCTCGGCCGGCCGCGCCATCAGCCGCACGATGTCCTCGCGCATCTGCGCCTGCGCCAGCACCGACTCGATGCGGGCCGGCTCGATGCCGTAGCGCGCGGCGGTGTCGCGGACGAACTCTGCGCGCGCCACTTCCAGCGGCACCAGGGTCAGATCGATCGGCGCCTCCGGCTGCTTTTCTATCGACGTTTCGGCCGGACGGTCCGGACCGGGCTGGCCGGTGACCGTGGGCGACGAGGCCGGCGGGGGCGTCACGCAGGCGACGAGTCCGAAGGTGAGCAGGCAGGCCAGCAGGCGGCGGATCATCGGTTCGGCAGGCAGATTTCGGTTGAAGTCCGCCCAATAACACCATGAATCAAAAGAAAATCCCATCCTTTTGTCGGAAATCGCCGCATCCCGGTTTCAGCTGCCAGTCAGCCCCTTGCTTGTGGGAGCGACGTCAGTCGCGACCAGGATGGCCAGCAAAGGCTGTCGCGACTGACGTCGCTCCCACATGCCTAGTATCCATGCACCGGCCGGTGCGCCCGCACCGCCATCACCAAGCCCAGGCCGGCCAGCAGCGACACCGCCGAGGTGCCGCCGTAGCTCAGCAGCGGCATCGGCACGCCGACCACCGGCAACAGGCCGGAGATCATGCCGCCGTTGACGATCACGTAGACGAAGAACGACAGCCCCAGCGCGCCGGCCAGCAGCCGCGAGAAGGTGTCGCGCGCGTCGATGGCGATCCACAGGCAGCGGCCGATCACGAACAGGTACAGCGCCAGCGTCACCGCCACGCCGAGCCAGCCGAACTCCTCGCTCAGCACCGCGAACACGAAGTCGGTGGTGTGCTCGGGGATGTAGTTTAGGTGCGACTGCGACCCCTCGCCCCAGCCCTTGCCGCTCCAGCCACCGCCGCCGATGGCGATCTTGGACTGGATGATGTTCCAGCCCGCACCCAGCGGATCGTTCTCGGGATTGAGGAAGGTCAGGATGCGGTCCTTCTGGTACGGCCGCAGCAACCAGAACCAGGCCGCCGGCGCGGCCGCCGCCACGCTGCCCGCGCCCACACCCACCCACCACCAGGGCAGCCCGGCCAGCAGCAGCGCGAACGCGCCGCTGGACGCCACCAGCATGGCGGTGCCGAAATCCGGCTGCAGCAGGATCAGGCCCACCGGCAGCACGGTGATGGCGCCGGCCACCAGCACCGTGCGGATGCGCGGCGGCAGCGGCTGGCCGTGCAGGTACCAGGCCATCATCATCGGCAAGGTGATCTTCATCAGCTCGGCCGGCTGGAAATAGAACACCTTCAGGTCGATCCAGTGCGCGCCGTGCTTGCCGGTGCCGATGAACAGCACCAGCAGCAGCGGCAGCAGCGTGATCGCGTACGCGCCCGGCGTCCATGCGCGCAGCCGCACCGGCGACACTCGCGACAGCGCCCACATCGCGCCCAGGCCGACGCCGAAGCGCGCGCCCTGCGCCATCACCAGCCGCGCGCCCTGCGCCTCGCCGCCGGCGCTGTACAGCACCGCCAGGCCGATGCCCATCAGCGCGCCCAGCGCCAGCAGCAGCGGCCAGTCCAGCGTGCGCAGCAGGTGCCGCAGCAGGTCGAAGGCCCAGCGCAGGAGGTCGGTCATGCGTTCCCCCTCCGCGTGGCCGCCACGTGGTTCTTGAGCCCCTCTCCCGCCGGGAGAGGGGTGGGGGAGAGGGCCGGGACAGGCGCGGTGCCGGGTGAATCCGGAGCCTGGGGTGCGAGCGCGGCCGTGCCGCCGCGACCGCCGCCGCCGGTGGCTCTGCCGGCCCTCTCCCCCACCCCTCTCCCGGCGGGAGAGGGGCTTGGGTTTCCTGCATCCGGAGACGGGGACGGCGCATCGGGCCCCGCCTGGTTCGCGGGCGGAACTTGCGGCGCCGGCGCGGTACCGTTCCCGGTTGCCGGTTCCCCGTGCCCGGCCTCGCTTTCCGGCTTCTCCGGCATTTCGCCCAGCAGGTAGGCATCGAAGATCTTGCGCGCGATCGGCGCGGCGGTGCTGCCGCCGTAGCCGCCGCCCTCGACCGCGATGGCCAGCGCGATGGTCGGCGCCTCGGCCGGGGCGAAGCCGACGAACAGCGAGCGGTGGCGCAGGTGCATCGGCAGGCTGCGCGGATCCACCGCCGCGGTGCCGCGGCGGCTGACCACCTGCGCGGTGCCGGTCTTGCCGGCCATCGCGTACGGCGCGCCGGCGGCCATCCGCCAGCCGGTGCCGCCGGGCTGCATCGTCGCCATCATGCCCTCGCGCACCACCTGCACGTTGGCCGGGTGGGGGCTGATCGGCTGCGCCGGCGGTTGCGGCTGCGGCGTCCACGGCTCGTCGAAGCCCGCCCGCGACTGCGCCACCAGGTGCGGCCGCCGCAGCTGGCCGTCGGCGAGACCGGCGGTGGCGCGCACCAGCTGCAATGGGGTGGCCTTCCAGATGCCCTGCCCGATCGAGGCGTTGAGGGTGTCGCCGGGATACCAGCGGGTCTTCTCGGCCTTCAGCTTGTTGGCCGGCGACGGCAGGATGCCGCCGATCTCGCCGACCAGGTCGATGCCGCTGGGCTGGCCGAAGCCGTAGCGCGCCATGTAGTCGTCGAAGCGCTCGATGCCCATGTCCAGCGCCAGCCGGTAGTAGTAGGTGTTGACCGAACTGGAGATCGACTTGCGCAGGTCGGTCCAGCCATGGCCGCCGCGCGCCGCGTCGCCCCAGCCGCGCGCGGTGCCCGGCATGTAGAACATGCCGGTGGACAGCACCCGGTCCTCCGGCCTGCGCAGCCCGCTGTCCAGCCCGGCCAGCGCGATCAGCGGCTTGAGGGTGGATCCGGGCGCCACGCCGCCCAGCACCAGGCGGTTGAACTGCGGGCGCGAGGGATTCTCGTTGAGCGCCTTGAAATCGGCGCTGGAGATGCCGTTGACGAACAGGTTGGGGTCGTAGCTGGGCAGGCTGACCATCGCCAGGATCTCGCCGCTGCGCGGATCCACCGCGATCGCCGAGCCCTCGAACTCGCCGAACGCATCGACCATCGCCTGCTGCAGCTCGGCGTCGATGCTCAGCCGCAGGTCGGTGCCGGCGCGCGCCGGCACGCGCCCGACCACGCGCAGCGCGCGGCCCTCGACGTTGGTCTCGACCTTCTCGTAGCCCACCCGCCCGCGCAGGATCTCCTCGTAGTAGCGCTCCAGCCCGGTCTTGCCGATGTGGGTCAGCGCGGCGTTGCCCTCGCCCAGCGTCTCCAGGTCCTTCTCGTCGATGCGGCCGACGTAGCCGACGACGTGCGCGAACAGGTCGCCGTAGGGATAGCGGCGGGTCAGGTACGGCACCAGCTCGACGCCGGGGAAGCGCCAGCGATCCACCGCGAAGCGCGCCATCTCCTCCTCGCTGACGCGCATCTTCAGCGGGATCGGGCGGAAGCCGCGGGTGGCCCGGCGGCTGGCGTGGAAGCGCTCGACGTCCTCCGGCGACAGCGCGATCACCTGGCCCAGCTCGGCGATCAGCCGATGGGTGTCGCCGGCCTTGTCGGGGGTGACCTCGAGGCGGAACGCCGGCACGTTCTCGGCCAGCAGCCGGCCGTGGCGGTCGTAGATGGTGCCGCGCCCGGGCACCACCGGCCGCAGCTTGAGCCGGTTGGCCTCCGAGCGGGTCGCGTACTGGTCGTGTTCGACGACCTGCAGCTTGAAGTACCAGCCGGCCAGCGTCGCCAGTGCCAGCGCCACGACGACGAAGCCCAGCACCGCGCGGCGGCGGAACTGCTCGGCCTCGGCATGCGGGTTCTTGACCGGACGACGCGCGTGCATGGGACGCTCAGCCGCGCCGCTGCAGGCGCAGCGCATCCATCAGCACGAACACCGGCGGCCACAGCAGCATGCCCAGCAGCGGCGCCCACCAGTAGTTCCACGGCAGCGTCGGCTCGCCCAGCGCCACGTGCACGGCCAGCTGCACGATGCGATCGTTCAGCAGCAGGCCGCCGATGGCCAGCGACTGCTGCGACAGCGGGAAGAACCGCAGCCGCGCGCGGAAGCGCTGCAGGATGAAGGTCATGATCACCAGCCGCAGCGCCTGCTCGCCGAGCAGCGAGCCGAACATCAGGTCGGCCAGCAGCCCGACGATCACCGCGAAGCCCAGCCCGGCATGCTCGGGCGCCTCGATCACCCAGTACGCCAGCACCAGCGCCAGCCAGTACGGGCGCAGCGGCTGCAGCACGTCCGGCAGCGGCAGCAGGCCGAGCAGCAGCGCGACCACGATGCTGGCCGGCAGGATCCAGCCGGTGCGCAGGCGGCTCATGGCGTCGGCTCCTTTGGAGCCGACGGGGAATGGGGAGTCGGGAATGGGGAATGGGGAGAGCGGCTGGCCGTGCCGTTGGGTCCACTGCCCTCCGGTCCGGGTGATGCTCCTTCCGATTCCCCATTCCCCATTCCCCATTCCCGGCTCTTCAGCAGCAGCACGTTCCTCCCCCGATCCAGCTGCGCGGCCGGCCGCACGTCGCCGACCAGGAAGGCGTGGCTGTCGTCCGGGCGCAGCGCGGTGATGGTGCCGACCGGGAAGCCGGCCGGGAAGCGTTCGCCCAGGCCGGAGGTGACCACCTCGTCGCCGACCTCGACGCCGCCGTTGAGCGGGATGTCGGCCAGTTCCAGCAGGTCCTTGCGGCCGCGGCCGTAGGCGATCAGGCGCACGCCGTTGCGCGCCACCACCACCGGCACCGCGTGGTCGGGGTCGGTCAGCAGCAGCGCGGTCGCATGCGCCGGCGTGGCCTGGATGATCTGGCCCATCAGCCCGCCGGCGTCGATCACCGCCTGGCCGACGTGCACGCCGTCGCGGCTGCCGATGCCCAGCACCAGCCGCTGCCGGGTCGGGTCCAGGTCGATGTCGAGGATCGGCGCCAGCTGCACGTCCAGGCCGCGCTGCTCGGCCGCGCCGAGCAGCGAGCGCAGCTGCTGGTTGTCGGCCGCCGCGCTCTGCAGGCGGGTCAACCGCGCGTTGGCGATCAGCAGGTCGTTGCGCAGTTGCCGGTTCTCCTCCATCAGCCGCGCGCGCGAGACCGCGTCGTCCTGCACCCGCGTGCGCAACCGCCCCGGCAGGCTGGCCAGCCACCACAGCGGCTGGGTCGCCACCTCGGCCTGCGCACGCGCGCGGCTGAGCCAGTCGCCGCGGTGGTCGAGCACGATCAGCGTGATCGCCAGCGCCAGGTAGGCCAGCAGCCGCAGCGTGCCGGTGACTTCACCGGGGCGGGAGGCGACGGGGGGGCCGGCGTAGGGAGGCATCAGGAGCCGGAAATCGGGAAGGGGGAACGGGAAGTGGCGAAACGCGGACTGGCGCGGCCTTGCATCATGGACTTCCGGCCTCCGGCGTGGAAGCCGCTACCGGGTGAGGGAGTCGCGGACGCGGGAAGCCGAAGCCATTCCCCATTCCCGACTCCCCATTCCCGGCCTCAATCCGGCGCAAAGAACTCGTTGCCGTGCATGTCCACCAGTTCCAGCGCACGGCCGCCGCCGCGGGCCACGCAGGTCAGCGGGTCGTCGGCGACCTGCACGTGCAGGCCGGTCTCCTCGGAGATCAGCCGGTCCAGGTCGCGCAGCAGCGCGCCGCCGCCGGTCAGCACGATGCCGCGCTCGGCGACGTCGGCGCACAGCTCCGGCGGGGTCTGCTCCAGCGCCAGCTTGACCGCGCTGACGATGCCGGACAGCGGCTCGTGCAGCGCCTCCAGCACCTCGTTGGAGTTGATGCGGATGACCTTGGGCACGCCCTCGGCGAGGTTGCGGCCGGAGATCTCCAGCTCCTGCACCTCGGCCTGCGGGTAGGCGCAGCCCAGCTCGACCTTGATCCGCTCGGCGGTGGCCTCGCCGATCAGCATGCCGTGGTTGCGGCGCACGTAGTTGGTGATGGACTCGTCGAAGCGGTCGCCGCCGATGCGCACCGAGGCCGAGTAGACGATGCCGTTGAGCGAGATCACCGCCACCTCGGTGGTGCCGCCGCCGATGTCGATGACCATCGAGCCGCGCGCCTCGGTGACCGGCATGCCGGCGCCGATCGCCGCGGCCATCGGCTCCTCGATGAGGTAGACGTCGCGCGCGCCGGCCTCCTCGGCCGACTCGCGGATGGCGCGCCGCTCGACCTGGGTCGAGCCGGCCGGCACGCACACCAGCACGCGCGGGGACGGGCGCAGGAAGCGCGACTTGTGCACCTTCTTGATGAAGTACTTCAGCATCGCCTCGGTGTAGGTGAAGTCGGCGATCACGCCGTCCTTCATCGGCCGGATGGTGGTGATGTGGCCCGGCGTGCGGCCGAGCATCTGCTTGGCCTCGGCGCCTACCGCGGCGACCGAGCGTGCGCCGCCGATGGCGCGGTCCTGGCGCACCGCCACCACCGAAGGTTCGTTCAGCACGATTCCCTGCCCGCGCACGTAGATGAGGGTGTTGGCCGTGCCCAGGTCGATGGACAGGTCGTTGGAGAACATGCCGCGCAGCTTCTTGAACATCGGGGGAAGGATTCCTGCAGGGAGGCCCGCTCGCCCGGGACGGCGATTTTTCGGGCAGAAACGGGGCCGGCTAGCCTAGCAATCGGCCACCACAGCGGCAAGGAAAATTCTCGTAAAACCAAGGGTTGGCGGCGGTTCGGCCGGGTTCGCGCAGGCCGCGTGCGCGGCCGCGCGAAAACCCGCCGCCGCGCGCGTCAAGGCTGGTCCCGTCCGCCCCCAGCCGGTAACCTTCGCACCTGCGTGCGGCCGGGGATGGCCCGACGCCCCTTTCCCGCCAGAGCCTCGCCGATGTCCGCACTGATTTGTGGTTCCCTCGCCTACGACACCATCATGGTGTTCCCGGACCAGTTCAAGAACCACATCCTGCCGGACAAGGTGCACATCCTGAACGTGTCGTTCCTGGTCCCGCGGATGCGCCGCGAGTTCGGCGGCTGCGCCGGCAACATCGCCTACAACCTCAAGCTGCTGGGCGGCGACCCGGTGCCGATGGCCACGGTGGGGCAGGACTTCGGCCCCTACCGCGAGCATTTCGTCGAGCAGGGCATCCGCCTGGACCAGGTGAAGGTGATCGACGAGCTGTTCACTCCGCAGGCGTTCATCACCACCGACCACGACAACAACCAGATCACCGCCTTCCACCCCGGCGCGATGATGCGCAGCTACGAGAACCACGTGAAGGACGTGCCGGGCGTCACCTTCGGCATCGTCAGCCCGGACGGGCGCGAGGGCATGCTGCAGAACGCGGCCGAGTTCGCCGGGGCCGGCATCCCCTTCATCTTCGATCCCGGCCAGGCGATGCCGCTGTTCAACGGCGAGGAACTGCGCCACTTCATCGAACTGGCCGACTACGTCACCGTCAACGACTACGAATCCAACCTGTTGCAGGAGCGCACCGGCTGGAGCGAGGCCGACATCGTCAAGCGGGTCAAGGCCTACATCACCACCCGCGGCCCGCACGGCTCGCAGATCCACACCCCGGACAAGACCTACGACATCCCGCCGGCGCACGAGCGCCGCGTCACCGACCCGACCGGCTGCGGCGACGCCTTCCGCGCCGGCCTGATCTTCGGCATCGGGAAGGGCTACGACTGGCTGACCATCGGCCGCATGGGCAACCTGATGGGCGCGCTGAAGGTCGAGCATCCCGGCACCCAGAACCAGCGCTTCGACTTCACCGAATTCAACGAGCAGTTCAAGCAGCAGTTCGGGTATTCGCTGGGCTGACGGCCGCTCAACCGCCTTCGCCCTGCGCGGGCGCGTCCGGCGGATACTGCGCCGCCGCCCGCTCCAGCCAGCCCGGCAGGTCCCGCCGCCGCACCCGCTCGCGCCGCGCCCGGGCCAGGCATTCGAGCATCCATGCCTGCCGCGCCGGATCGCCGCCGGCCAGCGACAGGGCCAGGTCGCGATCCATCCAGCGCCGTATCAGCACGTACAGCGCCACGTGCAGCGCGATCGCCGGCACGGTGACCGCGGCCACGATCAGGTAGTCGGTGTTCACGCGCGGACGGGGCTCAATCCCAGCCCGGCATCTGCGCGCGCTTCAGTCCGCCGGTCTCGAACACCACCTTGCGGGTGCCGCCGGCCTTGACCGGGAACTCGATTTCCAGCGCGCCGGACTGGCCGGCCAGCTTCCACAGCGCGCGGTGATCGTCGATGAACATGGCGATCGCCTCGTCGGTGTCCGGGCGGTTGGCGGCCATGCGCCGCGGCGGGCCACCGTCGGCGGCCACGCCGACCCGGCAGCTGCGGTAGCACTCGCGGGCGAAATCGCCGGCCTGCAGCACCAGGTAGCTGCTGCGCTTCCACTTGGGATGGTCGCGGAACACCAGTTGCACCGTGCGCGGGCCGCTGCCGTCCACGTCCACGGTCTCCTTGCTGTAGATCATCGCCGAGCGCTGCTCGCCGCCGTCGGTGGCGACCTGGGCGTAGTTCCACAGCGATTCGAGCCGGCGCGCCTCGCGCGCGGCCTCGGCCTTGCCCTTCACCTCGTCGAAGCCCGGCCCGATCTGCGCCGCGGCGCGGGTGTCCGGATACTGCGCCAGCAGCGCGGCGCCGTGGATGCGCGCCATCTCCCAGTTCTGCGCGGCCAGCGCGCCGTCGTACTGGCGGGCGATGTCGGCGGCGGCCTGTTCGTTGCGCTCGGCCTGCGCGGCGGCGGCGGCCTGCGCCTCGGCCTCGCGGTCGCGGCAGGCGGACAGGGCCAGCAGGCAGGCGGCGATCAGCAGGATGCGTTTCATGGCGGCTCCGGATCGGAGAAACGTGCAGCGGCGGATGGCGGGTGCGATCGCTCCCCGCCCGCGGGCGGGGAGCCGGGCCTCACCTGGCCTGCGCCTTGTCCAGCAGCGCCTGCACCGAGGCGGTGGTGATCGGGTGGTAGCCCGGCCTGGCGCGGGCGAAGGTCTCCTGCGCGAACGCCAGCCCTTCCGGCGTCTTCACCAGTTCCTGGTAGATCGGCAGGATCAGCTTGCGGCGGCCGACCCGGGCGATGAACTCGCCGATGGCCGGCTGCGCCTCGGCGTAGCCGCTGCGCACGGCCAGCGGATACCAGCGCATGGCGATCTCGCCGTTCTGGGTGCCGGTGAAGCGGTAGGCCGCATCCAGCTGGGCCAGTTGCTCGACGGTCAGCTTCTCGCCCATGCCCTTGAGGAAGTTCACCCACTGCTGGGTGTTCCACTCGCCGGTGACCTGCGCGCTGGGCAACTGGCCACTGCCCAGCCAGGCGATGCGCGCGGTGTCGGTCAGCGACAGTCCGCGCGACTGCGCGCGGGTGGCGAATTGGGGGATGCCCGGCTGGTTGAGCCAGGCGTCCAGCTCGGCCTCGCTGACCGCGTTGGGATTCTTCGGCAGCAGGTTCTTCTTCAGGTAGGCGACGAACTGGTCGGTGTCGGCGCTCTGGAAGGCATGGTCGTCGAACCAGCCGCGCAGGAACGGATCGAACACCGCGCGGCCGAAGCGCTGCTCCAGGAACTGCAGGAACCACGCACCCTTGACGTAGGCGACCTGGCTCAGTGACTCGTCAGGGTCGCGCTCGGCCAGCGGCGGCAGCGCCAGCGCCTGGTCGGCCGGCGACATGTCCTTCACCTCGGCCAGCAGATCGGTCTGGTCGATCTGGCGCTCCATCTCGGCCATCTCCTCGCCGTACAGCGACTCGGTGATGCGCTCCTGCACGTAGGTGGTGAAGCCCTCGTTCAACCAGATGTCCTTCCAGCTCGCGTTGGTCACCAGGTTGCCGGACCAGCTGTGCGCCAGCTCGTGCGCGATCAGCGACACCAGCGACTTGTCGCCGACGATCACGGTCGGGGTGATGAAGCTCAGGCGCGGGTTCTCCATGCCGCCGAACGGGAACGACGGCGGCAGCACCAGCATGTCGTAGCGTTCCCACCGGTACGGGCCGTACAGCGCCTCGGTGGTGGCGATCATCTTCTCGGTGTCCTCGAACTCCTTGACCGCGCGGTCGACCATCGCCGGCTCGGCCCACACGCCGCTGCGCGGCGAGATCGGCTTGAACACCAAGTCGCCGGCGGCGATCGCCAGCAGGTAGGACGGGATCGGCTGCGGCATCCTGAACGCGTAGTCGCCGTCGCGCGCGGCGGCCGGATCGTTGTCGGCGCTCATCAGCACCATCACGTCGGGACGGCTGGTGACGTGCGCGCTGTAGGTGAAGCGCACGCTCGGCGTGTCCTGCAACGGCACCCAGCTGCGCGCGTGGATGGCCTGCGACTGGCTGAACATGAAGGGCAGCTGCTTGCCCTCGGTCATCGACGGCTCCAGCCATTGCAGGCCGGAGGCCTGCGGCGAGGTGCGGTAGGTGATCCGCACGCGCGGATTGCGCGCCGGCGTCTCGATGGTCAGCTTGCTGCCGTGGATGGCGTCGGCGTCGGCCAGCGCGTGCGCCAGCGGCGTCCACGCGCCGGCGGCGTCGGCGCCCTCGACCTTCTCGATGGCCAGGTCGCGCGTGTCGAGCAGCAGTTGGGTGGCCTTGTCGTCCTTCCACTCCAGCGTGTAGGTCGCGGTGCCGGCCAGTTGCCGGTTGTCGAAGTCCAGCGCCAGTTCCAGCGCCAGGTCGCGGATCGCGACCTTGCCGGGCTCGGCGTACGAACTCTCGTCGTGGCTGCGCGCGGTCTTCTGCGCGGACTCGGGCGCGGGGGCCGGCGTGGTCTCCGCCACCGGGGCGGACTCGCGGGAACAACCGGCCGCCAGCACGGCGGCGCAGGAAAGCATCATCAGCACAGAACGCATCAGGGGATCCGGCACGAACAGGGGAACCGGCATTTTAGCGCCGTTTGCCTCCGCCACGGCCCGGCACCGTTCACCGGTCCGCCGTGGGAGCGACGTCAGCCGCGACCGGAGACGTCCTGGTCGCGACTGACGTCGCTCCCACGCACACGCGCCGCTGGAAGGTGATGCTCCCGGTCGCGACTTGCGCCGCTAGATTTTGTAGCCGGTATGCACGGCGACGATGCCGCCGGACAGGTTCCTGTAGCCGGTCCGCGCGAAGCCGGCTTCGGCCATCATCGCCTTCAGTTCCTCCTGCGGCGGATGCTTGCGGATGCTCTCGGCCAGGTACTGGTAGCTGTCGGCGTCCTGGGCGAAAAGCCGGCCCAGCTTCGGCAGCACCTTGAACGAATGGAAGTCGTAGATCGGCTTGAACCAGTCCGCCTTCACTTCCGAGAACTCCAGCACCCGCGCCTGCCCGCCGACGCGCAGCACCCGATGCATCTCGCGCAGCGCCGCGTCCTTGTCGGTGACGTTGCGCAGGCCGAAGGCGATGGTCACCAGGTCGAAGCTGGCGTCGGGGAACGGCAGCGCCTCGGCGTTGCACTGCACGTATTCCAGCCCGGCCACCAGGCCGCGGTTGGTCAGGCGATCGCGGCCGACCGACAGCATGCCGGCGTTGATGTCGCCGAGCACGATGCTGCCCTCGGTGCCGACGCGATCCTTGAGCAGCGCGGCGATGTCGCCGGTGCCGCCAGCCAGGTCCAGCACGCGATCGCCGCGGCGGACCTGGCAGGTGCCGACGAAGTAGCGCTTCCAGACCCGATGGATGCCCAGGCTCATCAGGTCGTTCATCAGGTCGTACTTGCCGGCCACCGAGGTGAAGACCTCGCCGACCAGCTTCTGCTTGTCCCGGGCGGGGACGTCGCGGAAGCCGAAATGGGTGGTGCCGCGCTGGTAGGGGGATTCGCTCATGCGGCGATTATCGCACCCCGGGCCGGCGCGGCCCACTCGTCAACGCACCTGGCAGCGCACCGTGGCCTGCGCATGCGTGCGCCGCGGCTGGCAGTCGTCCGGTCGCTCCACTGGCGCCGCAGCCTCGGCGGGCAGCCGCTGCACGCCGCCCGCGGCGCTGACGCCGGCGCCGTTGCCGCGCAGGGCCGGCAGCGGCGTGCTCATCACCCGCGGCTTGGGACCGACGGTGAGCCGGAAGCCGGTGGCGGTGGCCGCATCGACGCTGATCCAGTGCGAGTCGTCCGGCGTGCCCCAGCGTTCGCCGACCTTGAACATCGAGCCTTCGTTGTTGGATCGGTTGGCCGGCGGCACGTCGGCGTCGATGCTGTAGGCGGTGCCGTACTTCTCGACCTTGTGGATGATCACCGCGGTGCCGGCCAGCCTGCCTTCGTAGGCGCCCTCGGGGCGGCGCGCCTCGACCGTGTAGACCACGGTCGCGTAGGGATCGGCCTGCGGCGACAACGACAGCACCAGCATCTGCACGTTGGTCGAGCCGGGCAGGCTGGCGAAATCCAGGTTCACCGTGCGCGTGGTCGTGTTGGCGAACGGGATGACCAACTGGCGCGCGCTGTCCACCCAGTTCAGGCGATGCCGTTGCAGGATGTTGACGTGCTTGGGCCGCGAACCGTAGGTCGGATCCGACACCGCGTTGTTCCAGGCATCGCTCATCACGTCCCACGGGTTGTCGTAGGTGTCCGAATCGCCGTCGGAATTGTCCGAGTGCGGCAGGCCGTAGCCGTGGCCCATCTCGTGCGCCAGCGGCGCGAGGTTGTTGAACGACCACGGCGGGTTCCAGGTGGTGCTCCAGTATTTCCGCTCGCCGTCCAGCGTCGCGGTCCGGCCACCGCCCCAGGCGTAGCCATCCAGGTCGCCGTTGAACATCATGTTGATGCCGGTGGCGCCGCGGAAATCGACGTCGGGATCGGCCGCGGCGATGCAGTCCTGGAACAGCTGGGACAGGTTGGCCTTGTCCTTGTCGCCTTCCTTGGTGACGTAGAACGAGCGCGGCTGCGGCAGTGCATACCAGCCGTAGGACAGGCTGCCGGCCAGGTTGATCTTGCCGTAGGACACCTCGGCCCAGTAATGGCCGAGCTGGCCGACCGCATTGCCGTACTGCGAGTCGAAGAACGCCTTGTCCTTCTGCTCGGTCGCGATGTCGCTGAACCTGCACATCAGCGTGATCCAGCGCGTATTGCCCAGCACCGGGGCCTGCGCCATCACCTTCCCGCTGGCGTCGCGCTCCGGCGCTGCCTGCCACAGCCGGTCGGTCGCGACGATCGCCTGGATCGGGCGCTGCTGCGACATCGTCCGCTGCGTGCCGGCGAAGGACACCGCCACGCGCCGTCCCGACAACGCATACAGATCGCCGGCGGCCGCCTTGGCCTGCGCCGCATCCAGCGACAGGCGGACGCCATTGTCGGTGAGCAGCGTGGCGTGCAACTGCGCCGACCGCGGGGCGCCGGGTACCGGCAGCGGATCGCCCCATGCCAGTTCAAGCTGGCCCTGCACCGTCTCGGCGCGTGCATTCATGACTGCACCGGCCAGCAGCAATGCTGCACCGGCCACGGATATTCCCTTCATGGTTTTCCCTGCCTCGATCCCCGGATGGCCGGATGGTACCCCCGTACGGAGCCGCCGTCCCGCGAAACGGGCCCACAGCGTGGTGCCGGTCACACTGGAAGAAACCGGCGCCGCTGAACAGGGTTAGGATGATGGACCCTGCCCTTCCCGACGCCGTGCACCATGCCCGACTACCGCGCCCTGCTGCAGACCGCCATCGCCGAGGCCCGCCAGGGCCTGGCCGAAGGCGGCATCCCGATCGGCGCGGCGCTCTACCACGACGACGGCCGCCTGCTCGGCTGCGGCCACAACCGCCGCATCCAGGAAAACGACCCGTCCGTGCACGGCGAGACCGATGCCTTCCGCAAGGCCGGCCGCCAGCGCCGCTACCGCGACACCATCATGGTCACCACCCTGGCGCCGTGCTGGTACTGCTCCGGGCTGGTGCGCCAGTTCAACATCGGCACCGTGGTGGTCGGCGAATCGGTCAACTTCCGCGGCGGCATCGACTGGCTGCGCGAGCATGGCGTCGAGGTCATCGACCTGCACGACCCGGAGTGCATCGCAATGCTCGGCGACTGGATCGCAGCCCATCCCGAGGTGTGGAACGAGGACATCGGCGAGGATTGATCCCGGCCCGCCACGCGGATCAGGCCGGTTTCATCACCATCAGCCAGAAAATCGCGATGACGCCAAGGAAGGCCGGCCAGCCCAGCCAGAACCAGCCGCGCATCACCCGGTAATAGGCCGCTGGCAGCACCGTGCCGTCCGCCACGGCCTGCCGTGCCAGATCACGCGCGCGCAATTGCAGCCACAGCACCGGCAGCCAGCAGGCACCGACAACGAAGAACAGCAGCAGCGCGCTCCGGACCCAGAACACGGCCAGCGGCAGGCCCAGCAGATGCACCAGCCACAGGCCGCTGGCCAGTTGCACCACCACTGCCGGCGCGGTGAACACGCTGTCGGCGATCACCACGCAGCGTGCGGTCTCGGCGACGACCCTGGGATCGCCGCGCAAATGCGCCATCCACATGAAGAAGGCGATGCCCAGGCCGGTGCCGAACAGCAGCGTCGAGGCCAGGATATGGATCCATTTCAGCCACAGGTAGAGCATCTCAACGCCGCTCCGTCAGTACCCACAGCACCGCCAGCGCCGGCAGCAGCACCAGGTTCTTGGCCAGTCCGCCCAGCGGATCCCACCATAGCGCCGGCACCAGGATGCCCAGCACCAGCGTGTAGGTCAGCAGCAGGCACAGCATCGCGGCAATGGCCAGGCGCGGGCGCCAGTTGCACAGCAGCCACACACCGAGCGCCAGGTCGAGTCCGCCGCCGAACCGTGCCAGCGCCACCGGGGCCAGCGCCTGCAACGGCGTACCGGTCGCCAGCGCCTCGATCGTCGCGGCCGGCGTCAGCACGCCGGCCAGTGCCGACAGCAGCCACAGCACCACCACCGCCAGCCGCAGCGCGGGCGCCAGGAAATAGAGCTGCGCCTGCCAGCGATCCTGCACCTGGCTGGGAGCCCCGGCCAGGGCTTCGGCCAAGCCAAGCGGACGCAGGCCGAAATCCGCGTGCAGGCGGTCCGCGGCATCGGCCGCGGTGACGTTGCCGCGCCGGAGCATCCGCCACATCGTCCGCCCGACCGGGCCGCGCCCGAGCCGTTCCATCACCTCCACCGCCAGCGACACCGCGGCCTCGGGCACGGCCACCGCGCGGTCACCGGGAATCCGCAGCCAGCGGCGCCACTGCCGTTGGTAATCGCGCAGCGATAGCGACGAAGGACCGCCGACCTCGTAGAGGCCGGTGGCCGTGTTGCCCGCGGCGCGCGCGACCAATTCGCCCAGATCCTCGGCCGCCAGCGGCTGCACCTGCCAGCGTCCTTCGCCGGGCAGCCATTGCGCGCCCGGGAACGCCGCCAGCGCACGCAGCAGCGAGGTGCCTCCATAGGAACCGGCAACCGAATAGACCACCGACGGGCGCAGCACTACCGCCTGCAACGGCAACGCCAGCAGGCGTTCGTCGAAGCGGTGCTTGGAGGCGACGAACGCGCCGTCCTCGGGGATGCCCAGCGCCGAGATCTGCACGAAGCGCTGCACGCCCCGCGCCACGCAGGCCTGCGCCAGCGCCAGCGGCGCGTCCACGTGCACGGCCTCGAAGGTCTGCCCACCCTGCTCGCGCAGGATGCCGGCGGCGTTGACCACCGCGTCGACGCCGGCCAGCAACGGCGCCCAGTCCTCGGCGCGGGTCATCGCCTGCAGGTCGCAGGCGCGCTCGTCGCCGGCCAGCACGCGGCCATGCGCGCGCACCGCACGCAGCACCTGCCAGCCATGCCGGCGCAGCGCCGCCACCACGTGGCCACCAATGAAGCCGCCGCCGCCCACCACCAGCACCGTGCGCCCTTGTCCGCGGGAGGTTGGATCGTCACGCTCGTCCATGCGTTCTTCCCTGATCGATGAATGCAGACGCGCGGATGCTTCAGGCCTTGCGCACGAACTCTGACTTGAGCTTCATCGCGCCGATGCCGTCGATCCTGCAGTCGATGTCGTGGTCGCCGTCGACCAGGCGGATGTTCCTGACCTTGGTGCCGACCTTGACCACCAGCGAGGAGCCCTTGACCTTGAGGTCCTTGATCACGGTGACCGAATCGCCGTCCTGCAGCAGGTTGCCGTTGGCGTCCTTGACCACGCGCGCTTCCTCGTCGCCGGCAGCCGCCGCATCGGCCGACCACTCGTGGCCGCACTCCGGGCAGATCCACTGCGCGCCGTCCTCGTAGGTGTAGCCGGACTGGCATTGCGGGCAGGGCGGCAGCGTGCTCATGGCGAAGGCTTCATCATGCGTCGGAAGCGGCGATTGTAACCGACGCCTTCGCCGCACCCCGGCGCAGAGGCGGGAAACCCGCCTTGCGGCGGGTCCCCGGCATGCGGCGCGGTCAGAGGATGTAGCGGCTCAGATCCGGATCCTGCACCAGCTCGCCCAAGTGCCGGTCGACGTAGGCGCGATCGATGACCACGGCCTGGCCATCGCGATCCGGGGCCTCGAAGCTGAGCGTGTCGAGCAGGCGTTCCAGAACGGTGTGCAGGCGGCGCGCGCCGATGTTCTCCTGGCGCTCGTTGACCTGCGCGGCGATCTCGGCCAGGCGATCGACGGCGTCGTCGGCGAAGTTCAGCGCCACGCCCTCGGTCTTCATCAGCTCCACGTACTGCCGGGTCAGCGCGGCCCTGGGCTCGGTGAGGATGCGGATGAAGTCCTGCTTGCTCAGCGCCGACAGCTCCACCCGGATCGGGAAGCGGCCCTGCAGCTCGGGAATCAGGTCGCTGGGCTTGGCCAGGTGGAACGCGCCAGAGGCGATGAACAGGATGTGGTCGGTCTTGACCGTGCCGTACTTGGTGGAGACGTTGGAGCCTTCCACCAGCGGCAGCAGGTCTCGCTGCACGCCCTCGCGGCTGACGTCGCCGCCGCCGACGTTGTCGCCACGCTTGGCGACCTTGTCGATCTCGTCGATGAAGACGATGCCGTGCTGCTCGCAGGCCTCGATCGCGGCGGCGCGGATGTCGTCCTCGTTGACCAGCTTGCCGGCCTCCTCCTCGATCAGCTGCGGGCGCGCGGCCTTGATGGTCACGGTGCGCTTGTGGGTCTTGCCGCCGCCGAGGTTGGAGAACATCTGCCGCAACTGCTGGCCCATTTCCTCCATGCCCGGCGGGGTCATGATGTCCACGCCGACATTGGCCGACAGCTCCAGCTCGATCTCGCGATCGTCCAGTTCGCCGGCGCGCAACTGGCGGCGCAGCTTCTGCCGCGTCTCCGACTCGCGCGAGGACGGCTCGGCGCCGATGTCGACCGTGGTCGTGCCGCCGGCGCCGAACCCGAAGCCGCCGCCAGACGCCTCGCGGCGCGGCAGCAGCGCGTCGAGGATGCGGTCCTCGGCGCGCTCCTCGGCCTGGGTGCGCACGCGCACCTTGGCCTGCTCGCGGTACAGCTTGACCGCGGTGTCGGCCAGGTCGCGGACGATCTGCTCGACGTCCTTGCCGACGTAGCCGACCTCGGTGAAGCGGGTCGCCTCGACCTTGACGAACGGCGCGTTGGCCAGCGTCGCCAGCCGCCGCGCGATCTCGGTCTTGCCCACGCCGGTAGGGCCGATCAGCAGGATGTTCTTCGGCATCACCTCGTTGCGCAGCTCGTCGCCGAGCTGCATGCGCCGCCAGCGGTTGCGCAGCGCGATGGCGACCGCGCGCTTGGCGGCCTGCTGGCCGACGATGTGGCGGTCGAGTTCCTGCACGATTTCGCGCGGGGTCATGGTGGTATTCGCTTCGCTCATATCGGGAATAGGGAATGGGGAATAGGGAATGGGAGAGCGGCGGGCTGGGGCACTGGGGAACGCTTTTACGATTCCCCATTCCCTATTCACAGCTCTTCGACCACCACATTGCGATTGGTGTAGATGCAGATGTCGCCGGCGATGTTGAGCGCCTCGACGGCGATGGACCTGGCGTCCAGCTGCGTGTGCGCGAGCAGCGCGCGCGCGGCGGACAGCGCGTAGGAGCCGCCGGAGCCGATGGCGATGATGCCGTCCTCCGGCTCGATGACGTCGCCGGTGCCGCTGATGATCAGCGAGGTCTCGCGGTCGGCCACCGCCAGCAGCGCCTCCAGCTTGCCGAGGCGGCGCTCGGTGCGCCAATCCTTGGCCAGTTCGACCGCGGCGCGCTGCAGCTGGCCGTGCTTCTCCAGCTTGGCCTCGAACAGTTCGAACAGGGTGAAGGCGTCGGCCGCCGCGCCGGCGAAGCCCGCCAGCACCTGGCCCTCGCGCCCCAGCCGGCGCACCTTGCGCGCGTTGCCCTTCATCACCGTATGGCCCAGCGTGACCTGGCCGTCGCCGGCGACGGCGACGTGGCCGTCACGGCGCACGGAGATGATGGTGGTGGCGTGGAAGACGTTGGGGTTCTGGCTGGGGTCCATGAGGCCTCCGTGGGGTTCCTCCGATAGGTGGGGATGCGACGGGAGGGTTCAAGCAGCCCGCATGCGCCGGGCTTGCACCCTGCCGGCGGCCGGGCATTCCGATGGCCGAAGCGTCCGCGGTTGATCCATGTCATGTCCGGCCGCCGCGGCCGGGGGGAAGATGACGCCGATGAGAACCATTCCCATCCATTCCGGCTTCTTCCGTGCTGCCGCGCCGTGCGCGCGAGGACACGCCTTCGTCAGGGTTCGCCCATGAGCCACTATTACCTGTTGCTGATCGCACACCTGTTTGCCGCGCTGGTATTCGTCGGCACGGTGTTCTTCGAGGTGCTGATCCTGGAGAGCGTGCGCAAGCGCGTGCCGAAGAACGTGATGCACCAGATCGAGGCCGGCATCGGCCAGCGCGCGCGCCAGCTGATGCCGTGGGTGCTGCTGGTGCTGTACGGCAGCGGCATCGGCATGGCCTGGCACTACCGTGCCGCGCTGGCGCAGCCGTTCGCCAGCACCTTCGGCCTGCTGCTGACGATCAAGATCGCGCTGGCGCTGAGCGTGTTCGGCCACTTCCTCACCGCGATGTGGCTGCGCAGCCGCGGCCGCCTGGTCTCGAGCCGGTCGCGCCGCCTGCACCTGAGCCTGTTCTTCCACATGGTCGGCATCGTGCTGCTGGCCAAGGGCATGTTCCATCTGGGCGGGTGAGGCTTTCCGCTTGTCCTCGGTTGGGCCGAACCGGGCTTTTCGGTTCGGATGCTTGCTTTCCCGTCACCCCGAAGGCGGAGATGACGGAATGTCCTAACCCTTCTTGCCGACCCGCCGCGCGCGCGGATGCGCGCCGTCGTAGACCTTGGCCAGGTGCTGGAAATCCAGGTGGGTGTAGATCTGGGTGGTGGCGATGTCGGCGTGGCCCAGCAGTTCCTGCACGCCGCGCAGGTCGCCGGACGATTCGAGGATGTGGCTGGCGAAGCTGTGCCGCAGCATGTGCGGGTGCACGTGCTTGAACAGGCCCTGCCGCTGCGCCAGCTGCTTGATGCGGATCTGCACCGCGCGCTGCGAGATCGCGCCGCCGCCGCGCCCGGGGAACACGAAGTCCGCGTCGGCGGCCGCGCGTTCCCGCCGCCATTCGGCCAGCGCCTTGCGCGCATGCGATCCGACCGGCACCTTGCGCTGCTTGCCGCCCTTGCCCATCACCGTGACCATGCCGGCGTCCAGGTCGAGATCGCCCCAGCGCAGCGCGCACAGTTCGCTCAGGCGCAGGCCGGAGGAATAGAACAGTTCCAGCAGCGCGCGATCGCGCAGGCCCAGCGGCGCGTCGGTGGGCACCTCGACCAGCTTCACCGCCTCGTCGGCGTCGAGCACTTGCGGCAGCCTGCGCGCGGCCTTGGGCGCGCGCAGCCCAGCGCAGGGATCGGCGGCGATGCGGCCATGCTTCAGCAGCCAGCGATAGAAGCTGCGGCAGGCCGACAGCCGGCGTTGCAGGCTCTTGGGCGAGAGCTCGCGGTCGCGATGCTCGGAGGCGATGAAGGCGCGCAGCTGCGGCGGTTGCAGCCCGCAGGGATCGGCGGCCTTCTGGCCGTCCATCCACTGCGCCAGCGCGGCCAGATCGCGCCGGTAGGCGTCGAGCGTGTGCGCGGACACGCCGCGCTCGACTTGCAGGTACTTCAGGAAATCGTCGATGGTCTCGTGCGCCGGCGGCGCCGTGCCCGGGTCGCGCTTCACCTTCCTGCTGGCCTTAGGGCTGCGCAATGCCGCCGCTCCGCGATCAGCGCGCGCCGTCAGCCATCGAAGCGCTTCAGCGCCACCGCCAGCGCCTCGCCCATCATGCGCAGGAACAGCGTGCCCATGCCGGGATAGAAGCGGTTGCCGTCGTGGCTGCCGACCGCGACCAGTCCCACGCCGGGCATCGGCAGCAGCGCCGAGGACTGCACGCGCTCGGTGTCGGCCGCGTACAGCAGCGCGTTCTTCTCCGGCTGCAGGCGGCCGCAGATCGGCTCGCCGTCGCGCAGGCAGTCGCGGAACGGCGCCAGGTGCGGGCTGTCGGCGGGAACGACCTGCAGCCACGGCGCATCCTCCAGCCCCGCGACCGGGCGCAGCAGCACGATGCTGACGCGATCGCCGCTGAAGTCCTCGGCCAGCGCCGCGGCCATCGCGCGCAGCGTGTCGGCGGCGCTGGTCTGGCGCAGCAGCGCCAGGGTGAGCTGGTGGGTGCGCACGGCCAGGCGCTCGTTCTCCTGCGCGTTGGCGAAGAGATCGTTCAGGCGCCGCGACAGCTCGCGGTTCTTGTCGCGCAGCACTTCCAGCTGGTAGCTGGCCAGCGAGGCGGTCGGGCCGTCGTCGCGCGGGACGACCAGGCTCAGCGCCAGGTCCGGGAACTGCTTGAGGAAGGCCGGGTGCCGGCGCAGCCAGGCCGCCACCTCGTGCGCGCCGAGCTTCCCGGGACCGTCCTTGCCGTGTGCCTCGCTCATCGTTGCCATTCCCCTTCGAAAACAAATGCAGCCGGTCCGGACATGATGACCTGCGCTTCGTCGTGCGGCCAGCGCACGCGCAGTTCGCCTCCCGGCAGCGCGACGGCCACGTCGCGGCCGACGCGCCCGCGCCGCATCAGCGCCACCGCCGCCGCGCAGGCGCCGCTGCCGCAGGCCAGCGTCTCGCCGACGCCGCGCTCGTAGACGCGCAGGGCGATGCGGTCGGGCGCGATCACCTCGGCGAAGCCCACGTTGACCGACTCGGGAAACAACGCGGATCGCTGCAACGCCGGCCCCAGCGTGGCCAGCGGCGCCTCGGCGATGCGCTCGACCTCGATCACCGCGTGCGGGTTGCCCATCGACACCGCGCCGAAGCGCACGCGCGCACCGTCGGCCTCGGCCTCGTACTCGGCCTGCGGCGCGTCGAATCCGCGCAGCGGGATGCGCGCCGGCAAGAACCCGGGCACGCCCATCGCGATGGCGTAGCCGCCGTCGTCCAGGCGCTCGACCGCGTGCGTGGCCAGCGGGCTGTCGAGCTGGAAGCGATCGCCGCGCGCCGCGCCGTCGCGCACCAGCCAGGCCGCCACGCAACGCGCGCCGTTGCCGCATTGCTGCGAGGGCGATCCGTCGGCGTTCCAGATGCCGTAGGCGGCGACCGAGCCGTCCGCGCGCGGCGGCTCGATGGTCAGGATCTGGTCGCAGCCGACGCCGAAATGGCGATCCGCCAGCCGCGCGGCCAGCGCGGCGTCCGGCGGCGGCGCGCCGTCGCGCAGGTCCAGCACGACGAAGTCGTTGCCGGCGCCGTGCATCTTGGAAAAGCGCAGCGGCGCGCGCGGATCAGCCATTGCCGGCGGCGGCGGGCGTTTCGTCTTCGGCCGGCGGCGCCTGGTCCTGCGCCTCGTCCTGCGGCGGCGCTTCCGGCACGACGACCGGCGCCCGATCGGCCGGCAGGAACAGCGGGCCCTTGGCGCCGCAGGCCGCCAGCAGCAGGGCGATCAGGGAGGAAACCGAGACTGCGCGGATGAGCTTCTTCATGTCGGCGAGTATAGCCATTGCCGGGTGAACCGGCCTCAGCGCGGCGGTTCCGGGCGCCGCCACAGCCACAGCGCCACCACCGCCATGCAGCCGATCGGCAAGGCCACCATCCAGGCCGCGTGCGAACCGGTCGCCTGCATCACCACCAGCATCAGGACCGCGCTGATCAGCATCATCAGGCTGGCCATCCACTTGGCACGGCGGCTGACCGCGCCGTGCGCCTGCCAGTCGCGGATGGTCGTCCCGAAGCGGGGATGGTGCAGCAGGTAGTGGTGCAGGCGTGCCGAACCGCGCGAGGCGGCGTAGGCGGCGACCAGCACGAAGGGCGTGGTCGGCAGGCCGGGGACGAAGATGCCGGCAATGCCCAGGCCCAGGCTCAGGTAGGCCAGCAGCCACCACAGCCAGCGGAATCGCGAGCGATAGGCGGCCGGGTCGGGCGAAGGCGGGCGTCGGTTCGGTTGCACCCGCGCGTTTTACCGCATCGCAGGTGGACGCGTAAGCACGGGGCGCCGGCCGAGCGCCGCGCGCGGACAACCGGATGCGGCGATGTGGCCGGCCTCCCGCGGCGGCAAGCCGCCGCCGGAAGCCGCGCCGAAGCCCTCAGTGGCCGTCCGCCGGGCCCTTGGCGCCGAGCTGGTCGAGCATGAATGCGTAGTACTCGGCAATCTCGCGGAAGCGGCGGAAGCGGCCGGACTTGCCGCCGTGGCCGGCCTCCATGTTGGTGCGGAACAGCACCGGCAGGTCGCCGCTGTTGAGGTCGCGCAGGCGCGCCACGTACTTGGCCGGCTCCCAGTACTGCACCTGCGAGTCCCACAGGCCGGTGCCGACGAAGATCGCCGGGTAGGCGCGCGGCTTGAGGTTGTCGTAGGGCGAGTAGGCCAGGATGTAGTCGTAGAACTCGCGGTTCTCCGGGTTGCCCCACTCGTCGTACTCGTTGGTGGTCAGCGGGATGCTGGCGTCGAGCATCGTGGTGACCACGTCGACGAACGGCACCTGCGAGACGATCACGCGGTACTTCTCCGGCGCCTGGTTGGTGATCGCGCCCATCAGCAGGCCGCCGGCGCTGCCGCCCATCGCCGCCACGCGATCCTTGGCCGCGTAGCCCTGCGCGACCAGCGCGTCGGTGACGTCGACGAAGTCGTTGAAGGTGTTCTGCTTCTTCAGCAGCTTGCCGTCCTCGTACCAGGCGCGGCCCATCTCCTGGCCGCCGCGGATGTGGGCGATGGCGTAGACCATGCCGCGATCGAGCAGGCTGACCACCGAGCCGTTGAAGCCTGGGTCCATCGAGATGCCGTAGCTGCCGTAGGCGTATTGCAGCATCGCCGCGCTGCCGTCCTTGCGGAAGCCCTTGCGGTAGACCAGCGACACCGGCACCTTGGCGCCGTCGCGCGCATCCACCCAGACCCGCTCGGTGACGTATTGCGAAGGGTCGTAGCCGATCACCGGCTGCTGCTTGAGCAGGCGGCGCTCGCCGGTGAGGATGTTCAGTTCATAGACGGTGGCCGGCGTGGTCATCGAGGTGTAGCTGTAGCGCAGCCACGGCGTATCCGGCTCGGGATTGACGTCCAGGCCCATCGAGTAGGCCGGCTCGTCGGCCTTGACGTGCTCCTGGCTGCCGTCGGCCCTGATCACGCGGATGCGCTCCAGCCCCTGCGAACGCTCGGCCACCACGGTGAAGCCGTCGAACAGCCCGAAGCCCTCGATGAACACCGCCTCGTCGTGCGCCAGCCAGTCGCGCCACTGCGCGCGCGAGGTCGCGTCGCTGGGCGCGGTGGCGATCTTGAAGTTCCTGGCGCCGTCGTTGGTGCGGATCACCCAGCGGCCGCCGTGGTGGTCGGCGTCGTACTCGACGTCGCGCTCGCGCGCGGCCAGCACGGTGAACGCGCCGGGCTGCGCGGCCGGCGTGTAGCGCAGTTCGGAGGAGACCGTGCTGCCCACCTCGATGGTGATGAAGCGATCGTCGCGGGTGCGGCCGACGCCCATGTAGAAGCTGTCGTCCTTCTCCTCGTAGACCAGCTCGTCCTGCTCGACCGGGGTGCCGAGTACGTGCTTCTTCACCCGCACGGTCAGCAGCGTCTCCGGATCGTTCTCGACGTAGAAGACGGTGCGGTTGTCGTCGGCCCAGACGATGTTGGGCGACACGCCGGCGATGCGGTCCGGATACAGCTCGCCGGTCTCCAGGTTCCTGAAGCGGATGACGTACTGGCGGCGGCCGACGTCGTCCTCGGCGTAGGCGAGGATGCGGTTGTCCTGGCTGATCTCGCGGTCGCCGACGTTGTAGTAGCCCTTGCCCTCGGCCAGCACGTTGACGTCGAGCAGGAGCTGCTCCGGCGCGTCCATGCTGCCCTGCCGGCGCGCGTGGATGGGGTAGTCCTTGCCGGTCTCGAAGCGGGTGTAATACCACCAGCCGCGCAGCCGGTACGGCACGCTGGCGTCGTCCTGCTTGATGCGGCCGACGATCTCTTCGTACAGCTTTTCCTGCAACGGCCGCAGCGGCGCCATCACCGCATCGACGTAGGCGTTCTCGGCCTCGAGGTAGGCCAGCATCGCCTTGTCCTCGCGCTTGTCGTCGCGCAGCCAGTAGTACTCGTCGCCGCGCTCGGCGCCGTGCGGGGCCTTGACCGTGTGGGGTTTCCTGGCCGCGTCGGGCGGGGTGGCGGGAGCGGCGGATGCGTCGAGGGAAGCGGTCATCAGGAAGGTGGCTGCGAGCAGGAGGGAAGTCGGCTTCATGGATGGGGTCCGGGGTGGCGGGATGCAATGGCTCGCGGAATCCGTGCCCTCCCCCGCTTGCGGGGGAGGGTTGGGTGGGGGCAAGGCGACTTCGCTCGGGTTCTGCGCTTGCCCCCATCCGCCCTACGGGCACCTTCCCCCGCAGGCGGGGGAAGGGAGTGCGGGTTTACTTCGCCAACTGCTGCCAGAGGAAGGTATAGGCCAGCGCGCTCATGTGCGCGGCCTGCGCGTTGTTGGCCGCGCCGCCGTGGCCGCCTTCGATGTTCTCGTAGTAGCGCACGTCCTTGCCGGCCTCGGACATCAGCGCGTGCATCTTGCGCGCGTGCGCCGGGTGCACGCGGTCGTCGCGCGTGGAGGTCATGAACAGGGTCGGCGGATAGTCCTTGTTCGCGTCGAACAGGTGGTACGGCGAGAACTTCTGGATGAACGCCCAGTCGGCGGTGTCGGGATTGCCGTACTCGGCCATCCACGAGGCGCCGGCCAGCAGGTGGCTGTAGCGCTTCATGTCCAGCAGCGGCACCTGCACGACGACCGCGCCGAACAGCTGCGGGTACTGGGTCAGCATGTTGCCGGTCAGCAGGCCGCCGTTGCTGCCGCCCTGGATGCCCAGGTGCCTGGGCGAGGTGACCTTGCGCGCGATCAGGTCCTGCGCGACCGCGGCGAAGTCCTCGTAGGCCTTGTGGCGGTTGGCCTTGAGCGCGGCCTGGTGCCAGCGCGGGCCGTACTCGCCGCCGCCGCGGATGTTGGCCACCGCGTAGACGCCGCCCTTCTCCAGCCAGCCCTTGCCGACGCCGCCGGAATAGCCCGGGGTCAGCGAGATCTCGAAGCCGCCGTAGCCGTACAGCAGGGTCGGGGTGCTGCCGTCGAGCTTGAGATCCTTCGAGCGGACCAGGAAGTAGGGCACCTTGGTGCCGTCCTTGCTGGTGGCGAAGTGCTGCTCGATGACCTTGCCGCTGGCGTCGAAGAATACCGGCATCGACTTGAGCTGCTCGGGCTGCTTGCCGATCTCGGCCAGCGACAGCGTGGTCGGGGTCAGGTAGTCGGTGACGGTCAGCCACACCGCGTCGCTCTCGTCGGCGTCGACCGCGCCCACGCCAATCGTGCCGAACGCCGGCGCGCCGGCGAAGGCGCTCTTCTTCCAGCCGCCCTCGCCCGGGGTGAGCACGCTGAGGCGGTTCTTGACGTCCTCCAGCACGTTGAGCACCAGGTGGTTCTTCGTCCACGCGAAGCTGGACAGCGAGGTCTTGTCGGTCGGCTCGAACAGCACGTCGAACTCGCGCTTGCCGGCCATGTAGTCGTCGAACTTCGCCGCCAGCAGCGAGCCGGCCTGGTAAGTCCTGCCGCCCACGGTCCACGGCTCGCGCAGCTCCAGCGTCAGCCACTGGCGCTGCACGCCCTTGTTGGCCGAGTTGGGCGCGTCGATGCGGGTCAGCCTGCCGTCGGCGCCGCGCAGGTACAGCTCGTCGTTGTAGAAGGCCAGCGTGCGGCTGACGAAATCGCGCTCGTAGCCGGGCGTGTCGTCGCGCATCGCGGCGATGTACATGTCCTCCGGCTTGCCCTCGTAGACCAAGGTGGCCGAGGCCAGCGGCGTGCCGCGCTTCCACTCCTTGACGATGCGCGGGTAGCCGGAGCTGGTCATCGAGCCCGGGCCGAAGTCGGTGAACACGTAAACGGTGTCGGCATCCTTCCAGCCCAGCCCGCCCTTGGCCTCGGGACGGTAGAAGCCGTCGGCGAGGAAGGTCTTGGTGGTCAGGTCGAACTCGCGGGTCTCGTTGGCGTCGGCGCCGCCGCGCGACAGCGCGATCAGGCAGCGGGTGTAGTCGGGCCGGCGGCAGTTGGCGCCGTGCCAGACCCAGTTCTTGCCCTCGGCCTTGTTGAGCGCGTCCAGGTCGAGCACGGTTTCCCACTGCGGCTGCGGCTTGCGGTATTCGTCCAGCGTGGTGCGCCGCCACAGGCCGCGCTCGTGCTGCTTGTCCTTCCAGAAGTTGTAGTAGTACTCGCCGATCTTCTGCACGCCGGGGATCTTGGCGTCGGAGTCGAGGATGGCGCGGATGTCCGCCTCCAGCCGCTTGAACTCGGGGGTGGCGGCGATTTCCGCCTCGGCCCTGGCGTTCTGCGCCTTGATCCACTCCAGTTGCTTGGTGCCCTCGACGTCTTCGAGCCAGGCGTAGGGATCGGGCATGGCGTCCTCCTGGGCGTGGGCGGTGGCGCCGGCTACGGCGAGACCGGCCATCAGGCAGGCTTGGGCGAGCTTGGGCATTGCGTGCGACTCCGGTATTGCAGGCATGGACCTGCCACGCTAGCACAGCTCCCCACCCCGGCCTGATGTGCCGAAGGTCAGGCCGCCCGCAGGCGCCGCCGCGGTAGCGCCTGCCGCCGGCGCCACGGCGCGGCGGCGACGCGGCGCGGCCGGATCGCCGGGCGCGCCGGCAGCATCGGCCAAGCCGGCAGGCGGAAGCGGTGCAGCGCCCACCAGGCCGCCGCCGGCATGCCGACCAGCCACAGCGGCAGCCAGCCCAGCAGCGGATGCGGGCCGCGCGCGAACGGCAGCAGCAGGACCAGCGCGATTCCGGTCAGCAGCAGCGCGCACAGGATCGGGTCGAATGGATGGGCCGCGAGTTGAGGCCAGCGGAAGGAACGGGAAGCCGGGTCGCGCATCTCCAATGCTCCTGCAAGGGTCGGGACGGGCAATCTGCGGGCGCGCCATCTCACCGATTGCGACGTGGCGCACGCGTGCCATGCCTTCTTCCCGCTTTCACCTTTCCATGCCTACCATCGCCGCACGCCATCCGTGCGCCCGGAGTCCCTGCATGACGTCCACCCGCCGTTTCCGCCTGCCGTCGATGGCCCTGCTGCTGGCGCTGCTGGCCGGCTGCGCCACCACGACACACGAGGACGCCGGATCCGGCATCGACCTGGCGCGCTTCATGGGCCGCTGGCACGTCATCGCGCACATCCCCTACTTCGCCGAGCGCGGCCACGTGGCGAGCCGGCAGGAATACACGCTGCAGGACGACCGCAGGATCGGCGTGCGCTACGTCTACCAGGAAGGCTTCGCCGAACCGGCGCAGGTGCGCGAGGCGCGCGCCAAGGTCCAGTCGGGCACCGGCAACCGCGAATGGTCGCTGCGCTTCTACGGCGTCATCCCGGCGCGGTTCCGCATCCTGGAGGTGGCGCCGGACTACAGCTGGGCGCTGATCGACTATCCCGGCCGCGACATGGGCTGGATCTACGCGCGCGAGCCGTTGATGGACGATGCGCTGTACCAGCGGCTGGTGATGAGGATGCGCGACCACGGCATCAACGCGCGCCAACTGGTGCGGGTGCCGCAGGCGCCGGATCAGGTCGGCCGCGAGGGTTTCGCCGAACCGAAGGAGCCGTGACGGCCCCGCCCGCATCCGTGGGAGCGACGTGAGTCGCGACCTGGGCTTCACAACCGATAGCGACAGCAGTCGCGACTCACGTCGCTCCCACGGGGCAGTCGAGGCAGGGCGCGGTCGGCGGCGCTATTTCCCGTAGTTGGACAGCGCCAGCTCCAGCAGCGACTTGGCCTGCTCGCGCAGCACCGCCGGCTCGACGATCTCGGCGTCGGCGCCGTAGTGCAAGATGTCCATCAGCAGTTCGCGCGAGACGCTGTAGGGCACCTTGAGCTCGTAGCGGCCGTCGGGCAGCCAGCGGCCCTGCTGGCGCGAGTGCCACTGCTCGTCGGCCACCCAGCGCGCGGCCTTGGCGCTGAACATGATGGTCGCCCAGCCCTTGGGCTCGCCGGAGAAGATGCCGTAGCTCGACGCCAGGTGCTGGTTGAGTTCTTCATGGCCCAGATCGCGCGCCGGCTCGTCGAGCGCGCGCGCGGCGCTGATGCGATCGACGGCGAAGCTGCGCAGCCCCTGCCGCTCGTGATCCCAGGCGTCGAGGTACCAGTTGTCGCGGTAGTGGGTGATGCGCTGCGGCGAGACCGTGCGGCGGGTGCGCTCGTCGGTGGAGCGGGCGCGGTATTCGAACTGGAGTTGGCGGCGCTCCAGCACCGCAGAGGCCACCGTGCGGAAGCTCGCCTCGTCCAGCCGGCGGCCGCGGTGCGGGATCACCCGCACCCGGTCCATCGGCCACTGCGAGACGCCGGCGTGCTCGGCCAGCAGTCCCTCGATGCGCTTCTGCAACGGCGCCAGCGCGCCGGACAGCACGCCGCCGCCGGTGCGCACCAGCAGTTGCTGCGCGGCCAACAGCGCGTACAGCTCTTCCGAGCTGAGCCACAGGCCCGGCAGTTCGAAGCGCTCGCTCTCGCCGGCGGCGTAGCGGAACCCGGCCTCGCCGTCGCCCTCGACCGGCGCCATCAGTGCGTCGCGCAGGTAGGCCAGGTCGCGGTAGACGGTGGCGCGCGAGCAGCCCAGTTCCTCCTGCAGGCGCTTGACCGTGACCGGGTAGCGGGCGGCCTTGAGCAGGCGGTGCAGCGCGGTGATGCGTTCGATCTTGTCCATGCGCGCGATTATGGCCGAGCGGTGGCCGTTTTCACCGTGACGGCTGCGTTGTCATCGATACGGCCCGCCGCGACGGCTCGGGCCCGTGCGATGCCTGGCATGCGGACGAGCCCACTCTCTCCCCGCCGCCTGCCCCCAGCGCACGGACCCGAGCCGTTTCCACGCATAACCGGCCTCTAACGCGCCCTGCCCCATCCTGCCGCGCCCTTCGGCGGCGGCGGCGGCGGCGGCGGGCATGGGCGAGCGCATCAGGGACGATGGCCACGTGGCATGGGCGGTGGTGCTGGCCGTGCACGCCTGCCTGCGGGGACTGCTGCTGAGCGGGCGCAATCCGCCGCCCGGCGCGGCCGGCGTGGAAGACGCACCGCGACTGCGCGTGCGCTGGCTGCCGCGCGAGACGGCAAACTGAATCCCACCTTAGAGGTAGGGTTTTGGTAGCAGGGAAAAGATGAATCCAAACAACCACTTGGCTTGAGCGCAAGGGAGCCGGCGGCTATCCTGAAACCGTTTCCGGATTCGTTGCCCTCCGAGGATTGCATGTCCCGCTCCCATGCCCCCCTGCTCCTGGCCGCGCTGCTGGCCGCTCCGCCGGCCTGGGCCGACGCCGGTCCCGTGCAGGACACGAACGCCAAGCAGGCCGCCTTGCCCGCCGCCGCCAAGCAAGCCGGCAAGTCCGTCCAGGCGATCGTCCGGACACCGCAGCGCCGCCAGGTGCCCGAGGCGCAGGTCGCTCCGGTGCAGCCGCAGCCCAAGTGGACCGGCGGCGGCGAACTGGGCGTGGCCTCGGCGCACGGCAACAGCACCACCGAGAGCCTCAACGGCCGCCTCAACCTGCGCTACGCCGACGGCCTGTGGGCGCACAGCCTGGAGGCCTTCGGCCTGCGTGCCAGCGCCGAGTTCGCGCGCACCGGCAGCGATGGCAGCATCACCCACGAGCGCCGCACCACTGCCAACCGCTACACCCTGGGCGGCAACAGCGCCTATTTGATGGACGCGCGCGGCACCATCAACACCGCGCTGCGCCTGGAGCACGACGACTTCGGCACCTACAGCCAGCAGCAGTCGCTCAGCGTCAGCTACGGCAACCGCGTGGTCGACGGCGACAAGGCGCAACTGGACCTGCAGATCGGCCCCGGCTACCGCCGCACCCATGACCGCATCGACGACGAGACCCGCGCCGGCGCCATCGCCCGCGGCCGGCTCGGCCTGAAGTACGCGCTCACTCCCAATGCAGAGATCGTCAACACCCTGCTGATCGAATCCGGCGACTACAACACCTTCGCCCAGAACGACCTGGGCGTGTCGGTGACGATGAACTCGCACCTGGCGCTGAAGGCCGGCTGGCAGGCCCGCCACAACAGCAACGTCGACGAAGACCGCAAGAAGACCGACACGCTGACCACGATGAACGTGGTCTACAAGTTCAAGTAAGGCGCAGGCCGGCGCGCCGGCTCAACCCCGCAGCAGTTCGCCCGCGCCCTGCGCCAGCAGCGTCCCGGCGACCCGGCGGCCAAGCGCTTCGGCATCGGTGGCGGCCGCGACGGCCTCGGCGCGGACCAGGCGGCCATCGGCGGCCGAGCCGACCAGCCCCTGCAAGCGCAGATCCTCGCCTTCGTATTGCGCCAGCGCCGCCACCGGCACGTGGCAACTGCCGTGCAGCGCGCGGTTCATCGCCCGCTCGGCCTCGACGCAACGCCGCGTCGTCGGGTGGTCCAGCCCGGACAGCAGGGCCAACAATGGCGCGTCGTCGTTGCGGCATTCGATCGCCACCGCGCCCTGCGCCGGTGCCGGCAGCCAGCGCGGCGCATCCAGCCGCGCGCGGATGCGATCGTCGAAGCCGAGCCGCTGCAAGCCGGCGCAGGCCAGCACGATGGCGTCGTACTCGCCGGCGTCGAGCCTGGCCAGCCGGGTGTTGACGTTGCCACGCAGGTCGAGCAGCCGCAGGTCCGGCCGCAGCGCGCGCAGCTGCGCCTGCCGCCGCAGCGACGAGGTGCCCACGCGCGCGCCCTGCGGCAGCGCGTCCACGTCGGCATGCAGGTTGGAGACGAACGCGTCGGCATGGTCGGCGCGCTGCAGGATGGCCGGCAGCGCGAACGGCGCCTCCAGCTCCATCGGCACGTCCTTGAGCGAATGCACCGCGCAGTCGGCCTCGCCGCGCAGCATCGCCAGTTCCAGTTCCTTCAGGAACAGGCCCTTGCCGCCGATCGCGGCCAGCGAGCGGTCCAGCACCTCGTCGCCGCGCGTGCTCATCGGCACCAGTTGCACCGACAGCCCCGGGTGCGCGGCGCGCAGCAGGGCGGCGACGTGTTCGCTCTGCCACAGGGCGAGCGGGCTCTTGCGGGTGGCGATGCGCAGGGTGTCCATCGCGGCATTATCGCCGATGGAACCGGGAAACAACGTAGAGCGGAGCTTGCTCCGCTGCTCTTCGACGCTGGAGCCAACCTGGCCAGGCAAGCTCGGCCCTACAACCACAGGCCCGGCGATACCGCGCGACCCTCCTGTAGAGCGGAGCTTGCTCCGCTGCCGTCGAACCGGCACGCATCAGGCAAGCGCCCCCCGGCGCCGGCATTGCCACCCCGGGCAGGGCGTCCAACCTGCCGGATTCCCACCTTCAGGGGGACGACGATGCCTTGCCCAGGAGTTCCCTAGAGGTTCTTCACCGTCTCGCGCAGGCCGGCCACGCAGCGGCGGCTGACCTCCAGCGGCTCCTTGCCGTGGCGCAGGATGGCCTGCACGTGGCCGTCGCCGACGCGCCGCAGCTCGACCAGTTCGTGCCGCGCCACCAGGCAGTTGCGGTGGATGCGCACGAAGCGGTTGCCGAACTCCTCCTCCAGCGACTTCAGCGATTCCTCGATCAGATCCTCGCCGCGCACGTGGTGGACGACGACGTACTTCTCCTCGGCCTGCAGGTAGTGCACTTCCTCGATCGGGATCAGCCGCAGGCTGCCGCGCAGGCGCGCGCACAGGTGGGTGCGCGCCTGCCGGCTGGGCGCCGGCGCGGCGCTCTCGCGGCCGGCGACGAAGGCGCGCGCGCGCTCCAGCGCCGCGGCCAGCCGCTCGGGCCGGATCGGCTTCATCAGGTAGTCGATGGCCGCGGCCTCGAAGGCCGACAGCGCGTGCGCGTCGTAGGCGGTGCAGAACACCACCGCCGGCCGCGGCTCGAACGCGGCCAGGTGGCGCGCCGCCTCCAGCCCGTCCACCCCGGGCATGGCGATGTCCAGCAGGACCAGGTCGGGGCGGTGCTCGGCGCAGGCCTGCAACGCGGCCAGCCCGTTGTCCGCCTCGGCGACCAGTTCGACGCCCGCCTGCGCGGACAGCAGTTCGCGCAGGCGCTCGCGCGCCAGCGGCTCGTCATCGGCGATGACCACCTTCATCGTGGGGCTTCCTCCAGAATGACCACGCGCAGGGGATGGCCGCATGGTAGCGCCAGTCCCGGGCCGGATCATCCGGTTTGCCGCTCAGTCCCCGAAGCGGCGCCCCATCCAGTCGGCGAGGTGGGCGATTTCCTCGCCGCAGACCTGGTGCGCCATCGGGTAGGAATGCCATTCCAGCGCGAAGCCCAGCGAGCGCAGGATCTGCGCGCTGCGCTCGGCATGGACCTGCGGGATGACCGGATCGGCCTGCCCGTGGGCCATGAAGATCGGCTGCGCGGTGGCCGCCTGCGCCAGCGAGGCCGCCGCCGCGTCGGCGCCGGGCAGGTAGGTGGACAGCGCGATCAGGCCGGCCAGCGGCGTGGCGCGGCGCAGGCCCGCCGCCAGCGCGATCGCCCCGCCCTGCGAGAAGCCGGCCAGCAGCAGCCGTTCCGGCGCGATGCCGCGCGCCTGCTCGCGCGCGATCAGCGCCTCGACCTGGACGATCGATTGCTCCACGCCCTCGCCGTCGGCGCGGGTCGGGAAATCCATGCCGACGATGTCGTACCAGGCGCGCATGCGCACGCCGTTGTTGATGGTCACCGCGCGCACCGGCGCGTGCGGGAACACGAAGCGCAGCGCCGGCCATTGCGGGCGCACCAGCTCGGGCACGATCGGCGCGAAGTCGTGGCCATCGGCGCCCAGTCCATGCAGCCACAGCACCGCCCATTGCGGCGACGGGCCGGTCTCGATCTCGTGGGTCTGCAGCAGTTCTTGGCTATCGCTCATGCCGGCATTGTCGCCGCTGCCGGGCATCGGCGCCACCGGGCATGCTACCCGCGTCCTTGCCGATGCCTTGACTGCGATCCATCGAAGGATTCGGCTGGACAGACCTAGGCGCTTGTCCCACCAGGACTCGAACCTGGAACCGGATTATGAGTCCTGCTCTAACCATTGAGCTATAGGCCCGACAAGGCTTTCAGGCAGATTGATGTGATGTCCGGTGCAATTTTGGTGTAGCACTGCCACCCGAGAGTCGGTCTTGGAGGGTCGCCATCGCGTCCCGCATGGAAGCGGCATGAGTATAGCGTCCGGCCATCGCCCGCGTCTTCCAGCCCCCATCGCCTGGATGGTCGCGGCATCGAGCCCAGCATGCGCGGCGTTCGTCGCTGCGGTATGTCACATCGTGTGCGACGTCACGTGCTTGGCAATGCGGGCACGCTCCACACAGCGAGCGAAGATGGAGTTCATCTGATACACCCTGCCCGACTCCGCGCGCGACGAACTGAAGATCAGATCGTCTGCATGGCGATCGACAGTGAGGCCAGCCAAGTAGTCGGCGAGGATCTGCGGCATTGGCTGCTCTCGCCGACCGGCCTTGTCCTGTCCTATCCACAAGATCCGGCGATCGACTTCGCATCCCGCACGCGCAGATTGAGGATCTGACTATGCCGTAGACCGGTGTAGAGCGCGATCATGATGAAGGGGTGCGCATGGTCGGACTGGTTGTTCTGCACCGAGCATAGAAGTCGTTGCGACTCCGCGGACGTCAGGTAAACCAGCTTGCCTCCGGTTCGCGCTGGCGGACCAGCAGCGGGGCCGAGGCCAGCAGGCGCCGCCGGGCGCATTGTGTTGAGCATATGGAGCAGCGCGGAGCGTTCGCGGTTGATCGTACCCGGGCTGGCGCCTTCCCCTTTCCGCATGGCCACATACGCGAGCCAGTCGTCGTCAGTGAGGCACGCGATCTGCTTGTTCCCGAGGTGCGCCTGCTGGCCGGTTCGGACGAGCGCCCGCGGTCACCGCGCCGGTGCTCGAACGCGGCGACGTGGAGGCGTGGCGGCTTCAGGTGCTCCCGGAAACGCATCTCTTTCGCCTTGATGTTCTTGCCGTCGTGCTTGCGCAGGTACCGGAGTAGCTGGATTCGTTCACAGATGTTTCCTCGCGGATGGGTAGGCGTAGGGAAATCCCCGATGGCGTGCCGGCGAGGCTGTGCGAACATGTCCTTCTATAGATGCACAGTCGACCTCGGGACAACCGATCCACATGAGTCTTGCCCTAATCATCCTCCTTGTGGGGGTAGCCTTCGCGCTCTACTGCTTTGTCTCTGCCAACAGGGAGGAAGATGAAGCGGCGAGGGTGGTGGCGCAGTGGGAAAAGCTGCCGACCGTCGAGCAATACCTTGAGAGCATGGCAGGAAAGGCCCGGGGGTGCCGCTGCTCGAAGTGCGGATCGAACAGCATGCGCAACCGCGGTCTCTTCAGCTCTACAGATGCCCGGCGTCAGTTCAACTGCAACCACTGCGGGATGGTGCTCTACCGCAATACGGTTAGATAGCAGATCGCCAAGATGCTGAACCCTGAAGATAAGAAGCACATGGAAGGCATGGCCTACGTCGCCGAAGCCTTTATCCATGATGGATCAGTCATAGGATAACGAGCGCCATCCTGTGTAATTCCGGTGTAACGATGTCGGAAAAGAGATCAATGTCCAGACGATTCGCGGCAACGCCAGAGATGATAAAGCCGCCGAAAATCAGCGATTTCAGCAAGAATCGGTGACTAGAGCGTGTTAGAACTTTGAAGAATCGTAGCGGCATTGTCGAGCATCAAGATTGTGAAGACGACGAAGTGCAGCCCTGCCAAGGTCTCGAGTAGTCGATCGTAGTCCTGGGCCAATCTCCGGAAGCGATTGACCCAGCCGAAGCTGCTCGACCACCCAGCGCTTGGGAAGCAGCACGAATCCCTTCTTCGCTTCCGGCAGCTTGATCACCTGCAGGTCAATGCCTTCGCCCATCGAAGTGCCTGAAGCCAGCGTTGGGTCTGCTGATAGACCGCTTCCCACGGCGAAAAGTCATTGGGGAGCAGGCGCTAGGTTGTATCGATATTCAATTCACCCACAGGCGTATGGATGCCAGGTAGAGGAAGGCAAGGAAGTGGGAGGGTTTACGGTCGAAGCGCGTGGCGATCCGGCGGAACTGCTTGAGCTTGGCAAAGCAGCGTTCGATACGATTGCGTAGCCGGTAACGCGTCTTGTCGTAGGGACGCGGTTGCTGACAACTGCGCGGCGGGATCACCGGCTCGGCATCGTGCGACTGGATCAGCGCCACCAGTTCCCGGCTGTCATAGCCTTTGTCGGCCAGGATGTACTTCGGCTTGAACCCGGCCAGCAGGGCCGGGGCCTGCGTGATGTCATTGCGTTCTCCACCGGTCAGGAGGAACCGCACGGGCCGGCCCTGACCATCGACCGCCATGTGGATCTTCGTGCTCAGGCCTCCTCGGGAACGCCCCAGAGCCGAGTCCGCAGCCCCCCTTTTCCGGTCGCCGCCTGTGCGTGCGCTCGGACAATGCTGCTGTCGATCATCAGGTACTCGTTACTTCGATCCCGGGTCAGACTCTGGAACACTTGTTCCCAGATGCCTTTGGCCGCCCAACGGGTGAAGCGTTTATGCACGCTCTTGTGTGTCCCATACCGCGGCGGCAGGTCACTCCAGCGGGCCCCGGAGCGCAACACCCACAGCACGCCGTTGACGAAGATCCGGTTGTCGGCGGCGGTACGGCCGGGGTCACCGGCTTTGCCGGGGAGCAGATCTTCGATCCGCTCCCACTGGGTCTGGCTCAATTCGTATCGGCTGGGCCGTGCATGCTTGGTCTTCGACATCTGCCGAAGATAACGGCTGAATGTCGATTCGGCCTAGGGCAGCTCGGTCCGGCTAACAAGCCAACTTATAACAGGATCCACAGACAACGCGGGCGAAGCTGCGCTGCCTTCGCACACCCTCCTGCGAGTGCGTATTCATAGGGTGAACCGACCGCAACCACTCCACACCCGCGGCATGATCATCCCTCACCCAGTCTCAGGTAAACGCCCCTGGAGTGGATCGCTTACGGTGCCACGGTCGCCCGTTCTTCATTGCGTACACCCATCGGGACGGACGCTTCTTCTTATCCAACGATAGTCCGACGGGTTCGTTGTTCAAAATACACGCTCGATAGTGGTCTCCCACGTGCGCACTCCGGGCTACAGCACCCCGCCAGAACCCGCTCCCTACAATCTGGCATGCGACGCTCTCGACCCTATCTATCAAGGCCTCTGATTGGAACTCGTGGCGGGCGGCACTCCGGTTGGCGCATTAGGTGTCGTTGGGGCGCCGGGTGCCGTTCCAGTTGGCGCATTGGGAACAGCTGGGGTCACCTGCGCCTCCTTCGGATTGCTCGCAAGCGCGTTACCGCCAGGAAACGCCAGCCTACTCAGCTTTACCGTGTCGCCCGCAAGCGTGGCCGCCCAGTAGCCCGCATTCAGGGGCTTGCCATTGCCATCCCGCAAGTAATAAGTGAGCTCCGCCGTGGAAACCGGCCTGACTTTCTCGCTGCGGAACATTGCCGACGACGTCATGACGCCATCCTCGACGGCAAGGCTGTAAGTTAGTCGCGCCAGTCCTTTGACAGGGACCTGCGCCAAGTGCGCCGGGAAGACGTTCTTGTCAATCAGCGCTTGCTGCCCCCACACAAGGGCCTCTGAAACCCCCTTCATGTCTGTACCGAGCAGGGCCTTCGCCGAGTCATAAGCCGCCTTGTGCTGATCCAGCATTAGTTTGATGGCGTTCTGTTTCAGCATCTCCAGCTGCGGCGCCTGCAGCCTCGAATCCTTCTGACCGTCCGTGAGGTCCTTGCTCGCCTTGATCTCCGCGATTTCAGCTGCAAGCCGCGCCGTCTCGGTTTTGTACTTAGCCTCCTTCGCGTCATAAATCTGAAGGAACATGGCCATTCTTTCGATACCATTGGAAAGCACCTCGGCGGCACTCAATCGCAGGCGTTCCTCCATGTTGACCTCTACACGCTCACGGCACCGCACGGAGAGTTGTTGTTCGAAGAACGCAGCGCGATCGGCGCTGCCGAAGGTCATGGAGTGATCGGTCCGAAACAGCTTGCTGAAGGATTCAATCCCGCCGCCAAGATACTGCGCTACTGCCAGCCCTCCCCCGATGGCGCTTAAGGCTGACTGCAAGTTGACGCCACCACTCAAATCCGCATAGCCCTGGTCGGCCGCGCTCGTGAGGGCAATGAACAGAGCGACATCGCGCGCGCCGGCCTGTACCTTCTGCTCGTAGTCGTTCGGAGCCAAGAAGGCCTTCTGAGTACCAAGATCCACCAAGATCTGCGCACACGCCTTCCCGCTGAGGTCACTGACCAGCTTTAGGCCGCTTGCCTTCATGGACAACGGAGTCGCTTGCGCCGACACAAAGGTTACTTTCCCCTCCTTTCCTGCCGCCGCTGTAAGACCCTTAGATTTGAGCACGTCGGCGAGCAGGAAATCAGACTCTAGTCGCACTTTCCTCAAAGCCAGCTCAGCCTCAAGCTCCTCTTTCCTGGAGGTCGCATTGTCTGCGGAGGACGCATTTCGACTGCTCTGAGTAGCGGCCAGCTGATCGTAATATTCCTTCTCCCGCTTCAGTCGCTCCGTCTGCTTGACGAGCTCGTCGTCAGTCAGCGAGCTCACCTGAGCCATGGCGCACGATGAACTGCAGGCCAGAACAAAACCGGAAACTGCGACCGCGAGCTTCATCCCCTTCTCCTTCATTGTTTATCAGCTTCAAACAGCTTGTCTTCGTTCAATCCGTACTTCTGCAGCACGGTCCCTGGTCCAGCAGATTTGAGGCCTTGCAGAAACTGCTTCTGCCGCTGATTCCACAGCAGTCGTGCATAGGGCGTCATCGGAATGGCTTGGCGCTCCCCATGGATGGCTTCACGCGCTGCCATGAGCCACGTCACACGCGGGGTTGAGAAACTGGTGCCACAACGCTTCGCATCCAGCCGCCCGGAAAAGGCCACACCCAGCAGCTCGATTCCGCCGGAATCATCGAATACGTTGCTAGCGCAAGGACCGGCTATGCCATCCGAGTTTAGGACTGCGACGACATCTCTGTTGGTGGCGGCACGGGAAGCGAGTTGCAACTCATTGGCGAGAAAATCCGATCCGACCCCGGCCACGCCGCCGTTTCCGACGGCGGCGAACTTCCAGCCATACGGGCTCTCCACTAAGTACACAGGCAGCTGCAGTTTCAGCGTCGTCCATGACAGTGAGAGCGCATGAGGCTCGCCGGTAACGGTCGAATAGGCATCCAGAACCAAGGCGACAGCCTCGATGAGGCTTCTGTCCGATGGAATGGACGCCGCCGCCAGCGTGCCGAAGGCTACCGGTCGATAGTCAAACACCTGACGGTTGCCCATCATGATCTGATCGACGACGATCATCGCAATCTGCTTGGAGCCGGCGATGGCCTTGCTTTTCTGTCCGGGCACCGGCTTTACGATCTTGATCATCTCCGCTAGATAAAGCAGCTCTTTCAGCAATGGAGTGATCCCATGCTGGGTGGCGGCCAATGGAAGATAGATCACCCTGATGCGTTGTGCCTCATCGAGCTTGATGAGTGGCCTCAACGTTTCCTTGATCTGGGACGAATGCATCCTCAGATCCGGATACAGCGTGTACCTTGGCGTCTCTTCGGGAAAGCTACTGGCAAGCCCCTTCACATCTTCAATGTAGGGCGAATCCCCCAGAAAATACTTGGCCCGTACGGTGGTAGAAAGAGAAACGACGAAATCTCTTGTTCGCGCGTATTCCTCATTGTCAGGAATGGAGTCATCCATGACGATGATCACGGGATTCACCCCATTCGCACTCCCCTTGAGTCCGGCACGAATTCGCTCTGCCACTTCGGTGCGCACTGGAGCCGCCAGACTCGCTCCCTCAGACGAGCCTGCGAATCCGAACTCTACTTTCATTTCACCGCTTGCACCCTGCTCATAGCCATCTGCAAGCTCGTATTTGTACAACTCACTCGCAGGAATGCTGAAGTACTGGATCTCTGTTTGCGCGGCGCCCTCTTCCGCAACGCCAAGAGAACCATAGGAGGTCGAATCGAGCATAGACTGCGAGATGTCCACACGCACGCCCTGGCTGAGGCGCGATGTCGCCGTCATCGGCACGACGGGCACTATTAGTTCCTGGCCTGCCACCACCTCGTCGGCGTTCTTGAGTGCATTGAGCTCGACGATTCTCGAGATCATGCGCTCGTACATGACGGGCGTCCAAGTGCTGCTGATTTTGAATTTCCGGTGCAGCTGACCGGATACCGTGTCACCCTGTGAGAGCCGTATGGTGCGCGAGGGAGAACTATCGACGAGTTTCCTCGCCTGCTCCGCGCTGAAGTCGCTACTGTTGAAGTTGCTTGGAACGCGCCGCCACATCACAACCATCGCTTCGCCTGTTGATGGCGTCGCCGCTTCCGCAATGGGGTCGTCACCCATATCCACCCCAAAGACGGAGCCGCTGAGCAGCACCACAAGACCGCCGACGAGATACGATTTCCGCTGCACGATTCCCTCCCTTGGGAGCCGTCTCGCTTGCGTTTCCAAGCGCTGGCTTCTCCAAGCAACGGAGGCGACCCCGTTCTTCGGCCACCCTTTACTCTAGAAGTACCGAAGTACAGGTTTCAGTAGGCTCGAAGCAACGGCGCCAAGCAAACCGCGCCTACGGACACCGCCCGCCTTTTGTCCCGGACCAATCTTGCTTGGGCTGACCCGTTAGGGCTCTGCTTCATTTCGGCGTTTAATGTCCGCTTCGGGTCGAGGCTGTGTGAAAACTCACTCCCTGCTGGCAAGATCTGAGCACCAGCCGGTTGGTGGGCAGCATGAAGCGATTCGTTGATGCAGTCGATCGTTCCCAGGGGCTCCTGCTCCCTGATCGGCTTGAAGATTACGTCCACGAAGACAACCCGGTGCGGGTGGTCGATGCCTTCGTCGAAGCCCTGGATCTGAGCTTGCTTGGCTTCGAGGCCGCCAATCGCGCCGCGGCTGGGCGGCCGGCGTACCACCCGGCCGCGTTGCTCAAGATCTACATCTACGGATATCTCAATCGCATCCAGTCCAGCCGGCGTCTGGAGCGTGAAGCGCAACGGAACCTTGAACTGATCTGGCTGACCGGGCGGCTGGCGCCGGACTTCAAGACCATCGCCGACTTCCGCAAGGACAACGGCAGTGCGATCAGGGCGGTGTGCAGCCAGTTCATCGTATTGTGCCGGAAGATGAAGGTCTTCTCGCATGCAGTCGTCGCGATCGACGGCAGCAAGCTCAAGGCGGTGAACAGCCGGGATCGCAACTTCACGGCTGGCAAGGTCAAGGCGCGCCAGAAGCAGTTGGAAGAGAGCGTTGCCCGCTACCTGGCCGAGCTGGATCGGGCGGATCGTGATCCCACCTTGTTACCGGAGGGGCGCGTTCTCCATCTGAAGGATAAGCTGGCGAAGCTACGCCAGCAGATGGAGAAGCTCGATGCCATCGAGCAGCAGCTTCAGGATGCACCGGATCACCAGATCTCGTTGACCGATCCGGACGCGCGGTCAATGGCAACCAGCGGGCGCGGCACGGGTACGGTGGGCTACAACGTGCAGGCGGCGGTCGATGCCGAACATCACTTGATCGTCGCGCATGATGTCACGAATACCGGTCACGACCGTGCCGAACTCTCGGCCATGGCAAGGAAGGCCAAGGACGCACTCGGTGCCGGACACATGACGGCGCTGGCCGACCGCGGCTACTTCAACGCTCCGGAGATACTGGCGTGCGAGCAGGCGAGCATCATCCCGCTGGTTCCCAAGCCCCTGACATCGAACAGCAAGGCAGAAGGCCGGTTCGACAAGCGGGACTTCGTATACGATCCGACGATGGATGAGTACGAATGCCCGGCGGGCGAGCGGGCAATCCATCGCTTCGCAGCCGAAGAGAATGGGCTGACACTGCACAAGTACTGGTCATCTGCCTGCCCCGACTGCCCAATACGGGCGCGGTGCACCACCGCTCGCTACCGGCGGATCACGCGGTGGGAGCATGAGCACGTCCTTGAGAGGATGCAGATGCTGCTCGATGCCAGGCCACAGGCAGCTGTCGCGCGGCGACAGACGGTGGAACATGTCTTCGGCACGCTCAAGGCTTGGCTCGGCACCACGCCATTACTGACCAAGACCCTTCCGAAGGTGAAAACGGAGATCAGCCTGGCAGTGCTGGCTTACAACATGAAGCGGATGATCAAGATCATGGGGCCGCAAAGGATGTTGCAGGCTATCGCGGCCTGAAGATCACAAATACTTGCCGTGCTGCCGGCTGCTCGAGGTATGTCAGCGGCCGCTGGAAGGTTGCCGGCAACGGGTTTTTACACAGCCTCGGTCGACAGCCCCCCCACAGCCCAACCTCAGGGCCACACCTTTGGTTGGCCATTTGGGCCACTGAGAAATCGACCTCGAAATGCCACTCTCGCCTGCGGAGAGAACCCTGCCCGCACACACCGCAGTCATTTCCCTGGGAACTTGCTGGATTCTGGCTACCTTGCGGTTTGCAGCTGACTGATTGGTGGGCCCACCAGGACTCGAACCTGGAACCAAAGGATTATGAGTCCTCTGCTCTGACCATTGAGCTATAGGCCCGCGGGGCGGATTGTACTGGACCGGCGAGGGGTAGCTTCAGGGCTGGCGCGCAGCAACACGGTCACCTTTCAGGCACTGCTGGTCAGCTTGACCCACTACATGAACCGCGAAGACCAGTTCCTCGCCATCATCTCGCCGCGCCGCTACTTCTGCAACCAGTGCCACATCGTGCAGACCAACGCGCAGCCGCACGCGCTAGAAGTTCCTCGACAATCGGCTGGAACTGGCGATGCACGAATGGGACCGGTTCAAGGCCAACGACTCGCTGGAATGCCGCAAACCGCCACGACCACACCTCGATGGACCTGACTTGGCAGGCATCGCGCACGGCCCACCGGACGGCGCCACCGCCTCTCAATGCCAAAGAACAGCCCCGGCCAGAGCCGGGGCAAGGGAGGGAGGGAGACCTCGCGCATGAAGGTGCAAGGCGCCGATTGCCATATTTCACCGAGCGCCCTCCACCATTGCCGCAAGGCGTGTCGCTGTGGCGCCCAGAATAGGCCCAGCGTAGTGCACAGGCGCCGGGACTTCTTCTTCCGCAGACTACGGCGCGGACCTCGCTGCAACGTCAGCGATGCCTATTTTCCGTTTCACCGAGACCGGCAGAACTCTGCACAAGATGCCTGCGAAGGAACTCGACCATCCGGCGGCTGGCATCGGCGGCATGGGCAACTGACCACTCACTGATGACATGCCCCTCGCCCGGATAGATCGCTAGTTGCGCTGGCCTGTTCATCCGCCGCAGGCCCACGAACAGGCGCTTGGACTCCTCGAAACCGACGGCGTTGTCCTTCTCGCCGGCGATGATCAGCATCGGGGTGTGGATGCGGTCGATCCGATAATAGGGGGAGTTGGTGATGTAGCGCTGGATGTTTTCCCACGGCGGCTCGCCCATCCGTCCCTGCCCCTTCTCAGCCCAATGGGTCATGAAGCTGCTGCCGCGGCCGTCCATGCCGCCATAGAAGCCGGCAAGGTCGAAGGTGCCGTTGACCGGAATCGCGGCGCGGAACAGGTTGGTCGTGCTGACCACCGCGGCGGTGCTGTAGCCACCATAGGACTGACCGCTCACTGCCAGCCGTCCGATATCGATGTAACCCGCGTTCGCCAGCGCGTAGACCTGCGGCAGCAGGGCGTCGGTAATGTCCTGCGCCGGATGCGCCGGCTCCCCCATTTCGGACAGGCGTATGTCGGCCATCACCACCGCGAACCCGCGGCTCGTGAAGACCTGATTCGGGACCGTGTTGCCCACTCCCCCGCCGTACTGGGTCGCGCTCGTGGACAGGTCGGAACCGGAGTAGACCATCACCACCGCCGGCAGCCTGTCGCCCGCCTTCGCCCCCTGCGGCAGCAGGAGCGTGGTGCGCACCTTCTGCAAGCGACCGTCATGCAGGGGCACCAGGTTCTCGACAACTTCGACACGGGCCGAGGCCAGCCCCTGCGCGCGCGGTTCGATCATCGACACGCGGCGCGCGCGCCCGAGATTGGCGCCGTAGCGGTACAGGTCCGGCGGCTTGGCGAGATCCTCGTAGACGGCATGCAGCTGGCGATGGTCGCCGCCGGAACCGAAGTGGCGGAGCCGATGCAGGCCAACGTCGACCTGTCGCGCCTGTCCCGTGTCCAGCGCAATCCGGTACAGGGCCTCGTGGCCGGTCACGCGATCGCGCAGTTGCACGGTCAGATGGCGCGGATCGGGCTGCCAGATCACGTCCTCGTTCGCGAGCACAAGGCCTAGGAACTGCCACCGCGCTGTATCCGGCAGCGCCAGCCGCATGGGTTCGCCGCCGTCGACCGGCACCACAGCGAGTGCGCCGGGCACCCGATCGCGGCCTTTCCCCTGCGGTTCGATGCCCACGACCAGCGAGCGGCCGTCGCGCGTGAAATACAGCACTGAGGCCAGCGGCTCGCCCAGCGTCTCGGCTAGACGCCGGGGCGATCCGGGGCCGTCCTGGCCGAAATCCACCCGCCACATGGCCTTGCCGTGCAGGTATACCAGCCGATCTTGGCCCGGCTGCCAGCGGTAGTCCAGCTCCATGCTGTTATTGGCCGACACCAGCCCCTCGACCAGCACCGAGGGCTTGCCGCCGGCGGCAGGTACGAAAGCCAGGCTGCGCAAAGGCGCCGAGGGATTGCTGGCCGGCAGCGAGGCATAGCTGAGCCAGCGCCCCGAGGGCGAAACCTTCAGCGTGGTCGGCCGCGGCTCGGTGCGCGCGTCCACCCGCATGCGGACCTTGCCTGTTCCGGCATCGACGGCCACGAGGGAGGCGTTGTAGTTCGACAGGATGAACGGGCCTAGGTCGACGGAGCCGGTAGCACCCTCGCCATCCCTGGCCTCGCTTCCGCTGCGGAAGACCCGCGCCGGCGCGCTACCGTCCTCCTTGCCACCCACGTCGGCTGTGGCGAACGCCATCGGGTTGATCGCGTCCGACATTTCCAGCGGCGGGTCCGGGCGCAGCGGCACGTAGACGGTTCGCCCGTCCGGCGACCAGCGCGGCTGGTAGCCGGTGAACATGCTCGCGCGGATCACCGCAGCCTCGGTCCGCCGGCAGGTGCCATCCCCGAGTTCTTGGATCCACAGCTCGGGACGGCCGTGCTCGTCCGAATAGAATCCCAGCCGCCGCCCGTCCGGCGACCAGGACGGGTTCCACTGGTTCCCGCGGCCGCCGCAGATGAGTGTCGACCCCGACGGCTCCCCGTCCCCGGACACGTGGATCCGCGCCCCGATCGCATCGACCGGGGTTCCATTTGGCAGGAAACGCACCGATTGCAACCGCACGTCCGGCGGAGTCACGACCACATAGGCGACGCGGCCGCCGTCCGGCGACACGACCGGCGGGTCGCCGCTGCGCAGCTTGCGCATGTCGAACGCGAGTTCATACGGGTAAGTTCCCGGCAGATCGGCGGCCGCCTCGTCCGCCACCGCCGCAAGCGCGATCGCGGGCATCAGGCAGCCCACCAGCACGGCGACGGCCAACAGCGACAGCCAGCGTTGCATGGTTCGCCTGCGGCTCACGGGATGCCCCGGTTCTCGGATGGAGTTCTTTCGGTGCGCCAGACGCACGCACGCGCGCGGCGGGACAGGCAGTTGTTCGGGCACGGGATCACCATTGCTTGCTGACCGACAGGCTGACGAACCTGCCAATCGCCGAGTGGTTGGTCGAGTCGTAGTTGACGATGAAGTCGAACAGCGGAGCCATCAGCGGCGGCTCGCGGTCGAGCAGGTTCTGCACCGAGAGCCCCAGCCCCACGCCGGCAAGCGCGCCTTCGCCGGCGAAGGTGTAGCGCGCATTGGCATCGACGGTGGTGAACGAGGCGATCCTCGTCTCCACGGGCCGGAGGTTGTCGGTCACGCCGCCCACGTGGTTCAAGAACGAGGACAACATGAATGGCCCGCGGTTCCACGTCGCGCCCACGCGACCGCGGAACTTCGCCGGATTGAAGACCTTGCCCGCCACGTCGAACTCCTCGGCCGCGGAAGTGTTGCGCTGGCGACTATCCAGCCAGCTGCCCGAGCCGCGCAGTGTCATCCGGCCGCCGCCCAGGTCGAACCCGTACGTGCCGGACAGGTCCACCCCGCGGATGCGCTGGCGGGCGACGTTGGCATAGGTGGCGTAGACCAAGCCCATCACCTTGGACGGATCGTAGGGGGCACCCGTGGCGTTGAGCAGAGGCTGGCCGCTGCGCGCGATCAACTCCGCCTGGAGCGCCTGCGGCGGGTTGAACACGATGAACTCCGCATAGGCGGGATCGCGGAAGGTCGCCTGTATGTTGCTGACCGGCATCACGACGCGGTCGGTGTAGTCGATGTCGAACACACCCAATTCCAGCTGCAGGCCGGGAACGGATTGCGGATGGAAGAGAATCGACGCGGTCCAACTCTCCGCGCGCTCGGGCTTCAGGTCCGGGTTCCCGCCCGATATCGTCAGGGCGGTGGCATCCGGTGGGTATCCCACCGCACCCTGTATCGCCGCCGGCCGCAGGTACGTGAGCATGCTCTGGTGCTGCTGCATCAGGTTGGGCGCCTTGTATGACCTCCCCCAGGAACTCTTCAGGGTGAAACCCGCCCGCGGCTGGTAGACGACGCCGAGCTTGGGCGTGGTCACGCTACCCATGTCCCCGTAGTCCTCGTGGCGGAAGGCTGCGGTGAAGTCAAGCCGATGCGTGGCCAGTTCCTGCTCGGGCGAGACCAGGGGCATGTTGACTTCGCCGTAGGCGTAGCGGCTGCTGCGCCTGCCTGCCGTCAGACTGGTCGAGGTATAGGATCGGTTCTCGAAGTCGTTCTCGCGCCAGCCCGCGCCCACGGCGGTCCTGACGTCGCCTCCCGCCAGCGCGAACACCGGCCCCTCCGCACCAATTTCGAGCGCGCGGGTGGTGTTGCAGTAGCACCCTCCCGAGTCTCGGAGCCAAACCCCGTCGAGGGTGAAATACCGGTTCATGGACACCGTCCGGTCGCGTGCGTAACTGCCGCCGAGTGTTAGCGACCATTCGCGCGGCAGGAAGAATTCCAGCGTCGGTGCGACCGCGGTGTTCTCACTCTCTGCTTCGTACACCAAGTGCATGGGTGTCTGCACCGCCTCGGTGCTGGTATCGCGCCTCGTGCGGACGGCGTCCAGGCTGATCGTCGCCGCGTCGCCCAGATCCTTGTACGCGCTGGCGAACAGGTTGCTCTGCCTGCGGCCGGGAAGGATGGACGTCAGTTCCGGGCGTGGCATGTAGCCGAGGTAGGCGCGCTGGCTGGCCAGGATCGGATCCATGTCCGTGTATTCATAGGCGGCGATGGCGCCGCCCCCGTTCCAGGTCGTCCCCGCCGTCAGGCCGTATCGGCGTTCGATGCCGCCGCCGTCACTGGCCGCGCCGACGCGCGCATCGGCACGCACGCCGTCGAAGTCGCGCCGGGTGACAATGTTGGCCACGCCGGCGACGGCGTCCGAACCGTAGATCGCCGACGCGCCGTCGGCGACCACTTCCACGCGCTCGAGCGCCCCGATGGGGATGACCGAGATGTCGATGGCGTTGGTGAAGCCGGAATACGACAGGCGGCGGCCATTGAGCAGGGTGAGTGTCGCGTCCGCACCCAGCCCGCGTAGGTTCAATGCGGATCCGGAAGTAAGGTTCTGGTTGGCGACGCCACTCAGGCTTGCGCCGAGCGCTACGCCCGGATTCTGCCCACCCGAGAAGTTCTGCGGGATAGCGCGGATCACCTCACCCAAGTCGGCATGCCCATCCTCACGGATCTGCGCTTGACTGATGCTGATGAGCGGCGACGGCGTCGTGGCGCCGCGGATGCGGGTTCCGGTGACGATTACCGCGTCGAGCGAGCGCGTGCCCGTGTCGTTCTTTCCGGAAGGCGAAGGCGCCTCACGGATGATGGAGATGGTCCTGGCGTCGATGTTCTGCCAGGAGAGCCCAGTGCCTTCCAGCATCGCGGCCAGGCCTTCCTGAGTGGTGAAGGTTCCACTGAGTGAACGCAGCTCTACCTTGGAAACCACGTCCTGCGAGAACACCAGCGTGATGTCCGCCTGCTCGGCGAACTGGTTGAGCGCGGAGGCCGCCGATTGCGCGGGAACCTCGAACTGTTTCCTTTGCACTGCATCCTGCGCGCGGGCGCCCGTCACTGCGCCGCCCGCCGCCAGCGCGAGGGCCAAGGCGCTGCACAGCAGGTTCCGTCGAGCTTCTGTGACTGCAGAGTGGCACTTCATGGTTGCACTTTCTCCCCGGGAAAAATTCACGTACGCGGCGTTGTCACCGGCTTGTCATGAAGACGGGCCCGCGGATCATTTCCGCTATTGCCGTTCGGGCGGGCGCGGCTCGCCCGGCACGGCGGCGGCCGACGGGCCGCAGGCCGCCCGCAGGCAGATCAGGTAGGTACCGTCGCTGGACTTCCTGTAAGCCAGGCCGGTGTCGCGCAGCAGCAAGGCGATCCCTTCGTCCACCGGGTATCGGCCCTGCAACGAGCGGGTGCGAACGTTGGATACCGAGTCGTAGGAGAAGATCAGGGTGGCGTCGGCCTGGCGCGCGAACTCATTCAAGGCCAAGGCGGCCGGCTGCGCGGCGATGTCGAAGCGTACTCGCGCCGAGTCGGCCCGGGCGCACGCGCACAGCAGGAACAGCAGCAGTACGACAGCAACCCTGTATACCCCCGTGGCGTTCCCCATTGATCCGTGACGATGGCTGCGACGCGATGCGCCGGACCCTCCAGAGACGGGGCCGGAGGGGATTTCCGCCACGCGGCGCCGGACTCAGCTCTCCCAGCTTCCCTCGATCTGCTTCTGGACTATTGTCGGAGCGCGGGCGCCGTCTCGCGCGCATGTACATAGATGAGGTTGTCCGCCCCGCGCCGCGTCGCCACCGGGAAGGCGCGCGTCAGCGCAGCCACGAATCCATCCACGTCGCCGGTGCGAAACCGGCCGCCGACGCGCATGTCCTGGATGCCGGGATCGGCAATCACCAGTCTCGCGTCGGTATAGCGGTTCAGTTCCTCGATGGCCTTGGCCAAGGGTACGCCGTCGAACACGATAGCGCCCTCGCGCCACGCCAGCGCATTGGCCACTTTCGCCTCGGGAAGCGTATCCACTGGCGATGCCGCGTCGGGCTGGAAGCGCTGGCCGGCCGTCAGCTCGTTGGTCCCCGGTACCAGATCGCGGGCGGCCGGTGCCGCTTCGATGCCAACCCGGCCGCCTTCCCGAAGGATCTCCACTCGACCCTCGGTCACAATGACCTCCACGTCACCGCCGTCGCGCATTCGCACGTTGAACGCCGTTCCGACCGCCCGCACGCGCGTATCCCCCGCGATGACCACGAAGGGCCGATTCGGGTTCTTCGTGACCGTGAACAGTGCTTCGCCCTTGTGCAGGTAGACCGAACGCTCACTGCGAGTGAAGCGCGTTTCCACGATCGAATTGGTGTTGATGTCGATGGTGGATCCATCAGCGAGCCTGGCGCTGCGGTGCTGGCCGACTGCCGTAGACAGCGTCTGGGATTCGTGTCCCTGCTGGTACCAGAACAGAACACCCGTCGCTGCCAGTAGGGAAGCGGCAACCATGCCTATGCCGAACCACCGCAGGGGCCGCATGCGGCGTTTCCGTTCCGGCCACGCCTGCAGCCGGCGCTCCTCGGCCACGAACGTGGCCAGCTTCTCATCCCGCTTAGCCTCCGCCAGTTCGTCCAAGGCTTGCCAGACGCCGCCGAGTTCCTCGAAGACGCGGCGGTGACGCGGATCGCGCCGCAGCCATTGCCCGAACTCGGCGCGCACCTCCGCGGACACGTTGTCGTCGTCCAGCCGCCAGACCCAGGCTGCGGCCTCTTCCTCCAGTTCAACAAGGCTGCGGAACTTCAGCACATCGCTCATCGGCGCTCTCCTTCGTCCTTGAGTCTGCGCAAGCTCCCGCCCGCCTCCGCCGGGTCAGCGCCGTCCGGCAGGCCGTGCTTGCGTAGGTGATCCCGGCACCGCACTAAGCCCTTGACGACGTGCTTCTCGATAGTGCTTTCCGCAATGCCCAGCACCGCGCTGATCTCCGCTTGCGACAACTTGTAGACCTTCCTAAGCACAAACACGCGCCGGCAGACCGGCGGCAGGCTGTCCACCGCCGAGCAGAACGCCTCGAACCGGCGTCGTGCATCGAGTTGATCCTCGAGCTGAGGATTGCCTGAAGAGACGCCCAGTGCATCGAAATCCGCCACTGCATCCGTCGCCCGGCGGCTCCTGCGGCGCCCGATCTCCACCGCCAGGTTATGGGCGATGGTGATCAGCAGTGCCTTGGGCGACTCGACCGTCGTGTAGTCCTGAATGGCGTAGATGCGCAGGTACGTGTCCTGTATCACGTCCTCGATGTCCTCGACGGAGGACAGGTAGGTGCGCAGGTACTTCTGCAGCATCCTTCGATGGCAGAATACTTGATTGAGGAACCATTCCTGGCGGTCAGGCGGCATGAGCGGTGGAATCCCCGGACGTGGTCGTCATTTTTTCTATAACGTCCGGGGAACCAACTTGTAAAGCAAGGAGCAGCCTTACAAGCGCCTGATTCCCGAATGGAAAGCCGGGATGGCGGAAAAACGGCTCTGGCCCGTCCTCACCCGGTTGCGTTCACCCAATCACCCACCATCCGGCGCCGTGGCAGTTGCCGGTGTATCTCCGCGACAGCCACCCGGGATGCCGCCGCTCAAATGCCGGCCTGATCGTTCGGTTACAAGAAGTGCCGCAAGCTCGATAGGCTGTCCAACTCCACTGGGTCACACATCGGGAACAGTCGGCTGTTGCCCACCAGGACTCGAACCTGGAACCAAAGGATTATGAGTCCTCTGCTCTGACCATTGAGCTATAGGCCCTGCTTGCGGGGATTGTACTGGAAGCCCCTTGCGCCGCGGCCGGACGTCAGCGGCCCGGGGGACTGCGCAGTTCGGTGGCGCGGGCCAGCACGGCGGGGGGTGCGACTTCCTCCGGAATGCGGAGCAGGCCGAGCCGGCGCAGGCGCTGTCCGGCGCGTTGCGAGGCAGTCAGCAGGTTGACCGGGATCGACAGCACCATGCCGAGGATCACCGGCGACATCCACGCGGCCAGCGCCGGCGAGACCAGCCAGGCGGCCAGGCCGATCAGCGCGCCGAACACGCTCAGTCCGCCATAGCTGCGCAACAGGCTGGACAGCGGCACGCTGCCGTCGTCGCGGCGCTGGGGTTCCCAGCCCGAGTCCTTGCCCGCCAGCACCTCGGCCACGCCGCGCGATTGCACGTACATCGTCACCGGCGCCATCAGCGCGGCCAGCAACGTCTCCAGCAGCATGCCTGCGGCGATGCGCAGCGCACCGCCGCAGGCGCGGCGCGTAGCCGCGTCGGCCAGCGTGGCCAGGTAGCCCATCGCCTTGGGTGCCAGCAGCACCGACATCGTGAACCAGAACACCCACAGGAAGCGTTCGGGGTCGCCGCCGCGCCAGTAGGTGGCGGGACTGAAATCCTGCAAGCGCAGTTGATCGACCGCCAGCCCAGCCTGCTGCAACGGGATGGCCAGGCCGACCAGCATCAGCATCGCCCACATCGGCGCGGTGAAGTAGTGGCCGATGCCGATCATCAGGTGCACGCGGCTGATCCAGTGCAGCCCGCGCGCGTCCAGCACGCCGCCGTGTTGCAGGTTGCCCTGGCACCAGCGGCGGTCGCGCACCAGCATGTCGCTCAGCGAGGGCGGGCCTTCCTCGTAGCTGCCGCCCAGGCCCGGCACCATGTACAGCGCCCAGCCGCCGCGGCGCAGCAGTGCGGCCTCGACGAAGTCGTGGCTGAGCACGGTGCCCGCGAACGGCTTGCGGCCGCGCAGTTCCGGCAGGCCCGCGTGCGCGGCGAACGCGGCGGTGCGGATGATCGCGTTGTGGCCCCAGTAGTTGCTCTCGGCGCCGTGCCACCAGGCCACGCCGTGCGCGACCACCGGCCCGTACACGCGCCCGGCGAACTGCTGCATGCGCGCGAACAGCGTGCGGCCGTTGACGATCATCGGCAGCGTCTGGATCAGCGCGACGTCGCCATTGCGCTCCATCGCGCCAGCCAGCCGCACGATGGTCTCGCCGGTCATCAGGCTGTCGGCGTCGAGGATCAGCATCTGCGCATAGGCGCCGCCGAAGCGCCGCACCCAGTCGGCGATGTTGCCGGCCTTGCGCTCGGTGTTGCGCTCGCGGCGACGGTAGAACAGCCGCGCGCCCTCGCCCAGCCGCGCGCGCAGCGCAGCGAAGGCCGCTTCCTCGGCCTGCCGTTCCGGCTCGCGGTTGGTGTCGCTGAGCACGAAGAAATCGAAGCGATCCGATTGCCCCGTGGCGGCCACCGATTCGTGGATGGCCTGCAACCCGGCCAGCAGGCGCTGCGGATCCTCGTTGTAGGTTGGCATCAGCAATGCGGTGCGCGAGGCGAGCACTGGCAGCGGTCCTTCCGCCTTCACCCCCAGCCAGTCGCCGCGCCGGGCCAGCACGTGCGCGAAGCCGGCCAGCGCGCTGAAGAACGCAAGCGCGATCCAGCCGAACAACGCGATGAACAACGCCAGCAGCACGCCTTCGAGCACGTCGGTGCCCCCGCCGCGCAGCACCCACCAGATCTGGTAGGCGGCCACCAGCGTCAGCAGCGCGGTACCGCCGAAGATCCCCGCGCGCCTGAGCGCCATGCCGGCGGGCGCACCCACCGGGCGACGCGCCGCCGGCGCGTTGTCGTGCAGATCCTGCACCGGCATCGCAAGCGGCGACTCCGGCGGCAGCCATGCGTCGCGCGCGATCGTGTCCATCGCCAGCGGCTGCATCCGGTTCATGCGCTCCACCGGTACAGCCAGGTTTCCGACAGCGCGCCCTGAGCGTCCTGCACGCGCGCATGCAACTCGGCATCGCCCGTGGACGGCGGCACGAACTCGAAGCCCAGCCGCCAGCCGCCGCCCAGCGGATTGGCATGGGCCACGGCATGGGCGACCTCGCCGGCGGAAGTCCATACGTCGGCCTGCACCTGTGCATCGGCCGGCAGCCCGGCCAGCCGGCCGCCGGCCAGGTCGATCACCACCAGCCGCGCGCCCGCACGCGGCGCGGCGCCAATGCGCGTGGCGGCCACCCTGGCCAGCGCGCGCTGCCACGGGTGATCGGCGCACCAGTGCATGCGGTAGTCGAAGCGATGCTCGCGGCCGGCCGGCAGCGGCTGCGCCGGCCGCCAGAACGCAACGATATTGTCGTGGTACTCGTTGGCGGTGGGAATCTCCACCAGCGTCACCGCGCCCCTGCCCCAGCGCCCCAGCGGTTCGATCCACAGGCTCGGCCGGTCCTGGTAGCGCGCCTCCGCGTCGGCGTAGTCGGCGAAGCGGCGCTTGCGCTGCATCAGCCCGAATCCGCGCGGCTGTTCGTCCTGGAAGGCGCTGATCCGCACCTGCGCCGGATTGCACAGCGGCCGCCAGATCTGCTCGCCGCGCCCGTTGAGCATCGCCAGCCCGTCGGAGTCGTGCACGGCCGGGCGGTAGTCGTCCACGCCGACGCGATCGCCGGCATCGAACTCGAACATGCTGGTCAGCGGCGCGATGCCGGCGCGCGCCAGCGTCACCCGCGGATACAGTTGCGAGCGCACGTCGATGACCGTCTCCTCGCCGGGACGGACGACGAAGCGGAACGCGCCGGCCACGCTGGGGCTGTCCAGCAGCGCGTGCACGGTCAGGCTGTCCGCCTCGCGCGCCGGGCGCTCGATCCAGAACGAGCGGAACAGCGGGAACTCCTCGGCGCCTTCGTCGCCGCTGCCCAGCGCCAGCCCGCGTGCCGACAGCCCGTATGCCTGTCCCTTGGCCAGCGCGCGGAAGTAGCTCGCGCCGAGGAAGGCGATCAATTCGTCGAAGTAGTCGTCTCGGTTCAAGCGCGCATGCACGCGGAAGCCGGCGAATCCCAGGTCCGCGCCTGCATCCGGCGCCGGCAGGTTCTGGAAATCGAACATACGCGGCGAATACGCCAGCGGCAGCGCCCGGCCCTGCTCCACCTGCCAAAGTTCGACGCGCTGGGCGAACAGGAAGCCGCGGTGGAAGGCCTGCAACTGGAACGGCAATCCCTGCTCGCGCCAGATCGCCTGCCGCGGGTCAAAGCGGATGTCGCGGTACTGGTCGTAGCCGATGCGCAGCGATTCGGGCAGCGCCGCCTCCGGCGCGCGATAGGGCGAGGCGGCCAGCCGGCGCGCCAGGCCGGCGACGGTGCCGTCATCGAACGCCTGCGCCTGGGCTGCCTGCGCATTCCGGGCATCGGCGCGGACGGACGCGCCGGCGCCCAGCAGCGCCAGCGACAGGGCGCCCTGCAACACGGTTCTGCGTTCCAAGTTGTAGCTCCGGGGGAGGAAGTCCGGCGCATTCTAGTGAAGAGAATGTAAGCGCCGTGAATACGTCGCGCGGGCGGGACGATCTCGCATGCTGGCGTTCTTCCGATTCGATTCTTCGTCCCGTCATCCCCGCGGTTTTCAACAGACGAACGTCTGGTCAGGCGGGGAGCCCGTGTCTTTTCAAGGCCGGAAGTCGCTGGGTCCCCGCCTTCGCGGGGATGACGGCAGAGAGCATGCGAACCGGAAGTGCTCCCGCCCGGCATCCGGGCAAGAAAAAACGCGGCCTGTCGCCAGGCCGCGTTCATGACCGCTCCGCGGCGCGGAACCGTCAGTCGATGTCGAGGAAGCTGCGCAGCTGCTCGGAGCGGCTGGGATGGCGCAGCTTGCGCAGCGCCTTGGCCTCTATCTGGCGGATGCGCTCGCGGGTGACGTCGAACTGCTTGCCGACCTCTTCCAGCGTGTGGTCGGTGTTCATGTCGATGCCGAAGCGCATGCGCAGCACCTTGGCTTCCCTCGGGGTGAGGCCGGCCAGCACGTCGCGCACGGTCTCGGACAGGTTGATGTTGGTGGTGTTCTCGATCGGGGACTCGACGTTGGTGTCCTCGATGAAGTCGCCCAGGTGCGAGTCCTCGTCGTCGCCGATCGGGGTCTCCATCGAGATCGGCTCCTTGGCGATCTTCATCACCTTGCGGATCTTGTCCTCGGGCATGTCCATTTCCTTGGCCAGCTCCTCCGGCGTGGCCTCGCGGCCGAACTGCTGGAGCATCTGCCGGGAAATGCGGTTGAGCTTGTTGATCGTCTCGATCATGTGCACCGGGATGCGGATGGTGCGCGCCTGGTCGGCGATCGAGCGGGTGATCGCCTGGCGGATCCACCAAGTGGCGTAGGTCGAGAACTTGTAGCCGCGGCGGTACTCGAACTTGTCCACCGCCTTCATCAGGCCGATGTTGCCCTCCTGGATCAGGTCCAGGAACTGCAGGCCGCGGTTGGTGTACTTCTTGGCGATCGAAATCACCAGGCGCAGGTTGGCCTCGACCATCTCCTTCTTGGCCTTGCGCGCCTTGGCCTCGCCGTAGGCCATCGCGCGGCTGATTTCCTTGATGTCGGCCAGCGACAGGTGCATCGCCTGCTCGATGGCGATGGTGGCCTCCTGCTCGGCGACGATCTGGTCCTTGACCTCGCGCAGCGCCGAGGACCACTTCTGCTTGCGCTTGAGCACCTCGTCCACCCAGCCCAGGTTGGTCTGGTTGCCTTCCCAGGCGCGGATGAAGTCCTTGCGCGGCATCTTGGCCACGTTGGAGGACAGGTGCAGCACGCGGCGCTCGTGTTCCTTGATCTGCGCCACCACCTCGCGCAGCTTCTTGACCAGCGTGTCGGTCAGCGGCAACGGCAGCTTCAGGGTGACGAAGGTCTCGGCCAGGTCGGCGCGCAGCTTGACCACGGCCTTGTTGTCCGGGCCGTTCTTGGCGTAGGACTTCTTGAACTTGGCGTAGCCGTCGGCCAGCACCTGCATGCGGCGCGCGACCTCTTCCGGATCCGGGCCGACCGGGCCGGTTTCCTCGGCTACGTCGTCTTCGGCCTCGTCGGCGTCGTCTTCGGCTTCGACCACGGCATCGTCGGCCACCGCCACCACCGGCACTTCCTCCACCGGCTCCTCGACGTCGTTGAAGCCCACGACGATCTCGGCCAGGCGCTTCTTGCCGGCCTTGTGCAGTTCGTACTCTTCCAGCAGCAGCTCGATCGACCACGGGAAGTTGCCGAGCGAGGCCTGCACCTGGCCCAGGCCTTCCTCGATGCGCTTGGCGATGGCGATCTCGCCCTCGCGGGTCAGCAGCTCGACCGTGCCCATCTCGCGCATGTACATGCGCACCGGGTCGGTGGTGCGGCCACCCTCGGTGTCGAGCGAGGTCAGCGCGGCGGCGGCTTCCTCGGCGGCGGTCTCGTCGACCTCGCGGCCGCCGTCGCTGGTGCCGGCCAGCAGCAGGGTTTCGGCATCGGGCGCGACTTCATGGACGTCGATGCCCATGCCGTTGATCATGCCGATGATGTCTTCGATCTGTTCGGGGTCGACCAGATCGTCGGGCAGGTGGTCGTTGACTTCCGCGTAGGTCAGATAGCCCTGCTCAAGGCCCTTGCTGATCAGTAGCTTGATGTCGGATTGTTGGGCAGGACGTTCGTTCGCCATGGGGGGTTGCACCACCGGCTGGAGGGGAAATGAGGAACCTAGCATTATACCAGCGCGGGGCCGCCGGCAGTCGCACCGGGCTGGAAGGAGCCTCCTGAGCCGTCGGTGGCGGTCAAGGGCGCAGCAGGAAGGTCACCGGGCCGTCGTTGGCCAGGTCCACGACCATATGGGCGCCGAACCGCCCCGTTTCCACCCCCGGGGCGTGGTTTTCACGGCAGATGTCGACAAAGCGGTTGAAACCGCGTTCAGCCTCGTCCGGCGGCGCGGCGGTGGTGAAGCTGGGCCGCATGCCCGAGCGGGTATCGGCCGCCAGGGTGAACTGGCTGACCAGCAGCAGCCCGCCGCCGGTATCGGCCAGCGAGCGGTTCATCCGCCCGGCTTCGTCGGCGAACACCCGGTAGCCCAGCAGCCGCTGCGCCATCCGCTGGAACTGCGCCTCGCCGTCGCCCGGCTCGATGGCCACCAGCGCCAGCAGGCCCGGGCCGATGGCGCCGACGGTTTCGCCTTCCACGGTGACGGCGGCGCGGGTGACGCGCTGGATGAGGGTGAGCATCGGGATTCGGGATTCGGGATGACCGGACATTCGCCCGTTAAAAACGGGGATTCGGGAAAAGCTTATCGCCTTTGCTCGTCATCCCAGCGCAAGCCGGGATGACGAACCTCGCTCTCCCATCTTGATGCCGTTCCGATGAGGGACAATCCCTTCCCCAGCCCATGCGCCGTTCCCGTCTAGACTCCGCATCATGAAGCCTCCCTTCTCCGCCCGCCTGCTGTACCTGGCCGCCTGGCTGGTCGGCCGCCTGCCGTGGCGGTGGCTGTACGCGCTGGGCGATGCGGTGGCGATGCTGTGGCGCCGGCTGGACGCACGCGAGAGCCGGGTGGCGCAACGCAACCTCGAACTGGTCTACCCGGACTGGCTGCCGGGCCAGCGCGAGGAACTGCACCGCGCGGTGCTGCGCACCACCGCGCGGCAGGCGCTGGAGACGCTGCGCTTCTGGACCCGCCCGCCGGCCGAGAACCTGTCGCACCTGCGCGAACTGCATGGCGCGGCGCTGTACGACGCCGCGCTGGCCTCGGGCAAGGGCGTGATCGTGGCCGCGCCGCATTTCGGCAACTGGGAGCTGCTCAACCAGTGGCTGTCCTCGCGCGGCCCCATCGCCATCGTCTACCGGCCGCCGGAATCGGCCATCGGCGATGCGTTCCTGCAGCGCGTGCGCCACGCCGACAACATCCGCCAGGTGCGCGCCGAAGGCCCGGCGGTGCGCCAGTTGTGGAAGGTGCTGAAGGAAGGCGGCGCGGTCGGCATCCTGCCCGACCAGCAGCCCAAGGCCGGCGACGGCGAGTTCGCGCCGTTCTTCGGCAAGCCGGCGCTGACGATGACGCTGGTGTCGCGGCTGGCCGAACGCACCGGCGCTATCGTGCTGGTGGCGTGGTGCGAGCGCGTCGGCCCCGGGCCGGACTTCGCACTGCACGTGCAACCGATGCCCGAAACCATCGCAAGCGCGGACCTGGCAGTGGCCACGGCCACGCTCAACGCCGAGGTCGAGCGCATCGCCCGCCGCGATCCGGCGCAGTACCAGTGGACCTACAAACGCTATACGCTGCGGCCTGCCGACAGCGGCGAATCATCGCCGTATCGCTGATCGAATACGGGAGAGACGATGCGCACGCGCCCCACGTGGAGCAGATGCGAGGTATTGGACATGCGCGACACGGGCCATTGCGCGCGCATGCGCTGCGCCTGCCGGAGCGGCCGATGACGTCCGTCCCGCCGCCCGGGCCGACCGTGGCCTCCATTCCTCCGCCCGTGCCCCCCCTGCCATCCCAGCCCGCCGCGTCCGGCGACTGGCAGCCGCTGCCCGCGCGCGGCGCCTGGCTGGCCGCGCTGGGCGGCGCGATGCTCGCCCTTCCCTTCGGCGGCGCCTCGATTCCGCTGGCCACGCTGTGGCCGGTGGTGTCGCCGTGGATCGCGATCCCGGCAGGCGCCCTGGCCGGCGCGGCGCTCGGCGCCTGGGTGGCGGTGCGCCGGCACCGGCGCACGTTCTGGAAGCTCGACGGGCACGGCTTCGCGCTGCGGCGGGGCCACTGGTGGCGGGTCGAGACGCGGGTACCGATCTCGCGCGTGCAGCATCTGGACCTCAAGCACGGCCCGCTGGAACGGCATGCACGGCTGGCCACGCTGGTGATCCACACCGCCGGCACGCGGATGGCCACGGTCAGCGCCACCGGGCTGGACGCCGGCGACGCGCAGCGCCTGCGCGACCGGCTCGCCCACCAGCTCGATCACGACGACGCCCTGTGAGTTCGCCGGCCGGACCCGCCTCCGCCTCGCCCGCGCAGGAGCACCGGCTGCATCCGTGGTCGTGGCTGTTCGTGCTGATCCAGCAGTTGCGCCAGTTCATCGTGCCGCTGGCGGCGCTGCTGGTGTTCGGCAGCCGCGGCGATCGCTACGAAGTCATGGCCGGGCTGGCGCCACTGATCGCGGTCGCGGTGCTGGCGCTGACCTCGGTGATGCAATACCTCACCTTCCGCTACCGCATCGGCCAGGATGGACTGAGCGTACGCGAAGGCTGGCTGCACCGCTCGCAACGCGAGATTCCCTACGCGCGCATCCACAACGTGGTCGTGCACCAGAGCCTGCTGCACCGGATGTTCGGCGTGGCCGAGGTGCGACTGGAATCGGCCGGGGGGCAGAAGCCCGAGGCGCAGATGCGCGTGCTGGGGCTGGACGCGGCGCTGGCGCTGGAGGATCTGATCCGCCATCGCGGCCAGGACGCGGCGGTCGCCGGTGAAAGCGCGCCGGCCGCGCCGGGCACGCTGCTGGCGCTGCCGACCGGCGAAATCCTGCGCCTGGGGCTGGTCTCCAACCGCGGCATGATCGTGGTGGCGGCCGCCTTCGGCGCGGCCTGGCAGTTCCTGCCCGAGGATCGCATGGGCGGCTGGATGCGCCTGGCGACACGGCAGGCCTCCGGCTACGTCAGCCATCTCCAGTGGGGCTGGCTCAGCACCGCGGTCTCGGTGGCGACGCTGATCGCGCTGGCGGCGCTGCTGCTGCGCGGCCTGTCGGTATTGCTGGCGCTGCTGCAGTACCACGGCTTCCGCCTGAGCGAGGATCCGCGCCGGCTCACCGTCGAGCGCGGCCTGCTCGCGCGCCTGCGCACCAGCATCGCGCGCCGCCGCATCCAGTCCTGGACCTTGCAGGAGACGCTGCTGCACCGGTGGTTCGGGCGGCGCAGCCTGCGCATCGACACCGCCGTGGCCGAACAGCAGCAGCAGGGCGAACAGCGCGCGCTCAAGGAACTGGCGCCGATTGCCACGCCCGAGGCCTGCGACGCGCTGGTGCGCCACCTGCTGCCGCAGGCGCACTGGCCGCGCGGGGACTGGCGGCCGCTGCCGGCGTCGAGCTGGTGGCGGCTGTTCCTGCCCGGCGTGCCGTGGATGCTGCTGGCCGCCGCGGCGGTGGCGTTCTTCATCGGGCCGTGGGGATGGCTGGTGCTGCTGTGGCTGCCGTGGAGCGCGTACGGCGCCCGCCTGCACGCGCGCCACGCCGCCTACGCGGTGGACGAGCGGATGGTGGCGGTGCGCGGCGGCTGGTGGTCGCGCTGGTGGCGCTTCGCCGAAATCGACAAGCTGCAGGCGCTGCGGCTGAGCCGCTCGCCGCTGGATCGCCGGCTCGGCACCGCCTCGCTGTGGCTGGACACCGCCGGCGCGACCGGCCTGGCGCCGCCGCTGCGCATCCGCTTCCTGCCCGAGGCCGATGCGCAGGCACTGTACGACTCGCTGTCAGCCGCACTGGCAGGGCGGCGATTGAGATGGTGATCCGGCGTTCAGCCGGCGCACCGACTGGCGCCAGGGCACTGGGAGAAAATGCCGGGCCTTTCCCCCGATTTCCCCCATGCAGCAAACCCTCCCGATCTCCGGCGTGGTCATCAGCAGGAACGAAGCCGATCGCATCGGCCGCTGCCTTGCCTCGATGAAGCCGCTGTGTCGCGAGATGCTGGTGCTGGATTGCGGGTCCGATGACGGCACCGTCGCGGTGGCGCGCGCGCACGGCGCCCGCGTCGAGCACCAGGACTGGCTAGGTTTCGCCGCGCAGAAGAACGAGGCCATCGCGCGCGCGACCCAGCCGTGGCTGCTGCTGCTCGATGCCGACGAATGGCTGGCCGAAGGCGCCGGGCAGCGCATCCGCGAACTGTTCGCCAGCGGCCGCGTCGAACAGGCCGACGTCTGGCGCCTGCGCCGCGAGAACTGGTTCCTCGGCCGCAAGCTGCACGGCCACGAGTGCGCCGAGCGGCTGGTGCGCCCGGACCTGCGCTACCTGCCGATGCGGGTGCACGAAAAGCCCGACCTGCGCGGCAGGCGGGTGGCCGACTGCGATGCGGTGATCGAGCACGACACCGCGCGCTCGCTGGCAACGCACCGCGCCAAGAACGACCACTACGCGCAGCTGTGGGCCGAACAGCGCCACGAGCAGGGCCTGCGCGCCTCGGCGCTGAGTCCCTGGCTGCACGCCGCCGCCTACTGGCTCAAGCAGTACCTGCTGCGCTGCGCCTGGCGAGATGGCCGCGAGGGCTACTGGTTCCACGCCAGCCATGCGCGCGCGGTCATCACCAAATACGCACTCCTGCATCGAATGGGAAGGAAGGCATGACCGGGATCGCAAGCAATCCCCGCCCGCTGGTCGTGCGCTGCGGCGCGTTCGGCGACGTGGTGATGATCACGCCGCTGATCCGCCTGCTGCATGCGCGCTACGGGCAGCCGGTGGACGTGGTCGGTTCGGGCGGATGGACGCCGCCGCTGCTGGAACACGAGCCGGCGCTGGGGCACCTGCAGATGATCCGCAGCCGCAACACGCCCTACCTGCTGTGCCCGAGCCAGTGGGCGCTGGTGCGCTGGCTGCGCGCGCGCGGCCGCGGCCCGGTCTACCTGTGCGACACCGATGCGGCGATCGAGGGCCTGCTCGCCCGCGCCGGCCTGCCCGAGGCCGACATCGTGCGCCGCCTGCCCGCCGACGATCACGACGCCGACGGGCGGACGCGGTTGTGGCCGGATCGCTGGATGCACATGGGCATGCGCGATCCGGCGCAGGCCTACCCGACGCGCGCCGACGTCGATCCCGCCGCCCATCGCCTGCCCGTGCTCACCGTCACCGCCGCCGATCGCGCCGATCTGGCGCAGTGGCGCCAGGCCAGCGGCCTGGGCGATTGCATCGTGCTGTTCCAGCCCGGCAACAAGCGCACCCACAAGCGCGGCAGGATCGCCACCGCCTCGCATCCCAAGTACTGGCCGCCACAGGCCTGGGCCGAACTGGCCGCGGCGATCTGGCAGGCGCGGCCGCAGGCGCGCATCGTGCTGTGCGGCTCGCCGGCCGAGCGCAGCGTGCTGGAGGAAATCCGCCAGGCCGCCGGCGGCGACGCCCGCATGTTCAACGGCGCCGACGCGCTGCCGGTGCCGCGCCTGCTGGCATTGCTGGAGGTCGCGCACAGCCTGGTCTCGGTCGATACCGGCCCGGCCCACGCCGCCGCCGCGCTGGGCTGCCCGTTGGTGGTGCTGTTCGGCCCGGCCTCGCCGGCCCTGTGGCGGCCGATCGGGCCCGGGACCGTCATCGCCCTGGGCGGCGAGCATGAAGGACACGGCCGCGTCCGCGACATCCCGGTGGATTCGGTGATTTCCGCATGGCGCCAGCTGGCGGACGCGCCTGCGTCCTGACCGGCCTCGATGCCGCCGCCTTCGCATCGCATGGCGGCGGCAGGACTAGGGCGAAGGCGACTTGACCAGTCCGTGCGCGGTCCAGCGGCTGCCGCTGGCGCGGGTCGCGGCGCGGATCCGCCGGTTGGCCTGCAATCCTTCCTCGGTGACGTAGCCGCGCTTGTGGTCCAGGTGGACGACGATGGCGCGGTAGCGGATGCGCTTGCCGCGGATGCCGGCGTTCTCCAGGCGCTCGCCGAACTCCCGGTCCTCGCCGCCGTAGCGCATGCGCTCGTCGAACCCGTTGACCGCCACGATGTCGCGCTTCCACGCCGAGGCGTTGTGGCCGTTCCAGCTGGCGCGCGCGGTGCTGAGCGCATCCAGCACGCGCCGCAGCCGCGGGCCGGCGCCGATCTTGAGGTTGCGGAAACCGCCCGGCATGCCGTGGCCGCGCAGCCAGTCCAGTTCGAAGCAACGGTTGTGGAGGATGTCGTCGGCGGTGATCGCCTGGCTGGTCGCCATCGGCAGCTTGTGGTAGCCGCCGGAGAGGAACCTGCCCGGTTCGCGCAGGCGCAGGTGGGTGGAAACGAAATCGCGGCGCGGGATGCAGTCGCCGTCGGTGAAAATCAGGTAGTCCGCGGCGGAAGCGGCCACCGCCATGTTCAGTGCCTCGCACTTGCGGAAACCGTCGTCGGCCTGCCACAGGTGGCGCACCGTCACCGGCAACCGCGCCTGCACCGCCTCGATGCGCCGGCGCGTTTCCTCGCCGCTGCCGTCATCGGCGACGAGTATCTCGAAGTCGTGCCGATCCTGCGCGCCGAAACCGATCAGCACCTTCTCCAGCCAGTCGGGCTGGTTGTAGGTGGTGAACACGACGCTGGCGACGGGGAGCTGGGACATGGACGCGGCAAACCGGGGGGACGCCCAAGATTACTGCATCGCCGCCCCTTGCCGCTGCGCGCCCGGCGCGCGCGCCGCTTCCGCCTCGCCCAGCGCGATGCCGATCAGCAGGCCGACCAGCACGGCGTAGTTGGTGGTGGTCAGCGCGTGCGCGAACATCGACTGGGTCAGGCCCGAGAGCATGTAGGTCAGCACCAGCACCGCTCCGGCCCAGGCCGCTCCCACGGTCCTGGTGCCCGGCATGGCCAGCGCCAGGCGCAGCAGCAGCGCCAGCGGCAACAGGTAGATGGCCAGGATCGACAGCAGCCCCGGCACGCCCAGCGTCGCCGACCACTGCGCCAGATCGTTGTGCGCGTGGCCCATGCCGCATACGCCCAGCGATTGCTGCCGGCAAGCCGGGATGGTGCGGATGCGGGTATCGAAGCGGTCCAGGCCGACCCCGGTCCAGGGACGCTCGGCGAAGGCCTCGCCCGCCAGCGCCAGGTATTCCAGCCGCGCCCCGATCGGGGTGTCGACATGGCCGCGCGCATAGGCATGCAGATCCGTCCGCACTTCGGCCAGGCGCGAGCGCTCGGCCAGCGCCGGCACGAACCACAAGGCGGCGAGCACGCTGGCCAGCAGCGCCACCGCGATGCCCGAACGCAGCCAGAAACCGCGGCCGCCGCCGATGATCGCGATCAGCAGCATCGCCGCCAGCCCGGGCAGGACGCCGCGGCTGCCGGACATGACGATCGCGGCCATCCCCAGCGAGAGTATCGCCAGCAGCGCCAGGACCCGCCAGAAACTGCTGCGCGCCGGCAGGCAGTGGATCGCCAGCACCAGCAGGGTGAGCATCGCGTTGGCGAACACGATCGGGTTGCTGCCCGCGCCGGCGCGATCGGCGCCCTGCATGACCTGCATGCAGGCCAGCGCGAAGCCCAGCACGATCCCGGCCATCGCGCCCCACCACAGCAACGCGCGCGGGGGCGACAACGCATAGGCCACCGCCGCGCACCAGGGCAGCAGCAGCAGGCGTGCGACGTAGTCCACGCTGCGCAGGCCCTGTCCCGACTGCTGCATCGAAACGAGCGCGAGCGCCAGCACCAGCAGCGCCATCAGCAGCAGCGCCGCCAGCACTTTCGCGGCGGGTCTGCAGGCCGCGCGCCAGCTCCCGAAACCCAGCGCCGTGCACAGCAGCAGCAGCACGCCGAACGCGCTCCAGCCCTTGTGCAGCAGCAGCAGCGCCGGCGCGCAGAACAGCGCCATCAGCATGACCGTGCGCGCCGTCGTGACGCGCGACGGGAGCAGTCCCTCTCCCGTGTTCAACAACAAGGTATTCACTGTCGACTCTGTTCCCTGAGGACGAACTACATGCCGATGCGCGAAGCATCGGCATGCCGGACAGTATCGGCAGGGGAAATTCAGATCGGGTGAATTCGACGCCGCGGCTGTGACGCAGTACCGTCAGCCGGCCATCTCCGGTTCATCCGGACTTGCGCAGGCGCGCATAGAAGAATCCGTCGCAGCCGGCTTCACCAGGCAGCCGCTGGCGACCGGCGCCGGCTTCATGGCCGAAGCGATCCTCCGGCTTGTCGGCCAGCGCATCCGGCGTACGCGCCAGGAAAGCCTCGACCTGCTGCGCATTCTCCCGCCGCAGCAGCGAGCAGGTCGCGTAGACCAGGCAGCCGCCCGGCCGTAGCGTGGGCCACAGCCGATCCAGCAGGCGCGACTGCAGCGCCGTCAGCGCGTCGATGTCGGCGGGGCGGCGATGCAGCAGGATATCGGGCTGGCGGCGCACCACGCCGGTGGCCGAGCACGGGGCATCCAGCAGTACCGCGTCGAAAGGCGCGCCATCCCACCACGCCGCCGGATCGGCGGCATCGGCCACCCGCGTTTGGGCTTCGGCGCCCACGCGTTGCAGCGTCTGCGCCACGCGCTGCAGCCGCCGCGCATCGACGTCCAGCGCCAGCAGTCGCAACCCCGGCTCGCGTTCGAGCAGGTGCGCGGCCTTGCCGCCGGGCGCCGCGCAGGCGTCGAGCACGCGCATGCCGGGGCGCAGTTCGAACAGATCGGCCACCTGCTGCGCCGAACCGTCCTGCACCGACGCCAGCCCGTCGGCGAAGCCGGGCAGATCGCCGACCGCTATCGGTGCGTCGAGGCGCAGCGCATCGTCCAGCCAGTCCACCGGCGCCGCCTCGATTCCCGCCGTGCGCAGCCTGTCCAGATAGTCGTGGCGCGCAACGCGCCGCCGGTTCACCCGCAGCCACGGCGGCGCCGGCTCCAGGCTGGCGGCGAAGATGGCCCGGGCCTGCTGCGGCCAGTCGGCATTGATTTCCGCGCGCAGCCACGCCGGCCATGCCTGCGCCGGGTCCGTGGCCGGGATGCCCTCGCGCTGGGCGCGGCGCAGCAGCGCGTTGACCAGCCCGGCCTGGTGCGGCCGGCCCAGCGTGCGCGCCGCTTCCACCGTCGCCGACAGCGCCGCATGCGGCGGCAGCGCGAGCGCATCGAGTTGGGCCAGTCCGGCCAGCAGCAGCGCGCGCAGCGGCGCATCGCGCTGGCCCAGCGGTTTCTGCAGCCAGCCCGCCAGCGCCTGTTCGTAGCGCGGGCGCTGGCGCAGCGCGGCGAAGCAGATCGCCTCCAGCAGCGCGCGATCGCGCGCATCGGCCAGTTGCGGCAAGGTCGAGGCGAGTTCGGCCTTCAGCGAGCGGTGCTGGTGGACGACCGCGTCGAGCACGCGCGCGGCATGGACGCGGACGGCGACGCCGGCCAGGCTCATGCGCGGACCAGATCCCGGCGCGCGTTGAGGAAGTCGGCGGCGGTGATCGCCTTGCCGCCCTCGCGCTGGATCACGCGCAGGCGCAGCACGCCGCGCCCGCAGGCCACGTCCAGCCCCTCGCGGCCGGCGCGCAGCAGCGTGCCGGGTTCGGCTCCATGCATTTCCTCGACGGCCACCGCGCCGTGGATGCGCAGGCGCTCGCCGGCGACGACGGCCTCGGCCACCGGCCACGGGTCGAAGGCGCGCACCTTGCGCGCCAGCGCGTCGGCCGGCTGCGACCAGTCCAGCCGCGCCTCGGCCTTGTCGAGCTTGTGCGCGTAGGTTGCGCCCTGCTCCGGTTGCGGCCGCGCGACCGGCCGGATGCCGGCGCGCAGCAGGCCCAGGCCGTCGGCCAGCACCGCCGCGCCGAGCTCGGCCAGGCGATCGTGCAACTGTCCGCCGGTCTCGCCCGCACCGATCGGCGTGGCCCGCGCCAGCAGCACCGGGCCGGTGTCCAGGCCGGCTTCCATCTGCATCAGGCACACCCCGGTCTCGGCATCACCGGCCTCGATGGCGCGCTGGATCGGTGCGGCGCCGCGCCAGCGCGGCAGCAGCGAGGCGTGCACGTTCCAGCAGCCGTATTGCGGGATGTCCAGCACCGCCTGCGGCAGGATCAGGCCGTAGGCCACCACGATCATCAGGTCCGGCGCGAGATCCCGCAGCGCCTGCTGCGCCGACCTGCGCCGCAGCGACTCGGGCTGCAGGACCGGGATGCCGCGCGCCACCGCCTCCAGCTTGACCGGCGAAGCCTGCAACCCGCGCCCGCGCCCGGCCGGCCGGTCCGGCTGGGTGTAGACGGCGGCCACCTCCCCGTGCGCATGGGCCGCGCGCAGCGAAGGAACGGCGAAGGCCGGCGTGCCGGCGAAGATGATTCTCATGGGCGGGAATGGGGAATGGGGAGTAGGGAATGGTACGGCGCGCGCTGATCCGCTGTTGCGATTCCCTATTCCCGATTCTCCATTCCCAGGCTTTCAGGCCGCCGCCTGCCGACGCTGCTTGGCCAGCTTCTTGCGCACCATCTCGCGCTTGAGCGGGGACAGGTAGTCGACGAACAGCTTGCCGTCGAGGTGGTCCATCTCGTGCTGGATGCACACGGCCAGCAGGCCGTCGGCGCGCAGTTCCTGCGCCTGGCCCTGGCGGTCGACGTAGCGCACGGTGATTTCGTCGGCGCGGGTGACGTCGGCGAAGATGCCCGGCACCGACAGGCAGCCTTCCTGGTAGACCTGCTCGCCGGCCTTGTCGACGATCTCGGGATTGATGAACACGCGCGGCTCGTTCTTCTCCTCGCTGACGTCGATCACCATGAAACGCCGGTGCACGTCCACCTGGCTGGCGGCCAGGCCGATGCCCGGGGCGGCGTACATGGTCTCGAACATGTCGTCGAGCAGGCGCTGGAAGTCCGCGCCGGGGACCTGCGCGGCGTCCACCGGCACCGCCTTGGTGCGCAGCCGGGGGTCGGGGAATTCGAGAATGGGGAGCAGGGCCATGACATCGGGAATGGGGACGCCGGTGGAATCCGGCAAGGCCTCACGGATTCTAACGCCAGTGCTTGCGTTGCGCGCCGTTTTCTGGACTATAGTCGTGACCACCTGTCGGGGAATCAGGTAGATACCGCCATGTTCAAAAGTATTCGTACGGTTTTCGCCGTTGCGGTCCTCACCGTCGCGACCTATACCGCCGCGGCCGCGATGGCCGAGACCCACCCTGACACCTACGTGGTCAAGCGGGGCGACACCCTGTGGGACATCTCCGCGCGCTTCCTGAAGAAGCCGTGGCTGTGGCCGGAGATCTGGCAGGCCAACCCGCAGATCAGCAATCCCCACCTGATCTACCCCGGCGACGTCATCAGCCTGGCCTACCTGGATCGCGTGGCGGTGCAGCCCGGTCCGCGCGAGGAAGCGCCGCTGAACGCGATCCCGCTGGCGGACATCGAGCCGTTCCTGAGGAACCTGCGCGTGGTCGACAGCTTCGAGCACCTGCCGCACGTGGCCGGCCTGGACGGCGACCGCCTGCGCAGCACCTCCGGCCAGGCCGTCTACGTGCTCGGCCTGGACGGCCAGCCCGGCCAGCGCTACGCGGTGGTGCGCCCGACCGTGCGCTACAGCGCCAACCCGCGCGCCGAGGACCTGGATTTCCGCGGCCGCCGCACCGCCGGCGACGCCGACCTGTGGAAGGAGCTGATTCCGCAGACCGGCAGCAGCGAATTCCTCGGCTACGAGCTGCAGCAGGTCGCGGTCGGCACCCTGACCCGCGGCGTCGTGCCCGGCACCGAGACCGCCACCCTCACCGTGGACGCCGGCGGCCACGAGGTGCGCGTGGGCGATCGCATCATCCCGGTCGACGCGCAGCCCTACGACCTGCATTTCTTCCCGCATCCGCCCGCCGCGCAGGCGCCGGAAGGCATGCTGCGCGTCCTCGCCGTGGCCGACACCTTCACCGCCGGCGGTCCGCGCGACGTGGTGGCCATCTCCGGCGGCAGCCGCGACGGCCTGGACAACGGCACCGTGCTGTCGGTCTGGCGCCAGGGCAGCCACACCGCCGACCGCATGAAGCATCCCAACGCCTCGCGCATCAGCGAGTCGCCCAAGAGCGGCGCCGGCCGGGTCAGCCTGCCCGACGAGTACGCCGCCCACGTGATGATCTTCCGCACCTTCGACAGGGTCAGCTACGGCTTGGTGATGGAAGGGGTCAAGCCGGCGCGCGTGGGTTACGCGCTCAAGCATCCCGACGCGACCTACTGAGCCGGGCTTTTCCTACGTTCCACCGCGACGGCGCCCGAGGGCGCCGTCGTCGTCTGCGGCCTAGGCTGGGCCGATGGACGAAGAAGACTCCCGCGCGCTGCTGCGCCTGATCCTGGCCGGCGGCCCGGCCGCCTGCCGCCGCCGCCTGCTCGATGCGCACGCCGGCCCCGCCGCGGCGCTGGCCGCCGGCCCGCCCGCCTGGCGCGCGGCCGGGCTCGACGCCAACCAGATCGCGGCGCTGTCGCGCGCCGGCGCCGACGGACTCGATCGCGCCCGTACCTGGCTGGCCGCTCCCGGCCACCACCTCATCGGCTGGCACGATGCCGACTATCCCGAACTGCTGCGCAGCATCGCCGCCCCGCCGCTGGCGCTGTTCGTCGAAGGGGATCCGGCGCTGCTGTGGCACCCGGCGGTGGCAGTGGTCGGCAGCCGCAGGCCCAGCGCCGGCGGGCGCGACAATGCCCGCGACTTCGCCCATGCGCTGGCGGCCGCCGGCATCACCGTCGCCAGCGGCATGGCTGCCGGGATCGACGCCGCCGCGCACGAAGCGGCGCTCGCCCTCGCCGGCGGGCGCACCGTCGCCGTGCAGGGCACCGGTCCCGACGTGGCCTATCCGTACGCGCACCGCGACCTGCGCGAGCGCATCGCCGCCCGCGGCGCGGTGGTCAGCGAGCATCCGCCTGGCACCGGGCCGCGCCAGTCTCACTTCCCCAGCCGCAACCGCATCCTGGCCGGATTGGCGCTGGCGACAGTGGTTGTCGAGGCGGCCACCCGCTCCGGCGCGCTGATCACCGCCCGCCAGGCCGCCGAAAGCGGCCGCGAGGTGTTCGCCGTGCCCGGCTCCATCCACAACCCGATGGCGCGCGGCTGCCACCGGCTGATCCGCGACGGCGCCGGGCTGGTCGAGGACGCCGGTGAAATCCTCGCCGCCGTCGGCCCGCTGGCGGCCGGGCTGGCACGGGCGTTGCAGCAAAGACTCGGCGTTCCCGAAGCTGAACCGCAGTCTGTCTCAATACTGCCGGAGACGAGTGGCGGGGGAAGCGCCGACTACAAGAGATTGTGGGAAGCGCTGGGTCACGACCCTACCCCTATGGATCAGCTGATCGAGCGCAGCGGATTGACGGCCGCCGAAGTGTCCTCCATGCTGCTGGTCATGGAACTGGATGGACGGGTGACGGTCGAACACGGCCGCTACACGCGCAAGCGCTGGCTTCCTTCCTCCACAGCGTCGCCATGACGCAGGCCGAGGGGCAATGAAAGAGAGCATCCTGGATGTACTGCTGTACCTGTTCGAACATTATTTCACCGAGGACGCCGACCCCGTCCGCGACCGCGACTCGCTCCAGAACGGCCTGATCCAGGCCGGTTTCAGCCCTGCGGAAATCAGCAAGGCCTTCGATTGGCTCGACGCCCTGGCCGAACAGCGGCCGGGCACGTCGCGCCCGCGCGTGGGCGGGCCGACCCGCGTGTTCCACGGGCCGGAGCTGGAAAAGCTCGACGTCGAGGGGCGCGGCTTCCTGATGTTCCTCGAACAGCACGGCATCCTCGACGGCGACCAGCGCGAGCTGGTGCTGGACCGCGCGATGGCGCTGGACCAGGACGAACTGGACCTGGACGACCTCAAGTGGGTCGTGCTGATGGTGCTGTTCAACCAGCCGGGTTCCGAGGCGGCCTACGCCTGGATGGAGACCCAGATGTTCACCGACGAACCGGAGCCGGTACACTGAATCCACCGGGGGCGGACGCCCCGTCCGCTTCTGGGGAGAAGCAATGACACAGTGGTACTACGCCAGCCGCCAGCAGCAGCGGCTGGGTCCGGTGCAGGCCGACGAACTGGTCCGGCTGTTCAATGCCGGGCACATCGCCCTCGACACGCTGGTCTGGCGCGAGGGCCTGGCGCAGTGGCAGCGCCTGGGCGATTTCGCCGACGAACTGTCCCTGCTGTCCGTGCCGGCGGCCGATGCCGCGGCGGTCCCGCCGTCGCATGCCGTCCCCCCGTTCCATGCCGCTCCGCCGCCGGCCGCCGTGCCGGTCGCGCCGCGTCCTGGCATGTCCGGCGGCAAGATCGCCCTCATCATCGGCGCGGTACTGATCGTGCCCGTGATCGCCATCATCGGCATCCTGGCCGCCATCTCGCTGCCGGCCTACAACGACTACACCCAGCGCGCCAAGATCTCCGAGTCGTTGGCGCAGGCCGCGCCGCTGAAGGTGATGCTCGCCGAGCACTACGCGACCACCAGCGAATGTCCGAGCAACGGCGAGGCCGATTTCGGCGAGCCGGACAGCTACGCCAGCCGCTACGTCGCGCAGGCGCGGATCGGCGAGTTCGAGGACGGCACCTGCGGCATCGAGCTGCGCCTGCGCAACACCGGCAACCCGCGCATCGACGACAAGCACATCTGGCTGTCCTACGACACCGACAGCTACGACTGGGACTGCAGCTCCGATCTCGAGGACCGCCTGCTGCCCGGGCAATGTCGCTGAACCCCGCGCGGGCGCAGCCGATCGCCAACGCCCGACGCTTTCCCTTACCCCTTCCTCCGCCGCGGCGTGCCGGCCATGCGCGCCGCCCCAGCACGAGAGCGATCTGACCGATGACCGAGTGGTACTACGTCGACAACCAGCAGCAGCGGCATGGCCCGCTGGATTCCCAGGCCCTGCGCCCGCTGTTCACTTCCGGCCGCATCGACCGCGCCACCCTGGTCTGGCGCGAGGGCATGGACCAGTGGGAGGCGCTGGAGAAGCGCGCCGGCGAACTCGGCCTGGTCATGCCGGCGCCGCCGCCGGAATCCGCTCCGCTGCCGGAACCGGCCGTCGAGCCGGCCGAGCGCCCGCTGACCGGCCGCGCCGTGTTCGGCGCCAGCGAGCCGTCGGCGCAGTTCACCCCGCCCGCGCTGGATCCCAACGCCGCCTATGGCATGGACGCGCCCTACGCGCCGCCGCGCGCCAGCGTGGCGGCAGGCGTGCGCGTGGTCGCCGGTGGCGAGGTGGTCCTCGCCGGTTTCTGGAAGCGGGTGGCCGCCAGCCTGATCGACGGCCTCATCGTCGGCATCGGCGGCGGCATCATCAGCATGCTGGCGATGGCGGTCCTGGGCATCGGCATGGCGGTGAGCTTTTCCGACATCGCGATGGGCACCGCGCCGGTCATGCTGCAGGTGGTCAACTGGGTGGTCTCGATCGGCATCGCCGCGGCCTACTACGGCGGCTTCCATGCCTCGCGCGCGCAGGCCACGCTGGGCAAGATGGCCATCGGCATCAAGGTGGTGCGCAGCGACGGCGAGCAGATCTCGCTGGCGCGCGGCATCGGCCGCTACTTCGCCACCTGGATCAGCTACCTGGTGCTGTGCATCGGCTTCCTGATGGCGGCCTTCACCGAGCGCAAGCAGGGCCTGCACGACTTCGTCTGCGACACCCTGGTGGTGGACAAGTGGGCCTATACCGACCACCCGGAATGGCAGCGCGAGGAACTGGGCGTGGTGGCCTGGATCGTGCTGATCCTGGGCGGGCTGCTGGTGATCGGCTCGTTTGTGATCATCGTCGCAATGTTCGGCATGCTCTTCGCCAGCCTGCGCTGACTCGGGACCGCGCCTGGCCCGGCCGCGGCCGTCCCTCCAGCTTGACAGGGCCGCCGCACCGTGATTCCACTATTCGCCAGTAAACTGAACGCCCGGGGCTGCTCGCCCCGGGCGTCGGCTTCTCTGAACGGCGCTTTTGCGCCACCCTAGCCGCCCCCCGACCGGGGCCAGCCGTCCTCCCAGAACCCGGAACTGATGCCCAAGCACCTGCTCATCGTCGAATCGCCCGCCAAGGCCAAGACGATCAACAAATACCTCGGCAAGGACTTCACCGTCCTGGCTTCGTACGGTCACGTGCGTGACCTGGTGCCGAAGGAGGGGGCGGTCGACCCGGAGCAGGGCTTCGCGATGTCCTACGCGCTGATCGACAAGAACGAGAAGCACGTGGACGCCATCGCCAAGGCGGCCAGGGGCGCCGACGACATCTTCCTGGCGACCGACCCGGACCGCGAGGGCGAGGCGATCAGCTGGCACATCGCCGAAATCCTGAAGGAGCGCGGCCTGCTCGAAGGCAAGCCGCTGCACCGGGTGGTGTTCACCGAGATCACCCCGCGCGCGATCAAGGAGGCGATGGCCCAGCCGCGCCAGATCGCCGGCGACCTGGTCGACGCGCAGCAGGCGCGCCGCGCGCTCGACTACCTGGTCGGCTTCAACCTGTCGCCGGTGCTGTGGCGCAAGGTGCAGCGCGGGCTGTCGGCCGGCCGCGTGCAGTCGCCGGCGCTGCGCATGATCGTTGAGCGCGAGGAGGAGATCGAAGCCTTCGTCGCGCGCGAGTACTGGAGCATCGGCGCCGATCTGGCGCATCCGTCGCAGCCGTTCTCGGCCAAGCTGACCAAGCTCGACGGAAAGAAGTTCGAGCAGTTCACCATCACCGACGGCGACACCGCCGAGGCCGCGCGCCTGCGCCTGCAACAGGCCGCGCAGGGTGCGCTGCACGTCACCGACGTGGCCAGCAAGGAGCGCAAGCGCCGCCCGGCCCCGCCGTTCACCACCTCCACGCTGCAGCAGGAAGCCTCGCGCAAGCTCGGCTTCACCACCCGCAAGACCATGCAGGTGGCGCAGAAGCTGTACGAGGGCGTGAACATCGGCGAGGAAGGCACGGTCGGCCTGATCAGCTACATGCGTACCGACTCGGTCAGCCTGTCGGCCGAGGCGCTGGGCGAGATCCGCGACGTGATCGCGCGCGACTACGGCACCGCTTCGCTGCCCGACAAGCCCAACTTCTACCAGACCAAGTCCAAGAACGCGCAGGAAGCCCACGAGGCGGTGCGCCCGACCAGCGCGCTGCGCACGCCGGCGCAGGTGGCCCGCCACCTGTCCGACGACGAGCGCAAGCTGTACGAGCTGATCTGGAAACGCGCGGTGGCCTGCCAGATGATCCCTGCCACGCTCAACACCGTCAGCGTCGACCTGGCCGCCGGCAGCGAGCACAGCTTCCGCGCCAGCGGCACCACCGTGGTCGTGCCCGGCTTCCTGGCGGTCTACGAGGAAGGCAAGGACCAGAAGAACGCCGAGGACGAGGATGAGGGCCGCAAGCTGCCGGCGATGAAACCGGGCGACCGCGTGCCGCTGGACCGCATCCACGCCGACCAGCACTTCACCCAGCCGCCGCCGCGCTTCACCGAGGCGGCGCTGGTCAAGGCGCTGGAGGAATACGGCATCGGCCGTCCCTCGACCTACGCCTCGATCATCCAGACCCTGCTGTTCCGCAAGTACGCCGAGATGGAAGGCCGCGCGTTCAAGCCCACCGACGTTGGCCGCGCGGTGTCCAAGTTCCTCAGCGGACATTTCACCCGCTACGTCGACTACGACTTCACCGCCAAGCTCGAGGACGAGCTGGACGCGGTGTCGCGCGGCGAGGAGGAATGGGTCCCGCTGATGGAGAAGTTCTGGGGGCCGTTCAAGGAACTGATCGAGGAGAAGAAGGAATCGGTCGATCGCAGCGAGGCCACCGGCGCGCGCGAGCTCGGTACCGATCCCAAGACCGGCAAGCCGGTCAGCGTGCGGCTGGGCCGCTTCGGGCCGTATGCGGCCATCGGCAGCACCGCCGAGGACGCCGAGGAGAAGCCCAAGTTCGCCTCGCTGCGCCCCGGCCAGTCGATGCACACGATCACGCTGGACGAGGCGCTGGAACTGTTCCTGCTGCCGCGCGCGCTCGGCCAGGACAAGGGCGAGGAGGTCAGCGTCGGCATCGGCCGTTTCGGCCCGTTCGCCAAGCGCGGCGGCGTCTACGCCTCGCTGAAGAAGGAAGACGATCCCTACACCATCGATCTGGCGCGCGCGGTGTTCCTGATCGAGGAGAAGGAGGAGATCGCGCGCAACCGCATCATCAAGGAATTCCCCGGCAGCGACATCCAGGTGCTGAACGGGCGCTTCGGCCCCTACATCAGCGACGGCAAGCTCAACGGCAAGATCCCCAAGGATCGCGAACCGTCCTCGCTGACCCTGGCCGAGGTGCAGCAGTTGCTGGAGGAAACCGGCAAGCCGGCGCGGCGCGGCTTCGGCGCCAGGAAGGCGGCGGCCAAGAAGACCGTGGTGAAGAAGACCGCGGTGAAGAAGGAAGCCGCGCCGAAGAAGACCGCTGCCAAGAAGGCGGCGAAGAAAACCGCCGCCAAGGCTCCGGCGAAGAAGGCCGCAGCCAGGAAGGCGGCCGTGCGCCCCGCCGCGCCCGAACCGGCCAGGTCGCTGCTGACGCCCTCGGCCGGCGCCGTTCCCGGGCGCAAGCGCGTGGTCAAGAAATCCGGCGACGATGCGCCATTCTGAGCTTCCAATGGCGTACTGAGCGGACATGGTGGAACCGGCGGCCATCGTCATGCTGTCCCCGGTGCGGGCCGCCCAGGTCCTGCACCGCGGCGGCGTGATCGCCTACCCGACCGAGGCCGTCTGGGGCCTGGGCTGCGACCCGGCCGACGAGGCCACCGTGCAGCGGCTGCTGGACATCAAGCAGCGCCCGCGCGAGAAGGGCCTGATCCTGATCGCCGCGACGCTGGAGCAACTGCGGCCGTGGGTGGACCTGTCCGCCCTGCCGGCCGACCGGTTGGCCGAGGTGCTGGCCAGCTGGCCCGGCCCCTACACCTGGGTGCTGCCGGCCAGCGCGCAGGCGCCGGCGTGGATCACCGGCAAGCACGACGGCATCGCCGTGCGGGTCAGCGCGCACGCGGACGTGGCGGCGCTGTGCGAGGCATTTGGCCGCGCGCTGGTCTCCACCAGCGCCAACCTCGCCGGACAGCCGCCGGCGCGCAGCCGCGATGAACTGGACCCGGCCCTGCTGGCGCGCATCGAGGGCGTCTGCATCGGCACGGTCGGCGATCTGGCCCGGCCGACCTCGATCCGCGACGCGATCAGCGGCCAGCCGCTGCGCGACTGAACGGCAGCCGCAGCGCCCCTTGCGACGCCCTGTCCGGCGCGCAACAGTGGCGGCATGTCTCCCCGCGCGGCCCTGTTCCTTCTGCTGCTGGTGCCGCCGCCCACGGCCGGTGCCGCCGACGAGGTCGTCATCTACCGTTGCACCGCCGCCGATGGCGCATTGACCCTGCGCGATTCACCGTGCCTTGCCGGCGAGCGGCAGGAAACCCGCAGCATGCAGCGCCCGGCCGCCGCCCCGGCCAGGCCGCCGGCAACACCCGCGCCGCCCGCCGTCGCACCGCCGCCGGCCGTGCCGGCGCCGCCGCGCACCATCGTCTACCGCACGCCGCCACGGCCGATGTACGAATGCGTCGGCGCCGACGGTCAGCGCTACAGCAGCGACAACGGCGAAGGCCGTCCGCGCTGGGTGCCGTACTGGACGCTGGGCTATCCGGGCTGGCGGCATCCGCCGCGGCCGCACGACCCGCATCCGCCGGTGCGCCCGCCCGGCGGCACGCCGGGGTCGCCGCGGCCGCCGCCTTCGCGCCCGCCCCTGGTCGCCGTCCCGGCCGGTGGCGCCTGGGTGCGCGACGAATGCCATCCGCTGCCGCAGGCCGAGGTCTGCGCACGCCTGTCGGATCGACGCTACGAGATCCTGCGCCGCTACCACGGCGCAATGCAGAGCGAACGGCGCGAACTGGATCTCGAACAGCGCGCGATCGATGCGCGCATCGCCAACGACTGCGGAAACCCCCGATGAACCCGAAACCGCTGCTCCCGCGCCTGTGCCTGCTGCTGCCGCTGCTGGCGGCATCGCCGGCAATCGCCGGCGACGTCGTCATCTACCGCTGCACCGATGCCGGCGGCGCGCTGACCCTGCAGAACTCGCCCTGCCCCAAGGGCAGCCGCGAGGAGAAACGGGTGATGCAGGGCGTCGGCACGTTGCCGATGTCCAGGCCGGCGCAACCCGCGCCTTCGACTGCCCCGCCAACGCCACCGGAACCGGCCGGGCAGGCACCGGCGACCGCGCCAGCCGCCCCGCCCGCGGCGCCTCCATCCACGCCCGCACCGGCGGCGAGCGCCGACGCCGCCCGCCTGCCGCCGCCGTGGCTGTACCAGTGCACCACCCACGACAGGGACAGCTATTTCAGCGAGGACGACCAGCCCGCGCCGCGCTGCGTGCCGCTGCGCACGGTGGGACTGGACGGGAACCCGCAGACCGGCGCCGGCCAGGCCTGCGAGATGGTCCGCGATACCTGCGCGCGCGTGGCCGACGGCGCGCTGTGCGCCGCGTGGAAGCAGCGCCGCGACGCCGCCGAGGTCGCCTGGCGTTTCGCCAAACCGGAGAACGTCGAACGGAACCGCGCCGATTTCGAGCGCATCCCGCGCATCCTCGGCGAGAGCGCCTGCGGGCGCTGATTCATCCGGCGTGCGCCCGCCTGCGCGCTCAGAACCCGTAGCGCAGGAACCCGCCGTCCACCGCGATGCACTCGCCGGTGATGTAGCTGGCCGCCGGCAGGCACAGGAAGCCGACCGCCGCGGCCACTTCCTCCGGCTCGCCGATGCGGCGCATCGGCGTGCGCGCGATCACTTCCTCGTAGTAGTCCGGATCCGACAGCGGCCCGGACGTGCGGCGGGTGCGGATGTACCACGGCGCGACCGCGTTGACGCGCACGCCATCCTCGGCCCATTCGGCGGCCAGGTTGCGGGTGAGCTGGTGCAGCGCCGCCTTGGTCATGCCGTAGGGCGCGCCGCTGCGCACCGCGGTCAGGCCCGACACGCTGCCGACGTTGACGATGCTCGACGCCGCATGCCGGGTGAGCAGCGGATGGGCGTAGCGCGAGAGCTCGAAGGCGGAGAACAGGTTGGTCTCGAAGATCCCGCGCCACTCGTCCTCGGTGTAGTCGATGGCGGGGCGGGTGACGTTGCCGCCGGCGTTGTTGATCAAGATATGCAGGCCGTCGCTGTGGTCCTCGACCCAGTCGAGGATCTCGCGGCGATCCTCGTCGTCGGCCACGTCGGCGGCCAGTCCCAGCACCTCGCGCTGCGGGAACTCGTCGGCCAGGTCGTCGCGCGCCAGCGCCAGCAGGTCGGCGTCGCGCGCCACCAACAGCACGTCGGCACCGAGGCCGAGCAGCTCGCGCGCGATCGCCAGGCCGATGCCGGCGCTGGCGCCGGTGACCAGCGCGGTCTGTCCTTGCAGTCGCCAACGATGATCCATGCACGCGCCTCCCCGCCGTTGCGGCGTAGGATAGCGCCACCGCACCGTTGGGAGGCCCGCGCATGAAGATCCCAGGCCCGTCCGTCCTCGTCGCCGTGCTGGCGCTGTCGGCCTGCAGGGCACCGGAACCGCCACCGAAGGACGAACCGCCCAAGCCGCAGGCCACCGCGGCGCAGACGCAGCTGCGCGACACCATCCAAGAACCGCTGGACAAGGCGCGCGGCGTCCAGGACAGCGTGCAGGCCGCGGTGGACAGGCAGCGCGCGGAAATCGACGCCGATACGCATTGACGCCGCGGGCCGGCATCGAGGGTGGCCCCGCGCCTCCACGCCGATGCACGCGGGCGTCGGCGTGGGGTTCCTGCTTCAGAACCCGCAGAAGCAGTAGGCCAGCGCCTTGACCGGCGAACCGTCCGGCGACTTCGCCGCTTCCTCGACGAAGCGCAGCTGCGCGCCGGCTTCCGGCATGGCGCGGGCCAGCAGCGCCTGGGCGATGTCCGAATCCTTCACCAGCAGCGCGCCGATGCGGCTGCCGGCCAGGCCGGCCATGAACTGCGCGAACGGCGACGGCGCCTTCTCGACGTAGCGCACGCGGTACTTGCCCGCCTCGCCCAGCCTGGCGCGCTTGGCGGCGTCGGCCAGCGCGGCCTGCAGGCCGCCCAGCTCGTCCACCAGCCCGCGCTCCTGCGCCTGCGCGCCGCTCCACACGCGTCCGCGCGCGACCTCGTCGATCGCCTCGACCGGCTTGTTGCGCGCCGCGGCGACCTTGCCGGTGAAGTCGGCGTAGCCCTTGTCGATGATCGACTGGATGACGCTGCCGACCGCCGGATCCATCGGCCGGGTGATGTCGAACGCGCCGGCGAAGCGGGTGGTGCCCACGCCGTCGGTATGCACGCCGATGCGATCCAGCGTGCGGGTCACGTTGGGAATCATGCCGAAGATGCCGATCGACCCGGTGATGGTCGACGGATCGGCGTAGATGCGATCGGCGTTCATCGAGATCCAGTAGCCGCCGGACGCGGCCAGGTCGCCCATCGACACCACCACCGGCTTGCCGGCTTCCTTCAGCGCGGCCACTTCGCGGCGGATCTGCTCGGAGGCGTAGACGCCGCCGCCGGGCGAATCCACGCGCAGCACCACCGCCTTGACGTCGTCATCGTCGCGCGCCTCGCGCAGCAGCGCCGCGGTCGATACACCGCCGACGCGGCCAGCCGGCTGCTCGCCGTCGGTGATCTCGCCCTCGGCCACCACCACCGCCACCTGCGGGCGCTTGTCGAGGGGCAGGCGCTTGCTGTCGAGCAGGGCCAGGTAACCGTCCAGGCCGATGCTGCGGAAACCGGTCTCGGCATCGGCGTCGGCCACGCCGCGCTCGGCCAGCAGGTTCTCCACTTCTTCCTGCGTCTTCAGCCCGTCGACCAGCTTCTGCTGCAGCGCGAACCTGGCCAGGTCGCCGCCGGCGGCGGCCAGGCCCTCGGGCAGGGTGTCGATGCCGGCCGCCAGTTGCGCGGCCTCCAGCTTGCGCGCCTTGGCGATGTCGGCCAGGTAGCGCTGCCAGACGTCGTTCATCCAGTACAGATCCGCTTCCTTGGCCTCGGGCGAGGCGGCGTCGAGGATGAACGGCTCCACCGCCGACTTGTACTCGCCGACCTTGAACACGTGCACGTCCACGCCGAGCTTTTCCTGCAGGCCCTGGCGGTAGTACTGGCGATAGCGGCCCAAGCCCTCGAGGATCAGCCCGCCCATCGGATCCAGGTAGACCTCGTCGGCCTGCGCCGCCAGCAGGTACTGGTGCTGGCCCAGGTTCTCGCCGAAGGCGACGATCTGCTTGCCGGACTGGCGCAGCCGCGCCAGCGCGTCGGCGACCTCGCGCAGCGAGGCGTAGCCGGTGGGCTGCAGCTTGTCCACGCGCAGCATCACCCGCTCGATGTGCTTGTCCTCGCGGGCCGCGTCGATGGCGCGCAGCAGGTCGCGCAACTGCACTTCCTGCGCGCCCTTGTCGCCGGTCATCCGGGCCAGCGCGCGCATCGCCGGGTCGGCGCTGTACTGCTCGACCAGCCGGCCCTCCGGCGCCAGCACCAGCGTCGTGCGCTCGCTCAGCGGCTTGATCGCGCCGCTGCCGGCGGCGATCACGAAGATCATGACGACGAACAGCAGCAGGCCGAAGAACAGGAAATTGACGATGAGCCGGCGGGTGAAGTTCATCACGTCCCACAGGCCGACGAAGAAGGCGGCGATGGGACCGCGACGCACGGGTTGGTTCATGGAAGACGACTCCGGAAGACTGCCGCCAGCTTACCGGGTCGCCCGCGGGCTTTCATGCCCCTGAAGTCACCCTGCCAGCCTTCACGCCACCGGCAGCGCGCGCCGGCTGCTGTGGCGGAAACGCAGCCCCATCAGCACCGCCGCCGCGGTCAGGCCCAGGATCAGCCCCAGCCACATGCCCTGCGGTCCCCAGCCCAGCCCCAGGCCCAGCCCGGCACCCAGCGGCATGCCCAGGCCCCAGTAGGAGAAGGCCGCCAGCCACATCGGCACGCGGGTGTCCTTGAGCCCGCGCAGCGCGCCGGCCGACAGCACCTGGATGCCATCCGGGAACTGGAACGCCGCCGCGTACAGCAGCAGCGTGCCGGCCAGCGCCGCCACCGCCGCATCGCGGGTATACAGCGCCACCACCGCATCGTGGCCGAGCAGCAGGCCGATCGCCGACAAGCCCTGGGTCAGCAGCACGATCACGTAGCCGGCGTAGGCGGCGCGGCGCATGCCCTGCGGATCCGCGCGGCCGACCGCACGCCCCACCCGCACCGTGGTCGCCTCGGCCACGCCCATCGGGATCATGAAGCACAGCGCCGCCACGTTGATGGCGATCTGGTGCGCCGCCGCCGGCACCGCGCCGAGCCGTGCGATCAGCAGCGCGGTGACGATGAACAGGCTGCCTTCCATCAGCACGGTGATGCCGATCGGCAGGCCGGTGCGCAGCAGTTGCCGGATCGGCGCCAGCCGCGGCCATTCGAAATGCGCGAACAGCCGCAGGGGGGCGAAGCGCTTCGCGTTCCACAGATATGCCGCGAAGGCCAGCGCCTGCGCCCACATCATGATCGCCGAGGCCACGCCCAGCCCGCCCGCGCCCATCTCCGGCAGGCCGAAGCGGCCGAACGTCAGCACGTAGCCCAGCGGCGCCAGCAGCAGCAGGCCGCCGAATCCCAGCAGCATCGTCGGCAGCGTCCAGTGCATGCCCTCGCTCAGGTAGCGCATGCAGAAGAACAGCGTCAGCGCCGGCACGCCCCAGCGGATGCCGTGCAGGAAGTCCCTGGCGCCGGGGATGATGTCGGGCGCGATGCCGAACGCCGCCAGCGCGTAAGGCACCGCGCTGAGGAAAGCGAACATCAGCGCGCCCAGCCCCAGCGACAGCCACAGCGCCTGCCGGAACAGCGGCCCGATCTCGTCGCGCCGCTGCGCGCCGTCGAGCTGCGACACCGAGGCGGTCAACGAGATCAGCGTGCCGATCGGCACCATCATCGGCAGCCACAGCAGCGCCGTGCCGACGGTGACCGAGGCCAGCGTCTGCGTACCGTGATGGCCGGCGATGACGTTGTCGACGAAGCCGATGAGGCCGGTGGAGACGTGGCCCAGCACCAGCGGCAGCGCCAGCGTGGCGGTGGCGCGCACCTCGCCACCCAGGCGCGCGCGGGAAACGGAAGCGGACATGCGGAAGAACCTGCCGGACTGCGGCCGCGCGGCTGCGCGCTGGTACCGGGTCGCGAAGGGCCGGTATCTTATCGGTTCGACATGACGTCCACCTGAGTGCGATGAGCCTGCCCCCTTCCCGGCCGCCGGATCGCGGCGGCGTCATCTACGAGGTCACCCTCGACGTCGAGGCCGGCCTGCGCGCCGAGTACGAGCCGTGGCTGCACGATCACGTCCGCCAGATGCTCGCGCTGCCCGGTTTCACTGGCGCTGAGATCGGCATCCCGCTGGAGCCACCGGCCGAGCCGGGCCGCTGCCGCTACTGCGTGGCGTACCGGCTGGTCGATCAGGCGGCCTTGCAGGCCTACCTGCGCGATCACGCCGCCGCCATGCGCGCCGATGGCCTGGCCCGCTTCGGCGAGCGTTTCCGCGCCAGCCGGCGCGTCCTCGAAGTGGTCGCCCGCTACTGACCGCCCCCTTGCCGCAACACCGTCCCGGAGCGACGGGCCTTTCCGGCGCACTTCCCTGCAAGGCTGGTGCCATCGCGTGGTGAACCCGCCTCCGCACTTGACATCGCGCGGAAATCCGCTCCCCCATTGACACCGCGCCTGCACGTTGTGCACAGCACACACAGGTTCCCGTGCACCGGGTCACTGGCGATGCCAAGTTTCTTGCCTTCAGTTTCGTTTCACGGCCAAGTTATTGATTGAAAAAGGAAATATCGTGTGACGATTTTTTGTCCAAGTTGGCGGCGAGGCTTGCGGATGCGCGTTTGCGGCGTGGAGCAAAGCCTCCATGCACATGCTTATCCACAGAACATGTGGATAAATGGGAATCCCTTTCCAGAATCGCTAGTTGCGTGACTTTCGTCATCGTTTTCACAGCTTGTTGACGCAACCGCACAGAACCGGCGCACCGCTACACTGGCGCCGATGACCGCTCCCGTCCTGCTCCAGGTCGCCCTTCCGGTGCCCCTGCCGCACCTGTTCGACTACCTCCCGCCTCCCGGCCACGTACCCGGACCGGGCGACGTCGGCAGGCGGGTGAAGGTGCCTTTCGGCAGCCGCGAGCTGGTCGGCATCGTCGCCGGCACGGGTGCGGCCGAAAGGCCTTCGGCCGAACTGCGCGCCGCACTGGCCTGGCTGGACGCCGCGCCGCTGCTCGGCGGCGAACTGCTCGACTCGCTGCGCTGGCTGGCCCGCTACACCCATGCGCCGCTGGGCGAGACGCTGGCCACTGCCCTGCCCGGCCCGCTGCGGCATGGCGATCCGGCGCCGGACACCACCTCGTGGGCCTGGCGGCTGACCGAGGCCGGCCTGACCGCCCTGCCCTCGCTGCGCGCCGGCAGCCGGCCGCGGCGGCTGGCCGAGCGGCTGGCCGCCGCTGCGCTGGCCGAGGACGCGCTGGACCTGCGGATGGAAGGCTGGCGCGAGCCGGCACGTTCGCTGGCGCGGCGTGGGTTGGCCGAACGGGTCGCCAGCGAAGACCCGGGTGCGGCCCCAGCGCCGCAGCCCGGCCCGCCGCTCAACGACGAACAGCAGGCCGCCGTCGAGGCGGTGGCCGCCACTGCCGGTTTCGCCCCATTGCTGCTGGATGGCGTGACCGGCAGCGGCAAGACCGAGGTCTACCTGTCGGCGATCGCCGCCTGCCTGGCGCGCGGCCGGCAGGCGCTGGTGCTGGTGCCGGAGATCGGCCTGACCCCGCAGACGCTGGCGCGCTTCCGCGCCCGCCTCGGCGTGCCGGTGCACGCGCTGCACTCGGGCCTGGCCGAAGGCGAGCGTGCACGCGCCTGGATGGCGGCCGCGCGCGGGCAGGCACGTGTCGTCGTCGGCACCCGCTCGGCGGTGTTCGTGCCGCTGCCGCAGGCCGGCCTGATCGTCGTCGACGAGGAGCACGACGGCAGCTACAAGCAGCTCGACGGCATCCGCTACCACGCCCGCGACTTCGCCCTGGTGCGCGGCAAGGCGCTCGGCGTGCCGGTCATCCTCGGCAGCGCCACGCCGTCGCTGGAAACGCTGCACAACGCGCGCGGCGGCCGCTACGCGCACCTGCGCCTGCGCCGCCGCGCCGGCCAGGCGCAGCCGCCGGCGGTGCGGGTGATGGACGTGCGCAAGCGCGCATTGCAAGGCGGCCTGTCCCTCGAGGCCATGCAGGCCATCGGGCAGGCGCTGGCGCAGGGCGGCCAGGTGCTGGTGTTCAAGAACCGCCGCGGCTACGCACCGGCGCTGCTGTGCCACGACTGCGGCTGGACCGCGCACTGCAAGCGCTGCGACAGCGCGATGACCGTGCACGCCAGCGGCCGCCGCCTGCAATGCCACCATTGCGGCGCCCGCCAGCCCGCGCCACCCGCCTGCCCCGACTGCGGCGGACTGGCGCTGCAACCGCAGGGCATCGGCACCGAGCGGCTGGAGGAGACGCTGGCGGCAAGCTTTGCCGACGTGCCGGTGCTGCGCATCGATCGCAGCACCACCCAGCGCCGCGACGCCCTGGCCCAGCACCTGGCCACGCTCGGCGACGCGCCCGGCATCCTGGTCGGCACCCAGATCCTGGCCAAGGGCCACGACCTGCCGCGGCTGACGCTGGTGGTCGTGGTCGGCGTGGACGAAGGCCTGTTCTCGTCGGATTTCCGCGCCGGCGAGAAACTCGCCCAGCAGCTGATCCAGGTCGCCGGCCGCGCCGGCCGCGCCGAGCGCGCCGGCCAGGTGCTGCTGCAGACCCACCATCCCGGCCATCCGCTGCTGGAGACGCTGATCCAGGGCGGCTATGCCGCCTTCGCCGAAGCCGAATTGCAGCAGCGCGAGGCCGCCGGCTTCCCGCCGTTCGCGCACATGGCGCTGCTGCGCGCCGAGGCCATGCACGCCGACCCGCCGATGCGGTTCCTGCACGAGGCGAAGGCCGTCATCCTCTCGCTTCTCCCCGCTGCGCGGGAAGAAGGTGTCCGCAGGCCGGATGAAGGGCAGCCCACCATCGGCATCCACGGCCCGCTGCCCGCGCCAATGCCGCGCCGCGCCGGCTACCAGCGTGCCCAGTTGATCCTGTCCGCAGCGCAGCGACGCAGCCTGCACGCGGCGCTGGACGTGCTCGTCACCACGCTGCACGCCTCGCCGCAGGCGCGCAGGGTGCGCTGGTCGCTGGACGTGGATCCGGTGGATTTGTACTGACGCTTCCACGTACATGGCAACGTGGCTGTCGCTACGATTCCTGGACCCAGCCAGGCGTTGAAGCAAGAATCGCCATGAAGACAAGCTCCCTGGATTCGCGGGACCTGTTCCTGTTGATGCTGTTCTGCATCATGGTCGCACGCCGGTCGGGGAATCCGGTTCGTTTTGCCGCCCATCGATCCCGCCCATATTCCAGGTTCCGCCATCAAAGGCAGTACCCAAGGCGCCCCTGGAAGCTGGCGGGCAGCCTGGCCGGGTGAGAAAACGCGCCTTCACCATATTCGCCACGAACTCCAGGAAACCCGGCTTCCATACGTCAGAATGTCCGGGGATGAGGCGCTCGTCCACCGAGACGATCAGGTAGGGTGAAAATGGGGCGTTGTGGGATTCCTTCCGCTGCGCGGAACGGGGCAAGGTGCCGGCATCGGACGTGTCCCTTGCTTGAATGCGTTCCAGGGTGATGTCGCCATTCGCCCAGCCGGGCGCATGCCCGCACAGGAAATTTCTCCAGGCATCCTGATCCTTGTTCCACTGTACGAAACCTTCCTCCAAGCCTGCCGGATGGGAAGAGGGTGGAATGAACATTTCCAGCGTTTCGCCTTCATTGGTTTTCAATGCCGGCGATTTGCCTGATGCGGTTTCGCCCGCCAGCGCCAGCCGGTGCGTCAAGCTTTCCTGCAGGTGGCCAAGCGCCACGATGTCCCGCTTCCGCTGGCCTGGGACATAGGTTTTGAGCAAGGTCGTAAATGCGCGCGCGAACGGGAATGCATTCTTGGTCGCTCTATCCCCTTTGGACATGAATACCGTGAGGATCGGCAGCTGCCCGGCCTGGAACTCGGCTTGCTTCGATCGCGCCAGGAGTGGATCGAAGCGCACGGTTTCGAAGGCTGGATTCACGATCACGATCAGATCGGCCACGGAGGATGAAAGCGAGCCGTGACACCTGCAAGCGGAGGCGGCCAAAGGCCTGGACAAGGTGGAAGCATCCGAAGGCGCGGGCAAGACAGCGGCCTCCACAGGTCCGAACGGCACGAATGAAAGCCTGGGCTTCCCATCATGCAGCAAGTGGGAACCGACACCCGTCTTGCAGATACAGCTGTTCTGGGCCTCCACCAGTTCCCGCATCAGCAGGTGGCGTGTCGCGTAGAACGCGGCCATGCCGCCGAAGCTGTGCCCGGCCATGACGAAGACATGCTGCTTGTCCGTGTCGGCCAACTTCTGCGCCCGGATTTGAGCCAGTTCCGAGACCACCTCGATGAGGCCGTCGGTGCCCACGCGGGTCCCGGCGGCCTTGCGTGTCCAGAACGTGAGTTCCCGCGCGCCCCATGCCCCCCACATGCCCGCACTCTTGCCACGCCAGCCGAGGTAGACGCCTTCCACCTGCCAGCCCGGAAAGCTCTTTTGCAGCTTTCCGAGCAGCGTCTGGAACTGGGCCACGTTGCCCGAGTCCACGGAGGCGTTGTGTTTCCAGCCGTGGGCGAACGCAACGATCAGCGTCGGTTTCGCGCGTGCGCGTTCACGCAATTCCTGCAAGGCCTGCATGGCTTCCTGGCGCGCGAGCATGCTGCCCTGGTCATCGAACTCGACATAGGTGATGAAGGGAGCATCCCGTTCCGGGCCAATCTGGTGGCGGACGGCACAGGCAAAATCTCCTCCCTTGGGATGCGCAAGGCACTTCTCGTTGTGCTTGGCCAGGTCTGCCGAGCGGTACGGAGTGATGGCACAGCCGCAAAAAAGCAGGGTGGCCGCGAGCGCAAGCGCGACCAGGTTCGTCAATCGTGGCATATACATCTGCAATGCCTCCTGTGGCGGGACTGCTCGAGAACCCAAGTCCGCCCTTTCGCTGCGATGCGGCTTCCGCAGTGCCGGCATTCGCAACCGGCGCCCGCTCGACTGGACCTGTTGGATCCACCTGCGCGTCGCGTCCATCATTCTCGGCGATGAAACGGCTGAACACCCGCGGGTCGATGACAACGACGCCCGGCGAGTCCATTGGCATCGGCCCGCCGCCATCCACACACGTCCAGGCACGCGCGCGGGAGGAAGGACTTCACTCGCCCTCGTACATGAACACCGAATCCAGCGGGGCGCCGTACTTGTTCTGGCACTTCATTTCCCCCACGCTCGCGTCGGCCCTGGCCGCATCGACGGGACCACTGGCCGATCCGCTGACTTTCCAGCGACCGGCCACACACGTGTATTGCCATCTTCCATACCGGACCACCGATTCATTCGCGTAGCTGTTGTAGCCGTACACGTTGTCGTTGCGATCCCTTCGTTCGTAGGGGCAGGTGAAGAAGTGGCAGGGGCTTCCCGACCAGTTCTGCGCCGGATCCTTGGCCGGATAGCCTTCCTGCTGCGCCTGCTGCTTCAAGCGCTCGAGCCTTTCCCGCTCCTGCCGCCTTTTTTCCTCCTCGCTGGGCATGTCCCCGCCACCGCTGTCGCCTGCCGCGCCGTCGCCGGCGCCGCCACCATCGTCGGCCAGGCTGGCCAGCAGGCCATGGGACTGGGCGCGCAGCGGATCGCTTTTGGCCTTGCTGTCATAGTCCGAGACGGATCCCATGCCTTCATCCGACTTTCCACTTGCCTCGCCGGGGCATGCCGTCCCCTTGACCTGTTTCAATCCGGCCTCCAGTTGCCGCAGGTATGCTCCATACGTCGGGTTCTGATAGGGGGACCCGCCCGTGCTTATGGCCGATATGGCCTGGCGGGTCTGTCTGATCGCCTTTTCGATCTCGGAAATGTTGTGCCGTTTGGCGGCCTCGCAGCTCATCCCCGTTTGCGAAAGGGCGGAAGGGCAGAGCGCGGAGAACACCAGCAGGCACCCCCATGCGCGCCAGCTTGCGTTCCTCTTCATTGCAAGGCGCTCAATGCCCGCACCAGGACCTCGTAGTCGGCCTCCATGAAGGCGTTGTTGCGGTTCTCCAGTTCCTCTGCCGCCGCCTGTGCATCCGATCCCATCATGTCCGCCGTCTGTTGCGCATAAGACAACACCTGCGAGTACTCACCCAATCCAGCCGCACTGGCCTGCCCGGCCAAGGCGCCGAACAGACCGCCGAGCGTGGACATCGAACTGGCCTGCCTGCGCTTCCGTTCCAGTTCATCGCGCAGCGATCGCGCCCGTTCGGCGGCGCCATTGGCCGCGTCGTTCTCGGCGGCGATCATCCGGTCGAAGTGGCCCAGGCACAGCTCGACCAAGCCACGGCACCGCCCCTTGGCCGCCGCCTCGCGCGCGGTCTTCAGGTAAGCGGCCTTCTGCCTGTAGACCGCGGCGCGCTTGTCCCAGTCCTCCGCGGTGTTCGGAGCGGGCATCCGTGTATCCACGCTTGCCGAGAACGAGGCCACCGGCGTGACCACATCCCGCACGAACGCACGGGCGAGATCGGCTTCGCCCTTGCGCCCGTCCTTCTCCAGCAGCGAGGCGTAGGCTTCAAGTGCCTCTTGATCCTGTGGCCGGCGCTGGAAGCGATCCTCCACGATCGAGAAAGCCAGGGCGCCTTCACCCTTGTCGTGCAGCGTCGATAGCACCTCCGGCCTCATCGCCCGGTGATGCTGGCAGCCGCTCATCTGGAACCGGCCTGCCGCCGACCGCAACAATCCGTCATCTCCGCCTTGGGCACCGAGCCTGGCTTGCAGTGCCAACAGCCGGCATCGGCATGCCACATCGCCCTCGCACTTGCGGTTTTGCAGCAGTTTCCCCGCACCCTGCAATGCCTCTGCGGGCGCCTGACTCTCGATACGATCCAGCTTCCTGGTGAAATCCGCCGCATCCAGGCTTCCACAGGCCACTGTCAGCATGGCGGCCACAGCCAGAGCCAGCCAACCCGAATTTGTGCTGTTTTTCATTTTCCACCCCGGTGATGATTCCTGTGTCCCTGTGTTACTGCCAATCACGCTGGAAAATCCTTCCCCAATCCTGACGAATGCGGACGAATTCCGCCGACGCGTAAAATCAATCACTTGCATGCAGCCGGCAGGGGTCGTGGCCGATTGCCCGGCCGGGAGTTGCAAGGGCAAGAATCGGCGCGCACATTGGCGCGGCCAATGACGGGGGGACGGGGAAGACACGCGCATGGGCGATCGCGACGCACCGAAGCTGTGGCATTTCGGCCGGGTGATGCTGGACGAACGCGGCCCGGTCAGCGTGGGTGGAGAGACAGTGGCGCTGGACCGCAGCGGATTCGATGTGCTGCTGGCATTGCTGCGCCATGCCGGCGAAGTGGTGACCAAGGACGAGCTGCTGGCAGCCGGCTGGCCCGGCCGGGTGGTCAGCGAGAACACACTGAACAAGGCGATCAGCCGCCTGCGCCAGGCGCTGGGTGGCGACGGCGAGGCGATCAAGGCGGTGTACGGCTACGGCTACCGGCTGGCCGCGATAGTGCGGGTGCAGGCGGTCGACGACGGCGGCGAGGCCGGGGCCACGCCGACGCACGGCATCGATCGCCTGCGGCCAGGCGAGCCGTTGCCGCTGCGCCCGCAGTGGCGTATGGAACGCTGGCTGGGCCAGGGCGCCGCCGGCGCGGTGGCGTTGGCGCGTGATGCGGCGGGCCAGGCGCGGGTCTTCAAGTTCGCGGTCGGCGAAGCTGGGTTGCGCGGGCTGCGCAGGGAGGTGGCACTGGCGCGGTATCTGCAGGCCGCCGCGGACGGCGTAGCGGGCGTGGCCCCGCTGCTGGGTTGGAATCTCGCCCAGCCGCCGTTCTTCGCCGAGATGCCGTATTACCCGGAAGGCGACCTCCGCGACTGGGCCGAGCGCGACCAGCGGCTGAAATCACTGCCACCGCCGGCACGCGTGGAATTGTGCGCTCAGATCTGCGAAACGGTGGCCGCACTGCACGCGGCCGGCGTCATCCACAAGGACCTGAAGCCGGACAACCTGTATCCGCTGGCCGATGCCGGCGCGCCACACGGCTGGCGGCTGCTGCTGGGGGATCTGGGCGCTGGCGAGGCGGCGCTGTCGCCGCAGCTGGCGGAGCTGGGCATGACCCACAGCCTGGTCGCGGTGCCCTACGGCCTTTCCCCGGACGGCGGCAGCCTGCTCTATCTGGCCCCGGAGGTGCTGGCTGGTCACGCCGCCACCCAGCAGAGCGACGTCTATGCGCTGGGCGTGCTGCTGTACCAACTGCTGGCCGGTGATTTGCGGCGGCCGCTGGCGCCGGGCTGGGAGGCCGACGTGGGCGATCCACTGCTGCGCGAGGACATCGCGCTGGCCGCGGCGGTGGAGCCGGAGCAGCGGCAGTTGGATGCGCGCACGCTGGCGCAGCGGCTGCGCGGGCTGGACGCGCGCCGCGCAGAACACGCCGCCGCGCTGATCGAAGCCGAGCGCCAGTGGCGGCGGGATGCGCAGTTGCAGCGGCTGCGCCAGCGCTGGCGCTGGGGGCTGGCGCTGTCGATCGGACTGGCCTGCGGACTGACGGTGGCGCTGTGGATGTTCTGGCGCGCCGAGAACGCTCGCCTGCAGGCCGAGCGCAACCAGCGCCGCGCCGAGGCGGTGCAGGCTTTCCTGACCCGCGACCTCCTGCTGGAAGCCGATCCCTACACCGCCGGCGCTTCGTCCGACGTCAGCGTGCGGCAGGCCATCGAGGCGGCGGCTGGCAAGGTGGACCGGCGCTTCCACGATCAGCCCGACAGCGCAATCGCTATCTACCACAGCATCGCCGACGTGTATTCCGGCTGGGGCGAATACGCGCGCGCCGTCGGCATGCTGCAGCGTGCCCGCCAGCAAGCCGCCCACCTGCGCGGCAACCCGGCGGCGTTGGCAGAGGTGGACAGGCACCTGTGCGAGGAACTGCGCATGGCCGGCGACGTCGCCGCGGCCCGGGCCGCCTGCGCCGCCGCACTCGCCGGCTTCGACGTGGCCGGCGTGCGCAGCGATGCGGCCACCGTGACACAGGCCAAGGTGATGTTCGAGGTCGGCGAATGGACGCAAGCTGTGCGGGCGCTGGACCTGGTGGTGGTACGACTCGACGGCAGCGCATCGCCGCGCCTGCTCGCCGATGCGCTGTGGTTCCGCGCATTGTCGCTGCGCAAGCTGGCGCGTTTTGTGCAGGCCGATGCCGATTTTCGGCGGCTGATCGCGCTGCAGCAGCGGGAACGCGGCGAGCACCATCCAATGACCGGATGGGCGCTGGCCGACTACGGCGACTTCCTCGTTGATGCCGGACGCTTCAGCGAAGCGGAGGCTGTGCTCGATCGCGCACAGGCCATCTTCGACGCCGGCCTTCCCCCCGGCCATCCGGACGCACTCGGCCCCGGCTACAGCCGCGCCGAGATGCACCTGTGGAAAGGGCAGTGGCAACCCGCCATCGCGCTGCTGGAGCCACGCGTGCGGCAATGGCGGGAGACACTGGGCAACCGGCACTTCTGGACGCTGTACGCACTGACCGAACTGGCCTGGGCGAAGGCCGAAGCCGGCGAAGCGGACGCCGCGGCCATGTTGTTGCGCGAGGCGCGCGCGTCAGGTCGCCTGCTGCTGGCGGGGCACGATGCCAAGAGCGCCTTCTTCCATGCACGCTGGGCACGCACCCTGCTGGCGCTGCGCGACGCGGAAGCCGCCGCACTGGAATTGCGGGAACTGGACGCCGCCCTGGCCGCACACTACGCCGCAGACCATCCCTGGCGGGCCACCGCGTCCTGCCTGCATGCGCGCATGGCGCTGCTGCGGAGGCGGCCGGACGTGGCGGTGCGACTCGCTGCCGATTGCCGCGCCGGCCTGCTGCGGCGCCTTCCCGCCGACCATCCCGCGCTGGCCGAACCCGCCCGGCTGCTGGCCCTGGCCACCGCGGCCCGCTGATCGGGCCGCGGCGGCGATTGCCCTATCCTCCACGCATGCCTGCACTCCTGCTAGCTTTCGACTTCGTCGGCACCTTCGTGTTCGCCCTCAGCGGCGGCACGCTGGGCGTGCGCCAGCGGCTCGATCTGTTCGGCGTGCTGGTGCTGTCCTGCGCGGCGGCGGTTTCCGGCGGCATCGCCCGCGACGTGCTGATCGGCGCGCAACCGCCGGCGGCGCTGGCCGACTGGCGCTATCTCGGCGTCGCCTGCCTGGCGGGCCTGGTGACGTTCTTCCGCCACGAGGCCATCGAGAGGCTGCGCAACCCGGTGCAGATCTTCGATGCCGCCGGGCTGGCGCTGTTCGCCGTGCTCGGCACCGGCAAGGCGCTGGCCTACGGGCTGGGACCTTTCAGCGCCACCTTGCTGGGCATGCTCAGCGGCATCGGCGGCGGCATCGTCCGCGACCTGCTGGTGGCGCGCACGCCCGTGGTGCTCCAGGCCGAACTGTACGCGGTGGCCGCATTGCTGGGCGGCGGTGTCGTGGCGATCGCGCATGTCGCCGGCTGGTCGCAGGCGCCGGCGATGGCCGCGGGCGCCTTCGCCTGCTTCGGCCTGCGCTACATGGCGATCCGCTACGGCTGGCACCTGCCGGTCGCGCGGCCGCCGGAAAGCTAGGCAATTTCGTTTCGCTTCATGCCTCCTCCGTCATCCCCGCGAAGGCGGGGACCCAGTGTCTTTGCTCCTGTTTCAAGGCATGAACATGCTTCAAGGCGTTGAAGTCACCAGATCCCCACCTTCGCGGGGACGAAGGAGGTTTCATGGGTTGAGCCCCGGCACGCCAGAGCGCACTTCCGGCAACGTCCACAAACGCGAAACGGCCCGGTTTCCCGGGCCGTTCCTCATCGGCATGCCAGTGGCGATCAGGCCGCAAACAGCGCCTTCATCTTCTTCAGCGCATTGGCCTCGATCTGGCGGATGCGTTCTGCGGACACGCCATACTCGTCGGCCAGTTCCTGCAGCGTGATCCTGCTTTCGCCATCCAGCCAGCGGCGCTTGATGATGTCGCGCGAACGCTGATCCAGACCGGCCAGTCCTTCGCGCAGCAGTTCGAGCTGGTTGTCGGCACTGTCGGCACGCTCGTAGGCCTGCGACGGATCCTCGTCGCTGGCGACCAGGTAGTTGACCGGCGACGGCGGCGCGTGATCCTCGTCCTCGTCGGACGGCGCGTCGAAGCCGATGTCGCGTCCGGACAGGCGCGACTCCATTTCCAGCACTTCGCGCTCGGACACGTTCAGATCCTTGGCGACCGCGCTGACCTCGGCCGCGTTCAACCAGCCCAGGCGCGTCTTCGACTTGCGCAGGTTGAAGAACAGCTTGCGCTGCGCCTTGGTCGTGGCGACCTTGACGATGCGCCAGTTCTTCAGGATGAACTCGTGCATCTCGGCGCGGATCCAGTGCACCGCGAAGCTGACCAGGCGCACGCCCATATCCGGGTCGAAGCGCTTGACCGCCTTCATCAGGCCGATGTTGCCTTCCTGGATCAGGTCGCCCAGCTGCAGCCCGTAGCCGCTGTAGCCGCGCGCCACGTGGACGACGAAGCGCAGATGCGAGTGCACCAGCTCGCGCGCCGCGTCGAGATCCTCCTCGTCGCGGTAGCGGCGGGCCAGTTCCTGCTCGTCCTCGACCGTCAGTACCGGGATCTGGTGCACGGCGCCGATATAGGCGTCGAGCGAACCCAGCGCACTGGGAACGGGCAGGTTGTGGGTGACCAAGGCGGTAGTGGAAGCGGATGCGTTCATGGCACTCATCTTAGCAGTCGGGGCCTTCGACTGCTAAAGCGGGGATGGGTTCCATTGTTCCATCGGCGTCATGAAACCCGGTTTCACTTTCGTTAATCTTGTGCAGATGGTGTCTTTTGGAGCCTTTCGGCGACCTTTCGGGCCTGATCCAGCACCCGCAGCAGGTTGCCACCCCAGATTGCCTCGATGTCGGCCTCGGAATAGCCTTCATCGAGCAGCCGCGCGGTGATCAGCGGCAGCCCAGCGACGTCCTCCAGCCCGGCCACGCCGCCGCCACCGTCCCAGTCCGCCCCGATCCCGACGTGGCGGGGGCCTGCGACCTTCAGGATGTGCAGCAGGTGGCGCATGTAGTCCTCGAAGCCGGCCTGGCGCACCGGGTAGCGCACTTCGATCCTGCGCCGCTCGGCGAGATAGGCCGGGATCCGTTCGGCCGTCATCCGGCTCTCCGGCCCGTAACGTTCAGAGAGCGCCGCCAGGGCGGCCTCGCGCTCGGCGATCTTCGCCACCGGCACCAGGTACCCGCCATAGGCGTTGACGTGGATGACCCCGCCCTGCGCCGCCAACCGGCGGATGCGCGCGTCATCGATATTGCGTGGGTGGTCGTAAATGGCGTCGGCACTGGTATGCGACAGCACGATCGGGCTGGCCGACAGTTCCAGCAACTGGTCGAACACCGCGTCGCTGGCATGCGAGGCATCCAGCAGGATACCCAGCCGGTTGGCCTCGGCGACGAGCGCGCGGCCGGTCGGGCTCAGGCCCTGCCATTCGGCGCCGGCCGGGTCGGTCGACGAGTCGCCGAAATCGTTGTTGCGCACGTGGGTGATGCCCAGCATCCGCAAGCCGAGGCGATGGTAGAGCTCCAGCAGGCTGGGATCGCCCGCCAGTGGCGAAGCGTTCTCCATGCTGATGAAGACGATGCGCTTGCCTTCGCCGGCAATGCGGCGCGCATCGTCCGCGTCCAGCGCCAGCTCGAACGCATCGGCATGGGCGGCGAGCATCTCGCGGATCTCGACCAGCCTGCTCAGGCCGTGATCCCGCGCCTGCCGATGGCCCTTGGCATCGCGCGTTCCCTGCCCGGTGTAGATCACCCAGAAGCCGCCATCGAGGCCGCCTTCGATCATCCGCGGGAGATCCACCTGGGCCAGGTCGCCGTGGTGATCATGCCGGTCGGTGATGCGCCAGCCCGGCCTGGCGAAATTGGCCGGCGTATCCAGGTGCGTGTCCAACACCAGGATGCGTTCGTGCAGCGCACGCGCCTCGGCGGAAATCCCGCCCGGCTTCGCTCCCGCCGGGTCCCATGCCAGCGCATGGCCCGCGATCAACAACAAGGCCGCGAACGGCAACGCACGCTGTCTCATCCTGCTCCCCTCGAAATCGCCAGCGCTGATTGTTTTCCAAAGCCGGGCAAGAAAAAACCCCACCTTCTACCGAAGGTGGGGTTTTGGGGTAAAGCCCCTGGCGATGACCTACTCTTGCATGGCTTGAGCCACACTACCATCGGCGCGGCTGCGTTTCACTTCCGTGTTCGGGATGGGAACGGGTGGGACCACAGCGCTAATTTCACCAGGGAGACGGTTGGAGCGTCGCTCGTTTCCGAAGACGGAACGGCGCCAGTCTCTCATAGGGTCTTGTGACGTAGCGGGCATTGGATTTTCTCTGACGGTATCGTCGAGTCCAAGGCCACTTGAGGTTATATGGTCAAGCCGCACGGATCATTAGTATCAGTTAGCTCAACGCCTTGCAGCGCTTACACACCTGACCTATCAACCACGTAGTCTTCATGGTTCCTTTAGGGGGCTTGTGCCCCGGGAAGTCTCATCTTGAGGCGCGCTTCCCGCTTAGATGCTTTCAGCGGTTATCGCTTCCGAACATAGCTACCCGGCAATGCCACTGGCGTGACAACCGGAACACCAGAGGTTCGTCCACTCCGGTCCTCTCGTACTAGGAGCAGCCCCTCTCAAACTTCCAACGCCCATGGCAGATAGGGACCGAACTGTCTCACGACGTTCTGAACCCAGCTCGCGTACCACTTTAAATGGCGAACAGCCATACCCTTGGGACCGACTACAGCCCCAGGATGTGATGAGCCGACATCGAGGTGCCAAACACCGCCGTCGATATGAACTCTTGGGCGGTATCAGCCTGTTATCCCCGGAGTACCTTTTATCCGTTGAGCGATGGCCCTTCCATACAGAACCACCGGATCACTAAGTCCTACTTTCGTACCTGCTTGAGCCGTCGCTCTTGCAGTCAAGCA